>CAVPQN010000001.1:0-1329340 GCA_963707565.1 uncultured Gammaproteobacteria bacterium
TGCTGTTTCCACAAAATTGAATTGGCCTGCGCGGCTGCGATCAGCGGCGCGGGCAACCGGTTTTCCTGGCGGTTATGGCGGGCGGGAACCACCCGATCCCATTCCGAACTCGGAAGTGAAAACGTTCTGCGCCGATGGTAGTGTGGCCGTAGGCCATGTGAGAGTAGGTCACTGCCAGGATCTTATAGCGAAGCCCCCCGGCCGAAAGGCCGGGGGGTTTTTCTTTTTCCGACGCCGGGACGCGTCGTTCGGCTGTCCCCCTCTACCGGGATGCCAATATAGTGTGTCGGTTACCGGGGAGGAACATGGCTATCAATCCGGACCAGCTCACGGTGGGCCTGGCGCAAATTGCGCCGGTGTGGCTCGATCGTAGCGCCACGCTTGGCAAAGTAGCCGCCACTGTCGAGCGTGCTGCCAGCAGTGGTTGCCAGCTGGTCGCCTTCGGCGAGGCCTTGGTGCCGGGCTATCCGTTCTGGATAGAGCGCACCGACGGCGCGCGCTTCAATTCTGCCTTGCAAAAAGACTTTCATGCCGCCTACCTGGAGCAGGCGGTGCAGATTGAGGCCGGACACCTGGAACTAGTCTGCCAGGCCGCCAGGTCAAACAAGATTGCTGTCATCCTGGGTTGTATCGAGCGTCCTGCTGATCGTGGTGGCCACAGTGCCTATGCGAGTTGTGTCTACATTGGGGCGGACGGTGCCATTGGCTCCGTGCATCGAAAATTGGTGCCCACCCACGAGGAACGACTGGCCTGGTCACCGGGAGATGGACACGGGCTGGTGGTGCACAAGCTCGGCACCTTCACGGTGGGCGCGCTGAATTGCTGGGAGAACTGGATGCCCCTGCCGCGTGCGGCGCTGTATGGGCAGGGTGAAGACCTGCACGTTGCGCTGTGGCCCGGCGGTTTGCACAACACCCAGGACATCACCCGCTTCATCGCCCTGGAATCCCGTTCCTGGGTGCTTTCCGTTTCGGGCCTGATGCGGGCGCAGGATTTCCCGCCCGGCACCGTGAACCTCGACAGGATCCTGGCTGGCGGCGACGGACGCTTTGCCAACGGCGGTTCCTGCATTGCGGGTCCCGACGGGCAATGGCTGGTCGAGCCCGTCGTCGACGAAGAACGCCTGATCGTGGCCACCATTGACCATCGTCGCGTGCGCGAGGAGCGCCACTTGATGGACCCGGCCGGCCACTACTCGCGACCAGATGTCACCCACCTTGTTCTCGACCGTCGCCGGCAAACGACGGTCGTAATTGCAGATGGCGGGGACTGATGAAGCAGCTGCGGCGTGGGCTGCTGATTGCTGCAGGCTTAGCTTGCGTAGCGGCAGGCATTGCCGGCATCTTCCTGCCGTTGTTGCCAACGACGCCTTTCCTGCTGCTGGCCGCCGCCTGCTTTGTGCGCAGCTCCGAGACGCTATATGCCTGGCTGATGAATCATCGGTGGTTTGGCAGCTACCTTCGAGACTGGCGCGAGCACCGCGCGATACCGGTGCGTGCGAAGGTGGTCACGCTGTTGCTGCTGTGGCCCTCGATCGCCTGGGCCGCCATCGTCGTGGTCAATCACTGGGCCTTGCGGGGGTTGCTGCTGGTCATTGCGCTCACAGTAACCACAGTCGTGCTGCGGGTCAGGACGCTGGATCGCCCCTGAATCCGTTGGCTCTGTCCGCGAATTCCGCTTCGTCCCTGCGAGCGACTTCATCAAGGTCCTGCACCCGCGCTGCCGGATCGTCCACCCATTCGCGCAGTGCCGGCCCGCCATTGATCAGGTCAATCGCCAGGCGGCCACGCTCATATTCATAGGGAAAATCGCGCCATAGAGCGTAGTCGGGTTGCAGTTGGCGCAGTGCCTTGAGGGCGAGCGCCATCAGGCGCCAGGGTCTGAATGCCTCATGGTTGTAGTGCGGGCCTGTCACATGAACCTGCAGGCCGGCGCACAACCTTCCCTGATGTTTGTGGAAGGTCGGCTCGAACCAGCAGGGGCGGAGCAGGCAGCCCTCAAGCCACGTTGGAGCGAGTGCGTACATGGCATCTCGCCACTGCAGGGCATCAATGCCAGGGGCGCCAAAGAGCTCCAGTGGCCGGGTTGTGCCGCGACCTTCGGATAGCGTCGTACCTTCCAGCAACACCGTGCCCGGATAGCATCGCGCCATCGACAGATTGGGCGCGTTGGGGCTCGGGTTGACCCACTCACGTTCATTGACCGGCCAGCCGTAGCCCGGCCCATGCTCCGGCTGCCAGCCTTCCATCGCAATGACCCGGTAGTCGACATCGAGCTTGAGTCTCGCAATGAACCAGCGCCCGAGCTCACCCATTGTCAGGCCGTGGCGCATGGGCAATGGGCCGGCGCCAACAAAACTCTCCCAACCCGGCTGTAGCGTGAGGCCCTCAACCGGTCGCCCGATGGGATTGGGACGATCCAGCACCCACACGGACTTGCCGGCACGCGCGCAATCCTCCAGCAAGTAGCGCAAAGTCGTAATGAAGGTATAGACGCGGCAACCAAGGTCCTGCAGATCCACCATCAGCACATCAAAGGTGTCGAACATCTCTGGCGTCGGCCGGCGAACCTCGCCGTAGAGACTGAAGATCGGGATGCCATGCACGGGATCGAGGTAGTCCGGCGACTCGATCATGTTGTCCTGCTTGTCGCCACGCAATCCGTGTTGCGGTCCGAAGGCCGCGCTCAGTGCCATGCCATCGCAGGCAGCTATGGCATCCAGCGAATGATCGAGTCCTGCGGTGACGGACGCCGGATGCGCCAGCAGTGCCACGCGGCGTCCCGCCAGCGGTCGACGAATCTGAGGATCCTCCAGCAGTCGGTCGATGCCAAATTTCATTAAAGCTCCAGCGCCAGGGTAAAGCCGCGCGGGTCATGAAAGTCCGGTGTCCCCGCAGGATGTTCCAAGGCCCACCAGGACAAGGTCTGGTCGGTCTCCTCAATGACCGCAGCCAGGCCAACTTCGAATGGCCCGCGCATTTGAGGCAGCGCCAATCCTACGCTGAGCGAAAACCCTTCGGCTGAAGTGGTCGAGCTCATAGCCGGGGCTTCCACAAGTTCCAGCGGGCGCATTCCGCGGCGCGGGCCATCGAAGGCGTAGGCGGCCCAGGCGCCCGAAGGCGAGAAGTTGAATTCGCAGTAGGCCTCGCCTGTTGTCGGACGGGCAAAGAGCTCAAAGCAGGTATGTCGCCAGAGCCCGTCCTGACGACCCCGCGATGGGGGTGGCCAACAAAGTCCGGCGAGGTCGCCTGACAGCTCGAACGTCAGTTGCAGTGCGCCGACACCTGCCGCCACGGAGGCATCAAGGCACCAGGGGCGGGCAGCGGTGGCGGAATGTTGCGACAAGCGGGAGCGGATCATGTGCGGGCACTGTTTCTGGCACACTTTGCGCCAGTCTACCGTGATGGACAGCAATGACGACGCCCAACAAGAAGATATTCATATCACTGGCCGGCAACATTGGTGCCGGCAAGACGACGGCGGCAAAGCTCATCAGCCAGCGCTTTGGCTTTGAATTGTTCGACGAGCCGGTGATCGACAATCGCTTCCTGCGTGACTACTACGCCTCCATGCAGCGTTGGTCCTTCACGCTGCAGCTGGAGTTCCTGATCCGTCGGGTCGAGCACCATGAGTTGATCCGGACCGTGCCCAAGAGCTGTATCCAGGACCGCACGCTGTATGAAGACCCGGAGATCTTTGCCAAGTACCTCCATGGGCTGGGCTACATGGACAACCGTGAGCTGGACCTGTACTTCGAGTACTTCAACCGGCTCAACCACAACGTTCAGCATCCCGACCTGATCCTGATGCTGACCGTGGACAAGGTGGAAACCCTGCTTGAGCGCATCAAGAAACGCGGTCGCAAGGAAGAGAAGGGCATCGACGCGGCATTCCTGACTGGCCTCAATGCTTACTACACGACGCTGCCGCAGGTCTGCGAGAAGAAGTATTCGATCCCGATCCACCAGGTTGCGGTGGACAAATTCGACATTCGCAGCCGCGAGGGGAAGAAGACTTTCCTCGCTGATGTCGAGGCTGCGCTCGCGCAGCACGGCCTCGCATGAAGGGCGCGCAGGCCATACTCGACACCCTGCACGCCGGTGGCGTCGAGCTGATATTCGCCAATCCGGGCACTTCCGAAATGGCACTGGTGCGCGCGCTCGATGACTCGGGCAAGTTGCGCGGCGTGCTGGGCCTGTTTGAGGGCGTGGTTACCGGCGCGGCAGATGGCTATGCGCGCATGGCCGGCAAGCCGGCGGCAACACTGCTGCATCTTGGACCGGGCCTGGCCAACGGTTGCGCCAACCTGCACAACGCACGACGGGCCCGCAGCCCGATCGTCAATATCGTCGGTGATCACGCCCGCAATCACCTGGCGCTGGATGCGCCGCTGACCACCGACTTGCCGGCCGTGGCAAAGCCCTTTTCGCGCTGGGTGCGGACGCTGGCAGATTCTGCAGAGGTGGGTGAGGGCGCAGCGGCTGCTCTCGCTGCTGCGCGTTCGCTGGCGGGCCCCGCTACCTTGATCGTTCCGGCAGATGTCGCCTGGGGTGAGGGCGCCGAGCCTTCGGCACCTGCGCCGCCGTTGCCAGCCTCGCGCCCTTCGGCGGATGCCATTTCGATCGCAGCGGACTTACTCAAGACGCATGGTTCCCGCGCCATGTTGTTGCTGGGTGGTCGTGCGCTGGGCGAGGCGGGCATCACTGCGGCGGCAAGAATCGCGGCGGTGACTGGTACGCGGCTGGCGAGTGAAACATTCAACGCCCGCACGGCGCGCGGCCGTGGCCGGCCGTTCCTGGCGAAGGTGCCGTATTTCGGTGAAGCGGCCGAGGCCTTCCTCAAGGACGTCGATGTCTTGTTGCTGGTGGAGGCGCGCGCACCGGTCAATTTCTTTGGCTATCCAGGCAAGCGCGGCGTGCCCGTGGCATCCGGAACACGCGAGCAGGCGCTGGCCCGCCCCGGCGAGGACGGCAGCTGGGCACTGGAGGCCATCTGTGACCTGCTCGGCGCCGGTCCCTACCAGCACGTCCCGGCGGCGCCATTGCCCGCAACGCCTGCGGGCGGAATCAATGCCATGAGTCTGGCGGTGGCGCTGGCCCGGCAGATGCCTGAAGACGCGGTGCTGTGCGATGAGGCGATCACTGCAAGCCTCGGCCTGCCGCCCATGCTGGCGATGGCGGCGCCGCACGACCAACTGGACCTGATGGGCGGCGCGATTGGTGGGGCGCTGCCCTTGGCTACGGGTGCGGCGCTGGGAGCGCCGGATCGAAAGGTCATCTGTGTCTCGGGCGACGGCAGTGCGCTTTACACCATCCAGGCACTGTGGACCCAGGCGCGCGAGAAGCTTGATGTGACCACGGTCATCTGCGCCAATCGCAGCTACGCCATCCTCGCCTATGAACACCTGCAGATTGAAGGTCGCCCGCCCGGGCCGCGTGCTCTGCCCGTGTTGTCGCTGGATAGACCGGCCATGGATTTCGCGCAGCTGGCACGCGGTTTCGGTGTAGAGGCGCAGACCGTGAATACTGCCGAGGCACTCGACGCTGCGCTGGCTCAGGCTGCAACTCGCCGCGGACCGTACTTGATCGAGGCGATTTTCGAGCCCGCGCAACTACCCTAGCCCGCGCGGGTGATTAGGGTGCGCAACCTAAAATGACGCCCTACCGTGGATTTCCACAACCGGGGTTGCAATTCGTGCTGCGCCCGCCAAGCTGTCTGTAATGAAGTTCGACTACGTCATCGTCGGCGCCGGTTCTGCTGGTTGCGTGCTGGCCAACCGCCTGAGTGCGGATCCGGGTCGCAGCGTTTGCCTCGTTGAAGCTGGCCCGCGCGATCGCTCGCCGTTGATCCATGTGCCGGCGGGTGTGCTGGGCATCCTGCCCACTCGCCACGTGAACTGGGCCTACCACACCGTTCCGCAGCGCGGCCTCAACGGGCGTAGGGGTTACCAGCCTCGCGGTCGCACGCTCGGCGGCTCCAGCGCCATCAACGCCATGATCTACATCCGCGGGCATCGCCTGGATTTCGATGACTGGGCGGCGCAAGGCAATCCCGGCTGGTCCTATGACGAGGTGCTGCCTTTCTTCAAGCGCTCTGAGGACCAGCAGCGCGGTGCCGATGCCTGGCACGGCAGCGGTGGTGAGTTGGCGGTATCAGATCTCGCCAGTCCGGTGGAGGCCTCACATGCTTTTGTTGAGGCTGCAACGCGCTATGGCCTGCGCAACAATCCGGACTTCAACGGTGCGCGCCAGGAAGGCGCGGGCCTTTACCAGGTGACGCAACGCAATGGCCGGCGCTGCAGTGCTGCCGTTGCCTTTCTGCGGCCGGTTGAATCGCGGCCCAACCTGACGATCATCACCGGCGCCCGTGCTGAAAAGATCCTGTTCAGCGGTGATCGGGCCACTGGCGTGCGAATCTCCAGGAGATTTGGCAGCGCGGACATCGAGGCCTCCCGCGAAGTCATCCTCACTGCCGGTGTCTTTGGTTCACCGCAGCTGCTGATGCTTTCAGGCGTTGGTCCGCGTGATGAACTGGCGCGCCACGGCATCGCGCTTCGCCACGAGCTGCCGGGCGTTGGCGCCAACCTGGCAGACCACCCGGATCTCGCGCTGGTGTATCGCTCAAGCCATCCCGGCCTGATGGGCTTCACGCCACGATCAGCGTTCAAGGCGCTGCGTGGAATCTTCGAGTGGCGCCGGTCGGGCACCGGCATGCTGACCACGAATTTCGCCGAGGCTGGCGCCTTCCTGCGTTCGCGCGCTGAGCTCGACCGGCCCGACGTGCAACTGCATTTCGTCAATGGCCTGGTCGATGACCATGCCCGCAAGCTCCACTATGGCTACGGCATGTCCTGCCATGTCTGTGTGCTGCGACCCACCAGCCGCGGCAGCCTCAGGCTGGCCTCAGCCGACCCACGCAAGGCGCCGCTCATTGATCCCGATTTCCTCGGCACTGAGCGAGATGCTCAGGACCTTCTGGCCGGGGTAAAGGTGGCGAGGGCGATGATGAACTCCGCCGCACTGGATCGTTACCGTGGCGCAGAGCTCTATACGGGTGCCGCACGTTCTGATGCTGAGTTGATGGCGGTCATTCGCCAGCGCGCCGATACGCTGTACCACCCGGTGGGTACCTGCGCCATGGGCACACATGAAATGTCGGTGGTCGACCACACCCTGCGGGTACGCGGCGTAGAGGGCTTGTCGGTGGCGGATGCAGCGGTCATGCCGACCGTGCTGGGCGGAAATACCAACGCCGCAACGATCATGATTGCGGAAAAAGCGGCCGAGCGCGTTCTGCACCGCTGACTCGCTGCATAGCGCGATTCAAATAGCGCTCAGGAATGTTTTCCAAGCCTTTGTTAGCCAAGGGCAAACAGATATTTGCGCCCAGAACCATGTTGGATAAATACAACAAGTGTTGCGAGGGGTCGCATTTTGCTGCCAAAGGCCTGTAACATTCCGCCACCACGACAGGAACACGGCGCAAGACCGATTTCTGTTGATTACAAGGGAATTTAAGGGGAGTTACCTCGATGTCTGATCGCCGTTCTGTCCGGCTTGCAGCCGCTATTTCCTCCATTTTGTCTGCCCCGGCGATGATCGCTGGCGCGGCCCTGGTCACCACGCTGGCCATTGTTCCTGCCGCCATGGCGCAGGAAACCTCTACCCAGATGAATGGTTACGTCGTCGACCAGAGCGGCAACCCGGTTGCAGGCGCGCAGGTCACCATCCTGCACGTGCCCTCGGGCACGACCTCATCGGCAACCACCGGTACTTCCGGCTCCTTCGCGGCCACCGGCCTGCGCATCGGCGGCCCGTACCGCGTAACGGCCAAGGCCGAAGGCCAGCAGGATGCGGTGGTTGAGGACGTCTACACGCAGCTCGGTCAGCGCGCCAGCATCACCGTGGTGTCCCAGAGCATCACCCAGCTGGCCGGCGTGGAAGTCACCGGCTCATCGGATCGCGACACCTCGATCGGTTCGGGCTCCAAGTTCAATGCCAATGACGTACGCGCGCTGCCGTCGATCAGCCGCGACATCAAGGACATCGTGCGCATTGACCCGAAAATCTCGCTGGACCCGAATAACTTCGACGCCATGGAAGTGGCCGGCGTCAACAACCGCTACAACAGCATCACGGTTGACGGCGTGCGCCAGAGCGACGACTTTGGCTTGAACAACAGCGGCTACCCGACCCAGCGCGCACCGATCTCGGTGGACGCGATCCAGGCGGTGTCGGTGCAGACTGCGCCGTTCAACGTCGAGTACTCGCATTTCCGTGGCTCGACCATCAACGTGGTTACCAAGTCCGGCACCAACGAGTTCAGTGGTTCAGCGTATTACTACAACACCGACGACAGCCTGGTGGGTGACGAGACCAAGGGCCGCCCGCTGTCCTTTACCTTCGACGAGACCACCTACGGCGCCACCTTCGGTGGTCCGATCATCAAGGACAAGCTGTTCTTCTTCGCCTCCTACGAGAAGCTGGATCGCGAGTCACCGCAGGACTTCGGTCCGACTGGCTCAGGCTTCCCGGTCGAGATTCCCGGCGTCAGCCAGGCCGACTATGACCAGATCGTGGCTCATCACCCGCACTACCTACGGCTTCGACCCGGGCGATTCGCTCAGCGTCATCCCGGAAGAGGACGAGAAGGCGCTGGTGAAGCTGGACTGGAACATCAACGACAGCCATCGTGCCTCGCTCGCCTGGCAGCGCACCGAGGGCAACCAGATCAGCACGACCAACATGAGCTCCTCGCGTCGCACCATTGCCACGCCGTCGGGCCTGTACAACCGTGCGATTGCAATGGATTCCTACTCGCTGCAGCTGTTCTCGGACTGGAACGACACCTTCTCGACCGAGCTCAAGTTCGCCCGCAAGGAAATCGAGACCCGGCAGGACTCGCTGAACGGCACGGATTTCGCCGAGTTCCAGGTCACGCACCAGCGGTGGCGGTGTGGTGTCTTCGTCGGTCCGGATGAGTTTCGCCATGCCAACTACCTGACCAATGACCTCGACCAGCTCAAGTTCAAGACCAGCTGGTTCCTCGGTGACCACACCGTCACTGCAGGTTACGAGCGCGAGATGCTGGATATCTTCAACGTGTTCGTGCCGCGCAGCCGTGGCCAGTACATTTTCTCCAGCATCGCGAACTACCAGGCCCGCAACGGCGGCAACGTCTGAACTACTCGAACTCCTTCACCAACAACTCGGACGACTGGTGCTGCGGAGTTCGGCTTTGATACCGACAGCCTGTACGTGCAGGACGAGTGGCAGGTGACCCCGGACCTGGTGTATCCAGGCCGGCGTGCGCTTCGACAAGTGGTCCAGCGACGACCAGCCGCTCAACAACACGGTGTTTGGTGGCCGCTACGGCTTCTCCAACCTGGAGACCCTGGATGGTCGCAGCCTGTTCATGCCGCGTGTAGGCTTCAGCTGGCAGTGGCGCCCGGAGACCCGTGTTTACGGCGGCTGGGGACTGTTCGGCGGTGGTACGCCCAACGTCTGGATCTCCAACAGCTTCTCCAACGACGGCGTGGAGATCGTCGCCCAGACCATCACGAGTTCGTCCTCAGTCCTGCGGCCAGTCTGCTGCCATCAGAAACGGCTCAGCAACGTCGATGGTTTCAATATCAACCCGCGCTGTGCTGGCGGCCATACCTACCCTGCGTGGCGACGGTCCGGTCAATGCCATCGACCCGGCCTTCGAGGTGCCCTCGCAGTACCGCTGGAACCTGGGCATGAACCACCAGCTGCCCTGGGACATCAGCATGAACGCGGAAGTGATTATCTCCCGCGTGAAGAATGAAGTGCTGTGGGAGGACCTGCGCCTGGTGCAGACCGGCACGGCGCCGGATGGCCGGCCGATCTACAGTCGCCGCCCGGGCGATTCACGCGGTACCAGCACCCAGGACTTCCTGCTGAAGAACACCACGGAGGGCAGTGGCGAGGTCTTCACCATCGACTTCTCCAAGACCTGGCGCACCCAGGCAGGCCGCTTCGACGCCTACGTCGGCTACGGCTACCAGGACGTCAAGGACGTCAACTCGGGCACCAGCTCGACGGCCTCTTCGAACTGGGACAGCTTTGCGGTGTCGGACCCGAATGACCCGGGCCTGGGGACCTCGAACTACGAGGTCCCGCATTCCTTCAAGACTGCGCTGACCTGGCGCAAGGCCTTCTTCGGTGACTACGAGACTTCGCTTGCGCTGGTGGGTGAGCGCCGTTCGGGCCGCCATTACAGCTACACCCTGGGCGGCGGCACCGGCACCATCCACGGCGACCCGCGCCAGGCCTCGCGTCACGCGCTCTCCTGTACGTGCCCATCGCCGGTGACGGGACGCTCTATGAGACTGGCCTGACCCAGGGCGCGATGGATGCCTTCATCCAGCAGCAGGGCCTGGAGCGCTACCGTGGCATGATCGTGCCGCGCAATTCGCATTCCAGCCCCTGGGTGTCGATCTTCGACCTGCGTTTCGCGCAGGAAATCCCGGGCTTCCGCGACATGCGTGGCACGCTCACCGTGGACGTTGAGAACGTGGCTAACCTGATCAACAGCGATTGGGGACAGTACCGGGCCGTCAGCTTCCCGTATGTGTCGCCAACGGTGAATGCCCGTATCCACACGGCCAGTGTTGCGCTGCCGTGCGGCGGCGGCCGGACCACCGGGACCTGCTACGCGTACCGGCCGATCTCGGGTACCACGCCGACGGCGCCGAACTTCTCGCTGGGCAATGCGCAGACCTCGGTCTGGCGCGTACAGCTTGGGTTCCGCATCGAGTTCTGAGTCAAGCGGGATTTCAGTCCCACCGGGGCGCGACGGGCAACCGTCGCGCCCTTTTTCTTGTCCGTGGTGGCGGCTTGCTAGACTGCGGCCATGACCGAGCAGCCTGAAGCCGAGGCGCAGTGCACCGATGCCGTGATGCTGATCCGGCCAGCGGCCTTTAGCGCGAATCCGGAAACCGCAGCGTCTAATGCCTTCCAGCAGGAAGGCAGCGGCGAAGAGCTGGTGACCATCGCCCGCGGCGAGTTCGATGGGTTGCTGCGGGCGCTGACCGATGCCGGCGTACGCGTCATTGCATTCGATGATCAATCTGAGCCACCGCGGCCCGATGCCTGCTTCCCCAACAACTGGGTCAGTTTCCACGCCGATGGCACGGTCGTGCTCTATCCCATGCTGGCGCCGAGTCGGCGCCGTGAGCGGCGCCCAGAGTTAATCATCGCGTTGCAGGCGCGTGGCTGCAAGGTGAGCCGCACCGTGGATCTCAGTGCCTGGGAGGAACGGGGCGAGTTCCTCGAGGGCACCGGCAGCCTGCTGCTGGATCGTCCGGCGCGGGTGGCCTATGCCTGTCGCTCACCACGAAGCTGCGCAGGACCCCTGGCGGATTTCAGCGTACAACTGGGCTATCGCGTGGTGGAATTTTCAGCGCGTGGCGCAGCCGACGAACCCGCTTATCACACCAATGTACTGCTGACCCTGGGCCGGCGCTTTGCCGTGCTATGCGCCGAAGCGGTTGACGCAGACGATCGCGAACGCGTGCTGGGTGAACTTCATGCCAGTGGCCGGGATCTGCTGCTGATCAGCCGCGAACAGATGGGGCAATTTGCCGGCAATATGCTGGCGCTGGATTCGGCGGCGGGCGATCCGCTGATTGCCTTGTCAGCTGCTGCGCTGGCTTGCCTGGATGCCAGGCAACTGAGGCGCCTCGAGGGCCATGGCCAGCTGTGGGCCGTGGATATTCCGACAATTGAACGCCACGGCGGCGGCAGCGTGCGCTGCATGATTGCCGAGATTTTCCTGCCGCACTGAGCAGGGCTCAGGCGATGCTAAAATCTGCCGCGGCTTACAGGGAGCGTTGCCTTGCTTGAACTTGGCCTCAAGACACTGCTTGCCTACTTCCTCGGCTCGCTGATGGGCGCGATGCTGCTGGGGCAGTGGCGCGGCGTGGATATCCGCGAGCTTGGCAGTGGCAACGCCGGCGGCACCAATGCCATTCGCACCCAGGGTGTTGTCTTTGGCGTGGCCGTCGGGCTGTTCGACATCTTCAAGGGCTGGATTGCAGCAGGTCCGCTGGCGCAGTGGCTCATCCCAGGCGTGGGCATCGATGCTGGTGTTGATCGCGACTGGCTGGCGGCGAGCTGTGCTGCTGCTGCCATCGCCGGCCATGTCTGGCCGATCTTCCACGAATTTCGCGGCGGCAAGGGCGGCGCCACGCTGCTGGGCACCCTGGTGGCACTGGCGCCAATGACGGTGCCGGTGGTGCTGGCGGCCTGGCTGTTGATGATGTTGGCCAGCGGGTTTGTCGGACTCGCGACCATGATTGCAGCAGCCAGCGCGCCGCTGGCTACGGCCTGGCAATACCCGCAGGCACCCGCGGCCCTGTACCTGCTGGGGATCTGCATGGCGCTGTTCGTGGCCTGGGCCCATCGCAGCAATATCGGGCGTATGCGAACCGGGCGCGAGCCGCGCGTCCACGGCCTGTGGTTGTTGCGAGCGCGGGGGAAACCTTGAATCGGCGCGGTGAATTGCTGCGCCTGCTCGCCGATGGTGCCGAGCATTCCGGCGAGGCCCTCGCCAGTCAGCTTGATGTGACGCGTGCAGCGGTGTGGAAGCAATTGCAGTCACTCGATGACATTGGTCTGTCGGTAGAGGCGGCGCCGCGCCGTGGCTACCGCCTGGCCGAGCCGCTGGACCTGCTGGAAGCGCCGGCCATTCGTCAAGCACTGCCCGGCATGGCTCGCGAGCGACTGCGCAATCTTGAGCTCAACGATGTAGTGGATTCGACCAATGACCAGCTGCTCGCAGTCAGGGACTTGCCGGCGGGGCGCTTCGATGCCTGCTTCGCCGAGTATCAGCAAGCCGGGCGGGGTCGCCGGGGCCGGCACTGGACGTCGCCATTCGGCAGCGGGCTGTGCCTGTCATTGAACTGGGCCTGGGCGGAGACGCCACCCCAGCTTGGCGCCCTGTCACTGGTTGTTGGTGCCGCGATTGTGCAGTCGCTGCAATCACTCAGTGCCGGCGGGCTGCAGCTGAAATGGCCCAACGACATCCTGCACCAGGGCAAGAAGCTCGGCGGCATCCTCATTGAACTGCGCGCAGAAAGCGGCGGGCCGGCCTATGTGGTGGTCGGCGTTGGGCTCAACACGCGGCTGTCGCAGCAAAGCCGCGAGGCGCTGCGTGCCGCCGGCACCGAGGCGACCGACCTGACATCCGCATTGGCACAGCCGCCCGCGCGCAGCGAACTTGCCGGCAAGCTACTGGGATCGCTGGCCCTCGCGCTGGATGAATTTGGCCGCAGTGGCCTGCGTCCCTGGCTCGAGCACTGGCGCCGGGCCGACGCACTGCGTGGCCAGAGTGTCATCGTCTCGCTGGGAGAGCAGCGCATCGAGGGCATTTCCGCTGGAATTGATGAGGAAGGTGCGCTCTGCCTGGATTGCAATGGAGCAAGGCGCCGCTTCGTCTCTGGCGAGGTGAGCTTGCGCGCTGCCGGGTCGGGAAGCTGATGCGCCTGCTGGTCATCCTGCTGGTCCTGGCCAATATCGCCTGGTTCGCCTGGGATCGGTGGGTTGCGCAGCCTGCAGGGGACGCACCGGTGCGTCGGGCCGACGCGCCGCGCCTGGTGCTCGCCAGTGAGGCGCCGCTGGCTGCGCCAGGCCGCCACGGCCCAACACAGCAGCCGGCGATCAACTGCCTGAGCCTGGGGCCATTCATTGAGTTGACCGATGCTGCGCGCGCCTCGACCTTGCTGCGTGAAAGTGGCTTCACGCCGCGCCAGCGGGCGGGTGAGGGCGTGGTCTGGCGCGGATTCTGGGTCTCGCTTGCCGGCGTGAGCAATCGCGGTGAGGCCGATGGCATTATCGAGCGCCTGCGCCGCTTCGGCATCGGTGATGCCTATGTGCTGCCCGATGACGAGGCGGAAGGTGCGGGCGTGACCATTTCGCTGGGCCTGTTCACCGAGAACGAGCGAGCCCTGCGGCGCGTGGACGAGGTCAAGGCCCTGGGGCTTGAGCCTGCACTGGCCGAACGTGACCGCAGCGGGACCGTGTACTGGATCGATGTCGAGGCCGAACGGGCCAGCCAGCTGCCAGATCCGTCCCGTTTCACCGGCTCGGCCGGGCGCATCCTGCGCCTGGAAATCCAGGCCTGTGGTGCCGAGGCCCAGGGCAGCCAGCCAGTGCCGGAAGTCGCCAATTCCGGCGCCAAGCCCAGCTAGCCTGTCCCGCCATTAGTCGCGGGAAATCAAGCGCCTCGGCCGGTACAATGGCCGCCACGCTGGCGTAGCTCAGACGGTAGAGCAACTGATTTGTAATCAGAAGGTCGCGGGTTCAACTCCTGCCGCCAGCACCAGATTCACGATCACCCGCAAAATACGAAATAGCAGGAGGGGCTTGCAAGACCCGCGGGGGGCGCGCCTATACTCCGTGCGGTCTCGGATCAGAACTACAACAAATCAGTGCGCCACAGGGCCAGGGGGAACGATGAGCGACAACCGCAAAGTCGGCGGCGTGACCTATCAGACCGTCGGCAAGGAATACTTCGAGCAACGCGGACTGCGCCGTTATGCGCGGGTCTGGTCGCTGTGGGCGCTCGGCGTGGGCGCGGTGATCTCGGGACACTATTCCGGCTGGAACTTTGGCCTGGCCCATGGCTTCGGCGGGATGCTCATTGCGCTGTTCATCATTGCCGCCATGTACTGGGGGCTGATCTTCAGCCTGGCGGAAATGTCACCGGCCATGCCACATACCGGCGGGGCCTATTCCTTCGCCCGCAGCGCCATGGGGCCCTGGGGTGGCATGGTCACCGGCCTGGCGGAGAGCATCGAGTACATCCTGACCCCCGCGGTCATCGTGTTCTTCATTGGCTCCTACATGACCGCCATCTTTGAGACACCTGCGTCCTACCAACCCTTCTGGTGGGCGGGTTCTTATGCGGTGTTCCTGCTGCTGAACCTGCGCGGTGTCGAGCTTTCATTCCGCATATCGGTGCTGGTGACGCTTGGCGCGCTGGCGATCCTGACCATCTACTGGATCAGCGCCATCCCGCACTTTGACCTGTCACGCTGGGCACTGAACATCGGTGTCGGCGCTGATGGAGAGGCGATCGAGATTCCCGGCGGTGGCGGCAGCTGGCTGCCCTTCGGTTTTGCCGGCGCGCTGGCTTCGCTGCCGTTTGCAGTGTGGCTGTTCCTGGCCATTGAGCAGCTGCCGCTGGCGGCAGAGGAATCGGACGATCCCAAGCGTGACATGCCTCGCGGCCTGATCTACGGCATGGCCACGCTGATGGTCTCGGCGCTGCTGATCACCTTCCTCAATGCGGGTATCGGCTCTTCCGATCCGGACAAGATGCATGGTGCATTTTCGCTGGCCACCTCAGGTGAGCCGCTGCTCGATGGCTTCAGGGTCATCTTTGGCTCGGGCCTGGCCAAGCTGCTGGCCTTGCTGGCGGTGGTCGGCCTGATCGCGAGCTTCCATACCATCATCTATGCCTATGGTCGGCAGATCTATTCGCTGTCGCGTGCTGGCTACTACCTGCCATTCATGTCGCTGACCGATGGCAAGCACAAGGTGCCGCATATGGCGCTTTACACCGGCACGGCGATGGGATTTTCCATCATGCTGATTGTCTGGTTTGTTGCCGGCGAGGATGCGGGCGGCGCAGTCATTGGCGGCACGCTGCTTAACATGGCGGTGTTTGGTGCAATGATTTCCTATGCCATGCAGGGACTGTCCTTCATCCTGCTGCGGCGGAACATGCCCAACATTGAGCGCCCGTACCGCAGTCCGGTGGGTGTCTGGGGCGCTGCCGTGACCGTGATCGTGGCGCTGGTGACGATCTACTACCAGCTGCAGGATCCCATTTACCAGAAGGGCGTCTATGCGGCGGCCGCCTGGTATGCGCTGGGGCTGGCGTATTTCGCTGCCATCGGCCGTCACCGCCTGGTGCTGTCGCCGGAAGAGGAATTCGCCGTCAGCGGCGGTACCAAGGCGCACTGAGGCTGCGAAGGCGCGAAAGGCCAAGCCATGCAAGCCCGTCAGGTCCGCAACGCGGAAGATGCGCGCGCCATTGTCGCCGCGCGTGAGCTGAGTCACGTCAAGGTCGGGGCCTTCGACCTGGATGGCATCCTGCGGGGCAAGTACATCTCGCGGGCCAAGTTCGAGTCGGCACTCGACAGCGGCTTCGGCTTCTGCGACGTGGTGCTGGGCTGGGATTCGAAGGACCAGCTCTACGACAACGTCCGCTTCACCGGCTGGCACACGGGTTATCCGGACGCCAACGTGCGGCTGTTGCCGGAGACCTGCCGGCCGTTGCCCTGGGAAGAGCCGGTGTTGTTCTTCCTCGGAGAGTTCAGCGGCGCGGCCGAGGCCGTGTGTCCGCGCGGCCTGCTGCGCCGGGTACTGGATCGTGGCCGCAAGATGGGCTACGAACTGTATGCGGGCTTTGAGTACGAGTTCTTCGTGTTCGAGGAAACGCCGCACTCGGTGCGCGACAAGAACTACCGTGGACTGCGGCCCATCGCGCCGGATTCCTTTGGCTACTCGGTCATTCGCAACAGCACGTTCAGTGACCTTTACCGGGCCCTGCTGGACACCTGCGAGCGCATGGACCTGCCGATCGAGGGCCTGCACGAGGAAACTGGCCCAGGCGTGATCGAGGCGGCGCTGGCCGTGGATCGTGGCCTGGCGGCGGCCGACAAGGCGGCGCTGTTCAAGACCTTTGCCAAGGTTGTTGCCCAGAAGCACGGCCTGATGGCGACCTTCATGGCCAAGTGGTCGCCGGAGTGGCCGGGCCAGAGCGGTCACATCCACATGTCGCTGAAGGACAGTGCCGGCAAGGCGGTCTTTCACGACCCCGCAGGCGAGCATGGCATGAGCCAGCGCATGCGCTGGTTCGTCGGTGGCCAGCAGAAACTGATGCCGGAGTTGCTGGCCATGGTGGCACCCACGGTCAATTCCTACACGCGCCTGATTCCTGGATTCTGGGCACCGACCGATGCCACCTGGAGTGCGGACAATCGCACGACGGCCTTGCGCATCATCCAGGGCGGTGCCAAGTCGCAGCGCGTCGAGTACCGCATCGCGGCGGCGGATGCCAATCCCTATATCATCCTTTCGGCCGCAGTGGCCTCGGGCCTGTGGGGCATCGAGAACCAGGTCGAGCCGGAGCCGGCCGTGAAGGGCAACGCCTACGACAAGACGTTTCCGCAGCGCCTGGCCCTGCCGCGAACGCTGTGGGAATCGGCCCAGCGCCTGAAGGCCTCAAAGATGGCGCGCGACTGGTTTGGTGCCGCGTTCGTCGAGCATTTTGCCGCCAGCCGGGAGTGGGAGGAGCGCGAGTTCCGTCGCCACATCACCGACTGGGAACTTGCGCGCTACTTCGAGATCATCTGACCATGACTGTCCAGCAGACCATCAGCCCGGTGGACGGGTCGGTTTACTGCGAGCGGGAGCTCGCCACGCCGGCGGCTGTCGAGGCGGCGCTTGTTGCGGCGCAGAAGGCGCAACGCGCCTGGCGCAGCACTTCCATCGATGAGCGTGCGCGTGTCTGCCGGGCCTTCTGTGCCGCGTTCGAGTCGCAGGCCGAGCCCATTGCGGCTGAGCTCACCTGGCAGATGGGTCGCCCCGCGCGCTTTGCCGCAAGTGAAGTCAGGGGCACGCTGGAGCGGGCCCGCCACATGATCGACATTGCAGGCGAGGCCCTGGCAGATATGGATGTCGGGCCCAAGCCGGGCTTCCAGCGCTTTGTGCGCCGCGAGCCACTGGGTGTCGTGTTGACCATCGCCGCCTGGAATTATCCTTACCTCATCGCCGTCAACAGCGTGGTGCCGGCGTTGATGGCTGGCAATGCCGTGATCCTCAAGCACTCTGCGCAGACGCCGCTGTGCGCCGAACGCTTTGCTGCGTGTTTCGCCGCGGCCGGCCTGCCCGCCGGCTTGCTGCAGGTGCTGCAGTTGTCGCATGCACAAACGACGGCGCTGATCGCCGATCCGCGCGTGGATTTTGTCGCCTTTACTGGTTCGGTGGAGGGTGGCCATGCGGTGCAGCGTGCCGCCGCCGCGCGATTTGTCGGTGTTGGTCTGGAACTGGGCGGCTGCGATCCGGCCTATGTGCGCGAAGATGCCGACCTGGCGCAGGCCATCGACAGCCTGGTGGACGGCGCCATGTTCAACAGCGGCCAGTCCTGCTGCGGCATCCAGCGCATCTATGTGCACCAGCGCCACTACGACGATTTTGTTTCCGCTGCTGTCGCGCTGACGCGCAAGTACGTGCTGGGCGATCCGCGCGACCCGGCCACGACGCTGGGACCGCTGGTGCGCACCGCGGCAGCCGACCAGGTGCGCGGGCAGATCGCGGCCAGTGTCGCGGCAGGTGCGCGCGCAACCCTCAGCGAGCGTGAGTTTGCCGCCAGCCAGCCGGGAACACCCTACCTTGCGCCACAGCTGCTGGTGGATGTCGATCACCGCATGGGGGTCATGCGCGATGAGATCTTCGGACCCGTGGCCGGGGTGATGGCCGTTTCCGGCGATGCCGAAGCCATCCGGCTGATGAATGACAGCACCCTTGGGCTCACCGCCTCGGTGTGGACGCGTGATCGCGATGCTGCGCTGGCGTTGGGCGCGCAAGTGGAAACAGGCACCTGGTTCATGAACCGCTGTGATTATCTCGACCCGGCACTGGCCTGGGTGGGCGTGAAGGATTCAGGCCGCGGCTGTACGCTGTCGCGCGTAGGCTATGAACACCTGACCCGTCCCAAGTCGTTTCACCTGCGACTGGGAAGCTGAGGACAATAATGAAGCTGGTCGGCAACTGGAATTACCCGACGGCCCTGCGTTTTGGCGCGGGACGTATCAGCGAGCTGCCGGCGCAGTGCCGTGCGCTGGGCATGGCGCGGCCACTGCTGGTCACCGACCCGGGACTGCGCGCCAGCGCCATGGTGCAGGCGGCGGTGAAGTCCTGTTCTGATGCCGGCCTGCACTGCGGCCTGTTTGCCGAGATCCAGGGCAACCCGGTCGAGGTCAATGTCATCGACGGCGTTGCGGCCTTCCGCGCCGGCCAGCACGACGGCGTGATTGCCTTTGGCGGTGGCAGCGCCCTGGATGCGGGCAAGGCCATCGCGCTGATGGTGGGCCAGCATCGCCCATTGTTTGATTTCGAGGATCGCGAAGATTGGTGGAGCCGGGTCGACACTACAGGCATGGCGCCGGTCATTGCCGTGCCAACTACGGCCGGCACCGGTTCCGAGGTGGGTCGCGCAGCGGTGATCACCGATGTGGCAAGCCATACCAAGAAGATCATCTTTCATCCGCGCATGCTGCCCGCCGTGGTCATCGCCGATCCGGAACTGACGGTCGGCCTGCCACGTGCACTCACTGCCGCGACCGGCATGGATGCGCTGTCACACAGCCTGGAGGCCTACTGTGCGCCGGGCTTTCACCCGCTGGCCGACGGCATCGCGGTCGAGGCTATGCGTCTGGTGCACGACTACCTGCCGCGTGCGGTACAAGACGGGCGCGATCTCGAGGCCCGGGCCCACATGCTTGCCGCTTCGTCGATGGGGGCCACGGCTTTCCAGAAAGGGCTCGGCGCCATGCACAGCCTGAGTCATCCCTGCGGCGCACACCTCAATACGCATCATGGGCTGACCAACGCCGTGGTCATGCCCTATGTGCTGGTGTGGAATCGCAGCGCCATCGAGCAACGCCTGGGGCGGCTGGCGGCCTGGCTGGGACTGGCCGAGCCCACGTTTGATGCCGTGCTGGCCTGGGTGCTGGCGCTACGCAGGGAGATCGGCATTCCGCATACCCTGGCCGATCTCGGTGTCACCGAGGAGCACGTGGCCACCCTGGCGCCGGAGGCGCTGGCCGATCCTTCTACCGGTGGCAATCCACTGGCGCTGACCGAGGAAGACTTCCGCCAGCTCTACCTGCACTGCATCCGCGGCAGGATCTAGGAAATACGGCGCGTCACCGACTTGCCATCGGTCACCTCGAAGGTGGCCAGCACCTGGCGTTCCGTGCGCGGATCACGCCTGTCGCCAATCCCGACCACGTCCACACGCGCACGCTTGTCGTCCAGCTCACAACGGATGTAGCCGCAATGCTTGCCCTCGTGGAACTTCACCTGCGGATTCAGCGACAGGACTGCGGACTTGTCAGTGGTGTTGGTGGCGATGGAACTGGTGGCGAGTTCAACAGCTGCGTCGCGTCCCGCCGCATCCTTGATTTCATTGACCCAGAACGAGTGGATGTCGCCGGTCAGCACCAGGGGGTTGGCCACCTTGTGGCGGCGCAGCGAGGCGAGCAGGCGCTCGCGGGCTGGCGGGTAACCGGCCCAGGCGTCAGTGAAAATCCGCGGATCATCATGGCTGCCCTCCATCACGGTGGTGAACATCACGGTCTGCATGAGGATGTTCCACTTGGCGCTGCTCGCCGACAGCGCGCCATCGAGCCACGCTTCCTGTGCCGCGCCCAGCATGGTCCGTTCGGGATCGTTGAGCGCGGCCTTGCAGGCAGGCTCGTTCGGGTCGGCGAAATTTCCACCGCCGGCACCGGTGAACAGCAGCTTCTTGCGCTGCTCGGTATCGCAGCGTTGCAAGGTGGGTGGGTTCAGGCAAACCTGCGCGGAGCGGTACTGGCGGGTGTCGAGCTGGTAGATGCGCGCGGTCGCGCCCCAGTCGAGCGTGCCGTAGATGCGTGCGGCCGCCCCGGGCAACAAGCGCGAGGCGCGCACTGGCATGTGCTCGTACCAGGCCTGGTAGGCGGCAGCACGCCTGGCCGGAAAAGCCTGGCGCACCGTCTCACCGCCGCAGGCCTCGTGCTCACTGGTCAGCGCGGCGTAGTCGTTATCCACTTCATGGTCATCCCACACCGAGAGCCAGGGGCAGGCGGCGTGCGCGGCCTGCAGGTCGGGATCGGTGCGGTACTGGGCATAGCGATTGCGGTAGTCAGCCAGCGTCACCGCCTCGCGCTTCTCGAACAGGCGCACACGGCGTCCGCCGTAAGCGTCCTCGTAGATGTAGTCGCCGAGGTTCAGGATCAGGTCGGGCTTGTCCATCGCCATGTAGCGATAGGCGGCAAAGAAACCGTTTTCGTAGTGGGCACAGGAAGAGAAGGCCATCTTCAGCGGCGTGGTGGCACCCGCCGCCGGGCAGGTGAGTGCGCGGCCGACCTGGCTCTCGTAGCGACCAATGCGGAAGCGATAGAAATATTCGCGCCCGGCATCAAGCCCACCGACTTCGACGTGCACGGCGTGGGCCAGGTGCGGGCGGGCCAGCGCCGTACCGTTGGCGCGGATGCGGGCAAAGGCTGAATCCTCGGCCACTTCCCACTGCACTTCGAAGGAGACACTACCAAGCATTTCCGGCAGCAGCGGCTCAGGCGCCAGGCGGGTCCAGATCACGAAGCCGTCCGCCAGCGGATCACCGGAGGCGACACCGAGCTGGAACGGGTCTTCATTGAAGCGCACGCTGGCCAGGGCGCTGGTCCCGGGCAGCAGCCCGATGACGCCGGCGGCTGCAGCTATGCGGGCAAATTCTCGGCGGGACAGGGGGCGGCGCATCGGGGACTCCGGAGTGTTTCTTGTCCCCGGAAACTAGAGGCTCAGGGGCGATCGTGCAACTGGATTTGTACTGTCGCGCTCAGATGCCGGCGCCACCCTCAAAGCCGGTCTGTCGTGCTTCGGCCTGGGCAATGCGCGAATTGGCGGGGACATCGTGGGTCAGCCAGACGTTGCCACCGATGATGCTGCCGCGGCCAACGGTGACGCGCCCGAGGATGGTGGCGCTGGCATAGATGGTGACATCGTCCTCGACGATGGGGTGACGTGGCAGGCCCTTGATGGCACGACCCGCGTCATCGACCGGGAAGCTGCGTGCGCCGAGCGTGACGCCCTGGTACACCGTGACACGCTGGCCGACGATGGCAGTCTCGCCTATCACCACGCCGGTGCCATGGTCGACGAAGAACTCGCGGCCAATGCTGGCGCCCGGATGAATATCGATGCCGGTGCGCTGGTGCGCATCCTCAGCAATGAGGCGTGGCAGCAGGGGCACGCCCTCGCGATAGAGCACATGGGCAATCCGGTGCCGGGTCACGGCAAAGACGCCCGGGAAGGCATACAGCGCCTCGATCGGGTGGCGGCAGGAAGGATCGCCGCGCCAGGCGGCGCGCGCATCCTCCAACAGGTGCTCGCGCAAACGCGGCAGCGCTGCGAGCAACACATTGGCAAGGCGCCGCGCTTCGGCCGCCTTGTCCTTGGCGTTGGGCTGGTTCGGCTCCAATGGCAGCGGGAATTCCAGCGCGTAGCGTAGCTGCTCCACCAGCAGGGGCTCGAGCCTGGACAGCTCTTCACCGGCGCGCCGGCTGGCCGCCGCCGTGCCTTCGGCACCCGGCAGGGTTTCGGCCAGCAGCAACTGGTGCAGGCATTCGATCAGCTTGAGTACGGTCGCCCGATCCGGCAGCTGGCCGCGGGCCAGGGCCTGGTAAGAGGCCTGGTCGCCCGCAGCGAGCAGTTGCTCACCCAGCACCTGCCAGCGATTTTCCCCTGGGGGCGTGACGGGATCGCCGCTCATGCGCCGGGGACCTCGGAGTAAAGCCAGGTGGACAGGTAACGCTCACCAAAGCTCGGGATGATGACCACGATCAGCTTGTCGCGGTTCTCTTCGCGACCGGCCACTTCCAGCGCAGCGGCGAGCGCAGCGCCCGAGCTGATGCCCACCAGGATGCCTTCCTCGCGGCCCAGCGCGCGCGCATATTGGCCGGCAGTTTCGTTGGTGACGCAGATGACCTCGTCAATGACCGAGGTGTTGAGGATCGGCGGGATGAATCCTGCGCCGATGCCCTGGATCTTGTGCGGTCCCGGTTGTCCGCCCGACAGCACCGGGCTCGCCGCCGGCTCGACGGCGATAGCGCGGCACGAGGGCTTGCGCGACTTGAGTGCCTCACCGACGCCGGTGATGGTGCCGCCGGTGCCGACGCCGGAGATCAGGATATCCACGGCGCCGTCAGTATCGCGCCAGATTTCCTCAGCGGTCGTGCGCCGGTGAATCTCGGGATTGGCGGGATTGGTGAACTGTCCTACCAGCACATGGCGTGCCGGGTCGCTGTCGATGATCTCCTGGGCCTTGGCCATGGCGCCCTTCATGCCCTTGGCGCCTTCGGTCAGCACCAACTGCGCGCCAAAGGCCTCGAGCATGCGCCGGCGCTCCAGGCTCATGGTGTCGGGCATGGTCAGGATCAGCGAATAACCCTTGGCCGCAGCGACAAAGGCCAGGCCGATGCCGGTGTTGCCACTGGTTGGCTCGACCAGCACGGTGTCCTTCTTGATGCGGCCCTGCTGTTCCAGCGACTCGATCATGCTGACCGCGATGCGGTCCTTGACGCTGGCACAGGGATTGAAGAATTCGAGCTTGAGGACGATCTTGCCGGGCAGGCCCCGTCCGATCTTGTTCAGCCGCACCAGCGGCGTGCCGCCAATCGTGTCAAGAATGCTGTCGAATATTCCTGGCATGTGCTCGCCCCCGCCGCACCTGGCAAAAAGGGAAGGGCCCCCGGGCCTCGAAGGCACCGGGAACCCCACCCGACATGGAACCATTGATGGCGGCGACTAACGCGCCGCGAAACATTCCATCCGCAAGCCCGTGCCGCCGTGCGACACATGAGCCACGATGGCCTGGCGACGGTGAATCTTGGTCACGGTCCCCAGGTTGATGGCAAAAGCCAACTCCACAATCGTGCCCTTGTTCAGGCCAAGGTTACGGGTCTCGACAAACACGCCATTCGCGCTCAAGTTGCGCGCCCGGCACAGTGATCCCCGGCGACCCGGGATGAAAACATAGACCGTGGCACGGGCACGATGCCTGGTATGCAGACGACGTTCCATCCCCCGATCCCCGCCTTCTTTTTGCCTGTCGTGGAGACGATTGCGGGACCGAGTATGCCCGCCCGGGTCAGGTCAGGGAAGCCGGATTCCGGGGCCGGAAACCGCCTGCCGGTCAGCTCAAACAATTCAAGGCATTAGGGTCCCGGCCAGGACGGGCGGGGACTTGTGCGGCGCAAAATAACCGCGAGGGTCAGCCGTCTTTGCGCCGGATGGACAACGGCGCCGGGGCCTCGATGCCGAGCTGTGACCCCGTGGTGGAAGTCGACTCAGGCGCGGGCGATGGCCCGGGCCGTGGCGGAATACTGGGCGGCGCCACCTGGACCGTAGGTGGCGTTGTCGGGGTCCGTGCCGCGCAGCAGGCCCAGCGTCTGGCGAACGCGGCGCTGCATCGCCGAGACGATCAGGCCATTGGCCTGGTTAGCCTGCTGGCATTCACGCAGCGTGTCCGACAGCGCCTGCCACTGGCGGTGCAATGATCCGTTAGGGGCTTCGAGCCGGGCCATGAGTGATTCCATGGCAGCGCGATCATCACCACTGCCCAGTTGCCGGCACAGCGTGCGTCGCTGCTGCTCAATGACTTCGAGTTCGCCCAGCAAGGCGGTCTTGGTTGCGGTGACCTGGGCGAGGAGATCAGCATCGCTGCCGCCCAGCGCCATCTGCTCCTCGGCCAGGCACTGGCACAGGCGCAGTGCCGTGGCGCCGGATTTTTCCAGCACCGAAAGCATTTCCGTGGGGAATCGGCTGGCGTTCATGCCGGCCTCCTGGGTGTCAGCGACCGACCAGTTCGCGTTCCAGGTCAATCATGCGATCGGCGACCCGCCGCGCATCCACCTGGTACTCACCGCGATCCACCGCCTCGCGCAGTGTCGCCACCTTGGCGGTATCGACAACGGGAGACTGGGCCACGGCCTCAGCCAGGCGCTGCAACTGGCGTGCGGAATCGGTCAGCGTGACGCGTTCGTCAGCCGACAGTGCGCGCGATGCGGAATCGTCACTGGTCTGGCGCACGTTCTCGCTGCGCCCGCTGCCCGTGACCCGCACCGGCTGTTGTCCCAATCCGTCAATCTTGTTGCTCATCGCCAGTCCACTCCGGGAGCATGAAGCTCCTGCCCGCTACTTATCGTCCGCAATTGGCAAGACTTTAGCTTGCCACCTGCCCGCGCCCGTCCTGGCCGCGTACGCCGGCCTGTCGGCGAGAGGCTGCCAGAACTTGAGTAATTTCAAAACGTCACCTCAACCAGCCCTGGGGCACGCACGATACCCTCGATATCGCGCCCAGATGACATATTCCGTACCCGGATACGCTCATTCAGCCCGGCGGCAGCCAAGGCATGGCCCTGGGCGCGGACTGCCAGGCCACCGGCTGTGGCGAGCAGGGTGACCGACTGGCCTCGAGCAATGAGCGGTCGACTGCGCACCACGCGCGGCGTCAAGGCCTCGCCCTGGCCGACGGGGCGCATGATTTCCTGGCCCTCAATCTCGGACGGACGCTGGAAATAGCCAAAGGGCAGCCCCGACAGTTCCCGCTCAACGACGCGCACGTCGGCCGCTGAAAGCGCGGTCCGCGCCGGCAGCGGCCTCGCGGCCACCAGCACCGGCAGGCGCGCATGCAGCGTGACTGGTACAAAAACGCGCCAAGCGGGAGCAGCGCAGGACACCTCGATGGTGAGTCGCGACCCGGCGCGGGTCCCTGCCGCATTGCGCGCCTTGAGATCCTCGCCGCAGGCAAGCAGGCGCAGCCTCGGATCCAGCGCGCCGGCCTCGGCACGCAGTCCTGCGATCGCATCGCTGTGGCCCAGCTGCAGCGCTTCGGCTTCGGCGACCCGGGCAATGCTGGCCAGTGCCTGGACCTCGGCCTGTGCCGGGCTGGCACCGAGCGCCAGGCCCAGGAGCAGCATGAGCTTGAACATCGGTAGTGGCGCCATGCCCTTGTACTTGCAATGCCCGTGCCAGCAGGGCGATTTCCAGTAAGTCATTGATTCACCGTGGCGTGCGTCGGCTGAATTGCGCGCGCGCGGATGAATGACGTCAACACCAGGTCGACGGCCGTCAATTTACCGACAGGGCGGCGGCGAAGGTCTTGCCGTCTTGCCGCTGGAGCGGCGAATCCTTGCCGCCTGCAATAGCTGCCGCGGGTAGCGATTGCCTGCATTTGGCAGATTTCCGCGGAATCTCGCAGTTGGCATGGTCCTTGCTTTGTATCAGGCAACGGCAGCTGTCCTGCCGGCGAGGACTGAAATGGGATTGCTGGATGGCGTTTTCGGGCCCCACGAAGCGGCACTCAGGCTGCGCAGCGAGCGCGCCTCGGTACTGGCCGCCAACCTGGCCAATGCCGATACGCCCAATTACAAGGCGCGCGACCTGGATTTCGCCGCCGTGCTGGGCGGCCAGGGTGACGGTGCAGCGTTGTCGCTGGCGGTCACACGGGCCAACCACCTGGTGGCAGCCTCGGCCTCGCCGTTTGGGGGTGAGCTGAAGTACCGCAATCCCTTCCAGCCCTCGCTGGACGGCAACACCGTCGAGGCGCCGGTCGAACAGGCGGCCTTCGGCGAGAACGCCGTGCGCTACCAGGCCAGCCTGATGTTCATCAACCGTCGCATCGCTGCCTACGAGTCAGCGCTGACCGGACAGTGAGGTTCGAGCCATGTCACTGATGCAGATATTTGAAGTCTCCGGATCTGCGCTGCATGCGCAAAGCCTGAGGTTGAATGTGGTCGCCAGCAATCTGGCCAACGCCGACGCGGTGGCCAGTTCGCCCGAGCAGGCCTATCGCGCCCGGCATCCGGTCTTCCAGTCCTTGCTGCGCGAAGTATCGGCCGACCCGATGGCAGGAAACGCCGCGGTCGGCGTGCGCGTGCTCGGCATCTGGCAGAGCCCGGCCGCACCGGTGATGCGTCACCAGCCCGGCCATCCGCTGGCCGACGCCGAGGGGCGGGTGTGGACCTCCAACGTCAACGTGGTCGAAGAAATGGCCAACATGATTTCGGCCTCCCGCGCCTTCCAGAACAACGTCGAGGTCATGAATACATCGCGTGACCTGATGCTCAAGACCCTGTCGATGGGCCGCTGATAAAGACACAGGACAAGGATCCAGATATGGCCATTCCCAGCATCAACCCTGATTTCGAGGCGCTCGGTCTGTCGCGCGACCTGCAACCGGCGAAGAGCAATGAGCTTGGCGCCGAGGCGTTTCTCAAGCTGATGATCACCCAGTTCAAGAACCAGGACCCATTCAAGCCACTGGAAAGCGGCGAGTTCCTCGGCCAGCTGGCGCAGTTCGGCACGGTGTCAGGCATCGCCGAGCTAAAGCAGGAATTCCAGTCCTTGTCAGGCTCGCTGGTCTCCAACCAGGCATTGCAGGCCTCGTCATTGCTGGGCCGCGACGTGCTGGTGCAGCACCCCACCGGCTGGCTGCCGGCCGGTGGCGAGCTCGATGCGGCGGTGGAACTGACCTCGGGGGCACAGCAGGTGCAAGTCCAGGTGGTCAGCCAGAACGGCGTATTGCTGCGCACGCTGGACCTCGGTCCGCAGGGCGCGGGCCTGACACGGTTCAGCTGGAACGGCCAGCTTGAAGATGGTTCGGTGGCACCTGAGGGTCGCTACCAGTTGCGCGCGCAGGTCATCGGGCCGGGCGGCAGCCAGACCGCGGCCCAGGTGCTGGTATCCGCAGCAGTCGAGAGCGTCACCCTCAGTGCCGGCCAGCGTGGCCTGGCCCTGTCGCTGCGCGGCCTCGGCGAGATTCCCTTTAGCGACGTCCGGCAGATTGGCTGAGCGGACATCCACAAATTTCAAGGCACAGGAGATAGACCATGCCATTTCGCATCGCACTGAGCGGCCTGAATGCCGCGACTTCCGACCTCAACGTCACGGCCAACAACATCGCGAACTCCAACACGGTGGGCTTCAAGAGCTCACGCGCGCAATTCGCCGACGTGTTTGCTGCTGGCAACTCCGGATTCGGCGGCTCGGCCATCGGCAATGGCGTACGCCTGTCGAGTGTTTCGCAGCAGTTCACCCAGGGCAACATCGAGTTCACCGACTCGGGCCTGGACCTGGCACTCAATGGCCAGGGTTTCTTTACGCTGCGTGATGGCACCGGCTTCGTCTACACCCGCAATGGCAGCTTCAGCGTGGATCGCGATGGCTTCGTGGTCAACAGCCAGAACCAGGCGATGCAGGTTTACCAATCCGTGCCGACCGGCGGCTTCAATACCGGCGCGCTCTCCGACCTGCGGTTGCAGACCTCGCAAAGCGCACCGAGCGCAACCACCAGTGGTGAGGTCGCCGTCAACCTGGAGGCCGGCGCCCCCGTGCCGACGGTCGCCATCTTCGACCCGACCGACCCGCAGAGCTACAACAACTCGACCTCAACTGCCGTGTATGACTCGCTGGGCAATATCCACCAGGCGACTTTCTTCTTCATCAAGGACGCGTTGCCCAATCAATGGCAGGTGGCGATGACGGTGGACGGCAACCAGGTCGGTCCCTTGCAGTCCCTGCAGTTCTCCTCCTCGGGCGCACAGACCGTACCGGCGGGCGGCAACATGCCTTTCCCCGCCTACGATCCGCTGAACGGCGCAATTCCCATCACCATGACCTTCGACTTTTCTTCGTCGACCCAGTTTGGCGGGCAATTCGCCGTCAGTGCGCTGAACCAGGATGGCTTTTCCTCAGGCCGCCTGACCAGCATCGACATTTCGGATACCGGCATCGTGTTTGCCCGCTTCACCAATGGCCGCGCGCTCGAGCTCGGCAAGGTGGCGCTGTCGAACTTCCCCAATCCGCAGGGCCTGCGCCAGCTCGGCGAGACCGTGTGGGGCGAGTCGTTCGCCTCCGGTGGCGTGATCCGCGGTGAGGCGGGCTCGGCCAGCTTCGGCCTGATCCAGTCAGGCGCGCTGGAGGGCTCCAACGTCGACATGACCAAGGAGCTGGTGCAGATGATCACTTCGCAGCGGGCCTTCCAGGCCAATGCGCAGATGATCAGCACGGCTGACTCCATCACCCAGACCATCATCAACATCCGCTAACGCGCCAGTAACAGGGAGCTGATGACATGGACCGGATGCTATGGGTGGCGATGGGAGGTGCGGACCAGATGCTGCAGGCGCAGGGCGTGGTGGCGCACAACCTGGCCAATGCCTCCACGCAGGGTTATCGCGCCGAGTTGCATGCCTTCTCCAGCTACCTGGTCCAGGGCCCCGGCTACCCGACGCGGGTCAATGTCGTCGACCAGCAATTGGGCTTTGATCCGCGCCATGGCGCAATGCAGGACAGCGGCCGGTCACTGGACCTGGCGATCAGCGGCGATGGCTGGATCGCGGTGCAGGCCGAGGATGGCACCGAGGCCTACACGCGCGCCGGATCGCTGCGGGTCAATGCCCTGGGCGTGCTGGAGACGGCCATGGGCCGGCCGGTGCTGGGCGACAGCGGGCCGGTATCGGTGCCGCCCTTCAGCCAGATCGAGGTTGGCGGCGACGGCACGGTCTCGGTCGTGTCGCTGGGCCTCGGCCCGGAGACCATGGCGGCCGTGGCGCGCATCAAGCTGACCAATCCGGCGCACAGCCAGATGCACAAGGGCGGCGATGGCCTGATGCGCATGCGCGATGGCAGCACCGCGCCGGCCGATGCCACGGTAAGGGTCATCGGTGGAGTGCTTGAGGCGAGCAACGTCAACGTGGCCGACGCGCTGGTGGAAATGATCCAGATCGCGCGCCAGTTCGAGATGCAGGTGCGACTGATGAGCGCGGCCAAGGAAAACGACGCCAGCGCGCAATTGCTGATACGCGCGGCATGAACCAACACGATATTCAACGGGAGCTGAAATGAACCTGGCACTGTGGGCAGCCAAGACCGGCCTCGATGCGCAACAGACGCGCATGGCCGTGATTTCCAACAACCTGGCCAACGTCAACACCACCGGCTACAAGCGCTCGCGTCCGGTGTTTGAGGACCTGCTGTACCAGAACGTGCGCCAGGTGGGCGCGCAGACCTCGCAGGACACCCAGTACCCCACCGGCATGTACCTCGGCACGGGCGTGCGTATCGTCGCGACCGAGAAACTCTATACCCAGGGCAGCCTGCAGCAGACCGGTGGCAATTTCGACATGGCCATCCAGGGCGGCGGCTTCTTCCAGCTGTTGTTGCCCGATGGCAGCAATGCCTACACCCGCGACGGCTCCTTCCAGGTGGACGCGCAGGGCCAGCTGGTCACCGCCAGCGGCTACCAGGTGCAGCCACCGATCTCGGTGCCGGACGATGCGGTGAGCATCACCGTGGGTGCGGATGGCACGGTCAGCGTCACCGCGGCTGGCAATCCGACGCCGACCACCATCGGCCAGCTGCAGCTGGTGGACTTCATCAACAACGCCGGCCTGCAGCCGCGCGGCGAGAACCTGTTGCTGGAATCTGCCGCCAGCGGCCCGCCGCAGATCGGTACGCCGGGCCTGAATGGGCTCGGCAGCCTGGTGCAGGGCGCGCTGGAAACCTCGAACGTCAATGTGGTCGAGGAACTGGTGGGCATGATCGAGACCCAGCGGGCCTACGAAATGAACACCCGCGCCATCAGCACCTCTGACCAGATGCTGGGCTTCCTGGCCAACAACACGTGATCCGGGTCGCTGACATGACGATGCGATGGCTCCTGCCGGTCCTGTGCCTGTCACTGGTGGGCTGTCGCGGGCTGCTGCAGGACGCGCCGCTGCCGCCGTCATCGATGCCGGCCATGTCGCAGGCACCGGCCATGGCCTCGGCTGGGGCCATCTATGCCGCGGGCAGCGACCTGCGCCTGTTCGAGGACGTGCGCGCACGTCGTGTCGGCGACCTGCTGACCATCGTGCTGCAGGAATCGACCAGCGCCAGCAAGTCCGCCAGCACCAAGACGCAGAAGGACAGCGAGGTCGATCTGCAGGCGCCGACACTGCTGGGCCGGGGGGTGACCGCCAATGGCACGCCCCTGCTGCAGAATTCGATAGGCGCAGAACGCGAATTCGAGGGCGCCGGATCCTCCAGCCAGAGCAACCGCCTGACCGGCAATATCACCGTGGCCGTGGTGCAGCGCATGCCCAATGGCAACCTGGTGGTGCAGGGCGAGAAGTGGCTGAAGCTCAACCAGGGCGACGAGTTCGTACGCATCAGCGGCATCGTGCGGCCCTTCGACATCGGCCAGGACAATACCGTCAGCTCGGATCGCGTGGCCGATGCACGCATCAGCTACGGCGGCCGTGGTGTCGTGGCGTCGAGTAATCGCGCGGGCTGGCTGGATCGCTTCTTCAACTCCGGCCTGATGCCTTACTGAGGTGGCAACGATGAACATGACCTGCCGCATCCTTGCCGTCGCTGCCTGCCTGGCCCTGCCTGGCCTGGCGGCGGCCGAGCGCATCAAGGACCTGGCCGGCGTCGCCGGCGTGCGCACCAACCAGCTGATCGGCTACGGCCTGGTGGTGGGCCTCGATGGCAGCGGCGACCAGACCAGCCAGGCGCCGTTCACCACGCAGAGCCTGAAGAATTACCTGGCCCAGCTCGGTGTCGCCGTGCCGGCCAACGTCAATCCGCAGCTGAAGAACGTGGCTGCCGTGGCGATACATGCGGTGCTGCCGCCGTTCGCCAAGCCCGGGCAGAACATTGACATCACGGTGAATTCACTCGGCAATGCCAAGAGCCTGCGCGGTGGTTCGCTGCTGGTGGCACCGTTGCGCGGCCTGGATGGCGAGATCTACGCCATGGCCCAGGGCAACCTGATCGTCGGCGGTTTTGGCATACAGGGTGGCGACGGCTCGCGGGTCTCGGTCAACGTGCCCAGCTCGGGGCGCATTCCCAACGGCGCCACGGTCGAGCGCTCAGTGGCCGGCACGCTGGGCGCTGTGGACTCGATCACCCTCAACCTGCACTCGGCGGACTTCACCACGGCAGCGCGGGTCACTGAGCGCATCAACCGTGAATTCGGTGATGGCATGGCCAGCACCGTGGACCTGAGTTCGGTGCGCGTGCGTGCGCCAACCGATCCCAGTGGCCGTATCGCCTTCGTCTCGCTGGTGGAAAACCTGGAGCTGGAGCCGGGTGCCGCGCCCGCCCGCGTGGTGATCAATTCCCGCACCGGCACCGTGGTGATTGGCAGCGGCGTGCGCGTCTCGGCTGCGGCCGTGGCCCATGGTTCGCTGACGGTCAGCATCCAGGAAGACACCCAGGTCAGCCAGGCCCAGCCGCTGGCGCCGGGCGGCGCCACGGTGGCGGTGGCCGATTCCGCCATCGACGTGGAACAGACCGGCAGCCGCATGTTCCTGTTCGAACCCGGCGTCACGCTGGAGGAAATCGTCCGTGCCGTAAACCAGGTGGGCGCCGCCCCCGGCGACCTGGTGGCCATCCTCGAGGCACTGCAACAGGCTGGCGCACTGCGTGCGCAGCTGGTGGTGATCTGAGCATGCCGATCGAACGTCACCATCACCGACGCGGCCATGACGGCGAGCTTGGCCGCCGATTCGCGCGGGCTGGGCGACCTGCGTGCAGGCCGCCGCCAAGGGCTCGCCCGAGGCCCTGCAGGCCGTGGCGCAGCAGTTCGAGGCGCTGTTCCTCAACATGGTGCTCGACAGCATGCGTGATGCCTCGCTCGGCGAGGGCCTCGGCGATTCCAGCGAGACGCAGCTGTACCAGCAGTTGTTTGACCGGCAGGTGGCCCAGGGTATTTCCCAGGGGCCGGGCCTGGGCTTTGCCCGGCTGATCGTCGAGCAACTCTCGCGCAACCTGCCGCCGCCGGCGGCGCCGGAAGAATCCGGAGCGGTGGCGGCGTCTGCAGCCGATGCGGCGGCCGCAGCGTCCGCCCCCGCGCCCGGTATCAGGCCCGCCAGCGGAATTCCTCCGTGAGGTCATGCCGCATGCACAGCGGGCAGGCCAGTCGCTGGGCGTGCATCCGATGGCGCTGGTGGCACAGGCCGCGCTGGAAAGCGGCTGGGGTGCGCGCATGCCGCGCCGCGCCGATGGCCACTCGTCAAACAACCTGTTTGGCATCAAGGCCGGTGCCGACTGGAAGGGCGCACGCGCGGTGGCCCATACCCTGGAATTCGAGCGCGGCCTGCCGGTGCGGCGCGCAGAGGCGTTTCGTGCCTATCCTGACCTGGCGGCGGCATTCGATGATTACGCCCGGCTGATCGGCCAGGGCGGCCGCTATGCGGAGGCGCGCGCGGCCGGGCTGGACGCAGCGAAATATTTGAATGCCCTGCAAGCGGCTGGCTATGCCACCGATCCCGCCTATGCCCAGAAGGTCGGGCGCGTACTCGCGAGCCTGAACGTCGAGGTCAACGATGGCTGAAATCCTCAGTACCAGTATTTCCGGCCTGATCGCCTTCCAGCGCGGACTGGCAACGACCAGCCACAACATCGCCAATGCCGCGACCGAGGGCTATACCCGCCAGCGCATTGAGCTATCGGCGCGCGAGCCGCAGGGCTTCGGCAGTGGCTTCATTGGCCGCGGTGTGGATGTCACCACCGTTCGCCGCCTGCTGGACCAGTTTTCGATCAACCAGTTGCGCGTGGCCAATGGCGAACTGGGCAGGCTCGGTGTCTTTGCTGACCTGGCCGGGCGCATTGACAGCGTGCTGAGCGACCCGGACAACGGAATCGGCGTGTCGATGCAGCGCTTTTTTGCCTCCGTGCAGGACGTGGCCACCAATCCCGCTTCCATCACCGCCCGCCAGGTGATGCTGTCGCAGGGTCAGATGCTCGCCGACCAGTTCCGCAGCATTTCGCTACGCCTGGACCAGCTGGAGCTGGACGCCAATGCGCGCATCAAGGGACAAGTCGGCGAAATCAACACGCTGGCCACCGGCATCGCGCGTCTGAACGGTGATATCCAGGCGCAAAGCAATGGCCTGAACGGCCAGCCGCCCAACGACCTGCTCGACCAGCGCGATCGCCTGCTGAACCGCCTGTCCGAACTGGTCAATGTGGCGACGGTGACGGATGAGTCGGGCGCCATCAACGTGTTCATCGGCACCGGGCAAACGCTGGTGCTGCGCGACATTGCTTCGCGCCTGGATACCGCGGCCAATCCGCTGGATGGGCGGCGCATCGAGGTGATTTATCAGGGCGCCGGCGCACCCCAGATCGTGACCCGTGGCATTACCGGTGGCGAACTGGGTGGCCTGCTGCAGTTTCGCGGCGAAGTGCTGGACACTGCCCGCCAGCAGCTGGGCCTGGCGGCGACCGCACTGGCTATGGCGGCCAATGAGCAGCAGGCGGCCGGGTTCAACCTCTACGGCCAGTTTGGCGCAGCGATTTTCGCCGTCAGTGCACCGGCCGTGGTCGGTGACATCACCAATACCGGCAGTGCCTTGCCGACGGCGGCGGTCGCTGATTTTCGTGCGCTGACCGGCGATGACTATGTGCTGCGCTTTGACGGTGCCGTGTGGTCGGCAAGTCGCGGCACAAGCGGAGCGGCGGTGCCGCTGACCGGCAGCGGGGCGGTGGGCGATCCGCTGCTGTTTGAGGGCATGGCCGTCACCATCGGTGCCGGTGCGCTGGCCGGCGATCGTTTCTCGGTGCGTTCAACCCGTGACGCCGCGGGCACCCTGACCTCGGTCATGGGCGACCCGCGCGGCATCGCAGCCGCAGCACCCATTCGCAGCCTGGCGCTGGATGCCAACCTGGCAGCGGCACCATCACGTGCGGGCGCGGTGGTGGATCCCGCCAACCCGGCTCTGCTCAGCCACCGTCAACATCCAGTTCCTGACCGCGACCACCTACTCGGTCAACGGCGCGGGCTCGTTTGCCTACACGCCGGGCAGCGACATCGCCATCAATGGCTGGACGTCTGCAGATCAGGGGCGCGCCGGTGGTGGGTGACATCTTCCGCGTCGAGCAAAATGTATCGGGCAGCGGCGATAACCGTAATGCCTTGTTGCTGGCTGGCATCCAGATGCGCGGCCTCCTGGGCGGCGGCAACGTCAGCCTCGGTGATACGGTCAATGGCCTGATCGGCAAGGTCGGCACGCTGACAGCCCAGGCCGGTGTGGGCCTTGCCGCCCAGCAAACCATCCAGAACAATGCCCGCAGCGCGGTGCTGGCCGAGGGCGGGGTTAACCTTGACGAGGAAGCTGCCGATCTCCTGAAGTGGCAGCGCGCTTACCAGGCCGCAGCCCAGGCGATTGCAGTGGCCGATTCGCTGTTCCAGACCTTGCTGTCAGCGACCCAGAGGTAACGTATGCGGGTTGCTTTTCTCTCAATGCAACAGGCTTTCCTTGACGCGCTGAACCGGCAGCAGACTGACCTTTCGCGCGTGCAGGAACAGGTGGCGACCGGCAAGCGCTTTACCCGTGCCGGGCAGGACCCGGTGGCCGCCACCCAGGCGCTGGGCCTCGATTCGGCCATTGCGGTGAACGCCCAGTACCTGCGCAATTCCGGCCAGGCTGGTCAACCGCCTGGGCCTCAGCGAGAGCGCCCTGGTGCAGGTGGGCGAGGTGCTGCAGCGGGTGCGTGAGCTGGCGGTGCAGACGGCCAATGGCCCGCAGTCGCGCCGAATCGCGGCGGCATGATCGCGGCCGAGGTGCGCGAGCGCTACGAGGAGCTGATCGCCCTGGCCAATACCCGCGATGGCGGCGGCGAATTCCTGTTCTCCGGTTTTGCCACCGCCACCCAGCCCTTTGTCAGGGGCGCTGGCGGTATCATTTACCAGGGTGACCAGGGCCAGCGCCTGGTGCAGATTGGCCAGGACCGCACCGTGGCGGACAGCGACTCGGGTGCGGCGCTGTTCATGCAGGCGCGCAATGGCAATGGCGTGTTCCGCGTCACCAGCCTGGCGAGCAACACCGGCACCGGGCTGCTGGGCGAGCGCACCGTGGTGAATCCGCTCGCAGTACGATCGGGGCAGCTACACAATCACCTTCACCGGTCCCGGCAACTGGGAGGTGCGCGACGGCGCGAACCTGGTGGTCGAGCAGCGGCGCCTACGTGCCGGGGCAGGCCATTGCATTTCGCGGCATTTCCATCGTCCTGAGTGGCGTCGCCGGCGGCAGGTGACCAGGTTTTCGGTGCTGCGCCCAGCGCGCCCGCAGAGCCTGTTCACCACGGTCGAGAACTTTCCTCGGCCGCCCTGGCCGCGCCCGGCGCGCCGCTGTCGGCCAACATCGACCTGTCCAATGACCTTTCCAACGTGCTGCTGGACCTCGACCAGGGCCTGGGTCGGGTGCTGGAAGTTCGTGCCGGCATTGGCTCGCGGCTATCGGCCATCGAGGCCCAGGAGACCATGCTGGGTGCAACTGATGTGGACCTGCGGCGCGCACTCTCCGGCCTGCGCGATACCGACTACGCCAGTGCGCTGACGCGCATGCAGCAGCACCTGACCAGCCTGGAAGCCGCGCAGAAGAGCTTTGTGCGCGCCTCTGACCTGTCGCTGTTCGACTACCTCTGATCCCGCGCTAAAGTTTTCCCGAAGGCTGCCGACGCGCGTGCCTGCGCGCGGGCTCGTCCATTTCTTCTGCGGAATTCCCCCGACGCACGGCCGGCGCCGTCAGCCATCGCCGTTGCCGGTTGACCCTAAAGAAATCTCCACCGCGTCCGATATTGCAACTGAGCGTGGTTGCCGGCCGCCGCAAGGGCCAACAGGACCGACGCGCCGTGTGGCCCACCCGGGCCGGTAAACGAACAGGAGATCTAACGATGGCTGGTCAAGTAATCAATACCAATATTCTGTCGCTCAACGCGCAGCGCAACCTGGGCGCGTCCCAGTCGACGCTGGCGACAGCCCTGCAGCGCCTGTCCTCGGGCCTGCGCATCAACAGTGCCAAGGACGACGCTGCAGGCCTGGCGATTTCTGAGCGCTTCACCGCCCAGATCCGCGGCCTCAATCAAGCGGTCCGCAATGCCAGCGACGGTATTTCGCTGGCCCAGACCGGCGAAGGCGCGTTGGCTGAGGTGGGTAACAACCTGCAGCGAATCCGTGAGCTGGCCGTGCAGTCCGCCAACGCCACCAACTCCGCCAGTGACCGTGCGTCACTGCAGGCGGAAGTGTCGCAGCTGCTGCAGGAAATCGACCGTGTTGCCAACCAGACCGCATTCAACGGCGTCAAGCTGCTGGATGGCGGCTTCAGTTCGGCAGTCTTCCAGGTCGGTGCCAATGCCAACGAGACCATCAGCGTGTCCTTCACGCTGGATGCCAACGTTGCCGTATTGGGCTCGGCCAGCACGGCGACCACGCAGTCTGGCGTGACCTCGACGGCGATCACCAACCTGGCCGCAGTCACTGCCGCCAACAACATGACCGTCAATGGCACGGGCATCGGTGCGCTGGCAGCTGCCGGCTCCAACGGCATCCGTGTTGGTCAGGTAGTGGACGCGATCAACAACATCTCGGCCACCACTGGCGTGAACGCCCAGTTTGATGCGCCGAATGCGCGCATCGTGCTGACCTCGTCTGCGACCATCACGCTGGCCTATGCCGGCACCGGTGCCGCAGCCGACACCGGCTTCACCGCAGGCGCTACGGCAGCGAGCACGACCACGGGCATCGCTGGCCTGAGCGTCAACAGCTTCGCCGGTGCGACGCTGGCGATCCAGCTGGCCGATTCGGCGCTGGATGTCATCAACTCGGCTCGCGGTACCTTCGGTGCGGTGCAGAATCGCTTCGAATCCGTGATCGCGAACCTGACCACGGCGGCCGAGAACCTGACCGCCTCGCGCAGCCGTATCCGTGACGCGGACTTTGCCGCCGAGACCGCAGCCCTGACCCGCTCGCAGATCCTGCAGCAGGCCGGTATTGCGATCCTGGCCCAGGCCAATGCCGCGCCGCAGAACGTGCTGGGACTGTTGCAGTAAGCAACGCCGGTACTGATTGAAGCCTGGTGATCCGCGTCTTCGGGCGCGGATCACCAGGATCCACCGGATGCCCTGGCACGAAGCTGGGGCAGGATTGCCGGAAAGCGGCATGGAATGCTGCCCACCCGGCTGGACAAGGAAAGATGGGACCGGAACTGACAAGGATCCTGGAATCGGCCAAGCCCGCCCCGCAGCCTGTTGTGGCTGCCGTGCGTGCCTTGCCGGCTCCGGTGTTGAATGAAGGCGGCAAGGATGTGCCGCCGGCCGGTGCCCGCTTGCCGGCCCAGGCGCCGCCGGCGCCGGAACCGGCTGACCTCACGCGCATGATCGAGGCGCTCAATGACTTCATGTCCTCGAGCAAGCGCAGCCTGCACTTTCGTTATGACGAGTCTGCCGGGCGCACCATCATCACCGTGGTAGACCCCAATAGCGGCGAAATCGTGCGACAGATTCCCCCGGAGGAAATGCTGGCCCTGGCCCGCTCTGCGGTCAGCGGCCGTGCGCTGCTTTTCGACCAGAGCGCCTGAAGGCCGCCAGCCTCAAGTTGGGGCCCGCCTGACCGTTAAACCGGATACGACGTTGCAGCTTGGTATGGTTCTTGCTGTCTGACGTCAAGTCACCCTGAATCCGGGACACCATGAGCATCAACGCACCGGGCATCGGCTCGGGACTCGACATCGAAGGCCTGGTCCAGCAGCTGCTGGCCGCCGAGGCGCAGCCCTCACAGCTGCGGCTGAATCGTCGCGAGGCGCGCCTGCAAAGCCGCCTGTCGGGATTTGGCGTGTTCAAGAGTGCGCTCGACCAGTTGCGCACCGCCCTGGCGGGGCTCAAGGACATCAACCTGTTCAATGGCCGCGGCGTCAGCATCGGCAACGAAGCACTGTTTTCCGCGACCGCACAGTCCAGTGCCGCCACTGGCAGCTATGCAATAGAAGTCGTGCGCCTGGCCCAGGCGCAGAAGCTGGCCTCGGGTCCCGTGGCCAGCGCCACCACGACGGTGGGCTACGGCACCCTGACGATTGATATCGGCGGCTCGGCCTTTTCGGTCGAGATCGACAGCGGTGCAGCGAGCCTGGCGGATATCCGCAGTGCCATCAATGCCGCCCCGGACAACACCGGCGTCAGTGCCACCCTGGTGACCGCCAACGATGGCGTACGCCTGGTGCTGACCGGCAACCAGACCGGTGTCGCCAAGAACATCACCGTGACCCAAAGCGGCGGTGATGGCGGGCTGGCCGCGCTGGTCTATGACCCGGCCAACATGACCACCAACCTGACGTCATTGCAGGCCGCACAGGATGCGCAGATCCAGGTCGATGGCTTTGCCTACGACAGCGCAGACAACGTCATCAGCGAGGCCATCAGCGGGCTGACCCTGACGCTGAAATCGGCCGCCCCCGGCAGCCCGACCACGCTCGGTATCAGTAATGACACGGGTGGATCCGGCGCCAAGGTCAGCGGCTTTGTCGAGGCCTACAACAAGGCGCTGAAGACGCTGCAGGGCCTGGGCGCCTTCAATGCGGCCACCGGCAGCGGCGGCGCCCTGCTCGGGGACGCGACGCTGCGCAGCTTCATGGGCAGCCTGCGAAATGAGGTGGTCAAGAGCCTCACTGGCAACGGCAACTACGCCGCCCTGTTTGAGATCGGCATCACCACGGCGGTGGACGGCACGCTGAATGTGGATGGCGTCAAGCTCGACGCGGCGCTGGCCAATAACTTCAATGATGTCGGGCGCCTGTTCGGCACCGAGTCCACCGGCGTGGCCCAGAGGCTGGATGCGCTGATCGCCGCCTATGTGGATTCCAACGGCCTGATCAGTTCGCGCACCGAGGGCATCCAGGACAGCGTCGAAGGCATCAACTCGGCGCGCGAGGCGCTGGATCGCCGGCTGGAACAGGTGGAGCGTCGCCTGCGCAGCCAGTTCGCGGCGCTCGACACCCTGGTCGCGCAATTCCGCAGCACTGGCGATTTCCTCACCCAGCAGCTGGAAAACCTGAGCCCGGTTAATAACCGGCGCCGTTAAAGGACACCGCGATGAACATGCCAAACCAGGGTGCGATGCGGGCTTACCGCCAGACCGGCGCCCACGCCCGCGTTGCCGAGGCCGATCCTCACCGCCTGGTGCAGTTGATGCTGGAGGGGGTCATCGACCGCCTGGCCATCGCCCGCGGTCACCTGGAGCGCGGCAACGTGGCGCAGAAGGGCGAGGCCATTTCGCGCGCCATGGCCATCGTTGACTCGCTCAATGCCAACCTCGACCTCGACAAGGGCGGCGAGATTGCCGCCAACCTGCGCGGCCTTTACGACTACGCGACGCGGCGCCTGCTGGAGGCCAACCTGCGCAACGACGCCGCCGGTCTGGATGAAGTCGCCGGGCTGATGCGTGAGGTCAAGGCCGGCTGGGATGCCATCCAGATGCCAGGAACGACGTGAACCCACGCCAGGCCACAGTCCCTGAAGCAGATGACCTCGACTCGGCGCTGGCGCTGACCGAGACCCTGCGTGGGCATGTCGAGGCCGGCCGCTGGGACGAGGCGGCTGATCTTGAGGCCGGCCGACGGTTCCTGCTGGAGCGATTTTTCGAGCGTACGCCTGCGGCCAGTGACCTGCCGCGCGTGGTTACGCGCCTGCGCCAGCTGGTGGTGGCCAACGACACCCTGGTTGGCATGGCAGACCATGTGCAGCGTGCATTGGAGCGCGAGGCTGATACCCTGATGGCTGGCAAGCGCGCGGTACGCGCTTACGGCAACCCAACACGCTGAGGCAGGGCATCATGGCGCGCGAGTCAGACGGCATTGGCAGCGGGCTCAGCTATCGTGACGAAATCCCCTTTGTCTTCACCGCACGGGACGCCGATATCCTGCCGGCGACGCTGGCGCGGCTGAATATCGAGACCCTGCAGGCCCTGCAGGCCGATGCCTCACTCGATGAAGTGCGCCGCAGCAGCGAGCTGAGTGATGGCAACCAGCCCTGGCTGGCGGACCTTGAGCGCCTGGAATACAAGATCAACGTGATGCTGGGCCTGATGGGCCGCTTGCTGGCGCGCGATGCCTCGATTCCAGGCACGGCCATCGTGCGCCTCGGCGCCAAGGGCCTGGAATGGCAGCCGCGTACCGAGGTGCCACCACTCGGCCAGAGTGGCCTGGTACAGCTCTACGTCAACCCGGCCTTCCCCCAACCGCTGTCCCTGCCGGGCACGGTGACCGGCGAACGCCCCAGTGACGAAGGTCGCTGGCTGCAATTCACCTTTGCCGGTTTGTCACCGCCGGTGAGTGAGTGGCTGGAGCGCCTGATCTTCCGCCACCACCGGCGCCAGATCGCCGATGCGCGTAGCGCCGGTGGCCATCGTCCCTGATTCTCCTTATGTCTAATTAGGGCTGTTCACCTATCCCCTATTAAGGTGATTCCGTAAGGCTTGCTAGGGGCACTATTCCTTAGCATTGGAATCGTCAGTGCGCGCTTGTGCTTGTGTCTCAAGCACTTGCCGGAATCAGGGCATCAGCCCAGGCCGCGGCGGGCAGATCATAAGAAAAAGGAAGTCGTGACCGACACGAAAGTAGTCGTCATCGAGCAGGATGCAGTCCGTGCAGCTTCCTGGGCGGCCGTGCTCAGGTTCCTGGATTACGAGCCTATCGTCGTCAACGCAGTTTCCGACCTCGACTGGCCGGCGCCGGACCAGCTCGACTGGGTGGCGGTCATGGTGGGCGAAGGCAATTCCACTGGCGCCATGCGCGAATTGCTGGCGCGGCTGCGGGACTACGACGGTTGCATGCCCATCCTCTCGGCCAATGGCGGCCTCGGTCATGACAGCGATGAACATTCAGCGCAGCTGGAACTCGAGCTGCCGGTGCGCTATCCGCAACTTTCTGCAGCCCTGCGCGAGGCTGGCCAGATCCGCGACGCCAGTCCGCAGGCGCCGGCGCAGCGCTTCCGCCCGGGCGGCAATTCACCAGCCATCACCCAGGTTAATGCATTGATCGAGCGCGTCGCCGGCTTTGACACCAGCGTGATGGTGCTGGGTGAGTCCGGCACCGGCAAGGAAATGGTGGCGCGCCGCATCCATGAACTCTCGGCGCGCGCGCAACGGCCCTTCGTGCCGGTCAACTGCGGCGCCATCCCGCAGGAGTTGCTGGAGAGCGAATTGTTCGGCCACGAGAAGGGCGCCTTTACCGGGGCCCTGACCGCGCGGGTCGGGCGTTTTGAATATGCTGAGGGCGGCACGCTATTCCTCGACGAAATTGGCGACATGCCCGCGTCCATGCAGGTCAAGCTACTGCGTGTGCTGCAGGAACGCAGCTTTGAGCGCGTCGGCGGCAATCGCACCGTGCACTGCAACGTGCGCATCATTGCCGCGACCCACCGCGACGTCGAAGCCGAAATCTCCGCCGGTCGCTTTCGCGAGGACCTGTTCTACCGCCTCAACGTCTTCCCGATCCAGTTGCCGGCGCTGCGCGAACGACGCGAGGACCTGCCGGTGCTGGTGCGCCAGCTGCTCTCGCGCGTGCACCAGCAGACCGGCCAGCGCCTTGATCTGGGTGCGGATGCCATGCAGGCACTGATGGCTCATGACTGGCCAGGAAACGTGCGCGAGCTGGGTAACCTGCTCGAGCGCCTGGCTATCCTGCACCCGGGCAAGCAGATCTCTGCCGAGGTCCTGCCCGAACGCTACCGCAATGAAGGTGATGCCGTGCCAGCGACAGGCGAGGTCCAGTCCGAGCAAGGTCTCGGCCTCAGGGATCACCTGGCCCAGGTCGAGCAGACCCTGATCCGCGAGGCCCTGGCGCGCAGCGGCGGCACCGTGGCCGAGGCCGCCCGACTGTTGCAGGTGCAGCGCACCACGCTGGTGGAGAAGCTGCGCAAGTACGGCATCGAGGGCCGCGCGGCCTGACGCCAGTTTTTTGACGCAGGGCCTGCTGCGACTCCCGGCCCGTATCTCAAGTCATTGATTTGATAACTGCCCATGGCATGGCATGGATCTTGCTCCATGGCATCAGGAGTCCTTGTCGTGGGCAACCTGATGTCGAATGCGATCCAGCAACGCGAACTGACTGAAGCCTTCCTGGCTTTCGGCGAGCTGTCGGGCTCGCTGGAGAAGTCGTATCGCGAACTGGAGGGCCAGGTCCAGCGCTTGACCGCCGAGCTGGCCAGCACACGGCGCTCGCGCGCCACGCTGGCCGGGCGCTTCGAGCGCTTGCTCGAGGTGCTGCCCGGTGGTGTGCTGTTGCTCGATGGGCAGGGCATCGTGCAGGACTGCAATCCCGCTGCCGTCGCGCTGCTCGGCGAGCCCTTGATGGGCGAGTCCTGGGAGCGCATCTGTGCGCGCGCCATCCTGCCGGGCAGCGTCTTCGGTGGCGAGATTGTCCTCGCCAGCGGTCGCCGCGCTTCGCTGTCGCAGCGCACGCTGGCCGGTGAGGCCGGACGCATCATCCTGATCAGTGACGTCACCGAGGCACACCTGGTGCGCGAGCTGACCGCGCGCAGCCAGCGCCTGTCAGCGCTCGGCGAAATGGCGGCACGCCTGGCCCACCAGCTGCGCACGCCGTTGTCAGCGGCGCTCCTGTATGCCTCGCGCCTGGCCGGCCAGGGCCATAGCGTCGAGGAGACCCGCAGCCTGGCCGGCAAGACCACGGCACGCCTGCGCGACCTCGAGCGACTGATTGGCGACATGCTCAACTACGCCGGCGGCGGTGGTGGCGCGCGCGTGCGCACCTCGGTCAGCGCGGTGCTGGAGGGCGTTGCACAAATACTCGCCGGGCGCCTGCGCCAGGGCGGGCGCCTGACGCTACGCACCAGCGCGCCGGCGCTGGTGATCGAGGCCAGCGCAGATGCGCTGACCGGCGCCATTGCCAACCTGGCCGTCAATGCGCTGGATCTCGGCGGGCCCGAGGTCACGATCGTGGTCGAGGCCAGCGAACCGGTGGCAGGGCTGGCACGCATTCGCGTGAGCGACGACGGGCCGGGTGTGCCGGCAGCGATTCGCGAGCGCATCTTCGAGCCGTTCTTTACCACCCGCCCGGGCGGTACCGGCCTCGGGCTTGCCGTGGTGGCCTCGGTCGTGCACGCCCATGGTGGTGAAGTCAGGCTCGAGGACACGCCCTGTGGCGCGACCTTCACCGTCGAATTGCCGACCGCGCCGCTGGCGCAGTCCGGAGAGACCGTCCATGCACCAAGCTGAAACCGCACTGTCGATCCTGGTCGTCGAGGACGACGCGCCCCTGCGCGAGGCACTGTGCGACACCCTGAGTTTCGCCGGCTACCGCGCACTGCCCGCGACCCATGCGATCGAGGCGCTGGACTGGCTCGATCGTGAGCCGGTGGCGTTGTTGATCAGCGACGTGCACATGCCTGGCGTGGATGGCCATGAATTGCTGCGCCGTGTGCGCTCGCGCCGCCCCGAGTTGCCGGTCGTGCTGGTCACCGCCCATGGCAGCGTGCACCGGGCGGTGGAGGCCATGCGCGATGGCGCGGCCGATTACCTGCTCAAGCCCTTCGATGCCGCCGCATTGCTCGAAACCGTGGCGCGCCTGGCGCGGCCACCGTCCGAGCATGCCGACCTGGTTGCCGAGGATCCTGCCAGCCGTGCGCTGCTGGCCATGGCTTCGCGCATTGCCCGTACCGATGTCACCGTGCTGGTCACCGGCGAGAGCGGCACCGGCAAGGAAGTCTACGCACGCTACCTGCATACACAGTCGGCGCGGGGCAAGGCTCCGTTCGTCGCCATCAATTGCGCGGCGATTCCCGAGAACATGCTCGAGGCCGTGCTGTTCGGCCATGAGAAGGGCGCGTTCACCGGGGCGCACCAGTCGCATGCCGGCAAGTTCGAGCAGGCCCAGGGCGGCACGCTGCTGCTCGACGAGGTCTCCGAGATGGGTCTCGCCCTGCAGGCCAAGCTGTTACGCGTGCTGCAGGAGCGCGAAGTGGAGCGCATTGGCGGTCGCCACCCGATTGCGCTGGACGTGCGCGTCATTGCTACCAGCAATCGCCAGTTGCGCGATGAGGTGACGGCGGGGCGCTTCCGCGAGGACCTGTTCTATCGCCTGAACGTGATGCCATTGTGCATCCTGCCGCTGCGCGACCGCCCGGGCGACATCCTGGCGCTGGCCGAGCGCATGCTGGCCAGGAGCGCCGGTACCGGCGTGCCTGCACTGCAACTCGATGCCAGCGCACGTACCGCGCTGCAGGGCCACCGCTGGCCGGGCAACGTGCGCGAGCTGGATAACGTGCTGCAGCGCGCGGTGGTGCTGGCGGGCGGGCGCATCCTGCGCGCCGCCGACCTGATCTTCGAGGCCGGGACCTCGGTGCCGGGCATCCTGCCGCTGCCGGTCCCGGTGGCCCCGGTGCTGGGCGAGGAACTGCGCGAGCAGGAGCGACGCATGATTGTCGAGGCCATCGCCGCGACCGGAAGCCGCAAGCGTGCCGCCGAGCGACTCGGTATCAGTGCGCGCACGCTGCGCCACAAGCTGCAACTGATGCGCCAGGCGGGACTTGAAGTGCCGTTGGCGCGGGCCTGAGGAGCAAGCACATGATGCCTATCGACTCGACGCGGATGCTGATGGAAATGCGCAGCCTGGCGCTCAAGGCCAATGCCCAGGCCGTGGTGCCGGAGGCGGTGAACCGAAGCGGACCCGCCGGGGATTTTGGTGCGGCCATGAAGGCGGCCATCGGCCAGGTCAATGCCCTGCAAGGCAATGCCCAGGCCGCGGCGGCGTCCTTTGAGTCAGGTGCGCCCGGCGTCGACCTGACCGGCGTGATGCTGGAAGTACAGAAGGCAAGCCTGGCGTTCAAGGCCATGACCGAGGTGCGTAATCGCCTGGTCAGCGCCTACCAGGAAGTCATGAACATGCCCATCTAGGTGATGGACGGAGACCAGACCGATGGCTGAAGCAGCAGGCTTTCCCGCTCGCGGGGTGCTCGACACAGTGCCAGGATTGCGCCAGCTGGTGATGCTGGCAGGCGTCGCTGGCGCAATCGCCTTTGCCCTGTGGCTGGTGCTGTGGTCGCAGGGACCCAACTACACGGTGCTCTACGGCCAGCTGTCGTCGCGCGATGCGACGGCCGTGGTCGAGGCGCTGAAGGCCAGTGCCATCGAGCACAAGCTCGACATCAACAGCGGCGTCGTCATGGTGCCGTCTGACCGGCTGCACGATGCGCGCCTGATGCTGGCAGCGCAGGGTCTGCCGGAAGGCGACGGCCTGGGCATCGAGATGCTCAAGCAGCAGGATGGCTTTGGCACCAGCCAGTTCATGGAAACGGCACGCTACCAACTGGCGCTGGAGACTGAGCTGGGCCGCACGGTCATTCGCGTGCAGGGTGTGCAGACCGCGCGCGTGCACCTGGCCCTGCCCAAGGCCTCGGTATTCGTGCGCGACCGGCGCCGGGCCAGCGCATCGGTCATGTTGCAGCTATTCCCGGGCCGACGCCTTGACCCCGGCCAGGTCGCGGCCATCGTGCATCTGGTGGCCTCCAGCGTGCCGGACCTCGAGGCAAGCCAGGTCACGGTGATTGACCAGAACGGGACCTTGTTGTCTTCGCCGCAGGACGGCGATGGCCTGGCGGCGACGGTCCGGCAGCTCGACTACCAGCGCCGCGTGGAGCAGGGCTTCGAGGAACGCATTGAGGCGCTGCTGACGCCCTTGGTCGGCATCGGCCGCGTCCGTGCAGGGGTCACGGCGGATCTCGACTTCACCCAGGCTGAACGCACCAGTGAAGACTTTGATCCGGCGCAGCAGGTGGTGCGCAGTGAGCAGACCAGCAGCGACCAGCGCTCCGCCGGCGATACCGCCCAGGGCATTCCAGGCGCGCTGTCCAACCAGCCACCACAGACTTCGGCGGCACCGCCCGCGGCGGCACAGCAGGGCGCGGTCACGGCGGCAGTGCCGGCGGCGACCCAGCAGCGCGCCACGCGAAACTACGAGATCGATCGCACCATCAGCCATGTGCGCACGGCGAGTGGTTCGGTGCGACGCCTGAGCGTGGCGGTGATCCTCGACAACAAGCCTGCCGCCGACGGCGCCGAAGGCGCGGGCACGGCGTATGCCACCGAGGAAATCGAGCGCTTCACCAGCCTGGTGCGCGAGGCCATTGGCTTCGACGAGGCGCGCGGCGATCGCGTGCAGGTGCTCAATGCCGGCTTCTCGGCGCCGGCACCGGCACCGGCGATCGAGGCGATACCCTTCTGGCAAGAACCGTCTACGCAGGCGCTGGCGCGACAAGGCCTGGGCGCCGTGCTGGTCATTCTCGTGGCATTCTTCGTGCTGCGGCCGTTGATGGCCTCGGTGACCCGGCCGATGCCAGCGGCGCTGCTGGCGGCGGGCCTGCCGGACGTCGCTGGTGACCGGGTATCCATCGGCCAGGCCGGCGGGCGCTCGGCCAATTACGAACAGCAGGTGGCCGCAGCGCGCAGCCTGGTGGGACAGGATCCACGCCGCGCCGCGGAAGTCGTCAAGGACTGGGTGACCACCGATGGCCGATAACGCAGCAGAGATCAGCGGCGCCGAGCGTGCAGCCATCCTGTTGATGAGCCTGGGCGAGCAGGACGCGGCGGCGGTGATCCGCCACATGGATGCCCGCGAGGTCCAGCGGGTCGGCCAGGCCATGGCCGCGCTGAAGAACGTGCCACGCGAGCGCATCCAGGCCGTGCTGGGCAACTTCGTCAACCTGGTCGAGACGCAGGGGACGGGCGGCGGCTCGGGTGATTTCGTCAAGCGCGTGCTGACCAGTTCGCTGGGCAAGCAACGCGCCGGCATGTTGCTTGAGCGCATTCAGAGCGGTGCCGAGGCCGGCGCCGGCATGGAGCAGTTGAAGTGGATGCACCCCAAGCAAGTGGCGCAGTTGATCTCGGGCGAGCACCCGCAGGTCATTGCCACGGCGCTGGCCCAGCTCGATGCCGAGCAGGCCGGTAACGTGGCGGCACTGCTGCCCGAAGAGATTCGCGCAGACGTGCTGATCCGCGTGGCCACGCTGGATGAGGTGCCGCAGGGAGCGATCAGCGACCTCGATGCGCTGGTGGAGTCGCGCGCCGCAGAGGGTACCTCCTCACCACCGCGTCGCCTGGGTGGCTCGCGCCTGGCGGCCGACATGCTCAACAACATGGATCGCGAGATGCAGGGCCGCATCATGGGCAAGATCGGGGAGGCCAATCCGGACCTCAACCAGGTCATCAAGGACCTGTTGTTCGTGTTCGACAACCTGCTGCAGGTCGACGACAAGGGCATCCAGGCGCTGCTGCGCGAAGTGCAGTCCGATGTGCTGGGCACGGCGATGCGCGGCGCGGATCCCGAGGTGCAGGAGAAGATCTTCCGCAACATGTCCAAGCGCGCTGCGGAAATCCTCAAGGACGATATGGAGGTGCGCGGGCCGGTGAAGTTGTCGGAGGTGGAAGCCGCACAGAAGGAAATCGTCACCGTCGCCATGCGACTGGCTGACGAGGGCACCATCGTGCTCGGTGGCGGAAGTGCCGACTACGTCTAAGGTCATGGGTGCCGAGGAGGCGGGTGCCGCGCAGGCCTGGCAGGCGCCCGAGGCCAGCGGCCGGCCGCTGGCCAGCCCGGCGGCGAACGTGAAGGCCGCCGCGGCCGGCAGCGGGCTGGCGACGGCAAGCCAGCTGGTTGACCTGCAGAAAGCAGCCTACGACGAGGCCTATGCCGTGGGGCTGGCCGAGGGCAAGACGGCGGGCGAGCATCAGCAGCGCGAGAGGGTCGAACGACTCGACCTGCTGCTGGCTGACCTGGCGCGACCCTTCGAGAAACTCGACGAGGAAGTCGAAGTTGAGGTCGTCGGCCTGGCGCTGGCCCTGGCCAAGCAGCTGCTGCGCCGGGAGTTGCGCGTGGACCCGACCCAGGTGATCCCGATCGTGCGCGAGGCCATCTCGGTGCTGCCGGTCTCGGTGCGTGACGTGCGCGTGCACCTGCACCCGGAAGATGCCGCCATCATCCGCCAGTACCTGGCGCCCACCGAGAACGAGCGCGCCTGGCAGATTGTCGAGGACCCGGTGATGATGCGTGGCGGTTGCCAGGTGGTGACACCGGTGTCACGTGTGGATGCCAGGCTCGAGACCCGGCTCGGCAAGCTGCTGACGGAATTGCTGGGTGACCAGCGCGGCGCGGAGGTTCGTCCGCCTGCTGAACCCGCATGATGGATCGCGCGACGCGCCAGAAGCGCTGGGCGCAGCGCATCAGTGGCGAGCGCCAGCGCCTGGAAACCCTGCACCCGCTGCGTGTCGAGGGCCTGCTGTCGCGCATGGTTGGCCTGACGCTGGAGGCCGTGGGCTGCGAGGCAGCAGTGGGTGGTCGCTGCTTGATCGAGGCTGCTGACGGACGCCAGCTGGAGGCCGAAGTGGTCGGCTTCGCCGGCGAGCGCCTGTACCTGATGCCTACCGGCCATATGCGCGGCCTGATGCCTGGCGCAAGGGTGGTGCCGACCGAGGCAGTGTTGGAGGCCAATGTGGGTCCGGAGTTGCTGGGCCGCGTGCTTGACGGTGCTGGTAATCCCCTGGACGGGCTGCCACCGCCGGCCTGTCGCGAGAAGCGCTCGCTGATGGGCACACCGCTCAATCCACTCAAGCGTCGTGCCATCCGTGATCCGCTGGACGTCGGCGTGCGCTCGATCAATGCGCTGCTGTCGGTCGGGCGCGGCCAGCGCCTGGGCCTGTTCGCCGGTTCCGGCGTCGGCAAGTCGGTGTTGCTGGGCATGATGACGCGCTACACCGAGGCCGATGTCACCGTGGTCGGGCTGATTGGCGAGCGTGGCCGCGAAGTGCAGGAATTCGTCAACGATACGCTGGGTCCCGATGGCCTGCGCCGCGCGGTGGTCATCGCCACGCCCGCCGACACGCCGCCCTTGATGCGCCTGCACGGTGCCTGGCTGGCCACCGCCATAGCCGAATATTTCCGCGACCAGGGCCTGAAGGTCCTGCTGTTGCTGGATTCGCTGACACGATTTGCCCAGGCCCAGCGCGAGATCGGCCTGGCCATTGGTGAGCCGCCTGCGACCAAGGGCTACCCGCCGTCGGCATTCGCGCGACTGCCGCAGCTGGTCGAGCGTGCCGGCAACAGCGACACTGGCCCGGGATCGATTACCGCGTTCTATACCGTGCTGGTCGAGGGCGACGACCACGCTGACCCGATCGCCGATGCGGCGCGCGCCATCCTGGATGGCCATGCCGTGTTGTCACGCCAGCTGGCGGAGTCCGGTGTTTACCCGGCGCTTGATGTCGAGGCCTCGGTCAGTCGCGCGATGCACCAGATTGCTGCGCGCGGACACCTCGAGCTGGCGACGCGCCTGCGTCAGCTGTATTCCAGCTACCAGCATCATCGTGACCTGATCACGGTCGGTGCCTATCGTCGCGGCAGCGACCCGCGCGTGGACGCTGCGATAGACTACTGGCCACGCATCGTCGAGTATCTGAAGCAGGACATGTATACACCGGTGACATTCCAGAAAAGCCTGGCGGAATTGCAGGCGCTGCTCGGGCCTGAGGCCGCAGCTGCTGCTGCGGTGGTGGCGCGATGACCCGTTCCGGGCGCATCGAGCCGATGCGGCAACTCGCAGCCAATCGCGAGCAGGACGCGGGCCGCGAACTGGCGGCGGCCAGCCGGGTGGTGGAGGAGCGCGAGCGGCAACTCGCGCAGCTGCGCCAGTACCTTGAGGAATACCGTGAGCAGGGCCGCCCGGGCATCGGCGTGCTCGACCCGGTTCGCCTGAACAACTACAGCGCATTCCTCGAGCGCCTGGCTGAGGCCGTGCGCAAGCAGGATGGCTTGCTGGCTGAGGCGAAGGTCAGCCTCGAGCGCTGCATTGAGCACTGGCGCGAGCGTCATGTGGATGCGACGGCGCTGGCGCAGGCGGTCAGCCGCCTGCGGCGCGAGGAAGTCCGCGCTTCCGACCGGCGCGAACAGCGCGAGGCCGACGAAGCAGGCCAGCGCGGCAAGCCCATCGACGCTGCGTAAGCGGAGAGTGGCACGGCGCTTGCAATTCTCCAGGCATGAGCGTCGCAAGCACCCCTCCGCCGGCCCTGAGCCTGCTCGCTGAACTGCCCGGCACCGCGGCCCCGCTGGCTGCGCCTGCTGCAGTAAATAGCGCTGTTTTCCAGCTATTGCCCTTGCCCGTGCCGCCGCCGGGCCTGGTCCTGGAGACCCGAGCCGTCGGCGAGGCCGGCGGCAGCGAAGGCCAGGACCTGCCGGTGGGCGGCAATCCCTTGCCGCTCCTGGTGTTGCCGCTGCCACTGCCGCCGCAGCATGACGGCGCGCCGACCATCATGGCTGCGCCGAACCCACAGTCTCAGCCGGCCAAGTCACTCCTTGCCGGCCTGGCTGAGCCCTGGCCTGGTGGCATCCATGGCCAGCCCGTGGAACCGACGATGCCGCAGGGCAAGGCACCTATCCCGACGATGGCCACGGATCAGTTGACGAACTCGTCCCAGCCCGCGGCAGCGCTGCCACCGCAGCACGCGATCAAGCCCGCAGCGGCAGCGCTGCCGCCGCAGCACGCGATCAAGCCCGCAGCGGCAGCGACAACGTTTGTGAAGCCGGCTTCAGCACCAATAGCTCCGGCAGCACTGTCTGCGCCAGTGGCGACGGCGCCGCAGGCGGCACCGGTCACGCCGGTGGCCACTGCTGCAGCTGCGCCTCAGGCGCCAGGCACGGTTGCGCCAATGCCTTCTCACATGCCGGACTCCGGCCAGCGGCAGGAGACGGGTGAGTCCGCTTCGCGGGCGGCGCCACAAAAAGTCTTGCGACCGGCCAGCGCCGCAGGTGTGACGGCGGGTCCGGCAGCGGCGAAGTTCGTACTGGGCGAAACTGCCACACCACAGGAACTGCCGGTGGCGAAAGGCCATGACGTCGTGATGAAGGCGACGGATTTGCTGCCGGTCAAGGCCGAGCCGCTGATGGTGGCCTCGGCACCGACAATGGCCAGTGAGGCGCGCCCAAGTTCGCCATCGCCTGCCGTGGTGATGCAGCTCAGTGGCGAGGTGGGCCAGCCAGAGTGGGCCGACGCACTGGGTGAGCGCATCAGCTGGCTGGTGGATCGGGACCTGACACGCGCGCAACTCAAGCTCAATCCGCCGATGCTGGGGCCGCTGGAACTGCGCGTGCGCATCGACGGTGACCAGGCCAATATCGCGCTGGCCACCCACAGCAATGCCACCCGCGAGGCGCTGGAGCAGGCCCTGCCGCGACTGCGCGAAATGCTCACGGCGCAGGGCTTCGCCGGCGTCAATGTCAGCGTCTCGCAGCATCCTTTCAGCGAGCGCTCCGGCCGCGAGGGCGGGTTCGGTGACGCCGACCCTGTTGACGCGCCCACGGAATCCAGGGCCGCTGCCACGACCACCACGCCCACGCGGCGCCAGGCGCTGCTGGACGCCTACGCCTGAGGCGGCGGCACCAACGACCACCCTGATCCGCTAACATCGGCCGCAACATGACGGCCACCCACGGATCGTTTCCCGCGCTCGATCTAGACGGCATCCGCGAGGCGCGCCGGCGCCTGGGCGAACTCGTCAACGTCACGCCTTGCCTGGAGTTGCAAGGGCCGGCCATCGAGGCGCGCCTGCCCGCAGGCACGCGAGCGGTGCTCAAGCTCGAGTTGTTCCAGCGTACCGGCAGCTTCAAGCCGCGCGGTGCGCTGTTGAATGTGTTGGCGCTCACGCCTGCCGAGCTCGCGCGCGGCATCTGCGCCATCAGCGCTGGCAACCATGCCATTGCTGCCGGCTACGCTGCGCACTCGCTGGGAACGCGCGCACGAGTGGTGATGACCGCCAGTGCCAATCCCTTCCGCATTGAGGCTTGCCGACGCTACGGTGCTGAAGTGGAGCTGGTGCCCGACATCCACGCCGGCTTTCGCCGCATCGAGGAAATTCGCGACGGCGAGGGACTGGCCTTCGTCCATCCCTATGAGGGGCCGGGCGTGGCGCTGGGTACGGCGACGCTGGGACTGGAATTCATGGAGCAGTGGCCGGGACTCGACGCGGTGATCATCCCGATCGGTGGCGGCGGCCTGGCTGGTGGCATGTCTGCCGCGATCAAGCGGGTGGCGCCGGGCTGCGAGGTTTTTGGCGTCGAACCGGAGGGCGCCGATACCATGCACCGCAGCTTCGCCGCGGGTGCGCCGGCCTCGATCGAGCGCGTGGCCACCATTGCCGACAGCCTGGGCGCACCGTTTGCCCTGCCGTATTCCTACGCGCTGTGCCGCGCCAACATTGACGCCCTGGTCAGGATCAGTGATGCCGAAATGATTGCCGCCATGCGCTGGTTGCTTGAACACGCGCGCCTGGCAGTCGAGCCGGCCGGCGCGGCGGCGACTGCTGCGCTGTTCGGGCCGCTTCGTGAGCGACTGGGCGGAAAGCGCGTCGGCCTGGTGGTGTGCGGCTCGAACATCGATGCCGCCAGTTACCAGCGCCTGCTGGCCAGCGCATGATCTGGCACACCCTGTTTTCCTGGCTGCACTTGCTGGCGGTGGTCCTGCTGGCCGCGTTGTGGCTGGTGCAATACTGGCTGTGCCTGCGACCGATCGACCGCTTGCAGTTGCGCCTGCTCGGCGCCGCCAATCTGGCGTCACTGCTCGCGGCCATTGGCGTGCTGGCCACTGGCGTGCCGCTGCTGGTGTTGTTTGAACCCGGCCTGGAGTTGCGCCTGCTGGACCCGCTGTTCCTGGCCAAGCTGGGCCTCACTGCCGCGCTGGCGTTGCTGGCGCTGCCCTCGGCCTGGCGCATCCTGGCCTGGAGCCGCGAGGCGCGCCGGCTACCGGTGTTTGCCCCGCGCGAAAGCGAATGGGGCCAGCTGCGCGCGTTGCTGGCGCTGCAACTCGGCGTGCTGGTGGTGCTGGGCTTCCTGGCGGTGCTCGCGGCCGGGCAAGCTGCGCTGGCGCCCGGCCCGCCAAATTTCTGACGCCGCTTCCGCCGCGACGTCTTGGTGGATCGTCGATGCCAAGCTAAGCCACTGATATTGAAGGGCCTCTGGCTCGGTGTCCGATGTGGCATGGAACTTGCTGAATCCGGGTGAACGGACTGGCAAGGACACTCCCATGGCAGACGATGATGCAGAACAGGTCGAGACCCCCAAGGCAGCGACCGAGGGCGGCATGGTTGGCAAGCTGATCGCCGGCGCGCTGAGCTTCGTGATCGTGTTCGTCGCGGTGATTGCGGCGGGCATGGTCGATCGCATGATGCACCCGGTGCAGGAGCTGATCGTCGACAAGGACGGCCAGCTGACGCTGAAGCCACCTGAACCGGAGAAGGCAGCGGCGGCGGAGGAGGCGGCCATCAAGCCCGGCACGCCTGCCGTGTACTTCGCGCTGGAACCGCCGGTGGTGGTCAATTTTGACGACCAGGGCACGGTGCGCTTCCTGCAGGTGACCATCGAGGTGATGACCCGCGATCCCGCCAGCATCACCGCGGTGCAGCAGCATGCGCCGCTGATCCGCAACGACCTCATGCTGTTGCTGAGCAATCGTACGCTCGCTGACCTGATGAGCCGCGAAGGCAAGGAAGCGCTACGAATGGAGGCGCTGGCCGAGGTGCAGCGCATCCTCAAGCGCGAGACTGGCAAGACCGGCATCGAGTCGTTGTTGTTCACCAGCTTCGTCGTGCAATGAGCACCACCGGCGAAGACGGTAAGCCCGTCGTCACTGACGAAGAGGTGGCCGCGCTGGTGGAGCGCGCGGGTCCCGCCGACGCGAGCCCCGGGGAGGCGCGAAGCTACGACCTCGCCGGCGTGCAGCGCATTACCCGTGGGCGCATGCCGACCCTGGAGTTCCTGCACGAGAACTTCGCCCGGCTGTATCGCAACAGCATGACCAACATGCTCAAGCGCGACCTCAAGGTCACCTTCGAGGGCGTGCAGCCCTATCGCGCGGCGGACTACCTGAGCCGCTTGCCAATGCCGGCCTGCCTGGACCTGGCACGCTCGCGGGCCCTGCCCGGGCAGTTGTTGTTCTCGCTGCATCCTGCCTTGCTGTACTCGTTGGTCGAGGCCTACTTCGGCGGCAACAACAGTGCGGCGAAAAGCCAGGGCCGGCGCGAGGGCGTGCTGACGCCGACGGAAATCCGTTTCGCGCAGGTCATGGTGCGCCAGGCCTGCACCGACCTGGGCCAGGTCTGGCAACCGGTGGCCACCCTGGACCTGGAAGTCACCAAGCACGAGAGCAGTGCACACTTCATCGACATCGCCGGGCCCGGCGAGACGCTCTACGTCAATCGCTTCCTGGTCGAGATGCCGTCGGTGACCGGCGAGCTCGACTTCGTCATTCCGTCCGCCAGCCTGGAGCCCTTGCGCGAAGTGCTGACCTCCGGCAGTGGCGCACGGCCGGTGGCCGAGGGCCAGCCCTGGTCGCGTGCCATTGGCCACGGCCTGAACCAGGCGCAAGTCGACGTGCGCGTGGTGCTGGCGGAGGCCGGCATCAGCCTCGGTGAGCTGGTGGCGCTGAAGCCGGGTGACGTGATACCGATCGAGGCACCGGGCGATGCCCGGCTGATGTCGGGTGAGGTGCCGTTGTACACGGGAAAATTCGGGGTTTCGCGCGGACGCAATGCAATCACCATCGCCGCACGTCAGCGCTGAACCTAATTTCAGGAGAGCATGATGACCCAAGCCACGACCCAGCCCGGTGCCGCCAAGGCCAACGGCGAGGTTAACTTTGACCTGATCCTCGACGTCTCGGTGACGCTGGCACTCGAGGTCGGCCGCACCAAGGTCTCGGTGCGTGACCTGTTGCAGCTGGCACCGGGATCCATCCTCGAACTGGACCGCCTCGCCGGCGAGCCACTGGACCTGCTGGTCAATGGCGTGCGCATCGCGCGCGGCGAAGTCGTGATCGTCAACGACAAGTTTGGCGTGCGCCTGACCGAGGTGGCGAGCCCGCGCGAGCGCATCGAGAACGTGCAATGAGGTACGCAGCGCTGCTGGCACTGGCAGCGTCGCAGGCCGTGGCGTCCGCGGCCAGCGCGCAGTCGCTGCCGACGGTGCCCACCGGGCCCGGTACCGTGATGCAGATGATGTTCTCGCTGGTCATGGTGGTCGGCGTGATCCTGCTGCTGGCCTGGGCGGTGCGCCGGCTGAAGGTCATGCCGCGTGGCGCGGGTGGTGCCATCGAGCTGCAGGCCGAGCTGGCAGTCGGCCCGCGCGAGCGCGTGCTGTTGCTCAAGGTGGGGGATCGTCAGGCGCTGGTGGGTGTCGGCACATCGGGCCTGCAGTCGCTCACCCTGCTGGAACAGCGCGTGCAGTTGCCGGCGGGCGAAGCGGTCGCCGCGGGTGACGGCGTGGCCCAGCGCCTGCGCGCGGCGCTGGGCCGCGGCGGCTCGGCATGAAGCGCCTGCTGTTGGGCCTGGGGTTGATGGCCTTCCCGCTGCTGGCCGCCGCGCAGATGAGCGGTGGCGTGCCGGCACTGAGCATGACCACCGCGCCCGACGGCGTCGAGACCTACTCGGTGACGGTGCAAATCCTGCTGTTCATGACCGCGCTGACGCTGTTGCCGGCGCTGCTGCTCAGCATGACCTCCTTCACTCGCATCGTCATCGTGCTGGCCATCCTGCGCCAGGCGCTGGGCACGCCGACCACGCCGCCCAACCAGGTGTTGATCGGCCTGTCGCTGTTCATGACGCTGTTCATCATGTCGCCGGTGCTCAACAGCGCCTGGAATGACGGCGTGCAGCCGTACATGGATGGCCAGATGGCGGCACAGCCGGCGCTGGAGCGCAGCATGGCGCCGCTACGCACCTTCATGCTGGGCCAGACCCGCGAGGAGGACCTGCAGTCCTTCGCGCGCATCGCCGGCTACCAGCAGTTCGAGGGGCCGGAGAGCGTGCCGATGACGGTGCTGATCCCGACCTTCATCACCAGCGAGCTGAAGACCGCATTCCAGATCGGCTTCATGGTCTTCATTCCGTTCCTGATCATCGACCTGGTGGTGGCCAGCGTGTTGATGTCGATGGGCATGATGATGCTGTCGCCGATGCTGGTGTCGCTGCCCTTCAAGATCATGTTGTTCGTGCTGGTGGACGGCTGGACCCTGCTGATGGGCACGCTGGCCGCCAGTTTCTATACCTAGGGAGCGCGGATGACACCCGAGACGGTCATGACACTGGGACAGCAGGCACTCACCATCACCACGCTTGCTGGCCGCGCCATTGCTGCTGTCGGCGCTGGTGGCGGGCGTGGTGATCGGCATGCTGCAGGCGGCAACGCAGATCAACGAAATGACGCTGTCCTTCGTGCCCAAGCTGCTGGTGATGGTGCTCGCGCTATTCGTCGCCGGCCACTGGATGCTGGGACTGCTGGTGGACTACACCCGCAAGCTGTTCCTCAGCATCCCGGGGCTGGTGGGCTGAAGCGCATGGAATTCAGCGGCCGCACGAGGTGTCTGGCTGGTTCACGGCGATGCTGTGGCCGCTGTTGCGCATCGGCGGCCTGCTGACCGTGGCGCCGATCTTCGGTGCGAATGTCGTGCCACCTCGCGTCAAGCTGGTGCTGGCGCTGGCATTGACCGTGATGGTGGCGCCACTCGCACCGGCGCCCGGCACTGGACCCGATGTCTGCCGCCGGCCTGCTGGCAGCGATGCAGCAGGTGTTGATCGGCGTGGCGATCGGCTTTGCTGTGCAGCTGACCTTTGATGCCCTGGTGGTGGCGGGACAGACCATCGCCATGACCATGGGCCTGGGCTTCGCCACGCTGGTGGATCCGAATCGCGGCGCCACCACGCCGGTGCTGTCGCAGTTCATGCTGATCATCGGCCTGCTGGTGTTCCTGGCCATTGATGGCCACATCATGCTCATCGCCGTGCTGGTGGAGAGCTTCCGTTGGGCCCCGGTTGGCAGCAACGGCTTCGGCCCCGAGCAGGCCTGGGCGATGGTCGGCTGGGGCGCCAAGATCTTCGAGGCCGGGCTCGCCATCGCGCTGCCCGCCGTCGTTGCGCTGCTGACCATCAACCTGGGCATGGGCGTGGTCAGCCGTGCCGCACCGCAGTTGAACTTGTTTGCGGTGGGTTTCCCGGTGGCGATGCTGTTTGGCTTCCTGGTCCTGCTGTTGTCGCTGCCGACGCTGCAGGATTCCTTTATCGCCCTGCTGGAGGAATCCTTCGAGATGGCGGCGAGCCTGGTCGGGGGGAATCGCTGACCATGGCCGAGAACCAGGATCGTGACCAGCGCACCGAACAGCCAACACCCAAGCGGCTGCAGGATGCGCGCGAAAAAGGGCAGGTCCCGCGCTCACGCGAGCTGACCGGCATGGCGGTCATGGTGACCGGTGCGGCAACACTGATGCTGACCGGTGGGCAGCTGGCCAGTGCCCTGGGCGACCTCATGCGCAGCAGCTTCAGCTTCACGCGCGAGTCCTTTGCCCAGCCCGAGCAGATGACGGGCGTACTCGGCGATGCCGTCATCGCCGCCTTGCTGGCGCTGGCGCCGCTGTTCCTCGCGGTGGTTGCCGCCGCCGTGCTGGCACCGATGGCGCTCGGCGGCTGGGTGCTGAGTGCGCAGGCGCTGACGCCAGACCCGGCGCGGCTCAACCCCCTGAATGGGCTCAAGCGCATCTTCGGCGTGCAGGGACTCTCCGAGCTGCTGAAGGCGGTGGCCAAGTTCCTGGTGGTCGGCAGCGCTGCTGTATTCGTGGTCTGGACCCTGCTGGATGACCTGATGCACCTCGGCGCCATGCCGGTCACGGTCGCCATCGGGCAGGCCGGCTGGCTGCTGGCGCTGGCGGCATTGTTGATGAGCGCCGCCCTGATGCTGATTGCGGCGGTGGATGCGCCGTTCCAGGCCTGGTCGCACCGGCGCAACTTGCGCATGACCAAGCAGCAGGTGCGCGAGGAAATGAAGGAGACCGAGGGCCGCCCCGAGGTCAAGTCGCGCATCCGCGCCGCGCAACGTGAGCTGGCCCGGCGTCGGATGATGCAGGAAGTGCCGAAGGCAGATGTGGTGGTGACCAACCCGACGCACTACTCGGTGGCGCTGCGCTATGACGCCACGCGTATGCGCGCACCGCGCGTCGTGGCCAAGGGCCGCGACCTGGTGGCCCTGGAGATCCGCCGTGTCGCCCGCGAGCATGGCGTCGCCGTGTTCGAGGCGCCGCCGCTGGCACGCGCGATCTACGCTTCCACGGCGCTCAACCGCGAGGTGCCCACGGCGCTCTACATCGCCGTGGCGCAGGTGCTGAGCTATGTCTTCCAGCTGCGCGCCGCGGGCCGCGACGGCCTGGCGCGTACAGCGGCCCGGAGCCGCAGGTGGATGCAGCGATGGTGCCGTCATGACCCCGCGCTCAGTCGCCATGATGCTGCTGGAGTTTGGTCGCAACGGCCTGGCCATCCCGCTTGCTGTTGCTGGTGATGCTGGCAATGATGGTGCTGCCGCTGCCGCCGCTGGCACTGGACCTGCTGTTCACCTTCAATATCTCGCTGTCGCTGGTGGTGATCCTGGCGGTGATCTACGTGCGCCGGCCGCTGGATTTCGCCGTGTTCCCCACCGTGCTGCTGGCCGCGACGCTGTTGCGCCTGGCACTCAACGTCGCCTCGACCCGCGTGGTGCTGCTCAATGGCCACACCGGTCCCGGTTCGGCCGGCAACGTCATCGAGTCCTTCGGTGGCTTCGTCGTCGGTGGCAACTACGCGGTCGGCATCGTGGTGTTCATGATCCTGGTGATCATCAACTTCGTGGTGATCACCAAGGGCGCGGGCCGTGTCTCGGAGGTCAGCGCGCGCTTCACCCTCGATGCCATGCCTGGCAAGCAGATGGCGATTGATGCCGACCTGAATGCCGGCCTGGTCACCAATAGCCGAGGCGCAGGCGCGTCGCCAGGAGATTCGCGAGGAGGCGGACTTCTACGGCTCGATGGATGGTGCCAGCAAGTTCGTCCGCGGTGATGCCGTGGCCGGCATCCTGGTGGTGTTCATCAACCTGTTCGGTGGCCTGGCCATCGGCACGCTGCAGCACGACCTGTCGTTTGTTGACGCCGGCCGCATCTACGCGCTGCTGACCATCGGCGACGGCCTGGTGGCGCAGATTCCGGCGCTGCTGCTGTCGGTCGGTACCGCCATCCTGGTGACGCGCATGTCGCGCTCATCGGACATGAGCGAGACGGTGGCCAGCCAGATGCTGGCGCAGCCGCGCGCACTGGGCGTGGCTGCCGGCATCCTCGCGGTGATGGGCGTGATCCCGGGCATGCCGAACTTCGCCTTCCTGTCGATGGCCCTGATCTGCGGGGCGGGCGCGCTGTGGCTGCGTCGCGCCAATGACCTGCAAGGCCCTGCACGAACTCGAGGTCCCGGTGGGCGAGGCGCGCCCGGCCAGCGGCGAGCCCAAGGAGTTGTCCTGGGATGATGTTGAGCCGCTCGACCTGGTCGGCCTTGAGGTCGGCTATCGCCTGATTCCGCTGGTGGACAAGACCCAGGGCGGCGAGTTGATGGGGCGCATCAAGGGCGTGCGCAAGAAATTGTCCGAGGACCTCGGCTTCCTGATGCAGCCGGTGCATATCCGCGACAACCTCGACCTGCCGCCCAATGCCTATCGCATCACCATCCTGGGCGTGCCGGTAGGCGAGTCCGAGGTCTACCCGGAGCGCGACATGGCGATCAATCCGGGCCAGGTAACCGCGCCGGTGGCTGGCATCGAGACGCGCGACCCGGCCTTCGGGCTGGAGGCCGTGTGGATCGACAAGATCCGCCGCGAGCAAGCGCAGACCCAGGGCTATACGGTGGTGGATGCCGGTACCGTGATTGCCACGCACCTGTCGCAGCTGCTCGGCCAGCACGCCCATGAATTGCTGGGCCACGAGGAAGTGCAGCAGATGCTCGACCGGCTCAAGCGCAGCGGCACCGCGCCTGGTCGAGGACCTGGTGCCCAAGACCCTGCCCATGAGCGTGCTGGTCAAGGTGCTGCAGAACCTGCTGTCGGAGCGCGTGCCGATCCGTAACCTGCGCACCATCTGCGAGGCGCTGGCCGAACTGGCGCCGCGCTCCCAGGATCCGCAGCTGTTGACCGCCTCAGTGCGGGTGGCCATGGGCCGCAGCATCGTGCAGAACATTTCCGGCCTGCGCCAGGAGCTGCCGGTCATCACGCTCGACCCCAAGCTGGAGAGCGTGTTGCAGGACACCATGCAGGACGGTGACGCCGGTCCGGGCTTTGAGCCGGGGCTGGCCGATCGCATGTACCAGGCGCTGGCCGACAGCACGCGCCGCCAGGAAATGTCGGGTGAGCCGGCGGTGCTGCTGGTGTCGCCCAAGCTCAGGCCCTGGATCGCGCGACTGACGCGCTATTCGGTGCCAAACCTCAACGTCCTCGCATACAACGAGATTCCCGAGAACCGCCGGATCCGCGTGATTGCGGCGGTAGGCAAGTGATGGCGGTGGTGACACCGCCTGGAGTTGAACCATGAAGATCAGGCGTTTCCTGGCAAACAACATGCGTGATGCGCTGGCCGCCGTGCGCGACGAGCAAGGGCCGGATGCGGTCATCCTGTCGAGCCAGCGCGTCGACGGCGGCATCGAGGTCATCGCGGCCATGGACTATGACCCCTCGCTGGCCATGGGTGCGTTCAGCGCCATGCAGCCGCGTTCGGCGGCCGCCGCGCCAGAACCCGCAGCGATGGAAACGGTAATCGTTGCGCCTCCAACCGTTCATGGCGAAAGCGGATTCGGCCGGGTGCTGGCCCAGGTGGCCCGTGACCGCCTGCGCCAGGCGCCGATCGCGAGGTCGCCGGTGGCGATTGCCGCGGCCGTGGTCGCGCCCGTTGTCGAGGAGATTCCCGAGGCACTGGTGACGCCTGCCGCCAACGTGGTGAAAGCGGTGACTGTTGAATCCGCGCCCGCGCCCGCGCCTGCAGCAACTACTGTGGCCCCCGCGCCGGTCGCAGCCGCCGCCAGTGCCGAGGCCGTGGCTGCAACGCCAGCGCCGCAGCTGGTCTGGTCGCAGGATGAGGCCATCGTCGCCATGCGTCGTGAGGTGACTGCGCTGCGGCGCATGCTGGAGTATCAGCTGGCCAAGCTGGCCTGGGATGACCTGGCACGGCGCGAGCCATTTCATGCCAAGGTGCTGCGCGACCTGAGCTCGCTGGATATTGCCCCGGACATTGCCCGCGCGCTGGTCAATGCCCTGCCGGCAATTACCAATCCCGAGGACGCGGGTCGCATTGCCCTGGCCCTGCTGGTGCGCCACATTCCGGTGGCCGATGCCAACTTGCTGGCCGACGGCGGCAACTGGGCGTTGATCGGGCCGACTGGCGCGGGCAAGACCACCACCATCGCCAAGATCGCCGCGCGCGAATTGCGCCTCCACGGTCGCGGCTCGGTGGGACTCATCAGCGCTGATGGCTACCGCGTGGCCGCACGTGAACAGCTGGCCACCTATGCACGCGTTCTGGGCGTGCCGATGCGCATCGCCGGCAACCCGCGCGAATTGTCGGCGGCGCTGGATTCAATGGCGGATCGTCGGCTGGTGTTGATTGATAGTGCCGGTGTCAGCCAGCGCGACCTGCGCCTCGGCGAGCAGACCGCCTTGTTTGAATCCGCGCGTGAGCGCCTGCGCTCGCTGCTGGTGCTGCCCGCCAACGCCGACCTTGGCGCGCTGGATGAATGTGTGCGCGCGCACTCGGCATTGGCGCCAGCAGCCTGCATACTGACCAAGCTGGATGAGGCAGCGAGCCTGGGCCCGGCCTTGTCAGCCGCCATGCGTGCGCGCCTGCCGATCGCGGAGTTGTGTGATGGCCAGCGCGTGCCGGAGGACCTGCACGGTGCTGCACCGCGGCGACTGTGGCTGGTGCGCCGCGCGATCAAGCTGCGCCAGCAATCCGGCAAGGTCGCTGATCCGGGCTACCTGGCCGAGCATTTCGGCGGGGTCAAGGTCCATGGTTGAATCGGTACAGGCGGCACAGGCGCGAGGACTCATTGGCATGACCACATCACGACCCGTCAAGGTGATCGCCGTTACCGGGGGCAAGGGCGGCGTGGGCAAGACCTGCGTGGCGGCCAACCTCGGTGTCTCACTGGCGGGGCTGGGCCGCGAGGTGATGTTGTTGGATGCCGATTTCGGCATGGCCAATGTCGACGTGGTGCTGGGACTTAACTGCCGGCGTAACCTCGCCGACGTCCTCGCCGGTGATTGCCCGCTGGAGGATGTGATTGTGTCCGGCCCGCGCGGATTGCGCGTGGTGCCCGCAGCCTCGGGCGTGGCCAACATGGCGGGGCTCAGCAGTGCCGAGCATGCTGGCATCATCCACGCCTTCAGTGAGATCACCCGCGGCTCGACGTGCTCATCGTCGATACCGCCGCGGGGGTGTCCAGTTCGGTGCTGACCTTCAGCCAGGCGGCGCACCGCGTGCTGGTGGTGGTGTGCGACGAACCGGCCTCGCTGACCGATGCCTATGGCCTGATCAAGGTCCTGTCGCGTGACCGTGGCGTGCAGCGCTTTGAGGTGCTGGCCAACCAGGTGCGCTCGAGCGGGGAGGGGCGCGACCTGTTCCAGAAGCTGGCCCGCGTCTGCGACCGTTTCCTCGACGTTACCCTGGATTTTGCCGGCAGTATCCCGGAAGACGAGTTCGTCAAGAAGGCCGTCCAGGGCCAGCGGGCCGTGGTCGAGGCCTTTCCCTCCTGCGCCGCCAGCCGGGCATTCAAGAATCTGGCCGACAAGGCCGATAACTGGGTTGTGCCGGCAGAGGCACGGGGCCACCTGGAGTTTTTCGTGGAGCGTCTGGTCTCGGCCAGTGCGTCCACGACCGTCTTGCAATGAGCGCAACAAAGTCATACCTGGAGGCGGGAGGGAGTCCTGCAACCGGCCAGGCGCCGCTGGATCAGGAAGAACTGGTCCTGCGTCATGCCGACCTGGTCAAGCGCATTGCCTATCATCTGGTCGCGCGCATGCCGGCCTCGGTCGAGGTGGATGACCTGATCCAGGCGGGCATGATCGGGCTGCTGGATGCCGGGAGAAATTACTCCGCCAACAAGGGCGCCAATTTCGAGACCTACGCCGGCATCCGTATCCGCGGCGCGATGCTCGACGAAGTGCGCAAGTCGGACTGGACACCGCGCTCGGTCCATCGCCATGTGCGCGAGCTGGGCGACGCGACGCGGCGCATCGAGAACGCCAAGGGCGCGGAAGCCGATCCGGCCGAGGTGGCGGAATCGCTGGGCATCACGCTGGATGAGTACTACCGCGTACTGCAGGACGCGGTGACCTGCCGCCTGTTCAGCTTCGAGCAGATGCAGTCGGGCGACGATGACAGCGCACCGGACATTGCCGCCGATCTCGGTCCGGGGCCGGATCGGGAACTCGAGGACGAGAAGTTCCGCGACGCCCTGACGCTGGCGATCGAGGGCCTGCCCGAACGCGAGAAGCTGGTGTTGGCGCTGTACTACGACGAGGATCTGAATTTGCGCGAGATCGGTGAAGTGCTGGGCGTGAGCGAATCGCGCGTTTGCCAGCTGCACGGGCAGTCGGTGATCCGGCTACGCGCACGGCTGCAAGAATGGCGTGAGCAATAGCCGCGATGGATATCCTCAGCATTTCTGGCATTGCGCTCGCCTTCTTCGCCTTGATCGTTGGCAGCATCCTCAAGGGCGCGGGCCTCAAGGGCCTGCTCGGCGGCGCCGCCTTCATGATCGTCTTCGTCGGCACCTTCGCCTCGATCCTGGTGCAGACGCCGCTGGCCACCTTCAAGCGCGCCATGTCCATCATCGCCTGGATATTCAAGCCGCCCATGACCGATGCTGCAGTGCTGGTGCAGAAGATCGTCGAGTGGAGCAACATCGCCCGCAAGCAGGGCCTGCTCGGGCTGGAGTCCGCCGTGGAAACGGAAGAGGATGAATTCCTCAAGAAGGGACTGCAGTCGCTGGTCGATGGCGGCGAGCCCGATGCCATCCGCCAGGTCATGGAGATCGAGCTCGATACCCGCGAGCATGCCGATACCGCTGCAGCGAAGGTGTGGGAGGGCATGGGCATCTATGCCCCCACACTCGGCATCATTGGTGCAGTGCTGGGCCTGATGGCGGTGATGCAGAACCTGGCCGATCCCAGCAAGCTGGGTCCCGGTATTGCGGCGGCCTTCACCGCCACGGTTTACGGCATCGGTCTGGCCAACCTGTTCCTGCTGCCGATTGCCAACAAGCTCAAGATGGTCATTGCCGGCCAGACCCGCGTGCGCCAGATGTGTATCGACGGCATCATCGCCATTGCGCAGGGCGAGAACCCGCGCAATATCGAGGCCAAGCTCAATGGCTACACTCACCACTGAGGCAATGCCATGGCCCGGCACAAGAAGCATGAAGACCACCAGAACCACGAGGCCTGGGCCATCCCCTACGGTGACCTGATCACCCTGCTGCTGGCCTTCTTCGTGGTGATGTACGCGATGTCCTCGGTCAACGAGGGCAAGTACCGGGTATTGTCCGATTCCCTGGTCGCCGCATTTCGTGGGCCACCGTCGAGTGTTACGCCGGTGAACACCAGCGATGCCACCAAGGGCGCCGGTGGCGAGGCCCGTCTGGCCGGCGTGTCACCGACTGCGTTCATGCGCATCCGCGACAATGAGAGCCGCAGGCCGATAGACAAGCCCAAGATCGGCGGTGACCCCAAGGCCCTGGCCAGGATGGCCGGCGAAGTGCGCATTGCGCTGCAGGGCCTGATCGATGCCGGTGGCGTGCGCGTGCGTGAAACCCAGTTGTGGCTGGAAATCGAGATCAACGCTGACATCCTTTTCCCCAGCGGCAAGGCCCAGGCCGCTCCGGAAGCCCTGCCCATCCTCGACCGTCTCGCCACCATCCTGGCGCCGTTTCCCAATGCGGTGCGGGTGGAAGGGCACACCGATGACCGGCCGATCAGTACCTCGGTCTTTCCCTCCAATTGGGAGCTTTCCGCGGCGCGCGCCGCGCATGTGGTGCAGCGCTTTACCCGTGCCGGGGTTGACCCGATGCGTATGGAAATCATCGGCCTGGGTGAGCATCATCCGGTGGCCGGGAACGACAAGCCCGAGGGACGCGACCGCAATCGGCGGGTCATGGTCGTCGTCATGCAGGAGGCCAGCGGTGCCAATCGCCGGCCTGCCAATATCGTCGGCCTGGAACCCGCGGCCCAACCCCTGCCGTAGCGGCTCCGGCGCTGTTCTGTCCGCAATACGGACAGAAGAGGGATTCTTTAGCCGGCCCCGCCTGCCGCAGTACCCCACATATATATGTGCAGGAACGACCCGTCAGCTCCAGGCCGGGGTGAATCTCCATGAATCGATGGGGTTTGGCGTTGACATGGCTGCGCTCGCACATGAAAATACGCGGCTCATTTGCCGGAGGGGTACCCAAGCGGCCAACGGGGGCAGACTGTAAATCTGCTGGCTCATGCCTTCGTAGGTTCGAATCCTACCCCCTCCACCAGTTTTGGCAGTACGGGTGCGGTCTGGCGTCGTCAATCAGGAAGTCCTGCGGGTGCAGCAAAGCAGCGGGGACTGGAAGGAATGCGGGTGTAGTTCAATGGTAGAACCTCAGCCTTCCAAGCTGATGACATGGGTTCGATTCCCATCACCCGCTCCAGCCGGTGTGTGGGTCAGCGCCGACGACGGCAGGTGAACGGACATGGCCCACGTAGCTCAGTTGGTAGAGTACGTCCTTGGTAAGGACGAGGTCACCGGTTCAATCCCGGTCGTGGGCTCCAGCGTGTGAAAAGGGGCGGGCGCCTCAGGGCTGCCCGGTACAAGAAAAGTCGAAGACCTTTGAGGTGACTCGTGGCTAAGGAAAAATTCGTACGGTCAAAGCCGCATGTGAACGTTGGCACGATTGGTCACGTGGACCATGGCAAGACGACGTTGACGGCAGCGCTGACCAAGGTGATGGCGGAGACGCACGGCGGCGAGTTCCGGGCCTACGACCAGATTGACAAGGCGCCTGAAGAGAAGGCGCGTGGCATCACGATTTCGACGGCCCACGTGGAGTACCAGTCGACGGAGCGCCATTACGCGCACGTGGATTGCCCGGGACACGCCGACTACGTGAAGAACATGATCACCGGCGCGGCGCAGATGGACGGCGCGATCCTGGTGGTATCGGCGGCTGACGGCCCGATGCCGCAGACGCGTGAGCACATCCTGCTGGCACGCCAGGTCGGCGTACCGCACATGGTGGTGTACCTGAACAAGTGCGACATGGTGGACGACGCCGAGCTGATCGAGCTGGTGGAGATGGAAGTCCGCGAGTTGCTGTCGAAGTACGAGTTCCCGGGCGACGACACGCCGATCGTGCGTGGTTCGGCACTGAAGGCGCTGGAAGGCGACAGCAGTGACATCGGCACGCCGTCGGTGATCAAGCTGGTGGCGGAGATGGATCGCTTCATCCCGACGCCGGTGCGCGTAATCGACAAGCCGTTCCTGATGCCGATCGAGGACGTGTTCTCGATCTCGGGTCGCGGCACGGTGGTGACGGGTCGCATCGAGCGCGGCATCGTCAAGGTCAACGACGAGATCGAGATTGTCGGTATCCGTGACACCACCAAGACCATCTGCACCGGCGTGGAGATGTTCCGCAAGCTGCTTGACGAAGGCCAGGCGGGCGACAACGTTGGTGTGCTGCTGCGTGGCACCAAGCGTGAGGACGTCGAGCGTGGTCAGGTGCTGGCGAAGCCGGGCTCGATCAAGCCGCATACGGGTTTTGAGTGCGAGGTTTACGTGCTCACCAAGGAAGAGGGCGGTCGTCATACGCCGTTCTTCAAGGGCTACCGCCCGCAGTTCTACTTCCGGACCACTGACGTGACCGGGTTGGTACAGCTGCCGGAAGGTGTCGAGATGGTGATGCCGGGCGACAACATCAAGATGGTCGTGGAGCTGATTGCACCGATCGCGATGGAGGAAGGCCTGCGCTTCGCCATCCGCGAGGGCGGCCGTACGGTCGGCGCCGGTGTCGTCTCCAAGGTCGTTAAATAAGGTTTGCAACGGAAGGGCAGTAGCTCAATTGGCAGAGCGGCGGTCTCCAAAACCGCAGGTTGGGGGTTCGATTCCCTCCTGCCCTGCCACGCCGAAAGGCGCTGGCGCGCGGCTTGCCTGAAGTAGAGGCGATGAACGAACAAGTGAGCAATCCGGGCGCCGGCGCAGCCGACGTCACCAAACTGGTGCTGGCCATCGCTGCGCTGCTAGGCGGCATGCTGGCTTATTACTGGTTTGATGACCAGCCGACCGTGGTGCGCGTACTGGCCGTGCTGGCCGGTTTCGCCGCGGCGGCGGTGTTGACCGTGTGGTCGACGCCGGGGCGTGAACTATGGGAATACGTGCAGGGATCGCGGGTCGAGCTGCGCAAGATGGTGTGGCCAACGCGCCAGGAAACCATGCGCACCACGCTGGTCGTGTTCGTATTCGTATTGATGATGGGTGTGTTCTTCTGGATCGTGGACATGGGGCTCGCCTGGGGCGCGCGTCAGGTCACCGGACAGGGAGGCTGAGCCGTGGCATTGCGCTGGTATGTCGTACACGCCTACTCGAATTTCGAGCACAAGGTCGCCAAGAGCCTGAAGGAACGCGTGCAGTTGCACGGTCTGGACGCGCAGTTCGGTGAAGTGCTGGTGCCGACCGAGGAAGTCGTGGAAATGCGCGACGGCGTCAAGCGCCGCAGTGAACGCAAGTTCTTCCCCGGCTACGTGCTGGTGCAGATGGACATGAGCGACGAGACCTGGCACCTGGTGAAGGAAACGCCCAAGGTGCTCGGCTTCATCGGTGGCACGTCGGAAAAGCCGACGCCGATCACCGAGAAGGAAGCCAACACCATCCTGCGCCGCGTCGAGGAAGGCGTGGAGAAGCCGCGGCCGAAGGTGTTGTTCGAGCCCGGCGAGCTGGTGCGTGTGCTCCATGGCCCGTTCAACGACTTCAGCGGCGTGGTTGAGTCAGTGAATTACGAAAAGAGCCGGCTGCAGGTGGCCGTGCAGATCCTCGGGCGCTCGACGCCGGTGGAACTCGACTTCGGGCAGGTCGAGAAGGGTTGATTCAGGTGCGGGGGCGTTCCCCCGCCAGTTAATGCACCGGGGAGCCGCAAGGCGCTTGCACCCGGAAGTGAGGAAAAGTGGCAAAGAAAGTTCAGGGCTACATCAAGCTGCAGATCCCGGCTGGGGCAGCGAATCCGAGTCCGCCGGTGGGTCCGGCACTCGGCCAGCAGGGCGTCAATATCATGGAGTTCTGCAAGCAGTTCAATGCTGCGACGCAGAGCCTGGAGAAGGGCCTGCCGACTCCCGTCGTGATCACGGTCTACAGCGACCGCAGCTTCACCTTCATCATGAAGACGCCGCCGGCCTCGGTGCTGGTGCGCAAGGCGCTGGGCCTCGAAAAGGGCTCCGGCACGCCCAACACCAAGAAGGTCGGCAAAATCACCCGGGCACAGCTCGAGCAGGTGGCCAGGACCAAGATGCCCGACCTGACTGCGTCCGACCTGGAAGCGGCAGTTCGCACCATTGCCGGCAGCGCCCGCAGCATGGGCGTTGACGTGGAAGGAGTCTGAGATGACCGCCGTACACAAGCGCCAGAAGACCTGGCAGGGCCGGATCAAGCCGGGCACGCAGTATGTGATTGACGAGGCCCTGGGCCTGGTCAAGGAATTCGCCAGCGCCAAGTTCGACGAGGCTGTCGATGTCGCGGTGAACCTCGGTATCGACGCCTCCAAGTCGGACCAGCAGGTGCGCGGCTCGACCGTGCTGCCCAATGGCACCGGCAAGAGCGTCCGCGTCGCCGTGTTCACCCAGGGCAAGAATGCCGACGCCGCCCGTGAAGCGGGTGCGGACATCGTTGGCTTCGAGGACCTGGCCGAGAAGGTCAAGGCAGGCCAGCTCGACTTTGACGTGGTGATTGCCAGCCCCGACGCCATGCGCGTGGTTGGCGCGCTGGGTCAGATCCTGGGCCCGCGTGGCCTGATGCCGAACCCCAAGGTCGGCACCGTGACGCCAGACGTGGCGGCGGCGGTGAAGAATGCCAAGGGCGGCCAGGTGCGTTATCGCTGTGACAAGGCCGGCGTCGTGCATTGCACGATTGGCAAGGCCAGCTTCGACGCGAACAAGCTCAAGGAAAACCTGCTGGCGCTGCTGGCTGACCTGCAGAAGGTCAAGCCGTCCACGTCCAAGGGCGTGTACCTGCAGCGCGTGTCGCTGTCCTCGACCATGGGTCCCGGCATTGCCGTGGATCGCGGGTCGCTGGACGTTTGATTTTTTGAATCAGGCCCGGGCCGCAAGGCCCAGGCCGTGGGACGGTGGTGCTCGTGACTGCCGGACCATCCAAGACCGCAGGCGAGGCACGGGCCTCTTAATGGTTGCCTGCGCAGATGGTGGAACCCGAGTCAGTACTTACTGGTGAAGGTCGCCATCGCTGGCCCCCGGGGCCAGCACCAGGGTGGGTGTGCAGGATGCGCACCTGTGGTTCGATCTTCTGCCAGGAGGAGTCTATGGCACTCAGGCTTGAGGACAAGCAGGCGCAAGTCGCCGAAGTCAACGCCGTTGCGCGCGATGCGCATTCGGTGGTGGCTGCCGAGTATCGTGGCCTGACGGTGACGCAGATCACCGGTCTTCGCGCGAAAGCGCGTGAGTCCGGGGTTTACCTGCGCGTCGTCAAGAACACGCTTGCCCGGCGCGCGGTGGCGGGAACGCCGTACGAGTGCATCGCAGGCAAACTCAAGGGACCGCTGATCCTGGCGTTTTCCAAGGATGATCCGGGCGCTGCCGCCCGCATCGTCAAGGAATTCGCCAAGGGCAACGACAAGTTGGTCCCGACTTTGGTCTCGCTCGGTGGTCAGGTATTCCCTGGCTCCGACATCGACCGGGTCGCGAGTCTGCCGACGAGGGATCAAGCCCTCTCGATGCTGCTCGGCGTCATGCAGGCGCCTATTTCGAAGTTCGTGCGTACGCTCGCCGAGCCAGCCGCAATGCTGGTTCGTACCGTCGCTGCGGTGCAGGGCACCAAGGCGGCATGACGCGCGTCGTGCATTACTGATTCGGGTTTTCAATACACAATTTTTCTGGAGATACAGCAATGGCTGCTAGCAAGGAACAGATTCTCGAGACCATTTCAGGCATGACCCTGATGGAGATCGTCGATCTGGTGAAGATGATGGAAGACAAGTTCGGCGTCAGTGCCGCTGCCCCGGTGGCCGTGGCCGCCGCTGCCGCAGGTGCCGCCCCGGCTGCTGAAGAGCAGACCGAGTTCACCATCAACATGAAGGCCTACCCGGCCGAGAAGAAGGTCACCGTCATCAAGGTGATTCGCGAGATCACCGGGCTCGGCCTGAAGGAAGCGAAGGACCTGGTCGAGGGCGTGCCTTCCGTCGTCAAGGAAAGCGTGTCCAAGGCCGATGCGGAAAAGATCAAGAAGCAGCTCGAAGACGCGGGCGCGACGGTCGAGGTCAAGTAACGACCTCCATGCGTGGGCACCAGGCCCCGCTGTCCGAGGTCACGGACATACCGCCACCTGGCTCCTCCTTGGGGAGCCAGGTGTGCGGCGTTTCCGTGTCCATTGAATTTCGATGCGGCCGCCGCCTGGCGGACTGGCCGCGAATTGGGCCGATGGCCCGCCGTGCAGTAATAGGGTGATCCCGATGGCATATACCTTCACCGAAAAGAAGCGGATCCGGAAGAACTTTGGCATGCGCCAGAGCGTCCTGGATGTACCGCCACTGCTCGCGATACAGACTGAGTCGTACGCGGCCTACCTGCAGCTGGACGCCTCGCGCGCGCTGCACTCGGAGCTGCAGTCGCACGCGGGCGGCCAGGTGGCCGGCGGGCGCCTGCTGTCGGAGGCTCAGGAACAGGCGATCATCGATCGTCACCTGAAGCGTGCCGGCCTGCACGCCGCGTTCCAGAGCGTGTTCCCGATCAAGAGCTATTCGGGCCACGGCACCCTGGAGTACGTGTACTACTACCTCGGCGAGCCGGTATTTGATGTCAAAGAGTGCCAGCTGCGCGGGCTGACCTACGCGGCGCCACTGCGTGTGCGCCTGCGCTTGCGCATCATGGACAAGGAGTCGCCGGGTGCGTCGCGCGTCAAGCGTGCCATCGAGCAGGAGGTCTACCTCGGCGAAATGCCGCTGATGACCGAGAACGGCACCTTCATCGTCAATGGCACCGAGCGCGTGATCGTGTCCCAGCTGCATCGCAGCCCGGGCGTGATCTTCGACCATGACAAGGGCAAGACCCACAGCTCCGGCAAGTTGCTGTTCCAGTCGCGCGTCATCCCTTATCGCGGCTCCTGGCTCGACTTCGAGTTCGATGCCAAGGATTGCGTGTTTGCCCGCATCGACCGTCGCCGCAAGCTGCCGGTGACGATCCTGCTGCGTGCGCTGGGCTATTCCAATCCCGAGATCCTGGAGCTGTTCTTTGACAAGAACGTGTTCCACATGACCAAGGACGGCCCCGAACTGGAGCTGATCCCCGAGCGCCTACGCGGCGAGACTGCGTTGTTTGAGATCAGCTCGGGCGGCAAGGTCATCGTCGAGGAAGGTCGTCGCATCACCGCGCGCCACGTGCGCCAGCTGGAAGAGGCGGGCATCAAGCGCTTGGTGGTCCCAGCCGAGTATCTCGAGGGCAAGGTGCTGGCCCACGATGTCGTCGACACCGAGACCGGCGAGATCCTCGCCACCGCCAACGAGTTGCTGACGGCCGACAAGGTGCAGTCGCTGGCCAAGGCGGGCATCAAGAAGATTGCCACGCTGTTCACCAACGACCTGGACCGCGGTCCTTACGTGTCGGACACCCTGCGCATTGACGCTTCCTCGACACGCCTGGAGGCGTTGATCGAGATCTACCGCATGATGCGCCCGGGCGAGCCGCCGACCAAGGACGCGGCCGAGAACCTGTTCCACAACCTGTTCTTCAACGGCGAGCGCTACGACCTGTCGGCCGTGGGCCGCATGAAGTTCAATCGCCGCGTTGGTCGCGAGACGCCGGCAGGCCTCAAGGGCGAGGCTGCCGAGCGCTGGCTCGAGGAGCCGGGCATCCTGTACGACGGCCGCTATTTCAAGGTGGTGGCTGAGCAACGCAAGGAAGAGGCCGGCAAGGCGCTGTACGCCAAGTACGGCGACGGCGTGTCGGACGTCATCGATGTCCTGCGCACCCTGATCGCAATCAAGAACGGCGACGGCAAGGTTGATGACATTGACCACCTGGGCAATCGCCGGGTGCGCTGCGTCGGCGAGATGGCCGAGGTGGCCTTCCGCATCGGCCTGGTGCGTGTCGAGCGTGCCGTCAAGGAACGCCTGACGCTGGCCGAGAGCGAGGACATCAACCCGCAGGACATGATCAACGCCAAGCCGGTGGCGGCCGCGGTGAAGGAGTTCTTTGGCTCCTCGCAGCTGTCGCAGTTCATGGACCAGAACAACCCGCTGTCGGAGATCACCCACAAGCGTCGCGTGTCGGCGCTGGGCGAGGGCGGCCTGAAGCGCGAGCGTGCCGGGTTCGAGGTGCGCGACGTGCACCCGACCCACTACGGCCGCGTCTGCCCGATCGAGACGCCGGAAGGCCCGAACATTGGCCTGATCAACTCGCTGGCGGTCTACGCCCGTACCAACAAGTATGGCTTCCTCGAGACGCCGTATCGTCGCGTGCGTGACAGCAAGGTCACCGGCGAGGTGGACTACCTGTCGGCCATCGAGGAAAGCGAATTCGTCATCGCCCAGGCTAACGCGCCACTCGACGCCAAGGGTCGCTTCGAGGGCGAGCTGATCTCCTGCCGGCACCAGAATGAATTCACGCTGATGCCGCCGGATCGTGTCGAGTACATGGACGTGTCACCGCGCCAGATCGTCTCGGTCGCCGCCGCGCTGATCCCGTTCCTCGAGCACGACGACGCCAATCGTGCGTTGATGGGCTCGAACATGCAGCGCCAGGCCGTGCCGACGCTGCGTGCCGCCACGCCGCTGGTGGGCACCGGCATCGAACGCACCGTGGCCATCGATTCAGGCGTGACGGTCATCGCGCGCCGCGGTGGCAGCGTCGATTCGGTGGATGCCTCGCGCATCGTCGTGCGAGTCGACGAGTCGGAAGTGACGGCCGGCGAGCCGGGTGTGGACATCTACAACCTGACCAAGTACACGCGCTCCAACCAGAACACCTGCATCAACCAGCGTCCGCTGGTCAAGGTCGGTGACCGGATCTCGGGCAGCGACGTGCTGGCCGACGGCCCGTCCACCCACCTGGGTGAACTGGCGCTGGGCCAGAACATGATGGTCGCGTTCATGCCGTGGAATGGTTACAACTTCGAGGACTCGATCCTGATCTCGGAGCGTGTGGTCGAGGAAGAACGCTTCACCACCATCCATATCGAGGAACTGACCTGTGTCGCACGCGACACCAAGCTGGGACCCGAGGAAATCACCGCCGACATCCCCAACGTGGGTGACGCGGCGCTGGCCAAGCTCGACGAGGCCGGCATTGTGTTCATCGGTGCGGAAGTCCGCGCCGGCGACATCCTGGTGGGCAAGGTCACGCCGAAGGGCGAGACCCAGCTGACCCCGGAAGAGAAGCTGCTGCGGGCCATCTTTGGCGAGAAGGCCTCCGACGTAAAGGATACGTCTCTGCGCGTGCCCCCGGGCATGGACGGCACCGTGATCGACGTGCGGGTGTTCACCCGTGACGGCGTCGACAAGGACAGCCGTGCTTTGGCCATCCAGAAGTCGGAAATCGAGAAAGTCCGCAAGGACCTCAACGACCAGCGTCGCATCCTCGAGGGCGACCTGTTCTCGCGCCTGCGCAGTGAGGTGATGGGCAAGGTCGCCGCGGGTGGGCCGAAGAAGCTCAAGTCCGGCACCGAGATTACCGCCGAGTACCTCGATGACCTGAGCAGCGAGGAGTGGTTCGAGATCCGCCTCAAGGACGATGCGGCCAGCGCCTCGCTCGAATCGGCGCGCAAGCGCCTGACCGAGCAGCATCGTGAGTTCGAGCGCCGCTTCGAGGCCAAGCGCATCAAGATCACTGCGGGTGATGACCTGGCACCGGGCGTGCTGAAGATGGTCAAGGTGTACCTGGCGGTGAAGCGCCGCATCCAGCCGGGCGACAAGATGGCCGGCCGCCACGGCAACAAGGGCGTGGTCTCCACCATCGTCCCGGTCGAGGACATGCCGTACATGGCAGACGGCAGGCCAGTGGACATCGTGTTGAACCCGCTGGGCGTGCCCTCGCGCATGAACATCGGGCAGATCCTCGAGACCCACCTGGGCTGGGCCGCGCGCGGCCTGGGCCTGAAGATCGGCGCGATGCTCGAGTCGCAAAACGCAGTGGTCGAGCTGCGCAAGTTCCTGGAGCGTGTCTACAACACCACCAGCGGCCAGAAAGAGGACATCGCTTCACTGAGTGATGCCGAGGTGCTCGAGCTGGCCAGCAACCTGACCGACGGCGTGCCGATGGCCACCCCGGTGTTCGACGGTGCCAGCGAGGGCGAGATCAAGCGCCTGCTGGAGCTTGCCGGGCTGCCGGTGAGCGGCCAGACCATGTTGACTGACGGTCGCACCGGCGAGGCCTTTGATCGCCCGGTCACCGTGGGCTACATGTACATGTTGAAGCTGAACCACCTGGTCGACGACAAGATGCACGCGCGCTCGACCGGGCCCTACAGCCTGGTCACCCAGCAGCCGCTGGGCGGCAAGGCGCAGTTCGGTGGCCAGCGCTTCGGCGAGATGGAAGTGTGGGCACTGGAAGCCTACGGCGCGGCCTACACGCTGCAGGAAATGCTGACCGTCAAGTCGGACGACGTGAATGGCCGTACCAAGATGTACAAGAACATCGTGGACGGCAACCATGAAATGGACGCCGGAATGCCGGAGTCGTTCAATGTGCTGGTGAAGGAAATCCGTTCACTGGCCATCAACATCGAGCTCGAGCAGGAAGGGTGATCGCATGAAGGACCTACTGAAGCTGTTCAAGTCGCAGGCCCCGGTCGAGAATTTTGACTCGATCCGCATTGCGCTGACCTCCCCGGAGATGATCCGGTCCTGGTCCTTTGGCGAAGTGAAGAAGCCGGAGACCATCAACTACCGCACCTTCAAGCCCGAGCGCGATGGCCTGTTCTGCGCCAAGATCTTCGGGCCGGTCAAGGACTACGAGTGCCTGTGCGGCAAGTACAAGCGCCTCAAGCATCGCGGCGTGGTCTGCGAGAAGTGCGGCGTCGAGGTCACCCAGTCCAAGGTGCGCCGTGAGCGCATGGGTCACATCGAGCTGGCCAGCCCCGTGGCGCACATCTGGTTCCTCAAGTCGCTGCCCTCGCGCATCGGCCTGATGATCGACATGACGCTGCGCGACCTCGAGCGCGTGCTCTACTTCGAGGCCTTCGTGGTCATCGATCCGGGCATGACCGAGCTTGAGCGCGGCCAGTTGCTGTCCAACGAGATGTACCTCGAGGCCCTGGAGCAGCATGGCGACGAGTTCGATGCGCGCATGGGCGCCGAGGCCATCCTCGAGCTGCTGAAGACCATTGACCTGCAGGCCGAGACGGCCAAGGTGCGTGGCGAAATCGAGGGCACGAATTCCGAGACCAAGATCAAGCGCCTGACCAAGCGGCTCAAGCTGCTGGAGGCCTTCATCGAGTCCGGCAACAACCCGCAGTGGCTGGTGCTGACCGTGCTGCCGGTGCTGCCGCCGGACCTGCGCCCGCTGGTGCCGCTGGACGGTGGCCGCTTTGCCACCTCCGACCTGAACGACCTCTATCGCCGGGTCATCAACCGCAATAATCGCCTGCGCCGCCTGCTGGAGCTGAACGCGCCGGACATCATCGTGCGCAACGAAAAGCGCATGCTGCAGGAGTCGGTGGACGCGTTGCTGGACAACGGTCGCCGCGGCCGAGCCATCACCGGCACCAACCGCCGCCCGTTGAAGTCACTGGCCGACATGATCAAGGGCAAGCAGGGCCGCTTCCGCCAGAACCTGCTGGGCAAGCGCGTCGACTACTCTGGCCGTTCGGTCATCGTGGTCGGCCCGACGCTGCGCCTGCACCAGTGCGGCCTGCCGAAGAAGATGGCGCTGGAATTGTTCAAGCCGTTCATCTTCCATAAGCTGCAGCTGCAGGGCCTGGCGACGACCATCAAGGCAGCCAAGCGTCTGGTCGAGCGCGAGGGTCCCGAGGTGTGGGACATCCTCGAGGACGTCATCCGCGAGCATCCGGTGCTGCTGAACCGCGCACCGACGCTGCATCGCCTGGGCATCCAGGCCTTTGAGCCGGTACTGATCGAGGGCAAGGCGATCCAGCTGCACCCGCTGGTCTGTACGGCGTTCAATGCCGACTTCGACGGTGACCAGATGGCGGTGCACATTCCGCTGTCGCTGGAAGCGCAGCTCGAGTCCCGTGCCCTGATGCTGTCGTCGAACAACATCCTGTCGCCCGCCAACGGCGACCCGATCATCGTGCCGTCGCAGGACGTGGTGCTGGGCCTGTACTACATGACCCGTGAGCGCGCTGGTGCGCTGGGCGAGGGCATGTCGTTCTCCGACGTCCACGAAGTCCATCGTGCGCACGAGTGCCGCACGGTCGAACTGCATGCCGGGGTCGAGGTCCGTATTGTCGAGCACGAGCTCGGCGAGGATGGCGAATGGGTGGCCAAGCGTCGCCGCGTGAAGACCACTGTGGGTCGTGCGCTGCTGTCGGACATCCTGCCGAAGGGCCTGTCGTTTGACCTGATCAACCAGGACATGACCAAGAAGCGCGTGTCTGCAGTGATCAACTCCTGCTACCGCATCCTTGGATTGAAGGAGACGGTCGTATTTGCCGACAAGCTCATGTACACGGGGTTCTCGAATGCGACCCGCGGTGCAGTGTCGATTGGCGTAGACGACATGATGGTGCCGCCGCAGAAGTCCAAGATCCTGGCGGGAGCCGAGAAGGAAGTGAAGGAGATCCAGGAGCAGTTCGAGTCTGGCCTGGTCACCAATGGCGAGCGCTACAACAAGGTGGTCGACATCTGGTCGCGCACCAATGACCAGATTGGCAAGGCCATGATGGATCAGTTGCGCTACGAGGAAGGGACCAACCGCAAGGGTGAAAAGATCCAGCAGGGCTCTTTCAACTCGATCTTCATGATGGCGGATTCGGGCGCGCGAGGTTCCGCCGCGCAGATTCGCCAGCTGGCCGGCATGCGCGGCCTGATGGCCAAGCCGGACGGCTCGATCATCGAGACGCCGATCACGGCGAATTTCCGCGAGGGCCTCAACGTCCTGCAGTACTTCATCTCGACCCACGGCGCCCGCAAGGGTCTCGCGGACACCGCGCTGAAGACCGCCAACTCGGGTTACCTGACCCGTCGACTGGTCGACGTGGCGCAGGACCTGGTGGTGACCCAGGTGGATTGCGGCACGTCGCGCGGCCTGCATGTCACGCCAATCGTCGAAGGCGGCGATGTGGTCGAGGGCCTCGGCGAACGCGTGCTGGGCCGTGTCCTGTCCGCGGACGTCCCGCGTCCGGGCGGCAAGGATGAAGTGCTGGCCGCAGCCAATACCGTGATTGACGAGCACTGGGTCAGCCAGCTGGAGCAGTACGGCGTCGACCACGTCATCGTGCGTTCACCGATCACCTGCGAAGTGCGCTACGGCGTCTGTTCCATGTGCTACGGACGCGACCTGGCGCGCGGTCACGTGATCAACATCGGCGAGGCGGTCGGCGTCATTGCCGCACAGTCGATCGGCGAGCCGGGTACCCAGCTGACCATGCGCACCTTCCACATCGGTGGTGCCGCGTCGCGTGCCGCAGCGGTGTCGTCGGTGGAGATCAAGGGCAAGGGCACGCTGCGCTTCCATAACGTCAAGTCCGTGCGCCATGTGAAGGGCCACCTGGTCACCACCTCCCGCTCTGGCGAGCTGGGCGTGATCGACGAGTTCGGTCGTGAGCGCGAGCGTTACAAGATTCCCTACGGTTCGACCGTCATTGCCAACGAGGGCGATGCCGTGGTCTCTGGCCAGATCGTCGCCACTTGGGATCCGCATACCCACCCCGTGGTCACGGAAGTGGCAGGTTTCCTGCGCTTCAGCGACTTTGTCGATGGCGTGACGGTGCAGTCGCAGGTGGACGAAGTCACCGGCCTGACCAGCGTCGAGGTGCTGGACCCGAAACAGCGCGGTGCGGCAGGCAAGGACCTGCGTCCGGTGGTCAAGCTGGTCAACGCCAAGGGCAAGGAAGCCACCTTCGGCAACACCGATATCCCGGCCGTGTACACGCTGCCGGCGGGTGCGCTGATTTCGCTTGAGGACGGTGCCAAGGTTTCCGTCGGCGACGTCATTGCCCGTATCCCGCAGGAATCTTCCAAGACCCGCGACATCACCGGCGGCCTGCCGCGTGTCGCCGACCTGTTCGAGGCGCGCAAGCCCAAGGAGCAGGCGATCCTGGCGGAGGTGACCGGTACCGTGAGCTTTGGTCGCGAGACCAAGGGCAAGCGCCGACTGGTCATCACCGGCGAAGCGGAGAGCCGCTACGAGGAGCTGATTCCCAAGTGGCGCCAGCTCAATGTCTTCGAGGGTGAGCATGTCGAGCGCGGTGAGGTGATCGCCGAGGGCGAGCCCAATCCGCACGACATCCTGCGCCTGCAGGGCATTGCGGCACTGGCCAACTACATGACCCGCGAGATCCAGGACGTGTACCGCCTGCAGGGCGTGAAGATCAACGACAAGCACATCGAAGTCATCGTGCGACAGATGCTGCGCAAGGTCGAGATCAAGGAAGCTGGCGACACCACGCTGCTGCGTGGCGAGCAACTGGAGCGTGCGCGCCTGCTGGAGCTCAATGACCGTATGGAAGAAGCGGGCAAGGCCCCGGCGGTGTACGAGCCGATGTTGCTGGGTATCACCAAGGCCTCGCTGCAAACCGACTCGTTCATTTCGGCGGCCTCGTTCCAGGAGACCACGCGCGTGCTGACCGATGCTGCAGTGCGTGGTATCAAGGACGACCTGCGCGGCCTCAAGGAAAACGTCATTGTCGGCCGGCTCATCCCGGCAGGCACGGGGCGCTCTTTCCATGCGCAGCGACGCCAGAAGAACGCTCCCGAGGACCTGCATCGCGGCTTCCTGGACGGCGGCACTGAGGGCGGAACCGAGGAATCGGTGGCCGAAACGGCTGCCAGCGAGTGAAAAAGTGCCCGGGGCGGCCCCAGGGCCGCCCCGGACTGCCCTGCAAGGCAAGGGAAATGGTGCCGGTGAGCCGGCCATTTCTTGACACGGTACCCCGAGGTTCCTAAAATCCGGGGTCCTTTCGACCCGCCCTGCGACTCGGGCGCTGGTCGAGACACAAAGGTTCATCCGGGCCGCCACAGGGCGGCCCGGCGTTTCATGCGTCCGGGAATACCCCCGGCGCGTCGGACTACGAGACGGACGGAATGGCAACGACCAACCAGTTGATTCGCAGCGGCCGCACAGCGGCCACGTACAAGTCCAAGGTGCCGGCACTGGCGCAGTCGCCGCAGCGTCGCGGCGTGTGCACGCGCGTGTACACCACGACTCCCAAGAAGCCCAACTCGGCGCTTCGCAAGGTATGTCGCGTGCGCCTGACCAACGGCTTCGAGGTCACCAGCTACATTGGTGGCGAGGGCCATAACCTGCAGGAGCACTCGGTAGTGCTGATCCGTGGCGGCCGCGTCAAGGACCTGCCGGGCGTTCGCTACCACACGGTGCGCGGCACGCTCGACTGTGCTGGCGTCAATGACCGCCGGCAGTCTCGCTCAAAGTACGGCGCCAAGCGCCCGAAGAAATAATCGAACAGGGGAAACCAGGCAATGTCCCGTAGATCACAGGCGCCGGTCCGCATCATCCTGCCGGACCCGAAATTCGGCAGCGAGATGCTGGCGAAGTTCATGAACATGGTCATGGAGAGCGGCAAGAAGTCGGCCGCCGAACGCATCATGTACGGTGCGATCGACCGCATCGCGGAAAAGACGGGCCGCCAGGGCGACGACGCGCTGGAATTGCTTGCAGCTGCGCTCGAGAACGTCAAGCCGGCGGTCGAGGTGAAGTCACGCCGCGTCGGTGGCGCCACCTACCAGGTGCCGGTGGAAGTCCGCACCCAGCGTCGCCAGACCCTGGCGATGCGCTGGCTGATCGAGGCGGCCCGTGCGCGCAGCGAGAAGTCGATGGCCCACCGGCTCGCGCATGAGCTGATGGACGCTGCCGAGAACCGCGGCTCTGCGGTCCGCAAGCGCGAAGACACGCATCGCATGGCTGATGCCAACAAGGCATTCGCCCACTACCGCTGGTAAGCCCGGCGGCTGCCCACTGATTCGAGGACATCATGCCCCGTACGACCCCGATCGAGCGCTACCGGAACATCGGTATTTCAGCGCACATTGACGCTGGCAAGACCACGACCACCGAGCGTGTGCTGTTCTATACCGGCGTGTCGCACAAGATCGGCGAGGTGCACGACGGTGCGGCCGTGATGGACTACATGGAGCAGGAACAGGAGCGCGGCATCACCATCACCGCCGCAGCAACCACCTGCTTCTGGAAGGGGATGGACAACCATTTCCCCGAGCACCGCATCAACATCATTGATACGCCCGGACACGTGGACTTCACCATTGAAGTCGAGCGTTCGCTGCGGGTGCTGGACAGCGCCGTGGCCGTATATTGCGCCGTGTCTGGCGTGCAGCCGCAGTCCGAGACGGTGTGGCGGCAGATGAACAAGTACAAGGTTCCGCGCCTGTGCTTCGTCAACAAGATGGACCGCGCCGGCGCCAATTTCCTGCGCTGTGTCGACCAGATCAAGAAGCGCCTGAATGGCAACCCGGTGGTGCTGCAGCTGCCGATCGGCGCCGAGGAAAAGTTCGAGGGCATCATTGACCTGGTGCGCATGAAGGCCATCTGGTGGGATGACTCGACCCAGGGCACCAGCTTCGAGTACCGCGACATTCCTGCGGACATGCAGGCGCAGAGCGACGAGTACCACGGCAAGCTGGTGGAAGCTGCGGCCGAAGCCAACGAGGAACTGTTGAACAAGTACCTCGAGGGCGGCCAGCTGAGCATCGAGGAAATCCGCGCCGGCCTGCGCCAGCGTACGCTGCGCAACGAGATCTGCCTGGTCACCTGTGGCTCGGCGTTCAAGAACAAGGGCGTGCAGGCGGTGCTCGATGCGGTCATCGAGTACATGCCGTCGCCCACCGAGGTACCGGACGTCAAGGGCCAGACCGACACCGGCGAGCCGGACTCGCGCAAGTCAGATGATGATGCGCCGTTCTCGGCGCTGGCCTTCAAGATCCTCAACGACCCGTTCGTCGGTAACCTGACCTTCTTCCGTGTCTATTCCGGAACGCTGGCCTCAGGCGACTCGGTGTACGTCCCCAACCGTTCGCGCAAGGAGCGCATCGGCCGCTTGCTGCAGATGCACGCGAGCGAGCGCGAGGAAATCAAGGAAGTCCGCGCCGGCGATATCGCCGCGGCGGTGGGCCTCAAGGACGTCACCACCGGTGACACCCTGTGCGACGTCGAGAAGATCATCATCCTCGAGAAGATGGAGTTTCCGGACCCGGTCATCTCGGTGGCGGTGGAGCCGAAGACCAAGGTTGACCAGGAAAAGATGGGCATCGCGCTGCAGCGCCTGGCGAAGGAAGATCCTTCGTTCCGCGTGCACACCGACCAGGAGTCGGGCCAGACCATCATCTCCGGCATGGGTGAGTTGCACCTCGAGATCATCGTTGACCGCATGCGCCGCGAGTTCAAGGTCGAGGCCAGCGTCGGCAAGCCGCAGGTCGCCTACCGCGAGACAATCCGCGGCAAGGTCGAGCAGGAAGGTAAGTTCGTCCGCCAGTCCGGTGGTCGCGGCCAGTACGGCCACGTATGGCTCAAGATCGAGCCGCTGCCGGAAGGCAAGGGTTACGAGTTCGTCAACGCCATCGTGGGCGGCGTGGTGCCGCGCGAGTACATCCCGGCCGTGGACAAGGGCATCAAGGAAGCGCTGGTGGGCGGCGTGATTGCCGGCTTCCCGATCGTCGACGTCAAGGTCTCGATCTTCGACGGTTCGTACCACGACGTCGACTCGAACGAGATGGCGTTCAAGATTGCGGGCAGCATGGCCTTCAAGGAGGGCTTCGCCAAGGCGCGCCCCGTGCTGCTCGAGCCGATCATGAAGGTCGAAGTGGTCACCCCCGAGGAATATTCGGGCGACGTCATTGGCGACCTGAACCGTCGTCGCGGCCAGATCACCGGCATGGAAGAGTCGCCGTCCGGCAAGGTCATCACCGCCGAGGTGCCGCTGGCCGAGATGTTCGGCTACGCCACCAGCGTGCGCTCGATGAGCCAGGGCCGCGCCACCTTCACCATGGAATTCTCGAAGTACCTCGAGGTTCCGAACAATGTTGCTGAGGCCGTGATGAAGAAGGCGTCCTGAGCGCCCGACTGCATCACTTGAGATTCGAAACACAAACTTAATCTGGGAACTACGCGATGGCTAAGGAAAAATTCGTACGGTCAAAGCCGCATGTGAACGTTGGCACGATTGGTCACGTGGACCATGGCAAGACGACGTTGACGGCAGCGCTGACCAAGGTGATGGCGGAGACGCACGGCGGCGAGTTCCGGGCCTACGACCAGATTGACAAGGCGCCTGAAGAGAAGGCGCGTGGCATCACGATTTCGACGGCCCACGTGGAGTACCAGTCGACGGAGCGCCATTACGCGCACGTGGATTGCCCGGGACACGCCGACTACGTGAAGAACATGATCACCGGTGCGGCGCAGATGGACGGCGCGATCCTGGTGGTATCGGCGGCTGACGGCCCGATGCCGCAGACGCGTGAGCACATCCTGCTGGCACGCCAGGTCGGCGTACCGCACATGGTGGTGTACCTGAACAAGTGCGACATGGTGGACGACGCCGAGCTGATCGAGCTGGTGGAGATGGAAGTCCGCGAGTTGCTGTCGAAGTACGAGTTCCCGGGCGACGACACGCCGATCGTGCGTGGTTCGGCACTGAAGGCGCTGGAAGGCGACAGCAGTGACATCGGCACGCCGTCGGTGATCAAGCTGGTGGCGGAGATGGATCGCTTCATCCCGACGCCGGTGCGCGTAATCGACAAGCCGTTCCTGATGCCGATCGAGGACGTGTTCTCGATCTCGGGTCGCGGCACGGTGGTGACGGGTCGCATCGAGCGCGGCATCGTCAAGGTCAACGATGAGATCGAGATTGTCGGTATCCGTGACACCACCAAGACCATCTGCACCGGCGTGGAGATGTTCCGCAAGCTGCTTGACGAAGGCCAGGCGGGCGACAACGTTGGTGTGCTGCTGCGTGGCACCAAGCGTGAGGACGTCGAGCGTGGTCAGGTGCTGGCGAAGCCGGGCTCGATCAAGCCGCATACGGGTTTTGAGTGCGAGGTTTACGTGCTCACCAAGGAAGAGGGCGGTCGTCATACGCCGTTCTTCAAGGGCTACCGCCCGCAGTTCTACTTCCGGACCACTGACGTGACCGGGTTGGTACAGCTGCCGGAAGGTGTCGAGATGGTGATGCCGGGCGACAACATCAAGATGGTCGTGGAGCTGATTGCACCGATCGCGATGGAGGAAGGCCTGCGCTTCGCCATCCGCGAGGGCGGCCGTACGGTCGGCGCCGGTGTCGTCTCCAAGGTCGTAAAGTAAGGAACGGCAATGGCAACCAGTCAGAACATCCGCATTCGCCTCAAGGCTTTCGACCATCGCCTGATTGACACTTCCGCCCGGGAGATCGTCGAGACGGCCAAGCGCACCGGTGCAACCGTGCGTGGACCGGTACCGCTGCCGACCAAGATTGAGCGTTTTACCGTGCTGGTTTCGCCGCATGGTGACAAGGACGCCCGTGACCAGTACGAGCTGCGGACCCACAAGCGCCTGATGGACATCCTCAACCCGACCGACAAGACCGTGGACGCCCTGATGCGCCTGGAATTGCCGGCCGGCGTGGACGTACAGATCAAGTTGAATTAGGACGAAAAGCCGCTATACTGTGCGGCTCATTTTGCCCAGGGCGGACCTCGGAATATTTCGCGGCCGTTTTTTACCCGGGCACAGGGAACCGCCCCCAGGCGGGCCAGCGGCAGATGTCGCGGCTGACCGGGGACGGATTTATAGGCAGTGCCGGCCAATCGAAGCCGGTGCGGTGCAAGAGGAATTAAGGTCATGACCATTGGTCTGGTCGGCCGTAAGGCCGGCATGACTCGGGTTTTCACCGAAGCAGGGGAATCCTTGCCGGTGACGGTCATTGAGGCGCTGCCTAACCGCATTGTGCAGGTCAAGGCGGATCAGCCCGATGGCTATCGCGCTATCCAGGTCACCGTGGGTGCCCGCCGCGCGTCCCGTCTGACAAAGCCGGTTGCCGGCCATTTCGCCAAGCCTGGCGTCGAGCCCGGCAGCACCACCCTGGAGTTCCGCCTCGCCGCTGGCGAGGGCACGGACTTGCAGGCGGGCGGCGAGCTGAAGGTCGACATGTTCGAGGCGGGTCAGACCATCGACGTGACCGGCACCACCATCGGCAAGGGCTTTGCTGGCGTGGTGAAGCGCCATGGCTTTGCCGGTGGCCCGGCCAGCCACGGTGCCTCGGTGGTCCACCGTACCCCGGGCTCGATCGGCCAGCGCCAGACACCGGGACGCGTGTTCCCGGGCAAGCGCATGGCGGGTCGGATGGGCAACGAGCGCCGTACTGAAGAGAACCTGAAGGTGGTCCGTATCGACACCGCGCGCAACTTGCTGTTGGTCAGCGGTTCCGTGCCGGGTGCCGAGGGTGGCCGCGTAATCGTGCGTCCGTCGGTCAAGGCTGCTGCGCAGAAGCGCCGCAAGAGCCTGGCCAACGTGACCAAGAAGTGATCCAGAGGCTTACGCGATGAAGCTGAAGCTGGTGAATGGTGGAGCCGCAGGCTCCGAAATCGACGTCAGTGATGCGACGTTCGGCCGTGAATTCAACGAGCCGCTCATCCATCAGGTACTGACGGCCTATGCGGCTGCAGGTCGTGCCGGTACCAAGGCACAGAAGACCAAGGCCGAGGTGCGCGGTGGCGGCAAGAAGCCGTGGAACCAGAAGGGTTCCGGCAGTGCCCGCGCCGGCTCTATCCGCAGCCCGATCTGGGTCGGCGGCGGCCGGGCCTTCGCCGCGAAGCCGCGCAGCTTCGAGCAGAAGGTCAACCGCAAGATGTATCGCGGTGCGATCCGCTCGATGCTGTCGGAACTGGCGCGCCAGGAGCGCTTGCTGGTGACCGCAGCGCTGGAGCTGGAGGCGCCCAAGACCCGCATGCTGGTCGGCAAGCTGTCGGAGCTCGGGCTGGACGCGGTGCTGATCGTGGTCGAGGCCTACGACGAAAAGTTGCACCTGGCCTCGCGCAACCTGGCCGGTGTCGACGTAGTCACGGTGGCGAGCCTGGATCCGATGAGCCTGGCGCGTTATCCGAAGGTGCTGGCCACCGTGGGTGCGCTGCGCCTGCTGGAAGAGAGGCTGGCATGAGCAAGATTTCAAAGGAGCGGTTGATCAACGTGTTGATCGCGCCGCACGTGTCGGAAAAGAGTGCGCGCCTGGGCGAGATTGGCCAGTACGTGTTCCGCGTGCGCACCGATGCCACCAAGCCGGAGATTCGCGCCGCCGTTGAATTCATGTTCAGCGTGAAGGTCGACGCCGTGCACGTGGTCAACCAGATGGGCAAGGCGAAGCGCTTCGGCCAGATCAAGGGCCGGCGTTCCGACTGGAAGAAGGCCTATATCCGCCTGGCCGAGGGTCAGGCGATTGAAATGGCCGGGGCTGAGCGGGCCTGACGGCCGCATGAGCTAGGAAGAAGACGATGGCACTCAAGAAAATGAAGCCGACGTCCCCGGGCACCCGATTTCAGGTGCGCCCGGATCGTAGTGGCCTGCACAAGGGCGACCCGGTCAAGTCATTGGTCGTCGGTGGCAAGTCAACCGGTGGGCGTAACAATGTCGGCCGCCTGACCACTCGCCACAAGGGCGGTGGGCACAAGCACAAGTACCGCATGGTGGATTTCCGCCGTGACAAGGATGGCATTTCGGCCAAGGTCGAGCGCCTCGAGTACGACCCGAACCGTTCGTCGTTCATCGCCCTGCTGCTGTACAAGGATGGCGAGCGTCGCTACATCCTCGCGCCCAAGGGCGTGGTGGCCGGTGATGAACTGCAGTCCGGTGCCGATGCGCCGATCCGTGCCGGCAACGCCATGACGCTGCGCCAGGTTCCGGTGGGTTCACTGGTGCACAACATCGAGATGAAGCCAGGCAAGGGCGGCCAGATGGCACGTTCGGCCGGCAGCTCGGCCCAGCTCACCGGTCGCGAGGGCGGCCAGGCCCTGCTGCGGCTGAAGTCCGGCGAGGTTCGCAAGGTCAGCGTGGATTGCCGCGCCACCATCGGCGAAGTCGGCAATGACGAACACAACCTGCGCAGCTTCGGCAAGGCCGGCGCCAAGCGCTGGCGCGGTATCCGCCCGACGGTCCGCGGCGTCGTGATGAACCCGGTGGATCACCCGCACGGTGGTGGCGAAGGCCGCTCCGGTCAGGGTAACCCGCACCCGGTTTCGCCCTGGGGTTGGCATACCAAGGGCAAGAAGACGCGCAGCAACAAGCGCACCGACGGATCAATTGTCCGTCGGCGCAAGTAAGGAGCCAGAGGCACATGTCACGTTCCCTCAAGAAGGGCCCGTTCGTCGACCTCCACCTCGCAGAGAAGGTGCGGGTCGCACGCGAAAAGAACGACCGTCGCCCGATCAAGACCTGGTCGCGCCGTTCGATGGTGCTGCCGGACATGGTGGGCTTGACCATCGCCGTGCACAACGGCCGTCAGCATGTGCCGGTGCTGGTCACCGAGAACATGGTCGGCCACAAGCTGGGCGAATTTTCGCCGACGCGCACCTTCAAGGGGCACTCGGCGACCCGCAAGGCTTCGGTGGAGTAAGACGATGCAGGTATCAGCCAAATTGCGCCACGCGCGAATCTCGCCGCAGAAGTGCCGTCTGGTGGCCGACATGGTCCGCGGCCAGCCGGTGGGCCGGGCGCTGCAAGTGCTCAAGTTCACGCCCAAGAAGGGCGCGGACCTCATTCTCAAGGTGCTGGAGTCAGCCATTGCGAATGCCGAGCACAACCTGGGCGCCGACATCGATGAGCTGAAGATTTCGCGAATTGAAGTCGACACCGCACCGACGATCAAGCGGTTCCATGCCCGGGCCAAGGGCCGGGGCAACAGCATCGTCAAGCGTCTGAGTCATATCACTGTCACCGTGGCCGATTCGGCCCGGTAACAGAGCAACGGAGCAACGCATGGGTCAGAAGGTCAACCCGATTGGAATTCGCCTCGGCATCACGCGCGAGTGGACGTCGCGTTGGTATGCGGATTCCAAGAATTTCCCGGCGCACCTGCTGGCCGACTGGCAGATCCGCACCTTCCTGCGCAAGAAGCTCGCCGATGCATCGGTCAGCCGCATCCACATCGAACGGGCGGCGCGCAAGGCGAACATCACGATCCACACCGCCCGTCCGGGCGTGGTGATCGGCCGCAAGGGTGAGGACATCGAGAAGCTGCGCATCGAAGTTGCGCGGCTGCTGAAGATGGCGGTCGGTGACGTCCGCCTCAACATTGCCGAGATCCGCAAGCCGGAGCTCGATGCGACGCTGGTGGCCGAGAGCATTGCGCAGCAGATCGAGAAGCGCGTGATGTTCCGCCGTGCGATGAAGCGCGCCGTGACCAACACCATGCGCAGTGGCGCACTGGGCGTGAAGGTTCGCGTGGCCGGCCGCCTGAATGGCGCCGAGATCTCGCGCTCGGAGTGGACTCGCGAGGGCCGCATTCCGCTGCACACCTTCCGTGCCGAAATCGATTACGGCACGGCCGAAGCCCGTACCACCTATGGCGTGATCGGCGTCAAGGTGTGGGTGTTCAAGGGTGAAGTATTCGATCGTGAAGAGGGTTCGGCCGCTGAGGCCGAGGTCCAGGACAAGACAGCCGCGGCCGAACAGGCCGAGGGTTGAGGGTAGGGGATAGACGACCATGATGCAGCCAAAGCGGACGAAATTCCGCAAGCAGCACAAGGGCAACCTGGCAGGCACCGCAATTCGCGGCAGCTCGGTCGCGTTCGGCGACTTTGGGCTCAAGGCGACTGACCGTGCCCGCATGACGGCCCGTGAAATCGAGGCCGCGCGCCGCGCCATGACCCGCTATGTGAAGCGTGGTGGCCAGATCTGGATCCGCGTCTTTCCGGACGTGCCGATCACGCAGAAGCCACTGGAAGTCCGCATGGGTAGCGGCAAGGGCAACGTCGAGTACTGGGTCGCCAAGGTGATGCCGGGCAAGGTGTTGTTCGAGATCGAGGGCGTGACCGAGGCCATTGCCCGCGAGGCCTTCCGCCTGGCCTCGGCCAAGCTGTCGGTGCCCACCACATTCGTCAAGCGACAGGTGCGTTGATGGAAGCCAAGAGCCTGCGCCAGAAGACGGCGACGGAGTTGCGCGAGGAGCTGCTGGCGCTGCGCCGTGAGCAGTTCAACCTGCGCATGTCGGCAGCGGCGGGCCAGCCCGCGCGCCCTGACCAGCATGGCAAGGTCCGCAAGAACATTGCGCGGGTAAAGACCGTGCTCAACGAGCTCGAGCGCGCCGTGCGCGCCGGGGGTAAGGCCTGATGACTGCGAACGAAACTGAAGCGACCACCGCGGCCAAGGCGCCGCGCACGGTGACCGGCCGGGTCGTCAGCAACAAGATGGACAAGACCATCTCGGTTGCCGTCGAGCGCCTGATCAAGCACGAGGCCTACGGCAAGTACGTGCGGCGCACGACCAAGCTGCTGGCGCATGACGAAAACAACGAGTGCCGCGAGGGCGACACGGTTGCGATCGCCGAATGCCGCCCGCTGTCCCGCCGCAAGGCCTGGCGTCTGGTGCGCGTGCTCGAACGCGCGTCGATGGCATGAGCCTGGGGAGCAACACACCATGATCCAGCACCGGACACGATTGAATGCGGCAGACAACTCTGGCGCCCGCGAACTGATGTGTATCAAGGTGATGGGCGGCACGCGGCGTCGCTACGCCGGCGTGGGCGACCTCATCAAGGTCAGCGTCAAGGACGCCATCCCGCGCGGCAAGGTCAAGAAGGGCGAGGTCTATGACGCCGTGGTGGTGCGCACCCGCAGTGGCGTGCGTCGCGGTGACGGCTCGTTGATCCGCTTTGATGGCAATGCGGCCGTGCTGTTGACCAACAAACTGGAGCCGATCGGCACCCGAATCTTCGGGCCCGTGACGCGCGAACTGCGCACTGCGCAGTTCATGAAGATTATTTCGCTCGCGCCAGAAGTGCTCTGACGCCGGGAAGGACAGCGATGAAGAAGATCAGGAAAGGCGACACCGTCGTCATCACCACGGGCCGCGACAAGGGTCGCACGGGCACGATTGTCAGCGTTCGGGCAGACGACCGCGTGGTCGTCGAAAACCTGAACATGGTGAAGAAGCACCAGAAGCCGAACCCGGCCAAGGGTGTCGCCGGCGCGATCATCCAGAAGGAGGCGCCGCTGCACGTCTCGAACGTCGCGCTGTGGAACCCGGCCACCAAGAAGGCGGACCGCGTTGGCGTCAAGTCGCTGGAGGACGGTCGTAAGGTCCGTTTCTTCAAGTCGAACGGCGAAGTCGTGGACGTCTGACGTGGAGAATATCGAGATGCCTTCCAAAGCCCGGCTGAAAAAGCTCTACCGCGAAACGCTTCTGCCCAAGCTCAAGCAAGACCTGGGGCTGGCCAACAGCATGCAGGTGCCGCGCATCAGCAAGATCACCATCAACATGGGCGTGGGCGAGGCCGTGGCCGACAAGAAGGTCATGGACACGGCATCCGAGGAACTGGCGCGGATCACCGGCCAGAAGGCCTCGATTCGCAAGGCCCGCAAGTCAGTCGCCACCTTCAAGGTGCGTGACGGCCAGGCGATTGGCTGCAAGGTTACGCTGCGCGGCGAGCGCATGTATGAATTCCTGGATCGGCTCATCAACGTGGCGATGCCGCGCATCCGCGACTTCCGTGGTGTGAACCCCCGCTCCTTTGACGGGCAGGGCAACTACAGCTTCGGCGTCAAGGAACAGATTATTTTCCCCGAGATTGCCTACGACCAGATCGACCAGTTGCGGGGCATGGACATAACGATTACGACGACTGCGGGCGACGACCGGACCGGCCGGGCGCTGCTCGAGGCGTTCAACTTTCCGTTCAGGAAGTGACCGATGGCCAAGACCAGCATGATTGAGAAAGAGAAGCGCCGCGAAAAGACGGTGAAGAAGTACGCTGTCAAGCGCGCCGCAATCCGCGCGCAGATCCGCGACCCGAAGGCGTCGCCGGAAGAGCGCTACGCAGCCAGTGAAGCGCTGCAGAAGCTGCCGCGCGATGCCAGCCCGTCGCGGCTGCGCAGCCGTTGCGCGATCACCGGTCGGTCACGTGGCAACTACGCAAAATTCGGCCTGGGTCGGGTAAAGCTTCGCGAGGCGACCATGCGCGGTGACGTGCCGGGCCTGCGCAAGGCGAGCTGGTAGGAGTAATGACGCGATGAGCATGACTGATCCGATCGCAGACTTCCTGACACGCATCCGCAACGGCCAGGGTGCCGGCAAGGCTTCGGTCACGGTACCGTCGTCGGGCGTGAAGGTAGCGCTGGCCCAGGTGCTGAAGGACGAGGGCTATATCAGCGACTTCTCCGTGGAGAAGGAAGGCGGCAAGGCCACGCTGGTGCTGGGCCTCAAGTATTACGAAGGCAAGCCGGTGATCGAGCGCCTCGATCGCGTGTCGCGTCCTGGCCTGCGCCAGTATCGCGGCAAGGGTGCCTTGCCGACCGTGCTGGGTGGACTGGGTGTGGCGATTGTGTCGACCCCGGCCGGTGTCATGACAGACCGCGAGGCCCGGCGTGCCGGCCATGGCGGCGAAGTCCTGTGCGTTGTGGCCTGACGCCACCGACAGGACAGGAGCGAGAACGATGTCGAGAGTAGCGAAAAATCCGGTTCCACTGCCGTCGGGCGTGAGCGCGACCATCAGTGCGGGAACCGTCACCATCAAGGGAGCCAAGGGCTCGCTGTCGCTGGCTGTCGCCGACGGTATTGCCGTCGCCGAGGCGCAGAAGCAGCTGCAGGTCAGCATTCCTGCTGCCAAGGATGCGGCACTGAAGGTGGCCGTGGCCGGCGCAACCCGTGCCCACCTGGCCAACATGGTGACCGGGGTGACCAAGGGCTTCGAGCGCAAGCTTGAGCTGGTTGGTGTCGGCTATCGCGCCTCGGTGCAGGGCAAGAACCTGAACCTGACGCTGGGCTTCTCGCATGCGGTGACCTACCCGATCCCGGAAGGCATCAGCATCGAGACGCCGAGCCAGACGGAAGTAATGATCAGGGGCATCGACCGCCAGAAAGTGGGCCAGGTCGCTGCCGAAATCCGCGGGTTCCGCCCGCCTGAGCCCTATAAGGGCAAGGGTGTGCGCTACTCCGGCGAAAAGATTGTGATGAAGGAAGGCAAGAAGAAGTAGCCATGGCACAGCTAAGCAAAAAGGACAGAAGGCAGCGTCGTGCAACCCGCACTCGCGCCAAGATCCGCGAGCTGGGCGTAGTCCGGCTGACGGTGCACCGCACCCCGCGCCATATCTACGCACAGATCATCGCCGCTGACGGCGCGAAAGTGATCGCCGCAGCCTCGACTGTGCAGGATGCAGTGTCGAAGGAGCTGAAGGGCACCGGCAACATCGCCGCTGCTGCCGCCGTGGGCCGTGCCATTGCCGAGCGTGCCAAGGCCGCCGGCGTGGACACCGTAGCGTTTGACCGTTCTGGCTTCATGTATCACGGGCGCGTCAAGGCGCTCGCCGAGGCGGCTCGCGAAGCCGGCCTCCAGTTCTGATCCTAAGGGGACCGAGATGGCACGAGTAGAAAGGCCCGGCGCGGCTGACGACCTGATCGAAAAGCTGGTCGCCGTTAACCGTACCGCCAAGGTCGTCAAGGGCGGCCGCCAGTTCGGCTTCACCGCGCTGACCGTGGTCGGCGACGGCGCTGGCCGCGTGGGTTTCGGTTATGGCAAGGCGCGCGAGGTGCCGATCGCCATTTCCAAGGCCATGCAGCAGGCGCGCAAGAACATGACCCAGGTACCGCTGCGCAGCGACACGCTGCACTACGCGGTGCAGGGACGTCATGGCACGACCCGCGTGTACATGCAGCCGGCCTCCGATGGTACCGGCGTCATTGCCGGCGGCGGCATGCGTGCGGTTTTCGAGTGCGCCGGTGTGCGCAACGTGTTGGCCAAGAGCTACGGCTCGCGCAACCCGATCAACGTGGTGCGCGCGACCTTTGACGCCTTCGCCCGCATGATCTCCCCCGATCGCATTGCGGCCAAGCGCGGCAAGTCGGTCGCAGAAATAACGGGTCGATGATCACCATGGCCAAGGCACAACTCAAGGTTACTTTGCAGCGCAGCGTCCACGGGCAGCTGCACAATATTCGTGCGTCGGTCTACGGGCTGGGCTTGCGCCGCATCCGCCACTCGCGGGTCGTGCAGGACACGCCTGAAACACGCGGCATGATCCGCGTGGCCAAGCACTTGTTGCTGGTCGAGACGGCCTGACGGACGAAGGAGCATGTCGATGAGACTCAATACAATGAAGCCGGCTGCGGGCAGCAAGAAGCCCCGCCTGCGCGTGGGCCGTGGTGCCTCGGCGGGCCAGGGCAAGACTTGCGGCAAGGGCGGCAAGGGCCAGAAGGCCCGCAAGGGTGGCTACCACAAGACCGGGTTCGAGGGCGGCCAGAATCCGCTGCAGCGCCGCTTGCCCAAGGTGGGCTTCCGCTCGGCCATGAATCCGACCCGCGCCGAGGTGACGCTCACTGACCTGCTGAAGGTCAAGTCAGAAGTCATCGACCTGGCGGCACTGAAGGCAGCCAGCGTGGTGCCCGCCAAGACCGAGCGGGCCAAGGTCATCCTGTCCGGCAAGATCGAGCGTGCCGTGACCCTGCAGGGTCCTGAGGTCGTCGCGACCAAGGGCGCCCGTGCAGCGATCGAGCAGGCCGGCGGCAAGATTGCGGAGGGCGCAGCGGCCTGAGGGCGGCTGACCAGCAAACTGAATGGCGACTACTGGCAATCCTGCGATGGCATTGGGACAGGCGACGCGCTTCACTGAGCTGCGTCATCGCCTGTTCTTCCTGCTGGGCGCGCTGGTGGTCTATCGCATCGGCACTTTCGTGCCGGTGCCGGGTATCGACCCGGTGGCGATGGCCCGCCTGTTCGATTCGCAGGAAGGCACCATCCTCGGCCTGTTCAACATGTTCTCTGGCGGTGCGCTGGAGCGCCTGTCCATCTTCGCCATGGGCGTGATGCCCTATATCTCGGCCTCGATCATCATGCAGATGATGGCGGTGGTGATGCCGTCAATGGCGGCGATCAAGAAGGAAGGCGAGTCGGGTCGTCGCAAGATCACCCAGTGGACGCGCTACTTCACCGTGGTGTTGGCTGCCTTCCAGGGCATGGCCGCCTCGGTCGCCTTCCAGAACCAGGGCGTGGTCATCACCCCTGGACTGACCTCATTCCTGATTCCTGCCGTGCTGACCCTGACCGCGGGAACCATGTTCCTGATGTGGCTGGGTGAGCAGATGACCGAGCGTGGCATCGGCAATGGCATTTCCATGCTGATCCTGGCGGGCATCCTCGCCGGACTGCCGTCAGCGATCGGCGGAACGCTGGAACAAGTGCGTTCCGGCGAGATGAACCCGGCCTTTGCCATCCTGCTGGGCTTGCTCATCGCTGCCGTCACGGCCTTCTGCGTATTTGTCGAGAGCGGCCAGCGCCGTATCCCGGTGAACTATGCCAAGCGTCAGGTCGGTCGCAAGATGTATGCGGGCCAGACCAGCCACCTGCCGTTCAAGCTGAACATGTCAGGCGTGATCCCGCCGATCTTCGCCTCGTCGCTGCTGCTATTGCCGGCCACCGCCGCCAGCTTCCTCGGCACGGCGGATAACGCTTCCTGGCTGCAGGATGTGGCCGCGGCGCTGGGCTACGGCCAGCCGCTGCACCTGACGATTTATGGCGGCCTGATCATCTTCTTCTGCTTTTTCTACACCGCGCTGGTGTTCAACTCGCGCGAGACTGCAGACAACCTGAAGAAGGGTGGGGCATTTATCCCGGGGATTCGCCCGGGCCAGCAGACCGGCGAATACATCGACAAGGTGCTGACCCGGTTGACGGTGTGGGGCGCGGCGTATGTGACGCTGGTGTGCTTGCTGCCGGAGATCCTGATGTCCTATGGACGCGTGCCGTTCTATTTCGGTGGCACGTCCCTGTTGATCATCGTGGTCGTAGTGATGGACTTCGTGGCGCAGATGAATGCCCACATCATGTCGCATCAGTACGAGGGCCTGATGAAGAAGGCGAACCTGCGCGGCCTGGGCCGCGGGACACCGCCGCGTTGAGAAACGGCGCCGCCGTTTTTGGAGTGATGAGATGAAGGTACGACCGTCAGTCAAGAAGATCTGCAAGAACTGCAAGATCGTGCGGCGCAAGGGCGTCGTGCGGGTCATCTGCTCGTCAGATGCCCGTCACAAGCAGCGCCAGGGTTAAGGCGTGGCCAGTCCCATCGCCTTGAGAGAAGTGGCTTTTTCACGTATACTGTCGCGTTTTTCGCGGCTTAGGGGTCGCTAGCCATGGCGCGTATCGCCGGCATCAATATTCCGATCAACAAGCACATTGTGATCGGGTTGACGCACATTTACGGAATTGGTCGTCCGCGTTCGCAGAAGCTCTGTGAAGCTGCGGGTGTCCAACCCACCACCAAGGTCCGGGACCTTACCGAGGCCGAGGTCGCAGCATTGCGCTCCGCGGTTTCCCGCTTCATGGTCGAAGGCGACCTGCGGCGCGAGAACGCGATGAGCCTCAAGCGCCTGATGGACCTCGGTTCCTACCGCGGCATCCGTCATCGCAAGGGCTTGCCGTCACGTGGCCAGCGCACGCGCACCAATGCGCGCACGCGCAAGGGCCCGCGTCGCGCAGCGGTCAAGACCAACGCACAGCCTGGCAAGACTTGAGCCAGGCTGCATTGAACACAGAAACAGTCGGGTAACAGATGAGCGATCAGAAGCAACAGGCGAGTTCCACCGCAGCCAAGGCGCGCAAGAAGTCCAAGCGCCAGGTGTCCGATGGTGTCGCGCACATTCACGCGTCGTTCAACAATACGATCGTGACCATCACCGACCGTCAGGGCAACACCCTGTCGTGGGCCACTTCCGGGGGCTCCGGCTTCCGTGGCTCGCGCAAGAGCACGCCATTCGCCGCGCAGGTGGCCGCCGAGAAGGCGGGCACGGCTGCACAGGAGTATGGCTTGCGTACTGTCGAGGTGCGCGTGCGTGGGCCAGGCCCGGGCCGCGAATCCGCGGTGCGCGCGCTAAATGCCTGTGGCCTGAAGGTCACCAGCATCGCTGACGTAACACCGATTCCGCATAACGGCTGCCGCCCGCCCAAGAAGCGGCGGGTCTGAGGACGAGAGCAATATGGCAAGGTACCTGGGTCCCAAGTGCAAACTCTCGCGTCGCGAGGGCACTGATCTTTTCCTCAAGAGTGGCATCAAGCCGCTCGAGAGCAAGTGCAAGCTCGAAGTGCCGCCCGGCGGCATCAAGGGCGAGCGTCGCAGCCGACTGTCGGGCTACGGCGTGCAGCTGCGCGAGAAGCAGAAGCTGCGCCGCATGTACGGCGTGCTCGAGCGCCAGTTCCGCAACTACTACAAGAAGGCGGCAGGGCGTCCCGGTTCGACCGGCGAGAACCTGTTGCGCTACCTCGAGGGTCGCCTCGACAACGTGGTCTATCGCATGGGCTTTGCCACCACCCGCGCCGAGGCCCGCCAGCTGGTGAGCCACAAGTCCATCGTGGTCAACGGCGAACTGGTCAACGTGGCCTCGTACCAGTGCGGGGCCGGCGACGTCATCTCGGTACGCGACAAGTCGCAGGCCCAGGCGCGCATTGCCGCGGCCCTGGCGATTGCCGGCCAGGTCGGCTTTCCCGACTGGGTCGAGGTCGACGACAAAAAATTCACCGGCACGCTGAAGGCGTTGCCGGACCGTGATCAGATCCTGCCCGACATCAACGAGAATCTCGTTGTCGAGCTCTACTCGAAATAAAGGTGACGGTCATGAACGCTTCCGCCACGGAATTCCTCAAGCCCCGCTCAGTCAAGGTGACAGAGACGGGAACGCGCCAGGCGCGCATCGTCATCGAGCCGTTCGAGCGCGGTTTCGGCCACACGCTCGGCAACGCGCTGCGTCGCGTCCTGCTGTCGTCGCTGCCGGGCTGCGCAGTGACCGAGGTCGAGATCGACGGTGTGCTGCATGAGTACACCAGCATCGAGGGTGTGCTGGAGGATGTCGTCGACATCCTGCTGAACCTCAAGCTGGTGGCCATCCAGATGCACAGCCGCGAGTCGGTCGAGCTGCGCCTGCAGAAGAAGGGCCCGGGCCCGGTGACCGCTGGTGACATCCAGCTGGACCACGATGTTGTCATCGTGAACCCAGGCCTGGTCATCGCCACCCTGACCAAGCCGGTGTCGCTGAACATGACACTGAAGGTCGAGCGTGGCCGCGGCTACCGTCCGGCAGTGCAGCGCGCCGATTTTGACGAGCAGACCCGGCCGATCGGGCGCCTGCAGCTCGATGCCTCGTTCTCGCCGGTTCGCCGGGTCACGTATGCGGTCGAGGCCGCACGCGTCGAGCAGCGCACCGACCTGGACAAGCTGATCCTCGACATCGAGACCAATGGCACCATCGATCCTGAGGAAGCAATCCGCCGCGCGGGCAGCATCCTCAAGGACCAGCTGACCGTATTTGTCGACCTCGAGGGCCAGGGTGAGTCTCCCAGCCGCGAGTCTGGCCCGGCACCGGATCCGATCCTGCTGCGCCCGGTCGACGAGCTCGAGCTCACGGTGCGCAGTGCCAACTGCCTGAAGGCCGAGAACATCCATTACATCGGTGACCTGGTGCAGCGCACCGAGGTCGAGCTGCTGCGCACGCCAAACCTGGGCAAGAAGTCGCTGACCGAGATCAAGGAAGTGCTCGAGAGCCACGGCCTGACGCTGGGCATGCGCGTAGACGGCTGGCCGCCGGCCAGCCTGCAGCGCCGCGACGACGAACTGCGCTCGGCCTGAGGCCGGGACCATCAAGGAATAGAGCACCATGCGTCATCATCTTTCTGGCCGCCAGCTGTCTCGCAACAGCTCCCATCGCAAGGCGCTGATGCGTAACCTTGCTGCGGCCCTGCTCCGTGAGGAGACCATCAAGACCACGCTGCCCAAGGCGAAGGAACTTCGCCGGGTCGTTGAGCCGCTGATCACCATCGGCAAGAACGATACCCTGGCCAGCCGTCGCCGGGCCTTTGCCCAGCTGCGCGACGATGGGCTGGTCGAGAAGCTGTTTACCAGCATTGGCCCGCGCTTCCAGTCACGCGCTGGCGGCTATACGCGCATCCTCAGGATGGAGCCGCGTGTCGGCGACAATGCAGAGATGGCGCTGATGCAGCTGGTGGAGGGCACGGCTGTGGCCGCTGCCCCGGCCGCTGACGAAACCAAGAAGGCGCCGCGCAAGGCCGCCGCCAAGAAAAAGGCGCCGACCAAGAAGGCCGCTGCCGGTGAGGCCAAGCCGCGCCGTCGCAAGGCTGCCGCAGGCTGATTTGCCTGCCCGCGGGTCGCCTGTCAAAGAACCGGGGCTGGTCCCCGGTTTTTTTTTCATGCTAGCCTGCGGCTACACCTGATCTGGCACCCCGAATACCAGACTGAGAGGAACAATCATGAGTTTCACCAAAGAATTCAAAGAATTCGCGATGAAGGGCAATGTGGTGGACATGGCGGTCGGCATCATCATCGGTGCTGCCTTCGGCAAGATCGTCTCCGCATTGGTCAACGCCGTGGTCATGCCGGCGCTGGGCTGGATGATCGGCGGCGTGGATTTCTCCGACCTGGCCGTGGCGTTGGGCACCAACGCCGCCACCGGCGAGCTGGTGTCCATCAAGTACGGCCTGTTCATCCAGGCGGTGGTTGATTTCCTGATCGTGGCCATGGCGATCTTTGTGGCCCTGAAGGCCATCAATCGCCTGAAGACACCGCCCGTGGCCGAAGCGCCCGTTGCGCCGCCGCCGCCGCGTGAGGAAGTGTTGCTGACGGAGATTCGCGACCTGCTGCGGTCACAACGCTAGTCTTCCTGAGCCGGCGCCTGGCCCCGTAGGGGGCCAGGCCGGCTCAGCCCAGCGCTTCGCGCGTGAGGTTGCGTGGCGCCCCGGCCTGGGCCACTACATTGTCTTCAATGCGGATGCCGCCACAGGGCTTCAGGGCCTCGATGGCGTCCCAGCAAATGAGCTGGCGGCGCTGGTCACGCGCAGCCTCGGCCAGCAGCATGTCAATGAAATAGAGGCCGGGTTCAATGGTCACCACGAAGCCTTCCTGCAGGTCGCGCGTCAGCCGCAAGTAGGGGTGACCCTCGGGCCGGGCGCGCAGGCCGCCCCCAGCGTCGGCGGCCAGGCCGGAAACGTCGTGGACCTGCAACCCCAGCAGGTGACCAATGCCATGCGGGAAGAAGGTCGAGGTGACACCGGATTGCGCGACAGCCTCGGCCGATCCCTTGACCAACTCAAATTCCAGCAGGATCTGCGCGATGGCCTGATGGGCTGCCAGGTGAATGTCACGGTAATCCCGGCCCGGTCGAACCTGGTCCACCAGCTTGAGCTGGGCCTGGTCCATTGCCGCAATGAGGTCGGCAAAGGCACCCGGCGCGGCGGCATAGGTTCGGGTGATGTCGCTGGCGTAGCCGGCATACTCGGCGCCCGCATCAATCAGGAAGGAGGGCGTTGTGCCTGGCCGGCCGCGATCAAGCACCTGGTAATGCAGGACGGCCGCATGACTGCCATAGGCAATGATGTTGTTATAGGGCAGTTCCTGCTCGCGCAGGCCGGCGGCCCGGCAATAGGCCAGGTGGGCCTCAAATTCCGACCCTCCCTCGCGCCAGGCGGCTTCCGCCGCACGATGGGCTGCGGCTGCGAGGGTCGAGGCGCGGGCCATGCATTCCACTTCGTAGGGCGTCTTGGCCGCCCTTGCCAGATCCAGGTGGGCAGTAACAGCCAGGGGATCATGGTCGCCAAGCCCGGCCGTTGCGGCCTCGGGCTCAGCCAGGATCGCCCAGTCCTGGTGGCTCTTAACCGCCTGACGCAAAGACTCGCTTGAACGCATGACCTCAATGTCATAACCGTCGACCCAGTAACCCGATGGACGGGTTGGCGGCAGGTGCCAGTAGTCCTCGGGTTGGCAAAAGAACAGTCGTGGACGGCTGCCCGGCCGATAGCTGACAAAACAGTCTGGACTGGCGCCCGGCACCCAGGCCTTGAACTGCGGATTGGCCCTGAAGGGGTAGGACCAGTCATCGAGATAGAGCATCTTGGGGCTGCCCGAGCCCAGGATCAGGCCGCCATAGCCGCCGGCCTCAAGGGCCCGATCGGCCCGGGCAGTCAGGGTACGCAGATGGTCCTGGAACAGTGCCTGCATCTTGTCCGTCATGGCGCTTCCTCGCTGGGTGCCGCTCAATGTAGCGGTTAGTCCTGCAGCCCGCCATGCAGAGGATGGGCAGGACCGTAATCCGCCTTTCATGGCGCGGCGAAAAACGCTAGTATTCCCGCGTGCGCCGGGATGACGGGCCTTGAAATTCGATGTTCTGGTCGCGCATATTGATCCTCCCTTTCTCACTGATTGAACCCTGGGGTATAGACAGATGAACGCAAAGATTTGGGCCGCCATTGCTGTGGCGCTGGTGTTGGGCGCTTGCGGTGGCAAGCAGGAAGAGGCTGCTCCGGCTGTTGAGGCCGCTGCGCCTGCGATGGAAGTCGCACCGGCTGTGGACGCTGCTGCTGATGCCGCAGTGGACGCCGCTGCTGCCGCGGGCGATGCCGCTGCTGCCACCGGTGAGGCTGTTGAAGCCGCTACCGACGCTGCTGCTCCGCAGCAGTAAGCCGAAAGTCTAACGGCTATCGGGGCCGGGTGGACGGCGCGGATAAATTCCGCGACCATCCTCCCGGCCTTTTTTCTGGATGGAATCATGACTGTCAGCCTCAGGGACGCCTCCCATTCGCCGCTTGATCGCGCCTGGATCGAGCGCTGCTATGAAGAATTCCTTGGCGATCTGGCGGCGGACCAGACCGGCGTCTTCCCCTCCGCGATGGTGACCGGACAAAGCGTCAGCGACCTGCTGGACGTGTGGTTTCGCGACGAACACTGCACGCCCTTTGTAATCATGCGCGAGAATGACCAGGCGGGATTTGCCCTGGTGCAGCGCACGGCTGCGGGACCCGGCCAGCTGAAATTCCGCTTGAGCGAGTTCTTCGTGCGCGAGCCCTTCCGGCGCCTGGGTGTAGGGCGCGAAGCCGCCAAGCTGCTGTTCACGCGTTTTTCGGGGAACTGGACCGTGGTGGAGCAGGCGCGCAATGTACCGGCGGTAGAATTCTGGCGACGCATCATTGGTGCCTATACCGGCGGGCGCTTCGAGGAGCGTGTCGGGCACGGCGAAGTCCAGCACAGCTTCCAGAGTTCTGTCGCCGCGACCTTTCCCGGGCGCTGATTGCCCTTGCCGAGTCGCGACGCTGGCAAGCGGATTCGCCGCTGAACTATAGTGCCGCTTGCGGCGCGCAGCATGGCGTGGCGGCGGGGTCTTGGGGGAGTTGCCGGCGATGCTTGCCGGTGGGTGGGGAGCAAGAATGACAAGTGCGCACGAAAGTGATTCACCGGACTTCGAAGTGCCCTGGCAGATGTTGCTGGTCCAGCAACTATCGGCAGACCTGGCCGGGGGCAAGCTTGAGTTGCCTTCGTTTCCGGAAGTGGTGGTGCGCGTGCGCGAGGTGCTGGCCGACCCCAAGGCAGACATAGAAGGCGTCGCGCGGGTAATCAGCTCGGAGCCGGCGCTGGCCGCACGGCTGCTGCGGCTGGCCAATTCTGCGGGCCTGAACCCGTCGCGCAAGCCCATCACCGACCTGCGTACGGCGATCGTGCGCATGGGCGCCAACCTGGTGCGCACCTCCTCCATCTCGTTTGCGATCAGCCAATTGAAGCGCTCGGAAGCCTGTGCGCCCGTGGCGGCCCAGATCAAGGCCGTCTGGCAGCAGTCGACCATGGTGGCTGCGGTGGCGCATTCCGTGGCCGTGCGTGCCCAGTACCGTGCGCCAGACGAAGCGCTGCTGGCGGGCTTGCTGCATGCCATCGGCAAGCTCTACATCCTGACCCGCGCCGTGGGCCATCGCGCGATAATGGACAATCCGGGCGCGCTGGAGGAAATCATGCAGGGCTGGCACGCCAACATTGGCAAGGCCATCCTGGAGAGCTGGAAGGTGCCGGCAGCCATCAGCGACGCCCTGGCCGCGCAGGATGAATTCGACGATGAGGCCCGTGGCGCGATTGGCCTGGGTGAATTGCTGGCCGTCAGCGTGCGCCTGGCTGGGCACATGGCCAGGCGCGCTGGCCTGGCGGAGACCATCAGCGAGTGCCGGGCGTTCGTGCGCTGTGGCATCACCGTGGAGAATGCCGAGGCCATCCTCGCGGCCTCACGTGCCGAGATAAAGGAACTCCAGTCCGCATTGGCGGCTTGAGCGGACAGCAGGGAGGCGAGGATGACAGGTGAGGGGAAGGGAACGGAAATCGCCGGGCAGGATCCCGCGTTTGCCTTCGTCCAGTCACTGGCCAAGGACCTGTCGGGCGGCAAGCTCGAGTTGCCGGCGTCGCCCGAGATCGTGGTGCGCGTGCGCAAGGCGCTGTCCGACGACAACGTGACCATCGAGCAGGTATCGCGGGTCATTGGCGCGGAGCCGTCATTGGCGGCGCGCATCATGAACCTGGCGCGTTCAGCGGCGATGAACCCCGACGGTCGTCCGGTAACGGAATTGCGCCGCGCCATCACCCGGCTCGGCTTCAACAACGTGCGCAGCGCGGCCATGTCCTTTGCGCTGACCCAGCTGAAGAATGCGTCGCGGCTGGACGCGGTGAGCCGCCAGCTCAACGAAATCTGGCAGCAGAGTACGCTGACGGCGGCGATCAGCTTCTATGTGGCACGCTTTCATCGCGGACTGGATCCGGATGAGGCCCTGCTGGCTGGCCTGATGCACGGCATCGGCAAGCTCTACATCCTGGGACGTGCCGAATCACACCCTGAGTTATTCGACGAGCGTGGCACCCTGGCCCGGGTGTTGCGCGACTGGCACACCAATGTCGGCCGCGCGATCCTCGACGCCTGGAAATTTCCGCCGGCGGTGGCGGCGGCGGTCGGTGACCATGAGGATCTGGATCGGGTCGTCAGCGGCAAGGCGGACCTCACCGACGTGGTAACCGCCGCAGTGATGATGGCCTCGTTCATGGATCATCGCTCGGACCTTGAGCTCAACATGCAGGGCGTGCGCGCATTCAGCCGACTGGGCCTGGATGCCGAATCCTGCAACCGCGTGCTGGATGAATCCAGGCGCGAGATTGCCATCCTCAGGCAGGCGCTGGGCAGCTAGCGGCGCGGCTCCTCAGTGTTGATGGCCAGGCGCATCCGTGGTGTCAGCGACCCGCACCTTGACCTGCATCTCGCCATGCAGCTCGAACTTGAACTTGAGGGTGAACTCCTCGCCGGCCTGCAGCGGCGCCTGCAATTGCATCAGCATCAGGTGCAGCCCGCCGGGGGCCATCACCACGCGTTCACCCGCCGCCAGGTGCAGCAAGGGCACGGCGCGCATGCTGGCGATGTCGTTCTCGATCACGGTACGGTGAACGCTGACGCTGCCGGCGCGCGCGCTTGAAATGGCCAGCAGCCGCTCCGAGCGCTTGCTGGCGTTGTTGATCACCACGTAAGCGGCGGCCACGCTGGCCCCCGGCGGTGTGGGCCGGGCCCAGCCCTCGGCGATCGTGAGCCGCTGCGGCTCCGCAGCCATTGCGATAGCGCTGGTGGCCAGCAATGCCATCAACATTCCAAGCTTCTTCATTTGTGCTTCCTCGTTGCCGGCTTGCGCTTCGGGCGGGCGGGCTTTGTCGATGCCGTTTCTGCCAGCAACGCGGCCAGGTGCTGGCCAGTATAGGAGCGGGCATGGGCCGCGACCTGCTCGGGCGTGCCCTCGCAGACCACCTCGCCGCCGCCGGTGCCGCCCTCCGGGCCGAGGTCGATGACCCAGTCCGCGGTCTTGATCACGTCGAGATTGTGCTCGATGACAATCACGGAGTTACCCTCGTCACGCAGGCGATGCAGGACCACCAGCAGGTGGGCGACATCCTCGAAGTGCAGGCCGGTGGTCGGCTCATCCAGGATGTAGAGCGTTCGGCCGGTCGAGCGCTTGGAAAGTTCCTTGGCCAGCTTGACGCGCTGGGCTTCGCCGCCCGACAGCGTGGTGGCATTCTGGCCCAGGCGCACATAGGACAGGCCCACATCCAGCAGGGTCTGCAGCTTGCTCGCCACGGTGGGCACGGCAGAGAAGAAGGGCAGGGCGTCCTCGACCGTCAGTTCCAGCACCTGGCTGATGTTGAGGCCCTTGTAGCGCACGTCCAGGGTCTCGCGGTTGTAGCGCTTGCCCTTGCACAGGTCGCAGGGTACGTAGACGTCAGGCAGGAAGTGCATTTCCACCTTGATGACACCGTCACCCTGGCAGGCCTCGCAGCGCCCGCCCTTGACGTTGAAGCTGAAGCGCCCGGGCTTGTAGCCACGTGAGCGCGATTCCGGCGTGCCGGAGAACAACTCGCGTATCGGCGTGAACAGGCCGGTGTAAGTGGCCGGATTCGAGCGCGGCGTGCGCCCGATCGGGCTCTGGTCGATGTCGATGACCCGGTCCACCCCGGCCAGGCCGGTCACGGCCTTGCAGGGTGCGGGTTGGGCGCTGGCGTCATTCAGTTCGCGCGCCGCCTGGCGGTAGAGCGTGTCATTCACCAGGGTGGACTTGCCGGAGCCGGACACGCCGGTGACGCAGGTCATCAATCCCAGCGGGAAGCCCACGCTGATCGACTTGAGGTTGTTGCCGGTGGCTTCTTCCACGCACAGCATGCGGCTGCTGTCCGGCGCGTTGCGCTTGTCCGGCAGGGCGATGCTGCGCTGCCGCGACAGGTACTGGCCAGTCAGTGATTCGGCGCAGGCCTCGATGTCGGCCGGCTTGCCCTGCGCCACGACGCGACCACCGTGCACGCCCGCGCCGGGGCCAAGGTCTACCACGTGGTCAGCCTGGCGTATCGCTTCCTCATCATGCTCGACAACGATGACCGTGTTGCCAAGGTCGCGCAGCCGGTGCAGCGTGTCCAGCAGGCGCTGGTTATCGCGCTGGTGCAGGCCGATGGAGGGCTCATCGAGGATGTACATGACGCCGACCAGGCCGGAGCCGATCTGGCTGGCCAGGCGGATGCGCTGGGCCTCGCCGCCCGACAGCGTCTCGGCACTGCGATCCAGTGTCAGGTAATCGAGGCCGACATTGACCAGGAAGCCGAGGCGATCGGTGATTTCCTTGACCACCTTTGCGGCAATCTCCGCGCGCCATCCCGGCAAGGTCAGTGCGCTGAAGAAGGCCAGCGAATCGCCCACCGGCAGCGCCGTCAATGCGGGCAGGTTGTGGCCGGCGATGAACACGTGGCGCGCCGCGCGGCCGAGGCGCGCACCGTCACATTCCGGGCACTGGCGCGTGCCCAGGTACTTGGACAGTTCCTCGCGCACGGTCATTGAATCGGTTTCGCGGTAGCGACGATCCAGGTTGGGCAGGATGCCCTCGAAGCAGTGCTTGCGACGGCTGGTGCCGCCACGTGCGTCGAGATAGCGGAACTCGACCTCGGTATCACCGCTGCCCTGCATCAGCATGTCCTGCACGCCCATCGGCAGCGAGTCGTAGGGCGCCTCGGGATCGAAGCGGTAGTGATCGGCCAGCGCCAGCACCATCTGGTAGTAGTAGGCATTGCGGCGGTCCCAGCCACGCACCGCGCCGCCGGCCAGCGACAGGTGGCGATGGGTCACCACGCGTTCCGGGTCGAAGAACTGCTTGATGCCCAGGCCATCGCAGCCGGCGCAGGCTCCGGCAGGATTGTTGAAGCTGAACAGTCGCGGTTCCAGCTCAGCCAGCGCGTAGCCGCAGGCGGTGCAGGCGAACTTGTCGGAGAACACCAGTGGTTCGCGCTTGGGCTCATCCATGAAGATGACCCAGGCCACGCCCTCGCCCAGGCGCAGCGCAGTCTCGAAGGACTCGGCCAGGCGCTGGGCCAGGTCGGCGCGCACGCGGAAGCGATCAACCACCGCTTCGATGGAATGCTTGCGCTTGGCATCCAGGCGAACCGATTCATCCAGCTCGAGCATGCGGCCATCAATGCGCGCACGCACGAAGCCCTTGCCCTGCAGTTCCTCCAGCACCTGCAGGTGCTCGCCCTTGCGGTTCTTCACCACCGGTGCGAGCAGGGCCAGGGTCGTGCCTTCACCCAGGGCCATGACCTGGTCCACCATCTGGCTGACCGTCTGCGCGCTCAGCTCCAGGCCATGGTCCGGGCAGCGCGGCGTGCCGGCGCGGGCAAACAACAAGCGCAGGTAGTCGTAGATTTCGGTGACCGTGCCCACCGTCGAGCGCGGATTGTGCGAGGTGGACTTCTGCTCGATCGAGATCGCCGGCGACAGGCCCTCGATGGTGTCGACGTCTGGCTTTTCCATCATCGAGAGGAATTGGCGCGCATACGCCGACAGTGACTCGACGTAGCGGCGCTGGCCCTCGGCATAGATGGTGTCAAAGGCGAGCGAAGACTTGCCCGAGCCCGACAGGCCGGTGAACACGATCAGCTGGTCGCGCGGCAGGTCAAGGTCGATGCCCTGCAGGTTATGGGTGCGGGCGCCGCGGATCTGGATCAACTTGGTCATAGGCGGGGAGTTACCAGGGTCAGGCAAGCGAGCCTGCTAGAATAACCGGCGCATTCCGCTCGCCGCAAAGGTGTTTCACGCTTGACCGAACCGTCCGGCGCGTCGTTCGCGCCTGCCGAACTACGCGCGGTGCTGGTGCTGGCGGCCATTTACGCTGCCCGCATGCTGGGGCTATTCCTGTTATTGCCGGTCCTGGCGCTGCATGTGTCGGGCTTGCCCGGCGGCACGCCCTTGCTGGCTGGCCTGGCGGTGGGCATCTATGGGCTGGCCCAGGCGCTGTTGCAGGTGCCCTTCGGCAGCGCCTCCGATCGCCTTGGCCGCCGCCCGGTGATCCTGCTGGGCTTGTGGATGTTTGTCGCAGGCTCAGCGCTGGGCGCCTTTGCCAGCTCGGTGTGGGCGATCATTGCGGCGCGGCTGGTGCAGGGCTGCGGCGCGGTATCCGGCCCGGTGATGGCGCTTCTGGCTGACCTGACCCGTGAAGCCTCGCGCACCCGTGCCATGGCCATCATCGGTGGCAGCATCGGCCTGTCCTTCGTGGTCTCGCTGGTGGGCGGGCCGGCGCTGGCGGCCTGGGTCGGCGTGCAAGGCGTATTCGCGCTGATGGCGGGGCTGGGCCTGGTGGCGATTGCGTTGGTAGGGTTCGCCTTGCCCCATGAGCCGGCGCGCGCGCCCACGGGCGGACGCATGGCTGCGCTGCCGGCCGCCCTGACCTGGGCCCTGGGCCACTACTACGCGGGGGTATTCGTCCTGCACCTGTCGCTGACGGCGACTTTCATTGCCGTGCCGCATGCCTTGCGCGATATCCATGGCCTGTCCCTGGCGCTGCACTGGAAACCCTATCTCGGCGTGTTTCTCGCCTCGCTGCTGCTAACCGTGCCGATGGTGCTGTGGTCAGAGCGCTCGCGACACGGCAGCCATGCGGTGGCGATCGGGGCGGTGATGCTGGTGCTGGCGCTGCTTGGCCTGGCCCTGGGCCATGGCCACTGGATGGCGCTACTGGTCGGCCTGGTGCTGTTCTTCGGCGCCTTCAACTTTCTCGAGGCGCGATTGCCAGCCGGCCTGGCGAGCGCCGCTGACCCGGCCAACCGTGGCGCTGCGCTGGGACTATTCGCCACGCTGCAGTTCCTGGGGGCGTTCGCCGGGGGCCTGCTGGGGGGCGCGATCCAGGGCACGGTGGCGGGCAGCGGCGGAGTCCTTGCTGCAGCTGCGGGATTCACGCTGTTCTGGGCGCTGCTGGCACTGGCGCAGGCCCGCTTCGCGGCGACGACTCGCGCATAAGGGCCTGATCGCGGCTCAATGTGCGGGTGTCGGTGGGCCCGGCGGACGACTACAATGGCGGCCTAACTAGAAAGGCGGGGAGACGGACATGGCGCGCGGCATCAACAAGGTCATCCTGGTCGGTAACCTGGGGCAGGATCCCCAGAGCCGGGCCATGCCCAGCGGCAAGGCCGTGGTCAACCTGCGCATCGCCACCAGCGACCAGTGGCGCGACAAGCAGACCGGCGAGAACAAGGAAGCCACCGAGTGGCACAGCGTGGTCATGTTTGACCGCCTGGCCGAGGTGGCGGCCGAGTACCTGCGCAAGGGTTCGCAGGTCTACATCGAGGGTCGCCTGCGCACGCGCAAGTGGCAGGACAAGGAGGGTCAGGACCGCTACAGCACCGAGATCATCGCCAATGAGATGCAGATGCTGGGTGGTCGTGGCGGCGGCAGCGGCAGTGGCGGTGGCTCCTCATCGGATCGCTCGGAAGATCGCGGTAGCCGCAGCGAGGCCACCACGGCCCCGGCGGATGACAATTTCGAGGACGACGTACCGTTCTGAACGACCTGGATCGGTCATTTTTTTCATTTGAAGCAAGCACTTGCGTCGCAGCCCGGCAGCGACGCCGGCGCTGCTTGTGCTACAAGCCGGGGCCAAAAACGGTACCCTAGGCGCCCTTTTCCCAGCGCAGAATCCTGCCCGGCAATGAGCGGACGCCTTTTCATCACCACCTTCGGCTGCCAGATGAACGAGTACGACTCCTCGCGCATGGCCGATGTGCTGCGCGAGTCTGCCGGCCTCACCCTGACTGAGGATCCGACCGAGGCTGACGTGGTGTTGCTCAACACTTGCTCGGTGCGGGAGAAGGCCCAGGAAAAAGTCTTTTCCCACCTCGGCCAGTGGCGCCTGCTCAAGCTGCAGAAACCCGACATGCTGATCGGCGTCGGTGGTTGCGTGGCCAGCCAGGAAGGTGACGGCATCCGCGCGCGCGCGCCCTTTGTCGACCTGGTGTTCGGGCCGCAGACCATCCATCGCCTGCCGGAGATGATCCGTAACCTGCGCCGGAGCGGTCAGTCGCAGGTGGACGTGTCCTTCCCGGAAATCGAGAAGTTCGACCGCCTGCCCGCGCCCAGCGCCAGGGGTGCGACGGCCTTCGTCTCGATCATGGAAGGCTGCAGCAAGTACTGCAGCTTCTGTGTCGTGCCCTATACCCGTGGCGAAGAGATCAGCCGCGCCCCGGCGCAGGTGCTGGCCGAGGTGGACGCGCTGGCGGAGCAGGGCGTACGCGAGATCACCCTGCTGGGGCAAAACGTCAATGCCTACCGTGGCGTGGATGACGCCGGCATCAGCTGCGACCTGGCCACGCTGATTCGCGGGGTGGCACAGCGCGACGGCATTGAGCGTATCCGCTTCACCACCTCGCATCCGCTGGAGTTCACTGAGGCCCTGGTGCAGGCCTATGCCGAGGTGCCCAAGCTGGCGAACTTCCTGCACCTGCCGGTGCAGAGTGGATCGGATCGCATCCTGGCACTGATGAAGCGCGGTTACACCAGTCTGGAATACAAGCAGAAAATCCGTCGCCTGCGCGCAGCGCGCCCGGACATCTGCCTGTCGTCGGATTTCATTGTCGGCTTTCCCGGCGAAACCGACGCGGACTTCCTGCAGACCATGAAGCTGATCACTGATGTGGGTTTCGACCAGTCCTTCAGCTTCATCTACAGCCGCCGGCCGGGGACGCCCGCAGCGGCGCTGGAGGATGACGTGAGCCATGAGCTCAAGCAAGAGCGCCTGCTGCTGCTGCAGGAGCGCATCCACCAGCAGGCGCGCGCCATCAGCCAGGGCATGGTCGGCAGCGTGCAGCGTGTGCTGGTGGAGCGCCCATCGCGACGCAATGCCGAGCAGCTGGCCGGGCGCACGGAAAACATGCGCTGGGTCAATTTCGACGGCCCGGCCGGCCTCATGGACCAGTTCGCCCAGGTCGAGATCACCGAGGCCATGCCCAATTCGCTGCGCGGCCGGCTGGTCGCTTGAATCCCGTCGCTTCACATTCGCTGGACCTGTCCGCGCTGGATAACGCCCGGCTGGCAGCAATCTGTGGGCCGCTGGATGAGCACCTGCGGCAGATCGAGTTGCGACTTGGCGTCGAGGTCCACCACCGCGGCGGGCATTTCGTCACCAGCGGCAGCAATGCCGATGCGGCGGCGGACGTGCTGCGCGCCCTGTCCGAGCGCTCAGCACTGCAACCGTTGACGGCGGAAGATGTGCACCTGGCCATCCAGGAAGCGGGCATGGCAAGCATTGCCGGCGATGCCGGGGCCGCAGTCGTCACCCTGCGCGGCGCGATTCGCGGCCGCGGTGCCAACCAGCATGAATACCTGCGGCAGATTCGTGAGCATGACCTGACCTTTGGCGTCGGGCCCGCGGGCACCGGCAAGACCTACCTCGCCGTGGCCTGTGCCGTGGAAGCCCTGCAGCGTGACCAGGTGCGTCGCATCGTACTGGTGCGCCCGGCCGTCGAGGCCGGCGAGCGCCTCGGTTTCCTGCCCGGCGACCTGTCGCAGAAAGTGGACCCCTACCTGCGCCCGATGTATGACGCGCTGTACGAAATGGTTGGCTTCGACAAGGTGGCGCGACTGGTCGAGCGCCATGTCATCGAGATTGCGCCGCTGGCCTTCATGCGCGGGCGCACGCTGAATGAGTCCTTCATCATCCTTGACGAGGCACAGAACACCACGCTTGAGCAGATGAAGATGTTCCTGACGCGCATTGGCTTTGGCTCGCGTTCGGTGGTGACTGGCGACATCACCCAGACCGACCTGCCGGCAGGGCGGCCCTCGGGGCTGCGCCACGCACTGGACCTGCTGGGCGGCGTGCGCGGCATTGCCATTACCCGGTTCACCGCCCGCGACGTCGTGCGCCACCCGCTGGTGCAGCGCATCGTCGAGGCCTACGAGGCCGAGCCCCTGCGCAAGGATCCGCGCCAATGACCCAGGTGAGCGTGCGCTATGCAACGCGCCAGCCCTGGGCGCCGGCAGCGGTGACGCTGCGGCGCTGGATTGCCCGTGCCGCCGGACGTGCGCGTGGCGAGCTGGGTGTGCGGGTGGTCGATGCCCGCGAGGGCCGCAAGCTGAACCGGCAGTGGCGTGGCAAGGACTACGCCACCAACGTGCTGTCGTTCCCGATCGGCGACAACGCCGACTCGGCGCTGCTCGGCGACCTGGTCATCTGCGCCCCGCTCATGGCGCGCGAGGCGCAGCAGCAGGGCAAGGACCTCAAGGCTCACTGGGCGCACATCGTGGTGCACGGCGTGCTGCACCTGCTGGGCTACGATCATCAGCGCGCGGCCGACGCACGCGTCATGGAAAACCGCGAGCGGGAACTACTGGGGGCAATGGGCTACCCGGATCCGTACGCAAACTGAGGCGACAGTGAAAGCCGACGAACACAGGGGATGGTGGCAACGCTGGTGGCGCGAGCCGCAGGGCAATCGCGAGCAGCTGGTGGACGACTTGCGCGCCGCCGCGGCAACCGGCGTGCTGGGTGCTGATGCGCTGTCGATGATGGAAGGTGTGCTCGGCGTGGCCGACCTGCAGGTTCGCGACATCATGGTGCCGCGTTCGCAGATGGTGGTGCTGGAGCGTGACGCCAGCGTTTCCGAATGGCTGCCGGTGATCGTCGAATCTGGGCATTCGCGTTTTCCGGTGATTGGCGAGGATCGCGACCAGGTGGTCGGCATCCTGCTGGCCAAGGACCTGCTGCGTGACTATTCCGCGGACGGGCAGGCGGCCTTCGAAATTCGCGAGGCGCTGCGGCCGGCAGTATTCGTGCCGGAGAGCAAGCGCCTCAACGTACTGCTCAAGGAATTCCGTGTCAGCCGTAATCACATGGCCATCGTCGTCGACGAATACGGTGGTGTCTCGGGGCTGGTCACCATCGAGGACGTGATCGAGGAAATCGTCGGCGAGATTGCCGACGAATACGACATTGAGGAAGATCAGACCATCCGCCGCGAGGGCGATCGCCAGTTCGCCGTGCTGGCGTTGGCACGCATCGCCGACTTCAATGAGTATTTCGGCACCGAGTTCAGTGACGAGGACTACGACACCATTGGCGGACTGGTGATGCACCAGTTTGGCCGCCTGCCGCGGCGCGGTGAGTCAATGGCCATGGGCGAACTGGAGTTTCGCGTGTTGCGCGCAGATCGCCGCCGCATCGACTTGTTGCGCGTCACCACACCCAAACCGCTGCCGCCGCGTCCGGGCGAGGCAGGCGACCGCTGACTTCCGCGTCCTGGGTGATGCGCGGCGAGGCCGGGCTTGCCCGCTACGGCATGGGCCTGATGTTGCTGGCCGGTGCTGCTACCACCCTGGCTTTCGCGCCTTATGGATTCTGGCCCCTGGCCATCGTCGGACCGGCGCTGTTGTTCCTGGCCTGGAATGAGGTGAGTCCGGGCCGCGCCGCCCGCCTGGGTTTCGCCTTCGGCACGGGGCTGTTCCTGTCCGGCAGTTGGTGGCTCTACATCGCGGTGCATGAATTCGGCCAGGCCCCGGCCTGGCTCGCGCTATTCCTGCTGCTGGCGTTGGTGGCGCTGATGGCCAGCTACTACGCCTTGCTCGGCTTCACCGCGACCAGGCTGGTTCCCGCCGGGCCACGGCGCTGGCTGGTCTTCCTGCCGGCGGGCTGGATGCTGATGGAGTGGCTGCGCGGCTGGTTGTTCAGCGGCTTCCCCTGGCTGCAGGCCGGCTATGCCCACAGTGACAACGTGCTGGCTGGCCTGGCGCCGGTCGGCGGCATCCACCTGGTGACACTCGCCAGTGCCGTGAGTGCGGGTGTACTGGTAACGCTGATCTGCGGCCAGCGCGCCTGGCGCATGCTGGCGCTTGCTTGCCTTGCCGCACTGTGGGGTGCTGCTGCTGTGCTTTCTGCTCGCAGCTGGACCGAGCCTGTGGGCGAGGTGCTGGGCATTGCGCTGGTGCAGGGAGCTATTTCCCAGGACCTCAAGTGGCAGGCCGACAATCGCGAACGGACGCTGGAGCTTTATCGCGAGCTGTCGCGACTGGGCCACGGGCAGCAACTGATCATCTGGCCGGAAGCGGCGCTGCCGGTGCTGGCACACGAGGTCAAGGCTTACCTCGCGGTGGTGCGTGAGGAAGCTACCACCGCGGGATCCGAGCTGCTGATCGGCCTGTTGCACTATGACTTCGAGTCGGAGCGCTACTACAACGGCCTGCTGGCCCTGTCGAAGGACGGCAGTGCCTGGTATGACAAGCGTCGCCTGGTGCCTTTCGGTGAGTACTTCCCGGTGCCTGCCACGGTGCGTCACTGGATGCGGCTGATGAGCCTGCCCTATGTGGACATGAGCCCCGGTGCAGATGCAGCAGCCGGCGCTGGCCATTGCCGGGCAGAAGATTGGCGCGACCATTTGCTACGAAGACGCCTATGGCGAAGAGCAGCTCGCGGTGCTGGGTGAGGCCACGCTGCTGGTCAATGTCACCAACAACGCCTGGTTCGGCGATTCGGCGGCACCGCACCAGCAATTGCAGATGGCGCGCTTTCGCGCCCGCGAGGCCGGGCGTTACCTGGCGCGGGCCACCTCCAACGGCGTCACCGCCGTCATTGGTCCCGACGGTGCCATCACCGCCCGGGCCCGCCAGTTCGAGGCCGAGGTGCTGCTGGCCCGGGTCCAGCCACGGCAGGGGCTGACACCCTACGCGCATACCGGCAACTGGCCGGTGCTGGGACTGGCGGTCGTGCTGCTCCTGGGCGCCCTGCGACGGCGACCAGCCACCCCTTCCGGCTAAGCCCCGCGGCGCGTGGTCGGGTATCCTTGCGGATCCCCACGGTGCAGTCATTCGGGCTGGAAATGCAGGAACGCTACGACGCGACGGAAATTGAATCGACCGCCCAGCAGTACTGGGATGCGGCGGGGACTTTTGTCGCTCGCGAGGATGCGAGCCTGCCCAAGTATTACTGCCTGTGCATGTTCCCGTACCCCAGCGGCCGCCTGCACATGGGCCATGTGCGCAACTACACCATCGGCGACGTGCTGTCGCGCTACATGCGCATGCAGGGTTACAACGTGCTGCAGCCGATGGGCTGGGATGCCTTTGGCCTGCCGGCGGAAAATGCCGCCATGGCCAATGCCGTGCCGCCGGCGCGCTGGACCTGGGACAACATCGAATACATGAAGCGCCAGCTGAAGTCGCTGGGCTTCGGCATTGACTGGACGCGCGAGCTGGCCACCTGCCAGCCCGATTACTACCGCTGGAACCAGTGGCTGTTCCTGCGCATGCTGGAGCGCGGCATCGCCTACCAGAAGACCGGGGTGGTTAACTGGGACCCGGTGGACCAGACCGTGCTGGCCAATGAGCAGGTGATCGACGGACGCGGCTGGCGCACCGGTGCGCTGGTGGAGCGCCGCGAAATCCCGATGTACTACCTGCGCATCACCGACTACGCAGAGGAATTGCTGGCTGCGCTGGATGGGCTCACTGACTGGCCCGAGCGTGTGCGCCTGATGCAGGCCAACTGGATCGGTCGCAGCGAAGGCGTCAACCTGGCCTTCCCCTACGACATCGCTGGTGAAAGCGGCGAGTTGCGCGTATTCACCACCCGCGCCGACACCCTCATGGGCGTCACCTTCGTGGCGGTGGCCGCTGAACATGCCCTGGCCACCCACGCGGCTACGCTTGATGCCAGGGTCCGTGCCTTTGTCGACGAATGCCGGCGCGGCAGCGTGATGGAGGCGGATCTCGCCACCATCGACAAGCAGGGCATCGACACCGGGCTAACCGTCAGGCATCCGCTGACCGGCGAGTCCTTGCCGGTGTGGGTGGGCAACTACGTGTTGATGGCTTATGGCGAGGGCGCCGTCATGGGCGTGCCCGGCCATGACGAGCGTGATTTCGCTTTTGCCAGGAAGTACCAGCTGCCGATCGTGCCGGTCATTGATGTCGAGGGTCGCGAGTATTCGACTGAAGCCTGGCAACCCTGGTATGCCGATGAAGGTCGCTGCGTGAATTCAGGCCGCTACGATGGCCTCGACTACGCCGCTGCAGTGGATGCCATTGCTGCTGACCTGCAGGCGCGCTCACTGGGCCAGAAGCAGGTGAACTGGCGCTTGCGTGACTGGGGCATTTCGCGCCAGCGCTACTGGGGCTGCCCGATCCCGATCATCCACTGCGGTGATTGCGGCGAGGTGCCAGTGCCGGATGCCGAGTTGCCGGTGGTGCTGCCGGATGACCTGGTGCCGGATGGCTCGGGCAATCCGCTGGCCAGGCACGCGGCTTTTTTAGACTGCGCCTGCCCGCGCTGTGGCAAGCCGGCACGGCGTGAAACCGACACCATGGACACCTTCGTCGATTCGTCCTGGTATTTTTTCCGCTACGCCAGCGCCGGCAATGCCGGCGCCATGGTGGATGAGCGTGCGGCCTACTGGTTGCCGGTGGACCAGTACATTGGTGGCATCGAGCACGCCATCCTGCACCTGCTGTATTCGCGCTTCTGGACCCGGGTCATGCGCGACTGCGGCCTGACCGGGGTCTCCGAGCCGTTCTCGCGGCTGCTGACCCAGGGCATGGTCCTCAACGACATCTTCCTGCGCAAGCCGACCTTCGGCCGCATCACTTACTACAACCCGGCGGACATCGAATGGCGCGGCGAGGGTGAGGCGCGTGTTGCGATCCTGAAGTCTGATGGCGAGCCGGTGGAATCGGCCGGTGTCGGCACCATGTCGAAATCGCGCAACAATGGCGTCGACCCGCAGGCGCTGGTGAATCGTTACGGCGCTGACACGGCGCGGCTGTTCATGATGTTTGCCGCACCGCCGGAGCAGACGCTGGAGTGGTCGGACGAAGGCGTCGAGGGCGCCTTCCGCTTCATGAAGCGCCTGTGGAAGGTCGTGCACGGCCATGTCAGCGGCGGGCCTGCTGCGGCGCTTGCCGTGGATGGCCTGTCGTCCGCGCAGCGCGAGTTGCGCCGCCAGGTCCACCAGACCCTGGGCAAGGTGGGCGATGACATCGGTCGTCGGCGCACCTTCAACACGGCGATCGCCGCGGTAATGGAATTGCTCAATGCGCTGTCGCGCTTTCAGGATGAAACGCCGCAGGGCCGGGCCTTGATGCAGGAGGCGCTGGAGCTGGTGGTGTTGATGCTCTCGCCCTTCGTGCCACATGCCACCCACGCCTTGTGGCTGGCGCTGGGTCGCGAGGGCGCGCTGGTCGACCAGCCCTGGCCACAGGTCGATTCCGCCGCGCTGGTGCAGGACTGCATAGCGCTGGTGGTGCAGGTCAATGGCAAGCTGCGCGGGCGCATTTCCGTGCCGGTGAACGCCGATGAGGCCACCGCGCGCGCCGCGGCACTGGCGGATGAGGCCGTGGCGCGCTTCGTCGGCACGTCTGCCGTGCGAAAATTCATCTACGTACCGGGCAAGCTGGTTAATGTGGTGATCTGATGCGCGCACTCACCAGGACTTTCACGCTGTTGCTGGCCCTGCTGTTGGTGGGCTGTGGCTTCCAGCTGCAGGGTGCGGTGACCTTGCCGGCCGTGCTGGCCAGCCCACAGTTGGTTGCCGCAGATCGCTATACGCCGTTTCATGCGGCACTGGTCGCTGGCCTCCAGGGCGCGGGCGCGCGGCTGACCACGGATGCCACGCGCGCCAGCGCGGTAATCCGTATCCATCGCGACGAGTCACGCCACGACGTGCTGTCAGTCACCGCGCGCAATACCCCCGGTGAGTACGAGGTGTTCTATACGGTCGAGTATTCGGTCAGCGCGGGCGGGCAGGAATTGCTGCCGCTGCAGACGGTGAGCCTGAGCCGCGGGTACGGCTACGATGAGATGCGCGTGCTGGCCAAGGAACATGAAGAGCGCACCTTGCGCGAGGCCCTGGCCCGCGACATCGCCAGCCAGGTCATGCGCCGGCTGGGGGCGCTGTGATTACGAATCCGGGTGTGGGCTCGATTTTTGAGGTCTTCAAGGTCGGCGTCGGGCCGTCGTCCTCGCACACCATGGGCCCGATGCTGGCGGCGCGGCTGTTTGCACTCGGGCTGGAACAACGCGGCTTGCTAGCGCAGACGCAGGAAGTCTACGCACAGCTCTATGGCTCGCTGGCCCTCACCGGCCTGGGGCATTGCACTGATCGCGCCATCCTGCTGGGCCTCGAGGGCAATGATCCGGCCGGGCTGGATCCGGCGATCATGGCGCCGGCGCTTGAGCGCATTCGTGGCGACAAGCGCCTGCGGCTCGCCGGCAAGCACGAGATCAGTTTTGATGAACCGATGAACCTGCTGTTTCATCGCGACCAGATCCTGCCGGGTCATGCCAATGGCATGCGCTTCACCGCACGCAACGCGGCGGGCGAGACGCTTTGCGTCGAGGAGATGTATTCCATCGGTGGTGGCGCCGTGCACCGCGCCGGCCAGGATCCGCTGGCGGCCAGTGCTGCGGAAGTGAAGCGACCGCATCCTTTCACCTCGGCGGACGAGTTGCTGCAGGCCTGTCGTAACGCCGGCCTGGAAATTCATGAGCTGGTGATGGCCAATGAGCGCGCCGGTCGCAGCGCGGTGGATATCGAGCAGGGCCTGATGCGCATCTGGGTAGTGATGCAGGATTGCGTGAAGCGTGGCTTTGCCGCCGAGGGCCTGTTGCCGGGCGTACTGAAGGTGCGGCGTCGCGCGCCAAAGTTCCAGCGCATGTTGCAGGCCGAGTCGGGCAGCGGGCCGGTGGACCCGATGGAATGGGTCAATGCCTGGGCGCTGGCGGTGAACGAGGAGAACGCGGCCGGTGGCCAGGTGGTGACGGCACCGACCAATGGCGCGGCCGGCATTGTTCCTGCGGTGCTGCATTACTACGCACGCCTGTGTGCAGGCGGCGATGAGGCGGGCATCCGGCGCTTCCTGCTGACCGCCGGGGCCATTGGCCTGCTCTACAAGCGCAACGCCTCGATTTCGGGTGCGGAAATGGGCTGCCAGGGCGAAGTGGGCGTGGCCTGCTCAATGGCCGCCGGTGGCCTGGTCGCCGCCTTGAATGGCTCCAATGAACAAGTGGAGAACGCTGCAGAGATTGGCATGGAGCACAACCTCGGCCTGACCTGCGACCCCATCGCCGGGCTGGTGCAGATTCCCTGCATCGAGCGCAATGCCATGGGTGCGGTGAAGGCCATCAATGCCGCGCGCCTGGCGCTGCGCGGCGATGGTTCGCACAAGGTCTCGCTGGACCAGGTCATCGCCACCATGCGCCAGACCGGCCATGACATGTCGGCGATCTACAAGGAAACCTCGCAGGGCGGGCTCGCGGTCAACGTCCCGGAGTGCTGAGGCGCGGCGCGCTCAGAACTTGTATTCCTCATGCGCTGTCGCGGCCAGGGTGTAGGCCGCTGCGCCCAGGCGCGTTGACTTGGTGCGCGTGGTCATCTTGCCGGTGATCCAGTACGCCGAGTACATGGAATCCAGCTGCATGCCTTCCTTCATCACCACGTAGACCATCTGGTTCGGCGGCGGCGGTGGCACGTGTATGCAGGCGCCGAAGTAGGGCACCAGGAAGAATTCGGTGACCCGGCCCTTGTCATCGAGCTGCAGCGGGACGATGAAGCCGGGGATGCGCACCTCGGCGCCTTCCAGCGCCTTGTTGACGTTGAAGTTCATCGGCTGCATCGCTGCCAGCCCGCCGGACTCGCCGCCGCCGGACAGGTAGTCGTGCGTCGGTGCAGGCGGTGCCTGGTCGAAGGTCGCGCGATCCTCCGGCGGTACCAGTTCGATCCAGTCGATCTGTTTCGGTGCCGCCCAGGCCAGGGTCGGCAGCAGGATCATCAGCAGCAAGGTGGCTTTGTTCATGTGTGAATCGACAATCCGTCAGCGAGTGAGTTCCGGTAGGCGCGCCAGGCGGGCAGCAATCCCGTCAGCAGTGCTGCCAGGACCACGGCAGCGCCCAGCGCCAGATCGTATAGGCCAGGGCCCTGCAACTCCAGGAACAGCCCGTAGCGTCCGGCCAGCCAGTCCTGTGCCAGGAACAGCAGCGCATGGGCGATGACCACGCCGGCGATCACGCCGGCCAGCGCCAGCACGCCCGCCTCCAGCAGCATCAGCGCAAAGACATGCGCGGGCCGCGCGCCGACAGCGCGCAGGATGGCCATTTCCCGGCGGCGCTCGCGCAGGCTGGCCAGGATCGAGGTCAGCATGCCAATCAGCCCGGCCAGCACCACGAAGGCGGCGATGATGAACAAGACGCGATCGGCGGCACCCACCAGCTGCCACAGTTGCTGCAGCACGACGCCGGGGATGATGGCCTGCAGGGCCTCGCCGCGGTAGTCGTTCAGGGCCCGCTGCATCTGCAGCAGCGAATCGGTTGAGCGCAAGCCGACCAGGAAGGCGGTGATGCTGGTCGGGGTCAGGTCAGGCCCGGTGTAGTCGCCGTCATCGTCGTCATCCTCCGGTCATGCCGTCGGGCGTGCAGGTCGGTGATGGCCTCGACGCTGACGTGAAGGGTCTGGTCCACCGGCGTGCCGGTGGGCGCGAGGATGCCGACGACGGCGAACGGGTGGTCGACGTGGTCGGCAAAGCTGACTTCGCCCACGCCATGCGACAGGGTGATTTCGCGACCCAGCGTGTAGCCGAGGCGGCGTGCCACCTCCGCGCCCAATACCACCTCGTGCAACTCTGCGAAGGGCCGGCCACTGCTGAATGAAAGCGCCTGGCGCCGGCCAAAGCGATAGTGCTCGAAGTAAGCCGGTGTCGTACCCATGACCCGGTAGCCACGATGCGAATCGCCCAGCGACAGCGGGATGGTCCAGGCCACGTCCGGGTGGCGCGCCACCAGCTGGTAGCTCTGCCAGGACACATTGGCGGTGGCATCGCCGACGCGAAACACTGAATACAACAGCAGGTTGATCGGCCCGCTGCGCGCGCCGACGATCAGGTCGGTGCCGGATATGGTCCGTGCAAAACCCGCGCGGGCCTCGCTGCGCAGGGTCTGCACGCCGACCAGCAGGGTGACACTGACGGCAATGGCAAACACCGTCAGTGCCGCCGTGCCACGGCGGTTCCACAGGCTTTGCAGCGCGAGGCGGATGATTGCGCTCATGCCGGTACCGCGTTTGCGAGGTTCAGGTCCGCCATGGCGATGCGCCGGTCAAAGTGGCGGCCCAGCGCGAGATCATGGCTGACAAACAGCAGCGCAGAACCGGCCGCAGCACATTCCATCATCAGTAGCTGCAGGAAGGCATCACGGGCATCGCTGTCCAGGGCCGAGGTCGGTTCGTCGGCGATGATCAACGCCGGTCGACCCGCCAGTGCGCGGGCGACAGCGACCCGCTGCTGCTGGCCGATGGACAATTCGGTGACCGGGCGTGTGAGCAGGCCCGACAATCCCAGTTCTCCGAGCAGGCGCCTGGCTTCACTGGCCGGGTCGGGTTGGCAGCGCAGGCGCCGCGGTGTGCTGAAGCGCGTCGACAGCAGGACGTTGTCCTGCACCGAGAGCCAGGGCAGCAGGTTGAACATCTGGAACACCAGGCCGATGTGGTCGGCGCGGAAGGCGTCACGCTCAGCGCCGGACAGGGCAGTGAAATCCGCGCCCAGCACCTGAACCTGGCCTTGCCTGGCAGCGAGGACCCCGGCAATGACGCCCAGCAGCGTGCTCTTGCCCGAGCCACTCGGGCCCTGCAGGAAGACGCGTTCGCCGCGCGCGATCGCCAGCGCGGGTATGCGCAGTGTGGCTTCGCCATGGCCCCAGTTGAACTCCAGGTCCTTGATGTCAATGGCGGTGGTCATGGCGGGACTCGCTTCATGCTGGAGACTCTAGGCGCTATGGGCATTGAGCGCCAATCGTAAGTCACGAACCAAATTGGATGCGCAAGCCCGCAGCCAGGGAGCGACCGGGCAGCGGAACCGTGTCCTTGAGCGGCGAGCTGTGAACCTGCGCCAGTTCATCCAGCAAGTTGGTGGCGCGCAGGTAGACCTGCGTGTGGCTGCCAAGCCAGTGTGGTCGATGACTGAATTCCAGCGCCAACAGCGTGTAATCCCGGGTCGGAGACTCACCGCTTGCGACATCGTCCTGGCTGAAGTTGTGTTCGATCACCAGGCGCGCCAGTGTGTCGTCCTGGCGCCAACGCAGTGCGGTGCCGACACGCCAGGGAGGAATCCTGGGCAGGTCGCCAAGTTGGCGGACTCGACCACGGACCCAGTCCGCATCGAATTCCAGCTGCCACCGACCCGTCTCTTCCAGCGTCCAGGCGCTGGTCAACTCGAGACCGTGGAAACGCGCGTCCTGCTGCAGGTACTGGAACACCGGCAGCCCGTCCTCCACCTGCCCGGTGGGTGCCAGGAACAGGAAGTCGGTGTAGCGGCTGATGAAGCTGCGCAATTCTGCGGTTACACGGGCTGACGCGTAGCGAAACCCGATGTCCGCAGTCAGGCCGCGCTCAATGCCGAATTCAGGACTGCCACGTTCGAATTGCCCGGTGGCCGCATGGGGTCCGTCGGCATAGAGCTCGGTTGCACTGGGATGACGCTCAGAGCGCGACAGCTGGGCGAGCAGTGTCCAGGCTTCCTGCAGCGGCCAGACCAGGCCGAAGGAGCCATTGATGGAAGTTTCGCGATAGTGCGGCTGGGCATCAGTGCGGATGTCCTGGCGATCCAGTCTCAAGCCCAGTTCCAGCGTGCCCGCCGCCACCTGCTGGCGACCAAAGGCGAAGACGCCGAGGACCTGGCTGTCAGAATCCGGGACAAAGGCCTCATCGCCTTCGGCCTTCAATCGCGAATCCTGCCATTGCGCCCCGAGGGCCACTTCCAGCGCGTCTGACCACGTGCCCCGGGTGGTGGCACGCAGCTCCCGACCCGTCACCGCATAACGCGTGCCGACATGACCATCGGCCTCGATTTCAGCGTGGGCATAGTCGTTGAAAGCGGCGCGCAGGTTCAGCGTCTCGAAGCGTCGGTCTTGCAAGCTGAAGCGCGAGGCGACATCAGCGCGGTCCTGGGTCATCTTGATGAACAGGCCATCCTCCATGGGGACGCCGTAGCTCAGGTCATGCCGGCTGAGGGCAACGCCGAGCACCTGCTGCTCGCCAATCCAGTTCGCGCCCAGGCCGCCGGTTTTGGTTTCACTGGCGCTGTTGTGGATCGTGCCCAGCGGTGAGTCGAAGTCGCCAGTCTTGCGCCAGGCACCATCCAGATGCAGGGCGAGGGATTGCATCGGTGTGTCCAGGCGTGCAGCCAGTCCGCGTTCCGCCGTGGCGGTATCGCCGCGCAGGTCCAGCGTGCCGCTGCTTGCCTCGGGAAGGTGATCGTGCAGGCGACGCGTGACTACGTTGACCAGTCCACCTGAGGCCCCGGGCCCAAACAGCAGGGCAGCAGGACCGCGTATCACCTCGACCTGGTCGGCCAGCGCCGGATCTATGGCCACGGCGTGATCTTCAGACAGCCCCGAGGCATCCAGCACGGCGAGTCCATCTGAAAGCACCTGTACCCGGTCGCCACCCAGGCCGCGGATCAGCGGTCGTGAGGCGGCCGGCCCATAGTAGGTGGAGCGGACACCGGGCTCCCCGGCCAGGGTTTCGCCCAGCGTTGGGGCCAGCTTGAGCAGGAGTTCTTCAGCGGCCAGGATGCTGGTGGGCTGGGCCGTCGAGTATCGATCGGTGGCAAGCGGTGTCGCGGTGACGACGACCGCTTCGAGGTCGTGCGGTGGCGGACTTTCCGCCCAGGCTGCGGGAACCAGGATCATTGCGGAAATCAATCCGCGCACTACGGGAATTGGCATGCCATTCATCCAGAAGACGGGGCCCGCGGCAGGGGCCATTGACGTGGCGCGATCGCCACTCCGTGAACCTAACTGCTGGTGAGCAGCGGCGGTCCCTGGCTTCGGTGGGCAAGGCCAATCTTCTGGTCAACAAGCAAGCTTTCGCCACCCAGGCCGAGCTGGATCCACGGGCCTGGGTCTGTGCCTGGCTTCGCCAGCTCTGGCGCCGCCGCCACGACGGGCAGGGCGCAGCAGAAATCGCAGTGTTCAACCGTGGGCAGCGGATGGGCAACATCGGTGTGCCCATGGCTGGCGGTGGCAAGCTGCAGCCCCAGCAGCGCCGTCGCCAACAGGGTGGCGATCATGGGGAACCGGCGGAGCCTTGAGGATTGCTGCGTCATGGAATAGCGGCAGACGGCCAGGAATCGGCTGGTGGATTGTAGGCCGGGCCCGCGACTGGCGCTAGCGGGTGCCGGGGCCGATAATCCGCATCCCCTGGCGATTGGGCCGACATGCGCACCACCACCGACAAGATTGACGCTGCACTGGCCAAGGGCCTGGCGCCCGCGTGGCTGGTGGCGGGCGATGAATTGTTGCTGGTCAATGAAGCGGCGGATGCCATTCGCGCGCGAGCGCGCGAGCAGGGGCACCTGACCCGCGAGCTTTTTGTGGTCGAGCGGGGTTTCGACTGGAATGCCGTGGTGCAGTCCGGCCAGTCGCTGTCGCTGTTCTCGGATCGCCGCATTCTCGAGCTTCGCCTGCCCAGCATCCGTCCGGGCGTGGAGGGTGCTGCGGTGCTCGCCGCACTGGCCAGGGACCCGCCACCCGACACCGTGCTGATCGTCATCACGCCCAAGATCGAGCGCGAGGTTTACTCGAGCGCCTGGTTCAAGGCCTTCGAGTCCAACGGCATGGTGGTGCAGTCCAAGCCGGTCGAGATCGGGCAGTTGCCGGCCTGGCTGGTCAGTCGCGGCCGTCGCCGCGGGCTGCAGCTCGAGCTCGATGGCGCGCGACTGCTGGCCGAGCGCATCGAGGGCAACCTGCTGGCCGCCGACCAGGAAATCGAGAAGCTCGCGCTGCTGTTTCCGCCGGGCGCCATCAGCGAACAGCAGGTGGCGCAGTCGGTGGCCGACAGTGCGCGCTATGACCTGTTCCAGCTGGGTGACGCGACGCTGGAGGGTGACGCCGCACGCGCGCTGCGCATTCTCGCCGGGCTGCGTGCCGAGGGTACGGATGCCACATTGGTGCTGTGGCTGCTCAGCCGCGAGTTGCGTTCGCTGGCCGAGGCGCGCGCACATCCCGGCGCCACCCAGGGCTACGGCCCGCAGGCCGAGCGGCGCACCGGGCTGCTGCGCAAGGCGCTGGCGCGGCGCGAAGGCCAGGCTTTCGGGCCGCTGTTCCAGCGTGCCGGACTCATCGACCGCCAGATCAAGGGGCGTGCCGGCGGAGATGCCTGGGGCAGCATTGAGGCCATGGTGGCAACACTGGCCGGCGTCAGCATGCCCGACGCCGCCCAGCCCTGATCAGCCATGCAGCCCTTCGGCATCTTTGGCGGCATGTTCGACCCGGTGCATTTCGGTCACCTGCATACGGCGACTGAGATCTGGCGAGGTCCTCGGGCTGGAGGCCGTGGCGCTGCTGCCCGCCGGCCAGCCGCCGCATCGCGAACGCCACAGTGGCCAGCGCCGCCCAGCGCCTGGCCATGCTGCAGGCCGCCGTGGCTGATGCCGCGCACTTTCGGCGTGGATGATCGTGAACTGCGTCGCCAGGGCCCCTCCTATTCCGTGCTGAGCCTTGTCCGAGATCCGCGCCGGAGCGTGGCCGGCAGCCGCTGGTGCTGATCGTCGGCATGGATGCCTTCGCCGGCATCGCCGGCTGGCACCGCGCAGATGAGCTGATCGAGCTCGCGCACATCGCGGTGGCCGCGCGACCGGGCGTGGCCACGCCCGACCCAGGGCCTGCCCGCCGACTGGCTGGCCAGGCGGCGCTGCGACGATCCTGACGGTGCTGGCGCAGAGTCCCGGCGGGCGTGTTTTCGTGCATCACGGCACCCAGCTGGACTTGTCTTCCAGCGATGTGCGCAAGGTGATCTCGGCCGGGCGTGATCCGCGCTACTTGATGCCAGAGGCTGTGCGTAGGATCATTCGCGCCACGGGCATTTACGCCCCGCCAGGTAGCACAGAGGGATGACAGACAAGCCAAAGAAGCGCGCAGCCAGGAAGACCAGCCCCGCCAAGACCAAGCGCGCGACCCCGAAACCGCGTCCCAAGAAGAAAACCGTCCCGACCCTGGCCGATATAGCCGTGGCTGCGCTCGAGGACATGAAGGCCGTGAACATCAAGGTCCTCGACGTGCGCAAGATGACGCATGTCACCGACGTGATGATCGTGGCCAGCGGCACTTCAGACCGCCACGTGAAGTCGATTGCCAATCGCGTGGTCGAGCGCTGCCAGAAAGCGGGTCACCGCCTGCTGGGCCTGGAAGGGGACCGCGAGGGCGAGTGGATCCTGGTCGACCTGCAGGACGTCATCGTGCACGTGATGCTGACACGCATCCGCGAATTCTATGGGCTGGAGAAGCTCTGGGACGCGCGTCCCGGCCAGCACAACAGCAGCGCCGACTGAGGCCGCGGCGCCGCCGTGCAGATCCGGCTGATCGCGGCGGGAACCCGTCTCCCGGGCTGGATCAACGAGGGCTATCGCGAATACGCGGGACGTTTCGGCGCCGAAATCCGCCTCGACCTGATCGAGATTCCGGTGACCCATCGTGGCAAGAACGCCGATGTCGCGCGCGCACGCGCGGCCGAGGGCGAGCGCATGCTGGCGGCCATCGGCGCGCAGGATGACGTCGTGGCGCTGGAGGTCGAGGGCCGCGCTTACAGCACGGCGGAACTGGCCAGGTGGCTGGCCCAGCGCCTGCAGTCCGGACGTGACCTTTCCTTGCTGATTGGTGGCCCCGATGGCCTGGCACCGGAGTGCCTGGCACAGGGCCAACAGCCGCTGGTCGCTGTCGCCCCTGACCCTGCCGCATGGCCTGGCCCGGGTGGTGGTCGTTGAACAGGTTTATCGGGCCTATAGCCTGCTGAAGAACCATCCCTACCATCGCGCCTGAACGGGTATCCTGATTACTTTTCCGGGCTGGCTCAATGCCTTACGATCGAATTCGCCTTGCCTCTTCCTCGCCGCGACGGCGCCAGCTGCTGGCGCAGATCGGCATTCGTCATGTCGCCGCACCGGTCGGGCTGGATGAAAGCCGCCGGCCTGGAGAATCTCCGCTCGACTATGTGCTGCGCCTGGCCGAAGAGAAGGCGCGCGCCGGGGCAGCGGCCGCGGGGGCGGATGCCTTGCCGGTACTGGCCGCGGATACTGCCGTGGCGCTCGGCGACGAGATTTTCGGCAAGCCCGCGGACCAGGAGGATGCGCGGCGGATCTTGCGGTCCTTGTCCGGTCGCAGCCACGACGTGCTGACTGCCGTGGCGCTGATGGTTGACACGCGCCTGACCACCACCTTGTCGATCAGCCGGGTCACCTTTCGTGACCTGTCGGATCAGGAAATCGACGACTACTGGGCCAGTGGCGAACCGATCGACAAGGCCGGCGCCTACGCCATCCAGGGACTCGGTGCGGTGTTCATCGCGCGCCTGGAGGGCAGTTTCTCCGGCGTCATGGGCCTGCCGCTGTATGAGACCGCCGCACTGCTGGATGCTGCCGGGCGTCGCGCGCTGGCGACCGGGGCCTGCAGTCATGAGCATCGAGATCCTGGTCAATGTCACGCTGCGCGAAAGTCGTGCGGCGGTGGTCGAGGGCGGCGTGGTCGAGGAACTCTACCTGGAGCGTGCCAATCGCCGCGGCCTGATCGGCAACGTCTACAAGGGTCGTGCCAGTCGCGTGCTGCCCGGCATGCAGGCGGCCTTCGTTGATATCGGCCTGGATCGTGCCGCTTTCTTGCACTTGTCAGACATGGTGCCGCCGCCCGCGGTGGATGAGGGCGTGGCCCCCGCCAACAGTGAGAACGTGCGCGAGCGCATCACCGAGGGCGACGAGATCCTGGTGCAGGTGCTCAAGGATCCGCTCGGCAGCAAGGGCGCCAGGCTGACGACCTACGTGACCCTGCCCTCGCGCTTCCTGGTGTACATGCCGCTGGGCCAGGGCATCGGCGTGTCCTCGCGCATCGACAGCGAGGAGGAACGCCAGCGCCTGCGCGAGGCCGTCGAGGCCTTCAGCGGCGGGCGCAAGGGTGGCTGGATCGTGCGCACCGTCGCCGAGGATGCCGGCATCGAGGCGCTGCGCGCCGACATGATGTTCCTCGAACACCTGTGGAAGGTGATTCGTAGTCGCGGGCTGGAGGCGCGCGCGGGCGACCTGGTGCACGAGGACCTGGCACTGCCGGTACGCGTGCTGCGCGACCTGCTGGGCCAGAAGATCGAACGCGTGCTGGTGGACGCACCAGCGATGTATGCGCAGATGGCGGAATTCACCCGCACCTTCATGCCGGACCATGCCGCCAAGATCGAGCTTTACGACGGCGGTCGGCCGATCCTGGATTTGTATGGCATTGAGGACGAGATTGACCGGGCACTGGATCGCAAGGTCGCGTTGAAGTCCGGCGGCTACCTGGTGTTCGACCAGACCGAGGCGATGACCACGATTGACATCAATACCGGTGCGTTTGTCGGTCACCGCAACCTCGAGGACACGATTTTCCGTACCAACCTCGAGGCCGCCGTGGCCATCGCCCGGCAGCTGAGGCTGCGCAACCTTGGCGGCATCATCATCATTGATTTCATCGACATGGAGGATGCCGAGCACCGCGGCCAGGTGCTGCTGGCACTGGAGCGCGCCCTCAAGGGCGACCACGCCAAGACCCAGGTGTCCGGGGTCTCGGCGCTGGGCCTGGTGGAGATGACCCGCAAGCGCACGCGCGAAAGCCTGGAACACCAGCTATGCCGGCCTTGTCCAAGCTGTGAGGCGCGGGGTTTCGTCAAGACATCGGAGACGGTGGCTTACGAGATCTTCCGCGAGGTGCTGCGCCAGGTCCGCCAGTTCGACCCGCAGGGGTTGATGGTGCTGGCGCACCAGGACGTGATCGAGTTGCTGCTGGACGAGGAAGCCGGCGCGCTGGCCGAGCTGGCGCTGGCCATCGGCAAGCCGATCCGCCTGCAGGCCGAGGCGCTCTATGGCGAGGAGCAGTTTGACGTGGTGCTGATCTGAGCGGTATTTCGCAGGAAGTCGCAGCGGGCTGGCAACATCGCCTGGCCTCGGTGTGGCGTGCCTTTGCCGCCGTGCTGGCGGGTGCGGCATTGCTTGCCGCCCTGGCCATTGGCGTGTTCCGCCTGGCCATCGACCTGCTGCCGGGTTATCAGCAGCGCATTGTCGACCAGGTACAGGTCGCCACCGGACTGCGGCTGCGATTTGATGAACTCGACGCGCGCATTGGCCTGTACGGCCCGGAAATCTACTTCAAGGGCGCACGCATCCTGGCCGCCAGCGGTGAGGAGCCGCTGATCAGCGCAGTGGCCGGTCGCGCCAGCCTCGCGGTCGGTCGTTCCATGTTCTACCGCCGCATCGAGATCTCCCGCGTGGTCCTCGAGGGCCCGAAGCTGCATTTCCTCATCCATGCCGATGGCGCTATCGAGCTGGTAGGACAGTCGGCCGTGCCCCGGCGTGCTGAAGGTGAGCGCCGTCCGGCAACCCTGGAGAACATTCCCGCGCGGCCTGATTGCCATTCGTGATGCCACCCTCGAGGTGCGCGACCTGCGCTCCACCCAGGCACCCTTCACCTTGAGTGGCGCCAACCTGGAGCTGGAACGCAGCGGCGACAGCGTGACGGTCGAGGGAAAGGTGGATCTGCCGAAGCAACTGGGCGCCGGGCTCAAGTTCGAGGCAGCACTGGAGGGAAACCTGGCGCGACCCCGCAGCAATCGAATGGCGCGGCCGGGTGGAGGCGCGCGCGCTGCAGTTTGCATCCTGGGCAGCGCTGTTGCCGGAGACCATCCCGGTGCCGGTCGGCGGCCGTGGCGATGCCATCGTCTCGGCGCGCGGCACGGGCCGCCATTGGCAAAGCGCACGCTTGCGCCTGCAGCTGGGCAACCTGGCGCTGCGTGGCGTGGCGCAGCCGTTCACCCGCGTGGCGGGTGACGTGCAGCTGCGCCGCGAGGCCGGGCGCCTGACCATCGAAGGCACGGGCATTGAATTGTCCCGCCCTCGCCATCCCTGGAAGCCCACGACGCTGCTCGCGGTCATCGAGACACGCGATGGCGCCCTGTCGCAAGTCTCGACACGTGCCGACTACATTCGCATCGACAACCTTACTGCGCTGGCGCCGCTATTGCCCGAGGGCCGCGCCCGCGAGTTGGTGATGGCGCTGGACACGCGCGGCGAAGTGACTGCGGTGGATCTCGTGGTAGCGCCGGTGGGCGAGAAGAAGTTGCCGGATATCCGCGGTCGCGCACGATTCAAGGACCTGGGCTTCGAGCCCTGGGGTCGGGCGCCGGGTGTCACGGGCCTGGACGGCAGCATCGAGGGCCGGGGCGCAGGTGGCGTGGTCACGCTCGCGGTGAAGGACGCTACGCTGGCCTGGCCGATGCGCTGGCGCGCCACGGCAGACATCAAGAGCATGGATGGTCGCCTGCAGTGGACACGCGTAGCGTCCGGCGTGCAGCTTGCGCTGGATGAGGCACGGGTGGACGTCGGGCATGGCGTGGCCAGCGGGCGGCTGCGCATGCTGCTGCGTCCGGGGCAGACGCCGCTGATGGACCTGAAGGCCGAGGTCAGTAACGCCGACGCGACACAGACCTGGCGCTGGCTGCCCATCGACAAGATGACGGACAAGTCACTGGCCTGGCTGGACGCGGCCTTCCGTCGCGGCCGCGTCACCCAGGGCACGGTAGAGATTACCGGGCCGGTGAAGGGCTTTCCGTATCGAGCGGGCGAGGGCCTGTTTCGCGCCCAGGGCCGGGTCGAGGACCTCGACCTGTTCTATGCGCCGGACTGGCCGGAGGCCAAGGGAATCACCGCAGACGTCACTTTTGATGGTCCCAGTGTGCGCGCGGTGGCGACCCGCGGGACCATCGGTGGCATTGCTATCGAAGTTGCCGATGCCACCAGCGCCGACCTGCGCGAGGCCATGCTCGGTATTCGTGCGCGCGCCGCCGGTGACCTGGGCGACGCACTGGCTTTCCTGCGCGCCAGTCCGTTGGCCGAAAGCCTGGGCGCGGCACTGCAGGATGTCGAAGGCCGCGGGCCGATGAGCAGCGAGGTGGCCTTGTACCTGCCGCTGAAGGAGTTCTCGAAAAAATCGGTGACGGTCCAGGCGACGTTCAACGGCGTGGCGCTGCGCTTTCCGGGCCAGCCCGACCTGGCCAGTCGGGTCAGTGGATCGCTGTGGGTGCGCGACCGCGAACTGCAGGCGCCGGCGCTGCGCGGCAACTTCATGGGTGGGCCGGGCCAGATTTCCATCGTCACTACCCAGCGCGCTGGCGGCGGCCTGCGAACCCGCGTCGAGGGTGCGGGCAAGCTTGAGGGCAAGTCGCTGCAGAGCCTGGCGCGATTGCCGGCCAACGGCGGTATCGCCGGCTCGGCAAGTTGGCGTGGCTCCTTACAGCTGGATCGGGCCAGGGACACGGCGCTGCCGGCCAAGGGCAGCTTGAACCTGGAAAGCGACCTGAAGGGACTGACCTCAGGGCTGCCGGCGCCGCTGGCCAAGGTGGCGGAGGAATCGCTGCCACTGGCCATCAGTGCGGAGTTTGGTGGCGTCGCCGCGCCACGCCTGCGCGCCCGCCTTGGGCGCAACGTACATGCGCTGTTGCAGTGGCGACGCGACCCGCGCGATCCGCCGGTCGAGCGTGGCATTGTCCTGTTCGGTGGCAGCGAACCCGAGACCTTGCCGGCAGCGCAAGGCCTGTGGCTGCAAGGCCGGCTGGAATCCGCCAGCCTGTCGGACCTGGTCAACCTCGAGTGGGAGCAGCCGAAGACGCGGGAACTGCATGAGTGGCTGGCGGGGGCTGACCTGTCGGTGGGCAGGTTTGAGGCGCTGGGTTTTGAATTCCGTGATGTCAGCGGTGTGCTGCGCCCTGGCAACCGCGCCTGGGATATCGAGGTCACGGCCCCTGCGCTGCAGGGTCGCTTGGTCGTGCCGCACGCCTTTCCGGGCGAAGTCCCGCTGGTGCTGGACCTTGCGCGCCTGCATGTCGGTGCGGCCGTGCGCCCGGGCGAGGGCGATGCGGATCCGCGCAAGCTGCCGGCGATCCACTTTGATATCCGCGACCTGCTGTTTGACAGCCGGCAGTTCGGCCACGCGCGCGGCGAAATGACCCGCGGCACGGCCGGGCTGACGCTCAATCATTTTTCCTTGCAGCATGCGGCCTTCAGCGCCTCCGGCCAGGGCAGCTGGTTGCTGCAGGATGGCCAGGCCCGCTGCCGTGTGGAAGTGGAACTCGACAGCAACAACGTGCGCGGCTTGATGGTCGCCATGAACCTGGGGACGCTGTTGGCCGGCAAGCGCGGCAAGCTTTCGGCCCAGGTCAACTGGCCTGGCGCACCCGACGGCGGATTCCTCGAGCGACTGTCTGGGCAACTGCGCATCGAGGCCGATGACGGCGAGCTGACCTCGGTGCAACCGGGTGCCGGGCGCGTGCTGGGCCTGATGAGCCTGGCCCACCTGCCACGCCGACTGGCCCTGGATTTCGGTGACCTGACCGGCGAGGGGCTCGCCTTTGACACCTTGCGTGGCGACTTCACCCTGCGCGACGGCGAGGCCACGACCAACAACCTGACACTGCGGGGTTCGGCGGCGGACATCGGCATGGCCGGTACCACCAGCCTGAAGAATCGCAGCTACGACCAGACCGCGGTGGTCACCGGCCAGCTGGGCGCGTCGCTCGGCGTCGCCGGCGCGCTGGCTGGCGGACCGGTGGTGGGTGCCGCCTTGCTGTTGTTTTCGCAGATCTTCAAGGAGCCCCTCAAGGGCGCAACCCGCGGTTACTATCGCATCACTGGCAGCTGGGACGATCCACAGGTGAAGCGAATTGATGCGCGCGAAATGAAGGAAACGCAGGCAGCGCCCGCAGCCAGCGCGACGCCAGTACCGGCGGCAGGTGCGCGATGAATCGCTCCGTGCTGGTCGCGGCCCTGCAGATGACCTCGGGTACGGATGTGGCGGCCAACCTGGCCACGGCACGGCGACTCTTGCAGGGCGCCCGCGATGGCGGCGCCTGCCTGGCCGTGCTGCCGGAGAATTTTTCCTTCATGGGACGTACTGAAGCCGAGCGCCGCGCCGTGGTGGAACAGGATGGCGTGGGTCGGGTGCAGGATGCCCTGGCCGCCGCCGCCAGCGAACTGGGACTGTGGATCATCGGCGGGACGCTGCCCCTGGCGGTGGCCGGGGACGAACGCCCGGCCAATGCCTGCCTGGTATTCGATGCCAGCGGTCGCCGCGTTGCGCGCTACGACAAGATCCACCTGTTCGATGTTGACCTGCCCGGGCGCAACGAGGGCTATCGCGAATCAGCCAATGCCCGACCGGGGAGTATCGCGGTGACGGTGGATACACCGGCGGGTCGGGTCGGATTGAGCGTGTGCTACGATCTTCGCTTCCCGGAGTTGTATCGTCGCCTGGTGGCGGATGGCGCTGAAATCCTCAGCGTCCCGGCAGCCTTCACTGGTCCGACCGGTCGGGCGCACTGGGAAACACTGCTGCGGGCGCGGGCCATCGAGAATCTTTGCTTCGTGATCGCCGCCGCACAGGCGGGCACGCACGAGAATGGCCGCGAGACCTATGGCGACAGCATGGTTGTTGATCACTGGGGCCGCGTGCTGGCGCGCCAGCCGCGTGGCAGCGGCGTGGTGCTGGCACGGCTGGATCGCCAGGCGCAGGCCAGCAACCGCGAAGGCTTCCCCGTGTTGCAACACCGAGTCCTGGAGTAATTGATGAACGCGCGCCCCGACCTTCCTGTTGTTGATGCCATGACCACGGCGCGCGAATTGATCCTGGCGCCCTCGGGGCTCGACGAACTGCGCCTGCACCAGGCGCTGGGCACGGTGCTCGGCGCTGCCGTCGACAGCGCCGACCTGTACTTCCAGCTGGCGCGCGAAGAGCACTGGACGCTGGAGGATGGCATCGTCAAGGACGGCAGCCATGGCATCGCACAGGGCGTCGGCGTTCGCGCCATGGCCGGCGAGCGCACCGGCTTTGCCTATTCCGACGAAGTGGTCCCGACCGCGCTTCTGGATGCTGCCAAGGCGGCGCGCGCCATTGCCCGTGGCAGCGGCCAGGGCGAGGTGCAGGCCTGGAATGCCCGCGCCGGCCATACGCTCTACCTGCCCGACGATCCCATCGCCGCACTGGCCGATGCCGACAAGGTGGCGCTGCTGGAGCAGGTGGATCGCGATACCCGCGCACTGGACCCGCGCGTCAAGCAGGTGGTGGCGAGCCTGGCTGCCGTGCATGAGGTCATCCTCATTGCCGCCAGCGATGGCACGCTGGCTGCGGATATCCGTCCGCTGGTGCGCATGAATGTCTCGGTCATCGTCGAGCAGGATGGGCGGCGCGAGCAGGGCTATGCCGGTGCCGGCGGGCGCTATTCGCTGGACGAATTCCGCAAGGGCAACCAGCCCATGCGCCTGGCGCGCGAAGCCGTGCGCCAGGCCACGGTGAATCTCGATGCGGTGCCGGCACCGGCGGGCACCATGACCGTAGTGCTTGGGCCGGGCTGGCCGGGCGTGCTGCTGCACGAGGCTATTGGCCATGGCCTGGAAGGCGACTTCAACCGCCGTGGCACCTCGGCCTTTGCCGGCAAGCTCGGGCAACGCGTGGCCTCGCCGCTGTGCACCGTGGTGGATGACGGCACGCTGGCGCGTCGCCGCGGTTCGCTGGGCGTGGATGATGAGGGCACGCCGACTTCGCGCACCACGCTGATCGAGAATGGCGTGCTGACCGGTTACCTGCAGGACAAGCTCAATGCGCGATTGATGGGCATGGCGCCGACCGGCAACGGCCGGCGCGAGTCATTCGCGCATGCGACGCTGCCGCGCATGACCAACACCTACATGCTGGCCGGCCCGCACGAGCCCGAGGAAATCATCCGCTCGGTGGAGCGCGGCATCTACGCGGTCAACTTCGGCGGGGGCCAGGTAGACATCACCTCGGGCAAGTTCGTGTTTAGTGCCAGCGAGGCCTACCTGATCGAGAAGGGCAGGATCACTGCGCCGGTCAAGGGCGCCACGCTGATTGGCAACGGCCCCGATGTGCTGACCCGCGTCAGCATGGTGGGCAATGACCTGGCGCTGGACGAGGGGGTGGGCAATTGCGGCAAGGAAGGCCAGACTGTGCCCGTGGGTGTCGGTCAGCCGACGCTGCGCATTGATGGATTGACGGTGGGCGGGACGGCCTGATCGGGGGATCGCCATGCGACTGACGAAACCAGTATATGAATCGCTGCCCTGGGTCTACATGGTCCTGGGACTGCTGGCCGTCGCCTCTTCCTTCGGCTGGCGCGCGCCTTTCTGGTCAGAGGTCCTGGCCGGCGTCGGCGTGGTGTCCATCATCGGTGGCCTGGTGCTGGTGCTTCGGCGGCGCGACTTCCGCATCCAGAAGCGCCGTTACGGCGCGAACTTCGACGACGAGGACGAGGACTGAGGCCGGCATGGCCTAGTCTTCGTCCGCAGCTTCTTCCTCTTCATTCTCAAGCACCATGACCTTGTGCTCGCCGGTGACTTCGCCGGTATTGCGTCGCGCCCGGGTGCCACGCTCATCCAGGTAGAGAATCTCGTGCTTGCCCAGCACGATGACATCGCCATCATTGAGGTTATGGCGCCGCACCCGCTTGGACTTGATGTAGACGCCGTTGGTGCTGTTGAGGTCCTCGAGGATGCTGCCATCCACGCCGGTGATGATCTGGCAGTGGTGGCGACTGACAAACTTGCTGTCAATGCGCAGGTCGTTATCGGCCGTGCGTCCGATGATCAGCCGCCCCAATTTGAGTGGGCGCTCCTCAATCTGTTCGCCGCCCAGCGCCAGGATGACTCGCGCCAGCACGTCATCCGGCCCGACCCGGCGCTGGGCGGGCGGGGTCCAGACCGGCATGCGGTTGGTGCGGGCGCTGTATTCCACCCACTGCAACTCGTCAATCGCGGCCTGCAGTTCCTCGGCACCGATGCTGGTCTTTTCCTGGGCAAACGCCCCCATCAGGGCGGTGTCACACAAGGTGTTGATCAAGCGCGGAATGCCGCCGCTGTAGCGGAAGATAGTGGCGAAGGTGTCATCCGCAAAGATGCTGCGGCCCTTGGCGCCGGCCACTTCGAGGCGGTGCAGGATGTATTCACGCGTGTCGTCGGCGGGCAGTGCGGTCAGGTGGCAGCGCAGGCGTACGCGCTGCACCAGCTGGGTCATGGCATCCGAATCGAGCTTGGAGTTGAGCTCCGGCTGACCCGCCAGGATGATGCGCAGCACCTTTTCCTTGGTGGTCTCCACGCCGGACAGCAAGCGGATTTCTTCCAGCACGCGGTTGGACAGGTTTTGCGCCTCGTCGACAATCAACAGCACCTTGCGCCCGGCAGCGTACTGCTCGATGAGGAATTCGTTCAGCGTCGCCAGCAACTCGGCCTTGCGCATCTTGAACGGCTGGAAGCCGAACTGCACCAGCACGGCCTGCAGGAACTCGATGGGCGAGACCTGGGTCTGCGACACCTGGGCGACCACCACGTCTTTTTCCAGCTCGCGCAGGAAGGTCTCGATCAGCGTGGTCTTGCCGGAGCCGATTTCGCCGGTCAGGATGACAAAGCCATCGGTAAACCAGATGGTCGACTCCATGTAGGCCTTGGCGCGGGCATGGTGCTTCGACAGGAACAGGAATGCCGGGTCCGGGCTGAGCCGGAACGGCAGTTCTTTGAGGCGGAAATGTTCCAGGTACATGCGTAAGGTCGGGCGGGAATTCAGGTCACCAAGGCTAGCACACGGGCACCACGCCCGGGCTTGCCCGGGCCGCGTCCGGCCAGGCGCAACAGGGCCTCAGCCGCACTGTCACGTTCGCGTTCGCTGCTGCAGATCTGGGTCAGGTGGCCGAGCTTGCGGCCCATCCGCGGCGCCTTGCCGTAATCGTGCAGGTGCACGCCGGTTTGCGACAGCACGCTGGCCGCTGGCGGCATGTTGCCGATCAGGTTGACCATGACCGCATGGCCGCGGGCGGCGGTGTCCCCCAGCGGCAGCCCGGCCACCGCACGCACATGGTTCTCGAACTGGCTGGTGCGGGCGCCCTCGATGGTCCAGTGGCCAGAGTTGTGTACCCGCGGCGCCATCTCGTTGGCAATCAGGTGACCGTCCTTGACGAAGAACTCCACGCACAGCACGCCCACGTAGCGCAGCTCCACCAGCAGGCGCCGCAGGTGACGCTCGGCGACGCGCTGCAGGGCCGGCGCCACGAATGGCGCACAGCTCACCGAGAGGATGCCGTCCTGATGAACGTTGTTGGCCAGGGCGTAGAAGGCGACCTGGCCTTCCTGGCCGCGTACGCCGACCAGTGAAACCTCGCGCTCGAAATCAATGCGGCGTTCGTAGATCAGGTCAACGCCGCCGAGGCGCTTGAGTGCCGCGTTGGCACCACGCGCATTGTTGATGGCGGCCTGGCCCTTGCCGTCGTAACCGAGTCGGCGGGTCTTCAGCAGGCCGGGCGTGCCGAGCTCGGCCATGGCGCGCTCCAGGTCGCTGGCGTTGTCCACCGCCGCATAGGGCGCGACATCGATGCCCAGGCGCTCAAACAGTTTCTTTTCGCGGATGCGGTCCTGCGCCGCCTCCAGTGCTCGCGGCGGCGGTGATACCCCGGTGACCTTGGCGATGGCGCGTACCGACGCCACTGGCACGTTTTCCCAGTCGAAGGTGACGACGTCGACACCTTGGGCGAAGCGCTTCAACTCGACGAGGTTCTCGAATTCGCTACGCGTGACCGGGGCAACCGCTGCGGCCGGCGGCGACTCGGCGGGATCATAGAGGCTGAAGCGCAGGCCAAGCGGGATGCCGGCCAGCACCATCATGCGGCCGAGCTGGCCGGCACCTACGATGCCGATATGCATTCAGCCCGCCTGGGGATCGGGCTGCGCCAGCACGTCTGCTGTCTGGCGATCGCGAAAGGCGCACAGCGCCGCGCGGATCTCGGGATAGCGGGCCGCGAGTATGGCGGCGGCGAGGAAGGCCGCGTTCTTGGCGCCGGGGATGCCGATGGCGACAGTGGCCACCGGGATGCCGGCAGGCATCTGGGCAATGGACAGCAGCGAATCGAGCCCGTTGAGCGCCTTGGATTGCACCGGCACGCCGATCACCGGCAGCAAGGTCTTGGCCGCGGCCATGCCCGGCAGGTGAGCCGCGCCACCGGCGCCGGCAATCAGCACTTCCAGGCCGCGGCCTTCGGCGGCCACCGCGTATTCAAACAGCAGGTCGGGGGTGCGGTGGGCCGAGACCACCCGCGTCTCAAAGGGCACGGACAGCGCGGTGAGGGTATCGGCGCTGTGCTGCATCGTCTCCCAGTCCGAGGACGAGCCCATGATGATTCCGACCAGGGGTTTCATGGCGCGATTCTATCACGCAGCCCAGGCTGGGCCCCCTACGGGGCGCGCTAGTTCATCCGTTGCAGTAGCCAGGCCCGGGCCGACTGCCACTGGCGCTTGATCGTGCTCTCGGATACCTGCAGGGCCTCGGCGATTTCCGGGATCGACAGGCCAACGAAGAACCGCAGTTCGACGATGCGCGCATGCTCGGCGGAAAACTGCTCGAGCTCGCTGAGCAATTCGTCCATGCGTTCCGGCTCGACAGAGTTCTGGGCCACCTCGGCATGCAACCAGCTGGTGGTGACGGCGATATGGCGGCGCTTCATGGCGCGCGCGCGTCGCGCGGCATCAACCACGACCTGGCGCATGAGGCGGGCGCAGAAGGCAAGGAAGTGGCCGCGGTCATTCCAGTCCATGCGCTCCAGGCGCAGCAGTCGCAGCACCACTTCGTGGGCCAGTTCGGTGGGTTGCAACGTCAGCACCGGGGCATCCTCACGCAGGATCCTGCCGGCGAGCGCCCGCAGTCGCGGGTACAGGGCTTCCAGTAACTGCTCAAGGTCGGCGGGGTGGCTGGTGGCGGCCGGGGATTGCAGGAAGGGCTGCATCTGGCTGAGCGCCGATTCGACAATAACCTCTGCGTCGCCTGGGTCGTTCATTCCTGCGCTAGACTCTAGCAGAACCCTGCGATATCCAGCGGGAAGGACGCGAATAACAACGATGGATCCCGCGATGGACAAGTCGCGCCAGCGGCGCGTCCTGGAAGTTTTCGAGTCCCTGCTGGGCTGGCCGGGCGACCAACGCCTTGAGCGGGCGGCCGAGGCCTGTGGGGACGATGCTGAACTGCTGGTCGCGGTTCAACGCATGATTGCCATGGACGCGTCAGCCGCCGCGCTGATACCGACCGCGCCGCCTGAGCGCATGCAGGTCATTGAGCAGTTGCTGGATCCACCCACGCGCTTTGGCAATTATCGTGTCGACGGCTTGCTGGGCCGGGGTGGCATGGGCGAAGTCTGGCGCGGAGTCCGCGACGATGGCGTATTCGACCAGCAAGTGGCGATCAAGACCATCTGGCCCGGGCTGATGGGAGCCGATGCCGCGCACTGGTTTGATGCTGAGCGGCGCATCCTGGCGCGACTGCAGCATCCAGCGGTTGCACAGATCCTCGATGGCGGGACCGATGACAAGGGCCGGGCGTATTTCGTCATGGAACTGGTCGAGGGCCAGCCCATCGACGAGCATGTCCGGCAGCAGTCACCGGGCCGGCGCCAGACACTGTTGCTGATGATCGAGGTGTGCCGGGCATTGGAGTACGCGCATCGCCAGCTGGTCGTGCACGCCGACCTCAAGCCCTCCAATGTGTGGGTCAATGCCGAGGGCCGACCCAAGTTGCTCGACTTTGGTATTTCACGCCTGTTGTCGGAGGAGGGGCGCCACTGGGCCGTGGCCTCGTCCAATTCCCGCGCGCCACTGACCCGCGCCTATGCCAGTCCGCAACGCCAGGGTGGCGCCTTGCCCGGGATATCCGATGACCTTTACTCGCTGGGCGTGATCCTTGGCGAACTACTGGGGCCGCAGGGTGATGCCGACCTCGCGGCCATCCTGGCCAAGGCCACCGACCCCGACGCCGAGCAGCGTTATGGCGCGGTCACGGAATTCCGCGAGGACTTGCAGCGCTTCCTCGCAGGCTATCCGGTACAGGCGCGAGGCCGGGCCTGGAACTATGTTGCCCAGCGCTTCATTGCTCGTCATCGGCTCGGCGTTGCGCTGGCGACGCTTGCGGTACTCGCGCTGTTCTCGGCAACGGTATTGATGACCGTGCTTTATGCGCGCGCGGAGGCGGCGCGCCGCGACAGCGTGCAGCGCTTCGAGGAAGTCCGCGCGCTGGCCAAGTACATGCTCTTTGACCTCGATGTTCGCCTGGAGACGACCCCCGGGACGACGGAAACCCGGCGCGAGATGACCGGGCGCAGCCAGGCCTACCTCGATGCCCTGGCCCAGTCCGCGGGTAGCGACGACAGCCTGCAGCAGGAGGTGGCCGCGGGCCTGAGTCGTCTTGCCGAGGTGCAGGGCGTGCCGGGTCGTGCCCATGTGGGCGAGCCCGCTGCCGCCCGGGCCAATCTCGAGCGTGCCGAACAGATGCTGGTCGCACTGCGCTCCCGTCATCCGCAGTCGGTGACCTTGCAGGGCGACCTGGGGCGCGTGCGTTACCTGCTGGCCCTGGTCTATGGCGGTCAGGACAACGACCTTGATCGCCAGCTGGCGAAGGCGCGTGAGGCGGAGATGGACCTGGCCGCGGCAGTCAGCCCTTCGCCGGAGTGGCGGGAGAATTTGCCGGCGCTTGCAGAACTACACGCCATGCTGCTCGGTGCGCGGCTCACGCAGGCAGACGCGTTGTCGTCGCGGGATGATTTCAGTGCAGCAGCGCAACTGCAGCGCTCTGAGGAGGAGAGGCTGCAGGCCCTGCCCAGGGAACTGCAGCTGGCCATGGACTTTGACTATCACAGTGGCCGCCCGGCAGTAATGCTGGGCGATTCACTCTACTACCTGAACCAGCTGGAGCAGGCGGTGGCGGCGTATCGGCGCGCCGGATCACGCTTTGAGGCCGGCCTGCAGCGCCAGCCCATGCACAGGCGATTGCTCAATGCCGCAGGATTGGCGGCGTGGAGTGAGGGGGGCACGCTGGACGAGCTGGGTCGTTACGATGAGGCACTGGCGGCGCTGGACCGCGGCCAGGCCATCAGCCAGCGCTTGCGCGACATTGACCCGGAAAACCACGAGGCGCAGCGCCAGCATGAGACGGTGCGCAGCCAGCGGGCGATGACCCTCGGCCACCTGGGGCGTTACGACGAGGCCATTGCGCTGATCGAGCAGGGTCTGGCTGAGCGCCACGCGCGGGCCAGGCTGGCGCCGGAGGATGCCGAGCGTGTGCGCGATACGGTCGTGCCCTTGCGTAATCTCGCGGCCTTGCTGAATGACCGCGGCGACAAGGCAGGGGCCTGCAGGGTGTTGCGCCAGGCAGAGCAGGGCTGGCTGGACATCGGCAAGCGCTTTGGGCTGTCACCGCGCGACCAGCGCACGGAGCTTGAAACCATTCAGGGCGAGCTTTCCCGCTGCAACTCGCGGTGACGAAAATCGATGGCCGTGATGCCAAACGCCGACAGCAGGTCGCTGCCCAGTAACAGTGCGGGACGCCTGGACATCTTCAGGCGCTGAAAGACCGCAAGGTCTGCAATCAGTATTTCCTGGGGCGGCAACATCCGACCCGCCAGGTCCAGCTTGCTTGCCGTAACGGCAAGCACCTCGATCTTCTGGTCCTTGCCGATACCCGCATGCAGGATCGTGGGCAGTCGGGTGTTGGCAGGCGCGAATATCGGCAACAGGGAAATACTGCCAAAGCTGCGATCGGCACCGGTATCCACCAGTGCCGGGATGCGCCGTCGCCCCATCGTCACGTCGACCTGCAACAGGCCACTGCGGTGGCGATGGCAGCGGATGCGCTCTAGGCCATGTGATCCAGGCACAGATTCTGTGATGGTGCCGCGCCCCTGCTCGAAGTCGAGCGCAAGCCGTTGGCCCGCGAGCACATCCAGCCCCAATACGCCGTCCAGCCCGGTATAGCGGCTGAATTCCAGTGTCGGCAGTATCAGGTGTTCCTTGCGCGAGGGGCCCGCCGACAGGGACTCGACCTTGACCCGCCCGGCTTCGCGCATACCGGTCGACTGGTGGATGGTGGTCGTACCTGCCTCGGGGAGTCCCAGCCTGGCCGTGACAGCGGCTGAGAGCACCGAAACCGACGCGGCGGAGTCCGCGAGGAACTGGAACGGACCCTGATCATTGATCCTGACTGATACCAGCGGAGGCCGCCGACTGGTCGCCGCCGGCGCGACTCCAGCCAACAAGCTGCCCAGGACCAGCAGAATTTCGCGCCTTGTCAGCAAGACCATGTCCGGAGATTACATAAATCAGGACCCCGGCTGCTATTTCAACTTTCGTGACCCGGTTTGGGGCGTTCTTGCGCTTTAGGGCGCATGGGGCAAGAAATCTGCCCTGAATTTCCAGGGGTCGGTCATGAACATCAGGGTCATCACAGAAAAACTAATGCTGGTGTTGCTGGTTGCGCTAGCGACCCTGCACACACCGCCACCGGCACAGGCGAGTGGCACCACACCGGGACTGGAACCCTATGTCCGAGGCCTGTTCTGCATCTCCAAGAAGCAGGTCAGCCACAACGTGGTTGATGCGAGTTGCCTCATCACCGTGGTCAATCCCGGGCCGGCCCTGGCCAATGCGGTTGCCTATGCCAGCACCAGGAAGGGCAACCTGCAGATCATGGACAACGAGGTTGTGCTGGGCAACGTTCCTGCCGGTTCATCGCTCATCAGCAGCGACACCTTCACCGTACGGGTGCAAGGCGTACCGGTGGGCAAGATCACGATGCCTTTCCTGGCCAAGCACATCGACTGGTCCTTTGAGGCGGGTCAAGCCAATACCCCACCTGTGGCGCGAGCCGGCAGCGACCAGACAGCGCGCACGGGCGAGACCGTCACGCTGGATGCGTCTGGTTCAGGTGATGCGGATGGCGACGCGTTGAGTTACCGCTGGTCGGTGCTCGCCCGTCCCCCGGGCAGTACCTCGACCTTGTCATCGGCCAGCGCAGTCCGGCCGACCTTCCGCCTGGATCGTGCGGGCAACTATGCCTTCCGGCTGGTGGTCAACGATGGCGCTGAAGACAGCCTGCCCGACGACGTGGGCGTATCGACCATCAACTCGGCACCGCTGGCCAATGCGGGTGCTGATCGCACCGTGGCGCGCGGCAGCACGGTGGTGCTCGACGGATCGGCCTCAAGCGACCCGGACTTCGACGGCCTGGCCTTCCAGTGGTCGATCCTGCTCGCGCCTGCAGGCAGCAGCGCCGTGCTGGTCAACAGCACGACGATGATGCCGAGCATCACGCTTGACCTGCCCGGCAGCTATACCCTGCGCCTGGTGGTCAACGATGGCGCGCTGGCCAGCGCGCCGGATGAAATCGTCCTCAGCACCCAGAATTCCATTCCCCTGGCCAATGCCGGCACCGACCAGGGCGCGGTCATTGGCAACCTCGTCACCCTCGATGGCCGTGCTTCAGGCGATGCCGACGGCGATGCCCTGAGCTTCAGCTGGACCTGGCAATCGCGCCCGGCGGGCAGCGCCGCCGCGCTGCAGTCGGCGATGATGCCGCAGCCTACATTCACACCCGACGTGCTCGGCGACTATGTCGCGCAGCTGATCGTCAATGACGGATTCAGCGACAGTGCGCCGGATTCCACGGTTGTCAGCGTGACCGCGCCGCCGAACCGTGCGCCGCTTGCCCTGAACGACAGCGCGACGACGCCGGCCGCGACGCCGGTCGACATCAACGTGCTGGCCAATGACAGCGATCCGGACGGTGACCCGCTGACCATCAGCACGGTGTCCCAGCCAGCCAATGGCAGCACCGCAATCGTGGGCAACATGGTCAGGTTGACCCCCGCAGCGGGCTTCAGCGGCCCGCTGGCTTTCACTTATGGCATCAGCGATGGACGCGGCGGTAGCGCCAGCGCCACGGTGAATGTCACCGTGACCTCGACTAATACGCCGCCGACAGCCGGCGATGACAGCGCCATCACTGCGCAGGACACGCCGGTGGATATCGCCGTGCTCGACAATGACAGCGACGCGGATGGCGATAGCCTGTCGATTTCCGGCGTCGGTACGCCGGCGCATGGCAGTGCTGCTATCCATGGCTCGGGCGTGCGCTATACGCCGGCCGCGGGCTTCGTGGGTGGCGACAGCTTTGGCTATACGATCAGTGACGGCCAGGGGGGTTCGGCCAGTGCGCTGGTCTCCGTCACCGTGGCGGCGACAGGCAACCAGCCGCCACAAGTCAATGCCGGCCCGGATCAGGCCTTGTTGCTGCCATTCCCGAATGGCCAGATCGAGACTTTGCTTGTCGGTACGATCACCGATGATGGCTTGCCTTCCAGCGGGACGCTGACTTCAAGCTGGTCACTGGTGTCGGGCCCCGGTCCAGCGGCTTTCGTTGCTGCCAATGCTGCTTCGAGCGGGCTGCAGCTGGCGCTGCCGGGTATCTACACGCTGCGTCTCACCGCCAATGACGGCGAACAGTCGGCGAGTGATGAATTGACGGTCTCGCTCGGTGGCGCGGCCAATTCGGCGCCGCAACTGCTGCCGGTGGGAAACCGCAGCCTCGAAGTGGGCGAGGAACTCTCGCTGCAAATGGTTGCCAGCGATAGCGACCCCGCAGATGTACTTACGTTTTCCCTGCTGGATGGTCCGGCGGGTGCGTTACTCGACGCGACGGCACGGCTGACATTTACGCCTGACGGCAGTCAGGTAGGTAGTCACGGTTTCACGATCCGCGTGCAGGACGCGGGTGGGCTGTCGGATAGTGGTTCCTTTGTTGTCAGCGTCACCACCGCCAACCGGCCGCCGGTGCTGGCGCCGTTATCCGACGAGACAGCGCCGGCGCTGGGTCGCTACGCCCGCACCCTGCTGGCCAGCGATGCCGATGGCGACGCGCTCACATTTGAGTTGCTGTCAGGTCCCGCAGGCATGAGCCTGGGTGGCGATACCGTGAACTGGCAACCGAGCGCCAGCCAGCTAGGACTGGCGACGGCCAGGGTGCTGGTGCGCGATACCGCTGGTGCCTATGCCGTTGGACTGTGGCGCATTGATGTCACCAGCAACGCCGCCCCCGTGGCACGTGATGATGAATACACCGTGGAGGTTGGCCAGCTGTTGACGGTCGCGCCGGATGGTGTGCTGGCCAATGATGCGGACCCGGATGGTGGACCGCTCAGCGCCGCACGCATGAGCGATCCTGCACTCGGCAGTGTTACGTCCTTCGGTGCCGATGGCGGATTCACCTATCAGGCGCCGGCGGCCTTCACCGCGCCTGCATTGAATCCGGAAGTGGCGTATCGCTCCGGGACGCTGATGAATCCAAATATGTCCAGCCTGGTCGTCGACATGAACCGCGATGGCGTGCCGGAACTCCTCTTCGGAGACTACGGCGGCCTGGCGGCTTTTGATGGACGTACCCGCCAGCTGGTCTGGCGTTACAACCACGGTGATACCAATCAAGCCGTAGGCGCAGGCTGTGGTGGGTATGGCACGTCCGTCAACCAGGCCGGTGTTGCCGCGGGTGCGTTGCAGGCGGGTGGAGACATCATGATCGTGATGTCCGCGCGCTGCGCGGGTCCAGATGGGCAGAGCGGCAGCGACCAGTTCATGGCCCTCAATGGCACACCGCTGGCAGGTGGCACGGTTGCAGTCCAGTGGGTGACCGAGCGACTGACCCGCCCGCACCCGGATGCCATGGTCAATCCGAACGATGCGGCACCGCCGCCCGCGGGTGACGTGCGGCCGTTCTACGGCGCAACCGCCACAACCCTGCCGACGCTGGCGCGGCTGCAGCCAGGCGGGGCGGTCAAGTTGCTGTCACGTCGCAAGATCCCCACCGGCACGGCCATCTATTACGCGCGCAATGAAAGTGGCTCCCCGGTGATCCGCCATGCGGCTTGCCGTGCAGTGACCGGGCTTGCCGCTGACGAGGGTCGCGCGTGCAACGTCACCTGGATCGTTGATGCGGCGACGGGCGTTGTCGAGCAGGTGCTCACGTCGCCCAATCCGTCCAATGCCGGGACAATACCGAGCTGGCGGCCGTGGCAGCAGAACCCGCCGTTCGTGGCTGACCTTAACGGCGACGGCCAGGTGGAGATCATTTCCGGCAGTGACGTTTTCCACCTAGTGAATGGCAGCTGGTCACTGGCCTGGCAGACCCAGTACGAGCCCAGTTCGGTCCTGGTGGCCGATGTCACTGGCGATGGACAGCCCGAGCTTGTCCAATACCAGGCCGAGTTCGGCACTACGGCAGCCAACAGCGGTATCGTTATCTATCGCGGCGACGGCACCCTGCTGCGCCGTATCCCGTTCGCCCTGGAGACCATCACGGCGCCGATTACGGCTGCCGACCTGGACGGCGACGGGGCGGCGGAAATCCTTCAGCCAGACAATGGCTACCTGTATGCACGCCGCGGCGATGGGCGAACGATGTGGGTGTACGCAATCCCGGATAGCCGGGAGCCTGCCTTGAGTGGGCAGGTATTGGGCCCGAATCCGCAGTGGTACCGGGGCTCCACGCATCCCGCCCACGTCTATGACCTTGACCTGGATGGCAATCCGGAAGTGATCCTGACCGGATCGCGCAGCCTGTTCATCCTGGACGGCAGGACCGGCCAGATGAAATGGACGATCGACACCGAGAGCTACACGCTCGACGAGCATGGGACGGTAGTTGCTGACCTGGATGCTGACGGACACGTAGACATCCTGACAAACGACCAGAATCGCTGGGCCTGCGGCACAGTGCAGTGCCGTGGCTCCGTGCTGATCATCAGCGGAGCGGACAATAACTGGGCACCCGGATCGCCAATCTGGAACCAGATCAACTTCCGCCCCGGATCGGTCAGCGACACCGGCGAGATTCTCTATGACCCGTCGGTGCGTCGCGACTTCCGCGTGCAGCAGCAGCGCGGCATCGTCACCGACCCTCGCCTGCGCCAGGGCACCAGCTTCAGCTATGTGGCGCGTGACGGTGGTTCCGAATCGGTGCCGGCCACTGTGTACCTGCAGATCGCGCCGCCGAACCGGCCGCCGGTGATCACCTCCCTGCCGCCGACAGGCCTGTTGTCGGTCGCGCCCTACACGCGCCCGATCTACCAGATAACGGCGACGGACCCGGACGCTGGCGACACAGTGCGCTACGAGCTGGTCAGCGAGAATCATCCCCTCAGCGCCAATGGCGGCATCACGCTTGACACCACCACCGGCGCATTGAGTTTCTATACCGGGCCCTGCGGTTCCTATGGCGGACCCTGCGGCCAGTACTTCATGAATATAGTCGTTGCAGCAGTGGACTCCCTGGGGGCACGCGCGGAGCAGTCGTTTGTCGTGTACCTGGGCTATTTTGCCAAGACCGCACCCAACCTACTGGGCCTGACCAGCGCTGCCGCTGGCGACAGCGCAGCCGCCGCTGGTTTGCAGGCACGCGTGGTCGAGGAGCGCCATGACAACGCTCCGGCGGGGCAAGTGCTGTCGCAGTTTCCTTTAGCCGGCACCACCGGCCTTGGCCAGTACGCCTCTATCGACATCGTGGTGTCGAAGGGCAGGACGCCGGTTATCACGCCCAACCTGGTCGGCCTGGTCGAGGCCCAAGCCAGCACACGCCGCGCCACGGCCGGCTTTGATGCCGGCACCGTAACGAGGGTGTTCAGCGACAGCGTGCCGCGTGGCGAAGTCATCGCGCAGAATCCCGCCGCGGGCAGCGAAGTGGTCCCGGCGGAGATGGCGCTGACCGTATCTGCCGGCAATGGCCTGGTACTGCGCCTGGCCACTGCGGTGGCCACCGCCGGCCAGTCGATCCCGCTACAGGCCTACCTGGTGGGAACGGACGGCAGCGAGACGCCCACTGGCGACGTCAGCTTCAGCATCAGTGCCAGGCCCACACCCACCGGCAGCTTGCCGACGGCCGCCGGCAGCAGCATCAGTACTTCGGCGTCCACGCGAGGTGCCTTCACGGTCACCGCGACCTACACCGATGGGCGCAGTGCCAGCGGTGACTTCGCCGTCGGCCCGCCGCTTCTGGGTGATGGCACTGACATGGCCTCGCTGTTCGGCGAGATGACTTCGGCCATGGCCGAGATTGATGAACTGCTGGTCGCCACGCGCGCGGCCCTGCAGGCCGGTGATGTCAATGCGCAGCGCAGCCTGCTGGTGCAGATGGTGCAGCGCTGGCGCCTGGTGGATATCGAGTCCCTGAAGCTCGCAACCGCCATGGCCCCGGAGCTCGGCTTCCTGCCACTGGCCAGCGAGCTGGCGGGCCTCGGCCTGTCATCGACTCCAGAGGACGTGCTGATCGAGCAAGTACTGCGTGATGCGGATGCCGACCTGCAGGCCTGGATTGCGGGCCATCGTGCGCCCACGACATCGTTGGTAGAGCTGAACGCGCTGGCCGATGCCTTCGCTACCCGTGCATCGCGCCTCAACGGCCTGTTCCCGTCGGAATGGGGAGCGATCAATGCGGCACCGCTCTACACGCTGCTGGCGGCACGGCGACTGCCGGAATTGTACGAGTCCATCATGAACGAGCTGGCCGTGGTGGTGGGTGAGCCACCGACGCGGACTGCATCGCTGGCGCCCCAGCAGGCAAGCACCAGGCTTGCGGCGCAGCCAGGCAAGCAGATGTACTCGACGCTGGTGGAACTGGCGGTCACCCAGGCCTCCCAGTGGGTGGTCGACAAGATGGTCGACAACTTCAACCAGAAGTACAAGAACGCCAAGCAGTTCGGCACCGACATCATGAAGCAGGCGTTCTGGGGTGCGGCCACGGTCGCAGCCGTCAGCCACATCCGTTCCTGGGTGCAGGGACGTGACATCGACCTGGTGACGTCCGGCGCTTCGCTGTCCTTCCATGTCTTCGGTGCGCAGTACTCGATGATCGAGAGCGAGATCGACCTCAGGTATCCGGCCATGAACCGGGTTTACATCATCGGGCCGGCGCTGCTCGAGGATCCGCGGGTCAGGAGCTTCCTTGAGTCGCTGAAGACTGGGGTCAACTACAGGCTGAGCCCGACCGACAATGACGGCAAGTACAAGAGCCCGGCCGATATCTTCAAGCAGCTGAATGAGTTCCGCCAGCACCTGGAAGGCCTGCTGCAGGCTGGCCAGGGCCTGGAGGACGCGGTCCTCGACTCAACCCAGGTGCCAACCGATATCGACCGGCCCTGCATCTCGTCGCTGTCGCCGACCTGTGGGCAGCTGCTATTCGAGAATGGCTTCAAGTCGGTGTACTCCTACACGCCGCCGCCGGGGTTTGAGGGCTTCTCCGGCCTGCCCGTACCGATCGTGATGATCGTCTTCGACCAGTCCAGCCAGAACGCCTACTTTGCGACGCCGCCCTTCCTGCCGACACCGAGGGCGCCGTAAAAGAAACGGCCCCGGGAGATTCCTCCTGGGGCCGTTCATCGGCGACTAGTTCAATCCGTTGACTAGTTGAAGCCAACCGGTCCGCCGGTCAACACGATCTCAACACGGCGGTTGCGGGCACGGCCCTCGGTGGTCTCGTTGTCGGCCACCGGGCGATCCGGACCGAGGCCGGCGACCTCGATGCTGGAATTGGCGACGCCCTGGCCCACCAGGTAGTCGCGCACGCTGATGGCGCGCTCCATCGACAGTGTCATGTTCCTCGCGTAGGAACCGGTGATGTCGGTATGGCCCTCGATCAGGAAGCGCAGTTCCGGGTAGGTGCCGACAATGCCGGAGAACCGGGCCAGCGCCTCGCGCGCCTCCGAGTTCAAGGTCGCGGCATCGATGGCGAATTGCACCCCCGAAATCTCGGCGACCACGCCGCGATCGGTCTCGCGGGTCGGCAGCGCACGATTGAGGCGCGCGGTGAAGTCAGCACGGGCCTTGGCTATTTCCCCGGATGCTGCGCGAGCGGCAGCCTGGCGGGCGGCCTCGGCGGCCACCAGCTTGGCCTGCTCGGCCCGGCGCCGGGCTTCCTCGCTGGCCAATTCTGCCGCTTGACGCGCCTTCTCTTCCGCGGCTTCGCGAGCGGCGCGAGCGGCGGCATTCTTGCGTGCATCGGCTTCGGCGATGGCACTCGCCTCTACCGCGCTGCGGCGCGCATCTTCGGCGGCCTGCACGGCCTCACGCGACAGGCGCGGTACCGGCTTGCGGTCGCGGTACTTCTTGCTGGCCTGTGCGCTCTCGGCAGCGGCGAGCAACTCGCTGGCCTTGCTGAAGGCGGCTGGCGCGTACTCCGCTGCACCGGCGGCCTGGGCGATGTTCACGGCATAGCGGGCCTGGACCAGGTCCAGCGGCTCGCGTCCGCGCAGGTCCACCGGCAGCTTGTCGAGGTTTGCATAGTCCATGCGCTCGGACAGGCCGGAGATCATGATGGTCTCGCCCTTGATGTAGCGCGCGAGGTTGACCATGACCACGGCCTTGCCCGGTGCGGTGACGGCGAAATGCGGCTCGGCGCTGATGATCAGCGCGAACTGCGACAGTGCAGTCGAGGCCTTGAGCTTGCCGCGATCACCGGACAGGTCGATGGAGCCGAGGTTGAAGGCGCGACCATCAGCGGAAACCGCCCACAACACGTAAGTGGTGTAGGGACCCAGCTGCCAGGGTCCGGGCATCTTGCGCACCGAGACTTCGACGCGGGCGCGGCCATCCTGGAACTCGACCTCGCCCTTGCCATCGGCGGCGAGTGCGATGGCGGTGCCGCGAAACAGCAGCTTGGACTCCGGGCCTTCGCGATAGCTGAAGGCCTGCAGCTGGCTGGCAATGTCTTCGCTCACCACGCCCACGCCGCGTTCCACGGTCTGGGCCAGCGCCCCGCTGGAGGCCAGCAACCCGAGAGCGCAGGCCAGCACGATTCCTTTCATGTTCATGACGAACTCTCCGCAGTATTTGATTCCGTTTGGTCCAGCGACAGGCGCACCAGCCGGTACAGGCGACGTCCTGCGCCGGCCGGATGGCCAGTGTTCTTTTCTGCAATGGCCTCACCGAGCAGCCCATTCAAGGCCTGGCGTTCCAGGCCCGGGCAGGCCGACAGGAAGTCCGCCATCGCGCTTGCGCCTCCATCAACCAGCCGGTTGCGCCAGTTCTCGGCGCGCTGGAAGCGCAGCGCATCCAGGCGCGCACTCGCTTCCGCGGCTTCGAGCGCCGCAAACACTGGTGTGGTGTCAATTTTGCGCATCAGCTTGCCGACGAACTGGCGCTGCCGGGCGCGACCACCGTGTGCGGTGATCTTGCGCGCCAGCAGGATGGCGTCCACCAGCTTTTCCGGCAGGTCCAGTGCTTCCATCAGGCCTTCCGGGGCGTCAATCAGCCGCTCGCCCAGGGTCTGTATTTCCTGCGCCCCGCGCTTGAGCTCGCCCTTGGTGGGCGGTGGTGGTTCTCCGGGAAGTTGGCGTCGACGCATGGGGAAAATGCTAGCACGCTAGCCGATACGGCAGCGGTACATCCCGCTACAATCCGCCTCCATGAATGACACCGCCCAGCCGCAGCAGGTCGAACTCGAAGGCGTCGTGGCGCAGGCACTGGCGCTCGCGGGCAAGGGTGGGGCCACTCAGGCCGAGGCCGGTGTCAATGTCAGTCGCGGCCTGTCGGTCACGGTGCGCCTGGGTGAGGTCGAAAGCCTGGAATACCAGCGCGACCGTAGCCTGGGCGTCACGGTTTACGTTGACCAGCGCAAGGGCTCGGCCAGCACCGCAGACTTGTCCGATGCCGCCGTGCAGGAAACCGTGGCCAAGGCGCTGTCCATTGCCCGCTTCACCGCGAAGGACGAATTCTCCGGCCTCGCGGATGCTGAGGACATGGCGCGAGAAGTGCCGGACCTGGCGCTGTTCCATCCCTGGGAAATAGACGCACCGGCGGCGATCGAGCTGGCACGCCAGTGTGAAGCCTCGGCGCTGGCGGTGGATCTGCGCATCAGGAATTCCGAGGGTGGATCATTGGCCACCCACCGCAACCTCAGGGTGTATGGCAACAGCCACGGCTTCGTTGGTGGCTATGCCTCGACCGCACACAGCCTGAGCTGCGTGGTGATCGCCCAGCAGGGTGAGGACATGCAGCGTGACTACTGGTATACGGCAGCGCGCGACTGGCAGGCGCTCGACAGCGCCGAGTCCGTGGGCAAGCGTGCGGCCCGGCGCAGCATCGATCGCCTCGGCGCCGGCAAGCTGAGCACGCGCAAGGCGCCGGTCATGTTCGTGCCGGAACTGGCGCGCAGCCTGATCGGGCAATTCGTTGGCGCGGTGCGTGGCTCGGCGCAGTACCGCAAGAGCAGCTTCCTGCTCGATGCTGCCGGCGAGCAGCTGTTCCCGGACTGGGTCACGCTGTCGGAGCGCCCGCACATGCCAGGCGCGCAGGGCTCAGCGCCCTTTGACTACGAGGGCGTGAACACCCGCGATCGCGACCTGGTCGCCGGCGGCGTGCTGGGCGGCTATGTACTGGACAGCTATTCGGCGCGGAAGCTCGGCCTCAAGACCACCGGCAATGCTGGCGGCGTGCACAACCTGCTGGTGGGTGGTGGTAGGCATGATTACGAGGGCATGCTGCGTGAACTGGGCACCGGCCTGCTGGTGACCGAAATGATGGGACAGGGCGTCAACCCGGTCACCGGGGATTATTCGCGCGGTGCCGCTGGCTTCTGGGTCGAGGGTGGCGTCATTGCCCATCCCGTGCACGAGATCACCGTGGCTGGCAACCTGCGCGACATGTACCGCGACATCGTCGCCCTGGGCACCGATATCGACATACGCGGCGGTATCCGCTGCGGCTCCATGCTGATTTCCAGGATGACCATCGCCGGCGATTGAGGCGCCACCCGCGCTCAGGGCTGGGCGGCCAGCTCGCGCAGGCTCAGCGTTGCAGTGCGTTCGCGAATCGCCGATTCCACCGCATCGGCCAGGGCATCGGCCTGCGCCTCGGTGCGCGCATTCCACAGCAGTGCTGTTTCATACGGACGCTCATCGCGCACCGCCACCAGGATGTCGTGCATGGTGATGACATCGAGGTCACGTGCCGGCAGCACGTCTTCGTCCTCGGTGGTGGTAATGAGCCCGGCACGCTCCAGCGGATCCACCACCGCCGATAGCGCCGATCCTGGAACCTCCAGGTGCTCGGCCAGCTGGCGCAGACGCCAGGGCGCAGCACTGCCGAGGAAGCGCCTCGCCACCAGCAGCATGACGGTGAGCGCCAGGCGCTCGCGCAGCCGGCTGGTCAGGCGCACCGGCACCTGGCCGGCGCGCAGGTAGCGCGGGTTCTGCACGTAGAAGGAAAGCTGCGCGCCGATCAGCAGGATGGTCCAGCTCAGGTAGATCCAGATCAGCGCGGCAATGAAGATGGCAAAGCCCGCGTAGATCGCCACCATGCGGGTCGAGGCGGCGACAATCTGGGCAAACACCGCACCGCTGGCTGCCCACAGCACGCCGGCAGCAATGCCGCCCACCAGCGCGGGTCGCCAGCGCACACGGGTGTTGGGCACGAACACATAGAGGAAGGTGAAGACCAGGGTGACGAAGATGTAGGGCCCGATGCCACCGAGGCCGGTGACCAGCGAGCCCATGGGCTCATGGCCGCGCAGCCACTGCAGGATGCGCAGGTCACCCAGTGCGCCGAACAGGCCAAAGGCGACCACCAGGAACACGGGACCCACCACCATCAGGCTCAGGTACTCACTGACGCGGCGCACCAGCGAGCGGGGCCGGTCGACATGCCAGGCGAAGTTGAAGGACTCCTCGAGCTTCTGGATGGTCGAGATCACGGTGTAGAGCAGGAAGGCCAGGCCGATCGAGCCGAGCACGCCGCCGCGCACGTTCTCGACAAAGGCCATGATCTGCGCGGTGATTTCATCAGCGCGGCCGCCAATGGGGCGCAGGAACTCGAAGATCAGCGGTTCCAGGTCGCGATGCACGCCCAGGCCCTTGAGCACCGCGAAGACGAAGGCCACCAGCGGCACGACCGAGAGGATGGTGGTGTACACCAGGCCCATGGCACGCAGGTTCAGCTCGCCGGTCAGCAGGTCGCGCCCCAGCGCGTAGGGATAACGGATGAAGCGCAGCAGCCCTTCTGCCGGCCCCAGCGCCAGCGGTTGCGGGCGATCAAACAGGAAGCGCTCTACGCGGCGACGGAAATCAAGATCCAGCGTCATGGGATCAGCGTGGCACAGGCCACGTGGGCCCGCAATCGCGCGGCGCGTTCATGCGGTGAGGCGCTCGAGCGCCTCGCGATAGCGCAGCGTGGTCTGGCGGATGATTTCCTCCGGCAGGCGCGGGCCGGGCGCGCGCTTGTCCCAGTCCAGGGTCTCCAGGTAATCACGCACGAACTGCTTGTCGAAGGAGGGTGGGCTGATGCCCTCACGATATTGATCTGCCGGCCAGAAGCGCGAGGAGTCCGGGGTCAGCACTTCGTCCATCAGCAGCAGGTGGCCGGCATCATCGAGGCCGAACTCGAACTTGGTGTCGGCAATGATGATGCCGTGGGTCAACGCATATTCGGCGGCATGGGCATACAGGGCGTGTGAGACCTGGCGCACCTGGTCGGCCAGTGGCGCGCCGATCATGGCCACCACCTGGGCAAAGCCGATGTTCTCGTCATGGTCGCCTGCGGCCGCCTTGGTGGCCGGGGTGAAGATCGGTTCCGGCAGGCGCGCGGCCTGCTTGAGGCCTGCCGGCAGGTGGATGCCGCAGACGCTGCCGTTTTTCTGGTAGTCCTTCCAGCCCGAGCCAATCAGGTAGCCACGTACCACGGCCTCGATGGGCAGCGGGTGCAGGCGCTGCACCACCACGGCGCGGCCCTCGAGCTGGGCGAGCTCGGCGGGATCGGTGACATAGCGAGACAGGGGCTCTCCGGTCAGGTGGTTGGGAATGATCGAGCGGGTGCGCTCGAACCAGAAATTGGAAATCGCCGTGAGCATGCTGCCCTTGCCCGGAATGGCATCCGGCAGCACCACGTCAAACGCCGACAATCTATCGGTGGCGACAATCAGCATGCGCCCGCCGCCGAGGTCGTAGTTGTCGCGGACCTTGCCACGATGCAGCAGCGGCAGGCCGGACAGGGACGATTGGTGCAGGGGTTTTTCGCTCATGGGCCCGCGGATTTGATCGGCTGATAACATGGCGGGTCTTGGCACCCACCGGGTTGCCGGAAATCTTGCAGTCACGGACAAGGGCGGTCAAGGAATCACTATGGGCTGGACCGGCAAAGTCGTCGGGGTGATGCTGGGTCTGGCCACCGGGCTCGGGGTCGTTGGCGCCTTGATCGGGCTGATCATTGGCCATGCCTTCGATGAAAGCCAGTCCGGCGGCTTTTCCGGCTCTGCCGCCAGCCCCGCTGAAGTTCGCGCCACCTTCTTCCGTTCGGCCTTTGCCATCATGGGCTGGGTGGCCAAGTCCGATGGCCGGGTGTCGGAGCAGGACATCGCCGCAGCGCGGCAGGTGTTTCGGCAGTTCCGCCTGGGCGAGGCCGATACTCGCGCGGCCATCGAGCATTTCTCCCGCGGCAAGTCGGCGCAGTTTGATCCCGACGCGGCGCTGACCGAGCTGCGCCGCGTCTGCGGTGGTCGCCATGACCTGCTGCGGGTGTTCCTCGAAATCCAGATGCGTGCGGCCCTGCTCGGCAATGGCATGCAGGGCGCGCCACGCACCGTGCTGGGACGCATGGCCGGAGCGCTGGGCGTCAGTGCGCTGGAGTTTGCGCACCTGGAGGCGGTGCTGCGCATGCAGGGTTACGGGGCTGCCTATGGCGCCGGCGGGTTTCGTCCGGGCAGTGCGGGGCCGGATCCTGGCGCGGGCTATCGTGCGCCGCCGCCGCAGCCACGCAACACCATGGCTGAGGCCTATGAGGTGCTTGAGGTCAAGCCGGAGGCCAGTGATGCCGAGGTCAAGCGCGCCTATCGCAAGCAGATGAGCCAGAACCACCCTGACAAGCTGGTGGCCCGCGGCCTGCCTGAGTCGATGATGGAACTGGCCAAGGAACGCACCCAGGCCATCCAGTCGGCCTGGGAAACCATTCGCGAAGCCCGGGGCATACGCTAGGATTGCCGCATGCAAAAACCCGTCATCGCCCCGTCCATCCTCTCTGCTGACTTCGCCCGCTTGGGCGAAGAGGTCGAGGCCGTGCTGGCCGCGGGTGCTGAATGGGTTCATTTCGATGTAATGGACAATCATTACGTGCCCAACCTGACGGTGGGGCCGCTGGTGTGCCGCGCCTTGCGCAAGCACGGCATCACCGCGCCGATTGACGTGCACCTGATGGTCGAGCCGGTGGATCGCCTGGTGCCGGATTTTGCCGAGGCCGGCGCCACCTGGATCAGCTTTCATCCCGAGGCCAGCGGCCATGTGGATCGCACCATCCAGCTGATTCGCAGTTCAGGTTGTCGTCCGGGCCTGGTGCTGAATCCGGCCACGCCGCTGTCCTGGCTGGATCACACCCTGGAGTCGGTGGACCTGGTGCTGCTCATGTCGGTGAACCCGGGCTTCGGCGGGCAGAAGTTCATCGAGCCGGTGATCGACAAGATTGCCGCGGTGCGTGAGCGCATTGCCGCCAGCGGGCGCGAGATCCGCCTGGAAGTGGACGGTGGCGTGACCACAGAAAACATCGGCCGCATTGCTGCGGCCGGTGCGGATACTTTCGTTTCGGGAAGCGCGATCTTTGGCAGCGGTGACTACGCTGCGACCATTGCCACCATGCAGGCCGCCATCAAGCGCGGCTGATCGCTACTTGGCCTGGGCTCCGGCCTTGGCAAAATCCGGCTGCGGACGCGTGCGCACCTTGGGGCGTGCACCAAACACCACGATGGTCTTGCCACGTGCGGTGAGCAGGCCCTGTTCTTCCAGGACCTTCAATACACGGCCGGCCATTTCGCGTGAGCAACCAACCAGGCGCGAAAGCTCCTGGCGGCTGACCTTGATCTGCATGCCCTGCGGATGGGTCATGGCATCGGGCTCGCCGCACAGGTCCATGATGGCGTGGGCAATGCGACCGGTGACGTCGACAAAGGCGAGGTCGCCGAGCTTCTTGTTGGTGCGATCGAGGCGCGTGGCGAGCTGCGTGGCGAGCTCGAACACCAGGCCCGGACTTTCCGAGGCGACCTGGCGAAAACGCGGGTAGGTCATCTCGGCCAGCTCGCAGGCGACGCGTGTGCGTACCCAGGCGCTGCGCTGCTGGCTGTCGGAGAACAGGCCCATCTCACCGAAGAACTGGCCCTTGTTGAGGTAGGCCAGCACCATCTCGTTGCCTTCCTCGTCCTCGATCATCACTTCGACCGAGCCCTTGATGATGTAGTAGAGGACGTCCGGCAAATCGCCGGCATGGATCAGCACCGTCTTCGACGGCACAGTGCGAACGCGGCAGTAACTGAGGAACCGGTTGATCGCCGGAATATCCGTCAACTGCTTGATGCCCTCTTCCATGATCCTTCCTTAGTAGAAATTGCCCGGGCGGCTTGCCCGCCGTTGTATTACAGCCGCGCGCGTATCGCAAGACATAATGCGCATGGCGCTCATATCCAGTAGGCCGTGGTGGTCATGACTTTCGCGGTCACCTTCATGACCTGCGGTACCGGCACCGGCAATTCCACGGCGCCGGCGGCGATGGCGGTTTGCGCGTGGTTGCACTCATCCGCCTTCATCTGTTCGACGATGGCCCGCGTGCGCGAATCCTCTGCGGGCAGTTGTGCCAGGTGGCTGTCGAGGTGACCCTCGACCTGGCGCTCGGTTTCGGCCATGAAGCCGAGGCTGTAGTGGTCGCCCATTCTTCCGGCCAGCGCACCAATGGCGACGGAGCCAACAAACCACAGCGGGTTCAGCACGCTGGTGCGCGAGCCGAGTTCACTCAGCCGGTCGCGACACCAGGCCAGGTGATCGCCTTCCTCGACGGCGGCTTCGCGCATGGCGCGGCGGATTGGTTCGCTGCGTGCGGTGAGGGCCTGGCCCAGGTACAGGCCCTGGGCGGCGACCTCGCCGGCATGGTTTACGCGCATCAAGCCGGCCGTGCGTCGGCGCTGCTGTTCGTCCGCTATGCGGACAGGACTGTCCTTGCCCGGGGTAGGGCGGGAGGCCATGGGGCGGCCAAAACTGGCCCTAAGGCCCTGATCGGCCAGTTCCAGCAGGTGGTCCAGGGGGCTCAAAACTCGGGTCGGCATGGCGACCATATTATAGTGTCCGGCCCCGGGCTCGCAGGGTTCCCCGGCGCGGGTCCCACAGGCCTTTGCAATGGGGAGGCATCTTCATTAAACTTGCCGGCCTTTCCAGCACCCGACCCTACTCAGGGGCCCAAGATGAAGACGGTTTTTGCAAAGCCGGAGCGTGTACGACGCGACTGGTATGTAGTGGATGCGTCCGGCAAGACCCTAGGTCGGCTGGCGACAGGTATTGCCATGCGCCTGTGTGGCAAGCACAAGCCCGAGTACACCCCACATGTGGACTGCGGCGATTACATCATCGTAATCAACGCGGACAAGGTGGCGGTGACCGGCAACAAGCTGCGTGACAAGGAATATCACCAGCATACGGGTTACCTTGGCAACCTGAAGACGATTGCCCTGGGCAAGCTCCTGGATGAGCATCCCGAGCGTGTGATCGAGTACGCGGTGAAGGGCATGCTGCCCAAGACCACCCTCGGTCGCCAGATGTACAAGAAGCTGCACGTGTTCGCCGGTGGTGAGCACACGCATACGGCGCAGCAGCCCAAGTCGCTCGAGCTCGCCTGAGCCCGGGCCCAGACAAGGATCAGGATCAGACCATGGCGTTGAACGAGTATTACGGCACCGGTCGTCGCAAGACTTCCGCGGCACGCGTGTTCATGAAGAAGGGCAAGGGCGCGATCAGCGTCAATGGCCGTCCGGTGAGCGAGTTCTTCGGTCGCAAGACCGGCGAGATGATCGTCCGCCAGCCGCTGGAACTGGTGCAGATGTCGGATACCTTCGACATCAATGTGCTGGTGGATGGTGGTGGCGTCACCGGCCAGGCCGGTGCCATCCGCCTCGGCATCACCCGCGCCCTGATGGCATACGACGAGACCCTGCGCAGGGTGCTGCGCACCGCCGGCTTCGTCACCCGCGATGCACGCGAGGTTGAGCGCAAGAAGGTCGGACGCCGCAAGGCCCGCCGCGGGACGCAGTTCAGCAAGCGCTGATCGAATCCCTGCGGACGAACCGCTTTTGGGGGATCGTCTAGCGGTAGGACTACGGACTCTGACTCCGTCAACCTAGGTTCGAATCCTAGTCCCCCAGCCAACAAAGCAAGAAAGCCGACCCTTGGGTCGGCTTTCTTGCTTTGAGGGGACGGGATGAGAACCGTGGTTCGACGGCGGCACCTTGGTGCCGCCGAGCGTCGCCGCAAAGGCCGGCCTTCAGTGAAAGCTAGCCCATCGGTGGCCCGCCGAGCATGGCCATCAGCAGGCCAACTGCCCAGTAGGCGGCGATGGCCATCTGCACTGCAAAGGCAGTGAAGCGGAGGGTCACTGCCCTTGCGGAAATGGAGCCCAGGTGTACCAGGGACTGGATGATGCGCGCCCCCAGGAACAAGTAGGCTGCAGGATCAGTGACCTCCGACTGGCCGGCAACGATGGCCACCAGCATCAGGCCGCCAAATATTGGCAGGCCCTCCACGCAATTGAGGTGTGCCCGCGTAAGCCGCTGCATGAATGGCGACAGGTTGGCGTTGTCCGGTCGAAAGCCGTCGGCGCGCAACGCCCGGGTCATCACCAGCCGGGTGCGAACGGCTTCCATGAGGACCAGGAGGAACAAGGACCAGGCCAGGAAGCCGGTCAGTGCCAATAGTGTGGGGGTCATGGTCAGAGGCTCCAGCGTGAGTGCGACATTGGTGACAGGGGTATCTCCCTCAGCGTTTCAGTGTGCGTACCCCATCGGCACCGGCGATCAACAGCACGTCGGCACCGCGTCGGGCGAATAGCCCCACCGCCACCACCCCGGCGAGCTGGTTGATCTCGCTCTCCAGCGCCACGGCATCGGTGATGTCGAGGTTGTGGACGTCGAGGATCAGGTTGCCGTTGTCGGTGGTGAACCCTTCGCGCAGGACGGGCTGGCCACCGAGGATGACCAGGCGCCGGGCCACCAGCGAGCGGGCCATGGGCAGCACTTCCACCGGCAGGGGGAACTTGCCCAGGCGCGGCACCAGCTTGGACTGGTCGATGATGCAGACAAAGCGCCGGCTGGCGGCGGCGACGATCTTCTCGCGGGTCAGGGCGCCACCGCCCCCCTTGATCAGCTGCAGGTGTTCGTTGGCCTCGTCGGCCCCGTCCACATACAGGGGGATGTCGCCGGCGTCGTTGAGGCTAACGACCTCGATTCCAGCCTTTTTCAGCCGTGCGGTGCTGGCCTCGGAGGAGGAAACCGCGCCGGCAATATCGTGGCGGCGGGGGCCGAGGGCATCAATGAAGTGATTGACGGTAGAACCGGTGCCGACGCCGAGGATGGTGCCCGGCTCCAGGAATGCCAGGGCGGCGAGGGCGGCGTCCTTCTTCCACTGCTCTGCAGAACTCATGTTCCAGCCTCCAGAAAAAACTATGCCCGCTTACGCGGGCACAGTATCAGAAGACTTTCGGAACTGGCGGCTGGCTAACTTGTGATCAACCAACCGCCGTTCCTGCTGCCTGAAAGCTACTTCTTCTTGGCGGCCTTCTTCTTGCCAGCCTTCTTCTTAGCTACCTTCTTCTTCGCAGCCTTTTTCTTCGTCGCCATGATATGGATCTCCATGTCGGGTTAATCCGGGGTGCGAGTATATACATGGTTGACGGGATTGCAAGCAAGGGGTACACGCGCGCGCAGGTGTCGAGACGATGCTGACACGCGACGTGTGTGCTTCATGAATCAGCTGCAGTGAGTGGAGCAACATCGGTGACGTGAATGAGAAAACTTTTTGCATCGTGAATTCGGTAACACGTGAAGTATCTTGTTTTCCCGTACCAAACGCTGCTGTACTCAATCGCGTTTGTCACCGAGTGCAACAATGAATTTCCATTCCCTGGCGCTCACCGGCGTGATCGACAAGCGGTTGCCGCGACGCAGGACCGGCAGGTCACGCAGGGCACCCCCGGCCTGGGCCTTCAGGGTCGCCAACGTGACCGGACGCACAAATTTGCGCAGCAGTTTGACGTCCACCTGCAGCCAGCGCGGGTCGTCAGGATTGCTCTTGTCATCGAAGTGATGATGGGTCGGATCGAACGCCGTTGGATCCGGATAAGCGGTGCGCGTGACGGTGACGATGCCGTAGATGCCAGGCACCTTGCAGCTTGAGTGATAGAGGAACGCCTGGTCGCCGACTTCGAAATCATCGCGCAGCATGTTGCGCACCTGGTAGTTGCGGATGCCGTCCCAGCCGGTCGTCTGGCGCGGCGCGCGGGCCAGGGCGTCAATGCCAAAGGAGGTCGGTTCGGTCTTCATCAGCCAATAGTTCATCGCGCTCAAACCCCTTTGTTTCGCCTGCCAGACAACGCTGGGCGCAAATGGCTGTCCTGTTCGGTGATCACGCCATCGAGCGGCACGTCCCAGGCTTGTGCGGGCAGTGAATCGACACGCTGGAAGGCATAGGCGAGGCCGATCAGCGTGGGCTGGCGCCAGAACTGGCGATGGCGCAGGAAGGCAAGGTGGCGGTCATAGAATCCCGCGCCCATGCCCAGGCGATTGCCCTCGCCATCGAAGCCGACACAGGGCAACAGCACGAGGTCCATCCAGCGAGCATCGTTGGCGGGCGCCGCTTGTGGTTCCAGCAGGCCCCAACGGTTCCTCAGCAGTGGCGCGCCCGCAACGAAAGGTGCCAGGGCCATGCGTCGTTGCCGGAAGCTGGTGATCACTGGGACGTGCACTTCGCAACCCAGTGCCAGTGCCCGGGTGATCACCGCTGCGGTATCGAGTTCGCCATCGGTGGGCAGGTAGGCTGCCAGACGCGAGCGTGGTCGCGGCAAACCCAGTGCGGCGAGTCGCGCATCCACCGCCTGCGCGGCAGCGTGACGCGTGGCGTCATCCAGCGCGCGGCGCTCCTCGCGCAGGCGTTGGCGTAATTGCGGTTGCGAGGTCTCAGGCATGGGAGAGTAGAGGCGCCACCCGCCTGTGCCGGTGGTGACCGTTGCTCTCGAACCAGAGCAACAGGTGGAGCAAGCCGCGACCGCTAAGGCTTTCCGCTCGAAGGCGGACTTGCACAATGCTGTCGCAAAGCCAGGCTCCTGGGTGTCTTACATTAGGGTCGAGAGGTATCCAGGCCCCTTTCGAACACCGCAGGCGGCGCCAAACCGTTACGCCCGCGCCCTGCGCGTGGCGTGTTGTCCTCAAAGTTCCAGCTGCTGGCCGCGGGTCAGTGCCGATTCCACCCGCTCGCGCATGCTGCGCAGCCGGGTGGTCAGGTCACCCTCGGTGCCACCTGCGCCATCCCGTGCCTTGATCAGGTCGTTGGCAATGTTCAGGGCAGCCATCACCGCAATGCGATCCAGGCCGACCACCTTGCCGGACTCGCGGATCTCGCGCATGCGCTGGTTCAGGAATTCCGCAGAGTCGAGCAATGCTGCGCGCTCATTGGCCGGGCAGGAGACGTGGTATTCCTTCTCCAGGATCCGCACGCTGATGCGGCTGACATCACTGCTGCTGCTCATGCGCCACTCTCCATCGCCTTGAGCCGGCCAATCATGGCCTCGACCCGCGCGCGAACCTGTTCGTTCTTCTGCATCAGCGAAGAGCGCTCCGCCGCCATCGCGTCCTGGCGCTGGCGCAGGGCGCGGTTTTCTTCCTTGAGCTGAGCTACCACGCCCACCAGTTCCTCGAGCCTCTTGTCGAGTCTCTTGAACTCAAGCTCCAGGGACGATTTTGCCGCTGAGTCTTCCATGGGGGGCATTATGGAACCGTGCGGCGAGGATGGTCAACGCGACGTGTCCTGGAACGAGGAGTAACATGGCCGCTCGTGCGATTTCAGGCGCCCGCAGGGCGATGGTGTGGCTTGAACTACGATGACTTGCAGGCGGCGCTCTCCGCGATTGGCACGCCTGTCGATGCAGCCGAGGCGCATGGCTTCCTGTGTGGCGGCCTGTGTAGTTTTGCCGGCTTTGGCGTCGAGGAATGGCTTTCGGAACTGTTGCCGGAGGGTTCCGCCGCAGGAGCCGGCGGAACCGCGGAGGCGCTGATGGAGTTTCGCCAGGGCACTTCTCGGGCCCTGGATGCTGCTGACTTCGGCTTTACCCTGGTGCTGCCCGGTGACGAGGCGGCACTCGCCGATCGGGTCAGTGCACTCGCCGCCTGGTGCGGCGGATTCCTCTATGCGCTCGGTGCCAGCGGCGCCGGCATACCGCTGCCGCTGACCAGCGACCTGGAAGAGATCCTCAACGACTTTGCCGAGATCACCCGAGCGCAGCTTGATCCTGCCGAGGCGGGCGAGGCTAGCGAGGCGGCTTATTCGGAGATGTTTGAATTCGTGCGCGCCGGCGCCCAGCTGGCCTATGACGAGCTGGCCCAGTACCGTGCGTCGCAGCCGGTGACCGTGCCCCAACTGCATTAAAGTGGCCCAATGAAGAAAGATGAATTCGCGCGCCGCCGGCGCGAGCTGATGAGCACCATGGGCAAGGACTGTGTTGCCATCCTGCCAGCCGCCGCGGTCAAGCATCGCAACAGCGATGTTGAATATCTCTACCGACAGGACAGCGACTTCCAGTACCTGACCGGCTTCCCCGAGCCTGAGGCCGTGGCCGTGCTGATGCCTGGCCGGCCGCAGGGCGAGTACGTGCTGTTTGTGCGCGAGCGTGACGCCGCGCGCGAGGTCTGGGACGGTTCGCGGGCCGGGCCGGATGGCGCGGTGTCGCGTTTCGCTGCGGACGATGCCTTTCCCATCCAGGACATTGACGACATCCTGCCGGGTCTGCTGGAACGCAGCTCGCGGGTGTTCTACACCATGGGCGTCAACCTCGACTTTGACCAGCGCATCGTGGGTTGGGTCAATGGCCTGCGCGCCCAGGCCAAGCATGGCCTGCACACCCCCCAGGAATTCGTCGCGCTGGACCACCCATTGCACGAGATGCGCCTGTCGAAGAGCCGCGAAGAAATTTCCGCCATGCGCCGCGCCAGTGAGATTGGTGCCGCAGCGCATCGCCGCGCCATGAAGATCACGGCACCGGGGCGCTGGGAATACGAGGTGATGGCGGAGATCCTCCACGAGTTCCACAGCCAGCGCGCGGACATCTCCTATCACCCGATTGTCGGCAGCGGTCTTAACAGCTGCGTGCTGCACTACCGCGACAACAACCGCCAGATGAAGGACGGCGAGCTGTTGCTGATCGACGCCGGCTGCGAATACGACTATTACGCCAGCGACATCACCCGCACCCTGCCGGTTAACGGCCGCTACAGCCCGCGCCAGCGCGATGTCTATGAGGTGGTGCTGGAGGCCCAGCATGCGGCGATCGCCAAGGTGCGCGCCGGCTGTCACTGGAACGAGCCGCACGAGGCAGCGGTGCGCAGCATCACCCAGGGACTGGTTAAATTAGGACTGCTGAAGGGCAAGGTGCCGGCGCTGATCAAGGACGAGGCCTACAAGCGCTTCTTCATGCATCGCACCGGCCACTGGCTGGGCATGGATGTGCACGACGTCGGTGAATACAAGGTGGGCGAGGAGTGGCGCCTGCTTGAGCCAGGCATGGTCACCACCATCGAGCCTGGCATCTACATCCCGCCCAACAGCCGCGGCGTGGGCAAGGAGTGGTGGGGTATCGGCATACGCATCGAGGACGACGTGGTGGTCACCAGCGGCGACCCGGATGTCTTGAGTGCCGGCGTGCCCACCCATCCCGACGACATCGAAAGCCTGATGGCTGCCGCCTGAGGTCATCGTCCCCGTGAGCGCGCCTGCCCAGGAATTTGATATCGCCATCGTCGGCGGCGGCATGGTGGGCCTGTCGCTGGCCGCAGCGCTGGCGCCATTGCCGTGGAAGGTGGTGGTCATCGAGCCGGTATCTGCGGGCGATGAGGTCCAGCCCAGCTTTGACAGTCGCACCACGGCACTCTCCACCGGCAGCCACCGCATCCTGGGTGGCATCGGCGTGTGGCCGGCAGTCGCCTCGCAGGCCACGCCGATCCGCCAGATCCACGTTTCCGAACGCGGCGCCTTCGCCTTTGCCCGACTGACCGCAGAGGAGCAGGGCGTCGCTGCGCTGGGCTACACGCTGGAGAACCGTATCCTGGGTGGGGCACTGGCCGAGGTCTGTGCGCGGGCGCCGCGTCTGCAAATACGCTGCCCAGCGAGCGTGGTGGCGGTTGAGCCGGGCGCAGGACGGGTCACCTTGCGCCTGCAGGATGGATCAAGCGTTGCCGCCCGCCTGGTGGTGGCCGCCGATGGCGCCAGGTCACGCGTGCGCGAGGCCTTCGACATTGACGCCAGCGTCTGGGACTACGACCAGCGCGCCGTCATCACCAATATCGAGACCGAGCGCTTTCATGAACACGTGGCTTATGAGCGCTTCACCGATAGTGGGCCGGTGGCGATCCTGCCGGTGGCCGAAGGACGCTGTGGCGTGGTGTGGACCCTGGCACCTGAAGCGGCCGAGCGCGTGCTGGCGCTGGACGATGCCCAGTTCATTGCCGAGTTGCAGGAAATCTTTGGCTATCGCCTGGGACACATTCGTCGGGTGGGCCGGCGCCAATCCTATCCCCTGTCACTGACGCGCTCGGCGCGCCAGGTGGCGCCGCGCGCGGTGATCATCGGTAACGCCGCCCAGGGCCTGCACCCGATTGCAGGACAGGGCTTCAACCTCGGCCTTCGCGATGTTGCCGCGCTGGCGGAAGTGCTCGCCGATGCCAGCTTGCTGCCTGCGCCAGATCCCGGCAGCGCCGAGGTGCTGGCGCGCTATGAGCAATGGCGGCGACCGGATCGGAAGAGCGTCATCGCCTTTACCGACGCGCTGGTGCGTGTCTTCGCCAATCCGCTGCTGCCCTTACGCAAGGCACGTGCCGGTGGCCTGTTGTTGTTCGACCTGATGGGGCCGGCCAAGCAGGGCTTCGCCCGCGTCACCATGGGCCTGGCCGGCAAGCAGCCGCGACTGGCACGTGGACTGCCCTTGCTCGATGAGGCCAGGCGCGCATGAAGCCGGACTACGACATCATCGTCGTCGGCGGTGCGATGACCGGTGCGGGCCTGGCGGCGTTGCTGAAAGTAACGCCAGCAACTCGTGCATTGCGTATCGCCTTGCTGGAACCCAAGCCCACGCCGCGCCCAGCGGCGGATGCGGCGCTTGACCTCAGGGTCTCTGCCCTGTCGCGGGCCTCGGAGCAGCTGCTGCAGAAGTGTGGGGCCTGGCCTGCTGTCGCGGCACGTGGCGCGGGGGCTTATCAGCAGATGCAGGTCTGGGATCATGACAGCGCGCCGGACAGCGCCGAGGTGCTGTGGTTCGATGCCGCCGAGCTGGGGCAGCCCGATCTTGGCCACATCGTCGAGAACCAGAGCGTGCAGGCGGCCTTGCTGGAAGCTGCCACCCAGGCCGGCGTGGTGTTGCACAAGTGCGGCCTGAAGGCGCTGGAGGTCGATACCGACCTGGCGCGGGTCGATACCACCGATGATCGGCGTATCAGCGCCAGGCTGGTGGTGGGTGCGGATGGTGGCAACTCGCGGGTGCGCGAGCAGGCCGGCATCAGTACCCAGGGTTGGGACTACGAGCAACACGCCGTGGTGACGCACCTGTGCTCCGCCATGCCCCATGGCCAAATCGCGCGCCAGCGCTTCCTCTCCACTGGCCCGCTGGCACTGCTGCCGCTGGCGGATGGCCGGGTCTCGCTGGTGTGGTCGGCAACGCCTGATCAGGCACAGTCCCTGGTGGCCTGCACGCCAGAGGAATTTGGCCGTCGCGTGACCGAGGCCTCGGCCGAGGTGCTCGGTGCGCTTACCGTTGACGCAGCGCGTGGCACCTTCCCGCTGCGACAGCAGCACGCGAAGGACTATGTGGCGCCGCGTATCGCGCTGATTGGCGATGCCGCCCATACCGTGCATCCGCTGGCCGGGCAGGGCGTCAACCTGGGATTCATGGATGCCGCGGCATTGGTGGACGTGATCACCCAGGCATTGGAACGCGTCGATGACATCGGCGAGCTGCGCTCGCTGCGGCCCTATGCGCGCTGGCGCAAGGCCGAGGTGGTGCCAGCGATGGCCTTGATTGATGGTATCAAGCGCCTGTTCGGCGCTGACGCACCGGGCTGGTCACCGGCCCGGCGTACTGGCCTGGCGCTGGTCGAGAAGAGCGGCCCGCTGAAGCGTCAACTGATCAAGCGCGCCATGGGCCTGACCGGCGAGGTGCCGGCCAGCCTGCGACCGACAGGGTCATGAGCGCAGGTCGCGGTCCTTCGTTTCCTTGATGAAGAACAGGCCGACCAGGCCACTCATCGTCGCGACGACGATCGGGTACCACAGGCCGTAGTAGATATCGCCTGACATCACCACCAGCGCCGCGGCCAGGAAGGGCAGGAAGCCACCGAACCAACCATTGCCGATGTGATACGGCAGGCTCATCGAGGTGTAGCGGATCCGTGTCGGGAACAACTCGACCAGGAAGGCGGCGATCGGGCCATAGACCATGGTCACGAAGATCATCAACAGCGTCAGCAACAACACCGTCATCGGCTTGTTGACCCGCGCCGGGTCGGCCGCCGCCGGGTAGCCGCTCTGGCTCAGTACCTGCTGGTAGCTGGCGTGGTCAAAACCCTCAAGTCGGGTGCCGGCGATGTGCGTGACCACGCCATGGCTGCCCTCGGCGGGCAGCATCTTGTAGCTGAGTCCCGACTTGGTCAGGAATCCGCGCACCTGGTCGCAGGGCGTGGTCGGCTTGGCGAAGACATTGAATTCGCAGTCGCTCGCGGCGACCGTGATGGCGGCGCGCGCCTGGAATTCAGTCAGCGCCGGGTTGGCGTAGTGGGCAATGCCCTGGTAGATCGGGATGAAGGTCAGCGCGGCCAGCAGGCAACCGCTGACCATGATGGGCTTGCGGCCAATGCGATCCGACAGCTTGCCAAAGACGATGAAGAACGGCGTGCCGATCAACAGCGCCGTAGCCACCAGCAAGTAGGCCAGCTGGAAGTCGACCTTCAGGGTGTTTTGCAGGAAGAACAGCGCATAGAACTGGCCCGTGTACCAGACCACACCCTGGCCGGCGGTGGCACCGAGCAATGCCAGCAGCACGATCTTGCCATTGCGCCATTCACCGAAGCTCTCGGTCAGCGGCGCCTTGGACAACTGGCCTGTTGCCTTGATCTCGGCGAACACCGGTGACTCCTCCAGCTTGAGGCGGATGTACACCGACACGCCCAGCAGGACGACCGACAGCAGGAAGGGCACACGCCATCCCCAGGACATGAAGGCTTCCTCACCGAAGCCCAGGCGGCAGGCGAGGATGACGGCGAGTGACAAAAAGAAGCCCATGGTCGCCGTGGTCTGAATCCAGCTGGTGTAGTGGCCGCGTCGTCCCAGCGGCGCGTGCTCGGCAACATAGGTTGCCGCACCGCCGTACTCACCGCCCAGCGCCAGGCCCTGGGCCAGGCGCAGCGTGACCAGCAGCACAGGCGCCCACAGCCCGATCTGCGCATAAGTCGGCAGCACGCCAACGAGCGCCGTGGCCAGGCCCATGATGATGATGGTGACCAGGAAGGTGACCTTGCGTCCGACACGATCGCCGAGGCGGCCAAACAGCAGCGCACCCAGTGGGCGCACGGCGAAGCCGGCACCGAAGGTGGCCAGGCTGGCAAGGAAAGCCGCTGTGTCATTGCCCGGCGGAAAGAACAGGCTGCTGAAAAACACCGCCAGCGTGCCGTAGAGGTAGAAGTCGTACCACTCGAACACGGTGCCCAGTGAAGAGGCCAGGATCACCCGCCGGTGGGCGCGATCAATTCCGGTCTCGGAGGTCAGTGCTTGATTAGCCATCAGAAATCGTGGGCGGGCCAGGGGCTGGCGTCAATGGTTTCGCGATAGGCATGCCAGGTGGCATGACCCAGGAGCGGCATGATGACGATCATTCCCAGCAGCAGCGTGGCCATGCCGACGATAACCCCAGCGACAATCAATGCGGCCCACAGGGTCATGGCGCGCTTGTTGCGCAGCACGGCGTTGACGCTGGTGACGATGGCGGTGATGGCATCGACCTGGCGGTCGGCAATCATCGGCAGGGAGTAGGCGCTGACGGCAAAGGTGATCAGCGCGAAGATCGAGCCGACCGCCGAGCCTATGGCCAGGAATTGCAACACCTGCAGGGGCTGCAGCGGGAAGCTGACCGGGAAGAACACGTGGACCATGGACCCGGCGCGGGCCCACACCAGGAAGACGATCATCAGCGCCAGCGCAAACACCATGGTGGTGGCACCGTGATGGCGTTGCTCGGCAATGCAGCGGCGCAGCGAAGCCGGGCGCCCGGCCTCGAGTTGGCGGCTGATGGAGTAGAAGCCCAACGCCAGCACTGGCCCGATGAATACGAAACCCGACAGCAGCACCAGCACGGCCCAGGCGCTGCCACGCCAAAAGGCAAGCGCGGTGACACCCCAGGACAAGATAGTGATGACCAGGCCCCAGATCAGCCCTGGCCGCGGTGCGCGTCGCAGGTCCTGCCAGCCCTTCTTCAACCAGCCCAGCGCAGCGGTGGCTGGCAGGCGGCGGCAGGACGCCACAAAGGGCTGCGCAGCGGGATCAGTCACGGGCGGTGATGCGCCCGTCATCGCTCAGGGCAGTGCGTCGGCCTTGGCCGCGCAGATGAAGTCGTTATCGGACAGGCCGTTGATCGCGTGGGTGGAGAAACGGATCCTGCAGTAGTCGTAGCCCACTTCGAGGTCCGGGTGGTGGCCCTCGGCGTTGGCAATATGCGCCAGCGCATTGACGAAGCTCATGGTCTGGTAGAAGTCCGGGAACTTCATCTCGCGACGGATGGCGCGGCCCTCCTCGGTGATGCGCCAGTCGGCGTGCAGCATCTTCATCAGCGCCTGCGCGTCGGCCAGTGGCAGCGGGCGTACGCCACCTTCGCAGGGCAGGCACTTGCGTTCAGTCAATTCGGACATCACCCCTCCCGACGCGCGTAGTGGCTGGCGACGTAGCGCTCAACCAGCTCCTGAAATTCCTCGGCTATTCTATCGCCCTTCAGCGTGACCGTCTTCTCGCCGTCCTCGTACACCGGGGCCACGGCGCGTTCACCGCTGCCGGGCAGGCTGATGCCGATGTTGGCGTGGCGACTTTCACCTGGCCCGTTGACCACGCAGCCCATCACCGCGACGGTCATGGTCTCGGCACCGGGATAATCGCGTTCCCAGTCAGGCATGCGCTCACGCACATGCAGCTGGATGCGCTGGGCGAGTTCCTGGAAGAAGCTGCTGGTGGTGCGACCACAGCCGGGGCAAGCCACCACGGTGGGGGCAAAGGCGCGCAGGCCCAGGCTTTGCAGGATCTCCTGCGCCACGCGCACTTCCTCGCGCCGGTCGCCGCCCGGTTCGGGTGTCAGTGAGACGCGGATGGTGTCGCCGATGCCTTGCTGCAGCAGGATGGCGATCGCCGCTGAGGAGGACACTACGCCCTTGGCGCCCATGCCGGCCTCGGTCAATCCCAGGTGCAGCGGATAGTCGCAACGCGTCGCCAGCACGCGATAGATGGCAATGAGGTCCTGCACGCCACTGACCTTGGCGCTGATGACGATGCGATCGTGCGCCAGGCCCAGCACCTCGGCGCGTGCGGCGCTCTCCAACGCAGACACCACGGTGGCCTCGCGCAGAACTTCCAGCGCATCCAGCGGCACGGCGGCGCGCGAATTCTCGTCCATCATGCGCGTCAGCAGGTCCTGGTCGAGGCTGCCCCAGTTGACGCCGATACGCACCGGCTTGTTGTAGCGACAAGCCATCTCGATCATCTCGGCGAACTGCGGGTCACGCTTGCTGCCGCGCCCGACATTGCCGGGGTTGATGCGGTACTTGTCCAGCGCCTCGGCACAGGCAGGGTGTGCCGCCAGCAGCTTGTGGCCATTGAAGTGGAAGTCGCCGACCAGCGGCACTTCAACGCCCTGGGCCAGTAGTTGTTCCTTGATCACGGCTACAGCGGCCGCCGCCGCATCGCTGTTAACGGTAATGCGCACGATTTCCGAACCCGCCTTGGCAAGTTCAGCCACCTGGCGCGTGGTCGCGGCGATGTCGGCGGTGTCGGTATTGGTCATCGATTGCACGATGACGGGTGCTGAGCCACCTACGGTGACGCCACCGACCTGCACTGCAACGGACTTGCGCCGCGTCGGGATCATGGCGCCTTGCGTGCTGCCAGCCAGGCATTCATGGTCTGCTCCATGACTTCCAGTGGCACGGCGCCGGTGGCCAGCAGCGTGTCGTGGAAGTCGCGGATGTCGAACTTGTCACCCAGCTCGGCCTTGGCGCGGGCGCGCAACTCCAGAATTCGCAGCTGGCCGATCTTGTAGGCCAGCGCCTGGCCGGGCCAGGCGATGTAGCGATCAATCTCGTTGATGATGTCGGCCTCGGTCTTGGCGGCGTTGGCCTTGAAGTAATCAATGGCCTGCTGGCGGGTCCAGCCCAGGTGGTGAATGCCGGTATCGACCACCAGCCGCACTGAGCGCCACTGATCGTAGGTCAGCTGGCCAAAGCGCGAGTAGGGGTCCTGGTACAAGCCGAGGTCATAGCCCAGGCGCTCGGAATACAGCGCCCAGCCTTCAATGTAGGCAGTGAAGCCGCCGAAGCGACGGAACTTGGGCAGGCCTGCCTGTTCCTGGGCCAGTGCGATCTGCAGGTGATGGCCGGGCACGGCCTCGTGCACCGAGAGCACCTCGATTTCGTACTTGGGGCGTACCTCGGGGCGGTACAGGTTGACGTAGTAATAACCTGAGCGCTTGCCGTCAATCGAGGGACCGCTGTAATACGCCGTGGTGGTGTTTGGCGCGCTGGTGTCCGGGATAACGCGCAGGCCGAACGGCGTGCGGTACAGGCGCCCGAACAGCTTGGGCAATTCGCCCTCAACCATCTTCGAGGCATAGACATAGGCGCGGAACAGTTCGTCCGGGGTCTTGTAGTAGAACTGCTCGTCGGTGCGCAGGAAATGGAAGAACTCGGTCAGCGAGCCGGTGAACTTGACCTCATCCATCACCAGCTGCATTTCTGCACGGTTGCGTGCGACTTCCTCAAGCCCGATCTGGTGGATCTGCTCGGGCGCCAGCGCGGTCGTGGTGTGATGGCGTACGCGATTGGCGTAGTGAGCCTTGCCCTCCGGCGTATCCCACAGGCCGGCGGTCTCGCGGCAGGCCGGCAGGTAGACCTCGCGGAAGGTCGTGGCGAACTGGCGATAGGCTGGAACGACCAACTCGCCGATCACCTGGCGGGCGCTTGCGGCCAGGCGCTGCTGCTCGGATTCCGTGATGGCGGGCGGAAAGTCCGTGAAGCGCTTGAAGAACGGGCTGTCCTCGGCACGATCGACCAGCTGCATGTCCAGCTGCGGCAGGATGCGCTCCATGATTACCCGCGGCTGGGTATGGCCGCTCTTCGCAGCATCGCGTAGCTGCTGCTCGAACTGGGCCAGGTAGGTCGGTAGCGCACGCAGGCGCGCCAGCCAGGTCTCGAAGTCCGCGCTGGAATTGAACGGCATGATCTCTGCCGTCTCATTCAGCGTTTGCACGCCATCGCGCGGGCTCAGGTCATAGAGGTGGCGCTGGAAGGGCAGGGCGTCAACACGATCCTGGTACTCATATCGGAACAGGTCGTAGTTCAGCTGGTCGGCGACCGAAAGATCGGCGCGCGCAATGCCATCCAGCGCAGTCAGCACCGCCCGGTAGGCGGCTTCGCGCCGGGCACGCGCTTCGGCCGACAGGTCGGGCCAGCGATCGTTGTAGCGGGCATCGCCAATGTAGGTGGCGCCCAGCGGATTCTCCGCCAGGTCGCGTTGCCACTCCTGCTCGAACAGGGCGTGCAGGCGGGTGGCGGCATCACTGGACGCATTTGCCAGGGCGGGCACGGTGGCTGTGGCCAGCAGGCACAGGCAAAGGACGCGAATCAGGGTCTGGCGCATGACGGTTACTCACGGGGGGACCGGGGGGCGATGATACCGCGTGGCGTGGGTGTAGGCCGATCCGCTAGAATTGCCCCTTCGCAACGAGACCCTGCCGGAGAGACCGCGACAGCGCGGCGCCGAAGGCGCAATCCGCCCGGAAACGCTCAGGCAAAAGAACGGCGGGGTCTGGCGAACTCTGGAGAGCGGTCCGCGGGGGCCCACCGAAGGGGAGCAGCCACAGGCCTTTGCCTGGCGCTTTATCTCTCAGGTATCAGGACAGAGGGGCGGCTGGTCCGTGGGGGCCAGCCGCCCCTATTTTTTTGCCGGGCCCGAAAGGGCCGCGAGGGTGCCATGGGATCAAGAACCGTGCTGTACGACGTCCACGTGGCCAGTGCTGCGCGGATGGTTGATTTCGGCGGCTGGGACATGCCGGTGGCCTATGGATCCCAGATCGAGGAGCACCATGCGGTGCGTCGCGCTGCGGGCATGTTTGATGTCTCACATATGTGCGTGGTCGACCTGGCGGGTCCGGGTGTGCGGGCGTTCCTGTCGCGCCTGCTGGCCAATGACGTGGCGCGCCTGACCGCACCGGGCAAGGCACTCTATAGCTGCATGCTGCGCGAGGACGGCGGTGTCATTGATGACCTGATCGTCTACTTCCGCGATGAACAGAATTTCCGCATGGTGGTCAACGCCGGCACGGCAGAAAAGGACCTGGCCTGGATGGGCAAACAGGCCGCAGGCTTTGACTTGACCCTCTCGCCGCGTCGTGACCTCGCCATCATTGCCGTGCAGGGACCCGAGGCGCGTGCCCGCGCGCTGCCCTTGTTGCCGGCGGCTGGCCGTGCGGCCGCAGGCCAGCTGGAAGCATTCTTTGCTGCGGATTGCGGCAGCTGGTTTGTCGCACGCACCGGCTATACCGGTGAGGATGGCTTCGAGGTCATCCTGCCGGCCACCGAGGCCGCGGCATTCTGGGCTGCACTCGCCGCAGCCGGCGTCACGCCCTGTGGCCTGGGCGCACGCGACACCTTGCGCCTGGAAGCCGGCATGAACCTGTATGGCAACGACATGGATGAAACCGTGTCACCGCTGGAGTCGGCGCTCGCCTGGACCGTGGTGCTCGAGGGCGATCGTGATTTCATCGGCAAGCCGGCCTTGCTGGCGCAGAAGGCTGCCGGGGTCAGGCGCCGGCTGGTGGGATTGCTGCTGCTGGAGCGCGGCGTGCTGCGCTCGCACCAGCCCGTGCTGGTGGATGGCGTTGTCGCCGGCGAACTGACCAGCGGCGGTTTTTCGCCTACGCTGGAGCGCTCCATTGGCTTTGCCCGCATACCGGTGGGCGAGGCTGGCAGGATAGAAGTGGATATTCGCGGCCGGCAGTTGCCGGTGCGCATCGTCAAGGCCCCATTCGTGCGCAATGGCAAGGCCCGGATTGAAATCTGATCGGGAGACTGGGATGAGCAAAGTACCCGCTGAACTGAAGTACACCAAGAGCCACGAGTGGGTCCGGCAATTACCGGATGGCACGCTCGAGATCGGCATCACCGACCATGCCCAGGGCGCGCTTGGCGACCTGGTGTATGTCGAGGCCCCCGAGGAGGGGCGCGAACTGGCGGCAGGCGATGCCTGCGCCGTGGTCGAGTCGGTCAAGGCTGCCTCGGATGTCTATGCGCCGGTGGCCGGTGAGGTCATTGCAGGCAACGAGGCGCTGGCCAAGCAGCCGGAGCTGGTCAACCAGGAGCCCTTCGGTGCCGGTTGGATCCTGCGCCTGAGCCCTGCCAATGCGGCGGCCATAGGCGAACTGATGTCGGCCGCGGACTATGAAGCCATGCTCAAGGCAGGCGACTGACATGCCCTATATCCCGCATACCGACGCGGACGTAAAGGCGATGCTGGCGCGCATTGGTGCGCCGGACATTGAGGCCCTGTTCGACGAGATTCCCAAGTCGCTGCGTGTCGATGGCCTGCCGGGCGTGCCGGCCGCGCTGTCTGAAATGGAAGTCGCGCGGCTGATGGCTGAGCGTGCCCAGGACGATGGCGGCGTGCTGAACTTCATCGGCGCCGGTGCCTATGAGCATCACATCCCTGCGCCAGTATGGGCCATTACCACGCGTGGTGAGATTTACAGCGCCTATACGCCGTACCAGGCCGAGGCCAGCCAGGGCACGCTGCAGATCATGTACGAGTACCAGTCGATGATGGCGGCGCTGACCGGCATGGCAGCGTCGAACTCCTCGCTGTATGACGGCGCCTCGGCACTGGCGGAAGCCTGCCTGATGGCGGTGCGTACCCATCGCCGCTCGAAGTCGGCGCGCATCCTGATGCCGGCCACGGTGAACCCGACCTGGCGCAAGGTGGCAACCGCCATCACCGAAGGCCAGGACCTGAGATACCAGTCACTTCCGTATGACCCGGCCACCGGCACCATCCTGCTCTCAGCGCTGGAACAGTATTCGGGTGAGGACATCACTGCGCTGGTAATCCAGCAGCCCAACTTCTTTGGCCAGCTCGAGGACGTGGATGCGCTGACACGCTGGGCGCGCGCCAACAATGCCCTGATGATCGCCGTAGTCAATCCGGTGGCGCTGGGCCTGCTCAAGCCGCCGGGTGAGTGGGGCGATGACGGCGTCGACATCGCCTGTGGCGATGGCCAGCCGCTGGGCGTGCCGCTGTCCTCCGGTGGCCCGTACTATGGATTCATGACCACGCGCATGGAGCATGTGCGGCAGATGCCCGGGCGCATCGTCGGTCGCACCGTCGACCTCGAGGGCCGACCGGGCTTTACCCTGACGTTGCAGGCGCGCGAGCAGCACATCCGCCGCGGCAAGGCGACTTCCAACATCTGCACCAACCAGGGCCTGCTGATGACGGCCTCCACCATCCACATGGCCTTGCTCGGACCGGAAGGGCTTGAACGTGTCGCGGGTGCCTGCATGAGCCAGGGCGCAACCCTGGTGACGGCACTGATTGGCGTGCCGGGCATCAAGGCCGCATTCCAGGGGCCGCGGTTCCACGAAGCCGTGTTGGTGCTCGATCGTCCGGTAGCGCCGGTACTCGAAGCGTTGGCCCAGCGCGGCATTGCCGGTGGCTTTGATCTGTCGCGCGACTATCCGGAACTGGGTCATGCGCTGCTGGTCTGCGCCACCGAGACGCGCACCGCGGCGGATATCAGCTTGTATGCACGCACACTCGGGGAGTTGCTGGCATGAAGAAGGGCGAACCGACGATATTTGACCTGTCCCGTCCGGGCCGTGGCGCGACGGCTCAGTTTCCGGCAAGCACGACAGTCGAGCTGCCCGCTGCAATGCGTCGCCGTTCACGGCCAGCCTGGCCGGAGGTGTCGGAGTTGCAGGTGGTGCGGCATTACACGCGCCTGTCGCAGCGCAACTTCAGCATTGATACCCAGTTCTATCCGCTGGGTTCCTGCACCATGAAGTACAACCCCAAGGTGTGCAATTCGCTGGCCATGCTGCCGGGCTTCCTCGGTCGCCATCCGCTGGCACCGGTTTCCGCGGGCCAGGGATTCCTGTCCTGCATGTTCGAATTGCAGGAAATGCTCAAGGCGGTCACTGGCATGGCCGGCGTGTCACTGACGCCCATGGCCGGCGCCCAGGGCGAACTCGCCGGCGTAGCCATGATCCGTGCCTACCATCGTGCGCGCGGTGACCTGGCGCGCAACGAGATCATCGTCCCGGATGCGGCGCATGGCACCAACCCGGCGACCGCGACCATGTGCGGGATGAAGATCCGCGAGATTGCCTCGGCGGCCGATGGCGATGTCGACATGGCGGCGCTGGAAGCGGTGCTGGGCCCGAACACCGCAGGCATCATGCTGACCAATCCCAGCACGCTGGGTGTATTCGAGCGGCGCATCGTCGAGATTGCCCGCAAGGTGCACGAGGCCGGCGGCCTGCTGTACTACGACGGCGCTAACCTCAATGCCATCCTTGGCAAGGTGCGCCCGGGTGACATGGGCTTCGACGTCATCCACATGAACCTGCACAAGACCTTCTCCACGCCGCACGGCGGCGGTGGGCCGGGCTCCGGCGCGGTGGGCGTGAGCAAGCGCCTGATGCCCTACCTGCCGGTGCCGATCGTGGGCCGCGAGGACGACAGTTTCCGCTGGCTGGATGAACGTGACCTGCCGCAGTCCATCGGCCGCCTATCGGGATTCATGGGCAATGCCGGCGTGCTGCTGCGGGCCTACGTTTACATGCGCGTGCTGGGCGACGTGGGCATGCGCCGGGTCAGCGAGTATTCGGCACTGAATGCCAATTACCTGCTGGCGCGACTGCGCGAGGCCGGGTTTGATGCAGCGTTTCCCACGCGGCGCGCCAGCCACGAGTTCATCCTGACCATGAAGCGCCAGGCCCGCGAGCTGGGCGTCACGGCGATGGACTTTGCCAAGCGCCTGCTCGACTACGGTTACCATGCCCCGACCACTTATTTCCCGCTGCTGGTGCCGGAGTGCCTGTTGATCGAGCCCACCGAGACGGAGACGCTGGAGGAGATGGATGGCTTCATCGAGGCCATGATCGCCATCCTGCGCGAGGCCAAAACGGATGCGCCAATGGTCAAGGGCGCACCGCATACGCTGCCGGTGCGGCGCCTGGATGACGTGCGCGCGGCCAAGCAACTCGACCTGGCCTGGAAGCCGGATGCAGCCTGAGATCCGTCGTGACAAGCTGACCGGCCCGCGGCGCTTCTTTCGCGCCTGGGGTAATTCGCTGACGGGCCTGGCTGGGGCCTGGCGCGAGGAAGAGGCCTTCCGACAGGAGTGCCTGTTTGCGCTGCTGGTGATTCCGGCAGGCCTGTGGCTCGGTGAGACCGGCATCGACAAGCTGTTGCTGACCGCGCCGATGCTCTTGATCCTGATCATCGAACTGCTCAACAGTGCAATTGAGGCGGTGGTCGACCGCATCAGCCTGGACCGGCATCCTCTGTCCGGCCTGGCCAAGGACCTTGGTGCCGCGGCAGTCTTCCTGGGTTTTGTGCTGCTGGGACTATGCTGGTGGCTGGTGTTGTGGTGATCGTTTGCAGGGGCCTGGCCCCTTCACAGGAAAGGGCGTAATTCAATGGCTGCACTGATCTGTGGATCGCTGGCCTATGACACGGTGATGGTCTATCCGGGCCGTTTTCGTGAGCAGATCCTGGCCGACAAGATCCACATCCTCAATGTGTCGTTCGTGGTGCCGACACTGCGCCGCCATTTTGGCGGCTGCGCCGGCAACATTGCCTTCAACTTGAAGCTGCTGGGCATGGACGGCCATGCCATGGGCGCCGTGGGCCACGATTTCGGTCCCTATCGCGCGTGGCTGGATGACAACGGCCTGTCATCGCGGCATGTCTTCGTGGTTGAGGATGAATTCACCGCGCAGGCCTACATCACCACCGACCTCGACGATAACCAGATCACCGCATTCCACCCGGGCGCGATGAATCACTCGCAGCAACTGGTAGTCCCGGACGACGGCAGCATCGACATTGGCATCCTGGCGCCGGATGGCCGTGACGGTATGATCAACCACGGTGAGCAGTTCGCGCGCGCCAGCATCCCGTTCATCTTTGACCCGGGCCAGGCCCTGCCGCTGTTTGGCGGGCAGGACCTTGAGCGTTTCATCGACCAGGCTGCCTGGGTCACGGTGAACGACTACGAGGCGCAATTGCTGCAGGAACGCACCGGCCTGGACACGCGACGGTTGTCGGAACGCGTGAAGGCCTACATCGTCACGCGCGGCGGCGAGGGCTCGATCATCCACGCCGAGGGGCGCGTCATTGAAGTACCGGCGGTGCGAGCAGAGCAGGTCGTCGACCCGACCGGTTGCGGTGACGCCTATCGTGCTGGCCTGTTGTTTGGCCTGGCGCGGGGCATGGACTGGGAAACCACCGGCCGCGTGGCTTCGCTGATGGGGTCCATCAAGATCGCCAGGCTAGGTACGCAGAATCACCGCTTCAGCTTCGACGAATTTGCCCAGCGCTTCCATGAAGCGTTCGCTTACCGGATGGAGTAGGGCATGCAGGCCATACGCGGACTTGCCCTGTTGCTGGTGTTGCCGCTGGTGGCGACGGAGGCCAGCACGCCGTCGGCTAATGGCTGGACGCCGACGCTTGAGCGCATCTCCACGGGTGTCGTCTCCATCCAGATTGATGCTGCCCGCGCCTTTGACACCGACTGGAATACCTCGTCGCAGGCCACCGGGTTTGTGGTCGACGCGAAGCGCGGCCTGATCCTGACCAATCGCCATGTGGTGACGCCCGGCCCGGTGACGGCGCAGGCCACGTTCCTCAATCGCGAGGAAGTGGAACTGGTGCCGGTGTATCGCGACCCGGTGCATGACTTCGGCTTCTATCGCTATGACCCCTCCAAGCTGCGCTTCATCCAGCCTGCCGAGTTGCCGCTCTATCCCGAGGGCGCGCAGGTGGGTGTCGAGATCCGCGTGGTGGGCAATGACGCGGGTGAGCAGTTGTCCATCCTGGCCGGCACCCTGGCGCGACTGGATCGCGAGGCACCCGACTACGGCGCGGGCAAGTACAACGACTTCAATACTTTCTACTATCAGGCGGCCTCGGGAACCTCCGGCGGCTCGTCCGGTTCGCCGGTCATTGATATCGCGGGCCGCGTGGTTGCCTTGAATGCGGGTGGTTCCAGCGGCGCGGCGTCGAGCTTCTACCTGCCACTGCCGGCGGTGGTGCGCGCCCTCAAGCGCATCCAGGACGCGGTCGACGTACCGCGCGGGACGCTGCAGACCGTGTTTCGCTACACGCCCTATGACGAATTGCGCCGACTCGGCTTGCCGCCTGATCTCGAGGCCGCTGCGCGCACTTTTGCACCAGCGCGTACCGGCATGCTGGTGGTGGGCGAGGTCCAGCGCGGTTCGGCTGCCTACGGCAAGCTGGCTGTGGGCGACATCCTGGTGGCCCTGGCGGGCAGGCCGATCGCGGACTTCGATCAGCTAGGCCAGCAACTCGATGCTGCCGTGGGGGGCACATTGGCGCTGGAACTGCGCCGTGGCGGCGTGGCGGTGGCGCTTGAGCTTCCGGTAGAGGACCTGCACGCGATTACGCCGGATGCCTATGTCGAGGTGGGTGATGGCGTCCTCAATACGCTGTCATGGCAGATGGCGCGACACATGAATGTTGCCGTGCGTGGGGTCTACGTCGCCAATCCGGGTTACGTGTTTGGCTCTGCCGGCATTCCACGTGCGGCGGTGATCACTGAACTCAATGGCGTGGCGGTCGACAGCGTGGAAGCGGCGCGCGACATTCTTGCCAGCCTGGCCCATGGCCAGCGCGTACCGCTGCGTTACTTCACCATGGACGAGACCAAGGTCGCGCGCTTGGAGACGGTGCGCATGGATCGCGCCTGGTATCCGGCGCGCTATTGCCGGCGCGACGATCGCCTCGGCAAGTGGTCCTGCGAGGACCTGAAAGATACGGGGCGCAGGGCGCCGTCCGTTGCCGCGGAGGCTAGTTACCCGAAGACTGGTGATCGCGCGGTGGATGCGCTGGCCCCTTCGCTGGTGCTGGTGCATTTCTCGATGCCTTACCCGGTGTCCGGCGTCACCGAGCGCAATTACTACGGTACCGGGGTCATCGTCGATGCTGCACGCGGCCTGGTGGCTGTTGATCGCAATACGGTCCCGGTGGCCATTGGTGATGTGCGCCTGACCTTTGCCGGTTCTGTCGAGGTGGATGGTGAAGTGGCGTTTGTCCATCCGCTACACAACCTGGCACTGGTGCGCTATGACCCGGCGCTGATTGGCGCAACACCGGTGCGCAGTGCGGGATTCTCGCAGCGCCTGTCGCGTGCGGGCGAGGAGGTGCACATCGTGGGCCTGCGCGAGAATCACCAGCTGGCAGTGCAGCGGGCACGGGTCGCCACACTGGCGCCGGTGTCCTTCCCGTTGTCGCGCACCCTGCAATTCCGCGATGCCAACCTCGAGACCCTGCGCCTGGTCAACGGACCATCGGACTTCGACGGCGTAGTAGCCGACGCTCAGGGCCGGGTGCTCGCGCTGTGGTCGAGCTTTGCCTTTGAAAGCGGGCGCCAGGTCGAGCAGATCAACATGGGTATACCGGCGGCGCTGGTCACCGGCATGCTCGAGCACGCCCGCGATGGCAAGCCGCTGTATTCCATCGAGGCGGAGTTCGAACCGCTGACGCTGGCACAGGCGCGGCGCCTGGGCCTGGGCGAAGACTGGATTGCGCGGCTGGCGGCCCATGGGCCCGAGCGTCGGCAGGTCTTGTCGGTGGTGCGCACTGTCGCCGGTTCTCCCGCAGCGCTGCAACTGATGCCCGGCGACTTGTTGCTGGCCATTGATGGCCAGCTGGTGGCCACGTCTGGCGAATTGCGCGCTGCGGTGAATGCCGATCAGCTGGACCTGACACTGTGGCGCAACGGGCAGGAACAGCCCCTGCCGCTCAAGACGGTGCTGCTCACCGGTCGCGACGTTGATCGCCTGCTGATCTGGGCCGGTGGCATCCTGCAGGAACCACACCGGGCGATGTCGGCCCAGCGCGGTATCGCCCCAGAGGGCGTGTTCGTCGCTTTCTTCATGTACGGCTCACCGGCGGCGCGCTACAAGCTGTGGGCCGGGCGCCGCATCACCGAGGTGGATGGCGTCGCGGTTGCTGATCTTGATGCCTTCATGGCGGCTGTGGCCGGTCGCGCGGATCGCAGTTCGATACGCCTGAAGACGGTGAACTGGAACGATGCCGTGGATGTCATCACCCTGCGGTTGGACCAGCACTATTGGCCGGCCTACGAGCTGCGCCGGGAGGGCGGACAGTGGCAGCGCACCGAGCTCGAGTAAGCCTGCGGCGCCTGTTGTCGGTGTGTGGCTGGTGATTCCTGATCCACGCCAGATCGAGGCTGCGGTCGAGCGCCTGCAGGCCGGCGGACTGGTCGCCTTCCCCACCGAGACGGTCTATGGCCTGGGCGCCGATGCGCGCAACCCCTGGGCCGTGGCAAAGATATTTACGGCCAAAGGCCGTCCGTCGGCCCACCCCTTGATCGTGCATGTCAGCGGCGTTTCTGACCTGGTGCGCTGGGCTCGCGAAGTACCGCCCTCGGCACGCAAGCTGGCGCAGGCCTTCTGGCCTGGGCCCTTGACCTTGGTCCTGCCGCGCCACTCCTCGGTGCCCGATGCTGTCACCGGTAGGCAGGACAGCGTGGGCCTGCGTTCACCGGCCCATCCCGTCGCGCGCGCCTTGCTGGCCGCATTCGGCGATGGCATTGCTGCGCCCTCGGCCAATCGCTATGGACGCATCAGCCCGACCTGCGCGGCCGATGTGCATGAAGAGCTGGGTGATGCCGTGGACCTGGTGCTCGACGGCGGCGATTGCGAGGTGGGGCTGGAATCCACCATCGTCTCCTGCCTGGATGATCATCCCGTGCTGCTGCGCCCGGGCAGCATTACCCGATCACAGCTGCAGGATGTGGCGGGGCCAGTGGCCCTGGCCGGCAGCGACGCACCGCGCGCCTCCGGAAGCGATCGTTCGCACTACGCGCCGGCAACCGCCATCAGACTGGTGCCGACCGCCAACATGGCGGCGGAAGTGGCCAATGCCAGCGCGCGTGGCGAGCGTATCGCCTTGCTGACCCACTCCATTGCTGCGGAACCGCGTGCCCTGGCCTTGCGTTGCCTGGGTGCCGAGCCGGTAGCGTATGGGCGCGGGCTTTATGCAGCGCTGCGCGAACTCGACCACAGTGGTGCGTCGCGATTGCTGGTCGAGGCGGTGCCTCAGTCCGAAGCCTGGGTGGCCATCAATGACCGACTGCATCGCGCGGCCGCGGCCGGCGACGCAAGTGCCCTGCCCGAAGCGACCTGAGTCGCTCAGCGCATCGGGGCAGTTTCGGTCAGCAGCCCGTTGATTTCATCCACCTGCGCATCATTGAGCGTGCCGGCAGCAAGGCGCAGGCGCATGACGTTGATCAGGTAGTCGTAGCGGCTGCGAGCGTAGTTGGTCTGCGCCTCGAACAGGCGGCGACGGGCATCGAGCACGTCAACCGAAGTCCGGGTGCCGACCTCATAGCCTGCCTCAGTGGCCTGCAGTGCGCTGCTTGCCGATTCCACAGCCTGGGCCAGCGAACGCACGCGCGCTGCCTCGGAATTGACGCCGAGGAATGCGTCGCGCGTTTCCCTTTCGGTCTGGCGCGCCGTGCGCTCCAGGCGCTCACGCGCCGCGCGATGCTGGTATTCGGCCTGGCGCACCCGCGAGGAGGTTGCGCCACCGGAGAACAGCGGCACAGTCAGCTGCAGGTTGATGCTGGTGTCTTCGGAGTCGGAATTGTTCGGTCCGCTGAATCCACCTGAGGTCAGCTGCGACTCGAAATCAAAGTGCGAGCGGGTGACCACAAGGTCCAGGCTCGGGTAGTGCCCGCCACGCTCAGAACTGATGTTGCCCCGGGTGATATCCGCCGCGAGGCGGCTCGACACCAGGCGCAGGTTCTGCTCCCGGGCCTGGGTTACCCAGTCGTCGGCATTGGCGGGGCTCGGCGAGGCCAGTGGCATGTCCGCACCCGGCTTCGACAGGGTGTCGTAGGTCTCACCGGTCAATTCGCGCAGCCGTTCCTGCGTGGTGGCCAGGCCACGCTTGGCCTGGATCAGGCTGGCAATCGCGGAATCAAAGGCAGCCTTGGCTTCCTGCACGTCGGTGATGGCGATCAGGCCGACCTCGAAGCGCTTTTCAGATTGCTCAAGCTGGCGCGCGATGGCGTCGTGGGCCACCTGCGCGGCGTCCTGCGTGTCGCGGGCTGCCAGCACGTTGAAGTAAGCCTCAGCCGTGCGCAGGATCAGATCCTGGCGCGCTGCCTGGAAATCCGCCTCGGCCTGCGCGACCTGAGTGTTGGCATTCTTCAATGCCACCCAATTCTGCCAGCGAAATACATTCTGCCGCAGGGTGACATCCCAGCTGGTGCGTTCTGACTGAACGGAGCTGTCGATCGAGTTGATGACAAACCCGCCCGGCGTAGAGGAGAAGAAAGTGCGCGAGCCATCGGAGTCGCCATCGTCGTAACCGGCACCGGCCGTGACCTGCGGCAGCATCGCCGCCAGGGCCTGGGGCCTGGATTCCATTGCGGCGAGGCGGGTGGCCTCGGCTTCGCGGATCAGCGGATCATTCTTGAGTGCGCTGCGATAGACCTCGCCGAGGTCGGTGGCCAGAGCCAGTGGCGTGACCGACAGGCTGGCGGCAATCAAAAGTGTGCGGATGGCAGACCGGGTATTCATGCAGATGCGTTCCTTGGCAGTTCAGACAGCAGGCTAATTACTGTTGTAGTAGTGTATATCACCAATTGACCTAATCGCAACAGAGAGTCAGTTCGTTTCTACCTTCTAATAGGGTGATCGCCCCCCTAAGGCTAGAAATGAAAGGCGGAGGCCGACTTGGCATTCTGCAGGGCGGGTATCTGGGTCTCAAACAAGGTCTCGCTGAGACAGGGACCCGCCTGGCCCCGGGTAATCAGGCGCGCCTGCATGATGGGTCCCGTACCCACGACAACGAACAACCGGCCGCCCGGCTTGAGCCACTGCTCGAATCGGGTGTCATACACCGGCAGGGAGGCGGTGACGGCGATGGCATCAAAGCGCTGTTCAGTGTTCCAGGTCATGGCATCAGCGCACTGAACGGTGACGCTGGCGTTGACCATAGCCAGTGCCTTGCGTGCGCCTTCAGCCAGATCGGCATGGATCTCCAGCGAGGTGACTTCACCTGCGAGGGCGGCCAGGCAAGCGGCCAGGTAGCCGCTGCCCGTGCCAACTTCCAGCACGCTATCGCTCGGAGTCAGCGCCAGCGATTGCAGGATTCGCCCGTCCAGCTTCGGCGCCAGCATGCACTGGCCGTGTGCCAGCGGGATCGTCGTGTCGGCGTAGGCAACGCCCTGATAAGCCTGCGGGACAAACACTTCGCGCGGCAGCTGATCCAGCGTTGCCAGCACCGCCGGATCGAGCACGTCCCAGGTGCGGACTTGCTGGCGGATCATCTGCTGGCGTGCGATTTCGTTGGTGGCGAGCATGGTGGTGCCTTCTGTTTCAGGGTCGGTGAGCGGCGCTGAGGTTACGTTCTCGTCGCGGTCCGGACAAGCGGGTTTCCACGTCCATTATGGTGAATCGCGCAAGGCCGCTCTGCAAGCGTGGGATATGCTGCCAAAGTCTTCGTAACACAATAATTTACGGGTGGCTTTGGTTCCCCAATCAAGGCTGCATCCTAGGGGATGACGGGCACAATGACCGGCCTTGTGCTTGCTGGGACTGTCTTGTCCCTGCTGGTAGCCGCGCTCGCCGTTACCGTCGTGGTACAGCGGCGCCGAATCTGGCGGCTGGAGGACCAGCCCGAAGCCGGAGGCTCACCTGCGCCTGATGGTCGCGGCCGACTCGCCGAAGAAATCCTCTCCGGGCTGTTCGAACCCGCGCTGCTGCATGGCCCGGAAATCATCGAGGCCAACAGCGCCTTTGCTGCGCTGGTGGGCCTGCCGCTGGCCGAGTTGCGTGGCCGCAGGCTGCCCGACCTGGTGGCCGCAGACTATGCCGGACTGGTCGAACTGGCGCTGGATCGGCATCTCACCGGTGCTGATGCCCCGGTGCTGACCGAGGTCGAGCTGGTGGATCCACACGGCCAGGTGGCGCGGCTGGAATTGCGTGGCCGCGGCATCGAGACGGACTCCGGTCGCTGGGTGCTGTTTACCGCCCAGGAAATTTTTGCCACCAGCACCCGGCTGATCGCACCGGTACGACCGGAACGCATGCAGTTCGCGGCGGATTCACTGGGCGAGGGCCTGCTGACGACCGATTCGAGTGGCCGCATTGACTACCTGAACCGCGCCGCCGAGAAGATGCTGGGATTGCGTCGTGCCGAGCTGGGCACGGAGCGCCTGAACCAGGTAGTCACCTTCGTCGACGAACTGGACCGCCGGGCCATGCCCGATCCGATCCAGCAGTGCATGGCTTCCGGTACTCGCAGCAGCCTCGGTCGCCGGGCGCTGATGGTGGTCCAGGCCACGGGCGAGGAATTCGGCGTGGATGCGACTGCCACGCCTATCCGCGGCAAGGAAGGCGAGATGGTCGGCGTGGTGATGATGATGCACGACGTCACCGACATGCGCGGACTGGCCCGGCAGATGTCCTACCAGGCCAGCCACGATGCCTTGACCGGGTCTGGTCAATCGTCGCGAATTCGAGCGACGCCTCGGCGAGGCCATTGAGTTGACCCGCGCCGGGCGACAGGCACATGTCATGTGCTACCTGGACCTGGATCGCTTCAAGGCCGTCAACGACACCAGCGGACACCTGGCCGGCGACAACATGCTGCGCGAGGTCGCTGCGCTGGTGCGCGAGGCGGTGCGTGATTCGGACACCGTGGGCCGGCTGGGTGGCGATGAGTTCGGCGTGCTGCTGATCGGCTGTCCGCTGGACAAGGCCCGGCAGATTGCCGACGACATTTGCCGGGCGGTCAATGATTACCGCTTCGTGTGGAAGGACCGCATCTTCACCGTGGGTGTCAGTGTCGGCCTGGTGGAGGTGACGCGCGAGTCGACTGGCCTTGAGGAAGTGATGAGCGCCGCCGATTCCGCCTGCTATGCCGCAAAGAACCAGAATGGCGGCGGACATGTCCACGTGTACTCCTCGCGCGACGAGGTGCTGGCTCGCGGCCGTGGCGAGATCCAGTGGCTGCAGCGGCTGCAGACGGCGTTGCGCGACAGCCAGTTCGAGTTGTTCGCCCAGCCCATCGAGTCGATTCGCGCTGGCATCAGTGATGGCCCGGCGATCGAGGTCTTTGTCCGCATGCGTGATGACGATGGCGGGATTGTGGCGCCGGGCGAGTTCCTGCCCGCAGCCGAGCGCTACCGGCTGGTCTCGCAGATAGATCGCTGGGTGCTGCATTCGGCACTGTCGGCGCTGTCCTCTGGTGCCGTGCGCCTGCCCACCGGGCGCAGCCTGGCGCTCAATATCTCCGGCCAGACCATCGGTGACCCCACCTTCCTCGAGCATGTCGTCGATGAGCTCGATCGCAGCGGCGTGCCGCCATCGCAGGTGTGCTTTGAGGTGGCAGAGTCTGCGGTCACCGGCAACCTGGAGCAGGCGCGACGCTTCATCGGCGTGCTGCACGGCATGGGCTGTCGCTTCGCGCTGGATGACTTTGGCAACGACCTCGGCGCCTTTGCCAGCCTGCGCCAGTTGCCCATGGACTACCTGAAGATTGACGGCTCCTTCATGCGCGACGTGTCGCGGGATTCGGTCAACCGCGCCATGGTCACTGCGGTGATCGGCATGGCGCAGACGCTCAAGATCCGCCTGATCGCCGAGCAGGTGGAAGACGTGGTGGCGCTGGAGGCCGCCCGCGCCATGGGCATCGACTTCGTCCAGGGCTACGCCGTTGGTCGGCCACAGGCGCTGCGCCAGCTCGAGTGATGTTTCTCGCGGCAATTCCCTCAATTCCCCGAGGGTGCTAGTCTCGCCAGGGTCGGGCGGGGCCTGCCCGGACAAGGACAAGAAACAACTCAGGCACAGGGGAAGCTCATGGATTTCAATCTGATCATTACGCGGGTGAAGAACATCCTGCTCACGCCGGCCACGGAGTGGCCAGTGATTGCAGCCGAGGCCGCAACGCCCAAGGGCATCTATGTTGGCTATGTGCTGGTGCTGGCAGCAGTTCCGGCGGTACTCGGCTTCATTGATGCCGCGGTGTTTGGCTACAGCATTCCCTTTGCTGGCACGGTGCGTGTTGGCATCGGCAGTGCACTGTCCGCCGCCGTTACCGGATATGTGCTGTCCGTCGCGGGCGTATTCATCATGTCCCACGTAGTCGATGCCCTGGCGCCCACTTTTGCCGCAGAGAAGAATCCGCTTCAGGCCCTGAAGGTTGTGGCCTACGCCTATACCGCCGCGTGGGTCGGCGGCGCCGGCACCATCCTGCCGGGTATTGGCGCGCTGGTTATGCTGGCCGGTGGTATCTACAGCATTTACCTGTTGTACCTGGGCTTGCAGCAGCTGATGAAGTGCCCGGCTGACAAGGCCGCAGGCTATACCGCCGTGGTGGTGATTGCCGGCATCCTGATTGGCTGGCTCTCGGCCCTGGTGCTGTCACAGATCATCGGGCCGGTGGGCATGCCGCAGTTCACTATCGAGGGCTAGTTCCTAGCGGTCCCGAGGACCGCTTGACATTCCAGGTCGCTTCTATCAAAGTGATATCACTTAGATAGCGCCGCCGGCGCTCGACCTGGAGAACCTCATGGTGAACATCGACCGTTCCCGCAGCGACGAATTGCCGCGGGAATCCTCCAACGGCTTTGTCATGCTCGGCGTGACGCTGGCGCTCATCATTGCTGCCATCGCCTTCGTCCTGCGCATCGAGCAGTCGGGACTGGGAGCGCTGGTCCCGGCGGCGTTGCTGTTCATCAGCGGCGGCCTGGTCATGGCCGGGCTCTACATCCTGCATCCCAACGAGGCAGCCAACCTGCTGCTGTTCGGCGCCTACAAGGGCACGGACCGCAGCCGTGGACTGCGCTGGGCCAACCCGTTCTTCACCAAGGCCAAGATCAGCCTGCGCGCGCACAACCTGGCCAGCGGCAAGATCAAGGTCAACGACAAGCGCGGCAATCCGATCGAGATCGCTGCGGCCATTGTCTGGCGGGTGAATGACACCGCCCAGGCCGCGTACGACGTCGAGGACTACGTCGAGTACGTGGAGATCCAGGCCGAAGCCGCGATTCGTCACCTGGCCAGCGGCTATGCCTATGACGATGGCGAGGACCTGGAGCCGGGCGAGACCACGCTGCGGGCCGGGCAGGACAAGGTGGTGGCTTCGCTGGCGCTGGAGCTGCGCGAACGCCTCGACCAGGCGGGTGTCATGGTGATGGATGCCAAGCTGACGCACCTGGCCTATGCACCGGAGATTGCCCAGGTCATGCTGCGTCGCCAGCAGGCCCAGGCCATCGTCAGTGCCCGCTCAACCATCGTGCAGGGCGCAGTCGGCATGGTGGAAATGGCGCTGCAAGGGCTCTCCGAGCGCAAGATCGTCGAACTCGATGATGAACGCCGCGCGGCCATGGTCTCGAACCTGCTGGTCGTGCTGTGTGCCGAGAGTGATGCCACTCCGGTGATCAACACCGGCACGCTGTACCAGTAGGGCGCGGGTCGGCAGATGCAACGCCGTTATCACCATCGCCAGTTCAGCTGGCTGACGGCCCTGGCCAGCCTGTTCATCGTCGTTGGCCTGATAGTCGCCTGGTACCGGGGCGAAGTCATCGGCGATCTCGCCTCGCCGATGCCGCCAATTTGGGTGTGGTTCACGCTGTCGTTGGTCGTGATCGTGCCGTGGTGCTTCAGTTCCCTGACGATTGCCATCGAGGGCGGCGAGCTGCGCTGGCATTTCGGGCCCGGCGTGTGGCGCAAGCGCCTGGCGCTGTCCGAGATTGCATCCATGGAAGTGACCCGCACCCGCTTCTACGAGGGCTGGGGCATACGCTGGACCCGCCGTGGCTGGCTGTACAACGTCGCGGGTCTTGATGCGGTGATTGTCCACAGGAAGGATGGCAAGGCCATCTTGTTGGGCAGTGACGAGCCGCAGCGCCTGGTGGCGGCCCTGCGTCGCACGCTGGGCGCCTGAGCGGATGTCCTGAGTGGCCAGCCCGGACAAGAAAGCCTTCCTGCTGCGTATTGATCCCGAGGTCTGGGACGAACTGGAGCGACTGGCTGCGCAGGAACTGCGCAGCGTCAATGCACAGGTGGAATACCTGCTGCGCGAGGCGCTCGACAAGCGCGGACGCAAGCCCGCGGACAAGCGCAACACCCGGCGCTGAAGCGGAGCAGACCCGCCCAGATGTTGGCGAGTGGCCTGCCCCGGTACATACTGTCGCACCGTTCCCCCGTCGACAGGGCGCAAGGCAATGATCAAATCCTTGGCACTTTTTGCAATTGCCATGGCGTCAATGGCGGCGACCGCGGCGGAGCCGACGATCGATGAAACGCCCACTGTCGTCACCCTGCCAGCAGCAACGATCATCCCGCTGCGCATGCTCGAGTCTGTTGGCTCCAATACCCACCAGCGCGGCGCCAGCTTCCAGCTGGCCGTCATTGAAGATGTGCTGGTGGACGGCCAGGTCGTCATTCCCGCGGGTGCAATCGCCCAGGGTGAAGTCATCCATGCCAACAAGTCCGGTATCTTCGGCAAGCCGGGTGAACTCAGCGTGACCTCGCGTTTTGTCAGCGTAGACGAGCGTCAGGTCGGGTTGAAGTCGCTGCTGGCCTCGACCGGCAAGAGCAGGATCAACGCCGCCTATTTCCCGCCGGCCGCGCTGGTGGTCAAGGGCGGGGCGGTGGTCGTTGCGGAAGGCACGGAACTGCTGGCCAGGACTGCTGCTGACGAACAATTCCAGATTTCAACAGCGACCCCAACGGAGGAATAGAACCGATGACCATCAGGATATTTGCATGTGCCCTTGTTGGCGCATTGCTCGCTGCACCTGCCTGGAGCCAGAGCGAGGAGACGCCCGCCGCGCCAGCAGAGGCCAGCGCGGCGACCCCGAGTGAGGGCATGGCGACAATCGTGTTCTTCCGGCCGAAGAAGCTCCTCGGGGCTGCCATCGGCTTCATCGTTCGCGAGGATGGCGTCGAGCTCGGCAAGCTGCGCAATGGCAACTATTTTGTCCTCCAGGTCGCGCCAGGTGCGCACAGCTACACCGTGCACTCCGAGACCAAGGACGTGCTGGCCATGGAAGTGGAGGCAGGCCAGACCTACTACGTGATGGGATCACTGGGTATGGGCGTGGTGGCCGGGCGGCCGAATCTCTCGCCTTCTGATGAGCAAAGCTTCGCCGCCATCAAGTCCAAGCTGAAGGAACGCGCACCGATCTCCGGCGACGACGAAAAAGCCGAGGAGTAGCAGCGAGGGGCAGGGCTCGCGGCCTAGTCGCGAGCCACTCGCCGCGCGAACCAGCTCACCAGCAAGGCAAAGGCGACGGCGCCAAGGATCCAGCTCAGCGACTCGCCAGCCCAGGCCAGGCCGATGCCATCGGGCTTGCGCCCGAGCATGAAGGCAGCGCCGGCGAGCGCGACGCCCAGCAGGCCCTCGCCGCCAACAAATCCTGAACCGAGCAGCACGCCGCGCTCGGTGCGCGCATCGGCCGCGGCGTCCTGGCGCCGTGTCATCCACCAGCGCAGCAGTCCGCCGGCGAAGATCGGCGTCATGGTCGACAGCGGCAGGTAGACGCCCACGGCGAAGGGCAGCGAAGGAATGCGCGCCATCTCGGCGATCAAGGCTATGCCCACGCCGATGCCCACCAGGCCCCAGGGCAGCGACTGGTCAATGACGCCGTCGATCACCAGTTTCATCAGCGTGGCCTGTGGCGCCGGCAGGTCGGCGCCGCCAAAGCCGAAGGTTTCGGCCAGCAGCAACACCGAGAGACAGACAAAAGTGGCGGAGGTCAGCACGCCAACGAGTTGCCCCACCTGCTGGTAGCGTGGTGTGGCACCCAGCAGGTAGCCGGTCTTGAGGTCCTGCGCAGTATCACCGGAAATGGAAGCGGCAATAGCGACCACGCAGCCCACCATCAAGGCGGCAGCCTTGCCGGTCAGGTCATCCCAGCCGATGGCGAGGAAGATTGTTGCGGTACCCAACAGCGCGGCAATGGTCATGCCCGATGTGGGATTGCTGGTGACACCCACCAGGCCAACGATGCGCGCGGCCACGGTGACGAAGAAGAACGCAAACAACACCACGCACAGGGCCGCGACCAGCTGGCGCGGAATGCCATCAATAACGCTGAAGACCTGCGGTACCAGCGCCATCACCAGGGTGACGCTGATGGCGCCAGCGACCAGCACCCACAAGGGCAGGTTCTGCTCTGTTCGCGGGACCTGCTTTGCACTCGCCGCATCCGTCAGGCTGACACCGCGGGTTCCGGCGGTGAAGCTTTCCACCATGATGGGTATCGCGCGGATCAGCGTGATGATGCCCGCGGTCGCCACCGCACCCGCGCCGATGTAGCGCACATAGCGGCTCCAGATTTCGCCGGCCGACATCTGCGCGATGGTCTTGAGGGTCTCGGGGAACAGCGGCTCCACGCGCGCATCGCCCCAATAGGCAATGACCGGGATGATGATCAGCGAGGACAGCAGCCCGCCGCTCACCATCACCGTGGCGATGCGCGGCCCCAAAATATAGCCGACGCCAAACAGCGCGGCCGAGAGGTCCATGCTGACCTGGGCCTTCTTCAGGAAGGGCAGTTGCAGGCTCAGGTGGTCTGGCAACAGCTTGGCCCAGGAAGTGAGTGCCTTGAACGCTGCACCGATGGCCAGGCCGTAGAAGACATTGCTCGCCTGAACGCCGCGACCCTGGCTGGCCTTCAGCACCTCGGCGCAGGCCGTGCCCTCGGGGTAGGGCAGCTTGCCGTGCTCGCGCACGATCAGGAATTCACGCAGGGGAATCATGAACAAGACGCCGAGCAGGCCACCACACAGTGACAGCAGCACCATCTGCAGCAGGTCAGGCGCAATGCCCCACATGAACAGCGCCGGCAGGGTGAAGATGACGCCGGAAGCCAGCGAGCTCGACGCCGAGCCGGTGGTCTGGGCCAGGTTGGCCTCGAGGATGCTGCCGTTGTGCCCGAAGCGTGCCAGCAGGCGGAACATCGCCACCGTCATCACCGCGACCGGGATCGAGGTACTTACGGTCAGGCCGGCGCGCAGCCCGAGATAGGCATTGGCCGCGCCAAACAGGATGCCGAAAACAATGCCGAGGCCGATGGCCTTGAAGGTGAACTCGCGCATCGACTGCTCAGCTGTCACGTAGGGCTTGAAGTTCGTCTGTTCCGTCACGCGGGTGCTCCGATCGGGTTGCGGTGGGTCTGGTGCCGTACGCGATCATAAACGCCGCGGCCCGATCCGCGGGGTGTCATGACCAGGTGCCACAGGTGCAGGTGCTCAACGGCAAAGGCCGCTTCGCTCGATTGCAGGTAGTAGTTCCACATGCGGCGGAAGCGCTCATCAAAGCGCTGGATTCCTTCCAGCCCCTGGATCTGCGGCCAGTTGCGGTTGAAGTTGTCGTACCAGGCGCGCAGCGTGCGCACATAGTCCTGGCCATAGTTTTCCCAGTCCTCGACCACGAACAGTCCCTCGACCGAGCGCGCCAGCTGGGCCATGGAGGGAATCATCGAGTTGCGGAAGATGTACTTCTCGAACCAGGGGTCAGCGACCGCCGTTTCCTCAAAATTGCCGATGGTGTGCAGCAGGAACTGGCCGTCGGGCTTGAGCATGCGATGTACGACCTGCATCAGCTGCCGGTAGTTCTTGTAGCCGACATGCTCGATCATGCCGACGATGCTGATGCGATCAAAGGGTTCGATGCCGGCCGCGGGCAGGTCACGATAATCAAGCTTGAGGATTTCTACCGGCAGCCCCTGGGTGTACTGGCGTGCGTAGTCGATCTGCTCGGTTGACAGGCTGATGCCGGTGACCGCGCAGCCACGGGTGGCGGCGGCATAGCGCGCCAGTCCTCCCCAGCCGCAGCCAATGTCCAGCAGCCGATGCCCGGGCTGCAGGCCCAGCTTGTCGCAGATCATCTCCAACTTGATGCGCTCGGCGTGCTCCAGGTCGTCGGTACCGTCAAAGAAGCAGCAGGTGTACTGGTTCCAGGGCCCGAGGAATAGCGAGTACATGCGGTGGTCGAGGTTGTAGTGTTCCTCGGCTACGGCCATCGAGCGCCGGCGTGTCTGCAGGTTGGTGAGCCGGGCACGCAGCGTGCGCCAGGCCCGCGCCATGCGCAGCGTCAGGTTGTCTTGCTGGCCCGCACTGAGCACGCGCCTGAACAGGCCAGCGAGGTCAGCGCAATTCCAGTCGCCATCCATGTAGGACCCGCCAATGCCCAGCGAGCCCCGCAGTGCGCGGCGATAGAAGCGTGGATGCCTGACCTGCAGGTCCCAGGGCTGCGGACCGTCGAGCTGCACGCCCGTGCCTCGCAGGAGCCTGTGCACTACGGACTTGAAAGGGTGGAATTCCATGGTGGTACTTCCCCCGGCGGCTGCGCGCCAGTTTTCCGGTCGGCGCCAGTCTACGCGACCAAGGCGGGCATCCTGAAGTAAACTCCCGCCTTGGCCACGCCGTGGCAGGGGCAGGGGAGCGCCCGGATCCGATGAGTGCAGCCAGCAAATTCGTACCCGTCATGCCTGACCTCGGTCGCGTGCCGCGGGTGGATGAAGTCGGCGTCGCCGAGCGTGTAGCGCGATTCAAGACGCGCAGCATCAAGAAGGGCGCCAAGGTCGAGGCCCTGTGCCATGCGCTTTCGATGATGGACCTGACCACGCTCGAGGGTCAGGACACACCGGGCAAGGTACGCCAGCTATGCCAGAAGGCCAGGCTGCCGCATGCGGCGCTGCCGGACCTGCCACAGGTCGCGGCAGTGTGCGTTTACCCCACCATGGTCAAGGTCGCACGTGAGGCGCTGGCGGGCACGCCGATTGCCGTGGCCTCGGTGGCCACCGGATTCCCCAGCGGCATGACCGAGTTGCGCCTGCGCCTGCAGGAGACTCGCCGCGCGGTGGCTGCCGGTGCCGATGAAATCGACATGGTGATCTCGCGCGGTGCCTTCCTGGCTGGCGAGTACCAGCGCGTCTTCGACGAGATCGTCGCGGTGAAGGAAGCCTGCGGCCCGGCTCACCTGAAGGTGATCCTGGAGACCGGCGAACTCAACACCCTGGACAACGTGCGCCGCGCCAGCGTGCTGGCCATGTATGCCGGTGCCGACTTCATCAAGACCTCAACCGGCAAGGTGCAGCCCGCGGCGACCATGGAAGTTACCCTGGTGATGCTGCAGGCGATCCGCGATTTCTATTACGACACCGGCATCCAGGTGGGCATGAAGCCGGCCGGTGGCATCGCCACCGCCAAGCTCGCCATCCATTACCTGGTGATGCTGCGCGAGACGCTGGGCCAGGCCTGGATGACGCCGAAGTGGTTTCGCTTTGGTGCCAGCAGCCTGGCCAATGACGTGCTCATGCAATTGATCAAGGAACGTACCGGCGCCTACCAGTCGGTCGACTATTTCTCGCGGGGCTGAGACATGCGCAAACAGAAGAAAGCCGGTCGCACCGGCCTGGAATTTGACACTGACTGGCAGTACGCGCCAGCGCCCGAGAGCACGTCCCACGTGCGCGTCGACGAGCGCTACGGCCTGTTCATCGATGGCGAGTTCGTTGCGCCAAAGTCCGGGCGCTATTTCGACACCATCAATCCGGCCACCGAGAAGACCATCTGCCGCGTGGCCGAGGCGGGTGCGGCTGATGTTGATCGCGCAGTCGCCGCGGCGCGGCGCGCCTACGAGCGGACCTGGTCCAAGATGCCGGGCGCCGAACGCGGCAAGTACATCTATCGCATCGCGCGCATGCTGCAGGAGCGGGCGCGCGAGTTTGCAGTCATCGAGTCCATGGATGGCGGCAAGTCAATCCGTGAGTCGCGCGACATCGACGTGCCATTGGCAGCTGCGCATTTCTTCTACTACGCCGGCTGGGCCGACAAGCTCGACTATGCCTTCCCGGGCCGCCGGGGCAGCCCGCTGGGTGTCGCCGGGCAGATCATCCCGTGGAATTTCCCGCTGCTGATGGCGGCGTGGAAGATTGCACCGGCGCTGGCCTGTGGCAACACCGTGGTATTGAAGCCGGCCGAGACCACACCGCTGACGGCGCTCAAGCTGGCCGAGCTGATCCGCGACTGCGACCTGCCGCCGGGCGTGGTCAACATCGTCACCGGCGCGGGCAAGACCGGTGCCGCGCTGGTCAACCACAAGGGCGTCGACAAGATTGCCTTCACCGGCTCGACGGAAATTGGCCGGCTGATCCAGCGCTCACTTGCCGGCACCAGCAAGCGCTACACGCTGGAGCTCGGTGGCAAGGCAGCCAACATCGTGTTCGAGGACGCGGCCATCGACCAGGCGGTCGAGGGCATCGTCAACGGCATCTTCTTCAACCAGGGCCATGTCTGCTGCGCGGGCTCACGCCTGCTGGTGCAGGAGTCGATCGCTGATGACGTGCTGCGCCTGCTGAAGGATCGCATGGAGACCCTGATCGTCGGCGATCCGCTGGACAAGAACACGGACATCGGCGCGGTCAATTCCAGGGCCCAGCTGGAGAAGATCGAGTCCTACCTGAAGATCGGCCAGCAGGAAGGGGCGACGCTGTACCAGTCCTCCGGCGCGCTGCCCAGCAAGGGCTACTGGTGCCGGCCGTCGGTGTTCACCGGTGTGTCGCAGTCCAACCGCATCGTGCAGGAAGAAATCTTCGGGCCGGTGCTGGGCGTGCAGACCTTCCGCACCGTCGACGAGGCCATCGACCTGGCCAACAACACGCCGTTTGGCTTGTCCGGCGGCATCTGGACCGACAAGGGCGCGAAGATCTTCCGCGTCGGCAGCCAGATGCGTGCCGGCGTGGTGTGGGCCAACACCTTCAACAAGTTTGACCCGACCGCGCCATTTGGCGGCTACAAGGAAAGCGGCATGGGCCGCGAGGGCGGCCTGCACGGCCTGGCGCCCTACCTGAAACTGATCTGAGGCGCAGAGGACCATGGCAATGCCTGACAAGAAGCGAAGCACCAAGCGCCTTGGCGTGATGAAGACCTACAAGATCTACATCGGCGGCAAGTTCCCCCGTACCGAGTCCGGGCGTTACTACGAAGTACGCGGCCGTGGCGGCAAGGCACTCGCCAACGCCTGCCTGGGTTCACGCAAGGATTTCCGCGAGGCCGCGGTTGCGGCACGCGCTGCCTGCAAGGGCTGGGCATCGAGCAGCGCCTTCCTGCGCGGGCAGATTCTTTATCGCGTCGCCGAGATGCTGGAAGGCCGGCGCGCGCAGTTTGTTGATGAGCTCAATAGCCTCGGCAGCAGCGCGGCCGTGGCCGCACGCGAAGCTTGATGCTGCCATCGACCTGCTGGTCTATTACGCCGGCTGGGCCGACAAGTACCAGCAGGTATTTTCCAGCGTCAACCCGGTGGCCTCATCGCACTTCAATTTCTCGCTGCTGGAGCCCACGGGCGTGGTCGCCATCGTCGCGCCGGAAGATCCGCCCTTGCTGGGGCTGGTCGCCAACCTGGCACCAGCCATGGCCGGCGGCAACTGCAGCATTGCGCTCGCCAGCGAGGCGCGGCCCTTGCCTGCGGTGAGCTTTGCCGAGGTGCTGCATTCCTCGGACGTGCCCGCTGGCGTGGTGAACATCCTCACCGGCAAGGTCAGCGAACTGGCAGAGCACATGGCCACGCACATGGACGTCAACGCGCTGGTCTTTGCTCGCGATGATGCCAAGGTCATTGCGCAGATCCAGCAGCAGGCGGCTGGCAACATCAAGCGCGTGATCCTGCGCGGCCAGCCCGGCAGCGGCGATCCGTACCAGATTTGCGATACCCAGGAAGTGAAGACCACCTGGCATCCGATCGGTCGCTGAACAGCAACTGAACAGCCGTCGGACTGGAACCATCCTCGTTCGCTCGGGTCTGTTAGGGTGATCCGGGGTGCTGGCGAGTTCGCCGTGCCCCCAACTTGTGACACGGGAGGTCATGTGAACCAGAAACTTATTCTTGTGCTGTCGGCTTTGTCGGCTAGCTTGCTGCTGGCGGCCTGCGAGAAGGCCGCGCCGCCGGCTGATCCGGCGGTCGACACCGCGGCGACCGAAGCTGCTGCCGAGGACCCGCGCACCGCCGAGCTGGCCGCGCGTGAGGAGGAGCTCGCCAAGCGCGAGGAAGAAATGGCGATGAAGGAGCGCGAGGCTGAAGTAGCCAAGCGTGAGGCCGAAATCGCCGCGCGCGAGCGCGCTGTGAAGAAGGCCTCGGCGCCCAAGCCTGCTCCGGCGCCAGTCGCGGCAGCCGCGCCGCCCCCGGCCAAGGCTGCCGAGAAGGCGCCAGAGCCCATCGTGCTGGCCTCCGGTACGCAAATTTCTGCGGAGCTGGTGCGCCAGGTCACCACCAAGACCGCCATGGTCGGCGACATGGTGGAAGCGCGCCTGGTCTCTGACCTGATGGTCGACGGGCGCAAGGCCGCACCCGCTGGCTCATTGATCCAGGGCTCGGTGACGCGCGTGGTGTCAGGCAGCAAGGTCATCGGTGGCATCCCGACCCTGGCCCTGTCGTTCCACAAGCTGACGGTCGACAGCGGTGACGTCGTCGACATCCAGGGCCAGGTGACCCAGCAGGGCAAGAGCGACAAGGGTCGCGACACGGCCAAGATTGCTGGTGGCGCAGTGGCTGGTGCCGTGCTCGGCCATCAGGTTGATGATGGCAAGGGCAAGCTCATCGGTGGCCTGCTCGGTGCTGCGGCGGGTGCTGCCGCCGCGCAGAAGACCGGCACCGAGGTTGACCTGCCGGCCGGTACGGTCGTGGTGTTCGACCTTGAGCGCTCGGTCCAGACGACGCGCTGATCAGTCCTTGGCAGCCGGGGTCGTGGTGGCGGATGTCACCACGACCTGCGGCGGGTCGACGAAACGCTTGACCCCAAGGGCCTCATAGATTTCTGCAGGCGCGTAACCCACGCCATCCTTGATCACCAGGCTGATCCTTCGCACGTCAGAGATGTTGCTGGTGGGGTCTCCCTCCACCAGGATCAGGTCGGCACGCTTATGGCGCTCGATGCTGCCCAGTTCGTTCTTCGAGTCCGGTATAGCGGGCGCCGTTCTGCGTGGCAATGCGCAGGGCCTCGCCTGGTGAAATGCCGGCCTGGACATACAGCTCCAGTTCGCGGTGCAGGGTGAAGCCCGCGATCTCGTCAGTACCCGCCACCAGCGGAATCCCGGCGCGATGCAGGCGCCCGATGAATTCCACCATCTTCGCAAACGAGGCGCGATAGGCCGGCAGCTTGTCGCCACTGACGTCCATGAATGCGCTGCGCCAGCTGCGCTGCACGCCTGCGGGCAGGTGGGCGGCGATCATGGCAAATGAGGGGTTCATCTCGCCCGGTGCCTGGGTGAACATCGCCTCAAAGGTTGCCAGGGTGGGGTCCACGACCGTGCCGCGCTCCTTCAGCAGTGCAATGAAGTCCTGCACCGGGGCGGAATCGAGGTCGAGGTCCTTGGCCTTCTCACCTGGCAGCACAAATCGCGCCAGGGTCCGGGTATCGGTGTCGGGCGTCGCCAGGAAATTCAGCATCAGCTGGTTGACATGTTGCAACTCGTCATAGCCATCCAGCACCACCTGCCGCGCATTACCAAACGCCGGGACATGGCCGCTGACGCGGATACCGCGCGCATGTGCATGGCGGGTGGTCTCGGCGACCCATTCGGGGCGGAACGAGTTATAGATCTTGACCTGTCGGTAGCCACGCTGGGCATACCAGTCGATGGCGTCCCGGGCGGCAGCCGCGCTCGCCACTACGATCCCGCCGCGTGATGAGAACGGGCTCTCGCCCTCGATGAATCCCGCCGCCGAGATGCGCGGGCCCAGCCACTCGCCGCGGGCGATATGCGCATTGAGCTGGGCGAGCGTGCGATTCTGGCTACCGAGGTCACGCGCGGTGGTGATGCCGCCGGCGATCTGCAGCGCGGCATTCCAGGGACTCTCGTGCGAGTGCATGTCGAACAGGGCGGGCAGCAACGCCCGACCCGCGCCCTCGATGATGGTGGCCGCACCCTGGTCCACCGACCCGGTCGGGTAGATGGCAGCAATGCGGCCGTTGTTGAGGTAGACATCGCGCGGCGTCGTAAGCGAGGCCGAGGCAGTGTCGAAGACACGCACGTTGCGCAGTAGCACTGGGTCGGCATAGCGATGTGCGGTGTGCGCGGCGAGGTCACGCAGCAGGCCGGATTCCGCCTCGACCTGGGCTTGCTCCAGCACACTGGCCTGATCTTCCCAGCCCGCAGCGATGAAGTAGGGGGAGCCGGGATAGATTGCGGCGAACAGCGCCATGTTGCCGGTCGCATCAAGCCACACGTAGCTGGGCGTGAGGCCGACACCGGTCAGGGCGTAGAGCGCCACGCTGCGCTCATCTCGCAGCAGCCGCTCGGTCACCTTGTGGGCACGCAGCAGGCCACCGGGCAGGCCAGGCAGCCCTTCGGGCCTGCGCAGCGCCGCACGCACTGCGATGGCCAGCGGCTCAAGGCTGCTGTCCACAGGCACGTACATGGCCGGTTCGCTGAGGTCCACTTCGCCCTGGTCGGCGGTCGACTTCCAGCGCCCCTTGCCGCCTTGCAGCGAATAACTTTCGTCAATGGCGGCGCCATAGGTCGAGTGACCGCTCACCCTGAACTCTGCGAGGGTGCCATCGTCATTCAAGACCAGGCGTTCAGTCAGCGTCGGACCGCGACCATTGTCGCGGTAGGAAAATTCAACCTTGATTGTGCCGTCGGGCAGGGTGGTGGTGACCTGCTCGCCGGAGTTGCGATCCTGGAACAATATTGAATAGCGCAGCGTGGTCTGGGCCTGTGCGCTCACTGCGAACGACATTGCCAGCATCAGCACGCCCGCAGCATTCACTACGAAGGTTCTTGTCGACATGTTCGCTCCACGCGAGTCCGGGATCGCAGCAGTATAGGGTTAGCACCATGGCTGCGGTGCTGGCAGCGCCAAAAAAGGTGACCTTGCCCGTGCCCGCCGTGGATACCGAGTTTCGCTACGCCAGACTGTGCGCCCAATTGACAAATATCAATTGCCATGGCGCGCTTCAGTCACGATGGGTCTTTGGCGCGCAACTTAATTCTGTTGGATGCCCGCAAGGCAGATAAACTGGGCCGACAAGAAAAGAGCAGGCCACGGGCCACTAGGCTTTCCCGCCGGAGAAGTTGCATGACCAGTCAGAAAGATGAACATTCCGGGGTCATCCTCGCGGACCTCTCGGATGATGAACTGCTTGAGCAGATGTTCGATGACCTCTACGACGGCCTGGCGGACGAGATTGCCGAGGCAACCCGGATACTCATCGGGCGCGGCTGGGAGGCAAAACAAGTCCTCGACCAGGCCCTCATCGGCGGCATGAACATTGTCGGCGCGGATTTTCGCGATGGCATCCTGTTTGTGCCGGAAGTGCTGCTGTCTGCCAATGCAATGAAGGCAGGGATGGCTGTCCTGAAGCCGATCCTGGCGGCGACCGGTGTGCAGCCCATCGGCAAGATGGTGATCGGCACTGTCAAGGGTGACATCCATGACATCGGCAAGAACCTGGTAGGCATGATGATGGAGGGCGCAGGCTTTGAGGTCATCGACCTGGGGATCAATATCCAGGTGGATTCCTACATCAAGGCGCTGCGCGAACATCGGCCTGACATTCTCGGCCTGTCGGCGCTGCTGACCACGACCATGCCCTACATGAAGGTGGTTGTGGATGCCATGCGCGAGCAGGGGCTGCGGGAGGATTTCATTGTCCTGGTCGGTGGCGCACCCCTCAACGAGGAATTTGGCCGGGCCGTCGGTGCAGATGCCTATTGTCGCGACGCAGCCTCGGCCGTAGAGGAAGCCAAGCGCCTGCTGAGCGCACGCCGTGCGGCACGTGGTTGAGGATCGGCTGGCCAACTGGACAACCACGATGCCTTCCATCCTGATCATTGGCTGCGGTGCACTGGCCCAGGAACTCAGCGACTTGCGGCGCCTGAATGGCTGGGGATACTTGACACTGCTGAGCCTGCCGCCCCGGCTGCACAATCGGCCGGAGCAGATCGTTCCAGCACTGCGCAGGGTCATTGAAGACAGCCGCCCGACCTTTGACCGGATCTTCGTGGCCTATGCGGACTGTGGTACAGGCGGGGCCATTGATCGGCTGCTGGAAGATTACGGTATTGAGCGACTGCCAGGCGCGCATTGCTACGAGGCACTGGCGGGTTCGGCTGCATTCACTGCCCTGGCCGAGGCCGAGCCGGCAACCTACTACCTGACAGATTTCCTGGTGCGGCATTTTGACCGCGTGGTGCGCCAGGGCCTTGGCTTGGACCGGCACCCGGAGTTGATGAAGACCTATTTCGGCAACTACCGCCGGCTGGTGTACCTGTCACAAGGCAATGACAGTGGGCTGGAAAGCCAGGCCCGTGCCCACGCCGCCTGGCTGGGACTCGACTACCACCGCCACCACTGCGGGATGACACCGCTGCAAGAGACTATTGGCTCGCGTCTGGTCAGATGGGGAGTGCTTCAGTGACCAATACCGTGATCAGTTCGGGGAGCAGGCGTGTCACCATCGGCTTTGAGCAGCCATTTGTTGTCATCGGTGAGCGCATCAATCCGACCAACCGCAGGCTGCTGGCCGAGCAGATGAAGGCGGGTGACTACACCCAGGTGAAGGCGGATGCCCTGGCGCAGGTCGCGGCCGGTGCCCAGGTCCTGGACGTCAACGCAGGGATCCCGCTGGCTGACGAGCCGCGCATCCTGGCGGACTGCATCCAGCTGCTGCAGTCAATCACCGACGTGCCGTTGTGCATTGACTCCTCCGTGGTCGAGGCGCTGGAAGCCGGCCTTGCGGCGTATGAGGGCAAGGCCCTGCTCAATTCGGTGACCGGCGAGGAAGAGCGCCTTGAACGAGTGCTGCCATTGGTCCGCAAGTACGGTTGCGCCGTCGTGGCCATTGCACACGATGACTCGGGAATCTCCGAGGACATTGATGTGCGTTTTGAGGTGGCGCGCCGCATTGTGGAACGCGCGCAGGCCCATGGCATCCCCGCGACCGATATCGTGGTTGATCCATTGGTCATGCCGGTGGGCGCCGTCAACAGTGCGGGTCGCCAGGCCTTGCGCCTGGTGCGGCGCCTGCACGATGAACTGGGCGTCAACACCACCTGTGGCGCCTCGAACCTGAGTTTTGGCCTGCCTAATCGCAATGGATTGAATGCGGCCTTTATCAGCATGGCCATGGCCAGCGGCATGACCTCGGCAATTGCCAACCCCCTGCATGCCGAGCTGATGCAGGCGGTACGCGCTGCGGACCTGGTCATGGGTCATGATCCGGAGTGCGGCCGCTGGATCCGCAGCTACCGTGAACCGCTGCCGGAAGGCAGCGATGCCCGCGGCCGGCGCAGTGGGCGGCGTCGCCGGGCGCCTGGCGATCCTGACGTCATGGCATGAACCAGCAATGAGCGAGGGCAGGCGCGCCGAGGTCCTGGTGGTGTTTTCGCCCTCGGGACGACGCGGCCGGTTCGCACATGGCACGAGCGTGCTGATGGCCGCGCGCAGCCTGGGTGTGGATCTCGACTCTGTTTGCGGTGGCCGGGCCCTCTGCGGCCGTTGCCAGGTGCAGGTCGTCGAGGGTGAGCTTGCCAAGCATGGCATCAGATCAGGTGCGCACGCTGTCACCGCCGAGGGCGAGGCCGAAGCGCGCTGGCGCGCACAAGCCGATGCAGCCCGCGGCTTCAGGCTTGCCTGCCAGGCTGGCATCGTGGCGGATGTGGCCATTGATGTACCGCCGGGAAGCCAGATGCATCGTCAGCTGGTGCGCAAGCCCTCCGAGGCGCATGACATTGCCCTCAATCCCGTCATTCGCGCCTGTTATGTCGAGATACCCCAGTGCGACCTGGCCAGCGCTGATCAGGCGCTGCAGTCGCTGCTGGCTGCCCTGGCCCGGGAATGGTCGCTGGCGTCTTTGCAAGTGTCGCTGCCAGCGCAGCGCTTGCATCGCCTGCTGCTGGAAGCCGAAGGGCGGGTTACGGCGGTGGTGCGTGAGGATCGGCAGCTGATCGCACTCCGGCCGGGCCTGCAAGACCAGCTGATAGGTGCCGCCGTGGACCTGGGATCGACCAGCCTCGCGGTCCATCTCTGCGACCTGGCCACGGGAAAGGTGGTCGCCAGCGCGGCCGCCATGAATCCGCAGGTGCGCTTCGGTGAAGACCTGATGAGTCGTGTTTCCTACGTCATGCTGAACCCGGGTGGCCAGGATCAGCTGACCCGCGCCGTGCGCGATGGGGTCAATGCGCTGCTGGCCGAAGCGGCCTCCTGCCTAGGGTTGGACGCCACGGACCTGGTGGAAATGACCGTGGTGGGTAACCCGGTCATGCATCATCTTTTCCTCGGCCTGAGCCCGGTCTCCCTCGGTGTCGCGCCATTCAGCCTGGTCCGGGATCAGGCGCTCAGCCTCCCGGCCAGTGCTGTCGGAATCGGCATTAACGAAGGTGCCGAAATCTATGTATTGCCGTGCATTGCCGGCCATGTCGGTGCGGATGCGGCAGCAGTATTGCTGGCAGAAGCGCTGTGGGAGCAAGACGAGCTGACGCTGGTGGTTGATGTTGGTACCAACGCCGAAATCCTGCTTGGCAACCGCCACAGGATCGTGGCGGCCTCCAGTCCGACGGGGCCGGCATTCGAGGGTGCACAGATCGGAGCCGGGCAGCGCGCAACGGCGGGGGCCATCGAGCGAGTGCGCATTGATCCGCAGACACTCGAGCCACGCTTCAAGGTCATTGGCTGCGAGCTATGGTCGGACGATCCTGGCTTTGCCGGCCAAGTGCCCGCGGGCGGCATAACCGGGATATGCGGCTCCGGAATCATCGAGGCCGTGGCTGAGATGTTCCTGGCCGGCATCATCCAGGCCGACGGTGAATTTTCCTCCGCTGCGGGAGTGCGTTCAAAGCGGCTGATGGCCGAGGGCAGGACCTGGTCCTACCTGTTGTGCGCAGGTCCGCCGCAGATTTCGATCAGCCAGAAGGACGTGCGCGAAATCCAGCTCGCCAAGGCGGCGCTGTACGCAGGCATCCGCCTGCTGATGGACCGACTGGGTGTAGCACGGGTTGATCGAATTCGCCTGGCCGGGGCATTCGGCTCGCAGATTGACGTCAAGTACGCGATGACCCTCGGCATGATTCCCGACTGCCGCCTGCAGCAAGTGTCATCTGCCGGAAATGCCGCGGGTACTGGCGCACGCATTGCCCTGCTCGATGGCAGGTCGCGTGAACTCATTGAACAGCGCGTACGGCAGGTGGAGCGAATCGAGACAGCCACCGAACCTGATTTCCAGCGGCACTTCGTTGCGGCAATGGCCATTCCGCACCAGTCAGACAGTTTCTCCGAGCTGGCCAGGGTCATCGACCTGCCCACTCACCCTGCCGCCGGGCCGTCGGCAGGTCAGCGTCGGCGCAGGCGCAGGACACCATGAAAGGAACCGGGAACGAACTGCTTGACCCGCTACAGCGCCAGGCGCTGTCGCGAGCCATGCAGGAGACTTACCTCGAGATCTTCCCCAGCCCGAGCATCGAGCAGCGCCTGGATATCCTGGCGCCCGGTTCCTACCTGGCGGTGACCTGCTCGCCGAGCAAGGGGGTCGAAGAAACGCTGGACCTGTCTGAGCGACTGGTGAAGCGTGGCTTCAGGGTGGTGCCGCATGTTGCAGCAAGAATGGTGCGCGATCCGCAGCACCTCGCCGGGATCATCAGTCGGATTTCCGGGCTCGGCATTGACAGCCTGTTTGTCCCTGGTGGGGACGCCCCAAGGCCGCTGGGGCGCTACGCTACGGCCCTGCAGTTGCTGACTGCCATCGCCGAACTGGACCATGGCCTGCGACATATTGGCGTGGCGGCTCACCCTGAGGGTCATCCCGCGGTCAGTGCCAGCGTGCTGCTTGAGGACCTGGCTGCCAAGCAATCCGTAGCCACCTATCTGGTCACCCAGATGTGCTTCGATGCAAATGCCATTGTGGCCTGGTTGAGGGAGATCCGTGCCCACGGCATCACGCTGCCGGCGTGGATCGGGCTGCCCGGGGTGTTTGATCGTGGCGCCCTGCTGGCGGCCTCCTTGCGCATCGGCGTGGGCCCGTCATTACGAATGCTGCGCAATCGCGGGCGCCTGATCGGGCGCCTGATGGCTGCGCAGAACTATCAGCCTGACTATCTCTCCCGGGCACTGGCGCCACAGTTGCTCGAGCCGCAACTTGGCATCAGCGGATTCCACTTGTTCTGTTTTAATCAGGTCAGGCCCTCGGAAACCTGGCGCCTGCAACAACTGGCCTCGCTGGGGGATCCATCGTTGCCAGGCCTGGCCGCCGGCTCGCCGGGCAGCATCAATTGACGAATGACCAGGAGTAGTCGCATGCGACCGAGAATCAGTGTTCTGGGCCCGGAGTTGATTGGCTCCATCCTGGAGGAGGCCAGGCGGATTCTGGCCACCGAAGGCATGGAGATTCGCGGCGCGCCACTGCGCCAGCGCTTGCTGGAGCATGGGCTGCAAGCGAGCCCTGACGGCAGCCGCGTCCTTTTCTCACCCGAGGTGGTGGATCGCGCCATCGCCAGCGCGCCTAAGACATTCACGCTTTATGACCGCGACGGCAAACCGCATGCCGAGATTGGTGGTGATCATGTGAACTTCACGCCCGGTTCGAGCGGGCTCAAGATCATGGATCATCGCAGCGGCGAAACCCGCCTGGCCAACACCGCCGATTTTGTCGAGTACGCAAGGTTGTGTGACGGGCTGGAGCATATTGCCTACCTGGCAACGGCGTTCTCCACCAATGACGATATCGAATCGCAGGTCTCTGATGCCTGGCGCCTGTACCTGGCCATGGTCAGTTCCAGAAAGCCGGTGGTGTCCGGTGCCTTTGGCGAACATGGCGTGCCGCGCATGGCGCAGATGATGCAGCTGTTTCGGCGCGACCGCGCTGACTTGATCAGCAAGCCCATGTCGATCTTCACCGTCACTGCCACCGGGAACTTCCGTTACGGTGAGGACTCCTGCCAGAACCTGATGGATTGCGTCGAGGCCGGCATCCCGGTGGAGATCGTGCCAGTGACCCTGATGGGGCTCATTGCGCCAGTGACACTGGTGGGCGCACTGGTCTTTCACTGCGTTGACACACTGGCGGGCATCACGATGGCGCAGGTCCTCAAGCCCGGCGCGCCGGTGCTCTTTGGTGGGGCGCCGGCCACTTTTCACATGAAGGCAGCGAGCTCGCCGATGGCCGCCATCGAGGCGCAGTACCTCAACGTGGGTTACGTCGAGATTGCCCGCACGCTCGGCTTGCCCACACAGGCTTACATGGCCTTGAGTGACAGCAAGTTCCTCGACGCCCAGGCCGGTGCGGAGACCATGGGCAGTGCCATGCTGGCGGCGCTGGCGGGTGTCAACTCGGTGTCAGGGCCGGGCATGCTGGACTATGTGCTGACCTTCAGCCTGCCCAAGCTGGTTTTTGATAATGAAATTTGTGGCCAGTGCCTGCATTTCGTGCGCGGTGCCCGGGTGCTGGAGGACCTGCCGGCCACGCAGCTGGTCGGCGACCTGCGCAAGAACGACCACCTGATAACGTCACTGCATACGCTGAAATACTGGCCACAGGAGCTGTACCTGACCGACCCGGTCATAGACCGTGAAAACCGGGAAAACTGGGTCAAGCAAGGGGCGCAGGAACTCTACCAGCGCGCTTGCGAGCAAGTGGAGCGTCGGCTGGCCGCGTACGCGCCGCTGGAGACCGATCCGGCGGTTGACCGTGAGTTGCAGAGCCTGGTCACCGCGGGGCTGCGCCAGCAGACCGCGTTACCGCAGCTGCCGCCACTGCCGGAGCCACGAACGCCGGAGGGGATGTCTGGCAGGCGGGGTCGCGCCGGGCGCAGGCGTGGACTGCGCTAGAAATCCCCCGTCTTGCTGAGCGATGTGACTGCCATGTCCTCATTGGCAGCGCCATCACATTGACAGCCCGCCCGGCGGCACGTTATAGATCCGCGCTGCCCAGGGGTCGGCATGACCTCACCGGGCAGGACAGGGGTAAATACAAGAATGACAAGCTGCCTGGTCGCAGATATCGGGGGTACCAAGGCGAGGTTTGCGCTGGTCAAGGCTGGCCGCCGTTCGCTGGCGGGCGCCAGCCTGGAGTCACATCGCATCCTGCGTTGTGATGACTTCACCGGGCTGGGCGCGGTCATCGAGGCCTACCTTTCCGGACTGGAGGCAGCGCGACCCGACTACGCCAGCATTGCCATTGCCGGCATCGCGCAAGGCGACGCGGTCAGCCTCACCAACCGTCCGTGGCGGGCCTCGGTGGAGGACCTGCGCCAGCGTTTTGGATTCCGCCGGCTGGAAATGCTCAATGATGTCGCGGCGCTGGCCTATGGCACGCGCCTGGCAGCTGTGGGCCAGCTGCGAACGGTCAAGCCTGGCCAGCCGCTGGCAGCGGCACCGCGCGTGGCCGTGGCGGTGGGCACTGGCCTCGGCAGTGCCGCCCTGATGCCGCAGGATGATGGCTGGCGCCTGGTGCCGGCTGAGGCCGGTCACGTTGGCTTGGCGCCCTTGGGAGACTTCGAGCGCGAGTTGCACCAGCGACTGGCCACCACCGACGGGCATCTGGCCTGGGAAACGGCTTTATCCGGTGCCGGGCTCTTGCGCCTGCACGCGCTGTTGGGCCAGATCCAGGGTGGCGCGGCCCAATCCATCAACAACGCACGCGACCTGGTGCGCGGTGCCCAGCAAGGCGACCAGCGCTGTCGCGAGACCATGCGCATCTTCTCCGGCTGGCTGGGTGCCTTTTCGGGCGACGCCGCGCTGTGGTCCCTGGCAGAGAGTGGTGTGTTCCTTGGCGGCGGATTGCTGGAGTTGCTCGACCCGGTGCTGGATCACGAGGCGCTGGTGCAGCGCTTCACCATGAAGGGTTCGATGTCCTCGCTGATGCAACGCATCCCGGTGTATCGCATCGATTCAGAACGCTGGACGCTGCTGGGCGCCGCCGCCTGGCTGCTGGATTCGGATGACTCAACAAAAACGGACAAGCCATGAATCACCTGCAAGCGCTGGACTGGATCATTGTGGCCGGCTACTTCGTGCTGGTGTTTACCGTGGCCATCGTGGTGACCCGGCGCGCCCACAGCCGCGATTCGTCGCAGGCCTATTTCCTCGGCGGGCGCAATGTCGGCTGGTTCGTCATCGGTGCTTCACTCTTCGCATCCAACATCGGCTCTGAGCACCTGGTGGGTCTGGCTGGTTCGGCAGCGGCCGGCGGCATCGCAGTGGCGCAATTCGAGATCCTCGCGGCCTTCATGCTGTTGCTGCTGGGCTGGGTATTCGTGCCGTTCTATATGCACAGCGCCGTGTACACCATGCCGGAGTTCCTGGAGCGACGTTACTCACCCGCGGCACGCTGGTACCTGGCGGTCGTTTCCATTGCCGGCTATGTGCTGACCAAGATTTCGGTGACCATTGCCGCCGGCGCCATCGTCTTCGAGGCGCTGATGGGGCTGGATTTCTGGACCGGGGCACTGATCGTGGTGCTGGCCACCGGGGCCTATACGGTTTTCGGTGGCCTGCGCGCCGTGCTCTACACCGACCTGGTGCAGATGTTCGTGTTCCTCGGTGGCGCCGTCGCCATTACCTTCATCGGCCTGGATGCCGTCGGTGGCTGGGACGTGATGGTCGCGAGCGTGGAGCCAGGCTTCATGTCGCTGTGGCGGCCCGCCACGGATCCAGATTTTCCCTGGACCGGCATCCTGCTGGGCGCGCCGATACTCGGCGTCTGGTATTGGTGTACCGACCAGTTCATCGTGCAACGCGTGCTGTCAGGTCGCGACATCACCCAGGCGCGTCGCGGCACCTTGTTTGCTGCCTACCTCAAGATGCTGCCGCTGTTCCTGTTCGTGATTCCCGGCGTCATCGCCTATGCGCTGGTCCAGCAGGGCAAGCTGCAGATGGCCAGCCCGGACCATGCCCTGCCGGCGCTGATCGGCACGCTGCTGCCCACCGGCCTGCGCGGCCTGGTGGTGGCCGGCCTGCTGGCGGCGCTGATGAGTTCGCTGTCTTCGGTGTTCAATTCCTGCTCGACGCTGATCACTTTCGACCTCTACAAGAAACTGCGGCCACAGGCCTCGGAAAGGACCCTGGTGCGCGTCGGCCAGTTGTCGACGCTCGGGCTGGTGGCGCTGGGCCTGTTATGGATTCCGATGATGAAGTTGATCTCGGGCGGCCTGTACCAGTACCTGCAGAGCGTGCAGGCCTATGTGGCACCACCGATCGCCGCAGTGTTCCTTATTGGGGTCTTCTGGCGCCGGGTCAACAGCGCCGGGGCCATGAGTTCGCTGATCACCGGATTCGTGCTGGGATCCACGCGCTTGCTGCTGGAACTCAACAAGGCGGAGCTCGATGGCCTGCTGTCGGCCTATGCCGGCATCAACTTCCTGCACTTCGCCGCGCTGCTGTTTGTGGTGTGCTCGGTGGTGCTGGTGGTGGTCAGCCTGGCCACGCCCGCGCCGGATGAGGCGCAACTGGCCGGGCTCACCTACCAGACCCGGGGTGGGGCGCGCAGCGAGGGCAAGCTCGGTGCCGACCTCATCGTCTCCGGCGTACTGCTGGTGATCGTGGCCTGGCTGTGGTGGTACTTCGCCTGAGGCTGGCCGCTACTGCGGCTCGGCCTCGCGATCCACCAGTAGTACGCTGATGGCGGCCAGCAGCATGAACGCGCCGCCGATCACCAGGCCATAGATGCTCTCGCCGCCAAACAGCACGCGCAACAGCAGCGCCAGCAGGCTCGCGGCGATGATCTGCGGGATGACGATGAAGAAATTGAAGATGCCCATGTATACGCCCATCTTGGCCGCAGGCAGGGAGCCGGAAAGCAGGGCATAGGGCATGGACAGGATAGAGGCCCAGGCCATGCCGACGCCGACCATGGGCAGCAGCAACCAGGCCGGATCCTGGATAAACATGAAGCCGATGAGGCCCAGGCCGCCAAAGCCCAGGTTGACGGCGTGGCAGGCCCGGCATCCCAGGCGGTATGCCAGCACCGGGATCAGGATGGCGGCCAGCGCGGCAAAGCCGTTATAGGCGGCAAACAGCACGCCCACCCAGTCGGCGCCATCGTTATAGGCCTGCGAGACGGCATCGACGGCGCCGAAGTGGTAGCTGGTGACCGCCGGCGTACCGTAGATCCACATTGAAAACAGTGCGAACCAGGAAAAGAACTGCACCACGGCCAGCTGGCGCATCACCTTGGGCATGTGGAACAGGTCATCAACGATGCTGTAGAAAGCACCGCTGGTGCGGCCGCGCTGCTGCAACCGCGCCGCAGCGAACTGGATGATGCCGAAGGCGATGGCACCGCCGGCCAGCACATAGAGTTGTTTGTCGAGGCCGCTTACCACGATCCAGGCCAGCAGCCCGCCGCCCGCCAGCAGCGACGACAAGGCGCCCTTTTGGAAGCGCGCAGCTGGCCAGAGGGCGGGCCGATTCGGGGCCGCGGCGCCGGCGCGCGCAGTCTCGAAGGCTTGCAACTCTGCGGGTGAATATTCGCGCGTGGTCAGAACGGTCCAGAGCACGGCCAGCAGGAAGGCGCCGCCGCCGAGGTAGAACGACCAGCGCACCGCCTCGGGCACCTGGCCCGGATCCGCGGTATTCGCCACGCCGAACCAGTTGCTCATCATCCACGGCAGCGCAGAGGCCACCACGGCACCGATGCCGATGAAGAAACTCTGCATGGCGAAGCCAGCGGTGCGCTGCTTCTCCGGCAACATGTCGCCGACGAAGGCCCGGAATGGCTCCATCGACACATTGATGCTGGCATCCATGATCCACAGCATGCCGGCCGCAATCCACAGCGTCGGCGAGTTGGGCATGATGAACAGTGCCGCCGAGGCGAGCAGGGCGCCGATCAGGAAAAATGGCCGGCGTCGGCCCAGGCGACCCCAGGTGTGATCGCTCATGTAGCCAATTACCGGTTGCACCAGCAGCCCGGTGACCGGGGCGGCGACCCACAGGATGGGCAGGTCATCGATGGAGGCGCCGAGGGTCTGGAAGATGCGGCTGACGTTGGCGTTCTGCAGGGCAAAGCCAAACTGGATGCCCAGGAAGCCGAAGCTCATGTTCCAGATCTGCCAGAAGCTCAGCCGCGGCTTGTCGTTATTCATTGTTATGCCCCAGGACCCTGATGCTGCGGGCGATCATGTCGCAGGGGGGCTGCAAGAACAAGGGGCGCCCGGAGGCGCCCCTTGAACTCATCGAACGAACCCAGGTCAGAAGCGATAGCTCGCACGTCCATACCAGAACATGCCGCGCGGGCTGTGCTGGCTGGAAACGTAGCCGTACAGGTCACCATCACCATCGCCGACGGCAAACGGCGGATCCTCGTCGAACAGGTTGTCGGCACCCAGCATCAGGGTCATGTTCTTGAGGCCGGTGTAACGCAGCTGCAAGTTGACCGTGGTGAAGGAGCTGACACTGCGGGAGGTATTGCTGTCGTAGTCCAGCGTCCCGTCAAAGTCGATGTCCGGCGTGTCCTCAAACGAGCCGATGTAGTTGATCGAGGTGTGGACACCCCAGTCACCCACCGACCAGTCGCCGCTCAAGGTGGCACGGTGCTCCGGGTACTCGTACTCCCCTGCGAGTGGCCGGCTCACCAAGCCGGTACCTGCCGAGTTCAACTCCACCCGATCAAAGTCCATCAGGTAGGACCAGCTCATCCCGAGGCTCAGGACACCCGCACCAAGTTCGGTGTTGAAGTTGGCACCGACGTCCACACCCTTGGCCGATTGCCCGCCAATATTGATGAAGCTGGCGTTGATCGATGACAGTTCGCCCAGCGTCCTTCCAGGCAGCGGCGCATTGCGCGTGCAGACCGGGCTGCCTTGCACATTGCAGAACTGGGTATACAGGAAGCCAAATGGCACCTCATCAATCTTGTTGTCCTGCTGGATGTCCCACAAATCCACTGTCATGTTGAAGTTGTCGGACGGCTGCCAGGCCAGGCCAAGGTTGTAGGTCTCCGACTCTTCCGCCTGCAGGTTCGGGTTACCCGAGAAGATAATCGTGTAGTCCAGCAGCGGGCACAGCGCCGCGCTGATGCCCTGCTCGGTGCAGAGGTAGAGGTCCTTGAAGAACTGGGATTCCTGTGATGGGCCCAGACCGATCTGTGCCAGTGACGGCGCGCGGAAGCCCTGGCCCCATGAGGCACGAATGGCGAACTCATCGGTTACTGCCCAGCGCAGGGCCACCTTGGGATTGGTGGTATTGCCAAAGTCGCTGTAATCGTCGTAGCGGCCGGCGATTTCCAGCTCAAGATTCTCCACCAACGGCACTGCAAACTCTACAAACAGCGACTTGCTGTCACGCGAGGCGGCGGCCGACACGGATTCGGTGCCGAAGATCAGCCCACGCTGGAACTGGTCGTCTGGAACGTCGGAGACGCTCTCGTCACGATATTCCACGCCCGCCGCCATGCGCACCGTACCCGCCGGCATGTCGAACAATGAGCCGGTGATGGTGGCGTCAATCGAGGTCAGGTTGGACTTGCCGCGTCGCACCAGGCTGGTGGTGATGGCATCGATTACCGACTGTGGATTCACCGTCGCCGCAAACGGATTGTAGCGCCCGGCATTGATTTCGGTCTGCAGGAAATCGGTGCGTACCCAGCCCATGGAGCGATCGCCCGACTGCTCGGACTCACTGCGCCCGCGCTGCACCGCGACTTCCCAGTCCCAGTCACTCATCGTGCCGCGTAAGCCAACCAGGGCGCGCAGGTTATCGGTCTCGATATCCCACTGGCGCGGGCCCGCATCCACCGTGCGATAGCGCCTGATGGCAATCGTGCTGGCACCCACAAACGGGTTGTTGGGATGGGTGACGGGCACGGTGAGCCCGGCGTCACCATCGAGCGGCGTCGGTGCGCCCTGGGCAACCGAGTTGTTGTGTTGTGCCGCAATTTCGGTGAACAGTTCTGTATCGCCACCGAGGTTCTTGCGACCAAGCAGGATCAGGCCGCTACGTTCCGCTGCCGGCGCCAGGAGGTTAAAGGGGCCGTAGTCAAAGAAGCAGTTGGCACCGCCAGAACGCTCAGGCGGGCAACTCGGATCGCGCGTGGCGACGCCATCCACCACAAAGCTACCTGGATAGCCGCGCGAGGAACGGAAATCCTCGCCGCCGAGCGCGGACTGATCGGCCGAGCCGAGGTGGCCACGGTCCTTGTTATAGAGGGTGTCATTCTTGAAGTAGTCGAAGATCACCGTGACGTTGCCGTCATCGCCACCGGTGCCCCAGATGGCGGAGAAGGTGGTCTCAGCATTGTCGGAGTTCGAGGTGTTGCCATAGCCTGCGTTGAACTCGAGTCCCTCGAAGTTCTTGCGCAGTACGATGTTGATGACGCCAGCGACAGCATCAGAGCCGTACACGGCGGAGGCACCGTCCTTCAGCACTTCAACGCGTTCGATGGCCGATACCGGAATCGCATTGATGTCGACAAAGTTGGTGGTAATGCTCTCGCCGAACGGGCTGATCGACACCCGTCGGCCGTTGACCAGCACCAGCGTGGCATCGGCGCCCAAGCCGCGCAGGCTGACGGCCGAGGCACCGTTGGCGGTGGAATCCTGGTTGTTGCCGCGGGTGGAGAAGGTGCCATTGCCCGAAGCGGGAATCTTTTCCATCAATTGCTGCAAATTGAGGTAGCCGGAGTTGGCGATGTCCTCGCGATCGACAGTCACCACCGGTGACGGACTGTCAAGATCCGAGCTACGCGCGATGCGCGATCCGGTGATGACGACTTCATCGAGTGTTGCGCCCTGCGCCTGGGCCACGCTCAGTGGCACAAGTGTGCCTAGCGCCGCGGCCACTGCCATGGCCAGGCTGGGTGAAAAAGGCGTGCGAGTATCCATACATGAACCCCTTGTTATTTGGTCTGGTTGACCGTGTCGGTTGGCGGGGCATGGCGACGAACCAAAACAGGCCATGCGTCCCTTCAGCCTGAAAACACGAACGCCCTGATCGTATGCCTGTTCCGGAAGGCGGGGAAGGGGGTGGCGGCGGCGCCCTTGGCGAGTTTGCCGCAAGGATTCTTCGTCCTGGCGTATCGCAAGCACTTGATCCGGATGGAAACATTGCTCGTGCTTCCGGGACCGCCCGGGTTCTGGAATACTTCGGCCAGAATTCCAAGATCAATGGACGATCGATCCCGGGGGCTGACATGACTTTTCCGCGTCAAATTCGGACGGCCAGCGTATGTCTGCTGGCTCTGGCCACGCTTGTTGCCTGTAGCGGCAGTCCGGGTGCGCCGCCGCCCCCGCCACCCCCGCCCGCGCCCGTGGCGCCCTCCATCACCACCCAGCCGGCAGCGGCCACCGTGGCCGATGGCGCTACAGCGAATTTTTCTGTCACTGCCGCAGGTGACGTGCCGCTGTCCTACCAGTGGCGCCGCAATGGTACCGACCTGGTTAATGGTGGCGGCGTGACGGGTGCAACCACGGCTGCGCTGGCCCTGGTGTCGCCGTTTTCATTCAACGCCAGCCAGATTTCAGTGCGCGTGAGCAATGCAGCCGGCAATGTCACCAGCGCCAACGCCTTGCTGACGGTCACTGCAGTTGCGCCAACAATTACCACCCAGCCAGCGAATGTCGGCGTAGTCAGTGGCTCACCAGCCACCTTCAGCGTCGTGGTTGCTGGCGGCACGCCGACGGTGACTTACCAATGGCGCCGCGGCGGCGTGGTCATCGCAGGCGCTACCGGCGCGAGCTACACCCTTGCCAGCACCGTCGTTGGCGACAACGGCGCGAGCTTCACTGTCGATGTCATCAATCCTGCCGGTACGCTGGCCAGTGCTGCTGCCACCCTGACCGTGACAGCCCCCGCGGGCAAGGCCTGGGGTGCCGCGGTGCAGCTCAGTTCGGGTGTGCTGGGCGCTGATGCCGGCTACCCGCAGGTGGCCATGGACTCGTCGGGCAATGCCATAGCGGTCTGGCAGGAAGAAGACGCAGCGATACTACGGAACGCAGTCTGGGGCATGCGCTACCCGGCCGGCGGCACCTGGGCCGGGCGTACCACCATTGATTTCTTGGTCGGCAATGCCGTGCGCCCGCAGATCGCCATGACGCCGAACGGCGAGGCCGTGGCGGCATTCCCGCAATCCATCAGCAACGGCGGCGGAATCGTCAACCTGATCAGCAACCGCTACAGCGGTGGCTGGGGTACGCCGGCGGCGGTCGATGACGCCACCGATATGACCAATGCGGATAGTCCGCAGCTGGCGCTGGCGCCCAACGGCGCCGCTACGGCCGTGTACAGTCAGTCTGACGGCGTGAGCCCGCGCTCCTGGGCCAACCAGTCATCGGCCGCAGGGCTCTGGGGCACGCCAGCGATAATCGATGGCGCCGGCCCGACCTTCAATGCGGAGGTTGCGGTGGCTGCCAATGGTCACGCGGTGGCGACCTGGGTGCAGCAGACCGGTGCATTCACTCGCGCATTGTTGGCCAGCCGCAATGTGGGCGGGGGCTGGTCCGCACCCACGCTCGTTTCCGCCGATACCACGCCGATGGACACGGGCATGCGTGTCGCCGCCGATGCCAATGGCAATACCATGGCCGTCTGGTCGCAGCGCCAGGTCAGTGGCCTTTATGCGGTGCGGGCGGCACGCCTGGATGCCGCCACCGGTACCTGGGGCGCTGCCGTGACGCTAAACGGCAATCCCACGCGCGATGCCTACCGTCCGCAATTAGGGGTGGACAGCAATGGCAATGTGCTGGTGGTCTGGTATGAGCCAATATCAGGCGTGCAGTCCAATCGCTACACGGCAGCCACAGCCAGCTGGGGCGGGTCAGTGGCCGTGCAGCCGATTGCGGATATCCGGGGCGTCTTGCCCAGGGTCGGGGTAGATGCATTGGGCAATGCGGTCGCGGTCTGGTCACAGCCCAGCGTCGCCAACGCAAGCCGTACTGAAGTCTGGGGAGCCCATTTTGATGGGGCAGCGGGCAGTTGGGCCGTGCCGCTCAAACTGATGACTGATACAGCAGCCTACTGGCCGTTGATCGGTACAAATTTTGAGCCCGCCGTTGCCGTGAATGCCAGTGGCGAGGCGGTGGTGGTGTGGTACCAGCAGACAGATGCGCCGGCGACCGAGGCCATCTGGGCGCGGGTGTATCGTTAGGCGATCTGCTGAGGACTCGGCATTCCGCCCCTAAACATGTACCCTGCCCGGATACTCAACTAACAAGATCCGCTGCCAAAGGGGTACGCATGACTCACAAACTCAATCCAGCCTGGGTTGCTGCCTTCCTGTTGCTGTCCGTCAGCCTCTCCGGTTGCGGCGGCACCAAGATGCTGAAGAACCCCAAGGTCGTTAGCCTGGAGAAGCCACTGGCAGTGGCCGCCGATGAAAAGCTGGAAGTGATGCTGGAGTGGGTGGTGGTGCGCGACGGGCCTGGCACCTGGGCCAAGAATGCTGATTGGGACGAGTACGTGCTGAGCGCGAGGAACCTGAGCGGCGCGCCACTGCGAATCGCCACCATCGCCGTCCATGATTCACTGGATACCCGTGTGCTGGGCGTGGCCAACCGCAAGCGGCTGGTTTCCGGATCGAAGGCCACGGTGAAGCGCTACAAGGGCCAGGGCCTGCGCGTGAAAGCAGGCATCGGCGGGCCGACCTTGATGGCCGCTGGTGCCGGTGCGCTGGTCACCGGCTATGGCGTGGGCATGGCGGCGGTCTACGGTGCGAGCTCGGCCGCCGCTGGCGTAGCGGTCGGTGCGCTGCTGGCGGCACCTGCCCTGGTGGTGGGTGGCGTGGTGCGATCGGTGCGCCAGAAGCGCGTGGCCCAGGAAATTGTCAAGCGGCATACGCCGCTGCCGCTGGAATTGGCCGCCAGCGAACAGCTGCGCATCACCCAGTTCACGCCGATCGCCCCCTCACCCCAGCGTATTGTCGTGACCTACGTCATCAACGACATGGAGTACACGCTGGAGATCGATACCCGCGTTGCGCTAAAGGGTATGCACCTCAAGGCGCGAAACGACACCAAGCCATAGGCTCGCACTGCTCAACGCAGTGCGATACCCGCCTTGAGCCAAAGCGTCCGACCGGGTTCGTTGACCCGGGTGGTGCGCTCAAAGCCCGTTATGGCTACGCCGCCGCGACTGAGGTGTTCGGCATATTCGCGGTCGAACACGTTGTCGATGCCCACTGAGACCTGCCAGTCGGGCCTTGGGCGCCATGCGCCATTTAGCGAGAAGATGGCAAAGCCTGGCGAACGCCCGAGGTCCTGCCCGACGATGTTGCCCTGGCCAGTGGCAAAGCGATCCTGGGCAGCGACGGCACGCAACAAGGAACCGAACGACCACGCACCCTGCTCATAGTTGAGGCCGAGTCGTGCCTCGAAGGGTGCCATCTGACCGAGGGGTCCGCCATCAGTCTGGTTCTCGCCGCGCACATGGGCAAGCGTTGCGATGGCCGTCCAGGCTTCGCCCAACTGCACACTGGCATCGGCCTCGGCGCCCCAGGTTGTCGCATCAATGTTGCGCGTGACCGTGACCGTGCGCATGCCCTTCACGACCCCGGACTGGATCAGGATGTAGTCATCGACATTCGAGATGAAGCCGGACAGCGCCAGCGAGAACCGCGCGCCCGAATACAGCAGGCCGACGTCAATCTGGGTGGTCTTCTCCGCCTCGGTATTGAATGCACTGGTGCTGGCCAGGCTCTCCTTGCCCGCCGACACCAGTTCCCAGTAGTCAGGAAAGCGCTCGACGTGGCCCAGGCCAGCGTACAAGGTGATGGGCTGGCTTGGCGTGTCGTATTCATGGCGCGCAAAACCCGACAGCAGGGTTTCACGACGTTGGGCATTGGCCGTCGGGTTTGGCACTGACGACATGCCCAGCTGCAGGGTCTGGCGGAGGTCCTGCGCCTTCCATTGATCCGCGCGCAGGCCGGTGACCACCCGGCTGTGCTCACCCACAGGCAGTTGGGCTTCGGCGAATACACCCGTATTGGCGAAGTTCGCATCTTCCACGCGCGGCCGGCCTTGATAAGGCAGCAGGTCCTGGTTGGAGGTCATGCGCAGCGTGTGCACATTCTCCTGCGCATCAAGGCCGACCGTCGCAGTGGCGCGCTGCAGGTCCAGGTCCATGCTGAAGCGTCCGCCCAGGGTCTCACGATCCGGGTTGCTGACCGCGCGGCCGGGCATCATTGTCGTCGGCACAAATTCGCGCAGCGAATAATTGTCCATGACGTGATCAACGTAGCTGGCATAGGCCTGGGCCTCGACACGCCTGATGAATTCACCGGCAAGCTCGCGCTCGAAGCGCAGGCCGAGGCTGTCGCGGGCGAACTTCACCCCGTCCATCCTGCGATCGGCGTAAGCTGCCTCGCCGTCGGACAACACTGCCGTCAACTCGAGCCGGGTCACGTCATCGGGTGTCCAGGCCAGTGCGGCATTGCCGCTCCAGCGCTGGTACTGCGAATTGACCCGGCGGCCGGCGCCATCACGGTAATCACCAGCCTGGGCATGGCTGCCTTGCAGTTCGCCCTGCAGCCGCTCGTTGCCGAGTCGCAGGGCGCCGATCAGGTCGGCCCGGTCGAAGCTGCCCGCGAGCAGGCTGCCGGTCGCGCTGGTCGCTGGGCCGTCGAGGCGTCGGCGATCACGCTCGAACATAACGGTGGCGGCGGAGTTGCCCGGGCCGTGCAGGACTGTCTGCGGCCCCTTGATGACGACCACGCGGTCAAAGGCCTCGGGGAAGATGTAGGCCGTGGGCGGATCCATCCGCATTCCGCAACCGCCCAGGGCCTGCTCGCCATCGAGCAGGATATTGATGCGGGAAGCGGCCATGCCGCGGAATACCGGGTCTCCATCAGTGCCGCCCTTGCGGATCACCGCGAAGCCCGGCACGGTCTTGAGGTAATCCGCGCCATCGTGTGCCGGCAAGGGTTGGCGTGGCGCACGTGGGTCGGTGGAGACGACCAGCGGACCAGTCATGCGGGCGGCGGTGACGACCACCTCCCGCAGGGGTTCCGGACGCCGGGCTTCCTTGGTCAGGCCAGCGGCGGGCGCCAGCAGCAAGGCAAACGCCACGGTGACGTGGACTTGGCGCGTCAGGCGCGCCTTCTCATTCAGGTACATGCTCAACTCCTGTCGGCCAGGCCAGCTACGGCGCGGCGGCGACCCGCAGCGCCACCGGGGGGCTGCGGGACAAACTGACGGTGATACGCAATCGTCAGCCCGGCAGGGGCGGGCCGCGCGGCTGATGCGCGCGGAAGATCGGGTCAAGATCTGCGGACAGGGGAGGATGGATTTGGGTATGGCGTGTGTCAGCGCCTGCCAGGATCAGCGCGGCGACATGCGGCAGTGGCGCATAGAGTGCTGAAGCGGCGAAGGCACACGAAGCGTGGCGCTCACTGCTCTCGGTAGGCAGCGACGAATCGTTGTCATCAGGCTGTGCCAGTGCGGGCCCGACGCCATGGCAGAACTCCATGGACAGGGAATCATCGGCGGCGACGCCCAGCATGAAGCCCGCAGGAATGGCCAGCCGGAAAACCAGCGCGGGCAAGGCGAACAGCGTGATCCACAGCTGTCGTTTGCGAGCAAGATTAAACGCGCCAGTCATGGTCGGTATCGTAATCAGGCGGGCAGGCTGTTGCCACACAGATCAGGGCCAGATAGCGGTAATCCACGATAGGGTGGGCGCCCCGATCGCTACGGTCTACTGATTGGCGATCTGCGCCTCAAAGCTCTTTTGCGCCGCTTCAAAGCGCCGGCGTGCCGCATCAAGTAATTGCATGACGGCAACCCGGTCCTGGCGGTTGGCGGCATCTTCCATGGCCTCGGCCACGGCACCGAGGCGAGTGGCACCCAGGTTGGCGCTGGATCCCACCAGCGTATGGGCCGCGCGCTGCACTTCCTTCAGGTCGCCTACGGCCAGGCCAGACTCGATCCCCGCAATGCTCTTGCGCACGCTTTCACCGAAGCTGACTACCAGACCGCGCGCCAGCACTGGATCGTCCATGGTGATATCGCGAAACCGGGCCAGCGAGATTTCGGGCGCCGAGTCCTTGCCCACCGCGGCGGGACGTGACTCCGGGGCGCCGGTCTGGAACGCTGCGGACGGTGCCAGGCGATCCAGCAGGCTGATCAGGCGCTCGCGGTCAATAGGCTTCTCCAGCACGTCATCCATGCCGGCAGCCAGGCAGGCCTCGGTCTGCTGTGGCGTTGCACTGGCGGTGAGCCCGACGATGGGCGTGCGGCGTCGCTTGGCCAGTTCCTGTTCGCGTATCCGGCGGGTGGCCTCGAGCCCATCCATGATCGGCATCTGCACGTCCATCAGCACCAGGTCGAAGCGATTGAATTCAGTCACGGCCAGTGCTTCCTTGCCATTGGCGGCCAGCGTCACATTGCAGCCCACACGCTGCACGTAGATTTGCGCAACACGCTGGTTGGTCGGGTTGTCCTCCACCACCAGGACATCGCGATTGCGGTGACGCTGCTCCTCGACCATGACATCGCGTGTCACCATGACCCGCAGCCGCTGGGTAAAGTCACCGGCGTCGTGCGAGAGGATGTTTTCCATGGCGGCCAGCAACTCGGCACGGCGCACCGGCTTCATCAGCTGGCCGGCGAAACCAAGTTCCTGCAGTTCCTGGCGACCCGAGCGGTCATCAATGGAGCTGGAGAGGATCAGCCTTGTGTGGGAGATGTTGGGATTGGCACGGATGCGCCGGGCCAACTCCAGGCCACTGATATTCGGCATCTGGTGGTCGGTCAGCACCACGTCAAACGGATGCTCATCTTCCACCGCCTGGTCCAGGGCCTTGAGCGCTTCAATCGCGCTGGTGGTCAGGGACACGTCGTAACCAGCGCCACGCAGGTGCCCGGCCAGTATCCGGCGATTGGTGTCATTGTCATCAACCACCAGCACATGGCGGCCCGGTGTACCGGTGCCCGGGGACTCAGTGCGCGGCGGCCGCTGGCATGGTTCCAGGCGGGCGGTGAACCAGAAAGTGGAGCCGCGGCCGAGTTCACTATGCGCGCCGACGCTGCCACCCATCAGTCCGGCCAGGCGCTTGACGATGGACAGGCCAAGCCCGGTGCCGCCGAATTGCCGGGCCGTGGATACGTCGGCCTGGACAAAGGGCTGGAACAGCAACTCGATGGCCTCCGGTTGCAGGCCGATGCCGGAGTCGCGCACCTCAAAGCGCACCAGCGTGCTATCGCTGGAAGATTTTTCCGGCGTCGCGCGAATGACGACCTCGCCCTTCTGGGTGAACTTGATGGCATTGGAGACGAGGTTGCCGAGCGCCTGGCGGATGCGGCCCGGGTCGCCGTACACGCGCTCGGGCAAGGTGTTGTCCACGTCGACGATCAGTTCGAGGTCCTTGTCGAGGGTCTGCACCGCCAGCATTGAGGCCACTTCCTCGATATGCGCGCGCAGGTCCATCTCGGCGTACTCAAGTTCAAGCTTGCCGGCCTCGATCTTGGAGTAGTCGAGCAAGTCATTGATGACCAGCATCAGCGACTCGGCGCTGGAGTGGATGATGCCGGCGTATTCACGCTGGCGCCGGTCCAGAGGCGTGTCGAGCAGGAGTGCGATCATGCCGATGATGCCGTTCATCGGCGTGCGGATCTCGTGGCTGACATTGGACAGGAATCCACTGCGCGTCTTGTTGGCGCCCTCGGCCTGGACTCGGGCCTCAAGGTAGGCTGTGCGCTGGGCTTCCAGCTCGCGCATGGTTTCCGCCATGCGTTCTTCGGCTTCCCGCCTGAGCCGCACCTCGCGGCGCAAGCGGCCGCGGTAGCTCAGGGCCAGGGCAAGCAGCGACCCGATGGCAATCAGGGCGACAACAATGGCCAGAACTTGATTCACGCACACCCCCACAGGCTGGCAAGGTCGAGTATCCTAACCGCCGTGCCCAAGGCCGCAAAAACTGCGACGAAGAAGCCCCGGAGCCGCAAGCCGGAGTCTAACGCACGCCAGCGCCTGTTGATCATCGAGGACGATGAGCACATGTCCTTCCTGCTGGGCTACCTGGCCGAGAAGGAAGGCTTCGAAGTGGAGAAGCTGGCTGACGGTCGCGGTGCGGCGCAGCGTTTCGAGACAGGCGACGCAACCGAGCTGGTCATCCTCGACCTCATGCTGCCCTACCTGGATGGCTTCGAGTTGCTCGCACAGATCCGCGCCCATCGTGCCTGGCGCAACGTTCCAGTAATCATCCTGACCTCGAAGACCCGCGAGCACGATGCAGTTCGTGCCTTGAGCCTCGGCGCCGACGATTACCTGACCAAGCCCTTTTCGCCGGCCGAACTGGTGGCGCGTATTCGTCGTCGCCTGCGCGGGCCCGCGGCAGCCGCGGGCTGAGCGTGGCTTCCTTTCGCTCAATGTTGACCTGCGTAATCCTGGGCGGGGCTTGCCTGGGCCAGGTCGCACTGGCCTGCGATGCGCCAGAGCCTGTCGATGACGAGGCCCGCCATGCGCTGGCGCGGCGCTGTGCCGAGCTTAATCGTGCAGATCAGGCGCTGGCTCACTACGAGATTCTTTCAAGCCAGCACCCCGACAACGTGGACTGGCTGCTGGGTCAGGCGCAGATGCTGGTCCGGCTCGAGCGTGCAGGTGAAGCGCTTGCTGTGGCCGAGCGCGCGCGCAGCCTGGCGCCCCAATACGAAGACGTCTGGCGAGTGCAATTGACTGCGCTGGAGCAGCTGGGCGAGTACCCGGCGATTGATGCCTTCCTGGTTGAGGCGCAGCAGGCGTTTCCGGAATCCGGCTGGTACGCCAGGCGCCGCGTTTCGCTCAGGGAAGAGTGGCTACTGACTGAAGGCACACGCGTCTATCTGGCCGGCAGTTACGATTCTCTCTCCGGCAATCGTCCCTCGTGGCGGGCGCTGAGTGCCGGCATTGACCGGCGCCTGGATGAGCGTCGTCGCGTGCACGCCGGAGTGCATCTCGAAGAACGCTTCGACACAAGCGACACGCAACTCTCGGCGGCCTGGGTGCAGCGCCTGACCCATGGCTGGACGCTCGCCGCGAATGGTGATCTGGCGCCGGATGCGGAGGTCTTGCCGGAATGGGGCCTGGCCCTGGAAGCGGGCCGGCCCCTGACCGACTTCTGGGCCATCAGCCTGCGCGCTCGACACGTCAGCTACAGGACCGTAGAGGTTGATTCGCTTGCCGCGGCGCTTGAGCGCTACATCGGCTCATTCCGCGTGTCCTATGGGCTGACGGCGGCGCAGCCATCGGGGCTGGGGACCAGCCTCGGGCACGTGTTGCGTCTGGCACATGATTACGGCAACCGGAGTCATGCGACGCTGGTAGTGGGCTTCGGCGAGGAAGCTGAATCCATTGCTCCCGGTGTAGTGCTGGTGACCCGCGTCAAGAGCGCAGGGATCAACGGGGTCCACTGGACCAGCGCCGCCTGGGGCATTTCCTGGGAGGCGGGCTGGCACGAGCAAGGCGATTTCTATCGCCGGCTGCGCCTCCGCATGGGCGTTGAACACCGGTTCTGACTTGCTGGTCACGATCGCGTGGTACAGCGCCATCCTCGCCTCGCTGGTGGCTATCCTGATGATGAGCGTGGTGCTGGTCCACCGCGGCTGGGTAGTACGGGCACGGCGTATTGAGGCGCAGGTGGTCGCGACCTGGCGGCCCATCCTTACGCGTGCCGCCATTGATGGCGAGGTGGCTGACTCGCTCCCCGCCATCTCCTGGCGCAGGCGGCACTACTTGCTGGATGAATGGAATGCGATGCACGCCGCCGTGCGTGGGCAATCAGCGGAGGCGCTTAATGGCCTGGCGCTGCGCCTCGAATTGAATACGCTGGCGCGTGAGTTCCTGGGTTCGCGTCGCGCCGGTCGGCGCATCCTGGCCATACGCACACTGGGCCACTTGTGCGATTCCGGCGCCTGGAAGTCGCTGCAGGAACAGTTGGTCGGGCCCAACTCCCTGGTGGCGTTCTACGCTGCTGCGGCGCTGGTGAGCATTGATGCTCGACGTGCCATGCCCGGCATCATGCTGCAGTTGTCCGAGCGTGAGAGCTGGCCTGGCGAGGCGCTGGCGCGCCTGCTGGTGGATGCTGAGGCGGAAGTTTCCCACGGCCCCATTCGCGCCATGATGCTGTCGCTGGAGGCTGCCAGGATACCGCCACTGCTGCCCTGGCTGGCGCGCGTCGATGCCATGTTTGCCAGCCAGATGGCCATCGAGTTGATGCAACTGCACCCCGGCAATGACGAGATCATTTCCGAGGCCCTGCTGATTGTGCAGGACCCGCAAATGCTGCCGACACTCTGCGCACTGGTGGATTCGCCAGATGCAACGCTGCGCAATCGCCTGGCGATGTTGCTGGAGCGCCTCGGGCAGGAAGCCGATGTGCCGCTGCTGGTGCGGCTGATGTGCGACCCGGTGTGGTGGGTGCGTTACCAGGCGGCGCGGGCCATGGTCAGCATCCTGCGCGGCAGCGCGACTCGCCTGGACGAACTGCGGGAGACGCTGACTGACACTTATGCCCGCGACATGCTCGAGCACGTCCGTGCCGAATTGGCACTGGCATGACGCTGCGGCTATTCATCGAGGGTGTGCAGTGGGTGTTTCTCTGCTATTTCGTGCTGCTCAACCTGACCTACCTGGGTCTTAGCCTGCTGGCGCTGGCTGGGTTGCGCCGCTATATGGGCGGGCGCAGTGCGGCCGAACGTGTGTACTCACACCTGCAGGTGCCGGTGTCACTGGTGGTGCCGGCCTACAACGAGTCAGGAACCATCGCGACCTCGGTGCGCGCCTTGCTGCAACTGCGTTACCAGCAGTTCGAGGTGATCGTCGTCAACGACGGTTCTACCGACGATACGCTGGATGTGCTGCGCCGCGAGTTCGGGCTGGAGCCGTTCCCCGAGGCTTACCGGGTACAGATCAAGACCCGGCCGGTGCGCGGCATTTACCGTTCGCGCCAGTATCCCAACCTGCGCGTGGTCGACAAGGAAAATGGCGGCGGCAAGGCGGATGCCTCTAACGCTGGCATCAACGCAGCGCGCTATCCGCTGTTTTACTGCGGTGATGCCGACGGCGTGCTCGATCCCTACAGCCTCGAGCACGTGGTGCGGCCCTTCCTCGAGGATCCGCATACCGTGGCCTGTGGCGGCAGCGTGCGCATCATCAATGGCTGCTCGGTGCGTGGTGGCGTGCTGGAAAAGGTCGGCCTGCCGCGCAATCCGCTGGCCCTGGTGCAGGTGGTGGAATACCTGCGCGCGTTCCTGGGCGGGCGCATGGGCTGGAGTGCAGTCAACGGCATGCTGATTGTCTCCGGTGCCTTTGGTGTCTTCCATCGCGACACCGTGGTCGCTGCAGGTGGATTCCGCGCTGATGTCATCGGCGAGGACATGGAAATGACGGTGCGACTGCATCGCACCCTGAGTGAGCGGCGCACGCGCTACCGGGTGGCCTTTATCCCGGACCCGGTGTGCTGGACCGATGCGCCGGAGGACTTTGGCACCCTGGCGAAGCAGCGCAAGCGCTGGCAGCGCGGCCTGGCCGAGAGCCTGTGGACTAATCGCAAGATCTGCTTCGCCCGGGGCAGCGGTGCGGCGGGCTGGCTGGCCTATCCGTTCTTTTGGCTGTTCGAGCTCTTGAGCCCGATTATCGAAGTGGGCGGCATGCTGGTCATGGCCCTGGCGACCATCCTGGGCATGTTGTCGCCTTCGTCGTTCCTGGCCTTCCTGACGGCAGCCTTTGCCCTGGGCCTGGTGCTGTCGGCCACCGCGCTGCTGCTGGAGGAACTGTCTTTTCCGACCTATCCACGTATTCGTGACACCTTGCTGCTGTTCCTGGTGGCGATATTGGAGAATTTTGGCTACCGGCAGCTAATCGCCTGGTGGCGCCTGCAGGCCCTGGTGGGCTGGTGGATGGGGCGCGAGATCCACTGGGGCCAGATGAAGCGCAAGGCCGACTGGCAGCAGTCCTGAGCCGGGGGCTAGCGGCAAATGTGCAGCCGGCGCCGTGATCTGTTAGGCTGCGCGCGTCTGGTAATGCCTCGGCCTGTCTCACAGGGCTCAATGCGCCGCTTCGGCGCGCCATCTGAACTCGGTTCAGCCACCTCTGAAGTATCACCAAACCAGTGGGCGGGAAGCCGCCTGCCGAAATCCTATTGTTTAAATGAGTAATCCAAAGTGACTAAGCTATTTGTCGGAAATCTTCCCTTCTCTGCGACCGAAGAATCAGTGCGTGCACTGTTCGAGCCATTTGGCACGATCGAATCGCTGGCCCTGATCAATGATCGCGAGACCGGCCGCCCGCGCGGCTTCGGCTTCATCGAGATGTCGAATGCTGACGCCAGCAAGGCGATGCAGGCGCTGAATGGCAAGAACTTCGAAGGTCGTGACCTCAAGGTCAACGAGGCCCAGGCGCGTGAGCGCAGTGGCGGCGGTGGCGGCGGTGGTGACCGCGGTCGTCGTTATTGATTGCACCGGCTCCGGCCAGGCGCATCAAAGGAAAGGCCCCCTCACGGGGGCCTTTTTTTATGCATTACTGAAGACGAAACATTCCGTCCACTGCAACACTGACCCTAGAGCAGGGGCACCAGCAGCAGCGCGACAATGTTGATGATCTTGATCAGCGGGTTGATCGCCGGGCCCGCCGTGTCCTTGTACGGGTCGCCGACGGTGTCTCCGGTCACGGCAGCCATGTGGGCTGCTGAGCCCTTGCCGCCGAAGTTGCCTTCCTCGATGTACTTCTTGGCGTTGTCCCAGGCCCCGCCACCGGTGCACATGGAGATGGCGACAAACAGGCCGGTGACGATGGTGCCGATCAACAGGCCGCCGAGGGCGCGGATGCCTGCACCCGGGCCCATGGCCCAGTTCATGGTGAAGGCCAGAACCACCGGTACCAGGATCGGCAGCAGCGAGGGCACGATCATCTCGCGAATCGCCGAGCGGGTGACCATGTCCACCGCGCGCGAGTAGTCTGGCTTGGCGGTGCCGGCCATGATGCCGGGGATCTCGCGGAACTGGCGGCGCACTTCGTTGACCACAGCACCCGCTGCACGGCCGACGGCTTCCATGGCCATGGCACCGAACAGGTAGGGCACCAGGCCGCCGATGAACAGGCCGATGATCACGGCCGGATCCGACAGCTCGAAGCCCTTGACCAGCGCATCGGATCCCAGCTTGCCGTACTCCTCCAGCTTGTGGGTGTAGTCGGCAAACAGCACCAGCGCGGCCAGGCCGGCTGAGCCAATGGCATAGCCCTTGGTCACGGCCTTGGTGGTGTTGCCCACGGCATCGAGCGCGTCAGTGATGGTGCGCACGTTCGACGGCAGGCCCGACATCTCGGCAATGCCGCCGGCGTTATCGGTGATGGGACCGTAGGCATCGAGTGCCACGATCATGCCGGTCATCGACAGCATCGCTGTCGCGGCCACGGCAATACCGTACAGGCCTCCCAGCTGGTAGCTCGACCAGATGGCAACGCAGACCGACAGCACCGGCAGCGCGGTCGACTTCATCGACACACCGAGACCGGCAATGATGTTGGTGGCGTGGCCAGTCTGTGAGGCCTCAGCCACGTGCTTCACCGGGGCATATTCCGTCGAGGTGTAGTACTCGGTGATGACGATCATCGCCGCGGTCAGGCCCAGGCCGATCAGCGCGCACAGGAACATGGCCGTGGCCTGCTCGCCCATCATCATCTGGGTGACGGGCCAGAAGGCGCCCGCGGCAATCAAGCCCGAGACAAACGTGCCGCGATACAGCGCGGGCATGATCTTGCCGCCTTCCTTCACGCTGACGAAGAACGAGCCAATGATCGAGGCGGCGATGGACACCGCGCCCAGCACCAGCGGGTAGATCACCGCGTTGGCGCCGAGGTGCTGCATCATCAGGCTGCCCAGCAGCATGGTGGCGACGACGGTCACGGCGTAGGTCTCAAACAGGTCAGCCGCCATGCCGGCGCAGTCGCCGACGTTGTCGCCGACGTTATCGGCGATCACCGCCGGGTTACGCGGGTCATCTTCCGGGATACCCGCTTCGACCTTGCCGACCAGGTCGGCGCCCACATCCGCACCCTTGGTGAAGATGCCGCCGCCGAGGCGCGCGAAGATCGAGATCAGCGAGCCACCGAAGGCCAGCCCGATCAGGCCGCGCAGGGCCTCGCTCTGGCCCATTATCGGCAGGACAAAGTAGTAGTAAGCCGCCACGCCGAGCAGGCCCAGGCCGACCACCAGCATGCCGGTGACGGCACCGCCGCGGAAGGCGATCTGCAGCGCCGGATTGAGGCCCAGGCTGGCCGCGTGTGCGGTGCGCACGTTGGCGCGTACCGAGACGTTCATGCCGATGTAACCAGCGGCGCCGGAGAGGATGGCACCGACCGCAAAGCCGACGGCTGTTGGCCATTCCAGCAGCACCCACAGGGCGACAAACAGCACCGCGCCGACCATGGCGATGGTGGTGTATTGGCGGTTCAGGTAGGCCTTGGCGCCATCCTGGATGGCGGCGGCAATTTCCTGCATACGCGCATTGCCGGCAGGCTGTGCCAGGATCCAGCGAACGGCGAAAACGCCGTAAACGATCGCAACGACACCGGCCACCATGGCAAGCCACAGTGCATTTTCAATGGACATGAACTTCCTCCCCTGAGGGTCTAAACATCAAAGCGGGGCGAGCCTGCTGGACCCGCCCCGTATGGGCCGCGGATCATATCACGAACTTTGTCCCGAGCCGGCGCCTGACCCGCTTGTTCTCAAGCCGGACATAGGCCGGAATTCCGCGCTCATAGGGCGGCGGATCCTCACCGCTGATCAGCGGTTCAAGGTAGCGCCGGGCCTTGTCGGTTATGCCAAATCCGTCGGTGGTAATGAAGTTGCGCGGCAACATTTTTTCCTGGTTGGCCACGTCCGCAATGGGGGTCGAGCCGATGCTCCAGCGATAGGGCATCGATGACTCGCGCACGATGATCGGCATCACCGCATTGTGTCCGGCCAGCGCCAGCTCCACCGCTGCCTTGCCCACGGCATAGGCGTGCTCGACATCCACCTTCGAGGCCAGGTGCCGCGCCGAGCGCTGCAGGTAGTCGGCCAGCGCCCAGTGATACTTGTAGCCGTGGGCTTCCTTGACCATGGCCGCGAGCGTCGGTGCCACGCCACCGAGCTGGGTATGGCCGAAGGCGTCCTTCGTGCCCATGTCGGCGAGGAACTTGCCGTCAGCCGTGCGCGTGCCCTCCGAGGCAACAATGACGCAGTAGCCTTTCTGCTCGACCGTTTCCTTGACCCGTGCCAGGAACAGTTCGCGCTCAAACGGGATTTCCGGGAACAGGATCAGGTGCGGTGCATCGTCGGGGCGGCGCCCCGCCATCCCGCCAGCGGCGGCAATCCAGCCGGCATGGCGACCCATGACCTCCAGGATGAAGACCTTGGTCGAGGTCCGCGCCATGGAGGCCACATCCAGCGAGGCTTCCAGCGTGGAAACGGCAACGTACTTGGCGACAGAACCGAAGCCCGGGCAGCAATCAGTCACCGGCAGGTCGTTATCGACGGTCTTGGGGATACCGATGCAGCTGATGGGGTAGCCCAGCTGCTCGCCAAGCTGCGACAGCTTGTGCGCCGTGTCCATCGAGTCATTGCCGCCGTTATAGAAAAAGTAGCCGATGTCGTGCGCGCGGAATACCTCGATCAGGCGCTCGTACTTGGCGCGGTCCTGGTCGAGTCCCTTGAGCTTGTAGCGCGCCGAGCCGAAGGCTCCGGCCGGGGTCCAGCGCAGGGCCCGCAGCGCCGCCGGGCTTTCCGCGCTGACGTCAATCAGGTCCTCGGTCAGCACACCAACGATGCCGTCGCGACCGGCATAAAGGCGCGCGATGCGCGACTTGTTCTTGCGGCAGGCCTCGATCACCCCCAGCGCGCTGGCATTAATTACTGCGGTGACGCCGCCGGACTGGGCGTACAGGGCGTTGCGGGCGGGGCCATTGGCGGCTGATTTCTGTTGCGGCATGGTCTGGGTCGCTGCGGGGCGCGGAAGGGGTCCGCGAGGGCCGGAAGGATAGCCGATTGCGGCCATCGGGGGCCAAATCCGGGTGCCCCGGCCCCCAGGGGGTTTGACGCTCGCGCAGGCGGCGGGCACGATGGGCGCCCCTCGAGGGCCACGTTGCCCGCGGAGATTGATGGATGAGGCTGGTCTTGCTAGGCGCGCCCGGATCGGGGAAGGGCACGCAATCCCAAAGCATGGTTTCGCGTTACGGCATTCCCCAGGTCTCCACTGGCGACCTGTTGCGTGAAGCCGTGGCCGCAAAGAGCGAATTGGGTCTGGCCGCCAAGGCCATCATGGATGCCGGCAAGCTGGTGGCCGACGAGGTGATGCTGGGCATCATCCGCGAGCGCCTTGCGCGTGCTGACGCAGTCAACGGTTTTATCCTGGACGGGTTTCCGCGCACCCTGGCCCAGGCCGAGGGCCTCAAGGACGTGCTGACCGAACTGGGTACCCGGCTTGATGCCGTAGTGCTGATGCAGATCGATCCCGCAGTGCTGTTGCAGCGCCTCTCAGGTCGGCGCACCTGCCGCGCCTGTGATCGCGTGTTCAATATCGCCACCAACCCGCCCGCAGCGGATGACCTGTGCGAGGGCGGAAAGCCCCACGACCTGTTCCAGCGCCCCGACGACGACGAGGCCATCATCAGCAAGCGGTTGAGTGTGTACCGTGAGCAGACTGCGCCGCTGGTCGAGCACTATCGCAAGCTCGGCATGTTGCGCACGGTCGATGCCGACGGTGCCCTCGATGTGGTGCTGGGCCGGCTGGAAACCGCGCTGGCCGACGTGCTGCCGAAGCGCTAGTTCGCTACAGCGCCGCGCGTAGCGGCTCGCCCACCACTTCCCTTCGCCAACCGTGCAGCACCGAAGCTGACTCGTCATGGCGTTGCAGTGCCGCCAGGTCACGGCGCGTCGCCAGCACTTCCGGCTGCAGGCCCAGTTCCGTGGCAATGGCCGCGAGTGCTTGCTGCAAGCGCTTGAACACCCGCGACTCTTCCGGCGTGGGCCGCCCGCCACCCGGCGGTGGCGCTTCTTCTGCCGCAGGGGCTGCTGCGATCACCTCAATCAATTCGCGACCAAAGCGTGCCGCGGTCTTGTCCGGCACGGAGGCCAGCGCGGCGAAATCGGCAGGCTTGCGTGGCGCCTGACGCGCCAGTTCGAGGATCGCCGGATCGGCCAGCACCCAGCCACGCGGCAGGTCGCGATCCATGGCGCGCTGCTCGCGCCAGGCCGCCAGTGCCTGCACCCGGCCGAGCTCGCGCGCAGTCATGCGCTCAAGGCCCTTGAGTCGCTTCCAGGCCTCCGCAGGAATCACGCTGTACAGCGCAGGGTCGGCCATGGCGGCGAGATCCTCGCTGACCCAGTGGCTGCGACCGGCGTCTTCCAGCCTGGCCTGCAATACCCTGGCCAGGGCCGGCAGGTGCAGGACATCATTGGCGGCATAGGTCATTTGCTCGGCCGACAAGGGCCGTCGCGCCCAGTCAGTGCGGGCATGGCCCTTGGGCAGCTCGATGCCGAGTACCTCCTTGACCAGGTCGCCATAGCCGACCTGCGAAGGGAAGCCGAGCATGGCTGCAGCGACCTGGGTATCGAACAAAGGCGTGGGCACGGCGCCTGCCAGTGGCAGCAGCACCTCAAGATCCTGGCGCGCAGCATGCAAGAGCTTGCTGCGCTGGCGATCGGCCAGCAGCCCGATCAAGGGCTCAAGGCCGGGCAGGGCGAGAGGATCCACCAGCATCAGGCGATCACCAGTGGCGACCTGCACCAGGCACAGTTGTGCGTAGTAGGTGCGCTCGCGCACGAACTCGGTATCCAGCGCAAGCGGACCGGCCGGCCAGTGGCTGGCCAGGTCCTCAAGTTCGCGCATATCACTGATGAGCCGTTCTGCGGCCATCTCGGCTCCTGGCTTGGCTACAATCGGGTCGCGCCATTATGCGGACGGCGGCGCGCGGACCCAAGGCAAGTTTGATGCTGCAGCTCCGGGAATTGATCGGCATCGCGCTGTTGCGCCGGAATCCCGGAGACCTGCCGGCGTCCTGGAACTACGTGGCACTGATGTGCCTGGCCTATGCACTGGCCAGTGCGCTGCAGTCCTGGGCACTCTACGGTCCTGATCGCATCTTCGCGCGCACTGCGGCAGACCTGCTGCTCACGCTTGCCGTGTTCTGGGTGCTGCTGGTGGCGATGTCGCGCGCCCATCGCTATCCGCAGGCGATCAGTGCGCTGCTCGGCACGGCCGTGCTGCTGGCGCCCCTGGTACTGATGCTGGTGGCGCTACGCGAACCGGCGCAGGACTCCTACATCGTGGCGCTGCTGGCCTGGGCCGGGTCAGTGGCCATCATTGTCTGGTACACGCTTATCATCGGTCGTGTGCTGCAGGGCGCGCTGGATATCGGCTTCGTCACGGGCATCGCCATTGGCCTGACCTTCCTGATTGGCAGCGCGGCGGCGTTGTCGGCTTTGTTTCCCGAGGCGGGCTGAATGCATTTGCACATACTGGGTATCTGCGGAACCTTCATGGGCGGGCTTGCCGCGCTGGCGCGCGCGGCAGGGCACCAGGTCACCGGATCGGATGCCAATGTGTATCCGCCGATGAGCACGCAGCTGCGCTCGCTCGGCATCGACCTGGTCGAAGGCTATGAGGCCGGCCAGCTGGACCCGGCACCCGACGTGGTGGTGGTCGGCAATGTCATGCGTCGCGGCCTGCCGGTGATCGAGCGCCTGCTCGATTCGGGCCTGCCCTATGTCTCGGGCCCGCAATGGCTGGCCGAGCATGTGCTGCGCGGACGCGAGGTGGTGGCCATCGCCGGCACCCATGGCAAGACCACGACCTCGAGCCTGCTGGCGTGGATCCTGGAGCATGCTGGCCAGGATCCGGGCTTCCTGATCGGTGGCCTGCCAGGAAATTTCGGTACGTCGGCGCGGCTCGGTTCCGGGCCCTTCGTCATCGAGGCCGATGAATACGACACCGCGTTCTTCGACAAGCGCGCCAAGTTTGTGCACTACCGCCCGCGTCATGTGGTGCTCAACAACCTCGAATACGACCACGCCGACATTTACCCTGACCTGGCTTCCATCCAGCGCCAGTGTCATCACCTGATCCGCATGGTGCCGGGCAGCGGCCGGGTCATCTGCAAGGCCGGTGATGCCGCACTCAGCGAAGTGCTGGAGATGGGCTGCTGGACCCCCATCACCCGCTTTGGCGCTGATGGTGAGTGGCAGGCGCGCTTGCAGGTCGCTGACGGATCGCAGTTCGAGGTTCTGTTGCAGGGCCAGGTGGCAGGCCAGGTGCGCTGGGACTTGATCGGCCAGCACAATGTGGACAATGCGCTTGCGGCCATCGTCGCGGCCAGCGGGCTGGGCGTGAATCCTGCTGCGGCTACTGCGGCCTTGAAGGAATTCGTCGGTGTGCGCCGGCGCATGGAACTGCGTGGTCAGGTCAATGGCATCGCCATTTACGATGACTTCGCCCACCATCCCACGGCCATCGCCTCGACCATTGCCGGCCTGCGTCACCGTGTCGGTGATGCCCGCATCGTCGCCATCCTGGAGCCACGCTCCAACACCATGCGCCTGGGCGTGCATGGCGAGGCGCTGGCGCAGTCACTCGCCGGTGCCGACCGGGTCTGGCTTTATCGCCCGGCTGATCTCGGCTGGGATCCCGCCGCACAGCTATCTGGACTGGGCGATCGCCTCAACAGCAGTGCGGATATCAGTGAGCTGGTCGCACGGCTGGCGCAGGAGCTACAGAGTGGCGACCACGCGTTGGTGATGAGCAACGGTGGCTTCGGCGGCCTGCATGAGAAGCTCATCATGGCGCTGAAGGACAGGACCGCAGCATGAGCGAGCCGCGCGAGCTGGCGCTGTTCCCGCTGGATGTCGTGCTGTTCCCGGGCGGACCCCTGACGCTGCGCATCTTCGAGCCGCGCTATCTGGACATGGTGAGTCGCTGCATGCGCGAGAACTGCGGCTTCGCCGTGGTGTTGCGCCTGGAAGCTGACGCGGAGGCGGGCACCCAATTTGTTGCCACAGGCACGGAGGCGCGCATTGTGGATTTCGACCGGCTCAAGGATGGCTTGCTCGGCATCAGCTGCCTGGGCCAGCAACGCGTGCGCGTGCTCGAGGCCTGGGCCGAGGCCGATGGCCTGATGATGGGCACCCTCGCCGATATCAAAGCCGATGCCGTGGTGCCCGTGCCCGAAGCGCAGTCCTACCTCGCGGAAATTGTTGGGCGTGTGATCGGTGAGATGGCCGAGGGCTACCAGCAGGTGCTGCGACAAGACGACGCGGCCTGGATTGGCAACCGACTGGCAGAAATGCTGCCACTGTCCCGGCCGGAGAAGCAGGCCTTGCTGGAGATGACCGACCCGATCGAGCGCCTGCTGGCGATCGAGGGTTCTATCCGTCGCGACGAGGGCTGATCGCCGGATCGCGCCAGCGCAGCCAGTGACGCCGTGTTGCCAGCAGCACCAGCAGGATCAGCGCGCACCAGCCGGCCACCAGCCAGCCGGTGAAGCCATCGAAGCGGCTGACCAGCCCGGACCACTCCGAAGTGGCGCCGCTGCCAACGGTTGTTACCGTGGTCGCCTTGATCACCCACACCCAGCCCATGTGCAGGCCCATGCCGGCCGCAATGGCACCGGTCCAGTGACGCACCAGTGCCAGCAGCAGGCCGACCAGCGCCAGTGCAGTGAAGGAGTCGATCATGGTGGCGGGATCGGCGAAGCGCGCGAAGGCACCGCCCAGCAGGTCCAGCCCGCTGCCCCAATGCACATCTTCACTGGCGATGCGGCTGCGGGCCAGGAAATGCACGGCGGCGTAAAGCAATGAGGTCGAGACCGCGGCCAGCAGCAGGCCGCGCTCGCGCACGATGGCCCGATACATCAGTCCACGGAAGAAGGTTTCTTCGATCAGGGCTACGGCAAGCCCGGCGATGAAGCCGCTGGCGATGCCCTGGGCCAGCAACATCAGGTCCCACTCCAGGCGCGGCTCACGCAGGCCCAGTGCCAGGATCACCCAGGTCATGGGCAGCATGGTGGCCACACCCAGTGCCAGGGCCAGGCCAAACTGCCGCAGGAAGACCGGGCGCGCCAGCCCATAACCCCAGTCATGCTTGTCGCGCAGGCCCAGGCGCCAGATGCATAGGGCAATGCCGACGATCATCAGCAACTGCCAGAGGCGGCTGATCACCTTGTGAAAGGCCCAGTCGGGGTTGAGCCATTGCGTCAGCTGGAAGGCGGGATAGCCCAATAGCGCCGCCACCACCAGCGTGCCAGCGATGGCCATCAGGAACCAGGCCAGTGCGCGCATCAGCCGGCGGCCACTTGCGCGAAGGCATGGCGCGCGGCGTCGAGGGTGGCGTCGATCTCCGTTGGCGTGTGTGCGGCAGAAATAAATCCGGCTTCAAAGGCTGAGGGTGCCAGGTAAACGCCCGCATCCAGCATGGCGTGGAAGAAGCGCTTGAACTGCGCCACGTCACAGCGCATCACGTCCTCGTAGGTTTCCACCTTGCCAGCGCTGGTGAAGAACAGGCCGAACATGCCGCAGACATGGTTGGTGACGAAGCCCACACCCGCTGCGCGCGCTGCCTCGTGCAGTCCCTTGAGCAGCTGCTCGGTGCTGGCGGCGAGTTCTTCATGAAAGCCCGGTGCGCTGACCAGTTGCAGGGTGCTGAGGCCAGCAGCCATGGCCACGGGATTTCCCGACAGCGTGCCGGCCTGGTACACGGCGCCCAGCGGTGCCAGCTTTTCCATGATGTCGCGTCGTCCACCGAAGGCGCCCACCGGCAGGCCACCGCCGATGATCTTGCCCAGCGTAGTCAAGTCCGGGCGAATGCCATAGAGCGCCTGCGCGCCACCGGCGGCGACGCGAAAGCCGGTCATGACCTCATCAAATATCAGCACGGCCTTGTGTTGTGTGCACAGTTCGCGCATGCGCTGCAGGAAGCCCGCGCGCGGCAGCACGCAGTTCATGTTGCCGGCAATCGGCTCAACAATGACGCAGGCAATCTCCGCGCCCTGCTCGGCGAAGCACTGTTCCATTGCAGCGATGTCGTTGAAGGGAAGCGTCAGCGTATGGCGGGCAAAGTCCGCCGGCACGCCCGGTGAAGTCGGCACGCCCAGGGTCAATGCGCCAGAGCCGGCCTTGACCAGGAGCGAGTCGGAGTGGCCGTGGTAGCAGCCCTCAAACTTGACGATGCGATCACGGCCGGTATAGCCGCGCGCCAGGCGAATGGCACTCATGGTGGCTTCCGTACCGGAGCTGACCATGCGCAGCAACTCGATCGACGGCATCATCTCGATGACCTTGCGGGCAAGCTCGGTCTCGATGCGCGTGGGCGCGCCAAACGACAGGCCATCGGCAGCGCGTTCGGTCACCGCAGCGATAACGTCCGGATGGGCATGACCCAGGATCATCGGTCCCCAGGAGCCGACATAGTCGATGTAACGGCGTCCATCCTCGGCCTCGACCCAGGCGCCACTGGCGCGACGGAAGAACACCGGCTCGCCGCCGACACTGCGAAAGGCCCGCACCGGGGAATTGACCCCACCGGGGATGTAGCGGCTGGCTTCGTCGAAAAGTGACACGTGAACTCCTTCAGGGCTCGAACTGGTAACCAAAGGCGCGCGCCTCGTCACCCCAGTGCTCGCTGACAAACTGCGCCAGCGCGGGCGTGTAGAACGACTGCCAGGGCGCGTGGCGCGAAGTCTTGGCGCGCGGCAGCGGATGGTACGCAATGCCGATGCGCGAGCACACGCTGGCCATGTCGGCCTCGAGGTTTTCAAAGCGGCCGACAAAATCCACGCCCAGCTCGCCGCGGGAGTTCTTCAGCATCCACCACTGGCTGCGCCGCGCCCTGGCCGCCTCGCCGTGCACGAAGCGCTCGAAGGAGCCCATCCTTCGCACCCGCGCGTGGCGATGATGGTCACGGTCCTCGAGGATGTAGCTGTACCAGGACACCAGCCGGTCCCAGGGATTGCGCACGAAGGCAAACTTGAACAGCCGCGCGAATTCCTCCGGCGGGATGATCTGCTCGGCGCGGGCCAGCGGGGCGTGGATGCGGAAATAGTGCCGGTGCCAGTCGCGCCTGAGCCCCAGGTCCGACAGCAGCTTGTTCCAGCGCGCGCTGGATGGCGCCAGCGCATGTGGCGCCAGCGTACGGGTGATGCTGGTGCCTGCCGTCTTCTGTACGTGCACGAACAGGAACTGGTGGGATTCAGAGAGCAGCACGATGCACCAGTCAGGGCGGGCCGGGCAGGCGCTTGACCTGGTAGCCGCGCTTGCCAAGCAGTGCCGGCAAGCCCTGTTCACCGACCAGGTGCAGTGCCCCCACGACAACGAGGCTGTCGTCCGGGCCAGACAGGAACGACTCGAGTTGCTGGGCCCAGCGTTGATTGCGGGCGTACACCATGGAGTCCGCCAGATCGGGCTGGCCGTCGAATTCAATTGCCAGCTGCCCGACCAGTGCCGCGTCATCACCTTCACGCCAGGCGCGCAGCAATGCCTGGATTTCCTGGTCGGTCTGCTGCGCTTCCTGCAGCGACTTCACCAGCAGGTCAGCCTGCAACTCAGCTGACAAGCCATCGAGCAGGGCGAGTTGCTCATCCAGGGTCTCCAGTCCGACCAGCGGCTTGGCATCCGCACTGACCTGGCGCTTGATGACCTGTTCGACACCATGCATGGCCTTGTAACCGCGCTGCTCCAGCGCAGCCGCGACAATCGACAGGCCAACAAACCAGGGCTCCAGGGCGCTGAAGGCAGCCAGGTTGATCCCGGCCTGGCCGGCCGCCGCCTCAGCGCGTTGTGCATGCTCGCCGAGTTGCTCGAGCAGGTTGCGCCGTGCGGGATCGACCGCCCTTGCCGTGGTGATGGCGGCCATCTCCGCGGGCGTCAGGGCATCGAGGTTGACCTCCAGCACCACCCGCTCGGAATCTGCATAGGCTGCGGCCAGCTCACCGCCCAGCTTGAATTCTCCCGCCGGGAGCAAATGCATTGAACCAAACAGGTAAACGGTGCCGTTGTCGCCGGACACTACCCAGACGGGTGGACGCTCCGCTTGCGCTGGCATGGCCAGCAGCCACACGAGCAGGGCAAGTGCGGTGCGGCTTATGACTTGACCCACTCGACGCCGCTATCAATGCTGCCGTCATCGCCCAGCACCAGCCAGCGATAGGCGGGCGGCCGTGCGTCCAGCGCGAAGTCGTCGGACTCCGGCAGGAACTGCACGCAGGTGGATGGGGTGGCCATCAGCCTGAAAGAACCCTCGACCTCATCGAGCGCCTGGTGCACATGGCCCCACAACACGCCACGTACGCCACCGTGCAAGCGCAGGCGCTCGAACAGGACCTCTGCATTGCCGACGATCATCCGGTCGAGCCAGCGGCTGCCATGCGCGATGGGCGCATGGTGCAGGCAGGCCAGCACATGGGCATCGGCATGCGCAGACAGGGCCTGCTCCAGCCGTCCAAGCTCGGCTTCAGAGACATGTCCATCGGCCGAGTTCGGCACGGTGGAGTCGAGCATCAACAGCAGCCACGGCCCGTAGCGCGTTGCCAGCGAGCGCACATAGGGGGGCGCGGCCAGGGCCGCATGCATTTCCGGGTGCAGGTCGTGATTGCCAGGGAGGTAGTGCACTGGCACGGGGCTCGGGTCGAAGCGCTCACGCAGCGCGCGATAACCGCCGGCATCATCCTGCACCAGGTCGCCGGTCAGCAGCCAGGCATCAGGCGCCGGGTGTCGCTGCCTCGCATGGGCGAGGCAGCGATCCAGGGTCGCGCCCGGGTCCACGCCACGCATCAGGTCACCGGCTGTGCCGGTCAGGTGCGTGTCGGTGAACTGCAGCAGTCGCATGTAGGGCCGATCAGTACCGGTAATGCTCGGGCTTGTAGGGGCCATCGGCCGGCAGGTTCATGTAGGTGGCCTGCTCGGTCGTCATGGTGGTCAGGTTCGCGCCGATGCGCTCCAGGTGCAGGCGCGCGACGTGCTCGTCGAGGTGCTTGGGCAGCACGTAGACCTTATGCTCATAGCGATCGCCATGGGCGTATAGCTCGATCTGTGCCAGCACCTGGTTGGTGAACGAGTTGGACATCACGAAGGACGGATGGCCGGTGCCACAGCCCAGGTTCACCAGCCGGCCCTCGGCCAGCACGATGATGCGCTTGCCGTCGGGGAAGATGACGTGGTCGACCTGCGGCTTGATGTTTTCCCAGCGGTACTGTTTCAGCGCGGCAATCTCGATCTCGCTGTCGAAGTGGCCGATGTTGCAGACAATGGCCTGGTGCTTCATCTGCTTCATGTGCTGGTGGTTGATCACATTCACGTTGCCGGTGGCGGTGACGAAGATGTCCACCTTCGAGCAAGCGTCGTCCATGGTGACCACGCGATAGCCTTCCATCGCCGCCTGCAGCGCGCAGATCGGGTCGATCTCCGTCACCCAGACCGTGGCGCCGAGGCCGCGCAGCGACTGCGCACAGCCCTTGCCGACGTCGCCGTAGCCCGCGACCAGGGCGATCTTGCCGGCGATCATCACGTCCGTGGCGCGCTTGATGCCGTCAACCAGTGACTCGCGGCAACCGTAGAGGTTGTCGAACTTGGACTTGGTCACCGAATCGTTGACGTTGATGGCCGGGAACGGCAGGCGATCCTCGTTGGCCAGGCGATACAGGCGCTTGACGCCGGTGGTGGTTTCCTCGGTGACGCCACGAATGGCGGCGAGGCGCTTGGAGTACCAGCCCGGCTGCGTCTCCAGGCGACGGCGAATGGACGCATACAGCGCGACTTCCTCTTCGTTGGCCGGCTTGGCCAGCACGCTGGCATCCTGCTCGGCCTGGCTGCCCAGCAACAAAAGCAGCGTGGCATCGCCACCGTCGTCGAGGATCATGTTGGCCAGCTGGCCGCCCGGCCAGTCAAAGATGCGATGGGTGAAGTCCCAATACTCTTCCAGCGTCTCGCCCTTGTGCGCGAACACCGGGATGCCTGCTGCGGCTATCGCCGAGGCTGCATGGTCCTGGGTCGAATAGATATTGCAGGAGGCCCAGCGCAGGTCGGCGCCGAGCGCCTTCAGTGACTCGATCAGCACGGCTGTCTGGATGGTCATGTGCAGCGAGCCGGCGATGCGCGCCCCGGCGAGTGGCTGCGCCGCGCCATATTCGTCGCGCACGGCCATCAGGCCTGGCATCTCGGTTTCGGCAATGGCAATTTCGCGCCGGCCCCAGCCTGCGAGGGCGGGATCCAGCACCTGGAAATCGATGAAATTGGGGTTCATTACGGCATTCATGGTCAGTTCTCTCCTGTGGAGCGAGAGCGCCGTTGTTCTATCGCGATTCCCGAGCCTGGCAGGCATACGCCTGTTGCAACGCTCCTCGGGACCGCGGCCCGCCGCTGCGGGCTGAACTCAGATTTTTGCGGCCTTCTTCAGGGCCTCGGCCCGGTCGGTCTTTTCCCAGCTGAAGGCGGTGAACTCGGTCTCGCGGCGCTCGACGCCGCCGTTGACGTCCTCGTACCAGTGGTAGCTGTCGGCCTGCGGCTCGCGGCCAAAATGGCCGTAGGCCGCCGTGGCCCGGTACATCGGGTGGATCAGGTCGAGCATCTTCATGATGCCCCAGGGCCTGAGGTCAAAGTGCGCGCGCACCAGCTGCTCGAGTCGCTCGTCGCTGACCCGGCCGGTGCCGAAGGTCTGCACCGTGATGGAGGTCGGCTCGGCGACACCGATGGCATAGGACACCTGGATCTCGCAACGCTTGGCCAGCCCGGCGGCCACCAGGTTCTTGGCGACATAGCGCGCGGCATAGGCTGCGGAGCGGTCCACCTTGGAGGGATCCTTGCCGGAGAAAGCGCCGCCACCGTGGCGCGCCATGCCGCCATAGGTGTCGACGATGATCTTGCGACCGGTCAGTCCGCAATCGCCCACCGGTCCGCCGATGACGAATCGGCCTGTGGGATTGATGTGGTAGCGCGTGTGCCGGCCCAGCCACTTGGCGGGCAGCACCGGCTTGATGATCTCCTCCATCACCGCTTCCTTGAGGTCCTTCTGCCGCACGTCCGGCGCATGCTGGGTTGACAGCACGACGGCCTCGATGGCGACCGGGCGATGATTCTCGTAACGGAAAGTCAGCTGGCTCTTGGCGTCGGGTCGCAGCCACGGCAGCTTGGAGTTGCGGCCCTTGCGCACCTTGGCCTGGCGCTCCACCAGCTTGTGCGCGTAGTGGATCGGCGCGGGCATCAGCACGCTGGTCTCGTCGCTGGCGTAGCCGAACATCAGGCCCTGGTCGCCGGCACCCTGGGATTCCGGGTTCTTGCGATCGACGCCCTGGGCGATGTCGCCGGACTGCTTGCCGATGACGTTGATGACGCCGCAGGTGTCACCATCGAAGCCGACCTCCGAGGAGGTGTAGCCGATGTCGCGAATCACGCCGCGTACCAGTTCCTCGAGGTCCACCCAGGCGCGGGTGGTGATCTCGCCGGCCACCACCGCGACCCCGGTCTTGACCAGCGTTTCGCAGGCCACGCGCGAGCGCGGGTCGCGCGCAATCAGCGCATCAAGCACGGCATCGGAAATCTGGTCGGCCACCTTGTCAGGGTGGCCCTCGGAGACGGATTCCGAGGTAAACAGGTAGGAGTCGGTCATGCGGGGCGCTCTTGGCGTAATTGAGCGCGAATTATAGCCAATCCGGGTGGCCTGCTGGCTGCAAAACGTCTTTCGTGACCTAGCGCAGGGTTTGCCCGCATCCGGTCGCATCGGAGACAATGCCCGACTTTGTCGCCGGAGGTCCCCGATGCCCAGTCGCCGCGAACTTGCCAATGCCCTCCGCGCCCTCAGCATGGATGCCGTTCAGCAGGCCAATTCAGGCCACCCCGGCATGCCCATGGGCATGGCAGACATCGCCGAAGTGTTGTGGCGGGACTTCCTCAAGCACAGCCCAGGCAACCCGCGCTGGGTCGATCGCGACCGCTTCGTGCTGTCCAACGGCCACGGCTCGATGCTCCTGTATTCGCTGCTGCACCTGAGTGGCTACCCGCTGTCCCTGGATGAGCTCAAGCGCTTTCGCCAGCTGGGTTCGCATACTGCAGGCCATCCGGAGCGCGAACCCACGCTCGGCATCGAGACCACCACCGGCCCCTTGGGCCAGGGCCTGGCCAATGCCGTGGGCATGGCGCTGGCCGAACGACTGATGGCCTCGACCTTCAACCGACCCGGCCATGACGTAGTTGACCATCACACCTGGGTATTCCTGGGTGATGGCTGCCTGATGGAAGGCATCTCCCATGAGGCTTGCTCGCTGGCCGGCACCTGGGGCCTGGGCAAGCTGATCTGCTTCTATGACGACAACGGCATCTCCATTGATGGCGAGGTCGCCGGCTGGTTCACCGATGACACGCCGAAGCGTTTCGAGGCCTATGGCTGGCAGGTGATCCGCAATGTGGATGGCCATGATGCCGAGGCCATCAAGCGTGCCATCCGCAAGGCTAAGCGCGAGACCGGCAAGCCGACGCTGATTTGCTGCAAGACCATCATCGGTTTTGGTGCGCCGACCAAGCAGGGCAAGGAGGAGTGCCACGGTGCCGCACTCGGTGCCGAGGAAATCGCCAGGGCGCGCGAGGTGTTGTCCTGGCCGCATGCGCCTTTCGTCGTGCCCGACGAGATCCGCAAGGACTGGAATGCCGAGGCCGCCGGACGGCGCCGCGAGAACAAGTGGAAGCGCGCCTTCAAGGCCTATGCCGCCGAGCACCCGGTGCTGGCAGCAGAATTCCAGCGCCGTGCGGCAGGACGCCTGCCGGAGGGATTCACCGCGCGAGCCGCTGAACTGGCCGGCGCCGCGCAGGCGGCAGGCGCCAGCCTAGCCACACGCCAAAGCTCGCAGGCCGTGCTCAATGCCTTCGGCGACTTGCTGCCTGAATTGCTCGGCGGCTCGGCCGACCTGACCGGCTCGAACAACACCCGCATCAAGGGCAGCGCCGTGTTTAGCCGCGAGCAACCACAGGGTCGCTATCTGCATTACGGCGTGCGCGAGTTCGGCATGGGCGCCATCATCAACGGCGTGGCGCTGCACGGTGGCTTCATCGCCTACGGCGGCACCTTCCTGGTGTTCTCGGATTACGCCCGCAATGCGCTGCGCATGGCGGCGCTGATGAAGTCGCAGAGCGTATTTGTACTGACCCATGATTCCATCGGCCTCGGCGAGGATGGTCCGACCCACCAGCCAGTGGAGCACGTGGCCTCATTGCGATTGATCCCGGGCATGGCAGTTTGGCGACCCTGCGATACGGTCGAGACTTATGCCGCCTGGCAGGCGGCGATCGAACGTACTGACGGGCCCACGGCACTGGTGCTGACGCGCCAGGCGCTTCCGGCCCAGGCGCGCGATGCAAGCACGCTGGCCGCGGTGGCGCGCGGCGGCTATGTGCTGGTGGATTGCGAGGGCAGGCCCGAATGCCTGCTGCTGGCGACCGGCTCGGAAGTCGGCCTGGCGGTTGAGGCGGCGAAGCGGCTGGCGGCAAAGGGCCGGCGCGTACGTGTAGTGTCCATACCCTGTACCAGCGTGTTTGATGCACAGGACAAGGGCTGGCGCGAGTCCGTACTACCCAGGGCCGTGACCTGCAGGATTGCGATTGAGGCGGGCAGCACCGAGGGCTGGTGGCGCTACGTTGGCCAGGGCGGTCGCGTGATTGGCATGAATGGTTTTGGCGCCTCCGCGCCGGCAGTGGACTTGTTCCGCCACTTTGGCTTCACCGCCGAGGCCGTGGTGCAGGCAGCGGAGTCGTGCATGCTGGACAATGGTTGATTGAATCTCAGGTTTGAAAGGAGTCATCGATGGCGATCAAGGTAGGTATCAATGGTTACGGGCGCATCGGCCGCAATATCCTGCGGGCGCTGTATGAGGCCGGTCGCAACAAGGAAATCCAGATCGTCGCGCTGAACGACCTGGGTAATGCCGAGACCAATGCCCACCTGACCCGCTTCGACACGGCCCACGGCCGCTTCCCCGGCGAGGTGGTCGTCGATGGCGACTTCATGGTGGTCAATGGCGATCGCATCCGCGTGCTGTCGGAGCGCGATCCCGCCAAGCTGCCCTGGGGCGAGCTGGGCGTGGACTTCGTGCTGGAATGCACCGGCTTCTTCGCCAGCAAGGACAAGGCATCGAAGCACATCGCCGGCGGCGCGAAGAAGGTGGTCATCTCGGCGCCCGCGGAGGGCGTTGACGCCACGATTGTCTACGGCGTCAATCACGATGTGCTGAAGAGCGACATGACCGTGATCTCGAATGCCTCCTGCACCACCAACTGCCTGGCGCCGCTGGTCAAGCCGCTGAACGATGCCATCGGGCTCGAGTCCGGCATCATGACCACCATCCATGCCTACACCAACGACCAGGTGCTGACCGACGTCTACCACAGCGACCTGCGCCGGGCGCGCTCGGCGACCATGTCCATGATCCCGACCAAGACTGGCGCCGCCGCTGCGGTGGGCCTGGTGCTGCCGGAACTCAAGGGCAAGCTCGACGGCTTTGCGGTGCGCGTGCCGACCATCAACGTCTCCTTCGTTGACCTGTCATTTGTCGCCAAGCGCACCACCAGCGTCGAAGAGGTCAATGGCCTGCTGAAGAAGGCCTCAGAGGGTGCGCTGAAGGGCGTGCTCAACTACACCGAGCAGCCACTGGTGTCGGTGGACTTCAACCACGACCCGGCGTCCTCGACGGTGGATGCCGGCCTGACCAAGGTCATCGGCGGCACGCTGGTCAAGGTCTGCGCCTGGTATGACAACGAGTGGGGCTTCTCCAACCGCATGCTCGACACCATCACCGCCTGGTCGAAGGCGCGTTGAGCGAAACCATGGCCGTGCTCCGCATGATGGACCTGGCGCTGGCTGGCCAGCGCCTGCTGATCCGCGAGGACCTCAACGTGCCACTGGCCGATGGCCAGGTCAGCAGTGATGCGCGGCTGCGCGCGGCCCTGCCTACCTTGCAGCACGCGCTGTCACAGGGTGCGAAGGTGATGGTCATGTCGCACCTGGGTCGCCCCAAGGAAGGCCAGCCTGAGGCACAGTTCAGCCTGGCGCCGGTGGCCCTGCGCCTGGCCGAGTTGCTGGGCCGACCGGTGCGCCTGGTCGTCGACTGGCTCGATGGTGTCGAGGTGGCGGCGGGCGAGATCGTGCTGCTGGAAAACGTGCGCTTCAATGTCGGCGAGAAGAAGGATGACGACGCGCTGGCACAACGCATGGCAGCGCTGTGCGACATCTATGTCATGGATGCCTTTGGCACGGCGCACCGGGCCGAGGCCAGCACCCATGGCGTCGCGCGTCATGCGCCCGTGGCCTGCGCCGGCCCCTTGCTGGTCGCTGAGCTCGACGCGCTGGCGCGTGCGCTGGAGAATCCCGCTCGCCCGCTGGTGGCCATCGTCGCGGGATCCAAGGTATCCACCAAGCTTGCCGTGCTGGAGTCGCTGCTCGAGAAGGTCGACCAGTTGATTGTCGGCGGTGGCATTGCCAACACCTTCCTGGCCGCCGCTGGCCAGCCGGTGGGCAAGTCGCTGCAGGAAGCCGCGATGGTGGATGTGGCGCGCCGGCTGATGGCGCGCTCCATTGAGCGTGGTGTGGCCATTCCCATTCCCAGTGACGTGGTGGTGGCGCGCGAGTTTTCCGAATCTGCAGAGGCAGACGTCAAGTCCGCTGCCGACGTGGCCGAGGACGAGATGATCCTCGACATCGGCCCGGACACAGCCGAGCAACTGGCGGGCATCATCGCGCGCGCCGGCACCGTCATCTGGAACGGTCCAGTCGGCGTATTCGAATTTGACCAGTTTGGCGAGGGCACCCGTGTCCTGGCCCAGGCGATCGCCGAGTCAGCAGCATTCTCCATTGCCGGCGGGGGTGATACGCTGGCCGCCATCGAGAAGTACGGCGTCGCCGAAGACATTTCCTACATTTCCACGGGGGGCGGTGCCTTCCTCGAATTTGTCGAGGGCCACAAGTTGCCCGCTGTGGCGGCACTTGAGGCGCGGGCCGGACGCTAGTTTCCGGCGCACAAGGGAGGGGTAGATGCCGAGACGGACCAAGATTGTGGCGACACTCGGGCCAGCCACCGACAGCCCGCGTGCGCTGGCGGCGCTGATTGCCGCTGGCGTGGACCTGGTCAGGGTCAACTTCTCCCATGGCAGCCTCGAGGAACACGCCGCACGCATCCAGGCGGTGCGCGACGCAGCCTCCGCAGCCGGGCGCGTGGTCGGGATCCTCGGTGACCTGCGTGGGCCCAAGATCCGCATTGAGCGCTTCGCTACCGGCAGCGCCATGCTGGTCGAGGGCGAGACCTTCATCCTTGACCCGGCCTTTGACCCCGAGGCGGGCACTGACCGCGTGGTCGGCGTGGCCTATGAGTCGCTGCCGCGCGACGTGGCCCCCGGCGATACCCTGCTGCTGAACGATGGCTTGATCGCCGTGCAGGTCATGGAGATCAAGGGCAGCGAAGTGCGTACCCGTGTCACCACCGGTGGTGAGCTCAGCGACAAGAAGGGACTCAACAAGCTTGGTGGCGGACTGTCGGCCGGTGCACTGACCGACAAGGATCGCGAAGACATCGTCATGGCCGCCAAGCTGGGCGTGGATTATCTCGCGGTGTCCTTTGTCCGTGATGGCAATGATGTGCGTGAGGCTGGCGAGCTGTTGCGCGCGGCCGGTGGCAATGGCCACATCGTCGCCAAGATCGAGCGCCGCGAGGCGATCGAGAACATGCAGGAAATCGTCGATTGCAGCGCCGCAGTCATGGTGGCGCGTGGCGACCTCGGTGTGGAGGTGGGCTATGCCGAGCTGATCGGCCTGCAGAAGCGCATCATCCGCATGGCGCGTGAGCGCAATCGCCTGGTGATCACCGCGACCCAGATGATGGAATCCATGATCCACGCCCCGGTACCGACCCGTGCCGAGGTCTCCGACGTCGCCAATGCGGTGATGGATGACACCGACGCGGTAATGCTGTCGGCGGAGACGGCGGTGGGCAAGCACCCGGGCAAGGTGGTGCAGGCCATGGCGCAGGTCATCGAAGGCGCGGAGAAGTGGCAGACCACCTACAGCCGCGGCCGGCAGCGCAGCGACGATGACTTCTCGCACACCGACCAGGCCATTGCCATGGCGGTGATGTACACCGCCAATCACCTCGACGTGCGTGCCATTGTCGCACTGACCGAATCTGGTTCCACGCCGCTGTGGATGTCGCGTATCCGTTCTGATATCCCGATTTACGCCTTCACCCGCCATCCGGGCACGCAACGGCGGGTCACGCTCTATCGTGGCGTGTACCCGATTGACTACGACGTCACCGACCGCCGGCCGGAAGAGCTCTATCCCTCGATCTTTGATCGTGTGCTGGCGGAGAAGCTGGCCGATGATGGTGACCTGATCATCGTCACCAAGGGCGAGTTGTCAGGCGTCTCGGGCGGCACCAATTCCATGAAGATCGTCAAGGTGCGGAGCCGGACATGAGGCGCCGCCGCCCAGGCTGGCAGCGTGCGCTCCTCGCCCTGCTGGCGCTGTTGTTGATGCTCATGATGGCGATCTGGCTGGCACTGCGCGCCAGCTTGCCGGGGCTGGAAGGCGAGCAGGCGCTCGCCGGGCTGTCGGCGAGCATCGTGGTGGAGCGCGACATGCTCGGTGTCGCCACCATCCAGGGACAGAGTCGCCAGGATGTTGCCCGCGCCACCGGCTACGTCCACGCGCAGGATCGTTACTTCCAGATGGACCTGACACGCCGTGCTGCGGCAGGCGAGTTGTCTGCCTTGCTGGGTGCGGGCCTGCTGGACGCAGATCGCTCGTTGCGCCGGCACCAGTTCCGCGCGCGTGCGCGCCAGGCCATGACGCAGCTGCCCGAGCATGAGCGCGAATTGCTGCAGGCCTACACCGAGGGCGTCAATGCGGGACTCGCAGACCTGCAGCTACGGCCCTTCGAATACCTGGTGCTGCAGCAGACGCCGGTAGCCTGGCGTGTTGAGGACGTGTTGCTGGTGGTCTATGCCATGTGGCTGGACCTGCAGGGTGGCGATGCCCGCGAGGAACAGCAGCGCGGGCGCCTCGCCGCGCAATTGCCACTGCCGCTCTATCGCCTGGTCACCGATTTCGACCCGGCCTTCGAGGCCGCACTTGACGGCAGCCACTCACTGGCCGCGCCCCTACCCACGGCCGACGAGGCTGACCTGCGCCAACTCGACCCGCAGATGTTCCTGCCGGCCAAGACCACCGCAGTTCAAGTGCCGCAGGGGACGCGCCTGGCTGCGGCCGATTTGGTCCTGGCGCCGGGCAGCAATAATTGGGCCCTGGCCGGCGCGCGTACCGCCAGCGGCCGCGCGTTGATTGCCAATGACATGCACCTGGGGCTGCGGGTCCCAGGAACCTGGTACCGGTTGCGCCTGCGCGTGCCCAGCGCCGGGCTCGACGTGACCGGCGTCAGCTTGCCGGGAACGCCCGCCATCATTGCGGGCAGCAATGGCAAGGTGGCCTGGGGTTATACCAACAGCTATGGCGACTTCCAGGACCTGGTGGCGCTGACTGCCGTGCCCGGACAGGCGGAGTCCTATCTGGATGCGGATGGCCCGCAGCCCATTGCCTCCGAGGCCGAGGTCATCGAGGTGGCCGGAGCGGACGCTGAAACATTGATCGTGCGCAAGACGCGCTTCGGTCCGGTGATTGCTGATGATGGCGAGGGTCGCGAGCTGGCACTGGCGTGGACCGCGCATCGACCGGAGGCGATCAACATGGGCCTGCTCGCCATGGAGACTGCAGGTGATGCAGGCGAGGCTGCCGACATCGCCGCCGCTGCTGGCATGCCGGCACAGAACGTCATGATTGGCGATGCTGCAGGTCGCATTGCCTGGGTCCTGTCCGGTCGGCTGCCGCGACGCAATGCCGCCGACTCAACGCGTCCGCTGGACTCGGCCAGCCCCGCACCACACTGGCCGGGCTGGATCGAGCCCGCTGATGCACCGCGCATGATGGATCCCCAGGTCGGCCAGGCCTGGAGCGCGAATGCCCGCGTGGTGGGTGGCCAGGCGCTGACGCTGGTCGGTGACGGCGGCTATGCGGCCTCGGCCCGCTCGCTGCAGATTCGCGATCGCCTCGCCGCAATCACGGCGGGCAAGCCCGCTGACATGCTGGCCTTGCAGCTCGATGATCGTGCTGACTACCTGGCGCACTGGCACCCGCTCATGCTGGAGGCCCTCGCCGCGCTGGATCATCCGGCAAGCGTGGAAGCGCAGGCATTGGTGGCGGGATGGTCCGGGCGCGCTGCGGTGGACGATGCGGGTTATCGACTGTTGCGTCAGTTCGAGCGCGATGTCTCCAATAGTGCCTTCGCCATGCTGACGGCGCCCGCGCGTAGCCGCTGGCCGGATTTTCGCTGGCGCACACCGGCGCGTTTCACCGAGACCGCCTGGCGCTTGCTGCAGGAACGGCCCGCACACCTGCTTGATCCAAACTTCTCCAGCTGGGAAGACTGGCTGGCGGATGTGGCGCGCCAGACGCTGGATAAGCTGCCTGAGGGCTGTACCGCCATCAACGATTGCCGCTGGGGCCAGGTCAATACCGCGAAGATTCGTCACCCGCTGAGCCAGGCGCTGCCGCTGGTCGGGGCGTGGCTGGACATGCCGGCCGACAAGTTGCCGGGCGACTGGTCGACACCACGTGTGCAGTCGCCAGGCTTTGGTGCCTCCGAGCGTTTTGCGGTGTCACCGGGGCTGGAGTCCGAAGGCTACTTCCACATGCCGGCAGGCCAGAGCGGCCATCCGCTGTCGCCGTTTTATAGCGCCGGTCATGCGGCCTGGGTGAATGGAGAACCGACACCCTTCCTGCCGGGGCCGGCAGTGCATCGCCTGACGCTGGTGCCGTCAGCCCAATAGGCCTTGATGCGGCGTGTTGCGCAAGGGCGGGGCGGCGCCATAGGTCAGGGTGCGCCACAGCCATTCGGCCGGACCCATACGAAAATGCAGCAGCCAGGCGTGGCTCGACGCGACCTGGAACACCCAGACCGCGGCGGCAATGCCCCACAGCTGGCCACGATCCAGGCTGGCGTACAGGCCGAACCCAAAGCCGGAGAACAACACCGCGGCGATCGCTGACTGCCCGAGATAGTTGGTCAGGGCCATGCGCCCGGTCTGCGCCAGGGCGGCCAGGAATTTCATCCACACGCCGCGCTTGAGCAAAAGCAGCACCAGGCCCAGGTGACCCAGCGTGGTGGCCAGGCGGCTTGCCTGGTAGCTGGCTTCAGGCCAGGCCACGGTGGGCGAGAAGCCTGAATTCACCAATGCGCTCGCTTCCAGGAAGTTGAGCGTCAGGCCGATGCCATAGCCGGCGAGGGCCATGCGCAAATAGAAAGCCGCGGATCGCGCACCGGTGATGATTTCCAGCCTCAGCAGCGCTGCACCGACCAGCATCAGCGCCAGCGCGTCGAATATCCACCACACGGTGTCGAGGTCCCACAACCAGCTCCAGAACAAGCTGGCGAAGTACTGCGCATTGGTTCCCAGCCCGCCGTGCCGGGCGGCGACCTCCTGCGCCCAGGTCTCGTGGTCAATGCGATCAAGCACCGTGGTGCCGGGCAAGGTGACGATCACCTCGGTCGACGCCAGTGCGGCACTGCAATCTTCCAGCGCCTGGGCCAGTGACCAGCAGGACAGCGCCACCAGCAAGATCCCGCCCGCGACCATCAAGCGGCGCGGGCGCATCCGCCGAAATGGGAACAGCAGGAATCCGGCGCAGCCGTAGATCAGCAGGATGTCACCAGGCCAGAACAGCACCAGGGCATTGAATACGCCAAAGCACAGCAGCAGTGCAGAACGGCGCAGGAACAAGCGGCCCACGTCGGTTCGTCCGGAGGAAGTCACCTCACGTGCACAGAACAGGATGAAACCGGCGCCGAACAGCAGGGTGAACAGCCCGCGCATGGTGCCTTCGACGAACAATTGCGACACCCACCACAACAGCTGGTCATGGGCGTCCCAGCCCAGGGCGGGTCCGCCGTCGTGGCCTGGATAGTCGGCAGCCTCGAGGACAGCGCCCATGCCGATGATATTGATCAGGAAGATGCCAAGCACAGCGAGGCCGCGCAGCACGTCCAGCGAAGCGATCCGCTGGCCGCTGGCAGGGGGCATGCTAGTGCAGCGCCTGGATGGCGCGATCCAGGCCCGAGAGCGTCAGTGGGAACATGCGTTCCTCCATCAATTCGCGAGTGATGCGTACCGACGGTGTCCAGGCCCAGCGTGCCTCGGGTTCGGGATTGAGCCACACATGGTTGGGATAGCTGGCCGTCAGGCGCTTCATCCAGGTGGCGCCTGACTCCTCGTTCCAGTGCTCGATGCTGCCGCCCGCCTGCACGATCTCATAGGGGCTCATGGTGGCATCGCCGACGAAGATCAGCTTGTAGTCGCGGCCATAGGTGCGAATGATCTCCAGCATGGAGGTGCGTTCGCCGCTGCGGCGGTGGTTGTCCTTCCACACCGACTCATAAACAAAATTGTGGAAGTAGTAGTGCTCCAGGTGCTTGAACTCACTGCGTGCCGCACTGAACAGCTCCTCGCACAGCCGCACATGGCCTGACATCGAGCCGCCAACGTCCAGGAACAGCAGCACCTTCACCGTATTGTGCCGCTCCGGCACCATGCGGATGTCGAGCAGGCCGGCATTGCGCGCAGTGGCCTCGATGGTGCCGTCGAGGTCGAGCTGGTCGGCGGCACCCTGGCGGGCAAAGCGCCGCAAGCGTCGCAAGGCCAGCTTGATGTTGCGCGTGCCAAGCTCGACTTCATCATCGAGGTTGGCGTATTCACGACGCTCCCACACCTTGACCGCGGAGCCACCGCCGCCCTCGTTGCCAAAGCGAATGCCCTCGGGGTTGTAGCCGCCTGAGCCGAAGGGCGAGGTGCCGCCCGTGCCGATCCACTTGCTGCCGCCGGCGTGGCGTCCCTGCTGTTCCTTCAGGCGCTCGCGTAACTGGCGCATCAATTCGTCCCAGTTGCCGAGGGCCTTGATCCTGGCCTTCTCTTCGGCGGACAAGAGCAGCTCGGCCTGGCGCCGCAGCCAGTCCTCGGGAACATTGGCTTCCAGTGCAGCAAAGGCTTGTTCAGCGCCGGCGAAGTGCGCGGAAAAGGCCTGGTCGAAGCGGTCAAAATGCCGCTCATCCTTCACCAGGATGGTGCGCGCCAGCCAGTAGAAGTCCTCGGTCGACAGGCTAACGACGCGCGACTGCAGGGCTTCGAGCAGGGCCAGGAATTCGGTGACCGAGGCGGGAACGCCCGCGGCACGCAACATCAGGAAGAAACGCACCAGCATGGTGGTCCGGTGTCCGGGCTCAGTTGCCGCGGCCGGCGCGGCGGTTGAGGAACACCAGCTGCTCAAACAGCGCCACGTCCTGCTCGTTCTTCAGCAGCGCACCATACAAGGGCGGGATGGCCGCCTTGGGGTCATCGGCGCGCAGCGCCTCGGCCGGGATGTCCTCGGCCAGCAGCAGCTTGATCCAGTCCAGCAGTTCCGAAGTGGAGGGGCGCTTCTTCAGGCCCGGTACCTCGCGTACGCGGTAGAAGGCAGAGAGCGCCTCGGCCAGCAGCTCGCGCTTGAGTCCCGGGAAATGCACGTCGACGATCTTCTCCATGGTCGCCGTGTCGGGGAAACGGATGTAATGGAAGAAGCAGCGGCGCAGGAAGGCATCCGGCAGCTCCTTGTCATTGTTGCTGGTGATGAAGACCACGGGGCGGTGCCTGGCCTTGACGAGTTTTCGTGTCTCGTAGACGTAAAACTCCATGCGGTCGAGTTCGCGCAGCAGGTCGTTGGGAAATTCGATGTCGGCCTTGTCGATCTCGTCGATCAACAGGACGCAGGGCACCTCGCTGTCGAAGGCGCGCCACAGCATGCCCGGCAGGATGTAGTTGCCAATGTCATGCACCCGGTCGTCGCCGAGCTGCGAGTCGCGCAGGCGCGAGACCGCATCGTATTCGTACAGCCCCTGCTGCGCCTTGGTGGTCGACTTGATGTGCCATTCATGCAGCGGGTAGCCCAGTGCCGTGGCCACTTCCTGTGCCAGCTGGGTCTTGCCGGTGCCGGGCTCGCCCTTGATCAACAGCGGTCGCTGCAGGGTAATGGCAGCGTTGACCGCCAGCGTCAGTTCATCGGTCGTGACGTAGCCATCCGCTCCGGAAAAACGCGTGCCCATGCCAGTTACTGGGAAAGTTGCGGGGCCACTGGCGCCCGTGGCGGCGCGGGGAGGGCGGCCAGGCGGCGCAGCTCGGTCAGGACGCGCTCGGAGTGGCCTTTGGGGTCTACCTTCGGATAGTGGCGGGCCACGCGGCCCTTGGGATCAATCAGGAAGGTGTCGCGTCGCGCCAGTTCCATCATGCCGAGGAAGCGGGTCAGTACACCGTAGTCCGCGGCCATCTTCTTTTCCGCGTCGGCCAGGATCGGGAAGGGCAGGCCGTGCTCCTCGGCAAACGCGCGGTGCGAGGCGACGTCATCGACACTGACGCCCAGCACCACGGCCCCAAGGTCGCGGTAGGCGAAGATGTTGTCGCGCAACTCGCAGGCCTGGGTCGTGCAGCCTGGTGTGTTGTCCTTCGGATAGAAGTACAGCACGATCCATTTGCCTTGATAGTCCGACAGCTGGTGCCACTTGCCGTTCTGATCCTGCAGGCGGAAGGCCGGTGCGGCAGCGCCCACCTCTGGGGGATCCGCGGCCAGTGCCGGGGTGATGCAAAAGAGGCTCGCCACCAGGGTCGCCATGATCTGCGGCATTGCTTTCATCTGTGTTTCTCCTGGTTCATTGAACCTGCCGGGTGGCACTGCGGTTAGCATACCAGCGGTGCAGGCTACAGGCAGACCATGAGCGACGCACAAGGTTCAGGCGATTCCCGCAGGACAGGCCGCCCGCGCATTGCGCTGGTCCTGCCTGGCGGAGGTGCGCGCTCGGCTTACCAGGTCGGGGTGTTTTCGGCCATGGCGCGCTGGTGCCCGGCGGGGCAGCCGCTGCCCTTTCCGATCCTGTGCGGCACCTCGGCCGGTGCCATCAATTGCGCTGTGCTGGCCACCCACGCGACAAACGCGCTCTGTGCGGCGCAGGAACTCGAGCAGGTCTGGTGCAATTTCCGCATCGGCCAGGTGTTTCGCGCGGGCACGGGCGACATGCTGCGCAGTGGCGCCCGCCTGCTGGCGTCCTTGCTGTCGGCGGGTTGGCTGCCGATGCCGCGCTCGCTGCTGGATAACACGCCGTTGCGCCACTTGCTGGAGCAACGCGTGGATTTCCAGCGCGTCCAGCAGGCGCTGGAGCAGGGCGCATTGCAGGCGCTGGCGCTGACCGCCACCTGCCTGGCCGACGCCAATTCAGTCACCTTTGTGCAGTCAGGCCTGGCCATCGAACCCTGGCAGCGCGCTGGACGGCGTGGCGAGGCGGTGCAGCTCGGTATCGATCACCTGATGGCCAGCAGTGCCATCCCCTTGTTGTTTCCGCCTGCGACCATCGCGGGCCACCACTTCAGCGATGGCGCCATCCGCCAGGCCACGCCACTGGCACCGGCGCTGCACCTGGGTGCCGAGCGCGTCCTGGTCATCGGTGCGGGCGAGCCGCCGGCCCCTGTCAGTTCGGCAAAGGAACAGCCACCCGCCCTGGGCGAGATGTTCGGCTTCCTGCTGGAGGCCTTGTTCATGGAAAGCCTGCAGGCTGACCTCGAGCGCCTGGCGCGCATCAATACCCTGGTCAGCGAGCATCCAGGTGGCCCTGCCGCGACCGGGCTACGCCAGGTGGAAGTTTGCGTGGTGCGACCACGGCAATCGCTGTCGGCGATGGCACTGAATCATGCCCGGGCCATGCCCTTCAACTTGCGCAACCTGCTGCGGGTACTGGGCGCCAGCGGCCAGCGCGGCGGGCAACTCCTGTCCTACCTGTTGTTTGAAGCGGCCTACACGCGTGAATTGATTGCACTGGGCCAGCAGGATGCCGAGGCACGGCGCGCCGAGCTGTCGCAGTTCCTCGGGCTGGACTGCGCCTCAGATCAGCAATAGCGTTCCGAGTCCCAGCAGCGCCGCGAATCCAACGATATCGGTGATGGTCGTGAGGATGACACCACCCGCCAGCGCCGGGTCGATCCTCATACGTTGCAGCGCCATCGGGATCAGCACCCCGGCCATGGACGCCGCCACCAGGTTGATGATGATGGCGATGAAGATCACCGTGGCAATCATCCAGGTGCCAAACCAGGCCCAGGTGGCCAGTGCGACAACCACCGCCCAGATGATGCCGTTCAATGCGCCCACTGAGAGTTCCTTGAAGAACAGCCAGCGCGCGTTGGCGGGCTGGATCTGCCCGAGGGCAATGCCGCGGATGATCAGTGTCACGGTCTGCGTCCCGGCAATGCCGCCCATGCTGGCCACCACCGGCATCAACACGGCCAGGGCCACGACCTGGTTGATGGTGGCCTCGAACAGGCCCACCACCCAGGAGGCGAGGAAGGCAGTGACCAGGTTGATGCCCAGCCATAGGGCACGGCGTCGCGCGCTCTTGCGCACACCGGCAAACACGTCTTCTTCATCCTCCAGGCCGGCGGCCGTCAACAGCGGATGCTCGGCCTGTTCGCGCACCACGTCGAGCACGTCGTCAATGGTGACGCGCCCCAGCAGCCGTCCGGCCCCGGAAACGACCGCGGCAGACAACAGGTCACGTCCCTCGAACAGGCGCGCCACTTCGGCTGCCGGCATCTCCGGTGCAATGGGCGCGACTTCCGGGTCCATGGCCGCGGTCACCAGTCCATCGGGGTCGTCCGTCAGCAGGCGCGTGATGGGCAGCGCGCCCAGGTAGCGATCGTCGCGGTCGACGACAAACAGGTTGTCAGTGCGCTCGGGAATCTCGCCACGCATGCGCAGGTAGCGCACCACCACTTCCAGCGTCACGTCCGGGCGTACCGTGACCGTGTCGCTGTTCATCAGGCCGCCGGCGGTGTCCTCGTCGTAGGCCAGCATGCTGCTGACGCGCTCGCGATCCTGCTGGTCCATCGACACCAGGACCTGGCGGGTCACGGCCTCAGGCAATTCGGTCAGCAGGTCGGCGAGGTCGTCGTGGTCGAGGCCCTCGGTGGCCGCAACCAGTTCCTCGGCATCCATGTCGTCGATCAGTTCGGCACGAACCTCATCGGACAACTCCACCAGGACATCGCCATCCATTTCCCGGTCGACCAGTTCCCACACCAGCGTGCGCGGGCCCGGTGGCAGCGATTCCAGCAGCAGTGCCACCTCGGCTGGGTGCAGGCCGCGCAGCATCCGCTCGGCGCCACGCAAGGTGCCACGCTCCAGCGCCGCACTGATTGCCGCGAGGCGGGTGCTGCGTTCGATCTTGGGCGCGTCAGGCCGTGTTGCCACGCTAGGTCCTCGGGGAAATCAGCTGGGCGGCGCGAGTCTAGCGATGCCGCCGCCCGCGGTCCACGGGCTCAGTGCGGGTGGGGCAGGGCGTTGTGACGGACCAGTAGCCCGGAGTGCCGCAGGCGGAAATGCCTTGCCAGCCGTTCTACCATGAACACCGATCGGTGCTGGCCACCGGTGCAACCCACGGCAACTGTCAGGTAGACACGGTTGGCCTGCTCGAATTCCGGGATGCGTGCCTCGATGAAGCGGATGAGGTCATCGCCCAGGCCGCGCACCGCGGCACTGGCCTCGAGGAACTCAATGACCGGCGCATCACGCCCGGTCATGGCCTGCAGGGCAGGTTCCCAGTAGGGATTGGGCAGGGTGCGGGTATCGAACACGAAGTCGGCATCGCCGGGAATGCCGTGCTTGAAGCCGAAGGACTCGAACAGGATCGACAGGCGATTGGCGCTGCGCTCCTCGACCCGCCGTACCAGCAAGTCACGCAGCGCGTGCACCCCGAGCCGCGAGGTATCAATGACCAGGTCGGCCCGGTCCAGCAGGGGCTGCAGCAGCGCATGTTCGCTGGCAATGGCATCCGCCAGTCCGGTATTTTCGCTGGCCAGCGGGTGGCGTCGCCGCGTCTCGGCGTAGCGGCGCAACAGCACCTCGCTGTCGGCCTTCAGGTAGAGCAGCTCACAACGCAGGCCGGCCTTGCGCAGGTCGTCGAGCACACCGGGGATGGTGGCCAGGTCCTGCGGGCGATTGCGCGCGTCGATGCCTACCGCCAGGCGCGCATACAGCGCCTCGTCCGTGCGCACCGTGTGTGCGACCAGCGATTGCAGCAGGCTGGCCGGGATGTTGTCGATGCAATACCAGCCCACATCCTCGAGCATGTTGAGCGCGACGCTCTTGCCCGAGCCCGACAAGCCGCTGACGACGACCAGGCGCATGGCCGTTCTGCGCTTTGCCTGTCAGCCGGTCCGGCCGCGCTGCACCTCGGCGGCATGATGGTCCGACAGCTTGTCCTTGTGCTTGCGCAGGCGGCGATCCAGCTTGTCGGTCAGGGAATCGATGGCCGCATACATGTCGCCATCGATGGAATCTGCGTGAATTACCGCACCGCTGACGCCGAGGGTGGCCTCGGCCTTGTGCTGCAGCTTTTCGACTGTCAGTACGCAGTGCACGTCGATGAGGTGGTCAAAGTGTCGCATCAGCCGTTCCATCTTCTTCTCGACATAGCCACGAAGCGCGGGCGTGACATCGACGTGATGGCCGGTAAGTGTCAGCTGCATGGGGATCTCCTCTTCTGCATGGATCGGTGGCCGGCTTCAGCCGGGCCTGGCCTGGCGCCGGTCGTTCGAGGACAGGATGCCGAGGGCATCGCGATACTTGGCCACGGTCCGCCGCGCAACCTTGACGCCATCCTCGGACAGCAACTCGGCAATGCGGGCGTCGCTCAGTGGCTCGGAAGGATCTTCCTGGGCGACCAGCTTTTTCATCTTCGCACGAATCGCCGTCGACGACACTCCGGAGCCGTCGTCGCCGGGTACCTGGCTGGAGAAAAAGAAGCGGAATTCAAGGACGCCGCGTGGCGTGTGCATGTACTTCCCGGTGGTGATGCGCGAAATCGTTGATTCGTGCATCTCTACCGCCTCGGCGACATCACGCAGGATCATGGGTTGCATGGATTCCTCGCCGCTCTCGAAGAAGGCCTGCTGGCGTTCGACGATCGAGCGCGCCACCCGCACCATGGTGTCATTGCGGATCTCCAGGCTGCGCAACAGCCAGCGTGCTTCCTGCAGCTGGGTGCGCAGGATGGCGTGGTCATTGGCCCGGGTGAGCATGCCGGCATAGGTTTCGTTGAGCTTGACCCGCGGCAAGGCCGCGCTGTTGAGTTCCACCACCCAGCCCTGCGGTGAACGGCGCACGTAGACATCCGGCACGATGTATTCGGGACGTGCCGGCTGGATTGCCGATCCCGGGCGCGGGTTGCAGGCGCGCACCAGGGCCAGGGCGACGTCGAGTTCTTCGTGGCTGCAGTGGACATGGCGCTGCAGCAGCGAATACTGCTGGCTGCCCACCAGTTCCAGGTGCTCACGGGCCAGTTGCAGCGCAACTTCCCGCCCCGGCGTCGCCGGGATCGAGTTGCCGCAGCTGGATTTCCACGCATTCCGACAGTGAGCGCGCACCAATGCCGGCCGGGTCCAGCTGCTGGATGATGCGCAACACCGACTCGACCTCTGCGCTGCCGACCTCGAGTTCGGGCCGCAGGGCCAGGGCGATGTCTTCCAGTGATTCGGTCAGGTAGCCATCGTCGTTGATGGCATCGACCAGGGCCTGGCCGATCATTTCCGCCGCCGCCGGCAGCCCGGCGATCATCAGCTGCCAGTTGAGGTGGTCCTGCAGGGTCTGGCCGGACTCGTCGGCAATGTCCAGCGTGCGATCACCCGACATGCCGCGGTTTTCACCGGCCGACTCGGCGGCGGTGGGCTCGTTCCAGTCCTCACCGATCTCGACGACAGGTTCTTCATGTCTCGCTGCCGGATTCCGGCTCGTCGTCCTCCGCATGGGCGCCCTCGGCCAGCGCTTCGAGTGTGCTGGTGCCCTCGAAGTCCTCGTCAGCCTCGAGCATGACGTTGGTTTCGAGCGCCTCCTGCACCTGCGCCAGCAGTTCGATGGCAGGCAATTGCAGCAGCCGGATGGCCTGCTGCAACTGCGGCGTCATGGTCAGTTGCTGGCCAAGTCGGAGCTGCAGGGTCGGTTTCATCATGCCGTCGAGGGTCCTTGTGGTGTGCGACTGCCGGCGGGCGTCGCAACTCCGGGGGGCCGGTCAGAGCCGGAAATCCTGCCCCAAGTAAACCTTGCGCACATCCTGATTGGCAAGAATCTCATCCGCAGTTCCGGAGGCCAGGATGGTGCCCTGGTTGACGATGTAGGCGCGGCTGCAGATGCCCAGTGTCTCGCGCACGTTATGGTCGGTGATCAGCACGCCGATGCCGCGCTCGGCCAGGTGGCGGGCAATACGCTGGATGTCACCCACCGACAGTGGGTCGACGCCGGCGAACGGTTCGTCGAGCAGGATAAACGCCGGGTTGGCCGCCAGCGCGCGGGCGATTTCGACGCGGCGGCGCTCACCGCCGGAGAGGCTCATGCCCAGGCTGTCGCTTCAGGTGCGTGACATGCAGTTCCTCGAGCAGTTGCTCCAGTGCCTGCTCGCGCGCTTCGGCATCGAGGTCGCGGCGGGTCTCGAGGATGGCGAGGATGTTGTCGGCCACTGACAGCCGGCGAAAGATCGAGGCCTCCTGCGGCAGGTAGCCCAGGCCGCGACGCGCACGGGCATGCATCGGCAGCCGCGTCATGTCCTCGCCGTCAATATCGATGCTGCCACCGTCGCAGGGCACCAGGCCGACGATCATGTAGAAGGCCGTGGTCTTGCCTGCACCGTTGGGACCGAGCAGGCCGACGACCTCGCCGCTGGCAATTTCCAGCGACAGCGATTGCACGACCTCGCGCTTGCCGTAGGTCTTGCGCAACTCCGTCGCGCGCAACAGGCTCACGGCTTGGGTTCCTTGTCTGCGGCCGGTGGGCGGATGGTAATGCGTACCGGCTCGCCGCCTTGTTCTGCGGACTGGGCAATGACGCGCTGGTTAGCGGTGCTGTAGACCAGCGTGCTGCCGGTAATCTCGTTGCGACCGTCAGACAGCCAGGCATCGCCCAGCAAGCGTACGGTGCCGCGGCCGAGGTCATAGTCAATGCGCTCGGCGCGGCCCTGCGCCTTTTCCTCGCCCCGCAACTGGTTAAACAGCGCCGGTGCACCCTGCACCGTGGCGCTGGCGATCTCACCCCCCTTGAAGCTGACCTGGGCGGTGTCGCTGTCGAGCGTGCTGGCGGTGGTACTGATGTGCACGGCGCCGCTGAACTCCCACTGGCTGTCCTGGAAGTCCAGGCCGGTGGCCTGGGCACGGTTGGCCACGATGCGGATCTCGCCCTGCGTGATCGACACGGTGTTGAAGACCAGCCGGCCGTTCTTGTAGTCAAAGTCCGAGGACTGCGCCTCGACCTGGATCGGCAACTGGCCTGGGTCCTGGCCGGCGCCGGCAGCGCTGACCAGGCCCAACAGGATGACCAGGAAGCTAGCGCTTGAACGTGCCATGGACATTGGCTTCCAGTCTGACATGGCCTGCGCGCAGGTCGGCCTGCAGGCCTTGTGCGCGCATTTCGTGCGAGCCAAAGGCCAGCACCACTTCATCGTCGGTGCTGGCCTGGTCGCGTTCGGTATCCAGGGTCAAGCGTTCGGTACGCAACTCGGCCGTGCCCAGGGCCTGCGGGCTACCGGTCATGCGCACCGCGCCGCTCAACTCGACGGTATCGCCATCCTGTGGGGCCAGCGCGTGATCGGCCCGCAGTTGCCAGGCCGACGCCGTGCCGGGTTGGTAGCTGACGCCCACATCCAGCAGCGCAATCTGCCCGCTGGCGGGTTCCTCCACGGCACGTGCTGCCAGCAATCGCAGGCGCAGCTGGCCGTCCTGGCCGTGATCGCGCAATTCCACCTCATTCAGGTAGTAGCCCGGGCGGCTGGCCTCGGCAGCGGGTTCCGCCTCGTCACTGCCGAAGGGCTGCCAGTTGGCCAGCAGGGCCAGCAGCGCAAGCATGGCCACCAGCAGTAGCAGCCGTCCGCTCATGGCGTGCCCACCCGCGCCTGCAGCAACCAGTCGCACAGCTCGCGCACGGCGCCACGACCGCCCTTGGCGCGGGTGACAAAGGATGCGGCGGCGATGACCTCCCCTTGAGCATCGGCCACGGCAGCCGGCAGGCCCACGCCCAGCATCAAGGGCAAGTCGGGCGTGTCATCACACAGGCAGGCGACCTGCGCCGGCGCGATTTTCAGGCGCGAGAGCAAGTCGGCCAGTGCCGCAGCCTTGTCGGCCACACCCTCGGCCACTTCACTGACGCCCAGTTCAGCCATGCGCGCGCGCAGTGCTGCAGACGTTCGTCCGGAAATTATCGCGACACGGATGCCGGCCTTCTGCAGTTGCTTGATGCCGTAGCCATCACGCACGTGAAAGACCTTCATCACCTCGCCCTGGTCGCCAAACCACAGGCGGCCATCGGTCAGCACGCCGTCAACATCCAGTATCAGCAGGGCAATGTCGCGCGCCGCAGGCTTCACATGACCCCCGCGCGCAGCAGGTCGTGGACATTGAGCGCGCCGACCAGGCGACCGTCGGCGTCCAGTACCAGCAGGCAGGTGATGGCGTGCTCCTCCATCAGGCGCACCGCCTCGGCCGCCAGTTCCTGCGGACCGATGTGGCGGCAACCTGCGGTCATGACATCCGCCATGCGACCACCGCGCAGGTCCAGGTTGCGATCAACTGCCCGGCGCAGGTCACCGTCGGTGAAGATGCCGATCACCTTGTGGTCGGCATCGGCGATCGCAGTCATGCCCAGGCCCTTGCGCGACATTTCCAGCAGTCCGCTGGAGATCGGATCAGCCGGGCTGACGATGGGCAGGGCATTGCCGCTGCGCATCAGGTCAGAGACCCGCAGCAGCAGCTTGCGGCCGAGGGCACCCCCCGGGTGCGAGCGCGCAAAATCTGCCTGGGTGAATCCGCGCTGGCCGAGCAAGGCGACGGCGATGGCATCGCCCATCGCCAGGGTGGCGGTGGTGCTGGCGGTGGGCGCCAGGTTCAGCGGGCAGGCCTCGGCGGGAACACGGATGTCGAGGTGCACGTCGGCTTCGCGCGCCAGGGTGGAGGTCTCGCGGCCAGTCATGGCGATGAGCGGCGTGCCCATGCGCTTGATCAGCGGCAGGATGGTCAGCACTTCTGCGGTCTCGCCGGAATTGGAGATGGCCAGGACGACATCGCCGTCGGCCAGCATGCCGAGGTCGCCGTGGCTGGCCTCGGCCGGGTGCAGGAAGAAGGAGGGCGTGCCGGTGCTGGACAGGGTCGAGGCAATCTTGCGGGCGATGTGGCCGGACTTGCCCATGCCGGTGACGACCACGCGGCCCCGGCACTGCAGGCACAGTTCGCAGGCGCGCGCGAAAGGTTCGCCGAGGCGGTCGACCAGAGCTGAAACGGCCTGCGCTTCGATGCGCAGCGCCTGGCGCCCCATTTCGATCAGGCTTTGCGTGTCGCTGGGCTGGGTCATCAATGGCGCATGGGTCCAGGGGCGGTGGGGCATCATACACTGGCACGGTGCCCGGGCCGCCTGCCGGCTGTGATCGGGGCGGCGATTCGCCTAAGATGACGCCCCCTGCGGTTGACCCCCCGACCATGACCCCTGAACAGATCCAGCAAAAGATCGAAGCCGCCCTGCCGGGGGCCACCGTGCGCGTGCACTCCGGTGACGGCGTGCACTTCGAGGCCCAGGTCATTGCACCGCAGTTCAGCGGCCTGCGCATGCTCAAGCGGCACCAACTGGTCTATGCGGCGATCGGCAGCGCAGTCGGTGGCGAGATCCACGCGCTGGCGCTGGATACACCTTCTCCCGAGGAGTGGTCGGCCCGCGACGCGGGCTGACGCAGTCATGGACAAGCTACAGATCATCGGTGGGCGCCCGCTCGATGGCGAAGTGCGTGCCTCCGGTGCCAAGAACGCGGCGCTGCCAATACTCGCAGCGGGCCTGCTCAGTGAAGAACCACTGGTCATTGGTAACGTGCCGCACCTGCACGATGTCACCACCATGATCAAGCTGCTGAGCCAGCTCGGCGTCACGGTGACGGTGGGTGACCAGATGACAGTGACCGTCGATGCCGCGCGCATTGCCGAACCCGTCGCACCCTACGAGCTGGTCAAGACCATGCGTGCTGCCATCCTGGTGCTGGGACCGTTGCTGGCGCGCCATGGCGAGGCACGCGTCTCGTTGCCAGGCGGCTGCGCCATCGGTGCGCGCCCCGTCGACCTGCATGTCTCCGGGCTGCAGGCCATGGGTGCTGAAGTGCACATCGAGGGTGGCTACATCCACGCACGCGCCGGGCGACTGAAAGGTGCGCGCATCGTGCTGGATACGGTGACCGTGACTGGCACCGAGAACCTGATGATGGCGGCGACGCTGGCTGAGGGCGAGACCCTCATCGAGAATGCCGCGCGCGAGCCGGAAGTCGTCGACCTGGCGCAGTGCCTGATCGCCATGGGTGCCGAGATCCAGGGCGCTGGAAGTGACCGCCTGGTCATTCGCGGGCAGAAGCGGCTCAAGGGCGCACACCACAATGTCCTGCCCGACCGCATCGAGACCGGCACTTTCCTGGTGGCGGGTGCGATCACCGGCGGTCGCGTGCGGGTGCGCAATACGCGGCCGGATCATCTCGATGCCGTGCTGGCGAAGCTGCGTGACGCCGGTGCCACCGTGACGACTGGCGCGGACTGGATCGAGGTGGACATGGGTGGTCGGCGGCCGCGCGCCGTGGATATCCGCACGGCGCCGTATCCGGCCTTCCCCACCGACATGCAGGCGCAGTTCGCTGCGCTGAACGCCGTCGCTGACGGCGTGGGCACCGTGGTCGAGACCATCTTCGAGAATCGCTACATGCACATGCAGGAACTGCAGCGCATGGGTGCGGACATTCGCATCGAGGGCCACACTGCCATCATCCACGGTGTCGAGCGCCTATCCGGTGCGCCGGTGATGGCCACCGACCTGCGCGCCTCCGCCAGCCTGGTGCTGGCCGGGCTGGTGGCGGAGGGCACGACCGACGTGCTGCGCATCTACCACATCGACCGCGGCTACGAGTGCATCGAGGAAAAACTCGGGCAGCTTGGCGCGCGCATCCGCCGCCTGCCTGGGGCCAGCGGCTGAGTCCACTCAGGAGGTGCGCAGGGCCTGCGCTGGGCGCTCGGTCACCTCGACCTGCAGACGATGTTCGCGCGCCTGGCCCTCGAAGGGCGGGCCACGTCGTAGTGTCAGGCGCACTTGCTGCCCGGGCGCACGGGCCGCAACCCGCACCAGCAAGTCCTCGGCGCCCTGCACCGGCGCACCGTCAATCTCGGTGATGACATCGCCCTGACGCAGGCCTTCGGCGGCAGCCGGCGTATTCCTGTAGACCGCCATCACCACGACCGCGCCGGCCGGGAAGCCGAACTGGCGCGCCTCATCGGGCGTCAGGCTACGCGGCTGTATGCCGATCCAGCCGCGCACCACGCGTCCTTCCTTGAGGATCGCCTCGACCACGCCGCGCACCAGGTCCGCGGGTATGGCAAAGCCGATGCCCTCGATGCCGGCATTGCGCGCGATCACGGCGGTGTTGATGCCGACCAGTTCGCCACGGGTATTGATGAGCGCGCCACCGGAATTGCCGGAATTGATCGCGGCATCGGTCTGGATGAAATTCTCGAAAGTCGAGACCCCAAGCCGGCCTCGACCCGTAGCGCTGATGATTCCCTGGGTGACGGTCTGACCCAGCCCCAGCGGATTGCCGATGGCCAGCGCGGTCTCGCCGACACGCAGGCGCGCGGACTGCCCGATGCGAATCGTCGGCAGCTTGTCGAGGTCGATGCGCAATACCGCCAGGTCGGTATCGCGATCCACGCCCACCAGGGTCGCTGCCGCGGTGCGCCCGTCCTGCAATTCAACCGTGGCCTGTGATGCGCCATCGATGACGTGGAAGTTGGTGACGACGTGGCCGGACTTGTCGTAGATCACGCCGGAACCGAGGCTGGCCTCGACCCGGTCGCGGTACTCGGGCCAGATATCACCGAACAGGCGGCCCAGTTCCGGCGGCATGCCGCGGACGCCGCTCAGGCGCACGGTGCGCTGTGCGGAAATGTTCACTACCGCAGGCGCGGCGCGGGCCACGGCGTCGGCGGCCAGATCTGCCGCTGGCTGGGTACTGGCCGGGGCAGGTGTCGGTGCGGGCTCGGCTGTCACCGCATCCGGGCTCACGGCCTCAGGCACGGAGGGCGAATCAACCGGGGCGGGCGCTTCACGTAACTGCGGCGCGAGCCAGCCCAGGCCCAGGCCCAGTGCCAGGCCCAGCGCGATCCAGGGCCAGGTCCATTTCCAGCCGGTGGTGCTCGTCTCGTTCTCCATAAGTACATCCCACGGGGCGCCAGTGGCACAGGTGAGTCACGACGGTGATGAAGTGTATAATGCGCGGCCCTTGGAACGAACGAAAACGGCGCCTCACCGTCGCTCGTAGCTCAGGCGGGACACGCGAACAATCATTGGGACAGGTTACGGGGTTGCCCTAGATGAGTGATGACGTAGATCAGGGCCGGCGGCAATTACTGACCGCGGCAACGACATTGACCGGAGCGGTGGGCGTGGCTTTTGCTGCAGCACCTTTCCTGGCGTCCTGGAAACCCAGTGCACGCGCCAAGGCCCTTGGCGCACCGGTGTCCATCGACATCAGCAAGCTCGAGCCGGGCGCGATGCTCAAGGTGGAGTGGCGCGGCAAGCCGGTGTTCCTGGTGCGCCGCACGCCCGAAATGCTGGCCACGCTCGCCGAGGGTGCCGGAGTGCTGGCCGATCCTGCCTCCGATGGCTCGCGCCAGCCCGACTACGCCAAGAACGAGGCGCGCGCGGTCAAGCCCGAGTTCTTCGTGGTGCTGGGCGTCTGCACCCACCTGGGCTGCGCGCCGGTGAGCCGCTTCACCCGTGGTGACGTTGAACTCGGTGGCGACTGGCCGGGTGGCTTTTACTGTCCCTGCCATGGCTCGAAGTTCGACCTGGCCGGGCGTGTCTACAAGGGTGTGCCGGCGCCGACCAACCTGGAAGTGCCGCCCTACACGTTTGTTGACGACAACAACATCCTGGTCGGTAGTGACCAGGCGAGGGTGGCGTAATGGCGACTCCCGCGCAGGAATCCGCCGCCAGCGGTGGCTGGCTCAAGTCGTTCGGCGCATGGATCGACGAGCGCTTCCCCATGACCAAGATGTGGGACGAACACATCGGCCAGTACTACGCGCCGAAGAACTTCAATTTCTGGTACTACTTCGGCTCGCTGGCACTGTTCGTGCTCATCCTGCAGGTGGTCACCGGCATCTTCCTGACCATGAACTACAAGCCCTCCGCCATGGAGGCCTTTGGTTCAGTCGAATACATCATGCGCGATGTCGAGTGGGGCTGGCTGATCCGCTACCTGCATTCAACCGGCGCCTCGGCCTTCTTCCTGGTGGTCTACCTGCACATGTTCCGTGCCATGCTCTATGGCTCGTATCGCAAGCCGCGTGAACTGCTGTGGATCTTCGGCATGCTGATCTACCTGGCGCTGATGGCCGAGGCCTTCATGGGCTACCTGCTGCCCTGGGGCAACATGTCCTACTGGGGCGCGCAGGTCATCGTCTCGCTGTTTGGCACCTTCCCGCTGATTGGCGACGCGCTGGTCGAGTGGATCCGCGGTGACTACTTCATCTCGGACATCACCCTGAACCGCTTCTTCGCGCTGCACGTGGCGGCCCTGCCGCTGGTGCTGATCTTCCTGGTGGTGGTGCACATCCTGGCGCTGCACGAAGTCGGCTCCAACAACCCGGACGGCATCGAGATCAAGAAGACCAAGGGTGCGGATGGCAAGCCGCTGGACGGCATTCCCTTCCACCCGTACTACACCGTCAAGGACATCATGGGGCTGGCCTTCTTCCTCATCCTGTTCTGCGGCGTGGTGTTCTTCGCACCAGAGCTGGGCGGCTTCTTCCTCGAGCCCCCCAACTTCGAGCCGGCCAACCCGATGCTGACGCCCGAGCACATCGCGCCGGTGTGGTACTTCACCCCGTTCTACGCCATGTTGCGGGCGGTGCCGGCCTTCTTCGGCACCCAGGTCTGGGGCGTGCTGGTGATGTTTGCCGCCATCATCCTGCTGTTCTTCCTGCCCTGGCTGGATCGTTCGCCGGTGAAGTCCATCCGCTATCGCGGCCCGATCTACAAGGTCGCGCTGGCGCTGTTTGCCGTGAGCTTCGTGGTGCTGGGCTATTGCGGCTTGAAGCCCGCGGTGCAGCCCTACCAGACGCTGTCGGTGCTGGGCACCGCCTATTACTTCGCATTCCTGCTGCTGATGCCGTGGTACACGAAGATCGACAGCAGCAAGCCCGAGCCGGGGAGGGTGACCTTTGAGGCGCATTGACCAGATCCTGCTGGCGCTGCTGGCCAGCCTGCCGCTGACCGCGCTGGCGGCTGGCGGTGGCGTGAAGCTCGAGTCCGCGGCGACCGACATCCACAGCACGGCTTCGTTGCAGCGCGGCGCGCGCAACTTCGTCAACTACTGCATGGGTTGCCACTCGGCGCAGTACATGCGCTGGAATCGCGTGGCCGCCGACCTGGGCCTGACCGAGGCGGAGCTGAAGGCCAACCTGATGTTCTCGGGTGGCGCCGTGCATGACACCATCCGTTCTTCCATGCCGGCTGAGCAGGCGCGTGCCTGGTTTGGCAATGCACCGCCCGACCTGTCGCTGATCGCGCGCAGCCGCGGCCTCGACTATGTATATACCTACCTCAAGTCGTTCTACGCTGATCCGGCGCGGCCGACCGGCGTCAACAACCGGGTGCTGCCGAATACCGTCATGCCGCATGTGCTGGCCGGACTGCAGGGCGTAGCCCAGCCGCGCTTCGAGTTGCAGCAGGCGGGAGAAGGCCCGGCGACACAGCATCTCGTGGGTCTCGATCCCGGAACGCCGGGTGAGTTGAGCCCTGCGGAATTCGACGGCTTCGTGCGTGACACCGTCAATTTCCTCGACTACATCGGCGAGCCCTCCAAGGCCAAGCGCCTGTCGCTGGGCATTTGGGTCACGCTGTTCCTGCTGGTTTTCCTGCTGTTCGCCTGGATGCTCAAGCGCGAGTACTGGAAGGACGTCAAGTGAGCTTCGTGCCGCGGGCGCGTCGTGCCCGCGGCGCCACCAGCTTCCGGGGTTCACCTTGAACACCCCCCGGCGGCGCGGGTCGTTGTGCCTCTACTCAGGGCCGCGCGACATACACAGCCACCGGGTGCGACTGGTCCTCGCGGAGAAGGGCCTGGACTGCGACATCATCGAGGTTGAGGCCCCCGACTGGCCAGAGGACCTGGTGGACCTGAATCCCTACCACAGTGTCCCGACCCTGACCGATCGTGAGTTGGTCGCCTTTGATGGGCGCGTCATCGTGGAATACCTGGACGAACGTTTTCCGCACCCCGGGCTGATGCCCGCCGACCCGGTGGGTCGCGCGCAGATTCGCGTTGCGCTGCAGCGTTTCGAGCAGGACTGGTATCCGTTGGTGGCGGAACTGGAATCACAGCCGCGTCGCCGCCGTGCTGCCGCTACCCGCCAACTGCTGCGCGAACGCATCCTGTCGGCGCTGCCGCTGTTTGGCTCCAGCCGCTGGTTGCTGTCAGACGACTATTCGCTGGTGGATTGCACGGTCGCGCCGGTGTTGTGGCGCCTGGCCGAGCTGGAGATCGAACTACCCCCCGGCGCCGAGGCGGTGATGTGCTATGCAGAATTGGTCTTTGCCCGACCGGCTTTCCAGCAAAGCCTGTCCGCGGCAGAATCGGCGATGAGGCACTGAGTCATGAGCCCGCAGCAGACATCGCGTCGGCCCTATCTTGTGCGTGCCATGCACGAGTGGATGTCGGACAACAACCAGACACCGCATCTGGTGGTGGATGCGACCGTCGCCGGCACGGAATTGCCGCTGGCCTATGTGCGTGACGGCCGCATCACACTCAACATCAGCTGGCAGGCCACGCAGGCACTGAAGATGGGCAACGATGGCATTGAGTTTTCCGCCCGCTTTGATGGCGTGGCGATGCAGGTGCGCGTGCCGGCTGCGGCGGTGCTCGGCATCTACGCGCGCGAGACCGGCCAGGGCATGCTGTTCCAGGATGAAGGTACGCCGCCGCCCGCTCCGCCGTCCGGCACGGATGACACCGGCAGGCGACCCCAACTGCGGGTGGTCAAGTAGCGCGATCTAGCGCTCCAGGCTGAACGCGCCCTTGATCAACTGGCAGTTCATCGCATCCTGCCCGCCCGCCACTTCAACGACATCAAACCTCGCCGGCAGCCGCGCCAGTGCAGGCTGGCGCGCCAGCAGCGTGCGGGTGGCGCGGATCAGTCGTGATCGCTTTGACGCGGTGATGCTGGCGGCTGCGCCACCAAAGCGATCGTCGGCGCGATAGCGCACCTCGACGATGGCCAGGGCCTGGCCATCCATGGCCACCACGTCCAGCTCGCCGCCACTGGCGCTGAAGTTGCGACACAGGATCTGGTAGCCGGCCTGCTCGAGGTGTCGCGCGGCGGCGTCCTCGGCCGCCTGCCCGCGCAGCAGGTGTGGGGCCTTGCTCAAGGTATCGGGATGGCCTGGCCCGGCGGCGGCAGCAGGCTGGGGCGGCCGTCAATCATCTGCGCCCAGGACAGGTCGCGATGCACGCGGCCATCGGAGGTCAGGCTGAGCTTGCCGCTCATGCCGGCAATGGTCGTGCTGCGCGCCGGGCGGCGCAGTTCGGACATCAAGCGGAAGGCGTCATAGCCGAAGGCGTGCAGGCGATTGGGCGCGGTGACCGACGAGCGCCAGGCCGTCGCCTGCGCTTCGCGCGCCTCGGCGGTAAAACCGCCCTGGTCCAGCACCCAAGGCATGTCCGGAAATATCACCCCTTCGAGGTCGCTGCTGCCACTGCCGCCGGGTTCGTAGACATCGGAGGTGGCATACATCGGCAGCGTGCTGGCATAGACAAATCGCAGCTGCGTGCGCAGCAGCCGCCCATGCAGCGGTTGCGCGCCGACGAATATGAACTGCGCATCGGTGCGCGGCGTGCTGCCGCGCAGGCCGGTGGTCTGCAACAAGGTCTTCAGCAGGTCCTTGAAGTCAGTGGCGGCCGTGGCGTAACTATCCTGGCCCACCACCTGGCCGCCATGCGCCGCCAGTTCCTCGGTGAAGGCTGCGGCCACGCGCCGGCCCCAGTCAGATTGCGGTACCAGCACCACGCCGCTGTGGCGACCGTCGGCGGCAACGCGCCGCGCAGCCAGGCGCGCTTCATCCTCGGGCGACAAGGCAAATTGGTAGAAACGATCTGGTGCGTGCCTGCCCTCGGGCAAGAAGTTCAGCGCCAAGGTCGTAGCGCGGCCATCCGCCAGCGTAGCGAGCGCCGCGACTTCCTCGCGGGTCAGCGGCCCGACCACGAAATCACAGCCGTCCGCCAGCGCCTGCAGGTAGGCCGAAGGCGCGTCCTGGCGGGCCACGTCGTAGATGCGCAGCTGCGGTCGCTGGGCAGAAGGATGGTCGTAGTAGGCGGCCAGGAAGCCATCGCGCACCGCGGCGCCGGCAGGTTCAGAGCGACCCGACAGCGGTAGCAGCAAGGCAACGCGACGCGGCAGGGCCACGCCCGCGACACTGGCCTCGCCGAGGTCCTGCCACAGTGACGGGTCTGCCGGATGGGCCGGGTAGCGGGCACGCCAGGCGCGCAGGCGTCGCTCACTGCCGGCGGCGCCGGCACGGCTGTCGCTGATGATGCGTGACAATTCCAGCCAGCCCGCCAGCGTGGCATCGGCCCCGGCCGGCGTGGACACGCTGGCGGCTGCGGTGATGCCGTCGAGGATCAGCCGCTGGTTGGCCAGTCGTGCGGCCGGGTTGTCGAGCAGGCGCTCGCGACGGTTCAATACCTTGACGGCCTCGATCACCTGGCCGGTGGCCAACAGGGCTTGTGCCCGGGTGGCCAGCAATGCGGCATCGCCAACGTTGCCCAGCGGATCCAGCAGGGCCAGGGCGCGCGTGCCTTGCCCGCGCATCAGCGCAATCTCTGCGGCCAGGCGTGTAGCTTCACGTGCGCTTGCCGTTTCTGCGCTGGCGCGGACCTGGCCCAGCGCGCGCTCGGCGGCGCTGGCATTGCGCGCGGCCAGCCAGGCGCGCGCGGCGCCCAGCCACAGTTCATCCTGTTGTTCTGCGACTGCGCTGGCCGCGGCAGATTCCAGCAGGCGAGCCGCGCCGGCGTGGTCACCGCGCGAAGACAGGCGCTCGGCGCGCTCGGTGACACCCAGCCCCGGACGCTCCAGGCCCATCGGCTGGCAGGCCTGCAGCGTGATCGACAGGATCAGCAGCGTAGTCAGTCGCATGAGCGTCATATTGTTCACTTGCATCGGCAGGCGCCCTGGTCGACGATCCGGTGGCCGCCCATGCGGCCGAAGGGGGACATTATAGTGGCCGAGGCCGGTGTGCTTTACGTCGTCTCCACGCCGATCGGCAATCTCGGCGATCTCAGCGCGCGTGCGCGTGATGTGCTGGCCACGGTCAATGTCGTTGCCGCCGAGGATACCCGCCACAGCGGCCAGCTGCTGCGCGGCCTGGGCCTGCAACCCGCACTGGTTTCCCTGCATGAGCACAACGAGCAGGCACGCAGCCAGGAACTGGTGGCGCGACTGCGCGCCGGTGAGTCGGTGGCCCTGATCAGCGATGCGGGAACGCCACTGGTGAGCGATCCCGGGCAGATGCTGGTGCGCAGTGCCATTGCCGCGGGCATTACCGTCACGCCGGTGCCGGGGGCCTGCGCGGTGATTGCTGCGCTGTCGGTGGCGGGACTCGGCACTGAGCGATTTTGCTTCGAGGGCTTCCTGCCGGCGCGGCGTTCGGCGCGCCGCACCCGCCTGCAACAACTGGCCGGGGAAACGCGCACCTGGGTCTTGTATGAAGCGCCACACCGGCTGGTGGAATGCCTCGATGACCTGGTGGCCACCTGCGGTGAGGCGCGCCAGGCTTGCATCGCGCGCGAGCTCACCAAGATGTTCGAGACGCTTTATCGCGGGACGCTTGGCGAGCTCGCTCGGCAGGCCGCGACCGATGCGGACATGTGCCGCGGAGAACTGGTGATCATTGTGGAAGGCGCAGCGCCCGCGGCCAGTGCTGCCGGCGCCGAGCTTGATCGCACACTGAAGGTCCTGCTGCTGCACTTGCCGGCTTCGGCGGCTGCGGCGGCGGCGGCTGCGCTGACCGGCGCACGACGCAACGAGGCCTACGCCCGTGCGCTGGCGCTGGGGCGTGAGGCTCCTGAAGAGATCGCTTGAGTCGCTGGCCATCCGGCCCTATGGTGTGCGCGGGAGTCGGCCAGGCAACCGCTGTTTCCTTCGGGAAGCAGAGGAAAGTCCGGGCTCCACAGGGCAAGGCGCCAGGTAATTCCTGGGGGGCGCGAGCCCACGGAAAGTGCAACAGAAAGTAAACCGCCGGATGCGCAAGCACCCGGTAAGGGTGAAAGGGTGCGGTAAGAGCGCACCGCGTCGACGGTAACGGCGACGGCACGGCAAACCCCGCCTGGAGCAAGGCCAAATAGGAAAGCAGGCGGCTTCGGCCGCAGCGCACGGCCCGTGCGTGCTTTCGGGTAGGCTGCTTGAGGTGCATGGCGACATGCATCCCAGAGGAATGGTTGCTCACGACAGAACCCGGCTTATCGGCCGACTCCCACTTTTTCCCCCGTAAGCGCGTCGTGAACACCGGATCACCCCCGATCCGGGCAAAAGTCTAATAACTCGCGCGAAGTGATGTTCCTAAGTCACTGATATTTGAGTGATCACCAGGCTAATTTTTTACCCTCAGCAGTGACGCTAAGTCACTGAACACCAACAATTTTTTTTCTGTTTTGCCGTTGACCGGAGGCATGGCGCTGCCTATAGTGGCGGCAAGTGGGAAAAAGTGGGAGGAGATGGGATCAAATCCCATACTGAAACCATGTTTCGCGGCGCCAACAAAGTCACGCTCGATGCCAAGGGTCGGATGGTCATGCCCACCCGGTATCGCGAGCGCATCCAGGAAAGAAGCGAGGGTCAGCTGGTGGTCACGGTCGACCGCGACCAGTGCTTGCTGATCTATCCGCTCACCGACTGGGAAGAAATCGAACGCCGGCTGATGGCGCTGCCAACCCTCAACGACCAGTCGCGCCGACTGCAGCGCCTGATGGTCGGTCACGCCACTGACGTGACCCTCGACGGCCACGGCCGCCTGCTGCTCGCGCCCAAGCTGCGCGAGTTCGCGCACCTCGAGCGCAATGCCGTACTCATCGGCCAGGGCAATCGCTTCGAACTGTGGGACGAGGCGCGCTGGGACCTGCGCCGTGATGAGTGGCTGAACGCCGAGGAAGCGTCGGTCTCGTTGCCGGCGGAACTCGGCAACCTGTCGCTGTGACCGGCGCGCCGTGAGCGGCGGGCCAGTGAAGGCAGGTGGCGAGGGACAACACCTGCCGGTGCTGCCGGGCGAAGTGCTCGAGGCACTCCAGGTCCGTCCTGACGGTTTTTACGTGGATGCAACCTTCGGGCGCGGTGGCCATGCCAGGGCAATCCTGGCGCGGTTGGGGGATAAGGGGGAACTGCTTGCGATCGACCGGGACCCTGACGCTGTGGCGGTGGCCCGCCAGCTGTTTGCCAGCGAAGCGCGGGCGCAGGTGGCGCACGGCGCATTTTCGTCGCTGGGCGAATGGCTTGCTGGACGCCAGGCTGACGGCATCCTGCTCGACCTCGGCGTCTCCTCCCCGCAGCTCGATGACGCGCAACGCGGATTCAGTTTCCAGGGCGATGGCCCACTCGACATGCGCATGGACCCGTCCCACGGCGAGCCGGTCTCGGACTGGCTGGCGCGGGCAACGGAGCGGGAGATTTCCGACGTGATCTTCCGTCTGGGCGAGGATCGCCATGCGCGACGCATTGCGCGGGTAATTGTCGACGCTCGCGCAACAACACTGATCACCAGCACGCGGACCCTGGCCGAACTGGTTGCGCGCGCGGTGCCACGCCGCGAGCCAGGCAAGCATCCGGCGACGCGTACCTTCCAGGCCTTCCGCCTGCACATCAACCAGGAACTGGCCGAGCTCGAGCAGGTGCTGCCGCAGGCACTCGCCGCGCTGGCACCGGGCGGGCGCCTGGCGGTGATCAGCTTTCATTCGCTGGAGGACCGCATCGTCAAGCGCTTCATGCGCGATGCCGCGCGCGGCGACCCGGTATGGGCGGGCCTGCCCAATGCCCCGGCAGCGGCGCGACCGACGCTGCGCCTGGTGTCGCGCGCGCAGCACGCTTCGGTGGCCGAAGTCGAGTCCAACCCACGTTCGCGCAGCGCCGTGCTGCGTGTGGCCGAGAGGCTGGCGTCATGAGCCGGCGCTGGTGGATGCTGGCCCTGCCGGTGTTGTGGATTGCGGTGCTGGGCTCGGCCATCGCCGTGGTTCGCGCGCGCCACGAGGCGCGCACGCTGTTTGTGCAACTGGAAAAGCTGTCAGGGGAGCGCGACCGGCTCAACATCGAGTGGAGCCAGCTGCAGCTTGAGCAGAGCGCCTGGTCCAATCACGGCTTCGTCGAGCGCGTGGCACATGACAAGCTGCGCATGACGCTGCCGCAGCCCAACGACGTGCGGATCGTCGCGCCATGAGGCGGCGTAACGAAGTGGCCGAGTTCGACGCCGGGCGCTTTCGCCTGCGCAGCCGCGTGCTGGTGGGCCTGCTGGCGCTGTTTGCGCTGGCGCTGACCGCGCGCTCGGTGCAGTTGCAGGTGCTGGACCAGCGCTTCCTCGCTGAGCAGGGTGACATGCGCTATGCGCGCGTGGCCAAGATGCCGGCGCATCGCGGCGCCATCGTCGACCGCTTTGGCGAGCCGCTGGCAGTGAGCACGCCGGTGGACACGGTATGGGTCAACCCGCAGGAACTGGCCGAGGCGGGTGATGACATCACGCGCCTGGCGCGCGCGCTGAAGCGCAATCCGCAGTGGCTGGCGCAGCGCGTTACCAGCAACCTTGACCGGCAATTCCTCTATGTCACCCGCCACATGGACCCGGTGGATGCTGCGCGCATCAAGGCGCTGGAGATTCCCGGCGTCTATCTGATGCGCGAGTACCGTCGCTACTACCCGAGCGGCGAGGTCACCGGCCACGTGCTCGGCTTCACCAACCTCGACGAGGCCGGGCAGGAAGGACTGGAGCTGGCCTATGACCAGTCGCTCGCCGGGATGGATGGCAGCAAGCGCGTGCTGCAGGACGGCCGCGGTCGCACCATCCAGAACGTCGAGAGCATCCGTGCGCCGCGGCCCGGCGAGGCGCTGGTCACCAGCATTGACCTGCGTATCCAGTACCTGGCCTATCGTGAGCTGAAGGCGGCAATCCGCAACCATCGCGCCCGCGCCGGCTCGGCCATCGTCATCGATGTCGACACTGGCGAGATCCTCGCCATGGTCAACCAGCCCTCATTCAACCCGAACGACCGCTCGCAGTACGAAGTCAGCCGTTACCGTAATCGTTCGGTCACCGATATCTTCGAGCCGGGCTCCAGCATCAAGCCCTTCATCATGGCGGCGGCGCTGGAATCGGGACGCTTTCGTACCGACTCGGTGATCGACACCGGGCCGGGCTCGTTCAAGGTGGGCATCAAGACCATCCAGGACAAGCACAACCTCGGTCGCGCCAGCCTGTCGCTGGTGCTGTCGAAGTCCAGCAACGTTGGCATGGCCAAGCTGGCGCTGGCACTGGAGCCCGGGCAGCTGCACCAGTCGCTGCGTGGCCTGGGCTTTGGCGAAGTCACGGCCAGCGGCTTCCCCGGCGAGTCGGCCGGGCTGCTGAGCAATCCTGAGCACTGGCGCAGCATCGGCATCGCCACCATGTCCTATGGCTACGGGCTGTCGGTGACGCCACTGCAGCTGGCCCAGGCTTACACCACCGTGGGCGCGCTGGGTGTGCGCCGGCCGATCACCTTCCGTCGCGTGGAATCAGCGCCAGGTGGCGAGCGCGTGATGCCCGAACGGGTGGCGCGCGATGTCATCAGCCTGCTGGAAGATGCGGTGCGTCCGGAAGGCACCGGCATACGTGCAGCCGTGCCCGGCTACAGCGTGGCCGGCAAGACTGGCACGGCCTGGAAGGCGAGCGCCGGCGGCTATTCGCAGGATCGCTACCTCGCGGTGTTTGGTGGCGTGGTGCCGGCGAGCGCACCGCGCCTCGCGGCCATCGTCATGATCGATGAGCCCGGCGGTACGCAGTACTACGGTGGCGATGTTGCCGCGCCAGTGTTCTCGGCCATTACTGCCGGTGCACTGCGGCTGATGTCGGTGGCTCCCGATGACCTAGACAATGCGCCGACGACCACGCTGGCCGAGGTCGCGCCATGATGACCGCCGTCACACCCACCTTGCAGTCACTGTTGCAGGGCATGGCCGCCGCACCGCCGCTGGCAGTGGCCGGCCTCGCGCTGCAGGATGCTGCCGTGGTCAAGGGTGGCGCCTATGTGGCGCTGCAGGGTAACCGTCGTCATGGCCTGGAATTTGCCGGTCGCGCCATCGCCGCCGGCGCCAGTGCGCTCTTGTGGGATCCGGCGGAAACGCCGCCGCCGCCGCAGTTGCCGCCGGGCATCACCGGCATTGCCGTGCCGCAGCTGCGCGCACGCCTCGGCAGCATTGCGGATCGCTACTACCAGTCGCCTTCAGCGCAGGTCTCGGTGGCTGGCGTCACCGGCACCAACGGCAAGACCACCTGTGCCTGGTTGCTGGCCGGTGCCTTGAGCCGCCTGCATAAGCGTTGCGCCTACGTCGGCACCCTGGGCTCAGGCTTTGTCGATGCGCTGCAGGCCACCGGGCTGACCACGCCGGATGTCATCACGCTGCACCGCCAGCTGCGCGAGTTTGCCGATCACGGTGCCACCCATGTGGCGATGGAAGTGTCTTCGCATGCGCTGGCGCAGGAGCGCGTCGCTGGTGTGCGCTTTCATGTGGCCGCCTTCACCAACCTGAGTCGCGACCACCTCGACTATCACGGCTCGATGCAGGACTACGCCGCAGCCAAGGCGCGGCTGTTTGCCATGCCGGGGCTCACCCAGGCCGTGATCAACGTGGGTGATCCGGTGGGAGAGGCGCTGGCCAACACGCTGCCCGACACGGTGGGCCTGATGGCCGTGACCGTGGGCGGCGTTGCATCGCAGGCCGAGCAGTGCGTGCACGTGGAGGCGATCAGACGCACGGCCCAGGGCCTGCAACTGGAAATCGTCGGGCACTTTGGCCGCCGCCAGCTGCAGTCGCGGTTGCTGGGCGAATTCAATGCCGAGAACCTGGCCATTGTGCTGGGCCTGCTGCTGGCCTGGGGATTCGATCCGGATGACGCGATCGCTGCACTGGCGCATGGCGAGGCGCCGCCGGGTCGCATGGAAAGCTTCCCACTGCAAAATGGCGCGCTGGCGATTGTTGACTACGCGCATACCCCGGATGCCCTGGCCAAGGCGCTGAAGGCAGCGCGCGGCCATGCGGCGCGCAGGCTCAGCGTGGTCTTTGGCTGTGGCGGTGATCGCGATGCGGGCAAGCGTCCACAAATGGCGGCGGTGGCGGAGTCCCTTGCCGATGCCGTGTGGCTGACCGATGACAACCCGCGCAGCGAGTCAGCCGCGGCCATTGTCAGCATGGTGCTGGCGGGCTTCCAGCAGCCCTCGCGCGTCAAGGTCGAGCACGACCGTGCTGCGGCGATTGCCGCGGCCCTGGCCGGCGCGGGTGCCGGCGATGTCGTGGTCATCGCCGGCAAGGGCCATGAGGACACGCAGCAGGTGGGCACCGAGATTCGCGCCTTCAGCGATCGTGAATGCGTTCTGCAGCTATCGGCGGGCCGGTCATGAAGGCCAAGCTCAGCTGGATTGCCACGACGACCCAGGGCAGGCACAGCGGCGCGGATGTCAGCGTGGCTGGCGTCTCCATTGACTCGCGCAGCATCGAGGCCGGGCAACTGTTCATCGCCCTGCGTGGTGAGCGTTTCGACGGCCATGATTTCGTTGGGGCCGCCGAGCGCCGCGGCGCTGCGGCCCTGATGGTTGAGCGTCCGCTGGCGTCATCACTGCCGCAGGTGGTGGTGGGGGACTGCCAGCAGGCCTTGACGGCGCTGGCCGGCGCCTGGCGGCGACAGTGCGCCGCCATCGTGGTGGGCGTGGCCGGCAGCAATGGCAAGACCACCACCAAGGAAATGTTGGCGGCGATCCTCGGCCAGATGGGTCCGGTACTGGCCACGCGCGGCAACCTCAACAACCACATCGGCGTGCCACTGACCTTGCTGCGGCTCGAGGCGGCGCATCGCACGGCGGTGATCGAGATTGGCGCCAATCACCCGGGTGAAGTTGCTGCGCTGGCGGCACTGGTGACGCCGCGCATCGGCCTGGTGACCAATGCCGGTGCCGAGCACCTCGAGGGCTTCGGCAGCCTGGAAGGCGTGGCCCGCGCCGAGGGCGAACTGTTTGCAGCGCTGGGTGCAGGCGACATCGCAGTCATCAATGCGGACGATCCTTTCCTGCCGCTGTGGCTGGAGCAGTCGACGGCTGGACTGAGCCTGACCTTCGGTACCGCGGCCGGCGCGGTGGTGCGCGCCGAGGGCCTGCGCACACGACTCGACGACGGTGCCTTCGTCACCGAGTTCGAGATGCACATCGACGGCAAGAGCTGGCCGGTCAGCCTGGCGCTGGCGGGTCGCCACAACGTGATCAATGCCCTGGCCGCGGCGGCAGCGGCAGTCGCTGCCGGTGCGACGGCGGAAGCCATCGTGCAGGGGCTGGCGCAGGTGCAGCCGGTGGCCGGGCGCCTGCAGTTGAAGCCAGGACTCGGCGGCGCCTGGCTTATTGATGATTCCTACAACGCCAACCCCAGCTCGATGCGTGCCGGTATTGACGTGCTGGCCAGCGTCAGCGGTGAGCACTGGATGGTGCTGGGCGAGATGGGTGAGCTCGGCGAGCACGCACCGGTGAGCCACATCGAGATTGGTGACTACGCACGACGCGCCGGCATCACCCGCCTGTTTGCCCTGGGCGAGCAGGCGCGCCATGCGGTGGCCAGCTTTGGCAGTCGCGCCGAGTGGTTTGCCGACGCGGAGGTGCTTGGCGCTGCCGTGGCGGCCGACCTTGATGCCGGCATCACCGTGCTGGTCAAGGGCTCGCGGATGAATCGCCTGGAACGCGTGGTGGAACAGTTGCTGGCGCGGCCGGCGACTGCGGCCAACGGACACTGAGGACGCAACATGCTGCTCGACGTATTCGACTGGCTGGCGAACTACTACGGGGGCTTCCGGGTCTTCGGCTACCTCACGCTGCGCGCCATCTTTGCCGCGCTGACTTCGCTGTGCATCGCGCTGATCGTCGGGCCGTGGATGATCCGCAAGCTGCAGGAGCGCCAGATCGGCCAGGTGGTGCGCAGCTATGGTCCCGAGACCCATCTCGGCAAGATGGGCACGCCGACCATGGGCGGCGCGCTGATCCTGGTGGCGATGACCGCGGGCACGCTGCTGTGGGCCAACCTCAGCAATCGCTTCGTGTGGATCGTGCTGGGCGTGACGCTGGCCTTCGGCCTGATCGGCTTTTATGACGACTACCTGAAGCTGGTGGTGCGCGATACCAAGGGCCTGGCTGCACGCTGGAAGTACCTGTGGCAGTCGCTCGCCGGCCTGGCGACTGCCGCTGCCTTGTGGATGACCGCCAGTGTGCCGGCGGAGACAGCCTTGTACGTGCCGTTCTTCAAGAACGTCATGCTGCCGATGGGCGCGTTCGCCTTCATTTCCTTCAGCTACCTGGTCATCGTCGGCTCGAGCAACGCCGTCAACCTGACCGACGGCCTGGACGGTCTGGCGATCATGCCCTGCGTGATGGTGGCCGGTGCGCTCGGTGTCTTCGCCTACGCCACCGGCAACGTCAACTTCGCCGCTTACCTGCAGATTCCCTACGTGCCGGGTGTGGGCGAGGTGCTGATCTTCCTCGCCACCATCGTTGGCGCCGGCCTGGGCTTCTTGTGGTTCAACACCTATCCCGCCCAGGTCTTCATGGGCGACATCGGTGCGCTGGCGCTGGGCGCGGCGCTGGGCGTGGTGGCGGTGGTGGTACGCCAGGAAATCGTGCTGGCCATCATGGGCGGCATCTTCGTGCTGGAGACGGTGTCGGTCATCCTGCAAGTGGCGTCATTCCGCCTGCTCGGCAAGCGCATCTTCCGTATGGCGCCCTTGCACCATCACTACGAACTCAAGGGCTGGGCTGAGCCCAAGGTCATCGTGCGTTTCTGGATCATCTCCTTCGTGCTGGTGCTGGCCGGGCTGGCCACGCTGAAGCTGCGCTGATGACAGAAGCACGCCACAAGCCCCAAAGCGCCATCATCGGTCTCGGTGCAACCGGCCTGTCCTGTGTGCGCCACCTGGTGGCGCGTGGTCACCGCCTGGCCGTGACCGACAGCCGCGAGTCGCCGCCGGGTCTGGCGCGCCTCGGCGAAATCGCGCCGGAGGCCCGCGTAGCCGTGGGCCGCTTCGATTCCAGCGTGCTTGACGGCGCCGACCAGGTGGTGGTGTCGCCCGGTGTCTCGCCGCGCGAACCGATCGTGCTTGAGGCCGTGGCGCGCGGGCTCGACGTGGTCGGCGACATTGAATTGTTTGCCCGCGAAGCTGGCGGACGCGTCGTGGGTATCACCGGAACCAACGGCAAGAGCACGGTGACGACGCTGTTGGGCGAGATGGCACGCAGTGGCGGCATCGAGGTGCGCGTGGGTGGCAACCTCGGCGAGCCCGCGCTTGACCTGCTGGCCGGCCCTACGGCCGCGCTGTACGTGCTGGAACTGTCGAGCTTCCAGCTCGAGCTGACCCATTCGCTGCAGCTGGAAGCCGCTGCCGTGCTCAACGTCTCGCCGGATCACCTCGATCGCTACAGCAGCGTGGCCGACTATGCCGCAGCCAAGGCGCGGATCTTCGAGCGTTGCACCACGGCGGTGATCAATGCCGAGGATGCGATGGTGATGCGCATGCCGCGACCGGACCAGGCCACGCTGTCCTTTGGTGTTGACGTGGCTGCCGACTACGGGCTGGTGAGCATTGACGGTCGCGAGTGGATTGCCGCTGCGGGCGAACCCCTGCTGGCGGTGGATGAGCTGCTGATCACCGGTCGCCACAACGTCGCCAATGCGCTGGCGGCGCTGGCGCTGGGCGATGCCTGCGCCGTGCCGCGCGATGCGGCGCTTGCCGCGCTGCGCTCGTTTAGCGGACTGGCGCATCGCGCACAATTCGTTGCAGAAGCCGACGGCGTGCGCTGGATCAATGACTCCAAGGGCACCAATGTCGGTGCGACGCTGGCCGCTGTCAGCGGCCTGGCTGGCCCACTGGTGCTGATCGCTGGCGGCGAGGGCAAGGGCCAGGACTTTGCGCCGCTCACGGCCGCCTGCCGCGGCAAGCTGCGCCATGCCGTGCTGATCGGGCGCGACGGCGAGCAGCTGGCCGCCGTGCTGGAAGGCCTCTGCAGCATTGAACTGGCGAACTCGATGGAGGAGGCCGTGGCGATGGCGCAGGCCCAGGCCCGCGCTGGCGATACCGTGTTGCTGTCCCCCGCCTGCGCCAGCCTGGACATGTTCCGCGACTATGCGCATCGCGGCGAGGCCTTTGCTGATGCCGTACGCAGGCGCCTGCAATGACCACCGCCACAGCACTGCAATATTCACGTTCCGCTGGTCGCCAGCCGCGCCTTGCGCTCGATCCGGTCATCGTGGCCACGGTGCTGGGCCTGCTGTTGATTGGCCTGGTGATGGTGGCATCGTCCTCGCTCAACGTCGCCGAGCGCCAGGGCAGCGATCCCTTCTTCTACTTCGAGCGCCAGCTGGCCTCGGTCCTGGTCGGCGTGCTGTTCGCGGTAGCCGCACTGTGTGTTCCGCTTGCCCTGTGGCAGCGCGTCGCGCCGCTGTTGCTCGCCGCCAGCGTCATCCTGCTGGTGCTGGTGCTGATCCCCGGCCTCGGCCATGAGGTCAATGGCAGCCGTCGCTGGTTGCGCCTCGGGCCGCTCAACTTCCAGCCTTCGGAGCTGGTGCGGGTGATGTTGCTGACCTACATCGCCGCCTTCGCGGTGCGTCACCAGGAAGCACTGCAGACCACGGCGCAGGGTTTCTTCAAACCGCTCGCCGTGCTGATGGTCGCTGGCCTGCTGTTGCTGCTGGAGCCGGATTTCGGCGCCGCCGTGGTCTTGTGTGTCACCGGCACGGCCGTGCTGTTCCTGGCCGGCGCGCGCTGGCGTGACTTCCTGCTGGTGTGCGGCGTGGGCGCCGCCGGCATTGCCCTGCTCGCAGTATCCAGTGGCTATCGGCTCAAGCGCCTCACCGCATTCCTGAATCCCTGGGAGGATCCGTTCAACAGCGGCTTCCAGCTGACCCAGTCGCTGATTGCCATCGGTCGCGGGGAGTGGCTGGGCGTGGGCCTGGGCTCCAGCGTGCAGAAGCTGTTCTACCTGCCCGAGGCCCACACCGACTTTGTCTTCGCCGTGCTGGCCGAGGAGTTCGGCCTGATCGGCGTGCTGCTGGTCATCGCCACCTTCCTGGTGCTGGTGTTGCGTAGCCTGCGCCTGTCGCGCGTCGCGGCCGAGGCGGGCATGCCTTTCCATGCCTGCATTGCCGCGGCCTTTGGTATCTGGGTCGGGTTGCAGGCCTTCATCAACATCGGCGTCAACATGGGCATGTTGCCGACCAAGGGCCTGACCCTGCCACTGGTGTCCTACGGGCGCTCGAGCATGGTGGTGACGCTGGCGTGGATCGGCATGCTGTTGCGCGTCCATCACGAGGTGATGGCCTCGGGTCGCGCCGGCATGGATGAAGGTGACAAGCCATGAGCGCGCCAGTGCTGATCATGGCAGGCGGTACGGGCGGTCACGTGTTCCCCGCCATGGCGGTGGCCCGCGTGCTGCAGGCGCGCCAGCGCAACATCGTCTGGCTGGGCACGCGCCGCGGCATCGAGGCGCGACTGGTGCCGGCCGCGGGCTTACCCATCGAGTGGATCGAGGTCGGCGGACTGCGCGGCAAGGGCCTGATGCGCTGGCTGGCGGCACCGATTTCCCTGCTGCGTGCCCTGTGGCAGGCGCACCGCGTGCTGCAGCGCCAGCGTCCGGGCGTGGTGCTCGGCTGCGGTGGCTTCGCCTCGGGTCCGGGCGGGATCGCCGCCTGGCTGCACGGCACGCCGCTGGTGATCCATGAGCAGAACGCCGTGGCCGGCATGACCAATCGCTGGCTGGCACGCGTCGCAACGCGCGTGGCCGAAGCCTTCCCCGGCAGCTTTGCCAGCGCGCGTCGCGCTGAGTGCATTGGTAACCCGGTACGCGCTGACATCGCCTTGTTGCCACCGCCGGCGGTGCGCTTTGCCGGGCGAGAGGGCGCGCTGCGTGTCCTGGTATTTGGCGGCAGCCAGGGCGCGCGCGCGCTGAACCGCTTGCTGCCGCAGGCCCTGGCGCTGGCGCCTGCCTCGATGTCGCTGCAGGTCCTGCACCAGTGCGGCGAGCAGGACTTCGAGGCCACCGCAGCGGGCTACCGCGCGGCAGGCGTGACCGCAGAGCTGCGGCCCTTCATTGATGACATGGCCAGCGCCTACGGCTGGGCTGATCTTGTGGTGTGCCGCGCCGGCGCGCTGACCATCGCTGAGCTCGCGGCTACCGGCGTCGCTGCATTGCTGGTGCCTTTCCCGGGCGCGGTGGATGACCACCAGACCCGCAATGCCCAGTTGCTGGTGCAGGCCGGCGCTGCAGTACATGTTGCCGAGGCCGGATTGGATGGGCGCGGACTGTGGGCCCAATTGCAGACCCTGATGGCCGGCGGGCGCAGCGCCTTGTTGCGCCGGGCCGAGGCCGCGCGGGCCATGGCCAGCGTCGGCTCAGCTGAACGCCTGGCGGAGCTGTGCCTGGCGGCAGAGCGAGGTGCGCCGTGAGCGATCGCATGCGCCGCATCAATCACATCCACCTGATCGGCATCGGCGGCGCCGGCATGGCCGGCATCGCCGAGGTGCTGTTGAACCTGGGCTACCAGGTGCAAGGTTCGGACCAACGCAAGAGCGCGGCGACCGAGCGCCTGGCGCGCATGGGCGCCACCATATTCATCGGTCACGCTGCCAGCCACGTAGCCGGTGCTGATGTGGTCGTGGCCTCAACAGCCATTGCCGCAGGCAACCCCGAACGCGTCGCCGCCGAGCAGGCGCGCTTGCCGATCGTGCAGCGCGCCGAGATGCTGGCGGAGCTGATGCGCTTTCGCCAGGGCATCGCTGTGGCCGGCACCCATGGCAAGACCACCACCACCAGCCTGGTGGCCAGCGTGCTGGCCGAAGGTGGCCTCGACCCGACCTTCGTGATTGGCGGGCAGCTCAAGAGTGCGGGTAGCAATGCGCGCCTGGGGAGTGGGCGTTACCTGGTGGCCGAGGCCGATGAGAGCGATGCCTCGTTCCTGCACCTGCAGCCGGTCATGGCCATCGTTACCAACATCGACAACGATCATCTCGGCACCCACGGCGGCGACTTCGACAAGCTCAAGCAGAGCTTCGTCGAGTTCCTGCACAACCTGCCGTTCTACGGCCTGGCCGTGCTGTGCACGGATGACGCCAACATTGCCGAGTTGCTGCCGCGTGTCGGCCGGCCCGTGCTGTCCTACGGCCTGCAGCCCGATGCCGACATCCGCGCGGTGGAACTCGAGCGCAGTGCCTCGGGTTCGCGCTTCACGGTGCTGCGCCCGGCCCCGGCCGGGGCACTCGCCATCGACCTGGCCTTGCCGGGCCTGCACAACGTACTGAACGCGCTCGCCGCCATCGCCGTGGCCACGGAACTCGCTGTGCCCGACGCCGCCATCCAGAAGGCGCTGCGCGGCTTTGCTGGCATTGGCCGACGCCTGGAGCTGGTCGCCGATGGCGCGCTGCCCATGGGCCGCATCACCATCGTTGACGACTATGGCCATCACCCCACGGAAATCGCCGCCACCCTCGATGCCGTGCGCCAGGGCTGGCCGGATCGACGGCTGGTGCTGGCCTTCCAGCCGCATCGCTACACGCGCACCCAGGACCTGATCGACGACTTTGGCCGCGTGCTGTCGGCCACCGATGTGCTGCTGGTCACCGAGGTCTACGCAGCAGGCGAACAGCCGATCGCCAATGCCGATGGCCGCGCCGTGTGTCGCGCGGTGCGCTCGCGCGGCCAGATCGAGCCGGTGTTCGTCGAGGACGTGCAGGACCTCGCTGCGGCGCTGGTCGGCGTGCTGCAGGACGGCGACGTATTGCTGACCATGGGCGCCGGCAGCATCGGTGCCGTGGCCCACGAGCTGCCACAGCGCCTGGCCGGGGAGGCGCCATGAACGCCATCGCCGTGGATCCGCGCTTTGATGCCGAGCTGCGTCGCGACGAGCCCATGTCGAAGCACACGTCCTGGCAGGTGGGTGGCCCGGCGGATGTGTGGTTCACGCCGCAGGATATCGAGCAGTTGAGCGCCTTCCTGCAGCAATTGCCGGCCGGCGTGCCAGTGACCTGGGTGGGACTCGGCAGCAACCTGCTGGTGCGCGATGGCGGCATCCGCGGTGCGGTGATCCACGTACACGGCATCTTCAATGCGCTGGAGCAGGTTGGTGAATTGCGGGTGCGCGCCGAAGTGGGCGTGGCCTGTGCGCGCCTGGGACGGCGTTGCGTCAAGTGGAAGCTGGGGCCGGCGGAATTCTTTACCGGCATTCCCGGCAGCGTCGGTGGCGCACTGGCGATGAATGCGGGTGCCTGGGGCGGCGAGACCTGGCGCCATGTCGTCGAGGTCGAGGTCATCGATCGTGCTGGCCAGCGTCACAAGCGCCAGCCCAGTGAATACCAGGTGGGTTATCGCAAGGTCATCGCGCCGGTGGCGAATGAATGGTTCATCGCCGCGACCTTCCAGTTCGAGCATTCAGCCGAGGCCTCCAACGACACCATCCGTGCGCTGCTGGAGCGGCGCATGGCCTCACAGCCGCTGGATGAAAAAAGCTGCGGCTCGGTCTTCACCAATCCGCCCGGCGACCACGCCGCGCGACTGATCGAGGCTGCGGGCCTCAAGGGCTTCCAGCTCGGTGGCGCCTCGGTCTCCACCAAGCATGCCAACTTCATCATCAACCACGGCGCTGCGCGCGCCGCCGACCTCGAGGCACTGATCCAGCACGTGCAGGCCACGGTCGAGCGCGTGCATGGCATTCGCCTGCATCCCGAGGTGCGCGTCATTGGGGAGCCCGCATGAGCCGCCTGCGCGAGTCCGGCCAGGAGTTCATCCGCCTCAAGGATGCGGCTGCCTTTGGTCGCGTGGCCGTATTGCAGGGAGGTCACTCCGCTGAACGCGAGGTGTCCTTGATGACCGGCGCTGCCGTGCTCACGGCCCTGCAACAGAAGGGCGTGGACGCCATCGGCTTTGATCCGGCCGAGCAGGCCCTCGCCGCCCTCATCGAGCAGGGCATTGATCGGGTGTGGATCGCACTGCATGGACCCGGTGGCGAGGATGGCGCCGTGCAGGGCGCGCTGGAATGGCTGGGCCTGCCCTATACCGGCAGCGGTGTGCTGGGCTCGGCCATCTGCATGGACAAGCTGCGCACCAAGCAACTCGCCCAGAGTGTCGGCATCGACACGCCGGCATTTCACTGGCTGGCCGGGGCACAGGATTTTGGGCGCGCGATTGCCGAGCTTGGACTGCCGCTGGCGATCAAGCCGGCCAGCCAGGGTTCCAGTGTCGGCATGAGCCGGGTGAACGAAGCCAGCGAGCTGCCGGCCGCCTGGCGCGCCGCTGCCGCACTTGATCCGGTGGTGATTGCCGAGCGCTGGATTGTCGGTCGTGAGTTCACCGTCGGCGTGTTGCAGGGTGAAGCCCTGCCGGCCATTCGCATCGAGACGCCGCGCAGCTTCTATGACTACCAGGCCAAGTACTTCGCCGACGACACCCGTTACCTGATTCCCTGCGGGCTGTCCGCCGATGCCGAGCGAGAGATGCAGGACATTGCGCTGCGCGCGTTCCACATGAGCGGCGCGCGTGGCTGGGGCCGCGTCGACTTCGTCATGGGCGAGGACGATCGGCCCTTGCTGCTGGAAATCAACACCGTACCGGGCATGACCAGCCACAGCCTGGTGCCGATGGCGGCCGCAGCCGTGGGCATCGATTTTCCGCAACTGGTCTGGCGCGTGCTGGAAACCAGCCTGTCGCGGGAGCGCAGCTGATGGGCCTGATCCGCAAGCGCAATCGCCACCGGCCTTCCTCCGGCAGCCTGCTGCAGGCGCCCGAGCTCGACTGGCCGCGCCTCGCGCGCTATGCCGGTGCGCTGGCGGCGGTGGCCGCGCTCACGGGCGTGCTGGCGCTCGGCCTGGACCAGCCGGTGAAGCGCATCGTGGTGGACGGCCCCTTCCAGCGCGTCTCACCGGTGGAGGTCGAGCAGGTGGCAGGCAGCGCGCTCGGCGGCGGCTTCCTGAGCGCTGACCTGGATCGCCTGCGTCACTCAGTGGAGGCACTGGCCTGGGTCGATCGCGCCCGTGTGCGTCGGCGCTGGCCGGATGCCATCAGCCTGCAGATCGTTGAACAGATCCCGGTGGCGCGCTGGGGCGAGGACGGCTTGTTGAACACCCGTGGCGAGTTGTTCGTCACCGGCGCGCGCCACCTGCCACCCGAATTGCCGCGCCTCGATGGCCCGGCGGGCCTGGAGGCGCAGGTCGCGCAGCGCTACCTCTCAGTACAAGGCCGCCTGCTGGAACTGGGCCTGCGCCCCACCGCGCTGCGCGTTGATCCACGCGGCGCCTGGGACATGGACTTGTCGAATGGCGTGTCAGTGCGCCTGGGGCGCCGCCAGGTGGATGAGCGCATGGATCGCTTCGTCAGCGTCGCGGCGCGGGTGATCGCCGGCAAGGCCGCAGACATCGGCTACGTCGACATGCGCTATTCCAACGGCTTTTCCATCGGCTGGCGCGCAGGTCGTGCGCCCAGCGATTCGCCGCCGGTGTCTTCGGTGGCCCTACAGCATCCAGGAGCAAGCGTTACAGATGGCTAAGCGTTCCGACCGCAACCTGATCGTGGGTCTCGACATTGGCACTTCCAAGGTGGTGGCGATGGTGGGTGAGATGCACGCCGATGGCAGCCTCGAGGTCATTGGCCTCGGCACCCATCCCTCGCGTGGACTGAAGAAGGGCGTGGTGGTCAATATTGACTCCACTGTGCAGTCCATCCAGCGCGCAGTGGAAGAGGCCGAGTTGATGGCCGGCGTGGAAATCCGCCAGGTCTTCACCGGCATCGCCGGCAGCCATGTGCGCAGCCTGAACTCCCACGGCATCGTCGCCATCAAGGACAAGGAAGTGGCCAGTGGTGACGTGGCCCGGGTGATGGACGCGGCCCAGGCCGTGCCGATCCCGGCCGACCAGAAGATCCTGCATGTGCTGCCGCAGGAATTCATCATTGACGGGCAGGAAGGCATCCGCGAGCCGATCGGCATGTCCGGCGTGCGCCTGGAAGCACGTGTGCATATCGTCACCGGCGCCGACAGTGCCGCGCAGAACATCGTCAAGTGTGTGCAGCGTTGCGGCCTGGAGGTCGAGGACATCGTGCTCGAGCAGCTGGCCTCGAGCTTTGCCGTGCTGACCGACGACGAGAAGGACCTCGGCGTCTGCCTGGTCGACATCGGCGGCGGCACCACTGACATTGCGGTGTTTTCCGGTGGCGCCATCCGCCACACCGCGGTCATCCCCGTGGCCGGTGACCAGGTCACCAACGACATCGCCGTGTCCATGCGCACGCCGACGCCGTATGCCGAGGAAATCAAGATGCGCTACGCCTGCGCGCTGTCGCAGCTGGCCAACCCGGACGAAACCATCGAGGTGCCGAGCGTGGGTGATCGCCCGCCGCGGCGCCTGGCACGCCAAACCCTCGCCGAGATCGTCGAGCCGCGATACGAGGAGCTGTTCACGCTGATCCGCGATGAACTGCGCCGCTCCGGCTTCGAGGAATCCATTGCTGCCGGCGTCGTGCTGACCGGGGGCAGCGCCAAGATGGAAGGCGCGGTTGAGCTGGCGGAAGAGATCTTCCACATGCCGGTCCGACTCGGCGTCCCGCATGGCATCACCGGCCTGGCCGACGTGGTGCGCAACCCGATTCACGCCACCGGTGTGGGCCTGCTGCTCTACGGGCGGGCCAATGCCGGCCAGCTGACGCCACGCGTGGTCGGCACCGGCGTCAAGACAGTGTTGGAACAGATGAAGTCATGGTTTCAGGGGTATTTCTGATCCGGTCCGTCACTGCCTGGCAGGCAGCGTCGGCAAGGAATCGTCAACAGCGGAGGAGAAGACATGTTTGAACTAATGGATACCTACAGCCAGAGTGCTGTGATCAAGGTGCTCGGTGTCGGTGGTGGCGGCGGCAACGCCGTGGCCCACATGGCACGGAGTGGAATCGACGGCGTCGAGTTCATTTGCGTGAACACCGATTCCCAGGCGCTGAAGCATTCGCAGGTGAAGACGGCGCTGCAGATCGGCTGCAACATCACCAAGGGCCTGGGCGCTGGCGCCAACCCGGAAGTGGGTCGGCAGGCGGCGATGGAAGACCGTGATCGCATCATCGAGCTGATCGAGGGCTGCGACATGCTGTTCATCACTGCCGGCATGGGCGGTGGCACCGGCACTGGCGCTGGGCCGGTGGTGGCGCAGATCGCGCGTGAGCTCGGCATCCTCACCGTCGCCGTGGTGACCAAGCCCTTCACCATGGAAGGCAACAAGCGCATGACCATTGCCGACACCGGCATCCTGGAATTGTCGCGTCATGTGGATTCGCTGATCACCATCCCCAACCAGAAGCTGCTGTCGGTGCTGGGTGGCACCACCACCTTGCTGGATGCCTTCAAGAAGGCCAATGAGGTGCTGCAGGGCGCCGTGCAGGGCATCGCCGAGCTGATCACCCGTCCGGGCCTGATCAACGTCGACTTTGCCGACGTTCGTACGGTGATGTCGGAAACCGGCCTGGCGATGATGGGCACGGGCGTGGCCTCGGGCGAGAGCCGCGCGCGTGCGGCGGCCGAGATGGCGGTCTCCAGCCCACTGCTGGAGGACATCAACCTGGCCGGTGCGCACGGCATCCTGGTGAATGTCACCGCGGGCCTCGACCTGTCGATTGGCGAGTTCGAGGAAGTCGGCAACACGGTGAAGCAGTTTGCTGCCGAGGACGCGACCGTGGTGGTGGGAACGGTGATCGATCCGGCCATGGAAGGCGAGTTGCGGGTGACGGTGGTCGCCACCGGCCTCGGTCGCGGCCAGGTCGCCAGTGTGTCGCCGACAGCGGCCATCACGCCGGCCGCGGCAGCGGCAGGTCGCAGGCTGGGTGACATGAAGGTGGTCGGGGGCCGTAACTCGGCACCGCTGCCGGATTACAGCCAGCTGGATCGCCCGGCGATACAGCGCCAGCCGCAGCGTGCGGTGGGCGATGGCCTGCGTGCCGATTACGGCAGCGAGGATGTGCTGGACATCCCTGCCTTCCTGCGGCGCCAGGCGGACTGACGCCTGCCATGCGGCGCGACGGCCAGCCGGACCACCTGCGGATCGCCCGCGCGCAATTGCATGCGCGGCGATCAGGCAGCGGCCGGCGGGCAACTCGCCGCCTGGGGCTGTCCGTCCCGCACGAGGCATTGCCGTTCCCCGGGCGGCCACCAGCGACTCCTCCGCTGTCTGGTGGCCGCTTTGGGGGCGGATCTGCTGTGCTAAATTACCCCGCTGATTCGAATGTCCGTCCGACAGGCGGACAATTCGACCCAGACTGAATCCAGAAACCCATGGCACAACAAAGAACACTCAAGACCTCGATCCGCGCCAGTGGCGTGGGCCTGCATACCGGGCGCAAGGTGTTGATGGTGCTGCGTCCGGCAGCGGTCAATGCCGGCATCGTTTTTCGTCGCGTCGACCTTGATCCGCCGGTGGATGTGCCGGCGCGCGCGACCAATGTGACCGAGACGACGCTGGGGACCACGCTGTCGCAGGGTGGTGCCCAGGTGTCCACGGTTGAGCACTTGCTGTCAGCATTCGCCGGCCTCGGCATCGATAACGCCTATGTGGACCTGACTGCCGGCGAAGTGCCGATCATGGATGGCAGTGCCGCGCCATTCGTCTTCCTGGTGCAGTCCGCTGGCATCGAGGAGCAGGCGACCGCCAAGCGCTTTGTGCGCGTGCGCCGCCCGGTCGAGGTACGCGAAGGAGACAAGTGGGCCCGCTTCGATCCGCACGAAGGCTTCCGCGTCAATTTCGAGATCGAATTCGACCATCCGGTGTTCAAGCGCCACGGCCAGCGCGCTTCCATGGATTTTTCCTCGACCTCCTTCCTGCGCGAAGTCAGCCGCGCGCGCACTTTTGGCTTCATGCGCGACCTGGAAACGCTGCGCGCACACAACCTGGCCCTGGGTGGCACGCTGGACAACGCCATCGTGCTGGATGACTACCGCGTGCTCAATGAGGACGGGCTGCGCTACGAAGATGAGTTCGTCCGCCACAAGATCCTCGATGCGATTGGCGACCTGTACTTGCTGGGCCATTCGCTGATCGGCGAGTTCACCGGCTACAAGTCCGGCCATGGCCTGAACAATCGCCTGCTGCGCACCATGTTGGCCGATGCTGCAGCCTGGGAAGAAGTCACCTTCCGCGACGACAGCCTGGCGCCGATCTGCTACGCGGACACCGCTCCGGCCATCGCCTGAGGCCCTAACGCGCTGTGCGTACCTTGACGGCCACTTTATCGACCTTGACCGCCAGCGCCCGCGACATCGACGCCGGGCCGGCACCCGTGTGATAGCGAATTCGCGTACCCCAGGCGGCTGAGCGCACCAGCAGGGTCAGCGTACTGCCCTTGAGGACCGCCCCCCAGACCTGCTCGGCCAGCTCCTCTGGAAGTTGCGCCCGGACCCCGGCCAGGACCCGGTCTGCCTCGACCGCGCCCCGGCGCAGCTTTTCGAGCAGTCCCTGACCTTTGGCCAGCAAGTCACTGACGTGCGTAAGATTTTTGCTTTTGGGGCCCATAACCACCGTAGTTGAAATGACGAAAGTACTTGAGTTTCAAGGGGTTTTTTGGCAATTTCCCCGCGCGCCCGGGCAAGGAAGACTGCGGCGGAAGTGGCTTTAGCGCTGGCAAGCGTAGGGCCGCAAGGAGACCCCTGGCAAGCATCCTGGTTAAGGCTGGGTATGCCTGTCCTGCAGAGCCGGATCAACATGGCAGCAATGATCCCAGCGACTGATGGCAAGGCCGCTCCGACAGGGAGCAGGCGAGGCTGGGCTGTGGTGGCCGTCGGCACGCTGGTGCTCGGCCTGCTGGGAGGTGGCTTTGCCCTGGGCCAGTACTGGGCCGGTCAGGGTGCGGCTGGCCGCCTGGCCGCTGAATTGGCCGACCAGCGCGCGCAGCAGGCACGGACCCGCAGCATTGTCGACCAGCAAGTCGGCACCCTGGCCACCCGTGTGGGTCGCATGCAGGCGCAGTTGCTCAGGCTGGACGCGCTGGGCCGGCACCTGACCGAGGTCGCCAAGCTCGATCGTGGTGAATTCGATTTTGATAACCCGCCCGCCCTGGGCGGACCACAGCCGGAGGCAGGCTCAGGGCCCGTAGTGCCTTCGCTGGTGGAGTTGCTGGACGGTGTCGACGCCTCGATTGCCGACCGCCAGCGCCAGCTGACTGCCTTGCAGAGCCTGATCCTGACGCGTGAGCTGGCCCAACAGATCGTGCCGGGGGGCCGACCGGTCGAGGCGGGCTATATCTCTTCGCTCTACGGTCATCGCACTGACCCCTTCAATGGCAACACGGCCTTTCATGCCGGCCTCGACTTTGCCGGTGCGCCCGGCACGCGGGTGCTGGCTGTCGCCGACGGCGTGGTCAGCGCAGCCGGTGCGGATGGCGGTTATGGGCGGCTGATCGAGATCACGCATGGCAACGGCTACCTCACGCGTTATGCCCATAACGCCACGCTCCTGGTCAGCGTTGGCCAGACCGTGCGTCGCGGTGATTCCATCGCCCTGATGGGTGCCACCGGCCGTGCCACTGGCACACACCTGCATTTCGAGGTGCTGCGCGATGGCAAGTCGGTCAATCCGCTGTCATTCGTGCGCCGCTGAGCGCTGCATCGCAGTAGAATGCCCGTTTTTGCACCCGCAGGCCGACCCGGGATTCCCCCTGGGTCGCGGCTTCCGGCTGAGGATTCCATCGCGTGTTGAAATTCCTGACGCGGATTTTTGGCAGCCGCAATCAGCGGCTGCTGCGCAAGTTTGACCAGCAGGTTGTCGCGGCCAATGGCCATGCGGCGGCCCTGGAGGCCTTGAGCGACGCCGAACTGCAGGCACAGACGCCGCGCCTGCGTGAGCGCCTGGCCGCCGGCGAGACGCTGGACCAGTTGATGCCCGAGGCCTTTGCCCTGGTGCGCGAGGCCAGCCGGCGCACCATCGGTCTGCGTCACTTCGACGTGCAATTGGTCGGCGGCATGGTGCTGCACCAGGGCCGCATTTCCGAGATGCGTACCGGTGAAGGCAAGACGCTGGTGGCCACGCTGCCGGTGTACCTCAATGCGCTGACCGGCCAGGGCGTGCATGTCATCACGGTCAACGAGTACCTGGCCCAGCGTGACGCCGACTGGATGGCGCCGATCTACCAGTTCCTCGGACTGACTGTCGGTGTGATCAAGAGCGGGCAGAACCACGAGGAAAAGCGCGGCGCCTACGCCTGCGACGTGACCTACGGCACCAACAACGAATTTGGCTTCGACTACCTGCGTGACAACCTGGCCTTCCGTCTCGAGGACCGGGTCCAGCGCGGCCAGGCTTACGCCATCATCGACGAGGTCGACTCGATCCTGATCGACGAAGCGCGCACGCCGCTGATCATCTCTGGACCGGCTGAGGAAAGCACCGAGCTGTACCAGAAGATCAACGAGCTGGTACCGCGCTTCGATCGCCAGGAAGGCGAGGAAGGCGAGGGTGATTTCTTCGCCGACGAAAAGACCCGCCAGGTGCACCTGTCCGAGAGCGGCTTCGAGAAGGCCGAGGCCCTGATGCTGGAGGCTGGCCTGCTGCGCGAAGGCGACAGCCTGTATGACGCCGGCAGCATCCGCCTGATGCACCACCTGAATGCGGCACTGCGTGCCAACACGCTGTATCGGCGCGACGTCGAATACCTGGTGCGCGGCGGCGAAGTGGTCATCGTTGATGAATTCACCGGCCGCACCATGCCGGGGCGGCGCTGGTCAGATGGCCTGCACCAGGCCATCGAGGCCAAGGAAGCGGTGAATATCCGCGAAGAAAACCAGACCATCGCCTCGATTACCTTCCAGAATTACTTCCGCCTGTATCGCAAGCTGTCGGGCATGACCGGCACCGCGGACACCGAGGCCTTCGAGTTCCAGCAGATCTATGGACTTGAGGTGGTGGTCGTGCCGACCCACATGCCGATGGTGCGCAAGGACATGCCCGACCTGGTGTACCTGACCCAGGCCGACAAGTTCAACGCCATCATCACCGACATCCGCGACTGCGTGCAGCGCGGCCAGCCGGTGCTGGTGGGTACGACCTCGATCGAGACCTCGGAACTGTTATCTGGCCTGCTGAAGAAGGACGGCATTACCCACCAGGTGCTCAACGCCAAGCAGCATGAGCGCGAGGCGCTGGTGGTGGCCCAGGCCGGGCGACCCAAGGCGGTGACCATTGCCACCAACATGGCCGGTCGCGGTACCGACATCGTGCTGGGCGGCAACGTGCAGAAGCAGGTCGAGCAGCTGCGCCTGGATGGGGCGGTCGACGAGGCCGAGCAGGACACGCGTGCGGCAAAGCTGCGCGACGAATGGCAATCACTGCATGAGCAGGTGCTGGCCGCCGGCGGCCTGCACATCATCGGTACCGAGCGCCATGAATCGCGGCGCATCGACAACCAGCTGCGTGGCCGTTCGGGCCGCCAGGGCGACCCGGGCTCGAGCCGCTTCTACCTGTCGCTGGAAGACAACTTGATGCGCATCTTCGGCGATCCCGAGCGCACCAAGTCGATGCTCAGGACGGTCGGTATGCGCGAGGGCGAGGCCATCGAGAGCGGTATGCTGACGCGCCAGATCGAGCGCGCCCAGCGTAAGGTCGAGTCGCACAACTTCGATGCCCGCAAGAACCTGCTGGAGTACGACGACGTCGCCAATGACCAGCGCAAGGTCATCTACCAGCAGCGCACCGAGATCATGTCGGCCGAGGACATGGCCGGCTTGATCCAGAACGTGCGCGCCGAGGTGGTGGAGGGCATGGTGGCGCAGCATGTGCCGCCAGGCAGCGTCGAGGAACAGTGGGACCTCAGCGGGCTGGAGCAGCTGATTGAGCGTGAATTCGGCGTGGCCGTGCAGGTGGCCGACTGGCTGGCAGCGGATAGCGCGCGGACCATCGAGGAGATTCCCTCACGGGTGCTGGCCTTGATCGAGGCGGCCTACCAGGACAAGGTGCAGCAGGTCAGTGAGCCGGTGATGCGCCATCTTGAGCGTGCGGTGATGCTGCAGCAGCTCGATGGCCACTGGCGCGAGCACCTGGCGGCCATGGACTACCTGCGCCAGGGGATCTACCTGCGCGCCTATGCGCAGAAGAACCCCAAGCAGGAATACAAGCGCGAGGCCTTCGAGCTGTTCAGCGTGATGCTCGAGCGGATTCGTCGTGATACGGTGACCTTGCTGCAGCGCCTGCAGGTGCGCTCGGAAGAAGAGATCGACCGCGAGGAAGCCGAGCGCCAGCGCAAGCTGCAGAGTCGCATGCAATTGCAGCATGCCGCACCGGCGGCGCTGGGCGGCGACGACGCGGCCGCTGGGTCAGCTACGGCCGCAGGCGAGGCGCCAGCAGCGCCATTCGTGCGCGACGCGCGCAAGGTCGGGCGCAACGAGTCCTGTCCCTGTGGATCAGGGCGGAAATTCAAGCACTGTCATGGATCGTTAGGCGGCGGCTAGTCTGTCGCCCGGCGGAAGGAACCACCGGTCGGAATGAACACCCTGGAAATACATGTCGTCGCGGGGGTCATCCGCGATACTTCAGGTCGCGTGCTGATCGCGCAGCGACCGCGCGGCCGCCACATGGCGGGGCGCTGGGAGTTTCCGGGCGGCAAGCTGCATCCGGGCGAGTCGCCACTGCAGGGCCTGCGCCGGGAACTGGCCGAGGAACTCGGCGTTGTCGTCAGCAGCGGCGAGCGCCTGATCATGTTGCGACACGATTATCCGGACCGGCGCGTGCTGCTTGATGCCTGGAGTGTCACGGCGCACGAGGGGACCCCGAGGGGCCTGGAGTCGCAGGCGCTGGCCTGGGTCGCGCCGGAAGAATTGCCCGGGCATGACCTGCTGGAGGCTGACCGCGCCATTGTTACGGCGCTGCGCCTGCCGCGCCTGGCGATGGTGATGGACGAGCTTCCCGCGCTGCCGTCACCGGCGCCAGCGCGTCGTGAGGCACAGCTGTGGCGCTTTCGCGCTGACGCCAGCGTGCCAGAGGCTGGGGCCGTGAGCGCACTGCGCCGCAGCCGCCGCCCGGTGTTTGTGCTGGGCGAGGGCGCCCAGGCCCTGCATGCGGCGGTCATCATGGGCGCTGAAGGCGTCATCGTGACCTGGGGTGGTCGCGGCATACACATTGACCCTGACAGCCAGTTCCTGGTCGGCGTGCAGTGTCGCGATGCCGAAAGTTGTCATGCGGCGGCGGTGAGCGGCGCACATTTCCTGCTGCTGGCACCGGATAAACCGGTGACCGAGGCCGCGCTGGAAGACCTGTGCCGTACGCTCGGCCTGCCGATCTGGATCGGCTGGTATGCCAGCGACCAGCGCCTGGCGCGCCTGCGCCAATCCGGCGCCCACGGCTGCGCCATTCGCCTACCCGCCACAGCGCTGAGCTGAGAGCGCTGGCGATCAGGGTTGCGCGGGTGCGGCCAGGCTGCGGTCGAAGAAATCCAGTATCGCCTTCCAGCCATGGATGCCCGTGCCCTTGAAGCTCAGCGCAGCGTGACGGCTGCCGGGATAGGGCATCACCTCGAACTGCCGGCCGCTTTCGACCAGGCGCTGCATCAACAGCGTGCTGTGGGTGAACAGCACGTTGTCATCAGCCATGCCATGCATCAGCAGCAAGCGACCCTGCAAGTGCTCAGCATGGGTCAGCACATTGGCCTCACGGTAGCCCGCGGCATTGGACTCCGGCGTTCCCAGGTAACGCTCGGTGTAATGCGTGTCGTAGAGCTGCCAGTCGGTGACCGGTGCGCCCGCCACGCCGGCGGCAAAGGTGCCCGGCGATTTGGTCATCAGCATCAGGGTCATGTAGCCGCCGTAGCTCCAGCCAAACACGCCGAGTTGGCTGGCATCAATGAAGGGCTGCTGCTTTAGCCAGAGGACGCCGTGCAGCTGGTCCTCGACCTCAACCGTGCCCAGGCGCTGGCTCAGGGCACTGGCGAAACCAATGCCGCGACTGCCAGAGCCGCGGTTGTCCAGGGTGAAGACCACATAGCCGCGCTGCGCCATCAGCTGCGCCGACTGGCCACCGCGGCGATCACCCCAGCGCCGCTGCACCAGTTGCACCGTGGGTCCGCCATAGACCTGCACGATGACCGGGTAGCGATGCGCTGGATCAAATCCCGGCGGTTTGAGCATCTGCCAGTACAGCGGCGTGCCATCCGCTGCGGCGATGGAGCCGTATTCGGCGGTGACATGGCGATCCAGGTAGGGCGCGTAGGGATGGCTTGGGTCCAGACGGTTTTCAATCAACCAGGCCAGGCGCCGGCCATCGGCGCGATGCAGCGACCACTGCGAGGGCTGGGTCGGGCTACTGAAGTTCTGCAGGTAGCGCTGCGCGTCAGCCGAGAGGGTGATGCCATGCCAGCCATCGCCGCTGCTCAACTGGCGTGGCGAGGCAGGATCGCCGGTGCGCAAGGAGGCCGAGTAGAGGTGTCGCTCCAGCGGCGTCTTGCGATTGGCCATGAAGTAGATGTGGCCGCGCCTGGCGTCGATGCCGCGCACCGAAGCCTGCTGCCAGTCGCCGACGACATCCCAGTCACCTGCGGTCAGTGGGCGAATCAGCTGGCCGTCGTAGTCATACAGGTAGAGGTGATTGTGGCCGCTACGCTGCGAGGCCCAGATGAAGGCGCGCTCAGCAGGCAGGAAATGCAGGTCATCGTGCAGGTCCACCCAGTGCGGACTGGTCTCGCTGAACAGCAGCCGGCCCTCGCCACCGCTGGCCGGAAAGGCCAGCAGGTCGAGTTGGCGCTGGTTCCGGGTCTGGCGCTGGACCAGCAGGCGGTCACTGTCCGGAAACCAGTTCACGCGTGCCAGGTAAAACTCCACCGCGCCCAGTTCGAACTGCGCACGCACGCTGGTGGCCAGTTCCAGCACTTGCAGGCTCACCGCCGCATTGGGCCGACCCGCCGCGGGATAACGCTGCAGCAAGCGCTTATGTCCGTCGGCGTGAACCTCGAAGCGCTCGACTTCATCGACCGGGGACTCGTCCACGCGCGCATAGGCAATGCGTGCCTCGTCCGGCGACCACCAGTAGCCGGTGTCGCGATCCATCTCTTCCTGTGCAATGAATTCCGCCACGCCATGGCTGATGAGTCCGCCACCGCCCTCAGTCAGCCGTCGCTCCTGCCCATTTCGCAGTTCAATCGCATAGAGGTCCTGGTCACGGACAAAACTGACATAGCGACCGCGCGGCGAGAATCGCGCATCAATTTCGAAGGCTGTGGTCTCGGTCAGCCGGCGCACGGCCGGTCCGGCTTTCGCCGCCAGGTCGTAGTGGTACAGGTCACCTCCCAGCGGAAACAGCAAGGCCTTGCTGTCCGGGGCCCAGTGATACTCGACAATGCCGCGCAGGGCAGCGATACGCTGGCGCTCACGCCGCGCTTCCTCCTCGGCGGACAGCGCACCCTCGGCCGGCACCAGTTCGCGTGAATCCACCAGGCGGCGGTGCTCGGCCTTGCTGACGTCATAGGCCCACAGGTCAAAGACTGCGCTGTCGTCATCACGTGCCCGCAGGTAGGACACCAGCTGACCGTCGGGCGAAAACTTTGGCTGGCGCAGTGAAGGCCCCTGCAGGTCCGGCGCCTCAAACAGCCGCTCCACGGTCAAATCCGCAGCTGCAGCGGGCAGGCTCAACAGGGCAGCCATGAGTATCGCCAAGAGGTATCGCATCGGAGCTTCCATTTGTCGCATCAGGAGTACGGCAGGCAGCATGGCCTTGCTAAACTTTGCCCGCCCACGAATCCCCGGGAGTGTAAGCACGGTGCGCGCCAATGTCATATTCGTTTCGATGGTGGCAGGCCTTGTTGCCTGCTCGTCTGCCATGACCGGACCGGATTATCCCGAGGCCCGCCGCGATGCGGTGAGCGACACCTACCATGGTGTCAGCGTCGCTGATCCCTATCGCTGGATGGAGAAGGACACCGCTGAGGTGGCGGCCTGGGTGGAGGCGCAGAACAAGCTGGCCCAGCCTTACCTGGAAGGCATTCCCGCCCATGCGCGCATCAAGGAACGCCTGACGGCACTGTGGGACTACGACCAGTACGGTTATTCCTGGATGGACGAGAAGTCCCAGGCTCCCGTCAAGCGTGGTGGCCGCTACTTCTTTGTCGAGAAGCGGGGCACGCAGGACCAGGGTGTCCTGTACTGGTCCGAGGGCCTGGCGGCGCCGGCGCAGGTGCTGGTGGATCCCAATACGCTCAGCGCGGACGGCACCTCGTCGCTGGCGTCCTATGTGGTCAGCCCCAATGGGCGCTATGTCGCCTATGCCGTGTCCGAAGGGGGCACTGATTGGGACACCTGGCAGGTTCGCGAAGTGGCGACTGGCCAGGACCTGGCCGAGCGCATCGGTGATACCAAGTTCACCAGCGTGTCGTGGACACCAGACGAGGCCGCCTTCTACTACTCGCGCTATCCGCGCGACGCCAATGGCAAGGCCGATGACCAACAGCAGGTGCGGGTCTATCGCCACCGCCTGGGCACGCCGCAGACTGATGACGAACTGGTTTACGAGGTCACCGAGCACGAGCGCTGGAACCCCTATGCCACGCTCAGCACCGATGGCCGCTGGTTGTTGCTGGGCATTTTCCATGGCTTCGACAGCAATGCCTTTTACCTGCGTGACTTGAAGGATCCCTCCGGCCGCGTGCAACGCATCCTCGACAAGTGGGACGGCCTGTACGAGTTCCTCGGCGTGGCCAGCGGTCGACTGGTCTTCAAGACCACCCAGGGCGCAGCACGTGGCCGGGTGATTTCGCTGGACCCGGTGAATCCGGCACCCGACCAGTGGCGCGAGATCGTTGGCGAGCAGGAAGCCACGCTGAACCAGGCCAGCCTGGTGGGCGGCCATGTCATTGCCAATCACCTGGTAATGGCGCGCTCGCGGGTCACGGTCTATTCGCTCGACGGCAAGCCGAGGAATGAAATCCGCTTGCCGGGACTTGGCTCGGTTACCGGCTTTCCGGATGACCTCGACCAGGCCGAGACTTTCTTCAGCTACACCGATTACCTGACGCCGCTGTCGGTGTATCGCTACGACGTGGCGAAGGACACGGTCGAGGCCTATCGCCAGCCCAAGGTGGCGTTTGATGGCTCGGCCTATGTCACCGAGCAGGTCAGCTACAAGAGCAAGGACGGCACGATGGTGCCGATGTTCATCACCCGCCGCGCCGACCACAAGCGTGAGGGCGACACGCCGACCTTGCTGTATGGCTATGGCGGCTTCGATGTCTCGCTGACACCGCGCTACAGTCCGGTGGTGGCGGCCTGGCTGGAAATGGGTGGCATCTATGCCGTGGCCAACCTGCGTGGCGGTGGCGAGTTTGGTGCCGACTGGCACCAGGCTGGCACCAAGACCCAGAAGCAGAACGTGTTCGATGACTTTATTGCCGCCGCCGAATGGCTGATCGCCGAGCGCTATACCCGGTCCGGGCGACTCGCCATCCATGGGCGCAGCAATGGTGGCTTGCTGGTGGGCGCAGTCATGGCGCAGCGGCCCGAGTTGTTTGGCGCGGCGCTGCCTGCGGTGGGCGTGCTGGACATGCTGCGCTACCACACCCCCAGCGCCAATGCCTACGCCTGGTCGAGTGACTATGGCACGGTGGAGGATGAGGCCCAGTTCAAGGCGTTGTTGGCATATTCACCGCTGCACAAGCTCAAGCCCGGCAGCTGCTATCCGGCGACGCTGGTCACCACGGCGGATCGCGATGATCGCGTCGTGCCCTGGCACAGCTTCAAGTTCGCGGCAGAATTGCAACATGTGCAGGGTTGCAAGAATCCCGTGCTGATTCGCATCGAGACCCGCGCTGGTCACGGTGCAGGAAAGCCCACCTGGATGCTGGTCGAGGACTGGGCCAATCACTGGGCCTTCCTCGCGCGCCACCTCGGCATGGTGGGCGGGGGCTAGTCCTCAGTGGCGTGGTGCGTCCGGATCCTCGGCAGCTTCGCCGGGAATCGCGTGGCGTTCTTCCAGCCAGCCACCAAGGTCGATGATCCGGCAGCGTTCACAGCAGAACGGTCGCCAGGGATTGGCCGTGTCCCAGGGATGCATGCGCTTGCAATGCGGGCAGCGAACGTCCAGCGTCATCGCCGGATCAACTGCAGCTGGTCAGCGTGAAGGCCACGTCTTCGGTGGCCTGCACCGGCCGGCTGCCGGTGCCGATCCAGCGCAGGAAGCGCACGCTGCAACGATGGTGGCTGCCACTGACCTCGGGGTACAGCGGGCTGCCGGCAGGCAATGAAATCCGCAGTAGCTGCACCGGATGACTGCGCTCGAACACGATCTGGTAGACGCCACCCACGGCGGTCTGTTGCTTGGGCCGCGCGTTCTCGCGGGTGATCCACAGCAGCTCGGAAACGCTTTCGCACATTGGTCGCAGCGTTGACAGCCAATCTTCAATGTCCGACTGGCGTGTCGCGGCGTCCTGGGTCACCCAGTGATAGTAATCGGGCAGGTCAAATTCGCAGGTGCCACCGGGGATCGCGCTGCGATGCTTGATGGCGTTGAGGAATTCTGACTCGCGCAGGCGCTGCAGGAAGTTGTTGCCGGCGGCATTGAGTTCCTCACGCCGGCGCACCAGCGCCGCGAGGATGGAGCGCAGGCGCGACACGTCCACGCCGGGCTTGTTCTGGTAGTCGCGCATGCTGGCCATCTGCCGCTCAAGTTCCTTGAGCACGTCGCCACGGGCATCGCCACGCGAGGTGATCGCCAGGATTTCCAGCAGGCCCGAAATCACCGCACGGCTGGACCAGCTGGCCTGGGCACTGGCGTGATAACCGACCTGCTGCCACAGGAACTCGATACGCAGGAAGTTGCGCATCCGCTCATTGAGCGGCTGCTCATGAATCACCGGTTGCGGCTGCACTTCCGGTTCAGGCGCGGGCTCGAACATGGGCCTATTCTGCGGCAGGCCTTCCGGCCGCGTAAACAGGGATTCCTGCTGGGGCGGCTCCGGCTTCACCGCGACCTGCCCGCGGGCTCGGCCAGCTCCCGGTACTGGCGGTCCAGCTCGGCGACCCGGCGCTCGAGTGCTTGCAGGTCGGAATCATTGCAGATGACATCGTCGGCGATGGCCAGGCGCTCGGCGCGCGTGGCCTGGGCGGCCAGTGCGCGCTGCGCGGATTCCTCGGTCTCGCCATCGCGTTGCATCAGCCGCTCGACCTGTGACGCCTCGGGCGTATCCACTACCAGGACGCGATCGACACGATTCTGGCCACCGCTTTCTACCAGCAGCGGAATGACGTGCACCTGGTAGGGTCCGCCGGCTGCGGCGGACTGTCGGTCGAGCAGGCTGCGGATGGCGGGATGCAGGATGGCCTCGACCCGCTGGCGCAGTCCGGCATCGGCAAAAAGGCGTTGTCGCAACGCCCGGCGATCGAGCGAGCCGTCAGCCGCCAGGATGGCCGGACCCAGCGCCGTCACCAGGGCCTTGAGTGCCGGCTCGCCGGGACGGACCACTTCGCGGGCCAGCAGGTCGGTATCGAGCACGATGGCCCCGGCGCGACGGAACAGGGCAGCGACCTCGCTCTTGCCGCTGGCGATGCCGCCCGTCAGCCCGACCCGCAGCGGTCGTGCCGGTGACGGCACGATCAGCGCAGCCCCGCCAGGCCCAGGTAACGCTCAACGATTTGCGGTCCCCACAGCATGGCAATCCAGGTGGCGCCGGCAATGAAGGGACCAAAGGGCAGGGGCCGCTCGCGGCTGTGGCGCTTGAGCACGATCAGCGTGAGCCCAACTACGGCTCCGACGGCGGCGGACAAGAGCAGGATCAAGGGCAATAACTGCCAGCCCAGCCAGGCGCCAGCGGCGGCAAACAGCTTGAAGTCGCCGTAGCCCATGCCTTCCTTGCCGGTGAGCAGCTTGAAGGCATGAAACACGCCCCACAGGAACAGGTAGCCGGCCACCGCACCGATGATGGCCTCAGTCGGCGTCACTGGCAGCGGCCAGTGGCCCCCGGGCACATGCCAGAGGCTGGCCAGCAGGCCCAGCCAGATGAGTGGCAGGGTCAGGCTGTCCGGCAGCAGCTGGTGGTCGAGGTCGATGCCGCTCATGGCAATCAGGTACCAGGTGATGAGCAGCGCCATCAGCGCTTGTGGGCCCCAGCCAAAATGCCAGGCGACGGCGGCGCTGAGTGCGCCGGTCAGCGCCTCGACCACCGGATAGCGTGCAGAGATGCGGGCCTGGCAGCTTGCGCAGCGACCCCTCAGCCACAACCAGCTCAAGAGCGGGATGTTGTTGCGGGCGCGAATCTGCGCCTGGCAGGCCGGGCAGCGCGAGCGCGGCACGACCAGGTTGAAGTGCGCCTCGGTGGTGGCGGGGGTGCCGGCGAGTTCGGCGCACTGCGCGCGCCACTCGCGCTCCAGCATCAGTGGCAGGCGGTGGATCACCACGTTGAGGAAGCTGCCGATCACCAGGCCAACGAGGCCGGCAACCACTGCAAACAGCGGCGGTGATGCCTGCATCAGGGTCAGCAGTTCCAAGGCGCCTCCGTCAAGAAAACGCCGCGACTAGCGCGGCGTTTTTGGCAATGAGCTCCCGCCGCGATCAGATGGCGGCACCGAGCTTGAAGATGGGCAGGTACATGGCGATGACCAGGCCACCGACCAGCACACCGAGAATAGCCATGATCAGTGGCTCCAGCAGCGAGGACATGGCGTCGACTGCCGTATCCACTTCCAGTTCGTAGAAGTCGGCGACCTTGCTGGCCATCTCGTCCAGCGAACCTGATTCCTCGCCCACCGCGATCATCTGGTTGACCATGTTGGGGAACAGGCCGGTGTTCTCCATGGCGCGCTGCAGGCGCTGGCCGGTGGAGACCTCGTCACGCATGCGCAGCACGGCCTCTTCATAGACGATGTTGCCGGTGGCGCCGGCCACGGAGTCCATTGCCTCGACCAGCGGTACGCCGGCGGCAAACATGGTGGCCAGGGTACGGGCAAAGCGGGCAATCGCTGCTTTGACCAGGATCGGGCCGACGATCGGGAACTTGAGCATGGCGCGATCGATGCCCTGGCGCATGGCGCGCGAGCGCTTGTGGGTGTACATGAAGAACCAGATGCCGCCACCGGCGACCAGGCCCATCAACCAGCCGTGCGCCTGCACGAACTTGGACATGTCGATGACCATGCGGGTGAAAGCCGGCAGGTCGGCACCAAAGCCCTGGAACAGCGACTCGAACTGCGGAATCACGAAGATCAGCAGGATGAAGGTGACGATGACCGCCACCGCCAGCACCGCGGCCGGGTAGAACAGGGCCTTCTTGATCTTCTTCTTCAGTGCCTCGGTCTTTTCCTTGTAGGTCGCCACCTTGTCCAGCAGCGTCTCCAGCGCACCGGCCTGCTCGCCGGCCTCGACCAGGTTGACGAACAGGTCATCGAAATACAGCGGATGCTTGGCGAGCGACTCGTGCAGCGTGCTGCCACCCTCGATGGACAGCTTGATGTCGAGGATCAGTTTCTGCATGGCCGGCTTCTCGTGGCCGACGCCTACGATCTCGAAGGCCTGCACCAGCGGGATGCCCGCGGTGAGCATGGTGGCCAGCTGGCGGGCGAAGATGGCGATGTCGCCCGGCTCGATCTTGCCACCGCTGGAAAACAGTTTCTTCTGCTTCCTGATCTTGACCGGGACGATATTCTGGCGGCGCAACTCGGCGCGCACGTCATTTTCGTTGGCCGCGAGCGAGCGCCCGCGAACACGGTTGCCCTTCTTGTCCTTGCCCTCCCAGTTGAAGGGAGTGTCCTTGAGTGCTGCGGCGCGGGCCATGTTTGCGGTCGTCCTCTACCGGGTCTGGGGGATTCTATCCCGGTCTGGTGTCAATCAACTGTGACGCGGTTGACTTCCTCAAGGCTGGTCAGGCCGTCTGCGGCCTTCTTCAGCCCCGAGGTGCGCAGGTCCCAGATCCCGTCCTTGCGGGCCTGGTCTGCGATGTTCTTGGCGTTGCCGCCCTCCAGGATGATGCGACCGATGGCGTCGCTGACCGGCAGGACCTCGTACAAGCCCACCCGGCCCTTGTAGCCGTCGGTGCAGGAACCACAGCCCACGGCGCGATAGACCTTGAAGCCCGGCTGCTTGACCTGGGCCTCGGTGAAACCCTCGGCCACCAGGGCATCCGGTGGCAGGTCAATCGGCTCGCGGCAGTTGTTGCACAGGCGCCGGGCCAGGCGCTGGGCAATGATCAGGCTGACCGAGGTGGCGATGGCGTAGGGCTTGACGCCCATGTCGATCAGGCGCGTCAGCGTCTGCGGCGCGTCATTGGTATGCAGCGTGGACAGCACCAGGTGGCCGGTCTGGGCGGCCTTGATGGCAATCTCGGCAGTTTCCAGGTCACGGATTTCGCCGACCATGATCACGTCCGGGTCCTGGCGCAGGAAGGCGCGCAGCGCCGAGGCAAAGGTGAGCCCGACCTTGGGATTCACGTTCACCTGGTTGACACCGGGCAGGATGATTTCTGCCGGGTCCTCGGCGGTCGAGATATTGGTGTCCTCGGTGTTGAGGATGGCAAGCCCGGTGTAAAGCGACACGGTCTTGCCGCTGCCGGTCGGGCCGGTCACCAGGATCATGCCCTGGGGCTTGTCCAGCGTCTTCTGGTACAGCGCCTTCTGGAAGGGCTCGTAGCCCAGGGCATCAATGCCCATCATGGCCGTGCTGGCGTCGAGGATACGCAGCACGATCTTCTCGCCGTAAAGCGTCGGGCAGGAGCTGACACGAAAATCGATGGAGCGGCTCTTGGACAGGCGCATCTTGATGCGGCCGTCCTGCGGCACGCGCCGCTCGGCGATATCCAGGCGCGACATTACCTTCAGGCGGGCGGCCAGCTTGGTCGACAGTTGCACCGGCGGCTGGGCGATCTCGCGCAACACACCGTCGATGCGCAGGCGGATGCGGTAGCTTTTTTCGTAGGGCTCGAAATGCACGTCGGAGGCGCCCTTGCGGATCGCATCCAGCAGGATCTTGTTGATGAAGCGCACGATGGGCGCGTCTTCAACGTCATCGCGGCCGGTGTCCTCGACGATGTCCTCGTCCGAGCTGATGTCGAGGTTGTCGAGGTCAAAGTCGTCCCCGCCCAGTGCGGGCATGGAGACGTCCACCTGCTCGATGGCCTTCTGCACCGCGGCCTGGAGCTTGTCGTCCTCGACCACCACGGCCTCGATCGACATGCCGGTCTGGAACTTGATCTCGTCGACCGCATGCAGGTTGGTGGGGTCGGAGACGGCGACATGCAGGCGCTTGCCGCGCTTGGCCAGCGGCAGCACGCGATGCTTGGCAAGGAGCTTGTCGCTGACCAGGCGCACGATGTCGAGGTCGATGTTCATGGCATCAAGGTCAAGCAAGGGCACGCCGAATTCCTGGGCCGCGGCGATGGCGATATCGCGGGCCGGGGCCAGGTCGTGGTTGACCAGCCAGCTGACCAGGTGGGCCTTGCGTTCGCGCGCAGATGCCATGGCATCCAGCATGGTGGCTTCATCCACCAGGCCGTCCAGCACCAGGCGCTGGGGCAGTCCACTGAGGACAGCCCGGCCAGAGCCTGCCATTGCGCTCGCGTTATCGTTCATTCAGGCAGTCCGTTCCTGTATGGCCTGATTGCAGGGTATTGCTGGATCCCCGACGACGAACCTAGGCGCAGGGTCCAGCAATTGTCAAATCGGCATGGATAATCCCACAGATGGGGCCCGACGTGGGAGTGACCTTGGTCACATTAAGGCAAAAAAAGAGGCCCCCGCATCCGCAGATGGCGGGGGCCCCGTCTTGGCCTAGGCCTTGGCGCGTATTAGGCGCGGCAGGCGGAAGGCAGGTACTTGCTCAGGAGGTCAGTACCACCGATCGAGTCGACTGACGCAGTGCCGGCAGAGTCGTCGGCCACTGAGTTGCCCGGGTCGGGTGCATAGCCACAGCGCCAGACGATGTCAGAGTTCGGGCTGACAAAGGGCTGCAACATCAGCACAAAGCCGTCGATGATGTTGTTGGCCTGGTACGGGGCCGTGCCCGAGTAGGTGACGACAATCGTGCCCGCGCCGGCCATGTCTACGCTGGAGACATACTTGCCTTCCGGCGGCAGTTCGTTACCTGCGCCGTCGTCCATGCCCAGCTCGGTCAGCGTGGTCGGCCACACGCCCGTGTTGGCATAACGCTCTGCGACAGCAGCCTTGACCGAACCCGCCAGGTTCAGGCCTTCAGTGACCTGCGCACGGATGGTGTAGTCCTGGTAGGCCGGGATCGCGATCGCGGCCAGGATGCCGATAATGGCCACCACGATCATCAGTTCGATGAGCGTGAAGCCCTTTTGGATAGTCTTCATGTGGGTCCTCTCCTAGGGGGAAACAAAACAAGCGACGACGAAATGCTCGCCGTTGCCTGAAGATAAGCAAGACCCGTGCCAAGTGCCTGAAAATCGCTGTAAAGGCTTGAAATCAGTGGGTTTTAGTCGCTGTCCTGCGACAGGGCCTGGTTCAGGAAAAACCTGGCTTTGCGGACCGCCAGCGTCACAAAGTGACGCAGCGCGTCAGTGCCGGCGCTATTCCAGGCCCAGTTTCTTGATGCGATAGCGCAACGCGCGGAAGGTAATGCCCAATGCCTTCGCTGCGGCAGTCTTGTTGTAGCGGTTTTGCTCCAGCGCCCGCTGGATGCTCTCGCGTTCAATGCTCTCCAGGCGATCTTCCAGCGCGGCGCCGGTCTCGTCAAAGGCCGGGAATTCCGCGCCGGGTGAGCTGCGAATATCAATGTCCGCGGCGCCGATCTGGCGGCCATCGCTCAAGGTCATGGCGCGCTCGAGGATATTCTCCAGCTCGCGCACGTTGCCCGGGTAGCTGTGGGTGGCCAGCGCCGCACGCGCATCTTCAGCCAGCTGCGGCAGGGGCACAGCCATGCGCGTGGCCAGGCGCGAGAGTATCGACGCTGCGAGTTCCGGCACATCCGAGAGCCGCTCACGCAGCGAGGGCACCCGTAGCTCAATGACGTTGATGCGGTAGTAGAGGTCCTCGCGAAAGCGACCCGCCGCGACCAGCTCGCCCAGGTCGCGGTGCGTGGCACTGAGGATGCGCACATCCACGGCTTCCTCGCGCTGGCTGCCCACCGGGCGCACGGATTTTTCCTGGATCAGGCGCAGCAGCTTGACCTGCAGCGGCAGCGGCAGGTCGGCCACCTCGTCGAGGAACAGTGTGCCGCCCTCGGCCGCCTGCACCAGGCCGGGCTTGTCAGCCACGGCGCCGGTGAAGCTGCCCTTGCGGTGGCCAAACAGCTCGCTCTCCATCAGTTCGGAGGGAATCGCCCCGCAGTTGACCGGGATGAAGGGTCCATCGGCGCGTGGACCACTGTCGTGGATCAGGCGGGCGACGAGTTCCTTGCCGGAGCCGGACTCGCCGGAGATATGCACCGGGGCCTGGCTGCGGGCCACGCGCTCGATCATGCCGCGCAGCCGGTTCATCGGTTCTGAGCGTCCCAGCAGGCGACGACCTTGTCCGCTGTCCTGGCTGGCAGGTTCAGCGAGCTTCAGCGCCTGGTTGACCAGCTTGCGCAGGTCGGCGATATCCAGCGGCTTGGAGACAAAATCAAACGCGCCGAGCTTCAGCGCACGTACTGCCGCATCGACGTTGCCGTGGGCAGTGATCACCGCCACTGGCACCTGGCTGTCTTGCGCCTGCATCCACTCGACCAGCTCCAGGCCGTCACCGTCCGGCAGGCGCAGGTCGGTCAGGCACAGGGCGTAGTCACCGCGCTCGAGTTCCTTGCGCGCGGCAGCGAGGTCGTGCACGGCCTTGGACTGGATGTCCATGCGCGCGAGGGTCAGTGACAGCAACTCGCACAGGTCGGGTTCGTCGTCAACGATGAGGGCGCGGGGGCTGGGCTGGGTCATGGTGGCACTCAGCCTTGTTCCCAGCGCTGCGGATCGGCAAACACAATGCGGAAGATGCTGCCGCCGCCACTACGCGGTTCGTAGACCAGCAGCGCACGATTGCACTGCGCCAGCTCACGCGCAATGAACAGGCCCAGGCCCGTGCCGCTGGCGCGCGAGGTGAAGAACGGCTCGAAGATCCGGTCCACCAGGGTCTGGTCGATGCCGGGGCCACGATCAGCCACTTCCAGGAAGGGGCGGCCGCTACCGACCAGGCGTCCCGCGGCCAGCTCAATGCGCGATTGTTCATCACTGCTGCCGTAACGGAAGGCGTTCTCGCACAGGTTCCACAGGATCTGGTGCAGGTGCGAGGGATCAACACGAACCTCGATGTCGGGGTCTGACATCTGCATGCTCAGGCGCTCGGGCGGGTGGCCGCCGGTGGCGCAGAATTCCTCGACGAAATCACCCAGCCATTCGCCCAGCGGCATGCGTTCCGGTCGCGTGCTTTCACGGCGCGAGAGCTGCTGCACGTTGCCGATGATGGTGCTGACACGCTCGGCATTGTTGCGCACGATTTCGGTCAGGCGATGGTCGGCCTCGGACAGCTCGCGATTCTCGGCCAGCAATTGCGCCGCGTGGCTGATGGCGCCCACCGGGTTCCTGATCTCGTGGGCGATGCTCGCCGACAGGCGTCCGAGCGCGGCGAGGCGGGTTTGCTGCACGCGATCATCCAGTGCGGTGAGGTCCTCAAGGAACACCAGCACCGGCGCCGGCAGGGCGTGGCCCAGCGGGGCGAAATGCGGACGGATCTCGCGCAGGCCATCGGCAGCCAGCATGGTGCCGCTGCCGTCGTTGTCGCGCGAATCAACGCGCCAGGTTTCCAGCATGTACAACAGCCGCGGCGAGGCCTCACCCAGCAGCGCGTTGGTGGTGGCACCGGCACCGAGGATCTGTCGCGCGGATTCGTTGATCAGGCGGATGCGGTCCTGCTCGTCTACGACGACCAGGCTCTCGCGCAGGCGCTCGACCACGTATTGCGACAGGTCGGCGAGGTTGGCCAGGTCGATATCGCGCTGGCGTACCAGGGCCTCGCTTTCGCGCAGGCGACCGGCCAGTGGCGCCGCGCCCAGGGCCACGATGAAAACCACGGCGCCGAGAATTCCTGCCTGGGTCAGGTCGGCAGGCGTGGCCAGGCCGGCCACCACCAACGCCAGTTGCTGGCCCAGCACCATCAGGGCGGCGACTGCGGCGACCGTTATCCCGGTGCGGTTGGTTAACAGCAGGCTGACCGCGCCTACCGGCAGGATCAGCAACAGGCCCAGGCCACTGTCGACGCCGGCGCTGGTCAGGAGCAGTGCGCACACTGCCAGCAGGTCAAAGGCAATGTGCAGCAGGGCCTGGGTGTGCAGCGCGGGCCAGCGCCGCTTCAGCAACCAGATGCACAGCACGCCCGAGAGGAACCAGGCGCTGTTGACCAGGTAGAAGGCATCCGGCCACGCCACGCCGAGGCTTTGCGGGCGCACGGCCACGGAGGCCAGCACGGCCAGCACCGACGGCACGATCAGCCGATAGATATTGAGCAGCCCCAGCACCCGCCAGGCCAGCTCGGGATCGCCAGGAGCGCGGTCGATTTCGCGGATTTCGTTCAAGGCTTGGGCTGGCCGCAGTGATTCATTTTCGCCCGTGACTCTAGCATGGGGCCTGAGCTAGTTTTGCGCCGGGCCGGGGCATGGCTCACAATATTGCCCTGTGGTGGCATTCCCGTCCGGGCGAGCCACTTTCCCAGGGAGCTTCAGGCACAAGAATGAACCTGCATGAGTATCAGGCGAAGGATCTCTTCGCCACTTACGGTATCCCGGTCCCGGCCGGTGCTGTCGCCAATAACGTTGATGAAGCCGCTGCGGCGGTCGGGAAATTGCCCGGCAAGGTCTGGGTGGTCAAGGCCCAGGTGCATGCAGGTGGTCGCGGCAAGTCTGGCGGCGTCAAGCTGTGCAAGAGCGAAAGCGAAGTCAGGGCGGCCGCGCAGTCGATGCTCGGTCGGCGCCTGGTCACCAAGCAGACCGACAGCCATGGCCTGCCGATTCACCAGGTCTATGTCGAGGCCGGCAGCGCCATCGCGCGCGAGCTTTACCTGAGCCTGCTGCTCAACCGCGAGAGCGGGCGCATTGCCTTTGTCGCCTCGGCCTCGGGCGGCATGGACATCGAGGAAGTGGCCGAGAAGCATCCTGAGCGCATCCTGCGCGCCGATATCGATCCGGCGGCCGGCCTGCAGGGCTACCAGTGCCGTCGGCTGGCCTTCGGGCTCGGCCTGGCGGGCGAGCAGATTCGCCAGTTCGAGGGCATTGCCCGAGCACTGCTGCAGCTCTACCTGGACAAGGACCTGGGCCTGGTCGAGATCAATCCGCTGATCGTCACCGCGACGGGCCAGCTGGTGGCGCTCGATGGCAAGGTCAATGTCGAGGCCAATGCGCTGTACCGGCAGAAGGCCTTGCTGGCCATGCGCGACGAAAGCCAGGAAGACCAGATGGAACTGGAGGCCTCACGCCACGACCTGAACTACGTTTCCCTGGACGGCAACATCGCCTGCATGGTCAACGGCGCGGGCCTGGCCATGGCCACCATGGACCTGATCAAGCTGCACGGCGGTTCGCCGGCAAATTTCCTCGATGTCGGCGGCACGGCCACGGCCGAGCGCGTGACGGCGGCGTTTCGCCTGATCCTGTCGAATGCCAAGGTGAAGGCCGTGCTGGTCAATATCTTTGGCGGCATCGTCCGCTGTGACGTGATTGCCGATGGCATTGTCCAGGCGGTGAAGGAAGTGGGCGTCAAGATCCCGGTGATCGTGCGACTGGAAGGCACCAATGCCGACCAGGCGCGCAAGAAACTCGCCGCCAGCAAGCTGGCCATCACCACGGCTCGGGACCTCACGGATGCCGCCACCAAGGCGGTTGCACTGGCAGGAGCAAAGGCATGAGCATCCTGGTCAACAAGAAGAGCCGGGTGATCTGCCAGGGTTTCACCGGCAAGCAGGGCACCTTTCATTCCGAGCAGGCCATCGCCTACGGCACACAGCTGGTGGGTGGTGTGACCCCAGGCCGTGGCGGTGAAAAGCACCTCGGTCGGCCGGTGTTCAACACCGTGCACGACGCCGTTGAACGCACCGGCGCCGATGTCAGCATGATCTATGTGCCGGCGCCTTTTGCCGCAGATGCGATCCTTGAAGCAGCGGATGCCGGCATTGGCCTCATCGTCTGCATCACTGAGGGCATCCCGGTGAATGACATGGTGCGCGTCAAGGCGGCATTGGCCGGGCGCGACTGCCGACTGGTCGGCCCCAACTGCCCGGGTGTCATCACCCCGGGCGAGTGCAAGGTCGGCATCATGCCGGGCTTCATCCACCAGCCGGGTCGCATCGGCATCGTCTCGCGCTCGGGCACGCTGACCTATGAAGCGGTGTACCAGACCACGCAGCTGGGCCTGGGCCAGAGCACCTGCGTTGGCATTGGCGGCGACCCTATCCGCGGCATGAACTTCATCGAGGTGATCGCGCTGCTGGAACAGGACCCGAAGACCGACGGCATCATCATGGTCGGCGAGATCGGTGGCAGCGACGAGGAAGGCGCCGCCGAGTTCATCCGCCAGAACGTGAAGAAGCCAGTAGTGGCCTATATCGCTGGCGTCACCGCCCCGGCCGGCAAGCGCATGGGCCATGCTGGCGCGGTGATTGCCGGTGGCAAGGGCACGGCGGCCGACAAGTTCGCTGCCCTGGAAGCGGCCCGCGTGCGCACCGTGCGCTCACCGGCAGAACTGGGCACGGCAATGAAGGCGGCGCTCTCAAGCCGACGCACGCCGAAGAAGTCGGCGAAGAAAAAGCCGGTAGCGAAGAAGCCCGCAGCGAAGAAGCCCATGGCGCGCAAGGCCGTGGCGAAGAAAGTGGCCAGGAAGAAGCCGGCGGCGAAGAAGCCAGCCCGCCGCCGTTGAACCGGGACTGACCGCATGCGCATCGCGCTCGGTCAACTGAACCCCGTGGTGGGTGACGCGCCCGGCAATGCCGCGCGCGTGCTGGCCCGTGTAGCAGAGGCGAAGTCTGCAGGCGCTGCGCTGCTGGTGCTGCCGGAACTGGTGCTGTCAGGCTACCCGCCGGAAGACTTGTTGATGCACCGTGGATTCCAGCGCCGCGTAGACAAGGCCCTGGCCCAGGTGACGGCCGCGGCACAGGGCATTGATATCCTGCTCGGCCTGCCGGAGTACGCGGGCGATACGCTGTACAATTCGGCGGCCTGGCTGCGCGATGGCGCGGTGCTGGGCATCTATCGCAAGCAATTGCTGCCGAATTACCAGGTATTCGACGAGAAGCGCTATTTCAGCGCTGGTACAGCCGCGAGGGTATTTGAGATCCAGGGCCTGAAGGTCGCGCCGCTGGTATGCGAGGACATGTGGCAGCCGGGCCCGGCGGCGGCGGCGAAGGCTGCAGGTGCCGAGCTGCTGCTGGTGCTCAATGCTTCGCCCTACGAGCAGGGCAAGCAGCAGCAACGCGAGGAAATGGCGGCAGGGCGTTTCGGCGAGACTGGCCTGCCGCTGGTTTACGTCAATGCCGTGGGTGGACAGGACGAGCTGGTCTTTGATGGAGGCTCATTCGTTCTCGATGCCGATGGTGTGCTGTGCCATCGCGCGGCTGCCTTTGCAGAATCCGTTTCGACGGTTGACTGTATTCGCGCCGGCCACCGCGTGGAGATTTCGGCTGGCGAGGTGCTGCTGCGTCCGGGCACCGTGGAGAACGTATATCGCGCCCTGGTCCTGGGCGTGCGCGACTATGTAGACAAGCATGGCTTTCCCGGCGTGGTGATCGGCCTCTCCGGTGGTATTGACTCTGCGCTGGTGCTGGCACTGGCCGTGGATGCGCTGGGCGCTGATCGCGTACAGACGGTGATGATGCCCTCGCGCCACACGGCGGCGATGTCCGTCGAGGATGCGGCGGCGATGGCGGCCGGGCTGGGCGTGGACCATTCGGTGCTGCCCATCGAGGGCATGTTTGAGGCCACGCTGTCGACCCTGCAACCACTCTTTGTTGGCCTGCCCGCCGACACCACCGAGGAAAATATCCAGGCGCGTTGCCGCGGCATGCTGCTGATGGCGATTTCCAACAAGAGCGGGCGCATGGTGCTGACCACCGGCAACAAGAGCGAGATGGCCGTGGGTTACGCCACCTTGTATGGCGACATGGCGGGTGGCTTTGCGCCGATCAAGGATTGCAGCAAGACACTGGTGTACCGGTTGGCGCACTGGCGCAATGCTGCAGGCGCCATTATTCCCCGGCGCATCATCGAGCGCCCACCCACCGCAGAATTGCGCGACAACCAGCTGGATTCTGATTCCCTGCCGCCCTACGACGTGCTGGATCCGATCCTGGAGTCCTTCATCGAGGACGACCTGTCAGTGGATGAGATCGTGGCGCGGGGATTTGATCGTGACACGGTTACGCGGGTGCTGGAAATGGTGAAGCGCAATGAATACAAGCGCCGCCAGGGTCCACCGGGTATCCGTGTCAGCCGTCGCGCCTTTGGCCGCGACTGGCGCTATCCAATCACCTCGGGTTATCGCTTCGGCGACAACTGAGCGCGCGCTACCAGAAGCGCCACCAGCTTTGCTTGCCGCGGCTGGCCGGCTGGCCGTCGGGGAAGTTGACCTGGTAGACGGCACGAGACTGGTCGGCCAGGTCCTTCATGCCCATGGCGTCGTAGGAGGCAATCATCACCTCCAGGGCCGGCCGCACGGCCGGGGCGCCATCGTAGTTCTCGACGCAGAACTTGGCCCGGGCCAGCGCCGCCACGTAGGCCTTGCGACGCAGGTAATAGTCGGCGACGTGCACTTCGTACTGGGCCAGGCGATTGCGCAGGTAGATCATGCGCTGGCGCGCGTCGACGGCGTAGTCACTGTTCGGGAAGCGCTCGATCAGCGTGGAGAATGCCTGGAAGGAACGTCGGGCATCCTGCGGTGGGCGCTCGCTCAGGTCGGTGCGCAGGGTCCGCTCCAGGATATTGGGCGTGCGCTCGAAGTAGACCAGCCCCTTGATGTACCAGGTGTAGTCAACACGCGGGTGCGTGGGATTCTCGCGCGCGAACTGGTCGGCAGAATCCACTGCCGATTCGGCCTGGCGGTCCTTGTAATAGGAATACATCAGGTCAAGGTGGGCCTGACGGGCCTGCTCGCTGAAGGGAAAGCGCGCAGCCAGGGCCTCGTAGTAGCGGATGGCATTGCGATAGTCACCGCCGCGCATCGATTGGTGCGCGCGCTCATACAGCTTGTCGGGCAGCAAGGTCTCTGCGCCGCGGTCGCGCCCGCCACAGGCAACAAGCAACAGGGTGATGGCTGCTACGGCGCAGGCGCGCCAGATCGTGTTCGATCGGTACAAGAGACTGGACCCCGGCTGTTGAATCGCCTCAGTATACTGGCAAAGACCACCATTGCCCCCCATGAGTTCCACCAGAATCACTTGCCAACTGCGCCTGCCGCCCACTGCGGCGGGCCGCCGCTTCGACCAGGCCCTGGCCGAGGCCCTGCCTGAGCATTCGCGTTCGCGCCTGCGAAAGTGGATAGATGCGGGCCAGGTCCGCCTGGATGGGCGTGTTCCGCGGCCGCGCGATACCGTCGTCGGCGGGGAACTGGTCGAGGTGGACGCCCTGCAGGAAGACGCGGTCACGGCGGCGGCAGAACCCATGGCACTGGACATCGCCTACGAAGACGAATCGGTCCTGGTCATCAACAAGCCCGCCGGGCTGGTGGTGCATCCTGGTGCCGGCAACCCGGGCGGCACCCTGATGAATGCCTTGCTGGCGCACGACGCGTCCCTGGCCCGGCTACCACGGGCCGGCATCGTGCATCGCCTCGACAAGGACACCAGCGGTCTGCTGGTGATCGGTCGCAGCGAGGCGGCCTGCAATGCATTGTCGGAGCAGCTGGCCAATCGCAGCCTGCACCGTGAGTACCAGGCCGTGTGCATCGGCGTGATGACCGGCGGCGGTACGGTGGATGCGCCGATTGATCGCCATCCCGTCGACCGGGTGCGCATGACCATTCGCTCCGATGGCCGGCCTGCCGTCACCCACTACCGAGTGATCGAGCGATTCCGTGCCCACACCTGGGTGCGGGCCATGCTGGAGACTGGACGCACACACCAGATCCGCCTGCACCTGGCACACGTTGGCTACCCGCTGGTGGGCGATCCGGTCTATGGCAAGCGCCTGCTGATTCCGCGTGAGGCGACCCCGGAACTCGATGCGGTGCTGCGCGGCTTTCGCCGCCAGGCCCTGCATGCGGCCAAGCTCAAGCTGGCGCATCCGACCGATGGGCGGGAACTGGAAATAGAGGCGCCCGTGCCTGCCGATTTCGCCGAACTGGTGGCCGAGTTGAAGAAGGACTGCGCCACGCGGGGCAAGCGTTGAGCGCCCCCGGCTTGATCAGCGTTGACTGGCCGGCGCCGCCAGGCGTCCACGCCGTGATGACTACTCGTGTGGGTGGCATCAGCGGTGGGCCCTGGGCATCGCTGAACCTGGCCGCGCATGTAGGCGATGACCCCAACGCCGTGGCCGAGAATCGTCGTCGGCTGTCGTTGACGCTGGGCCTGCCCGGCGAGCCGCACTGGCTGGAACAGGTGCACGGTTGCAGCGTGGTTGAGGCGGGCAGTGAGCAGCCGCGCCAGGCCGATGCCAGCATTACCCGCGAGTCTGCGCGAGTGTGCGTAGTGATGACCGCAGATTGCCTGCCGGTGTTGCTGACTGACCGCGCGGGTCATCGCCTGGGCGCGGCGCATGCCGGCTGGCGCGGCCTTGCTGACGGCGTGCTGGAAGCCACGGTGGCGGCCATGGGTACGGACCCACAGGAGCTGCTGGCCTGGCTGGGACCGGCCATCGGTCCGCAGGCCTTCGAGGTCGGTGAGGAAGTGCGCGCCGAGTTCCTGGCCCGGGATCCGGCCGCCCAGGCACATTTTGCCGCGACCGCCAGCGGCCAGTGGCTGGGTGATCTCTATGGCCTGGCGCGCCAGCGCCTCGCGAGCGTCGGGGTGAACTCGGTGCATGGCGGCGGGCGCTGCACCTACACCGAGGCCGGGCACTTTTTTTCCTATCGGCGCGATGGTGTCTGCGGGCGCATGGCGGCGATGATCTGGCGCGATTGAGCCTGCCTGCCGCGGGGTTCGTGGTGTAGTCTGTCGCGCCTGCAATAACAGGGGTTTTCGTGTCCACGCTGGTCCAGATCCTGATTGTCACCCTGGTCGGCGGCGCGGCGAGCGCGCTGGTGGCTGGCGTCTTCCTGTTGCTGCCGGAAGCCCGGCGCAACCGCCTGCTGCCGCACCTGGTCAGTTTCGCTACCGGTGCGTTGCTAGGCGCGGCGCTATTGGCACTCCTGCCCCATGCCATTGCCGGTGCCGGAGCGGAGGGCACGCATGGCGTCGGGCTGGCGCTGGTGCTGGGTATCATCCTGTTCTTCGTGCTGGAAAAACTGGTGCTGTGGCGTCACTGCCATCACGATGACTGCGAGGCCCATGGGCCGCAGCAACATCATCGCGACCGCGCCTCGGCAACGCTGATCCTGTGGGGCGACGCCTTCCACAACCTGCTCGATGGCGTGTTGATCGCGGCGGCGTTCCTCACCGACCCGCACCTCGGGCTGGTGACGGCGATTGCGGTGTTTGCCCACGAGATCCCCCAGGAAATTGGTGACCTCGCCATCCTGGTGCATGGCGGCATGTCGCGTGCCAAGGCGATGCGCCTCAACGTGCTGGTGAGCCTGACCTCGGTTGCCGGCGCGGTGGTGGCCTGGTTCGCGCTGTCGACATCACTGCACTACCTGCCCTATGCGCTGGCGGTGGCTGCGGCGAGCTTCCTCTATGTCGCGGTCGCCGACCTGATCCCGGGCCTGCACCGGCGGGTGGATGCGAAGACTTCGGTGCAACAGGTGGTGCTGATCATCACCGGCGTGCTGGTCATCTATTTCTCCCACGCCTGGGCCCACTGAGTCGCGGATCGGGCTTGAATTGCCCGCGCACTGGCCTCATCCACAGGGCAGTCCGAAACGCGGAGTGCTGACATGCGCATGGATCGACTGACCTCAAAATTCCAGCTCGCGCTGGCGGATGCCCAGTCGCTGGCCGTCGGCCGTAGCCACCAGTTCATCGAGCCTCTGCACCTGATGCTGGCCCTGCTGGACCAGCAGGGCGGCACCGTGCGCCCACTGCTCGACAAGTCCGGCGCCAACGTCAATGTGCTGCGCTCGCGCCTGCTCGAGCAACTCGGGCGGGTGGCCAGTGTAGAAGGCGGCAGCCCAGGCGATGTGCAGGTTTCCAATGACCTGGTGCGCCTGCTCAACGTCACTGACAAGCTGGCCCAGCAGCGCGGCGACCAGTACGTCTCCAGCGAATTGTTTGTGCTGGCCGCGGTGGAAGATCGCGGCGCGTTGGGCACGGCGATGAAGGGTGCTGGTGCGGTCAAGGGTGCGCTCGACAAGGCGATCGAGGAATTGCGTGGCGGCGAGAAGATCCGCGACCCGAATGCCGAGGAAGCGCGTGGCGCACTGGAGAAGTTCACCCAGGACCTGACCGCGCGCGCCAGCGCCGGCAAGCTCGACCCCGTGATCGGCCGCGATGACGAAATCCGCCGCACCATCCAGGTGCTGCAGCGGCGCACCAAGAACAACCCGGTGCTGATCGGCGAACCCGGCGTGGGCAAGACCGCCATCGTCGAGGGCCTGGCCCAGCGCATCGTCAACGGTGAGGTGCCGGAAGGCCTGAAGAACAGGCGCATCCTCGCGCTGGACATGGGATCGCTCATTGCCGGCACCAAGTTCCGTGGCGAGTTCGAGGAGCGACTCAAGGGCGTGCTCAATGACCTCGCCAAGCAGGAAGGCCAGGTCATCCTGTTCATTGACGAGCTGCACACCATGGTCGGTGCCGGCAAGGCCGAGGGCTCGATGGACGCCGGCAACATGCTCAAGCCCGCACTGGCGCGCGGCGAGCTGCACTGCGTCGGTGCCACTACGCTGGATGAGTATCGCAAGTACGTGGAGAAGGACGCTGCGCTTGAGCGGCGTTTCCAGAAGGTGCTGGTGGACGAGCCCTCGGTGGAAGACACCATCGCCATCCTGCGCGGCCTGAAGGAGCGCTACGAGGTCCATCACGGCGTCGAGATCACGGATCCAGCCATCGTTGCCGCGGCCACGCTTTCGCATCGCTACATCAGCGATCGCCAGTTGCCGGACAAGGCCATCGACCTGATTGACGAGGCCGGCTCGCGCATCCGCATGGAGATTGACTCCAAGCCCGAGTCCCTCGACCGGCTGGAGCGACGCATCATCCAGCTGAAGATCGAGCGCGAGGCGCTGCGCAAGGAAGACGATGAGGGATCGCGCAAGCGCCTGCAGCAGCTGGAGGGATCACTCAGCACGCTGGAGCGCGAGTACGCCGACCTCGAGGAAGTGTGGAAGTCCGAGAAGGCGGCGATGCAGGGCGCGACCCACATCAAGGAGGAGCTGGAGCGCGCCCGGATCGAGCTGGAGGCCGCGCGCCGCGCGCAGGACCTGGGGCGCATGTCCGAGCTGCAGTACGGGCGTATCCCGGAGCTGGAGAAGCGCCTGGTGGCCGCGCAGGCGGCCGAGAGCCAGCAGCCGCAGCTGCTGCGCAACAAGGTAGGCGACGAGGAAATTGCCGAGGTGGTGTCCAAGTGGACCGGCATCCCGGTGTCGAAAATGCTGGAAGGTGAGCGCGACAAGCTGCTGCAGATGGAAGCGGCGCTGGGTACGCGCGTCATCGGCCAGGCCGAGGCCGTGCGCTCGGTGGCCGATGCCATTCGCCGTTCGCGCGCCGGCCTGTCGGATCCCAACCGACCCAATGGTTCCTTCCTGTTCCTCGGGCCCACCGGCGTGGGCAAGACCGAACTGACCAAGGCGCTGGCTGAATTCCTGTTCGACACCGAGGATGCGCTGGTACGCATCGACATGTCCGAATTCATGGAGAAGCATTCGGTGGCGCGCCTCATCGGTGCGCCCCCGGGCTATGTGGGCTACGAGGAGGGCGGCTACCTCACCGAGGCCGTGCGCCGCCGGCCGTATTCGGTGATCCTGCTGGATGAGGTCGAGAAGGCCCATCCGGACGTCTTCAACGTGCTGTTGCAGGTGCTCGATGACGGTCGCCTGACCGATGGCCAGGGCCGCACCGTGGACTTTCGCAACAGCGTGGTGATCATGACCTCCAATCTCGGTTCCCAGGTGATCCAGGAACTGGCCGGTGAGGACAATTACCAGCAGATGAAGACCGCAGTGCTGGAGATTGTCGGCCAGCATTTCCGCCCTGAGTTCATCAACCGCGTGGATGACATCGTGGTATTCCATCCGTTGGCGCGTGATCACATCCGTCGTATCGTCGAGATCCAGACCGCCTACCTGCGCCGCCGCCTGGCAGATCGCGACATCGGCCTGGTGCTCGATGCCGCGGCGCTCAACTTGCTGGGCGAGGCCGGCTTTGATCCGGTGTACGGCGCGCGGCCGCTCAAGCGGGCGATCCAGCACCAGCTGGAAAATACGCTGGCCCAGCGCATCCTCGGCGGCGAATTCACGGCAGGGGATACTGTCCAGGTCACGGTCAAGGCCGGGGAATTGGCGTTCAAGGCAGTGAAGTCCTGAGCCCGCGGTCAGCTGCCGTATAATTCCCCGGCAGGTTTCCTGCCGATTGCCACGAGCCCTAATCGCGCATGCCGTTTTATGAATACCAGTGTGCCCAGTGCGGGCAGCACCACGAAGAGCTACAGAAAGTCAGCGACAAGCCGTTGCGCAAGTGCCCGGCCTGCGGGCGCAGCGCACTCAAGCGCATGATCTCCGCACCCGTGTTTCGCCTGAAGGGCGGCGGCTGGTACGAGACCGATTTCAAGAACGACAAGGACAGCCAGCGCAACCTGGCCGGCGACAAGGAGCCGGTGGCAGAACCCGCGGCCGAGAAAAAGGCAGACGCTGCCAAGGACAGCAAGGACACCGTCGCCAGCACCGACAAGCCAGCCGCGGTAGAGAAGAAGCCCGAGGCCCCCAAGAAGGCCACCAGCAAGCCAGCGCGCAAGCCTGCAGCAACGCGTCGCGGCAAGGCCAGGAGCAAGAAGTGAATCCAGTTCTGCCTGAGAAAGTGACCTTTGGCCAGCGCCTGCGGCGCTACCTGATCGCGGGCTTGCTGCTGTGGATCCCGATCTTCGTCACCGTTTGGGTGATGCAAGTGCTGGTGGACCTGATGGACCAGACCCTGCTGCTGTTGCCGGAGCAGTGGCGGCCCGAGGCGCTGCTGGGCTTTCGCATCCCCGGCCTGGGCTTGGTGCTGGCGCTGGTGAGCTTGTTCGTCACCGGCCTCCTCATTACCAACCTGGTCGGCCGGCAGATGGTGAGCTGGTGGGAGCAGCTGCTCAGGCGCATTCCGCTGGTGCGCTCCATTTATTCAGGCACCAAGACTTTCACCGAAACGGTTTTCTCCACCACCGGCCAGGCCTTCAAGCAGGTGCTGTTGATCGAATACCCGCGCAAGGGTATCTGGACGCTCGGCTTCCAGACTGGCGATGAGATGCTTGAACCCAGCCATCGCGCCGGCCGCGACCTGGTCGGGGTGTTCGTGCCGACCACGCCCAATCCCACCAGCGGCTTCATCATCATGGTGCCGCGTGAAGAGCTGATCCTGATGGAGATGAGCGTAGATGAGGCCATGCGCCTGATCTTCACCCTGGGCGTGGTCAGCCCCGTCTGGCCGCCCGAGTTGCCAGGCAGCGCACCCAAGCCGTAAAATCGCGCCGCTCGCCACCGGTCGCGTGGCGATTTTTTTGTTGTGAAATCAGGTATTTGTCCAATGCGTACGCACTACTGTGGTGAGGTCGGTGAGTCCCTGGTGGGGCAGGCCGTGACGGTGGCCGGCTGGGTACACCGCCGGCGTGACCATGGCGGCGTGATTTTCGTCGACCTGCGCGACCGCGCCGGACTGCTGCAAGTGGTCTTCGACCCGGATACCCGGGAAGCCTTCGCGGCGGCTGAGCACCTCGGCCGCGAGTTCTGCATCCAGGTCCAGGGCAAGCTGCGTATGCGTCCTGCCGGTACCGCCAATGCCGGCCTCAGCTCCGGCCAGGTCGAGTTGCTGGCGCAACAACTGACCGTGCTCAACCCCTCGGCCACGCCGCCATTCGCACTGGACGAGGAGGTCAATGAGGAACTGCGCCTGAAGCATCGCTACATCGACCTGCGCCGTGACGTGATGCAGCAGCGCCTGCGCCAGCGCCATGCGATCACCCGCTCGATGCGCCGCTACCTGGATGATCGCCACTTCGTCGACCTTGAGACGCCGATGCTGACCAAGGCCACGCCGGAGGGCGCGCGCGACTACCTGGTGCCCTCGCGCACCCATCCGGGCAAGTTCTTTGCGCTGCCGCAGTCGCCGCAGATCTTCAAGCAGCTGTTGATGATGGGTGGCTTCGATCGCTACTACCAGATCGTGCGTTGCTTCCGCGACGAGGACCTGCGCGCCGACCGCCAACCTGAATTCACCCAGCTGGATATCGAGACCTCGTTCCTCAGCCAGGACCAGATCATGGCGCTGATGGAAGGGCTGATCCGCACGGTGCTGGCCGACGTGCTGCAGGCTGAGCTGCCCGATCCGTTCCCGCGCATGAGCTATGCCGAGTGCATGCGCCGCTTTGGCTCGGACAAGCCGGACCTGCGCATCGACCTGGAACTTGTGGACGTTGCCGACCTGGTCAAGGACGCCGAGTTCAAGGTGTTCTCCGGCCCGGCGTCTGACGCAGCGGGTCGAGTGGCGGCGTTGCGCGTGCCCAGGGGTGGCGAGCTGACGCGCAAGCAAATTGATGAGTACACGGCCTACGTGGCGCGCTTTGGCGCGCGCGGCCTGGCCTACGTGAAGGTCAACGACCCGGCCCAGGGTCGTGAAGGCCTGCAATCGCCGATCCTCAAGTTCCTCTCCGATGTCGCTGTGGCTGGCATCCTCGAGCGCACCGCTGCCGTCGCTGGCGATCTCATCTTCTTCGGTGCCGACAAGGCACGCGTGGTGAACGATGCCCTCGGCGCGCTGCGCCTGAAGCTGGGTGAGGACCTGGGCATTGTCGCCACCGGCTGGCGTCCACTGTGGGTCATTGATTTCCCGATGTTCGAGTGGGATGCCCAGTCCAAGCGCTGGATGGCCATGCACCACCCGTTTACCGCGCCCAAGGACCCGGAAGCCTCGGCGCTGGCGGCGAATCCTGGCGATTCACTGGCGCAGGCCTATGACATGGTGCTCAACGGTTCGGAAGTCGGCGGCGGTTCGGTGCGTATCCACCGCGAACTGATGCAGGGCACGGTGTTTGACATGCTCGGCATTGCCAAGGACGAGGCCCAGCTGAAGTTCGGCTTCCTGCTCGAGGCGTTGCGCTATGGTGCGCCGCCGCATGGCGGCATCGCCTTTGGCCTGGATCGCCTGGCCATGCTGATTGCCGGTGCCGACAGCATCCGTGATGTCATCGCCTTCCCCAAGACCCAGTCGGCCTGGTGCCCGCTGACCGATGCGCCGACCACGGTCAGCGATGCCCAGCTCAAGGAACTGCATGTGCGCGTCAAGCTGCCCGCGCAGGTGACCGCCTAGGGTGGGTAACTCTGCGGCTGCGGGGGCGCAAGGTGGCGCGGCCCGGGTCATCGTGGTGCACGGCCTGTGGATGAACGGCCTGGAAACCACACTGCTGCGCCAGCGATTGGCGGCCGAGGGCTTTTCGCCGCAGGTGTTTCGCTATCCCTCTACCCAGACTGACCTTGGCGTAGTCACCGCATCGCTGGCTGAGTTCATTACCGCGCAGGGCCCGGGAGTACACCTGGTGGGTCACAGCCTCGGCGGGCTCATCGTGCTGGAGACCCTGCAGTCGCGGCCTGAATTGCGGGTCGGACGTGCGGTGCTGCTGGGTTCGCCGGTGCGCGGCTCGAGCGTGGCGCGGACATTGGCCGCCTGGCCTGCCGGTCGCGCACTGCTGGGCTCACTCGCCTCCGTAGAGCTGGCCCGCCATCACCAGCGTCGCTGGCAGGGACCGGGAGAACTGGGTGTCATTGCTGGCACCCTGGCAGCTGGCCTGGGACGGATCGTCACCCACCTGCCTGGCCCCAGCGACGGCACGGTGAGTGTTGAGGAAACCCACATCGAAGGCGCCTCGGCACAGCTGTTGCTGGAGGTCAGTCACACCGGCATGTTGTTTTCCAGCGCCGTGGCCAGCGCCACGGCGGGCTTCCTGCGTCAGGGCCACTTCGCCGCGCACTGAATCAGGGCAGTAGCCGACCCTTCAGGTCGTAGAGCGCTTCCAGCGCCTCGCGCGGGCTTAGCTGGTCGGGCTGAATTTCACGCAGGCGCTTGAGCGCTTCAGGTTCAGCAACAGGGGCTGCCACGCTGGCCGCTGCAGCAGGGGCGCTGACTGCGCTGCGCTGGTGGCTGTCTTCCAGCTGGCGCAGGTACTGCCTGGCGTTGGCGATGACCTCGCGTGGTACGCCGGCCAGTTGCGCGACCTGGAGTCCAAAGCTGCGACTTGCAGGTCCTGGCTGCACCGCGTGCAGGAACACCAGGGCATCGGCATGCTCGGTGGCATCGAGGTGGACGTTGTCCACGCAGTCGTGTTCAACAGCCAGCTCGGTCAACTCGAAGTAATGTGTGGCGAATAAGGTGTAGGCGCGCACCTTGTTCGCAATATGGCTGGCACAGGCCCAGGCCAGCGACAGCCCGTCGTAGGTGCTGGTGCCACGACCAATCTCGTCCATCAGCACCAGGCTGTGCTCAGTCGCGGCATTGAGGATGACCGCGGTCTCGGTCATTTCCACCATGAAAGTGGAGCGCCCGCCAGCCAGGTCGTCCGAGGCGCCGATACGGGTGAAGATGCGATCGATGGGACCAATGCGCGCAGATTGCGCTGGCACAAAGCTGCCCATCGAGGCCATCAACACGATCAGCGCGCCCTGGCGCATATAGGTGGACTTGCCGCCCATATTGGGCCCGGTAATCACCAGCATGCGTCGCTGATCATCGAGCGCCAGGTCATTGGGCACGAAGGGCTCATCAAGAACCTGTTCGACCACCGGATGGCGGCCACCGACGATGCAAATACCCAACTCGTCGGACAACTCCGGCTGCACATAGCGAAGTGCCGAAGCACGCTCGGCCAGGTTGGCCAGTACGTCTATCCGCATCAGGCCGGCAGCCAGGCGCTTGAGGTCAGTGAGCTCTTCCACCAGCCTGTCGAGCAGCGCCTCGTATAGTTCGCGCTCGCGTGCCAGCGCACGATCGCGTGCGCCCAGCACCTTGTCCTCGAAGACCTTCAGCTCGGGCGTAATAAAGCGCTCGGCATTCTTTACCGTCTGGCGGCGGGTGTACTCGATCGGCGCACGCGCCGACTGGCTGCGCGGAATCTCGATGTAGTAGCCATGCACGCGGTTGTAGCCCAGGCGCAGCGCCGTGATGCCGGTGCGCCGTCGTTCGCTTTCCTCGAGCGCCAGCAAGCTGGCGTCGCCGCCGCTGGCGATGCCGCGCAATTCATCCAGCAAAGCGTCGTAGCCCGCGGCAATGACGCCACCATCGCGCACCAGGTGCGCAGGCGCAGCGGCAATGGCGCGTGTCAGCAAGTCCAGCAGCAGCGGTCGCGGCTCAAGCTCGTCGCGGGTGCTTGCCAGGAGCGTTGCCGCCATGGGCTGCAGGCTGTTGTGCAAGCCGGGCAGCGCAGCGAGGGCCGTGCGCAGCATGGCAAAGTCGCGCGGCCGCGCGCTTCGGAGTGCGATGCGCGCGATCAGTCGCTCGACATCGCCGATGTCACGCAACTGCGCCTGCAACATACCTGCCTGGTTGCGCTCGATCAGTTCGGCGATGGCGGTCAGGCGCTGGCGCAGGATGGCGCGCTCGCGCAGCGGGCGGTGAATCCAGCGCCGCAGTTCGCGGCTGCCCATGGCGGTCGTGGTGTGATCGAGCACGCCGGCCAGGGTGCAGGCGTCCTGTCCTGAGAGGCTGCGATCCAGCTCCAGGTTGCGCCGGGTCACGGCGTCAAGCTCAAGCGCTGCCTCGCGCCGCTCGCGCGTCAGCGCCGTCAGGTGCGGCAATGCCGCGCGCTGGGTATCGCGCAGGTATTGCAGCAAGGCACCCGCAGCACCCAGCGCCTGGCTGAGGTCCTCGCAGTCGAAGCCGCTGAGGTCACGCACCTTGAACTGGGCCACCAGCGCGCGGCGCGCCGCGTCTTGCTCAAAGTGCCAGGGTGCGCGCTCACGTACACCCGTCAGCGCCCAGGCCTGCAGCGCCTGGGCCTGGCCATCGGCGACCAGCAGTTCGGCGGGTTGCAGTCGCTCCAACTCGGCGCGCAGGGCCTCGGGGCCGCTGCCCTGCAGTACGCAAAAGCGTCCCGCACTGAGGTCGATCCAGGCCAGGCCGAAACCGTCGGGACCCATGGCCAGGGCGGCGAGCAGGGTTTCGCGTCGATCCTCCAGCAGTGCCTCGTCGGTGACGGTGCCTGGGGTCACGACGCGAACCACGGCGCGCTCAACCGGGCCCTTGGCCTTGCCGACATCACCCACCTGTTCGCACACGGCGACCGACTCGCCCAGCTTGAGCAGGCGTGCAAGGTAGGTCTCGAGCTTGTCCACCGGCACGCCGGCCATCGGGATCGGCGCGCCGGCGGACTCGCCGCGCTGGGTCAGCGCGATATCGAGCAGGCGCGCACCGCGGCGGGCGTCGTCATAGAACAATTCATAGAAATCGCCCATGCGATACAGCAGCAGGACATCGGGCTGCTCGGCCTTGAGGCGCAGGTACTGCTGCATCATCGGCGTATGCCCGTCGAGCTCGTCGAACAGGGACGCAGTGGATTGCGGTGCCGGGCCTTGGGTCATCGCCATGGGTCTTGATTGGGCAGGGGCAGGCATTATGACGATGCCGGCAGCTGGGGGCGAACTGGCGGGCGAAACCTGGATAAAATGGCGCGCCCTCCCTGCCAGCGGAAATTTCCATGAGCATCAACTATCAAGTGTCCGACGGCGTGGCCACGCTGACCATGAACCGGCCGGACAAGAAGAACGCGCTGACAGTGGACATGTACGCCGAAATGGCGCGGCGCATCAACGAGGCGGCGTCTGACCCCAGCTGCCGCTGCCTGCTGATCACCGGCGCAGGCGGGGCCTTCACCGGCGGCAACGACCTCAAGGATTTTGCCACCCGTCCACCCGTGGGTGATGACGCGCCGGTGTTTGTATTCATGAAGGCCCTGGCCAGCTTCGAGAAGCCGGTGGTGGCGGCCGTGCAGGGCGTGGCCGTGGGCATCGGCACCACCATGCTGCTGCATTGCGACCTGGTTTACCTCGCAGATGACGCCGTGCTGTCCATGCCCTTTGTGCGCCTGGGCCTGGTGCCGGAGTACGCCTCCAGCCTGCTATTGCCGCTGCTGGCCGGCCAGGCCCGCGCGACAGAGAAGATCCTGCTGGCCAAGCCCTTCAGTGCGGCCGAGGCATCGGCCATGGGCCTGGCTACGGCAGTCCTGCCCGCGGCCGAGGTGCAATCCCGCGCACGTGAAGCGGCGCTGGCCTTCAATGCGTTGCCGCCCCGCGCCGTACTGGAGAGCAAGCGCCTGCTGCGCAAGGGCCTGGCCCGGCAGGTCGCCGGAACCATGCAGGACGAGGCCGCCATGTTTGCCAAGCTGCTGACCGGTGATGAGTTCAAGGAAGCGGCGACGGCCTTCTTCGAGAAGCGCAAGCCCGACTTCTCGCGTTGCAGCTGAACGTGGTCTCCACCGGGCCCAGTGACCTGCAATTGGCGCGCCTGGCTCGGCGGGTGATCCGCCACCTGGCCGCAACCAAGGCCACGCTGGCCACGGCCGAGTCCTGCACCGGTGGCTGGATTGGCCAGTGCCTGACCGGGGTGCCGGGAAGTTCGGCGGTCTACCTGCAGGGGATAATCAGCTACGCCAACACCGCCAAGCAGTCGCTATTGGGCGTGCCGACCATGACGCTCAAGCGCCACGGCGCGGTCAGTGAGCCGGTGGCACTGGCCATGGCCCGTGGCGCGCTCAAGACCGCTGGCAGCAGTCACGCGGTGTCGGTCACTGGCATCGCCGGCCCCGCGGGCGGCAGCAGGGAAAAACCCGTGGGAACCGTTTGGGTGGCGGTGGCGCGCAAGGGTCCCGGGCGACGAATCGCTGCAACAGCCCAATGCCATTTTTTTCGTGGTGATCGTGAGGCGGTGCGACGGCGAGCCGTGGCCGCGGCCCTGCAGGGCTTGCTGAAGGCCTGATTCCTGTTCAATTGGGGTGGGGTCGTCGCCTGAGCCACCCCCCATGCGAGGCTGTGCGCCCATGGCCAATCGGTACCGTTGCATCGCTTATGCAGTGCACGGCGCAGGCCAGGGGTTTGTGAAATAATCGCCCACTGTGCGAAGGGAAGGAATGAGATGGACGACAACAGAAAGAAAGCTCTCGCAGCCGCGCTGAGCCAGATCGAAAAGCAGTTCGGCAAGGGTTCGGTCATGCGCCTGGGCGAGCACGCCGCAGGGGCGGATATCGACGTGATCCCCACCGGCTCGCTGGGCCTGGACGTGGCGCTGGGCCTCGGCGGCCTGCCGCGTGGCCGCGTGGTCGAAATCTACGGCCCGGAATCTTCCGGCAAGACCACGCTGACGCTGTCGGTCATTGCCCAGGCGCAGAAAATGGGCGGCACGGCGGCTTTTGTCGATGCCGAGCATGCCCTGGATGCGACCTACGCCGAGAAGCTGGGCGTCAACATCAAGGACCTGCTGGTGTCGCAGCCGGATACCGGCGAGCAGGCACTGGAAATCACCGACATGCTGGTGCGCTCCGGCGCCGTGGACATCGTGGTGATCGACTCGGTCGCGGCGCTGACGCCAAAGGCGGAAATCGAGGGCGAGATGGGCGAGATGCAGGTGGGCCTGCAGGCACGCCTGATGTCGCAGGCACTGCGCAAGCTGGCCGGCAACATCAAGCGTTCCAACACCATCGTCATCTTCATCAACCAGATCCGCATGAAGATCGGCGTCATGTTTGGCAGCCCCGAGACCACCAGCGGCGGCAACGCGCTGAAGTTCTATTGCTCGGTCCGCCTCGACATCCGTCGCATCGGTGCCCTGAAGAGTGGCGAGGAAGTGATCGGCAACCAGACCCGCGTCAAGGTGGTCAAGAACAAGGTCTCGCCGCCGTTTCGTGAGGCGGAGTTCGAGATCCTTTATGGACTGGGCATTTCCCGCGAGGGCGAGCTGGTCGACATGGGCGCGACCCATGGCCTGATCGACAAGTCGGGCTCCTGGTACTCCTACGGCGGCGAGCGTATCGGCCAGGGCAAGGACAACGCCCGCAGCTACCTGCAGCAGCATCCCGAGATGGCTGCCGAGATCGAGGCTGCGCTGCGCGCCAAGTTGATGCCCGCCAAGCGCGTGGCAGCAGTGGACAGTGAGGCGGCGGAGGCCTGATCCGGCCGCGCTGGCGGCGCCGGAGGATGCCAGGTCTGCGCGCCTTGCGGCGCTGACGCTGCTTAACCGGCGTGACTACGCTTCCGCAGAGCTGGCGTCGCGACTCGAAGAACGGGGATTTGCAGCGGCCACCGCCGAGGCGGTCGTTGCTGCACTGGTGAGCGAACGCCTGGTCGACGACGATCGCTATGCCGGTCACTTCGTCACCTGGCATGCCGGGCGTGGCCAGGGACCCTTGCGCATCGCGCAGAAGCTGCGTGAGGCTGGCATGGCAGCCGACCTCATCGCCGCCAGCGTCGATGCCGGGGCCGCAGAGTGGAAGCGCCGCTGCGTCGAGTTGCGGCGCAAGCGATTTGGCGCCAAGCCGCCGGCGGACTGGAAGGAACGCGGCCGACAGGGCAGGTTCCTGAGTTATCGTGGCTTCAGCGGGGACCAGGTCCGCGCAGCCCTGGGCACTGACGTGGATTTCGACGAATGAGCAAGCGCAAGAGCGTGATGAGCAGCAGCGAGCTTCGCACGGCGTTCCTGGAGTACTTCCGCGAGCGTGATCATGCAGTCGTGGCCTCCAGCTCGCTGGTGCCGGGCAACGACCCGACCCTGCTCTTCACCAATGCCGGCATGGTGCAGTTCAAGGATGTGTTCCTGGGCCAGGACCTGCGCAGCTATAGTCGTGCTGCCAGTTCGCAGCGCTGCGTGCGCGCCGGTGGCAAGCACAACGACCTGGAAAACGTCGGCTACACCGCGCGCCATCACACCTTCTTCGAGATGCTGGGTAACTTCAGCTTCGGCGATTACTTCAAGCGCGAAGCCATCGAGTTCGCCTGGGAGTTTGTCACCCAGGTGATGGGCATCGCGCCTGAGCGCTTGTGGGTCACGGTGTTCCGTGACGACGACGAGGCGGCCGAGCTGTGGCTCAAGCACATCGGCATTGATCCCGAGCGCTTCACCCGCATGGACGAGAAGTCGAACTTCTGGTCCATGGGCGACACGGGTCCCTGCGGGCCCTGCAGCGAGATCTTCTTCGACCATGGTGCGCACATCGCCGGCGGGCCGCCGGGCTCGCCCGACGAAGACGGCGACCGTTTCGTCGAGATCTGGAACCTGGTGTTCATGCAGTTCGATCGCGCCGCTGACGGCAAGATGACGCCATTGCCCAAGCCCTCGGTGGATACCGGCATGGGCCTGGAGCGCGCTGCGGCCGTGATGCAGGGCGTGCATTCCAATTACGAGATCGACCTGTTCAGGAAGCTGGTCGCTGCTGCGGCCAAGGCTACCGGGCAGAAGGAGCTCTCCAGTCCTTCGCTCAGGGTCATCGCCGATCACATTCGCGCCTGCAGCTTCCTGGTGGTGGATGGCGTGCTGCCGTCCAACGAGGGCCGCGGCTATGTGCTGCGCCGGATCATCCGCCGCGCCATCCGCCATGGCTACAAGCTGGGACAGGAGGGGCTGTTCTTCCACAGCCTGGTGCCGGCGCTGGTCGAACAGATGGGCGGGGCCTATCCCGAGTTGGTTTCGGGTGCTGATCACATCGCGCGCGTGCTGCGCCAGGAAGAAGAACGCTTCGCCGAGACCCTGGCCAATGGCATGACGCTGCTGGAGGGCGCCATCGCCGGGCTTAAGGGCAAGACCATCGCCGGCGAGACCGTGTTCAAGCTCTACGACACCTTTGGCTTTCCGCTGGACCTGACCGCCGATATCGCACGTGAGCGCGGACTGGGCGTTGACCAGGCAGGATTCGAGGCGGCGATGAATGCCCAGCGCGAACGTGGCCGCGCGGCAAGCCGCTTTGGCGTTGACCTGCGCGCCGGCATGACCATTGATGCCAGCAGCGATTTCTGCGGCTATGAGGGCACTGAGGGCCAGGGCCGCGTGCTGGCCATCCTGCGTGATGGCGCCGAGGTGGACTCGGCACAGGCTGGCGAAGAACTTCAGCTGGTACTGGACAACACGCCCTTCTATGCGGAGTCCGGTGGCCAGGTAGGCGATGTTGGCGTACTTGAGTCCGGTGGCACGCGCTTTGTCGTCACTGATACGCGCAAGCTCGGCGCGGCCGTGCTGCACGTTGGTCGGCTGGAATCTGGCGCCCTGAAAAAGGGCGATGTGCTCACCGCGCAGGTGGATGCCGCGACGCGCCAGGCCACGGTGCTGAATCATTCCGCGACCCACTTGTTGCACGCCGCGCTGCGTGAGGTGCTGGGCAATCATGTGCAGCAGAAGGGCTCGCTGGTGGCACCCGATCGCCTGCGCTTCGACTTTGCCCACTTCCAGGCGCTGACGCCGCAGGAAGTGGATCGCATCGAACAGCGCGTCAATGAAGAAATCCGCGCCAATGCGCCTGCCGAGACGCGGGTCATGCCCTATGACGATGCGGTGGCCTCAGGGGCCGTGGCCTTGTTTGGCGAGAAGTACGGCGATGAAGTGCGCGTGCTGTCCATCGGCGACTACTCCACCGAGCTATGCGGTGGCACCCATGTGCACCGCGCCGGCGACATCGGCCTGTTCCGTATCCTCTCCGAGGGTGGTGTCGCCGCAGGCGTGCGACGCATCGAGGCCGTCACCGGCCAGCGCGCGCTGGATGAGGCGCGCCATACCGAGGCTACGCTCAAGCGCATTGCCGCGTTGCTGCGTGGCTCGGCGCAGGACGTTGAGGACAAGGTGCAGCAGCTGCTGGATCGCCAGAAAAAGCTCGAGCGCGACATGGATACGCTGAAGTCGCGCCTCGCCTCGGGTGGTGGCCAGGACCTGGCGGCCTCAGCGCAGTGACGTGGCAGGCATCAAGGTGCTGTCGAGTCGTATCGAAGGCGCCGATGCCAAGTCGCTGCGTGAAGCGGTCGACAAGCTCAAGGCCCAGATCAAGTCCGGCGTCATCGTGCTGGGCACGGTGACCGAGGATGGCAAGGTGGTGCTGGTCGCGGGCGTGACGGAAGACCTGACGGCCAGGCTCAAGGCTGGCGAAATCGTCGGCAAGGCCGCTGCCGCCGTGGGTGGCAAGGGCGGTGGCCGCGCTGATTTTGCCCAGGCCGGCGGCACGGATGCCTCGAAGCTCGATGCGGCCCTGGCCGCAGTGCCGGGACAGGTCGCGGAGAAGCTCGCTACCTGAGCAGGGCCTTGATCTCGTCATCCAGGCCGGTGAGCTGCCAGCGCAGCAGTGAGACGGGAATCATCCCGGCCTCGTCCAGGGTGTCGAAGAACTCACGCATCTGGAATTCCTTGCCGCGCTCCTGCGCGTAATCCTTCATCAGCGCCTCGATCTGGTGCTTGCCCGTCACGTAGCTGGTGCCGTAGCCCGGTTGCCTGAGGTAAAGCTGTTGCTCAAAGCCCAACAGGTCGAGGTCCTCGCGCATCCAGCCACGCGGCGTCCACGCCACCTGGAAGTCGGCAGCCTGCTTCATGGTGAAGATATTGGCCTGCGCATACAGTGAGCCGAGGCCGCGCGCTGCGCGTTGCGCCAGCATGATCCAGACGATCTCGCGCGCCCGCGGATTGTCGTCATACAGCCCGGCGTGCATGGCGATTTCCTCCATCGCCGTGGCCATGCCCTCTGCGCGACTGTCCCAGATGTTGTAGAGCAAGGGCCCGCTGCGAATCGGGCTGGGATGCGGATCGTCGCGCATGCGGGCCAGGTCGAACCAGTGATAGAAGTGCGTGTACAGCGTCATCGGTTCGAGATGCGTGGCGATGTGGAAGAAATGGCGATCCTGCTCGGCAACAAAGCCGCCGCGCTGTTCGCGCAAGGCTGGATCCATGTACTTGCGTACGGTGACGATTTCACGGTTGCGCAGGAACTTGATGAATTGCGTAACGCCTGCCTGGGCGCGTTTCTCGAACTCCTCGGCTGTCTGGATCACCGGCATCGGCGGCAGCTTGCGGTTACGCTGTTCTTCCAGCTTCAGCGAGGCGTGGGCACGCGCCAGTTCGCGCTTGAGGATGGCGACTTCATCCTCCCAGCTCAATGGCACCAGGTGGACATTGCGCAGTCCCCAGCTGTAGTTGTCCTTGCCGATGCCGGAAGGTCCGTTCTTCCTCGGTGTTTCCTCTTCGAGCCAGCGCACTAGTGCGACGGTAGCCTCATGCGCCTCCTTCACGGAGCGGCGCAGCGGTGCACTGGCGCCCTTGGTTTGCTTGTCCAGTGCAGCGAGGTCGGCGACCTGTTGCTGCAGCGTGCCGGTGCCGGCGATCCACAGGTCGCGGGCGTTGCCGATCAGGTTGGTCCGGGCCTGGTCAAACAGGGGTGGGATCACCGCCAGTTGGCTGGCAAGGCGCAATTCGGCCTCGGGCGCCAGTGGAAATGTGTAGGTCCACAATTCAACGACGGCGTGGTGGGTCGGGCCTTCATGTGCCGGCGTGTCACTCTGTTCGGTCCACAGAGTCTTGTAGAAGGCGGGGTCACGCTCCCAGGGCTTGAGTACGCGATAGTTGAAGTCCAGGCCATTCATCTCGGCGCGCAGGATCTGGTAGTCCACGTGCTGCGCAATCGGCCATTCGCTCGGGTCTATGGAGGCCAGGCGCACCTGGTAGGCGCGCAACTGCTCGTGCTGGCGAGCCAGTGATGCCAGGGTGTAGTCGGGCGCGCCATTGCGCAGCGGCGGCTTCTCGAATTCCCGCCAGTCCTTGAACAAGGCGAGCAGGTTTCCGTAGCCTGCCTGGGAGGACGCGCTGGGGCTGACGGCCGCGGTCGCGCTGCCGGCGATGAGCGACGCCATGAGGATTGCTGCGGTGAAACGCATGACTGACTTCCTTGTGCTGGAACACAGCGATGGCAGCAATCATAGGCCAGCGGGTGAAATGCCGCGAGCCGGGCCGATGGTGTAGATTGGGCCTCCCGGCCTGCGGAGACTGCCATGCTGTCCACCGCCCTGACCTTGCTCGCCTTGCTGGGATCCGGCACCGCTCCCGCGGAGCCGGTCCTTGAGGAATTGACCGTGGTGGCCGCCGAGCCGCGCTTTGTTGCGCCCACCCGGCGCGATCGCATCGGGCGCATCTGGGCCCCGGTAGAAATCAACGGCCAGGGACCTTTTCGACTGGTGCTGGACACCGGCGCCAGCCATTCGGCGGTGACCGCAGGCGTGGCGCTGGCGCTCGGTATCGAACCGCAACACAACAAGGCCACTTTGCTGCGTGGTGCCACCGGTTCCGCCACGGTGCCGACCATCCCGGTGCACAGCCTCTCGGTGGGTGAGTTGTTGATTGAACCGAGGCGCCTGGCCATCGTGCCGGATGCCCTGGGCGGTGCTGAGGGTGCGTTGGGTGCCGAGGGTATGGGCGACAAGCGCATTTCCATCTTTTTTCGCCGCGACCGCATCGAGATCGTGCGCTCGCGCGGCGAGAAGGCTGATGACGGGTTCATCACCATTCCCGTGCAGTTCATGCGCGGCCGCCTGCTGGTGGTGGACGCCGAGCTTGGCGGTATTCGCGTCAAGGCGGTTATTGATACGGGCGGACAGGCGACACTGGGCAACCTGGCGCTGCGTAATGCGTTGATGCGGCGGCGCTCACAGGTCCAGGCAACGGCTGACGACGTGTTGGGGGCAACGCTCGATGTCCAGCAGGGCGAGCGATTCGATATTCCGCCGATTCGCATGGGCGGGATCGTGGTCAGGAGCGATGCCATGACCTTTCTCGACCTGGCGATCTTCGAGCATTGGCGCTTGATCGATGAGCCAGCCATGCTGGTCGGCATGGACGTGTTGGGCTTGCTGGATACCTTGATCATCGACTACCGCCGGCGCGAGTTGCAGGTGCGGCTGCATCGCTCCTGAACTGACAGACTTTCCTGGAGTTACCCATGTTGCGTAGCGCTTGTGCCCTTACCTCAATGTTCTCCCTGCTGCTGGTGGGCACGCCGGCAACTGCCAGCCCGAGCTTCAGCATCAGCCTGGCGCCAGAAAAGGCGGCGACCCCGTTGCAAGGGCGGCTGCTGCTGATCCTGTCACCGGGCGGTGACAAGGAGCCACGCTCACAGGTGACCTGGGACCAGGACGCCATCCCGTTCTTTGGCGTGAACGTCAGTGACTGGCAGGCAGGCGAAGCGCGCCTCATTGATGACGATGCCTTTGGCTTTCCCCTGCGCTCGCTCAAGCAAGTTCCCGCGGGCAAGTATCGCGTGCAGGCGGTGCTGAATCGCTACGAGACCTTTGTGCGCAGCGATGGCCACACCGTGCACTTGCCGCCAGATCGCGGCGAGGGCCAGGTGTGGCACAAGAAGCCCGGCAACCTGTATTCAACCCCACGCGAGATCGACTTCGATCCGGCGCAGCGCGGCAGTATTGCTGTCGTGCTGGACCAGGAGATTCCGCCGGTTGAGTCATTCGCGCGCCAGCAGACTGAATATGTGCGACACATCGAGATCAAAAGCGAGCGCCTGTCCGCATTCTGGGGCCGCGAGATGCGCATTGGTGCCTGGGTCACCCTGCCCTGGGGATTTGCCGACCACCCCGAGGCCCGCTATCCGCTGGTGATTGCCCACGGCCACTTTCCCGATGCGCCGGGCGTGTTCAGCGAGACACCGCCGGACCCCACCCTGAAACCCGACTACAGCAAGCGCTTTGGGCTGGAGGGTTACAACCGCATCCAGCAGGAACATGCCTGGCAGTCATTCAAGGACTGGAGCTCGGCGGGATTTCCGCGCGTGCTGCTGGTGGAGATCCAGCACCCGACGCCGTTCTACGATGACTCCTACGCGGTGAATTCGGCCAACAACGGCCCCTACGGTGATGCGATCCAGTACGAGCTGATCCCGGAGATTGAGCGGCAGTTTCGCGGTATTGGCCAGGGCTGGGCGCGCTTCATGTATGGCGGGTCCACCGGCGGCTGGGAAGCCATGGCCGTGCAGATGTTCTATCCGGATGACTACAACGGCGCGTGGATTGCCTGCCCCGACCCGATTGATTTCCAGCACTACATGACGGTGAACATCTACCAGGACAAGAACGCCTATTTCATGCCCAACGTTTTCAAGCGCACACCGCGACCGGCGCAGCGCAACTGGCTGGGACAGGTGTCCGCCACGATGGAGGAGAACAACCTCTATGAACTGGCGCTGGGCACGCACGCCCGCTCGGGCGACCAGTTTGATGTGTGGGAATCGGTGTATTCGCCGGTGGGCGAGGATGGTTATCCGCGGCGCATCTGGGATCGCCTGAGCGGCGAGATCGACCCCATCACCGCCGCCTACTGGCGCGAGAATTACGACCTGGCCCACATCCTCCAGCGGGACTGGGCACAACTCGGCCCCAGGCTGCGCGGCAAGCTGCGAATTTACGTGGGTGACATGGATAACTACTACCTGAACAACGCGGTCTATGGTGTGGAGACTTTCCTGAAGTCGGCCAATCCGCCAGCGGATGCGGTGGTCGAGTATGGCGATCGCGCCGAGCACTGCTGGAATGGCGACCACGACCGCGCCAATGCCTATTCGCGCCTGCGCTATCCGCAGATGGTGCTGCCCTGGGTGGTGGAGCGCATCCAGCAAACCGCTCCTGCAGGCGCTGACCTGAAAAGCTGGCGATATTGAGCAACGCGGTCCCGGGCCCCTAGCACTTGCACCTCAGTCCACGGACAATGCCGGCCCCATGAGCCTGATTGTCCAGAAATACGGCGGCACCTCGGTGGGTTCCGTGGCGCGCATTGCAGCGGTCGCCACGCAGGTGCAGGCTTTGCAAGCGTCTGGCCACCAGGTCGTGGTGGTGGTTTCAGCCATGGGCGATGCTACCGATCGCCTGCTCGACCTGGCGCGCGAGGTGAGTGCTGAGCCTGATCCGCGCGAACTCGATGCGCTGCTGGCCACCGGCGAGATGGTCTCCACCGCACTGGTGGCCATGGCGCTCAGCAAGCAAGGCACGCCGGCGCGCTCCTACAACGCCCTGCAGCTGCCACTGGAAACGACCGGCCTGCCGGGCCGCGGACGCATAGCCAGTGTGGACTGCAGCAGGCTGAAGGTAGACATCAGTGCGGGCATCGTGCCGGTGGTCGCGGGTTTCCAGGGTCGCGGCGCTGACGGTGCGCTGACCACCATTGGTCGCGGCGGATCCGACACTACGGCTGTGGCGCTGGCAGTCTCGCTCGGCGCTGATGAGTGCCAGATCCTGACCGACGTGGATGGTGTCTATACCACCGACCCGCGCATGGTGCCGGAGGCGCGCCGGCTGGATCGCCTGAGCTTCGAGGAAATGCTGGAGATGGCCGGGCAGGGCTCGCGTGTGCTGCACCTGCGCGCGGTGGAATTTGCCGCGCGCTATGGTATTCGCCTGCGGGTGTTGTCGAGCTTCAAGCCCGGACCGGGCACCCTGATTTGTGAGGAGGACAGGCACGTGGAAGCACCAATCGTCTCGGGCATTGCGTTTAATCGTGATGAAGCCCAGGTCACCGTGTCGGGACTACCGCACCACGCTGGCGTGGCCTACTCGATCCTGCAGCCGGTCTCGGCGGCAGGTATCGAGGTGGACATGATCGTGGTCAATGCGCCGCGCGAGGGGCGGGTGGACTTCAGCTTCACCGTGCATCGTGATGACTACGCCCGCGCCCTGGCGCAGGTGACGAAAGCGGCCCAGGGCCATGCCGGCGCGAGTGTCAGCGGTGATAATCGGGTGGCCAAGCTTGCTGTGGTAGGCAGCGGTATGCGGGCCCATGCGGGTGTCGCTACGCGCCTGTTTGAGTCACTCGCCAAGGAGGGAATCAACGTGCTTTTGGTGTCGACTTCCGAGATCAAGGTCAGCGTGCTTTTGGCTGAATCTGAACTTGAACGATCGGTACGCGCGCTGCATCTGGCCTTTGACCTGGGTCAAGCGCCAAGTCCTTGATTTCAAAAAACAAAACTTTGTGAATCGACATTCCGTGTTGGCTTGCGGATTCTGCACGTTCGGCGCGAGATTTGGCGGATATCACTTTTGCCAGATTGGGGGTTTTCCTCAGTGAAATCAGGCAATCGGTTTCCTAGACTCTTTACCGACCTGATTTCTCAGGGATCGAACGGACAGGAGCACAGGGACAATGCTGATTCTTACCCGCCGGGTTGGTGAAGCGCTGATGATCGGCGACGAAGTCACCGTGACAGTGCTGGGCGTCAAGGGCAATCAGGTTCGCATCGGCGTCCATGCCCCGAAGACGGTTTCGGTACACCGCGAAGAAATCTACGAGCGTATCCGCAACGAAAACGAGGATTCCGGGCAGGAACTGCCCCGCGCCGTCACCGGCTGATCTCGTTTCGCGCCCCACGGCGGCCTTTACCGACCGCGCCTCCGCCAGTATCATCTGCGCCCCTTCCCGAGACAGGGAAGGGCGTTCAGGAGAGATGGCCGAGTGGTCGAAGGCGCGCCCCTGCTAAGGGCGTATGGGCCAAAAGCCCATCGAGGGTTCGAATCCCTCTCTCTCCGCCAGACATGCAAGACACGCGCCCGTAGCTCAGCTGGATAGAGTACATGGCTACGAACCATGGGGTCGGGAGTTCGAATCTCTCCGGGCGCGCCAATTGAAATGAAAAAGGGTCCCTTGGGGCCCTTTTTCATTTCAAGGGCTGATGCAGTAATCGGACTCCCGCAGCGTAGCGGGGAGGGAGTTCGACGAGCGGCGCCGTTGGCGCCGCGAAGGACGCCGGCGTCAGCCGGCGGTCCCGAGCCTGGCGAGGGATGAGCGGGCGTAGCCCGCGAACAATCTCTCCGGGCGCGCCAATTGAAATGCAAAGGGGTCCTTCGGGGCCCCTTTGCTTTTGGCGATCTGCATACAGCATGCGATCATCGCTCGATGCAAATCCCCATACGCATCCTCGCGCTGCTGGGCCTTGGGCTAGTTTCGCTGTCAGGCTGCATGAAGCAGGAACAGGCGGCGGCGACAGCCTGTGAGTCCACTGCGACCGGCGACCTGCGCCTGCAGCAGCTCGACAGCAGGATCTTCGGCAACAACCGCACGCTGCGCGTGCTGCTGCCGCCCGGCTACGATGCGCCCGCGAATGCCGAGCGGCGCTACCCGGTGCTTTACATGCTCGATGGCCAGAACGTCTTCGACGCCTGCCTCAGCGATGTGAGCCACAAGGAGTGGCACGCTGACGAGACCCTTTACCAGCTGATTGGCGAGGGTCGGATACCGGCAATGATCGTGGTTGGCATCGACCACGCCGGCAAGGATCGCGGCCACGAATACCTGCCGTACAAGGACGAGGTCGGAAATCCTGGCATGCCCGAGCCCGCGGGCCAGCGCTTTCCAGACTTCCTCACTGATGAGGTCATGCCCGCGATCAACAGCAGGTACCGCACGCAACTAGGCGATGCCAGCACCGGGCTGGGCGGCTCATCCTATGGCGGCGTGGCGACGCTGTATGCCCTGCTGGCCAGGCCAGATGTATTTGGCTACGGCCTGGTCGAAAGCCCGACTATGTGGGTAGGCAAGGGCCAGCTTGTGCGCGATACAAATCCGCTGGGCAGTCGACCGCGCAAGGTGTTCGTTGGCTATGGCGGCCGCGAAGGTGGCGGCAGCGGTGACGATCAAATACTTTCGCTGATCCGCCAGGTCGAGGCCAATTTCCACGCTGCAGGTTATGGTGAGGCGGAATTCCGCTTCGTACTCGATGCCGAGGCCCGCCACGACGAGCCAGCCTGGGCCGCGCGGCTGCCAGGGGCGCTGGAGTTCCTGTACGGGCCGGCGACCGCGTCAGCGGAATAGCCAGGTCGCGCAGCTGGGGGCAGCCTAGTTCGCCCTGATCCGCGCAGCCTCCTGCTGGATCTGCAGGTCAATCAGGCTTTGCTGGGAGACCTCGATGAAGCCGCGTCGCGGTCGATCGAGGTCGATAATGACGAACACCAGCAGCACCACCAGGCCTACCAGGACGTAGGTTGGGAAGGTCGCACGCTTGCCGGCCATGCCAGAGGCGAATCCGACCAATGACACCGTCAGGATAAAAGTCCCGAACATCAGAAATAGCACGGTTTCGGGCACGTGCCGATTAAGCGCCGCGTCCCGCGAACCGTAGGCGTCAATCATCTCGTTGAGCGCCTGGATGAAAAGACCCGTGGTGACCGGATTCGGGTTTTCAACGGCGGCCTGGAGCGCATGCTGCCACAGCGAATCCAGCACCTGGTTGGTCTCGAGCAATATGGCGTTACGTTCAGCATTCCTGTCCAGCGAGACGGTGCCGGCACGAACGCGCAGGTCCAGGTACTTGCGCAGCAGGTCCTGTGTCTCAGCGCGAGCCGCGGGTGGAAGTAGGTCGGCCCTCAGCGTCGCCGTGCCGATGGAATTGGCTTCGGCAATGACGGCCTGGCTACGTGCGTCGAAACGCTGCAGGGACAACGAAAAAGTAAATCCCAACAGCAAGGCCAGTACGCCCAGAAGTGACCCCTGGATGGTGTTGACATGGGACTTGGTCGGCTCGGGAGTGGTCAGCGAGAAGCGCCCACCCAGTCGGTAGCCGACTTCTGTAGCCAGGATCAGGGCCACAAATAGGAGGGCGACTATCAGCACACTGCTTTGGTCATACATGATTTCTTGCACCTTATAAGCCGCCTGAGAACAACCCTGACGCCTACGCCGCTGCCGGTGGTTCGTGTTCGCGGTGGAACCGCTGCACGATCCACAGGTAGGTATCGGCCAGCAGCCTCTCGGCAGTGTCATCCAGCACTTGCGCCACACGGCCGGGGCCGTGCGCGTGCTTCAGCGCATCGGCGGCACGATCGAGGTGATACAGCTGTGTCTGGTACTGCCAGGCCAGTTCCTTGATTGCCATCTTGGCCTGGTGGATTTCCCAGACGCCGAGCCAGAAGGGCACCAGTCCCAGCAGGAATACCACGTGGGTTTTCAGCGGCAGGCCCAGCATGCTGTGTGCATCGAGGTAACCCTTGAATGTCAGTAGCGCCGCAATGGCCATGGCCATGGTGCCGAGGATGCCCATGCGGACATACATCAGGCGCTGGTGGGCGTGCTGCAGCGCCCGTGCCTTGCGCGCGAAGTACTTGCGCTGGTCCTCGATCCAGGCGCCGCACACCCAGTTCAGGCAGGCCTGTTGGTTGCTGGTCTTGCCCAGTTCCAGTGGCGTGCAGGCGCGCAGGATAAATCCGATCCAGCTGAAGCCGGCAATGCGCCGCACGCTCAGGAGTGTCATCAGGTGTTGTTCAATACCGCGCGGTTCGACACCGGCGACGGTGAGGTAGAAACGCGTGCGCAGGCTCTCGGCAATGGCGCGATACATCAGGTGGCGCGAAAACCAGCTGCGGCGACTGGCAAACCAGAACAGCAGGAAGCCGCTGACGAACAGCACCAGGTAGCCGGCCAGGAAAAGCTCAGCCGGAAAGATCTTGGCGTAGGCCAGGAACAGCAGGCCCATCAATGCGGCCATGATGCTGAAGGCCTTGAACAAGCGGTCGGAGCGCCGCTGGTGATGAATCGCCAGTTGATCGGCGCGGCGGTATTCAAGGTCCATCGCCTGCAGCGCTGCGGCCGCCGCGGGGCGCAAGGCCACGGCGTCGTCGCTGATCAATCCGCGGGAATGTTCGGCAGGGTCTGCATGCGCGCTGGCATGGTTGGCGTAGTCCACCAGGCTGTCGAGTTCAGCGGCCAGGCTCTCCGGCAGATCCGGTCCCATGACCACGATTTCATCGTCGGCCGTGATGCCCAGGAATCCTGCGACACTTTGCTCCGTGGCTGGCGATCCCGGTCGGCGTGTCCGCAACCAGAACACCGGCCGCTCACCATCCATCGCGCGCGTTGTGGCCAGGGGCAGTTGCAGTTTCTGTGGTTCGCGCACATCGCCATTGCTGACCAGCCCGAGGTAGCGAAGCACAGTATCGCCGGTGCCGCCTGGCAAGCCGAGGTCCTCACCGTCCCACAGGGCGAGCAGGACGCTGGTGCCCTGCTGCAGGCGTTCAGCGAGCGCAACATACAGTGCATTGCGGGCAGCACCCGGAACCGAGGCCGCCGTCGGATCAATCCCTGCAGGCAGTTCAAGCGTGGTGCATTTCACCCGTGGGTCGGCCAGCGTGGCCTGCAAGCGTTGCCGGCCCGAATCGTCGAAGTCATCAAGGTACATGGCCAGCGGCATCGGCAGCAGCGCATGCACGGAGAGTCCGGCGGCGAGCGCTGCCTCCACCGCGATCTGGTCAGCACCGGCGGCCAGTCCGCTGACCAGTTCAATCTCCACGCCGGGCAGGCGATGGTGCAGGCGCGTGAACAGGCCCTCGATGACGCGGCGCAATTCGTCGTGATCGGCCGGCTCAAGCCTGCGATGGCCGGTGACGCCGATCCTCAAGGGAATCTTCAGCATGCGCGCCATGCTACAGGGGCGGGCAAGCCCGGGCTATTGCCCGTCGCCTGGGCCATGCCTTGACTCGGTGGGGTCATGCGCTCCACTCTCGCCCCCTCAACGGGGGGGGCATGCAATGAAAACAAGGAAGGTTGGACGGACGTTGCGCTGGGCCATGGTAATCCTGGCGGCAGCAGCGTTTTCTTTGGGTGGTCCGGTTTACGCACAGCAGTGGGAGCCCGATACGGACCCAGAAGAAGAGGTCGTCGAGGAGGGCATGGAAGAAGAAGGCGAGGGGGAAGAGTCCTTCGCCGAAGAAACAATAGAGGACGAAGACGAGGATGACTGGTGGCTCGACGAGGAATTCGACGAGTCAGATGACGCGATTCCCGTTGATGAAGAACTCGATCCCACCGGTGAGGGCTGGGAAGTCATCGAGTACGAGAACGATGGCGACAATTGGGAAGATGTGCCCGACGACGAGAGTGAAATGGTCGAGGGCGTCCGTGATTCGGGTGACATGCCCACCATCCGGCCGCGGGCGCGACGCAGCCAGCCTGGAGGCATGCTGGCAGCGCCGGCACCCGGTGGCGAGGACACGCCTTATTCAATTGGCGGCAAGCCGATTCGCGATACGGGCGCGCCCTGGCAGGCGCAAATCTTCTATCCGGGGACCAGCCCCAGCTGGGCGGAGAAGCTGCGCAACGGCACGCCGCTGTGGCAGTTGCAGCACTACTGTGGTGGCACGCTCATCGCCGACAACTGGGTGCTGACGGCGGCCCACTGCATTGACCAGGGCATGGTGCGCGCCGGCTACAAGGTGCGACTCGGCGCTGAGGACATCTCCAAGGATGGCGGCATGGTCTACAAGATCGACCGCATCGTGCGTCATTCGCAGTACGACGAGAGGCGCCACCCCAAGCCGCCGGGAGCGCCGGTGCCGCGGCCCAATATGTATGCCAACGACATCGCATTGGTGCACATCGTTGAGGACGGTCCACCGCGCCGTCGCGACCCGAACCAGATCCGCCCGGTCAAGCTCTACCAGGGCCCGCCACCGAGGTCGGGCACCCAGGTCACTGGCTCGGGCTGGGGCAAGACCCAGCCGGTAGACGGTCACGCGCCCAATGCCGTGCTGTTGAAGGTGGACTTGCAGGTGATGGACACGCCGACCTGCAGCAGCAAGCCAGGCTTTGGTCCGGAACGCATTAGCGAACAGGTGATCTGTGCCGCACGCAAGGGTCAGTCCACTTGCCGTGGTGACAGCGGTGGTCCGCTGACCCTCACCAATGAGGGTGAACTGATTGGCGTCATCAGCTGGGGCAAGGCGCGCTGCAACGGCGATGGTCAGCCGGGTGTGTATACCAGCGTGGTGGCCTACTCGGGCTGGATCAGGCGGGCGATGGACCTGGAGCCAACGCGCAACGCCCTGCCCTGAATGGACCCTAAATGAAAACGGCCATCCCGGTTTGCACCGGGATGGCCGTGGCTCAACTCAAGACCGGGATCAGCCGCCTTCGGGCTCAGGCTCCGGAACCGAAACCTTGTCGCCACCCGACTGCTCGGCGTCTTCGGAATTCGCTTCCATCGACGCATCAGCCGCGGGCTCCATGATCTCGGCAGGCGCCGCTTCCGGTGCTGCAGCTGCTTCTTCCTTCTTGGCGCAGGCCGCCAGCAGCAAGGCCGCCGCGATCACTGCCAAGCTTGTCGTAACTTGCTTCATATGCTCCCTTCCCCTGTTCTAGTTTGGTGCCGGATTCACGCCAGGCACGCCTGAGCCTAGTCGAAGCCTAGCCCCTTGAGCAACTGCGCAAACCTGGGGTCGTCGCGCAGGGGGTCCAGCAGGGGGTCGTTGCCGGCGTATATCAAGCCGGAATCGCCGACCTGCAGGGACTGTTCCAGCCTGGCAATGGCCTCGTCCTTCCGGCCCCACTGGGCAAGGACCTGGGCCTGTTGGTAGAGCACCCGGTCGCCCAGTTCGGCCACCAATTGGGCCATGGCTGCCTGGGCAGCGCCAAGGTTGCCCAGGCGATGCTCGGCAATGGCCATACCCGTCAGCCGGAAGTCATCAATAGGCTCTGCCGCATAGGAGGCGAGGGCGTCGTCCAGCTCCCCCAGCATCATCTGGGCATCACCAATGGAGGCGTTGGCCCGTGACATGCGCGGGTTCATCTCCAGCGCGGTGCGCAGTGGGGCGATGCTGGCCTGGTAGCGGCGCGCCGCATATTCGACTGACCCTGCAGCGCGATGGATCAGCGGGTTGAGCGGATCGAGCTGGAGTGCGCGTTGTATGGCCTTGGCGGCCTCACGCTCGCGACCCACGCGTGCGCTGTATTGCGCATAGCGCGCCATGACCGTGGCCTCGCCCGCGCCCAATTCGCGCGAGCGTTCGAACGGCTCGCGTGCTGCCCTGGCATCGAGCTGTCCCTGGAACAGGGTATAGCCCAGGGTGGAGTGGGCATCGGCCAGGTCGGGGGCAATTTCGATCGCGCGTCGTGCGGCGGCGACGGCGGCGGAGTACAGGCCGGCCAGCTGGTCGACGGCACCATACTGGTTAGCGATCGCCGTGAGTGATCGTGCGCGTGCCGCATGGGCGGCGGCGTAGTCGGGATCCAGCGTGATAGCGGCATCGAACTGCGCAAGGGCAGAGCGTTCAGAAGCTTCATCTGCGCTCAGGTCATAGAGTGAGCGGCCGCGCAGGTAGGCATCGTAGGCCTCGGGGTGGGTGGTGCCGCCTGCAGCGGCCGAGGCGCCGCCGCCGGCCACCTCCGCCACCAGTGCGCTGGCCACGGTGCGAGCGATCTCGCTCTGCACGGCGAAGATGTCGTGCATGGTCTTGTCGAAGACCTGCGACCAGCGGCTGAAACCCGTCTGCCCATCGATGAGGTCAGCGGCCACGCGCACCATGTCGCCACTGCGGCGCACGCTGCCATCCAGCAGGAAGGCGACGCCGAGCTTGGCGGCAATGGAAACGGCGTCTTCCTTGCGATCGCGGAATTTCGCCGTCGAGGCCTGGGCCATCACCAGGAGTTCAGCGTTTTGCGCCAGCGTGGCGCGCAGCTCCTCGGACAATCCGTCCGAGAAATAGGCCTGGCTTTCGTCACCGCTCAGGTTGATGAAGGGCAGCACGGCAACGCTGTTGCCGCTGGCGTCGACGCCACTGCCGATCAGTCCTTGCCGCCAGGCCACCAGGCCGGCTGCGCCTGCCAGCGCCGTGCCCACGGCAGCGGCCAGTACATGGCGGCGCGTGAGGCGGGTGGTCGACAACACAGCCGGGGTACTTGCCGCAGATCCGTGCAGCGCCTGGCTGGCGGCGGCCTTGATGCCGCGCACGACATTGGCAATTTCAGTAGCCGCGGCCTGGCCCTGCCAGCCCGACAAGTCGATGGCGTTGTACTGGCGAAAGCCCATGGGCGGAAGCGTGCCGTCGAGGGAAACAGGCACCAGCTTGCGCAGCTCGCGACCCTTGGTCGCCTCATCCAGCACCCAGTCGGAGGTTATCGAGGCCTGGGACCAGGCGACGACCACCGCATCGCAGGACTCCAGCGCCGCCTCTATGGATTTGGCAAACGCCGCGCCGCCCTCGATGAGGCTGTCCCACCAGACATCCAGGCCAGCGGCCTTCAGGGCCTCGGCAATTTGGGTCGCCCGTGCCTGGTCGGCACGCGCATAGCTGAGAAACGCCGTCAGACGCTTGGCGTCGGCGCGAATGTCCCCGGTATCGGACAAAGAGAACCCCCCAGATACGCGCCCAACTGCGGCCGCGGCAGTCTAGCGTGGCGGGGAGCCTGTGGTCGAACCAGCAGCGAGGGGTCGGCCATCCTGGCCGTGGGTGATCAGTCGCTGGTCGTGGCGAGCAGTAACAGCGGTGTTCCGGCTACAAACAGTGCCAGCGGGACGGCGACGAATACGAAGTCGAGGAAGTTCATCAAACAGCTCCTTGTTGCAGTGCAACATACAGGTATTCGATGAGTAAGTGTTGGGAGATTCCGGGGAATCACCTGACATTGGGCCGCAGATCACAAATTTCCCTGGATTCGACCAGGCGAGACCTGGATGGGACGGTGTCGGGGGCAATCCGATTGAATCCCGCCGCCGGCCTGCGTACATTGCCGCCCCCCTACTACTATCGACCGGGCCATGGGCAACCGACTACTCACGTACACGACGCTGGCTTGCTGCCTGTGCCTGTTGGCACCTGTCGCCTTGGCTGCCGAGAGCATTGCCGTGCCCACCGCAGGCATCCCCATCGTCCGGGCCCACGCCCTGGAACTTCTGCCGGCACTGGATGGCCAGGTCCTGGGTGACCCCGCCTGGCAAGGCGCAGTGGCGGCCGATGGCTTTCGCCAGGTGCGCCCCGACGAGGGCAAGCCTGCGACCCAGCGTACGGAAGTATTCGTTGGCTACTCAGACGACGCGCTCTATGTCGGCGTGATCTGCTACGACGACAACCCGCGCGGCATCATCGTCGCCGGCAGCAAGCGTGACTCGTCGCTGGATGACACCGACAGCTTTCAGGTCATCCTCGACACCTACCGCGACCGGCAGAATGGCCTGGTGTTCGGCACCAATCCGGCGGGCATTGAGTACGACGCGCAGGTCACGCGCGAGGGCACTGCGCAATTCGGTTCTGGCGGTGGTGGCGTCAACCTGGACTGGGACACCAGCTGGGAAGTGCGCACCCAGCAATCCGACATCGGCTGGAGCGCGGAAATGCGCATCCCCTTCAAGTCGCTGCGCTATGGCAGCGAGGATGTGCAGACCTGGGGCATGAACTTCCAGCGCAATATCCGTCGCAACAACGAGACAGCCTTCTGGGCGCCGTTGCCGCGCCAGCACAACCTCTATCGCGTCTCCCAGGCGGGTGACGTCGAAGGCATCCGCGTTCCCGGACAGCGCAACCTCAAGCTCACCCCCTATGTATTGGGTGCAGCGGCTCGTGGCGGCAGCCCGCCCGCTGGCACGCACTACGACCAGGAAATTGGCTTCGACCTCAAGTACTCGCTGACCCAGAGCCTGACGCTGGACCTGACCTACAACACCGACTTTGCCCAGGTCGAGGCGGACGTGCTGCAGGTGAACCTTGATCGCTTCAGCTTGTTCTTCCCGGAGAAGCGCCCGTTCTTCCTGGAGAACGCCGGACAGTTTGCCGTAGGCACGCCAGGGTCAGTCGAGCTGTTCTTCAGCCGGCGCATCGGCATTGCGGCCAGTGGCGAGCAACTGCCGATTGATGGTGGCCTGCGTGTCTCCGGCAAGATCGGTTCCAGCACCAACGTCGGCTTGCTGCAGATGCGTTCAGCCGAGGTGACCGGCGTCGCGGTGGAGAACGACTTCACCGTGGCTCGCATCAGCCACGAGCTGGCCAATCGCTCATCCATTGGCGCCATCATCGTGCAGCGCCGTGGTGAGGGCAGCGGTGACTACAACCGTACTTTCGGCGTCGATGGTCGCTGGGGCCTGGGCGAGAACCTGCTGCTGTCAGGATTCGCCGCCATGACCGAGACCCCGGGCCTGTCAGGCGACGAGCATGCCTACAACCTGAAGGGCGAGTACAACGATGAGGACTGGACCGGCAACCTCGGCTACACGGAAGTGGCCGCCAACTTCAACCCGGAAGTCGGGTTTCTTTCACGGCGGAATTACCGACGCGCGGATTTCCTGGTGCTGCGGCGCATCCGTCCCGCTGACCTGTGGGGCCTGCAGGAGTTGCGTCCGCATGTGTCCTATCGTGGCCACTGGGACTTTGGCGGTTACCACGAGTCAGGCTTCCTGCACGTGGATAACCACTGGGAGTGGAAGAGCGGTCGTGAAATCCACACCGGCATCAATTTCACTCACGAAGGCGTCACGGCGCCCTTCACGATTGCCAGGGGCGTGGTGGTGCCGGTCGGCGAGTACGACCATGACGAATTGCAGCTGGTATTCATGACCAACCAGGGCGCACCACTGAGCTTCTCGGTGACGGCGCGCATGGGCGGCTTCTTTGGCGGCGATCGCGTCAACCTGTCACCGACATTGCGCTATCGCATTGGCGAGGCCTTCAACACCGAGCTGAGCTGGATCCACAACGACATCCGTCTGCCGGTGCCTGGCGGGAATTTCGACATTAACGTTGGCCGCCTTCAGGTGAACTATTCCTTCACGCCGAAGATCTCGCTGCAGGCGCTGGTGCAATACGACGACCGCAGCGACGTGGTGGCGACCAACCTGCGCCTGGCCTGGCTGCAGTCGGCCAGTGCCGGGCTTTATCTCGTCTACAACGAGATCGACGAACGCGGGCTGGGGGCCATGGGCGCACCCCAGCGCGAGTTCGTGCTCAAGTACAGTCGCATCTTCGACCTGTAGGCCGAAGTTCGCTGGCCCTAGCCGCCAGTCTTCGCCATCACCGCCGGTCGCAGCGATTCCAGGATCGCGGCCACCTCGGCGCGCTCGGTATCGCCGATGCGGCTCTGGTCCAGCGCGCGCATGACTTCCGACACGGCGATGTCGAAGTGGGCTGTGGTGATCTTCATGCCGGCATGCGCCGTGGTCATGTCGCGGCCCGCGTACTGGGCCGGACCGCCAGAACCTGCGGCAAAGAACGCCGTGACATGCGCTTCGAGCTGGGCGCTATCCACGTTGGTGAAATAGTGCCCGATGGCCGGGTTGCGCTGGTGCATGGCAATGGTGTCGCGCGCAATCTGTTGTATGCCGTCCCAGCCGCCCAGGCGCTCATACAGGGTGGGTGCGGCGGCGACGGAGTCCTCCGCCAGTGCGGGACCGGTGGCCAGTGATGCGATGGTCAGCGCCAGCATTCCGGCTCGCAGGGTGTGGGTGAAATTCCTGATCATGAGTGCCCCTCCAGGGTTGTGTCTGGATTGCACCATAAGGGCAGGTCGCCGCCCATGCATGAGGATTTCATGAGGATTGCAGCAGGCGGTAGCCGACGCCACGTACCGTCTGCAGCAAATCGGCGCGGTCGCCCAGCTTGCGCCGCAGTCCGCGGACCACCACGTCCACCACGTTGCTGCCACCCTGGTGCCCATGGCCCCACACCTGGCGCAGCAGGTCATCACGCGCCACCGGCTTGCCCGCCCGGCCCTGCAACATGGCCAGCAAGCCAAATTCCAGTGGGGTCAGCGCAATGCGCTCGCCGTTGACGACCAGTTCCCGTGACGCGACATCAAGCAACTCGTCATCGCTGATGCCAAGTTCAGTTGCGACCAGGCCGGAAATCCACCCGTCCACCGAGCCGGGCCCGAAATCGAGCATGGCGCTGTGATAGGTGGTCGCGCCCAGGGGCGCGGCCAGCTCTGGCAGCACCTTGAAGCCAAGTTGCGTGGCCACCTGGGCATAGGGCCCGAGATCCTGCACGGTCAGGTACACACGCCGCAGTTCCGGGCGCAGTTCCAGGTAGGTGCGCTTGATATCAATCCACGCCGCAGCCTGTATCGCCGATGGCTGCTCGCCATCGTCAAGGCTGAGCCAGCGCCTCAGGAACAAGGCTGACGGTGCGCCGGTCCTCGCATTGCCTTGCAGGTGACGCTGCCAGTGGCGGGCCACCGGGTCTGTCTGCATCCAGTCACCGGCCAGGTCACGCGGCTTGGCCAGGCAGTAGAAGCCCACTGCTTCGCCACTGGCATCGCGCACCACATGGAAGGCCTCGGGCAATTGCAGCCACCACAGTTCCAGGGCGGCCACCGACTCGGGCGGCTCATGCTTGCTGGCAATGGCCATGACGGCGGCATGGTCGGCAGGCCGTGCAGGCTCGACCGAGTAGCGAGAGGACTGGCTGGGAAAGAAGGCCTCGCGCACCACCGGATTTTCGATCAGGTAAATGATGTCGGCGGTGCAGCGCCACAGGTCTGCACGGGCGGAATGTTGCAACTGTCGGTGCAGCAAGCGCCAGGCGCGGCGCTGGCTGTCGCGGTAGCCGACAGGATCGGAGGCCTGAAACTGGCGACAGAGTTGTAGCCGGAGCGGTTCCAGCAGTTCCAGTCCGTCACTGCGGCGCTCGACAACAGGCAGTGCCGAGAATTGTTCGTAAAGTGATTCTGCATCGGCACCAGGCACCAGTGCGGTGAACATTGGGCGAGTGACACGGCGTATTACCGAACAGACTTCCATGGCCCGCCTGAGGTTGGCCGGCATGTTCCCCAATTGGCGGGGTGGGCTTTCGGCGGCCAGCGCCAGTTCAAGAAAATAGGGGCGCCACTCACTGGCACCTACCCAGCCGGCACTCGGTGGCTCGCGGCTGGAGAGCACCACGCGTGCGGTATCGCGCAATCTGGGAATGAACTCACGACGCAGCCAGGTATCGGCCAGGCGGAAGGATTCGTAGCGCTCCAGCATCAGTACCGATTGTGCGGCGTGGCCAGAGAGCGCGTGGGCAGCAGCATCATCCGTCGCCTCTGGCAGCTGCAGCGACTTGCCTAGCGCAGCGATCATGCCAGCAGGGGTAGGTTCGATCGTCCCGCAGTCCAGGCGCAGCACGCTGGTGCCAGCCTGGGCTGCCTGTTCGCCGAATGCTTTGAGCAGGCGTGACTTGCCTACGCCAGCGCCGCCATGAACCCAGGTCACCACCGGGCCTGAGGGCTGCAGCGCTGTCATCAGTCGCGCCAGTGCGGCGTGGCGCGCCGCGTCCGGCGAGGAAGGTTGCTGTGCCAGCAGCTCGCTTATCGTTCTGCCCATGGCGGGCACCCTATCAGTTCGGCTGGACGGGCGGATTCTTGCTGCGCAGGTGCTCGGCGAGGAAGGCCTCAATGGCCTGCATGGCCTGCAGCCGGGCAGCACTGGTCGACAGCCAGTGGTCTTCGCTTTTCAGCTTGACCAAGGCGTGCGGCTTGCCGTGTTGCTTGAGCAGGCGGGCGAAATTGTCCGACTGGCTGAAGGGCACGACGGTGTCATCCGTGCCATGGATCAGCAGGATTGGCGCGCGGATTTGTTCAATGGCCTTGGCCGGCGACACCGAGGCGAGATCCTCTTCATAGGGTCGACCGACCAGCTCATGCCAGGCAGCCAGCGCGTTGGACTCATCGCCCGCACGGTCCCGCAGGTAGCCAATCATGCTCGGCAGGTTGGCGATGCCATTGACGCTGACCGCGCAGGCAAACTGGCCTGGCGAGAAAGCCGCGCCGGCCAGCGCGGCGTAGCCACCGTAGCTGGCTCCGACGATGCAAATGCGTGAGGCGTCCACGATCTTCTGCCCAACCAGCATGGCAATGCCATCGCTGATGTCATCTTGCATGGCGCGACCCCACTCGCGGGCGCCCGCGCGCTGCAGGTCGGCGCCAAACCCCGTTGAACCCCGGAACTGCGGCTGCAGCACGACGTAACCTCGGGTCGCCAGGAACTGGGCCCACCAGTCGAAGCCCATGTCATCACGCGAACTTGGGCCGCCATGTGGCAGCACCACCAGGGGCAATCCAAGCGGTTCCCGACCCGGGGGTAGCGTCAGGTAGGCCGGGATCATGACGTCGTCCCGCGCCTTGAAATGCATTGCCTGCTGGGCGCCTAGCGCCACGCCCACCAGTTCCGGATAGGCTTCACCAACGATGTCGGCCGTTCCCTTGACCAGGTCGATCAGGTAATAGATCGGTGGGCTGGAAGCGCCTTCAATGCGCGTCAAGACACGGCCGTAGTCTTGCGAGCGGTCGTAGATGCGCAGCAGGCTGCCCGGGAAGGCACGCTCCAGCGATGCGCGAATGGCCTCGAGTTTCGGGTCGAGCCAGTGGATCGTTGGCTCAAGTCCACCCAGGTACAGGCCTGCGGGCGCGCCCGTGAATCGATCCTCGACGATGCCCTCCACGTCCTCGTCGCCCTCAAACAACAATGTTATCTCGCTGCCATCCAGGGGCAGCTGCCAGGCGCGAACCCGGTTTCCGCCGCGCGCGCCAAGCGCAATGAGTGACTTGCCGTCAGCCATCACCCCTTCGGGCTGCAATTCACTGTTGTTATCCGCGCGGTAGATCACCTTCCAGCTGCCATCGTCGTTGGCCAGCACGCGAAAGTCGCTACTGCCCGGATTCCAGTCGCTGCGGGCCACCGGGCGGCCCCTTGCATCCACGATCCATTGCTGGGTGAATGGCGTTCCAGAAGCGAGTGTCTTGCCGACTCCGGTACGCGTGTTGACCTCGAACAGCGAATACAGCCAGCCCTCGTCCTTGCGGCCGCCGGTGAGTCGCGAGCCGATGGATTCGCGAAAGGCCGTGTTCTGGAAATCCCAGGACGACATGAGTATGGTTTCTGGCTGGCCGGTATGGAGGCGCAGGAGCTCCGCTCCGGTCACCCACTTGCGGTCCGGGTCGTCCATCAGCAGCACGCGACCCTGGCCGCCGTCGGAGTCAAAGGCGATGGTGCGGGAAAACTCGTACTTCCGACGGGCCGAGGACTGGCCGCCAATGGTGCTGGTCCGGCTCAGGGTCAGGAGCAAGCTGCGGTTGTCCGCCCAGTCGAGGTCGCGCAGCTTGAGTTCGCTGTCGGCCTGAATCTCGCGCAGGTATTTTCCCGCAGCCAGATCCAGTATGAATACGAAGCGCTTGTCGCCGCGATAGCCGGCCCAGGCCACAGTCTTGCCGTCGGGCGTGAGTCGCACCAGGCTCAGGTCGGGCAGTCGTGCGAAGGCTGCCGCAGGAGGCAGCGTCTCAGTAGCAACGCCGCGGCTGGGCCATGCGCTGGCCGCGACACCGCAAAGCACCATCACGCGGAAACACTCGAGCGCTTTCATCGTTGCACCTGCGAGCCGGCGATCATTCCCTGACGTTCGATAGCAAGCCGGCGGGCAAATATCGCAGCATTGCAGCCGTTCATCAAATTCGGCTGCGCGATTCTCAAACGGGGCGGAAAAGTGCGAAGATGCGCCGGGTAGCGGGGCATGGGGAAGTGGATGATCAGCAAGGAATTCAGGCTTCAGGCGGGTGAGGCAGAGGCCCTCGTGGGCCAGGACGGTTCGGCTCGTCCGCAGTCCTCGGCGCTGGAATCTGCGCTGCTGGGCACCACTGGCATGGTGCTGCTTGGCGCCCTGGTGTTCCTGGTGGGGGCATTCTTCTGGGTGCGACGGCGTACTGACGCACCGATGAAGCCCACCCGGCCAGCGTCGCGTGCAACAGGTGCAAAAGCCGAGCACGTGCCGGTGCCCGTGGTGGAGAGTTCCTCCGACTGGTCGGCCGCGACCACCGATACCTTCATGCCGGAACAGGTGGCGCTTGATGCGGCGCCGATGCCCGACGCACTGGCGGGCTTTCGCCTCGCCGCTGAGGCGGACCTGGCACAGGAGCGACGCACGGAATTGCTGGTGTCACTGGGGTCCATCACCATGCCGCCACGCTCCTTGCACGAGCTGATGTCGGCGGAATTCCTCTCCAACGTGGCTACGCGCGAACTGGCCGACCTGATCATGCGTGAGCCGCTGTTGACGGCAAAGTTGCTGGGCCGGGTCAACTCATCGTTCTACGGTTTGCGCTCGCCCATCGTCAGCGTGCCGCATGCGATTACCTACCTCGGCATGAATGCCGTGCGTGATGTGGTGCTGCAATTCACGCTGCGCCAGGTGTTTGCCAGCGAGAACCGCCGACTCAAGCAGCTGCACGAGATGATCTTCGAGGCCGGCACCATTGCTTCAGAAATGTGCGCGCTGCTGGCCCAGCGCCTGGGCCTTGGCGAAACCGGCGGATTGTCCACCCAGACAGTGTTGTCCTTCCTCGGTGACTTTGCCGTGGCCCGGTTGTTGCCGCCGGGGCCCGCTGCGGAGAACTGGCCGATGGGAATGCTGGAGCGCTCCCGCGCTGAGGAAGCGGCGTTGGGAACCAATGCCGCGGTGATTGGCGGCTTGCTCATGCGTGAGTGGGGCTTGCCGCTCGCCATTCGAGACGGCGCCTACAAGGTGGCGCGCGTGCTCGATACCCCAGCCGGCAGCGGCGACGTGATGGAGGAGTCGCGGCTGGCGCTGTCCTACGGCTGCGCACGCATTGGCGAGGCTATCGCCATGCGCCAGGTCGGTGAGGCGGCTGACGTCAACTTCACCGGCCAGGGCCGTGCTGAGTACTACCACTTGCAGGGTTACCTGCAATTGGCGCCGCTGGCTCGAATTCCGGCGCTGTTGCGCGCGCCGGAAATCCGCGTGGTGATGGAGCGCATGATTGCTAGCGTCGGCAAGCCCGCGCGCAGGTAGTCAGGCCGCTGGCCAGAGCCAGCCAAAAGCCCCTGCCGTGACCAGACCATAGGCCAGGCCGTCCACCGTCAAGCGGAAAGTCGTGCCCCAGGGACGGTGGTACCAGATCGAAGCCTGCCACATGGCCACTGAATATCCGATGAAGGCGACCGTGCCGGCGAGTCGGAATACTTCCATGTAGTCGGCCCCGGCCGCCAGGGTGCGCCCGGTCACATAGGCTGTGAGCACGCCAACGACCAGGCTGTTGATGAACCACTGCAGCAGGCTCTTGCCGATCGAGGGCATGCCATTGGGCAGGACCGTCATCATCAGCACTGGCCCGCGGGTCAGCTTGTCGACGAATTCGGGTTTCTTCATGTCGGCATGGCTGCTGCAGTGCGGCAGCACGTAATCGCCCGGCGGAATGGCCAGCGGGCGAATGGCCTCCATGGCGCGGGCTTCATCCGGCACCGGCTGGAAGTCATTCTTGTGCCAGGGCGTGGCCATGTGAATGATGCTGCTGAGTGTTGTTGTGCGCCAGCATAGCGCAACCTCGCCGAGTATCATGGGCGCCTTCCCCCACTGAATTCGCCACCGGAGAATCGCAATGGCAATGTCCATGGTCCAGAGCCTCGTGCCGCCCATGATCGGCACCCTGAACAACCTCGCAGGCATCCTGAAAAAGGGTGAGGCGCATGCAACGGCCAAGGGCTTCGATCCTGCAGTGCTGGTCAGCGCCCGCCTGTTCCCGGACATGTTCACGCTGAGTCGCCAGGTGCAGATTGCCGCTGACGTGGCCAAGGCAGGCGCAGCGCGCCTGGCCGGCATCGATCCACCGTCCTATGCCGACAATGAGGCGACCTTTGCGGAATTGCAGGAGCGCATCAGCAAGACCATTGCTTTCATCGAGTCCATCCCGGCGGAAAAGTTTTCCGGCGCCGAGGATCGCACAGTGACCTTCAAGATCCAGGGCAATGAGATGTCCATGCAGGGCCTGCCTTTCCTCAATGGCTGGGTGCTGCCCAATGTCTATTTCCACGTCACCACCGCTTACAACATCCTGCGCCATAACGGTGTGGAGCTGGGCAAGCGCGACTTCCTGGGCCGCGTATGAGTCCGGCGTTTAGGTGCTCGCAGCTGGGCCTGGTGATCTTGCTGGGCCAGGGTCTTACAGCGACAGCGTGGGCCAGCGAGCCGACAGTCAGCGCCGAGGTGCGCGCCCTGCATGAGCGCCTGCTGGTGCTGGATTCCCATCTTGATACGCCAACGCATTTTGGCCGCGCGGGCTGGAGCATTGCCGATCGGCACACCATGGCCACGGACCTGACGCAGCTTGACCTGCCGCGCATGGCTGAGGGTGGGCTCGATGGCGGCTTCTGGGTGATCTACACCGATTCAGGAGCCTTGACGCCGGAGGGCTACAGTCGCGCCCGCGATTTCGCACTGATGCGCTCGATGAACATTCGCCAGACCGTGGCGGCGAACGCCGATTCAATGGAGTTGGCCAGCAGCGCAGCGGACGCACTGCGTATCGCCACAGCCGGCAAGCGCGTGGTGTACCAGAGCCTGGAGAACAGCTATCCCGTGGGCGAGGACCTCGGCCTGCTGTCGACGTTCTATCAACTGGGCGTGCGCATGGCAGGCCCGGTGCATGGCCGCAACAACCAATTCGCTGATTCATCCTCGGAGCTGCCGCGCTGGCATGGCCTGAGTCCGTTGGGCCGGCGCTGGGTCGAGGAAATGAACCGGCTGGGCATGGTGATTGATGGCTCGCATTCCTCGGATAAGGCCCTCGACCAGCTGCTGGAGCATTCGCAGGCGCCCATCATTCTCTCGCACACCGGACCGAAGGCCATCTTCGACCACCCACGCAACCTCGATGACGAGCGCATCCGCAAGCTGGCCGCCAGGGGTGGCGTGATCCAGCTCAACAGCCTGTTCCTGGTGCCGCCTAACGCGGCGCCCGACCTGGATGCGGTCTTTGACCGTGTCGGAAAAATGGAAAGGATGAGCCCGGCTGAGCAATCAGCGCTGATCGCAGAGGCGGCCGCGCTGCCATCCATTGATCACTCGCCGACCGCGAGCTTCGAGTTGTTCATGCAGAGCATGCTGCACGTGATCAAGGTCGCTGGCGTTGATCACGTGGGCATGGGTGCCGACTGGGATGGCGGTGGCGGCGTGCCAGGCATGGAGGACGTAACCGCCCTGCCCAAGGTGACCGCGGCGCTGCTCGCTGCCGGCTACAGCGAGGAAGACATTGCCAAGATCTGGTCGGGCAACATCTTGCGCGTACTGGCACAAGCCGAGGCCGTGGCGAGCGAGTTGCGGAGTCCTTCTGCGGTTCCTGTTGCACGGGCCGAGGACCTTGTCAGCGTTGCCGAGGCCAGTGGCTTTCGCAAGACCGGGCGTTACGAGGAAGTCGAGCGCCTGTGCGCGGCCTACCAGTCACGCTGGCCGAAGCAGTTGCGCTGTTTTGAGTTCGGTCGCACACCGCAGGGCCGCCCGATGATGGCGATGGTGGCCTCCGCCGACGGCATGCTGACACCGCAGGCCGCGCGGGCGGCCAATAGGCCGGTGCTGCTGTTTCAGGGTGGCATTCACGCCGGGGAGATTGACGGCAAGGACGCAGGGTTCCTCGCGCTCAGGGAAATGCTGGAAGGCAAGCAACTGCCCGAGGTGTTGTCGAAAGTCACCTGGTTGTTCGTGCCGGTGTTCAACGTCGATGGCCATGAGCGCTTCGCGGCCTGGAACCGCCCGAACCAGCGTGGTCCTGAGGAAATGGGCTGGCGTACCACGGCCCAGCGCCTGAACCTCAACCGCGATTACATGAAGGCGGAAGCGCCGGAAATGCGGGCGATGCTTGGCTTGCTGCAATCCTGGGACCCGATCCTCTATGTGGACCTGCATGTCACCAACGGCGCCAAGTTCCGCCACGATATCTCGGTGGAAATCGAGCCGCTGCACGGCTGGGATCCGGGCCTGCGTGCCCTGGGGAGTGCCATGCAGGCAGCGGTGCTTGGGCAATTGACGCGCAAGGGCTTCCGGCCGCTGCCTTTCTATCCCAGTTTCGACAACGACATTGATCCGGAGACGGGCTTCGCGGTGACCGTGCGTCCGCCGCGTTTTTCTACGGACTACTGGGCTAGCCGCAATCGCTTTGCGGTACTGGTCGAGACCCATTCCTGGAAGGAGTATCCGCGCCGCGTTGCAGCGACGCACGCCACGGTGCTGGCGCTGACGGCACTGGCTGCCAGTGATGGCGGCCGCTGGCGTGAGGCGGCGCAGGCGGCAGATGCACGCGCTGCGTCCAGCGCAGGATCTGAGTTCGCCCTGTCCTGGAGGAATGGCACACACCAGACCATGATCGACTTCGAGGGTTATGCCTTCACGCGCGAGCCCTCGGCCATTTCCGGTGCCCAATGGATTCGCTATGACGAATCAACTCCCGCGACCTGGCGCGTGCCGCTGAAGGACACAGTCGAGCCTGCACTGGTGGTCAAGGCACCGGGGGCGGGCTACCTGGTTCCGGTGGAACATGCGACCTGGATGATGCAATTGCTGGAAGTCCATGGCATCGGCTATCAGAAGCTGGGCTCGTCCACGGCAGGCGTGAAGGTGCAGGCGTTTCGTGCCGATGCGCTGAATCGTACTGCGACAACCCTGGAAGGACAGGCGATGGTGTCAGTGCAGGGAACCTGGAAAGATGAAGTGCGCGAGCTGCCGGCAGGATCGCTCTTCGTGCCGGTCAGCCAGCCTGCGGCGCAGCTGATCCTGGGCCTGCTGGAACCCAAGGCGCCGGACTCGCTGGTGTCCTGGGGGCGCTTTGCCAATAGCTTCGAGCGCAAGGAATACATGGAGGCCTATGTAGCAGAGGAAGCGGCGCGCGCGATGCTGGCGGCGGATCCGGCGCTGCAGCAGGCCTTCGCTGAACGCCTGGCCACTGATGCGAAGTTCTCGGAGAGCCCGGCAGCGCGCCTGGAGTTCTTCGCGCGGCGCCACCCCAGCTGGGATGAGCAGTTCAACCTCTATCCCGTGCTGCGACTGGAGCGGCCATTGCCATGATCCGGGTGATGCCAGGCCTGCTGCTGGCACTGGCGATCGCAATCGCCGGTCACTACATCGCCAGCTTCATCGGCCTGCAGCTGATGGGCCTGGAGAAGAGCCCGGTCAGCGGCATCATGATGGCAATCATCGTCGGCTTGCTGGTGGCCAATACCATCAGCCTGCCGACGACGTTGCAGCCGGGCCTGCGCTTTTGCCTGGTGCGCATCCTGCGCCTGGGCATCGTGTTGCTGGGCGTGCGCCTGAGTCTTTCCGAGGCGGGCATGATCGGGCTCAAGAGCCTGCCCATCGTTGTTGTCACCGTGACCACGGCACTGCTGCTGGTCACCTGGATCGCCCGGCGCGTGGGCCTGTCGGATCGCCTCGGCACCTTGATTGCTGTGGGTACTGGCATCTGCGGTGCCACCGCCATTGTCGCCACCGCACCGGCCATTGGTGCGCGTGATGACGAGGTCAGCTATTCGGTGGCGGTCATCACGATTTTCGGCGTGCTGGCCATGCTGGGCTATCCTTTCCTGTCGCACTGGGTATTTGCGGGTGACCCATTCCAGAGTGGGCTGTTCATGGGGACGTCCATTCATGACACCGCACAGGTGGTCGGCTCCGGGCTGGTCTACCAACAATATTTTGGTAGCGCGGAGGCCCTGGACACCGCGACGGTGGCCAAGCTGGTGCGCAACCTCAGCATGCTGCTGGTGATACCGGTGATGGCGATCTACTTCCATCGTCGTGCGGCCGGGCAGGGTGCCGCGCCGCCCTGGTACAGCATGGTGCCGTTGTTTGTCATCGGCTTCGGGCTGATGAGCCTCTTGCGCAGCTGGGGTGACATGGCCGGGCCGCAGGGCCTCGCATTTGGGCAACTTGAGCCAGCCCAATGGCAGACCCTCATTGCACAGCTGAAGTGGGTGGCCGAGGCTTGCCTGGCGCTGGCCATGGCCGCCGTCGGCCTGGGCACCAGCATTGCCGGCCTGCGTGGCATCGGCTTCAAGCCCCTGGCTGTGGGCATGGTGTCGGCATTGCTGGTCGGGCTGGTCAGTGCGCTCATGATCGCCCTGATGTACTGAGCCTGGGCGTTTTTCCCCGGCCCCCGGGTGGCCGGCGCCGGCATCGGTGCTATCCTGAATAAAACGGCCCGGAAAAGGCCCGGGCGCGGGGGATCCCATGGCGCACGATACTCAGGACATTCGCAATATCGCCCTGGTGGGGCACGCTGGTGCAGGCAAGACGCTGCTGGCGGAGTCGCTGCTGGCAGCAACCGGCGCCATTCGCAGCAAGGGCAGCCTCGATCGCGGAACAACGGTTTCGGATCACGATCCCCAGGCGCGACGCCTGCAACATTCGGTGGATGCCTCGCTGTGCTGGTTCAAGACCGGCAATGCCCACGTCAACATGCTCGACACGCCCGGGTTTCCGGATTTCATTGGGCGTTCACTTTCAGTGCTTGAGGCGGTGGAGACTGCGGCGGTGGTGGTCAGTGCCGTCAACGGCGTTGAGTCGCTGACGCAGCGCATGATGGATTTCGCCCGCGACAGACGCCTGTGCCGGCTGGTGATCATCAACAAGATTGACGCCCAGGACGCCAATCCGGAGGGCACCCTGGCAGAGCTGCAGGAACGTTTTGGCCGCGAATGCCTGCCCATCAACCTGCCCGCGGCAGGAGGCAGCAAGGTGGTGGATTGCTTCTTCCGGCCCGGCAGCGAGACTACTGACTTTTCCACCGTCAGCATCGCGCATACCGAAATCATCGACCAGGTGGTCGAGATGGACGAGGGCCTGATGGAGCTCTACCTGGAGCAGGGCGAGGACCTGACGCCCGAGCAGTTACACGACCCGTTTGAGCAGGCCTTGCGCGAGGGGCACCTGGTGCCGGTGTGCTTTGTCTCCGCCGAGACGGGTGCCGGCATCGAGCAATTGCTGGAGGTGATTGCTCGCCTGATGCCCAATCCTGCCGAGGGCAATCCGCCGCCCTTCCTCAAGGGTGAGGGAACGACGGCGGAAAGGGTCAAGGTTGTGCCTGATCCTGCGCGCCATGTCGTTGCCCATGTCTTCAAGGTGACGGTTGATCCCTTCGTCGGCAAGCTGGGCATGTTCCGCCTGCACCAGGGCACCATCCGCGCCGGTGCCCAGTTGTTTGTTGGCGATGCACGCAAGCCGGTGAAGATTGCCCACCTGTATCGCATGCAGGGCAAGGAACACGTGGAGGTACCGCAGGTGGTACCTGGCGATATCTGCGCCGTGTCCAAGCTGGATGAGTTGCACTTCGATGCCGTCCTGCACGACTCGCATGACGAGGATAACTATCACCTCAAGTCGATCAGCTTTCCCCCGGCCATGCTCGGGCTGGCCATTGCGCCAGAAAAGCGCGGCGATGAACACAAGCTGGCCGAGGCGCTGCACAAGCTGGTGGCCGAGGATCCTTGTGTGCGGGTCGAGCATCATTCCTCGCTGAACGAGACGGTGCTGTACGGCATGGGCGACCTGCACCTGCGGGTACTGATCGAGCGCATGACCGAACGTTATGGCGTGGCCGTCAAGACCCACCCGCCGGGCATTCCCTACCGCGAGACCATCACGCGCAGTGCCGAGGGACACCATCGCCACAAGAAGCAGACGGGTGGTGCAGGACAGTTCGGCGAGGTGTACCTGCGCATCGAGCCGCTGGAGCGTGGTGCCGGCTTCGACTTTGTCGATGAGGTCGTGGGCGGGGCGATCCCGCACCAGTACATTCCGGCGGTCGAGAAGGGCATCCGCCAGGCGCTGGAAGTCGGGGCCATTGCCGGGTTCCCGCTGCAGGATGTGCGCGTTTCTGTCTTTGACGGCAAGCACCATTCCGTGGATTCCAAGGAAGTGGCATTCGTGTCGGCGGGTCGCAAGGCCTTCCTCGATGCCGTGGCCAGGGCTGCACCGGTAGTGCTGGAACCTATCGTCCATGTGCAGGTCACTGCACCGGGCACGGCCATGGGTGACATCACCGCCGATCTTTCCACGCGCCGCGCGCGCATTGACGGCAATGAGGCGCGTTCACGCGGGCGACTGGTGATCTCGGCCTACGTGCCGCTGGCCGAGATCACCGACTACCAGACACGGCTCAGGGCCCTGACCGGCGGTGAGGGGACTTTCACCCTGGACCTTAGCCACTACGACCCGGTGCCGGTGCGCAAGCAGCAGGAACTGGTCACCGCCTGGAAGCCCGCCGCGGCGGAGGATTGAGCCGGCACGCCCACGGGAATCAGGTCACAATAGCCACTGCAAAGCCCCACGCTTTCGGCCACAGGATCCTGCATGAACACAAAATCCGATACCCGCATCATGGCGGTCTTCTGCGATTTCGAGAACGTCGCGCTGGGCGTGCGTGATGCCAAGTATCCGGCGTTCGACATCCGCAAGATCCTCGAGCGCCTGCTGCTGCGCGGCAACATCGTGCTGAAGAAGGCCTACTGCAACTGGGACCGATACAAGGATTTCAAGAATGCCATGCACGAGGCGGCGTTCGAGCTGATCGAGATCCCGCATGTACGCCAGTCCGGCAAGAACTCCGCCGACATCCGCATGGTCGTTGACGCCCTGGACCTGTGCTACACCAAGTCGCATGTGGATACCTTCGTGGTCATCAGCGGCGACTCGGATTTCTCGCCACTGGTGGCCAAGCTGCGCGAGAACAACAAGATCGTGATCGGCGCCGGCGTGAAGAATTCCAGTTCCGACTTGCTGATCGCCGGTTGCGACGAGTTTATTTACTACGACGACCTGGTCAGGAGCGAGGAACGCGGCCGGACGCGCCGTCGCAAGAAGGCGGCGGCCAAGGCCCCGGGCAAGGCAGCGCCAAGCAGCGCCGATGAAAAGCGCCAGGAGGGCGTGGACTTGTTGCTGGAGACCGCCGAGGACCTGTTCGCCGAACGTGACTCCGAGGAAAAGGTCTGGGGCTCCATGGTCAAGCAGGCGATCAAGCGTCGTCATCCTGGCTTCAGCGAGGGTTACTACGGCTACAAGACTTTCGGCAAGATGCTGGAGGAAGCCCGAGACCGCAAGTGGCTGGAACTGGAGTTCGACCAGAAGTCCGGCGGCTACATCATCACCCGCGTCCTGGCGCATTGAGGTAAGCGAATGTCATCCGTGAAATCAGTCCTGACGGTGCTTGGATCGACGACCCTCGCCGTGTTTGTATCGGTTGCCGCGGGCGAACCCATCAAGACCGAGCGTGCGACCCTGCAGCTGAGCACGGTGGTGGAAGGGCTTGAACATCCCTGGGGCCTGGCGTTCCTGCCCGATGGCCGCATGCTGGTCACCGAGCGGCCGGGTCGGCTGCGCTATGTGGATGCCGCAGGCAAGCTCTCCGCGGCGATTGCCGGTGTTCCTGCGGTCAAGTCAGCAGGGCAGGGTGGCTTGCTGGATGTGGTGCTTGATCCGGCCTTTGCCAGTAACGGCATCATCTACCTGTCGTATGCCGAGGCGGGCGAGCCGGAACTGGCGGGTACGGCGGTCGCGCACGGGCGCCTGGTGGGTGATCGCCTGGAGGATGTGAAGGTCATCTTCCGCCAGCATCCCAAGGTGGATAGCCGGCACCATTTTGGTTCGCGGCTGGTCTTTGGCGGTGACGGCAAGTTGTTCATCACCCTGGGCGATCGCGGTTCGCAGCGTGGGCTGGTGCAGGATCTTGGTACCCACATCGGCAAGGTGCTGCGCATCAACAGCGATGGCACGGTGCCGGCAGACAACCCGTTTGTGAAGCGCGAAGGCGCGCGACCGGAGATCTGGTCCCTCGGTCATCGCAATGTGCAGGGCGCAGCGCTCAATCCGCAGACGGGCGAGTTGTGGGGGCATGAACATGGTCCGCGCGGCGGTGACGAGGTCAACGTCATGCGCCCGGGGCTCAACTACGGCTGGCCGGTCATCACCTATGGCCGCGAATATCACGGCCCGTCCATCGGCGAGGGCAGCGCCAAGGCCGGCATGGAACAGCCGCTGCATTATTGGGTACCGTCCATTGCACCCTCAGGCATGGCCTTCTACAGCAGTGATGTCATCGCCGGCTGGAAGGGCAACGTGCTGGTGGGCGCCCTGGCAGCCATGCAACTGGTGCGCCTGCAGGTGGATGCCGCGGGCCGAGTCCAGCATGAAGAACGCATCGCCATGAAGGAACGCATTCGCGACGTACGCGTTGGCCCGGACGGTGCCGTGTACCTGTTGACGGACACCGGTGCCAAGAGCCGATTGCTGCGGCTGTCGCCTGCGCCCTGAGAAAAAGCTAACTGGATGGATCGCACTGAACGCTTCTACAAGATCCGCCGCCGCCTGCTGGAGCGTGGCGCGCTGACGCGCAAGCAGATCGAGGAGGAGCTGGAGATCTCCCAGGCGACCTTCAAGCGCGACATTGAATACATGCGCGACCGGCTCAACGTGCCGATCATCTGGTCGGCAGAACGCCAGGCCTATGTGCTCGATCCGGATGCGGACGTGGCCGAACTGCCCGGTGTCTGGTTCAGTCCGGGCGAGATCTATGCCCTGCTGGAGGTCGAGCACCTGCTCGGGCGCCTGCAGCCGCGCTTGCTGGGACGCCAGCTCGAGCCACTGCGTGATCGCCTGCGCAAGTTGCTGGAGACCGGTGATCACGGCCACAAGGAAATCCGCCGGCGCATACGCGTGCTGACCATGGGCACGCGCAGCGTCAATCCTGAGGTTTTCGAGGGCCTGTCCGTCGGCCTGCTGAGTCGGCGGCGCATTCGTATTCGTCACCGCAAGCGCCAGACCGGCGAGTCGCTGGAGCGCGAGGTGTCACCGCTGCGCCTGGTTCACTACCGCTACAACTGGTACCTCGATGCCTGGTGTCATGTGCGCAAGGGACTGCGCGTCTTCTCGGTGGATGCCATCAGCGCCGCCCAGGTGACCGATACGCCTGCGGTGGAGCGGGCCGACGAGGACCTTGACCGTGAGCTGGGCTCAGGTTACGGAATATTTTCTGGCGCAGCGACCGAGACAGCGGTGCTGCGCTTCACTGCGGAGCGCGCACGCTGGGTCGCCGATGAAGTCTGGCATTCGCAGCAGGTCGGCAGCGTCGAGGCGGACGGCAGCTATCGGCTGGAAGTGCCCTACAGCCAGTCGCCGGAACTGGTCATGGACCTGCTGCGCCATGGTGCGGGTGTGGAAGTGCTCTCGCCTGAAAGCCTGCGCCAGTCTGTGGCCAGGGAACTGGCCTCAGCGCTGGCCCAGTACCAGTAGCCGGCGCTGAATCAGTCTTCCGGCAGGGCCTGCGGACAATCAACTTCGACGCGCACGCCGCCAGCGGGGGCGTGACTCACCAGAAAAGTACCGTTCAGTGCCTTGGCACGATAATTCATGCTGCGCATGCCCAGGCCATGGGCCGGTGCCGGCTTGGGCATGCCCTTGCCGTTGTCATCAATGCGCAGTCGCACTCTTCCAGGGGCTGAGCGCAGTTCGACATCGATTTCACCCGCCTGGCCGTGCCGGATGGCATTGCTGATGGCTTCCTGGGCGATCCGGTAAAGATGTCCCGAGGCCACATCGTCAAGGTTCAGCGCCACCATCAGGCCTTCGTGATAGCGAACGACACACTGGCCAGTCTGGCTGATCTCCGCGGCCAGCAGCTTCAGTGCATGTGCCAGTCCGCCACGCTGCAGGCTGACCGGCGCCATGCCATGGGCCATGACCCGCGTGCTGTGCACTGCAGCCTGTAGTCCTTCGTTGGCCTGGTCTATGCGCAGCGCAAGCTCGGGTTGGGCTTCCTTCAGTTTCTGTGACAGGCCCTCGAAGGTCATGGCGATGCCGGTCAGTTGCTGTCCCAGCCCGTCATGCAGCTCCTGGCCGAGGCGCTGCTGCTCCTTGTTGGCCGTAGACAGCAATTCCTGTTCCAGGGCGCGACGGTCGCTGATGTCCTGCACCGTTCCGTATACGCGTAGCACTTTTCCGGCAAAGAACTCTGACTTGCCAGTCATGCGCACCCAGAGGGAATGGCCTTTGGCGTGGGCGCACTCAAACTCAAGGTCAAACGACTCACCCGTTTCAAGTGCATTGTTGATGAACTTCAGTACCCGGGCCCTGCTGGATGCCCTGACCAGCTCGCGGGTTGATTGCGGCGATAGCGCAAACACTTCCGTGAGGCCCAGCAACTTGTACAAGCCGGGTGTCCACAGGATCCTGCCGGTCACCAGGTTCAATTCGTAACCACCGATCTTGGCCGCGAGGTGGGTGTCCAGCATCAGGCGGCCAGCGCGTTCCTCCTCACTGATATCGGTGATTGTGCCTACCATTCGCGTGGGCAGGCCCTGGCTGTCGCGTTCGGAGACCATGCCCTGGATGTGCACTGCAACCAGCAGGCCGTCCGTCCTGAGCCTGTGGCTTTCAAGGCGGACGGTTGGCGCGGCGCCTGCACGGCAGGCCTCCCAGACTCTGGCTTGGTTTTCTCGATCTTCGGGCGTCAGCATCTGCTAGTATTTCCGCCTGCGTGACGACTGTGCTGGCCTGCGGGCAGGCCGACAATCTCTGCATAGCGGGCATCGATCTCGAAATGGTCCTCGGCCAGTTCCCATTCCCACAGGCCCATGGCTGAGGCGCGCAGTGCAAGGTCCAGACGCAGGCCATGTGCCAGAGCTTCGGTCTCGGCGCGCTTGCTGCGATCAATATTCATGGCAACGCCGACGACACGCTCCGGCAGGCCGTCACTGCCGCGCGCCACGACGCGGCCACGATCACGCCGCCAGTGCCACAGCCCATCGGTATCCTGGATTCGAAACTCGTGGTCGTAGATATCCAGCTTGCCCTGCCTGATGGCCTTCGTCTGCCGCAGGGCCTCCTCGCGATCCTCTTCATTGATGATCGCCAGCCAGCGCTCGTGGACCAGCAGGTTGAAGCCCTCGGGCAAGCCATACAGCCGGGAACAATTGGCATCCAGGACTTCCAGGTCGCGTTGCGGAAACCATTCCCAGATGCCCATGTCGCCGGCCCACATGGCCGATTCCAGGCGCTCCTTGCGCAGGGAAGACTGTAGTTCGGCCTGGCGTTGCCGGCTGATGTCAATGGTGATGCCGCGAACCTGATTAACAGCACCCGCGGCATCGCGTCCGGCAATGCGGCAACGTTCCAGCAACCAGCGCCAGCTGCCATCGGGTTTCTTGCAGCGGAAAACAACGTCAATGTCGTCGACCGCGCCGCTGCGCAGCAGCGAAAACTGCTTCAGGTAGGACGGCAAGTCCTCGGCATGGATCCGGGCGCGTACGGCTTGGTCGCGTACGGGTTCATTGGCCGGCAGGCCAATCATTTCTGCCGTTCGTTCGTCGTAATTCTCGATATCCTCCAGCGGATACCAGGTCCACAAGCCGATATCGGCACCCCATAGCACGGTTTCCAGGTCAGCGCGGCGGCGCTCGGCTGCAGCTTCCTGTGTCTTCTGCTGGGTGATATCGCTGAGGATTCCGAGCACTACGTTTCCGCGTCCCGGGCGGTACTGTAGCTGGGCTGAAAGAGCCAGCCACCGCATGCTCGAGTCGGCAAGCGGCAGGCGAACCACGACCTGTGAGCGACCCTCACCCTTGTTCACGACTTTCCAGGTCTCAAGAAAGGCCGGGCGATCATCCGCGTGCAGGCGCAGGGCAAAATCCTCGATACCGGTCCAGCGATCATCGTCGCTGCGACGGGTGAGGCGTCGTACCGCATCGTCGGCGCTCAGGGCATTGGTAGCAGGATCCCATTCCCAGGCGCCAATCGAGGCCTCGCGTGCGGCAAAGGCCAGCAACTTGTCCGCGTTGTCGCGCGCTGCTTCGGCGGCCACGCGCTGGCTGATGTCACGAATGCAGGTGATGTAGCCACGAAACGCTGGATCGGCCATGGCGTTGCGCGTCAGCGCTTCGCAGTGGAGGAAGCTGCCGTCCTTGCGCAGGATCCGGTACTGGCCCAGCCGGTCGGGCGCCAGCGGATCCTGCTGAATTTGCGCCAGGCGGGCCTGGGCTGCCCCACGGTCCTCGGCATGGACAATGTTGAGGCCGCTGCTGCCTACAAGATCGCTCGGCTCATGACCCAGCATCTGCCTGACCGCGCCGCTGATGTAGCGAATAATCCCGGCCTCGTCGATGACCGCCACGACATCAAGCGAGGCATCCAGCAGCGAGCGCATGCGAATCTCGCTGCGGGCCAGGGCACCTTCTTGGCAGTGCTGCTCATTGGAATTGAGGATGACACCGAGCAACTGACCCTGCACTTCACCATAAAGCCTGAGGCTCAGCTGCACCCATTGCTGGCGACCGCAGGCTGTGGAGAGCCGGAATTCTCCTTGCAGCGACTCCTGAGCCTGCAGTCTTCCCGGCAGGTCCGGCAGCAGTACGGCGAGTGGGGCGCCGACCAGTTCCTCTACCGGACGTCCGGTGAAGCGCGCAAGTGAAGCAGAGACAAAGCTCAGGCGCGGAATCGAGCCACGGCAGTCAGCCAGGAACGCGCCATCACCCACGGCTTCCAGGGCCAGATCAATTGCCAGCGGGGAGGGGGTGGGCATGGTGGGATGGTGACGCGTCGGTTTCGCGGCTTGGTGTAAGGTTCGGCGACGAGACTCTAGTTCGGAGTTGCCATGAACAGCCACAACAAGGCGGTGTGGGTCTTGCCGATCTTTGCAGCACTGGTTCTGGCCAGCCTTACGGTATTCCCTGAATCAAGGCCCACTGTGACGCCGTTTGGGCCTGCCGACGTTGTGGCCCTGGAGGGCCGGTTTGCCGCCGAGTCCCGAGCCCAGGGCGCGAAGGCGGCCTTCCTGGCTTTCCTGCACGAAGAAAGCATTGTCCTGCAGCCCGGCCCGGTCTGGGGCCGGGCAGCCTGGGCGGCCAATGAGGACCTGCCTGGAACCCTGGATTGGCGCCCGGATCATGCCCAGGCCAGTCTCGGTGGCGAGATGGGGGTGGCGACCGGCCCCTGGTCACTGTTGCCCAAGGACCAGGACAGGCAGGCTGCCGAGGGTCGCTATGTGACGGTATGGCGACGTCAGGGCGGCGGATGGCGGGTGATCTTTGACGGCGGATTCGCCCGCCCGGCCAGCGGCAGGACGCTTGAGCAGGTGGCCAGCCTGCTGGATCCCTGGACCTGCGAGGCCGGGCCGATCACGCTACCTTCTGACTTGCTGCAACTTGATGCCAGCCTGTCTGCCACGGCTGATGGTGATTTCCTCAGCCGCGTGAAGCACCGCGAGTTCAGCAAGACCCGCTTGTTCCACGCACCCTCGGTCGAGGGTGCCTTTGATGAGGCATCGCGGCTGGCAGCCTGGCAGCAGCTGCCGGCAGGCACGCAGTACTGGCCGCTCGGTGGCGAGGCGGCCACCAGCGGTGACCTGGGCTACAGCTATGGGCTGTCTGCGCCGGCGATGGACGCGCCGGCGGATGCCGCCTATGTCCATGTCTGGTGCCGCCATGAGGGCCAATGGCGCCTGGCCCTGGAACTGCGCACGCCGCTACCGCTGCGCTAGTCCTGCGGCCAGTGGTGGCCAGGCTGCGATGGATGATGCAACGACGGCGGGATTGCAGGCTATGGTGAGCCAATGACTACGCTTGATTCGCTGCGCGGTAATCGCAGCCTGCTGTTCTGGTCCCTGCACGCCTTTGGCTGGGCCGGCTATGCCATTGCCCAGTATGTTGGCGCATCGCTGTATGACCGGCCCACCAGCTACAAGTTTGTCATCCTGATTGCCGCTGGCGCCGGCTTCCTGCTGAGTGCACCGCTGCGCAACCTTTACCAGCGACTCTGGGCCCAGGGCCCGCGTGCCATCTTGCTGTGGTCACCCCTGGCCTGCTGGATTGCCGCGCTGGCCTGGCGCGCCATCATCAACCTGAGCTATGTGCGGCTGGTCGAACCTGCGTGGATGTTCAAGAGCAGTCCGCTGGAGGTTTTTGCCGGCACACTGAGCTCCACGGCGCTGCTGCTGTGCTGGAGCGGGCTCTACTTCGGCTTCAAGTACTACGAGAGCCTGCAGCAGGAGCGTGAGGCGACGCTCAAGGCATCGGCCCTGGCCCAGGAAGCGCAACTGAAGATGCTGCGCTACCAGCTGAATCCGCATTTCCTGTTCAATACCCTGAATGCCATCTCCACCCTGGTGCTGGATCAACAGAACCGGGTGGCCAACCAGGCGGTGGCGAGGCTGTCTGAATTCCTGCGCTATACCCTGGACCAGGACCCGATGAAGAAGGTCACGCTGCGCCAGGAACTGGATGCCCTGAACCTGTACCTGGGCATCGAGAAGCTGCGCTTCGGCGAGCGGTTGCGCCTGGAGTTTGATGTCGACGAGCGCGTGGAGTCGGCACTGGTGCCATCGCTCTTGTTGCAGCCGCTGGTGGAGAATTCACTCAAGCACGCCATTGCGGTGCGTGAGTCAGGCGGTGCAATACTTGTCCACGCCGGGGTGGAAGCGGGGAAGCTGCGATTGTCCGTGACCGACGATGGTCCCGGACTGGCGGCGGGCAAGGCCGGCGGAAACGGCCTCGGTGTTGGCCTGCGCAATACGCGCGAGCGCCTGCAGGTTTTGTATGGTGATCGTCAGCAGGTCGACACCCATGACGCTGCCCCGGGACTGAAGATCGAGATCCGAATCCCGCTGGAGGTCTGACACTCATGCCTGACCGCCGCATACGCACCATCATTGTCGACGATGAGCCGCTGGCACGCCGTGGCCTGGAGTTGCGCCTGCAGGCGGCAGAAGACTTCGAGGTGGTGGCCTGTTGCGCTAACGGTCGCGAGGCCATCGAGGCAGTGGCGCGCGAATCGCCGGACCTGATGTTCCTGGACATCGAGATGCCTGGCGTCAATGGCTTCGAGGTGCTGCAACGGGTGCCGGCCTCGCGCCTGCCCATCGTGGTATTCGTCACGGCCTTCGATCGCTATGCCATCGATGCCTTCGAGGCCCAGGCGCTGGACTATGTGCTGAAGCCTGTGGACGAGGAGCGCTTTGCGCGTGTGCTCGACCATGTACGCGAGCAGTTCGAGCAGCAGGGCAAGGCACGTCAGCGCGAACAGCTGGTGTCACTGCTGGCGGAAGTGACCGGGGCGGGCGAGCTCGATGCGGATGAGTTACTGGCCCTGGGTAAGGCCGGCCTGCAGCGCACGCCGGCGGTGCTGCCGATCAAGCAGGGTCGCGACACTTTGCGCCTGCAGGTGGCCAAGATTGACTGGATCGATGCCGCGGGTGACTACATGTGCGTACACGCCGAGGGCCGCACCCATATCCTGCGCGCCACCATGAAGGAACTGGAGGCTACGCTGGACTCGACGTCCTTCCAGCGCGTGCATCGCTCGACCATCGTCAACGTGGATCGGATCAAGCGCCTGCGGCCACATACCAATGGCGAGTATTTCCTGACCCTGGAGGGGGGTCATGAGCTCAAGCTCAGCCGCAGCTATCGCGATCGGCTCGCGAAAATCCTGGAGGCGGGCGCCTGAGTTGGGTGTGAGGGACTCAGCGCTGCTGCGAGGCGGCCGGGGGCGCGTCTGGTGCATTCGCCGGCGCCTCGGAACCGCACCAGCCGAAAAAGAGCTGGATCACCACGATGAACATTGCAGCCATGGATTCCACGTTGAGCCTCCAGTCCTGGGTGGGCAGGTGATAAGTCTATGAAAATAGACTTATTTTGTGCCGCTTTGCTCCCTCGGCCCGTCGTCTTTGGACGTCGGTTCATCTCAAGCAGGGCATTGCCACGGGCGCACGGCTATCCTGACGCCAACACATGTCTACGATCGCAGCCCTGACCGTCAGCCTCGAACTCGGTGTCCCTGTGGCCCAGGGCTACCAGTTCTTCGTCCATGAGTTCGCTCGCTGGTGGCCGGTGCTGAGCCATTCCCTGTCGCGCCACGCCAATACGCGTTGCCATCTGGATCCCGTATCGGGCGGCGCCATCAGCGAGACCGCACCCGACGGCACGGTTCACTTATGGGGAGAGGTGCAGGCCCTCGAGCCCGGGCGTCGCATTCGCTTCAGCTGGTTTCCTGGGCGAGACGACAGCACGGCGCAATGGGTGGAGGTGAGCTTTGAGGCGAGCGCGGATGACGGCTGCAAACTGACCCTGACCCATGGCGGCTGGGAGGTGCTGGGGGAGATCGCGCCGATCCTGCGCCAGCAGTACGGGCCGGGATGGGAGCAGGTTCTGCAGGACAGCTTTGCCCGCGCCCTTATTGCCGCAGCACCCAGTCAATGATGGCGCCCTGGATGACGTCACCGACACCATTCTGCACGCCGGGATGATTGATGAAGATGACCACGGCGTAGCTGCGACCCGAATCGCCGGTCACATAGCCGGCAATGGTGCTGACACTGTTGAGTGATCCGGTCTTCATGCGGATCCGCCCGGCATCGGGCGCATTGGAGAATCGCTTTCGCAGCGTGCCATCCAGCCCACCGAGGGCAAGTGAGCCGAGGAACTCCGGTGCGTAACGGCTTTTCCAGGCCGCCTGCAGCATGCGCGCCATGCTGTCGCCGGACATCCTGGCCTGACGCGACAGTCCCGAGCCGTTACCGATCACCAGCTCCGGAAAGTTCAGTCCTCGACTGCGCAGCCACTCCTCGATCAGGCGCTCACCGGCACTGTTGGTTGCCGGCAGGCCGGCCTTCTCAGCGGCGATGGTCAGCACCAGCGTGCGCGCCATCATGTTGCTGGAGTACTTGTTGGTCACCCGAACAATTTCCGCCAGCGACAGCGAATCGTGGGCCAGCAGCAACTTGGCCGAGACCGGCGTCGGTGCACGCATCATGCGCCCGCGAAATGTGCCGCCCTGCTGTCGCCACAGCGTTACAAAAGTGCCGTAGGCGTACTCGGCAGGGCGCATGACGGCACGGCGCTGGGTCTGTGGGCTGCAACTCTCGGCCAGGGTGCCGGTGACGATGACGCGATCGGGGTCATTGGCCGGCGTGGTCAGCGCCACGCTGCGATTTCGCCCGACACATCGGCCCGAACCGATGACGGCGCGGTTATCAACGATCAGCCCTTCTGGAAAGGGGACGATGGCGACCTCGACGGAATTGCCATCCTCGGCGGGACGGATGATGAACTCGGAGGATTGCCAGTTGACCAGCAGCGCATCCGGCAGCACGTTGTAGATGCGCCAGGGTCGGCCATCAAAATCACCGGGCAGTTCATCCAGCGGTGCGTAGCGACCCTGGTCAATGACAATGTCGCCTTCGATGGTATGCAAGCCGGTCTGGCGCAGGTCAGTGACCAGGCGCCACCAGCGCTCGATGGTCAGCAGCGGGTCGCCGCCGCCCTGCAGGTACAGGTTGCCCTTGAGCACGCCCTTGACCACCGGCGCATCGGCCCAGACCCGCGTCTTCCAGTTGAAGGCGGGATTGAGCATTTCCAGCGCCGCCCAGGTGGGCAGCAGCTTCATGGTCGAGGCGGGCGGACGCGATTGCTCCGCGTTCAGCTCAATCAGCGGATCGCCGGTGGCCACATCGCGTACCACCACGGTCACCGCGGAATCAGGCACCAGTTGCTGCTTGAGCACCGCGCGCGGCCGCGCCGGCAGGTCAAAGCTGTCGCACCAGGCGGCGAGTGGCAGGCAGGCGGCGAGGAAGAGGACGAGTCGTGACATCATTAGGCACAATACTGTAATGGGACTTGACGCAACTTGCAGGCCAAAGCGCTGTCGAAGCGCAACAGTCGGTTACCCGATGCAGGAATTATGATGATCCGCAAACCAAGATTGCTGCTCGTTGCGCTGATGATGACGATGATTGCCGCCTGCGCAGAGGCTCCCGCGCCCGAAGCAGAACCCCTGATTGCGGTGGTGCCGGCGAGCGCCGACGTAACTGAGACATCGCCATCGCCTGCGCCGCAGGTGGTGGTCAGTGGCTTGCCGGATTTCAGCGAGCTGGTGCGGGCCTATGGGCCTGCCGTGGTCAATGTGGCGACCGTGACACGCAGTACCAGCCGCGCCGGCGGGCCAAACCTCGATCCCGATGACCCGATGCACGAATTCTTCCGGCGCTTCGGTTTTGGCGCGCCGCGCAATGGACCGCCGCCGACGGCCCGCGGTGAAGGCTCGGGCTTCATCGTTTCCAGCGATGGCTACCTGCTGACCAATGCCCATGTGGTGGATGGCGCAACCGAAGTCACGGTGCGCATGACCGACCGGCGCGAATACCTGGCCAGGGTGGTTGGCGTGGACACGCGCACCGATGTTGCCGTGCTGAAGATTGCCGCCCAGGGCCTGCCGGTGGTGCGCCTGGGTAAACCCGACAGCTTGCGGGCGGGTGAGTGGGTCATTGCCATCGGTTCGCCTTTCGGTTTCGATAATTCGGTGACCGCCGGCATTGTCAGTGCGACGGCGCGCTCCCTGCCGGGCGATGCTTACACCCCCTTCATCCAGACCGATGTTGCGGTGAATCCCGGCAATTCCGGTGGGCCGCTGTTCAACCTGCAAGGCGAGGTGGTGGGCATCAACTCGCAGATCTACTCGCGTACGGGCGGCTACCAGGGTGTGTCCTTCGCCATACCGATAGACGTGGCCATCAACGTGAAGCAGCAGTTGGTCACCAGCGGGCGCGTCGAGCGTGGTCGTATTGGCGTGACCATCCAGGACATCAACCAGCCGCTGGCGGACTCCTTCGGCCTGCAACGGCCGCAGGGGGCACTGGTCAGCTCGGTAGAGCGCCGCGGGCCGGCCGACAAGGCAGGCGTCAAGGCAGGCGATGTCATCCTCGGCGTCAACGACAAGGCAGTGGAGCGTTCAGGCGAGTTGCCGGCGATGATCGCCGCCATCAAGCCCGGCACTGAGGCGGCACTGCAAATCTGGCGCGACAAGTCGAGTCGCAAACTCAAGATCCGCATTGGCGAACTGGAGGAGGAATCAGTCGCCGCGGCCAGGCCGGCGCGTTCCGAGCAGGCCGATGACAGTCGCATGGGCCTGGTGGTGCGCGAACTCACGTCGCGTGACCGCGCACGCCTGAGCACTGCGGCAGCCATCGTGGTGGATGAGGTTGATGGGCCGGCGGCGCTGGCCGGCGTTGAGCCGGGCGACCTGATCCTGGCCGTCAATGGCGCGCAGGTCAGTACGGTGGCGGAGTTTCGCGGCGCCGTATCTGGCGTAGCAGGTACCATTGCCCTGTTGATCCAGCGTGGTGACGCGCAAATCTATATCCCGGTGAGGGTGAGCTAATGAAGCGGATTGCTACGCTGCTGTTTCCTGCGGCCATGCTGGTTGCTGCCGTGGCTCTGGCCGCCGACCCGCCGCGCGCTGGCAGCAGCTTCCGCGACTGCGATGCCTGCCCGGAGATGGTGGTCATCCCGTCCGGCACATTTGTCATGGGAACGCCGCAGCAGCCAGGCGGCTCCCAATCCCGGGCTGCGGAAGCGGATGCCACCGTCATCCTGCTGGGCGAGAGCTTTGCGCTGGCGCGCTACGAGGTCACGCGGGCGCAGTTTGCCCGCTTCGTTGCCGACAGCGGGCATGAACCCAACAAGGGCTGCCGCATCTGGGACCCGGCACTGGCGCGTTACAACGATGACCAGCGCCGGACCTGGGAGAATCCCGGCACGCCGGTGGAATTGCGCGACGATCACCCGGTAGCCTGTGTGTCACACGCCGATGCAACGGCCTATGTGCGCTGGTTGGCGCGCAAGACCCGCAAGCCCTATCGCCTGCCTTCCGAATCCGAATGGGAGTATGTGGCTCGTGCCGGCAACACCGGCCTGCGGCCCTGGGGTGATGACCCATCGGCGGCCTGTGAGCATGCCAATACCTACGACGTGACGGCTGCACAAGCCTATCGCCTGGGTTGGCCCAACGCCGGTTGCCGCGACGGCTATGCCGACCTCGCGCCGGTGGGCCAGTTCAAGGCCAATGCCTTTGGCGTGCACGACATGATCGGCAACGTGGCTGAGTGGGTCGAGGATTGCGCGACTGGCAGCTACCTTGGCCGCCCGCGCGATGCGCGGGCCTGGGTGTGGCTGGGTGGTTGCAACCAGCGTATCCAGCGTGGCGGTAGCTGGAATTCACCACCTGCGGCGAGTCGCAGCGCGCAGCGCAGCGAGGCACCTGCCATGACGCAAGCAGACTTCACCGGTTTTCGCGTTGCACTGTCGCTGGAGTCGCGGGACCGACGGGGAGAGGACTGATGAATCGACCCACGCTGACGCTGTTGCTCCTGGCGCCCTGGCTGGCCATGGCCCAGCCCGCACCCGTGGCAGCTGTGCCGCCGAGCGATTGTCCGGTCTGTCCCGAACTTGCGCTGGTGCCGCCGGGAAACTTTCGCATGGGCTCGGCGCCTGACGTAGCCGAACTTGATCCGGCCACGGGTGAATCGCCGGCGATCTCCGTTACCCTGACGCGGCCGTTCCAGCTGGCGCGACGCGAAGTGTCGGTGATGGAATTTCGCCGCTTCGTCGAAGCCACCGGCAGCGAGCCGCCGCTGGGCTGTCGCATCTGGCAGGGCGGGCAGTGGGTCTTTGATCGTGATCGCAGCTGGCGCGATCCAGGGTTTGCCCAGCCGCCACGCGACGACGATCCTGTGGTTTGCGTCAACTGGGACGATGCCCGCGCCTACACGGAGTGGCTTTCCAAGGAGAGCGGGCGCCGCTATCGCCTGCCATCAGAATCAGAGTGGGAATACGTTGCACGCGGTGGCAGCTCCTTCCCGAGGTTCTGGGCGGCCACGGATTCTGATGAGGGCTCGCCGCTGACCCTGGCCTGCGACTTCGCCAACGTCTACGACGTGTCGGCCGTGGAGGCCTACCGATTCCCCTGGCCCAATGCCAGCTGCAATGACCGCCATCCGGGCGTGGCGCCGGTGGCGAGTTACAAGCCCAACGGTTTTGGCATCCACGACATCCTCGGCAATGTGCGCGAGTGGATCCAGGACTGCTATACCGCCAGTTACGCGGGCCGCCCCGCCGATGGCCAGGCCTGGATCTGGCAGGGCGGTTGCGAACTGAAGGGCGTGCGGGGTGGTTCCTGGGCCAGCCGACCACGCGATGTGCGCGGCGCAGCGCGCAGCGCCGAGGCCGACGAGCGCCGCCAGTCCGACCTTGGATTTCGCGTCGCTCGCGACTACGACTGATTAGCGTGTGCGGATCCTGATCTGGCGCCAGGCCCCCTGGCGCCAGCGCGCACTCAGAGCAAATCCGAGCCCCAGCACGTACACCAGCAGGGCAATCCAGCCACCCAGGGCACCGAGCCCGAAGGCGGGCAGGGCATCAATCCAGCCCTGGCCGGGCGCGAAGCTCAGCATGTGGGTCAATGGCAGGAACACGACAACGGCCAGCACCAGCACCAGGATGGCAGGAACGCGCACGTCACCGGCGCCACGCAGGCAGAAGGAGCTGGCGAAGTTGAGCCCATCAAAAAACTGGTAGGCCGCGGCGATCCACATCAACTGCAGCGACAGCATGATGACGGCGGCGGCGTTGGGATCATCCGCGTTGACGAAGGCGGGGACCAGCCAGTGGCCAATGGAAGCCATCAGCACGCCCAGTCCGCCCATGAACAAGCTGACAATGAGGATGATGCGATCACCCAGCTTCCCGGCCCAATCGCGATTGCCGGCGCCGATGGCCTGGCCGACCAGCGTGGTGCCAGCGAGCGCCAGGCCGATGCCTGGCAGGTAGGCCAGTGAAGTGCAGATCATCACGATCTGCGTCGCCGCGCCGTCGATGATGCCGATGCGCACCTGCATCAACTGGAACAGTGCAGCGGCACCAATATCGGCTGAACCGGTCATGGCCATGGGCACGCCCAGTGCAATCAGCAGGCCGATGCGATTCCAGCGCGGACGCCAGGTGAGCCTGGGCTGGTAGCGCGAAGTTTCCAGCTTGAGCATGGCGACCAGGCCCAGTGCGACCCCCAAAAGCTGCGCCAGCGTTGTTGCCCAGCCGGCGCCAGCGATGCCGAGATCCAGACCGAAGATCAGCCACTCGTTCAACGCCACGTTGGCGGAGGCCACCACCAGGGTGATCAGCAGCGGAATGCGTGTGCGGCCAATGCCATTGAAGTAGCCGGAGACCGCCCACAGCGCAGTGGCAATCGGCCCGCCCGCCAGGCGCGGGCCCCAATACTCCGCAGCCTGTGCCTCGACGCCACTGCCGAGGCCAAAGGCCGAGAGCATGGAATGTCCGGAAACTGCGATGACCAGGAACAATGGCAGCGTCAGCAGTGCTGCCCACAGGCCCAGCCAGCCGGCCTGGCTGGCGCGGCGATAGCGGCCGGCGCCGTGGGCCTGCGCCACCAGCGTCTGCACGCCCATGGCCACGCCACCGATCAGGAACAGCGCCAGGATCACCAGCCAGTGCACCGAGGCCATGGCTGCGGTCGCCGTCACTGACAGGCGACCAATGAACCAGGTATCGGTCAGGTTCAGTACGGCCTGGATGGTGCTGTTGAGGATCAGCGGGAAGGCCAGTGCTGCCACCTGGCGCATGTCGATATGCCATTGCCCTGCGGCATCGATACGCAATGCTGGCAGCGAGCGCAGCCGGGGTGTCGATGCAGTGGTGGTGGAGGGGGCAGGCATGGCGACCGATCCTAGCAGCGGCGGGCCGCTGACGGTGGCCCTGCGGTAAGTCGAAAGGCTGGCACCTGCGTCATCGGCTAAAATGCCCGGTCCCCGCAAATCGTGCGGCATCCTTTCTAGCAGACCCAGGTGATTGTCGTGAGTGAGACCAGCGGCCGCGGGCCGATCCAGACTGATTGCGTCATCGTAGGTGCCGGGCCCGCTGGCCTGTTCGCCGTGTTTGAACTGGGACTGCTGGGCATCAAGTGCCAGATCATCGACACGCTCAAGCATCCGGGCGGCCAGTGCACCGAGCTCTATCCCGACAAGCCCATCTACGACATCCCGGCCTTACCCTACTGTGGCGCGCAGGAACTGGTGGATCGCTTGATGGAACAGATCAAGCCGTTTGAGGCGGGCTTTCATCTGGGCGAGGAAGTGGCCGAGCTGCTGCGCCGCGAGGACGGTCGCTTTGATGTAGTTACATCAGCAGGAACGCGCTTTGACTCTGGCAGCGTGATCATTGCCGCAGGCCTGGGCTCCTTCCAGCCGCGACGCTTGACCGTTGACGGGGCCGCCGCGCTTGAGGGTAGCCAGATTCACTACAAGGTGAGGAAGGCCGAAGATTTTCATGGCCAGGACCTGCTGATTGCCGGTGGCGGCGACAGTGCGTTGGACTGGGTGCTGGAGTTTTGCGGCAAGGCCAGGTCGGTGACGCTGGTGCACCGGCGCCCCGAGTACCGCGCGCAACCAGCCAGCGTGGCGAAGATGATGGCGCTTGCCGAGGAAGGCCAGTTGCGCCAGTTCACCGGCATCATTGCCAGCCTGGCCACCGAGGACGGCAAGCTCACCGGCGTGACCATCAACAAGCCGGACAAGTCCGCCGAGACCATCGCCTGCAATCAGGTGCTGGCGTTCTATGGCCTGCATCCCAAGCTCGGCCCGATTGCCGACTGGGGGTTTGAGCTGGAGAAGAAGGCCATCCGCGTGGATACGGAAAAGTTCCAGACCAGCGTGCCGGGTATCTTTGCCATCGGCGACATCAACACCTATCCAGGCAAGAAGAAGCTGATCCTCTCGGGCTTTCATGAGGGCGCCCTGGCCGCCTTTGGCGTGCAGGCCCACTTGAATCCGGGTAAGCGCCAGTTCCTGCAATACACGACCACCAGCCCGATCATGCAGCAACGCCTGGGCGTAACGCCCAGCGAATCTGGCGCGGACTGAAGACACATGGACAAACGGCTCAGCGAGTTAGTGCAGTTACTGGACCTCGAGCAGGTGGAGGTCAACCTGTTCCGCGGCACCAGTCGTGACATTGGCGCGCCGCAGGTCTTTGGCGGCCAGGTGCTGGGGCAGGCGCTGGTGGCCGCCTCACGTACGGTGGAGGGGCGTGCGGTGCATTCGATGCATGCCTATTTCCTGCGCCGCGGCGACGTCAATGCACCGATCGTGTTTGAGGTGGATCGCAGCCGCGACGGTGGCAGCTTTACCAGTCGGCGGGTGGTGGCGATCCAGCATGGCCAGCCCATCCTGACCACGTCTTGCTCCTTCCACCAGCCCGAAGAGGGCATGGACCACCAGTCAACGATGCCGGAAGTGCCGCCGCCCGAGGGCCTGCGCGAACTCGCCGATATCAATGCCGAGGCCCTCAACCAGGTGCCGGAAAAGGTACGGCGCTTCTTCCAGCACCAGCGGCCATTTGAATTCCGTGTGGTGCGCGTGCCGGATTACCTGGAGCCCAGTCCGCAGCCGGCGGTGAAGTATGTGTGGTTCCGCGCGGTCGATCGCCTGCCTGACGACCCGCCCTTGCATCGCTGCCTGCTGGCCTATGTCTCGGACTATCACCTGCTGGACACGGCAACGCTGCCGCATGGCGTGTCGTTCTTCAACCTGCAGATGGCCAGCATTGACCACGTGCTGTGGTTCCACCGCGAATTCCGCATCGATGAGTGGCTGCTCTATGCGATCGAAAGCCCCAGTGCTTCCTCGGCGCGCGGCTTCGTGCGCGGTTCCATCTACACGCGTGAGGGCATCCTGGTGGCCAGCGTGGCCCAGGAAGGCCTGATCCGCCAGCATGGTGGCGGCTGGAAGAGCAAGCCCGGCCAGCAGGCGTGAAGGCGGCCTGGATCGGCATCGGCCTGGTGCTGGTCTATGTCGTCGGCCAATGGCTGCTGATCTGGCGCACCCGCAACCAGGTGCTGCCGCGCTCAACGATAGAAGCGCTTCCAGACAAAGTAGACCGGGATACCGGCCAGGGAAACCAGGATGTTGACTGAGGCAATGATCGGCGTCTCGATCAGCGCATTGCCGAGCATCAATGCCATGCCCAGGATGAAGGCCAGCGGCACCCAGGGATAGCCGGGCGTGCGATAGGCGCGCGGCAAGTCCGGGTGGGTCTTGCGCAGGCGCATTACGCCGGCCACCGCCAGTGCGTAAAACGGCACCAGACCCAGGATGAAGGTCGCCGCCAGTTCTTCGAACGTGCGCACCGATACGTAGACGCAGCCGAGGCCACCGGCGACCAGCGTGGCGATGTGCGGGGTCTTGTAGGTGGGATGGACCTGGCCGATGGTGGCAAAGAAGTTCCGGTCGCGGCCCATGGCAAAGAACACACGCGGGTCGGCCATGGAGAGCACCGCGAGCGCCCCGAAGGTGGAGACAATGACCAGCGCGGCGATCAGCGCCGAAGCGCTGGCCCCCAGCACTTGCGACGCCGCTGCGGTGGCCACCAGCGGTGCCTTCTGCACCGCGCCCAACGGCAGCACCCAGAGGTAGGCGACATTGATCAGCAAGTAGATCACCGTGACGGCGCCTACGCCCATCAACAGGGAGCGCGGTACGTTGCGCTGCGGGTCAGTGATCTCGCCGGCGAGGTTGCACAGGTTGGTGACACCATCGTAGGCCCACAACACGGCGATCAAGGCCAGCATGAAGCCCGCACCTGTCGCAGGGGCCCAGCGCACTGGCTGCGAAAATGAGCCCAGGGCCGGATTGCCCAGGCTGAGGATCAAGAGCACCAGCGCCACCAGGGCCACTACCTTGGCAAAGGTGAACAGGTTCTGGATGGCCGCGCCCAGCACCACGGAACGGTAATTCGCCGCCGTGAGCAAGACGATCATGGCGATCGCCAGCAGGCGCTGGCCGGTGTCGGTGAGCGCCAGGAAGTGCCCGACATACTCCGCGCAGACCATGGCGATGGCGGCCCAGCCCGCCGGGCTGATCAACAGCCAGGTCCAGCCCACCAGGAACGCGGGCAGGTTGCCCCAGGATTCACGCACGTAGACGTAGACTCCGCCGGCACGCGGAAACAAGGCGGCAACTTCAGACAGCGACAGCGCCAGGCACAGGGTCAGCAGTCCCCCCACGATCCACACCAGCAGCATGCCGCCAGCCGTGCCGGTCTGGGTGGCAACCTCGGCAGGGACGCGGAAAATGCCGCTGCCAATGATGGCGCCGATGACGGTGGCGGTCGCCGTCGCCAGGCCTAGCGTGCGTGGCAGTTCATTATTGTTTTCGTTTGACATGCATCCCCCGGCAACGGTGCTGCAGGATGCCAGTTTTGCGGTGACCTGTCAGTCGGGCTCGCGTTGAGGCAGGACCTTGCCCGGGTTCATCAGTCCCCGCGGATCGAGTGCCTGCTTGATCGTGTGCATCAATGCCAGCGCTACCGGGTCCTCGTAGCGCGCGAGTTCGGTGATCTTGGAGCGACCGATGCCATGCTCGGCACTGAAGCTGCCACGATAGCTGGCCACCAGGTCGTGCATGGCGCGGCGAAGCTCGGGTCCCTTCTGCAGGAATTGGGCGGCATCGCCCTGAAGCGGTGCGCTCAGGTTGAAGTGCAGGTTGCCGTCGCCGAGATGGCCGTAGGCGACCAGGCGTGCCCCGGGCACGATTCCCCCGGCGAGCCTGGCGCCCTCGTCGATGAACTCCGGTAGCCGCGACGTTGATACCGAGATGTCGTGTTTGAGGCTGGCGCCCTCAAGTGACTGCGCCTCCGGGATGCCCTCGCGCAAGCTCCAGAAGGAGTCCCGCTGTGTAAGCGTCGCAGCCACCACGGCATCGGCAATTAACGCCGGACTCCACCGACTCCGCTAGCAGCGCCTCCAGTCGCGGGCCAAGATCCGAATCGCAGTGGGGCAGGCTGACTTCGATCAGCGCATACCAGGCATGGGCAGAGGTGAAGGGATCCCGGGCCGATGCCAGGTGCCGGCAGGTCAGTTCCAGGGCCAGGCGCGGTATCAGTTCAAAGGTGGTGACGCCGTCGCCGAGTGAGTCACGCAGTTGGCCCAGCAAGTCGACTGCGGCGCGTGGTGAGGGCAGGGCGACCAGCGCGGTGGCGTAGGCGCGTGGCGCAGAAAATAGCTTAAGGCTCGCAGCCGTGATGATGCCCAGCGTGCCTTCGGCACCGATGAACAGCTGCTTGAGGTCGTAACCGGTGTTGTCCTTGCGCAGGCTGGTGAGCTGATCCAGCACCCGGCCGTCGGGCAGCACGACCTCCAGGCCCAGCACCAGGTCGCGCATCATCCCGTAACGCAGCACGGCAGTGCCGCCGGCATTGGTTGAAAGGATGCCACCGAGCGTGCAACTGCCCTCGGAGCCCAGCGACATGGGCAGCAGGCGATTTGCTCCCGCGGCCGCATCCTGCAGGCGAGCGAGGATGGCGCCGGCTTCGGCCGTGAGCGAAAAATTATCCTTGTCGATGCTGCGTATCGCCTGCATGCGCCGCAACGAAACCACGACCTCGTTGCCTGACTCACCAGGGGTTGCTGCTCCGCAATAGCTGGTATTGCCACCCTGCGGTACCAATGCGATGCGGCGCGCATGGCAGTAGCTGACCAGCGCGGCCACCCGAGCCGTTGAATCAGGCAGGGCAACGAGTGGGGTCACGCCGCGATACTGATGGCGAAAATCTGACTCGAAGGGTGCGCGATCACCTGGCGCATCCAGCCAGCCGCCGGGGCCCAGGCGCTCACGCAGGCCCGCAATCAGTTCAGGTGCCAGGGGACTGGGCTTCATGCGCCCATGTTAGCGCTTTGCCAGTTCAGGAAATCTGTGCGTTCCGTAACGCGGCAATGCGCTCGTCCAGCGGCGGATGGCTCATGAACAGTTTCTTGAGGCCCTGGCCAATGCCACCGGCGATGCCAAAGGCCGCCATCTGCTCGGGCAGGGCCTTGGGCTGGCCGCGCTTGAGTGCCTCGAGCGCGCCAATCATGTTCTGGCGGCTGGACAGGCGCGCGCCACCGACATCAGCGCGGAACTCGCGCTGCCGCGAGAACCACATCACGATCATGCTGGCGAGGAAGGCCAGGACCAGCTCGGCAACGATAGTGGTGATCCAGAAGGCTGGTCCATGGCCGCGTTCGTTCTTGAATACCACCTTGTCGACCATGTTGCCGATCAGGCGCGAGGCGACGAAGACAAAGGTATTCACCACGCCCTGGATCAGGGTCAGCGTGATCATGTCGCCATTGGCGACGTGGCTCACCTCGTGACCGAGCACCGCCTCGACTTCGGCGCGACTCATGTTGTTGACCAGGCCTGAGCTGACCGCGACCAGCGCCTTGTTGCGGCTGGCGCCCGTGGCAAAGGCGTTGGGCTGGGGAGATTCGAAATAGCCGACCTCGGGCATGCCGATGCCGGCGAGCTGGGCCTGGCGTCGCACGGTCTCGACCAGCCAGGTCTCAACCTCGGTGCGCGGCTGCTCAATGACCTTGACGCCCATGGTCTTCTTGGCCATCCACTTGGACAGGGCCAGGGAGACGAAGGCGCCGCCAAAGCCAATCAAGGCGCCAAATACCAGCAGCGAATTGAAGTTGATGCCCTGGGCATTCAGCCAGGGCTCAAAACCCAACAGGCGCAGCGTGACGCTGGCAACGATCAGGATGGCGAAGTTGGTAACGAGGAACAGCAGGATGCGCTTCATGGGTCTCTCAAGTTGGGGTGTCGGACCGGTTTTCAATGGCGGCCAAGGCTGAAGTATACTTCCGCCATTGATTCACTGTCCCTTAGGGCGAGTTCAGGAAAATGAGTTCCAGCAGGGATGCAATCTTGGTGACGGGAGACGCGCACCTGGCGGGCGGCAGGGGCTGGACGTTCCTGTCCAGTCATGCCCAGGTGGCCTTGTGCCTGGCCAGGGATTCCACCATGCGCCTGCGCGAAGTGGCTGCCTCCGTTGGCATTACCGAGCGTGCCGTGCAGAAAATTGTTGCCGACCTTGAGGAAGAAGGATTCCTGGAGCGTATACGTGAGGGTCGACGCAACCGCTACGTCCTCCACTACGACCGGCCCCTGCGCCACACCTTGGGCAGGCATCGCACGCTGGGCTCCTTGATTACCCTGATGACGGAAGAGGTTTCCGGCAAGTAGCGCTGGCACCCGTAGGTAGTTGCCCTTGCACAGGCCGTCGCGGCGGCTGTGGCAACATGCCCCAATGAAACGAATGCAACCATGCGCCTGACATTCCTCGGCGCCGCCCAGCAGGTGACTGGCTCCTGCTTCCTGTTCGAAGTACAGGGGCGGCAGTTCCTGGTGGACTGCGGCATGTTCCAGGGTTCACGCGCGGTGGAACAGTTGAACAGGCGCCCGTTCGGCTTTGACCCGGCGCGCCTGGACTGCGTCATCCTGACCCACGCCCATATTGATCACAGTGGACTGCTGCCGCGGCTCAGCGCACAGGGCTTTTCCGGGCCAGTGCTGACGACCCAGGCGACGTGCGACCTGCTCGGCGTCATGCTGCCCGACAGCGCCTGGTTGCAGAAGATGGAGTTCGAACGCGCCCAGCGCCATCGCCGCAAAGTACCGCCACCCCTCTATTCCCTGGAAGACGTCGAACAGTTGCTCAGCCAATGTCGCGCGCTGCCTTATGACGAGGTGGAGGAGTTCCATCCGGGCTTGCGTGTGTGCCTGCGTGAGGCGGGACATATCCTGGGATCAGCAGTTGTCGAATTGTGGCTGGGCAGCGGCCAGCACCAGCGCAAGGTGGTGATTTCCGGCGACCTCGGCCAGCCGGGCAGGCCGATCCTGCGCGACGCTGCGGTGATTACCGAGGCTGATGTGCTGCTGCTGGAAAGCACCTATGGCGACAGGAACCACCGCTCGCTGCCCGAGACGCTGGATGAATTTGTCGAGACGATCCACTCGACGCTGTTCAAGAAGGGCGGCAACCTTGTCGTGCCGTCGTTCGCGGTCGGCAGGACGCAGGAAATCCTCTACTGGTTCAACCAGCTGGCCCGCGAGGGCCGGCTGCCCGCGGGGCTGAGAATCTATGTCGACTCGCCCATGGCCAATGAAGTTACCCGGCTCACTGCACGGCATGCAGAGTTGTTTGACGAGGAGACCAAGCAACTGGTCAGCCTCGCCCCCAGGGCGGACTGGGCGCCGGTGATCAGGCTGGTGTCGACGGTCGAGGAGTCGATGTCGCTCAATCGCTTGAGCGGTGGGGCAGTGATCATCGCGGCCAGTGGCATGTGCGAGGGGGGGCGTATCCGACATCACCTGCGTCACAACATCGGCAATCCGCGCAGCACCATCATGATCACTGGCTTCCAGGCCCAGGGCACGCTGGGTCGCAGGCTGGTGGATGGGGCGAAACGTATCCGCCTGTTCGGCGAGTCGCTTGCCGTGCGCGCCAAGCTAGTCACCATCGGTGGGTTTTCGGCGCATGCCGACCAGCAGGCGCTGGTGGATTGGGCGGCGGGTTTTTCCGAGGCGCCCGGCCGCGTTGCCCTGGTCCATGGTGAATTGCAGGCACAGCAGAGCCTGGCGGCCGCCATCGAACAGCGTCTCGGCTGGAACTGCGACATTCCCGGCCCCGGCACGGTCCTGGACCTTGAGGCGATCCCATGAGCGACCCAGAAGCACCGGCCGATCTCGAGAAACGAGTGCGGGAGATTGAGCAGAACCTCAGCTATCAATTAGCCGAGGCCGATCCGGAATTCCTGGACAGTGATGCTGCCCGCCCGGCGCGCCTGGCGCTGGAAGCCATGCGGCCTGAAACGGCACTGCGCGCGCACGAGGTTCACGCCACGGTGGTGGTGTTTGGCAGCGCGCGCATCTCATCGCCTGCCGAAGCACGCATCCTGCTTGAACAGGCTGAAGTGGCGCTCCGCGCCCGCCCGGATGATGCCAAGCTGCAGCGCGCATTGGCGGGGGCCAGGTCGCGGCTGGCCTGGTCGGCTTACTATGAGGAAGCCCGCACGCTGGGACGCGAGCTGGGTGAAATCTGCGGCACAAGCTGCGAGCGGCTGGTCATCGTCACGGGTGGTGGGCCGGGCATCATGGCCGCTGCCAATCGTGGCGCCGGCGAGGCTGGTCGGCCGTCGGTGGGCCTTAACATTGACTTGCCGCGTGAGCAGCGACCCAACCCCTGGATTACGCCGGGTCTGGCATTCCGTTTCAGGTACTTTGCCCTGCGCAAGCTGCACTTCCTGTTGCGTGCCAAGGCCCTGGTCACGTTTCCCGGCGGCTACGGCACGCTCGATGAGCTGTTCGAGGCGCTGACCCTGGTACAGACCGGCAAGATCAAGCCAATCCCGATCATCCTGGTGGGATCACGCTATTGGCAGCGACTGATCGACTTTGAATTCCTGGTCGACGAAGGATTCATTACGCTGCAGGAACGGCGTCTGTTCCAGGTTGTGGAGACTGGCCGCGAGGCAGCCGAGGCAATCCGGGATTTCTATTCCTCGTCAGTGGGTTCCTGATCCGGTTTGTCCTTGGCCCCCGGTTCGCCCTCCATGACCTCGCGTGCTGCATCCTCTACGCGCTGCAGCGAGAGGATCCGGCAACTCTGCATGCGGCCCCCCATGCTGCTGAAGGCCACGGAGTCGCGGCCAAATCCACAGATGCTGCCGTTGGCATCGCCATCAATGAGGGACAGGCTGACCTGATGGCTGAGGTCGAAGCAGCCGGCCGAGACTTCCGCCACCCAGGCTTCGCGCTGGCGACCGGTGTAAATGATCAACCGGCTATCTGACCTGGCGTCGAATCCGGTAATGCGTGACTGGAAGACACAGTCGGTCCCGCCACGCGAACGTGGCGATTGGCCGGAGCCCGAGGTGCTGGCGCAAGCGGCCAGTGCCAGTGTGGACATCAGCAAGATGAAGTTGCGCATTTTTCGTCCCCCGCATGAGGATACAGGCAATGGACCGCTGTTGAGGCGCGGAAGTTCCCGCTCGGTCAGGAGGTGCTTGTGGCTTGGCGCTGGATCAGCAGGCGGTTGACATGACGCTGGAGCGGACGCTGCATCAGCCCATGCTCGACGAAATCCAGCGCGCCGGCGCGCATGGCCTCGACTGCGGTGTCCACTGCGGCGCGCTCGGTCAGCACGATGAAGGGCGTCTTGCGTCCCTGCTGTCGCAAGCGGCGCAACAACTCAATAGCGCCCATGTCCGCCAGTCGCAGGTCTGCGACGATGCAAAGCGGTGCAGTGGGACCTTCCTCCAGGAACGCTGCAGCATTCTCGAATTCGACAATATCGCAGGCCACCGTCGCCAGCATGGAGCGAACGAGCTCGCGCTGCGCCGGGTCCTGCGCAATGACGCATACCGGCGATGGGAGATTCGATTGACTGGTTTCCATAGGCAATGCAGTTGTTGCAGGGGCCCTGCGCGATCCGAAACACTGCGTTGCGGCCGGCAAATACCCTAAGTCGGGGGAGTATTCCGGCTGACTCGCCAGGTGAAAATGGGGATTTACCCCTAGGAAGGGCCGCGGGCCGGGCTGGCGTCGTCGACGAGGGTGTCTCAGGTTTCGCGGCCGGCCTCGATGACCATGCGCACCAGGTGGGCGAGTGATTTCGCGCCCATCTTCTCCATGACCCTGGCCCGGTGGATTTCCACCGTGCGCTGGCTGACGTCGAGGTCTCCAGCAATGACCTTGTTGGCCTTGCCGACGGTCACCAGGTCGAGAACTTCCTTCTCGCGCGGGGTGAGTTGCTCTATGCGGCTGCGAATGGCGTCGCGCTGATGAAGTTCATCGCGCATGGAACGGTCTTTCTCCAGGGCGCGGTTGATACGATCAATCAAGTCCTGGTCGCGAAAGGGCTTCTGGATGAAGTCCACGGCACCCGCCTGCATGGCCTCCACCGCCATTGGCACATCGCCATGCCCGGTAATGAAAACGATAGGCGTGATGGAGTGGCGCTCGTTGAGTTGTTGCTGCAACTCGATCCCGCTCATGCCGGGCATGCGGATGTCGAGCACCAGGCAGCCGGGACGGTCGGCATCGAAACTGTCGAGGAAGGCGCTGGCCGAGGAGAAAGTCTGCACCGGCAGTCCAATGGACTTGAGCAGCAAACGCAGTGATGTGCAGATGGCCTCGTCGTCATCGACCACAAAGACGGTGGGGGCACGTTCGATCATGGGATACCCGCAGTTTCCGTTGGCAGGGTGAAGAATACCGTGGCGCCGCCCTCCGGAGTAGGCCGGTGTCCGAATTGGCCTCCATGGGCCCTGAGGATGGAGCGGCTGATGGCAATGCCGAGCCCGGTGCCCGTGGCCTTGGTGGTGAAGAACGGATGCCCGAGACTCTCTGCAACAAGCGGGCTGATGCCCGGGCCATGGTCGCTGACGCTGATTTCGATCTCGCCCGCCGGTGTCAGGCAGGCTATCAGCTCGATCTCGCGGAGGGCGGGGTTGGCTTCATTGGTCGCGTCGATGGCATTGCGCACCAGGTTGAGTAACACCTGCTGAATATGCACACGGTCGCAGGTAACGGGTGGCAGGTTGGGGGTGAACTCGAGACGAATGCGGGTATTGGAAAGCCGGGCATCCGGTTCAGCGAAGGTCAGGGTCTCTTCCACCAGTTGGCGGATATCCAGGGTCTCCTGGTGCACTTCACGATTCTTGACGAAGTCGCGTAGCCGTCGAATGATCTCGCCCGCTCTCAGCGCTTGTGCCGCAATCTGTTCCAGGGCATCGCTGACATCCCCGGGGTCGGCCCCGCCGGGGCGGGCCATCAGCCGGGTCAGCGCCTGGGAAAACGTGGTAATGGCAGTCAGGGGCTGGTTAATCTCGTGCGCCAGCCCGGCGGCCATTTCTCCCATGGTGGACAGGCGGGCAAACTGCGTCAGCCGCTCCTGGGCCTGCCGCATTTCGTCGGCGATGCGGTGACGCTCGGTAATGTCGTGGAGCATACCGCTGACGCGGAGGCTGCCATCGGCTTCCAGGATGGCTTGTGCCAGCGAGTGAACGACCTTTGTGGGGCCGGACTCTGGAATCAGCCGGTACTCCAGGTCAATGGAGCCACCCTGCAGCTCGACATCCTGCCACTTGCGGGTAAAGCGGTCCCGGTCGCCGGCATCAACATAGCGATCAGTGAATTCCGCCAGGGTCGGTGGCCCCAGCGCAGGGTCGCGCGCGACCATGCGAAACATCTCGTCCGACCAGTAGGCATCCCCGCTGGGCAGGCGCGACTCAAAGTTGGCCAGTCCCGCCAGTGCATGGGCCTGGCGCAAAAGTCGCTCGCTCTTGTGCAGCGCCACTTGGGCGGCATGCTGCTCGGTGATGTCCTCGCCCGAGGACAGCGTGCCGCTGGATTTACCCTGTGCGTCGCGTAGCATCACGTTGCGCCAGGCGATCAGGCGGCGTTGCCCCTGACGACTAATGATTTCATGTGTCGCCGTGGCGCCGCCGGATCGTATGCCCGACTGGCTGTCTACGAAGTTACGGCGCACTTCCTGCTGCATTTCCTCGGGCACGCAGGCTGAGAACCAGTCGCGGCCAACAAGCTCCTCTTCAGGCCAGCCGAGAATTTCAGCGCCCTTGCGGTTGATCAGGGCGATCCTTCCCTCGGCGTCCAGTGCCAGCAACATGACGCCGGCCAGGTCCAGGTAGGACTGCGCCTGGTCGCGTGCCTGCCGCAAGGCCTCGGTCTGGGCCACGCGTGCGGAGATATCGTGGATGAATCCCACATAGCGCGGCCTGGGCAGGGACTGGATCTGGCCGACGGACAAGGAGATGGGGAATCTGCTGCCATCATGTCGTTGCGCCACGACTTCACGGCCGATGCCAATGACCTTGCGCTGCCCGGTCCGCTGGTAGTTGTCGATATAGCCATCATGGGCCGAGCGATAGGGCTCGGGCATCAGCAGGCTGACATTGCGTCCAATGACTTCGGCAGCGGAATAGCCAAACAGCTCTTCCGCCGCTCGGCTGAAGCTCTCAATCAGGCCCTCGTCGTCAATGATGACAACCGCATCTACGGCTGCGTCCAACACGGCGCGCAACTCGAGTTCCGCACTGCGGGTCACATTCACCAGGGATGGGTTCGGGTCAGGTAGCGACAGGAAACACGGCTAGTCGTCGCCGCGATCATCAAATTCGTCATCGTCATCGTCATCGTCGTCATCGTCATCCCAGTCGTCGTCCTCTTCCTCGTCGTCATCCTCCCAGTCATCATCATCGTCGTCTTCATCGTCGTCCGACCCAGACCAGCCTTCGGGCTCGCTCGTCAGGTTGAGGTCGAATTCCTGCCAGGTGTCGTAATCAATTTCCTCAATGTCCCCGTCCTCGTACTGTACCTGTACAAGTTCGGCATCCTCGTCAACCTTGAGGACCTGGAAGACCTCCTGGTCCTCAAGGCTTTCATACCATTGGCCAACTACGGGATTGTGGTCGCGACCCATCGCTCGTTCCTCTCTGGCATGCCCGGCACCGCTGTGCTCAGACGATTGCGGGAGTGTAGGTTCTGTATCTCTTGCTGGCAACGCCGGGACTTGAGATTACTGCAGAGTGTCCCCATTCCATCGGCATCGCGCCGCTGAGGCGCAAGGAGGACGAGAAAATGACACTCATACGCTGGGAACCTATCCGGGAACTGGATAATTTCTTCGCCCGCTACTACCCGTTGACCGCCCAGGCAGCGTCCGGGCCAGGCGCCCTGTCCGCCGAAGCCGGGGCGAAGTGCTGGGCACCTGTGGCCAATATCTCGGAGACGGACTCCGAGTACCTGATTCGTGCCGAATTGCCTGAGGTGGCTCGGGACGATGTCAAGGTGACGGTGGATGACAGCGTCATCACCATCAGCGGCGAACGCAAGCAATCGCGTGAAACCAACGAGGAGAAGGTCCACCGCATCGAGAGCAACTACGGCAGCTTTAGCCGCAGCTTTCGCCTGCCCGAGGACGTTGACCTGGAGGCCATCAAGGCCGAGAGCGTCAATGGCATGCTGAAGGTCCATGTCCCCAAGCGGGCAGTGGCCCGCCCGCGGACGATTGAAGTCCGGGTAGACTAGGCTGCAGGGGTGGTGGTGCTGCGGCGCCACCACCGCCTCGATCGTCTATCAGAGGAATCCCCATGTCCATTGAACTCGACAAGATCCGCGAACGACTACAGGCGCAGAAGCAGGAATTGATGGTGCGCGCGGCCAAGGTCCGTGCCGACATCACCCGCGCTTCGGGGCCGCTCGACAAGGACTTTGCCGAGCAAGTCGTGCAAATGGAAAACGACGCGGTGCTGGCCGGTATCAGCGAGGCCACGGCAGCGGAACTTGCGCAGATCAATCGTGCGCTGGCCCAGCTGGACCAGGGGACCTATGGGCAATGCAGTCAGTGCGGCAAGGCCATCAGCCCGGCGCGGTTGCTTGCCCTGCCATATTCCGATCGCTGTATCGCCTGCGCCGAGATCGCCGAGTAGGGCCCAAACGCCATCAGTGATGATGACCCGGTGACAGGGCTGTCATGGGTAGCAGGCCGGACATCGTTGCCGCCATCCACGCGGCCATCAGCAGCAGCAACACACCGCCAGCCTGCCTCGCGCCACGCCCGCTCGCCAGCTGCAGCAGGAATGCGCTGGCCGCACCGGCGCCCATCATGGAAGGCAGCGTACCGAGCCCAAATGCCGACATGAGGACGGCCCCCTGCAGCGGGTCGCCGCTGGCTAGCGCTAATGCGGCAGCGGAGTAAACCAGCCCACAAGGCAGCAAGCCCCAGGCGATGCCCAGCAGCGGCCACTTGATGGGTGCGGGCAGTAATTGCAGCCGCCGGGTCAGCGGGTGCAACTTGCGCCAGAACAGGGCGCCGACCTGCGCCAGGCCCAGGTAGTCACGGCCGGTTAGCAGCTTGAGGCCCGACAGGGCAAGTACCACTGCAATCGCACCGCGACTGAAACGGGCGGCCATTGCCGGATCAACAACTGAGAGCAGCGAACCGGACAAGCCAGCCGCGACCATCCCGATGCACAGGTAACTCAGCAGTCGTCCGCCATTGAAGGCGGCGATGCCGGCCAGGGTCCTGCGCGGCGATCCTGTGGCTGCAAACTGACCGCCGGCGGCACCGGCAATTCCGCCACACATGGCCAGGCAATGCCCACTGCCGGCCAGCCCCAGTACGGTTGCGGAAAGCAGGATCGGCCAGTCTGCGAGGGTCATTCCCGCGGCTGCTCATCGACCACGGGTGGGGTGACTTTTCGCTCGTCCGTCAGCATGCGCCAGCCCGGGCTGTCGAGATCATCGAACTGGCCGGACCCCACGGCCCAGAAGAAGGCCCACAGGGCAAGGCCAAGCAGCACCAAGCCGAGAGGAATCAGAAGATAGAGGATGCTCATGGGAGTCGCCTCAGGCGCGCGGCATTGAAGATCACCACCAACGAACTCAAGGACATGCCTATCGCTGCCAGCCAAGGCGGCACATATCCCAGTGCTGCGGCAGGCAGGGCGGCCAGATTGTAGGTAGCAGCCCACAAGAGGTTTTGCCGGGTCACTGACATTGTCCGTCGCGCGTGCCGTATGGCCACCGGAATTGCGCTCAGGCGCGAACCCGGCAGCACGAGGTCAGCGGAATTCTGCGCCAGCGCTGCGCCGCTGCCCAGCGCGATCGATACCTGGGCGGCTTGCAGCACCGGCGCGTCATTGATGCCGTCGCCAATGGCCAGGACCCTGGCACCCGACTGGTTCAGGGTTCGACAGCGCTCCAGCTTCTGCAACGGCGACAAGCGCGCCTGCCATTGGTAGACGCCCAGCTCCGAGGCCACGGCCTCAACGACTGCAGCACTATCGCCGCTGGCGATCTCTGCCTTGATGCCCAGGGATTCCAGATCAGCAACAAAGTTGGCCGCTTCCGCTCGCAGCGGATCATGCAGTTCGATGGCCAGTTCCCAGCAGCCCGTGCTGCCAAGGTAAAGGGCAGCATCGGATAATTCCCGTGCGCCGGAAATGGCGGCCACGTAGTCGCGACGCCCCAGGCGGTAGTGCTTGCCGTCAACGGTCCCGCTGATGCCACAGCCTGCGGTTTCCTCCAGCCCGTCGACGATGCGCCCGCTAGCGCCGATGTCGCGGAAGGCGAGCGCCAGGGGATGACAGGACCCCTGCTCAAGGGCGGCCGCAATCTTCACCGCCTCGTTGCCATCCCGGGCGTCAAGTACCAGGACCCGGGAAATGGCTGGCGTCCCCGCGGTCAGCGTTCCGGTCTTGTCCAGCAGGGCATGGTCCGCCCCAGCCAGGGCCTCGATGGCATCGGCACGCGTGACCAGCACGCCGCGACGGGCCAATCCGGCAGTGGCGGCAGCGAACGCGGCCGGTGTGGCGAGTGACAGCGCACAGGGACAGGTCACGACCAGCACGGAAAGCGTGATCTCGAAAGCGCGCGTGGGATCGACCCACAACCAGATCACGGCGACCACCGCCGCAGCGCCGAGTACGCGTGCCAGGAACCACCCGGCCCATCGATCTGCCATGCGTGCCAGGCGGGGTCGCTCCGATTGTGCGTGTTCCAGCAGCCGCACGATGGCTGCCAGTGCAGTGTCTGCGCCGACAGCAGTGAGCCTCAGCGTAGTGGTGGGTCCTGCATTGATCGAGCCGCCGACCACCCTCGCACCGTGTGCCTTGATGACGGGCAGGGATTCACCCGTCAGCAGCGACTCGTTGACCGTTGTAGCCGCGCCATCAATTTCGCCATCACCCGGGAAGGCCTCGCCGGTAGCGACGAGCGTGCGATCGCCTACCCGCAGGTCGCCGATGACCACGCGTTCGTAGGCATTGCCCTGGACCCGCTTCGCCTCGCGCGGCTGCAGGCGCAGCAGGGCATCACTGGTGCTGCCGGCCTGGTGACGGGCCGTCATTTCGACAAAGCGCCCCAGCAGCAGCAGGAAGACAAACATGGTGACCGAGTCGAAGTAGATTTCGCCCTGGCTGGTCAGCGTATTCCACACGCTGGCGAAGTAGGCGAGCAGCAGGGCGATGGCTACTGGCAGGTCGATGGATAACTTGCGGGCAGCCAGGCTGTTCCATCCGCCCTGCAGGAACGGCCGCCCGGCATAGAACAGCACGGGCGTGGCGACCAGCAGGCTCACTGCGCGCAGGAATTGCCGCAGCTGCGGATCCATGCCGTCCAGCGCGCCGCTGTACATGGCCACCGCAAAAGTCAGTACCTGCATCATGCCGAAACCGGCTACGGCCAGGCGTTTCAGGGCTGTGCGTCTTTCACCCAGTAGCAGCGCCGCTGTGTCCTGGCTGCCAAGGACATGAGGTCGGTAGCCAAGGCGATCAATCGCCCGCAGCAGGGCCGACAGCGGCGTGACTTCCTCACGCCAGTGCAGCCGCGCCCGGCCGGTGGCCGGGTTGACCTGAATGGAGGTCACGCCTTCCTGGGTTTCCATCACTCGCTCGACCAGCCAGGCGCAGGCTGGACAGCGCAGGCCCTCGATCAGCAGGTTCGCGCTGCCAGCGCGCGTAGCCGGTTGGTCGTAGGCGCCGAAATCCGCGCCCGGTCGGGATGGCGGGCGCGGCGAGGGGCTGGAGCGATAACGGTAGAAATCGTCGAGTCCGGCGTCGCGGATAAATTCCGCAGCCGCGCTGCAGCCTGGGCAGCACATGCTGCGTGCCTCGCCATCCAGGGTGACTGTAATCTCCACCCCGGGACCAATGGCTTCATCGCAATGATAACAACGGCGTGGTGCCAGCATGGCTCAGCCGGGCGTTGACGGCTGCAGGACCAGGCGCGAGATGCGCTCCTGGAATTCGCCCCGCAGGCGCCAGCTGCGATCCTGGGGTCCGAGCTCCAGCGTCCAGTGGCCCTGCGGTAATTGACCCAGAGCTGCCTGGTAAATTGCGCCCGACCTCTCCAGGTAGATCATCTGGTCATGCTTGGCGCGCGTGGCATGGGAGAGGATCAGCACCAGACGTGACGGTGCTTTCTCGATGCGACCAACCAATTGGGCCGTGACCTGTCCCGCCTTTTCGTCGTGAACCAGCAAGGCACTGATGCCCAGGGCCTGCGCCGCTGCATCACGGCGTGGATCGCGGTAGATCGCCAGGCCCTCGCGGCGGAAATCATCGGCCACCACCGCGTCATCGGTGTGGATAGCGATGGCCAGTGTTGCCAGGCCAGCGACCACCGTTGTGGCGGGAATGGCGATCAACAACCAGGGCCAGGGTTGCCGATACCAGGGCACTGCAGATCGTTCTGTCGCGGTGGGCTGGTTCATGGGGTCACGGTGCAATGAAGCGCGCGGTGTGGCTTGCGCGCAGTGCCGGGTCACTTACAGAGCTAACCGAAATCTCGATGTCATGCCCGCCGTGGATTGCGCCAGCAGCAGCACGGACTCGCGCGGCGGTCGTGTAGACCTCGCCAGCGCCGACCTCATGGACCTTGCGATCCGTATCGAGGACCATGCCGGCTGGTGCCGACAATGCCAGTTCGAATGACCCGGGATCATTGCCCTTGTTGAGGATGCGCAGTGTGTAAACGTTTTCAACGCTGCCATCCGGAAGCTCGCGGTACAGGGCGTTGCGATCGCGCATGACATCCAGGCCCAGCGGCGTACGCAGCGAGATGGAACCGACAAAACCCATAGCCAGCAGGGTGATCAGGCCGCCATAGACCAGCGTGCGCAGCCGGATCGCCCGGGTCTTCTCTCCCTGCATCGCATGATCCGAGCTGTAGCGGATCAGGCCGCGCGGATACTGCATGCGATCCATTATGGAATCGCAGGCATCAACGCAGGCGGCGCAGGCAATGCACTCGTATTGCAGGCCCTCGCGGATGTCGATGCCGGTCGGGCAGACCTGCACGCAGGCCAGGCAGTCGATGCAGTCGCCCAGGCCCTGTACGCTCGGTTCGGCGCTGCGTCGGCGCGCCCCGCGCGGCTCACCGCGCTTGGCGTCATAGGCAATGACCAGCGTGTCGCGATCAAACATGGCGCTCTGGAAGCGTGCATAGGGGCACATGTACTTGCACACCTGCTCGCGCATCACTCCGGCATTGCCCCAGGTGGCGAATCCATAGAACAGGATCCAGAAGGTTTCCCAGGGCCCGGTGGCAAGATTCATGACCTTGAATGACAGCTGCTGCACCGGCGTGAAGAAACCGACAAAGGTGAAGCCCGTCCACAAGGCCAGCAGCAGCCAGAAGAAATGCTTGGTGCCCTTGCGCCATAGCTTGTCGAAGGTCCACGGCGCGCGATCCAGCTTCATGCGGCGATTGCGGTCGCCTTCTACACGGCGCTCAACCCACAGGAACACCTCGGTCCAGACCGTCTGTGGGCAGGCGAAGCCGCACCACAGTCGCCCGGCCACTGACGTGACAAAGAACAGCAGCAGGCCGGCCATCACCAAGAGCCAGGTCAGGTAGATGAAGTCCTGCGGCCAGAACACCATGCCGAAGACGTGGAACTTGCGCCCCGGAAGGTCGAACAGCACGGATTGGCGGCCGCCCCAGGAAATCCAGGGCAACAGGTAGAACAGGCCCAGCAGCACCCACACGGCGAGGTGGCGTAGGCGCTGGAAGCGGCCATCCACCTCACGGGGGTACAGCTTCTGGTGTGCTTCGTAGAGGGAGCTGCTGCCCGAGGTCGGCACGGGGCCGCTGCTCACGAATCTCCCCGGGGAGGCGTGCGCGGCTCATGTGCGGTGCGCACCAGGAAGAGCGTCAGTGCACTGGCGAGCGTAGCGATGGACCAGAAGAAGAAGAAACCCAGCGCATATCCAGCCATGCGGTTGCTGAGCCAGCGCAGCTCCGGTTGCGCTTCGCCAAACAACAGTGGATCAAAGAACGCAAAGAAGAACAGGGTGCCGGCACAGGCGGCCAGAAATCCGGGCCAAAGTACTGCGGCGATATCCTGGGCGCTTCGGCTCCAGTGGCGTGCCGGAGTCGCAGGATCGTCGCCCGGATTATTGGCCGGTATCGCCATCACCGGAAGCTGCGGTCGGGGCCAGTTGCGTGACGTAGGCGGTCAGCAGGCGCACGCGGTTCTCGCCCATCAGCCCAAGGTGCGCAGGCATGGCGTTGTTGCGGCCTTGTGAAATTGTCTCGCGCAGGGTTTCGAGGCTATTGCCATACACCCAGATGTCATCCGCCAGGTTGGGGCCGCCAACCGCCGTGCTGCCGTGTCCATCCATGCCATGGCAAGCCGAGCAGAACATCTCGAACTTCGGCTTGCCGGCCGCTGCCATCGCGGCAGGCGCTTGCTTGCCCGACAGGCTAAGTACATAGGCTATGGTCTCCTCGACACCATCGCGCCCCAGGACTTCACCCCAGGGCGGCATCGCCCCCTGCCTGCCGTAGGCAATCGTGGCAAAGATCGACTCGGTGTCGCTGCCGTACTGCCAATCGTTGTCGGTGAGGTTTGGAAATCCCTTGGCGCCACGCGCGTCGGCGCCGTGACAGGTCGAGCAGTGATTCGCAAAGAGATTGCTGGCAACTTGCATCGCATCTTCATCAGCGACGAGTTGAGCGAATTCGAGGCCCTCGAAGCGCTGGAACAGCGGCGCTGAAGCCAGTTCGACTTCTGCGACTTCCTCACGCCACTGGCCCTCCTGCGACCAGCCCAGCGTGCCTTGCCAGTGGCCCATGCCGGGGTAGAACACCAGATAAACCAGGCTGAAGACCACCGTGCCATAGAACAGCCATAGCCACCAACGCGGCAGTGGGCTGTTGAGTTCTTCCAGGTCGCCATCCCAGACATGGCCGGTGGTGCCCGGCGCTGCACTGGCGTCGTCAGGGGACTTGCGTGAGGTGGTCCACAACAGCCACAGTGATCCGGCGATGTTGATGACCACCAGCGCAATGACAAAAAGGCTCCAGCCGCTGCTCATGTCACTTGCCCCCAAGGTCCGCGTCGTCGTCCAGTGGCATGCGTGCCGCCCGATCAAAAGTCGACTTGCGCTGACTGCTCCAGGCCCAGCCCACCAGGGCAACAAAGGCCAGCAGTGCCACTAAGGTACCGAGGCCACGCAGTGTGTTGACGTCGGGCATTACTTCCACTCTCTCGCCGCGATGCCCAGCCCTTGCAGGTAGGCCACCAGGGCTTCCATCTCAGTCTTGCCCTCGACCGCCTCCGTGGCCTGGGCCATGTCCTCGTCAGTGTAAGGAACGCCCAGCCAGCGCAGTGCCTGCAGCTTTTTCGGCGTCAGCGCTGCGTCCACCAGGTTCTTTTCCAGCCAGGGATAGCCGGGCATGTTCGATTCGGGCACGACGTCACGTGGATTGATCAGGTGGACGCGGTGCCACTGGTCGGAATAGCGTCCCCCGACCCGCGCCAGGTCGGGGCCGGTACGCTTGGAGCCAAACAGGAAGGGGTGGTCATAGACGGATTCACCCGCCAGCGAATAGTGGCCGTAGCGTTCAGTCTCGGCGCGCAGCGGTCGAATCATCTGCGAATGGCACACCGAGCAGCCTTCGCGGATGTAGATGTCGCGTCCTTCCAGTTGCAGCGCTGGATAGGGCGCGATGCCCGGGGCGGGCTCTGTCATCTGGCCGATGAAGTAAAGCGGGACGATTTCAGCCAGTCCGCCAAAGCTGATGGCCACGGCCGTCAGCACGCCGAGTAACCCGACTCTCTTCTCGATGGTTTCGTGTTTCATGCCGGCACCGCGACGTCCTGGCGCTTGCTGCCAGTGGAAATTGTCTTCCAGACGTTCCAGGCCATGACGAACATGCCGCCCAGCACCAGCAGTCCACCCAGCAGGCGCACGAAGTAGTAGGGGTAGGTGGCCTGCAGGGATTCAACAAAGGTGTAGGTCAGCGTGCCGTCGGCATTGGTGGCGCGCCACATCAGGCCCTGCATCACGCCAGCAATCCACATAGCGGCTACGTACATCACGATGCCGATGGTCGTGGTCCAGAAGTGCAGGTCAATGGCCTTGGTGCTGTACATGGCATCACGGCCATAGAGCCTGGGAATCAGTGCGTAGATGCAGCCGACAGAAATCATGGCGACCCAGCCGAGCGCGCCGCTGTGTACGTGGCCGATGGTCCAGTCGGTGTAGTGGGACAGGGCGTTGACCGTCTTGATGGACATCATCGGACCCTCGAAGGTCGACATGCCATAGAAGGACAGCGATACCACCATGAACTTGAGGATCGGGTCGGTGCGCAACTTATGCCAGGCACCGGACAGGGTCATGATGCCGTTGATCATGCCGCCCCAGGACGGTGCCAGCAGCATGATGGAGAAGACCATGCCTAGCGTCTGCGCCCAGTCCGGCAGGGTGGTGTAGTGCAGGTGATGCGGACCGGCCCACATGTAGATGGCCACCAGCGTCCAGAAATGAACCACTGACAGGCGATAGGAATAGACGGGCCGGCCGGCTTGCTTCGGGATGAAGTAGTACATGATGCCGAGGAAGCCGGCGGTCAGGAAGAACCCCACCGCGTTGTGGCCGTACCACCATTGCACCATCGCATCGATGGTGCCGGCGTAGGCAGAGTAGGACTTGCCCAGGCTCACCGGCACGGCGGCACTGTTGATGATGTGCAGCACGGCGACCGTAATGATGTAGGCGGCAAAGAACCAGTTGGCCACGTAGATGTGGGCGATGCGCCGCTTGGCCAGCGTGCCGAAAAAGACCACGGCGTAGGCGACCCAGACGATGGCGATGGCCAGGTCGATGGGCCACTCCAGCTCGGCGTACTCCTTGGAGCTGGTCCAGCCCATCGGCAGGGTAATGGCAGCCGCGACGATGATGGCCTGCCAGCCCCAGAAGGTGAAGGCGGCCAGCTTGTCTGCGAACAGGCGGACGTGACAGGTTCGCTGCACGACGTAGTAGGAGGCGGTGAACAGCGCCGAGCCACCGAAGGCGAAGACGACGGCATTGGTATGCAGCGGACGCAGGCGCCCATAGGAGAGCCATGCGATGTCGAAATTCAGGGCCGGCCACATCAGCTGCGCGGCGATAATCACGCCCACCAGCATGCCGACGATGCCCCAGGCCACGGTCATGATGGCGAACTGCCGCACTACCTTGTCGTTGTAGGTCTCGATCAGCTGCATGCGCCATCCCCAGCCAGTACGTCAGAAACAAAAAAACGACCGGCACGGGTCAACCCTACCGGCTGCAGGAAATTCTAGCGCATTCTAGGGAGGCACCGGACAGGGGGCATACGCGCTTTCCGTCGAAGCTGCCGATGCAGCCGCGAATCCGTAGCGCTATGCTTGGACGATGAACGCCATTTCACGCATCACCGTCATCCTTGATCCGAGCGCCGCGACGCATCCTGCGCTGGAGAAGTCTGCAGCGCTGGCGCGGCAGGCACAGGCGAGTCTCAAGCTGTTTGTCTGCGATCATGATCCGTCGCTGGTCGCTCGCCTCATTTTGAGCCCGGAGGCGCTGTCGGCCGCGCGGGTTCGTTTCCTGAAGGACAAGCTGAAGTGGCTGGAGGGCCTGGCGAGGCCCTTGCGCGAGAGCGGCCTGTCGGTCGAGTGCGATGCCTCGTGGGATTCACCCCTGTACGCTGGACTGCTGCGAGAGATTTCCCTGGATCCGCCCGACCTGGTGGTCAAGGATACCCATTGGCACGCGCCCCTGCGGCGCGGGCTTTTCACCAGTACGGATTGGCACCTGATCAAGGGAAGTACCGCTCCCATTTTGCTGGTGAAGCCCTCACCGTGGGCTGAGTCGCCAAGGATCAGCGCCGCCCTCGATCCGGGCCATCCGGGCGATCCGGACTCCGAGCTTGATCGCCGCATCCTGGCGGCGGCGGACGTTTTTGCCACGGCACTGAAGGGAAAGGCCGAGGCCGTACACGTTTATCCGACTGCGGACGGATCCGGGCCGGTGGGCTTTGGTGCGGCTACGGGCCGGAACGTGGTTAATCCGCGGGAGTCGGCCGAGGTCGCGATGAATTTGCTACTGGCAGGTTCTGGCAGCAAAGCCACGCTGCAATTGCTGGAGGGCGCGGCCCTGGAAAGGCTGCCAGCCTACTGTGCTGAATCACCCGTGGACGTGCTGGTCACGGGCGCCATCGCGCGCAGTCGCGCTTATGAGAAGCTGATCGGCGGTACGGCAGAACGCCTGCTGGATCGTGTGTCCAGCGATTTGCTGGTAATTCGACTGCCCGCGCCCGAGTGAAGCCATGACCCTGCGCGGTTATGCTGGATTGATCAGGTACTGATTCCGGAAGAGGCCCATGAATGCACGCATATAAAGCTCCGCTGCGCGAAATCCGTTTTGTCATCCACGAGGTCCTGCAAGCCGCGGACCACTACCGTGAGCTTGGGCGCGAGGACATCAACGCCGAGTTGATGGACAGCATTTTCGACGAGTGTGCCCGTTTTTCCGAGGACGTCGTCGCACCCACCAATGAGGCGGGTGATGTCGTTGGTGTGCGGCGTGAAGACGATGGCCGGGTCATCGCGCCGCCAGGATTTGCCGAGGCTTACCGCCAGTATGTTGAGGATGGCTGGGCAGCCCTGTGTGGCGCGGAAGAATTTGGCGGCCAGGGATTGCCGGAGAGTTTCGGCGGCCCAATCGGCGAAATGCTGGTGGCCGCCAACATGTCATGGAAGCTCTATAGCGGCCTGACCGACAGCGCGATCATCTGCGTGGACAAGCATGCCAGCGAGGAGCTGCGGCAGCTCTACCTGCCCAGGCTGGTCAAGGGCGTGTGGAGCGGCACCATGTGCCTGACCGAATCCCACGCCGGTACCGACCTGGGAGCGATGCGCAGCCGGGCGGAACCCGACCAGGAGGGCGGCTACCGGATCACTGGCACCAAGATCTTCATCACCAGTGGCGACCATGACCTGACCGAGAACATCGTCCACCTGGTGCTGGCCAAGTTGCCGGACGCGCCGGAAGGGTCACGCGGCATCAGCCTGTTCCTGGTGCCGAAGTTCCTGCCGGAGCCGGACGGCATGCCGGGCGCGGCCAATGGTGTCAGTTGCACTGGCCTGGAACACAAGATGGGCATCCATGGCTCAGCGACCTGCGTCATGCAGTTCGACTACTCACGTGGCTGGCTGGTGGGTGAGCCCAATGGCGGGCTGAAGTGCATGTTCACCATGATGAATCACGCTCGCCTGTGGGTGGGCCTGCAGGGCCTGGCGCAGTGCGAACGTGCCTGGCAGGCTGCCTTGGCCTATGCCCGCGAGCGTGTGCAGGGACGCACTGCCACCGGTGGTCATGGTGGCGCTGACACCATCATTGGCCATCCCGATGTCAGGCGCATGCTGCTGACACAGAAGGCGCTGATAGAAGGCGGACGCGTTCTGACTTACCTGTCAGGCATGCAGATGGACAAGGCCCTGCATCACCCGGACAAGGCTGAGCGCGAGCGCGGCAGCCAGTTGCTGGCGATCCTGACGCCGGTGGTGAAGGGATTCATCACTGATATGTCGCTGGAATGCACCAGCCTGGCCGTACAGGTTCACGGCGGGCATGGCTATATCCGCGAGACTGGCGTCGAGCAGGTATTCCGTGATGCTCGAATCGCTGCCATCTACGAGGGCACCAACGGTATTCAGGGTCTCGACCTGCTGGGACGCAAGGTGCTCGGCAGTGGCGGTGAACTGGCACGCCTGCTTGGCAGCCTGATCGGCAATTTCTGTGAAAGGCATGCCAAGTATGAAGAGCTGGCGGATTTTATTCCCCGCCTGACTGGGCTGCTCAAGGAGTGGAGCGAAGCCACCGAGCGCGTGGCGCTGCGCGCCTCACGCAATCCGGATGAAATGGGCGCAGCGGCAACAGACTACCTGCAGCTGACAGGCTACCTGTGCCTGGCCTGGTGCTGGGCCAAGATTGCGGCGGTGGCCTACGCCAAGCTCAATCAGGGCACGGCGGAGAAGGCGTTCTATGAAGCCAAGCTGGCCACCGCGCGTTTCTACTATGCTCGCTTGCTGCCGCGTGCCAGTGCACACCTCGATGCGCTCGGCGCGGGTGCCGAGACGCTGATGGACCTGCCTGCCGATCAGTTCGTGTTCTGAGCGAGGCCACCGGAGAGCGACCACACGTCGCGACGGCCCTGCTGGCGCAGTTGCTCGGTCGCCATCAGGCTGCGAACTCCGTGCGCACAGATCAGCAGGTACTTCCGACCCGGGGTCAGTGGCGAATCATCAGCCAGCAACTGTGCGGTGGGAATGAACAGGACGTCAGGGGTCAGCATTGGCTGGGTGCTGACTTCATAGGGTTCCCGGATATCAACCAGGCTGTAGCCCTGCGCAATCGCCTGTTTCAGGGATAGATGTAGTTCCACTTTCGAATCCTCGGTTGATACTTCGATTGCATTGATGGTTGCGCAGGCCCTTCCTGTACAGGCTGGCGGACGAGAAATCTTCAGGCGTTGCTGTTGCTGGCTCAGCAGGTCAAGGAGCAAGACCTCGTCCTGCATCTGGCCGGGCAGGTCCAGCAGGATCTTCAATGCTTCCATGGCCTGCATCGCGCCGAGCGTGGCGGGCACTGCGCCAAGCACGCCATTGTCCGAACAACTGCCGACCACGCCGTCACGCATCCCCTCCGGCCACAGGCAGCGCAGGCAGGCGCCCTGACGGTCGGCCCTCACCACTTGTAGCTGGCCCTCGTACTGGTGAACGCTGGCCAGTATGGCGGGCTTGCCGGCCAGCATGGCTGCGTCGTTGACCAGGAACTGGGTGGCGAAGTTGTCGCCACAGTCGATGACGAGGTCGGCTTGCTGCAGCAACGAAGCCGCGTTGTCGGCGGTGAATCGCAGCGTATGTGCGCTGATCTTGATTCCGGGGTTGTAGGCTGCCAGGCGTTGTGCAGCGCAGACTGCCTTGGGCCTGCCGACATCGGCCATCGTGTACAGCGGCTGGCGATGCAGGTTCGAGGCTTCCACCGTGTCGCCATCGACGATGTGCAGGTGACCGACACCCGCGCCAGCGAGGATGCTCAGTACCGGGCAACCGAGTCCCCCGGCACCAATGACCAGCACAGAAGCGGTCGCCAGGCGCTGCTGGCCCTCCGGCCCCACTTCCGGCAGGGATTCCTGCCTGAGGTAACTGAACTGCGCATGGGCACTCGGTGCCGTCGCACACTGCTCGCAGTTCACCCAGTGGGCGTCGCCATCAAGGTAGTGCTCCTTCTTCCAGATGGGCAGGCGATGCTTGACCTCATCAATGATGTAGCGACAGGCAGCAAACGCCTCGGCACGATGGGGACTGGCCGCCCCAACCCACACCGCCAGTTCACCCACCGGCAATTCACCGACCCGGTGTACGCAGCGTACCGCCGTTATATCGAAACGCAGGCAGGCCTCCTGCAGGATCCGCTGCCCCTCGGCACAGGCCAGGGATTCGAAGGCCTCGTAGTCCAGCCGCGATACCACACGCCCCTCATTCTGGTTACGCACCCAGCCCTCAAACGTGGCACAGGCGCCAAGAGCCGGGTCTGCCAGTGCCGCAACTTCAGTGGGAGCCTCGATCGCCTGGGTGCTGAGGCGAAACGAATTCATCCACCGGCTACCGGCGGCAGGAACACCACCACGTCATTGTCGGCGAGCAAGCGATCCCAGCTGGCGAACTCGCCGTTGATGGCTACCCGCAGCTGTTCTCGAAGGAGGCTGAAGCCGTGGTGGCGGGCGAGTTCCTCGTACAGCGCAGCGGCATCTGCGGCGGCTGTCTGGTGGATTGCCTCGCTGCATCGCGCCTGTTCACGCAGCGATGCAAAGTACTGCAGGCGGACGTGGATCATGACTGTCGCCGCGACGCAGCCACGCGACCGAGTTCCCGCGCCAACTCCTGTGGCGTGTTGATGTTGTCGAGTGTCCCGGCACGGGGCAGGGCCAGCAGCTGGCAATCGTGGGACCGGAGGAACTTGCGTGGGCAATGCCCGCCGCTGGCAATGAACGCCTGCAGGGCCGCTGCGCTCGTGGGTTCGTAAATGGCACACAGCGGTTCGGGCAGGCCATCGTGCTCACTGGCGTAGGCGGTTGCCAGCTTGTTGCTGTAGCGCTGGCGAATCAGGTTGGCGAGCGTCGCCTGATCAAGATTGGGCAGGTCGCAGGCGACGACCAGCCATGCAACCTCGGGATGCGCGCACTGTGCCGCGACGATTCCCGCGAGGGGACCAGACAATCCCGGGTGATCATGGATCTGCGGCAGCGTGGAGCGCAGCGATTCGGCTTGCTGTTCTGCGCGCAGGGAAACAAACACCCGGTCCACCAGTAATTGCAACAGCTTGAATGCGCGCAGCAGCTGCGGCTGGCCGTCGTAATCCAGCGCGGCCTTGTCGCGACCCATGCGTCGGGATTCGCCCCCTGCCAGCAGCAAGCCGAGGAGCTTGCTCATGCCGCAGGGTCTTCCAGGCGGTCGGACTTGCCGCCGATCTTGCTGAGCAGGCGGATTTCGCCGATCACGATGTCATGTGAAAGCGCCTTGCACATGTCGTAGACGGTCAGTGCGGCGACGGACGCGCCAGTCAGCGCTTCCATCTCGACGCCGGTGCGGTGATGTACGGCAACGCTGCAACGGATCGCGACTTCGTCGCCCGGCGTCAGCTCCACCTTGATGTCACAGTGCTCGATGCCCAGCGGATGACAGAATGGGATCAGTTCATGCGTGCGCTTGGCGGCCTGCGTGCCGGCGATGATCGCTGTGGCGAACACCGGCCCCTTGGTCGTGTTGAAACCGGTCTCACGCAGGGAAGCTGCCACCGCAGCGGGCAATCGGACCACGGCCTGGGCAATAGCGCGTCGGGCGGTCGGCGCCTTGCTGCTGATGTCCACCATCGCAGGCTGGCTGTCCTCGCCGATATGACTGAGCTTGCTCATCCGCCGATGTAATTCATTTCTATGCGCTTCAGTGGCAGTTCGCGCGGGGTGGGATTGCGCAATTCACTGTAACGGTCCTGGCGCGCCTGCCAGCTGCCGGCAATGCGCTGGCGCAAAGCCTCGTCGCTGGCGCCTTCACGCAATGGCGCCCGCAGGTCGAGGCCTTGGGTCGCGAACAGGCAGGTATAGAAGACACCCTCCGAGGATAAGCGCGCGCGGGAACAGTCGCCGCAAAAAGGCTGCGACACCGAAGAGATGAATCCGACCTCGCCGGCACCGTCCTGGTAGGTATGACGCTCGGCGACTTCACCGGGCACGCCCGCCTGCTGGGGCTGCAAGGGGTAGAGATTGTTGATTTGCTGCTGCAATACCCGTGATGGCACGACTTGCTCCGGTGTCCAGTCGTTGCGCGTGCCCACATCCATGTATTCGATAAAGCGCAGGACGACGCCGGTGCCGCGAAAGTGCCGGGCCAGTGCCAGCACCTGGTCATCATTGACGCCGCGCTGGATCACGGCATTGACCTTGATGGGCGCCAGGCCCGCTTCGCGTGCTGCATCAATGCCATCCAGCACGCGCTCCAGGCCATCAAACCCGCCGCTCATCCTGCGAAAGGTCGCCGGGTCCAGGGTATCCAGGCTCACGGTGACCCGCCGCAGACCGTGGGCCGCCAGCGCACTGGCATGCTGGCGCAGCAGGACGCCGTTGGTGGTGAGCGCAAGGTCATCCACTCCCTCGATGGCGGACAGTTCGGCCACCAACTCGACCAGGTTCGGCCGCAACAGGGGCTCGCCGCCGGTCAGGCGCAGCTTGCGCACGCCGTGCCCGACGAATAGCCGGGCGAGTCGGGCAATTTCTGTAAAGCTCAGTCGCTCGTTGCTCGACAGGAAACGGTAGCGCTCATCAAAGGTCTCGCGCGGCATGCAATAGGGGCAGCGGAAGTTGCAGCGATCCATGACCGAGATGCGCAGGTCCGACAGTGGCCGACCCAGGCTGTCCCTGATGGACCTTGGCGCGGCCAGCGCGACAACATTCTGGTGAGTCATGTCCATGGGTTACCAGCGATACAAAGGGACAGCGGTCCCGGCGGCCACCCGACCCGGACCGGGTGACAATTCCACGAAGCCGGCGGTGCCGGCCAGGGCGTTGAAGTCACCTGAACCCTGGGTCGGCCGGGGCCGGGCCCGGCCGATGCCGGACTCATCGTACTCCAGCGACACCGGAACGAAGTAGCTCAGCGGCACTGCGACCTCAATGGCTTCAGCGAGCGACACCTGTTCCCGACCGCTACCCGTGGAACCTTCCGCGCGCATCACGGCCGGAATGACATAGCGCACCAGGCAGACCAGCACCGATACCGGATTGCCGGGCAGCGCGAACACGGCGCGACCCGTCGCGCTCATGCCAAACCACAGGGGCTTGCCGGGTCGCTGCGCCACCTTGTGAAAGACCTGGCTTACGCCCAGAGATTCCAGCGCCGCAGGCACGTAGTCCCGGCGCCCCGCCGAGACTCCGCCGCTGATGACCAGCGCATCGTGTGACTGCAGTGCCGTGGCCAGGCCCGCCTGCAGCTGGCCAAAGTCATCCGCCAGCGCGAATCTGTTCGTCGAGTTGATGCCGGCAAGATGAAGTGCCGCCTCAATGGCGTGGGAATTGGAGCGGCGCACCTGGTGCGAGAGGATGGCAGCGCCGGGTTCGACCAGCTCATCACCGGTGGAGATGACGGCAATGCGCCAGCGTCGGCTGACCGAAACTGCGGCGAGTCCGGCCGAGGCGGCAATCGCGACCTCGGGTCCGCGCAAGGTGGCGCCGGGTGCCAGCAATAGATCGCCCGCCCGCGCATCCGCGGCCTGGCGATGGACGTGCTCCCATTGTTGCCGCGGGATGTCATCGCGCAATCGCGCGCAGTTGCCGTCAAGTTCCACATGCTCAATGGGTATGACCAGGTCGGCACCCAGCGGCAGGACGGCACCGGTCATGACCTCCAGGCACTGGTCGGCCTGTGCAAGTGACAGTGGGGGTTGGCCAGCCCGTTGCTCACCGGTCACCTGGAATTCGCGCCGGCCGGCGCGCCAGCTGGCGTGGCTTAGCGCAATGCCGTCCATGGCTACGCGGTCAAACGGTGGCGCATCACGCTCGGCGTGAACGGGCTGTCGCAGTATGCGTCCGGCACACTGCGACAGCGGCAGAACCTCAACCGGGGGCTGCCCGAGGTTTGCGGCAATGGCCGCCTCTGCCTCGGCCGGGGTCAGCATCCTGACCTGCTTACTTCTTCTTGTTGCGTTCCTTGAAAACGCGAATCTGCTCGTTAAAGCGATCAGCCACGGCCTGGACCGCGTCCACGGCCGAATTGTTCTTCTTGGCCTGCATCATCTGCAGTTCCTCGAGGCGGGCGGCATCGTAATTGCCGCTGGCCGCCAGCGACTGCATTTCCAGGTCCAGGCAGGCGTTATAGGCATTCACGTCGTCATTGAACTGCTTGACCGCTGCCTGCGCTGCGACCATTTCATCCATGGTGGCGGTGTTGCCATCCGGGATGCTCTCGGGTCCGCGCGGATAAATGCAGTTCGCCTGCGCCGTGCCGGCGGCGAGCAGGACAATGGCCGTGGCCATCAGTAAGTTCTTCATCAGGAATCTCCAACGTTGGTAACTGATCAGGCCGCGGCACTGGGATAGCGGCCGGGGCATTCTAACCCAGGCCTGATGGACTGCGGGCGGCGCTCAGGAGTTCCCATTGGCTGTCGGCAGGTCCTGTCCCAGCAAGGTTTCAATGGCGAGGAGTGCCTCGGTGCGACCGCGGAACCTGCGTTCAGCCGGGACAAATTGTCCAGCCCCCACCCTGTCAAATACCTCCTCGACAGCAGGCCGCAGGCCGCAGGCCAATACCTGCTGGCCGCGGGCGCTGGCACGCTGCAGGAGCGCCTCAAGCGCCAGCGCAGCACTGACATCCAAAATCGTAACGTCCTGCAGGTCGAGCAGCAACACGGGAGCTTCCGCCGCCATGGCTACCCGACGCGTCATGGTCGTGGCGGCACCAAAACTCATCGGACCGGACAGGTGCAGCAACAGCGCCCTGCCCTTGAGTGCGAGAAACCGTTGCTTGTCCTGAGGTGAGAGGATGTCGCTGCCGCCTTCATGGCTGTCGATGGCGCGGATCGAATGATCCTGCAGCTCAGCCAGTTCACTGACCAGGATCAGGCTCGCCATGACCGTACCGACAGCAACGGCTGTAATGACGTCGACGAAAACCGTCAGTGCCAGTACGGTCATCATGCAGGCTGTCGCGGAAATCGGCATGCGCGGCGAGCGACGAAGGTAGGGCCAATCAATGACGTCGATGCCCACCTTGATCAGGATTCCAGCAAGTACCGCGTGGGGAATGTGCGCAGCCAGCGGGCCCAGGCCGAGGGCAATACCCAGCAGCACGACAGCATGGGTCATGCCCGAGATTGAAGTCCGCCCGCCCGAACGAATATTGACCAGGGTACGGATAGTCGCGCCCGCGCTCGGGATGCCGCCTGCCAGCCCGGCCATGAAATTTCCGATGCCCTGGCCGACCAATTCGCGATCAGAATCGTGAAAGGTACGCGTGGCGTTATCTGCCACCAGGGACGTCAACAGGCTGTCGATCGAACCAAGCCCCGCCAGCACCAGGGCCGGTGGCAGGGTCTCATTGAGGAGTTGCAGGTTCAGTACCGGTAGCTGGAAGCTGGGCAGCGCACTGGGAATCGTGCCCAGCAAGGGCGCCTCAGGCCACCATACGGCGACGGCTGCAGTACCCAGCACCAGTGCAATCAGCGTGGCGGGCACGACCTCGGTAATGCGCCGTGGCAGGAACAGACAGGCGCCCAGCGCCAGCGCGCCCGCCAGCACGGCGTGCCAGATGGGCTGGGCCAGGCCTGCCGGCAAGACAGAAAGCGCATTGCCCACCGTGGCCTGGGCGGGATGCCCCAGCAATGGATCCAGCTGCATGACAATGATGATGACGCCAATGCCGCTCAGGAAACCGGAGATCACCGGATACGGCACCAGGTTGATATAGCGCCCGAAACGAAGCCAGCCAAAAAGCAGTTGCAGCAGTCCGGACAGCATGATGATGGTGAAGGCGATTGCTGGATTGCCGGCATGGGCAGTGAAGATCGCGGCGGCAACCACCGTCATGGGTCCCGTCGGCCCCGTCACCTGGGCGGGCGTACCGCCAAGAAGGGCGGCAAAAAAACCAGCGAAGATTGCGCCGTACAGTCCTGCAACCGGGCCCGCGCCGGAGGCGACACCAAATGCCAGGGCCAGGGGCAGGGCAACAATCGCGGCAGTGACGCCGCCAAACAAGTCTCCGCGCAGGTTTCGGGTATCCAGGCGCGGTCGTAATTCAGCCAGCCTCATGCCGGCGCACCATGCAAGGCAATGGGGGCATCTTCCTTCAGCGTTTCCAGCACCAGGCTCGAGCGCACGTCGCGCACGCCCGGGATCTTCAGCAGTCGGTGCAGGGTAAACGCGCCCAGGGCATCGAGGTCGGGCACCACGACCTGGATGAGGAAATCCATCTCGCCGGTCATGGCGTGCGCGGCCACCACCTCAGGGCGTAACTCCAGGGTCCGGCGAAATTCCTCGACCACGTCGTCGGTATGGCGTTCCAGCTTGATCTGCACGAAAGCGGTGACCTGTTGGCCGACCTTGCGGGGATCAACGATGGCGCTGTAGCCGCGGATGACTCCGTCCTGCTCCAGGCGACGGACTCGGCGCGTGCAGGGGCTGGGCGAAAGTCCCACCTGTTCGGCCAGCTCCACGTGGCTCAGGCGGCCATCGCGCTGCAAGGCTACGAGGATCCTGGCGTCGGTCTTGTCGAGATTGGCCATTGGGAGTGATAAACACCAATAAAGTCAACAAAAGCGGTGTGATAATGCCACAAGATGCTCGATTACTACAAATAAGAGCTAAGAAAGCCAAATACCAGCAGTTATCATGAAGCGGTTCTGCTTGCGGGGTTTGCCGGTCATGGAACTTCCTTTTGCACCGACTTCCGGCGAAGTGAAGCTGCGCGGCGACTATGCCGATGCTGCGGAGGACTACACCGTCTCGCAGCAGTACCAGAATTACACGGCGGAGGACCAGTCCGTCTGGCGCGAGTTGTGGCAGCGCCAGATCAAGCTGCTGCAGACCCACGCCACGCCGGAATTCATCGCCGGCGTGGATCTGGTTGGTGCCGGGCCTGAGGCTATACCGCGATTTGAGGTAGCGAGCGAGGCGCTGCGCAAGCGTACCGGCTGGGAAATTGTTGCCGTGCCCGGCCTCATTCCCGAGCGTGAGTTCTTTGCGCACCTGGCGGCGCGTCATTTTCCGGTCACGGTGTGGATACGCCGACGCGACGAGCTGGACTACCTGGTCGAGCCTGACCTGTTCCATGATTTCTTCGGACATGTGCCCTTGCTGGCGCAGCCGGCCTTCGCCGACTTCGTTCAGGCCTACGGCCAACTCGGTCCGGTGGCTGCCCGGCACGATGCCTACCGGGTCTTCGCCCGCCTGTACTGGTACATGGTGGAATTTGGCTTGATGCAAACCCCGGCGGGATTGCGCGCCTACGGCGCGGGCATGCTGTCCTCAGCGGGTGAAACGCGTTACTGCCTGGAGAGCCCCGTGCCGAATCGCGTCGCCTTTAATCTTGAACGCGTGCTGTCCACCAACTACCTGATCGATGCCTTCCAGCAGACCTACTTCGTCATCGAGCACTACGAGGAGTTGTTCCAGGCCGTGCTGGGCGCCGACCTGGATGCCTTGTTTGAGCGCCTCAAGCTGCAGCCCGGTCACGATCCGAGGATCATTCTGCCCAGCGACCGGGTCATCAGCCGCGGTTCACTCGCACAGCCGCCGGCCCACTGATCAACAGGCCCGGCCTCTAGTAGAATGCCCGCCTGGCCAGCCGGCCAACACAGGCAATCCATGATTGACCATTCCCGCACTTCGACTGCGGCCCTCACGCTGGCCGCAATGGGTGTCGTCTTCGGTGACATTGGCACCAGTCCGCTGTATGCCTTCAAGGTTTGCTTCCACCTTGCCGGTGGCCTGCCGGTGACACCCGCCAACGTGCTGGGGTTGTTGTCGCTGATCCTCTGGGCACTGATCATCATTATCGCCATCAAGTACGTTGCGCTGATGCTGCGCGCCGACAATCGCGGCGAAGGCGGCGTGCTGGCGCTGATGGCGTTGGTGCTTTCGGGGCGCAGCCGCATGCCGCGCCAGGTTGTCGTCGTGCTGGCACTGGCCGGAACCGCGCTGTTCTTCGCCGACGGCGCGATAACGCCTGCCATCTCGGTGTTGTCCGCAGTAGAGGGCCTGGCGCTGGCTAATCCCGGCTTTCAGCGTGCGGTACTGCCGATTGTCATCATCATCCTGGTCGGCCTGTTTGCCGCACAGTCACGCGGCACGGGTTCGATGGGCCGGTTATTCGGGCCCATCACCTTGCTGTGGTTCCTGGTCCTGGCCGCGCTTGGCTTGTCCTGGATCGTTGAACGCCCAGAGGTCCTGGCGGCCATCAATCCCAGTCACGCGATTGAGTTCATCGCGCACCACCAGGGCATGTCGGTGCTGGTGATGTCGGCGGTATTCCTGGCGGTGACCGGTGGCGAGGCGCTGTATGCCGACATGGGGCATTTCGGCCCTCGCGCTATTCGCATCGGCTGGTACGGAATTGCCATGCCTGCACTGATGCTGAACTACCTGGGTCAAGGCGCACGCGTGCTGGCGGATCCCGCCGCGATTGAGAGCCCCTTCTATCTGATGTCGCCGGGCTGGGCGTTGCCCTGGCTGGTGTTGCTGGCGACCGTCGCAACGGTGGTGGCTTCGCAAGCAGTAATCTCCGGCGTTTTCTCCCTGGCCCGCCAGGCCATGCTCTTTGGGTTCCTGCCACGTTTTCGCGTGCTGCATTCCTCGGCCCAGGAGGCAGGGCAAATCTATGTGCCGGCCGCGAACTGGTTGATGCTGATCGCCACGCTGGTGCTGGTGCTGGCGTTTGGCTCCTCCGAGGCACTGGCCGGGGCCTATGGGATAGCTATTTCTGCAGCCATGGCCATTGACAGCCTATTGCTTGTCGCGCTGCTGGTGCAGTCGAATGGTTCCGCGACTGGCTGGCTGGCACTGGCCGCGCTGTCATTCATCCTGCCGATTGACCTGATGTTTGTTGCGGCTAATTCGCTGCGCATTCCCAGCGGCGGATGGGTGCCATTGGCCATGGCCGCCGTGCTCATGACAGGCATGTTGACCTGGCGCGACGGTCGGGCACTGCTGTTGGAGCGGCTCACACGTCGAGACACGTCGGTGCGGGACTTTCTGCGTCGATTGGCCGAGGCGGAGGTAGTGCGCACGCCGGGCTGTGCCATCTACCTGGACTCCCGTTCCAACGGCATTCCGCGGCCATTGCAACGCACGCTGGATTTGCACGGTGCCGTTGCGGCCAGCGTATTGATCGTGAGCATCCGCACACTGGATCGGCCCTACGCCACCCGGGACGAGCGCATTGCCGTCAGCGCGCTGGGTGCGGGCATCCAGCGCATCATCGCCAGCCATGGGTTCATGGAGAGCTTCCCGCTATCGTCCGTACTGGAGGAATCGCGGGCTTTCGGAGTGGATTTCCGGCCAGAGGTGACCAGCTATGTGCTGGGCCGCCACGAGGTCGTGGTGACGCGATCCTCGGGCATGTCGCCGTGGCGTAAGCGCCTGTTCGCGCTGATGATGCGCAACAGCCAGGCTGCAGTTCGTCACTATGGGGTGCCGCCGCATCGCGCCGTAGAATTCGGCACGCCCCAGGAAATCTGATCCAGCAACTCAGGGCATTTCCTCCAGCGCCCGCTGCAGGTTGAAAGTCGCCGGCACATGCTCGGGGTCAATGGCCAGCGCCCGGCGATAGCTGGTGACGGCGAGTTCCGGTTCGCCGATTTGCTGCTGCGCATAGCCCAGGTTGTTCCAGGCCCGCGCGCTGGCCGGTGAGCTTCGCACCGTGTCAGACCACAAGGACAGTTCACTCTTGTAGTCGAGGTTTCGCTCAGCAGTGCGCGCCAGCAAGGCCAGGCATAGGGCGGCGGCGACCACGGCCATGATCCGCTGCGGCAGCTTCATCAAGACGGCGCCAACCAGCAGCGCAAAGCCCGGCATGGCGAGGTAAAGGTGGCGGACGCTGACCCAATCGTCGCGGAGCAAGACGCTGTAGTAGGGCAACAGCGCGACGGCCATCCACAACACACCGATGGCCATGACCGGCTCGCGGCGACGCAGTCGCCAGGCCACGCTTGCCAGCAACAGCAGCAGCGTGAGGTGAATCCACCAGCGCGTGACCGAGCTGGCGTATCGAGGGCCATCAGCGGCCACGCTGAATTCGATGGCAGGAAGCGCCTTGAATGCAAGGTAGGACAGGGCGTCCACCTGCTGGCGGAGGATCTGCAGCGGTTCCCCGGCCAGCAGCACGTTCGCCAGCATTTGCCGATAGCCAGGCATCCCGAGGAAGGCCATGGCAGCTCCGAGCAGTGCAAGCCATTGCCAGCGCAGCTCAAAGGCAATGTCATTCCATCGATCGCCGCGACTCTGCATCATTACCGCTGTCAGCAACGGCACGACAATCGCGGCCTCGCGCACCAGTAAGGCGCCCACCAGGGCGAGTGCTGCCAGTATCCGACGCCAGGGCGTTGAGGTCCGCTGCAGCGACAGGTACACGCTCAGCAGCCCCAGTAGGGTCATCAGGCTCATGGACCGGCCCGACAGGTAAGTCACCGCCTCGGTCTGTGCCGGGTGAACGGCGAATATCAGCGCGGCAACCAGCGCTATCGCCGATGCCTGTGAGGAGTGGTCTGGCAGCGTCGGCAGCCACGCCAGCAACAGGCGCCACAGCAGCAGCGTTGCGCCAAGGTGAATCGCCAGGTTGGTGAGCAGGTATATGGGCGGTGTGCCACCCAGCGCGTGGTTGGCGATGAAGCTCAGCTTGAGCAGTGAGCGCATGCCAGGCTGCGCGCCCAGCCATTGACTCAAGTTCAGTGCGTCAGGATCGCCGGTGATGACGCGAAAGTCATCGAACTGGAATGCGCCGGGCCAGGCTGAGGCATAGGCCAAAACAACGGCGGCCACCAGCAGGGCTGGTGGCCGCCAATTCCAGTGCATGGGCCGCAAGTCAGGCTGTGACTCTTACTTTCGTGCCCGCTGGCAGACCGGGAAGAAGTCGAGCTTGCTCATCGAGGTCAGGTCGCGCCCGGTGCACCGCACGCCGGCAAACTTGCGCGCCTCGGCCTCGAACTGGTCGAAGTGATCGGCGACGAAGCGGAAATCGCGTGCCGCCACCGCATTGCGGAAGGCGGTATCAGCCGTGGCCTGGGGATTCTGCTTGCACAGCGTCGCCGACTTGCGCCATTTGCCGCCGGTGCTGCGGTGATACTCGCGGAACTTGGCCGGCTGGCGCATTTCGTTCATTACCGTGGTGCTGTGGCCGCACAGTAGCGCCGTCTTGGACTTGCATGCGGCCATGTCGGCGGGGATGCCGGCTGCAGGCTCGCCAAAGAACAGTACGTATTCCATCTTGCGTGCAGAGTCTTCGCAAACCTTGTTTGTGGCCTGGTCGGCCATGGCCTCGGCCTTGGCGGCCATGGCCTTGCCACTGACGTAGTTGCAGGCGCCGGTCTTGCGACCGGCAAACTGCAGGTCCATGGAGTAGGACTCGCCGTCCTCATCCTGGCCGGCCAGGCGGACCCGGCCCTTGTAGGCGTCGGTACCTGTGCGGTCGAATTCACCCGTGCCGGTCATGGGCTCATCGCCTGTGCACACCATCTTGAAGGTGGTCTTGTTGCCCGTGTTCTTGACCTGCGATACGTCGCAGTCGTCCTGCTTGGGGATAAAGTTTTCCTCATCCTGGCCAGGCAGAGTGCAGACCGAAGAGGTCGAGGCCGGCATGGCAAAGCCTTCCATGCTCATCTTGGTAGTGATTTCCCACTTCTCGCCTTGTTGGGCAGCGAACGCGGTTCCGAGGAACAGGGCCGCAGCCAGTACGAGGAAAAACCTAGTCGAATGCATGAGTGGGTTGCTCCGGTATAGAGATTGGGCCAAGTTTCCCCGGAATCCGTCCCCGGCACAATAGTCAGCGTGGCAGGCAGGCCTGTATTTTCCCGTTCTCGATTCGTACCGGATAGGTTCGCAGCGCTTCCCTGGCGGGAGGTCCCAGGGCTTCGCCGCTGCGTATGTCAAATGCAGCGCCATGCAGCGGGCACACCAGCCGACAACCCTTGAGCTGGCCTTCGCTGAGCCGGGCCTCCGCATGCGTACACAGGTCATCGAGGGCGAACCAGCCGGCCGCTGTTCGGCACAGCACCAGCGGGCGATCGCCGAGCTGAAGGGAAGTCATCTCGCCCTCGCGCAGATCTTGCACAGCAGCAATGTCCTGCCAATCCTGCATGTGACCATTCCCCACCATCAGTATTTCCACAGCACGCCGATCGAGGGTATCAGGCGTGGCCAGAACCCGTAGTCCGTATCCAGCTGCAACGTGCCGCCGGGCACGGGGTGCGCCTGGTAGCGAACGCAGCAAGGATCCCGGCCACTGGAAAAGCTCGATAGTTCCACAAAAGCCAGTAGTTCGCCCCGAGTCAGGCGCCAGCTGCGGCTGGCGCGCAGGTCAAGGCTGACCGAACGTGGAAACTGACTCGAGTTGCGAGCGCCAATTTCCACTGCAGAGTTCGCATCGTCGAGTGCCACGGGCGTACGCGGAAAGCCGTCGCGCAGCGTGCCGTTCGCCGCCAGTTGCCAACGCCCCTTGCGCCATTGCAACCCACCGGAGAGGCTGTGCCGGGCCTCCCAGTTGCGCGACACATTGCGACCATTGATGCGATCCGTGGCACGTGCAAGGCCCAGGCTGAGCCAGCCCTGTAATTCGCCCTCGGGACGAAAGAACAGTGTGGCCTCGATACCGTAGGCGGACGAACTGTGCGGCTCGATCAAGGTGCGGTCGGCACGCAACTCCGGCAGCAGCACGATGGGATCGAACAGGTTTTCATGGCGTGCGCGCGGCTCGTCGTAGTCCTTGGTGTAGGCCTCGATGCGTAATGACGTCGCCGGGCTGAGTTCGCGTTCCAACCCCAGGATGGCGAAGTCCACCCGTTGCGGGCGCTGGAAACTGCGCTGGCCGTCACCGACCTCGATCTCGTTGATGCCCTCGTGCTGGTACACCCGTCCCATGGCCAGTTTCCAGCGGTGGCCCGCGGCGGAGTGATAAAGGGCGTTGAGCCTGGGAGCAATCGCCCGCGGTGAACCGACAGGCGCGAGCTGTTCTCGATCCCAGCGCAGTCCTGTCTCCACGGTCCAGCGTGAATCCAGGCGAAAGCGGCTAGACCACCAGGCCGCAGCAGACAGGCCGGTCGGTGCGAGATTCACGCTCTGCGTTTCACTGAAGGCTGGCGCGCCGGGAAAGGGGTCATCTGGCTGTACCGTGAGGGTGCTGTCGTAACGGTAGCGGCCCTGCATGTCGCGAATCTCGGCTCCGGCACGATGACTGGCGCGAGAGCGGGTCCATTGCAGTGCCAGCGACAGCGTCGCCAGGCTGAAGGTTCGCTGATCGAAGACCGTGCCGGCGCGGGTGGTTGTAGCGACAGCGCCCTCGCGCTGGCCGATGGACTCCGTGTAGCTGCCAATGATCTCGCTGTGCAGGCCGGATGGGCTTGCGTGCTCGAGGCCCAGCCACAGGTAATTGTTGCGATAGGAAACGTTGGCGACTTCACTTTCGCCTGGGTTTCGTACTTCGGCAGAGTCTTCCGAGCGCAGTCCATTCAGGCGCAGGGCGGTGGACGGCGCCAATTGCCAGCGTACCCCGACCAGGCCGTCGAGGTACTCAGGCTCGCCGTAGTCGTCGACGGTGAGATCGGCAATTTCGTGCAGGTTGCTCCGCCTCAGTGAGGCCAGCCACTCGAGCCGGTCGTTTCCGGCGGTGCCGGCGGCCATGCCCTGGGTATGGAACAGGCTGATGCCCAGTTCCCGGTAAAGCGGGGCCGTGGGTCGTAACAGTGTGGCCTCCACCGAGGCACTCATTCGCTGGCCGTGGTCGGCGGTGAAACCACCCGAGTAGATGTCCAGCGAATCAATGAGACGTGAATCCAGCAGGCTGACCGGGTTCATCAGGCCGCGCAGGTGGAAGGGCTCGACCAGCGTCACCCCGTCGAGGCGGATGCGGGTCTCGTTGAGTTCACCGCCGCGCACATGCGCCAGTCCAGAGATTCCATTGCTGACCACGCCAGGCAGGCGGTGCATGGCGCGAAGTGGATCATCGGCCAGCTTGGGCAGCATCTCCAGCTCTGCCTGCGACAGGAATACGCGTGAGGCTGCGGTGGGCTCGCCAATCAGCCAGCGACTGGTGGCGACGACAATCTCTTCCAGGCGAACCGGCACTGTTGGGTCGTAATGGGCAGCGACAGGCGATGGCAGGGATGAAGCAATGACGGCCCAGACGCCAGGTCCGATGTCCTCCAGCGCAAGTCCGTGTTGGGCGAGGACGCGGCGCAGCTCGGTGATCTCGTCACCCGCTGTGGGCGGCGGATCAATGGTCATCCCCGGGCGGACCAGGTCGTCGCTATAGACAATGTGATAGCCACGGGCGTTCAACGCCTGCAGGTAGTCCGCCACCGTATCTGGCAAGTCCGCTTGGGCGGGCATGACACCCTGCCCTAGAAGCAATGCAGCCAGCAGCCACCGCAGGGCACTTGGGTCACGACCGGTCATCAGGAAAATCAAACCGCCAGGCAATGCGCCATTCAAGGCGACGCCCTAGTCTAGCGAATTCAACATCGGCACTGGCCACAGCCGGGCGCGGAACGGCCCAAGATAGAGCCAGGCGCAGGCGCTCCACGCAAGCAGGGCACTGGTCAGGTCATGCGACAGGAAATGCGCGCCACGAAGTTCCTGGGCAATAGCGAACGAGCCGCCCAGTGCCAGCGCTGTCCCCAGCGCAAGGCGGGCCCGGTCCGGCCAGCGTTCGCGCAATGCAAAGAAGAATGCCAGCAATGCGAATCCCGACGCCGAGTGCGCGCCGGGAAAGCACGCAGCCCGCGGCAACTCGTCAGGACGATCGGCGAACAAGGCAACATAGGGTTGGTGGCCGCCAAATTCCGCCAGATGCCAGGGGCAATCGACATTGCTGCTGACCTTGACCAGGGAGGGAATGCCCCAGCCGAGCAGGATCGCCAGCAGCAGGTAGCACAGCGGACGCCGCCAGTCGCGGCGAGTGGCATCCAGCAGGCTCCAGGCCAGCGCCACGAGCACGCCCGCTGCAATCAGGATGACCAGGTTCCTGCCGCCGCGGTGCAGCAGGTCGCTGGTCCACCAGGCGTGGCGTGCAGGCCAGGTGCCGGAGGCCGCGTCCCAGGCGAGTGCGTGGGCCAGCGGCCGATCGAGCCCAAGGCACTCGATGATGGCGAGCATCGCAAGCAGGGCTGCGCCCGGCCACCAGAGGTAGCGAGTCCAGGGCTTCCCATGCATGAGTGCGGGCCGCCTAGCGGTAGGAGCGCTGTTCAAACAGCTCGTAGGCTGTCTGGTAAAAGGCGACGCCCAGATTCTGCACGGGCTCCGACATCTTGCTCCGCGCATAGGTATCAGCGCTGCGGTCGTAATGCCAGGAGCTTGCGCCGCCGCCGAGGCCAAGGATCTCGAGCTGGTCATGGGCCAGGATGGCGATATCGTGGTTGTGGCTGAAGAAAGCCACTGGATCCGAGGCCCCACCGTTGAGGACGTCGCGGCCAAAGAATGGCGCCTCATAGGACATGCCCAGCAAGCCCAATACCGTCGGTGCAATGTCTATCTGGCCAGTCAGTTCGGCAATGCGGCGCGGTTCGATGCGCCCGGGCGCATAGATGACCAATGGGATTTCATAGGACTTTAGCGGGATCTCGGCCGCACCGTAGACGCGTGCCCCATGGTCAGCCACGATCACGAAGAGCGTGTCATTGAACCACGCCTCCTGGGCAGCGCGTTCCATGAAGTAGCCGAGGGCGTAGTCGGCATAGCGCACGCCCGCACGGCGACCGCCGCCCCTGGCAGGCACGCCGGGTATTCCCTCGCGAAAGGTGAAGGGCTTGTGGTTGGAGGTCGTCATCACCATGGTGAAAAATGGCTGGCCGGAACGCGACAGTGCGTCCAGGTGATTGAGGGTGAGGTCAAACAGGTCCTCGTCGCTGACGCCCCAGATATTTTCGAAGCGTGGCTCATGGTCGAGCGCATTGCGATCAAGCACCTCGAAGCCATTGCTTTCGTAGAAATAGTTCATGTTGTCAAAATAGCCGTAGCCGCCGTAAAGGAAGCTGGTGTGGTAACCGAGCCCACGCATGACCGCGCCCCAGTTGGCGATGCCTTCGTTGCCAGGCCGGCGCAATACCGAAACCGTCGGTATCGGTGGCAGCGACGTGGTAATGGCCTCCAGTCCACGCACCGTGCGCGTGCCCGAGGCATAGGCTTCATCGAACCACAGTCCTGCCCTGGCGAGCTGGTCCAGATTTGGCGTGAGGTCGTCAGTGCCACCGAATTGCTGGCTGAACTCGGCGCCGAGCGACTCCTCGACGATGACCACGATGTTCTGCCGTCCCAGGCCATCGCTGCGTCCGGCATAGCGCCGATCGAGGCGACCCTCGGACAGGCGCGTGAACTGACCTCCCTCGCGACCCAGGAAGGCCACCAGCTGGCGCCAGTTGTCGCGGCGCGTGGCAGTCTTGTAGTAGGCGTGGTAGTCGATCTCGTTGGTGCGGGCTGCGCGGAAGAAACCGCTGATGCCGTTCTGCACCAACTCATTGCCCACCCGGTTGGCAGACAATGACAGGGCATCCGTTGGCAACCAGGCCACTGCGGCAACGACCATGGCCAGCCAGGCGGTCATTGCCAGGTATCGATAACCGGGGGTGGTAGGCGTCGCATGACCCAGGCGGGACTGGCGCAGGATCAGCGGGCTGAGCAGCAAGGCCAGCATCGCGCAGACGGCGAGTATCCAGCCCACTGGATATTCCGCGCGGATGTCACCTATGACCTCGGTCGGGTAAACCAGGTAGTCAACCGAGACGATGTTGAAGCGGGCGCTGAATTCCTCGAAGAAGAAATACTCGGAGGCGGCCAGGAAACACAGCAGCGCTGTGCTCAGCGCGGTTCCCGCGGTCAGCAGCCAGCGATTGGCGCGACTCGCATGCCAGCGGTCGCTGGCCAGCGTCAGGTACAGCGCCAGCGGTGTCAGCAGGTACAGCGCCACCACCAGGTCATTGACCAGGCCGCCGAGCAGGATGGCCGGAATGTGATCCGTTGGCACCGCGGCGTCGCGGCCAAAACTGGCCCACAGCACCAGCCGCAACAGTACGCCGCTGACCAGGTACAGGCCGGTCAGGCCGCCAACCAGGGCGTAGCGTCGCCCGATGCGCCGCAATGAAGCGGCGCAGAATGAACTTGTCATGGGATGTGTCGCCTATCTCTTGTGAACGTGGATCACGCCATCGGACGTGGTCGCCTCCAGGCCAGTCGTCGCCATCACTGCGCGTAGTGCGAGCTCGGGTTTCAGCCCCGAAATCGTGCCGCGCAGCAGCGTCGCTCGCGCAGCCTGCTCTGCCTCAGAGGAATCAAAGACCAGGGTCAACCCGGTCTCGCGAGTGGTCCATTTCAGGAAGTCCATCAGTGCCACGCCATCAATCGCAAAATCGGGGGCCACTTCCGCGGTCCAGGCCCAGGAGGTGTCTCCGGCGAGGAGGTTCGTTCGTTGCATGGCGCCATTGGCGTGAAGGGTCAGTCGTTCGCCCTTGGCAGCGTGTGTCCTGGCGCCATCCGTCTGGATCTGTACACGGCCTTCACGGACACTGAGTTCGAGTGGACCGTGGTTGGGCAACAGGCGTGTGAGGTACTGCGTACCCAGGTGGTTGACCGTGCCGTAGCGCGTTTCTATCTGCAGCGCCGAGTCGCCAGATTCAGGTGGCACGTCCACATAGATGGCGCCGGCCAACAGCACGAGGCGGTCGGCCGCAGCCAGTTGCAGTCTTGAGTGTTCATCCAGGCGTACTGAAATACTGCCCGGCAGTTCGATGGCCACCCGTCCGCCGGCACCGGTATGCAGCTCGGTGCCGGCAGGCAGTGGGCTCTCGTCGTGCAAACCAATGCCTGTTGAGGCGAGCTCTGCGCGCGCGTCGCCTACGCTGCGTGTGACCTGGGCGACGGTCAGGGCGGTAGAGGGCGGGTTCGCCGGCAACAACCACCAGGCGCCCAGGCTGACAGCCATCAGGCTGGCCGCGATGCCGTAACGCCACGTGCGCCCGCGTTGCTTTCGCTCCCGGACGACCGCACGCCATTCAGCCCGCAGTTCGGCGTGGGCGTGCGCTACCAGGGCCTCCGGTGGTGATTCCCTGGGCCCAACAGCATTGAGCAGTCGCTCCAGGTCCTCGTCTTGTGGATATTCAGGCAATGCCATTCCCCTCAGGTGCCAAGCTCGGCCAGCAAGTCCGAGGCTTCTGCGCCAAACACGGATTCGAGCGCCAGGCGAAACGCCGGACGTGCACGTTGCAGCAGCGATTGTGCCGCGGCATGGCTGATCCCCAGGCGGCTACCAATTTCCATCACGCTGGCGCCCTCGACATACTTCCACTCCAGTGCGTCGCCGTAGTGATCAGGGAGTCGATCAAGTACTGACCGCACCAGCTGGCGGGTCTGGTCTCGGCTCAGTGACTCGGCCGGTTGGGTGAATTCCGGGGCCCCGATTGCCTCCAGCGCCTCGCGCAGTTCCGGGCGGTCATCGATGGGGACCACCCGGCTGGCATGACGGCGCTGCGCGCGCAGCGAGTCAGCAATCTCATTGCGGCAGATCTGGCAGCTCCAGGTAAAAAGGCTGGAATCCCCGCGAAACTTCTCCAGGTGCCTCAAGACCTTGGTTAGCGTGGCCTGGGTGACTTCGGCGGCGGACTGCTCGTCACGGTTCAGCCGTGACAGGGCAAAGCGGTAGATCCTGGGGAAATAGCCCTCGAAAAAGCGGGCAAAGGCGCGTTCATCGCCTGCCAGCAGGTCGCGGACCAGTACCGAGTCGTCTTCCACTGCCACTCCTGGGCGGTTGCTTTCTGCCCATTAGACGCCGCTCAAGCGCGAAATCAATCGTTGCACCTGCCCGGACCGGTGGCTACCATCCGCCTCGCCTTGGGGTGGTCTGGGATGACCTGAGACGCCGCTGCCTGATCGGCAAGCTGGCGAACCCGTTGAACCTGATCCGGTTAGTACCGGCGGAGGGAGCAGGCCTTGAGTCCGGTAATCCATATTCGTTGCGTGTGTCTGTTGCTGGTGCTCCCATGGACGCCGGCGGCTTGGTGCGCAGACATTCCTGAATTGCAGGAAATCAAGGTCACGGCGGGGCTGCGCCAGCAGGCGCTGTCGACCCTGCCACGCAGCGCCACTGTCCTCGGCGGCCGTGACCTGGCGCAGGCCGGCGTGCAGCACCTTGAGGAGTTGTTGCCCCAGCTGCCCTCATTGTCCTGGGCCGGTGCCAGTTCCCGTCCGCGCTACTTCCAGCTGCGCGGCATCGGCGAACTGGAGCAATACCAGGGTGCCCCGAATCCGTCCGTGGGTTTCCTGGTGGACGAGGTGGACTTCAGCGGCATCGGCATGGTGGCCTCCTTGTTTGATGTCGAGCAAGTCGAAGTCCTGCGCGGCCCGCAGGGCACGCGTTTCGGCGCTAACGCACTTGCCGGCTTGATCAAGGTCAAGACGCGAGATCCTCGCGATGAACGTGAGTTAGGCGCTGAGTTCAGTGCCGGTGACGACGACCTGTGGTCTGCCGGGATGATTGCCGGCGATGGCTTCACCGCCGGTGCCTGGCGCGTGGCGGCACAGCGTTCTGTCAGCAATGGCTTTCGTCGCAACCCGACGCTGGGGCGTGATGACACCAATGGTCGCGATGAGCGTACTTTCCGCGCCAAGCTTGCACTGGGTGCCGGCGGTCCCTGGCAGGCGCTGCTCTCCCTGAGCGTGCTCGACTTCAGCAATGGCTACGATGCCTTCGCCCTGGACAACAGCCTGGTCACCTTGTCCGACCGGCCCGGTCGTGACAGCCAGGTATCGCGCGCCCTGGTCCTGGACCTGCGCCACCAGCAGCAATCCGGTACCGAGTTCCGCTCGATCACCAGCTGGTCGGACTCGGACATGGATTCCAGTTTCGATGGTGACTGGGGCAGTGCCCTGTCATGGGGGGCACGAGGCCCCTACGATTTCTACTCGCGCAACCTGCGTACGCGACAAGTAGCGACCCAGGACCTGCGTTGGTCTTCTACCGCGGGTGCCGCCACCGGCTGGATACTCGGTGCCTATGGGCAGCGACTCGATGAGGACAACCAGTTTGCGGAGGACGGTCGCTATCTCGCCGATAGCTTCCTGCGCCTGCTCGATAGCCATTACCAATCCGATACCGCTGCGCTTTATGGTCAGGTGGAGCAGGCCCTGGGCCAGCACGACGCACTTATCCTCGGCGTGCGCGGGGAACAGCGCCGAATGCGCTACGCCGACACCCAGGCTGAGCGCTACGCGCCGCGTGAGCGCTTGTGGGGTGGCGAGATTTCCTATCGTCACGATTTCAGTGCGGACTCAGCAGCCTGGCTGTCGCTGTCGCGCGGCACCAAGGCCGGGGGATTCAACCTGGGCGCGGCGGTGCCGCAGGCGCATCGCGCGTTCGGGCCGGAATACCTGTGGTCGCTGCAGGGGGGGTATCGTGCGCAGTGGCGCGATCGCGGGATCAGTACCGATATCAGCGGCTTCTTCATGCGCCGCGAGCACCAGCAGGTCGCGACTTCCGTACAGATCGACCCGCAGGATCCGCTCACCTTCCTGTACCTGACCGAAAATGCTGCCCGTGGTGAGGCCTTTGGACTGGAGGCCTCTGCCCGCTGGCAGGTATGGTCGCCCCTCGCCGTCTCGTCGAGCCTGTCGTTGATGCAGTCACGCTATATCAGTTATCAATTTGGCGAGCGTAGCCTGCACGGCCGCGAATGGGCGCATGCCCCGGGCTGGAAGGCCTCGCTCAGCGCGGACTGGCGCCATGCCACCGGCTGGGCCGCGCGCGTGGACCTGAGCGGACAGGATGGGTTTTTTCACGACACCAGCCACGACCAGCGCCAGGGAGCCTATGTCCTCGCCAATCTCCGCCTCGGCTACGAGGCGCCGCGCTGGTCAGTGCATGCCTGGGTGCACAACGCACTGGATCGACGTTATGCAGTGCGCGGATTCTTTTTTGGCAACGAGCCACCGGACTTTGCCGAGCGGCTCTATGTGCGACTGGGTGATCCCCGGCAACTGGGTATTACCGTGCGGATCAACTACTAGGGGACTACATGAGCGCATGGCTGGAAGGGTTGAAGGCAGGCCTTGGTCTGTCTAGTTCGCTTGAACTGCTCGCCGTGTTGCTGGGCCTGGCCTACGTCGTGCTGGCTATCGGCCAGAAGCGATCTTGCTGGATCGCTGGCGGGGCCAGTACGGCGCTGTACATCATCGTGTTCCTGGATGCGAAGCTCTATCTGCAGTCCGTGCTGCAGGTGGCCTACGTTGTCCTGGCGGCCTATGGCTGGTGGGCCTGGCGGCCGGCAGGCGGCGGTGGCAGTGGCAATGGCAAGGTGATCCGCTGGTCGCTGGGACATCAGCTCGGAATATTCGCCGGCGTCATCGCCCTGGTCGCAATCACTGCTCCGCTGATGTTGAACTTCACTGACACCGCATCACCCTGGCTGGATTCACTGTGGACCTGGGCCAGTGTCGCAGCGACCTGGATGATGGCCAGGCGCGTGCTGGAAAACTGGCTGTGGTGGATCGTCATCGACATCGGCCTGACCCTCATGTTCATCTCACAAGGCCTCGGGCCGACCGCCATCCTCTACCTGGTCTATGCGGCACTGGCGGGCATGGGCTGGTTGACCTGGCGCAGGGAGATGGAGGCCACGACGGTTGGATGAATCTATGCAGCACGAGATTCTGGCGCGTCGGCTCGCCCTTGAGCTGGGCCTGGGAGCGGTCGACATTGAGCGACTAGGCGGTGGTGGCGGCAACACCAGCCTGCGGCTGCGTGGAGCGCATGACGATGTGGTGGTGAGGCTGGCCGGGGCCAGCAGTGAACTGGGTGCAAATCGCGAAAGCGAACGGGTGATCGCCATGGCTGCGGCAGCTGCCGGGCTCGCTCCTGAGGTGTTGCTGTCTCGCCCGGCACAAGGTTTGCTTGTTACGCGCCATGTGCTGGCCGACGTCTTGCCGCCAAGTCATTGGGCCTTGCCTGAAACAGTTGCGCGTATGGGCGACTGGTTCGCGCGCCTGCACCGGCTGCCGTTGCAGGCCGAGATGGCGGCGGTGGACCTTGCGGGCCGCGCCAGTGATGTCCTGCAGTTCCTGCCGGCGGCAGAGGCGGCCACGCTGGCAGACAAGCTCGTAGATGCCCGCGCGCGAATGCCCACTGCCAGTTGCCGGGTGCCCTGTCATCACGACCTGCATGCTGGAAATCTGTGTGCTGTCGAGGGTCGTATCCTGGCCATTGACTGGGAATATGCTGGCGCCGGGGATCCTGCCGCCGACCTGGCGGGATATGCCTGTTACCACGACCTGGAAGACGAGGCCACGGCGGCGCTGATCAGCGCCTACGGCAATGCCGGTGGGCAGACGGCCACGGAAAGCGTGGGCCCGATGCGCTGGATCTTTGACTGCCTGTGCTATGGCTGGGCCGCCCAGGCCATGGCGCAGGGCCTCGACCCTGTGGTCGACGTAAACCGGCTCAGGGCCCGGTTGGCGAGCTGAAATCGCCACAATGGGCGGGTACGGGAACGCCACGGTTGCGCCAGCCCCGATCCATCGGCAAGATGCGGCCCCTCATTTCCCGGGGATCAGGAGCAACGGCGCATGGCCGAGATCGTAGTGACGGACCTCGACGGTGCAGAACACCGGGTGACCGGCCGCGCCGGTGTCAGCGTCATGGAAACCTTGCGGGAATTCGAGTTTGGCGTGGCCGCCATCTGTGGTGGCATGTGTTCCTGCGCCACCTGCCATGTCTACATGGCAGAACCCTGGGCAGCGCAGGCGCCGGCCATGCAGGGTGACGAAAAGGAAATTCTGCAGGAACTCGATAGCTACCGGCCCGGGCGCTCGCGGCTCTGCTGCCAGGTGCCCTTCGAGGAAAGCATGGACGGAATGCGGGTGGAGATTGCGCCCGACGAGTGAGCGCCAGCGTCGGCGCTAGCGGCGCTCAGCTTGCTGCGCGACCGCGCGCGCCGCCGCGGCGATGGCCTCGGCATCGCCGAGGAAGCGTCGGGGCAGCGCCGGCGCGAGCGCATCCGTCAGTTCGTACAGCAGCGGCACACCGGTCGGGATGTTGAACTCGACGATATCCGCCTCTGCCATGTCCTCCAGCATCTTGACCATGGCGCGCAGGCTGTTGCCATGGGCCACCACCAGCACATCTTGTCCAGCGCGCAGCGCCGGAGCAATGCGTTGCTGCCAGTAGGGCTCGACGCGGATCAGGGTGTCCTTCAGTGATTCGGTGGCGGGCAGGTCGGCCGGCGCGACATCACGATAGCGCAGGTCAAAGCGCGGATGTCGCGGATCATTGTCGGCCAGCGGTGGCGGCGGGATGTCATAGCTGCGGCGCCAGACCTTGACCTGCTCGGCACCGTGGCGCGCCAGCGTCTCGGCCTTGTTGAGGCCCTGCAGCGCGCCATAGTGGCGCTCATTGAGCCGCCAGCTGCGCTCCACCGGAATCCACATGCGGTCCATTTCATCCAGCGCCAGCCACAGCGTACGGATTGCACGCTTGAGCACGGAGGTGAAGGCGATGTCGAAGGCCAGACCCTCGGCCTTCAGCAGCTGGCCTGCTGACAGTGCCTCGCCGCGACCCTGCTCGGTCAGGTCGACGTCGGTCCAGCCCGTGAACAGGTTCTCCAGGTTCCAGCTGCTCTGGCCATGGCGCAGCAATACAAGTCTTCCCGGCATGGCGTGTCCTATCGCTCGCGCAGGCGGCGCACTGCCTGCAGGGCCACGGACAAGGTGGGAAAGTCAGCTGCGCCCGTGCTCCTCATTTCCTCGACTGTCCTAAGCAGGTTGTCCACATCCGCCGCCCTGGGCTTGCGCCAGGCACTGATGCACTGCGCTGCATCGCGGCTCCTGCCCTCAGCGAGGGCCTGTTCGGCCAGCCGCCGCTGCAGCGAATAGGCTTCCTCGCGCAGCGTGCCACGGGCCACCGCCTGCCAGTGACCCTTGACCACGAGGCGCTCGATGCCGCCGCGGATCCAGTCGAGTCCGATGGCCTGGCCTAGGCCAAAGTAGACACGCGCGGCATGGCTGTAGTCGGTCTTGCGCTGCAGCGCGACCTCGACAATGTCGACGGTGGAATGGGCGGCACCCAGGCTGGCGACCCGTCGCGCCACGCGCTCGGGCACGCCGGACCGGCCAAAGCGGTCCAGCGAGCGCTGGTAGTTCTCGACCTCCAGGCCCTCGATCAGGTTGGGCAGCTCACGCACCAGCTCGGCGTTGCCCGGTTGCAGGCGCGAGACCGCGCGCTCCACGTCCAGGTTGTCGCCGAGGTTGCGTAGCACCCAGTAAGTCAGGTGACGCAGCAGGCGACTGGACTCGTAGGCCATTTCGTACTGCAGGGCCGCCGGTATACGGTTGTCCAGTGCCTCGATATCGGCCCACAGCTCGCGCGCGGAGGCCACTTCGCGGGCAATGGTGTAGGCGCGGGCAATGCTGCCGACATCGGCACCGGTGTCTTCCTGGGTGCGGATCACGAACACCGGCCCCATGCGATTGACCATGCTGTTGGTGGTGGCCATCACGATGATTTCGCGGTGCAGCTGATGGCGCTGGATCGCCCGCCCATAACGCTTCTGCAGGGGCTTGGGGAAGTAACGGGTGATCTCGTGGCCGAGGTAACTGTCCTCCGGCACGTTGGACTCGATCAGCCGGTCGTATAGCCACAGCTTGGAATAGGACAGCAGCATGGCCAGTTCGGGGCGGGTCAGGCCCACGCTGCGCCGCTGCCGGTCGCTGATGTCGTCATCGGTGGGTAGCGACTCCAGCGCGCGGTCCAGTACGCCCGAGCGTTCCAGTGCACGGATCACGAAGCCATGCTCGGCAACGCGCTCGCTGGCACGGGCCTGCAGCGTCGAGATCGCGTGACTCTGCAGGTAGTTGTTGCGCAGCACCAGCGCTGCAACCTCGTCGGTCATGCGCGCCAGCAATCGGTCGCGCGCTGCGCGCTTGAGCTTGCCGGAGTTGACCTCGCTGTTGAGCAGGATCTTGATGTTGACCTCGACGTCCGAGCAGTTCACGCCGCCCGAGTTGTCGATGAAGTCCGTGTTGACCCGGCCGCCGGCCACGGCGAACTCGATTCGCCCGCGTTGCGAGAAGCCCAGGTTGCCGCCCTCGCCGATGACACGACAACGCAATTCGCCGCCGTCCACGCGCACGGCGTCATTGGCGCGGTCGCCAATATCGGCATGACTCTCGTCGGCGGACTTCACGTAAGTGCCAATGCCGCCATTCCACAGCAGGTCGACCGGCATCTTGAGGATGGCCTTGATCACCTGGTTGGGCGAGGCGGTCGGTGTGTCCAGGCCCAGCAGGGTACGGGCCTCCGCCGAGAGCGCCAGCGACTTGGACTGGCGCGAGAAGAGTCCGCCACCCTTGCTGATCAGCCTGGCGTTGTAGTCCTCCCAGCTGGAGCGCGGCAGATTGAACAGGCGCTGGCGCTCGGCGAAGCTCTTGCTGGCCTCGGGATCCGGGTCCAGGAAGATGTGCTGGTGGTTGAATGCCGCCTGCAGGCGGATATGCGGCGACAGCAACATGCCGTTGCCAAATACGTCACCGGCCATGTCGCCGATGCCAGCGACAGTGAAGTCTTCGGCCTGGGTGTCGAGCCCAAGCTCGCGGAAATGACGCTTGACTGCTTCCCAGGCGCCGCGCGCGGTAATCGCCATGCCCTTGTGGTCGTAGCCGGCCGAGCCGCCGGAGGCAAAGGCATCACCCATCCAGAAGCGGTACTCATCAGAAATCCCGTTGGCGACGTCGGAGAAGGAGGCCGTGCCCTTGTCGGCGGCCACCACCAGGTAGGGGTCATCCACGTCGCGACGTACGACATCTGGCGGCGGCGCGACCTTGCCTGCAACAACGTTGTCGGTGATGTCGAGCAGCGAGCGAATGAAGATGCGGTAGCATTCGGTGCCCTCGCGCATGGCCTCGTCGCGCGAGGCGGGCAGCCGCCGCGGCACAAAACCGCCCTTGGCGCCCACCGGCACGATGACCGTGTTCTTGACGTTCTGCGCCTTCATCAGCCCGAGGATCTCGGTGCGGAAGTCCTCGCGCCGGTCAGACCAGCGCAATCCGCCGCGGGCCACCCGTCCCATGCGCAGGTGCACGCCCTCGACACGTGGCGAGTGCATGAAGATCTCGAACATCGGCTTGGGTTGTGGTGTCTCCGGCACGGCGCGCGGGTTCAGCTTCAGCGACAGGTAGGGCTTGGGCTGGCCATCTTCCGCTGGCTGGAAGAAGTTGGTGCGCAGCGTTGCATCCAGTGCTGCGCGGAAGGCACGCAGGATGCGGTCATCGTCAATGCGCGAGACATCGGCCAGCAGCTTGTCGAAGGCGCGGGCATGGCGGTCTTCCTCACGCTTGCGCGCCGCCTTGCCCAGCGCCGGGTCAAAGCGGGCGATGAACAGGCGCAGCAGGTGGCCGGCGGCCTCGGCATTGGTGGCGAGCGCCTCTTCCATGTAGGCCTGCGACAGGGGCAGGCCCAGTTGCACGAACCAGCGGGCATAGGTGCGCAGCACCATGGCCTCGCGCCAGGTGAGGTTTGCGGCCAGCACCAGGCGATTGAAGCCGTCATTGTCAGCACGGCCGCTCCAGACTGCGGCAAAGGTGTCCTTGAAGCGCGGGCCGTCACTGTCGAGCTCAATCTCGATACCGCGGGGATGCTCAAGCTCGAAGTCCTGGATCCACCAGGTGCCGGCATCCGAGTTCAGTTCATAGGTGCGGCCGCTGATCAGCTTGAGGCCCAGGTTCTCGATGGCGGGCAGCACATCCGAAATGGGTACCGGTGAGTCCTGGCGGAACAGCTTGAAATTGACCTTGTGCGGCGGTTCGTCCGCAGGCCGGTACAGGCTCATGCACAGGCCGGCGGCCTCAGTGGCGAGGGCCTCCAGGCAGGCAATGTCGGGTACGGCAAACTTGGCGGGCGTGTTTTCCTGGTAGGCGGCCGGGAAAGCCGGCCCCCAGTAGCGCAACAGGCGCAGCGCGTCAGCCTCCTCACGCGCGGCGAGCAACTTGTCCTTGAGGTGATCCTGCCAGGTGCGCACCGACTCGCTGATCTGCTCTTCCAGTTCCACGATATCGAAGCGCCGGCGCGACTCGGGGCTGGTGCGCACCAGCAAGTGCACACGGGCCAGCGCCGACTCGGACAGCTGTACCTGCGATTCAATGGACTCGCCACCCAGCGCCGTCATGGTGAGCTTCTCGATGCGCTCGCGGACCTGGGTGTTGTAGCGGTCGCGTGGCACGAAGACCATGCAGGAATAGAAGCGACGGAACACATCGCGGCGCACGAACAGCCGCACCTGCGAACGCTCATACAGGTTGACGATGCCGCGCACGATGCGAATCAGGTCGGCCACGCTGGCCTGGAACAGCTCGTCGCGCGGAAAGGTCTCCAGCACATGCATGACGGCTTTGCCGTCATGGCTTGAGGGCTTCAGCCCGTAATGCTCGATGACCTTGTCGACCTTGTGGCGCAGCACCGGGATCTCGCGCGGATTGCGGCTGTAGGCCGAAGACGTCCACAGTCCGATGAAGCGCTTCTCGCCGGTGACCTGGCCCTTGGCGTCATAGGTCTTTACGCCCACATAATCGAGGTAGGTCGCGCGGTGTACGGTTGCGGTGGTATTGGCCTTGGTAATGACCAGAATTTCCTGGGATCGGGCGAACTCGCGGACGCTACCGCGCAGCGTTACCGAGCTTGGCTTGCGACGGCGACCGGCGCTCATCAGGCCCAGGCCGGTCTTCACCAGCGGCTCAAGCACGTCGGCATGGCGGCCGCGCTTCAGGCGATACTCGCGGTAGCCCAGGAAGGTGAAGTGGTTTTCCTCCATCCACTCCAACAAGGCCTTGGCCTCCAGTACCTCGCCAGCAGGCAGGCGTGGCGGGTGCTCACCGAGTTCGGCAGCGAGGGCCTTGGCCTTGGCGCGCATCTTGCGCCAGTCGGAGGTAGCGTAACGAACGTCATCCAGCGTATCGAGGATGCGCCGCTCCAGCGCCTTGAGGTGCGCCGCATCAGTGACGCGATCGACCTCAATCATCTGCCAGGACTCGACCTTGGCGTTGGCGGGCGCCTTGTCCATGTGCACGGCGCGCAGGCGACCGCTGCGATCGCGGGTGACCGAGAGAACCGGGTGCGCGAGCAGGTGCACCGACAGGGCGGACTGCGAGCAGACGATGCCCAGCGAATCCACCAGGAACGGCATGTCGTCGCAGATGACCATGATCACGGTGTGCGAAGAGTCGAAGCCGTCGCGCTCCTGCACCGGGTTGAATACGCGTACCAGTGGCCGGCCCGGGCGGCGGTTGCGGCCGAGGGCCAGCTGCGCCAGTGCGGCACCAGCCATGTCAACATCCTGGCGTTCTGCCAGGTCGAACTCAGAGACTCCGCGGTAGAACATCCGCACGAAACTATCGGCGCTCACCGGCAGGCCGCGACCGGCCTGGCGCCGTGCTGCGGCAGCGACACGATCCAGGATGGCCTGACGCGCCGCCGGAATATGACCTTGCATGGAGTCTCCTGAGGGTGCCGCGGGGGCTATAATCGGCGGCAATTGTACCAAGTGATGCCGGCGCCTGCCGGAACGGGAGCAGGGTAATGGGTGATCTATTCGACAATCCAATGGGAACCGACGGCTTCGAGTTCGTCGAATACACGGCGCCGGACCCGGAATTGCTGCGTAGCCTGTTCGCCAAGCTGGGATTTCCGGTGACTGCCCGGCATCGCAGCAAGAACGTCACCCTGCACCGTCAGGGCGACATCAATTTCCTGATCAATGCCGAGCCCGGCAGCTTTGCCCAGCGTTTTGCCGCGGCCCATGGCCCCTCCGCCTGTGCCATGGGTTTCCGGGTCAAGGACGCCGCGTTTGCCTTCAGCCGCGCAGTTGAACTTGGTGCCAAGCCAGTGGCCTCACCGGTGGGCCCGATGGAACTGAATATTCCGGCCATCGAGGGCATCGGCGGTAGCCTGATCTACCTGGTCGATCGCTACGGCGAACAGACCATCTATGACGTGGACTTTGTCCCGGTGCAGGATCCGTCGCCGGTCCAGGGCGCAGGCCTGACCTTGATTGATCACCTGACACACAACGTCATGCGTGGCGGCATGGCTCGCTGGGCAGGCTTCTACGAGAAGCTATTCAACTTCCGTGAGATCCGCTATTTCGACATCGAGGGCAAGAAGACCGGCCTGTTCAGCAAGGCCATGACCAGCCCCTGCGGCAAGATCCGCATCCCGATCAACGAGAGCCAGGACGACAAGAGCCAGATCGAGGAATACATCCACGAGTACAAGGGCGAGGGCATCCAGCACATCGCGCTGTACACCGACAATATTTACCAGACCGTGGATACGCTGCGCGCACGCGGCGTGGACTTCCAGGACACGCCGGACACCTATTTCGAGGGTGTTGACGCCAGGGTGGAAGGCCACCAGGAAACCGTGGCCGAACTGCAGAAGCGCCGCATCCTGATTGATGGCAGCGCCAAGGATGGCATCCTGCTGCAGATCTTCACCAAGAATGTCATTGGCCCGATCTTCTTCGAGATCATCCAGCGCAAGGGTAATGAGGGATTCGGCGAGGGCAATTTCCGTGCGCTGTTCGAGTCCATCGAACTCGACCAGGAGCGCCGCGGGGTCATCTAGGGCCGGTGCGGTCGCGCCAGGTAATCGCGTGACTGCATCTCCACCAAGCGACTGGCGGTGCGGCGAAACTCAAAGGCCAGGCGCTCACCGGCATACAGTGCGGCGGGGTCGTTCGCGGCCGCGGACAGGATCAGCTTCACGCCACGGTCATAGAATTCATCCACCAGGGTGATGAAGCGTCGTGCCGCGTCGTCAGATTCCGCGTTCATGACCGGCACGCCGCCCAGCAGCACGGTGTGATAGCAGCGCGCGATCTCGATGTAGTCCGCCGCCGAACGTGGCCCGGCGCAAATTTCCTCAAAATCAAACCAGACCACGTCTTCGGCCTCGCGCCGTGACCTCACTGAACGGCCCTCGACCTCGATATCCACGTCGCCCGTGCCGCTGCCATCGGCGAGGGTCTCAAATTCTGCAGCCAGCGCCGCCTCGGGATCGGCTTCGGCCGGGCCCAGGTAGAGTTGTGCGCGTTCCAGCTGGCGCAGCCGGTAATCCGTGCCGCCATCCATTTCCAGGACCTCGGTGCGCTGCTCCAGCAGCGCAATCGCCGGCAGGAAGCGGGCGCGCTGCAGGCCGTCGCGATAGAGCTGCGCGGGCGGCAGGTTGGAGGTGGCCACCAGCGCAACGCCGTGGTCAAACAGGGCCTCCAGCAGCGCTCCCAGCACCATGGCGTCGGCAACGTCGCTGACCGAAAATTCGTCGAAGCACAGCACACGGGCACTGGCCGCGAACTCGGCAGCCACCTGCTCGAGAGGCGATTCAATGTTGCGGTGACGATGTAGTCCTGCGTGCACTTCCTGCATGAAGCGATGGAAGTGATAGCGGCGCTTGGCTTCGATTGGCAATTCACTGAAGAACAGGTCCATCAGGAAGGTCTTGCCGCGACCGACGCCACCCCACAGGTAAAGGCCACGTAGCGCGGTGATGGGTTGCCGCCGCGCCAACAGCGCCAACGGGCCAGCGCGATACCAGGGGGTCGGTCTTGCCGCCTTCAGCAGTCGCCGACGCAAGTCTTCAAGTCGGGCAATGGCCTTTTGCTGCGCGGCGTCGGGGCGATGGCCGTGGACCCCCAGGGCGAGGCGACAGCGTTCAGTCAGTGGGGAAGCAGTCGGCATGCGGCTCAGTCTGCAAGTTCTGTGCGATTGCGAAAGTGTTCCAGCGCCTGCGGATTGGCCAGCGCATCGGTATTGCTGACCTCGCGGCCATGGATGACCTCACGTACGGCGATCTCGACCACCTTGCCGCTCAGTGTGCGCGGTACCTCGGGCACCGAAAGAACCTTGGCCGGCACGTGGCGCGGCGTGGTGTTTGCACGAATCTGCCGACGAATGCGCTCGCGCAGGGGCTCGTCCAGCACCAGTCCATCACGCAGCCTGACGAACAGCACCACTCGCACGTCACCGTCGAAGTCCTGGCCGACCACCACACTCTCCAGTACCTCGTCGAGCTGTTCGACCTGGCGGTAGATCTCTGCCGTGCCGATGCGCACGCCACCGGGATTCAATACGGCATCTGAGCGTCCGTGGATGACCAGACCACCATGCTCGGTGAGCAGGGCGTAGTCGCCGTGGTGCCAGACGCCGGGAAAACGCTCGAAGTAGGCGGCGCGATAGCGACTGCCGTCCTTGTCATTCCAGAATCCCACCGGCATGGACGGGAAGGGTGCGGTACAGACCAACTCACCCTTCTCGCCGGTGACGGCGACTCCTGACTCGTCCCACACCTCGACCTTCATGCCCAGCCCGCGGCACTGGATTTCACCGCGATAGACCGGCAGCAGCGGGTTGCCCAGGGCAAAGCAGGAAACAATGTCGGTGCCGCCAGAGATCGACGCCAGTTGTATCGCCGGTCCGATCGCCTCGGCGACGAAGTCGTATTGCTCCGGTGCCAGCGGCGAGCCGGTCGAGAGCAGGGTGCGCAACACCGACAGCGAGCGCGCCTCGCGCGGGCGGTAGCCTGACTTTTCCAGCGCCGACAGGTACTTCGGGCTGGTGCCGAAGATAGTCACCGCCTCCTCGGCCGCCAGGTCCCACAACACGCCTGGGCCCGGATGAAAAGGTGAGCCGTCATACAGCACCAGCGTGGCTTGTGCGGCGAGGCCACTGGCCAGCCAGTTCCACATCATCCAGCCGCAGGTGGTGAAGTAGAACAGGCGATCGCCAGGCCTGGTGTCCGTGTGCAGCAGTTGTTCCTTCAGGTGCTGCAGCAGCGTGCCACCCGCGCCATGCACGATGCACTTGGGTACGCCGGTAGTGCCCGAGGAATACAGGACATAGAGCGGGTGGTCGAAGGGCAGCCGGTTGAAGCGCAGTTCACTGCCGAGCTGGCCGAAATCAGCGAAGTGCCGGGCATGGCCTAGGCGACTGAGGTCGGGGCGCGGGTGCAGGTAGGGCACGACGACCACTTGCCGCACCGTGGGCAGTTGCTTCAGCACGCTGGCCATCGCTGCCAGCGAGTCAATGGTCTTGCCGTTGTAGAAATAGCCATCAGCAGTGAACAGGACTTTCGGTGCCACCTGTCCAAAGCGATCCAGCACGCCATCAATGCCAAAGTCCGGCGAACAGGACGTCCAGGTTGCGCCGAGGCTGCTGCTGGCCAGCATGGCGATGATGGCCTCAGGCAAGTTGGGCAGGAAACCGGCGACGCGATCCGCCGGTCCGACGCCTGCCTCACGCAGCCCATCAGCGACACGGGCGACTTCTGCCCGTAGTTCCTGCCAGCTCAGTTCACGTCGCGTACCGTTCTCATTGCGAAAGACAATCGCGACCTCGTCATCCGGGCCGCGCAACAGGTTCTCGGCGAAGTTGAGTCGCGTGTCGGCGAACCAGCGCGCGCCCGGCATGCGATCGCCGTCCTGCAGTACTGGCGCGCTGCCACGGTCGGCGACGACATCAGCGAACTCGAACAGTGCTTCCCAGAAGGCTGCAGGCTGGTCAATCGACCACTGATAAAGCGAGGCGTAGTCAGTGCCGGTTGCGCCACGCCCTGCGGCGTAGTCAATGAAGCGCGTGAGCCTGGCTTCAGTAACCCGCAGCGCCGACGGTGTCCAGATCGGCTGAGCGCTGCCCATCAGAGATTCTGGTAGTTCGGGCCGGATCCGCCTTCAGGCGTGGTCCAGGTGATGATGCCGTAGGGATCCTTGATGTCGCAGGCCTTGCAGTGCACGCAATTGGCGGCGTTGATCTGCAGCCTGCGTCCGCCGGCGCCGTCATCGACCATTTCATAGACCCCGGCGGGACAGAAGCGCTCGCAGGGATTGCCGTACTCGGTAACACAACGTGTCGCACAAATCGTGGTGTCGGCCACTTTCAGGTGAACAGGCTGGTTCTCGTCATGAACGTTGCCAGCATGGAATACGGCGGAGACGCGATCACGTGGCGCCAGATCGCGCTCGACCCAGTGGCGCTCGACCCTGGAACCATCCAGCGGGTGCAGGCTCAGGTGATTGTGGTGATTGGCCAGCGTCCACGGGCTCTTGCCGCCCATCACTGTTTCCAGCGCGGCATTGGCCATGCCCCACCACAGGCCGCGGCGGAAGCCGGGCTTGATGTTGCGCACCTTCTTCAGTTCCTGGCCGCCCTCGGAGGCGCGAAAGCGCGCGTCGTAGCCCGCGCTCGTACCCTGCTCAATGAAGTGTTCAGCGGCGAGCGCGCCTGAGCGTATGGCCTGGTGTACGCCCTTGATCTTGGGCACGTTCAGCGTGCCGGCTGCATCGCCCACCAGCATCAGGCCAGGTGCCTCCATCTTCGGCAGTGATTGCCAGCCGCCGGCCGCTATGGTGCGCGCGCCGTAGCCGAGCAATTCGCCGCCCTCGAGGAGCTTGCGCATGCGCGGGTGGTGCTTGAACTGCTGGAAGGCCTCGAAGGGACTGAACAGGGGGTCGGCATAGTCGAGACCGGCCACGTAGCCGACATACACACGATCCTGGTCGAGGTGATAGACAAAACTGCCGCCATAGGTGTGGCGATCCACCGGCCAGCCGACAGTGTGCTGGATCAATCCAGCTTCGCCACGACCGGCGGGCAGTTGCCACAGTTCCTTGAGGCCCAGGCCATAGGTCTGCGGGGAGCAGTCGCTATCCAGCGCCAGTGCCGCAATGACCTGCTTGGAGACACTGCCGCGGCAGCCCTCGGCCAGTACGGTGAGCCCGGCGCGAATGTCAGCGCCGGCGGTGAAATTGGGCCCGGGCTGGCCCTGGGCATCGAGACCCATGTCGCCGATGCGCACGCCCCGAACCTGGCCATCCTCGATCAGTGCCGAGGCGGCAGCGAAGCCGGCAAAGACATCGACGTCCAGCGCCTCCGCCTGGGCTGACATCCAGGACGCCAGCAGGCCCAGCGAGACAATGAAGTTGCCGCTGTTGTGCATCTGCGGCGGCGTTGGTAAGCGCCAGGCAGATTGGCGAGTGAGGAAATGAAACTCGTCGCGCCCTGCGGGCACACAGATCGCCGGGGGCGAATCGCGCCACTTGGGCAACAGCGCATCCAGCGCAGCGGGTTCCATGACGCAGCCCGAGAGCATGTGTGCGCCGGCGGTGGAGGCTTTCTCCAGTACACAGACATTGATGTCAGGCTTCAGCTGCTTGAGGCGAATGGCCGTGGCCAGGCCCGCCGGGCCTCCGCCAACAATGACGACGTCGTACTCCATCACGTCACGATCTGACATGCCAATGTGCCTCAGTTGTTGACGGTCTTGTCCAGGGCGCGCTGCAGTTGCGGCAAGGCGTGCACGCTGGCTTCCACCTTGGGCAAGTCGCCAACGACCACCACAGTCATGCGCGAGGGATCAATCCACTTGCGCGCCGCTGCGCTGACCTGCTCAGGCGTAACTGCATACACGTTGGCCACCCAGCGCGACAGGTAGTCGGCGGGCAGGCCGTGCAAGTCCATGAACGCCAGCTGGCTCAGCACGCCAGTGGGCGAGGAATTGCGGATCACGAACAGGCCGGCGCTGTAGTTCTTGATGCGATCCAGTTCATCCGCCGGTGGGACCTCGCGCTGCAGGATGTCGATCTCACGGAAGATCTCGACCAGCGAATCAGCCGTGTGCTCGGTGGAGACATCGGCCTGCTGTATCCAGGTGGCCGATCCGCGGTTCACGCCGATGCTGGAACTCGGCGAATAGGTGTAACCCTTGTCTTCGCGGATGTTGGAGGTGATGCGCGACATGAAGGTGCCGCCCAGCAGGCTATTCATGACGCTGGCCTGGAACCAGTCCGGGTCGGTCGGGCCGGGCGCCGGCAGCGCCAGGCGCAATGAGGATTGCGGCGCATCGGCGCGTGCAACCAGGCGCAGCTGCGACACATTGGCGACCGTTGCCGGCCTTTCCGTCGGCGCCGGACCTGGCGTCCAGTCACCCAGGGCTGCGCGCAATTCCGCCTCCAGCGTTTTGCGATCGTAGCGGCCCGCAACATAGATGTGCGTACGCCGCGCGCCGAAGTTGGCCGCATAAAAACTGCGTACGTCGTCGATGGAATAACCGCCGAGCTGCCCAGGCGCCGGCCAGGCGCGGCCAAAGGGATGGTCGCCATAGAGCATTTCGGCCAGCGCGGCCCCGGCGATGGCGCCAGGCTGTGCACGCGACACGCTGAGGCTACGCTCAAAATTGGCGATGATGCGCGGCAGCTCCGCTTCCGGCATCAAGGGATGGCGCAACACGTCAGCCACCAGGCGCGCAGCGCCGGCTGCGTGTTCAGACAGCACGCCCATGCCGACGCTGGTCTGTTCTGCACCGGTACTGACCGACAGTCCGCCGCCCATGCTGGCCGCTGCCAGCGCAATCTCGGCGGCGCTCTGTGAGGTCGTGCCTTCCTTGAGCATGTCGGCGGCAACATCCGGCAACCAGGTGGCGTCGCCTTCGTCAATGTTGCCGGTGCGTACCGCGGCGAGGATGCTGACCATCGGCACTGGGCCATAGTCGATAAAGGTGATCGACAGGCCATTGTCCAGTTGTACGGTGTCGCGCTCGGGCAGTACGAAATTGCGTGGCGAGCCATGTGGCGGCGGCGCTTCCACGGCTTGAGCGACGCTGGTGGCAAATGCCAGTAGCAGGGCAGGCAGGATGAAACGAATCACTGGCCACCTCCCGGCGCGGCCTGGCCCGGTTCGACAATGAGTACTGTCCGGTTTTCCGGACGCAGGTAATCGCGGGCCACCTGCGAAATCATTTCCGGCGTCACCGCACGAAACTGTGCCTCGATCTGGTTGATGCGCGCGGGGTCGTCGTCAAACAACGTAAAGCAGGCGAGGAGTTCCACCAGGTCGAAGCGAGTGCTCGAGCCGATCGTGCCGTAGAGGCCGGCGCGGATCTTGGTCAGCGCGCGCTCGAGTTCCTCGGCGCTGGGCGGTGCCGCCTGCAGCCGGGCAATCTCCTGGTCAATGTCACCAATGATGGTGTCGGCCGTGGCCTTGGGATCGTGGATCAGGTAGGCCATGAACAGCATCGGCCCGTCGTAGGTGAACATGTCGCCCAGCAGGTTGATGCCACCCCCCACGGCGCTGGCGTAGCCTTGCTGTTGCACCAGGCGCTGCCACAGGGCGCTGTCTTGTCCTTGCAGCAGGATCTGGTCGAGCAGGCCAAAAGCAAAATGCTCAGGGGTCCCGCGCGGTGGCACATGCCAGCCAAGCGCGAGCGCAGGACGCGGCGCCAGCGCGTCGGTGTAACTGTGGCGTTTCTCGCGGGTCTGTGGTGGCTCGGAAATGTCCGGCTTGGGCGGAAGTTCGCGTGCCGGCACGGCGCCAAAGTGCTTGTCCACCCAGGCCCTGGCCTGCGCCGTTTCGAAGTCACCGACGATCACCAGCGCGGCATTATTCGGCGCGTAGTAAGTGTCGAAGAACGCCTCGGCATCTTCCAGGGTGGCAGCATCAAGCTCGCTCAGGTCACCGTAGAAGTTGTGGGCGTTGTACCAGTTCTCGTTGGCGTATTGCGGCATCGACAGCCAGGGGAATCCGCCGTAGGGGCGGTTCAGCACATTGACCTTGACCTCGTTCTTGACCACGCCGCGTTGCTGCTCGAGGTTGGAGGGGCCGATGGCCAGGCCCTTCATGCGATCGGCCTCGGCCCACAGGATCGCCTCCAGGGTATGTGCGGGCACGACCTGGAAATAATTGGTGTAGTCGAATCGCGTCGAGCCATTCAGCACGCCGCCGCTGCCCTGCACCAGCTTGTCGAATTCACCCTTGCCCAGGTTGGCTGAGCCCTCGTACATCAGGTGCTCAAACAGGTGGGCAAATCCCGTACGGCCTTTGGGCTCGAGGCGCAAGCCGATGTGGTAGTACACGCCCACCGTGACGGTTGGCGAGGTTGCGTTCTGCGACAGCACGACCTTCAGGCCGTTGGCGAGCTTGTAGTACTCGATCGGCACCTGGATGCCAACGACTGCCGATGTCGGCGCGGGGGCCTGTGACGGCGTGGTCGCGCAGGCTAGCAGCGAGAGGGCACTGAGAAGGGCCAGGAAACTGGCGCGGAGGCAGGAGATCATGGGGCAAACCTGTCAGCCGGAATCAAGGCCGCAGTATACGTGCCCCCATGGCCTATTGGCCTGCGAGCTAGAGGGTGAGTCCGCCGTCCACTTCGATCACGCGACCGCTGAAATAGTCGTTCTCGGCGATGAATACGACGGCCTGTGCAATCTCATTGGGCTCGCCGAGGCGCTTGAGCGGCACTGGGGCCGTGACCTTCTCCAGCACCTCGGGCTTCATCGCCGCAAGGATGTCGGTGTTGATGAAGCCCGGCGCAATGGTTCCCGTACGAATGCCAAAACGAGCCAGCTCGCGGGCCCACACCACGCCCATGGCGACGACCCCGGCCTTGGAGGCGGAGTAATTGGTCTGGCCGAAGTTGCCGCCGCGCGAGATGGACGAGATGTTGATGATCGCGCCGCCGTTGCCGAGGCGGATCATGCGTTCGGCCGCTTCGCGACCGCAGAGGAACACGCCGGTCAGGTTGACGTTGATGACGGCATGCCACTGGTCGAGGGACATCTTGCCGGTGATCTCGCCGTCCTTGACCTTGATCAACAGTCCGTCCTTGGTGATGCCGGCATTGTTGACCATGACATCAAGGCGACCGAAATCCCTGACCACGGCATCCAGCGCAGCAATGACTTCAGCTTCCGCAGTGACATTGCTGCGATAGCTGCGGGCGCGTACGCCCAGGGCCTCGCAGCGCGTGCAGGTCTCGGCAAGATCCGCCTCGTTGAGGTCGAGAAGCGCAATATGCGCGCCGCGCGCCGCACAAGCCTCTGCCGTGGCACGGCCCAGGCCGCGTCCGCCGCCGGTGATGACCACAACCTTGTCTTTCAGATCCATGTGCTTAGGCCCTTGCGCGATTTCAAATTCAGAGGGGCCCGGACGTTAGCGTGTTTTGCGACGCAAAACAATCAGCACAAAGGTGAATGGCGAAGCCCGGATTAGGTCGCATCGATCTCGAACAGGATGGCTTCGGCCTCGACCAATTCGCCCTCAACGGCGAGGACCTCGGCAATGGTCCCGGCGCGGCTGGCACGAATCGCATGCTGCATCTTCATGCCCTCAACCACGGCGAGTACCTGGCCCTTCTCGACGGTCTCGCCCACGCTGACACGCATTGATACGACGCGCCCCGGCAAGGGCGAGGCGGGATGCGTGTCGGCATCATCAGCACTGCGCAGGAAGGGCCAGGCCGTCGTCAGCTCGACGTCCCAGGCTTGCTCTGCGCAAAGGTGCAGCTGCTGGCCGCATTGCAGTGCCGTGATTGTTCTCGGACCTGATCCGGCATCCACGCAATAGTGACCTTCGTCCAGCACCGTGACCTCGCCGCGCACGCTCGCCTGGCTGGACTGAACTTGTAGCAGAGCACCCGCTTGCACTACGCGCAGGCGCTGGAATTCCGGCGCGCGCAGGCCGATCGCCAACGGCTCGGCGCCGCTGATGCGCCAGCCATCCGCAGCCGACCAGGGCGAAGCGGCGGCTTCGCTCGCATCTGTCATGCCAGCCAGGCCAAGGTGGGCGGCCAGCAACAGCACTTCCGCCGGCAAGGGCTGTGCCCGGGTCAGTGCTTCCAGTTCCCGATCGACAAAGCTGGTGTCGACTTCGCCGGCAATGAAGGCGGGGTGCGCTGCCAGCACGCGAAGCAAGGGCAGGTTGGTGGTCACGCCAAACACCGCCGTGGCATCCAGCCCCTGGCGCAGGCGCTGGAGTGCAAGCTGGCGATTGGGGCCGCTGGCGATGAGCTTGGCGACCATGGGGTCGTAGTGCACGCTGACTTCGTCGCCATCCTCCACTCCGCTGTCCACGCGCCAGTCATCACCCGTCGAGGCTGTGGCGAACTTCTCGATGCGCCCCGTCGAGGGCAGGAAGCCGCGCCTGGCGTCCTCGCTGTAAAGGCGCACCTCGATGGCATGGCCGCACTGGTGAATGTCTTCCTGCCGGCAGGGCAGTGGCTCACCGCTGGCCACGCGCAGCTGCCATTCCACCAGGTCCAATCCGGTCACGCGCTCGGTCACCGGGTGCTCAACCTGCAGGCGCGTGTTCATTTCCATGAAATAAAATGCACCGTCGTTGCCGACGATGAATTCGATGGTGCCCGCATTGATGTAGCCGACCGCCTGGGCTGCGCGCACGGCGGCGCCAGTCATGGCCTCGCGGGTGGCGGCGTCGAGGAAGGGCGAGGGCGATTCCTCGATGATCTTCTGGTAGCGGCGTTGCACCGAGCACTCGCGCTCGAACAGGTGCACGGTGTTGCCGTGCGTGTCGGCGAATACCTGCACCTCGATGTGGCGCGGGCGCTCGAGGAACTTCTCCAGCAGCAGGCGCCCGTCACCAAAGGCATTCTCGGCCTCGCTGCGAGCGCCGGTGGCGGCCTCGTCAAATTGCGCATCTTCGTGCACGATGCGCATGCCCTTGCCACCACCGCCGGCGACAGCCTTGATCAGTACCGGATAGCCAATGCGATGCGCTTCGCGGCGCAGTGCGGCGGGGGATTGGTCCTCGCCGAGATAGCCCGGCACCACCGGCACACCGGCCGCGGCGACGATGGCCTTGGCTTCGTGCTTGAGTCCCATGGCGCGCATGGCACTGGCGGGCGGGCCGACAAAGATGATGCCCGCCGCATGGCAGGCCTCGGCGAAGCCCGCGTTCTCGGAGAGGAAACCATAGCCTGGATGAATGGCATCGGCGCGCGAGTGGCGTGCGGCCTCCAGCACCTTGTCGATGTTCAGGTAAGACTCGCGCGCCGGGGCGGCGCCGATCGGCCAGGCTTCGTCTGCCATGCGCACATGACGGGCGTGGCGGTCTGCCTCGGAGTAGACAGCAATGCTGTGCACGCCGAGGCGCCGGCAGGACTCGATGATCCGGCAGGCAATCTCACCACGGTTGGCAATCAGCAGGCGGCGGATCACCTAGCGCTTCCCCGTCCAGGCCGGGCTGCGTTTTTCCAGGAAGGCAGCCAGGCCCTCGCGTCCCTCGACACTGGCGCGCAGCCGGGCAATCAAGGCCGTGGAATGTGCCCGCTCATCAAAGTCGCTGGCGTCGCTGCGACCGAAAAGCTTGCGCAGCTGGCGCTTGGCCTCGGCCTGCGCCAGCGGCCCGCCAGCCAGCAGGGCGGTAATCATTTCCTCGCCCCTCCCTTTCAGGCCCTCGGTACCCGTTACTTCATGCACCAGGCCAATGGCCAGCGCAGTGGTCGCGGGCATGGCCTCGCCAGTGAGGAACCAGCGACTGGCCTGTCGCGTGCCGATGGCGCGCACTACATAGGGCGAGATCATCGCGGGAATCAGGCCGAGGCGAACTTCTGACAGGGCGAAGCGCGCAGGCTCTGTTGCAATTGCAATATCGCAGGCGCCAATCAATCCGACCGCGCCACCAAAAGCAGCGCCATTGACCAGGGCGAGCGTCGGTTGCGGCAAGGTCTCCAGCGCGACCAGCATTTTTGCCAGGCGCATGGCGTCGGCCTGGTTGTCGGCAATGGAGGTGTCGCCGGCGGCGCGCATCTCGGCGATATCCGCGCCACCACAGAAGGCAGCGCCGGCGCCGGTCAGCACCACAACGCGCACCAGTGGATCCTGCGCGATATCCGTGAGTGCCTGGGTCAGTGCTGCAATCAAGGTGGCGGATAGCGCATTGCGCTTGTCCGGGCGATTGAGCGTCAGCGTGACGACGCCACGCCCGTCGCGCTCAACGATCAGTTCCTGGCTTGTGCTCATGCTCGTCCTCACATCCTGAATATGCCGTAGGACTCTGGCTGCGGCGCCGGCCCCTCGGCGGCCACCGCTAGCGCCAAGCCCAGCACGCGTCGCGTGTCCAGCGGATCAATGACACCGTCATCCCACAGCCGGGCGCTGGCGTAATAGGGATTACCCTGGGCCTCGTACTGGTCACGGATCGCGGAAACAAACTTGTCCTGCTCGGGCTGCGGCCAGGCGCGGCCACGTGCCTCAAGGGAATCCCTCTTGACGGTGGCCAGCACGCTGGCGGCCTGCTCGCCGCCCATCACCGAGATGCGGGCATTGGGCCAGGTCCATAAGAAGCGCCCGCCGTAGGCGCGTCCGCACATGGCGTAGTTGCCGGCGCCGAAGGAACCGCCGATCACCACCGTGAGCTTGGGCACGGTGGAACAGGCGACGGCCGTGACCATCTTGGCGCCGTCGCGGGCGATGCCGTCATTTTCGTAGCGTCGGCCTACCATGAAGCCGGTGATGTTCTGCAGGAACAACAGCGGGATGCGCCGGCGATTCGCCAGCTGCACGAAATGCGCGCCCTTGAGCGCGGACTCCGAGAACAGGATGCCGTTGTTGGCGAGGATGGCCACCGGATAGCCCCACAACTGGGCGATGCCGCAGACCAGCGTCTTGCCGTAGAGCGCCTTGAACTCATGGAATTCTGAGCGATCGACCAGCCGGCCAATGACTTCACGCACGTCATAGGGTTGGCGCAGGTCGCGCGGCACCACGCCATAGAGTTGTGCCGGATCCAGCAAGGGCTCGGCCGGGGTGGCGGGCGTAAGCCAGCGATCCTTGCGGCGGTTCAGTGAGGCCACGATTTCACGCGCCATGGCCAGCGCGTGGGCGTCGTTGTCAGCGAGGTGATCGACCACGCCGGAGGTGCGCGCGTGCACGTCGCCGCCGCCCAATGATTCTGCGTCGACAATCTCGCCGGTGGCCGCCTTCACCAGCGGCGGGCCGCCGAGGAAGATCGTGCCCTGCTTGCGCACGATGATGGACTCATCGCACATCGCCGGGACATAGGCGCCGCCAGCGGTGCAGGAACCCATCACTACCGCCACTTGCGGGATGCCGGCCGCTGACATCTGCGCCTGGTTGTAGAAAATCCGCCCGAAATGATCACGATCCGGGAACACTTCGTCCTGCAGCGGCAGGAAGGCACCGCCCGAGTCGACCAGGTAAATGCAGGGCAGCCGATTCTCCAGGGCAATGTCCTGGGCGCGCAGGTGCTTCTTCACCGTCATCGGGTAATAGGTGCCGCCCTTGACGGTGGCGTCATTGGCCAGCACCAGCACCGGCGAACCGTGGATCAGGCCAATGCCCGTAACCAGTCCGGCGCAGGGCGCAGCGTCGCCATACATGCCGCCCGCGGCCAGTGGTGCGATCTCCAGGAAGGGACTGCCAGGATCGAGCAGGGCCTCGATGCGTTCCCGCGGCAACAGCTTGCCCCGGTCCAGGTGCTTGGCGCGCGCGGCCTCACCGCCACCGCTCGCGGCCGCAGCCAGTCGCTGGCGCAGGTCATCTACCAGGCCTGACATGTGAGTGGCGTTGTCGCGAAACTCGCTGCCCTGGCTGTCGATGCGTGTGTGGATGCGGGCCATCGGCATCTCCCTCAGGCGCTGGCCTGGAACAATTCACGGCCGATCAGCATGCGGCGGATTTCATTGGTGCCCGCGCCAATCTCGTAGAGTTTGGCATCGCGCAGGATGCGACCCGCCGGGTAATCGTTGATATAGCCATTGCCACCGAGGGCCTGGATGGCCTCCAGGCCAGCGCGCGTGGCCTGTTCCGAGGCATATAGCAGGCAGGCCGCAGCATCAAAGCGCGTGGTGCGGCCCGCATCGCAAGCCCGCGCCACGGCATAGCAGTAGCTACGTGCCGAGTTGCAGCCCGCATACAGGTCGGCGAGCTTGGCCTGCATCAGCTGGAAGCTGCCGATCGGCTGGCCGAACTGCTGGCGCTGGTGCAGGTAGGGCATGACGATATCCAGTGCGGCGCGGATCAGGCCCAGCGGCCCGCCGGAGAGGACCACGCGCTCGTAGTCGAGCCCGGACATCAACACGCCGCTGCCGCCACCGACCTCGCCCAGTACGTTTGTCGCAGGCACTTCGCAATTCTCGAACAGCAGTTCGCAGGTGTCGGAACCGCGCATGCCCAGCTTGTCGAGTTTCTGTGCCGTGCTGAAGCCTTTCATGCCGCGCTCGATGATGAAGGCGGTGATGCCGCGGGCGCCGCTGCCGGGCTCGACGTTGGCATAGACCACCAGGGTCTCGGCCTCGGGACCATTGGTGATCCACATCTTGCTGCCGTTGAGCACGAACACACCACCGCGCTGGTCGGCGCGAGTGCGCATCGACACCACATCCGAGCCGCTGCCGGCCTCGCTCATGGCCAGCGCGCCGACGTGCTCGCCGGAAATGAGCCCGGGCAGGTACTTGCGCTTTTGTGCTGCGCTGCCCCAGCGGCTGATCTGGTTGACGCAGAGATTGGAGTGCGCGCCGTAGGACAGGCCCACCGAGCCCGAGGCGCGGCTGATCTCTTCCATGGCGATGACATGTTCGAGGTAGCCATAGCCCAGGCCGCCGAATTCCTCCTCGACCGTGAGGCCAAGCAGGCCCATCTCGCCCATCTCCGGCCACAGGTCGCGCGGGAACTGGTTGTTGCGGTCGATCTCGCCCGCGCGCGGGGCGATGCGGCGCTGGGCAAATTCATGCACGGCCTGGCGCAATTCCTCGGCGCGCTCACCGAGCTGGAAGTCGAATTCGACGCTGAACATGGCCCCTCCCGGCGGCAAAACTCTGGGCTTGATATGCGGATCATAATTGTCGGACAATCCGACAAGCAAGCCCTAAGGCCTTCAGGTGAGCCAATGTTTGAGCCAATCGACTATGCGCCGGCCTACGTCCGGGTCTCGGAAGCCATCCGCGGCCGGATCCTCAGCCGCGAACTGCGTGAAGGGGAGTCCCTGCCTACCGAAACCGAGTTGGCACGCCAGTTTGAGGTCAATCGTTCCACCATCCGCGAGGCGCTGCGCAACCTGCAGAGTGCCGGCCTGCTGAACAGGCGCGGCGGCGGCAAGCGCTTGTTTGTGGCCCGGCCCACGGTTGAATCGGTGGGCGGCGGCTTGTCGCAGATCCTGGCCTTGCATGACGCGCGGGTCGTGGATGTGTGGGAGGCGCTTCAGGCCGTGCAGCCCGGCATCGCCGCCGCTGCAGCCCGGCAGCACAGCCAGGCAGTGCTGGAACAGCTGTTGGGCATTGCCACGCGATTCGCCTCGCGCCAGGGCGATCGCGAGGGTGCGGTTGAGGATGTCGCCGAGTTCTTCAGCGCACTGGGTGAGGCCAGTGGCAACCCGGTATTCGTCCTGTTGAATGAGCCCCTGCTCAAGCTGCTGAAGCCGAGTCTGGCGGTGATCATCGACCGCATTCCGCAGGCGCGGCGGCGTATCGAAGCGGCGCAGCAGCGCATCCTGCAGGCCATCGGCCAGCGCGACGCCGAGACTGCGGCGGCGTGGATGGAACGCCATGTGCGCGACTTTCGCCGCGGCTACGAGGTCGCCGGCATTCCGCTCTCGACTGAAGTCGGTGCCGAGATCGGCAGCAACTAGACGGCGCTAGAGGATCTCGATGGCGACCGCCGTCGCCTCGCCACCGCCAATGCACAGGGCAGCCACGCCGCGCTTGAGGCCGCGGCGCCTGAGCGCATGGATCAGCGTGGTGGTGATGCGCGCACCGGTGGCGCCGATCGGATGGCCCAAGGCGCAGGCCCCGCCATTGATGTTGACCTGATTGTGGGTGATGCCGAGGTCGCGCATCGCCGCCATGGTGACATTGCCGAAAGCCTCGTTGATCTCGAACAAGTCGACGTCGCTGGTCTTCCAGCCGCTGCGCTCCAGTACCTTTGCGACCGCGCGCGCCGGTGCGGTGGTGAACCACTCGGGCTCCTGGGCATGGCCGGCCTGGCCCACCAGTCGTGCTATCGGCTTGAGGCCGAGGCGGCTGGCGACGTCGGCGCGGGCCACGACCAGTGCTGCGGCACCATCTGATATGGAAGAGGAACTGGCAGCGGTGACCGTGCCGTCCTTGGCGAAGGCCGGTTTCAGCGTGGGGATTTTCTCGATCGCGCACTCGAAGGGCGTTTCGTCTCGATCAACGATGGTCTCACCCTTGCGATTCTTCACGGTGACCGGGGCAATCTCATCTGCAAATTCGCCTGACTCAACCGCGTGCTGGGCGCGGCGCACGGATTCGGCGGCATAGGCATCCTGCTGCTCGCGCGTGAATCCATACTTGCTGGCCAGGGCCTCGGCAAAGCTGCCCATCAGCTTGCCGTCCCAGGGACTCTGCAGGCCGTCATAGAACATGTGGTCGATGACCTCACCATGGCCCATGCGGTAACCGGCCCTGGCCTTGGGCAGCAGGTAGGGTGCGTTGCTCATGGACTCAAGGCCGCCGGCGACGATGACTTCCGCACCGCCCGCGCGCAGCTGGTCGGCGGCGAGCATCAGTGCCTTCATGCCAGAACCACACATCTTGTTGACGGTGGTGGCTGGCACGGCCATCGGCATGCCCGCAGCCAGCATGGCCTGACGCGCCGGGGCCTGGCCGAGGCCCGCGCTCAACACGCAACCCATGACGACTTCGTTGACCTGATCTGGCGCAATTCCGGCGCGGCTGATGGCAGCACCAATGGCGGCCGCGCCGAGTTGTGGCGCTGTCGCCGCGGCCAGCACCCCCTGAAATCCACCAATTGGCGTGCGGCAGGCGGCCAGGATCACGACAGATGTGTCTTGCATCATATTGATTCCAAAGAGAATTATTTGTATCGCCCCAATGGGAGCCCAGGCAATCTCGGCCGATTTTGCCCTGCAAAAACAAAAAAGTCTCCCCGCCTTTGGGAGGAGACCGGATCCCGAGGATCAGGATCCGGTGGCGCGGGCCAGCTCGCGTGAGCTGAGCATTTCCACCAGGCGCTGGCGCAGGTCGTCAAAGCGCAGGGGTTTCTGCAGGATCGGTATTCCTGCCGGCAGGCCGCCGCGCTCGGCAATCGTGTGCTGGGTGAGCGCAGTGATCACCAGGATCGACATCTCGCCGATGGATTCTGAAGCCTGCAAGGCGCGGATCATCTCGAAGCCATCTATGCCCGGCATGCGCAGGTCGGTAATCAACAGGTCGGGCCGCACGGCGCCGATGTGCATGAGCGCGTCGAAGCCGCTGGCCACGCAGTGCAGTTCGATTGGCAGCTTCCACGAATTCAGGTGCAGCTCGAACAGCTTGCGGAAATCGACTTCATCCTCGACCACCAGCACCTGCAGCAGGCCACTCCGGGTTGGTGCCAGGTCGCTGCCGCGGCGGCGCAGCAATTCGGTGACTGAGGCGCGCAGGATGCGGCGATGTCCTCCCGGGGTCTTCCAGGCCCGCAGCACGCCAGCTTCTGACCACAGCTGGACTGTGCGCAGGGATACGCCGAGCTGTTCGGCAGCTCCGCGCGTTGACACTACATCGTCAGTAGATTCCTGCATCACACATCCGTGCCCGCTGGGGAATCCGGCCATGACAGCATTACTGCGGGGGCAAAGTAAATAGCCCTCAGGAGTCCGGCTGTCCGTCACGGCCTTGCAGCCGCTACACTGAAAGGCTGGACCGGGATGGAGCGTTGTTATGGGCAGTCCTGCAGGGCAGGTGGGGGCCGACTCGGCGACGGCGACTGAGCCGCTGCGCTTTATCAGCGCGGCGTCGCTGTTTGACGGTCATGACGCCGCCATCAACATCATCCGCCGCATCCTGCAGTCCCACGGGGCCGAGGTCATCCATCTCGGCCACAACCGCAGCGTTGCTGACATCGTGCGCGCCGCCATCCAGGAGGATGCCGATGGCGTGGCCGTCAGCAGCTACCAGGGTGGCCACAACGAGTACTTCCGCTACATGGTGGACATGTTGCGCGAACAGGGTGCGGGACATATTCGCGTGGTGGTGGGTGGCGGCGGCACCATTTCACCGGACGAAGTTGCTGCGCTGGAAGCCTATGGCGTCGAGAAGATCTACACGCCTGGTGACGGACTGAGGCTGGGCCTCGACGGCATGATCGCCGATGTCTTCCGCCGCGTGCGGGCCTCACCCAAGCCGGTTGGCGCTGCCCTGCCACTGCTGGCCAGCGATGTGCCGGGCCTGGCGCGTTCCATTTCGCTGCTCGAGCGCGGCGATGCCGGTGAGGCGGTCAGCGCCTTGCGCGCCGCCGCCGGACGCACGCTCAATCGCCCGCCGGTGATCGGCATCACCGGCACCGGTGGCGCCGGCAAGTCCTCGCTGACCGACGAGATCCTCAATCGCATCGTGCGTTGCTTTCCAGAGCGCAAGGTGGCCGTGGTCGCCATGGATCCAACGCGGCGCCGTTCCGGTGGCGCCTTGCTCGGCGATCGCATCCGCATGAATTCGCTGGCGCATGACACGCTGTTCATGCGCTCGCTGGCCACCCGTCGCCAGAACCTGGCCACCAGCGCCGTGCTGGCCGATACCGTACAGCTGCTGAAGGCGGCAGGCTTTGACCTGATCGTGGTGGAGACCGCAGGCATTGGCCAAAGTGACACCGAGATCGTCGACCAGGTCGACCTGTCGTTGTACGTCATGACCAGCGACTATGGCGCGGCGAGCCAGCTCGAGAAAATCGACATGCTGGATTTTGCCGACTTCATTGCGCTCAACAAGTTCGAGAAGCGTGGTGCCGAGGATGCGCTGCGCGACGTGCGCAAGCAGGTGGCGCGCAACCGCAAGCTGTTCAAGACGCCGCCGGAAGAACTACCGGTGTTTCCGACCATTGCCAGCCAGTTCAACGACGCCGGCGTGAACAGCTTGTTCATGGCCCTGTGTGCCCGTCTGCACCAGGGTTGGGGCCGTACCCAGCCATGGCAGCCTGGGGGCTTGGCGCCGCTGGGCATCCCGCGCCGGCAGGCCATCATTCCCGGTGAGCGCGTGCGCTACCTGGCCGACATTGCAGACAGTGGCCGCGGTGCCCATCGGCAGGCGCGGCTGTGTGCCGATGCGGCTTCCCGTGCGCAGGGCCTGCACCAGGCGCTCGCGACCCTGAAGGATGAGCAGCTGCCGCCGGAACTGGAACGCTATCCGGAGGCAGCGCTGCAGCACGCCGATGCCAGTCAGTCGGCGCTGCGGCGTGAGTACAACGCGGCACTGGAGGCCATGGGCAGCGAGGGCCTGGCCCTGCTGAAGTCCTGGCCGGCCCGCAAGGCCGCAGCCAGTGCCGAGGAATACAGCTACCCGGTTCGCGGCCGTGAAGTGCGCGGCGACAACTACTTCGAGTCGCTGTCACGACAGCGGCTGCCGAAGATTGCCACGCCGGACTTCCGTGACTGGGGCAGCCTGCTGTGGTTCCTGATGACGGAGAACCTGCCGGGCGCCTGGCCCTATACCGGCGGGCTGTATCCCTATCGTCGCGAGGATGAGGACCCGACGCGGATGTTCGCCGGCGAGGGCACGCCGGAACGCACCAACCGCCGCTTTCACTACCTGGCGGGCGGCCACAAGGCCGCGCGGCTATCCACCGCCTTCGATTCCACCACCCTGTATGGTGAGGATCCGGATGAGCGTCCGGATATCTACGGGCGAATCGGCAACTCCGGCGTGTCCATCGCAACGCTGGATGACATGAAGAAGCTGTATTCAGGTTTTGACCTGTGCGCGCCGTCCACCTCGGTGTCCATGACCATCAATGGGCCGGCGCCGATGATCCTGGCCATGTTCATGAATACGGCGGTGGACCAGCAGGTCGAGCGTCACTTGAAGGACAGTGGCCAGTGGGCGGCGGCGGAGGAGAAGATGGCCAGCCTGTTTGCCGGACACCAGCGCCCGCGCTATGCAGGCGAATTGCCGCCCGGCCACGACGGCAGCGGGCTGGGCCTGCTGGGCGTCAGCGGCGACTTGTTGGTGGATCGCGAGACCTATGCCCGTATCCGTGAACAGGCGCTGGCCAGGGTGCGCGGTACCGTGCAGGCCGACATCCTCAAGGAAGACCAGGCGCAGAACACCTGCATCTTCTCCACCGAGTTTGCCCTGCGCATGATGGGCGACGTGCAGCAGTACTTCATCGACCACAGCGTGCGCAATTTCTACTCGGTCTCCATCTCCGGCTACCACATCGCCGAAGCCGGGGCTAACCCGGTGTCGCAACTGGCCTTCACGCTGGCCAATGGCTTCACCATTGTCGAGTACTACCTGGCTCGGGGCATGACGGTAGACGAGTTCGCCCCCAGCCTGTCGTTCTTCTTCTCCAATGGCATGGATCCGGAATATGCGGTGATTGGCCGCGTCGCCCGCCGCATCTGGGCGCGGGCCATGCGTGATTGCTACGGGGCCGGCGCGCGCAGCCAGATGCTCAAGTACCACATCCAGACCTCGGGGCGTTCGCTGCACGCGCAGGAAATCCAGTTCAATGACATCCGCACCACCTTGCAGGCCATGTATGCGCTGTTCGACAGCTGCAACAGCCTGCACACCAATGCCTATGACGAGGCCCTGACCACGCCAACCGAGGAGAGCGTGCGGCGCGCCGTAGCGATCCAGTTGATCATTGCACGCGAACTGGGACTCAACGCCAACCAGAATCCCTGGCAGGGCTCGTTCGTGATCGAGCGGCTGACCGACATGGTCGAGGAGGCCGTCTACCAGGAATTCGAGCGCCTGTCAGAGCGGGGTGGCGTGCTGGGGGCGATGGAGACCATGTACCAGCGCGGCAAGATCCAGGAAGAGTCGATGTACTACGAACAGAAGAAGCACGATGGCAGCCTGCCCATCGTCGGCGTCAATACCTTCCTGCCAGAGGCCGGCAACGGTGCAGAAGTCCACGGCGCTGAACTGATCCGCTCGACCGAGCAGGAGAAGCAGCAGCAGGTGAGTAACGTGCAGGCTTACAACGCCGTCCATGCCGCAGTGCAGGCGGCGGCACTGACGCGCCTGCAAGTGATCGCCGCCGAGGGCGGCAACGTGTTCGGCGAGTTGATGGAAACCGTGAAGTCCGCATCACTGGGGCGTATCAGTGGCGCCCTGTATGCGGTCGGTGGCCAGTACCGCCGCAACATGTAGGTTGCTGACGTAGCAGCTAGAGCAGCGGCTCGCCCAGTGCGGCGGCGATGGCTGAGCGCGACTCATCGCGCAGGCGTGCGGTGGCGTGTTCATCTTCCGAATGCGGCAGTGCCGGCAGGATCTCCACGTCCAGGCGTGCGCGGCGCGGCCACCAGGCCTGCGCCGGCAGGACCTGGCGCGCACCACTGATGGCCACCGGCACCACGGGGATGCCGCTGCGCTGGGCCGTCACGAACGCCCCGGTATGGAACCGCGCGATCCCGACAGTGGCGCTAAAGGTGCCCTCGGGAAAAAATGCGACGGAGTTGCCCTGCAACACCCACTTCATGATGCGTCGTGCGTCGCTCGCTCCCTCATGCCGGTTGAAGCGCTCGACAAACTCGTGGCCCAGCCGGCGTAGCAGGGGACCCGCGACGGGAATGCGGGAGGCTTCCTTCTTGATGACGAAGCCGAAGCGCGGCGGCAGGGCGCCAAAGAGCAGCGGCCCGTCGATGTAGCTGGAGTGATTGGCAACCACCACGCAAGGCCCCTCGGGCATGTGCTGCAGTCCACGCACCGAAAACTGGAATCCGCAGGCCCACAGGTAAGCCCGCGCGGCTCGCCGGCAGCTGGCCCGGCGCATCGCTACGGTCGGCAACAGCAGCACCAGCAGTGCTGCAGACAGCAGCAGGAGCACGGTCATGAACAGGGCCCAGATGACCCAGACGTGGCGAAGGACACTGGCAAGCATCAGTGGAATTCCGGGAGTGTTGTGTTGAAACCGGGTGTGAGTGTGAACTGGTTCCGGTTATGTTAACGGTGATGGGTGTCTGTGAGTTCGGTCACGTTACCGGTCGGGTCTGCGCACCATACTGGCGTCCGCATTCTGTTGAAAGCCACGCCCGCCAAGTTGGTGGGCAGATGCCGCACAGGCCTGAATGGGACGAGCATACCGCATGAGCATTGCAATGAAGTCTTCAAGGTCGATCCGCAGCGCGACGCCCGCCGCAGCCGATGCGACCAGCGAAACATCGCCGCTGATCGTGCGCTTCCTGGACGCGGTATGGACGGAGCGTGGGCTGTCACCGAATACGCTGGCGGCCTACCGCGCTGACCTCAATGCGCTTTCACGCTGGCTGCAGGGCCGTGGCACGGCGCTGGCCAAGACCACCCGCAATGACCTGCTGGCCTTCATCGCCTGGCGCGTGGAGGCGGGTGCCCGCCCGCGTTCAACGGCCCGGCAGCTGTCCAGCTTCCGCCGCTTCTTCCGCTACCTGGTGCGCGAGCGCCAGATCGAGGTCGATCCCACCGCGCAGATTGCCATGCCGAAGATCGGGCGCTCGTTGCCAAAGTCGCTCACCGAGGCCCAGGTCGACGCCCTGCTGGCGGCACCGCTGGTCTCGGATCCGCTGGGTCATCGCGACCGCGCCATGCTGGAGGTGCTCTATGCCACCGGCGTGCGGGTGTCTGAACTGGTCAACCTCAAGCACAGCCAGGTGAACCTCAACCAGGGCGTGTTGCGGGTGGTCGGCAAGGGCAATCGCGAACGCCTGATCCCGCTGGGCGAGGAGGCGATGCGCTGGCTGACCGGTTTCGCCGAGGGTGCCCGTGGCGAGATCCTGCTCGATCGCCAGACCGAATATCTGTTCCCGACCCGACGCGGTGATCGCATGACGCGCCAGGCTTTCTGGCACATCATCAAGCGCTACGCGCGCAAGGCCGGGATCGAGAAGGGTCTGTCGCCACACACGCTGCGGCATGCCTTCGCCACGCACTTGCTGAACCACGGCGCAGACCTGCGCGTGGTGCAGATGTTGCTGGGCCACAGTGACCTGTCAACCACACAGATCTACACGCACGTGGCCCGCGAGCGCCTGAAGGAACTGCACTCGCAGCACCATCCGCGCGGCTGAGGCCGGGCAAGCGAACTGCTAGACTATCGCGCGGCCTGAACTCTGGTCCGCCGCTCAGGTCATATCCACCAGGTCGCATCGCCGAGGTAGCCGTGTTGTCCCGATTCTTTCCCGCTGTATTGCTGTCATTCCTGCCCTGGATGGCCTTGGCTGCTGACGTGCCCGCGCCGGGCAAGGACTTGCGCGCCGACATTGCCAAGCGCCTGGATGTTGCCGTCAGTGATGTCAAGCCGGCCGCCGTGGCTGGCCTGTATGAAGTGGTATCGGGCAGCGAGATCGGCTATGTCTCGCTCGACGGCCGCTACTACATCGACGGCGACGTGTTTGACATGGAGTCGCGCGACAACCTGACCGAGAATCGCCGCAAACAGGGCCGCCTGGCGGCGCTGGGCAAGATCCAGGAGGGTGATGCCATCATCTTCGCGCCGGCGGGCGCGGTCCGTCACCAGCTGACGGTCTTCACCGATATTGACTGCGGTTACTGCCGGCAGCTGCATTCCGAAATCGTTGCGCTGAACCGGCAGGGTGTTCGCGTGCGTTACCTGGCCTATCCGCGTTCCGGGCCGGATACGGAATCCTGGCGCAAGGCCGAGGCGGTGTGGTGCAGCGCCGATCGTCGTGCGGCGCTGACCCGCGCCAAGCTCGGTGAGGAGGTCAAGGCGGCGAAGTGCGCCAGCCCGGTAGATCGCCAGTACCGCCTGGCCCGCGACATGGACATGCGCGGCACGCCGGCGATCATTACGGACGATGGTGAATATCTGGCGGGCTACATGCCCGCGCCAAGGTTGCTGGAATACCTGGACAAGGCCAAGGCGGCGACGGCGCCTGAGTGATCAGCGCTCCAACAGCTTGAGCTTGTCCTTGACCGTGCGCCACTGGTCGGCGTCGGCGGGCGGTTCACCTCGATGAGTGATGACCGGCCAGGACCTCGACAGTTCCTTGTTCAGCGCCAGGAACGGCTCCTGACCCGGCGGCAACTCTTCTTCCGAAAAAATAGCCTCCACCGGACATTCGGGTTCACACAGGGTGCAATCAATGCACTCATCCGGGTCGATGACCAGGAAATTGGGCCCCGCATGGAAGCAGTCCACCGGACAGACTTCCACGCAGTCCATGAGCTTGCACTTGATGCAGCTCTCCGTGACGACAAACGTCATCCTGTGGTCTCCTCGAACCAGCCTGAAACGGCGCGCATTGTGCCACAGACCTCCCGCGGCACGCAGCCTGCTCAGTGCGCGCGGATGCGGCGATCAATGGTCTCGTAGTGCAACGGCGTTTCGCCGTGCCTGCGGTCCTCAAGATAGCGTCGAAGCGCAAATTCGACACTGGGAAAAGCCATCTCCGCCCAGGGAATGTCTGCTTCATCAAACAACTGGACTTCGAGGCTTTCCGGGCCCACGCCAAAGGCCAATTGCGGCAGCCGGGCGCGGAACATCACGTGCACCTGCTGCGCGTGTAGCACATGCACGATGGCCAGCAGCTCGCCGATTTCAACCGTGGCCAGGGCCTCCTCCTGGCACTCGCGCGCCGCCGCTTGCTGTAAGGTCTCGTCGTTCTCCATGAATCCTGCGGGAATGGTCCAGTAGCCCAGGCGTGGCTCGATGGCGCGACGGCACAGCAGGATTTGCCCTTCGAATTCGGGGACGCAGCCGGCAATCAGCTTGGGATTCTCGTAGTGGACGGTGTTGCAGGCGCTGCAGACCAGTCTTGGCAGGTGGTCACCGTCGGGAATGCGGGTGGTCACCGGGGCGGCACAGAGGGGACAGTACTTCATCGGGGGATTGTCCTTGGCCGCAGCGGTTCTGCCAAGCGCCATGCCCAAGGGAGCGGCCCGCGGTTATACTGCGCGCCGCCTGCCCGGGTGGCGGAATTGGTAGACGCGCCAGACTCAAAATCTGGTATCCGCAAGGGTGTGCGAGTTCGACTCTCGCCCCGGGCACCAAGCTCTCAGGTTTATTTTGCCGGGCCGCGACCTTTTTCCGGGCTGGGGCATCCAAGCAGGACATGACCCGGTTTTCCGACATTGGCCTGGACGACGACCTAGTAGCCCAAGCACGCGCCGGCGATGTCGTGGCGCTTGAGGCTGTCTACCGGGCAACCTCAGGGCCGGTCTACACGCTGCTGCGACGCCTGGTGCGCCGCCCTGCCATTGCCGAGGAATTGCTGCAGGAGACATTCGTTGATGTGCTCGAGCACATCAGAGAGTTTGAGGGGCGCTGCCCGCTGCCGGCGTGGATACGCTCGATCGCGGTCAATCGTGCGCTAATGTACCTGCGTTCGCCCTGGCACCGCAGCCTGGAGTGGCTCGAACTGGAGTCCGCACCGCGCCGGGCCACCGACAGCATTGGTCGCGATCCGGCCGAGCTTGCGGGCTCGGCCGGGTTGGAGCGCGCCGTCATGGCCCTTCCGGCCCTGACCCGTGCCGTGCTCTGGCTGCACGACGTCGAGGGCTATACCCATGCCGAGATTGGCGTGGCCCTGGGCTACAGCAGCAGTTTTTCAAAGTCGCGGCTGACGCGGGCGCATCGCAGCCTGCGACTGGTGCTTGAGCCGGCGACCCTGGCGAAGGAGGGTGCGCCATGCACGACACCATGAACGACCTGCCGGCGCGCCTGCGGGCACTGCCCGGATTCGCGCCACCGCAAGAGGGCTGGACTGCAGTCCTGGCCGCCCGCGTCCGGCGGCCGGTGGCTACAGGACACCGATGGCCGGTGGCCCTGGCGGCGGCGCTGGCGGTCGGCGCCTTCGGGCTGGCCTGGCTGGCCTCGCATGATCCGGCCATGGCACCTCGACCCGATTTCATTGAATCGCGATCACCGCCGGCCTGGGATTCCCTGCAGGCGCAAAACGAGCGCCTGGAGCAACTGCTGCTGGAACTGCCGGAGCGTAGCGCCATGCGCGGGCGTACGGCACTGACGGTGGCGACGCTGGAGGATCACCTGGCGCTGGTGGATGAACGCCTGACCCTGACACGACTTTCCCCAGCGGCGCCCGAGCAGGCCGAGCGGCTGTGGCGCGAGCGTGTTGAACTGATGAACTCGCTGGTGCAGGTCCGCTATGCGGACGTCGCCAGCATCCGTTGATGTCACTGAGGAGCGAGCAATGAAATTCCACACCATCCGGGTCATGACACTGGCCGCGGCCATGGTCCTGGCCGTCCCGGCGCTGGCCAATCCGGCCGAGGATGCCGGCAAGGCCGAGCAGGATCTCGAGCAGGCCCGTGAGCGTCTCGAAGCCGCTGCGCGCGAGGTGGCCGAATTGGCGGCCAAGGTTCACGGCCCCGGCAGTCGTGAAGTGATTCGCCTGATGATCGGCGGTGACGAAGCGCGCAAGGCCATGATCGGCGTCAGCCTGGACCCGGGCCGCGTTTCACCCGGTGCGCGCATTGTCAGCGTCAGCCCGGGTGGGCCGGCGGCTGAGGCTGGCGTGCAGGTGGGTGATGTCATCGTTGCCCTGGATGGCAAGTCGCTGGCGGGTTCGCAGGAACTGACCGAGGCCATGTCGGGTGTTGAACCCGGACAGAAACTGGCGCTGGACCTGAAGCGTGACGGCAGGCCGGTCAAGGTCGTGGTCATCGCGAGGCCGATGCGTCGCATGTTGGCCATGGGTGACCCTGACGGGCCGATGCACGGCGCCATGGCGCGCATGCCGGGCATGCCCGGCATGCCGGAGATGCACATGCAGCACTGGTTGCTTGATGGATTCGGCGAGGCCGAGTTCGTGACGCTGACGCCCAGGCTGGGTAGCTACTTCGGCACCGACAAGGGTGTGCTGGTGGCACGGGCACCCCAGGCCCTGGGCCTGGAGGACGGCGACGTGATCGTGGCCATCGGTGGACGCGAGCCACAGAATGGCCCGCATGCCATGCGCATCCTGCGTTCCTACCAGCCGGGTGAGGAAATCGAGTTGCGCATCATGCGTGATCGCAAGGCGCAGACGCTCAAGGTCAGCGCGCCAACGGCAGAAGGAACGGGCAAGCGCATCGAGCGGCGTCGCGTCATCACGGCACCGCCGGGCAAGCCGCCGATGCCGCCGGCCCCGCCTGCGCCACCGGCTGACGCCAGCTGAAGCGTCGGTTGATCGGGACCCTGTGATAGTCTGCGCGGCGCATGCGCCGCGCAGATTTCCTTTACTCACTCCCTGACGAGCTGATCGCCAGGACGCCCTTGCAGCGTCGCGGCGACAGCCGCTTGCTGGTGCTTGCCGGTGCCAGTGGCGCCGTGCGCGACTGCCAGTTTTCCGGGTTGCCGCAGCTGCTGTCAGCAGGCGACCTGCTGGTATTCAATGACACGCGGGTGTTGCGCGCGCGCCTGCGCGGGCGCAAGGACAGCGGCGGCCAGTGCGAAATCCTGCTTGAGCGAATCCTGGGTCCACGCGAGGTGTTGGCCCAGGCCCGCTCCAGCAAGGGCTTTCGTCCCGGTACCCGGGTGCAATTGCCGGGCGGGGCTACGGCCGAGGCTTGCGGGCGTGAGGGCGAGTTTTTTCGTTTCAAATTTGATCGCGATGCGCTGGAAGTCTTCGAGACCCAGGGCGAGATGCCGCTGCCGCCCTACCTGGGCAGGCCCGCCGCAGCCGAGGACGCTGAACGCTACCAGACTGTCTATGCGCGCGAGCCAGGTGCTGTTGCAGCGCCCACGGCTGGCCTGCACTTCGAACAAGGCATGATCGAGGCGCTGGAGCGTGCTGGCGTGGCTACGGCCAGGCTGACACTGCATGTCGGTGCCGGGACCTTCCAGCCGGTGCGCGTGGATGACCTCGATGAACACCGCATGCACAGCGAATGGCTGCGGGTGGGAGAGGAAGTCGTTGCAAGGATCGTCGAGACCCGCGCGCGAGGCGGCCGAGTCATTGCCGTCGGTACCACGGTGGTGCGCAGCCTCGAGTCCGCAGCCGCGAGCGGGACACTGGCGCCCTTGGAGGGCGAGACCGACATCTTTATTCGTCCCGGTTACCAGTTTCGCGTGATCGACGCGCTGATCACCAATTTCCACCTGCCCGAGTCAACGCTGTTGATGCTGGTGAGCGCCTTCGCCGGCCGTGAGGCGGTGCTGGCCGCGTATCATCACGCCATCGAGCAGCAATATCGCTTCTTCAGCTACGGGGACGCCATGTTCATCACGCCGGATCCTGCCAGCCTGGCGCCGCGCGCCCCATCCGCATGAAGTTCGAGGTCTCAGCACAGGACGGCCTGGCCCGGCGCGGGCGCCTGACGCTGGCGCATGGCAGCGTGGAAACACCGGCCTTCATGCCGGTGGGCACCTATGGCAGCGTCAAGGGGGTCACCGCCGAGGAGCTTGTGGCCTGCGGTGCCGAGATCGTGCTGGGCAATACCTTTCACTTGATGCTGCGTCCCGGTCCGGACATCGTGCGTAGCCACGGCGGCCTGCATGGCTTCATGCACTGGCCGCGGCCGATCCTCACCGACTCCGGCGGCTTCCAGGTCTTCAGCCTGGCCAAGATGCGCAAGCTCTCCGAGGCTGGCGTGCGTTTTCGTTCGCCCGTGGATGGTGCAGAGGTCTTCCTCGATCCCGAGCGGTCGATGGCGGTGCAGCGTGCACTGGGCTCGGACATTGCCATGGTGTTTGATGAATGCACGCCGTGGCCGGCGACTGAGCAGGTCGCGCGCGACTCCATGGAATTGTCGCTGCGCTGGTCGCAACGCAGCCGGCAGGCCTATGACGCCGAGCCGGGCACAGGCGTGCTGTTTGGTATCGTGCAGGGCGGCGTCTATCCTGGCCTGCGTTCAGCCTCGCTTGAGGGCCTGGAAAAGATCGGATTCGACGGGCTGGCCATCGGCGGCCTGGCGGTAGGCGAGCCCATGGAAGAGCGCCACGCCGTGCTGGAACAACTGGTGCCGCAGATGCCCGCGGCCAAGCCACGCTACCTGATGGGTGTCGGGCGACCCGAGGACCTGGTCGAGGCGGTGTGGCGCGGCGTCGACATGTTCGACTGCGTCATGCCCACCCGCCACGCCCGCAACGGCCACCTGTTCGTGCCGGGTGGGGTGCTCAACATCAGGAATGCCGTGCATGCTGACGATACCCAACCCATCGATCCCGCCTGCGGTTGCTATACCTGCCGCCATTTCAGCCGGGCCTACCTGCGCCACCTGGACAAGTGCGGCGAGATGCTCGGTCCCAGGCTCAATACCCTGCACAATCTTCATCACTACCTGGACTTGATGAAGCGTATCCGCGCCTCCATAGAGGCCGGGCGCCTGGACGAGTTCAGGCGCGATTTCCATGCCAGTCGGCAGGAAATGACCGGGGCTGTGGCATAATCGCAGCCCTTTATTTCGGGGCCGGCCTGTCCGGTCCCCCAGCCAGAGGATGACCATGGACTTCCTGATTTCGCCTGCCTTCGCCCAGGCTGCCGGTGGTTCGACGGGCAGCGCCTGGATGCAGATGCTGCCGCTGGTGCTGATTTTCGTCGTGTTCTATTTCCTGCTGATCCGGCCGCAGACCAAGCGCGCCAAGGAACACCGGGAGATGGTCGCCAAGTTGTCGGTGGGCGATGAAGTCGTCACCAATGGTGGCTTGCTTGGTCGCGTCACTGAAGTGGGCGAGAGTTTTATCGCCCTGGAAGTCGCCGACAAGGTCCAGGTCAAGGTCCAGAAATTCCAGGTCTCCCAGCTGATGCCCAAGGGCACGGCCAAGTCCGCCTGAACCAGCCCGCGGGGGCCAAAGTAAATGCATCAATTTCCCAGATGGAAGAGCATTACGGTGCTCGTCGTCATGCTGCTCGGCATCGTGCTGGCGCTGCCGAATGTCTTTGGCGAGTCACCGGCGCTGCAGATGTCGCGCCGCGACCGTGTTGCCTTTGACGCGGCCGAAGTAAGCAAGATCAGCGAAGTCCTGCGCACCGAGGGCATCGCCTTCGAGACGGCGTTTGTGGATGCTGGTGGCCGGATGATGATCCGCTTCGAGGAGGTTCCGCAGCAGATGGAGGCTCGCGACCTGATCCAGCGTCGCTTTGAGGGCCAGTTCGCCGTGGCCACGACTTTTGCCTCGCGTGCTCCTGCATGGCTTTCTGACTACCTGGGCCTGGAACCGATGAGCCTGGGCCTGGACCTGCGCGGCGGCATTTACCTGGTTTACGAGGTAGATGTACAAGGTGCCGTCAGCCAGCTGATGGGCATCATCGAACGCGATTTGCGCAAGACCCTGCGCGATGGGCGCCTGCAATACGAGTCCATTGATTCCAGCGGCACGACGGTGACCGTGACCCTGCGCGACCCTGGCAGCCAGGCTGAGGCCGAGGCGGCGATCAAGGATTTTGATCCCCTGCTGACCGTGCGTGAGGGCGACGCTGCGGGTGTGCTGCTGGTGCAGCTGACCGAAGAGCAGGTACGCCAGCGCCAGGACTTCGCCATTCAGCAGAACATCACTGCGTTGAATAATCGCGTCAACGCCCTGGGCGTGGCCGAGCCTGTGGTGCAGCGTCAGGGCTTGAATCGCATCGCAGTGCAGTTGCCCGGCATCCAGGATGCCTCTGAAGTCGTGCGCGTACTGGGCAAGGTGGCGACGCTTGAGTTTCGCCTGGTGGACCAGACCAACAGCCCACTGGAGGCGCAGCGCAACGGTCGCGCCCCGCTGGGCACGCGCCTTTACCAGGAGCGCGGTGGCAATCCCGTGCTGCTCAAGCGTGATGTCATCGCCACCGGTGACCAGCTGGTCGATGCTTCCTTTGCACCTGCACAGGGTGAGCCGGCGGTCAGCGTCGTGCTCGACGGCCGCGGTGGCGAGGAGATGCTGCGCACCACCCGCGAGAACCTCGGCAAGCCCATGGCCGTGGTGTTCATCGAGAAGGAGCGTGAGCTGGTTGACCGTGGCGGCGAGAAGGTCGTGGTGGATCGCTCCAAGGAAGAGGTCATCAGCGTTGCCACAATCCGCGGCATTTTCGGCAACCGCTTCCAGATTACCGGCCTCAGCGCCGCTGAGGGCCAGGAGCTGGCCAAGCTGCTGCGCGCCGGCGCACTGGCCGCGCCGCTCTATATCGTCGAGCAGCGCCTGATTGGCCCGAGCCTGGGTCGCGACAATATCGAGCGTGGCTTCAAGGCGCTGATGCTGGGCATGGCTGCCTTGTTCGCCTTCATGCTGGTCTATTACCGTGTGTTTGGCGTAGTGGCGAGTATCGTCCTGCTGTCCAACGTCGTCCTGCTGACTGCACTCCTGTCGCTGTTCAATGCAGCACTTACTCTTCCGGGTATTGCCGGTATCGTGCTGACGGTGGGCATGGCGGTGGACGCCAACGTGCTGATCTTTGAGCGCATCCGTGAGGAACTGCGCAATGGCAGCTCGCCACTGGCTTCGATTCAGGGCGGCTTCGAGCACGCGATGTCTGCTATTACCGACTCGAACATCACCACGCTGATTGCGGGTGTGATGTTGTTTGCCTTCGGTACGGGCCCGATCAAGGGTTTCGCCGTGGTGCTGAACCTGGGCATCCTGACTTCGCTGTTTACCGCGCTGGTCGGCAGCCGGGCACTGATCCACCTGATTTACGGGGGCCGCCGTCGCATTGAACGGCTGGCGATCTGAGGTAGCCGCATGGAGATCTTCAATAGAGTGCCGAGCATCCGCTTCCTGGAGCGCCGTCGCTACTGGTATGCCGTTTCGGTGCTGATCATTGGTGCCTCGTTCGCAGCAGTCCTGGTTCGCGGGCTGAATTTCGGCATCGACTTCACCGGTGGCGTGGTCATCGAGGCTGGTTTCCCTGAGGCCGTGGACCTGGAGGCCGTGCGCAAGTCACTGGCCGAGGCCGGCCTGCCGGAAGCGCAAGTGCAGAGCTTTGGTACTTCGCGCGATGTGCTGGTGCGCCTGCCACCGAGCGAGGGTGATGCCGCACGCGAGGTGACGGATCAGGTCAAGGCCGCGCTGGCACGGGTTGAACCGCAGGTCGAGATCCGCCGCACTGAATCCATCGGACCACAGGCCGGTCGCGATCTGGCGGAAAAGGGTGCGCTGGCACTGTTGATGTCGCTGCTGTTCATTGGCCTCTACGTGATCTTCCGCTTCCAGTGGAAGTTCGCCGTCGGTGCCATCGTGGCGGTATTGCATGACCCCATCGTCGTCGTTGGCATCTTTGCCCTCAGTGGCCTGACCTTCGACCTGTCAGTGATGGCCGCCATCCTGGCGGTGATCGGTTATTCGCTCAACGACACCGTCGTCGTGTTCGACCGCGTTCGTGAGCGCCTGGTGCAGATGCGCAAGGCCACGCCACTCGAAGTCATGAATGTCGCAATCAACGAGACGCTGTCGCGTACCTTGCTGAGTTCGGGCACCACGATGATCGTGGTGACCTCACTGGTGCTGTTTGGCGGTGAAGTGCTGCGGCCCTTTGGCGTCGCGCTCCTGATCGGCATCGTGGTAGGCACCTATTCCTCGATCTACGTGGCCGGCGCGCTGGCGCTGGACTTCGGCCTGTCCCAGCGCGACCTGATGCCGCCGGAGAAGCGCGAGGAAGCAGACGCGTTGCCTTGAGCGGCAACTAACGGGAGAGCGAGATGGAATTCCTGGCAGACCCGGCAATATGGCTGGCGTTTCTTACGCTGACCCTGCTGGAAATTGTCCTTGGCATCGACAACATCATCTTCCTGTCGATCCTGGTGTCACGCCTGCCGGCGGAATTGCAGCCGCGTGCACGCACCCTGGGCTTGGCCTTCGCCATGGTCACGCGCATCGGCCTGCTGTTCGCACTGACCTGGATGATCGGCCTGGTTGCGCCACTGTTCACGGTGTTCGGCGAGGAGATCTCCGGCCGCGACCTGATCCTGTTCCTCGGCGGGCTGTTCCTGCTGGCCAAGAGCGTCAGCGAGATTCACACTTCGCTGGAGGGGCCGGAATCCGAGGCCGGCAAGCAGGTCAAGCTGCGCAGCAAGATCCTCGGCGTGATCATCCAGATCGGCATCATGGACATCATTTTCTCGCTGGACTCGGTGTTCACTGCCATTGGCCTGGTGGACCAGCTGGGGATCATGGTGGCGGCCATCGTCATCGCCGTGCTGGTGATGATGTTCATGGCCGGCCCGATCAACGAGTTCATCGACCGCCACCCGACCATCAAGATCCTGGCGCTGTCCTTCCTGATCCTGGTGGGCGTGGCGCTGATTGGCGAGTCGCTGGACTTCGAGATGCCCAAGGGCTACCTCTACTTCGCCATGGCCTTCTCGGTAGGTGTCGAGATGATCAACATTCGCATCCGTCGCTGGTCGCGGCCGGTGGAATTGCGGGGCCCGGCCATGGTCAAGAAGGACAAGCCTGGGCAGGAGACGAAGTAATGCGTTCAGGTCAACAGATGCTCGGGGCGATGCTGGGCCTGTTTCTGGCCTTGGCTGCCAACGCTGATTCAACCGTAACGGCGGTTCGCGCCGCACGGCTGCTGGATGTAGAAAGCGGCCAGTACATGAACAACCCGGTAGTGTTGATCAGAAACGGCCGAATCGAGCAGATTGGCGCGGGCATTGCCGTGCCACCGGGCGCCGAGCAGATCGACCTCGGCGGACTGACCTTGCTGCCGGGCCTGATCGACCTGCATGTTCACCTCACCAGCAATGCTGACACGGGTCCGTGGAAAAGCCTGGCCATCAGCATCACCGATTCCGCGCTGACCGGTGCCGCCAATGCGCGTCGCACCCTGCAGGCGGGCTTTACCAGCGCGCGCAATGTTGGCGCCAAGGGCTATGCCGATATTGCCCTGCGCCAGGCCATTGAGCGTGGCGATGCCTGGGGCCCACGGCTGGCCGTATCAGGTCCAGCCATCGGCATTACCGGCGGGCATTGCGACAGCAATATGCTGGCCTCCGACTATCGTTTCAGCGCCAGTGGCGTGGCCGACGGCCCCTGGGCGGTGCGGCAAAAAGTGCGCGAGAACATCAAGTACGGCGCTGACCTGATCAAGATATGTGCCTCGGGCGGCGTGCTCTCCAAGGGCAATTCGCCGGGGGCCGAGCAGCTAACGCTGGAAGAGATGCAGGCCATCGTCGACGAGGCGCATCGCGCGGGTCGCAAGGTCGCGGCCCATGCCCATGGTGCCCGCTCAATCATCGATGCTATTCGCGCCGGTGTCGACACGGTGGAGCATTGCAGCTACCTCGATGACGAAGGCATCCGCCTGGCCCGCGAGCACGGCACCTGGCTAGTGATGGACATCTACAACGACGACTACATCCTCAGCGAGGGTGAACGCATCGGCCTGCTGGAGGAATCCCTGGCCAAGGAGCGCGCGCTGGGCTTGTTGCAGCGGCAAAATTTCCGCAAGGCCTGGCAGGCTGGCACACGCATGGCCTTTGGCTCAGACGCCGGCGTCTATCCGCATGGCGACAATGCCCTGCAGTTTGCCAAGATGGTCGAGTGGGGCATGAAGCCGGCAGATGCGATTCGCGCGGCGACGGTGTGGGCAGCGACGGCGATTGGCTGGGAGCAGGACGTCGGCACCCTCGAGGTGGGACGCTGGGCTGACCTGATTGCGGTAGAGGGCGACCCGCTGGCCGATGTCACTCGCCTGCAGGATGTGCGCTTCGTGATGAAGGGCGGCGTGAGCTATCGCCGTGACGGCCAGGCCAGCTGGCCGGCCCACTGACGCGGGCCAGCCAACCGATCGGGGATCAGGCCGGCTTATTCAGCTTGCTGTGGCGGCGCCCGTAGGCGAAATAGATCACGATGCCGATCGCGATCCATGCACTCATCCAGTGCCAGTTGTCGGCAAATACCCGGGTAAACAGCCACAGGCAGGAAGCGGCGCCCAGCGTGCAGATCACCGGGGCAAACGGCACCTTGAAGCTGCGCTTCAGGTCCGGGCGCGTCTTGCGCAGCACCAGCACGCCAATACACACGGTGGCGAAGGCCAGCAGTGTTCCCATGGACACCAGGTCACCGAGCACGCCAATCGGGAACAGGCCGGCGAGCACCATGGCGACTGCGCCCACGATGACCGTGCCGACATGGGGTGTGCGGTACTGGGGATGCACGCGGCTGAAGAACTTGGGTATCAAGCCGTCACGCGACATCGAGTAGAAGATCCGTGGCTGGCCCATCAGCATGACCAGGATGACCGAGCTCAGGCCGGCGATGGCGCCGACCTCGACCACGGTCTTGAGCCACAACAGGTCAGGATAGTTCTGCAAGGCGGTGGCCACCGGCTTGGGTGTGCCCAGTTCGGTGTAGGGCATCATGCCGGTCAACACCGCTGACATGGCGATATACAGCACGGTACACACGGCCAGCGACCCGAGGATGCCGATGGGCATCGTACGTTGCGGGTCCTTGGCTTCCTGTGCCGCGGTGGAGACCGCGTCAAAGCCGATGTAGGCGAAGAACACCACCGTCGCACCACGCAGCACGCCGTCCCAGCCGAAGCGGCCCGGGCCTTCCGCTTCAGGAATGAAGGGCGTCCAGTTGGCCGGATCTACGTACTGCAGGCTGAATCCCATGAACAGCAGCAGCACCGAGACCTTGATGGCGACAATCACTGAATTGACCGAGGCCGACTGGGTGATGCCACGGTAGCACAGCGCAGATATCGCAAACACGATGGCAATCGCCGGCAGGTTGATGATGGCCCCGGTCTGTACCAGGCGCCCATTCACCACGTTGAGCGGCGCCGAAGTCAGGCCCTCGGGTATGGCCAGTGAGGTTCCCAGCATGATGCCGATGGAATCCAGCAACCCGGTGAGGTAGCCAGACCAGCCGACCGCCACGGTCGAGGCGGCGAACAGGTACTCCAGCACCAGGTTCCAGCCAATGAACCAGGCGACGAACTCGCCGAGCGTGGCGTAGGAGTAGGAATAGGCACTACCGGACACTGGCAGCATGGCGGCAAATTCGGCGTAGCAGAGGCCGGCGAAAGCGCAGGCCACGCCTGCCAGTACGAAGCTCAGCATCAGCGCCGGACCGGCGTGTTCGGCGGCGGCCTTGCCGGTGAGTACGAATATGCCCGCCCCAATGACCGCGCCAATGCCCAGCATCACCAGGTGGCGTGCGGTCAGTACGCGCTTGAGTCCAATTTCGCCCTCGAGTTGGCCCTCGACAGGTTCACCGGCGTCAACATGTGGTTCAGCCGTAATCGGCTTGGTGCGAAAAAGGCTCATGCGCTCAGGCCCCCATGCAAGTCCAGAAATGTTGGAATCTGCTGGCCGGCACATTCTGCGGCGCCGGGCCGCAGCGACTCTAACCCAGCCTTGGGGGGATTGCGAGAAGCTGCGCGGGCCTAGCCTCGCAGCCCTTCCGGGAGCAGCGGAGTGAAAGCCTCGACCATCGCCGTGAAGACTTTTGGGTTACCGGCAATCACATTGCCGCCCAGCTGATAAGGCTGCCCATCCAGTGTGCCGATGCGTCCACCCGCCTCGGTGATCAGCAAGGTACCGGCTGCCGTATCCCAGGGACCGAGGCCAATTTCCCAGAAGCCGTCCAATCGACCGGCCGCCACATAAGCCAGGTCCAGCGCGGCGGATCCCGGGCGACGTACGCCCGCCGACCGGGTCATGGCGATTTCCAGCATGGCCATGTAAGGCCTCATCCACTCGGCATTTGCGCGGAAGGGAAAGCCCGTTCCCAGCAAGGCGCCCTCCAGTGTTGGCTGTGATGAAACACGCAGGCGCTTGCCGTCGAGTTGCGCGCCCATGCCACGAGAAGCCGTATAGAGTTCGACCCGCATGGGATCAAAGACCACGCAGGCCTCGAGTCGGCCACGGACTTCGCAGGCAATCGACACGGCAAATTGCGGGTAGCCATGCAGGAAATTGGTGGTGCCATCCAGCGGGTCGATGATCCAGGTGTGGTCATCGCCGGCAATGCGGCCGCTCTCTTCAGCGAGGAAACCATGGGAGGGGTAGGATTTCCTGATGACCTCCATGACCTGCTGTTCGGCCAGGTGGTCGACTTCGGTGACAAAGTCGTTGCGGCTTTTCTCGGTAACGCTGATGCCGCCAGCCCGGTCAAGGTTGCGCACGATCGTATCGCCCGCACGCCGCGCCGCGCGTACCGCAATATTGACCAAAGGGTGCATCATCGCTCCAGAGTTGAATGAGTTGCCGCAGGGTCGGCCCCGCCAGGGGCCGTGCGGCGCCGCTAGAATACCAAGAACGCCGCACCACGGGGCCCAGATGAGCAAGGCGATACGCATCGTCCTGGTTGACACCAGCCACCCGGGCAACATCGGGGCAGCGGCCCGCGCCCTGAAAAACATGGGACTTTCACAGCTAGTGCTGGTGCGGCCAAAAGAATTCCCGCACGAGGAAGCCACGGTCAGGGCGGCCGGCGCGCGCGATGTCCTGGGCGACGCCCGGGTGACCCAGACGGTGGCCGAGGCCATCGCCGATTGCGGGCTGGTGCTGGGTTGCAGCGCGCGCCTGCGCAGCGGCCACTGGCGCAGTGTCGAGCCACGTGCAGCGGCGGCTGAGGCCCTGGCCGCCTGTGGCGAGCGTCCGGTGGCCATCCTGTTTGGCTCCGAACGCAGTGGCCTGTCCAACGAGGACCTGGCCTGTTGCCATGCCCTGATCAATATCCCGACCAATGCCGAATATGAATCACTGAACCTGGCGCAGGCCGTTCAGGTCCTCTGTTATGAAATCCTGCTGGCGGCTCGCGAGGAGCGTGACGCTGTTGAGGAGTGTCATCCCGCCAGTGCTGATGAACTGCGCCATCTTCATGACCACCTTGAGCGGGTCATGCGCGCCACGGGATTCATGCATGCGCGCAATACGGGCCTGCTGCGCCCGCAGGTCGAGCGCCTGCTGGCGCGTGCCATCCCCGATAGCCGCGAGGTACAGATCCTGCGCGGCATGCTGACGGCCATTGAATCGCAGCGCGATGACAGCTGAAATCTACCTGGACCATGCTGCCAGTACGCCGCTGGATCCGCGCGTGGCCGGGGTCATGGCGAAAGCCCTGGGCGACTGGCAGTTGCAGGGAAACCCCGCCTCCCTGCATGCCAGTGGCCGGGCTGCGGCAGGTGCCATCGCGCAGGCCCGCGCGCAGGTGGCGGCGCTTATCGGCGCCGAGGCCGAGGACATTGTCTTCACCTCAGGCGCCACTGAGAGCATCAACCTGGCGATCCTGGGCATTGCGCGCGCGACAAGGGTGGAGCGTTGCCGCTTGCTGACTTCGCGAGTGGAGCACCGTGCCGTGCTCGATGCCTTCCGCCAACTGGAACGCGAGGGCTCGGTGGTGGACTACTGGCGGCCGGACGCCGAGGGACGCATGACACCCGCTGCAGTGATTGCAGCCCTCAGGTCCGACACGGCACTGGCCTCCTTCCAGCACGCCAGCAACGAGCTCGGCGTGGTGAATGACATCGATCACATTGCCCGTGCCTGCCAGGCGGCCGGGGCCTGGCTGCATGTGGATGCGGCGCAAAGTGCCGGCAAGCTGCCCATCGATGTGCGCGCAGCGGGCATCTCCTGCCTGAGCCTCAGCGCCCACAAGCTCGGTGGCCCCAAGGGCGCAGGCGCATTGTGGATTTCGCCGACGCTGCGCGGGCGACTGCAGCCGCTGATGTTTGGCGGTGGGCAGCAGAATGGATTGCGCCCAGGCACGCTGGCCACCCATCAGATCATCGGCTTCGGACGCGCCTGTCACATTGCCATGATCGAAATGGCAGCGGCGGCACAGCGGGTGAGCGAACTGCGCGAGCGTTTGTGGCTGGCACTGCAGGCGGCGGCACCCATCTGGCGCAATGCAGCCAGTGGCGCCCTGCTGCCCGGAATCCTCAGCGTCACTTTTCCGGGCATCGAGGGCGAAAGCCTGCTGCTGGCACTGGACGGCAAGGTCGCCGCCTCCAGCGGCTCGGCCTGCAACTCGGCCAGCGGCGAGCCTTCCTATGTGCTGCGGGCCATTGGCTTGAGTGATCTCGCCGCGCAGGCCACGCTGCGCCTGAGCCTGGGGCCGGACACCAGCGCCGAGGACATCGATCGTGCAGCGGCGGAAATGGTCGCCGCGGTACGGTGGCTGCGGGCGCTGGCACCGGCGGCGGCCAGCGAGCGGGTGCGCTGATGTCCCGGCCACGCTATAGCGACAAGGTTCTTGAGTTGTTTTCGGCGTTGCCGACCACAGCTGATCTACCGGCGGGCGGGGCAGGGCGAGTCAGTGCCGAGGCCTGTGCCCTGGATCGTCAGGCCTGGATCCAGCTGTTTGCCAGGATTGAAGGCGGCAAGTTCGCGGAGTGTGACTTTCGCGCCTGGGGCTGCCCGCACACGCTGGCGGCAGCGGCATGGGTTGCGCAGCATCGCTCTGGCCAGTGGGTGGCGGGCGCCCAGGTTTTTGACGTCCACAGGCTGGTTGAGGAATTGGCTGTGCCGGTGGAAAAACTGGGCAGGCTGCTGGTGATCCAGGACGCCGAGGCACAGTTGCTCAGGCAGGCCGCGTCATTGCTGTAAAATGCCCGCGTCCACTGATTGGGAGACCCGATACCACCATGGCCATTACCTTGACTGCTGCTGCGGCTGAACGCGTGCGCCGCTTCCTGAGTGAGCGCGGCGAGGGCATTGGCCTGAGGCTGGGCGTGCGCAAGACGGGCTGCTCGGGATTCGCCTACGTGATCAACTACGCTGACCAGACCGCTGCGGATGACCGGGAGTTTGAGAGCGAGGGCGTCAAGATTTTCGTCGATGCTGACAGCCTCAAGCTCATTGACGGCACGGAAGTGGATTTTGTGCGTCACGGCCTCAATGAGGCGTTTCGCTTCCGCAATCCCAATGTGCGCGGCGAGTGTGGCTGCGGCGAGAGCTTCAGCGTCTAATTTTTCCTTGGCTGACGGGCACTTCCGCGCGTTTTCCGCATTGCCCGCAACACCCCCCGGACGGTACAATCGCCGGCCTGACCCACAGTCTGCCGCCCCAGGGCGGTGGCTGTGGGTGTTGCTGTCCGGCCCTTTTTCATAATGTGAGGTTTTCATGTCGGTTGAGCGCACCCTGTCCATCGTCAAGCCCGATGGCGTAGCCCGTAACCTGATCGGCGATGTCTATGCTCGTTTCGAGCGTTCCAGCCTGCGTATCGTTGCTGCGCGCATGCTGAAGCTGAGCCAGGCCGAGGCCGAGGGCTTCTATGCCGTCCACCGCGAGCGCCCATTCTTCAAGGACCTGTGTACCTACATGACCTCCGGTCCGGTGATGGTGCAGGTGCTGGAAGGCGAGGATGCCGTGGCGCGTCACCGCGAGATCATGGGTGCCACCGACCCGAAAAAGGCCGCCCCCGGCACGATTCGTGCGGACCTGGCCACCAGCATCGAGGAAAACGTCGTACACGGTTCTGACAGTGCCGAGAACGCGGCGCGCGAGATCAGCTACTTCTTCAGCGAAATCGCCCTCTGTCCGCGCAGCCGCTAACCCGCCAGGGACCATGGACACGACAATCACAAAGACCAACCTGCTCGGGCTGAATCGGCCCGAGCTGGAAGCCTTTGTGGCCACGCTGGGTGCCAAGCCGTTCCGTGCGCGCCAGCTGCTGAAGTGGATCTATCGTCGCGGCGAAGCGGACTTCGCCAGGATGACTGACCTGGCGAAGGACTTTCGCGCCCAGCTGGAGGCGGTGGCCGAGGTTGCGGTGCCGGAGATCGTCACCGCCAAGACCTCCGCCGATGGCACGCGCAAGTGGCTCTTGCGTATGCCGGGCGCCAAAGGCATCGAACAGGCGATCGAGACCATCTTCATCCCTGAGCCAGGTCGCGGCACGCTGTGCATCTCCAGCCAGATCGGCTGCGCGCTGGATTGCTCGTTCTGCTCAACCGGCCAGCAAGGCTTCAACCGCAACCTGACTGCGGCGGAGATCATCGGCCAGGTCTGGCTGGCCAACCGCGAGCTGGGTCGTGCTGCCGGCGATGACCGGGTCATCACCAACGTCGTGTTGATGGGCATGGGCGAGCCGCTGGCCAACTATCGTGCCGTGCTTCCCGCCATGCAGCTGATGATGGACGACCTGGGCTACGACCTGTCGCGTCGACGCGTGACCCTGTCGACCTCCGGGCTGGTGCCGCAAATCTACCGTCTGGCGGAAGACTGCAACGTGGCGCTGGCGGTGTCGCTGCACGCCCCCAACGATGCGCTGCGCGACCAGCTGGTGCCAATCAACCGCAAGCATCCCATTGCCGAGTTGCTGAAGGCCTGCTGGCATTACCTGGAGCGGCAGAATGGCCGCAACGTTACTTTTGAGTACACCATGCTCGATGGCGTCAATGACCACGCGGAACATGCGCGGGAACTTGCCGGCCTGCTGCGTGGTCAGCATGCCAAGGTGAACCTGATTCCCTTCAACACTTTTCCGGGTACCCGCTACCGGCGCTCGTCGCCTGCGGCCATCGCCCGATTCAGGGACCTGCTGGTCCAGGGAGGCGTGATGGCAACCGTTAGACGAACCCGGGGTGACGATATTGACGCAGCGTGTGGCCAGTTGAAGGGCCAGGTCATCGACCGGGTGCTGGTGAGACTCGGCGACAGGCCGCCGCGGGCGGCGGTGCAACCATGATGCGTGCCGCGCTTGTACTCCTGAGCTGCCTGTGGCTGGCCGCGCCGCTCCAGGCGCAGGAGCGTTCCGAGGATCCGACCACCGAGGCGGCGCGCATCAATGTGCGCCTGGCCATGGAATACATGAAGCAAGGCCAGCTGGGCGTTGCCCGGCAGAAGATCGAAAAGGCGCTCTCGCAGAATCCCAAGGATGTCACCGTGCAGCTGGGCGCCGGCTTGTTGTATGAGCGCCTGCGCGAACCCAAGCGCGCCGAGACACATTTTCGCCAGGCGCTGCGTGCCGATAGCAGCAGCCCAGAGGCGCAAAATGCCCTGGGCGCATTTTTCTGCCGCAACGGCGAATGGAAGCGTGGTCAGGAGATGTTCCTGAGCGCGGCACGCAATCCCCTGTATCGCACGCCGGGTGTGGCCTATACCAATGCCGGGGTCTGCGCCCGCAGCGCCGGCCAGCTGGAACGGGCCGAGGAATACCTGCGCCAGGCACTGGCCACGGGATCAATTTATCCTGAGGCACTGATACAGCTTGCTGGCGTGACACGTGAACGCGGCAACCTGCTGCAGTCGCGGGCCTTCCTGCAGCGCTTCCTGGTGGTGGCGCCGGCCACAGCCGAGGTGCTGCTGCTCGCACACCAGATCGAGGTGGGGCTGGGCGATACCCAGGCCGCCGCTGGATTTGCCGAGCGCCTGCGCAGGGAATTCCCCGCATCTGCCCAGATACGAGGCATCGAGGGACCCGCCAAGGACGATCGGGGATGAGTGGCGACGCGGGCGAGGAGGCCTCTCCCGGCACACGCCTGCGCCTGGCCCGTGAAGCGCGTGGTCTGTCCCTGGAATCTGCGGCCGACAGCCTGTACCTGGATGTCGGCAGGATCCGTGCCATGGAGGCAGATGACCTGGCGGCGCTGGGTGCGCCGGTATTTGCACGTGGCCACCTGAGAAAATACGCAGACCTGGTGGGTGTGCCCGCGCAGGAGGTGCTGGCCTGCGATGATAAGCGGGCGCTGGCCGGCGAGCCAAGTTTTGTTTCCATCGTGGATCGACAGCGCAAGGGACACGGCGCCCGGCGCTATGCCTGGCCAGCCGGTGCCCTGCTGCTGGCGCTGGCCGTTGTTGCAGCGGTGTGGTGGTGGAACCAGCGCAGCCCGCAGCTTTCGCGTGCAGCGTCGCAAGCGGAAACCTTCGTCGCCAGTACCCAGGCGAGCGAAGCCCAAACACCGGCCGCCGTGAGTGCCACCGCTGAGGTGCCCGCTGTGCCGGGATTTAACTTTGAGCTGGCCGTGTTGCGTGATTGCTGGATTGAGGTGATCGATGCCGGCGGTCGCCAACTGGCCTTTGAACTCGCGCCCGCAGGCTCGTCGCGTCAATTGACCGGCGCGCCACCGCTGCGCGTGCTGCTGGGAGACGCCTCGGCGGCGCACCTGTCCTGGCAGGGCGGCGTGATCCGCATTCCTGCGGCGGCGATCCGCCAGAATGTTGCCCACTTCGAATTGGGCGGGAATGCGAGCGTGACGCCGCTCGCGCCCACCGAGGGATAGCCATGGCCGAAACGCCACAAGCGGTCCGTGGGATGAATGACCTGCTCGCGGAGCAGATGCCGCATTGGCAGTTCATTGAGCGCTGTGCCCGCGAGCTGTTCGCTGCGTACGGCTATCAGGAAGTGCGCCTGCCGATCGTCGAGCACACGGAGTTATTCAAGCGCTCCATTGGCGAGCAGACCGACATCGTGCAGAAGGAGATGTATACCTTCGTCGATCGTGGCGGTGACAGCCTGACCCTGCGGCCGGAAGCCACCGCGGGGCTGGTGCGCGCGGCGATCAACCATGGGCTGCTACACAACCAGAAGCACCGGCTGTGGACCGCGGGTGCGATGTTTCGCCATGAGCGTCCGCAGAAGGGCCGCTACCGCCAGTTTCACCAGATCGATTGTGAAGCGCTGGGTTATGAAGGCCCGGACGTGGATGCCGAGCTGATCCTGATGTCGGCGCGACTGTGGCGCATGCTGGGCATTGACCGGGTTCGCCTGCAGGTGAATTCGCTGGGCACGCCTGAATCCCGCGCGGCCCATCGGGGGCGGCTGGTAGACTACCTGCAGGATCGGCGGGACGAACTGGATGAAGACAGCCTGCGGCGCCTGGCGGGCAATCCGCTGCGAATCCTGGACTCCAAGAATCCGCAGATGCAGGCGCTGATTGGCGAAGCCCCGGCATTGCTGGATGATCTGGATGAGGGCTCGCGTGCCCACTTCGAGGGCTTCTGCGCACGACTGGATGCCTGCGGCATTGCCTATGACATCAATCCGCGGCTGGTGCGCGGGCTCGACTACTACACGCGCACCGTATTCGAGTGGACCACGGATGCGCTGGGGGCACAGGATGCCGTTTGCTCGGGCGGTCGCTACGACGGCCTGGTCACCCAACTAGGCGGCGCGCCAACTCCGGCGGTGGGCTGGGCGCTGGGTATCGAGCGCGTGGTCGGCTTGCTGGAAGTCCAGGGCCGCACAGCGGCGGCGCAGGACGCGCAAGTGTTCCTCGTCCTGTCCGGGGAGCAGGCCGGCATTGCCGGGCTGCAGCTGGCAGAAGAACTGCGTAATGCCCTGCCGGGCGTGGCGGTGCACAGCAGCCTCGGTGGCGGCAGCTTCAAGTCGCAGTTGAAGCGTGCAGACAAGAGCGGTGCCGTCGTAGCGGTGATTGTTGGCGACAGTGAGGCCGAGCGTGGCGTGGCGGCGGTGAAGCCACTGCGTACCGAGGCACCGCAGGAAGAATGTGGCTGGAAGGAATTGCCGGAGCGGATCCGGTCTGTCATTGGCGCAGCTGCGCCCTAGTGGGGAATCGGGATGGTTGACGAGTATTTGTCGGAACGCGAACAAGCAGACCAACTCAAGCGCTGGTTCAAGGAATACTGGATCTGGCTGGTGGTCGGCATCGCGCTGGGCTTCGGCTATATCTACGGCTGGCGCGCATGGGAGTCGCACAAGATGGACCGCTCTGCAGAGGCTGAGCAGCAGTTCTCAATGCTGCTGGCCACGCTGGGACGCGACGAGCGCGAGCAGGGTGTGTTGATCGCTGCCGAGATTACCAAGCACTACGCGGATACGCCCTACTCGGACCAGGCGGAACTGGTCATGGCCCGGGTCGATATCGAGGCGGGCGACCTGGACCAGGCCGCACTCAGGCTGGCGGCGGTCATGAACAGCTCGCGTGATGATGAACTTCGCCTGGTGGCCAGGCTGCGCCTGGTGCGCGTGCAGTTGGCGCAGGGCAAGTTCGATGACGCCCTGGCTACCCTGGATGCAGTCGAGCCTGCGGCCGTTTCCGCGCGTGTCGCTGAAATGCGTGGCGACGTCCTGCAGGCCCGTGGCGATGAGGCTGGCGCGCTGGCCGCCTACCGCTCAGCGCTCGCTGCGGCGACCGGTGACTCGGCCGATTTGGTTGATGCTGAACTACTCGATCTCAAGATTGACGCGCTGGCAGCGCGGCTGGAAGCACCATGAAGCATTCCATCATGCGGGCATCCGGTGCGGTCGTTCTGGCGCTGGCCCTGCTGGCCTGCGGCAAGGAAAAGAACGTTGATCCGCCAATGGAACTGGTGGACTTCAAGGCCACCCTGACCGTTGACCGGGTCTGGTCTGCGGGAACACGCGGTGGTGATGACGTCCTGCGTCTTGGCCTGGCACCGAGTGTCAGCGGCGAGCGGGTCTATGCGGCAGGACATGGCGGTGATGTCCAGGCGCTGGACCTGGCCACGGGCCGCGGCCTGTGGCGCACGGATACCGACGCACCCCTGGGCGCAGGCCCGACCAGTGGCGAGGGCCTGGTGGCCGTTGGCACGGTAGCCGGCGAGGTGCTCGCATTGGACCTGGCCACGGGCGCACTGCGCTGGCGCGTGGCCGTCGGTGGCGAAGTGCTGGCGGCGCCGGCCATTGCCGGCGGCCTGGTCATCGTGCGCACTGTCGCTGGACGCATCCAGGGCCTCGCCGTGGATGACGGCCGCGAAGTGTGGAACTTCGAGCAGCCTGTGCCACGCCTGACCTTACGCGGTACAGCACCGCCGGTGGTGATGGAGGACATGGTCCTGGTCGGACTCGACAATGGCAAGGTGGTTGCGCTGTCTTTGTCCAATGGTGACCTGCTGTGGACATCGACCGTGTCTACACCCAGTGGCCGGACTGAAATCGAGCGCATGGTTGACCTGGATTCCAGGTTGCATGTTCGCGGTCGCGACATCTATGTCGCTGGCTTTCAGGGTCGCGTCGCCATGTTGGCGCTGGAGTCAGGCCAGGTCTGGTGGGGCCGCGACATGTCGAGTCATCGCGGCCTGGTGGTCGACGACGACAAGCTCTACATCACCCTGACGGATAGCAGCGTGGTAGCGCTGAGCCGGCGTGATGGAACCGAGTTGTGGCGCCAGGAGCAGTTCCTGCGCCGCAGCCTGTCGGCACCGGCCCTGGTCGGTGATGCGCTGGTGGTCGGCGATTTCCAGGGCTATCTGCACTGGCTGGACCTGGGCAACGGCGCCGTTCGCGCGCGCACCAAGACCGGTTCGACGATCCGCCAGGCTCCCGTCGTGGCTGGCGACCTGCTGATCGTGCAATCCGAGGGCGGAGACGTCAGCGCCTATCGCGCGCGCGCGCCCCGCTAAGCCACCCACAGGGCTACATAGATCATGCTGCCTGTTGTCGCCCTGGTCGGCCGGCCCAATGTCGGCAAGTCCACGTTGTTCAACGTGCTGACTGGCACGCGTGATGCGCTGGTCGCGGACGTGCCCGGCCTGACCCGTGATCGCAAGTACGGTTACGGCGATTCGGACCAGCATCGCTTCATCGCCGTCGATACCGGTGGCCTGGTGGAAACGCCGCGCGGCGTCGAACAGATGATGGCAACCCAGACCCGGCGCGCCATTGAAGAAGCAGATCGCGTCATCTTCCTGCTCGACAACCGTGATGGCATCACCGCAGCGGATATGTTCGTTGCCAACGTGTTGCGCCAGAGTGGCAAGCCGATCACCGTTGCCGTCAACAAGTGCGAGGGGCGTGATCTGGCGATCGCGGTGGCCGAGTTCCATTCGCTGGGCATGGGCGAGCCGCTGGCCATCGCCTCGGCCCACCGCGAGGGCATTGCCAGCCTGATGGAACATGCGCTGGCGGGAATACCCAGCAACCTTGAGCCCGAAGGCGAGGCCGCTATCGAGCGGCAACGCGACATCCGCGTGTGCATGGTGGGGCGGCCCAATGTCGGCAAGTCGACGCTGATCAATCGCCTGCTGGGCGAGGAGCGCCTGGTCACCTGGGACCAGCCTGGCACGACGCGTGACACGGTCGAGGTGCCGTTCGAGCGCGACGGCCAGGCCTATGTGCTGATTGATACCGCAGGCGTCAGGCGCCGCGCCCGGGTTGAAGAAGTCGTCGAGAAGTTCAGCGTGATCAAGACGCTGCAGGCCATCGACGATGCCAACGTGGTGATCGGCGTGCTGGATGCGCATGAGACGGTCGCCGAGCAGGACGCGACGCTGCTGGGGCTGGTGGCGGATCGTGGCCGTGCCCTGGTGATTGCGGTCAACAAGTGGGACCACGTGTCGCAGGAGCATCGCCAGGAGATTCGCTCACAGCTCGACCAGCGGCTGCGCTTCCTGGAGTTTGCCCCGGTGCATTTCATCTCCGCGCTGCATGGCAGCGGCGTGGGTGACCTGATGCAATCGGTGCGCGATGCCCATGCCGCGGCCATGCGCAACCTGCCGACCCCGGAGTTGACCCGCGTGCTGGAGGCGGCGATGAAGCAGCACCAGCCACCGCTGGTGCGCGGCCGGCGGGTGAAGCTGCGCTATGCCCACCAGGGCGGGCGCAATCCGCCGGTCATCGTCGTGCACGGCACCCAGGCCGAGCGCACGCCAGAGGACTACAAGCGCTTTCTTTCCAATTGCTTCCGCAAGGCCTTTGACCTGGCCGGCACGCCTATTCGCGTCGACTTCCGTTCGGAAGTGAATCCCTTTGCTGGTCGGCGCAATCCGCTGACGCCGCGCCAGCGGCGCAAGCGCCAGCGCATCATCCGCAAGAAGCGCTGAGCCGGGCCTATTCTTCCTTGCGACCGGGCAGGACCCGGGCACGCAGGACACCGCGGGCCAGGCGCGCCTCGATCTCGCTGCCGACAGCAGCCTGCTCCGCATCCATCAGTACCTGGCCGCCGGCGGCCGTGACAATGGCATAGCCGCGATCCAGCGTAGCCAGCGGGCTCACCGCCTGCATGGCGCGACTGGCGGACTGCAGTTGTGCACGGCGAACACCGAGCAGCGCATTCAGGGCTGGCAGCAGGCGACGGCGGGCGTCGGCGTGGCGTTGCCGGGCCAGTGCCAGGCGACTGGCCGGTGAGCGGGCTGCCAGCTGGGCCTGGCGTGTGGCCAGGGCCTGGTGCCGCGATTGCAGGTTCTGGCGCAGCGCCGATTGCAGTCTCAGTAGCAACTCGTCGGTGCGCTGTTGGCGCTGCAGGATTAACTGTGCCGGGTGCAACTGGCCGAGGCGGCCTTGTGCCCAGGTCAGTGTCTCGCGCCGGTGCAGCAGCAGGCGCGCCAGTGCCTGGCCTGCACGCTTCGTCGCCTGCGCGAACTTGTCACGCCAGCTCTGGGCATCAGGCACCACCAGCTCGGCGGCAGCAGAGGGTGTGGGCGCACGCAGGTCGGCGGCCAGGTCGGCGATGGTGAAGTCGACCTCATGGCCCACGCCGGTGACCACCGGCAGCGGGCAGGCGCGGATGGCGCGAGCGACGACCTCTTCGTTGAAGGCCCAGAGATCCTCCAGCGAGCCGCCGCCACGCACCAGCAGCAACACCTCAACTTCCTTGCGCTCACCGGCCAGCTTCAGCATGGCGGCAATGCCGGCGCCGGCGCCGGCGCCCTGCACCGGCACGGGGTAGACCAGCACGCCGACTGCCGGAAAGCGCCGGCGCAGGACCTGCAGGACATCCTGCAGTGCCGCACCGGTGGGCGAGGTGACAACGCCGACTCGCCGCGGCAGGGCAGGCGGCGTGCGCTTGAGTGCGGCATCGAACAGGCCTTCGGCCCCGAGTCGTTGCTTGAGCTGCTCGAATTGGCGCCTGAGCTCGCCCTCGCCAGCCTCCTCCAGGTGATCCACTACCAGCTGGTATTCGCCGCGGGCCTCGTAAAGGCCCACGCGGGCCCGCAGCAGCACCTGCTGGCCGTCGCGTGGCGGTGTGGCGATGGCGTGATTGCGGCCGCGAAACATGGCGCAGCGCACCTGGGCAGCTTCATCCTTGAGGGTGAAATACCAGTGCCCTGAGGCCGGCCGCGACAGGTTGGACATTTCGCCCTCGATCCACAATGAGGGCAGGGCGCTCTCCAGCAAGCCGCGAGCCTCGCGATTGAGTCGCGAGACGCTATAGATGTCACGGCGGGTCTGGCTGGGGTCCGCTCCGGTCATCGCGTAATCGTAATCGACCTGGAGCGGCCAAGGTCGTACAATGCACCGCTTCATTTGGACTGCCCCAGGGACTCAGCGCATGCGCATTGTCCAGGAAGCGCTCACATTCGACGACGTCCTGCTGGTACCGGCCTATTCGGAGGTCCTGCCACGCGAGGTCGACCTGTCGACGCGCCTGACCCGGCGCATCAGCCTCAAGCTGCCGCTGGTTTCTGCGGCCATGGACACGGTCACCGAGGCCCGCCTGGCCATTGCCCTGGCGCAGGAAGGTGGCATTGGCATCGTTCACAAGAACATGTCGGCTGCCGACCAGGCCCGCGAAGTGGGCCGGGTCAAGAAATACGAGAGTGGGGTCATCAAGGACCCGATCACCATCCGCCCCGAGGCCACTGTTCGCGATGTCATTGCCCTGACCCGCGCGCGCGGAATCTCCGGGCTGCCGGTCACTGCTGACGACAACCGCGTGATGGGCATCGTCACCCACCGCGACATCCGCTTCGAGGAGCAACTCGACCTGCCAGTGGCGAAGGTGATGACGCCGCGCGAGCGCCTGGTGACGGTGGGCGAGCACGCCAGCCGTGAGCAGGTGCTGCAGCTGCTGCATCGGCACCGCATCGAGAAGATCCTGGTGGTCGATGAGGCGGGCCGGCTGCGCGGCATGATCACCGTGCGTGATATCCAGCAATCTCGCGACTTTCCCCGCGCCAGCAAGGACGAGCAGGGCCGCCTGCGCGTGGGCGCGGCTGTCGGTACTGCGCCGGACACGCTCGATCGCGTGGCCATGCTGGTGGAGGCGGGCGTTGACCTGGTGGTGGTGGACACCTCGCACGGCCATTCCAAGGGCGTGCTGGAGACGGTCTCGCGCATCAAGGCGGCCCATGGCCAGCTGGAGGTCGTGGGCGGCAACATTGTCACCGCAGATGCTGCACTGGCGCTGGTCGGTGCCGGTGCAGACGGCGTCAAGGTCGGCATTGGCCCGGGCTCCATCTGCACCACGCGCATCGTCGCGGGTGTTGGCGTGCCGCAGATCACTGCGGTATCAAACGTGGCCGCAGCGCTCGCCGCATCCGGCGTACCCCTCATTGCCGACGGTGGCGTGCGCTACTCGGGCGACGTGGCCAAGGCCATCGCTGCCGGCGCACATACCGTGATGATTGGTGGGCTGTTCGCCGGCACTGAGGAATCACCCGGCGAAGTTGAGTTGTATGCGGGGGCTTCCTACAAATCCTACCGTGGCATGGGCTCGCTCGGTGCCATGGCCCAGCGCCACGGTTCCAGTGACCGCTATTTCCAGGAAACGGTAGACGAACTGGACAAGCTGGTGCCGGAGGGCGTCGAGGGTCGCGTGCCCTACAAGGGCAGCCTGGTATCCATCCTCACCCAGTTGTCGGGCGGGCTGCGTGCGGCGATGGGCTACACCGGTTGCGCCAGCATCGAAGAAATGCGTACCCGCCCGGTGTTTGTGCGCATTACCGGCGCCGGCGTTCGTGAAAGCCACGTGCATGACGTGAGCATCACGAAGGAAGCGCCCAACTACCGGATCCGCTGATGGCCACGGCAGGGGCGACACCCGGGCCTGACATCCACGCTCACCGGATCCTGATCCTCGACTTTGGCAGCCAGTACACCCAGCTGATTGGGCGACGTGTGCGTGAGGCGGGTGTCTACTGCGAGATTCGTGCCTGGGACCTGCCCGAGCAGGACGTCCGCGAGTTTGCTGCGCGCGGCGTGATCCTCTCGGGTGGACCGGAGTCCGTGACGGATGCCAATCCGCCACGGGTTCCCGCCGTGGTCTTCGAGCTGGGCGTGCCGGTGCTGGGCATTTGCTACGGCATGCAGTCCATGGCCGCACAGCTGGGTGGCAAGGTCGCACCTTCCGCCGAGCGTGAATTCGGCTATGCGCGCGTGCACAAGCGGGGCAGCTCGCGCCTGCTGGATGACATTGGCGAGGATGCCGACCCCGCGGGGCTGGATGTGTGGATGAGCCACGGCGACCGCGTCGAGCGCCTGCCCGAGGGCTTTGTCGCCATTGCCGGTACCGACAGCGCGCCGCTGGCGGCGATGGCAGATGAATCGCGCCGCTTCTATGGCCTGCAGTTTCATCCGGAAGTGACCCATACTCGCCAGGGCGGGCGCATCCTCGAGCGCTTCCTGCGCGAGATCTGTGCTTGCGATGCGCTGTGGGACGCTGGGCACATCCTTGAAGACAGCGTGCTGCGCATCCGCGAGCAGGTGGGCGATAGCCGCGTGCTGCTGGGCCTGTCAGGCGGCGTGGACTCTTCCGTGGTCGCGGCCTTGCTGCATCGGGCCATTGGTGAGCAGCTGACCTGCGTCTTCGTTGACCACGGCCTGCTGCGACTGGGTGAATCCGATCAGGTCATGGAAACTTTCGCCCGGCACATGGGCGTCAAGGTCATACGTGTTGATGCCGCCGAGCGCTTCTTCGCGGCCCTCGGCGACGAGGATGACCCCGAGGCCAAGCGCAAGATCATCGGGCGCCTGTTCATTGAGGTGTTCGAGCAAGAGGCCGCCAAGCTGCCCGGCGTCAAGTGGCTGGCCCAGGGCACGATCTATCCTGACGTGATCGAGTCGGCGGGCGCCGGCACCGGCAAGGCGCACGTCATCAAGTCACACCACAACGTCGGCGGCTTGCCCGAGCGCATGCACCTCAAGTTACTGGAGCCACTGCGCGAGTTGTTCAAGGATGAAGTGCGTCGCCTGGGCCTGGAGCTGGGACTGCCACGGGACATGGTCTTTCGCCACCCCTTCCCCGGGCCGGGCCTCAGCGTGCGCATCCTCGGCAAGGTTACGCAGGACGCGGCAGACCTCTTGCGCCGCGCCGATGCCATCTTCATTGATGAACTGCGCGCCCATGCGCTTTATGACCGGGTCAGCCAGGCCTTTGCCGTGTTCCTGCCGGTACGCTCGGTGGCGGTGATGGGCGATGGTCGCCGCTATGACTGGGTGATCGCGCTGCGCGCGGTTGAGACCGTGGATTTCATGACCGCCCACTGGGCACGCCTGCCCTATGACTTCCTCGATCACGTGGCCCGGCGCATCGTCAACGAGGTGCAGGGTGTGTCGCGCGTGGTCTACGACATTTCAGGCAAGCCGCCCGCCACCATTGAGTGGGAATAGATGAGCGTTGATGAGACCTTCATGCGCCAGGCCCTGGGCCTGGCGGCACGTGCCGAGGCCGCCGGCGAGGTACCGGTCGGTGCGCTCATCGTGCAGCAGGGCAAGGTGATCGGCGAGGGCTGGAACCAGCCCATTTCCGGCCACGACCCCACGGCCCATGCCGAAATACTGGCGCTGCGGGCGGCGGCACAGGCGGTGGGGGACTACCGCCTCGGTGGCGCCACGCTATACGTCACGCTGGAACCCTGCCCGATGTGCGCCTCGGCGATGGGCCATGCACGCATAGCACGCCTGGTATTCGGGGCCTGGGATCCACGCCAGGGTGCGGCGGGCAGTGCCTTCAACCTGGTGAACCATCCGGCACTCAATCATCGGCTCGACAGTTTCGGCGGCGTGCTGGCCGAGGAGTGTGGCGCGCAACTCAAGGCTTTCTTTGCCTTGCGCCGCTGAAGCGCGCAGTTGGCTCGGTCCGGGCTAGGGTACGCTGGCGACGTTGCGAACCTGGCCGTCGCGGCTTCCGGTCATCCACTCCAGCACCTCCAGGTAGGTCTGCACATTGCGCACGAAGCCGACGGGCTCCCAGCCACGGGCATAGCCACGGCGGGTCTGCGTGTACCAGCGCTCCTGGGCCAGCAGCGGCAGGGTCTGGCGCACGTCGTCCCACACGTCAGGATTCAGGCCCTGGCGCTGTGCCAGTACACGGGCATCTTCCAGGTGACCGAAGCCGACGTTGTAGCCAGCCAGCGCGAACCAGCTGCGGTCTGGTTCCGGAATACGCTCAGGTACCGTTGCCTTGAGGATCAGCAGGTAGCGCGCAGCGCCCTCAATGCTCTGTTGCGGATCACTGCGATCCGAAATGCCAACGCGCTTGGCGGTCTCGGCCGTCAGCATCATCAAGCCACGCACCCCGGTGGGGGAAATCGCGGCAGGATCCCAGCGTGACTCCTGGTAACCGATGGCGGCGAGCAGCCGCCAGTCCAGCTGGTGCGCCTGTGCCGCCTGCTCGAACCAGGGACGCAACTGCTCCAGGCGCGACTGCACCTGCAGGACGAAATCACCAGCATCGACCCGGTCAAAGCGACTCAGCGACAGGCTGTTGCGCGCGAGGATGTCGGCCAGCTTGCCGTTATCCGTGAGTTCATCGAAATAGCGCGTCACCTGGGGCAGCAAGTCGGTGCTGCGCGGCGCCAGTGCCCAGGCGATTTCTTCAGACTCACCCAGCATGAAGGCCGGACGCAGGTCACGATAGAAGTGGCGGCCCAGGGCAAACTCGCTGGAATCCGCCACAGTGACATCGGCTTGTCCCGTGGCGACCTGGGCAAACAATTCCATCTGGTCGGCGCCTTTCACTTCCTGCCAAACCAGCCCGGGAACCTGATCCGCCAGCTTGCGCAGGCTCGCGGCATGGGTGGAATGGGGCACCAGCACGATGCGTCGGCCGGCCAGGTCAGCGGGGCCGCCGGGGATGGGGGCCGAAACCCGGTAGACGACATGCTGGGACACATTCTGGTAAACGGGACCGAACAGTGTCTCGCTGCGTCGGCTGGCATTGGCAATGATGCCGGCCGCGGCCAGGTGGGCGCGGTTGTGCCGGACCAGGTCCAGGGCGGCGGCGCCGGAGGAGGCGACACGCAATTCGAGTTCAACGCCCAGGCGCCGGGCAAAGCCAGCCGCCAGTTCGTATTCGGGCCCGGCCGGGCCCTGGGTGCCCTCGTAGTAAGCCGTCGGGCTGTTGCGCGTGGCGACCTTGAGGGTGCCGAGCAGTCGCACTTGTTCAAAGGTCCCGGGCATTTCAGTACAGGTGCCCACCATCACCGCAAACACGCAGATGGCGGGAATTCCGAAACGGCGGCGGACGTCCCGGGTCCGGCCACCCACCTTCTCAGGGCTGGGCTGCATTGATGTAGAATACCGCCCCCGCGCCTGCCCTGGCAGGCCAGATACCTCCGGAGAGGTACCGAAGCGGTCACAACGGCACCGACTCGAAATCGGTTGGGGGCATTACGCTCCACGTGGGTTCGAATCCCACCCTCTCCGCCAGTTCCGCAGACGCAGGGCCCGATCGGGCCCTTCGTCATTTACGGGTCTCGCCTACACTGTCGCGCATGAGTGAACGCAGGGCGGAATCGCGAGCCACCGGCGCCGGTGAACCACTGACGCTGCTGAACTGGATCTGGCGGGCCTATGTGCGCAATGCGCTGCTACCGCTGCTGGTGGTCGAGGTCCTGCTGGTCGCGGTGTACCTGGCCAGCCATGCCTGGTCACAGGCCAGCAACAGTGACGCGCTGCGCGAGGTGGCCCGCAGTGAGGTGACGCGCGTCGTGCGCGACGAATCCGCGATCCTGCAGCAGCAACTAGGACAGGTGGCCCTGTCGGCGGAGTTGCTGCGCCAGCAGGCGGCCCGAGCCCTGGCACAGCCAGTCCTGAAACGCGAGCCTGCGGGACGCTATGTGGCGAATGCTGGCGGCGCACTGACCACGCACACGCGTGACGAGGGTGCTGCCGTCTTCTATTCAGCGCGCACCCGCAAGGGCCAGGCCGAATACGACAAGCTGGCGCGCAGCGCGGCCATTGACCCGTTGCTGAAGGACATCGTGCTGGCCAGCCCGCTGATCGTGCAGGCCTACCTCAATACCCACGATTCCCTGAACCGGATCTGGCCATGGCTTGATACGGCGACGCAATTCGACCCGCGCATGGATATCACCCGGTTCAATTTTTACTACGCCGCAGACGCGCGCCACAATCCGCGGCGCGCAGTAGTGTGGACCGATGCCTATGTTGACCCGGCGGGCCAGGGCTGGATGGTCTCGGCGATTGCTCCTGTGTATCGCGGGGACTTCCTTGAGGGCGTTGTCGGCGCAGATGTCCAGCTGGGCCAGATGATCGACAGCATGCTGGATTCGCCGATTCCCTGGCGCGGGTTCGCTTTGCTGGCGGCGGCTGATGGCGCGCTGCTGGCGCTGTCGCCAGCGGCCGAGCGGTACTTTGGTGTCACTGAACTGACCGACTATGACTACCGCCAAGCGCTGGCCGAGGAAGTCTTCAAGCCAGAGGAATTCAACATTTACCGCCGTGCGGGATTTTCCCCATTGGCGAATCTGCTGCTCGGCGCACGGCGCGGTTCAGGGCGCATCGACAGCGCTGCGCCCCATCTGGTGTCCTGGGAGACCGTTACGGCGACCAGCTGGACGCTGGTGGTCATGGTTCCGGAGGCCGAGGTATTTGCGTCAGCCACGGCGCTGTCTGCGCGGCTCGCCACCATTGGCTGGATCATGCTGGCCGGCCTGGTGGGCTTCTACGCGCTATTCTTCACTTTCCTGTTCTGGCGTGCGCGCAAGGTCAGCAGCGTCATTGCCGCGCCCTTGAAGGAAATCGAGGGCATCAGCCGTCGAGTCGCTGGAGGTGAATATGAATTGCGCCCCGCTGGTTTTGCGGTGGCGGAGTTCCAGCAGACACTGGATGCACTGGTGCATATGGGCTCGGTGCTGGGAGATTCAAACCGTGCCCGTGCCGCGGCCGAGGAAACGCTCAGGGCCTGGAACGAACGGCTCTCTGAATTGTTCAACTTCAGCCCCAATGGCGTGGTGTCCTTCGGCGCCGACGGCACCATTGCCCTGGTGAATCCCGCATTCCTGGAGCTGACCGGCTGGCAGGCCGACGAGTTGGTGGGTATCCATCGTTCCTGGTTCTGGGAACGGCTATCGGCGGCCGCTGGCGGCGCCAGCCTGCCACCAGAAGATGGCCGCGTCGTTGACTTCCAGCTCGGTGGCGCCGGTGGACGCATTGTCGACTGCCGCAAGGTGGAAGCACCGGGGGGTGGCGAACTGGGCTACTTCCGTGACATCACCCAGTCGCGCGAGCTCGATCACGTCAAGAGCCAGTTCCTGGCCACTGCAGCGCACGAACTGCGCACACCCATGGCGGTGATCAGCGGCACGGCCGAGTACCTGAGGAGCGCTAATCCCGAGGGCGCACAGCGCGACGAACTGCTGGCCACCATCAGCCGGCATTCAGGCCATGTCCGCGACATCATCACCGAGTTGCTGGACCTGGCACGATTCGAGCCTGGTGCCAGCCGCCAATTCCGCATGCAGCGCCAGGCGCTGCAGCCGGCGCTGCAGGAATTTGTCGATACCTTCCGCCATGGCGAAGATCCACGCCGCCCGCAGCAATTCGGCGACACGGGATCCGCCGCCGCGGAATTTGACGTCGACAAGATCTGCCAGGCGCTAGGCAATATCCTGGCCAACGCCTACAAGTACTCGCCGGCGAGCTCCGCCATCTCGGTGGAATGGCAATCCAGCGACGGCGAAGTGGGCGTGGCCGTGCAGGATGGCGGCCGAGGCCTTGACCCGAAGACCCAGGAGCGCATCTTCGACCGGTTTTTTCGCGGCGAGGACACCGGCGAGGTCCACGGCACGGGCCTCGGCATGAGCATCGTCAAGGAAATTGTTGACCGGCATGGTGGTCGCATTGCCATCGACAGCGCGCCAGGACGTGGCACGCGGGTCACCTTGTGGTTGCCCCGGGTCACAGTTGGTTGACGCTGTGCGCAGGCAACCGTACGATGCTTCGCCTGTCGCCGGATCCGCCTCGCAGCCTCGCGGGCAGCGATCCTGTCGCGCGGCATGGGCTTCCAATGGTGGCTCGCGTCGGTTCCTCCGCGACGATCCGTCGCGAATTCCGCCAGGCCCGGAAGGGAGCAACGGTAACGACTGGATCGGGTGCCGGAGGGGTGCTGGCGCGGGCCACCTCCATACAGGGGAAATGGCGCATTCATGAGCTACCTGGTTCTTGCACGCAAATGGCGGCCGCGCCGATTCGACGAACTGGTGGGCCAGGAACACGTGGTGCGGGCCCTGGTCAATGCGCTGGATTCTGACCGTGTCCACCATGCCTTCCTCTTCACCGGTACCCGCGGCGTCGGCAAGACCACCATTGCCCGCATCCTGGCCAAGTCGCTCAACTGCGAGCGCGGCATCGGTTCGCAACCCTGCGGCGAGTGCGCCACGTGCCGTGAGATTGACGAAGGTCGCTTCGTCGACCTGATCGAGGTGGACGCGGCCTCGCGGACCAAGGTGGACGACACACGCGAACTGCTGGAGAACGTCCAGTATTCGCCCACCCGCGGACGCTACAAGGTCTACCTGATCGACGAAGTGCACATGCTGTCCGGGCATTCCTTCAATGCCCTGCTGAAGACGCTGGAGGAGCCGCCGCCGCACGTGAAGTTCCTGCTGGCCACCACCGACCCACAGAAGCTACCGGTGACGGTGTTGTCGCGTTGCCTGCAGTTCAACCTCAAGCGCTTGCCCGTACCCCTGATCGCCGGTCGCCTGCAGCACGTCCTGCAAGCCGAGTCGGTGGCTGCCGAGCCAGGCGCAATTGCCCTGCTGTCGCGCGCGGCCGATGGCAGCCTGCGTGATGCGCTGTCCCTGCTCGACCAGCTGCTGGCATTTGGTGGAGGACGCGTTACCGAGTCCGGGGCGCGGACCATGCTCGGCACGGTGGATCGGGCCTGTGTACAGCGGCTGGTGGAGCGCCTGGCCGAGGCTGATGCGCCCGGGCTGATGGCCGCGGTCGCTGAGGCTGATACCTTCGCGCCGGATTACGCGCAGTTGCTGGATGAGCTGGCCAGCCTGCTGCAGCAACTGGCATTGCACCAGGTCGTGCCCGACTACCAGGCCGAGGACGGACCCGATGCGGGCTGGCTGGCTGCCCAGTCTGCGGTCTTGTCGGCCGAGGACCTGCAACTCTATTACCAGATCGCCATCCTGGGTCGGCGCGACCTGCCGCATGCGCCACAGCCACGCGCTGGCGTCGAGATGACCCTGCTGCGCATGCTGGCTTTTCGCCCGGCGGTGCCTGGCGCTGAGAAACAGGTCCAGCCGCCGGCCACGCCGAGGCGTGAGCCTGCGCCGGCGAAACGCACTGTACCCGTGGCCTCGGCTGCTGCGCCTGTGGCACCCGCGCCGGAGAAGCTCAAGGCGGGCGCAGCACTGCTCGGCACAGACTGGGGCAGCCTGGTGGAACAAGCCGGATTGAGCGGTGCCGCGCGCTTGCTGGCGATGAATTGCCAAATGCTTGAGCGCAATGGCAACAGGTTCCGCCTGCTGCTGGACCAGCATTCCGAGGCGACGCGTACGCCTGCGCAGGAAGAACGCCTGACCGAGGCGCTGTCGCGCCTGATCGGCGAGCCGGCGAAGATTGAATTCGAGGTGGCTGCGGTGGTCGGGGATTCCCCGGCAAGGCGCGAGGTCGAGGGCAAGGCGAAGCGCCAGGAGGCGGCGCTGGAATCGCTCGAACGCGATCCCGTGGTCCGCGCCCTGGGCGATCGGCTCGGCGGAGTGATCCAGCCGGATTCGGTCAAGCCGCTCGGGTAGAATTCTGCCGGCGTCACCCGACCTATGGAGCAGGACCAATGAAGGGAAACATGGGCCAGTTGATGCGCCAGGCGCAGCAGCTACAGACCAACATGCAGAAGGCCCAGGAACAACTGGGCACGATTGAGGTCACCGGCGAGTCCGGCGGTGGCATGGTGCGCGTCATCATGAATGGTCGCCATGAAGTGCGCCGCGTGCAGATTGACCCGGGCGTCGCCGGCGATGACCGCGAGATGCTGGAGGACCTGATCGCAGCCGCCTGCAATGATGCGGTGCGGCGGGTAGGTGAGGCGGTGCAGCAGCACATGGCCTCGGCCATGGGCGGCCTGCAGTTGCCGCCGGGCATGAAGTTGCCACTGTAGTGGCCGCCTGAATTGAAATACTCGCCGGGACTGTCGCGGCTGATTGACGGCCTGAGGATCCTGCCGGGCGTCGGCCCCAAGTCGGCGCAGCGCATGGCCTTCTACCTGCTGGAGCGCAATCGTGACGGTGCCCGCGCCCTGTCACAGGCGCTGTCGCAGGCGGCTGACAGCGTTGGCCATTGCAGTCGCTGTCGCATGCTCACCGAAGGCGAACTGTGCACGATCTGCGCCAATGCGGCGCGTGACGCCAGTTTGTTGTGCGTGGTGGAATCGCCGGCCGACGTGGTGGCCATTGAGCAATCCGGCGGCTATCGTGGTCGCTACTTCGTGCTGATGGGGCACCTGTCGCCGCTCGATGGCATCGGGCCGGAACAGCTGGGCATTGCCCGGCTCGAGGCCTTGCTTGTCTGAAGGCGAGGTCCGCGAGGTGATCCTGGCCACCAACCCCACGGTCGAGGGCGAGACCACGGCGCACTACATCGGCGAGATGGTGACGCGCCGCGGTATTCGCGCGACGCGCATCGCCCACGGTGTTCCGGTGGGTGGCGAACTGGAGTACGTGGATGGCGGCACGCTGGCCCATGCGCTCGCCGGCCGCCAACTCATCTCCTGAGAAGTTCCTCGGCCAGTCGCAGCAACTGGCGATAGCTGGCCACGCGGGATGAATCTATCGTCCCCGCGGCCGCGGCCTCCAGCACTGCACACGCCGGTTCACGCAGGTGGCGACAGTCGTTGAAGCGACAGCCCGCGCTGGCGGCATCAATCTCGCGAAAGCCGCTGGCGATCCTCGCCGGTGCCGGCAGGGGCGGCAGGAAGTCGCGCACGCCCGGCGAGTCGATGAGGTCGCCACCCGCAGGCAGGTGATAGAGCGTCGAGGCGGTGGTAGTGTGGCGCCCCTCGTCGGTGCCGAGCGACAGGGCCTGCACCGCGACGTCGACACCCGGGATCAGCAGGTTGGTCAACGAACTCTTGCCTACGCCGGACTGGCCGACCAGTACGCTGGTCTCGCCCTGCAGCAACAAGGTCAGCGACTCGGTGCCGCCGTCCAGGCGCTTGCTGGTTTCCACCACCGGGTAGCCGAGTGCGCGATACAAGGCCAGGCGCGGCTGCAGTAATTGTGCCGCTGCAGGCAGGTCACACTTGTTGGCAGCAATAACCGCCTTGAGGCCAGCCCACTCGGCGGCGGCGAGGTAGCGATCGCACAGGGCGAAGTCGGGTTGCGGTGACGGCGCCAGTACCACGATAAGCTGGCTCAGGTTGGCAGCGAATACTTCGGCGTCGCCGCGCTGATTCTGGCGGGCCAGCTCGCTGTGGCGTTTCTCGACCCGGGTGATCAGTGCATCGGCACCTTCGGTCGCCTCGCGGCTGCATTGCACGCGATCACCACACACCACCGACAGGCGGCGTCCATACAAACGGCAGCGTAAACGGCTGCCGTCATCACATTCGACCAGGGCATTGCGCCCGTGGCTGGCAACAACCCGCCCACCAAGCGGCTCAGTGGTCACGCAGCCGATCCGACCTGCAGCCGACCGATACGCTCCAGCGCAGGCGGGTGCGAAGCGTGGAATGCGCTGTAGAGAGAATCGGGCGTCAGCGTCGTGGCATTGTCGCGATGCAGCTTGACCAGGGCGCTGGCCAGCGCCCTGGCGTCGGCATGGCTCGCCGCATAGGCATCGGCCTCGAACTCATGTCGTCGTGACCAGGCGGCACCGAGCGGCGCCAGTGGCAGCAGGAAGACCGGCATGGCCAGTGCGAACAGCAACAGCAGCGTGTGGCTGCCGCCGTCACTGATGCCCAGTGCCGGCTGGAACCAATCCTGGCGGGCGAGCCAGGCCAGCAGGGCAAATCCGGCCAGCGCGGTCAGGAGCGAGACGACGATGCGCCAGGCAACGTGGTGCAGGCGAAAGTGCCCGAGCTCGTGGGCCAGCACCGCGGCCACCTCGCTTGTGCCCATGCCGTCCAGCAGGGTGTCGAAGAAGACGATTCTCTTGTTGCGGCCAAAGCCGGTGAAATAGGCATTGCCATGACTGCTTCGGCGCGAACCATCCATGACATGCACGCCCTGCGGTTCGAAGCCACAGCGCCGCGCCAGAGTCTCCACGGCGCTGCGCAGTTCACCTTCCTCCAGTGCACGAAACTTGTTGAACAGCGGGGCGAATACCCGGGGCCAGGCCCAGGTGATGGCCAGCGAGAAGGCTGCCCAGACCGCGAAGGCCCACAGCCACCAGGCCTCACCAGCGCGCTCGAACAGCCACAGCAAAAGCGCCAGCAAGGGCAGCATCAGCACCGCGGCGATGGCCAGGCCCTTGACCTGGTCCATGGCGAACAAGCCAGGCGTGCTGCGGTTGAAGCCAAAACGCGACTCGATGCGAAATGTCCGCCAGGCGCCGAAGGGCAACTCGAGTGCCATCGATAACAACGCCACCGCTGCGATGACCGCAACGCCGCGGACGATCCCTGCAAAGCCGAAAGCCTCGACCCATTGGTCGATGGCGGCGATGCCGCCACCCAGGGTCAGTGCCAGCAGCAGCATTGCATCGAATACCAGGTGCACACGCGCGAACGACGCCAGTGCGGTGGTGTAGTCGGCGGCGCGTTGGTGCTGCTCAAGGCTGACCTGGCTGGCAAAGGGTGCGGGCACCTGTTCGCGATGCCGGTGCACGGCGCGGATTTGCCGGCCAAGCAGCCAGAGCTGCAGGCCAAGTCCGGCCAGCAGGGCGACGATGAAGATCTGGGTAAATAGGTGCATAGGCGTCGGCAGGGCGGACTCTAGCCTCTGCTAAGATCAGGGGCAACATGAAACCGACTGATCGCCTGATCTGGATCGACCTGGAGATGACCGGGCTCGCCCCCGAGTCGGACCGCATCATCGAGATTGCCACGGTGATCACCGACGCCGACCTGCAGCCACTGGCGGAGGGCCCGGTGCTGGCGATCCACCAGACCGAAGAAGTACTCGCGGGCATGGACGCCTGGAATACGCGCACCCATGGCGCCTCCGGGCTCGTCGAGCGGGTGCGGCAAAGCCGCCATGATGAAGCGGCTGCCGAGCGTGAGACCCTGGCCTTCCTCGCCGCGCATGTGGGTGCCGGCCTGTCGCCGATGTGTGGCAACAGTATTTGCCAGGATCGACGATTTCTCGCGCGCTGGATGCCGGAGCTGGAACGCTACTTCCACTATCGCAACCTCGACGTCAGCACCCTCAAGGAACTGGCGCGCCGTTGGGCACCTGCGGTGCTGGCCGGAGTCAGCAAGGAATCGAGCCATCAGGCCCTGGCTGACATCCACGAGTCGATTGCCGAGCTGCGACATTATCGCGAGCACATGTTCATCGCGCCTGCCAATGGATCAGTGTCGCCTGAATGAGCGTGAGCTGGCACCGGGGTGGCTGTCACTGCAAGCGTGTTTGCTTTGAAGTCCAGGCTGACGAGTCTGCCAGCCTGCTCGACTGCAATTGCTCGATTTGCCAGTTGAATGGTTACCTGCACCTGATCGTCAAGGCCAGTGAATTCCGCCTGCTGGCGGGCACCGAGGTGCTGCGGGAATACCGCTTCGGCACCAACACCGCGCGTCATCTGTTTTGCGGCGTCTGTGGCAGCAAGTCTTTCTATGTGCCGCGATCGCACCCCGACGGCTATAGCATCAACGCACGTTGCCTGGCGGGCGGGCCCGATCCGGCCTGGCCCATCCGAACCCTTCGATGGCAGGAACTGGCAGTTAGCGCGCGAGGCGCTGGCCAGCCCGTAGAGCGAGGGCGTCGACGCTCAGACCTTCTGGTTGGCGCAGGAACAACCAGGTCTCGACCACGGTATCGGGGTTCAGTGACACGCTGTCGATGCCCTGATCGACCAGCCAGCGCGCGAGATCAGGGTGATCCGACGGGCCCTGGCCACAGATGCCGATGTACTTACCTGTCTTCCTGCAGGCCTGGATGGCCATGGCCATCAGCGCCTTGACCGCATCGTCGCGTTCGTCGAACAGGCTGGCGATGATTCCCGAATCGCGATCCAGGCCCAGCGTCAGCTGGGTCATGTCGTTGGAGCCGATCGACATGCCGTCAAAGTACTCCAGGTATTGCTCCGCCAGCAGTGCGTTGGTGGGCAACTCGCACATCATGATGACCTTGAGGCCACGCTCGCCACGACGCAGGCCATTCTTTTCCAGCAATTCGACCACACGCCGGCCTTCCTCGACCGTGCGCACAAAAGGCACCATGACCTGGACGTTGTCGAGGCCCATGTCCTCGCGCACGCGGAGCAGCGCCCTGCACTCCAGCTCAAAGCAGGGCTGGAAGCCCTTGTCGGTGAAACGCGACGCGCCGCGAAATCCCAGCATCGGGTTTTCTTCGTGCGGTTCATAGCGCCGCCCGCCGATCAGGTTGGCGTACTCATTTGACTTGAAGTCAGACAAGCCGGACGATGACCGGCTTGGGGGCAAAGGCGGCAGCAATGCTGGCGATACCCTCGGCCAGCTTCTCTACGAAGAAGTTGATCGGGTCGGCATAGCCGGCCATCTGCCGGCGGATCTGGCCCTGCACCTCGGCATCCAGGGTGTCGAATTCCAGCAGCGCGCGCGGATGTACGCCGATCATCCGGTTGATGATGAATTCCAGGCGCGCCAGCCCGACGCCATGGTTGGGGATGGCGGCGAAATCAAAGGCGCGGTCCGGGTTGCCGACGTTCATCATCATCTGTACCGGTGCCTCGGGCAGGGTGTCGAGCTCGATCAACTTCTGCTCGAATTCCAGGCTGCCGTCGTAGACCACGCCAGTGTCACCCTCGGCGCAGGACACGGTAACCGTGCGACCTTCCGGTATGGACTCGGTGGCGTCGCCACAGCCGACCACTGCGGGTATGCCCAGCTCACGGGCAATGATGGCGGCATGGCAGGTGCGCCCGCCGCGATTGGTGACGATCGCCGAGGCGCGCTTCATCACCGGCTCCCAGTCCGGGTCGGTCATGTCCGAGACCAGCACGTCGCCGGGCTTCACCCGTGACATCTCGCTGACATTCCTGATGATGCGGGCAGGCCCCGAACCAATGCGCTGGCCGATGGCGCGGCCCTGCGACAGGATCTTTGAGTGACCCTTCAGGGTGAAGCGCTGGATGGTCCGCCCGCCGCGGCTCTGCACGGTTTCTGGCCGAGCCTGCAGGATGTACAGCTCGCCGCTGTCCCCGTCCTTGCCCCACTCGATGTCCATGGGGCGGCCGTAGTGATCCTCGATCACCAGCGCCTGACGCGCCAGCTGGTGGATGTCATCATCACTCAGGCAGAAGCGCTCACGATCGGGCTTCGGTACCTCCTCGGTCACCACGCGCTCGGTGGCGGTGGCGGCGCTGGCATAGACCATGCGCGAGGCCTTGGCACCGAGGTTGCGCCGGACGATGGCCAGGCGACCGGCACGCAGGGCCGGCTTGTATACATAGAACTCGTCGGGATTGACGCGCACCCTGAACCACCATCTCGCCGAGTCCCCAGGCTGCGGTGATGAACACGGCATCGCGGAAACCGGACTCGGTGTCGAGCGTGAACATGACGCCACTCGCGCCGAGGTCGCTGCGCACCATGTGCTGGACACCGACGGAGATGGCGACCAGGGCGTGCTCAAAGCCCTGGTGCACCCGATAGGCAATGGCGCGGTCGTTGTAGAGTGAGGCATAGACCTCATGCGCGGCGCGCATCACTGCCTTGGCGCCCACGACATTGAGGAAGGTCTCCTGCTGACCTGCAAAGGAGGCGCCCGGCAGGTCCTCGGCCGTAGCGGAGGAACGCACGGCTACGGCAATACCCTTGCCGTCATCCATCTCCTGCCATGCCGCCAGCAACTGCTCGCGCAATTCCACTTGCAGGGGCGTGGCGAGGATCCAGCTCGCGGATCTGCCGACCGGCCGCAGACAAGGCGGCAATGTCATCGACGTCGAGGCCGGCCAGGATGGCCTCGATGCGACCGTCCAGGCCGTCCTGCGCGAGGAAGTCGCGATAGGCCTGCGCGGTGCTGGCAAATCCCGTGGGGACACGAACGCCGGTGCCTTCGAGGCTCGCAATCATTTCTCCGAGTGAGGCGTTCTTGCCGCCGACCTGCTCGATGTCCTTGATGCCGATGCGCTCGAAGGGAAGGATGTAGGTGGTCAATCGCAGTCCTCGTTGTACAGGCTTCCTGATAGGATTCTTCAGGACCGGCGGGTTGACCGCCAATCAAGAGCCAGCACGGGAAACCACGACCATGAACAAGCGACGCACGGTGTTCTTCGTGTCCGACCAGACCGGCGTGACTGCCGAGACCATGGGGCACAGCCTGCTGACGCAGTTCGACGGTCTGGATTTCAGGCCAGTCACTCTGCCATTCATCATCAATGTTGACAAGGCGCACGAAGCGCTGGCGAAGATCAACTCGGCGGCGAGCGAAGAGGGCGTCCGTCCAATCGTATTTGCCACCTTCGTCAACGATGAAGTCCGCGAGATCGTGCGGCTCGCCAACTGCAGCTACTTCGACTTCTTTGATACTTTCCTCGGGCCGCTTGAGCAGGAATTTGGCCAGCCCTCGACCCACGCACAAGGCCGCGCTCATGGCATGACCGACATTGCGGCCTACACCATGCGCATCAATGCCACCAATTTTGCGCTGGCCAATGACGATGGTGTGCAGACGCGCGAGTACGGCGTGGCCGACGTGGTCCTGGTGGGCGTGTCGCGTTCCGGCAAGACGCCGACCTGTGTCTACATGGCGCTGCAGTACGGTACCTTCGCCGCCAATTACCCGCTGACCGACGAAGACCTCGACGGCCGCAGCCTGCCGTCGGCCATTGCGACCGCACCGACACAAGCTGTTCGGCCTGACCATCCGGCCCGACCGCCTGCAGCAGATCCGCCAGGAACGCCGGCCCGACAGCCGTTATGCCTCGATGCCGCAGTGCACCTGGGAGGTCCGCGCGGCCGAGCAATTGTTCGAGCGTCACGGCATTCCTTACCTGGAGACGACCGACTGTTCGATCGAGGAAATTGCCAGCCGCGATACTGGAGCGCCTGGCGATACCGCGTCGCGTCCGGCCCTGATCGAATCCGTGACCAGTAGCACGATTCATGGCGGGGAGGCGCGTAAATCGCGTGATATAGTCAAATCCATGCTGTCGGACCACCTCTGCGCAATCTCGTGGCGGTCTCGGCCACGGTCCTTCGTCAGCCTGATGACGCTGTACGAAAGCAACTACATCCGCCTTGGCTGGCTGGTGCCTGACCTTGCGTGCCTGTCTGACCAGGTGACCTCGAAGGTCATCGGCGATCCCACCCTCGAACTCACCGTGCTCGAGCGTTGCCGCTACACGACCACGCTGGGCCTGTCCTACCTTTTCGAAAGCCAGGAGGCCGGCGCATCCCGGTTGCCGGACCTGTCGGTCCGTGTCTACCACGACGCCCGACTGGCCGAAGCCTTTGCCGCCGGCACCGGGCGGGAGCGGGGTCGCGTGCGCGGCGCGGGGGCGACGGTATCAGGCGGCGATCAGCGCTGGAGCTGGAACATGCTGCTGAACAAGTGGCTCGAATACAGTGTTGGCTGCGGGCACCGTTTCCCGCAGGCCGCCTGACCGCTCCCGGCACGGCACCATGAATTTCACCGACAAACTGACACAGTTGCGTCTGCCCATGCGGGGACGCAACGACCCGCTGGAGCAGGAACGGCTGCTGAAGCTGTTCTGGAACCGTGCGGAACTGAAGAAGGAATTGCAGGGCCTGGATGAGCAGTTGCACATGCTGCGCAACCGACTCAAGCAACAGGAGAACAGCCAACCAGCGGTTACAGGAACAGCTGGAACAACTGGAAATCCGCCTCGGCAACCCGGACCAGGCGCACTCAGCGCTGGTGCACTTCGGCCTGAAGGCCGTGTGGCGGGCCTGTCGCGAGCAGATCGAGCGCTACGCGGAAGATCTCAAGCGCCAGCGCCAGGACAGTGAACGCAAGCGTCAGTTGGTGCAGTTCCAGCAGGATCGTGAGGATCGGCGCAAGGAGGCCGAGGAGCGCCTGCGCCAGGCCGAGGAGGTGGCGGAGGCTGAAGCCGGTCGCCTGCGCGAGCGCGAGGCACGCATGGCCGGCCTGCGCCACTTCTGGCACTACTTCCAGCGCCGCGACCTGGCGGTCGAGATCCAGGCCCAGCGCGAGCGTTGCGTGATGGCCCGTCACCACCTCGACGACATGCTGGAAGCCCAGCGAACCATCGAGAAGGAGCCCTGGCCGGAGTTTGCTGGCCTGACCCTGGACGGGCGGCGCTCGGTCAACCTGGCGACGATCGCCTACGGCCAGCACCTTTACGCCTGCCTGGCGGTGTCCGGGCTGGCACGCGACGCGCGGCTGGCCAATAACCGTGGCGTCGAGGCGGCGCAGCAAGATAGCCTGGAGGCCAGCCTGCGGCGCCTGGGCGAGATCACCGCCGGGCTGGAGAGTATCCGGTCGCGTGACGGCGTGGCCGATGCCATTCGGCGTCGTGTCGAGGCGTTGATGGCCAGCGCCGCCTGGCGCGAGGCCATGGACACGGTACCGCATTCCCTCGTCACTGCCGCCGGCGGCGACGGGCGGCGTGCCCGACGCCAATGTCCTGGTCGACGACTACTGGGACATCTACAAGGTACTGCTGCGCTAGGCAGCCTCTCCCGTACCTGTCGCGGCGTCCAGCGTGCAACTGCACGCGCCGGCGCCAGCGGCTGAAGTTGTCCAGCCACACGTAGAACATCGGCACGAAGATCAGCGAAGTCACGCTGCCGAAGGCGAGCCCTGCCATCAGCGCGCGTGCCATCGGGTAGTACGCCGGGCCGTTACCGCCGATCTGTGTATCGCCCAGCGCCAATGGCAGCATGGCCAGCAGCGTGGTCAGCGTCGTCATCATGATCGGCCGCAGGCGGTCGCGGGCCGCCTGCAGGATGGCCTGGTGGCGATCCATCCCTGCTGCACGCAGGTCAATGACATGGGCAATCAGCACGATGCCGATGTTCACGATGACACCGATCAGGATCATGATGCCGAGCATGGCCATGAAGGTCAGCGGTGTGCCGCTGAAGGCCAGGCCCCAGAACACGCCGACGATGGCGAAGATGATCGAGGTGATGATCGACACCGGGTACAGCGGCTGACTCGAACAGCGAGGCCATCACGAAGAAGATCAGCACGATGGCCAGCAGGATGTTGATGGACATGTCCTGCGCGGTCTCGTCGTTTTCCTCCACGCTGCGACCAAAGGCCCAGGACACCCCGGCCGGCAGCGGGAAGGCCTCCATGGCGGCCTCGACCCCCTTCTTGACCTCGCCCAGAGTCGAGTCCTTGGCGACAATGCCCTCGATGGTCACCGAGGTCAGGCGGTCGACGCGGTCGATGGTCCGGGCGGTCTTGGCGATGTGGAAAGTCGCCACCGCACCGAGTGAACTGCGCTCGCCGTTGGGCAGGTACAGGGGCGTCGCGGCGAGGTCCTCGAGGGTCTGGCGGTCATCGGCGCGGAAGGCCAGGCGCATGTCGACTTCGCGGTCGTCGGAGCGGAATTCCTTCAGCTTGTCGCCACGCATGGCCACGGCGATGGTCTGGGCCACGACCTGCGGCCGTCAGCCCCAGGCGTGCCGCGCGTTCACGATCAACAACGACCTGGACCTCCTGCTCGCCGGCCTTGGCCGTGGTGCGAACCGAGTCGAAGCCCTCGACCTCACGCAGGGTGCGCACCACATCGCGCGACAGCGCCACCAGCTGTTCGGTGGATTCACCGGTCAGGCGCATGCTGAATCCGCCGGCACCGCCCTGGTTGTCCTCGAAGCGGAAACTGGGCTTGCCGATGATGATCTCCGGCAGGTCCTTCTCGATTTCCTTCATCAGGTCGCGTGGTTCCATCGGCAACTGTTCACGCGGCTTGCAGCTTGATGGCGCTGGACGGCATCGTCGGGTGTGAAGTAGCTGTAGACCAGCTCGATGCCGAAGCGATCCTGGTTCTCCTCCAGGTAGGCCTCGACGCGGCTGACGGCTTCCTCTACGCGCGCCAGCGGGTAGGTGCCTTCGATGTGGTAGGGCAGGTACAGGCGATCGGAGGCGTCCTGCGGAAACATGTCGACCTTGAGGAATTCAGTGGCAAACAGCGGGATAGGCGAGGCCACCACGAGGACGACCAGCAAGGCCGTCTTCCACGAGTGGCCCGATGGCCCAGTCCAGCTTGCGGACGTACCATTCCTGAATTCGCTCGAAGCGGGATCCGGCCTTGACCGCGGCGGCGAGGGAAAGCGCGCGGTCAGTGTCGGAATCACGGTCTGTGCCACCAGCAGCGAGGCGATCATCGCTACCACGATGGGCACGGCCACGTGCACCATGAACAGCGACATCTCGTTGTCCTTGCCGAATACGATCGGCAGGAAAACGATGATTGTTGACAGTGTGCCGGCCAGCACCGCCAGGCCGACTTCCTTGACACCGGACAAGGTGGCGGCCACCGGATCAGAGTCATCGATCTGGCGATGCCTGAATACGCTCTCGGTAACCACCACGGCGTTGTCTACCAGCAGGCCCACCGCCAGCATCATGCCCATCATGGTGAGGATGTTGAGCGAGAAGCCGAGGAAGTACAGCGCCGCCAGCGTGATCAGCAATGAGAACGGCACCGCCAGGCTGACGATCAGCGTGGTCGGCCAGTGGCGCAGGAACACGAACAGCACCAACAGCGCCAGCACCGCGCCAATCAGGCCGGAATTGCGCACCTCACTCAATGACGAGTGGATGTTCTCCGCCTGGTTCATCAGGATGATGACGTCGATGCCCTGCAACTGCGGGAATCTGCTGGGCCTCTTCAATGATCTTCATTGCGCGCTCGGAAACATCGACGATATTGGCGCCGGTGGCCTTGAAGACGTCGAGGCCGACGCCGGGCCGGCCGTTCAGGTGGCGCCCGACGGCGAGTGCCGGGGAAACCAGCTGTACGTTGGCAATATCGCTCAGGCGCACATTGCCAGTGACAATGAAGTCACGCACGTCCTGCAGCGAGCGGAACTCACCGATCGGTCGTACCAGGAAGCGCTGGGTGCCGTCGTTGACCTCGCCGGCGCTGACCGAAAAATTGGCGCTCTCAAGCGCATCGCGCAGGGCGGCGACATTGATGCCATGGGCAGCCAGGCGCACCGGGTCGATGAGGATGCGAAGCTCCATCGGCTCGACGCCCTCCAGGCTGACGCGGGCCACGCCTTCCAGGCGCTCCAGCGGCTTCTTCAGGTAGCGATCCAGCATGTCGTACTGGCGCGAGAGGTCTTCCTGGCTGGAGATGCGCACCACCACAACGCGGTCGTCGCCCGCGGCAAACATGCGCGTCAGGATGCGGTTGGCGCTGGCGGGAAACTGGTGCTTGATGGACTCCAGCTTGGTGCGGACTTCAAAGCCCAGCGCGCCCACATCGCGGCCCCAGTCGAACAGCACCACCAGCTCGGCGCCGGTCTCCGATGAAGTCGAGCGCAGTTCCTTGATGCCCGACAGCGTTGAAATCGCTTCCTCGGCGGGGCGGGTGATGAGCTGTTCGACCTCCTCCGGTGTCGAGCCATCGTAGGGAATGGTGACCAGCAGGCCCGGGAAGCGGATATCGGGGAACAGTTCCAGCGGCAGCAAACGCATGGAAAGAATACCGACCAGCACCACGGCCACGAAGGTCATGATGGTGGTGACGGGCCGATTCAGCGCAAACCGGGTGTGGATCATGGCTCAGCCTCCGGTGCCGGATGTCGCAGGTGCAACAGCTGCTGACTGCGCCGTAAAGCGCTTGCGGTCCAGCAGCGAATACATTACCGGGATCACCAGCAGGGTAAATACGCTGGCGACGGCCACGCCGCCGATGACCGTGATGGCCATGGGCTGGCGGATTTCTGCACCTTCACCCAGGCCGATGGCCATGGGCAGCAGGCCGAGGACGGTGGTCAGCTTGGTGATGATGATCGGGCGCAGGCGGGTGCGGCCGGCCTCCAATATCGCGTCATGCTTGTCCATGCCGCGTTCGCGTGCCTGGTTGACCGCATCAATCAGCACGATGGACTGGTTGACCACGATGCCCGCCAGCATGATCAGCCCGATATAGGCGATCACATTGACGCGTAGTTCCGGTCAGCAGCATGGCCCAGACCGAGCCGACCAGCGCCAGCGGGATGGTCAGCAGGATGACGAAGGGATGCAGCAGCGATTCGAATTGCGAGGCCATGACCAGGTAGACCAGGAACACCGCCAGTAGCATGGTGAACTGCAGCGAGGCAAAAGACTCGCGCATGTCGTCGCTCTGGCCGCTCACCGCAATGCTGGTACCGATGGGCAGCTCGACCGACTGGATGATTCGTTCCAGTGCCGCGACCGCCGTGCCGAGGTCGCCCTCGGCCAGGTTGGCCGACAGTACGGCCACGCGCTGCTGGCGCGCACGGCGGATCTCGGCCGGCCCGGTCGCCACGGTTACCTCGGCCACGGCCGACAGCGGCAGCGGGCGGTCGCTGCCCGGGTTGATGATCAGGCCGCGAATTTCCTCGATCGAGGAAGCGCGGGTATCAACGCTGCGTACCAGCACGTCGATCTTCTTCTCGCGCAGCTTGTAACGAGTGGCCACGTCGCCACGCACGCTGGAGACAACACGATCTGCCAGTTCACGCACCGTGACACCGAGCTGCGCAGCCCGCTCCTGGTCGAACACGATCTGGATCTCCGGATTACCGGCCTCGACGGTCGACTTGATGTCGCTGAACAGCGGGCTGTCCTCCATCTGCAGGCGTACCTGCTGCGCTACGCTGCGCAGGCGATCAAGTTCGTAACCGGTGATGGTCACTTCCAGCGGCGAGGCGAAAGTGAACAGGGCCGGTCGGCTGAACTGGAATTGCACGCCGGCCAGGGTTTCGAACTGCTGACGCAAGGCAGTAATGACCGCAGATTCTTCATCGCGGCCGGTACCTGGTGCCAGCGTCACCGACAGGCGCCCGGTGTTCTCGCCGGCATCCGTGGGGCTGGCATCAAGGCGGTTACCGGTGCCGGTGACAGAATAAGCCAGTGCGATGTTGTCCTGCGCCGAGACGAATTGCTGGGCGCCGACCATGGCGCGATCGGTCTGCTCCAGCGGCACGCCCGGCGCCAGGCGCAGGTCGGCAATGAACTCGCCCTGCGATAGCTGCGGGATCAGCTCGGATCCCAGCATCGGCACCAGCGCCGCGGTAAACAGCAGTACCGTCAGTGCCGCAGCCACCACGCGACCGCGATGGGCCAGGGCCCAGCGCAATGCGGGTTGGTAATGGCGTTCAATCGCCTGCATGCCACGCTGCGTCAGGTTGACGGCTGGCGACAGCGCCCAGCGCGCGCCGTTGGAAATACGGCTGAACAACCAGCGCTTGTGTCCTACCAGGCGTGACAACACCCGGCCGGCGCGGCCGGGCGTACGTTCGGGGTCGCTCAGCTTGAGCGGCTCACGCCCGGCCGCCAGCATGGGCACCAGGCTGATGGCCACCACCAGCGAGAACAGCAGGGCAAAAGTGATGGTGAGCGCCTGGTCCTTGAACAACTGGCCGGCGATGCCGGTGATGAACACCATCGGGAAGAACACGGCAACCGAGGTCAGCGTTGCTGCGGTGATGGCGGTTGAGACCTCGCGGGCGCCAACGCGTGCCGCCTCGGCCTGGGACAGGCCTTCTTCGCGATGGCGCACGATACTCTCAAGCACCACCACGGCATTGTCCACCAGCATGCCGACGGCGAGCGCAATGCCGCCCATGGACATGATGTTCAGCGACAGGTCGAAGGTGTACATCAGCACAAAAGTGCCGATCACGGACACCGGGATGGCCAGGCTGGTGATGAAGGTGGCGCGGGCATCGCGCAGGAACAGGTACAGCACCAGGATGGCGAGCAGGCCGCCCCACAGGGCCGCCTCGCGGACTTCACCGATGGCCGAGGAAATGAAGCGCGACTGGTCATAGACCACGCGCAACTCGCTGCCGGCCGGCAGTGCCTTCCTCAGGTCCTCGAGGCGCTTGTTGACGTCCGCCGCCAGGCGCACGGTATTGGCATCGCCTTCCTTGTAGATGGCGAGCTCAATGGATTCCACGCCATTGACCCGGGTGATGGCCTCGCGGTCGACGTAGCCCGAGGTCACGCTGGCGACGTCACGCAGGTAAACCGGGCTGCCGTCGATGTTGGCCACGATCGAATCCGCCATGGACTGGACCGAACCGAACTCGTTGAGGGTGCGTACCAGGAAGCGCTGGGTGCCCTGTTCCAGTCGCCCACCCGACAGGTTGACGTTCTCCTCGCGCAGGCGCCGTCCAATGGTCTCGATCGACAGATTGAGCTGGGCCAGCTTGCGCTGGTCAACAAATACCTGGATCTGGTCCTCATAGCCGCCGCTGACCTTGACCGCGGCCGAACCCTCGACAGATTCGAGGTCCGGCTTCAGGCGATCATCGGCGAAGCGACGCATTGACTTCAGCCGCTCGACAGCACTCTCGGGATTGGCACGGGTGGTCTTCGCACGTTCCTCGTCATCGAGGAAGGCCAGGCGCATGACCGGCTCGGTGGAGGGGTCAAAGCGCAGCAGGATCGGTCGCTCAGCCTCGATCGGCAGTTGCAACAGGTCGATCTTCTCGCGAACGTCGACGCTCGCGAGATCCATGTTGGTGCCCCAGGCAAACTCCAGGATGACGTCGGACTGGCCGGCCCGCGACACCGAGCGCACCTGGCGCAGGTTGCGGATGATGCCGGCGGATTCCTCGATCGGCCGCGTGATCAGCGTCTCGACTTCCAGCGGTGCCGCACCGTTGAGGTCGGTGCGCACCGTCAAGGTCGGGTAGGAAAGCTCGGGCAGCAGGTCAACCTTGAGCCGCGACAGCGAGACGAAGCCAAACAGCACGATGGCCAGCGTCACCATCAGCACGGTCACGCGACGACGGGTGGCGAAATCTACGATTTGCATGGGGGGGGTTCCCGAGGGTGTCAGCCCGCCGCCGGGGCGGCGGCGGGAGCGACCTTGGCGGCCGGCTGGGCAGGTGAGTTGACCACGCGCACGGCGGCACCTGGCTTCACTGCGGCCTGGCCAACGACCACCACCTGGTCACTGTCGGCGAGCCCTGAGGTGACTTCGACCACGCTGCCATTGGTCAGGCCAATGGCAATCTCCTGCTCGGCAGCCTTGCCATCGCGAACGACAAACACCTTGGGCGGACCGTCGCTCTCCAGCAGCGCGCTGCGCGGGATCTGCAGGGCGTTGTCCTTTTTCTCATAGACGATGCTGACACGGGCAAACATGCCGGTGCGCAGCCGACCGCTCACGTCCTTGACCCCGATCTTCACCTGGAAGGTGGCGGTGTCAGCCATGACGAAGGGACTGATCTGCACGACCTTGCCTTCAAACAGCATGCCGGGAACCGCATCAAATGCCAGCTGGGCCGGCTGGCCGGTGGCCAGGCGTGCGAGCTCGCGTTCCGGCACCGACAGCGTGAGCACCAGCGAGTCCATATCCTCGACCCAGTACAGCGCGCCGGTACTCTCGGTCATGCTCACCGCCGAAGTCACCGTGTTACCGATCTTGACCATGTCGAACTTGCGGGTGACCAGGCCGGAAATGGGTGAGCGCACCTCGGTATAAGAGAGCTGCAAGCGGGCCAGGTCGTGGGCTGCACGCGCTGCTTCCATCTCGTACTTCAGGTTCTCGAAGGCCAGCGTACTGACCAGGCCCTTCTGCTGCAGTTCGATGTTGCGGTTGTAGTCACGCTCGAGCTTGCGCAGATTGGCTTCGGACTGGGCGGCCTCCAGGCGCATGCGATCGCCATCAAGCCGCAGCAGGACCTGGCCCTCGCGCACTTCGGTGCCCTCGTCCACCAGGATGGTGCGGATCTCGCCGCTCACCTTGGGGACGACGATGGCCATGCGATCTGCCTTGAGCGAGGCCGTGCCGGTATAGACCGCTGCCATGTCGGCGCGCTTGGGCTCGGCCACTTCGACCGGGACCGCGGGGGCCTCGGCCTTCTTGTCCTTGTCTTCACCCTTGCCGTTGGCATCGCCACAGCCCACCAGCAGAGCGGCGAGTACCAGCATCAGGCTGGCCAGCAGCAGGCTGCGGATCGGCAGGGGGTTCAGGGCAGCAACATTGTTCTTAGGCATGACTTCCAGGTCCTCCCAACAGGTGCCGGACATGTTACGGTTACTTAGTGTTGTAGTCAAGTATAACAGTAGAAAAAGTCAACAACACTAAGCCAATGATTCCATTGGCAATTAGTAAAGATCACTCCTTGGAATCGCTGAGCCGACTTAAGTCAGGGTAGACGGGCCGACGGGTGTGGGCAATTGTGCGCTGTCAGCGGCAATCTGCACCGCCTCATCAAGGACAGCGTCGGGGGCAGCGGCAGGATCGGCCGCCTCCAGAGATTCCAGGGCGGCCAGGCCATGGGCGGCGCGGCGCTGGTTTTCACGTGCCAGTCGGGAGGCATCCAGCGATTCGCGCTCGTTGCGCCGCACCACCAGATTAAGTGAAATCTCGCCGAGGTCCCGCAGGCGGTTAATGTCCTCGAGGTCTCCCAGCAGCGCAAGGAGGTCCGGATCCTGAGCAGCACGCTTCTGGTGACCCATAGCCAGCAGCGCCAGCGGTGCCGCCGGCTGTGGTGTCGCAGAGAAGGTGGCGGCACTGATGCGATCCCAGGGCAGGGCACTGTCGCGGGTGCTCTCGCCGATGTCTTCTTCGCTGAGCAGCGAGGGCAGGTCAATATCCGGTGTCACGCCGCGGTGCTGGGTGCTGTCGCCGGTGACGCGGTAGTACTTGCCGATGGTGACCGTTAACTGGCCAAAGCCAGCCTTGGGACCCAGCGCGTATCGATCAAGCGGGTAGAGGTTCTGCACTGAACCCTTGCCATAGGTTTGCTGGCCGACGACGACGCCGCGTTGATAATCCTGCACCGCACCCGCGAAGATTTCCGACGCCGAGGCGCTGGCACGATTGACCAGCACCACCAGCGGGCCATCCCAGGCCACACCCGGTTCCGGATCATCCAGGACCTCGATCTTGCCGCTGGTCTCGCGCAGCTGTACCACGGGGCCTTGCTCGACGAACAAGCCGACCAGGCTGGCCGCCTCGGTCAGGTGGCCACCGCCGTTGTCACGCAAATCCATGACCAGCGACTCGATTCCTTCAGCCTGCAATTCGGTGATCAGCCGGCGCACGTCACGGGTGGTACTGCGGAAATCCTGCTCGCCGGATACGCGTGCCTGGTAGTCCTGGTAGAAGCTGGGCACGTCAATGACGCCGACCTTGATCTCGCGATCGCCGCGGCGGACTTTTTCCACGCGACGCTGTGCGGCCTGGCCCTCCAGCGTGACCTTGTTGCGGGTCAGGGAAATGATGGTCTCCGCTGAACCGGGATTGGCGCCGCCCGGCAGGACCTGTAGCCGCACGATGGTGCGTATGGGTCCGCGAATCAGTTGCACGACGTCATCCAGGCGCCAGCCGACGACGTCGGTCATCGGGCCCTCGGCGCCCTGGCCCACGGCGGTGATGCGGTCAGTGGCCTTGACCAGGCCCGATATTGCGGCCGCGCCACCCGGCAGCACATTCATGATGGTGACGTGGTCGTCGACCAGCTGCAGCGACGCGCCGATGCCCTCGTAGGACAGGCTCATCGCGATGTTGTATTCCTCGGAATTGCGCGGCGACAGGTAATTCGAGTGCGGGTCGTAGACGTGCGAGTAGGCGTTCATGAAGATTTCAAAGACGTCGTCGGCCGTCACCTGCTCGATGCGCTTGGCCACGCGCTGATAACGCTGGCGCAGGATCTCGCTGGCCTGTGGCCAGTCCTTGCCGGCGAGCATCAGGGACAGCGCGTCGTTCTTCACGCGCATGCGCCACAATTCATGCAATTCAGCGGTATTGGCCGGCCAGCCCTGCTCGCGCCGGTCGAAGCGGAATTTTTCATCCAGCGTAAAATCGGGTTCGGTGTCCAGCAGCTGCAGCGCGTGACGGATGACTTCGCGGTTGCGTTGCTGGTAGCGGGAAAAGATATCGAAAGCCGGCGACACATCCGCGTTATGGATGGCGTCATCCAGTAATCGGCGGTAGCGCTCGAACTGGGCAATATCATCGGCCAGCAGGTAGCTGCGGCTGCCATCGAGCGCCTCAAGGTAGCGCTCAAAGATGCTGGAGGAGAGTTCATCGTTAAGTTGGGCCTGGCGGTAGTGCTGCCGCTCCACCACCTCGGACACCAGGCGCACGACACGACGATGGCGCTCGGTGGGGGCCAGGTCGCCGGAGGCGGCCAGGGCGGGTGCCAGCGGCGTGGCGCGCATCCAGCCACTGCTGGTCATCAGCACGGCCAACAGGCCGAGGCCCGCAACCAGCCAGAGCAAGTTGCGGTTTGTCCAACGTGGCGATTGCCAGCGCGTGTTCATCGGCTGCTACACTTCCTGTCGCCGCGGGCGAGGGGGCCCGGTTCGTTCCCGCAAGGCTAGAGGCGGGGGGCGGCCCAATCAAGTGCCGTGATCACTATTTGCGATGGGGGGAACCCTGGGACCGCTGGGCTTTCTAACCGGGATCGTGCTGGGAACTGCCGCCTCTATCAGCATCGTGCTGCTGATGGTCCTGGCCGTGTTCGCCCTGTCCTCGGTACCCGCAGACTCACTCGGCAGCGAGCCCGGTGGCTTGTTCCTGACGGTGGCCTTGTTTGGCGGGCTGGCCGTGGTTTCTGCCCTGGCTTTCCTTGGGCTACAAAAAAGACTGGCCTGGCGCTGGTGGGCGCAGGGCGCCATGTGGGCATCGCTGGTCGCGCTTGCCTGGTACTACTGGCCGGCCGGCAGCAATTGACGGTGGGTCCAATCAAGAGTGGAGGAGCAATGCATCATCTGAATTCCTGGGTACTGGCGGCGCTGGCCGTGGTGCTCGCGGGCTGCAATGTCGCCGGTGACCGGCTCACACGCGCCTCCGAGTCGATCAACGAGGCCGCCTATCGCGCATACGTCGAGCAACTCGCCTCGGACGAATTCGAGGGCCGCAGTCCTGGCAGCAAGGGCGAGCAGAAGACCGTCGAGTACCTGGAGCAGAAGATGCTTGAGCTTGGCCTGCAGCCGGTCGCTGGCGGCAGCTTCCGCCAGGACGTGCCGCTGGTCGAGATTACGGCAGCGCAGGGCGCCAAACTCCAGTTCGCCCGTGGCGACGCCGGAATGACCCTGGAATTTGGTGCGGACATGGTGATTGCCACGCGCCGTGTGCGCCCTGAGTCATCCATCAAGGACAGCGAAGTCGTCTTTGTGGGTTACGGCATTGTCGCGCCGGAGTATGGCTGGAACGACTACGCCGGCGTGGACATGAAGGGCAAGACCGCGCTGATCCTGGTCAACGACCCGGGCTTTGCCACGGGCGACCCGGCACTGTTTCGCGGCAAGGCCATGACCTACTACGGTCGGTGGACCTACAAGTACGAGGAGGCTGCGCGCCAGGGTGCGGCCGGCGCCATCATCATCCACGAGACCGCGCCTGCGGCCTATGGCTGGGAGGTCGTGCAAAACGGCTGGACCGGGCCGCAGTTCTACGCTGAGCCTGCGGATGGCAATGCGGGTCGTTCAGCCATCGAGGGCTGGATCACGCTGGATCGCACCAGGCAGCTGATGGAGCTGGCTGGCCAGGACTTTGACGCGCTGAAGATCGCGGCGCAGACCCGGGGCTTCAAGCCGCTGTCGCTCGAGGTGAGCGCCACGGCGGGTGTGCGCAACGCCATTCGCCGCGCCAGTTCCCCCAATCTTGCCGGCATGGTCCCAGGCAAGGACCGACCGGATGAATACGTCATTTATATGGCGCACTGGGATCACCTGGGGCGCACTTTGTCGGTAACCAGTGGCGGCGGCACCATCTACAACGGCGCCATCGACAATGCCACGGGTGTCGCCGGCATCCTGAGCATCGCCAGCGGCTTTCGCCAGCTGATGCCGGGCCCTTCGCGATCGGTGATTTTCCTGTTCGTCACGGCCGAGGAATCCGGGCTCATCGGCTCCGAGCACTATGCGGCCAGACCGCTGGTGCCACTGGCCAAGACGGCGGCTGTGTTCAACATTGATTCGCTGTATCCCTGGGGCCGGGCTCGCGATATTGAAGTCATCGGTTCAGGTGCTTCCGAACTGGAGACGCTGCTTGCCGCCGCAGCAAAGAAGCAGGGCCGGGTGGTGGCGGGAGATGCCTCGCCGGAAAAGGGCATGTTCTATCGCTCGGACCACTTCAATTTCGCCAAGCAGGGCGTGCCGGCCCTGTACATCAAGTCCGGGTCGGTGCTGCGCGACCGGCCAGAATCAGGCAAGGCCCTGTACGAGGAATATGTCAGGACCGCCTATCACAAGGGTGCGGATGACTATGACCCGGCCTGGGATGTCCGGGGCTCGATCGAGGACCTGCACCTGTTGTTCGAGGTCGGTACGGGCGTGGCTAATGGTGAAAGCTGGCCCAACTGGTTCGAGGGCAACGAGTTCCGCGCCCTGCGCGATTCCACAGCCAAGCGCCGCGCTCCGACACCCTGATGGAAGTACGGTGGCGGCGCTCGCTGCGCCGCCGCCGGTATTTGGTGCAGGCTCGCACCGGGGCGGCAACATGGCAGCCGCGTAGCCACAATATTGCCAGCAGGCAACGATGCGAGCCGCAGGCCCACACTGGAGTTTGTTGCGGCGCAATGGGCGTGATCCAAATCACGGATCACGGGATGCCCTACAGGAATCGTACCATCGGTACGCGTTCCGGTTCGCCGAACTGCATGGCGCGATTGCGCCCGCCCAGCTTGGCGGAATAGAGCGCCTGGTCGGCTGCATGCACCAGCGCCTCGACACTGTCGAAGGGCGTGTCTGCCGTGTGCGTTGCAAAGCCAATGGAGATGGTGACGTTGACCGGCTTGTCGCCGGTCTGGTGCTGCGTTTCACGAAACGCAGTGATGATGCGTTCACATACAGTGCGGCAGGTTGCGCTGTCCGTGGCAGGCAGCACCATGACGAATTCCTCGCCGCCGTAGCGCGCAACCACGTCCGAATCGCGGGTATTGCTGCTGAGGATACGCGCGGTGGCCTGCAGGATACGATCGCCCGCCTGGTGGCCCAGCGTGTCGTTGATCCTCTTGAAGTGGTCAAGGTCGCAGAAAGCCACCGACAACGGCCAACCTTGCCGTGTCGCGCCCTCGAACTCGCGCGCCAGGTACTGTTCGAGGAAGCTGCGGTTGAACACGCCGGTCAGCGCATCACGCCGCGTCTCGGCCTCGAGTTCCATGGCGCGGGCCGAGAGCGAGTCGGCTGTCATGCGCAGCGAACTGACTTCACGCAGGGTATGCAGGTTGCGCACCATGAGGATTTCGCGCGCCTGTTCCAGGATGCCATCCGGATCCTTCACCAGCGGCGTGTCGAACAATGATTCCGTTTCCGGGATCAGGGTCGTGATCCGGGCGATGATGGCACCGAGACCTTCGCGATCGAGGCCGAATGAGCGCTCTGCCTGCTGGGCGACTTCACTCATCGCCGCTTCGCGATCATCGCTGCTGAGGAACAAGTCGGCGATCTGGCCTGACAGCGCCACGCAGCGCGCAAACGCGTCTTCCGGGTTGGTAACACGTCGGGTGTCGAGGCGGTGGCTTGCCGCAGCCGCGCGCCAGACCCGCTCAGGCAGGTTCCACTGCTGCATCAACCAGGCGCCGGCCTCGGCGTGATCAAGCCCGAGGCGTTTCTGCTCGTGGATAGCCACGGCCTTGTGGTTGTCCTGGCGCTCGGCCAGTTCCTGGTAGAGGTCAGGAATGCTGCGATCCAGGGCCAGGACCCCGATGTCCTGCAGCAAGGCTGCCAGGAATAGTTCTTCGCCCAGCGTCTGGCCGGTGGCATCGCCCAGCGCGCGTGCCGCAACCGCCGACAGCAAGGAGCGACGCCAGTAGTGCGGATAGTTGAGGCTGTTGGGTCGCCCACCCTTGAGTGTCTTGACCAGGGTGAAGGACAGCGCCAGCGTCAGCGTGGCATTGAGCCCAAGCACCACCAACGCCTGGCGCAGGTTCTCGCTGCGGCGTCGCTGGGCGTAGAGCGCCGAGTTGGCAATCCTGAGGATCTTGGCCGCCAGCGCCGGGTCCTGGCCGAGGGCCTTGGCCACACGGCCAAGCTCGACGGACGGGTCCTGGGCCATTTCGATGATGTTGACGGCAACGCCGGGCGGGCTGGGGAAATTGACCAGCCTCTTGAGTTGTGCCTGCAGTTCCGGGGTCATGTTGCGGTCCTTGCCCGTCCAGTCGTGGAGCCCGAATGGAGGCTCCCTGTTAACGGTAAGCGGCCGCGACACCAGAATCTTTAGGGAAGCTCCTGGCTGTTCAGGGATTGGCCTAGCTGCGGCGACGTAGGGGGCGGGTCAGCAGGCGAGCCGCGACAAACATCAGGTAAGGCCCGGCCAGCAACAGCCAGGCGCTGAGCTTGAAGCGCAATGCGGCACCAAACAGCGCTGCCAGGAAGGCGGGCAGGCCACCGTCATAGGGTCCCAGGGTGAGTACGCCGGCCAGATAGACGAGAAACGGTAGGACCAGCAGCCCAAATCCGCCAAACCAGGCGGCGAAGCGTGTTTCCCGTCGCCACCCCCTCTTTGCAGCTGCTGCCTTGGCCATGTCGTTCCTCTGTCCGGCTGGGCGCAGTCTGCAATGCCGCTGCGCGGGCGGCAAGGCGCGCCGGGCGTCCCGGGCTCTGGCTATACTGTGACGCAATTCACACTTTCCCGGAGGCCAGCAGGCCGATGCGCAAGTTCTGGTGGCCTGAGGCCGTCTATGAAGCCAAGCCCTATGGCGCCCTGACATTGGGGCTGATGGCAGGCGTAGTCGCGCTGGCGCGATCGCTGGCCATAGGTAACTGGGATGGTGCCTTCGCCACCTTCCTGATCCTCGGTGTCGTGGTCGTCGTCTATGGCGGCGTGATCCTGCAGATGCGTTACGAATATCGGCGCCGCAGCCGCTGGAACCGTGAGGCGCGGCCCTGATCTCATGAGCCGCTTACGTTGCGCTGTCATTGGCGGGGGTTACCTGGGCCGGTTCCACGCCCAGAAATATGCTTCGCTCCCGCGTTGCGAACTGGTAGGCATCGCCGACCCGGATCCCGAGGCGCGCGCGCGCCTCGCCGCAGAACTGGGCGTCGAGGTAATGGCTTCGCACCGCGAACTGCTGGGTCGGGTGGACGCAGTCAGTATTGCCACGCCGACGCCGCTGCACCATGCCATGGCGCGCGACTTCCTGGCCGCCGGCGCCCATGTCCTGGTCGAGAAGCCGATCACCACCACGGTGGCCGAGGCCGAGGAACTGGTGGCGCTGGCTCGCCAGGGTGGGCGAGTGCTGCAGGTCGGCCACCTGGAGCGGTTTAATCCGGTGATCCTGGCGGTCGCCGGCGAGCTGGATAATCCGCGCTTCATTGAGTCCAATCGCCTCGCTCCATTCCAGCCCCGTGGCACCGATGTCAGCGTGGTGCTGGACCTGATGATCCATGACATTGACCTGATCCAGAACGTCGTACGCTCGCGGATTGCCACCATCGATGCGGTGGGCGCGCCGGTCTTCACCAGTGAAATCGACATTGCCAATGCCCGCATCCGTTTTGACAATGGCTGCGTGGCGGATGTCACCGCCAGTCGCATCAGCCTCAAGGCCGAGCGCAAGCTGCGCATTTTCCAGGCCAATACCTATCTCTCGCTGGACTTGCAGCAGAAGCTCATGACCCGCGTGCGTCGCCCGGAGGTCCTGCCGGAAAGCGGCCTGCCCAAGGTAGATGTCGAGGAGCAGAGCTTTGGCCAGGGGGATGCCCTGCTGGCAGAGGTTGAGTCGTTCCTGGACGCCATCGAACAGGAGAGCGAACCGGTGGTGACCGGTGAAGATGGTCTCTATGCGTTACAGACGGCCATTCGAATTGCCGAGCTGGTGCGGGGCTAGGATCGTAAGTCTGGTTTCGACGCGCGTCCCGCGCCCGTTATACTGTGCCCTCATTGCGGCACCCCCTCATGGCCGCACAGCGAGCTGAACCGGATGGATGCAACGGATACCCGCGATCCAGATTATTTTCACCGCGTGGTGGATTGCCAGTGGGCCTGCCCGGCGCACACCGACGTGCCGGAATACATCCGCATGATTGCACTCGGGCGCTATTCCGACGCCTACATGATCAACCGGGAATCCAACGTGTTTCCGGGCATCCTCGGTCGGGTCTGTGACCGCCCCTGCGAGCCGGCCTGTCGTCGCGGCCGGGTCGAGGACAAGCCGGTGGCCATTTGCCGGCTCAAGCGGGTGGCCTCCGACTTGCGCGATGACATCAGCGAGCGCCTGCCCAAGGCGCCGGCCAAGGGCAACGGCAAGCGCGTGGCCTGCATCGGCGCCGGGCCGGCGACGCTGACCGTCGCCAATGACCTGCTGCCGCTGGGCTATGAGGTGGTCATATTCGAGCAGTTCGCCACGGCCGGCGGATTGATGCGCACCAACATCCCGGCCTTTCGCCTGCCGGCGTCGGTACTGGACGAGGAAATCGGCTATGTCGTCGACATGGGCGCCGACCTGCGCCTGGGGACGCCGGTCAACAGCCTGAAGAAGCTGCTGGCGGAAGACGGCTTTGATGCGGTGTTTGTCGGCACCGGCGCGCCCAAGGGCAAGGAACTTTCGTTGCCTGGTCGTGACGGTTCGGACAACATCCATATCGGCATCTCGTGGCTGGAGTCCGTGGCTTTCGGCCACATCGAGCGCATTGGCAAGCGCGTGCTGATCATTGGCGTGGGTAATACGGCGATGGACTGCTGTCGTACCTCGCTGCGCATCGGCGCCAGCGACGTCAAGGTGATGGCGCGCAAGCCGCGCGGTTTCTTCAAGGCCTCGGTCTGGGAACTGGAGGATGCCGAAGAAGAGAACGTCGACATCGTGATCAACCATGCGCCCAAGTCGTTCGTGATCGAGGGCGGCAAGCTCAAGGGCATGATGTTTGACCGCCTTGAGTACGAACTCGATGGCAGCGAGATCACCTCGCAGCGGGTTGTTGAGGAAGTCTTCATTGAATGCGATGACGTGATCCTGGCGATCGGCCAGGAGAATGCCTTTCCCTGGATCGAGCGCGACCTGGGCATTGCATTCGACAAGTGGGACGTGCCGAAGATTGACGCGGTGACTTTCGAGTCAACGCGGGCCGGCGTGTTCTTTGGCGGTGACGCGGCCTTTGGCCCCAAGAACATCATCTGGGCCGTCGAACATGGCCACCAGGCAGCGATCTCCATCCACAAGCACTGCCAGGGCGAGGCGCTGGATCAGCGCATGCCGCGCGGCGTGAACCTGCAAAGCCGCAAGGTCGGCATGAACGAGTGGGCCTTCAAGAATGACTACGACGGCAAGGCCCGGCGCCTGGTGCCACACGTCAGCCTCAAGGAGCGCTTCGAGAAGCTCAATATCGAGGTTGAGCTTGGCTTCGACGCCGGGCGTGCCGCAGAGGAAGTGGCGCGCTGCCTGAACTGCGACATCCAGACCGTGTTCGAGGCGAAGCTGTGCATCGAGTGTGATGCCTGCCTGGATATCTGCCCGACCGATTGCCTGACCATCACGCCCAATGCGCCGGAAGCCGAGCTGGTGACAAAGCTGAAGGCGCCGCGCAACACGCCCCAGCAGCCGCTCTACGTTTCCGAGCCACTCAAGCAGTCGTCGCGGGTCATGGTCAAGGACGAGGACCTGTGTGTACATTGCGGATTGTGTGCGGAGCGTTGTCCTACGGATGCTTGGGACATGCAAAAATCTTGGATCCGTATTCCCCATGCCGAGGATGAGGCCCGATGCCAGAGCGAGCCGGTGCGTCAGCGCGCCTGAACGATTTCGTAGTCAAGTTCGCCAACGTCAACGGGTCTGGGTCAGCGAGTGCCAATTCGCTGATCATGAAGGCCATCTTCCGCATGGGCGTGCCCATCGTCGGCAAGAATTTCTTTCCCTCCAATATCCAGGGCCTGCCCACCTGGTATGAGATTCGTGCCACCCGTGACGGCTGGAAGTCGCGCTCGGGCCGGGTCGACCTGATGGTCGCGATGAATGCCGAGACCTATGCCCGCGACGTGCGTGAGGTTGATCCGGGCGGCTACCTGGTCTACGACTCGACCTGGCCGCAGAGCAGCCTGCTCAGCCGTGAGGACATCACGGCGATCGGCGTGCCGCTGGCGCAGCTGTGCATCGAGAATTTCGAGGGTGCGCGGGCGCGCACCCTGATGAAGAACATCATGTACGTGGGGGTGCTGGCGGCGTTGATCGACCTGGACCTGGAAGTCATCCGCGGGCTCTTGGCCGAGACCTTTGCCAAGAAGCCGGCGCTGGTGGATTCCAACATGAAGGCCATCGACATCGGCTACCGCTACGCCAGGGAGAATTTCTCCTGTCCGTTGCCGGTGCGTGTAGAGCACATCAAGGGCGGCACCGACGGCCAGATCATGATGGACGGCAACACGGCGGCCGGGCTTGGCTGTGTCTACGCCGGTGCCACGGTCGGTGCCTGGTACCCGATTACCCCCAGCACCTCGCTGATGGACGGCTTCCGCGGTTTCTGTACCAAGCTGCGTGTCGACCCGGAGACCGGCAAGCGTGACTACGTCGTCATCCAGGCCGAGGATGAGTTGGCGGCAATCGGCATGGTCATCGGCGCATCGTGGATGGGCGCGCGTTCGTTCACGCCCACCAGCGGTCCAGGCATCTCGCTGATGGCCGAGTTCATCGGGCTGGCCTATTACGCCGAGGTGCCGACGGTCATCTTTGACGTGCAGCGCGTCGGCCCGTCCACCGGCATGCCGACCCGCACCCAGCAGTGCGACCTGATGACCTGCGCCTATGCATCGCACGGTGACACGCGCCATGTCGTCCTGTTCCCGGACTCGCCGACCGAGTGCTTCTCGATGTCGGTGCAGGCCTTCGACCTGGCGGAGCGATTGCAGACCCCGGTGTTCGTGCTGCTCGACCTCGATATCGGCATGAACGACTGGATGGTGCCGGCATTTGCCTGGGACGACAGCTACCGTCCGGACCGGGGCAAGGTCCTGGACGAAGCGCAGATTGCCAAGCTCGACAAGTTCCATCGATACCTTGACCCGGACGGCGACGGCATCCCGTATCGCACGCTGCCGGGCGTGAACCCCAAGGGTGCCTATTTCACCCGTGGCAGCGGCCACAATCGCTTTGGCGTCTATACCGAGGACTCGGCTGAATACCAGGACGTGATGGAGCGCCTGGTGCGCAAGTTCAGGACTGCGGCCACGCTGGTGCCGCCGGCCATCCTTGATGGCAGTGGCAAGGCTGCGCTGGGCGTCATCGCGCTGGGTTCGAGCGATGGTCCGGTGCGCGAAGCGCTGCATGAGCTCAGGCAGCAGGGCCATGACATTGACTACTTGCGTATCCGCGCCTTTCCCTTTGGCGCGGAGGTCGAGGAATTCGTTACCCGGTATCCGTCGCTTGTCGTCATCGAGCAGAACCGCGATGCGCAGCTACGTTCAATGCTGACCATCGAGACGGCCGTCGACAAGGCCTGCCTGCATTCGATCCTGCACTACAACGGCTTGCCGATGCCGTCGAAGTGCATCGTTGAAGGCATTCACCAGATCCTGCAGCAGGGAGTTGCGGCATGACCCACATTGCCAAGCCCAAAGTGGCGCATCCGAGCCTGGCGCTCAACACACTGGGGCTCAACCGCCGTGCCTATGAGGGCTCGATGTCCACGCTGTGCGCGGGTTGCGGCCACGATTCGGTGACCGCGGCCATTGTTCAGGCCTGCCATGAACTCTCGCTGCCACCGCAGAGCGTGGCCAAGCTGTCGGGCATCGGCTGCTCCTCCAAGACCACGGCGTACTTTGTCAGCGGCGCCCATGGATTCAACTCGGTGCACGGGCGCATGCCCTCGATTGCCACTGGCGCGAATGCCGCCAACAGCAAGCTGCACTACATTGGCGTATCGGGTGATGGCGATTCGCTGTCTATCGGCGTGGGCCAGTTGGCCCATGTCATTCGCCGCAACCTCGACATGCTCTATGTCCTGGAGAACAACGGTGTCTACGGCCTGACCAAGGGCCAATTCTCGGCCTCGGCGGATGTGGGCTCCAAGTCGAAGAAGGGCGAGGCCAACGAGCAGGAGCCGATCGATCCGGTGCTGCTGGCCCTGACGCTGGGCGCCAGCTTCGTGGCGCGGAGCTTCTCGGGCGACAAGGAACAACTGGTGCCGCTGATCAAGGCGGGCATGGCGCACAAGGGCTTTGCCATCATTGACGTGCTTTCGCCCTGCGTCACCTTCAACGACCATCCGGGCTCGACCAAGAGCTACGCCTATGTGCGTGACCACATAGATGCACCGGTGGCGATGGACTACATCCCGCCGCGCAGCGAGATCAGCGTCAGCTATGCCGCGGGGGAGTCCGTGCCGGTGACCATGCATGATGGCAGCAGCATCGTGTTGCGCAAGCTGGCGGCGGACTACGACGCAACGGATCGCACACGCGCCTCAGCCTATGTCCAGGCCCACGCACTGAAGAACGAATATGTGACCGGGCTGATCTATGTGTCGCCCATGCGCCGCGACTTCCATGCGCAGAATGCCACTGCGGACGAGGCGCTCAACAGCCTGCCGTTTGACCGGCTGTGTCCGGGGTCGGACAAACTGGCCTCCATCCTCAAGCGCTACCGCTAGCCCCGACCGCCGTCCTCATGAGCGCCCGCAGCGTGCTTGAGCACGTCCACGGCGCGGCGAAAGCGCTCGACGCAAGCCTGCGGTGAGTCCGCAATCGCGGTCATTCCGATCTTGCCGTACTCCGACACTGCCCCCAGCAAGCTGAAGGCCACGCCCTGTTGCAGGCCGGCGTCGAAGTGCAAGTCATGATTTACCGCAATATCGATCAAATCATCCGGTGTCAGGCGACGGAAGGCATGGTGGGAAAGGTTGTCGGTGGCGTAGTAGTAACGCTCAGCGCCGGCGGGCGTGCGAAACAGCCCATCCTCCGGGCTGTAGTCGCCCTCGGTGAGGAACTTCATCATCTGCGCCGGGTGGGTCGTGCCGCCCTTGCGAATGTTGATCTCGATGGCGCTGGATTCCCAGCCCGTCGGCGTGCGCACCACGACGAAGTCGATGGCGAAACGCCCGAGCACGCCCTGACGTGCCAGTTCCCCGGCGATGACCGCGGCCTGGCGCTGGATCAGCAGGCGATAGCCCTCTTCGGCGGGAAAGGTGCTGCCCAGGAAAACCTGGCCATGGGGTCCGCCGAGCACCTGGTCATGGGTGGAGATGTACTCGACCTGTCCCAGCGGATTGATGCGTAGTTGCACCGAGGGTGAGCGCTTCTCCTCGCCTTCGACGAAGGCCTCGACCACGCCACCCATGCGGGCGAATTTGGCGCAGAAGCCGTCCCAGTCCTCGCCTACGGCCTCGTACTGCAGCAGTCCTGGCAGGTGCTCCTCGAGCCAGGCTTCCAGGGAGGTGCAGCCTGCCGCGCCTGCCAGGTCTAGCGTGGCATTGCCCTCACCAGAGAATCCTTCGTTGAGCTTCACGACCACACGTCGCAGTGTTGGCTGGCGGCTGCGCAGCTGTGCGATCGCAGCGATGATGTCCCGGGCATCACGCAGGTCTTCACTGCCATCGGGAAAGGGGACGCCAGTGGCGCGGAAAATCTTGCGGCTGCCGCTCTTGTTACCCAGGTGCGCGAGCGCCGGATCGCAGGCGTACATGGGTATGCCCAGGCGCACCGCCAGGGTTCGTTCCAATGGTGTGGCATTGAAGACCGAAAGATGGGCCAATGCCAAATCACCGGTGGCCTGGCGCAGGCGTTCCAGCAGCCGCGGCCGGTCCAGGATCTTCTGTGACAGGGACACTGGGGATCCGTCGTAGGCCGAAAGCAAAGTCAAGCGGGCGCGTGCGTGCGCCGTGGGTACACCGGGCAGCATTTGCAGGTAGTAGTCCACCACCATGGGATGCAGCGGCTGGCTGGTCACAAATACCAGGCGGGTATTCGGCAGGCGCAGCAACAAGAGCATGCTGAGCTGGCGCTCCTCGTAGTGCTGTACGCCGGAGATGCGTGAGAGTACCTCGCGATCCATGCTCAGTCCCGGCACCACGACCACCGTGCGGGCGGCGCGCCGGTCCTCGAAGATCTCGGTGAACAGGCCAGGCAGCCGCTTCTGTAGCTCGGCGTAGGTCTGCAACTCAGCGGCAGATCCCGGTTCTGGCCAGGATTCATTCATCGTCATGCCGGCTCCTGCTGCGTGGTGTCCAATGCACAGGGCCGGCAGTCGAGCGCTGTCAGGGCACCGGCTGCAACCGCGAGCGTCATGGGCGTCTGCCCGATCAACTGGCCGTCGGCCTCGATCTGGCAGGGGGGTTCAGCCGATATCCTGACCTCGCGACAGCGTCGCGTCCACACGGCCGGGTCGCTGGCGAGGCGGCCATTGAATAATTTTGGCAGCTTGCCGAGGACTCGCCAGGTTGGCAGCGCCTTGATCAGGGTGACGTCGAGGTAGCCATCGTCAATCGCGGCATCGGGTGCCAGGCGCATGCCGCCGCCGCACAGGGGACCCATGGCGCCGAGGGCAAGAAAACCGCGGTGACGGATTTCCACGCCATCAATGAGCAGTGATAGCTCCGGTATCACGAAGCTGCCGAGTCCACGCGCGATGCCCGCCAGGTAGGCCAGCTTGCGCGGTCCGCGGCGTGGTGTGTGGGCGAGCACGTGTGCGTCGAAGCCTGCGCCGCAGACATTGTGAAACCAGGCGCGTACCCGCTTCTGACCACTCAGGTCCTTGCACTCAACAATGCCAAGGTCGACTTGACGCTTGCGCGCTGCGTGCAGGCAGGCCACCAGTGCGGCAGGATCACGCGGAACCCCGAGATGGGTTGCCCAGTCATTGCCGGTGCCCAGCGGTGCCACGGCGGCAATCAACTGGTCGGCAGGGACGGTGCCATTGTCCTGCATGCCATTGACCAGCTCATGCAGGGCACCGTCGCCACCCAGCGTCAGTAAGTGCCGATAACCCGATGAAATGGCTTCGCGCACCATGTCCTGGGCGTCACCGGCGTGTCGGGTCGTCACGGCCGTGTAGGGCAGGCCGCCCTGATCCATTGCGCGCTGCAGCCGCGGCCAGGCCCGGCGGGCACGGCCGCCGCCGGATGCGGGGTTGATGACGACAAACCAGCGTGGCTCATTCATAGGAACGCCATGATGCAAGACTCTGGAGCCTGTGGGAATCCGCAGTCATAATCCGACACAACCATAAAGAATGGCCCGACGGCCCTGTATCATCGTCGCAGATCAATCGAGGAGCCCGAAATGGATCTCAGCTTGTATGGCCAGGCCGCCTTGGGCCTGCTGGTGTTCATTGCGATCGCGCTGCCTTTCAGCACCAACGTGCGGGCCATCAACTGGCGCCTGGTGGCAATCGCGGTGCTGCTGCAGTTTGCCATCTGCTTCCTGCTCCTGCAGGTGCCGGTCATCAGCGCCGGATTTGCCTACCTGACGCGTGCGGTCAATGCGCTGAGCGCAGCCACCCGCGAAGGGACCACCTTCATCTTTGGCTACCTCGGCGGCGGCGATGCGCCGTTCTCAGTTACCAATCCAGGTTCGATGGTGACCTTTGCCTTCCACGTCCTGCCGCTGGTTATCGTGATGTCCGCGCTGTCGGCCATCCTCTGGTACTGGCGCGTATTGCCGGTGGTGATCCGCTCCATCGCCAAGGTCTTCGAGCGCACGCTCGATACCAAGGGCCCGGCAGGCCTGGTGGCCACCGCCAACATCTTTGTTGGCCAGGTCGAGGCGCCACTCCTGGTGCGCCCCTATATCGCCCGCATGACCCGCTATGAGCTGCTATTGCTCATGACTGCGGGCATGTCGACCATCGCCGGCTCGGTGATGGTGATTTACGCCAGCATGCTCGGCTCCATGTTCGACGGCGTGCTCGGCCACCTGCTGACCAAGTCAATCATGTCGGTGCCGGCCTCCATCCTGTTTGCCCACTTGCTGATTCCCGAGAGCGCGGCCGATCATGAGTTGAAGGATCCGCCGCGCATTTATGACGGCGCCATGGATGCGATTACCCGCGGCACCACCGACGGCATGAATATCTACCTGGGCATCCTGGCCGTGCTGCTGGTGCTGATCGCCTTTGTTGCACTGGTCAACAGCTCGATTGGCCTGTTGCCGGATGTCGCTGGCGCGGCACTGTCGCTGGAACGCATTGCCGGATGGATCTTTGCGCCGCTGGCCTGGTGCCTGGGTATCCCCTGGACCGAAGCCTTGACCGTGGGCTCATTGATCGGGATCAAGACGGTTCTCAACGAGTTCATTGCCTTTATCGAACTCTCCAAGATTGATCCGGCAACGCTGTCCGAGCGCACGCGGATCATTGCCACCTATGCACTGTGCGGCTTTGCCAATATCTCGAGCATTGGCATCCAGATCGGCGGCATCGGCGCCATGTGTCCGGAGCGCAAGCTGGACCTGGCGGCGGTCGCGCCGCAGGCACTGCTGGCTGCCACCCTGGGCACGCTGATGACCGCCGCCATCGTCTCGATCGTCGGGGGTTGAGCCGGTGGCCAAGCTGTATTTTTATTACTCGACGATGAATGCGGGGAAGTCCACTGCCCTGCTGCAGTCCAGCCACAACTACCGCGAGCGCGGCATGAACACGCTGGTGTATACCGCCAAGCTGGATGGTCGCGGTGGTGGCAAGGTGCATTCGCGTATCGGGCTGGCCAGCGAGGCCCACCATTTCAGCCTGGACACCGATCTCTACCGCGAGATTTCCAGCAGTCATGTCTCAATCAAGCTGCATTGCGTGCTGCTGGATGAGGCGCAGTTCCTGACTGTGGCGCAGGTGGAGCAACTTGCTGCGGTGGTCGACCGCCTCAAGGTGCCGGTGCTGTGCTATGGCCTGCGCACCGATTTCCGCGGTGAGCTTTTCGCCGGCAGCGCACGCCTGCTCGCGCTGGCCGACGAGTTGTCCGAACTGAAAACCATCTGCCATTGCGGACGCAAGGCGACCATGGTGGTACGCATCAACGCCGACGGCAACGCCGAGCGCGAGGGCGAGCAGGTGGAGATCGGCGGCAATGAACGCTATGTGCCGCTGTGCCGCGACCACTACTTCAAAGCCACTGGCCGGGGCTACTCGGCGTGACCCAGGCCCCACACGCCGAAGCCGGGCGTGTGACGCTGCTGCTGGCGTACCTGCTGTGCATTCCCGCTATTGCGGAATTGCCGCCGCAAGGCACTGCGGCTGCGCTCCCCGAATCTGCAGAGACTGCGGCGGCCAACCCCTGCGCGGGTGACCCCAATGCGGGCGGCATCGACGCCATGCGCGCCGGGATACAGCGCGGCGTGTGCAGCACGGCGAGACTGGTGGATCGCCTGTTCAGCGGTGAGCACGAATACGCCGAGAGTGAGGCAGACAATAGCGGTCGTGCCGGCCTGGCACTGGGCTGGCGTGAAGGGGAGGGTGTCGACCTGGATGGGCGCTTCCGCGCCAACCTGTCGCTGCCGGCCTTCCACGAGAGGCTCAACGCCACCATCGGTCGCGCCAGTGCCGACGATTTCATTGCTGACGACGCCGAGACCTTTGAGTCCATCGGCGGTTCGTTCTCGGATGACCAGCAGGCCGAGTGGTATGCGGGACTGGGTTACAACCTGCAGCGCGACCGCGACAGTCGCTTTGATCTGGGCGCGGGGGTCAAGCTGGAACTCCCGCTGAACCCCTATGTCAATGCCCGATATCGGCGCTACTTTTACCCGACCACGCGAACACTCATTACCTTACGGACGACGGGCTTCTGGGAAAACCATGAGGGCTTTGGCGTTACCCAGGCCGCTGACGTGGATCGTGTGCTGAGCGACGATTACCTGCTGCGTTTGGGTAGTTCAGTGCGGTTGTCTGAGGCGACCCTGGGTGCGCTGTGGCGTTCGCGGCTGGCGTTGTACCAGGCCCTGGGGCGCAATCGTTACCTGCGCTACGAAATCAGCGCCCGTGGTGAGACCGATGGTGAGCAACCCGATCTTTATGGTTTTCGCCTCACCCATCGTCGAGCGGTGTGGCGCGACTGGTTCTTTATCGAGGCGGGCGCGACGCTGTTCTGGGCGCGCAGTTCCTCGATCAGTGATCGCTGCGATGCCTGCCTGGGGGCCAGCCTGGGATTCGAATTCCTGTTTGGCGAAGCCTATGATGCCGCGCTACTTCGCCAGCGTGGCGGACCAGGCGGGGCCGTCCCAGACGAGCCGACCCCGCAGTCTGGACCCTAGGGGTTCTTGCGCAGCTTCGACAGCCAGTGTTCCAGCTGCTTGCCGGCGGCATCGCGGCCACCAAGCCCGAAGGCGAGTGCAATCGCTACCGCGATGGCACCGAAGGTCAGGCCAAACACCAGGTTGACGATGTCATCGGCAATGCCCATGGCACGCAGGCCCATGGCCAGCACCAGGGCGATGATGGCGATACGCGCGATCTGTGCGAACAGCCCACTGAACTCACTGCTGGTCTGGCGAATCGCGCCGTAGGCCAGCCCCGCCAGCCAGAAGCCAACAATCAGGATCAGGCCGCCCAGTAGCACGTCGCCGGCAAACCAGACAAAGGTGCTGAGCGCATCGGCAAGCTGCGGCAGGCCAAGCCGGCTGGCCGCTTCAATGGCGGCAAACAGCATGGCGAACAGGATGACCAGGGAACCCGCAAGCCTGGACGGTGCGGGGCTGCCATCCGGCGTGGACTTCAGCCCGACCTTCTCCGGCAGGGCATCAATACCTGCCGCCGCCGTCAGGCGCGTGACCAGGTCGGCAAAGATCCGCGCCACGAAGAAGGTGATGGCCAGGATCAGTACCGCAGCGATGATCCCGGGAATGGCACCAATGAACTGCCCGAGCAGGTTGGCCGCCGGTGCGGAAATGGCCTCGATTTGCAGGGCATCGAGGGCCGCGACCAGCGCCGGGAAGAACACGAAGATGAAGACGACAGTGCCGAGCAAGCCGGCAAGCTTGACCTCGCCTGCCAACCCCAGCTTGCCGCCAATCCTTTCGACGCCTGCGGTGGTCAGTGCGCTGGTGGTGAGCCCGCGCAAGATGCCCGCAACCAGCCAGCCGACCACGGCAATCACGATGGCCGAGAACAGGTTGGGCAGCATGCCGAGGATTTCGTTGATCATGTCCTGCAGCGGCTGCAGCACACCGTTGAGGCCCAGGGTGCCGACGATGGCTGGCAGGAACATCAGCAAGATCAGCCAGAACAGGGTGGTCGCGACACTGGTGCTCATGGGCGCCATGCCCGCTTCGCTGCTCAGCTTGTCATCGAGCTTGGTTGCCGCCAGGGCCTTGCCAACCATGGCCTTGGCCACCATGGCGATGATCCAGGCCACCAGGAACAATAAGGCGCCCGCCAGTAGCCTCGGCAGGTAGCCCATGATCTGGTCGACCATGTTCTGGATCGGAGCCGAGACCATCTGCAGCGACAGGGAGTTGAACACGCCGATCAGCGTGAACAGGATCACCAGCCAGAATACTGCCAGGGCGATGCCACCTTCGGCATCCACCTTGCGCTCCAGCGTGGTCTCGATTCGGCCATTGAGGTTGGCTGTCTTGAGGCCACGGCGAATCACTGCACGAAGCACTACGGCAACGATCCAGCCCACGACAAGGATGCCGAGTGCCGCGAGAATGGCCAGCACTTGAGGCGCAAGCGCCTCCTGCAACGAATTGAAGAATGCGCCGAAGTCCATGATGTGTCCCCCTGATTTCTGCCGAGGCCCACGTCTTCCGCGTGGCTCCACCCGGACCCACCATACTCCGCGAAAGCGGCCGGCGCGAGTCTGTCAGCGCACCTTGACCAGCAGGGCGCGCACCTCGTCGAGTACTTCGGGCAGGGCCTCGGGCCGACCCTCCAGTTCCTGCTGCATGAAGCACAGGGTCATCTGCACATAGGTGCTGTCTAGGGCCTTGCGCACCGCGGCCATCTGCCCGGCTATGGCCAGGCAGGGCTCGTCCTCCTCAATCATTCGCTGGACGCCACGCAGTTGCCCTTCGGCCCGCTTGAGGCGATGCAGAAGGTCCTTCCGGGCGTCGGCGTCAGTGAGTTCAGGCATGGGCACGCCCCCGGTACACGACATAGTAGAGGATAGGGATCACGACCAGCGTCAGCAGCGTCGACACCAGGATGCCGAACACCAGTGAAATCGCCAGGCCGTTGAAGATAGGGTCATCGAGGATGAAGAAGGCGCCCGCCATGGCCGCCAACGCAGTTAGCGCAATGGGCTGGGCGCGGACCACGGCGGACTCAATCACGGCTTCGCGCAGGCGCGCGCCCTGGGCCAGGCGCAATTCGATGAAATCAACCAGCAGAATGGAGTTGCGCACGATGATGCCGGCCAGTGCGATCATGCCGATCATGCTGGTGGCGGTGAAGTTGGCACCCAACAATGCGTGACCGGGCATGACACCGATGATGGTCAGCGGAATGGGCGCCATGATGATCAGCGGCGTCAGGTAGCTGCGGAATTGCGCGACGACCAGCAGGTAGATCAGCACCAGGCCTACGGCATAGGCGGCGCCCATGTCGCGAAAGGTTTCGTAGGTGATCTGCCATTCGCCATCCCACTTGATGGCATAGCCGCGCCATGGATCCTGCGGTGCTGCGATCCAGTGTTCTGCAACCGGGCCGCCGCTAGCCGGGCCTGCCGCCAGGGCAGCCGCGCGCAGCTTGAACAGGCCGTACAGGGGCGAGTCGGGCGTCTCGCCGCCTGCGCCCACATCGGCGAAGACATAGCTGACGCCCTGCAGGTTCTTGGTGTAGCGCGGCGCATCAACCACATCGCGCTCAAGGTCCACCAGTTCACCCAGCGGCACCAGCTTGCCGTCGGCCGCGCGTAGCGGCATCGCCAGCAGGTCGCTGAGACCCGATTGTCGCTGTGGCGGCAACTGCAATCGTACCGGCACGGCGACGCGACTTCGGGCATCGTGCAGGTAGGCCGCATCGAGGCCGCTGAGTGCCCCCTGCGCAGTGGCAGCGATGGCAGCGACCGGGATGCCGTTGGCCTCGGCACGCTGGCGATTGACGCGAAGGAAGACGCGTGGTGCATCCTCCAGCAGCGTCGTGTCAATGCCAACGATGTCTTCCGTGGCAGCAAAGGCCGCGGCCACGCCGCGGGTCAGCGCCTGCCGGCCGGATTCATCCGGACCATAGACCTCTGCCACCAGCGGGCTCAGTACCGGTGGCCCGGGTGGCACCTCGACGACCTGCAGCTTCGCCCCGAAGTCTTGTGCGATGGCCTCAAGCGCGGGGCGCAGCCGCTGCGCGATGGCGTGGCTTTGCTCACTGCGCTCTGACTTGCCAACCAGGTTGACCTGCAGGTCGCCCAGTTCCGCTTCCTGGCGCAGGTCGTACTGGCGCACCAGTCCATTGAAGGTGATCGGGCTTGCTGTGCCGGCATAGGCCTGCACGTGCACCACTTCGGGCTGTGCCGCCAGCTGGTGGCCCAGCGCCTGCAGCAGGCGGGCGGTTTCCTCCACCGGTGAACCGGTGGGCATCCTGACGACAACCTGGAATTCGCTCTTGTTGTCGAAGGGCAGCATTTTCAGCACGACGGCCTGCACGGCGGCAAGGCCAACCGAGGCGAACAACGCCAGCAGGATGCCCAGCGCCAGGCGCCGTCGCTTGCGTGATTCCGCAAGCAGTGGACCGAGCCAGCGCGGGAAGGCGCCGGTCAGCCTGGCAATCCAGCCGGCAGCCAGGCCCGATGAGGATGGCTCACCGTGCGCATGGCCAGGCATCAGCTTCAAGGCCAGCCACGGCGTCAGCGTAAAAGCGATGGCGAGCGACAAGGCCATACCCAGGCTGGCGTTGATCGGGATCGGACCCATGTAGGGACCCATCAGTCCGGTCACGAAGGCCATCGGCAGCAGCGCTGCGATGACCGTCAGTGTTGCGAGTATGGTGGGCCCGCCAACTTCATCGACCGCCAGCGGGATGATGTCCCGCAATGGCCGGCCCGGCGCCAGCAGTTGATGACGGTGGATGTTCTCGACCACGACGATGGCATCGTCCACCAGGATGCCGATGGAGAAGATCAGCGCAAACAGGCTGACCCGGTTCAGGGTGAATCCCCAGGCCCAGCTCGCAAACAGCGTCGCCGTCAGGGTCAGGATTACGGCGGTGCCGACGATGACCGCCTCACGTCGCCCCAGTGCGAAGCCGACCAGCAGGATCACTGTGCCGGTGGCAAACGCAAGCTTCTGCATCAGCTGATTGGCCTTGTCCGAGGCGGTCTGTCCATAGTCACGCGTGATAGTGGTGGTCACCTCGGCTGGTATGAGTGTGCCCTGCATGGAGTCAATTCTTGCGCGAGCCGCCCGCGCCACGTCGGCGGCATTGCTGCCTGGCTTCTTGGTCAGCGCGAGGGTCACGGCGGGAAATACGGCGCCAACGCCTGCGTCGCCGCTGGCTGCGCCGGGCGTGTGCCAGACCATGGAGCGCAGCTGGGCTGCGCCATCCTCAATGTGGGCCACTTCGCGCAGGAATACTGGCTGGCCCCGGTGTACGCCGACGATGATTTCGCCCACCGCGTCGGCGGAGGGCAGGTACTCGCTGACCTCGACGGCGACGCGCGAGGCGTTGCCGGGCGCACCCTCCAGCACCGCCCCGGCGGGTAGGCCCTGGTTGGCCGCCGACAGCGCCGCGGCCAGCTGCAGCAGGTCCACGCCGCGGGCGCGCAGGCGCGCGGGATCCAGCGACACCATCATGGCGCGCCCCGGACCGCCGATGACGCGGACTTCACGCGCGCCAGTTACGCGCTTGAGTTCGGTTTCGATCGAATGGGCAATGCGCTCCAGGTCGAGCGCGGGAGTCGATGAGCTTGCGTGCAAGGTAACCGCTAGCACCGGCACATCGTCGATGCCCTTGGGCTTGACGATGGGCGCAAGCACGCCGAGGTTTCGCGGCAGCCAGTCCTGGTTGGCGTTCAGCACATCGTAGAGGCGCACCAGTGCCTCGGTGCGAGGTACTCCCACCTCGAACTGGACCGTGACCATCGCCATGCCCGGGCGCGACACGGAATAGGTGTGCTCGATGCCCGCAATTTGCGAGAGAACCTGTTCAGCGGGCAGTGCCACCAGGTTCTGCACATCGGCACTGCTGGCACCCGGAAAGGCGATCATCACGTTCGCCATGGTGACGTCGATCTGCGGTTCTTCCTCGCGTGGCGTGACCACCACGGCAAACACGCCAAGCAGCAAGGCCACCAGGGCCAGCAGCGGCGTCAATGCGTTGTCCTGAAAGGCCGCAGCCAGCCGCCCGGCAATGCCCAGGGGAGCCGGGGAGTCGGTTTTTCCGGTGGCTTCCTCGCGGCGGCTCATTCGGCTGGCCAGGCGCCGGCGAGGCCCGCCTGCAAGGCATCCACGGCGATGACTTCGCCCGCGGCGAGGCCGGCGATGATCTCGACGGTAGTTTGTGTATCGCTACCGATGCGCACCTGGCGCAACACGAACTGCTGCTCCTGCACTACATACACGGCGGTCAGTTCGCCACGCAGCAGCAGTGCGCTGCGTGGGATGGTCAGGGTTTCCGCAGCCGTCGCTGCGACGGTTTGATCAACGCTGGTGGTGAATCGAACCCAGACGGCCTGCCCGGGCGTCCAGCGATTGGGTTTTTCCTCGGGCAGGTCAAGCTGCCAGGACACGGTCTGGGTTACCGGATCGGTTGCCGGGACTTCGCGTCGTGTCACTGCCGTGACCCAGTCGATCTGGCCCGCCGCATTGCGGCGGCCAACAGCCACCGAGTTGGCCTGCCTGGCCAGCGAACTGCGTGTCGCGGCCATGTCCACCACTGCGCGCATGGATGTTGGCGCATACATGGCGATGAGCGCGCGGCCCGGTGTCGCCAGGTCGCCGGCCTCGACCAGTGTGTCGGTGATGAGCCCCGCATACGGTGCGCGGATCTCGGTATAGCCCTGCGCCAGCTGCGCCTGGCGCAGCGCCGCACGGGCCTGCTCCAGAACGGCCTCAGCAGTGCCGGCCGACGCTTCAGCCGCATCCTGTGCGGCCACGCTGACCAGGCCACGCTGATGAAGTTCGTGCGCACGCTGCAAGGCCTTGCGGGCTTGTGTCGCCTCGGCCTCGGCCCGGCCTACGCCTGCTGCGGCTTGCTGCACGCCAGAACGGGTGTCGCGGTCATCCAGCTGGATCAGCAGTTGATTTCTCGCCACGGCATCGCCTGCACGGACCAGACGCTTGCGTACCACGGCCGGGACTTGGGCTGCCAGTGTGGTCTGGTGCTCGGCCTCAATGCGGCCGTCAAACTGCAAGTGTTGTGCCGTTGTGCCTGCGTTCACTGCCAGCGTAGCAATGCCTGCGGTCAATCGTTCAGGCGCTGCGCTGATCGTTGAATCGTCCAACAGGAGATTGGCGAGCACCACGGCGAAGGCAATGGCGACGACGCCGGCAAGCATGCCGCGGCGATGATTGGACCAGATCGTTTGAATACCCATGCGGGCATGCTAGTAGATACCCAGTGGGGTATGCAAGCTGGACTGCCACCCTGACCCGGACCATGCCTGAATCGCGGAATGACCTTGGTATGCTGCCGCGATAGACGCCATTGTTCGGACTGGTTCGAAATCGAGGGCAGCATGATGGTTCGACCGAAACTGGTATCAGGCGCCCCAAGCAAGGCGCCACTGGATGCCTGCCTGCATGACTTGCAGCAAGATCGGCCCGGTTGTCTGGCCATCGTCCTGGATATCAGCGGCCATGCCTATGCCAAGCCCGGCATCCTGGTGCATGTGGCTGCAAATGGGCTGCGCGCGGGCTGGGTCAGCGCCGGCTGTCTCGAAGGCGAGGTGCAGGAAGCGGCCTCACTGTCGCTGGCGGATGGCCGCGCACGGTTGCTCAATCTCGACAACCGTGACCTGTCTGACATCCTGTTTTCGGGTGCGGGAGCCGGGTGTCGCGGTCGGCAACTGGTGTTGATGTTGCCGCTGGCGCAGCTGCCGGGTGTGGCGCCGATCTTGATGGCCTATCGCCAGCACGCTGAGCCCATGCAGTTGCAGTATCAGCAGAGCGGCGCTTTGCTGCTGCAGTCCGGTGGCCTGCGTGGTGAATGGCAGTTGCCACCGGTGATCCTGGGCGCCACGGCGGACACCACTGATGCGACGGCCTGGGCCCTGCAGTGGGCAGCGTTGCCGCGGGCGCTGATCCTTGGTTGCGGCCCGGAGAGTGAGTTCTTGCTGCCCATCCTGAACCAGCTTGGCTGGCGCATGGATCTGGTCGAACCGCGCCGGGCCTGGTCTGGTCTCGCCGGCTTGGCAGAAAAGCACTTGAAAGTGCCGCCGTCAGCCGAAGAGTCACCCTGTTACGACGCTGCACTGATCATGGCGCACCATTTTGGCAACGACTGCGCTGCGCTGGCGGCCTTGGCAGAGTGGCCGGTGCTGCCGCGCTACATTGGTCTGCTGGGTCCCAGGACCAGGATGCGGGACTTGCTGGAAACCCTTCCCGCCAGTGTGCATACGCGATTGGCCGAGCGAGTGGAGGCGCCGGCTGGCCTGCCCCTGGGAGGGCAGGGCGCTGCGGCAATCGCGTTGTCGCTGGCTGCGCGACTGCAATCGCTGGCCAGTGCGGCTGGGCCTTAACCTAGAACAAGGTGGTTACCAGTACCGCATGCAGAATGGGCACATTGGGCTGCCTGCCCCTCGTGCCGGGATGAATCGCGTGGTAAGTGAATTCCTGACAGACGATCACCGGGATTGTGACAAGTGCTTTGCCGCCGCTGAAGCGGCAGCCAGCGAGGGCGACCTGGAGGGAGCGCGCAGCGGTTTCGGCGATTTTGAATCTGCCTTGCTGACGCACCTGGCCAGGGAGGAAGAGGTGCTGTTTCCGGAATTTGAGAAGTGCACCGGCATGGCCGATGGTCCCACCGCGATCATGCGCATGGAGCACGGGCAGATTCGTTCGCTGGTCGTGCAGATGAGGCAGGCACTGGTCGGTGGGGATCTGGAAGAATTCCTGGGACTGGGCGAGACCATGAACATCCTGATCCAGCAGCACAACATGAAGGAGGAGTACATGCTCTACCCAATGTGTGACCAGGCGCTGACCGATGCCCCCGGGTCGCTGGTTGATCGCATGCGGACGACCACAGCTGGATGAGTGCGACCGAGCTTGAGCTCGATGTACGCGGCTTGCCGCCCTGCGAGCCGATGGATCTTGTCCTCAAGCATATTCAGCAACTTGGAGCAGGTCAGCGGCTGCGTGCCCTGATCAGTCGTGAGCCGGTACCGCTATACGAGTTGCTGGCGCAGCGCGGCTACGCCTGGCGGGTCGCCAGCCTTGATGATGAGCGCTGTGAACTCCTGATCTGGCGCAGCACCGATGCTGCGGCGGCACCTGGCCCATGATTGCGGCCTTGTCACTGGCGCAGGCTCCACCCCTGTCTGTTCCGTTGCGCTTCTTCCTGACGGCGCCGCTGTTTGGCATGGCCGCGGCATTGGTGTTGCTGTGGGCAGGTCCTGAGGCACTGAACTCGCGCTGGATGCCCGGCAACCTGGCCTTGAGTCATTTACTGGGTCTTGGCGTGCTGACCATGGTGATGTTCGGCGCGCTGCTGCAGCTGCAGCCGGTCTTGATCGGTGTCAATGTGGCCAAGCCGAGGCTGCTCGCCGGTTTGTGCCATCTGGGACTGACCCTGGGGAGCGTGGTCCTGACCGCGGGATTTCTGTTCGACGACGCCTGGCTGTTTCAGGCCGCGATGCCGTTGCTCGGATCCACGTTCCTGCTCTTTATCGTCATCATTGGTGTTTGTCTCGCGCGCGCACCCATGGCGACCGATAGCGTGAAGGGCGCGCGCTGGGCGCTGTTAGCCCTGTTGATTGCCAGCGTGCTGGGGCTGGTGCTGGTAGCGGGCCACGCATTCCCGTCCATTCCCCTGTGGCGACAGCCACTGACTGATGTGCATGTGTCCTGGGCACTGGTGGGATGGGTTGGGATCCTGGTGGCATCGGTGGCCTGGCAGGTCGTGCCGATGTTCCAGATGACTGCAGAGTTTCCCGCACTGTTGCGAGGCTTGCTGGCGCCAGGCATTGCCGCCGGGCTTCTGGCCCTGTCCGTGGTCTTGCTGCTAGGGCTGTCATGGGCAGTCTTGCCGATACTGCTGCTGGCCGGCGTCCTGTTCGCTTTTTCCATATCCACGCTGGTGCTCCTGGTCCGGCGGCGCCGCAAGGCCAGCGATGGGAGTCTGGGATTTTGGTATCTGGGAATGGTTGGACTGGCCGCAGCGGCTCTCCTCGCAGGGATCCGCGTCGTCGTGTCGTCCGCGAGCTTGGCTGCGGCCCTGGAGTTGGCAGCTGCGGTGCTGTTCGTCGGCGGTTTCGCCCTGTCGGTGGTAGCGGGCATGTTGTACAAGATCGTGCCGTTCCTGGTCTGGCTGCATTTGCAGCAGCGCCTGGGGGCCTGTCCTGCGGCCGCTGGCAAGGTGGTCATTCCGAATGCAAGGACCGTGGTGCCGGAGAGCATGGTTCGTGCGCATCTGGGACTGCAGTTTGCCGCCCTGCTGGTGTTGATCGCGGGCCTGATGCTGCCGCAATGCCTGCGGCTGGCCGCCGTGCTCTGGTTGGCGAGTTTTGCGCTGCTGGGCTACAACTTGCTGGTGGCAACCCTGGCCTATTGCAGGGGGAGGCGGCGCATTGATCGCCTGTCGCTGGATCCGGCCTGATCCCCTGAAATCGTAGCCCAAGCCGGCTGGTTGACCCCTGACTGACGGGGGGCGTACAGTGCGTAGCCGGAACCGAACGAACGTTCGGTTATGGTCTGGAGTCGAGGACTAGCTCAGGAGCCACACGCATGCAGAAAACCCGGGCATGGGGCATGTTCTTTCTAGGCAGCGGCCGGGTACTGGAACGACGTGATTTCCAGATTCCTGCCCCAGAAGCAGGCGAAGTGGTCGTGCAGGTGGCGGGTTGCGGCCTTTGCCACACTGACCTCGGCTTCATTGCCGGTGCGGTCAGGACCCGACAGGACCTGCCCTTGGTACTTGGGCACGAAATCAGCGGTGCCGTGGTGGCCGCGGCTGCGGATTGTGCGCAGTGGCTGGGCCGCAAGGTGGTGGTGCCCTCGGTACTGCCCTGTGGTGATTGCGATCTGTGCCGTGCCGGCCGCGACAATATCTGCCAACAACAGCGTATGCCGGGAAATGATTTCGACGGCGGTTTCGCCAGTCACCTGAGCGTACCGGCGCGGTTCCTGTGTCCATTGCCTGACGATCTGGGGGGATTCCCCCTGGCCGAACTGAGCGTGGTAGCCGATGCGATTACCACGCCATTTCAGTCTGTCCAGCGCAGCGGCCTGGCCGCCGGCGAAGTGGCGGTGGTGGTGGGTGTTGGTGGTGTCGGGCTCTACCTGGTTCAGCACGCACGAAATGTGGGGGCACACGTGGTGGCGCTGGACATTGATCCCGCCCGCCTGCTGTCGGCAACCGAACACGGCGCCGAGTTGGCGCTCGACAGCAAGGCGATGGATGAAAGGAGCTTGCGCCAGAGCATCCGCTCCTTCGCCAGCGAACGCGGCTATCCGCCGGATCGCTGGCGCATCTTCGAGACCAGTGGCACCGCGGCGGGACAACGCGTCGCTTATTCATTGCTGAGCTATGCCGGGACTCTGGCCGTGGTTGGTTTCACCATGGAAAAGATTGAGCTTCGCCTCAGCAATGTGATGGCATTTGACGCCGACATTTTCGGCAACTGGGGTTGCCGGCCAGCTCACTATCCAGAGGTTGTCCGGCAGGTGCTGGACGGCAGAATCGAAGTGCGCCGCAATGTTCGCCAGTTTCCGCTGGACCAGATCAACACTGTCATCGCCGAGGCCCAGGCCCATCGCCTGGATGCGCGGGCCGTGCTGGTCCCTTGATCGTCAATCCCACAGTCATGGATGCAGAGGCCGCATGAAGAACCATCACCTGCTCGACAACTACGGTTACCGCGACATCCTGGTCGAAAAGCGCCCATTGCGGGATGCCGAGGGCCAGCCCGTGGCTGGCCTGTTTAACGCCTGGATCCTGCTGAACAATCCGGCCCAGCTGAATTCCTATACCACCCAGGCGATCAAGGAGTTGATTCTCGCGTTTCGTGAGGCTTCCTGTGATCGCAGCATCGTCGCGGTGGTGTTTTCGGCAGTCGGCGACAAGGCCTTCTGCACCGGGGGCAATACCAAGGAATACGCTGAGTATTACGCGGGCAATCCGCAGGAATACAAGCAGTACATGCGCCTGTTCAACGACTTGGTCACCACGATCATGTTGTGTGACAAGCCCGTGATCAATCGGGTCAACGGCATGCGGATTGCTGGCGGACAGGAAATCGGCATGGCCTGCGACTTCACCATTGCCGCTGACACAGCGCGCTTTGGCCAGGCGGGTCCGAAGCATGGCTCGGCGCCGGATGGGGGTTCCACCGATTTCCTGCACCTGTATGTGGGCATGACCCGGGCCATGGAATCCTGCACCTTGTGCGAACACTGGTCGGCCCACGCGGCGGCCGAGATCGGGTTGATCAACCGTATCGTGCCGGTGCTGCGCCAGGCTGATGGCAGCTTTATTTCCAATCCGATGGTATCCACCGAGCCCTACGATGCCTGGGGTAATCCCGCCTATGGCGCTTTCAAGACTGGTGCCGACCGCGACGCAGCAAAAGCGGTGCTGGCTGCGTGCAAGACTGACCTCACGCTGCTCGACCGCGAGGTCGAGACGATGGCCTACAAATTGTCACTGACCATGCCCGATTGCCTGGCCAAGACCATTGAGTCCGTGCGCAAGAAGAAGCTCGAGCACTGGCAGCAGAATTGCGAGACGAACCGTTCGTGGCTGGCGCTCAACATGATGACGGAGGCACGCGCCGGCTTCCGCGCCTTCAACGAGGGCCCACGGCACCAACGCGAGGTCGACTTCCACGAATTGCGTCGCGCGCTGGCCGAGGCCCACCCCTGGAATGAGGCGCTGATGGCGCGGATCATGCCCGGGACCAGGGAATGAGCTACGCAACGCTCGCGCTGACCGAAGGCCACGGCGGCCAGGTGTTGCAGGTGGCGTTGAATGCGCCGCCGGCCAACATCTTGAGTGGCCGGATGATGGTTGAGTTGCGGGCGTTACTGCTGGCCGAGCGTCGCCCCTCGAGTCGCAAGGCCATTGTGCTGACAGGAGCAGGCGATCATTTCTGCTATGGGGCCAGCGTGCCTGAGCACCAGGCCGAAGAAGTCGGGAACATGCTGCCGCAGTTCCACGGACTGATAGACGACCTGCTTTCGCACCCGGTCACCACCATTGCGCAAGTTTCGGGCCGGTGCCTGGGTGGCGGTTTTGAACTGGCGCTCGGTTGTACGCTGATGATCGCGGATGAAAGTGCACGTTTTGCCGTACCTGAAATCCAGCTTGGGGTATTTCCACCCGTCGCTGCAGTACTGTTGCCACAGTTGGCGCCGGCCGCGCTGGCACCCCGCATGGTCCTGGGCAGCGAGACGCTCGATGCTGAAGCCCTGGATCGTCTGGGGCTGCTGGCGCTCAGGGCGCCAGCCGGCCAAGTGGCTGAGGCCGCGGCCACCTGGATCGAGCGCCAGTTACTGCCGCGCAGCGCCGCCAGCCTGCGCTGTGCCCAGCGGGTGATGCGGGCCGGGCTGCTGTCCCATTACCGCGCTCATATCGGCAACGCTGAGCGTGTTTACCTGGATGAACTGATGGTCACGCACGACGCCAACGAGGGCATTGCCGCCTTCATGGAAAAGCGCGCGGCTGTCTGGAAGGACGCCTGACATGGATGCGCATGCAAGACAGGGTGTTCCCTGTCCGGACGATATCCTGAAGAAATGTGCCGCGCTGATGGCGAAGCAGGGCTATCACGGCACCACCATGCGCGACCTGGCGCGCACTACCGGGCGCAGCCTGGCTGGCCTGTATCACCACTTTTCGAGCAAGGAAGAGTTGCTGTTCCTGATCAACGAGCGCGGGTTTTCCCTGCTGCTTGAGAACGCCGAGCGGTTGATCGCGGGGTACCAGGCTGGGGTGCCGGGTTCGCGAGCTGCGCGCCATGCCAGTGGCACCCTGCTGTGCGAACTGATCGGTGCCCACCTGGGACATTTTGGCAGCCACCTGAATGAGATGCGGGTAGTGACCTCAGGCACCTTGTCGATGAGTCCTGCCCACGGCGAAGTCGTGCGGCAACTCAAGCAGCGCTACACGCAAGTCATGGCATTTGCAGTAGGTGAATACACCGCCGCACGGCGCGAGACGCTGAAGCCGGGGGAAATCGAGCGCAAGACCTATCTGCTGTTCGGGATGATGAACTGGATCTTCGGCTGGTACTCGTTCGACGAGCATGGCTCGGTCGAAGAACTGGCCGAGGAGGTCTACCTCACGTTTACCAAGGGCTGCCTGGCGTCCAGGCAATCATCCACCGGGGGCAATTGAACCATGGGAGCCCAGGAGATCATTGATCGTTGCGAGCGCCTTTATCGGGACCTCGATTTTGCGAGCGTTAAAGACTGGAAGCAGCGCACCGGCGGCAAGGCGATCGGGCACCTGCCGGTGTACGTTCCGCGAGAACTCATGCACGCCGCGGGTGTCCTGCCGGTCGGCATCATGGGCGGCGGCGATGATGTCGAGATCATCCGCGGCGATGCTTTCTTCCAGTCCTACATCTGCCACTTGCCACGTTCGGTGGTCGAAATGGGCCTCTCCGGCAAGTTCGATTGCCTTGATGGGATGTTGTTTCCGGCGATCTGCGATGTCATTCGAAACCTGAGCGGCATGTGGCAGATGATGTTCCCGGGCAAGTACGTCCGGTATGTGGATTTCCCCCAGACCTTTGGCGGGCCAGGCCGTGACTTCTACCGGGCGGAAATGGCCGAATTGCTGCATGACATGGAAGCACTGTCCGGCATCCAGGCCACACCCGAGCGCCTGAACGAGTCCATCGGGCTGTACAACGCCAATCGCCGTGCCCTGGCTGAACTCTATGACCTGCGTGCAGCAGAGCCACATCGTGTCCCAACCAGCGATCTCTACCTGTTGATGCGTGCCGGCAATGTCCTGGAAGTATCCGTGCACACGGCAATGCTGCGTGACTACCTTGAGGCCGCGCGGCACACCGAAAGGCCGAAGTTCGACAATGTGAGGGTGGTCGTCAGCGGCCTGTTCTGTGAACAACCGCCGTTGTCCATGGTTCGGGCCATGGAGAACAGTGGCTGCTATATCGTGGACGACGACTGGGTGCTGGGTGCGCGCTACCAGTTGATTGATACGCTGATTGGCGATGACCCGCTCGATGCCATCGTCGGGGCATACATGTCCGATACCGTTGCCACAGCGACACGCTATATCGAGGGCGACGACAAGGGCAGCTTCCTGGTCGACCAGGTGCGCCAGCGCGAGGCGGAGGGCGTGATCTTTGCGGCGGCCAGCTTCTGCGATCCGGCCCTGCTGGAGCGGCCCATGGGCCAGGACGTGCTCACGGCGGCGGGCATTCCCTACACCGCCTTCACCTATTCCGAGAACACAGGCCAGGCCCAGGTCATCAAGGAACAGGCCGGTACTTTTGCTGATTCGATCAAGTTGTGGGGGGCTGCGTGATGAATGACACGGTGGTTCAGAAAGAAGAGAGCATGGTGCTGCAGAAGAAGATGATCGGCGAGCACTTCGAGACCCTGGCACGGGCCAAGCAGCAGGGGCGCAAGGTCGTCTACACCTTTGTGCCCGGCAACCTCAATGAATTGATCCTGGCCTTCGACATGTTGCCAGTGCATCCGGAAGTCAACGCGCTGCAATCAGGCATGCGCAAGCTCTCGGGGGACTACATCCAGGAAGCGGAGAAGCAGGGGCACTCCGAGGACGTCTGTACCTACGTCAAGTGCGACATCGGCATGCTCAAGAAGGGAAACATCGGACCGACCGGCGAGAAGCTGCCCGAGCCCGACTTGCTGTTGTTGAGCTACACGGGCTGCTTCACCTTCATGAAGTGGTTCGAGTTGCTGAAGAAGGAATATGGCTGTCCGGTGGTGATGTTGCAGGTGCCCTATCAGGCGGACGGCAGGATCACCGCGGCGATGCGCGATTTTGTGGCGCGCCAGCTGCGCGAGGTCGTGGTGCCTGCGCTGGAGAAGGCCTCGGGCAAGAAGCTGGATGAAGCGCGACTGAGTGAACTGCTGGCGAGTTCGGCCCGGGCCGAGGAGGACCTGGTGCATGTGTGGGAGTCGGCCAAGAACAAGCCCTCGCCAATCGATGCCTATTTTGGGGGTGTCTACTACATCGGCCCGATCTTCACGGCCTTTCGTGGCGTGCCTGGCTGCGAGGCTTACTACCATTCTCTGCGCAACGAAGTGGACTTCCGCATCAAGCACGGCATGGGACCGACGACCCCCGAGGGTGAGTTGCGCCAGCAGAAATACCGCATCGTCGTGGAAGGTCCGCCCAACTGGACCAGTTTCAGGGAGTTCTGGAAGATCTTCTACGATGAGGGTGTGGTGATGGTGGCCTCCACCTACACCAAGGTGGGTGGCCTGTACGACCTGGGCTTCCGCCATGATCCGGCGAGGCCATTTGAGACGCTCGCCGAGTACTGCCTGGGCTGCTACACCAACAAGAACCTGCCGTCGCGCGTGGACCTGATCGCCAAGTACGTCGAGGACTACGAGGCGGATGGCATCCTGTTCAATTCCATCAAGAGCTGCAATTCGTTTTCGGCCGGTCAGTTGATGATGCTGCGCGAACTCGAGCGCCGCACCGGCAAGGCAGGTGCGTTCATCGAGAGCGACCTGGTGGATCCCCGCTACTTCAGCGCGGCCAACATCAAGAACCGGCTCGAATCCTATTTCCAGATGCTCGAAGCCAAACGGGCGGCGGCCTGAGGGGGGCTACAGTGGACTGCTGTTATATCGGTATTGACCTGGGTTCCACCACCACCAAGGCGGTATTCCTGGACGAGCAGGAATGCATCATGGGGCGCGGAATTACCAATTCACGCAGCAACTACGAATTGGCCTGCCAGGTGGCGCGCGAGGAGGCGGAGATCAACTCCCGCTTCGGGTTGCTGCAGGCACGGCTGGAGGCGAGCCCGCAGATCGGAGCGCTGGCGCAACCGCTGATGGCGGTACTGGCCTGCAACTATGCGCTGGCCCAGCATCTGGAACAGCTGCGTGCGCTGCACAAGGAGTGCCTTGCGGTGGCACATGCGCATTCGATGCCGGAGGAGGAGTCGGCTGCCTGCCTGCACGCGCTGGACGATATCTTTGCGGCGCTGGCTGAACAGGCCGAACAGGATTTCTTTCCGGGCAGTGCGGCGGCCAGCGACTTCTTCCGCGACCTGGCTACCAGCCAGTACCTGAGGCAGGCCGAGCGTGTGACGCTCACGCTGTCGGTGTCATTTGATCGGCTGGTGGGTCTGTTTGACGCGGCTATTATCCGGGTGGAGAACCACAGTTTTGCCGGCCTGTATCGTGAGTATCTGGAATTTGCGACTCGCAGGGCCACCGCAGACAGGCGCTTTGCAGCCTTCGCCGCGGAAATTGCCGAGGCGGTCACCAACACGGCAGAGCGTCGTTTCAACGTCCTCAATATCGTGGGCACAGGTTACGGGCGCCTGACCCTGCCTTTTGCCCGGGAACAGATCCGCTCCGAGATCCTCTGTCACGGCCTCGGTGCCCACTACATGTTCCCGGATACGCGGACCGTACTGGATATTGGTGGCCAGGACACCAAGGCCATCCAGGTGGATGGCAGTGGCATTGTCACCGGTTTCCAGATGAACGATCGCTGTGCAGCGGGGTGTGGCCGGTATCTGGGCTACATTGCCGACGAAATGAGCATCGGCGTGCATGAACTGGGCCCGCTGGCAATGCAGTCAACCAAGGTAGTCAAGATCAACTCCACCTGTACGGTTTTCGCGGGGGCAGAACTGCGCGAGTTGATGGCCCTGGGCGAGAAGCGTGAGGACATCCTGGCTGGCCTGCACCGGGCCATTGTGCTGCGTGCGATGTCGCTGCTGGCTCGTTCGGGTGGCGTGGCATCCGAGTTCACCTTTACCGGCGGCGTCGCCCGAAACCAGGCGGTGACCTCCGCGCTGGAAAAGCTGGTGTTCGAGAACTACGGCAGGATGAAGATCAACATCAGCGCGGACAGCATCTTTACCGGGGCAGTCGGCGCTGCCCTGTTTGCCAAGCGCGATCCCAAGGGCGTCATGTCCGACCTGGATGTCAGCAAGCCAGCCACCGCCCGCGCTGCCTGCGATATGGCTGCGGCCTGTCCGGCCTGATAGGAGACGTTCCATGTTCTACACCGTAGGAATTGACGTGGGCTGTGACTCGGTCAAGACCGTATTGGCCTCGTTTGACGATGACGGCAGCGGCGAGCAGATCCTGTTCAAGGACCTGGACAAGATCCGCAAGCGTAATGTCAAGGAAGTGCTGCGGGCCGCCTTTGAGCGCGTACTGGTTCGCCATGACATTTCGGAAAGTGACATCGCCTATATCGCCACCACGGGCGAGGGCGAACTGGTGGACTTCCGGCGTGGCCACTTCTTTTCGATGACTGCGCATGCGCGGGGAGCCATTTACCTGGATCCGAACGTGCGCGGCGTAGTGGACTGCGGTGCGTTGCACGCGAAGGCCATGCTGGTCGATGAGCGTTCCAAGGTGCTGGCCTATCGCATGACCTCGCAGTGTGCCTCGGGTTCGGGGCAGTTCCTCGAGAACATTGCCCGCTATCTCGGGGTCGCGATTGACGACATCGGTCAGCTTTCGCTCAAGGGTGATTCGCCGGAGCAGGTGTCGGGAATCTGTGCGGTGCTGGCCGAAACCGATGTCATCAACATGGTGAGTCGTGGGATCACCACCTCCAACATCCTGCGTGGCATTCATCTGTCCATGGCCAAGCGCCTGATCGGCCAGATGCGCATGGTCAAGACCGTGGGCGCGGTATTGGTGACCGGCGGCCTGGCGCGCAATTCAGGATTCATCGCGGCGATGCAGGAACTTGCCGACAAGGACAAGCGCCTGAAGGCAGAAATCCGGGTACACCCGGACTCGGTCTACGCCGGCGCAATTGGCGCCGCGCTGTGGGCCGGCTACCGGCACTTGCGACTGGAAGGACAGGTGGCCGCCTGACGCGGCAAGGACAGGATCGCAATGCAAAGACTGCACAGCACTGCTGAACTGGGGGAACCGGTCGCCAATATCGGCAGCTTGCTGCTGGACAACGCAAGGCGCTTTGCTGATTCGCCTGCATTCGCTGAGCGGGTAAATGGGTCTTACCGTCACTACGGCTGGCGCGAACTGGGCGAAGCCGTGCTACGACTGTCGGCCTTTGTGTTGCATCTGGGGTCGGGCAGCGACGGTGGGCGGATCGCCTTCATTGCCGGTAATAGCTATCGGCGTCATGTCTGCGAAATGGCGGTCATGGCATCGGGGCGTACCAGCGTACCGATCTTTGCCGGCTATCCCGCCGATTTGATGAGCGAATTGCTGCGCTTCTCGGATGTTGACATGGTGGTGACCGACCAGCCCGACAAGGTGCTGGCACTGGATCCGGGTTGCTTGCCGCGGCACATCCTGTTGCTAAATGATCCGCTGATCGGTGACGCAGCATCCTACGAGCGCAGCGGTGGCAAGCTGTGGCGCTTTGCTGATCAAGGCGCGACGGCGTTGGATACTGCAGAGCGTCGAGTTGTCGAGAACGCCCTGCGGGCGGTTCCGTCCAGCGCGCTTTGCGAAATCATGTACACCTCGGGAACCAGCGGATTTCCCAAGGGCGTGGAACTCAGCCATCGCAACCTGATGAGCCAGCAAAAGGCGCTGGAGCAGTGCTGGCAGCCGGAGCCGGGCCTGCGGTTGCTGTGCTACTTGCCCTGGCACCATAGTTTTGGCGGGTTATTCGAGCGCTTCTTCGCGGTCTATTTTGGTGGTTGCCTGGCCTTGGACGAGAGTTTCGGCACCGATGTGGATCGATTGCTGGAGAACTTCGCTGTGATCCGGCCGCACGTGTTTTTCAGCGTGCCGAAGGTCTTCCAGGAGATTGCCGTCCGGGTGCAGGCCAGCAAGCGGGTCGAGCGCGACTTCTTCCATCCGGACCTCAGGTTTGTATTCACCGCCGCTGCGCCGCTATCCACCAGCGTCTCCGATGTCTTCCGGACTCACGGTGTGCCGGTGGTGGAGGGTTGGGGCCTGACCGAGACTTCGCCCTGCTGCACGCTGACAGGATTCAGCCTGGATCGCACGCCCGGCGTCGTCGGTTTCCCGATTCCCGGCGTTGAGCTTGCCCGCGCCGATGACGGCGAGATCCTGGTGCGCGGGCCCAATGTCATGCGCGGCTACTTTCGCAATCCGCAGGCGACGCAGGCTGCCTTCGATGAGGAGGGCTGGTTCAGGACCGGCGACATCGGCGAGTTCGGCCCTGAGGGCCTGCGCATCATGTCGCGCAAGGAGCGGATGTTCAAACTGAGCAACGGCGAGAAGGTGTTTCCGGCGCAAATCGAGTCCCGGATCCACGCCCGCTGCCCGTTCGTGAAGTACGCCTATGTATTCGGGTCCGGTCAGCGGACGCCGCATATGTTGGTGTTTCCAAACCAGCAGGCCTTTGAGGGCTGTGGTGGCGGCGATTGTGAGCAGCCGGTCAGCTCGGAGCAGCTGGCGGGCTGCTTGTCACGTTGTGTCGCGGACGTGAATAGCCAGCAGGTGGCGGGTTACGAGGTCATCCGGCGCGCAATGGTCGTCGGGCGCGAACTAACCATTGATAACAACGAATTGACACCCTCGTTCAAGTTGATCCCCCGTCGTATCGAGGAGCGCTACGCCGATTGCATCCGCGCCATGGAGGAGGGGAAATTCGAGAACTTGCCTGATGACGTATTCGTACTGGCGCTGGGGGACAGGAAGTGAGCACACATTATGGCGTGATCGGCTGTGGCCTGGTCGGGCGGGTGTTTGCCGGCCTGCTGCGTCAGGCCGGGCACCGGGTCACGGTCCTGTGTCACAGCCAGCAGACCCAGCAAATCCTGTTGCGCCGCCCGCTGGTGGTGAGGGGCAAGATGAGTGCCTACGCGGAGCTCAAGGAGGTGCTGCTGGAAACCGCCGAATTCGTCCGCGCCCAGCCCGACGTAGTCCTGATCTGCACCAAGAGTGGGGACACCCAACATGTCCTCAAGTCTGTGCGCGAGCATGGTCCAAAGCCCGGGATGCTTTTTGTTTCCTGCCAGAACGGCATTGATACCGAGCAGGTCATCGCCGGCGAATTTGGCGCTGACCGAGCACTCCGCATCGTGCTCAACATGGGCTGCGACCTGTCCTGTGGCAGTGAAGTCCTGGTGACGTTCAATACGGTTCATGTGTTGTCCAGGCCACCGCAGGTAGACCCTGAGCGGGTGGATCAGATAGCCCGTGACCTGCAGGAGGCGGGCTTTCCGGTCGAAGTCAGTGAAGGCTGGCGCACTGAAGTATTCAAGAAGGCCCTGCTCAATTCCTCGCTCGGCAGCCTGTGTGCCGTGACCCGGCACTGCATGGGCTGCGTCATGGGGCAGCCCGAGGCGCGCGCCATGGTCGAAGACATCATTCGCGAGGGCATGGGAATCTGCCAGGCGGAGGGAATCGAACTGCCTGCGGACTTCCTCTCCAGTGCCATGGGCTACCTTGATCAGGGCGGCGAGCATCGGCCCTCCATCCTGGTGGATGTGGAGAAGGGAAAGACAACCGAGAACGAGTTTCATTGTGGCGAGCTGGCGCGGCTTGCCCGGCGGCACAACGTGGCGGCGCCGACCATCAGCTTTGTCGACAAGGTGCTGCGCTGCACGGAGACTTACTGATGCGGGACTTCAATAACATCGCGGTGATTGGGTCCGGCACCATGGGATCGGCGATCGCACAGCACTTCCTGATGAAGGGGCTGGCCGTGCGCCTGTATGACAACAGTGCCGAAGGCCTGGCGCGCGGCTTGCGTCTGATCGAGTCTTCACTGGACGAAGCAGTGACGCGCCGCTTGCTGGACGCAGAGGGCCGCGCTGCCATCCTGGCCCGTCTGCACCCGACCCCGGACCTGGCGGCGCTGGCCGATGCAGACCTGGTCGTCGAGGCCATCTTCGAGGACCTGGCCGTAAAGCGCGAGCTGTTCAGGCGGCTGGAGTCCGTGGTGAGCGCCGATTGTGTGCTGGCAACCAATACCTCGTCATTTCGCGTCAGCGACGTGGCCCACGGTTTGGCACGGCCTGAGCGGGTGGCCGGGACACACTATTTCTACCACGCTGCAAAGAACAAGCTGGTGGAGCTGGTCGCCGGTGACAGCACGGATGCCAGCTTGATGCGCGAGCTGGAGGCGTTCTACGCCAGGCTGGGCAAGACTCCGGTCTGCACGGCCGATGCACCGGGATTTGCAGTCAACCGCTTCTTTGTGCCCTGGCTGAATGAAGCGGTGCGCCTGTATGAAGAGGGCGTTGGCAGCATTGCGGGCATTGATGCCGTGGCTCGGGATGCCTTCGGCGTGAGCATGGGACCGTTCGCGCTGATGAATGCGACCGGCGTGCCGATCGCACGACACGCGGCGGAGGGGCTGGCCCGGCACCTCGGCTCGTTTTACGCACCGGCTGAGGCCTTGTGTCGGCAGGTGGACAGCAGGCGCGACTGGAATTCAGAGGATGCCGACATCATTGGCGGCGGTGCCGAGCAGCCCGAGCGCATACGTCGCCGCCTGTATGCCGCTGCACTAGGCACAGCTGCCGAGCTTGTCAGTGACGGGGTCTGTGATGTCACGTCCACCGATCTCGGTGCACGTTCCGGCCTGCGCTGGCCGCGCGGCCCCTTTGAGTTGATCACGGCACTGGGCAGGGACGTGGTTGCCGGCATGGTGTCGGAGTTGTTTGGACACTGGGGCCAGCCGATGCCCAGGGTGCCATTTTCCGTGGATCGCGAATTGTCGCTCGACTGGGTGCAGACGCAGGTACATGGCACTACCGGCCTGATCATATTCAACCTGCCGGATCGCATGAATCCGCTGGGTGAGACCGTCATGGCGCAGCTGGATGCAGCCTGGACCCGTCTGCAACAGGACCCGGCTGTTGAGCGCATCTTCTTCTGTGGACGTGGCAAGGCCTTTGTCGCGGGCGCCGACATCCGCTTTTTCCTGGATGCGATGGATGCGGGCGATCTTGGTCGCATACAGGCCTTCACCGAGCATGGACAGCAACTGCTGACCCGGATCGCGAACTCCGACAAGCCCACTTGCGCCCTGCTGGATGGCCTGGCGCTGGGGGGTGGCCTGGAACTGGCGCTGGCCTGCCGCTTTCGGCTGGGTACCCGCAATACCAGTGTGGCGCTGCCCGAATCCGGCATTGGCATCTATCCAGGCCTGGGGGGCACCCAGCGCAGCACGCGCCTGTTGGGCATTGGTGTCGCCAAGTACCTGGTGGCGACGGGCCGCCGGCTGGATGCGGCGCGCGCACTGGAGCTGGGGGTGATTGATGCCATCATCGAACCACTGCGGCATCTGGCTGAGCTTGCGACGCTGGAACTGCCCTCGACCCAGTCCGCTCGCTGCCCTCAGCCGGAGCTGGAGCAGGCATTTGCCGGTTATGACGGAAGTCTTGATGCCACCTCGCTGGCAGCACCGGCACTGGCACCCTATGCCCGCGATCTGGCGCGCAAGGCTCCTGTGGCACTGGCGACGGCAATGGGCCTGATGGACCAGGGCTCGGCGCTGGCGTTACCTGACGCGCTGGCACTGGAATTAGCCGGCCTGCAGGCGATCTTCTCCACCCGCGATGCACGCATCGGCTTGAGCAGCGTGATCGAGGGATCCAGGCCCAATTTCACTGGTCAGTAACGGAGCAACGCGCATGACAGCAACCGCCCGGGGCTTTGTCGATGGCAGTGGCATCGGTGCTTTGTTTGAGGACATTTATGTACTGGATGGCCGACGTACACCCTTTGGCAAGCTCTGTGGTTCGCTGTCCACTGTTTCGCCGACTGACCTGGGAATCCATGCAGCCCGCGCGGCCATTACTGCTGCGGGAGTGGACGCCGGTGCGGTGGATCAGACCATTGTCGCCAACATAGGCCAGGCCAGTGCGGATGCGTTCTTCCTGCCGCGGCATATTGCGCTGTATGCAGGCACGCCCGAGCATCGACCGGCGCTGATGGTGCAGCGCATATGCGGGTCTGGACTGGAAGTACTGGCCCAGGCGGGCGAGCAGATTGCGCTGGGCAAGGCGCAACTGGTGCTGGGAGTCGGTACCGACTGCATGAGTCGATTTCCGCTGGCCTCGTATTCGGCGCGCCAGGGATTTGCATTGGGTCGCCCCGAGTTCGTTGATGTCCTGTGGGAGGCGCTGGACGATACCGCTGCGGTGCCGATGGGGCGTACTGCGGATAACCTGGCCGAGCGCTACGGCCTGACACGCGAGGCCGTGGATGGTTTCGCGCTCGCCAGCCAGCAACGCTATGCCATGGCCCGCAGCCAGGACTTCCTTGCTGGCGAGTTGGCCGCCGTTCCCGGGCAGGGGAGCTTCGAGGCTCCGGGCCTGAAGGCAAGACGCTTTCGCTGCAAGAACAAGGCCGGACTGGCCGAGGACGAGCATCCGCGCGCGACCAGCCCCGAGCAGCTTGCCGGTCTTGCGCCGGTATTCAGCGAGACTGGACCGACAACCGCCGGCTCGGCTTCGGGCATGGTGGATGGTGCAGCCGCCTTGCTGGTGGCCTCGGGTGACTTCGTGCGTGCCCATGGACTGCGTCCGCTCGCGCGCCTGCGAGGGCATGCGAGCGTGGGTGTGGCGCCGGCCTATATGGGCATTGGCCCGGCGCCGGCGATCCGGGCCGTGCTTGGCGCAGCGAACATGGCGGTAGGCGACGCTGCTCGCTATGAAGTCAACGAGGCCTTTGCCGCGCAGTGCCTGGCTGTGGCCCAGGAACTCGGCATTGATCGCGAGCGCCTGAACGTCAACGGCGGTGCCATCGCGATTGGCCACCCGCTCGGTGCGACCGGCCTGCGCCTGGCGTTGACGCTGTTGCGCACGCTGGCTCGCGATGACGAGTCGCTGGGTGTGGCCTCGGCCTGCGTCGGCGGGGGGCAGGGCATTGCCCTGTTGCTGGAACGATGCTGAAGCGACTCGATGGGCGCGTGACGCTGGTGACCGGCGCGGGCCGCGGAATTGGCGCGGCTATCGTCAGCCGGCTTGCCGAGGAAGGCGCCGCAGTCGCTCTGGTAGATCGGGATGCAGAGGGTGTAGCTGAACAGGTCGAGCGGCTGCAGATGGCAGGTGTCAGGGCGCTGGCGCTGATCGCAGATGTCACTGACCGGCTGCAGGTCGAGGGTCTGATGGCGAAGGTCAAGGAGACCTTCGGTGGCCTGGATGTCCTGGTCAACAACGCCGGCATCATCCGTGATGGCTATCTTGCGAAACTCACGGACGAGGATTGGGAACAGGTGCTGGCCGTGAACCTCAAGGGACCATTCCTGTGCTGCCAGGCGGCCTTGCCCTTGTTGCGCGAATGCAAGGGTGGCGCCATCGTCAACATCACTTCCCGGTCCTGGCTGGGTAACGTTGGCCAGGCCAACTACTCCGCCAGCAAGGGTGGCGTGGTCAGCCTGACCCGTACCCTGGCGCTGGAACTGGCCCGCTATGCCATCAACGTCAATGCGGTAGCGCCAGGCTTGATTGACACGCCAATGACACGCGCCATGCCGGAAGCGGCCCGCGAACGATTGTTGCGCATGCAGCCAACCGGAAAGATGGGTAGCGAAGCGGATATTGCGGCCGCGGTGGCTTTCCTTGCCGGACCGGATGCGCGCTTCATCACCGGTCAGGTGTTGCATGTGGATGGCGGCAAGAGTTGCGGGTTGCTGTCGCTGTAGTCAAGAAGCAGAGGCCTGACTGATGGATAACGGGAAATTGCGAGAATCCGCCGTGGCACAGGCTGCAGGAACCCGCGCCGTGGCCCTCGAGGTCAACGGCCAGCGTCATGCGCGTGCCGTAACACCCTGCATCAGCCTGCTCGACTACCTGCGTGAGGAACTCGGGCTGACCGGCAGCAAGCGTGGCTGCGACCTGGGCGAATGTGGCTGCTGCGCCGTTCTGGTGGATGGCCGCCCGATGCTGGCTTGCCTGTTGCTCGCCGCTGATCTGGAACACAGCCAGATCACGACGATCGAGGGCGTTGCCGAGGGCGAGCAGTTACACCCCCTGCAACAGGCGATGATTGACGAAGGCGCAATCCAGTGCGGCTATTGCACGCCCGCCATGGTGATCAACGGAGTGCACCTGTTTGCCAGTACCCCGTGTCCGGATGATGCAGCCATCCGCAGTTGCGTGTCGGCGACGACCTGCCGTTGCACCGGCTACAACAGCATTCTCAAGGCGTTCAGGTCCACCGCGTCGGCTAGGGCAGGGCGGGAAGGATCCGGGAAAGCCTGATGACTGCCTATCGCCTGGTCGGGAAGCCGCTGCCCCAGATAGATGCCCGCGACAAGGTCACGGGACGTGCGCGCTACACCGATGACATCCGCCTGCCAAATTGCCTGTCGGCGGCAATCTTGCGTTCTCCACACGCCAGCGCCCGCATTCGCGCCATTGACACCAGCAGTGCTGCCCGCCTGCCGGGGGTGCGTGCGATCCTGACCGGCGCAGATTTTGAGCGTACTTTTGGTGTGCTGCCGATCAGCAAGGATGAACCTGCGCTGGCACGCGATCGGGTGCGCTACGTTGGCGAGCCGGTCGCGGCGGTGGCGGCCGAGAGTGCGGCGATTGCCGCGGCGGCGTTGGCGCTGATCAAGGTCGAGTTTGTCCCGACCCCGGCCTGCCTGGATGCGCGCCAGGCGTTGAAGCCCACCGATGATCCACTGCACCCGGAACTGGCGCGCGACAACAACTTGCACAAGCTGGTGGAGCAGAGCTTCGGCGATACTGAAGCCGGCTTTGCTGCTGCAACGATTGTGGTCGAGAAGCGCTTCAAGTTTCCGGCTGTCACCCACGCATTCACCGAGCCGCATGCCGTACAGGTGGAGCTTGATGGTCGCGGCAACCTCACGGTGTTCAGTGCAACCCAGGTGCCACACTACGTTCATCTGGCGCTGGCCGAAGTTCTCGGCATCGAGGAGCATCGGGTGCGGGTCATCAAGCCACATCTGGGCGGTGGCTTTGGCGGCAAGAGCGATCCGTTTCCTCACGAGATGATTGCGGCGAAGCTTGCGCTGGTCTCGGGCCGCAACGTGCGCCTGCGCCTGGCGCGCGAGGATGTCTTCTACAGTCATCATGGCCGTCACCCGACGTCACTGACGATGAAGCTGGGCTTCGACCCGAAAAAGGGGCTGACCGCCCTGACCGGCGACATCCTGATTGATGGAGGTGCCTATGGCAGCTTCGGGGTGGTCACCACCTACTACAACGGGGTGTTGCTGCAGGGTCCCTACCCGGTGCCAAATTTTTCATTCCGTTGTCGGCGCCTGTACACCAACAAGCCGATGTGCGGCGCGATGCGCGGCCATGGCGGCGTCAACCCGCGCTTCGCCTCCGAGGTCCTGATGGACATGGCGCTCGAGAAGGCCGGGCTGGATCCCTGCCAGGCGCGCATTGACCTGATCCACCGCGAGAACACGCTGACGGTCAACGCATTTCGCGTGACCTCGGTTGGCTTGAAGCAAGGCCTGGAAAGGGCCATGGAGCGTTCCGGGTGGCGTGGGAAGCACGGCAAGCTGCCCTACGGCAAGGGCATCGGCGTGGCCTGTGGTTTCTTCATCAGCGGCAGCGCATTGCCAATTCACTGGAACCAGCGGCCTGGCAGTACCGTGCGCCTGACGGTGGAGTTTGACGGTGCCGTCACCGTGTATTCAGGTGCCTCGGACATCGGGCAGGGCAGCGACACCATACTGGCGCTGATGGCAGCCGAGGTGTTGGGCGTGGAGATTGGGCAGGTCAAGGTGGTGACGGCCGACACGCGCCTGACCCCGGTTGATCTTGGCAGCTATAGCTCTCGAGTGACCTTCATGGCGGGTAATGCAGCGCGTAATGCGGCCATTCGCATGCGTCGCGTGTTGGTGACAGCGGCGTGTCGCCTGCTGGAGCTGCAGGAGCCGGAGTACCAGGCGCCCGGTGTGCCGGAAGACTTCTTTCGCCAGGGCGGGCGACGCCCGGATTTTGATGCTGATTTCCTGGGTGCCAATCCTGATTATCGTGACGGCTTCGACTTTGCCGCGGGCCGGATCCGGCACCTGGCCACGGGCCGCGAGGCCGGATTCGCCGAGGTGGTGCATGCGGCCATCGAAGGGCCGGGCATTTTGCAGACTGTGGGTAACTATCGTGCGCCGAAGCTGGGCGGCAATTTCAAAGGGGCCGGCGCCGGGCTTTCTCCGTCCTACAGCTTCACCGCATTCATTGTCGAGGTCACGGTGGATCTGCAGACCGGCTTTGTCAAAGTGGACAAGGCGACCTGTGCGCATGATTGCGGCTTCGCGTTGAATCCGCTGGCTGTGCGCGGCCAGATCGAAGGCTGCTTCCACATGGGGATGGGACAGGCGCTGATGGAGGAGGTCGTGCACTACGAGGGTGCTGTCCAGAATGCCGGTTTTCTCGAATACAAGATCCCGTCGCCATTCGAGCAACCTGAAATAGACATCGTGCTGGCGGAAAGCAACGAAAGCGAGGGCCCTTTTGGTGCCAAGGAGGCAGGTGAAGGGCCGCTGGCGCCGGTGATTCCAGCTATCGCCAATGCGATCTACGACGCGGTCGGCGTGCGCCTGACGGAATTGCCAATGCGCCCCGACCGCATACTTGCGGCAATGCGCAAGGCGGCCAGGTCATGAGTGCCGTGACTGCCAACCTCGATTTCGAGCGCCCCGCCACGCTGGATGCGCTGATGAGCCTGTTGGCACACCTGTCTGCCCAGGGGAAAAGCTACGCACTGGCTGCGGGGGCCACCGACCTGATGCCCCAGATCAAGCACGGTGTCGTCGTACCGCAGGTCGTGGTTTCGCTCAATGCGCTCAGTGAACTTGCCGGCATTGAGGTTCGCGAAGAGGGTGGGCTGAGCATTGGCGCCCTGACCCGGCTGGCTGACATGGCCAATGACCCACGGGTGCTCGGGTGTTATCCGGCCCTGGCAGAGGCTGCACTGCGTGTCGCCAGTCCGCCGATCCGGCAACGGGCAACACTGGGCGGCAACCTGCTGGTGGATAATCGCTGCATCTACATCAACCAGGGTGCACTCAATCGAGCGACGCACGCGGCCTGCTTCAAGGCCGGTGGCGACGCCTGTCACCTGGTCAAGTCAGCTGAACTTGGCAAGCTGCCGCAATGTCAGGCGCGATTCGTCTCGGATACAGCGCCCGTATTGCTGATTCTGGGTGCCAGCCTGACGCTGGTATCCCCGGCGGGCATGCGCCAGGTGCTGCTCAGCGACTTCTACCGCGATGATGGCATGGACCGTCACGCGCTGGCTGTGGACGAAGTGCTCGTCGCCATTGAACTACCGCCGACCGATGGCATGTGCCTCAACTACGACAAGCTGGCAATTCGTCGGACGCCGGATTTCGCGACGCTGGGCGTGGCGCTGGGTGTGCGGCGGGATGGCCGGGGCCAGGTACAGGAGTTTGCTGTAGCGTTGACCGGCATAGGAACGCATCCGGGGTCATGGCGGCATGCCGCCAGCGACCATGCCGGGGTGGGGGCGATGCTGCAGCAGGCCTGCAGTGCAGCGAACGGGTTCACTGCTACTTACCAGCAGGATTTCTTTCCGCGCGATTACCGCCAGCGCATGATCGAGGTCATGATTCGTCGGGGCGCGGCGCGATTGGGGAGCGATACGTGGACGTAAGGCAGGTGATGCGCGACTACTTCGCCGATCTGGGCGAGGCCGCCGCCGATCCCCGGCGCAAGGTGGCCTGGTGCACCTCGGTGGGTCCGGCCGAGATCCTGCGAGCCATGGGCTTTGAGGTCTATTTTCCGGAAAATCACGGTGCATTGCTCGGTGCAACCCGGGTCAGTGCCGAGACCATACCGGTGGCCAATGCGGTGGGCTATTCGCCCGAAATCTGCAGCTACCTGACCTCGGACATCGGCGCGCGGCTCAAGGGCATGACTCCGTTGACCAAGGCCTATGGGCTTGCGGAGGTGCCGCGTCCGGATGTGCTGGTGTATTGCACCAACCAGTGCAAGGACGTCATGCACTGGTTCGCCTGGTACGCACGGCATTTTGGCGTCCCGTCATTGGGCATCCATCCACCGAATCACCTGCCCGAAGTGTTGCCTGAGCACGTGGCGGACGTAGCAACACAGTACCAGCGGCTGATCGGGCAGCTGGCACCCATTGCCGGCCAGGCACTGGATCCCGAGGCACTGCGCCTGGCGCTGGCACGTTCACGAGAGGCCACCGACCTGTGGGAACAGGTGCTCAACACGGCCAGGCACAAACCTGCGCCGCTCAGTTTTTTTGACGGCGCCATCTACATGGGGCCCATCGTGGTGCTTCGTGGCACCCAGGTTGCCACCGACTACTACCGCGGGCTGTTGACGGAGCTGGAATCAAGGATCGACTCCGGAGTGGGCGTGGTGCCGGAAGAGCGGCTGCGTATCTACTGGGAGGGCATGCCGGTTTGGGGTCGCCTGCGCCATCTGTCGGATTTGTTTGTCAGCAACCGTGCAGCAGTCGTGGCCTCGACCTACTGCAACAGCTGGATCTTCTCTGACTTCGACCCCGACCAGCCGCTGGAGAGCATGGCGCGTGCCTACCTCAAGATCTTCATCAACCGCGATGACAGTTACAAGGAGGCCTACATCGAGCGGCTGGCTGGCGAGTTCGGCATCGACGGCGTGGTCTACCATGCCGCCCGGACCTGCCCGAACAACTCCAACAGCAACTACAACCTGCCGCAGCGGTTGAAGGCCAAGGGCATTCCGGGGATTGTCGTGGACGGTGACTTGTGCGACCTGCGCTGTTTTTCAGATGAACAAAGTACCACGCTGATCGAAGCCTTCCTGGAGACGCTGTGAGTACGTCAACTTGCGCTTGCCAGGGCTCGAACAAGGCAACCGCGCCGCCGGCGGAGGTGTTCTGGGGCGTGGATTGTGGCAGTGCCGAGATCAAGGTCGCCGCGGTTGATGGGGCCGGCAAGCTCCTGGTCATGCGCAAGCGCCGGACGTTGTTCCCGCTGGCTGAACATGTGCACGGTGTGCTGGCAGGTAGCGAGGGAGAACTCTCGCCGATCGCCGAGTGTGATCGCGGAAAACCGCCAGCGCCGGGCAAGGTCGTGTCATTGCTTCCTGGTCACCGGGTCTATGCCACCGGTTACGGTCGCCACCACATTGATTTTGCGCAGGGACAGCTGACCGAAATCAAGGCCCATTTCCTGGGCGTACAGCACCAGCTCAAGCTGCAGCAGAACTACACCATCATTGATATCGGCGGGCAGGACGCCAAGGTGATCCAGGCGACTCCGGGTCGGGTGGAGCAGTTCGCCATCAACCGCAAGTGCGCAGCCGGTACCGGTGCCTACATCGAGGAACTGGCACACCGGCTTGAGGTGCCCATGGGAGAACTTCCGGCGCTGGCCGCAGCCCATGACAAGGTATTGACGCTCAACAGTTACTGCACGGTGTTTTCCGGGCAGGAAGTCATCAAGTTGCTGATGCACGGCGAGCGGGTGGAAAACCTGATCTACGCCCTGTATCGCTCGGTGGTCAAGCGGGTGCTGGAAATGACCGCGATTGATACCGATCTCCTGGTCTTTTCTGGCGGCGTGATGAGCCACCACCCGATTCTCGCGCCGCTGTTCGCCGAAAGGTTTGATGCAGTACGCACCCTTCTCGCTCCCAACGCGCAATTCTGTGGTGCGCTGGGTGCGGCACTTCATGGACTCCAGGAGGAAATGACCGATGGCCTACAGAATCACCCGTGACTGCAACCTGTGCGACGCTTGCGTGACCGAGTGTCCCAATGAGGCGATTACTGCGGGTCCAAACATCTACACCATCAGCGCGTCCAAGTGCACCGAGTGCGTGGGTTTCTTTGATGAGCCGCAGTGCGTAGCAGTTTGTCCGCAGGACTGCTGCGAACCGGATCCTGATCGGCCCGAGAGCGAAGCCGAATTGCTGGCGCGCGCCAGGAGCCTGCATCCGGACGAGGACTTCTCCGGCGATGTGCCCTCGCGGTTTTCAGGTGGCTGACACCCTCGACCCTGTGAACATGAAGCAGCACCCATGAACCCTGCAGAAGCCGACGCCAGCATGAGCGGTCCGGAGCAGAACCCGGTGCCGCCCTTGAATGAAATCACCATCAAGTTTGCCGGCGATTCCGGCGACGGCATCCAGCTGGCGGGCCAGAAATTCGCCATGCTGGCCAGCGAGTCGGGTGCCATCGTACGGACCCTGCCGGATTACCCGGCGGAGATCCGTTCTCCGGCGGGCAGCCTGGGTGGGGTATCCGGGTTTCAGGTGCGAACCGGTGGCGACAGCGTCCACACGCCGGGCGACCGTGTGGACCTGCTGGTGGCGATGAACCCGGCGGCGCTGCGCAGCAATCTGGATTTGCTCAAGCCCCAGGGCATGATCATTGTCAATGAAACGGCCTTTACCACCAGCAACCTGTCCAGGGCCGGTTATGTTTCCAATCCGCTGGAGGATGGATCGCTGAGGGCGTGGCGGGTGTTCCCGGCGCATATCGGCAAGCTGACGCGCGCTGCGCTCAAGGGCCTGGCGCTGTCCAGGAAGGAAGTGGATCGCAGCAAGAATTTCTTTGCGCTTGGACTCATCTGCTGGTTGTTCCCACGCCCGAGAGCGGCCATTGACGAGTGGATCGAGCAGAAGTTTTCGTCCACGCCGGAGCTGGCCAAGGCCAATCATCGGGCATTTCATGCAGGCTGGAACTTTGGTGAGACCGCGGAATTTTTTGTCAGCCCGCTGCAGGTGGCCACCGGCGAGCGCATGCGTGAGGCCGGGGTCTACCGGTTTGTCACAGGCAATGCGGCCTTGGCCAAGGGGCTGGTCAAGTCGGCCCGCCGTGCAGGCGTTTCATTGTTCCTGGGAGGCTATCCCATCACCCCGGCCACAGAGGTGATGCAGGAGATCGGCCGCGTACAGGCTCCGGATGTTTGCATGTTCCAGGCAGAAGACGAGATTGCCGCGGTCGGCAGTGCCATTGGTGCGAGCTTTGCCGGTGCGCTGGGGGCGACAAGCACTTCGGGACCTGGCCTCGCGTTGATGGGTGAGTTCATTGACCTGGCGGTGATCGCCGAATTGCCGCTGGTAGTGATCAACGTGCAGCGCGCCGGTCCGTCCACTGGCATCCCAACCAAGACCGAGCAGGCAGACTTGCTGCAGGCGCTGTACGGGCGTCACGGCGAGTCGCCGCTGCCGGTGCTGGCGGCCACGACCCCCAAGGATTGTTTTGACGTAGTGGTCGAGGCGAGCCGCATCGCCCTGCGCTACATGACGCCCGTCATCGTGCTAAGTGACTTGTCATTGGCCAGTAGCGCCGAGGTCTGGCGCGAGCCAGGACTGGAGGAGTTGCCGGAGTTTACCGTGCACCGCGCGGAAGACGTGGCTGGCTATAAGCCTTACCGGCGCGATCCCACGACGCTGGCACGAGCCTGGGCGGTGCCGGGTGCAAGCGGCCTGGAACATGTCGTGGGGGGACTGGAGAAAGCCGGCGAATCGGGTGCGGTGTGCTATGAGCCACTGAACCATGAGTCCATGGTCCGACTGCGCCAGCAGAAGATCGACGGCATTGCCCAGGACTACCCGCCGACGGTCGTGCATGGCGAGGCGAGTGCGCGTCTGCTGCTGCTGGGTTGGGGTAGTACCTTTGGTGCAATCCGCGAGGCCACCGATCAATTGCGCCTCGCAGGTCATCCGGTCGCGAGCCTGCAGTTGCGACACCTGAATCCATTGCCGCGCGACCTGGGGGAGGTACTGCGGAGATACCCGCAGGTGGTGGTACTGGAGAACAATACCGGGCAATTATGGCAGCGGCTGCGGGCCGAGTATCTGCTTGACCTCAAGCGTTTCAACAAGGTGCAGGGTACGGCGTTTCGTGTGTCAGAGATTGTCGCCCACGCAGAATCCCTGCTGGAGGTACCAACGTGAACGAGGAGGATTCCATCAGCGCGCTGGAAACCGACGACGGTTCAGAGGACGACGCTGGGCCAGATCGCGCCGCGTTCCTGAGCAAGGTGGCGCCGCGTTGGTGCCCTGGTTGCGGTTGCTTCGGAGTACTGAAGTCGCTGACAGCGACCTATGCCCGCATCGGCGTGCCGCGCGAGAAGTTGGTCACCATTTCCGGCATCGGCTGTACCTCGCGTTTGCCTTACTACACCAGCACATTTGGCTTCCATACCATTCACGGTCGCGCCCCCACCGTGGCCATTGGCGCCAAGCTGGCCAATCCGGACTTATCCGTTTGGCTGATCTCGGGGGACGGCGACGCCCTGGCCATTGGCGGCAACCACACCATGCACCTGCTGCGGCGCAACCCCGACATCAAGATGTTGTTGCTCAACAACCAGATCTACGGCCTGACCAAGGGCCAGGCCTCGCCGACCAGTCCGCGCGGCATGAAGACCCGCTCAACGCCCTATGGCGTATCTGATTCGCCGATCAACCCACTGAATCTGGCGCTGGCCGCCGGCGCCACCTTCGTGGCACGGGTGCCAGATACCAACAACGAGATGATGGAATCGGTATTCGAGGCAGCCTACGCACACCAGGGCGTTGCCTTTATCGAGGTGCTGCTTAACTGCGTGACCTTCCACGACGGTGCTTACCAGATGATCACCGGCAGGGACAGCCGTGACGAGTATTCGGTGGTGCTGCAAGCTGGCGAACCGATGGTTTACGGCAAGGACAGGCGCAAGGTGCTGATCAGTGCCAATGGCAAGATCCGTTCGCAGGAGTGGGGCGAGGGCGAGTCCATGCCGACGCAGGCGCTGCGCCACGACCCCCAGGCCAGTGATGCCGGAATCGCGCAGCAGCTGGCATTGATGGCGCTGCCGGATTTGCCCTGTGCACTTGGCATCTTCCGGCAGGTCAGGGAGCCGGTCTTCGGCGTGGACCTCGATCATCCAGCATCGGCCACAATGACCGCATGAACCAGTTATTCATACACCGGGCGCCGGTGCGATTCACCCACACCGATCCGGCCGGCTACGTCTTCTTTCCACGCTTCTTCGAGATGTTCCAGGCTGCCGTCGAGGACTGGTTCAACCTGTGCCTGCAAATGAACTACGCCAGCCAGATCCTCGGCCAGAGGGTGGGCTTTCCGACGGCCAGGACGGAATGTGATTTCCTGCACCCCTGCCGCCTGGGCGAGGTGCTCGAATTGCACTTGATCCTGGAGGCGATTGGCCGCAGTTCCTTTACCCTGCGCTTCGATGGTCAGGTCGGTGGCCAATTGCGGCTGCGGGCCCGCTCGGTCCTGGTGGCGATTGAGTTGGGTCACGGCCGGCCGCAGCCGCTTGGTGCTGAGTTGCGTGAACGCATGCAGGCGTATCTGCAGGTCTGCCAGGCGGCCGATGGTCAGTGACCTTGCGGTCCTGATCCTGGCGGCAGGGGCGGGCGAGCGATTCGGTGGCATCAAGCCGCTGGCCGAGGTCGACGGCAGGCCGATGATACTCAATGCCTGCGCATTGGCAGATCAGGGGGTGGCCGGGCCGGTCCATGTCGTGTTGGGCGCTCACCACCAGCGCATTGCCGAGCGACTGCCTGCCAATGTGCAGGTGGTCCTGAATCCATCCTGGCAGCAAGGTATGGGCAGCAGCCTGGCTGCAGGAATGACCGCACTGGGTGAGGCCTGGAACGGCGTGCTGGTACTGCTGGCAGATCAGGTGGCCCTGCGCCCTGAAGCCCTGGCGGTGCTGGCCGAACGCTGGCGGCAGGCACCTGGGCATGTCGTGAGTGCGCACTATGGGGGCCGGCCTGGGGTCCCTGCCATTTTCCCGCGGCGGCTGTTTGCCGAATTGGCTGGATTCAGCGGTGGGCAAGGCGCCAAGGAGATACTGGTTCGCGAGACCGGCCCGGAGACCTGGCTGCCGATGCCCGAGGCGGCAGTAGATATTGATACGCCGGCGGATCTCGAAACATGGAGCGGACGCTGAGATTCCTCGCCCACTGCAAGAAAAAACCCCAACCGAGAACGGTTGGGGTTTTGTTATTGGTGGAGGCGGCGGGAATTGAACCCGCGTCCGCAAGCCCTACGCTACAGGATCTACGTGCGTATCCAACCTATTGATCTCGCTTCAGGCTACCCGGTTGGCGGGGAAAACAAGAAGCCAGCTCAGGAGCGTTTTAGCGGACTCGGCCCTCAGCACACCGATACCGCGATCCTGTGAGCGCGTCCCTCGATTTGGATTCACAGGCACATGCCAGTCGAGGGTTAGGCGGGATTAAGCCGCCAGAGCGTAGTTGTTGTCGTTTGCAACTATAGGTTTGCAAGCTGATTAACGAGGAGGCCTGCACCTCGGCACGCCCCTGGAGTTTCGTGACCCACGTCGAGCCCGATCGCCCCCGGAGAGAGCGTGCATCCTAGCAGAAATCCGTGCGGTACCCGTCACAGTTCCGGTAGTTCCCCCAAGGCCTCCTGCAGCTCGATCCAGCGGTCCTCCGCCAGCTTGATGGCCGAGACCGACTCTGCCCGCTCTCGCGCCGCGCCGGTGACCAGCTCGGCGTTGTCGCGGTAAAGCAGAGGATCGGCCAGCTGTGTGTCGAGTGCGTTCTGCTTGATCGTTAGCTTGTCCAGCCGTGCTTCCAGCGCGGAAATTTCCTTCAACAGGGGACGGCGCTCGGCCAGGCGCTGCTTGCGTTCTGATTGGCTGGCTGCGCGCCGGGCCAGGCGCTCGGCCCGTTCATCGGCAACCTCCGGCGCAGTGTCCTCAATATTGTGGCGTCGCGCTGTCAACCAGCGCACGTAGTCATCGAGGTCGCCGCGAAACTCATCTACCTGGCCGTCGTCGACCAGCCAGTACTCATCGCAGCACACTCGCAGCAGCGCGCGATCGTGGGACACCAGGACCACGCTGCCCTCGAATTCTGCCAGTGCCGTGGTCAGTGCCTGACGCATCTCCAGGTCCAGGTGATTGGTAGGCTCATCGAGCAGCAGCAGGTTGGGACGCTGGCGCACCAGCATGGCCAGTACCAGCCGCGATTTCTCACCGCCGGAAAACTGGCCCACCGGGGCATCAGCCATGTCACCACGAAAATCAAATCCACCGAGGAAATCGCGCAGGGCCTGTTCGCGAGCCTGCGGGTCGATCTCGACCAAGTGTTGCAGTGGCGAGGAACAGGGCTTGAGCTGTTCCAGTTGGTGCTGGGCGAAATAGCCAATCGCCAGCCCTTCGCCGGCGATGCGCTGGCCTGCCATGGGCGCCAGCTCGCTGGACAGGAGGCGCATCAGCGTGGACTTGCCGGCGCCATTGGGTCCCAGCAGGCCAATGCGATCGCCGGCGCGAATGCTGCAATTGACCTGCTGCAAGACGCTGCGCTTGCCGTAGCCAGCATCAACCCGATCCAGCACCAGGGCCGGGTCGGGCCCACGTTCAGGTTCGCGAAACTCAAAATCAAATGGCGCATCAACATGAGCGGCGACCACGCGCTCCATGCGTGCCAGGGCCTTGACGCGGCTTTGTGCCTGGCGGGCCTTGGTGGCCTTGGCGCGGAAGCGATCGATGAAACCGGTGAGCCGCGCGATCTCGCGCTGCTGGCGTAGGTAGAGGGCTTGCTGCACGGCCAGCTGCCCGGCGCGCTGGTCCTCGTAGGTGGAGTAGTTGCCGGTGTAGAGCGAGATGCGCTCTTCGCCGATGCGCAGCACATGGTCAATGCAGCCGTCGAGGAACTCGCGGTCATGCGAGACAACCAGCAGGGTGCCGGCATAGCTGGAGAGGAACCCCTCCAGCCAGACCACGGCATCCAGGTCGAGGTGGTTGGTTGGCTCGTCCAGCAGCATCAGGTCGGCGCGGCTGATCAGGGCCTGGGCCAGGTTCAGGCGCATACGCCAGCCGCCGGAGAATTCCGCCACCGGTCGCCTCAGGTCAGTCTGCGAAAATCCCAGGCCGCCCAGCAGGGTGGCGGCCCGTGCCGCAGCACCGTAGCCATCAATGGCGGCAAGTTGGGCGTGCAGTTCACCAATGCGATTGCCATCGTGGGCCAACTCGGCAGTACGCAGGGCCTGTTCGATGTCGCGCAGCTCGCGATCGCCATCAAGCACGAATTCGAGCGCCGAAGTCTCCAGCGCCGGGGTTTCCTGCGCCACCGTGGCGATGCGCCAGCGCGGGGGCAGGGAGAACTCACCGCGCTCCGGCGCGAACTTGCCCTGCAGCATGGCAAACAGGCTGGTCTTGCCGCTGCCATTGGCGCCCACCACGCCGACCCGCCAGCCCGGGTAGAGCTGCAGGTCAGCGTGCTCGAACAGCAGCTTGCTGCCGCGGGCGAGGCAAAGGTCTCGAAACTGGATCATGTCGGCGGCACTATGATGTTGCTGAATCAGGGGTCGGCGGCGCTGCGGCGGAATCATACTGGTTTGATGGCCACGAGCCAGTCCCGGAGGTGCTAGATGATGGAACTACGCAAGTCACAGGAACGGGGCCATGCCAGGCACGGTTGGCTGGAGTCCTGGCACAGTTTCTCCTTCGCTGACTATCACGACCCGGCGCACATGGGCTTCAGCGTGCTGCGCGTCATCAACGACGACATCATCGAGCCCGGCCAGGGTTTCGGCACCCATGGACACCGCGACATGGAGATCGTCACCTACGTCACCGGTGGGGCGCTGGAGCACAGGGACAGCATGGGCAATGGCTCGGTTATCCGCCCCGGCGACGTGCAGCGCATGAGCGCAGGAAGCGGCGTGCAGCACTCCGAGTTCAATCCCTCGTCCAGTGTGCAGGCCCGCCTGCTGCAGGTCTGGATCCTGCCCGCATCACGCGGCATTGAGCCCGGCTATGAGCAGGCGCATTTTACTGATGCAGAAAAGCGCGGCCGCTTGCGGCTCATCGCTTCGAATGATGGTGGTGATGGTTCGGTGAAGATCCACCAGGATGCGCGCATCCTTGCAGGTTTGTTCGATGCTGGTGAGGAGGCGACCCAGGCTCTGGCTACTTCGCGCTGGGCCTATGTGCATGTGGTCCGTGGATGCATCGACGCCAATGGCAGGCATCTTTCAGGTGGTGATGCGCTGAAGCTGGTTGATGAGCCCGAGGTGAGCCTGTCCTCGGGCAACGATGCGGAAGTCCTGGTATTCGACTTGCCGGCAGTGCCTCGCTGAAGTACCACCTAGTGGCGTGGCCACCAGGGGATGAATGCGGAGGTGCGCCGCACGTACTCGCTGTAACCGGGCTTGCTGGAGGCCAGTGAGGCTTCGAGCAGCGTCACGCCCGACACGCGCAACAGGAAGAAGGTCATGACCGCGGGCCCGATCGCTGTCCACCACAGGCCGGTACCGTCACAGGCGACCAGCCACAGTCCCCACCACAGGCAGGCATTGCCAAAATAATTGGGATGGCGCGAGTAGCGCCACAGGCCGCGATCCATGACTTTGCCGGCATTGGCCGGGTCGGCCTTGAACTGGCGCAGCTGCCAGTCACCAACGGCCTCGAACAGGAAGCCGAGCAGCCAGACGGCACCGCCCGCCAGGGCGAATAGGCCCAGCGGCTGCCCGGTGGCTGCCGACTGGCCCGCCTGGACCGGCAGCGACACGATGATCACCAGCAGGCCCTGCAGTCCAAATACCATGAACAGGCTGTGCCAGCGAAAATCGCCGCCTGCGGCGCTGATGCGCTGGCGCCAGCGCGCGTAGCGTGGATCCTCGCCGTGGCCGATGTTGCGCAGCGCCAGCCAGGCCCCGAGGCGCAGTCCCCAGGCGCCGGTCAGCGCCGCGAGCAGGACACGTCGCTCCTCGTCGCCACCACCCAGTGCCCAGCCCACCAGCGCTACCAGCAGGAAGGCCGGCCCCCAGAAGATGTCGACGATGCTGGCATCGCGCAGCCGCAAACTCAGCAGCCACAACAGCAGCATCGCGACCAGGATGATCGCGGCATTGGTGGCGAGCAGGGTCGGCATGTTCATGGTCTCTACCTCAGCGCCGCAGCTTCATCACGCGCGCCTTGTCGCGCTGCCAGTCGCGATCGCGCTCATCGGCGCGCTTGTCATGCTTCTTCTTGCCGCGGGCCAGTCCGATTTCCAGCTTGGCGCGGCCGTCCTTCCAGTACATGGCCAGCGGCACCAGTGTGCAACCCTTGCGCTCGACCATGCCAATCAGGTGATCGATCTGGCGCCGGTGCAGCAGCAGCTTGCGGGTACGCGTGGGATCGGCGATCACGTGGGTCGAGACGGTGGGCAGCGCCGAGATATGGGCGCCAAATAGCCAGGCCTCGCCGTCTTTCAGGAACACATAGCCCTCCTGCAACTGCAGCCGACCCGCACGCAGGGACTTGACCTCCCAGCCCTTGAGGACCACGCCGGCTTCATAGCGTTCGTCGATGAAATACTCGTGCTTCGCCTTGCGGTTCAGCGCGATCGTTCCACCTGACTCCTTGTTCTCGGCCATGCAGCACCCATTCAGCCAGCCAGCATTCTAGCGGGTATGGGTGGTTGTTCGTGGCTCAGCACTCAGCGAGAATCCACGGCGGAGGTCGGAACTTGCGGAAAGTACATCGCAGCGCGCTTATGCCCTTCAGCCCGGCACAGATGTACGGGCTGGTCACCGACGTGCTGCGCTACCCGGAATTCCTGCCGTGGTGCAGCAGCGCCTCAATACTGGGCAACGATGATCCGCACTTGATCGTGCGCCTGGGCCTGACCATGGGACCGATTCAGAGCCACTTCACCACGCGCAACCTCAACCTGCTAGACAGCTCGGTGGAGATGCAGCTGGTCGACGGGCCCTTCCAGATGCTGCAAGGCCGTTGGGACTTCACGCCCATTGGCGATGCGGGATCGCGGATCGAGCTGGGTCTTCGCTTCGAGACGGCGGGCGCCCTCACCAGCCTGGCGCTGGGGCCTGCATTCGAAGGAGTGTGCAACCAGCTGGTCGATGCCTTCGGCCGTCGCGCACGCGAGGTCCTTGCGTGAACCCTGAGCAAATTGAAGTGGAAGTGGTGTGCGCTGAACCAGATCGGCAGACCGTGTGCCGCCTGCGGGTGCCTGTGGGCTGTAGTGCCGGCGAGGCGCTGCAGTTGTCGCGTGTGCTGGACAGCCATCCCGGCATTGATGCAGGGCGTTTCAGCCTGGGTATCTTCGGTCAGGAGGTCACGGCGAAGACAGTGCTGCAAGGCGGCGACCGGGTCGAGGTCTTGAGGCCCCTGCCTATGGATCCACGCGAACGGCGGCGCCTGCTGGCACGCCAGGGCAAGACGATGGGTGGGCGATCAGCCCGCTGACTTGGGCTCGCCCTGGCTCGCCGGGACGGGCTCTTCTATTTTCGTGACCTTGTCGCCGTCAAACCAGACGATCAGGTGGCGCCGGTCCACCTTGCCGGTCTTGCCGTAACGCAGCCGGTAGACGTAGTCCCAGCGCTGGAGATCAAAGCTGTCCGCGACCATGGGCGTGCCCAGCAGGAAACGTACCTGGCTGCGGGTCATGCCGACCTCAAGCTGGTCAATCTGTTCCTGGTCTAGCAGGTTTCCCTGCTGGACGTTCATCCGGTAGACGCAACCGCTTGTGCCCAGGCCGATCAAGGCGGTGAGGACGGCAAGCTGCTGCCAACGATGGAGAGTCTGTCGCATCAACAGTCATCCTGGGTGATAATGCCGCGCATCATAACGGAAACGCTGCCTCCCGGCGGCGACGGGAATATCAGGTGGAAACCTCCGACCTCCGCAAGGCAGGACTCAAGGTAACGCTGCCCCGTGTCAAGATCCTCGAAATCCTGGCCGGCAATACCGAGTTGCACATGTCGGCCGAGGACATCTATCGCGCGCTGATCGAGCAGGGCGAGGATATCGGCCTGGCGACCGTGTACCGCGTGCTGACCCAGTTCGAGACGGCATCGCTGGTCCAGCGTCACCATTTCGAGGGCGGCACGGCGGTATTCGAACTCAACCAGGGCGAGCACCACGACCACATCGTCTGCATGGACTGCGGCCGGGTCGAGGAGTTCCTGGACTGTGGTATCGAGAAGCGTCAGCTCGAGGTCGCCAGGCGTCTGGGCTTCGCCATCGAGGAACACAACCTGATCCTGTACGGGCGCTGCCAGCGCAGCGAATGTCCCAACCGCAAGAAACCCGCCTGATTTCCTAGCTGGCCGCGGCGACGCGCAGCATTTCGCGGGCGTGATCGCGCGCCTTGCGGGTGATCTCGACACCGCCGAGCATGCGCGCCAGTTCTTCCACGCGTTCAGCTTCCACCAGGTGTGCCAGCACGGTCCGGCTGGTCTTGCCGTCTGTCAGCTTGGACACGCGAACCTGGTGATGGGCCTGGCTTGCCACCTGGGCCAGGTGGGTAACGCACAGCACCTGGCCACGATCACCGAGGGCGCGCAGCTGCCGGCCCACGATTTCGGCAACGCCCCCGCCGACACCTGCATCCACCTCGTCGAAAATCATGCAGCCCTGGTCTTGGCGATTGGCCACGGCTACCTGCACCGCCAGGCTGATGCGTGAGAGCTCGCCGCCCGAGGCCACCTTGCCCACCGCCCGCACCGGTTGACCGGGATTGGCGCTGACCAGGAATTCCACGCGCTCCAGGCCCTGCGCGTGGGGGTCAGTATTCTCCAGGGGTTCGATAGCCACCTCGAAGCGGCCACCGGGCATTCCAAGTTGCTTCATCAGCGTACTGACCGCACTCGCCAGACTCTTGCCTGCCTTGCGCCTGGCCTGGCCCAGGGCATTGGCTGCGACCTGGTAGTCGGCACGAATTCCCGCGAGTGACTGGTCGAGGTTTCCCAGCGTCAGCTCGGATCGCTCCAGCTCAAGCAATTCCTGGCGCAATTGCTCGCCCAACGCGGGCAGGTCGCCCGCGGCGACACGGTGCTTGCGCGCGAGGTCCTCAATGGCAGCCATGCGCCGTTCAACCTGCTCCTGACGGGCTGGGTCCATGTCCAGCGACTCCAGGTAGCCCCCCAGTGCGGCGCCCGCTTCCTGCAGGGTGATCACCGATTCCTCCAGCAGGCGCAGTGGCGCAGCCAGACGTGAATCAATACTGGCCGCACCACGCAGGTGCCCGGCTGCGCGGGCGGCGATGGCGTGGGCATCGGCGCCATCGGCATCGTAGGCCAGGGCCATGGCCTGCTGCGCGCCCTCGGCAAGCTTGCCGCGATTGGCGAGCCTGGCCTGTTCTTCCGCGAGTTCGCCGACCTCGCCTGTGGCCAGTGCCAGCGCGTCGAGTTCGCCGACCTGGTAGCGCAAGAGTTCCAGCCGCGATCCGCGCTCAGCCGCGGCCGCCAGCAGCGCATCGCGCTGCTGGGCCAGTTTGCGCCAGGATTCCGCCTGGGCCTGGACCGGTTGCAGCAGGGATTCGTGGCCGCCGTGCTGGTCTACCAGTTGGCGCTGGGAATCGCGGCGTACCAGCGAGAGAAATTCCTGCTGGCCGTGGATGTCGATAAGCAGGTCGCCGAGCTCGCGAACCAACTGGGCGGGTTGAGTCTGGCCGTTGACGTACTGGCGCGAGCGTCCATCGGCATTGATGACCCGGCGCAGGACAATCTCGTCAGTGCCGGCATCGAGCGACTGGCCTTCCAGCCAGCTGCGCGCAGCCTTGTTGCCTGAGATGTCGAAGGTGGCGGTGATTTCTGCGCGCTCGGTCCCATGGCGCAGCATTTCCGCGCTGGCGCGGCCACCCATCGCCAGCATGACCGCATCCACCACGATGGACTTGCCGGCGCCGGTCTCGCCGGTCAGGGCAGTGAGGCCGCCATCCAGCTCCAGCTCGACCGAATCGATGATGGCGAAGTCACGGATCTGCAGGTGTACCAGCATGTCAGCGATCTTCCTGGCTGTTGCGTGCACTGCGGCCCCAATGGAGCTTGGAGCGCAGGATGCGGAAGAAATCGTGGCCCGGCGGGTGCAGCAGCGTCAGGCCACTGCGCGAAGGTTCGATGGTCAGGCGCGCGGCGCTGTCGAACTCACCCAGCAAGCGCCCATCGCAGGTGACCTGGGCGCGGATCCCGGCGCGCTCGCACATTCGCACTTCGATGGTGCTGCTGCGGGCCACCACCAGTGGCCGGTCGCTCAGGGTATGTGGCGAAATGGGTGCCAGGACGATGGCGTCCAGGGCCGGGTGGATGATGGGACCGCCACAGGACAGCGCATAGGCGGTGGATCCCGTCGAGCTGGCGATCACCAGCCCGTCACCGCCATGGGTGTTGACGAAGACGCCGTCGATCCAGGTTTCCAGGTCGATCATGCGACCGGTCTCGTGCTTCTGGATCACGATGTCATTGAGGGCATGACAACTGCTGACTGCGCCATCCGGCGCGGTCAGGCGCGCCATGAGCAGCGTGCGGGTGTCGCTGACAAAGCGTCCCTCGAGTATCGCGTCGAAGCTGTCGAACATCTCGGTCGGCGAGATGTCGGTGAGAAACCCGAGCCGGCCGCGGTTGATCCCCAGCAGGGGTACGTCCTTGCCCAGTGCCAGCTGCGCCGCGTACAGCATGGTGCCGTCACCGCCGATGGCGACCGCCAGGTCGGCTCCGGAAAGCAGGTCGGCTTCGGCGACCGCGATGGCCTCGGCAGGCAAATTGTCACTTGGCATCTGGGCATCCACTCGCACCGTCATGCCGCGCGCCAGCAGGTGCCGGGCAAACGCGGTCATCGATTCGGCCACGCGGGCGTCCTCGACCTTGCCTATCAATGCGATGTGGGAGAAGCGCTGGTTCATGTGTATTTGCGTTCTTTTAGCATGGTCGTCGAGTTGCCGGCCAGCCCGACCTGAGCCTGCCCCCAGAGCTTCCTTGACACTCGCCAAGCCCGGTTGCTAGTTTCAGCGCATGCGCTGCAAGTCTGCCTTATTTCCTTTGGCAACAAATAGTTATGTCTGAGATCCCGCTCGAACGCGAGGACGTTCCCAGCGAGCGGGCGCAGCTGCTGCTGCGTGCCCTCATCGACAGCTATATTCGCGACGGCCAGCCCGTGGGTTCGCGCACGCTTTCGCGTGAATCCGGCCTGAACCTCAGTGCCGCCACCATCCGCAATGTTATTGCTGACCTTGAGCAGCACGGCTTCGTGACCTCGCCCCATACCTCGGCCGGGCGCGTACCGACTGACAAGGGCTACCGTTTCTTCGTCAATACCCTGTTGCGCCTGCAACCGCCGCGGGCCGCTGATGTCGAGCTCATCCAGCGCGAGCTGGAAGCGCGTGCCGGAGATTCCAAGGGGCTGGTCATGGTCGCCTCGCAGCTGCTGTCGAGCGTCACCCGCCTCGCCGGGGTGGTGACGGTTCCGCGACAGCAGCACGCGGCATTGTCGCAGATCGAGTTTGTCAGCCTCTCGGGCAACCGCGCGCTGGCCATTCTGGTGGTCAATGGCCAGGAAGTGCAGAACCGCGTGCTGCAGCTGGAGCGCCACTATGGTCCCGAGGAGTTGCGGCGTGCCGCCAATTTCCTCAATGAGCAGTTTGTCGGGCAGGAGCTGGCCGGTGTGCGCGCGCGCCTGGTATCGCAGCTGCAGGAGACCCGCGAGCAGATGAACCGCCTGATGCTGGATGCCATCACCCTGGCCCAGCACGCCTTTGCTGAGCCTGCCAGCAATGGCGGGGCGGACATGGTCATTGCCGGTGAGACCAACCTGATGGGCCTGGCTGAATTGCCCAATGTCGAGCGCCTGCGGCGACTGTTCGAGGCATTCAACGAAAAGCGCGACATCCTGCATTTGCTGGACCAGAGCCAGCAGGCCGAGGGCGTACAGATTTTCATCGGCCACGAGTCGGGATACCAGATCCTGGATGACTGCAGCGTGATCACCGCGCCGTATTCACTGGGCGACGACGTGGTCGGCGTGGTCGGCGTGATCGGCCCCACCCGCATGGCTTATGAGCGCGTGATCCCCATCGTGGACATAGCTGCCCGCGCGCTCGGCGCTGCCTTGAATTCACGGCGCTAAGCCCCATAGTCCGCTCTGGCATCCGGCCCGTGGACAGGGTCTGGAGGCATGGTCAGTAATCCCGGAGTCCTACTGAATGACAGCGACCGAGAATTCACCGGCCGATAGCGCCGGCCTGAGCCACGAGACCGAGGCCACTGAAGCGCTCACGCCAGAGGAAGCGCTGGCCCGGCAGCTAGTGGAAGCCGAGGCCCGGGTGGCCGAGGGGCGTGATGCCCTGCTCAGGCTGGCCGCCGAGCTCGACAATGTGCGCAAGCGTTCCGCCCGCGAGAATGAGCAGGCCCGGCTCTATGGCATTGAGCGATTTGTCGCCTCCATCCTGCCGGTGGTTGATAGCCTGGACCTGGGCCTGGCCGCCGCTGGGCAGGCCGACGCCGGGACCCTGGCCGCGGGCCAGCAGGCCACGTTGCGCCTGCTGCAAAAAGCACTGGCCGATGCCGGCATTACCGAGCTTGACCCGCTGGGCGAGCCCTTTGACCCGCAGTGGCATGAGGCCATGGTGATGCAGCCCAGTACACAAGCGGCGCCGGATACCGTGCTGCAGGTGGCCCAGAAGGGTTACCAGCTCAATGGCCGCCTGCTGCGGCCTGCCCGGGTGATCGTGGCGCGGGCTGCCGATCCCACGGCTTGAAAAGCCGGGATCGCGACCTCACCTCCCCATCAGTTCAATCAAATCGTTCGGAGCCATCGTCATGGGCAAGATTATCGGTATCGATCTCGGCACCACCAATTCCTGCGTGGCCGTCATGGAAGGCGGCACCTGGAAGGTGATCGAAAACAGCGAGGGTGATCGCACCACGCCTTCTGTCGTCGCCTTCACCAAGGATGACGAGGTGCTGGTCGGGCAGCCGGCCAAGCGCCAGGCCGTCACCAATCCACAGAACACCTTTCATGCGGTCAAGCGCCTGATCGGTCGTCGCTTCGAGGACGCCGTGGTGCAGAAGGACATCCCGCTGGAAACCTACAAGATCGTGCGCGCCGACAACGGCGACGCCTGGCTTGAGGCCCAGGGCAAGAAGATGGCGCCGCCTGAGATTTCCGCGCGCGTGCTGATGAAGATGAAGAAGACCGCCGAGGATTATCTGGGCGAGGCCGTGACCGATGCCGTGATCACTGTGCCTGCCTACTTCAATGATGCCCAGCGCCAGGCCACCAAGGATGCCGGGCGCATCGCCGGCCTCAACGTCAAGCGCATCATCAACGAGCCGACCGCCGCGGCACTGGCCTATGGCCTGGACAAGAAGGGCGAGGATCGCAAGATTGCGGTCTATGACCTCGGTGGCGGCACCTTCGACGTTTCGATCATCGAGATCGCTGATGTCGATGGCGAGCGCCAGTTCGAGGTGTTGTCGACCAACGGTGATACCTTCCTCGGCGGCGAGGACTTCGATCGCCACCTGATCGACCATATCGCCGGTGAATTCCTCAAGGAAAGCGGTGTCGACGTGCGCAAGGATCCGCTCGCGGTGCAGCGCCTGAAGGAAGCGGCCGAAAAGGCCAAGATTGAGCTGTCCTCCAGCCAGCAGACTGAAATCAACCTGCCCTACATTACTGCTGACGCCTCGGGTCCCAAGCACCTGGCGCTCAAGCTTACTCGCGCCAAGCTGGAATCACTGGTTGAGGACCTGGTGCAGCGCACCATCGGTCCCTGCCGGACGGCGTTGAAGGACGCTGGCTTGTCGGTCAGCGAGATCGACGAGGTCATCCTGGTTGGCGGCCAGACGCGCATGCCGCAGGTGCAGAAGACGGTCAAGGACTTCTTTGGCAAGGAGCCGCGCAAGGACGTCAATCCGGACGAGGCCGTGGCCATTGGCGCCGCGATCCAGGGCGGCGTTCTGTCGGGCGAGGTCAAGGACGTGCTGTTGCTGGACGTCACGCCACTGTCACTGGGCATCGAGACGCTCGGCGGCGTAATGACCAAGCTGATCGAGAAGAACACCACGGTGCCGACCAAGGCGACGCAGGTGTTCTCGACCGCTGATGACAACCAGACTGGCGTGACCATTCATGTGCTGCAGGGCGAACGTGACCGTTCCGGGGACAACAAGTCGCTCGGCAAGTTTGACCTGAGCGAGATTCCGCCGGCGCCACGTGGCATGCCGCAGATCGAGGTGACCTTCGATATCGATGCCAACGGCATCCTGCATGTGTCGGCCAAGGACAAGGCCAGCGGTCGCGAGCAGAAGATCGTCATCAAGGCCTCCAGTGGCCTGTCCGAGGACGAGGTCAATCGCATGGTGCGCGATGCCGAGGCCCATGCCGAGGAGGACAAGCGCTTCCGCGAATTGGTGGACACCCGCAATCGTGCTGACGCGCTGCTGCACTCCACCGAGAAGTCCCTCAAGGACCTCGGCGACAAGGTCGAGGCGGGCGAGCGTGGCGCCATCGAGGCGGCACTGAGTGACTTGCGTGGCGTGCTGAAGGGTGACGACAAGGAAGCCATTGAGCGCAAGGCCGAGGCGCTGGCCAAGGCGGCCGCACCGGTGGTGCAGAAGGCCTACCAGGCCGAGACGGCCGGGGCTGAGGCCGCCGAGGGCGGCGGAGCGAAGCCCGGCGCCAGCAATGATGATGTGCTCGATGCCGAGTTTGAGGAAGTGAAGGACAAGGACGGCAAGTCGGGCTGACCCGGGTTCTGCCGCCGGAAAACTGAGGCCAAGTCGTCCGGCGACCAACGTCGCCGGGCGAATTTTGCCGTGGGGTGTCATGTCTAAGCGCGATTACTACCAGGTCCTGGGCGTGCCGCGGAACGCGGCCGAGGACGCCATCAAGAAGGCGTACCGGCGCCTGGCCATGAAGCATCATCCCGATCGCAATCCCGACGATGCGTCAGCGGAGGAGCAGTTCAAGGAGGCCAAGGAGGCCTACGAAGTCCTGACCGATACACAAAAGCGCGCGGCTTATGACCAGTTCGGCCACGCCGGCCTAGATGCCGCTCGCGGCGCAGGCGCTGGCTTCAATCCCGGCGATGCCTTTGGCGATATCTTTGGCGACGTATTCGGCGACATCTTCAGCGGTGGCCGCCGCGGCGGCCGCAACGCGGTCTATCGCGGCGCCGACTTGCGCTACGAATTGTCGCTGGACCTGGAGCAGGCCGTATTTGGTGCCACGACCGAGATCGACTTCCAGACTGTGGTCGATTGCAAGCTGTGCTCGGGCAGTGGCGCGGCACCGGGCAAGGCGCCGGTGAGTTGCCAGACCTGCGCCGGTGCCGGCCAGGTGCGCGTTAGCCAGGGCTTTTTTACCGTCCAGCAGACCTGTCCACGCTGCAAGGGTCGCGGTTCTGTCATCAGCGATCCCTGCAAGGCCTGCCATGGCCAGGGACGCGAGCAGAGCGAGAAGAAGCTCTCGGTCAAGGTTCCCGCAGGCGTGGACACCGGGGATCGCATTCGCCTGGCGGGCGAGGGCGAGGCCGGCCGCAATGGCGGCCCGGCCGGGGATCTCTACGTCGAGATCGTGGTGCGCGAACACCCGATCTTCGAGCGTGATGGTGCGCACCTGTCCTGCGAAGTTCCGGTCAGTTTCGTCACTGCCGCACTCGGTGGCAGCGTTGACGTGCCCACGCTGTCGGGTCATGCCACCATCAAGGTACCGGCTGAAACGCAGTCGGGCCGGGTGTTCCGCCTGCGTGACAAGGGCGTGCGCCCGGTGCGCGGGGGTGCGACCGGAGACCTGTTCTGCCGCATCGTGGTTGAGACACCGGTGGACCTGAATGATGAACAGCGCGATCTGCTGCGCAAGTTCGAGTCCTCACTCGGTGCAGACCAGAACCCGCATAATCCGCGCGAGCAGTCCTGGCTTGAAGGCGTCAAGCGGTTCTTCGGCAATATCGGGAGCTGACGTGGCCAATGTTGCAGTGCTGGGAGTCAGTGGCCGCATGGGGCGTTGCCTGGTGCGGGCCATCCGTGAATCGGGTGACATGTCACTGAGCGGGGCCCTGGCCTCGGCAACCAGCACCGCGCTGGGACGTGACGCCGGCGACCTGGCCGAAGTCGGGCCGATGGCCGTGGAAGTCACCGGTGACCGGGGCCGGGCATTGACGGGTGCCTCGGTGGTGGTGGATTTCACCCTGCCCGAGGCCCTGGTCGACAACCTGGCCGCAGTGGTTGCGGCGGGCCTGCCGCTGGTCGTCGGCACGACCGGACTCGATGCTAACCGCCAGGTGCTGTTGCGCCAGGCGAGTGCCAGCCTGCCGGTGCTGGTGGCCCCCAACATGTCGCTGGGCGTCAACCTGCTTTTTGACCTGGTGGCCCGGGCCGCCGCCGCCCTGCCTGTCGAATACGACATCGAGGTAATTGAGGCTCATCACCGCAACAAGGTTGATGCCCCGTCGGGAACGGCCTTGCGCCTGGGCGAAATCGCGGCTGGCGCACGTGATACGGCCCTGCACGACGTTGGTGTCTATGGTCGGGTGGGTAATACCGGTGCCCGGGTCCGAGGTGCCATCGGCTTTGCCAGCGTTCGTGCCGGTGACATCGTCGGCGACCACCGGGTGCTGTTTGCTTCGGCCGGGGAGACCTTGGAGTTGTCGCATCGCGCGACCGACCGGATGACCTTTGCCTATGGCGCCCTGACCGCAGCGCGCTGGCTGATCGGCCGACCCCCGGGGCTTTATGGCATGGCGGACGTCCTCGGTAGCTGAGCTGATGCCGGCAACGGTTACCGTGGAATCGGCAGCCCTGATCTTGTAGTATTTCCGCCCGGGTTGCGGCCCCCTTTGATTGACAGAGATTGCGCCGGAGGAGCCTAGAGGGTTCCACCGGCAATGAGCTTGCGCGCCGATTTGGCTGGTGTGCAGTGGCCACAGACGGGAGAAATGACTGGTGTCAGCCACTCCAGCGGTGCTTGCCCTAGCAGACGGCACCGTGTTCCGTGGTGTCTCGGTGGGGGCGCGCGGCAACACGACGGGCGAGGTCGTCTTCAATACCGCCATGACGGGTTATCAGGAAATCCTGAGCGACCCGTCCTATTGCAGGCAGATCGTCACCCTGACCTATCCCCATGTCGGCAATACCGGCGCGACGCCTGAAGACCTGGAGTCCGGCGCGGTTCATGCCGCCGGTCTCGTCATCCGCGACCTGCCCCTGCTGCATTCCAACTGGCGCGCCAGCCACTCGCTGACAGATTTCCTGGTCGAGAGCAACACGGTGGCGATCGCCGGCATTGATACCCGACGCCTGACCCGGCACCTGCGTGAGCATGGTGCGCTGGCTGGTTGCATCATGACTGGCGACAAGGCTGCGCCGGCCCTGGCCATCAAGGCGGCCAAGCACTTTCCAGGACTCAAGGGCATGGACCTGGCCAAGGTGGTCAGCGTGCGTGAGACCTACCAGTGGAATGCCGGAGTCATGCGACCGGGCAACGGGCGGGTGCTGCGACCGGGTTCGCGCCTGCATGTCGTGGCCTATGACTTCGGCATCAAACGCAACATCCTGCGCCTGCTGGCCGATCATGGTTGTCGCGTTACCGTGGTGCCGGCGCAGACCAGTGCAGCGGATGCGCTGGCACTGGGCCCGGACGGCATCTTCCTGTCCAACGGGCCGGGGGATCCCGAGCCCTGCAGCTATGCTATTGAGTCGATCCGCCAGATCCTGCAGACCGACGTGCCAATTTTTGGCATCTGCCTGGGCCACCAGTTGCTGGCACTGGCCTGCGGCGCGCGCACCATGAAGATGAAGTTTGGCCACCACGGTGCGAATCATCCGGTGCAGGAGGTCGCTGGCGGGCGGGTTCTCATCACCAGCCAGAACCACGGATTTGCGGTGGACGAGGCCAGTTTGCCCGACAGCCTCAAGGCCACGCATCGCTCACTGTTTGATGGCTCATTGCAGGGCATTGCCCACAAGGACCGCCCGGCCTTCAGCTTCCAGGGACACCCGGAAGCGAGCCCCGGACCCCATGACGTGGTGCTGCTGTTCGAACAGTTTGTGCTGCTGATGGTGCGCCGCCTGCAGCACATACTGCGCTCCCGTGCCACTGCTGAAGAGGCAGGCTGAGCATGCCCAAGCGCACTGACATCGAGAGCATCCTGGTGCTCGGCGCCGGGCCGATCATCATCGGCCAGGCCTGTGAATTTGACTATTCGGGCGCGCAGGCTTGCAAGGCGCTGCGCGAGGAGGGCTACCGGGTCATCCTGGTGAACTCGAACCCGGCGACGATCATGACTGATCCCGATACGGCCGATGTGGTGTACATCGAGCCGGTTGAGTGGCGCACGGTCGCGCGCATCATCGAGAAGGAACGACCCGATGTCCTGCTGCCCACCATGGGCGGACAGACTGCACTCAACACGGCACTCGACCTGGTGCGTGAAGGCGTGCTCGAGAAATTTGGGGTCGAGATGATTGCGGCTTCGCGCGAGGCCATAGACACGGCCGAGGATCGCGAATTGTTTCGCGACGCCATGCGCGAAATCGGACTGGAGTGCCCGCGCTCCTATATCGCACATACGCTCGACGAGGCGCTGGCGGTTCAGGCCGAAGTGGGCTACCCCACGGTCATCCGCCCGTCATTTACCCTGGGCGGTTCGGGCAGTGGCATCGCGTTTAACCGCGAGGAATTCGAGGCCATCGTCAGCCGCGGGCTGGATGCCTCGCCGACCAGCGAGGTGCTGATCGAGGAATCAGTGCTCGGCTGGAAAGAATACGAGATGGAGGTGGTGCGGGACACGCAGGACAACTGCATCATCGTCTGTGCCATTGAGAACCTTGACCCGATGGGTGTGCATACCGGGGATTCCATCACCGTTGCACCCACGCAGACGCTGACCGACAAGGAATACCAGCGCATGCGCGATGCATCGATTGCGGTGCTGCGGCGTATCGGCGTTGAATGCGGTGGGTCAAACGTTCAGTTCGCCGTCAACCCGGCGGACGGCCGGCTGCTGGTCATTGAGATGAACCCGCGGGTGTCGCGCTCCTCGGCGCTGGCTTCCAAGGCGACGGGTTTTCCCATTGCCAAGGTGGCCGCCAAGCTGGCGGTCGGCTACACGCTGGACGAGCTCAGGAACGAAATCACCGGCGGCGCCACGCCCGCATCGTTTGAGCCAGCGATCGACTACGTGGTCACCAAGATCCCGCGCTTTACCTTTGAGAAGTTTCCCGGCTGCAATGATCGCCTGACCACGCAGATGAAGTCGGTGGGCGAGGCCATGGCGATGGGGCGCACCTTTCAGGAGTCCTTCCAGAAGGCGATGCGCAGCCTGGAGACAGGTTGTGACGGCCTGACGCCCCTGCTGACCTTGCCGCTGGATGAGGAAGCGGACCAGCGCCTAGCGGAGGAGCTTCGTCATCCCGGGGCGAACCGCATCCGCTACGTTGCGGACGCTTTCCGTGCCGGCTGGAGCCCGCAACGAGTATTTGCCGAATCTGCCATTGATCCCTGGTTCCTGGCACAGATCGAGGATCTGGTCGTTGAGGAAGCGCGGATGAAGGTCGAGGGTGTGACTGGCCTGACTGAGGAGCGCCTGCGCGCGCTCAAGCGCAAGGGCTTTTCTGACGCGGCGATTGCCCGTGCCAGTGCGGTGCAGGAATCTGACATTCGCGCGCTGCGCATTGAACTGGGTGTACGGCCGGTGTTCAAGCGGGTGGATACCTGCGCGGCGGAGTTTTCCACCTCCACCGCCTACCTCTATTCGAGCTACGAAGAGGAATGTGAGGCAGCAGTCACCGACCGGCGCAAGATCATGATCCTGGGCGGCGGTCCCAACCGCATCGGCCAAGGCATCGAGTTTGACTACTGCTGCGTGCACGCAGCGCTGGCGCTACGTGAGGATGGCTTCGAGACCATCATGGTCAACTGCAACCCGGAGACCGTGTCCACGGACTACGATACCTCCGACCGCCTGTATTTCGAGCCGCTGACCTTCGAAGACGTGATGGAAATCATCGACCTCGAGAAGCCAGAGGGTGTCATCGTCCAGTACGGTGGCCAGACGCCGCTGAAGCTGGCGCGGCTGCTGGAGGCCGCTGGCGCACCGATCATCGGCACCAGCCCGGATTCGATCGACGTTGCGGAAGACCGTGAGCGCTTTCAGCAGTTACTGACACAGATTGGATTGCGCCAACCGGCCAATGCCACTGCGCGCACTGAGGATAGGGCCATAGAGCTGGCTCGTGAGGTGGGCTACCCGCTGGTCGTTCGCCCTTCCTACGTGCTGGGTGGTCGCGCCATGGATGTTGTCTACGCCGAGGAGGACCTGCGCACCTATATGCGCGAGGCGGTCCAGGTCTCCCATGACAGTCCGGTGCTGCTGGATCGCTTCCTCGACCTGGCCATCGAAGTTGATGTCGACGCCATCTGCGACGGCGAAAACGTGTTGATTGGCGGCATCATGGAGCATGTGGAACAGGCCGGCGTCCATTCTGGCGATTCCAGTTGTTCACTGCCGCCCGCCACACTGAGCCGGGCGACCCAGGATGAACTTCGCGCACAGACCGTCAAGATGGCACATGCCCTCAAGGTGATCGGCCTGATGAATGTGCAGTTCGCCATTCAGAACGGCGTGGTCTATGTGCTGGAAGTCAATCCACGCGCTTCCCGCACCGTGCCATTCGTGTCGAAGGCCATTGGCGTGCCGCTGGCCAAGATCGCGGCCCGGGTCATGGCCGGGCGCAGCCTGGCGGAGCAGGGCGTGACCCGTGAGCGCCTGCCAAAGCATTTTTCGGTCAAGGAAGCAGTCTTCCCGTTCAACAAGTTCCCGGAGTCAGACCCGATCCTGGGCCCGGAGATGAAATCGACCGGCGAGGTCATGGGCACCGGGCGGACCTTTGGCGAGGCCTATGCCAAGTCGCAGTCCGCCTGCGGTGTGCGTTTACCCACGCGAGGCGTGTGCCTGATCTCGGTGCGCGACCGCGACAAGGAAGGCGCGGTAGATCTAGGCCAGCGCCTGCACACCCGTGGATTTGAGCTGGTGGCGACATCAGGCACGGCAGCGGCGCTGGAAGCCGCCGGGCTTCCGTGCCGGGTGGCGCTCAAGGTCCGAGAGGGACGCCCGAACATCGTCGACATGATCAAGAACGATGAATTCGACCTGATCATCAATACCACCGAGGGCAAGCAGGCGATCAAGGAATCGCGCTCGATCCGCCGCGAAGCGGTATTGCGCAGGATCACCTACTACACCACCGTTGCGGCGGCCCGCGCTACTTGTGAGGCGCTGGACCACCTCGAGGACCTGGACGTCAATCGCCTGGCCGACCTGCACATGGAAGTCACGGAGTTGTCATGAGATCACCGATCACCCTGCGCGGCGCCGAGATGCTGCGGGTCGAGCTGAAGCGGCTCAAGTCCGAGGATCGCCCACGCGTGATCCGCGCGATTGCCGATGCGCGTTCCCACGGTGACTTGTCGGAAAACGCTGAGTACCACGCTGCGCGTGAACAGCAGGGCTTCATCGAAGGACGCATCAAGGAAATCGAGTTTCGCCTGTCGAATGCCCAGGTCATTGATCCCTCGACATTGCCCGATACCGGCAAGGTGGTATTTGGCACCTGGGTGGACCTGGAGGACGAGAAAGGCGCTGCTGTGCGCTACCAGATCGTTGGTGACGACGAGGCCGACATCAAGAAGGGCCTGATCTCGATCAACTCACCCATTGCGCGAGCGCTGGTGGGAAAGATGGTAGGGGACGAAGTGGATGTTGCGGCTCCCGGCGGAATCCGCAGCTATGAAATTCTTTCTGTTAAATTCGAATAGATATCAAGAATCTGGAATAAGTATCTTGTTTAACTCTTTGTTTTTCTTATAAAATAATCCGACATTGCCAATTTGATAAACGAGTTCTGATTTGGTTCGATCAGCGAGCAGGTCCAAAACGGAAGTCCGCGCCTCGCGATCACCCACTCGCGCACGAACCTTGACCAGTTCATGGTCGAACAAGGCTCGCTCAAGCTCGGTGGCGACATTGTCGGTCAGTCCCTTCTGACCCACCATGACGATGGGTTTAAGCGCGTGGCCGAGACGACGCAGGTGCTTCTTCTGTGGGTCGGTGAGTGACATCGGGGCATTATACGTAGGTGACGGCAGGCTAAGGGTGACGAGTCGGTGGTTAAGCGCAGCAAGTCCAGCAGGGAGTGGCTCAAGGAGCACTTTGACGATCCCTATGTGCAGCGTGCCCAACAGGAAGGCTGGCGCTCGCGTGCGGCATTCAAGCTAGAGGAGATTGACCGGGCTGAGCGCCTGTTCCGGCCGGGCATGGTGGCGGTGGACCTGGGGGCGGCCCCCGGCGGCTGGAGCCAGTTTGCCGCCCGGGCGCTGGCCGGTCGCGGCACGCTGATCGCAATGGATATCCTGCCCATGGATGAGTTGCCTGGGGTGACCTTCCTGCAGGGCGATTTCCGGGAGCAAGCCGTGCTGGACCAGTTAGTGGGTCTGCTGGAGGGCCGGGCCGTGGACCTTGTGATGTCCGATATGGCCCCCAATATGAGCGGGATAGATGTCTCGGACCAGGCACGATCGGCCTACCTGTCGGAACTGGCGCTCGATTTTGCGGGGCAGGTACTCCATCCGGAGGGTGTGCTCGTGAGCAAGATGTTCCAGGGTGCGGGTTTTGAGCAGTTGCTGGGACGGGCCCGGCGTGAGTTCAAGGTGGTACGCATGCGCAAGCCGAAGGCATCCCGGCAGCGCAGTACCGAGGCCTATCTGGTGGCGAGGGGCCGCCGGTCGGTGTAATGTCGAATTCCCCTCGAAGTTTGTGGTCCAACATCTGTGTGGGCTGCGCTGCGCAAGCCAGGAGTGGCTAATTGAACGACCTGACCAGGAATATTGTCCTTTGGGTAATTGTCGCCATCATCTTGTTGGCGGTGTTCTCCAACTTTGGGCCGCGGGCCGGGGCGCCACAGCCGCTGGCGTATTCGCAGTTCCTGAGCGAGGTGGAATCCAACACCATCCGCTCGGCGACCTTCAAGGGCGACATGATCACGGGCCTGCGCGCCAGTGGTGATGCCTATGTCACCTACAACCCGGAGACTGACAACTCGGCGCTGATCGGCCTGCTACAGAAGGAAAACATTACCTTCGATGCTGCGCCGCCGGAACGTCAGGGATTCCTGCTGCAATTGTTCGTGTCGTCGTTCCCGATCCTGCTGCTTATCGGCGTATGGATTTACTTCATGCGCCAGATGCAGGGCGGTGGAGCCGGTGGTCGCGGCGCGATGTCTTTTGGCAAGAGCCGTGCCCGCCTGCTATCCGAGGACCAGGTCAATGTGACCTTTGCCGACGTCGCCGGTGTGGACGAGGCCAAGGAAGAGGTGGTCGAGATCGTCGATTTCCTCAAGGACCCGTCCAAATTCCAGAAGCTGGGCGGCAAGATTCCCAAGGGCGTGCTGATGGTGGGTTCACCCGGCACCGGCAAGACCCTGCTGGCCCGCGCCATTGCCGGCGAGGCCAAGGTGCCGTTCTTCACCATTTCGGGATCCGATTTCGTCGAGATGTTCGTCGGCGTCGGTGCCTCGCGTGTACGTGACATGTTCGAGCAGGCCAAGAAACATGCGCCCTGCATCATCTTTATTGACGAGATTGACGCCGTAGGGCGCCATCGTGGTGCCGGCCTGGGCGGCGGCCACGACGAGCGTGAGCAGACACTGAACCAGTTGCTGGTGGAAATGGACGGTTTTGAGGGTAACGAGGGCGTCATTGTCATCGCTGCGACCAATCGTCCAGATGTGCTCGACCCGGCGCTGCTGCGCCCTGGCCGTTTTGACCGTCAGGTCGTAGTGCCGCTGCCTGATGTACGTGGCCGCGAACACATCCTTAAAGTTCACATGCGCAAGGTACCGGTTGCCGATGACGTCAATGCCTCGGTCATCGCCCGCGGGACGCCTGGCTTCTCCGGTGCCGACCTGATGAACCTGGTCAATGAGGCGGCATTGTTCGCTGCGCGTTCTGACAAGCGCAACGTGACGATGGAAGAGTTCGAGCGCGCCAAGGACAAGATCATGATGGGCAGCGAGCGTCGCTCGCTGGTGATGTCGGAGAAGGAAAAGCGCCTTACCGCCTACCACGAGGCAGGCCATGCAATTGTCGGCCTCAGCGTTCCCGAGCATGACCCGGTCTACAAGGTCACCATCATTCCGCGGGGGCGCGCATTGGGCGTGACCATGTTCCTGCCCGAGGCTGATCGCCTCAGTACCAGCCGCCTGCAGCTGCAAAGTCGCATTGCCACGCTGTTTGGTGGACGCGTTGCGGAGGAACTGGTGTTTGGGGCTGACGCCGTCACCACGGGCGCTTCCAACGACATCGAGCGGGCGACGGAACTGGCGCGCAATATGGTCACCAAGTGGGGCCTGTCCGAGGCGCTTGGCCCGCTCACCTACGCGGAGGACGATGGCGAGGTGTTCCTGGGCCGCTCAGTGACCCAGCATAAGCAGGTCGGTGACAAGCTTCGCGATGCCATTGATGCGGAGATTCGCAGGACCATCGACACCAACTACGAACGCGCCCGGCGCCTGGTTACCGAGCAGCGCGACAAGCTCGAGTTGATGGCCGCTGCGTTGCTGAAGTACGAGACCATTGGTGAGACCCAGATCCGGGAGATCATGGCCGGACGCGTACCGTCACCCCCTGAGGGTTGGGACGAGTCGGGACCATCGGGCGGCAAGCGGGCCAACCCGGCGCCGGATGAACCGGTGATCGGGCCCGCCGCCAGCCAGACCTGAAATGCCTGCCAGCAAGGGCCGACAGTAGACACTGCCGGCCCTTGCCCATGTCAGTAGCTGTCGCCAACAATTCCCTGATGTATCTTCGCTGCGGAACTCGTCGCCTGGACCTGTCGACACCGCAGGTGATGGGCATCCTCAATGTCACGCCGGACTCATTTTCGGATGGCGGACAGCACGCCAGCGTGGTTGCGGCCTATTCGCGGGCGCAAGCCATGGTCGCGGAGGGCGCCGCAATCATTGATGTCGGTGGCGAGTCCACCCGGCCTGGCGCGCAGGACGTCACTGTCGCAGAAGAACTCGATCGGGTGATCCCGGTTGTCGAGCGTGTGGCTGGCATGCTGGATGTTATCGTCTCGGTGGATACCTCGAAGCCAGAAGTCATGCGTGCCGCGCTGGCGGCCGGCGCGTCCATGGTCAACGATGTGATGGCACTGCGGGTGCCCGGGGCCATCGAAGTCGTCATGGCCAGTCAGGCCGCAGTCTGTTTGATGCATATGCAGGGCAAGCCTCGTACCATGCAGGCGGCACCTGACTACAGGGACGTGGTGGCTGAGGTTGGCGAATTCCTGGCTCAACGCGTGAAGGCCTGCCAGGGTGCTGGGATGGAGTGCGAGCGCATCGTCATTGATCCGGGCTTCGGTTTTGGCAAGTCACTGGAGCACAATGTCGCTCTGCTGGCAGGGCTGTCGTCACTGGCGATGCCGGGAATTGCGTTGCTTGCAGGATTCTCCCGCAAGAGCATGATCGGTCAATTGACTGGTCGAGCCGTGGGCGAACGCCTTGCCGGCAGCACGGCGCTGGCGGCCCTGGCAGTGATGAGTGGCGTGGCAATAGTGCGCGCGCATGATGTCGCGGCAACCGTGGATGCGATCAAGGTAGCAGCGGCCCTGCGGGCTGCTTCAGGAAGGTCATGATGGCAAGGCAGTACTTCGGCACCGATGGCATTCGCGGCAGGGTGGGCACTGTGCCGATGACCGCTGAATTTGCCCTGCGCCTTGCCGGCGCCGCCGCGCGGGTGCTGGCGCCCAAGGGCGGCAGCGTGCTGGTCGGCAAGGACACGCGCTTGTCGGGCTACATGTTCGAGTCTGCCCTTGAGGCCGGCTTCGTCGCCTCTGGAGTTGACGTGCTGCTCGCCGGGCCGTTGCCCACACCGGGCATCGCCTACATGGTCCAGCGGCTCGAATGCGATTTCGGCGTTGTTATCAGTGCGTCGCATAACCACTTTGAGGACAACGGCATCAAGTTCTTCGACGGCACCGGTGGCAAGCTGGCTGACGCGCTGGAAGTGCAGATCGAAGACGAATTAGGCCAGCCTTCAGTCACGCTTGAATCGCAGGCCCTGGGCCGCGCACGCCGGGTCGACAAGGAGCGCGTGTTCTACCAGGAATTCTGCGCCTCGACCTTGCCTGCGGGCATGAATCTCGAGGGCATGAAGTTGGTGATCGATTGTGCCAACGGCGCGGCCTACAAGGTGGCGCCGCGTGTATTGGCCGACCTGGGCGCCGAGATCATTCCGATCGGTTGCTCGCCTAATGGACGCAACATCAATGATGGATGTGGATCGACCCAGCCGGAGTTGCTCAAGCTGACGGTGGCGGGCGTGCGCGCCCATGCCGGCGTGGCGCTGGATGGCGATGGCGATCGGCTGGTCATGGTGGATCACCTGGGGCGGGCAGTGGACGGTGACCAGCTCATGTATGTGCTGGCCTGTGCCCGCAAGGCGGCGGGACAGCTGACCGGCCCGGTGGTGGGAACGACCATGAGTAACCTCGGCCTGGAAGTGGCATTGCGCGAAGCGGGGATTGAATTCCACCGCGCGGCGGTCGGCGATCGCTACGTCCTGCAGATGCTGCGTGAGCATGGCGGCATGCTTGGTGGAGAAACCTCCGGTCACTTGCTGTGCCTGGACAAGGCCACGACAGGCGACGGGCTGGTCGCGGCCCTGCAGGTCCTGGCAGTGATGAAGGAGTCGGGCAAGAGCCTGGCCGAGCTGGTGGCGGGCATGCCGCGGTTTCCCCAGCACATGATCAACGTCAAGGTCGCGCGCCGATTCGATGCAGCTTCACACCCGCGCGTGGCCTCTGCGGTAGCTGCAGCGGAGAAGAAACTGGGGACGCGTGGACGCATCGTGCTGCGGGCTTCTGGCACCGAACCTGTCATTCGCGTCATGGTCGAGGGCGAGAATGCAGCGGAGGTCGAGAAGCTGGCGGCGGAAATCGCCGAGATCGTCCGGCAGGCTGCGGCGGAATAGCCTGGCCAGGGGCGTTGCCCCGGGGCGGTACCGCGCGTATTCTTGCCGCCCCTTTTCGGGAGCCTTGAGTCATGCGCAGGCCACTGGTCGCCGGTAACTGGAAGATGCACGGAAATCGTGCCGACATCGGGCAATTGCTCGACGCCCTCCTGGCGGCCGATCCGCTCTCCACCGAGATGGCGGTCTTTCCGCCATTTCCCTACCTATCCGAGGTTGCTCGTCGTCTCGAGGGTAGCGGCCTGGGCATGGGCGCACAGGACCTGTGCGCCGAGGACGTGGGCGCCCACACGGGTGAAGTGTCAGGGGCCATGCTGGCCGATGTCGGATGCCGTTACGTCATCGTGGGGCATTCAGAGCGCCGTGCCCTGTATGGCGACACCGATATGCTGGTGGCCCGCAAGTTCGTGGCCGCACAACGCCACGGGCTCCTGCCCATCCTCTGCGTGGGCGAAACCCTGGAGGAACACGAGGCCGGGCACACTGAGGCAGTGGTGTGCCGCCAGCTTGACGCGGTGCTTGACGTGACGGGGGCCGCCGGCCTGGCGGCAGCCGTTGTGGCCTATGAGCCGGTCTGGGCCATCGGTACCGGGCGCACCGCCAGCCCGGAACAAGCGCAGGGCGTTCATGCGTTGATCCGGGGGCGAATTTCCGGCAAGGATGCTACAATCGCCGCCTCCCTTCGCATCCTCTATGGAGGCAGTGTGAAGGCCTCAAATGCGGCGGAGCTGTTCGCAATGCCCGACGTAGATGGTGGCCTGGTCGGCGGAGCGTCGCTGAAGGGCGAGGAGTTTCACAGGATTTGCAAGGCGGCAGCGCGCTGATCGCAGCGCTGCCATGCGGGAATAGAAATCGATGTTTCATACATTTGTAACCGTACTTCACGGCGTGTTGTGCCTGTCCATCGTGGGCCTGGTGCTTCTGCAGCGCGGCAAGGGTGCCGATGCGGGCGCGGGCTTCGGTTCAGGCGCCTCGGGCACCGTTTTCGGCGCGCGCGGTTCAGCAACGTTCTTTTCCAAGCTGACGGCCGTGCTGGCAACGCTGTTCTTCATGACCAGCCTGACACTGGCGTATTTTGGAACGCGCCCGCTGGTGGATAAACCCAGCAGCCTGGTGGATACGGCCATGCCTGCCGAGCTGCCTGCCGCGCCCGCGGCCCTGGACGGCGATGCATTGCCAGAGCTGCCGCCGCAGTCGACCACTCCGGTCGAGCCGCCGGTCAGCGAGTAGTTGGGGTTTCACGAAATCACGGCCGACGTGGCGGAATTGGTAGACGCGCTAGCTTGAGGGGTTAGTGGGGAAACTCGTGTCGGTTCGAGTCCGACCGTCGGCACCATCCGTGATTTCCGTAGTCTGTAACGGGGCCAAAGCTGGCCCCGTTTTTTGTGGGCTCTGGCAAAGTGCCTGGGCGTGCGGGGTTACAAGGCCCGAGTCGCGCGGTTACAATGCAAAACGCTTTGCGCGGGCGGCACGACAGCCCGCTTTGGTCGGCGGGAATGCTGCAAAACTACCTACCGGTACTGATTTTCCTTGGAGTGGCCGGCGCGTTCAGCGTCGTGCTACTGGCGCTCGGGTTCCTGCTGGGACCCCGTCGGCCCGATGCCGAGAAGCTCTCACCCTATGAGTGCGGTTTCGAGGCCTTTGAAGACGCACGCATGAAGTTCGATGTGCGTTATTACCTTGTCGCCATCCTGTTCATCATTTTCGACCTGGAGATTGCCTTCCTGTTTCCCTGGGCCATTTCGCTCGACGCGATTGGCGGATTCGGCCTCCTGTCCATGGCGGTGTTCCTGACTGTGCTGATTGCCGGGTTCATCTACGAATGGAAGAAGGGGGCACTGGAATGGGATTGACCGCAGAGGCGCCGGCGATTGAAGGGCGCGGCTTCATGACCACGTCCATCGACGGCCTGATGAACTGGGCGCGTACCGGTTCACTGTGGCCGATGACGTTCGGCCTGGCCTGCTGTGCCGTCGAAATGATGCAGGCGGGTGCCTCACGCTACGACCTTGACCGGTTCGGCGTGGTCTTCCGCCCGAGCCCGCGCCAGTCTGACGTCATGATCGTCGCCGGGACCCTGGTCAACAAGATGGCGCCTGCACTGCGCAAGGTCTATGACCAGATGTCAGAGCCGCGCTGGGTGATCTCCATGGGCTCCTGCGCCAATGGTGGCGGTTACTACCACTACTCCTATGCCGTGGTGCGCGGATGCGACCGCGTCGTGCCCGTGGATGTGTATGTGCCGGGCTGTCCGCCGACGGCCGAGGCGCTGATTTACGGAATCCTGCAATTGCAGGACAAGATTCGTCGCACCAGCACCATTGCTCGTTGAGGCTGAATGACCAGGATTGAAAAAATGGCGCAGGCCATCGAGGCCAAGCTGGGAACCCGGGTCAAGCGACTTGCGGCCGTCGCCGGCGAGTTGACCTACGAGGTCGCGCCCAAAGAACTGACGGGCGCCTGCCTGGCGTTGCGCGACACTGCTGGGCTGCAGTTCGAGATGCTCATTGACCTTTCCGGCATTGACTACCTGCACCATGGCGAAGCGGAGTGGCGCACCGATTCGGCGACCCGTACCGGGTTCAGCCGCGGCGTCGAGCGTGGCAGTTCACTGACCCGGGAAGCGCGGCCACGTTTTTCGGTGGCCTATCACTTGCTGTCCATTGCCAACAACGTCCGTCTGCGCCTGCATTGCCCCTGCGACGATGCTGATCCGCCGATGCTCGATTCCGTGGTGGAGATCTGGAACTCGGCCAACTGGTACGAACGCGAGGCCTTCGACCTGTTCGGTATCCTGTTCCTGGGTCACCCCGACCTGCGCCGCATCCTGACGGACTACGGTTTCATTGGGCATCCGTTCCGCAAGGACTTCCCGCTGATTGGCAATGTCGAGGTGCGCTACGACCCAGAGCAGGGGCGGGTGATCTATGAGCCCGTCAGCATCACGCCGCGCACCGTGGTCCCCAAGGTGATCCGCAAGGACGCCGACCATGTCTGAGATCCAGAATTTCACCCTTAACTTCGGGCCACAACACCCCGCCGCGCACGGCGTGTTGCGCCTGGTCCTGGAGATGGACGGCGAAGTCATCCAGAAGGCTGATCCGCACATCGGCCTGTTGCACCGTGCCACCGAGAAGCTCGCCGAGTCCAAGCCCTTCAATCATTCAATTGGCTACATGGACCGGCTCGACTACATGTCGATGATGTGCAACGAGCATGCCTATGTGCTGGCGATCGAGAAGCTGCTGGGCGTGGAGCCGCCACTGCGTGCGCTGTACATCCGCACCATGTTTGACGAGATCACCCGCATCCTGAACCACTTGCTGTGGATTGGCTCGCACGGCCTCGACATCGGGGCGATGACCGTATTCCTTTACGCTTTCCGCGAGCGCGAGGACCTGATGGACTGCTACGAGGCAGTCTCGGGCACGCGTATGCATGCCACCTACTACCGGCCTGGCGGCGTGTACCGGGACCTGCCGGACACCATGCCCCGTTACCAGGCCTCACGCTGGCGCGGAGAGAAAGATGTTGCGCGCCTCAACGAGGCGCGTTCCGGAACCTTGCTTGATTTCATCGAGGCGTTTACCGAGCGCTTTCCCAAGGCAGTGGATGAGTACGAGACGCTGCTGACCGAGAATCGTATCTGGAAGCAGCGCACGGTGAATATCGGCGTGGTCACGCCGGAACGTGCCATGCAGCTGGGATTTTCCGGGCCGATGTTGCGCGGTTCCGGCATCGAGTGGGACCTGCGCCGGAAGCAGCCCTACGCCGCGTATCACAACGTTGAATTCGACATACCGGTGGGGGTCAATGGCGATTGCTACGACCGTTACCTGTGTCGCATCGAGGAGATGCGCCAGGCCAACCGCATCATCCAGCAATGTGTCACCTGGCTGCGTGCCAATCCGGGTCCGGTCATGATCGGGGACCACAAGGTCGCGCCGCCGAGCCGGACCGAGATGAAGGGCGACATGGAATCGCTGATTCACCACTTCAAGCTATTCACGGAAGGCTATTGCGTACCCGAAGGTGAGACCTACGCTGCCGTCGAGGCCCCCAAGGGAGAGTTTGGCGTGTGGCTGGTGTCTGATGGCGCCAACAAGCCCTATCGCCTCAAGTGTCGCGCGCCTGGCTTTGCACACCTGTCCGCCATGGATGAACTGGTGAAGGGTCACATGCTGGCCGACGTCGTGTCGGTCATCGGCACGATGGACATCGTATTCGGGGAGATTGACCGGTGAGCGAGACCACTGCCAGCACTGTGCTCAGTGAACATACCCGCCACGAGATTGACGAATGGGTGGCGAAGTTTCCGCCCGATCAGCGTCGTTCGGCGGTCATCGCTGCGCTACGCGCGGCGCAGCACCAGAACCAGGGATACCTCACCACCGAGTTGATGGATGCCGTCGCCCACTACATCGGGCTGACGCCGATCCAGGTCTATGAAGTGGCCAGCTTCTATTCGATGTTCGAGACCAGACCGGTCGGTCGCATCCACGTCTCGGTGTGCACCAACGTCAGCTGCATGCTGTGCGGTTCGGATGAAATCGTGGCCGCCGTCGAGAAGCACCTGGGCATCAAGACTGGCGAGAGCACGCCCGATGGAAAGTTCTTCCTCAAGCGCGAGGAGGAATGCCTGGCCGCCTGCAATAACGCGCCGATGATGATGGTCGACCACGTTTACCACGAGAACCTGACGCCGGAGAAGGCGATCAAGGCGCTCGATCGTGCGGAGTGACGCGATGGCGCATTCGATGAACCAGGTGATATTCGAGCCACTGGCACACGAACGCAGCTGGACGCTTGAGGTATACCGCAAGTTTGGCGGATACCAGGCCTGGGAAAAGATCCTGCGCGAGAAGGTGACCCGGGAAGCGGTCATCGACGAAGTCAAGGCTTCCGGGCTGCGTGGGCGCGGCGGCGCGGGCTTCCCGACCGGGGTGAAGTGGAGCTTCATGCCGCGCAATGCGCCAGGCCAGAAATACGCCGTGTGCAACTCGGATGAGAGCGAGCCAGGCACCTGCCATGACCGCGACATCCTGCGTTTCAATCCCCATGCGGTGATTGAGGGCATGGCCATCGGTGGTTACGCGATGAACGCGACCGTGGGCTACAACTACATCCGTGGCGAGTTCCTGGCCGAGCCCTTTCCACGCTTCGAGGCGGCCCTGAAGGAGGCCTATGCCGCAGGACTCCTGGGCAAGGACATCCTGGGATCAGGCGTGGATTTTGACCTGCATGCCTTTGCCGGCGCGGGGGCCTATATCTGCGGCGAGGAAACGGCCTTGCTGGAATCGCTGGAGGGCAAGCAAGGCAAGCCGCGCTTCAAGCCGCCATTTCCTGCGAACTATGGCCTGTATGGCAAGCCGACCACCATCAACAATACGCAGAGCTTTGCCAGCGTGCCCGCGATCATGCGCAAGGGCGCCAAGTGGTTTGCTGAACTGGGCGTGCCGAATTCCGGCGGCACGGTGATTTTCTCGGTGTCGGGCCATGTCAACAAGCCCGGCAACTATGAATTACCCCTCGGTGTGCCGTTTCGTGACCTGCTGGAGATCTGCGGCGGCATGCGCGGTGGCAGGAAGCTCAAGGCCGTCATACCCGGCGGTTCATCCGTGCCGGTGCTGCCGGCCGACCAGATTATTGATTGCCCCATGGACTATGACTCGCTGCGCAAGGCAGGCTCGGCGGTTGGTTCCGCCGCCGTCATCGTCATGGACGAGACCACCTGCATGGTGCGCGTGCTCGAGCGCCTGACGCGCTTCTACAAGGCTGAATCCTGTGGCCAGTGCACGCCCTGCCGCGAGGGCACGGGCTGGTTGAATCGGCTGGTGGTGCGCATCATGGAGGGCCGCGGTCGGCCTGAGGACTGCGACTTGCTGGTCAATGTGGCCAACCAGATCGAGGGCCATACGATCTGCGCGCTGGGCGATGCAGCCGCCTGGCCGGTGCAGAGCTTCATCAAGCATTACCGCCACGAGTTTGAGTACATGATCGCCAATGGCGGCCGCAGCATGGTCGAATCCGCCGCGCGGAGCGCCGCCTGATGAGCGTAGACCTGGTCAACATCGAGATTGACGGCAAGCCGGTCCAGGCGCGCAAGGGCCAGATGATCATTCACGCGACCGACGCCGTGGATCGCTATGTGCCGCGCTTCTGCTATCACGAGAAGCTGTCCATCGCGGCCAATTGCCGCATGTGCCTGGTGGAGGTGGAGAAGGCGCCGAAGCCCTTGCCGGCCTGTGCCACGCCGGTGGCGGAGGGGATGAAGATCTTCACGCGCTCACCGCGAGCGATTGCCGCGCAGAAGGCGACGATGGAGTTTCTGCTGATCAACCATCCGCTGGATTGCCCGATTTGCGACCAGGGTGGCGAGTGCGAGCTGCAGGACCTGGCGCTGGGCTATGGCAGTGCCTCGTCACGGTTTGACGAGCGCAAGCGCGTGGTCAAGGACAAGAACCTCGGCCCGCTGATCTCCACCGACATGACCCGCTGCATTCACTGCACGCGCTGTGTGCGCTTCACCAGCGAGATTGCCGGCCTGCAGGAGCTGGGCACGACCGGCCGTGGCGAGAACATGGAGATCGGCACCTGGATCGAGCGCAGCGTTAACCACGAACTCTCGGGTAACGTCATCGACCTGTGCCCGGTCGGGGCACTCAACTCCAAGCCATTCCGGCATCGCGCGCGGTCCTGGGAAATGACCGAACACGCACTGGTGTCGCCGCACGATGCCGTGGGCAGCAACCTGTACGGCCACGTGCTGCGGGGGCGCCTGCTGCGGGTGGTGCCGCGGCAGAATGACGAGATCAACGAGACCTGGATTGCTGACCGCGACCGCTTTTCCTACGAAGGCGTCTATGCCGAGGACAGGCTCGAGACTCCAATGGTGCGCAGCGAAGGCCAGTTGCGACCGGCGACCTGGGAGCAGGCACTGGATGCCGTGGCCCAGGGCCTCAAGCAGGCCGGCGCCAGCACGGGTTTCCTGTCATCGCCAGGGGCCACGACCGAAGAACATTACTTGCTGGCGCGCATTGCCCGTGGCCTGGGCTCAAGCCATGTTGACCATCGCCTGCGCCAGACCGACTTCCGTGACCAGCAGCATGACCCCGCCTTCCTGGGCCTGGGAATTTCGCTGCAGGACATCGAGTCGCTTGATGCCATGTTGCTTATCGGCTGCCAGCTGCGCCAGGAGGCGCCGATGCTGGCGCACCGTGTGCGCAAGGCGGCGATCGCTAATGGTGCACGCGTCAGCCTGCTGTCTTCACAAAACCAGGAATGCCACTTCCCGGTGGCGGGCGAGCTGGTGGCAAAGGCTGATCGTTGGGTCGATGAACTCGCGGGCATCTTGCGTGCAGTCAGTGAAGCTGCCACGTCAGCCCTGCCTGGCGGACTGAGTGCGATCCTGGCCTCCGCCCCGGCTGAGCCCAGGCACCATGCGGCGGCACAGTCTCTGCTATCTGGCACCCAGCGCTGGATCTTGCTGGGCGCCGAGGCACTCCGGCATAGCCAGTACGCTGACTTACGCGCGCTGGCAGCAGCCCTGGCTGCGGCCACCGGCGCAAAGCTCGGCTACCTGACGGAGGGCGCCAACGCTGCAGGAGCAGCGCTTGCGGGTGCGCTGCCGCATCGCCTGGCAGGCGGCAAGCCTACGGCCGCGCCCGGCCAGGACGCCCACAACATGTTCTCCAGTGGACTGAAAGCCGGCGTGCTATTTGGCGGCATCGAGCCCGAGTCGGATCTGCGTGCCGAGGCCGCAGCCGCATTGGGCAAGCTCGAGTTCCTGGTGGCGATCACTCCCTTTGGTGGTGGCAAGGTCGGTGAGTTGGCGGACATCGTGCTGCCCATCGGCAGTTTTGCCGAGACCTCCGGCACCTATGTCAACGCCGAGGGTCGCTGGCAGAGCTTCCGCGGCTGTGCCACGCCGCTGGGTGAAGCGCGTCCGGGCTGGAAGGTCCTGCGTGTCCTCGGCAACCTGCTGGGGCTGGAGGGATTTGACTACCAGAGTTCCGAAGAGGTCCTCGCGGAAGTTCGCCAGCAAGTGGGTGAGCCGCGTGTCGCTGATCACTACTGTGGCCAGCACACCGTAGAGAGGAAGGACGGGGGAGAAACACTGAGCGTCAGCATCTATGACGTTGATGCCATCGTGCGTCGTGCGCCTGCCTTGCAGGCCACGAAGGCGGCAGGGGGCTGAGCGTGGATGCATTGCTCAACCTGTGGAACCTGGTCCCAGCTGATCTGCAGCCGGTAGTGATCAAGTTTGCCCAGATCGTCGGCGTGATGATGGCGGTGATCATCTCCGTGGCCTTCCTGACCCTGGCCGAGCGCAAGGTCATCGGTTACATGCAACTGCGGATTGGCCCGAACCGGGTCACGTTCTTCGGGCTGCGCATCTTCCGTGGCATTGCCCAGCCGTTTGCCGACGTGGTCAAGCTGCTGCTGAAGGAAATCATCATCCCGGCGGCAGCGTCGCGCGGCCTGTTCCTGATGGCACCGCTGATTGTCATCATCCCGGCGCTGGCGTCCTGGGCGGTGATGCCGTTTTCGCCGGAATTTGTCCTCGCCGACATCAATGCCGGCTTGCTCTACATACTCGCGCTGACCTCGCTGGGCGTCTACGGTGTGATCATTGCGGGCTGGGCCAGCAATTCGAAGTATGCGTTCCTGGGGGCCATGCGCTCGGCCGCGCAGATGGTGGCCTACGAGATTGCCATGGGCTTTGCGCTGGTCGGCGTGCTGATGGCGGCCGGCAGCCTGAACCTCGGCGATATCGTCCGTGCCCAGCAGGGTGGCTTCCTCAGCTGGAACTGGTTCTGGCTGTTCCCGCTGTTCGTCGTCTACTTCATCTCTGGCCTGGCCGAGACCAACCGTGCGCCCTTCGACGTTGCCGAGGGTGAATCGGAGATCGTCGCCGGCTTCCACGTCGAGTATTCCGGCGCGGCGTTTGCCACCCTGTTTGCGCTGCCTGAATACGCCAACATGATCCTGATCTCGGCGCTGTGCGCGGTGCTGTTCTTTGGCGGCTGGCTGTCGCCGTTGCAGGGCTACGTGCCGGACACCTGGTTCATCGCGGGTTCGGGCTTCTTCTGGTTGTTCATCAAGACCTGCTTCTTCCTGTTCGTGTTCCTGTGGGTCCGTGCCACCTTCCCGCGCTTCCGCTATGACCAGGTCATGCGCCTGGGCTGGAAGGTGCTGATCCCCGTGACGCTGGTCTGGATTGCGGTCGAGGGCGTGATGTTCTGGCTGCAGGTCGGACCGTGGGCCAAGTGAGGGGCAAGATGCAGCGACTCAGGCAACTGTTCCGGACCTTCTTCCTGACCGAATTGCTGGCGGGCATGTCGGTCACGCTGCGTAACCTGTTTGCGCGCAAGATCACCGTGCACTACCCGGAAGAAAAGACGCCAATGTCGCCGCGCTTTCGTGGCCTGCATGCCTTGCGTCGCTATCCCAACGGGCAGGAGCGCTGCATCGCCTGCAAGCTGTGTGAGGCGGTATGCCCGGCGCAGGCCATCACCATTGAATCTGACGTCGCAGCGGATGGCACCCGGCGTACCACGCGCTACGACATCGACCTGTTCAAGTGCATCTATTGTGGGTTCTGCGAGGAAGCCTGCCCGGTGGATGCGATTGTCTTGACCCGGATTCATGAATACCACATGGAGAAGCGCGGCGAGAACATCATGTCCAAGGACAAGCTGCTGGCCATCGGCGAGCGCTACGAGGCGACGATTGCGGCGGATAAGGCCGCCGACGCGCGCTACAGGTAAGGGGTAGCAAGACGTGCTGGTAACGATACTGTTCTGGGCCTATTCGGCGGTGCTGATCGGCGCCGCGCTGGGCGTCATCCTGTCGCGCAACCCGGTGCACTCGGTGCTGTTCCTGGTGCTGTGCTTCTTCAATAGCGCGGTGCTGTGGCTGCTGATCGAGGCGGAGTTCCTCGCCATCGTGCTGGTGCTGGTCTACGTCGGTGCGGTGATGGTGTTGTTCCTGTTTGTGGTGATGATGCTGGACGTCAACATCGAGAAGATGCGTGAGGGCTTTACCCGCTACGCGCCGCTGGGTGGATTGATTGCGCTGATCGTCATCATCGAGCTGTACTACGTCCTCTGGATCAAGCGCCTGGGTATGGAGACCATTGTGGCTACGGCGCCGCTGCCCGAGGGCTACAGCAATACCGCGGACATCGGCTCGGTGCTCTACACCGAGTACGTGTACCCGTTCCAGCTGGCGGCTGTGGTGCTGTTGATCGCCATCGTGGCGGCCATTGCCCTGACCATGCGCAAGCGTCCCGGGCTCAAGCTGCAGGACGTGTCCATGCAGGTCTCGGCTCGGCCACAGGAACGCGTGCGTGTGGTCAAGATGAAATCGGAGCGTGAGCCATGATTACGCTCAGTCACTACCTGATGCTGGCCGGCGTCCTGTTTTCCATTGCGGTGGCGGGCATCTTCCTGAACCGTCGCAACGTCATCCTGCTGCTGATGTGCATCGAGCTGATGCTACTGGCGGTCAATTTCAATTTCGTGGCGTTCTCACGCTTCCTGGGCCTGCTCGATGGGCAGGTCTTCGTGTTCTTCATCCTGACGGTGGCCGCCGCCGAGGCGGCCATCGGGCTCGCCATCCTGGTGGTGCTGTTCCGTGAGCGCAAGAGCATCAACGTCGAGGAACTCGACGCGATGAAGGGTTGATCATGTCGATGGAATCAATTTACCTGACCATCGTCCTGGCGCCGCTTATTGCGGCAGTCATTGCCGGCTTCGGTGGTCGCTGGGTGGGCCGTGCGGGGGCGCATACGCTGTGTATCGCTGGCGTGGCGATTGCCTTTGCCCTGTCGGCCTGGGTGCTGAAGCTGCTGGTTGCCGACGGCATGGCGCCGTTCAACGGTTCGGTCTACACCTGGGCGGTCAGCGACGGCGTGCGCATGGAGGTCGGATTCCTGATCGACAAGCTCAGCGCCCTGATGATGACGGTGGTGACCTTCGTCTCGTTGATGGTACACATCTACACCATTGGCTACATGCGTGAGGACAGCGGCTACCAGCGCTTTTTCTCCTATATCTCGCTGTTCACCTTCGCCATGCTGATGCTGGTGATGTCCAACAACTTCCTGCAGCTGTTCTTCGGCTGGGAGGCGGTGGGCGTTGTCTCCTACCTGCTGATCGGCTTCTGGTTCAAGCGGCCGACGGCGATATTCGCTAACTTCAAGGCCTTCCTGGTCAATCGTATTGGCGACTTCGGCTTCATCATCGGCATTGCCGCAGTCGTGCACTACACCGGCAGCCTGGATTACGCAGAAGTGTTCGCCAAGGCACCGGAGTTGGTGGGCCTGCGCATGGACACGGCCTTTGGTGATACTGCGAAAGTGCTTTCGGTCATCTGCATCAGCCTGTTCATCGGCGCGATGGGCAAGTCGGCCCAGGTGCCGCTGCATGTTTGGCTGCCCGATTCGATGGAAGGCCCGACGCCGATATCGGCACTGATCCATGCCGCCACCATGGTGACGGCGGGAATCTTCATGGTGGCGCGCATGTCGCCGCTGTTTGACCTGTCCACGGACTCCCTGCACGTAGTACTGGTGATTGGTGCCACCACCGCGCTGTTCATGGGCTTCCTTGGCGTAGTCAGTAATGACATCAAGCGCGTAGTGGCCTATTCAACGCTATCGCAGCTGGGTTACATGACAGTTGCGCTGGGGGCGGGCGCCTATGGCGCAGGCATCTTCCACCTGATGACCCATGCTTTCTTCAAGGCCTTGCTGTTCCTGGCGGCGGGTTCCGTGATCATTGCGATGCACCACGAGCAGGACATGCGCCGCATGGGTGGACTGAAGAAATACCTGCCAATCACCTACTGGACCTGCCTGATTGGCTCGCTGGCATTGATTGGCTTCCCGGGCTTCTCCGGCTTCTTCTCCAAGGACATCATCATCGAGGCGGTGAAGCACTCGACAATTGATGGCGCGGGATATGCCTACGTCTGTGTCTTGCTGGGCGTGTTCGTGACTGCGCTGTACAGCTTCCGCCTGGTGTTCATGACCTTCCATGGCCGCGAGCGCATGGACCAGCACACCCGCGAACACCTGCATGAGAGTCCCTGGGTGGTAACGTTACCGTTGATCGCCCTGGCTATCCCGTCCGTGATCATCGGCTGGATGACTGTGGGTCCGGTGGTCTTCGGCGACTTCTTTACAGGGTCCATCAGCCATGGCGCTGAAGGGCCACTGGCCATCCTGGGGACCGACTTCCACGGTGCGGGTGCATTTCTCCTGCACGCGCTGGCAGCGCCGGCCGTGTACCTTGCGCTGGCTGGCGTGGCCACCGCCTGGTACCTGTACATCAAGCGGCCGGAACTGCCGGATATCATCGCGGCGCGATTCAGCTGGCTTTATCGCCTGCTGGAGAACAAGTACTACTTCGACTGGTTCAATGAGAATGTGGTCGCCGCGGGCGCGCGTGGCTTTGGCCGCGGGCTGTGGAAGCGCGGTGATGAGGCCGCGATCGATGGCTTCCTGGTCAATGGCACGGCGAACATGGTGGGCGTGCTGTCGGCTGTCGTGCGTCGCATGCAGTCCGGCTACCTGTACCACTATGCGTTTGCAATGATCATTGGCCTGGCAGCATTGCTCGGCTGGCTGTTGCTGAAGGGATCATGATGGCGCCCACAACGCACCTGTTGAGTTGGCTGGTCTGGCTGCCCATCCTGGGCGGAGTCACCGTGCTGGTGCTGGGCGAGCGCCGCGCGGTAGCCGTGCGCTGGCTGGCGCTGGCGGTATCGCTCGCTGTTTTGGCGCTGTGCCTGCCGCTGGTCCAGCAATTTGACCTGTCCACACCAGCCATGCAGTTCACTGAACGTGCGGGGTGGATTCCAACGCTAAATGCCTGGTACGCCCTCGGCATTGACGGCATTTCCCTGCCGCTGATTGTGCTGACGGCCTTCATCACCCCGCTGATTGTCATCGCGGCCTGGGACGGCATCACCCGCAAGCCGGCGCAATACTTTGCCGCCTTCCTGATCCTCGAAGGCCTGATGATTGGCGTCTTCTCGGCACTCGACGCGCTGCTGTTCTACATGTTCTGGGAAGCGATGCTGATCCCGATGTTCATCATCATCGGCATCTGGGGTGGTGCGCGCCGCGTCTATGCAACCATAAAGTTCTTCCTCTACACCTTCCTCGGCTCGGTCTTCATGCTGGTGGCGCTGATCTACCTGCATGTGGAAAGCAGCAGCTACGAGATCGCGGCCTTCCAGCAGATGCCACTGGGCCTGAACGAGCAGATGCTCATATTTGCCGCGTTCTTTGCCGCCTTTGCCGTGAAGGTGCCGATGTGGCCGGTCCACACCTGGTTGCCGGATGCCCACGTTGAGGCGCCCACCGGCGGCTCGGTGATCCTGGCTGCCATCATGTTGAAGATGGGTGGCTATGGCTTCCTGCGCTTCAGCCTGCCCATTACACCGGATGCCAGCCGTGAACTGGACTGGATTGTGATCACCCTGTCGCTCATCGCGGTCGCCTACATCGGCTTTGTCGCGCTGGTGCAGAGCGACATGAAGAAGCTCATTGCCTACTCCTCCATTGCCCACATGGGCTTTGTCACGCTGGGTTGCTTCATCGGTTTCGACATCGCCCTGAACACCGGCGATGTGGCCGGGGCCGCCATGGGCCTGGATGGTGCGATGGTGCAGATGATCAGTCACGGACTGGTCTCGGGCGCGCTGTTCCTTTGCGTCGGCGTCATGTATGACCGCCTGCACACGCGCGACATCAACGCCTACGGCGGCGTGGTCAACACCATGCCGGTATTCGCCTTCCTGATGGTCTTCTTTGCCCTGGCCAATGCCGGCCTGCCGGGTACTTCCGGATTCGTTGGCGAGTTCCTGGTGATCGTCGCCAGCTTCAAGGCGAATTTCTGGTTTGCCATTGTCGCCGCGCTGACCCTGATCCTGGGTGCGGCCTACACGCTCTGGCTGGTGAAGCGGGTAGTGTGGGGCGATATCGGCAATGACGGCGTCAAGTCCATGAAGGACGTCAACGGCCGCGAATTCCTGGTGCTGGGCGTGCTGGCGGCTGCGGTGCTGCTGCTGGGTGTCTGGCCGGCGCCGCTCCTGGACGTCATGCGACCCACGATCGAGTTGCTGGTGCAACAGATCATGGTCACCAAGCTTTGAGGCCCGCAGGATGGAAAGCATGACCCCAGTGCTGACAATGACCGAGCTTGCCCCTGCTGCGGCTGAGATCTACTTGGCCGCGGCCGCCTGCGTCGTGTTGCTGGTGGACGTATTCCTGCCCGAGCGGCGGCGCAGCTGGACCTTCGTACTGGCCATGCTGGCACTGGCGGGCGCAGCCTGGGTGACTTCGCTGGTGGCCGTGCCAGCGCGCACGGTGGTGATGTCCGGGCATTTTGTCAGCGACCCGTTGGCGACCGTGCTGAAGCTTTTCACCTATGCCACGGCGGCGGTCGTCTTGCTCTATTCGCGCGATTACCTGGCACAGCGCGGGCTGATGCGCGGCGAGTATTTTGTATTGGCGCTGTTCGCAGTCATGGGTATCCAGGTCGTGATATCCGCTGGCAGCCTGCTCAGCATGTACATGGGCATCGAGATCCTGTCCCTATCGCTGTATGCCATGGTGGCCTTCGATCGTGACAATGGCATTGCTGCGGAATCGGCTATGAAGTACTTCGTGCTGGGCGCCATTGCCTCCGGCACCTTGCTCTATGGCATCTCGATTCTGTACGGCGTGACCGGCACCTATGACCTGGCGAAGCTGGGACAGGCGGTGCAGGCGGGGGATACTACGAACATCGGCCTGCTGTTCGGGCTGTCATTCATCGTGGTGGGCGTGGCCTTCAAGTTTGGCGCGGTGCCGTTTCATATGTGGCTGCCTGACGTGTATCACGGCTCACCGACTTCAGTGACCCTGTTCATTGGCTCTGCACCCAAGATTGCCTCCTTTGCCCTGGCCATGCGCGTGCTGGCCGAAGGGCTCGGTGGTGCCGTGGAAGCCTGGCAGGACATGCTGATGGTGCTGGCGGTGGCCTCGATGGCCATTGGCAACGTGGTGGCCATTGCCCAGACCAACATCAAGCGCATGCTGGCGTACTCAACGATTTCGCATGTGGGCTTCATCCTGCTGGGCGTGCTCGCCGGTACCGCCGAGGGTTACCAGGCGGCGATGTTCTATACGCTCACCTACGTGATCATGGCGACGGCGGGCTTTGGCGTAGTGCTGCTGCTGTCGCGCAAGGGCTTCGAGGCCGATGCACTGGATGACTACAAGGGACTGAACCAGAAACATCCCTGGTTTGCCTTCGTCATGCTGCTGGTGATGTTCGGCATGGCCGGCGTACCACCGATGGTCGGCTTCTGGGCCAAGGTGCAGGTCATCTCCGCTGTGCTCAATATCGGCCTCACCTGGCTGGCCGCAATCGCGGTATTGTTCTCGGTAGTGGGTGCCTACTACTACCTGCGGGTGGTCAAGCTGATGTACTTCGACGCCCCGGAAGGCGAGGGGGTCATTGAGGCAGGGATGGGCTTTCGCTGGGTGCTTTCGGCCAATGCGATCGCCGTGCTAGGGTTAGGCTTCTTTCCGGGCTGGCTGCTGCAACTTTGCGCTGCAGTCCTGCCTTGACTTCAAGTCCACACAGGGAGGGTGTTGTGTCTCTGACCCGATTGATTGTTCCTGCCGCCCTGACGGCACTGTTTGCCATGCCACTGGCCTTCGCGGCTGAGGAGGCGGCAGTTGCAAAAGTTGACCAGGCAAGAGAGCAGAGTGAAGAGGAGTTCAAGGTACCCAGCGGATACAAGACTCGCGACCGCAAGGGCGTGCCGGTCTATTGCAAGCGCATGACCCTGACGGGTTCGCGCTTTCCCAAGGACGTTTGCCTTACCGAGGGTGAGCTCAAGGCAGACCTGGCACTACAACGTGCGACGGCAGAAAGGATCGACCAAAATCGCCGGGTCTGCGTAACAGCGACTTCTTGCGGGGGACCGTAGCGCTTGTAATGCGGCGGGCCTTCCACTACCATGCCGGGCTCCGTTGCGGGGTGGAGCAGTCTGGCAGCTCGTCGGGCTCATAACCCGAAGGTCGTAGGTTCAAATCCTACCCCCGCTACCACTATTCGATACAGAACCCCGGCCTGGCGCCGGGGTTTCTGCTTGTGGGGCAAAGCTATCAGCCGAGGTTCGGCATGGCGTCATCGTCCTGCCCAGTCCGCGGGGCATTCCTGGCAGCGTTTTCAAACAGCAGGACGCGCTTCTTGACCGTCGCGGCGAATTGCGGACGCCAGTCAGGATCGCTGGTGCTTAGCCAGTCGCGCACGCCCTTGCGGCTGATCAGGCGATCCAGCGTGCGTTCGCTGCCAACGAAATTCTCCGGGTCATTGCCCAATGTCAGCTGGCGAATGTATCCGCCCTGGAGTGCGGAAAACACATTGCTGAGCACCATGCCGAATCTCAGCTTGTCGCTCCCGTCCATATCCACATAGGAGTTCAGGCCGCGCACATACAGCTCCGAGACTTCGGGATTGAGGATGAACATCTCGCGGATGCGATTGCCGGACTCGACATTTCGCTCGAATCCAGCAAGCTCCATGGATCTCAGGCTCATCGCCAACCCGCGTGTGTTTTGCCGGATCTGTACGGCCAGGTTGATCAACGACGCAACGATAAAGACAGCACCGACTATCTCGGCGATGGCGGCCCATTCCTGAATTGACATGACTTGCTCCCTGATGGCCGCCAGCGGCATCTGAAACTGTGGGCGACAGATTAGCAGTCCAGGGGCAGCAAGGCCGCCCGTGGGCGGCCTTGCTCTCTACTTCTGGTGTGCGTCAAGGGCCGGCGTTGATCAGGTATCCATTGATTGAAATGCCACCAACAAAGCTGCTTGCACCTCCCAGCCTCACCCTGATGAGTGGGCTCTGGCCTGACTCAATCGTGAAGAACGCACTCGAGGTCATCCCCCAGAGAGTCCCTGCTGGTGTGGTGGCGTAGAATGGCCCGTGGAACTGCCAAATGGCTCTCTGGTTTGAGAGAACTCTCGTGCTCTGGAAGGAAATTGAATTCTGCGCAGTGTTGCCGGGGAATTCGCCTGAAACGGACTGAACGATGAGGCGCTTGCCCGCGGGGATTGGCGGCGCTTCGAATAGCAATACGGCGCCAAGAGAGAAGAAATTGGAGCAGTTCTGAGAGCACCCGGTGGATGAATACTCGAGCCACATGTTGTAGGGCTCGCGGCCAGGTATATCGCTATTGCCACCACCGCCTGGAATGTCGCCCAGGTTTGTGACAACCACTGAAATCGGCTCGGCATTGCTTACTTCGACAGGCAATACCGGATTGACGACATTGACTGGCACGGACGAAAACCGCTTGTCGGCAGCCGCGGCACTTGGCGCGAATGCTACTGCAAAGGCAAAGGCACTGGCGGCCGCCACTACGGCCAATCTGGATTGATTCATTGGAATTCCCCTCGAGTATTGTTTAAGTCTACGAACGCGTACATTGTTGGTCTTGATTACGCGGGTTCGGCTAACTCCCCTTGGGGAACGCGCCGCCTCCATGTGGACCTCGCCCGATGACGGGCAATAGTCCTGCGCCGGCCGAATCTGCGCCTGACGGAGACGATCCGTCAAGTACGATGTGGGCCAGGAGTCATCTTATGTTCAAGCATTTGCCCGCAGGTCATTTGCTACTAGGTAGTGCGTTGCTGTTGCTGCTGTCCGCCTGCGGAGGCGGAAATGGTGCGGCAAGTCCTCCCGTGACCGCGGACGAGGGCAACACGCTGCACGTCTACAACTGGGCCGACTACATCGGCGAGTCCACTATCAAGGACTTCGAGGCGCAGACGGGCATCAAGGTGACCTACGACGTCTACGATTCGAATGATGTGCTTTCGACCAAGCTGATGACCGGGCACTCGGGCTATGACGTGGTCTTTCCATCCGGCGCCTACCTGGGTCGAGATATTCCCGCAGGTGTATTTCGAAAGCTCGACAAGTCGAAGCTGCCAAACCTTGCCAATCTTGACCCGACGATCACGAAATTCGCCGAGTCCTATGATCCCGGTAATCTGTACGCCATTAGCTACCTGTGGGGCACGACCGGCATCGGCTACAACCCGGACTTGATCGAAAAGGTACTTGGATCCCGCACGCTCGACAGCTGGTCGGCGGTCTTCGACCCGGCGATGGCGGCGAAGCTGCAGCAATGCGGCATTGCCATGCTCGATTCGGGCGCGGACGTCCTGACCGTGGCCAAGCTGTATCTGGGTTTTGACCTCAACAGCGAGGGGGATTCAGATCTGGCGGCGGCCGAGAAGCTGCTGGCTTCTGTGCGACCCTATGTCCAGTACTTCGATTCCTCACGTTACGTCGAAGGCCTGGCCAACGGCGAGATCTGCGTCGCCATTGGTTGGGTCAATGGCGTCTACCAGGCGCAGGTTCGCGGTGCAAAGGCAGAGTCGCCGGTGAAAGTGGCCTACGTCATTCCCAGGGAAGGCGGGGCCATGTGGTTCGATTTCATGGCGATCCCAGTAGACGCGCCTAACCCGGACAACGCCTACACTTTCCTGAACTACCTGCTTGAGCCCGAGGTCATTGCCGCTGTCAGCAATGTTGTCGGCCAGCCGAATGCCAACATGTCTGCGCTGCCATTCATTGCCGAGACAATCCGCAATGACACCAACCTCTATCCGTCGGCGGAGGTCATGAAACGCCTGCAGGTGTACAAAGCGCCGTCGCTGGAATACACGCGCAAGATCAACCGCGCCTGGACGCGGATGCGGACCGGGCAGTAGCGTGTCGGTATTTCTTACATTTGGAACTGCATCGATGCCTTTGATTTGGCAAATGTAAACGTAAGCTATTGAAAATAAAGGGATGGACTTGATTGGCCCGAATATTGCTCTCAAGTAGCCAGTGCCTGGAAAAGGCGATGTGAGCTGCGGACGAACAACAATGAAGAGCAAGTTCCTGGCGTTGGTTGCCACCGGCCTGATGGCTGTCCCGACCATGGCTTTGGCCATTCCGGTGACCATGAATTTCGAGATTTCGGACTTCGACTCGGCTACCGGAATAAATGCACCGACACCGACGGTGATCGGCCAGATCGTATGGGATGGGGCCTCGGCCACGTCCCCGATTGGTAGCCTGACCTCGATCAGTCTGACTATTTCTGGCTACACCTACCTGCTATCCGATATCGGTGCTGACTCGCCGTGGTTTGGTCCGCTGGACATCATTGGCGGCATCAGCATGGGCGGGTTCTTGACGAATGAAGTGACCTGGGGCACCAACGATTTCTGGATCACCTGGGATCGGGACACCGGGGACTTCCTTGAGTTCGCGTACACGGCAGCGTCCATCAACGGTTACTGGTCGGCCAACCTGGCCTCGGTCTTCAACATCTCCACCGGTGGTACCTCGGTGCCAGAGCCGGGCAGCCTGGCCCTGTTGGGCCTCGGATTGGCAGGCCTCGGCTTCAGCAGGCGCCGTAAGAAAACCTGAATAGCCAGTTTCGATTGATTCCACACGACCCCGGCCTCGCGCCGGGGTTTCTTTTTCTGGCAGCCCAGGCGTTTGCAGGCAGCCAAAACTGAGACGCAGTTGGGAACCTGGGCGAGCAGTTTCACTTAATCTCGCGAAACCATCGTCAGCCCCATGGTTCCCGGAAGTGTCCAAGCACGTCATCCAGCTTTCTGTTGAGCAACTCAGCGTCGGCACCTATGTGTCGCAGCTCGACCGGCCCTGGGAGGAGACACCCTTCCTGTTCCAGGGATTCACCATTACCAGTGAAGACGAGCTCAAGGAATTGCAGCGCCTGTGTGATTACGTGTACGCCGAAGTCTCGTTTGAAGAGGCAGAAGAGTTGAAGGCCGCGGCGACCCAACGGAAGTCACCGACGGACAAGGTGGTGCCCGCGGATCGCATGAGTGAGGTTGCGCTGGCCGTCAAGGCAAGCATCGCCCCGGCCTCAATTGAAGACACGGTGTCGCTGCGTTCCGAACTCTCCAGCATCAAGGAGACCTACGGCGACGCCAAGCGTACGGTATCCAGTGTCATCCAGAATCTGCAGCGTGGTCGCAACCTGGATGTAGTGCAACTTGAATCCGTAGTCGACTGGATGGTCGATAGCGTTTTTCGCAACCGCGATGCCATGAGTTGGCTGGCACGCATGAAGAGCGTTGATGACTATCTCTACAGTCATTCGATTGCCGCCTCAGTCTGGGCCCTGGCGCTGGGACGCCACATGGGCCTGGACAAGGAGACGCTGGCGACGCTTGGCATGGGTGCGATGCTCATCGATATTGGCAAGACTCGACTGCCGACCAGGCTTCTCAATTCAACAAGTCCGCCGACCGAAGAGGAGTGGCGGATTTTGCGTGGCCACGTCAAGGAAGGTGTCGAACTGGCCAAGGCGACCAGCGGCGTCACGCCCGGGATCCTGGCGATGATTGAGACCCACCACGAGCGACTGGATGGCTCGGGCTATCCGGGCAAGCTTGCTGGCGACGACATCCCGTTGGTCGGGCGCATTGCCGGCATTGTTGACTGCTACGACGCCATGATCTCGGAGCGGCGCTATGCCAAGGCACGCTCGACCTTTGATGCCATGCGTGAGCTGACTCGGCTTGGCGGTAGTTGGTTTGAAGCCGAGCTGGTCGAGCTCTTCGTGCAGGCAGTGGGTGTGTTCCCGACGGGAACGCTGGTGGAGCTTAACAGTGGCGAAGTGGGCGTGGTCATTGCCCAGAATCGCTTTCGCCGGCTGCGTCCTGAAGTGATGCTGATCCTTGACGCGCAAAAAGAACTGCGCAAGGACTTTTCGCTGGTCGACCTCAATGCCTGCGATGAGAACAACACGCCGGGGCGGGCAGGACTGTGGATCACGCGGGGCCTTGAGCCCAATGCGTATGGTGTCGATCCCACGGAATATTTCCTCTAGAAGGCTGGCATGGACGCTGACCTCAATCCAAGCTCGACTATTTACTCATATCCGGACTTGCTGGCGGCCTTGTCGACGGCGATGGGTCGGCCCGGTCAATCGGCCGCGCTATTGCTGATTGACCTTCAGGATCCGCATCAGGTGCAAGCCCAATTGGGATTCCAGGCCAGCGCGCGCCTGCTCAGTGGTCTTGCCGCCAGTTTCGCTGATGCCCTTGGCGAGCGGGCAACGGTCCTGCGGATAGGCGACACCTCCTGCTGTGTGCTGGTTGATGCGGTGCGCAATGGTGGCCATGCCCTGCTCGCGGCGGAAAAGCTCGGAAGGATTGCCGACGCGGCCTTGCTTGAGGCGGGCATTGTTGCCAGGGCGAGCCTGAGTATTGGTATCGCACTCTATCCCCAGGATGCCGGTGAGGCGGACGGCTTGCTACGCAAGGCCCAGCTGGCATCGATGGAAGCGCGCCGGCTTGGCGTGCGGACGGTCGTCTACAACGACGGCTGCGCGGGGCAGGTGCTGCAATCTGCGCAATTGAGTGCGGCATTTAAGGAGGCACTGCAGGTCGGCGCCTTGTCGGTGTTTTTCCAGCCGAAGATCCGCATCAGTGATGGCGCGGTGGCCGGTGTCGAGGCACTGATGCGCTGGTTTGACGAGGGCAAGCCCGTAGCCACCCCTGATGTGTTCATTCCGTTGGCCGAGAGCGCAGGCGTGATTCACGACACAACCTGGTATTCGCTTGGCAATTCGCTGCGCATGTCGGCGGAATTTGGCCAACTGCCGGTGGCGGTCAACGTGACCCCAGGCATGCTGCACCACAATGAGTTCATAGAGATGATCAGCGCAGCGATGCGCACCTTCAACGTGCCACCACAGGTATTGACGCTGGAGCTGACCGAAGGCGCGCTGATCTCTGACTTTGAGGAGGCCACCCGGCGCTTGCGGCAAGTTCGTGAATTGGGCGTGCGCGTATCCATTGATGATTTCGGCACTGGCTATTCTTCATTGAGCTATTTCAAGCGCGTGCCAGCCGACGAGATCAAGATCGACAAGTCATTTGTCCTGCGCATGCTTCAGGACCGGGCGGACCAGCGGCTGGTCCAGGTTATCGTCAACCTTGCGCAGCAGTTCGATCTGGAGGTGGTGGCTGAGGGCGTGGAGGATGCCGCGACTCTCGAAGCACTGGCAGCCATGGGTTGCGACTACGCACAGGGCTATCATTTTTCGCCGGCGCTGGATGTCAGTCGCCTGCAGACGTGGATCACGACCTACTCCAAAGGCACCCGCGCACGTCAAGCCATCCTGGGGCCAGCCGCTACCGCCTAGGAATCGTGGCGCTGTAGCTGTATGGGGCTTGCGTTCTCCTGCACTCGTCCGCGCTTGTCGGCATAGAACGCGCGGATGCGTTCCATGTCCGCCTCAGGGTCGCCGGTTGGCGTCATGTAGAAATTCACGCCGACGGTCCGGGTCTGGTAATCAATGAAGGCCAGCCCCAGCGGAACGTCGGCGGCGAGTGCAATCCGGTAGAAGCCAGACTTCCAGTAATCAGTTCGGGTGCGGGTGCCCTCCGGGGCAATCGCCAGCCACATCCAATCCTGGCGATTGAATTCCGCCTTGACGGCGTGGATCACGCCTGAGGGCGCGTGCCGGTTGACGGCGATGCCGCCCATCCACTGAAAGAACCCGCGGAATGGCCAGCGAAAGATGGTGTGCTTGCCAATCCAGCGCGCCGGCAGTCCGGCGCCGAACTTGAACAACAGGCCAATGATGAAATCCCAGTTCGAGGTGTGCGGGTAGACCACGAGAATGCCCTTGGGGGCCGTCGGCCAGGCCAGTACGCTGCGCCAGCCAATCAGCTTCAAAACGGCACTGGCGAATAGCATCAACAGGGTGGGGCGTTGCGGGGGGCTGGCGGCCATGCGGCATTTTTGCACAACCCGGGGATCATTTGCCGGCGGAGTGCCATCTCGTACGGCGTTGAATTAGACTCCGGGTAACGACTTTTCCAGCCAGGAATTGAAGCATGAGCAAAGTGACCTGCGGCCTGATCCAGATGGCACTCAAGGGTGACACCAGCATGGCGCCCGACCAGATTCGTGACCGGATGATCGAGGCGCACATTCCACTGATTGAGCAAGCCGCCTCCAAGGGCGTGCAAGTGCTCTGTTTCCAGGAAGTCTTCACCCAGCCTTACTTCTGTCCCGGCCAGGATCCCAAGTGGTATGCGGCTGCCGAGCGGATCCCGGATGGCCACACCACCAGCCTGATGCGAGAATTCGCGCGCAAGCACAACATGGTCATCGTGGTGCCGATCTACGAAGAGGCCATGCCTGGCGTGTACTACAACACGGCCGCGGTGATCGACGCTGATGGCAACTTCCTCGGCAAGTACCGCAAGATCCACATCCCGCAGGTGGGGCCGGGCTTCTACGAGAAGTTCTTTTTCAAGCCCGGTGACCTTGGCTACCCTGTGTTCGAAACTGCATACCTCAAGCTTGGCGTTTACATCTGCTACGACCGGCACTTTCCCGAGGGCTGGCGCGCGCTGGCGCTGAATGGTGCTGAGTACATCGTCAATCCCTCGGCCACGGTGGCGGGCCTGAGCAAGTACCTGTGGGAACTGGAACAACCGGCCTCAGCTGCGGCCAATGGCGTGTTCATCGGTGCCATCAATCGCATTGGCAAGGAAGAGCCCTGGGCCGAGCGCATGGGCGAATTCTACGGCTCCAGCTATATCGTCAATCCGCGTGGCAAGATCGAGGCGCAGGCCAGCTATGACAAGGACGAACTGCTGGTTCATACCATTGACCTCGACATGATCCGTGAGGTGCGGAACACCTGGCAGTTCTTCCGCGACCGTCGACCGGAGACCTACGGGGGGCTGGTCTGAATTCATCGAGTTTCGCCAGAACAATAATGACCAGCCCAGTGCGGGAGGCGGCATGAGCGAAGGGGCAGCCAGAAGCAGGGCCGTCAAGGTTGGCGACTTCTACGAACTTGAGGTTGCTGCCGACGTGGCCGACAGTCCACGCTACAACGAGGACATTGCGCCCACGCGCATTTCGCAGCGCAGCTGGAATCACTGGCACATCGCGGCGCTGTGGGTGGGTATGTCCATATGCGTGCCCACCTACACGCTGGGCGGTGTGCTCACGGCCTACTTCGGGCTCTCGGTCAGCGAGGCACTGTGGACCATCTTCATTGCCAACGTCATCATCCTCATCCCGCTCACGCTGAATGCCTTCCCGGGTACCAAGTTCGGCATTCCTTTTCCGGTGGTGCTGCGATCTTCCTTCGGCATTATCGGCTCCAATGTTCCCGCACTCATCCGTGCACTGGTCGCCTGTGGCTGGTTTGGCATACAAACCATGTTTGGGGGCATTGCCATACACCTGCTGCTATCAGCGGTCTCTGAGTCCTGGGCCAGCCTCGGTAGTCGCGGAGAGGTCGCAGGTTTTTTCCTCTTCTGGGTGGGCAACCTGTGGGTGGTGATCCGCGGTGCCGAGTCCATCAAGCACCTGGAGACTTTCGCGGCGCCGCTGCTGTTGGCGGTGGGCATTGGCCTGCTGATGTGGGCCTGGCCTCAGGCGTCGGTGACTGAACTCTTTGCGCAGCCAGCGGCGCGGCCTGAAGGTGCACCGGTGTGGGGTTACTTTTTCGGCGGGCTCACGGCCATGGTCGGCTTCTGGGCGACGCTGTCGCTCAACATTCCCGACTTCAGCCGCTATGCGAATTCGCAGAAGAGCCAGATCCTCGGCCAGGTCATCGGCCTGCCACTCACCATGTTCCTGTTTGCCGGGCTCGGCGTGGTTCTGACTGCGGCTTCAGTGCAGCTGGTGGGAGAGACAGTTTCTGATCCCATCCGCCTGATCGGCCACATCGACAGTCCCTTCTGGGTCGTCCTGTCGATGGTGATCATCATCCTGGCGACGATCTCCACCAATACGGCTGCCAACATTGTCTCGCCGACCAACGATTTCCAGAATGTGGCGCCCAAGTTCGTCAACCAGACTCGCGGCGTGCTGATCACCGGCATTGTCGGCGTGCTGCTGATGAGTTGGGAGTTACTGAAGAAGATGGGCTGGCTTCAGTCGGATGTCAGTGTCGAGAGCCTGTATTCAAACTGGCTGATCGGCTACTCGAGCCTGCTCGGTCCGATCGCCGGCGTGATGATCGTGGACTACTTCATTGTGCGTCGGCAGGAATACGACCTGTCAGGCCTGTACCTGGATAACGGACCCTACCCGGCGTGGAGTGCCAGTGGCTTCATCGCTTTCGCGGTGCCGGTTGCGCTCACCATCGTTGCGATCACCACCGGTTGGCTGGGCTGGTTTTACAGCTATGGGTGGTTTACCGGTTCGCTGCTGGGGGGCATGATCTACTACCTGCTCAATGCAAAGAGGGCAAGCCGATGACCTTGCTGATCAAGGGTGGGACCGTGGTGACCGCCGAGCAGACGCTGCGCGCCGATGTGCTGTGCCAGGACGGCAGGATCGTGCAGGTCGCCGCAGACATTGCCCGTCCCGCCGGCGCGGAACTGGTTGACGCCGGCGGACAATACGTGATGCCGGGCGGTATTGATCCGCATACCCATATGCAGCTGCCCTTCATGGGCACGGTGGCAAGCGAGGACTTCTACAGCGGTACCGCGGCAGGGCTGGCCGGCGGCACCACCATGATCATTGACTTCGTCATCCCCAACCCGCAGCAGAACATCCTGGAGGCCTACCAGCAGTGGCGTGGCTGGGCCGAGAAGTCCGTGGCGGACTATTCCTTCCACGTGGCCATCACCTGGTGGAACGAGGGCGTTGGCAAGGACATGGGGACGCTGGTGCGCGAGCACGGTGTCAATAGCTTCAAGCACTTCATGGCCTACAAGGGCGCCATCATGTGCGACGACGAGATCCTGGTGAACAGTTTCTCGCGCGCCATCGAGCTTGGTGCCATCGTGACCGTGCATGCGGAGAACGGCGAGCTGGTCTATCGTCTGCAGCAGCGAATATACGAACAGGGAATTACCGGGCCGGAGGGGCACCCCCTGTCACGGCCTCCCGAAGTGGAGGGCGAGGCGGCCAACCGCGCCATCCGTATTGCGGAAGTGCTGCGCGTGCCCCTCTACCTGGTTCATGTGTCCTGCAACCAGGCGCTGGAAGCGATTACCCGGGCGCGCAACGAGGGCCAGCGGGTGTTTGGCGAGGTGCTGGCGGGGCATCTGCTGCTGGATGAGTCCGTCTATCGTGACGAGGATTTCGATCGCGCCGCGGCCCATGTCATGAGCCCGCCGTTTCGCAACAAGGAGCATCAGCGTGCGCTGTGGCGCGGCCTGCAGTCGGGCAATCTGCAGACCACGGCGACAGACCATTGCTGTTTCTGTGCCGATCAGAAGGCGGCGGGTCGTGATGATTTTCGCAAGATCCCCAATGGTACGGCAGGCATCGAGAACCGCATGGAAGTGCTGTGGCACCACGGTGTCGGCACGGGCAAGCTGACCATGAACGAGTTTGTCGCCGTCACCTCGACCAACGCGGCCAAGATCTTCAATATCCACCCGCGCAAGGGCAGCATCAGCGTGGGCGCCGATGCCGATATCGTGGTCTGGGACCCCGAGGCCAGCAAGACAATCTCGGCGAAGACCCATCACCAGAATGTGGACGTCAATATCTTCGAGGGCATGACCGTCAAGGGCACGGCTTCGCATACGATCAGCGCCGGCAAGGTGGTATGGAAGGACGGACAGTTGCAGGTTGTGCGTGGTGCGGGTCGCTACGTCAACCGCCCGCCGTTTGCGTCCTATTACGACGCGCTCAAGATCCAGGCCGAGCGTGCCCGGCCTGTGCCGGTCAAGCGCAAGGCTCGTTAGAAGGATGCTGCATGAGTGATCCTGAACAGGCTGCAGATGTCCGCAAGGCAAGACTGGCTGCTGACAAGGTGGCCCAGAACTTTTCCGACATGCATCCGCCGTTATCGCGCTCGGAAGCGCTGATTGCGGCTGATCGCTGCTACTTTTGCTACGCGGCGCCCTGCACCACGGCCTGCCCGACCGGAATTGATATTCCACGCTTCATCCAGGGCATCCGTAGTGACGACCTGCGCGGTGCAGCGACCGCGATCCTCGAAGAGAACATCATGGGCGGCATGTGCGCTCGCGTATGCCCGACCGAGGTGCTGTGCGAGGAAGCGTGCGTGCGCAATACGCACGAGGACAAGCCGGTGGACATCGGCCTGCTGCAACGCTATGCCACCGACCCCAGCCTGGAGGCTGGTGATCAGCTCTTTGCGCGCGCAGCGTCTACGGGCAAGCGGGTAGCGGTGGTGGGCGGGGGCCCGGCAGGCCTCGCCTGCGCGCACCGCCTGGCCATGCACGGTCACGCCGTGACGGTGTTCTGCCGCGACGAAAAGCTGGGCGGGCTCAACGAATACGGTATCGCCGCCTACAAGACCGTAGATGACTTTGCCCGCCGTGAGGCCCGGTACATCCTCGGTATCGGTGGCATCGATGTGAAGACGGGCGCTTCGCTGGGTGGTGAACTGACGCTCGATGAACTGCGCGCAGGCTACGACGCCGTTTTCCTGGGCTTTGGCCTGGCGGGCGTCAACCGCCTGGACGTGCCGGGAGAGCAACTGGCAGGCGTCGTTGATGCCGTCGCCTGGATCGCCCAGATGCGCCAGGCACCGGACAAGGGTGAATTGCCTGTGGGTCGTCGGGTGATTGTCATTGGCGGCGGCATGACAGCCATTGACGTGGCAGTACAGAACAAGCGCCTCGGCGCTGAGCAGGTAACGCTGGTGTATCGACGCGGCCAGGAACAGATGCCGGCCAGCTCTTACGAGCAGGAATTTGCCCAGGCCAACGGCGTGCTCATCAGGACCTGGGCGAAGCCCTTGCAGGTACTGGGTAGCGGGCATGCCAGCGCTGTTGAATTCGAGGGCACAAGGCTCGGGCGCAACTGCGGCAAGCTCAAGGGCACTGGCGAGAAGTTCACCCTCGAGGCTGATGTCGTCTTCAAGGCCATCGGCCAGGAAGTGCTGTGGGAGGCCCTGGGCGAACTGCGCGACCAGGTGAAGCTGGAGTCCGGACGCATTGCTGTTGATGACGCAAGGCGTACATCGTTGGCAGGGGTGTGGGCGGGTGGTGACTGCGTGGCCGGTGGCAAGGACCTGACGGTCGCTGCCGTACAGGACGGCAAGCTCGCCGCAGAAGACATTCACCGCGCCATTAGCGGCGGGCAGGAGTGACGATGGCGGACCTGAAGTCAAAATTCCTGGGCATCAACTCACCCAATCCGTTCTGGCTGGCTTCGGCACCACCGACTGACAAGGCCTATAACGTCAATCGAGCCTTCGAGGCGGGTTGGGGGGGCGTGGTGTGGAAGACCCTCGGTGAGGACCCGCCGATCGTCAATGTCAGCGGACCGCGCTATGGCGCCATTCATGCCAATGATCGACGTGTCATCGGCTTCAACAACATCGAGTTGATCACCGACCGGCCGCTTGACGTCAACCTGGCTGAGATACGCCAGATCAAGCGAGACTGGCCGGATCGTGCAGTGGTGGTCTCGGTCATGTTGCCCATGAATGCCGAGAGCTGGGCCAGGTACGTGCCAATGATCGAGGACACTGGCGCCGATGCACTGGAACTGAATTTTGGCTGCCCGCATGGCATGTCCGAGCGCGGCATGGGTGCTGCGGTCGGCCAGGTGCCCGAGTACATCCAGCAGGCCACTGAATGGTGCAAGGCGGCGGCGCGCATCCCGGTCATCGTCAAGCTCACGCCAAACATCACCAATATCCTCGGGCCGGCACGTGCCGCACAGGCGGGTGGCGCCGATGCCGTTTCGCTGATCAACACCATTAATTCAATCGTGCGCGTGGATTACGACACCCTGACCATGTTCCCGACAACGGACGGGCGGGGTTCACATGGCGGCTACTGCGGGCCGGCGGTCAAGCCGATCGCCCTCAACATGGTCGCCGAGATTGCCCGCACGCCCGATACAGCGAAGCTGCCCATCTCTGGAATTGGTGGCATCACCGACTGGCGCGATGCCGTGGATTTCTTCGCGCTTGGCGCGCAGAACGTACAGGTGTGCACGGCGGCAATGGTCTATGGCTTCAAGATCATTGATGACCTTACCAGCGGTCTGTCCAATTTCCTGCGCGAGAAGGGCATGGCCAACGTCAGCGAATTGGTCGGGCGTGCGGTGCCCAGCGTGACTGACTGGAAGCACCTGAACCTGAATTACATAGTGAAGGCGAAGATCAACCAGGACCTGTGCATCAAGTGCGGCCGCTGCTATGCGGCCTGTGAGGACACTTCGCACCAGGCCATCACGGATACGGTTGATGGGGTGCGCAAGTTCGAGGTGATAGATGCCGAGTGCGTGGGCTGCAACCTGTGCGTGAGCGTTTGCCCGGTGGCGGACTGCATCACCATGGAACAGATGACTTCAGGCACCGATCCACGCACAGGTAAGCCCATCAGCACGGAGAAGCTGGACTGGACCAGGCACCCCAACAACCCCATGCGCAAGTGCTGAGTCGCGCTGACTGTGAGGCCATGCTGGCGGTGGCCCTGGAAGAGGCGCGCGAGGGCCTGGCAGAGGGCGGCATTCCCATCGGGGCGGCCCTGTTCAGTGAGCGGGGGGAATTGCTCGGCCGCGGCCATAATCGCCGCGTGCAGGAAGGCGATCCCTCCATCCACGGTGAGACGGATGCTTTTCGCAAGGCGGGCCGGCAGCGCAATTACCGCAGCACCATCATGGTCACCACGCTGGCGCCTTGCTGGTACTGCAGCGGGCTGGTGCGCCAGTTCAACATTGGCACGGTGATCGTCGGCGAGTCGGTGAATTTTCCCGGCGGGCTCGACTGGCTGCGCGAGCACGGCGTGAAGGTCATCGAGCTGGCTTCAGAGGAATGCATCGACCTGCTGGCCGGCTACATCCAGGCCCATCCCGAGGTCTGGAACGAGGACATCGGCGAGCCGCCGGCCTGAACTACTGGTTGCTCGGGAAGGAGAACTGGGCCTTCTCGCGCACACCGCCCTTGGGCCAGCGCTGGGTGATGGTCTTGCGCCGGGTGTAAAAGCGCACGGCATCCGGGCCATAGGCCGAGAGATCGCCAAACAGCGAGCGCTTCCAGCCGCCGAAGCTGTGGCAGGCCACTGGCACCGGCAGCGGCACATTCACGCCGACCATGCCCACCTTGATGTTGTCGGTGAAGTAGCGCGCGGCCTCGCCATCACGGGTAAAGATGCAGGTGCCGTTGCCATACTCATGGGCATCGATCAGCGCCATTGCCTCGGCCTGTGACTGCACACGAACGACGCACAGCACCGGCCCGAAGATCTCTTCGTTGTAGATGCGCATGGCGGGCTTCACCTGGTCGAACAGGCAGGGGCCCAGGAAAAATCCCTGCTCGTGGCCCGCGACCTTGAGCTTGCGCCCGTCAATCACCAGCCTGGCACCTTCCTCGACGCCAAGATCAACATAGCCCCTGACCTTGTCGAAATGAGCCTGGGTGATGAGCGGACCCATATCGCTGCACTGCTCGGTGCCATTGCCAACTGTCAGGTGCTCGATCTTGTCCTTCAGGCGCGAGACGACTTCGTCGGCCACGGCGTCTCCCACGCACACCGCCACCGAGATCGCCATGCAGCGCTCGCCACAGGAACCATAGGCTGCGCCCATCAGCGAACTGGCGACGTTGTCCAGGTCGGCATCGGGCATCACCACGGCGTGGTTCTTGGCGCCACCCAGGGCCTGCACGCGCTTACCGTGATGGGTGCCAGTCTGGTAGATGTATTCAGCGACAGGCGTGGAGCCGACAAAGCTGATGGCCTGGACGCGCGGATCGGTGAGCAGGGTATCCACCGCTTCCTTGTCGCCATTGACCACGTTCAGCACGCCGTCAGGCAGTCCCGCTTCGCTGAAAAGCTGGGCGCAGAATAACGGCGCGCTGGGATCCTTTTCCGAGGGCTTCAGTATGAAAGTATTGCCGCAGGCGATGGCCATGGGGTACATCCACATGGGAACCATCGCGGGGAAATTAAACGGCGTAATGCCGGCGACCACGCCCAGCGGCTGGAATTCGGACCAGCTGTCAATGTCGGGGCCGACGTTGCGGGTGTGTTCGCCCTTGAGGAACTCCGGCGCGCCGCAGGCGTATTCGACCACTTCCATGCCGCGGATGAATTCGCCCCGGGCATCATCCAGCACCTTGCCGTGCTCGGAGGTCAAGAGCGCCACGATCTTCTCGACGTTCTGCTCCAGCAATTCGCGATAACGGAACATGATGCGCGCGCGCTTGAGTGGCGGCATCTCGCGCCAGGCCGGGAAGGCAGCTTGGGCTGCAGCAATTGCAATTTTGACAGTCTGCTCCGAAGCCATCGACACCTGGCGGATTACCTGGCCGGTGGCGGGATTGGTGACCGGCAGGGTGCGCTTGGCATCAGCAACTAACTTGCCATTGATGAAATGACCTACCAGCGTCTGGTGGGCAGCTACGGTTTCAGGCTTGGCATTCATGGCGTGTCCTATTCGACCTGGTCCATGACCTTGCGTACCTTCTCGAAGGTCATCGCCAGGTCCTCCGGGCGCGAATTCAGGAAGGGTGAGAACTGCAGCGTGTCAGCACCATTGCGTACTACCAGGTCCTGCTCCCAGAAGCACTTCTTGTGCATTTCCAGGCCACGCGCACCGGGGCTGCCGGGTCTTGCTGACATCTCGATGGCGCCCATCAGGCCAAAGTTTCGCACATCGACAACGTGCTTGTGTCCCTTGAAGGAATGCAACGCGTCCTCGAACTGCTTTTCCAGCTGTCTCGCCTGCTCGAAGATGCCTTCTTCTGGATAGATGGAAAGCGCGGCAATGCCGGCCGCGGCAGCGACCGGGTGGCCGGAATAGGTATAGCCATGGAACAGCTCGATGGCCTGTTCCGGGCCTTGCATGAAGGCGTTGAAAATGGCGTCCTGCACGATGACCGCACCCATCGGGATCACACCATTGGTAAGGCCCTTGGCGGCGGTGATGATGTCCGGAGTCACGCCAAAACGCTGGGCGGCAAATCCCGCGCCCACGCGACCAAACGCCGTGATGACCTCGTCAAAGATCAACAGGATGCCGTGCCTGGTGCAGAGCTCACGCAGGCGTTCGAGATAACCTACGGGTGGCGGCAGGACACCGCTGGACCCCGCTATCGGTTCAACGATGACGGCGGCAATGTTGCTGGCGTCGTGTAAGGACACCAGCCTTTCCAGTTCATCAGCAAGATGCGCGCCCCACTTTGGCTGGCCGCGGGTAAAGGCGCAGTCCTTCAGGCTGTAGGTGTGCGGCAGGTGATCCACGCCCGGCAGCAACACGGGGCTGAACATTTTGCGGTTGGCGGGGATGCCACCCACCGACATGCCGCCAAAGTTGACGCCGTGATAGCCGCGCTCGCGACCGATCAGGCGCGTGCGTTCTGGCTGGCCGCGTACGCGGTGCCAGGCCAGCGCAATCTTCAGCGCGCTATCCACCGACTCGGAGCCGGAGTTGGTGAAGAAGCAATGACCCATGCCTTCGGGCGCCATGGCGGTGAGCTTGTTCGCCAACTCGAAGGCGACGTCGCCACCGGCCTGGAAGCCCATGCAGTAGTCGAGCTTGGCGACTTGCTGCTGCACGGCGGCGACGATCTTGGGATGGCAATGCCCAAGACCAGAGGTCCACAGCCCAGAGAAGGCGTCATACACCTTGCGACCGTCCGAGGTCTGGTAGTAGTGGCCTTCGGCACCGGTGATGATCCGCGGGTTCTTGCGGAAGTCGCGGTTCGCCGTGAAGGGCATCCAGTAGGCGTCGAGCGTTGTTGGTGTGTTCATTGTGGGCGGCATTTTAGGCCTATTAGCGGGAAGTGGCCACGGCATTGCCGCAGTGCAGCATCGATCGGCAGTTGAACATATGGCGACCAGCGCCTAGTGTGGTCGGCACAAGAAGCCCGCCACGGTCGTGGTCGGCAATGAAATGCGCAGCTGAGGGCCTCAAAACCAAAAAAAGTGAAAGGACGAGAGTCCGGGCTGCGCCTGTGGAAGAGGGAGCAACATGACGAACATCATCAGGGAAAAGATTGCGGCAGCCTGTCGCGCAACGGTGCTTGGCGCTGCGGTGGCAACGACGCTGTCACTGGCCAGCACGGCGGTCGTGGCCCAGGCGAAGGCGGCCGACAACTACATCTACGGCACCTACCACTACTGCAACACGGCCACCCAGGATCGCGCAGACGAGATCATGGCAAAGGTCAATGCGCCCGTCTGGGACGCCGCCGTTGCCGACGGCACGGTCACTTCCTGGGGCTGGGTCAGCCACCATACCGGTGGCAAGTGGCGCCGCATCCAGTACCACACAGCACCCACCATCGAGAAGTTATTTGCAGCGCAGAATAGCGTCGGCGACAAGATTGAAGCTGCCAACGCCAAGTCCGGCAAGGAGTTCTCGGCGATCTGCAATGCCCATGACGACTACATCTGGCGCACCGTTGCCGGCGGCGATGCCAGCGGTGTGCGTGGCAAGGCTGTGTTCTCGGTCTACTACGTCTGCGATGAAAGCCGCGAGGGCCAGGCCGATGCGCTGGTCAAGGCGGCTTTTGCGCCGGTCTATGACAAGCTCGTGGCTGATGGCAAGCTGACCAGCTGGGGCTGGCATGAGCATATCGTTGGTGGTGAATTCCGCCGCCTGTCCACCATGACGGCGACTGATGTGCCTGCGCTGATGAAGGCACGCGGAGAAGTGGTCCAGGCCTTCACCGACAATGCGTTAGGGGACATTTTCACCGGGATATGTGGTTCGCATCGCGACTACATCTGGGAAGTAAAGAACGGCAAGCCATAATCGGCTGCAGTTCATGACCATTGGAGGCCCCGCATTGCGGGGCCTATTTTTTACTGCGCAATTTAGTGTGGAATGGGATTCCAGCCGATCAGCGCCATCATCACGATAAATCCCAGTGGATAGGCGAGCACGATTGGCCAGCCATGCCTGAGCCAAAGTCTGGCCTCTCGCGCCTGAGGGAACTGGCTGGCCACAGCGACACCCGCTGACGACCCAAACCAGATCATGGATCCGCCAAATCCGACTGCATAAGCAAGGGCGGCCCAATCATAGCCTCCTTGCTCCAATGCCAGCTTCGTCAAGGGGATGTTGTCGAACATGGCAGACACGAAACCAAGCCCGAGGGTTACCGCAGGAGAAGCATCCGGCAATTGACTCACCGGCATCAGCGAAGCGCAGGTCACCAGTGCGAGCAGGAACAGGCTTCCGCGCGCTGCAGCTGGGATGGCTTTCCAGTCGGGCGCGCGAAAGGCAGCGGTGGCCAGCAGGCTGATGGCGACGGCTGCGCCAATGAAGGGAAAGGAATCCGCCGATTCTGGGTAGAGAGTGCGAACAAGAATATTGGTAGCGACTGCTGTTGCGAGCACGGTGGCTACTACGAAGGCACGGCCCCGATCCAGGGCTACTGACGGCGGCGGGTTCTTCTGTATGGGGGAATACGCTTGCTGCCATCGCGCAGCGGGAATCGCGAACACCAGGAATGCTGCAATGCTGCCAACGTAGGCCGGCAGGACCTGCGCTGCCGGAACGCCCTGGATCCACATCATGGTCGTCGTCGTGTCGCCAATCACGCTGCCAGCACCCCCGGCATTGGCGGCAGCGACGATGGCGGCGAGGTAGCCGATATGCACACGGCCGCGAAACAGGCTGCCTGCGATGGTGGCACCGATAATTGCTGCCGCGATGTTGTCCAGGAATCCGGAGACCAGGAAGACAATCGCCAGCAATGACAGTGCGCCAGTCCAGTCGTCCGGCAGGATTGCAGGCAACAAATCCGGCACTCCACTGGCAGAAAAGTGGCGTGCCACCAGGGCAAATCCCACCAGCAGCGCAAACAGGTTGCAGAGCACGACCCACTCATGTCCGAGGTGGGCAAGCAGGCCCGCCAATCCGGGGCCCGTGTCGAATCCTGGACCCAGTAGCTTCCACGCGATGATGGCAGCAAGGCCGGTGAGGGCTACGCCCAATGCACGCTGATGCAACAAGGCGACGCCCGCCAAGGTCAGGCCAAACAACAGGAACTCGACGGCTATCAAGGTGACCTCGGTTCGATCAGATGAACGCCGGAGATTCTCGCATGTGCAATCAGCGTTCGCGGATGCCAGCTGTGCGAAAGTGAAGCAACATCACATCCAGGGATGGGCGGGGACTGGACGTTCACAAACGCTTCATGCTCATATGCCGGACCATGACTGAACTCACATCTCCTTGGGTCTCTGATCCAGTAGGCATCCTGGTCATCCTGCTGGCGATTCTTGCCGCTGTCTTCTGGTTCGGCGAGCAGCCGGCCGGAAAGAAGCTCTTCGGCATCGTGCCCAGCCTGGTGTTCTGCTATTTCCTGCCAACCACACTGACGACGCTGGGCGTGCTGCCGGCCGAGTCGGTGCTCTATGAATGGATCAAGGACTTCCTGCTGCCAACGGCGCTGATGTTGCTGATCCTGGCGCTCGACGTGCCGGGCATCATTCGCCTTGGGCCGAAGGCCGTCGTCATGATGCTGGCCGGCACGGCAGGCGTCGTCATCGGCGCACCCATCGCGCTCTGGCTGTTTGCCTCGATGTTGCCGCCGGATACCTGGCAGGGCATGACAGCACTCTCGGGAAGCTGGATTGGTGGCGGCGCCAACATGGTGGCACTGGGGCAGATCGCCGGAACTTCCAGCACCATGTTCGGAATGATGGTGATCGTCGACGTGGCGGTGGCCAACGTGTGGATGGGCGTGCTGCTGTACGCAGCCGGGCAGCAGGGCAGGATTGATCGCTGGACCGGGGCTGACACCTCAGCCATTGAGGACCTCAAGCGCCGCGTTGCCGACTACCAGGCCAAGACCACGCGAAATCCCAGCCTCACCGACCTGTTCCTGATTGTCGTGGTGGGCTTTGCCGGCATGTGGCTGGCGACGCTGGCCGGCAAGTGGTTGGGCGGTGTGGCGCCGATATTTTCCGGGACCATCTGGAAGTTCGTTGTCGTCACTTTCCTGGCGGCAGCGTTGTCGTTCACGCCCGCGCGTTCTCTTGAGGGTGCAGGTGCCTCGAAGATCGGCACCTTGTTCCTGTACCTGCTGGTCGCCAGCATCGGCGCGCATGCTGACTTCACCCAGATGAAGGAAGCGCCAATGCTGATCGCAGCCGGTGCGGTATGGATGCTGGTCCACATTACGGTGCTGCTGGGCGTCGCTTGGTGGATCAAGGCGCCGATCTTCTTTGTCGCAGTGGGCTCGCAGGCCAATATCGGTGGTGCGGCCAGTGCCCCCATCGTGGCTTCTGCCTTCCATCCGACGCTGGCGCCCGTGGGGGTGCTGCTGGCTATCGGTGGCTACGTGCTGGGCACCTACGCCGGATTGCTGTGCATGTGGCTGTTGATGGCCGTTGCCGGCGTCTAGCAGCGGCAGGCTTCTTCACGTATTCCAGCCCTGCAGCGCGCTAGCATTCCAGCAGTGCGCGCAACTTCGCGTGCTTGAGCAGCAACAGGTTGAAGTCGCGTTCGCGCCGGCCACCCTTGGCCTTGATGATGCGCACCAGCAGGTTGCGCTCAGCCGGTGACCAGCGATGCAGCCCGTCGATGGAAAGCACCAGCGGTGCCCAGCGCACGAACGCTGCGCGCTCAGACGGGTTGAATCGCCCAAGCTGCCCGATGCCGAGCTTCTTGAGCGCATCCTTTGCCGCAGCTGCATTGCGCTTGCGCGGATCTGCACTCTTGTAGCGACGAAACACCTTGGTGGCCGCCATGAGCCAGGGCCGGGTCGATGGCAGGCGGGCCTTGCCCGGCGCGCTCAAGTGGAAGAAGAGGTGCGACTTGGCCATGGCGCGCAAGGTGGGGACCCCGCTGCGATACTTCGGGTTTTTCTTGATCCGCGCCAGCTCGCGGCGGGCCAGCTTCTTCACAGACTCCGAGCGCGAGCGGAACCCTTGCTTGTAGTAGAACCACCAGGCGCCGCTGTCGATGCCTTCGTCGTTGTCCACACCCAGCTGGTAGGGCTCTACGCTGAATGAATCACAGCCAAACACATTGCGGATGGAGGAAATGTAGCGCGCGAACAGGTGGTTCGCCTCCGCATCACGGAATGACTCGAACAGGTTGAAGGAAATCTCGGCGTGACGACCGAGGACGTCAATTTGCGCATAGCCAATGGGTACGCCGTTCTTGAGCGCCAATGTGCCGTAGGTGGCCGCGAACAGCGCGCGCCGCGGCGGGCGGGTGCCCATCATCGCAAACACCAAGCCATCGCCATCGTCCAGCAGGAAGACGTCGGCGATATCGGCAAACTGGAAGGCGGCGAGGTCGCGCTCGCGCGAAATCATGGCCACGCGCGCCATCTCGATCAGGCGTGCAGCGGCGTCACGACCCAGGCGACGCAGGTCCTGGGGTGGCTGCAGGATGGCCGCGCGCAGGTCGGTGCGACGGGTCTTCAGTGCGCCAACCTGGTACACGGGTTGGGCTGTGGCGAAGTGCGCAGTGGTTCGCTCGGGCGTACCGCGGCCTGGCGCCAGGACATAGCTCAGGTCCAGGTTGTCGCCGAACGTCTCGCGCACGAATTCGTCGCCCGGCATCTGGCGGATCAGTCCCAGCAGGAAGTCGGCATCTGAAATGCTGGCCGGGCGCATTCGATCCAGTGCGGCATAAGGGTCGTTGGCTTCGTCCTTCAGCCAGGCCGCCTGACCATTGGGCAGCAGGCGACTGAGCGCCGAGCTCAAGCGCTCAAGCGGCTCGCGATCGCTGCGGTCAAGTCGCAATGCTCCAGGCCAGCGCTGCGCCATCCAGTCGGCAGTGGGCTGGTAGAACCGATAATGGGTTTCAGTGCCGACAATGCCCGAGTTGCCGAGTCCCGGCGCGTGCTTGCGCAAGTCACGCCGGCGCTCGAAGCCTTCCAGCATGTGCTTGGCTTGCGACAGCATCCGGCGGGTGTCGGGATAGGCCCTGAGGAAGCACAGTGCCTCATGCAGGCGCCGCACCTGGGACGGTGTCTCCAGCCGGGCATTGGCGAGACGGCTGAGTAGCTCGAGCTTGCGCTCGGCCATTCCAACGCCATAGCTGCGCACAATACGTTCCAGCGCCAACAGGTGATTCGGGGCCATAGTCTCTCCTCTGCGGGCAAATCCTATCAGGTCGGGGACGGGTTATCTGGGCTAGACTTCCCGCCCATGCGCCTGTGGATCCCCTTGCTTCTGGCTGGAATCGGGCTCGGATTGGCCCCTGGGGCCGGCGCCGAGGAAGCACCTGCATTCTCGAAATCCGAGCACTTCGCCTCACTGGCCCTGGGGTGCGTGCATCGCGAATACCCGAACAAGATCGCGCATGTCATGGCTGGCGACGCCGACCTGCGGCCGCCGCGTGAGCTGACGCCGGTCTTCTTCGGCTGCTATGACTGGCATTCCTCGGTTCATGGTCACTGGTTGCTGTTGCGCTTCCTCGGTAGCGGTCCAGCGGAATCTCCTTTGCGCGAGCAGGCCCGGGCCGCACTGTCGAAGAGCCTGACGCCAGCGCAGGTGGCAGCGGAAGTCGCCTACCTGCAGGGTGAAGGGCGGGTGTCATTCGAGCGCCCCTACGGATTGGCGTGGTTGCTGCAACTGGCAGCCGAGCTGCGCCGCTCCGAAGAGCCGATGGCCAGGGACTGGCTTGCTGCGCTTGCACCACTGGAGGCCCAGGTCGCCACGCGCATCAAGGATTGGTTGCCCAAGCTCGCCTACCCGATCCGCATTGGCGAGCATGCCCAGACGGCGTTTGCCTTTGGCCTGATACACGACTGGTCGGTCATTGCAGGCGATATCGAAATGCAGGGCCTCCTCGAGACGCGATCGCGCCACTACTATCTTGGCGATGTGGACTGTCCGATGGCCTATGAGCCCTCCGGCCAGGATTTTCTTTCGCCCTGCCTGGCCGAGGCCGACCTGATGCGTCGGGTCCTTGGGCAAGCGGAGTACGCGCGCTGGCTCAGCCACTTCCTGCCTGGCATCCCCACTGATCTGAAGCAGCCGTGGCTGGAGCCGGCTGTGGTGACTGACCGGAAAGACCCAAAACTCGCACACCTCGATGGCCTGAATCTCAGCCGGGCCTGGATGCTGCGAGGTATGGCCATTGCCCTGTCCGGCAAGGACCCTCGTCGTCCGTCCCTGCTGGAGGCTGCGGACCAACATACCCAGGCCGCGCTGCCTGCAGTTACCGGTGAGCACTATGAAGGCGGGCACTGGCTGGGCAGCTTTGCCTTGTACCTGGTGAGTGGAGCAGGCGAAAGCGCTGATCTGGCTGCCAGGCCTGCTGCGGACGCGCCATAAAAAAGCGGCCCGCTGGGGGCCGCTCGAATTGCCTTGATCGAATCTATTCTTACTTGAATTCGATGCGACGGAAATTCTGCTCGCCGAAGAAGCTGCGGATCTCGTCGTAGCCTTCTACGATCTTGTCCTGCTTGGCTTCCTCCAGCTGGGCGCGCATTTCCTTCATGAACTTGTTGTAGTTTTCCTCGTTCGGGTCGGTCACTGCGGCGCTCGGAAAGATATTGACCAGGACGACGTTGAAGTCGCGCTGTGCCGTGTTTTCGCTGACATAGATTTGGCAGTCCACCAGCGTGCCCATCTTCTTGCCAATGGCGCAGCCACTGGACCAGGTCTGCTTGAGGCCTTCCAGGTAGTCGTCAACACGGTTCGGCTTCACCTTGACGAAGGTGACATTCGATACTTCCTTGCTGACGGTGTAGTCCTTGAAGATTTCGAAGGACTGTGCAGAGCCGGCAAAAATCAGTGCGGCCGCTGCGGCGGCCAGTGAAATCCCTCTCATAAACATACCCCTTGCTTGACGCGGGCCATGACCCGCAATTGTTGCTTGTTGCGCCTCGTTGTCCGGGTTACGGGCGCCGAGACGTGCAGGCACCTTAGACCCTGGGGCTCAGGGGGTCAAAGCGAGGACCATGCTGCGGCGCAGCAATCAGCGCGCGCTTGCTGCCTGGGGGCCTTCGTGCAGGAAATCCAGTGTCACGGCCAGCAGTGCGCGCAGCCCGACCGGAATTCCACCCTCGTCGAGGTAGAAGAAATCTGAATGATTGGACGGCGCAAAGCGCAGGTCCTGTCCTGGGGGCGTGATGCCCACCCAGAAGAACAGGCTGGGCACTTCACGCGCAAAGAACGCGAAGTCCTCGGCGCCCGTTTGCAGGCCGATGGCACGGACGGCATTGTCGCCCAGGGCGCGCCGCAGCACCGGTACCATGCGTTCAGTCAGTGCAGGGTCGTTGGCGGTAACAGGATTGGAGCCTGGCTCCACCTGGAACTCTGCGGTGGCGCCATTGGCCGCAGCCACGTTGTTGATGATGCGGCGCATGTGCTCGATGACTTCGAGGCGCACGGCGGGGTCGAAGGTGCGGATGGTGCCCAGCATCTCGACCTGGTCGGGGATGATGTTGTGGCGCACGCCACCATTGATGGCACCGATCGAGACGACGGCAGGGATGCGCGTGATGTCAGTCTGGCGACTGACCACGGTCTGCAGCGAGTTGATGATCTGGGCGGCGGCGACGATGGGATCAATGCCGCCCCAGGGGCGAGAGCCGTGGGTCTGGCGGCCCTTGACCACGACGGTGAAGAAATCCGAGCCTGCCATGAACGGGCCAGGCTTGATGCCGATGGTGCCAGTGGCCAGGGTGGAATGGACATGCAGGCCGAATGCGGCATCAGGGCGCAGGATGTCGAACAGTCCTTCCTTGAGCATCAACGGTGCGCCGCCTTCCTCGCCCTCAGGGGCGCCTTCCTCAGCGGGCTGGAATACGAACAACACGGTGCCGGGCAGCGATTCGCGTCGAGCGGCCAATATCTCGGCAGCGCCCATCAGGATAGCGGTGTGGGAGTCGTGACCGCAGGCGTGCATCACCCCCACGCTGTTGCCGCGAAACTCGGCAGTGGCTGTCGAATGGAAGGGCACGTCGGTCTTCTCCTTGACCGGCAGCGCGTCCATGTCGGCTCGCAGCATGACGGTGGGGCCGGGCTGTGCACCCCGGAGGATGCCGATCACCCCGGTATGGGCCAGGCCTGTGCGCACTTCCAGCCCCAAGCCCCTGAGGTGCTCAGCGACCTTGGCGGAGGTGCGAAATTCCCGGTTGCCCAGCTCCGGATGCTGGTGAAAGTCCCGCCGCCACTCGATGACCTTGGGCGTAATTGCCGCCGCGGCGGCGGCAACATCAAGCGGTGCCTCGGCCGCCTGTGCCATTACCGGCAGGCCTAGGGCTAGGGCAAGCAATCTCTGGCACAGCAGCTTCATGATGGTTCCTTCGAGTTCAATCGGGCGGGTCGGGCCGAGTCTAGCGCAGGCCAGCCACCGGGCGCCGTTGGCGCAGGCCCGAAATGCGGTTGAGGACGACAAGGCGCTGCGCTATGATTCGCGCCGGTCGGGGGCGTGGCTAGCGCCACCGCAGCTTGGGCAGCGAGGCCCGGTTGTGGTCCTCCGGAACCGGATGGTCGATCAGGAAGGCCCCCTCGCGGGGCTTTTTTTATGTCGATCGGGTTGCCTGGCAGGCGACCGCGGCGGGGTCGGGTGGGAATCCGCTCCGCTGATCGAACCGGAAATGGGCCCTTGGCCCATTTTTTGTTTCAGCGCCCTGGAGGGGCTGGATGCGGGACAAGTTGCTGACCTTGCTTGAGCCGGTGGTGATCGGCCAGGGCTACGAGTTGCTGGAGCTGGAATTCAGCCCGGCCAGCCAGCGTGCCTTGGTGCGGGTCTACATCGACCGCTGCGATGGTGAGCACGTGCAAGTCGACGATTGCGAGCGCGTCAGCCGGGCGATTGAGCAGGTGCTTGATGCCACTGACCCGATCGAGCGGGAGTACCAGCTCGAGGTGTCGTCGCCGGGATTTGATCGCCCGCTGCGGACACAGGCGCATTTTGAGCGCTATGTCGGCAGCGAGGCACGCATTGAAACGCGCCTGCCCCTGCAGGGTCGGCGGCGTTTCAAGGGCAAGCTGCTTGGCGTGGATGCTGGGCAGGTGAGGATCGAGGTGGATCAGCAGCAGTGGAAGTTGCCGCTGACCGGTATCAGCAAGGCGCGACTGGTGGGCTAGGCCCCGGCGCGGTGATTGAGGCGTAAGAGACGGACCATGAACAAGCAGATCCTTGAAGTCGTCGAGGCGGTCTCCAACGAGAAGGGAGTCACGCGGGAGATCATTTTCGACGCGCTGGAGGCAGCACTGGCATCAGCCACCCGCCGCAAGCACGGCGAGGACATCGATGTCCGCGTGGCCATTGATCGCAAGACCGGCGAGTACTCCACTTTCCGTCGCTGGAAGGTGTTTGCCGACGATTCCAGTGAGCTGGAAGTGCCGGAGCGCGAGTTGCGCCTGGATGACGCCATCGACATGGACAAGGAAGCTGTCGTCGACGGCTACGTCGAGGAGCCGATGGATTCGGTGATCTTCGGGCGAATTGCCGCGCAGACCGCCAAGCAGGTCATCGTGCAGAAGGTGCGCGAGGCCGAGCGCGCCCAGGTGGTTGATGAATACAAGGACCGCGCCGGCACGCTGGTGTCGGGCATCGTCAAGCGCGTGGATCGCCACGGCGTCTACATTGACCTGGGCGGTACCGCCGAGGGCTTCGTGCCGCGTGAGCACATGATTCCGCGGGAAATCGTGCGACCGCAGGATCGCCTGAAGGCGCTGCTGCGTGAGGTTCGCTCGGAGATCCGCGGACCGCAGTTGTTCCTGTCGCGCACCTCGCCGGACTTCCTCATCGAGTTGTTCAAGATCGAGGTGCCGGAAGTGGGCCAGGGCCTGATCAACATCCTGGGGGCCGCCCGTGACCCGGGTGCGCGCGCCAAGATTGCGGTCAAGAGCCTGGACCCGCGCATCGACCCCGTGGGTGCCTGCGTCGGCATGCGCGGTTCGCGCGTACAGGCGGTGTCCAATGAAATCGCCGGCGAGCGCGTCGACATTATTCCGTGGATCGATAACCCGGCCCAGTTCGTCATCAACGCCATGCAGCCGGCCGAAGTGACCTCCATCGTTGTCGACGAAGAATCGCATTCGATGGACATCGCGGTGACCGAGGATCGCCTGTCCCAGGCCATCGGTCGCGGTGGACAGAACGTGCGTCTGGCCAGCGAACTTTCCGGCTGGCGGCTTAACGTCATGTCCGAGCAGCAGGCGGCCGAGCGCAGCGAAGAAGAGTCGACCGAGCTGCGTACACTGTTCATGAAGCAGCTGGACGTGGATGAGGACGTGGCCAGCGTGCTGGTACAAGAAGGGTTCTCGACCATCGAGGAAATCGCCTACGTGCCCAGCAGCGAGCTGGTGGGCATCGAGGAGTTTGACGAGAACATTGTCGAGGAACTTCGCACTCGAGCGCGCGACGTGCTGTTGACACAGGCGATCGCCAAGGAAGAGAAGATCGATGCAACCGAGCCGGCGGGTGACCTGCTGGAAGTCGAGGGCATGGACACCGAGCTGGCCTATGAGCTGGCATCGCGTGGCATCAGTACCCGCGACGAGCTGGCCGAGCAGTCACTCGACGAACTGGCAGAAATCCCGGGCCTGGATCCGGAGCGCGCTGGCAAGCTGATCATGGCTGCACGCGCACATTGGTTTGAGGATGCCGAGCAGGCTTGAAGCCTGAGGCACGAGGTAGCAGAGCATGTCCGAGGTTACGGTCGCGCAATTCGCGGAAGCCCTGAAGGTCACGGTAGACAAGCTGCTCGCGCAGCTTGAGGAAGCCGGGATCAAGGTCAAGGGTCCGCAAGACATCATCAGCGAGGACGCCAAGCTCGAGCTGTTGACGCACCTGCGCAAGGCGCACGGCAAGGAGGAAAATGGTACTTCCCCGCGCCGCATCACCCTGAAGCGCCGCGCACAGAGCGAGATCAAGGTCGCGGCCCCGATGGGCAAGGCGCGCATGGTCAGCGTCGAAGTCCGGCGCAAGCGCACCTACATCAAGCGCGACGTGCTTGAGGAACAGGCCCGCGTGGCCCAGGAAGAATTGGATCGCAACCGCGACGTAGAAGAGGCTGCGCGCCGTGCAACAGAGGCGGCCCAGCGCGTCGAAGTAGACTTGCGTGACCAGCAACGCCGCGAAAAGGAAGACGCTGAGCGTGCCGTCGCCGAGGAGGCCAGTCGTCGCAGTGCCGAGGAGCAGGCCAAGCGCGCCGCCGAGCAGCAGGCGCGCGATACGGCTGAGCGCGAGCGTCGCGCCAAGGAAGAAAAGGACCGCAAGGCCACACGCGACAAGGGCGCCGACCAAGTACGGGCGCCAGGAATTGCACATCGCCGGCGGGCTGTCAGCACGCCACAAGAAGGGCCGCGCGCGACCCGATTCCCGCCGTCGTGCGGCTTCCGTGCAGGGCGACCGCAAGCACGGCTTTGAGCTGCCCACCACACCCGTCCAGCATGAAGTGGCCATTGGCGAGACCATCACCGTGGCGGAGCTGGCGCAGCGCATGTCGGTCAAGGCGAACGAGGTCATCAAGGCCATGTTCCAGATGGGCGTCATGGCGACCATCAACCAGCCGATCGACCAGGACACTGCGGTGCTGGTAATCGAGGAGATGGGTCACGTCGCCAAGGTCCTCAAGGAAGACCAGATTGAGGAAGAATTGCAGGCCGGCATGGAGGCCTCCGACGTCGAGGTATCTCGCCCGCCCGTGGTTACGATTATGGGCCACGTTGACCACGGCAAGACTTCGCTGCTCGATTACATCCGTCGCGCCAAGGTGGCGGCCGGTGAGGCGGGCGGCATTACCCAGCACATCGGTGCGTATCACGTCGAGACACCGCGTGGCGTGGTGACCTTCCTCGACACACCGGGCCATGCGGCTTTTACCGCCATGCGTGCGCGCGGTGCCCAGGTGACGGACATTGTGGTGCTGGTGGTGGCCGCCGACGACGGCGTCATGCCGCAGACCAAGGAAGCGATCCAGCATGCCAGGGCCGCAGGCGTGCCGATCGTTGTTGCCGTCAACAAGATCGACAAGAGTGACGCGGATCCCGAGCGCGTCCGCAATGGGCTGTCCCAGGAAGGCATCATTGCCGAGGAATGGGGCGGCGAGAATATTTTTGTTCCGGTGTCTGCCAAGACCGGTGAGGGCATCGACAAGCTGCTGGAGTCCATCCTGCTGCAGGCCGAAGTGCTTGAACTGAAGGCCGTGGCTGATGCACCCGCCAGCGGTGTGGTGCTGGAAGCCAGCGTGGATCGCGGTCGCGGCACCGTAGCCACCGTGCTGGTCAAGCGCGGCACACTGCGGGTCGGCGATTCGGTGCTGGCCGGGGAACAGTTCGGCCGCGTCCGGGCCCTGTTTGACGAATTGGGCAAGGAGGCCGAGAGCATTGGTCCTTCCCTGCCGGCCCAGGTGCTGGGCTTGTCCGGCGCGCCCAAGGCCGGCGACGAGTTGATCGTGGTCGAGAGCGAGCGCAAGGCACGTGAGGTTGCGCTGCATCGCCAGGGCAAGTTCCGCGATGTCCGCCTGGCCAAGCTGGCCAGCGCCAAGGGCGAGGACGCCTTCGCGCAGATGAGCGAGGATGGCAAGGGCGTGGTCAACCTGCTGATCAAGTCCGACGTGCAGGGCTCGGCCGAGGCGCTGCGCGACGCGCTGGTCAAGCTGTCGACCGATGAAGTCTCGGTCAAGGTCATTGCCAACGGTGTGGGTGGCCTGACGGAATCGGATGTCATGCTGGCGGCGGCTTCGAATGCCAGGATCATCGGCTTCAACGTGCGCGCCGATGCTGCGGCCCGTGAAGCATTGCGTGATCGCGACATTGAAGTGCGCTATTACAGCGTTATTTACGAGGCCATTGACGATATCCGTGCGGCCCTGACCGGGATGCTGGCACCCGAGGTCAAGGAGAACATCCTGGGCCTGGCCGAGGTGCGCGACGTATTCCGCTCCAGCAAGTTCGGCACGGTGGCCGGCTGCCTGGTAGTCGATGGAAACGTTCGTCGTAACAACCCGATTCGCGTGTTGCGCGACAACGTGGTGATCTTCGAGGGCGAACTGGAGTCGCTGAAGCGCTTCAAGGACGACGCCAACGAGGTGCGTGCCGGCACCGAGTGTGGCATCGGCGTGAAGGGCTACAACGATATCCGCAATGGCGACCAGATCGAGTGCTTCGAGCGCATCGAGGTCGCACGGACACTGTGAGCCGTCATGCCGCGTGAATACCCACGAGCGAAAAGGGTAGGCGAGCAGGTCAAGCGCCTGCTGGCCGAATTGATCCGCCGCGAAGTCAAGGACCCACGAGTGGGCCTGGTCACCGTTACGGCGGTCGAGGTGTCCACGGACCTGACCCACGCACGCGTCTATTTCACGCCCTTCGCCGGCGTAGGAGACGGCGAGGTTGCGCTTGAGGCGTTGCGCCATGCCTCGGGTTTCCTGCGTCGCGAGTTGTGCAACTCGCTGCGCCTGCGCGTAGCGCCCGAACTCGAATTTCGCCTCGACGAATCCGTCGAGCGCGGCGCCAAGCTGACCTCATTGATCGATGAGGCCATGGCCGACGATCGTCGCCGGGCCGAAGAGAACGACCCGGAATGAAGTCGCCGCCCGCCGACCCACCACGGCCGGCGAACCGCTGGCAGGTGGTGGACGGCATCGTGCTGCTCGACAAGCCGGTGGGGCTCAGTTCAAACGCTGCCCTGCAGCGGGTGCGCAGGATTTTCCAGGCTGAGAAAGCCGGCCACACTGGCAGCCTGGATCCACTGGCCAGTGGCTTGTTGCCGGTCTGCCTGGGCCAGGCCACCAAAATCTGCGGGATATTGCTGGATGCGGACAAGTCCTACCGCGTCGGTGCGACCCTGGGGGTTCGTACTACGACAGCCGATGCCGAGGGCGAGGTTATCGAGCGCCAGTCCGTACCGGAACTGGACGTCGCCCACGTCCAGGCTGTGCTGGATGGCTTTCTGGGGGAGGGCGAGCAGGTACCGCCCATGTATTCCGCCCTCAAGCATCAGGGCCGCCGGCTCTACGAACTGGCCCGCCAGGGAATCGATGTGGAGCGACCTCCGCGCAAGATCGTGCTGCACCGCCTCGCGTTGTTGGCGATGGCAGGGCAACGACTCGAGTTCGAGGTTGATTGCGGCAAGGGCACCTATGTGCGAAGCCTGGTCGAGGACCTGGCTGCCGCCCTGGGCACGGTGGGCCATGTCGACGCCCTGCGCCGTCTGTCGCTGGGCCCTTTCGACGGCCGGACGATGTGGACCCTGGAGCAACTGGAGGCGAGAGCAGATTCCGTTGAAGGGCTTCAGGGCCTGATGCTGCCGCTGGATGCGGCCCTGACAGCGCTGCCCTCAATCACCCTCAGCGAGCCCCAACAGCGCAGTCTGCTGCACGGTCAGGCGGTCCCTGAGACGGGTCCCGGGGGCCGGCAAGTGCGAATCTATGGCCCGAATGAGCTGTTCCTGGGCGTGGGCCGCTTCGATGAGCAGGGCAGGCTACTGGCCCCGGAAAGGATCATGGTTGACCCGTCCCGGGCGGCCCGAACCCCTTGAGCTCGACGTCACTCCCCGCTAGAATGCGCGGCTCGCTTATAAGCTTAAGTTACTGAGATTTAAGGAAGGTTTTCAGCATGCCTCTTTCGACCGAACAGAAGTCCGGCGTGGTTACGAAGTATCAACGCGCTCCGCAGGACACCGGCTCCCCTGAAGTGCAGATTGCGCTGCTGTCGGAGCGCATCAATGGCTTGACCGAGCACTTCACCCAGCACAAGAGCGACCATGCCTCGCGGCGCGGCCTGCTCAAGATGGTTGCGCAGCGCCGCAAGCTGCTCGACTACCTGAAGGCCAGTACGCCCGAGCGCTATACCCAGGTCGTAGCCGACCTCGGATTGCGGCGCTAATTCACGTGATTGCTGGACGCCGGGCTTGCCCGGCGTCTTGCCATTGACACCTAGTCCGACTCAAATTCAAGGGGGATCCGCGTGAGCGTTTCCAAGCAGACTTTCACTTTCGGCGCCCACGAGGTCACCCTCGAGACTGGTCGCCTGGCACGTCAAGCTGACGGCGCCGTCCTGGTCACCATGGCAGACACAGTGGTCCTGGTGACCGCGGTTGGCCGCAAGAAGGCTGATCCGGGCAAGGATTTCTTTCCGCTGACCGTCAACTACGTCGAGAAGACCTACGCCGCCGGCAAGATCCCGGGTGGCTTCTTCAAGCGCGAGGGTCGCCCTTCGGAGAAGGAGGTGCTGACCTCCCGCCTGATCGATCGGCCGGTACGGCCGCTGTTCCCGGACGGCTTCTACAACGAGGTCCAGGTGGTTGCGACCGTGGTGTCGCTCAACCCGGACGTGGACTCGGATATCCCGGCCCTGCTCGGCGCCTCAGCGGCGCTGGCACTGTCCGGCATGCCGTTCAACGGCCCGATCGGCGCGGCCCGCGTCGGCTACAAGGACGGCCAGTACCTGCTGAACCCGACCGCCACCGAGCTGAAGGACAGCGCGCTGGACCTGGTCGTGGCCGGTACGCGCGAGGCTGTGCTGATGGTCGAGTCCGAGGCGAATTGCCTGTCGGAAGAAGTGATGCTGGGCGCCGTGCTGTTCGGCCACGAGCAGATGCAGGTGGCGATCGACGCCATCAACAAGCTGGTGAAGGATGCCGGCAAGCCGAAGTGGGACTGGAAAGCACCGGCAGAAGATGCTGACCTGAAGACGGCAGTCGCCGCCCATGCTGAGGCAGGTATTGCCGAAGCCTACGGCATCGTCGAGAAGCAGGCGCGCGTGACGCGCCTGGCTGAGGTACGCGCCGTGACCCATGCCGCGCTGTCCGAAGGCGAGGGCGCCAAGTTCAGCAAGGACGCCGTATCCAACGAGCTGTTCAACTTTGAGTACAAGCTGGTCCGCAACCGCATCCTGGATGGCAAGCCGCGTATTGACGGTCGCGACACCAAGACCGTGCGCGCGATCAACGTGGAAGTGGGCGCGCTGCCGCGTACCCACGGCTCGGCCGTGTTCACCCGCGGCGAGACCCAGGCGCTGGTGACCATCACCCTGGGCACCGGCCGTGACGCGCAGATCATCGATGCGCTGGCTGGCGAGCGTCGTGAGCCGTTCATGATGCATTACAACTTCCCGCCGTTCTCGGTCGGCGAGACCGGGTTCATGGGTTCACCCAAGCGCCGCGAAATCGGCCATGGCAACCTGGCGCGCCGCGGCATCTTCGCCGTGATGCCGACCACCGAGCAGTTCCCCTACGTGTTGCGCGTGGTGGCGGAAGTGCTGGAATCCAACGGCTCAAGCTCGATGGCCTCGGTCTGCGGCACCAGCCTGGCGCTGATGGACGCAGGCGTGCCGATCAAGGCACCGGTGGCCGGTGTCGCCATGGGCCTGGTCAAGGAGGGCGATCGCTTTGCCGTCCTCACCGACATCCTTGGTGACGAAGACCACCTGGGTGACATGGACTTCAAGGTGGCGGGTACCGCCGAGGGCGTGACTGCGCTGCAGATGGACATCAAGATCAACGGCATTACCGCCGAGATCATGAAGACGGCCATGGCACAGGCACGCGCTGGCCGCCTGCATATCCTCGGTGAGATGAACAAGGTCATCGACAAGTCGCGCACCGAGAAGTCCGAATGGGCGCCGACCATCGTGACGATCAAGATCGACCCCGAGAAGATCCGCGATGTCATCGGCAAGGGTGGTTCGGTCATCCGCCAGATCACCGAGGAGACCGGCGCCACCATCGATATCGAGAATGATGGCACCGTGAAGATTGCCTCGGTCAGCGCGGCTGCAGGTCGCGAGGCGCTGGCGCGAATCGAGATGATCACGGCCGACGTCGAAGTTGGCCGCATCTACGAGGGCAAGGTCGTGCGCCTGATGGACTTCGGCGCATTTGTTTCCATCCTGCCGGGCCGCGATGGCCTGGTGCACATTTCGCAGATCTCTGAAGATCGCGTCGAGCGCGTCAGCGACAAGCTCAACGAGGGCGATGTAGTGCGGGTCAAGGTGCTGGAGGTCGACCGCCAGGGCCGCGTGCGGCTTAGCATGCGCGGCATCGACGAGTAATCTGGCTCTGGTGTTGATGAAAAGGCCCCGCCTGGCGGGGCCTTTTCTTTTGCAGCGCCCTGAGGGCGCCCGGAGGGGCTCATCTGCCGCTGGCAGCCGGCTCCATCAGGTATTGCTGCCGCCGCCCGGACAGGGCCCCAGGCCGCCAGTGGGCGAGTCCCCAGGCCAGTACCTCGGCGGCGGGTGCCTGGCATAGCTCGGCGGGCGGTTCCTGACCAAGCCAGATCAGGCATTGATGCAACTGTGCACCTGCCAGCGCTGGATCCAGTGCAATCGAGCGCCGCGACTTGGCCAATTTCTGGCCATCAGGCTCCAGTAGCAGGGGCAGGTGCCCGTAGTTCGGCGTCGCCAGGCCCAGGATCCTCTGCAACAAGACCTGCCTGGGCGTGCAATCAAGCAGGTCTGAGCCGCGCACCACCTCGCTCATGCCCTGGGCAGCGTCGTCTACTACGACCGCAAGGTGATAGGCAAAGAAACCGTCGCGCCGTCGAATGATGAAGTCGCCAACGTCGCGAGCGAGGTCCTGTACAAAATTGCCCTGCCACAGATCCTCGATAGTCACCGGCGCAGTCTCGGGAAGGATCCGGAGGCGTAGCGCATGGTCGTCCTGCGCAGCCGTGGGGTCATTCCGGCAGGTACCTGGGTAGATGAATTCACCCTGGGAATCTCGTGGCAAGGTTGCCAATTGCGCGCGACTGCAGCGGCAGGCGTAGATCGTCTCAGTAAGTCGCAACTGATCCAGAGCCTGCTGGTATTGGTCAGTTCTAAGGCTCTGGAATTCAACGGTTCCATGCCACTCGAAACCAAAGGCTTCAAGCGTCCGCAGAATCTCGTCAGCGGTTCCGGGAAGTGTGCGGTTGCGGTCCAGATCCTCGATCCGTACCCACCATTCGCCATCTTGTGAGCGCACCTGCAGGAAGCTGCCTAGCGCAGCCAGCAAGGATCCAAGGTGCAAGGGTCCGGAAGGCGTAGGCGCGAATCGCCCACGCCTTGCTTGGGCTGCTTCAGCGATACCAGTCGTCGCGGTCGCCGTATTGTTTTTCGCGTCGCTCACGGCGTTCCTGCGCCTCAATGCAAAGCGTCGCCACTGGGCGGGCTTCCAGGCGCTTGACGCCAATGGGCTCGCCGGTCTCGTTGCAGTAGCCGTAGGACCCGTCGTCGATGCGCTTGAGGGCTTCCTCGATCTTGCGGATCAGCTTGCGTTCGCGGTCGCGGGTGCGCAGTTCAAGCGCGAACTCGGACTCTAGTGTTGCGCGGTCATTTGGATCAGGCGGGTTCGCCGCCTCATCCTTCATGTGCGTGACGGTACGATCGACTTCCAGCATCAAGTCGCGCTTCCAGGCCGACAGGATCATGCGAAAGTGCTGGAGCTGTTCGCGCCCCATGTACTGCTCGCCCTTGCGCTCGCGGTACGGATTGATATTGCGCGGACCCAGCAACAGGCTGTGTCGCGGCGCGCCGTCCTCGTCATCGTCCTGGGCCAGAACCGGCGGAACATAGGTCTTTCGCGCCGTGGCAATGGCTCGTGCGTGCGGGCTGATGATCTCCGGCGCAGGAGCCTTGGCTGCCTTTACTGGCTTGGTCACCTTTACTGGCTTGGCCACCACCATGGCGGGTTTCGCAATCTTGGCCGGCTTGGTGGCCTTGGCAACCTTGCGTGCAGCGGGCTTGCGCAAATTCTTGGCAGCACCGCTGGCTGGCTTGCGCGGGGATTTCGACTTGGCGGATTTCTTGGCGACTTTCTTCGTCGCCTTGGCCTTAGCCTTGACTGGCTTGGCCTTTGGTTTTGCCTTGGCAGCCTTTGGTGCCTTGCGCTTGACCGCCTTCTTGGCGGCGGGTTTCTTGGCCTTGGAAGCCTTCTTGGCAGCCATCAGTTTCTCCGCTCCAGACTCAAACGAGCGCCGGATTATAGCCTTCGCGACGCAGGGGTAAAGCCTTGTCTCTGTGACCCGACGAACGGTGGCCGGCAATCAAGGCAATGTAACGGTCTGGGGCGGCTGCCAGCCGGCAGCCTGGCGCTCGGCTACGACGTTGGTGTAGATGCCACCACGCACGTTAAATCGCGCGGTGAGGCGCATGAAGCGGGGCGCGGTCTCGCGCGCCAGGTCGTCGAGAATCTCGTTGGTAACTGCCTCATGAAACGCACCCCGGTCACGAAATGACCAGAGATAGAGTTTTAGCGACTTTAGTTCGACGCAGCGCTGGTCAGGCACATATTCCAGCTCCAGCGTCGCAAAATCCGGTTGGCCGGTCTTGGGGCACAGGCAGGTAAATTCCGGGATCTGCATGCGAATCGTGTAGTCACGTTCAGGATTCGGGTTGGCGAAAGTCTCGATCGAGCCTGCCGGCCGGTTCAAGGCGTTGCCGAGTGGGTCTTGGATAGACATGTTTGGAAGTCTCAAAACGTCGTCAATTGGAGGCAGTTAATTTACACTACGCTGGTACCGCAGGGCCACGCATACGCGTGGCTCGCGCGCTCTCAGATACAGGCTTCTAATGCGTCTTTCCAAGATCAAGTTGGCTGGCTTCAAGTCTTTCGTCGATCCAACCTCAGTGTCCTTCCCGGGCAACCTGACCGGCGTGGTGGGCCCCAATGGTTGTGGCAAGTCAAACATCATCGACGCCGTGCGTTGGGTCATGGGCGAGATCTCAGCCAAGCACCTGCGCGGCGATTCCATGGCGGATGTCATCTTCAACGGTTCCGGTGGCCGCAAGCCGATTGGGGCCGCTTCAGTCGAATTGGTGTTCGACAATGCTGACGGCGCGATCGCGGGTCCGTACGCCAGTTTTGCCGAGGTGTCTCTAAAGCGCGTGGTTTCGCGCGACGGTACTTCGACCTACTACATCAACGGCTCCAAGTGCCGACGCAAGGACATTACCCACCTGTTCCTGGGAACAGGGCTCGGTTCGCGCAGTTACGCGATCATTGAGCAGGGCATGATCTCCCGCTTGATCGAGGCACGCCCTGAGGACATGCGCTCGTTTGTCGAGGAGGCGGCGGGGATCTCGCGTTACAAGGACCGTCGCCGCGAGACCGAGAACCGGATTTCACATACACGCGAGAACCTCGAGCGCCTTAACGACCTGCGCGAGGAAGTCGACAAGCAGATACGTCACTTGCAGCGCCAGGCCGGTGTGGCGCGGCGCTACCAGGACCTGAAGGAGCAACAGCGTCGGCTGCAGGCCGAACTCCTGGCCTTGCGAATTCGCGACCTCGATGCAGATGTGGCGGGCAAGAGCTCCATGGTGACGGAGCGCGAGACCAAGCTGCAGGCGACCATTGCTGACTTGCGTTCGGCCGAGAGTTCCATTGAACGGGCCCGCGCATTGCAGAATGAACGCAGCGATGCGCTGGGTGAGGTGCAGGGTCGCTACTATCAGGCGGGTGCTGAAGCGACACGTACCGAACAGTCCCTGCAGCACTCCCGTGAATTGCGGCAGCGCCAGCGCGCTGATCTCGAGCGGCTGGCGCAGGGTCTGGGGGAGTCGCAGGCGCTGCTAGGGCGCGATGAACAGCAATTGCTTGAGCTGCAGGCGACCTTGGCACAGGTGCAACCGGAATTTGAGACTGCCCGCGCTGCTGAGACTGCAGCTCGGGACATCCTGAACTCGGCTGAGGCCTCAGCGGCAGACTGGCAACAGCGATGGGAACAGTTCAGCCGCGGCTGTGGTGAGTCTTCGCAGAAGACGCTGGTTGAACGCGCCCGCATCGAGCAGCTGGAGACACGCCTGGTACGGCTGGTGGCCCAGCGTGAGCGCATTGAGCAGGAGCGCAAGCACCTGCAGGAACTGGCCGCTGGCGCGCGGGTCGAGGACCTGGAGAGCGCCGAACAGGCGGCGCGTGAACAGGGCGCGCGCGAACAATCTGCGCTTGAGCAGGTGCTGGAGGAATTGAAGTCTAGCCGTGACAAGGCTACGCGCCTGAACGCGGAGCTGGATGCCAGCCGGGCAGCGCTGCAGCAATCGCGTGGTGCGCTGGTATCGTCCGAGGCACTGCAGAAGGCCGCCCTCGGCCAGGCCCAGGGCAAGGTGGTTGAGTGGCTGGCCTCGCGTCGGCTGGATTCATTGCCGCGGCTGGCGCAGCAGCTGGAAGTGTCACGGGGCTGGGAGCGAGCGGTCGAGACCGCGCTCGGTGGTTACCTGGAGGCTGTTTGTAGTGACAGCCTTGATGCTGTAGCCGAGTTTGTCGACAGCCTGGACGCAGGCCAGGTAACTTTCGCTGAGTTGTCGGGACCGGCCCCGGCTGCGGCAGCCGGATCCCTGCGCGAGCGGGTGCAGGGCCCCGCGGTCATCAGTGGATTGCTCGATGGCATCCTGGCGGTGGATACCCTGGGTGAGGCCATTGCGCGCCGCCGCAGCCTGGCGGCAGGCCAGTCGATCATGACCCGCGATGGCGTGTGGATCGGTCGTGACTGGCTGCGTGTGTCGCGCGATGAAGACGCACACGCCGGTGTGATCGTTCGCGAAGGCGACATTCGCCGACTGCGTGCTGAAGCGGCCGATGGTGATGCGCGGGTTGGGCAACTTGAGCAATCGGCTACTTCGGTGAAGGAGTCCATCTTCGAGCTGGAGTCACAACGCGAAGAGCGCCAGGCGGCGGTGAACAGGCTGCATCGCGATTACGTGTCGGCGCGTGGCGCCCTGGAGGCAATGCGTTCGCGGGTCGAGCAGACTGCAGAGCGCTTGCAGCGCCTGACGGCAGAGGCAGGCGATGCGAGTGAAGAAATTACCCGTGTTGAACTGGAGACCCGTGAGGCGCGCCAGCGGCTGCAGGCCGGCCTGACGGACATGCAGGCCCTGGAGGACCAGCGACCCGCAATCGAGGCAGAGCGTGATCAAGTGCGTGCTGCGGTGAACGCGGCGCGCCAGCAAACCGCCGCCGACCAGCACGCCGCACAGCAAGTGGCGATCCGCATGGAATCGCTGCGCTCGACCCAGGCTTCATTGCAGACGGCGCTTGAACGCGCGCGGGACCAGGTTGGGCAATTCGGGCGGCGACGCAGCGAACTGGAACTGCAGCTGGAGTCCGGGGCGACGCCACTTCGTGACCTGGAGGCCGAATTGCAGGCCCTGCTGACCCAACGGCTGGCAGTCGAGCAGGAACTTGCCACGGCTCGTAAATTGCTGGCTGAAGCGGAGTCTGAGAGCCAGGCACTGGATGGTCGGCGTCAACAGGTGGAGTCGCAGGTCGAATCAGCCCGCGCAGCGCTTGCTGAGGTCCAGCTGGGAGTGCAGGAAGCGCGCATCCGGCGCGAGTCACTGATGGAACAGTTCACTGTCACCAAGTACGAGCTGACGGACCTGCAGGCAGCGCTGGCCGCCGAGGCCAGCGTTGTAGCCTGGGATGAGAGTCTGACGGAGGTCTCTGCGCGTATTGAGCGGCTTGGTGCCGTCAACCTGGCATCCATTGACGAACTCAAGGAACAGTCCGAGCGCAAGGATTACCTGGATCGGCAGTATGCTGACCTGACCGACGCACTCAATACTCTTGAGCAGGCCATCAAGCGCATTGATCGCGAGACACGTGCACGATTCCAGGACACCTTCGACCGCATCAATGCCGGCCTGAAGGAGAAATTCCCCAGGTTGTTTGCCGGCGGCAGCGCTTACCTGGAATTGGTCGGTGACGATGTATTGACCGCCGGCGTCGCCGTCATGGCGCGCCCGCCCGGCAAGCGCAACAGCAACATCAGCCAGTTGTCCGGTGGCGAGAAGGCGCTGACTGCCGTAGCACTTGTGTTTTCCATCTTCGAGCTCAATCCTGCGCCGTTCTGCTTGTTGGACGAAGTAGACGCGCCGCTTGACGATCACAACGTGGGTCGTTTCTGTGACATCGTTCGTGACATGGCGCAACGGGTGCAGTTTATTTTCATCACCCATAACAAGGCGACGATGGAAATGGCGGGGCAGCTGATTGGCGTTACGATGCACGAGCCCGGCGTTTCGCGACTGGTGGCAGTTGACGTTGACGAAGCGGTGAGAATGGCCGGGGCGGGTTGATTCAAGGAGGCGTGCGGTGTCCGAACTGCGCTGGGTACTGTTAGGGCTCGGAGTGGCCCTCATTCTGGGGCTGTGGTGGCGGGAAAGCCGCCGCGCCAGTGTTGACGTGGAGTCGACCAAGCGTCGCAGCTCCCGATCGGAGCCTCAGGTCGGAGAAGCGGAGTCAGGCGAGAGGACGCCAGAACAGGTTGCTGAGCGACCGCCCAGCGCAGCTGATCGGATTAGGGCGAACCGCCGGCCTCCCGTCATCCAGATACCCGATGACCTCGAAATGGATGTCGCCGAGTACATTAGCCTGGACCGGCGCAAGAGTTTTCCGGTTGCAGCCGACCCCGGCCCTCAACAAGCTGGGAACCCAGCGCCCGGCGCGCCAACCAGCCCAGTCATGACGTCTACCCTACCGTCCCGGGATGAAGAAGATTTTCTGGAGCCGTGGACCCGCACCCAACCCCTGGATCTCGAGAAGATTCCATCTCGCCCAGAGCCCGTTGAGCCGGTGCCCGAGGATCCACGTGAGCGTGAGACCATGTTTGCTGCCAAGCAGCGCATTATTGCGCTGCGGCTGGTGACTGTCGGCGATCGCTGGCTCGGCAATATGCTGCGCGACGCGCTGGAAGGCGAGAACCTGCGCTTTGGGAAATATTCGGTTTTCCATCGCGAGCGTGAAGACGGCAAGTCCATTTTCTATGTTGCCAGCATGATGGAGCCAGGGTCGTTCAGCCTGGAAACGATGGAGGGGGAGACTTTTTCGGGAGTATCCCTGTTTGCGGTGGTACCCGGACCCGTCGATGCGCCGACTGTCTTTGATCAGATGCTGTCCACCGCGCGCCGACTTGCAGACAAGTTAAAGGGCCGCTTGCAGGACGAGCAGGGCAGTAGCCTGACCGCGCAGAGGATCCTCAACCTGCGCGAGGAGCTGGTGCACCTGGAGCACATCAGCAAGCGACTGCGGCGGCCGTGAGCGGTACTGCATCCGCAACGGTGCGGGAGCGGGCCGCCCGGCTGCGAGCTGAGATCGAGCGCCACAACTACCGCTACCATGTCCTGGACGACCCTGAGGTTCCGGACGCGGAATATGACCGCTTGATGCGAGACCTCCGGGAGCTGGAAGCGGCGCACCCGGAACTCGTCGTTCCAGAGTCGCCGACGCAACGCGTGGGCGCCGCGCCTGTGGCGGAATTTGGCAGGGTTCGGCACCAACTCCCCATGTTGTCGCTCGGCAACGCATTCTCTGACGAGGACGTGGCGGATTTCTGCAGGCGCATCCGCGAGCGACTCGGGGACGACGAGGATGTTCAATTTGCCTGCGAGCCCAAGCTCGACGGGCTTGCGGTCAGCCTGACCTATCGTCGCGGTCTCCTGGAGCTGGCAGCCACGCGCGGCGATGGAACGACAGGGGAGGACGTGACCCACAATGTCCGCACCATCGCATCGGTGCCACTGCGATTGGCCGGTGGTGGCTGGCCAGAAGTGCTGGAAGTCCGTGGCGAAGTCTTCATGCCGGTGGCAGGGTTTGAGGAAATGAACCGGCGGGCTGTAGCGGAGGGTGAGAAGGTATTCGTCAATCCACGCAATGCTGCGGCCGGCAGCCTGCGGCAGTTGGATCCGAAGGTGACCGCGAGCCGCCCCTGGAAGTCTACTTCTATGGCACGGGTTACCTGGAAGATGGCGCGCTAGCGACAACTCATAGCCAGGTGCTGGAAATGCTTCGAGGTTGGGGGCTGCGCACCGCTCCGGAGTCTGCGGTTGTCGTCGGCGAGAAGGGGCTGCTTGATTACTATCAAGCCATGGGCGAGCGTCGCACCTCGCTGCCCTATCAGATTGACGGTGTCGTCTACAAAGTGGATTTGATTGCCCAGCAAAGGGAACTCGGCTTCGTCGCGCATGCGCCTCGATTCTCGATTGCCCACAAGTTCCCGGCTGAGGAAGAAATGACGGTGGTCCGCGACATTGAATGGCAGGTCGGGCGTACTGGGGCGCTGACACCCGTGGCGCGGCTTGAGCCCGTGTTTGTTGGAGGCGTGACCGTCAGCAATGCCACCTTGCACAACATTGACGAGCTGGATCGCAAGGATGTGCGCGTGGGTGACACCGTTATCCTGCGTCGCGCAGGCGACGTGATTCCCGAAGTCGTCAGGGTCATCCTGGAGCGGCGGGCGGTGGGGTCACGGCGGGTCAAGCTGCCTGAGCGCTGCCCAGTCTGCGAGTCAGAGGTGGTGAAGGACGAGGATGGCGCCATCGCGCGCTGTACAGGTGGGCTGGTCTGCCCAGCACAACGCAAGGAGTCCTTGCGGCATTTTGCCTCGCGCCGGGCAATGGACATAGAAGGCCTTGGATCACGCTTGATCGACCAGATGGTTGATGCCGGGATGATTCGAACGCCTGCCGACCTCTTCACGCTGGATACTGCTTCACTGGCAGCAATGGAGCGCATGGGGGAAAAGTCTGCAGCCAACCTGGTTGCCGCCATCCAGCAGAGTCGTCAAACAAGCCTGGCGCGGTTCCTTTTTGCGTTGGGGATTCGTGACGTCGGTGAATCCACGGCGCTCTCGCTCGTGGGGCACTTTGGTACGCTTGATGCGATCCGTGAGGCCAGCCAGGAACAGCTGGAGCAGGTTCCGGATATTGGGCCGGTGACTGCCGGCCACGTTCGTGAATTCCTGGCGGAGCCTCACAACGCGGCGGTCATCGACCAATTGCTGAAGTCCGGGATTCGCTGGCCAGTCGCGCCCTTGAACCGGGCTGTTGCAGGAAAGCTCGCAGGCCGAAGTTTTGTCGTGACAGGAACGCTTGCGTCCATGACCCGCGATGAGGCGCAACAGAGGGTGCGTGCCCTGGGCGGCAAGATTGCCGGCAGTGTTTCCAGGAAGACCGACTTCCTGGTTGCCGGGAGCAATGCGGGTTCCAAGCTGAGCAAGGCAACTGAGTTGGGTATCAACGTGCTGGACGAGGATCAATTCCTCGTCATGATCAGTGACGACAGCTAGTCAGTCTTTCGTGGCCGGGTCTTCGACAAACATATAGACGGCAACGCCGGCCCGTACCGCGTCTCCATCATCCGGCGCTTCATGTTCCAGCAGCCAGCCTTCAGCGTCTTCGAGGAAATCTGCACCTCGCCGATTGAGCATCTGCCTCAGCAGCGGTACGGCCGAACGGTCCAGGCGGAATGTGGTGGCCTGGTCCTGATAAACGCGCTCCGAATCTGTCGCATCCAGGTTGCGTTCCAGTGTTGCCATGAGATCGCTCGCGGCGGCCCCCAGGTTCTGAATCGCGGCCGGGTCCGCACCGCCTTGGGTAAACCGGCGGGACAGAACCTTGATGGTGCCATCGCGCTGTATCCGCGCTGCGCCCACCCGAGTCAATTCGTCCAGAATTACTTTGGGGTAGATGTCGCCACTAAAGCTGCGAACCAGACTATCAAAAGAGGGTGGGGGTCCCTCCAGGGTCAGTATTAGCGGGCGCCCTTCTGAATCAGTGTATTCAGGGTTCTCATACCAGCCGGTTAGTACCCTGGATAGCCGGTTTCTCTGATATTCCTTTTCGCCCTGCCAGTCGTCGGAATCAGGTTCCTCCACCCGCGAAAATGAGCTGACCACATGCCTGTGCATGCCAGTAATTGCCGAAACGCGTGAGAAATTCGGGGTCTTCCCCTGGCTTTGGAGGATATCTTCTGCAGCCTGAATGAAGGCAATATTGGCAAGGCGATTGAAGTCGTAGGACGAGAACCCATGGCGCAGCAAGACGCGCGCCAACGGACGGAGGAGGCGAACCTGAGTGCCAGTCATTGGCCAGCTCATCTGGGAGCCGCCGTCATTTGATGTTCAAAGATGAATTTCATTGAGCCAATCGATCCATACATGGAGTCTAGAGTCATGGCCCAAGCCAACGTGTATTCAAGCAGTGTGCCAGAGTCGGCCAGGGCGGGAGTCGGTCACGTGATCAACATTTTGCTCGGTTGTGGAGTAGCCCGAGAAACGATAGAAACCCTATTCTCTGAGGTTTCCACGACGCGCGCGATCGCAAACCGCGAATCACTATCCGATGTACCGATGACTGAGATGATATGGGAAACAATGGTCGTTTTGAGATGGCGCAGAGATCCTGCATTCTTGGATCCGGATGGATTACCAAGGCCACTAAGAAATCATGGCAAAAAAAATGAGTTTCAATCACTCGTAACTAAGGTTTCGGTTGATCTTGACTCAACCAAAGTTGTCACGAACCTTATTCGGGCGGGCACTATCAGGCGCAATCAGAAGGGAGATTTGGAACTAATGTCGGAATCGATAGTTGCGTGTTCAGGGAGGGATGGGCAATTCGTTGCTGCGACACCGGTGCTTGACCACGTTGCCGGATTTCTGAGTTCTGTGGAGCACAATCTGTTCGATAAGGACTCGAATACACGGCCTCGCTTTGAGCGTGCTTGCTACGTCGCGATTCCTACTGAGCATGTGCCAATCTTCATGAACATGGCCTCATCAAGGTGCCAGAACTTTGTTGATGTTGTTGATGAGTGGTTAGTGCGACGGTCAGTTCCGTTCGGTACCTCGGCGGGTGCCGCAGTGGTCGGTGTGGGTGCTTATGTCTTCGTGAGAAAGCAGGATGCAATTAAGTAAAAACAACTAGTTACATGGCACATCTATCGTAAGACATTAGTGACAATGCGCGTAATTCACCGCAAGTCGGTGAATTTTAACGAAATTCAAAATAAAAGCCCTAGATTATGTAACTCGGGGTGGCTGTATTCCGTCTAATAAGGCTAGATTAAGTCATGTCAGATACTTATGATGTTAAACCAGATTTGCTTGCAGCATTTCGGTCCCTGATGACTCCGCTTATCAGGATCCTTCTTCGCTGTGGGGTGACATTTCGAGATTTCTCGGAAGTCATGAAGGAGGTCTACGTGGGGGTTTGCATCCGTGAGATGTCGCTCCCGGGTCGGCGAACGTCGCTTTCGCGAGTTGGCGTCACGACAGGGCTTCCTAGAAGAGAAATTGCACGGATTGTTCGCGGCGACTCGAAGTTGCGGTTTGGGGGAATGAGTTTGGCTGGCCTTGCGGCTAGTGTCTTGGAGGTTTGGCATACCGAACCGAAGTTTTTGGCGCCGTATGGATACCCGCGGGATCTACAGATCGATGGTACTGACGAGGTGCCCACATTTCAGGACCTGGTAGCTCGATTCAGTAGTTCAGTGCCGTATGAAGTATTGCTGCTCGAATTGATAAGGGTTGGAGCCGCAAAGGTACTCGATGGTGGGAACTATGTTCGTGTAGATAAACGTAGTTACATTCCGACGGATATGACGATTGAGATGATTCAGATCTTCTCGCAAGCGGTACGAAGGTACATTGAAACGGTCGACTACAACTTGGACAAGCGAAACAGTGACGCGAAGCGATTTGATCGAGTTGTTTATCCAAATTATGGACTCAGGGCCGGAGATCTCGATGCATACAAGAATGAGATGCGCGTCTATTTAGAGAAGGTTATTGAAGATATCGACCAGAAAACATCAGCGTATGGTCGGCCCGATGTTGCAGGTGGCGAGGAGACGGTGGAAGTAGGCGTTGGGTTGTACTTCTATGAGGTGCAATCGGATGACAAGACGCCACTTGAAGAAATTATCGGGGACGTTTCGGAGGCTGCGCTGCTTGCCGAAATCGGGGATGAATGACGGTGGTAGTTGTTCGGGGTAATCGGACCTTGTTTGTTCTTGGGTTCCTGAATGAGTGTGGGGCTAAGGCCGATAAGAATAGTGAGTAAAGGCAATGAGACGCTTCGTTACCGTAATGTTGGGGGCTTTGGTTGGATTATCTGCTAACGCGGAAAATCGGCCACTGGCGTCGGCTGTCTTGATTGATGGATACCTCAAGACATTTGACGTAGTGCGTTCCCCGAGAATCCAGCTGCTTGCAGTCGGACGCCTCGACAGAATTTCCAGTGAAAATTCCGCTGTAGTCACCTTGGGTCGAAGCATTATTTTGTTGGCGTCGGTGGAGAATCGTCGCTTTGTTAGTGATGCAGCAGTAGGTGATGCAATTGCGTTGTTCGGTGAGTTGGACAATGGGATCTACTTCGCAACTTCGGCTGTGGTTCTGAATGAGCAATATGTCCCTGGCGTCTCGAGGGTCTATCTTCGTGCGGCGGCTGACAAGATAGATCGCCGGACCGGGACTCTGTCAGTGGGCTCCGTAGAATTTGATTTTTCTGGTAACGATGGCGGCTTAGTGGTTTCTGGTCAGGTTGCCCATGTAGCAGGTACCCAGCCAGCAGTTGGTGGGAAGGTCTTGGTCGACTTTTCGTATCCAGTCGAGGGCGAGTTTGTAGATCTTGGCATCCTTGAATCCAACGCATCGTTGGGAACGGGTCGCGCCGATGCCTCCTTGGGAACGGGACGTGCTGACGCATCGTTGGGCACTGGCCGCGCCGAAGCCTCGCTGGGAACGGGTCGTGCTGACGCATCGTTGGGCACTGGCCGCGCCGATGCCTCTCTGGGAACGGGTCGTGCTGACGCATCGTTAGGCACTGGCCGCGCCGATGCCTCCCTGGGAATGGGACGTGCTGACGCATCGTTGGCACTGGCCGTGCCGATGCCTCCCTGGGAACGGGACGTGCTGACGCATCGTTAGGCACTGGCCGTGCCGATGCCTCCCTGGGAACGGGACGTGCTGACGCATCGTTAGGCACTGGCCGTGCCGATGCCTCCCTGGGAACGGGACGTGCTGACGCATCGTTAGGCACTGGCCGCAAGACTGCGTCATTGGGTACCGGGCGCACTGATGCCTCCCTGGGAACGGGACGTGCTGACGCATCGTTGGGCACTGGTCGCGCCGATGCCTCCTTGGGAACGGGACGTGCTGACGCATCGTTGGGCACTGGTCGCGCCGATGCCTCCTTGGGAACGGGTCGTGCAGACGCTTCGATGGGCACTGGTCGCGTCGATGGCTCGATGGGTACGGGCCGTGCAGAAGCATCGGTTGGTATGGCGGCAAGCTTGCGTTCGATGGGTACCGGGCCGTGTAGATGGCTCATTGGGAACGGGTCGAGTAGATGGCTCGGTGGGAACTGGTCGTGTAGATGGCTCATTGGGAACCGGCCGTTCCGAGGACTGACCAGCTCCGACATTGGCTCGGTGACTACGCCCACTGATTTTCTCCCCCACAGACTTCGCATCAAGTCGGTCGCGCTACGCACACGTTCTGCGAAGCGGACGCCTAGCTAGAATCTGATCTAAGATTGCCCGGCCCGCGTTGGTGGGGCGAAACGGTAATCTGATGCGAACGCCCACTTATTCGATTGCCCCACTTGCTGTATTGGTTACGGCGTTATTCATTACTTCCTGCGGAGATCGCGGGCCATCGGACTTGGGTGACTCGTCAGCGCGGCGGGGCGTCTTGGTTCGCGGCCTGAGTGGTGCCCCGGGTTCGCTGGACCCACAGCGTGCAGAGGACGCCTTCTCTTTTGACGTTCTGCGCGACCTTTACGAAGGGCTGACTGCAAGTGCACCTGACGGCGAGGCGATTCCGGCAGGGGCAACATCCTGGTCGGTCAGTCCAGATGGTCTGAACTATCTTTTCGAGCTTCGCGACGATGCGCGATGGTCAGATGGCTCGCCAGTCCTGGCAAGGCACTATGTCCTCGGCTTTCGCCGTGCGGTGGATCCGGCAACGGCATCCGGTGGTGCCGATCTGTTGAAGGCGATTGTCAATGCGGCAGAAGCACTGCGTGGCGACATCGCCCCAAGTCAACTTGGCGTTACGGCCAACGGCGACTACAAGTTGGAAATCAGGTTGGTGCGGCCAGTGCCATATTTCGCCGACATACTTACCAATACTGTGGCGTCACCGGCGCCGGATCAGTCAATGGATCCCGGGTATCGCTATTCTGACCCGGGGACGGTGATCACCAACGGTCCTTATAGCCTGGCTGAGGTCGTCTCAGGCAGTTCCATTCGACTGTTGAGAAATGGGAAGTACCACTCACCCGCATCCGTGCCTTTCAGTGAAGTGCGCTACCAGATTGTTGCAGACGAAATGTCTGAGTTCTCCAGGTTTCGCGCTGGTGAAATCGACGTCACCAATTCTGTTCCAGAACAGCATTTCGAATCACTTCAAGAGAATGATCAGTCTGGACTGCAATACCGCGCGGCCTTGGCGACGTTTTACTACAGCTTCAATTCGGAACAGGGGCCGCTCAAGGGTCGTCCGCGCCTGCGTGAGGCGCTTTCCCTGGCCGTTAATCGAAGTGCCATCACTGAAAAGGTCGCGGCGGCGGGACAGGTGCCCGCTTGGTCGCTGGTACCTGAGGGGGTGTGGAACTATTCATCCAGGAAGTCGCCTGCCGCCATTGAAGGCCATGAGAAGAACATTGCGCTAGCTCGTTCGCTGCTCGCCCAGGAGGGCTACTCGCGGGCGAAGCCCCTGAGGCTGAGGGTGTTGTACAACGACAATCAGCTCGTTGAGCGAGTCACGCTGGCGATCGCTGCGACCTGGAAAGAAGAACTCGGCGTCGAGTCGGAGCTACGGAAGTTGGAATTCCGGGGCTATCTGGCGGCTCGCGAAGATCCTGCGCAGTGGGACGTGGTTCGCGTGGGATGGTCTGCGGACTACAACGATGCATCGAGTTTTCTGGATACGCTGATGCGGGGCAGCCCGCAGAATTTTGGCCGCTGGCACAGCGATGACTACGAGTCATTGCTTGTCGCTGCGTCGCTGGAAGGCGATGCCGCAAGGCGTCGGGAATTGCTGGAGCAGGCGGAGCACTTGATGCTTTCAGAGCATCCGGTGATGCCGGTGTATTTCTATGTCCTGCGTCGCCTGGTCAGTCCGCGAATTGCGGCGCCGCCAATCAATCCCCTCAATCGCAGCTATTCGCGGGACTTCAGCCCCGCCCAATAAAAAATGCCGCGGCCAGCGCTACACTGGCCGCGGCGCTTCATAGGCGATCAGGGCGTCCGTTCGATCTTGGCGCTATTGACCAGCTGATCGAGGCGCTCATTCACCATGCTCTGGCGCACCATCTGCCCGAGCTGCGACTTGACCGACTCGAACGGAGGCGGTGTTGAGGCGCGGGTGTCCACCAGCTTGATGATGTGCCAGCCAAACTGGGACTGCACCGGAGAGGCAGTGTACTTGCCCTTCTCCAGTTGCCTTAACGCGTCGGCAAATGGCTTGACCATCTGTTCCGGCACGAACCATCCCAGGTCGCCCCCCTCAGCGGCTGAACCGTCCTTGGAGTGATCCTTGGCGAGCTTCTCAAACGAAGCTCCCTTGTCGAGCTGGGCGGCGAGGTCCTTGGCCTGGGCCTCGTCCTCTACCAGGATGTGGCGGGCATTGAATTCGTCCTTCGGCATCTCGGCAACGCGCTTGTCGTATTCAGCCTTAAGCTGCTCTTCAGTCGGTTCCTGTCCGTCAACGATCTTCTTGCTGAACAGGTCGGCCATGGCGCTCTGGCGCATCAATTCAATACGCGCTGCGGATTCGCCACTGACCAGGCCATCGGTGTTTGCCTGTGCGGCTCCGGCATACATGCGGATCAGGTCCTCCAGGGCTTCCTTGCGCGTCGCTTCGTCAAGGCTGTCAACCTCCTGGCCCTGAAAGCGCACTTTCAGGTAGAGGTTCCACACTTCGCGCGGGATGGAAGTGCCGTTGATCGTGGCGACAGGCGCAGCCGCGCCGTCCTGGGTCTCGGCTGTCTTGGCGCATCCGGCACCGAGCACGAGGCTCGCGATCAGGATGGCAATGGTGCGGGTCAGGGTCATGATTTCCTCTGCTGGAGTTCCGTTTGGGTAAGGGCTTCGATGCTCAGGGCATGGATCTCGGCGGGCATCATGTCACCGAGTGCCTGATAAATCATCTGGTGGCGCTTCAGGCGTCCCAGCCCCTCAAAGTCGGGGGAGACGATATGGACGGCGAAGTGCCCGGCGCCGCCGCGGGCGCCTTCATGGCCCACATGCAGGGCGCTGTCATCGCGCACTTCGATTTCCGCCTCGCCAAAGCGTGTGTGCAGCCGCGCAGAAATTTCGCGCTTGCGCTCCAGGTTCATAGCGGTGATTCATCCGCTTGCTGGGCGGCAATCCAGAAGCCCTGGATCACGATAAATACCAGGGTCAGGCCCAGCATCCCGAACAACTTGAAGTTGACCCAGGTGGCTTCGTCGAAGTTGTGAAAGACGTAGAGGTTGATGGCGCCCATCAGCACAAAGAACGCAACCCACATCAGGTTCAGGCGGCGCCAGTGCGCAGTGCTCAATTCGATTCCGGATTCCGTACCCTGCATCAGGCGCTGGACGATGGGCTTGCCGCCCAGTGCCTGCAATTGGCTGCCGAAGAAGGCGACCGCGAACAACCAGTTCACCACGGTCGGCTTCCACATGATGAATGCTGAGTCCCTGACTATCAGCGTCAGTCCGCCGAACACAAATATCAGGCCGGCAGAGACCAGGTGCATCTGGTTGAACTTGCGGGTGCGCAGCCAGTGGATGGCAACCTGCAGCGCCGTAGCGATGACAATGACGCCTGTCGCGACGTAGATGTCGGCGAGCTTGTAGGCGGCAAAAAAGGCAATGACTGGCAGGAAATCGAAAAGTAGCTGCATGTTGATTGGGGATGAATTTCCGGGCGCCAATCATAGCGGAAGCCGGCGGAAATGGCGCCGCCGCGTCATAATGCGCCGATGGCCGAACGCCTGACATTGCATCCCACCACGCCGCAGGTGCGCTTTGCGCGCATGGCGGCCGAGTGCCTGCTCGATGGCGGTGTGATCGCCTATCCGACGGACTCGTCGTACGCGCTGGGTTGTGCCATCGGTGCAAAAGAAGCCATGGAGCGTATCCAGCGGCTGCGGCAAACGGACAAGCATCATTTCTTCACCATCATCTGCCGCGATCTTTCCGAGATCGCACGGTTTTCCCGGGTGGACAACTGGCAATACCGGCTACTCAAGGCCTTTACGCCCGGTCCGTATACCTTTGTCCTGCAAGCAACGCGGGAGGTTCCCCGGCGTTTGCTGAATGAGAAGCGCCGAACCGTGGGCATTCGCGTGCCGGATCACCCGGTGCTCCGGTTGCTGCTGCTGGAGTATCCGGAGCCGCTGATGAGCACGACCCTGCAGCTGCCAGGCGACAATCTGCCCTTGACCGATGCTGACGACATCGAGGCTCGTATTGGGCACCAGGTCGACCTGATCCTGGACGGCGGATACTGCGGCATTGAGCCCTCAACCATTGTTGACCTGACAGGGGCAGGGCCAGTCTTGCTCAGGGCCGGCAAGGGCGATCCCACGCCGTTTCAATGACCCACAGCAGGTCCCGGCTCGACGTATAATCGCAGGCCCGTTCCGCGGGGATGGGCCCGTCGCCCGCTGGAAATTCATGGACCTAGCTTCGTTCCTTACCATCGTCTCGGTTGCCGCAATACCCATTCTGTTGGCGATCACCCTGCATGAAGTTGCGCATGGCTGGACGGCCAGGTCTTTTGGTGACCGCACGGCCGAGGCGCAGGGTCGCCTGAGCCTGAATCCATTGAGGCACATCGATCCCATTGGCACCGTGTTGGTGCCCGCCATCCTGTTATGGCTGGGCGGGTTTCTCTTTGGCTGGGCACGCCCTGTTCCGGTCAACGCCAGCTATATGCGCAATCCGCGCAGCAACATGTTGTGGGTAGCCGCGGCAGGGCCTGCCGCAAACCTGGCCATGGCCTGCGGCTGGGCACTGGTGATGGTCGTTGCCCAGCGCCTGGAACTTGGCATTGCCACGGTCTGGCTGGAATCCATGTCCGCGGTGGGCATCTCGATCAATCTGTTGCTGGCCGTATTCAACATGCTGCCCATCCCGCCACTGGATGGCGGCCGGGTACTCGCCAGCCTGGTGCCACCTGGACCGTTCGCGCGGTTCCTCGACAAGATCGAGCCCTGGGGCTTCTTCATCGTGCTGGCGCTGCTGGCAACCGGCACACTGGCCATGCTGATTGGCAAGCCGATTGCCTTCCTGCAGGACCTGCTGCTCGGCATCTTCGGCATACAGCGTTACTAGGGAGCCCTTTGCGGTGACTAACTCAAGCCACAATCGGCGAGTACTTTCGGGCATGCGCCCGACCGGCCAGTTGCACCTGGGTAACTACCATGGCGCGCTGCGCAACTGGATCGACCTGCAGTACCAGTACGAATGCTTTTTCTTCGTGGCCGACTGGCATGCGTTGACCACTGGTTATGAGGACACCGCGGGTGTTGCCGATAGCGTTAACGAAATGATCATCGACTGGCTCGGCGCTGGCCTCAATCCTGGCGCCTGCACGATTTTCATCCAGTCGCGTGTGCCCGAGCACGCCGAACTGCACTTGTTGCTGTCGATGGTGACGCCGCTGGGCTGGCTGGAGCGCGTGCCGACCTACAAGGACCAGATGGAACAGATCAAGGACAAGGATCTGAGCACCTATGGTTTCCTGGGTTATCCGGTACTACAGAGCGCGGATATCCTGCTTTACCGGCCCGAGTTCGTTCCTGTCGGCGAAGACCAAGTCGCCCATGTTGAGATCACCCGCGAGATTGCGCGGCGATTCAATCACCTCTATGGCCGTGAACCCGATTTCGCACTGAAGGCCGAGAAGGCCATCAAGTCGCTAGGTTCGCGCAATGCCGCCCTGTACTCCAGCCTGCGGCGCAGCTACCAGGAGCAGGGCGATACCCAATCGCTGGAAAGGGCTCGCGCGCTGGTTGAGGCCAATGCCAGGCTGCCACTCGGCGACCGCGAGAGGCTATTGGGATATCTGGAAGGCACGGGGATTACCATCCTGCCGGAACCGGCCGTGTTGCTGACCCGGACACCGAAAGTGCCGGGGCTGGATGGTCGCAAGATGTCCAAATCCTATGGCAACACCATCGGCTTGCGTGAGGAGCCCGATTCGGTTGCCAAGAAGCTCAAGACCATGCAGACCGATCCGGCTCGCGCCCGGCGTAGCGATCCGGGCGATCCGGAGAAGTGTCCGGTGTGGGATCTGCACAAGGTCTATTCCAGCGATGCCACACAGGATTGGGTGCAAGTAGGCTGCCGGTCGGCGGGCATTGGTTGCCTGGAGTGCAAGAAGCCGCTGATCGATGCCGTGGTTGCCGAGGTCGAGGTCATCCGCCAGCGCGCCCGGGAATTCCAGGAGAGCCCTGACCTGGTGCGCGGCATAATCGCCGAGGGTTGCGAGCGTGCGCGCGAAGCTGCACGCGAGACCATGATTGAGGTTCGTGCCGCGATGGGAATGGAGTACCGGTGAACGAAGTGCCCGAGAACCCGGTGGTGGCGGAGGTAGTTCCGCCGGTGGTCTCACCCGAGCAGGCCGAGATGCCCTTTGCCATGGTTGACGGCGAGCCCGTGACCCAAATGCCGCGCGATCTCTATATCCCGCCACAGGCGCTCGAAGTCTTCCTGGAGGCCTTTGAGGGCCCGCTGGATTTGCTGCTGTACATGATCCGGCGGCAGAACCTCGATGTCCTCAACATTCCGATTGCCGATATCACGCGCCAGTACATGGAATACATTCAGCTGATGCAGGAGCTGGACCTGGAACTGGCCGGCGAGTACCTGCTGATGGCAGCGATGCTTGCAGAGATCAAGTCGCGCATGTTACTGCCGCGCTCCGCAAGTGACGGTGACCAGGAAGAGGACGATCCGCGTGCGGAACTGGTGCGGCGCCTGCAGGAATACGAGCGATTCAAGCGCGCGGCCGAGGACGTAGACCGGCTGCCGCGGCTGGAGCGTGACAATTTCGTTGTCAGCACGGAGCTGGCCGACAGGCGCGTGGTGAAGATCCTGCCGGAAGTGACGCTGCAGGAAATGCTGGTAGCGTTCAAGGACGTGGTGCAGCGCGCTTCAATGTTCGCCCACCATCACGTGCAGCGCGAGGCGTTGTCGGTGCGCCAGCGCATGTCTGACGTCCTGGCGGCGCTGTCCGGCAATGAGCTGGTGGAATTCATCACGCTGTTTCGCGCTGAGGAGGGACGCATGGGCGTCACTGTCACCTTTGTCGCGCTGCTTGAATTGCTGCGCGAGGGACTGATCGAGATTGTCCAGGCTGAACCCTATGCGCCGCTGCACGCCAGGCGCGCGGAGCGTCGGCCGGAGTTGGCGCAGACCACGGCGGAAGATGCCGGGACAGCCTCCTGAAATTGCGGGGAAGTACGATGGAAGATGGTTATCTGAAGAATATTGTCGAAGCTGCGCTGCTGGCGGCTGGGCGCACGCTGGATGTCGAAGCCCTGCGTGAGTTGTTCGAGGAATTCGAGCGGCCTGGCGCGGCGGATGTCCGTGCGGCGCTGGCTGAACTGACAACGGACTACGCGGGTCGCGTTGCCGAGGTTGCAGAAGTGGCAAGTGGCTGGCGCATCCAGGTGCGTACCGACTATTCGGCCCAGGTCTCTCGGCTATGGCAGGAGCGGCCTGGCCGCTATTCGCGGGCGATGCTCGAGACGCTGGCATTGATTGCCTATAGACAGCCGATCACCCGTGCGGAAATCGAGGATGTGCGCGGTGTCGCGGTCAATCCCAACATTGTGCGGACCATGACCGAGCGTGGCTGGATCCGCGTGGTAGGCCATCGCGAGGTGCCGGGACGCCCGGAACTGCTGGGGACCACCAAGGATTTCCTCGACTACTTCGGCCTCAAGAGCCTGGATGCATTGCCGTCCCTGGCTGAACTGAAGGACATGGATAACGTTGGCGTGCAGCTGGAGTTTGGCGAGTCATCAGGTCCTGTGCCGGTAGTCGAAGACGCGGCCAATGACGCGGACGCTGCGGTTTGAGCAACCCGGGCCGAACTTCCCGCGCACGCGAACGCATACAGAAGGTGCTCGCTGCCCAGGGTGTCGGCTCCCGACGCCAGGTCGAGGCCTGGATTGTTGAAGGACGCATCAGCGTCAATGGCCAGGATGCGACCCCCGGTCAGGCCATTGGCGAACGTGATGATGTGCGCCTGGATGGCCGCCGCCTGCGCCTGACCTGGTCACAAGCCGTGCAGCACCAGGGATTGCTTTACCACCGGCCGCCCCAGGAGGAGGTGCGGGCGACAGCTGAAAGTGACCGGAACGTTTCCTTGGCAAAGCTGCCACGCGTGCGAGGCCTGCGCTGGATCCCAATTTCCCCGCTGGCGGCCAGCGATGGAGGCCTTGAGCTATTCGTCACCGATGGAAGCCTGGCGGCAGCGCTGGGCCATCACAGTGGTTCGCTTGACCAGGAATACAGCGTTCGGGTGCGCGGTGATTTTGATGAGTCGCGTATCGAGCAGTTGCGCCAGGCTGCGCTGGACGATCCGGAAGCAGTGGGCGAGTTGAAGACCCTTGAGCTCACCGGCGGTGAGGGTGTCAATCGCTGGGTGCGTGTGGTCTGCACCGGGCTGCGGCCGCGCGACTTCAAGCGCATCTTTGAACACTGCGGCCTGGAAGCGAATCGCATCCTGCGCACGCGGGTCGGTCCGCTGTCGATGGATCGCTCGCTGGCCCGGGGCCGCCATCGGGCGATGACGGAGAGTGAGCTCCAGGCGCTGGCCGAGGTTGCTGGCCTGGCCGCTACTGGCAGTCGAAAGCGCGCCCGCTGATTCCGCGACTGTCGGGACCCAGCAAGAACAGGAAGGGCGCCGTCACCGCTTCCGGCTCCACCAGCTTGCTTCGATCTTCTGCTGGATAGGCTTGCAGCCTCATGTTGGTCCTGACCGGGCCTGGATTGAGGCTGTTCACCGCCATGGCAGTTGTGCCCTCGCTTTCATGGGCAAGCACCTGCATCAATCCTTCCAGGCCAAATTTCGACACGGCGTAGGCGCCCCAGTAGGCGCGGCCCTGTCGACCCACGCCGCTGGAGGTGAATAGCACTCGCGCATCCTCGGATTTTCGTAGCAGCGGCAACAAGGCCTGGGTCAGCAGGAAGGGTGCGGTCAGGTTGACGTGCAGCACCTTGCACCAGGTGGGCACATCGTAGTGATCAATGGGGCTGCGGGTGCCAAGGATGCCGGCAACGTGTGCCAGCCCGTCAATGCGGCCAAATTCCTGATCCAGCGCCGCGTGTAACGCGTCGTATTCGGCGGCAGCGGCGGATTCCAGGTTGAAGGGCAGCAATGCTGGCTTGGGTCCGCCGGCACGGGTGATCAAGTCATAGACGCGCTCAAGCTTGCGCGGTGTGCGACCCAGGAGACCCACCGTGGCGCCCTGGGCAGCCAGGGCCAGCGCTACTGCGCGGCCAATGCCATCGCCTGCCCCCGTGACGACGATGATCCGTCCCGTATGTGAGTTGGCAGCGGGCAAGTAGCTGCGTGGATCGGCCTCGCTGGTCATTGCGCTGCCTCGTCCTCATCTGGCGCGGGCAGCGCCGGCACCTCACCCGCATCGCGTACCGTGAGTTCAACGGCGGGGATTTCATCAAGCCACTTGTCGCTACGAACGCCAAGCTCAGTAAACTTGCGCGCCCCCGGCAGCACGCTGCGTTCAAGCGAGCCGACCGCAGCATTGTAGTGCTTCACCGAGGTTTCCAGCGAACTGCCGACCTTGCTCATGTGATTGCGGAATGTGCCGAGCCTGCTGTACAGGTCCTCGGCCAGCTTGCGGATGACCTCGGCGCTTTCCGCCAGCCTGACGTTCTGCCAGCCGTACTGCACCGCCTTCAACAGCGCCATGAAGCTCGACGGCGTGGTGAGGATGACGTTGGCCTGCATGGCGTTTTCCAGTAACTCGGGTCGCTGGTCCAGCGCGGCGGAGAGGAACTGGTCGCCCGGCACAAATAGGATCACGAACTGCGGTGCACGCTCAAACTGCGCCTCGTACTTCTTGGACGACAGCATCCGGATTCGTTCGGCCAGGTGTCCGGCATGCTTGCGCAGCGCCGCGGTGCGGGCCTCGTCCGAGTCGGCCTCAACCGCAGCGAGGTAAGCCTCCAGCGGTGTCTTCACGTCAACCACCAGGTCGCGGTTATCCGGCATGTGGATGATCATGTCTGGGCGTAACGCACCGTCTTCGCCGGCAACATGCACCTGCTGCTCGAAGTCGCAGTGCGAAGTCATGCCCGCCAGCTCGACCAGGCGGCGCAGGGTGATTTCGCCCCATTGGCCGCGGACATTGGGCTTGCTGAGGGCGCGTACCAGGTTGTGGGTCTCGCGCTGCAGCGTGGCGTGGGACTCGCGCATGTCGCCGAGGAATTGGCGCAGGCTGCCGAAGTCACGCTGCCGGGCGCCCTCGATCTCGCGCATCAACTCGGTGGTCTTGCTCAGGGTCTCCTGGATCGGCTTGACCAGGGTTTCCACCGCTTGCTCGCGTTCCTTCAGGCTGGCCTGCGCCGATTGCTGGAACTGGCCGAGGTTCTCGCGCGCCAACAGCAGGAATTGCTCGCTGTTGTCCTTGAGTTGCTGTCCTGCGAGGTCATTGAAGCGCAGGTCGAGCTGGTCCATGGCGCGTGACAGCGCCTCGTTGCGCTCCTGCTCCAGGGCCTGGTCGGTACGGATGCGTTCGCCCAGCACTGCGACCTGAGTTGCTAGGGCACCGGCGCGGCGCCGCCCAATCCACAGGCCCAGGCCAAAAGCCAGTACCAGGCCTGCGAGGACCAGCAGAAGGTTTGTTGTCTCCATGGAATTCATGCCCGCTGTTACAGACCCAGCCAGCCGATCAGTTCCTCTGGCCGCTCAAGGATGGCCTCGGCCTGCCAGGCCACGGGATCATCCCCGACATCCAGGTAACCAAAACCGGCCACCAGGGGAATCATGCCCGCGCTTCGTGCAGCTTGCACGTCGCGTTCGGCATCGCCCAGGTAGATACAGGTACCTGCTTCAATGTTCAGGAGCCGTGCGGCATGCAGCAACTGTCCCGGATGGGGCTTGCGTTCTGGCAGCGTATCGCCGCTGATGATGCAGGCGGCCCGCCGGCTGAATCCGGTGGCCTCCAGCAGGGGCAGGGTCAGCCAACCCGGCTTGTTGGTGACAATGCCCCAGGGCATTCGCGCGGCCTCAATTTCTTCAAGCACGAGGTCGAAGCCGTCGAACACCCGGGTGTGTACGGCGATGTTGGCGCGATAGAGGTCCAGGAATCGCTTGCGCAATATGGCCAGGCGCTCGCCGTCGGGTTCGCCGAAAGCAAGTTTCAGCAGCCGCGGCGCGCCATGCGAGACATGGGGACGCACCTGTTCAAAGGGCAACGCGGGCTGGCCTTGCTCCTGGCGCAGGCAGTTAAGCGCCGCTGCCATGTCCATCGCGGTATCGAGCAATGTTCCGTCCAGGTCAAAAAGGACGGCGCTGGGCGCCGGACGGGGACTCACCCGTTGCTGCCGGGCGGGCGCAGGAAGTGGGCCAGGTAATTGACTGATGCATCGTCCGTGACGCGTGCGCGCCGGGAGAATGGATCGTAGTCCAGACCAGCGAGGTGCTGCAGCTCGAGGCCGGCGTCGCGGGCGCAGCGCACCAGCTCGGAGGGACGAATGAACCTGGCGTACTCATGTGTCCCTGCAGGCAGCAGCCGCAGCAGGTATTCGGCCCCGAGAATGGCGAGCGAAAATGCCTTCAGGTTGCGATTGATGGTCGAGCAAATGACGTGACCGCCGGGACGCACCAGCCGACTGATGGCCAACAAGACGGAGGCGGGTTCTGGGACGTGCTCCAGCATCTCCAGGCAGGTGACCAGGTCATACTGCCCCGGCTCCAGTTCAGCCAGTTCTTCGACTGCAATCTCGCGATAGTGGACGACAGTGCCGGACTCCATGGCATGCAGACGGGCGACTTCAAGGGCAGCCGTGGCCAGGTCGATGCCGGTCACCGTGGCGCCACGGTGCGCCATACCCTCTGCCAGCAGTCCGCCGCCGCAGCCTACGTCGAGTATGCGCAAGCCCGCCATTCCCGCACGCGACTCGATGTAATCCAGGCGCGCAGGGTTGAGCTCATGCAGCGGGCGGAATTCACCATCCGGATCCCACCAGCGGGATGCCGCAGCATCGAACTTGGCAATCTCGGCCGGATCGGCATTTCTGGCCATCGAAAAGGCTCGCGCGTAGTGGTTGAATTTTCAGCCGCGAGTATAGCTTTTCCGTCTCACATTCGTGCCTCGGTCCGCAGCGTCAAATGGCCCCTGGTGACAGCAAAAACCATGGGTTTGCCCAGCCCTGCTGTGGTAAAATTCGCGCGTCCCGTAAGCATGACTTTGAACCAGCGCGCGGCCCTGATCGCGCGCCTGCGATTGCCCGGCAAGAGGACGCGAACAGATGACAGACGCGGCGCTCGAAATACTCCACGTCAACCTCGAAGACGAGATGCGAAAGTCGTATCTCGACTACGCCATGAGCGTGATCATCGGCCGCGCACTGCCCGATGTCAGGGATGGGCTCAAGCCGGTTCACCGACGCGTACTGCACGCCATGCGCGAGCTGGGCAATGATTACAACAAGCCCTACAAGAAGTCGGCGCGCATCGTCGGCGACGTCATCGGCAAGTACCACCCGCACGGCGATTCGGCCGTGTACGACACCATCGTGCGCATGGCACAGCCGTTCTCGATGCGCTACCTGCTGGTCGATGGCCAGGGCAATTTCGGCTCGGTGGACGGCGACGCGGCGGCGGCCATGCGTTACACCGAGGTGCGCATGTCGCGCCTGGCGCAGGAGTTGCTCGCTGACCTCGACAAGGAAACCGTCGACTTCGTCTCCAACTACGACAACAGCGAGCATGAGCCGACGGTGCTGCCGGCGCGCGTTCCCAACTTGCTGGTCAATGGCTCGTCGGGTATCGCCGTCGGTATGGCGACCAATATTCCGCCACACAACCTGGGCGAGATTATCAACGCCTGCGTGGCCTTGATTGCCGACCCGGACCTGAGCCTTGCCGACCTGATGCAGTTGGTGCCTGGCCCGGACTTTCCGACGGCCGGCATCATCAATGGTTCGTCTGAGATCGCCCTGGCCTACAAGACCGGGCGCGGGCGCATCACGGTGCGTGCGCGCACCACAGTCGAGGAATATGACGAGCGTGGCCGCGAGGCGATCATCGTCACGGAGTTGCCCTACCAGGTTAACAAGGCGCGCCTTCTGGAACGCATTGCCGACCTGGTGCGGGCCAAGGATATCGAGGGCATTTCCGAACTGCGCGACGAGTCGGACAAGGACGGCATGCGTGTCGTCATTGAGCTCAAGCGTGGCGAGAACGCCGAGCTGATCCTCAACCAGCTCTACAAGCTGACGCCGATGCAGACGGTGTTTGGCGTGAACGCCGTGGCCCTGATCGACGGCCAGCCCAAGCTGCTGTCGCTCAAGGAAATGCTGGATGCCTTCCTGCGGCACCGTCGCGAGGTGGTGACACGACGCACCATTCACGACCTGCGCAAGGCCCGTGACAGGGCCCATCTACTCGAGGGCCTGGCCATCGCTCTGGCCAATATTGATGACGTCATTGCCACCATCAAGGCCTCGGCCTCGCCGGCGGAGGCGCGCGCCGCCATAGTCGAGCGCAGCTGGCCTGCTGGCGTCGTTCCACAACTGCTGGAGCGTGCAGGGGCCACGGCCGTGCGTCCTGACGGCATTGGTGCCGAGCTCGGCCTTCGCGGTACCGAGTACTGGCTGTCCGAGGCGCAGGCCCAGGCCATCCTGGACCTGAAGCTGCACCGCCTGACCGGGCTGGAACAGGACAAGATCGTCGCCGAGTTTGGTGAGTTGTTGGATGTGATCCGTGACCTCGGTGACATCCTGGCGCGCCCCGAGCGCCTGCTGGAGGTCATTCGCCTCGAGCTTGAGGAAATCAAGGCCGCGTACGCCGACCCGCGGCGCACCGAGATCGTGGTGGGCGAGTTCGACGTCACCATCGAGGACCTGATCGAGCGCCAGGACCTGGTGGTCACGCTGTCGCACGCCGGATATGCCAAGTCGCAGCCGGTGACGGATTACGAGGCGCAGCGTCGTGGCGGTCGCGGCAAGATGGCGACGACGGTCAAGGACGAGGACTTCGTCGACAAGCTGTTCGTGGCCCACAGCCATGACACGCTGTTGTGCTTCTCGGATCGTGGCCAGTGCTACTGGCTCAAGGTCTGGCAATTGCCGTTGGCCAGCCGTGGCTCGCGTGGTAAGCCCATCGTCAACCTGCTGCAGTTGAATGAGGGCGAGCGCATCACCGCCGTGCAGGCGGTGCGCGAATTCGACGATGAGCATTTCGTATTCATGGCCACTCGACAGGGCACCGTCAAGAAGACTCCGCTGTCGGCGTTTTCGCGCCCGCGCGTCAACGGCATTATCGCGGTCAACCTCGGCGATACGGATTGCCTGGTCGACGTGGCCCTGACCGATGGGCAGCGCGAGATCATGCTGACCACCAGCGACGGCAAGGCTATCCGTTTTGCAGAAGAGCAGGTGCGGCAGATGGGCCGCGAGGCGGCAGGCGTGCGTGGTATCCGCCTCAACAAGGACCAGGTCGTGACTTCGCTGCTGGTACTGGGCGAAGGTCCGGTCCTGACCATGTCGGAGAACGGTTACGGCAAGCTGAGCGATGTGAGTGAGTTTCCGCCGCATGGCCGTGGCGGGCAGGGCGTCATCGCCTTGCAGACCAGTGACCGCAATGGCGGCCTGGTAGGCGCCTGCCAGGTGCTGCCAGATGACGAGTTGATGTTGATCAATTCCAGTGGAACGCTGGTGCGGGTGCCGGTCAGCGACATCCCGGTTTTGGGGCGCAATACCCAGGGCGTGCGGGTGATGCGACTGGACGAGGGCGAGAAACTGGTGGGTATCGAGCGCATTGCTGGTGATGATTCCGAGGATGCGCCCGAGGCATGACACGTCAGGCAGGGGAGTAGCGCTTGAGGGTCTTCAATTTCTCCGCAGGTCCGGCAATGCTGCCGCTGGAGGTGCTTGAGCAGGCCCGCGACGAGCTGACCGACTGGCGCCACAGTGGTGCGTCGGTCATGGAAGTCAGCCACCGCAGCAAGGCCTTCATCGCTGTTGCGGCACAGGCTGAGGCTGACCTGCGCGAGTTGCTGGCAATACCGGACAACTATCGCGTGCTATTCGTGCAGGGTGGGGCCACTGGCCAGTTCTCAGCCGTGCCGATGAACCTGGCGCCGCCACAAGCAGTGGCCGACTACATCAATACAGGGCAGTGGTCCAAGAAGGCGATCAGCGAGGCGCGGCGCTTCCTGACCGTCAACGTGTCGGCGGATGAGGCTGCGGGCAACTATTCCAGCGAGCCTGCACAGGCGGCCTTGTCGTTGACAACGCAGGCCGCCTACGTCCACTACACGCCGAACGAGACCATTGGCGGTGTGGAGTTTTCCTACGTCCCCGAAACCGGTGACGTGCCACTGGTGGCCGACATGTCCTCGACCATCCTGTCGCGACCACTCGATGTCTCGCGCTTCGGCCTGATCTATGCCGGTGCGCAGAAGAACATCGGGCCTGCGGGCCTCACGCTGGTCATCGTGCGCGACGACTTGTTGGGCCGGGCCCGCGATGGGGTGCCGATGGTGATGAACTATCGCGACGTGTCAGCCGGCGAATCCATGCTCAATACGCCGCCTACCTTTGCCTGGTACATGGCGGGTCTGGTGTTCCAGTGGATCAAGCGCCAGGGCGGGCTCACTGCCATGGCCGAGCGCAATCGTCTCAAGGCCGAAAAGCTGTATGCGGCCATTGATGGTTCCAGGTTCTATGCCAATCCCGTGGCGCACAACTGTCGCTCCTGGATGAATGTGCCTTTCACGCTGGCCCGGGCGGAGCTGGAAAAGACTTTTGCCGTGGAAGCAGTGGCTGCGGGTCTGACCCACCTAGAGGGCCACCGCTCTGTGGGCGGCATGCGTGCCAGCCTGTACAACGCCATGCCCATGGCGGGCGTCGATGCGCTGGTGGGCTTCATGCAGGAATTCGAGCGTCGTCACGGATAGTCGGGCAAACAACAGGAAGGTCATGGGCTTCAAGGTACTCACGCTGAACAATATCGCGGTCAAGGGCCTGGAACGGCTGCCGCGCGAGCGCTACGAAGTGGCCTCGGAAATTGGCCACCCGCATGCGATCCTGCTGCGATCCGCCGATATGCACGCTATCGAAGTGCCCGCCAGCGTTCTGGCTGTGGCCCGGGCGGGAGCCGGCACCAACAATATTCCCGTGCCGGCAATGACGCGTCGCGGTGTCCCCGTATTCAACGCCCCTGGTGCTAATGCCAATGCGGTCAAGGAATTGGTGCTGGCGGCGCTCCTGGTCGGCGCGCGCAACCTGTGCCCTGCGTGGCAATTCGTTCGTGAGCTGGAAGGAGACGCCCACGCCCTTGAGGCGGCCGTGGAAAAGGGCAAGAAGAAATTTGTTGGCCACGAGTTGCCGGGGCGCACCCTGGGTGTGGTGGGGCTGGGTGCCATCGGCGTCGAGGTCGCCAATGCGGCGCACCTGCTGGGCATGCATGTGCTGGGCTACGATCCCCAGATTACGGTGCAGCGCGCCTGGCAGCTTTCATCGGGTGTGGAACAGGCGCTGAGCCTGGATGACCTGTTCGCGCGCTCCAATGTTGTCACCTTGCACATCCCGCTGGTGGACGCGACTCGTGGCCTGGTGAATGCCGCGCGCCTGCGCCTATTGCCAAAGGACTCGATGCTGTTGAACTTTGCCCGCGCTGGCATTGTCGACGAGGCCGCAGTACTTGCCGCGCTGGACAAGGGACAGCTGAGCTCATTCATCTGTGACTTTCCGACACCTGCCGTCAAGGATCATCCGCGCGTCGTGGCGCTGCCACATCTGGGAGCTTCCACCGGCGAGGCCGAGGAAAACTGCGCCATGATGGTGGCTGACACGCTGCGCGACTTCCTGGAGAACGGCAACATCCGTCACTCAGTCAATTTCCCGGAGGCGTCGCTGCCGCGAATTCCGGGGACTTCGCGCATCGCCATTTCCAACGAGAACGTGCCCAACATGGTCGGGCAGATATCCACTGCCCTGGCCGCCGAGAACCTCAACATTGCTGACCTGCTGAACAAGTCGAAGGGCGAGATCGCCTATACCTTGATCGACGTAGACGGCGCGGTCTCGGAGGCGGTGATTGGTCGTATCAGCGCCATTGCCGGCGTGCTGAACGCGCGCACCGTGCCGAAGTCGATAGGTTGACCGCGAAGTGAGCGAGCGATTCTCCAAATTGGCAGCGCCGGGTCTGGCTGGGCTGTCGCCCTACGTGCCGGGCAAGCCAGCCGAGCAGCTTGAGCGAGAGCTCGGGATTCGCGAAAGCATCAAGCTGGCCTCCAACGAGAATCCACTGGGTCCGGGGCCGCGGGCACTGCAGGCCATGGCCCGCGCCTTGCCGAGTGCCGGCTTGTATCCGGATGGCACCGGTCACGCACTGAGGGCCCGCCTGTCGCAGAAGCACGGTGTAGATCCCGCGCAGGTCACGCTGGGCAATGGCTCAAACGATGTGCTGGTCCTGCTCGCTGAAGCCTTCCTGACGCCGGCCCACGAGGCCGTGTATTCGCAATATTGTTTTGCGGTTTATCCGCTGGCCTGCCAGGCGGTAGGTGCCATTGCCCGCGTGGCGTCCGCCAATCCGCCCAGTCATGCCATGCCCCTGGGTCATGACCTGCAGGCAATGCACGGACTCATCGGCCCGGACACCCGCCTGGTCTTCGTGGCCAACCCCAATAACCCGACTGGCACCTGGCTGGAAGAAGGCCTGCTGCGTGATTTCCTGGGCTCGCTGCCTGGGCATGTCATTGCGGTGGTGGATGAGGCCTACACCGAGTACGCGAGTGGTTCGGGTTGTGCCGATGCAACGGCATGGCTTGAGCGCTTCCCCAACCTGGTTGTCTGTCGCACGTTTTCCAAGGCTTATGGCCTGGCGGGCCTGCGCGTGGGCTACGCGCTGTCCGATCCGGGCGTGGCGGACCTGCTTAATCGCATCCGCCAGCCCTTCAACGTCAACAGCGTCGCGCTCGCCGGGGCGCTGGCTGCACTGGATGATGAAGGTCACCTGCAAGCGACCCTGAAACTCAATCGTCAGGGCATGCGCCAGCTGCGCGACGGGCTGCAAGCCCTGGGCTTTGCGGTGTTGCCTTCGGCCTGCAACTTCCTGCTGTGCGACTTCGGCCGCCCCGCTGCGCCAATTAACGAGGCCCTGCTGCGCCAGGGAGTCATCGTGCGCCCGGTCGGTAACTACGGCCTGCCCAATCACCTGCGCATCAGTATTGGCACGTCGGCGCAGAACCAGCGCCTGCTCGAGGCACTCTCTTCGACGCTGTCGGGCGGGACGTGACGGCCGGAGGCGCCAGCTTTGTTACCCAGCCAGGTCGCCAGGTCGGTGGCGAGGCGAGGGTTCCCGGCGACAAGTCGATTTCCCATCGCGCGGCGATGCTGGCCGGCATTGCCAGCGGCACCAGCGTGATCAGTGGATTTCTCGAAGGCGAGGATTGCCTGGCCACGCTTGCGGCCATGCGGCAAATGGGCGTGGGCGTCGAACGCATTGGGCCCGAGCGCCTGCAGGTCACCGGTGTAGGCCTGCGCGGCCTTCGACCGGCCGGCCAACCCCTGGATATGGGCAATGCCGGTACGGCGATGCGCCTGATGACCGGATTGCTGGCGGGTCAGGCCTTTGACAGCACCCTGGTTGGGGACGCCTCGCTAACGCGCAGGCCCATGGAGCGCGTTGCTGCGCCCCTGCGACGCATGGGTGCCGTGATCACCACCCATGGCGGCTGCCCACCGGTCCTGGTCAGGGGCGGGCACAAGCTGCACGGCTGTCGGCACGAACTGCCGGTGGCCAGCGCCCAGGTCAAGTCGGCCATCCTGCTGGCGGGACTCCTGGCCGAGGGCCGCACCACGCTGGTGGAACCGGCCGGCACGCGTGATCACACCGAGCGCATGTTGCGCCTGTTCGGTGCCGACATCGAAGTCGGCGACAAGGAGATCGCGCTGAGCGCGCGGCCGGGTCTCGCGGCCTGCCATGTCGAGGTGCCCGGAGATTTTTCTTCCGCCGCCTTCCTGATGGTCGCCGCGCTGGTGGCCGGCGCCAAGCCACTCTGCCTGCGCAACGTCGGCATCAATCCCACGCGCACTGGTTTGCTGGAAATCCTGAGGATGATGGGCGCCGATATCCGCTTGCATGATTCCCGGCTGGCTGCCGGCGAGCCGGTGGCGGATATCGAGGTGTTTCCTTCGCAGCTGCAGGGAATAGCGGTACCCAGCGCTCTGGTCCCGCTGGCCATTGACGAATTTCCGGTACTGTTTGCTGCGGCGGCACTTGCCGCCGGGGAGACGACGATTTCAGGTGCGGAGGAATTGCGCTTCAAGGAAAGCGACCGTATTGCCACGATGGCCAACGGGCTGCAAGCGCTGGGCATCGAGGCCGAGCCTCGGGCTGATGGCATGAAGATCCGCGGTGGTACGCCGACGGCAGGCGAGATTGACAGCGCCGGTGATCACCGCGTGGCCATGTCCTTTGCCGTGCTCGGGGCCCGTGCGGCAGGACCGATCATGATCAAGGATGTCGCCAATGTGGCCACATCGTTTCCAGGTTTCCTGGCCACGGCCAGGCAAATTGGACTGAATCTCGAACAGGGAGGCCCGCTGTCGTGATTCCGGTGATTGCCATCGATGGGCCCAGTGGTTCGGGTAAGGGGACCATCAGTCGGCAGGTGGCCGCTCACCTGGGCTGGCACCTGCTGGACAGCGGGGCGCTGTATCGGCTGGTTGCGCTGGCCGGGGTGCGTGCCGGGGTCCCGCGCGACGATGAATCCGGCCATGCCCGGGTGGCGACCCACCTCGACTGCCAATTCCTGGCTGATGCCTGCGGAGCCGAGCGCGTCTTGCTGGGCGGGGAGGATGTCACGCTTGAGCTCAGGGCCGAGCAGACCGGCGAAGCAGCTTCCCGGGTTGCCGCCTGGCCCGCTGTCCGGCAGGCCCTGATCGGGCGTCAGAGGAGCTTTGCCGCGGCCCCCGGACTGGTGGCTGATGGACGTGACATGGGCTCGATCGTATTTCCCGATGCCGGGCTCAAGATCTTCCTGACGGCCAGCGCCCAGGAGAGGGCCCTAAGGCGCTATAACCAGTTGAAACAAAAGGGGTTGGGTGTTAACCTCGCCGCCCTTTCTGCGGAGATCGCCGAACGGGATCGGCGGGACACCACGCGAGCCGTGGCTCCCCTGATCGCGGTCGAGGATGCGATCACCGTGGATTCGACTGCAATGGGCATCGAGGAAGTGGTCAGGCTGGTCATAGCACTTGCCGGGCAGCGCTTCCCTGGTGCCGATCGTGGGACTTGAGAGCGGGGCTGCGCGAGCAGCCTCAGGTCGGTGCGGCAGGATGCCATGCACCGGAAATACAGTGACCCGTGCTGACCGGAGTGTCACGCGGTAAGCAAAACCTAATGGGCCTCACTGGCCCGGAAACCCAACATGACTGAATCTTTTGCCCAACTGTTTGAGCAGAGCCTTGCCAGCCAGCAGATCCGCCCCGGCCAGATACTGATCGGCACCATTGTCGATGTGAATGACGACGTCGTTATCGTCAGCGTCGGACTCAAGTCCGAGGCGGTGATTCCGGCCGAGCAATTCAAGAACGACGATGGCATCGTCGATGTTGTCATCGGCCAGGAAGTCGAAGTGGCGCTGGACGCCGTCGAGGACGGTTCTGGCGAGACGCGCCTGTCGCGCGAGAAGGCCAAGCGTGCCCGCACCTGGACCCGCCTGGAGAAGGCATTCGAGGATGGCGAAATCGTCACCGGCATGATCAACGGCCGCGTCAAGGGCGGTTTCACCGTGGACCTGGAGAACGTTCGCGCGTTCCTGCCGGGCTCGCTGGTGGACGTGCGCCCGGTGCGCGACCCGGCTTACCTCGAGGGCAAGGAACTCGAATTCAAGGTCATCAAGCTGGACCAGCGCCGCAACAACGTCGTGGTCTCGCGCCGTGCCGTGGTCGAGCAGGAATACAGCGCCGAGCGCAGCGAGTTGCTCGACAACCTGAAGGAAGGCGATATCGTCAAGGGCGTGGTCAAGAACCTCACCGACTACGGTGCGTTCGTCGACCTCGGCGGCATCGATGGCCTGTTGCACATCACCGACATGGCGTGGAAGCGCGTCAAGCATCCGTCGGAAGTGGTCAAGGTCGGCGACGAGATTGATGTCCGCATCCTCAAGTTCGACCGTGAGCGGCAGCGCGTTTCGCTGGGCATCAAGCAGCTGGGTGCGGATCCGTGGCAGAACATTGCCCGCCGCTACCCGCCCAACACCCGCCTGTTCGGCAAGGTGACGAACATTGCCGATTACGGCTGCTTCGTCGAGATCGAGGAGGGCGTCGAGGGCCTGGTGCACGTGTCCGAGATGGACTGGACCAACAAGAACGTCAACCCGGCCAAGGTCGTGCACGTGGGCGAGGAAGTCGAGGTCATGGTCCTCGACATCGACGAGGAGCGCCGCCGCATCTCGCTGGGCCTCAAGCAGTGCAAGTCCAACCCGTGGCGCGAGTTCGCCGAGAACTTCAACCGCAACGACCGCGTGTCGGGCCAGATCAAGTCGATCACCGATTTCGGTATCTTCATTGGCCTGTCTGGCGGTATCGACGGACTGGTGCACCTGTCTGACATCTCCTGGGACCGTGCCGGCGAAGAGGCCGTGCGTGACTACCAGAAGGGCCAGACCATCGAAGCCACGGTGCTGTCCATTGATCCGGAGCGCGAGCGCATCTCGCTCGGCATCAAGCAGCTGGCGCAGGACCCGATTTCTGCCTACCTGGCCGAGCACCCGAAGGGCAGCATGGTCAAGGGCGTGGTCAAGGAAGTGGACGCACGCGGTGCGATCATCGACCTGGGTGATGGCATCGAGGGCAGCCTGCGGGCCTCTGAGCTGGCACGTGACCGCGTCGAAGACGCCCGCACCGTGCTCAAGGTCGGCGAGGAGATTGAGGCGCGCTTCATCGGCGTGGACCGCAAGAGCCGCGCGATAGCACTGTCGATCAAGGCCAAGGAGGCCTACGAGGAAGCCGAGGCTGTAGAGCAGTATCGGGACTCCGATTCGGCTGGCGGAACGACGCTCGGCGACTTGCTCAAGGAGCAGATCTCCGGCCAGTAAGAAAGGATGGGGCGCGGTGCCGGAAGTACCGCGCCCCCTTCAGTTTGGGACTGGATCACAGCGACAACAACAAATGATGCGGGCAATGCCATGACCAAGTCAGAGCTGATCGAGATCATCGCCGCCAAGCAGAAGCACCTGCCGGCCAAGGACATCGAGCTGGCCGTCAAGCAGATGCTCGAGATCATGAGTGACGCGCTGGCCGTGGGCGAGCGCATCGAGATTCGCGGATTTGGCAGTTTCTCGCTGCACTTTCGTCCGCCGCGTCAGGGACGCAATCCGAAGACGGGTGAGGCAGTGGCGCTGGCAGGCAAGTACGTGCCCCACTTCAAGCCCGGCAAGGACCTGCGTGAGCGTGTAAACGCCGGGCAGGATCACCCGATCCGGAATTGACCCGGCGTGGCTGAGGCCACATTGTCATGAGCATTGAATCACCCTGGATCCTGCTGGCGCTGCTGTTTGCGGCGGGCGCCGTGGGCTTCTATGCCTCGCGTCGCCCACGACCGAGCGCGCTGGGCGCCGAGCACCTGCGCGGCAATTATCTGGCAGGGGTCAACTTCCTGGTTAACGAGCAGCCGGATCGTGCGCTGGAAGCCTTCCTGCGTGCGGCGGAGCTCGACGGCGACACCGTAGAGACCCACTTTGCGCTCGGCAGCCTGTACCGGCGACGTGGCGAAGTGGATCGCGCGATCCGTGTGCACCAGAACATCGTGGCCCGCGAGACACTTGAGCCTGCGCAACGCGAGCAGGCTTCCTTTGCGCTGGCCCAGGACTACCTGCGTGCCGGGATGTTTGATCGTGCCCAGGCGCTGCTCGAGCCGCTGTCAGCCTCAGGCGCACATCGCATGGCCGCACTGCGCAACCTGATCCGGATCCATGAGCTGGAGCGCGACTGGACCAAGGCCATTGAGGTCTTCCGCGAACTGGATCGCGGCGGGCGGGCTCACCAGGAACACGCGATTTCTCACTATTTCTGCGAACTCGCGGAATTGGCCCGGCAGCGTGGCGACGTTGAAGCGGCACTGTCGCAGCTGCGCGCTGCGCGCGACGAAAAGCGCCATTGTCCGCGCAGTGCCTTGATTCGCGCGGACATTGCCCTGGAGCAGGGCGATGTGGCCCTGGGCGAGCAAATGCTCACCGAAGCCGTGTTGCAGGACGCGGGCCTGGTCATTGAGGCCCTGCCACGGCTGGTGCGCCTGGCGCGGGCCGAGGGCGCTGGCGGTGGCCGCGTGCTGGAGCGCCTGGTGACTGCACGGCCAGATGGGCGCGCCGAGATAGCCTTTGCTGCGATCCTGTCAGACGCGCTGGATTTCCCGCCACTGGAACAGTTGGTTCGTGAATACCTGGCGGGCGACGAGGCCTTGTCCGGGCTGTTTCGTGCACTGGGCCGTGAACCCGCTGCGCTGGATGCGCGCGCGCTGCGTGATACGGTACAGGTCCTGCGGCGCCTTGCAGTAACCACGCCGCGTTATCGCTGCACCATGTGTGGCTTCTCCAGCACCAATCACTTCTGGCAGTGCCCCGGCTGCAAGGGCTGGGACAGCCAGCGCCCATTGGTGCGTTTTGACCTGGTCGCCGGACTCGAGCAGGGCCAAAAGGCCGGTCACGACCTGGGCTGAATTGCCCTCTTTCCACGCCTAACCCACACACCGCCGGCAGCCGGGCTGAACTATGTTCTGGCCGGGCGCGGCGATTGGCGCTGCGCGTGCACGGAAAGGAGTCCAAGGATCATGCGTATCAAGGAAGCTTGCGCGGCCCTGCTGGCCGCGCTAATGCTCGCGTCGGCTGCCATCGCCGGGCCCGTCAACGTCAATTCAGCGGACGCCAAGACACTGGCTCGTGAATTGCAGGGCATTGGCAAGGCCAAGGCGGAGGCCATCGTGGCCCACCGCGAGAAGAATGGGCCCTACAAGGGCGTCGAGGACCTGGTTAAGGTCAAGGGCCTGGGCAAGAAGCTCATTGAGCAGAACAAGGCCAATCTGCGATTCGAGGTTGCCCGCAGCGAAGACTGAGGCCATCGCGGATCGGTGGGGGCCGACGCGCCGCAGCTTCGGTATCATGCGCACAATCGCCATGCGCCTGTCCTGGAGCCAACGTGAGCCGACCCGCACCGATCCGCTTTGCAGTGTTCCCCGTAGCCGGGCGCGGCACCCGATTCCTGCCGGCCACCAAGGCCAGCCCCAAGGAAATGCTGCCCATCGTCGACAAGCCGCTGATCCAATACGCCGTTGAAGAAGCGCTGGCGGCAGGTGCGCGCAGCCTGGTCTTCATAACAGGCGCCTCCAAGCGCGCCATTGAGGATCACTTTGACTCCAGCCCGGAGCTGGAAGCGGCACTGGTCGCCCAGGGCAAGCATGAGATCGCAGAATCGCTGCGCAGCCTCCTGCCTGCCGATGCCGCATGTATCTACATTCGCCAACCCGCACCGCTGGGCCTGGGTCACGCGGTGTTGTGCGCCCGGCCTGCGGTGGGTAATTCGCCGTTCTACGTACACCTGGCTGATGACCTGATCGATGCCCGGCGTCCGGTGCTTGCGCAAATGCAGGACGAATATTTCCGGCTCGGTGGCAGCGTGGTCGGGGTGCAGACCGTGGACCCCAGTGAGACTGGCAAGTATGGCATCGTGGCGACGGAAGCGGCCAATGGCCAGCGTTCCGCGCGCATCACCCGTATCGTGGAAAAACCCAAGCCGGCGGAAGCGCCGTCAAACCTCGCAGTGGTGGGGCGCTATCTGCTGAGTCCCGCCATATTTGAGCATCTGGAAAAGATCGGACAGGGTGCGGGCGGCGAGATCCAGCTGACTGATGGCATTGCCGCACTGATGCAGCACGAGGCCGTCCATGCCTACACGTTTGAGGGCAAGCGCTACGATTGCGGAAGCAAGCTGGGTTACCTGGAAGCGACCGTTGAATACGGCCTTCGTCATCCGGAACTGGGGGTCGCGTTCAGCGACTACCTGTCGCAGCTGGCCAAGGGCCAGGCCAGGCGCTGAGATTCAGAGGGATTCGGAAAAGACCGCTGGAAGCACTGCTTGTGGCGGTCGGCGCACCGGATCGGTGACGGGCTCCTTCCAGCCGCGTGCGTAAACCTGCAGGCGAATTTCCTCGTAGTCCTCGCCATGCAGGCCTTCTAGGCGCAGACCGGCAACTGCCGTTGGAGAAATGCGCCACTCGAAGGTAGCCGCAACCCTTGCCCCCAGACCATCACGCTCACCGCCGTCAAAGTATGGATCGCCACTCATGGCCTGGCGGGCGGGGTCTTCCGGGAAGAAGGCCACGGCTTCTTCGTGCACCTGTTGCCAGGCCAGGCCGCCCTCGATCCTGAAGCTGGTGGAGTCGCCCTGGCCCTGCACGTCAATCGTGGGTCCGACGGAGACGAAGCGGCGCGGGCTGAAGTAGCCACCGTGCCCCAGCGTGAACCTCGACAAGTTGTCGGCATAGCCAAAGGCGGAAAGATTCGCGCCGATGCTGGCGACCCATCCCTCGCCACTGGCGGCTCGCCGCCAGTAGCCCAGACCCGCCTCCCACTGGGAATTGTCCTCAACGTGTTGGCCATCCAGTAGTGAGCTGCTCAAGCGACCATAAAAGCCAGATTGGGCATCGCCCCATTTGCCATCGAGGTAAACGCGGTTGCGCACGACGCCACCAAATTCCTGCCCGGTGACAGGATCGGTAACACCGCTGAACGATAGTTGCGAGTCGGTCACCGGCATTCGCTCGAAGCCCAGGCTCAGCGGGCTCCCGCGCAGGTCGTTGTGCCAGCGCAGGGCGCCGTAGATGTTGTCCACTGCAAAGCCATCGGGCGAGTGTCCGAGTTCAAACACCAGCCCAGGTGATGGGGTCCAATGCAGCAGGCCGGTGACACCGCTGGCGGTGTGGGCGGGCAGGGCAGCGGCAAGGCTGGTGCTACCGCCATAGGGGACACCGGAAGCTACCGCTCCGGTGCGCAGTTCTATCGTCTCTGCCCCGACACGCAGTCGACCAAAGCGGTCGCCGGTCAATATCATGGCAATCTGCGCGCCAGGATTTCGCAATTGCTCAAGCCCGGTTTCGCCACGACGCTGGCGATAGCTCAACCCGGTCTCGATTAGCGGCGTCCACTGCCGCTCAAGCGCCTGCAATGCGATATCGCCAGCCAGCCGGTCGCGGGCCTGGCTGCGTGCGACCACCAGCGCCTCCGAAGGTCGGCGCAGGACCAGGAGGGTGTCAATCAATTCACTGGCGGCGCCATCGGCCGCAGGCTGGGCTGCCAGCAAGTCACGCAGGGCGCGTTCACGCGCCGACGGATCGTCACGCAATGCCGCCAGATCTGCGCGGGCCCGCAGCGTCACCGGGTCAGTCGGTCGAAGTTCATCCAGTGTTGCCAGCGCGCGGCCTGCGGCATTGGCATTGCGCCATTCGCGCGCATCGGAAAATTCGCGCTGGGCCACGGCAAAGCGCAGCTCACGTTCGAAGGACTGCCACTGCACTGGCAGCTGGCCATTGACACGCGTCGCTTCAAGCAAGTTCAGCGCCAGTGCCGGATTGCCGCTGCGTGCCGCCACAATGGCCAGTCCGGCCTGGGCTTCTGCCTGTTGTGCTGAACCTGCAGGTACCCGTTCGAAATGAGTATGCGCCGCGGCATTTTCCCCAAGGTCCAGCGCCAGGTAGCCAAGCGCGTTGGACAAGATGGCGCGCTCAGCCTCCAATAGCCCTCGGGGTTCGACCAGGAATGCTGGGAACTCGCGCCGTGCTGCTTCGGCATCGGTTGCAGCCAGGGCCCGGATCCAGGCGAAACGTGACCAGGGATTGCCGTCGTCCATTGCACGCGCTTGTCGGGCCGCTTCCAGCGACTCCATCAATCGGCCGGCATGGAAATGCTCATCAGAACGGGCACGCCACTCCGCGGCGTCAACAGGATCACCTGCTGAACCGGCGAACAACATGGTCGCAACCAGGAATATCGTCGGACTCATTCCCCTGACCCCAGGTCCATCCGCCCAGTGGCGGTGAAGCGGTATCGCCGCAGTCGCCAGGCCTCGGCGAACAGCGCCAGATTTTCTGCATAGTAACCCGTATGCCGCAGGCTGTGACCGTCCGGTTGCGCGCTGCGCTTCTGGCGCGCCTTATCCGCATAGGGCAACGGGGTGTTAGCAAGTGGTTGATTTTACAAAAAATCGAAAAACCCCTGGATACCTTGCCCCACCGTCAACGCAAAAGCTGTTGCTGCGTTCAACAGCACATACACTGGCGGCTGAGCACGGGCACGGGCCCGGTCCTTGGGGGCGCGATGATTGGCAACAGGTTGATTCCACTGGTTCTCAGCGCCTTGCTGGTCGCCTGTGGTGGTGGCTCGGGTGCGGGTGGTGGCAGTTCAGGACCGCCACCGCCACCGCCGGGACCGCCGCCGGTTACCAAGGCCCAGGCCTGGGCGTTCCTCAGCGAAGCGACCTTTGGCCCGACCGAGGCCGAAGCGCAGCGCCTGATCAGCTTGGGCTACGAGGGCTGGATTGACGCGCAACTGGCAGTGCCTGCCACGCGTCACTTGCCCTATGTGTTGGCACGCCCCACGCCGCAGAACCAGGCGGATCGGCTCGATGCCTGGTTCCAGGCAACGCTGAAGGGCAATGACCAGCTGCGCCAGCGCGTGGCTTATGCGTTGAGCCAGATCCTGGTCGCCTCGGATGTTGGCGCGCTCGGTGGCGAGCCGCTGGCCTTGGCCTATTACTACGACATCCTGGTCAACAATGCGTTTGGCAACTATAGGCAGCTGATGGAGCAGGTGACCTTGAGTCCCGCCATGGGTGTCTACCTCAGCATGCTTGGCAACCAGAAGCCCAATGTGGCGCAGAACATCCGCCCCGACGAGAACTACGCACGCGAACTGATGCAGCTGTTCACCATTGGCCGCGTCCAGCTCAATGTGGATGGCAGCGTCCGCAATGGCACTGACGGCGTGCCGATCCCGACCTATGACCAGGCCACGATCGAGGGCTTCGCCCATGTCTTCACTGGCTGGACTTTTGCAGGCTCGGTGAGCTTCACTCGTCCGTCACGAAATTTTCTGGCGCAGATGACGCCCTATGCGGACTTTCATGACACTGCCGCCAAGACGCTGCTGAACGGGTTCGTCGTTCCCGCAGGACAGAGCGCGCAGCAGGACCTGGCGATGGCGCTTGACAACATCTTCAATCACCAGAACGTCGGACCGTTTGTCGCCGAGCAATTGATCCAGCGCCTGGTGACCAGCAATCCTTCGCCTGCCTATGTGCAGCGCGTGGCCCAGCGCTTCAACAACAATGGCAGCGGCGTGCGCGGCGACCTGGCGGCTGTAGTGCGCGCCATCCTGACCGATGCCGAGGCGCGTAGTACCGCGGCCAGCGAGTCCTCGGGCAAGCTGAAGGAACCCATCCTGCGCCTGACCCAACTCTGGCGTGCCTATGGTGCGCAGGCCGACAGCGGTCGCTATGCCTTCGGTAATCCCAGTGTCTTCTTCGGGCAGGCGCCGCTGCGTTCGCCTTCGGTGTTCAATTTCTACAGCCCCTTCTACGCGCCACCTGGCGAAATTGCCCAGTTGGGACTGGTGGCCCCGGAGCTGGAGATCACCACCGAGATGACCACGGCCACGACCAACAATTACCTGGCTTTTGCCGTACTGGTGCTGAATTCCTACAACACCAATCGTCGTCCGGATGACATCTATATCAATACCGAGGCGGATGCTGCCGTCGGTGCGGATCCGGCGGCAATTGTCACCAGGGTTGCGGATCGTCTGATGGGCGGTGTCATCAGCACACCGTTGCGCACTGAGGCCGAGGCCATCGCGCTGTTGCAGCCGGCCTCGAATCCGGCCGGTCGCGTGCTGGAAGTCCTGCATTGCCTGGTGACCTCACCAGAATTTGCGGTAGAGCGTTAGGGGATACTGGTCATGAAGACATGTGATCGCAGGCAATTCCTCACCGGCGCAGTCGCCAGCACGCTGGCTGCTGGCCTCGGCGGCTGGTCGGTCGAGGCCCGTGCTGACCTGCCGGGCTACAAGGCACTGGTGTGTGTCTTCCTGTTCGGTGGCAATGATTCATTCAATATGGTCGTGCCGCGCAGCAATGCGGAATACGCGGTCTATGCCCAGTCACGACAAAACCTGGCCATTCCACAGTCGGCGCTGCTCAACATCAATCCACTGAATCCGGACGGTGCGCAGTACGGTCTGCATCCGTCAATGAGCGGTGTGCAGAACCTGTTTGAGTCGGGAAGGCTGGCGGTCATCGCCAATACCGGGCCGCTGATCCAGCCGACTACGCGTGCCGAGTACCTGGCCAGGTCCGTGCCCTTGCCGCCACAGCTCTTTTCGCACAATGACCAGCAGGACCAGTGGCAGACACTGAAGGGCCGCAATGTCGTGCGCTCTGGCTGGGCGGGACGCATGGCGGACCTGGTCGCAGCAGACCTGTCGGCGCAGCGACTGCCACTCAATATCTCCCTCTCCGGTGCTGCTCGGCTTCAGCTGGCGGATACCGTACCGCCCTATGCGGTAGGCACCAATGGTGCTGTGACCTATTCGGCGCTGGAGTCGAATGTCCAGGGTGGCTTGCAGCGACGTACCGCGTTCCAGAACCTGCTGGCCGCGCGTGCGCCGAGTATCTATGGGCGTTCGCTCGGCGAGGTTCATCAGCGATCGCTGGATACTGCGGCTGACCTCAATGCAGCCCTGGCACAGGCGCCAACACTGGCGACGGCGTTTCCAGGCGGCAGCCTGGGCGCACAGCTGCGCATGGTGGCCCAGCTGATCTCGGTGCGGCAGTTGCTCAACACCTCGCGCCAGGTCTTCTTCGTATCAACCGGTGGCTTTGATACCCATGACGACCAGGACACGCTGCAGCCGGGATTGCTGGGGAACATCAGTGCAGGTCTGGCGGCTTTCAACAGCGCGATGGATGAACTTGCCGTGGCACCCCAGGTGACGGCCTTCACCATGACCGACTTTGGTCGCACGCTGACCAGCAATGGCGATGGCACGGATCATGGCTGGGGAGGGCACCAGCTGGTGATGGGTGGATCCGTGCTGGGCCGACGGATCTTTGGCCAGATGCCGCGCCTGGAAATTGGCGGCGTGGATGACACCAGTGGCGGTCGCATCATCCCGACCATCTCGGCCGACCAATATGCCGCGACCATGGCGCGTTGGATGGGGCTCACCGAGAGCCAGATCGACCAGATCGCGCCTCAGCTAGTCAATTTCACTTCGCGGGACCTGGGAATTCTGGGCTAGCCGGAGCCAAAAACAACACGGGCCCGCCATAGGCGGGCCCGTTCTGGTCTGGCTCCCCGAGTTGGACTCGAACCAACGACCCACGGATTAACAGTCCGTTGCTCTACCAACTGAGCTATCGGGGAATGGTGCCCTTTTGGGGCGCGGGATTGTCGGGCAAGGGGCTGCCCAAGTCAATATTGAGGACCGTGCGTCGCGCTCAGGCCCGTGCCCGGCCAGCGCTCATATCAACTGATTTCAGTGCCTTTTGCATGCGCTCAAGCGCATCTTCCAGCGTTGCCAAGGAGCAGGCGAAAGACAGCCGGATATGGCCAGCTGCGCCAAAGGCCGATCCCGGCACCACGGCGACGCCGGCCTCGTTGATCAGGAACTCGGCAAACGCCGAATCATCGATCGCACCGGTCTGCGCCATGGCCTCGGACACGTTAGGAAAGGCATAGAACGTGCCCCATCCTGGCAGGCAGTGCACGCCTGGCAGGGCATTCAGGCCCGCCTGCACGAAGTCGTGACGTTCCTTGAAGGCACGGCACATCTCGGCGACACATTGCTGCGGGCCACTGATCGCGACTGCGGCGGCCTTCTGCGAAATCGAGGAGGCATTGGACGTGCTCTGGCCCTGGATGGTGGCCATGGCCTCGATCAGTTCCGCTGGCCCGCCGCAGTAGCCAATGCGCCAGCCGGTCATCGCATAACTCTTGGACACGCCGTTGATGGTGACGGTACGGTCAAGCAGGTCCGGGTTGGCCGTGGCGAAACTGCAGAATGCCTCGGGGCCCCACCAGATGTGTTCATACATGTCGTCCGTGGCTACGACAATGCCAGGGTGAGCGGCAATGACACGCCCCAGGGCATGAAGTTCGTCACGCGAATACGCGGCGCCCGTCGGGTTACTCGGGCTGTTCAGTATCAACAAGCGGGTGCGCGGGGTGATGGCGGCGGCCAGTTGTTGAGGCTTTATCTTGAAGCCCTGAGCCGAATCCGTGGCAATCGCCACTGGCGTGCCATCGGCCAGCGCGACCATGTCCGGGTAGGACACCCAGTACGGTGCCGGAATGATGGCTTCATCTTCCGGGTCCAGCAGGGCGACGCAGAGGTTGTAGATCACCTGCTTGGCGCCATTGGAGACCAGGATCTGCTTGCGCGAATACTCCAGGTTGTTGTCACGCTGGAACTTGCCAATGATGGCGTCCTTGAGTTCGTTGGTGCCGTCCACATTGGTATAGCGCGTGTGGCCGGTACGGATCGCCGCGACGCCGGCATCGGCGATGTGAACAGGAGTGTCAAAGTCCGGTTCGCCCGCGCCCAGGCCGATGATGTCCCTGCCTTCAGCCCTCAGGCGGGCAGCCCTGGCGGTAACTGCGAGGGTCGGCGAGGGCTTGATACGGTCGAGGCGGCGTGCGACTTTGATGCTCACGAACTGCTACCGTGCAAAAAGGTGGCAGCTACGTTACGGCAAGGGGTAGGGCGTTGCAATTCAGGAATCGATCGTGACGGACACACGATCCTTTGAACTGGTGGCGGACTACGTGCCCGCAGGTGACCAGCCCGCGGCTATTGCCGCGCTGGTCGATGGCCTGGAATCCGGCCTCGCGCACCAGACCCTGCTGGGGGTCACCGGTTCGGGCAAGACTTTCAGCATTGCCAACGTCATCCAGCGCCTGCAGCGCCCCACCCTGGTGCTGGTCCACAACAAGACGCTGGCGGCCCAGCTCTACGGCGAATTTCGCGAATACTTTCCCAACAATGCCGTGGAGTATTTCGTCTCGTACTACGACTACTACCAGCCCGAGGCCTATGTAGCGGCTTCCGATACCTTCATCGAGAAGGATGCAGCGGTCAACGAACACATCGAGCAGATGCGCCTGTCCGCCACCAAGGCACTGCTGGAGCGGCCGGACTCGATCATCGTGGCCACGGTGTCGGCGATCTACGGCCTGGGCGATCCCGAGGCCTACCTCAAGATGGTATTGCACCTGGTGCGTGGCGAGCGCATGGACCAGCGTCAGCTGCTGCGGCGCCTAGCTGACATGCAGTACACCCGCAACGAGATGGACCTGCGCCAGGGCACCTTTCGCGTGCGTGGCGACGTCATTGATATCTTCCCTGCGGACTCGGAACGCGAGGCAATTCGCGTGCAGTTCTTTGACGAGGAAATCGAGTCACTTTCGCACTTTGATCCGCTGACGGGCGAGGTGCTGCGCAAGATTCCACGCTACACGGTGTTTCCTTCTACCCACTACGTGACGCCACGCGAGCGCCTGACTGCCGCGATCGAGGAAATCAAGATTGAGTTGAAGTCGCGACTGGCGCAATTGCGCTCCACCGACAAGCTGCTTGAAGCGCAGCGCCTTGAACAGCGCACCCTGTTTGATATCGAGATGATTAACGAGCTGGGCTACTGTTCCGGGATCGAGAACTACTCGCGCTACCTGTCCGGCCGGGCCGAGGGTGAGCCACCGCCCTGCCTGTTCGACTACCTGCCGCGCAATGCGCTCCTGGTGGTGGACGAGAGTCACGTGACCCTGCCCCAGCTGCAGGGCATGTATCGTGGTGATCGCTCGCGCAAGGAAACCCTGGTCGAGTACGGTTTTCGCCTGCCCTCGGCGCTGGACAACCGGCCGCTGCGCTTCGATGAGTTTGAGCACCAGCAGCCGCAGACCATCTATGTCTCGGCCACGCCTGCCAAGCTGGAACTGGGCAAGTCTGGCCAGGTGGTCGAGCAGGTCGTGCGACCGACCGGGCTGGTTGACCCGACGGTGGAGGTGCGCCCGGTATCAATCCAGGTGGATGACCTGCTCTCGGAGATCCATAAGCGCGTTGAATTGAGTCAGCGGGTGCTGGTGACTACGCTGACCAAGCGCATGGCCGAGGACCTGACGGATTATCTGGGTGAACACGGCGTGCGCGTGCGCTACCTGCATTCCGACATCGAAACCGTTGAGCGTGTCGAGATCATTCGCGACTTGCGCCTGGGCAAGTTTGACGTGCTGGTGGGCATCAACCTTTTGCGCGAGGGTCTTGACCTGCCGGAAGTGTCGCTGGTCGCCATTCTCGATGCCGACAAGGAAGGCTTTCTGCGCTCCGAGGGCGCACTGATCCAGACCGTGGGGCGGGCGGCGCGAAACGAGCACGGTACGGCCATCCTGTACGGCGATCGCATCACCGGTTCGATGGCGCGCGCAATGGCAGAAATGACCCGTCGACGCGAGCGACAGCAGGCGTACAACCTGGAACATGGCATCACGCCGCGCAGCATCCACAAGGCGGTCCGCGACATCATGGAAGGCGCGCGTTCCAGTGCGACACTGTCACCCACGGCAGCCCTGCCACGCATGACGCCGGAGCAAGCCATGCAGAAAATCCGCAAGCTGGAGCAGCAGATGTACCAGCACGCGCGCAACCTTGAATTTGAGCAGGCCGCCCGGCTGCGCGACCAGATTGCGGCGTTGCGCGGATCGGTATTCGGGGCCGACGCCGACAGGCTGGTGGGCTAAGGCATGGCGCCAATTTTCAGCGGTCCATTGGCGGGTTTGCGGGTGGTGGAATTTGCCAGCCTGGGGCCGGGGCCCTATTGCGGCATGGTCCTGGCGGATCTAGGTGCCGATGTCATTCGCATTGACCGGCCGGGCGGCAGTCCTTCAGCGCAATTCATTTCTGAGCCCAGGGCCGACCTGATGGCGCGTGGGCGCCGATCGATTGCGCTGGATCTCAAGCTTGCGGCCGATGCGGCCATCGCCCATGAATTGCTTGCCCGTGCCGACGTATTGATCGAGGGTCTGCGCCCGGGAGTCATGGAGCGCCTCGGCTTCGGGCCAGCGGAGTGCCTGAGCGCGAACCCAGGGCTGGTCTACGGAAGGGTGACAGGCTGGGGCCAGGTAGGGCCACTGGCGAGCACAGCAGGTCATGACATCAACTTCGTGGCGTTGTCGGGTGTATTGCACGCCATAGGCGCCCATGGCGGTCCGCCGGTGGTACCGCTGAACTTGCTGGGGGATTTCGCCGGCGGCGGCCTGCTGCTGGCCTTTGGCGTGCTGGCGGGCCTTTACGAGCGTGGCCAGTCCGGTCGAGGGCAGGTGGTGGATACCGCCATGGTGGATGGCGCGGCAGCACTATCCACGTTTGCCCATGGCCTCATGGCGGTGGGTCAATGGCGTGACCAGCGCGGCAGCAACTTGCTTGATGGCAGCGCGCCTTTCTATGGCTGCTACGAGTGTGCCGATGGCAAGCACCTTGCCATCGGGCCGCTGGAACCTGCTTTCTACCGGGAGTTCCTCAAGCGCATGGATCTGGAAACGCCGGAGGATTGGCCACAACAGGACGTCAGTCGCTGGCCTGCGCTGCGCGAACAACTGGCCGCGCGTTTTCGTAGCCGGACTCGTGACGAGTGGTCCAAGGTATTTGCGGACTCAGACGCCTGTGTCACACCCGTGCTCAGCTTGTCCGAGGCCGCAGAGCATCCCCACAACGTGGCGCGTGCCAGTTTTGGAGTCTGCGATGGCATTGTCCAGCCGGCGCCCGCGCCGCGATTCAGTCGCACGCCGGGCACCCTCAAACCACCCCCTGAGAAGGTAGATCAGCACCGTCAGGCCATACTTAAGGATTGGGGGATTTCCCTAGAAAAATCCGGCACTTGATCCCACCCCTAAGCGATCCCCTGAAATGGCCAATTTGGGGTGTACCTCGCCCCAATACTCCTTGAGAATCGCGGCCCTGCGATGGGTCGCCTGTTGGCGAAATGTTGGGGAGTTGTTGGCCGTGACTGGTTTTCGCTTCATCAAGTTCTTGTTACTGACCATGGTGGCTGCTGCCGCCATGTCTGGCTGCGATGTATCGCAGGCGAGCGGTCCTGTCAGCGCTATGCCAGGCAGCAACGGAACCGGTGGCGGCTTTCGAAGCCATGTGGTTCCCGGGGTGCTGCAGATCTGGGGCCGCCCGCGCGGCATTATCACGGTGGGCGAACTCTACGAATTTCGCCCGGAAGTCCGCGGCGTCCCGTCTGGCGAAGTGACCTTCAGCATCATTGGCAAGCCGGCCTGGGCCAATTTTGACAGCGCCACCGGACTGCTAATCGGCACACCCGACAATGAAGATGTTGGCGAAAGCGCTGGTATCGTCATCCACGCCCGCAGCGCGGGACAAAGGACGGCGGTGGGGCCATTTGCGATCTACGTACGGCCACACAAGTACACCAGTCGACACAATGGCTGGGGTAGCCTGCCGGCTCGATAGAAACTCGCTTGGGCCTTGCCGCGCCGCTCAGCGCTGGTTTACCGAGACCAGGGATTCCAGTACCATTCCGCGCCTCTTGGGGCGCGTAGCTCAGCGGTAGAGCACTTCCTTGACATGGAAGGGGTCACAGGTTCGATCCCTGTCGCGCCCACCACCTTGCAGGTAAACTTTCGCGCCACACTGTGTCACTAGCGCGAAGACAGCCCGACCATGCCAGTTATTACCCTTCCCGATGCCAGCCAGCGAAATTTCGACACGCCTGTCAGCGTGGCGCAGGTCGCGGCGTCCATCGGCGCGGGACTGGCGCGGGCTACCCTGGCGGGCGTGGTCAACGGAGACCTGGTGGATGCCGGTCACCTGATCAGTGCCGATGCGACACTCAGGGTCATCACCGCGCGTGATCCGGAAGGCCTGGAAATCATCCGGCATTCGACAGCGCACTTGCTGGCGCAGGCCGTCCAGGCGATCTATCCGCAGGCCCAGGTCACCATCGGCCCGGTGATCGAGGACGGCTTCTACTACGACTTTGCATTCGAGCGTGCGTTTACGCCTGAGGACCTCGAGCTGTTTGAGGCCAAGATGCGTGAGCTCGCCAAGGCGGACCTGCCAGTGCATCGGCGCGAGATGCCGCGTGATGCTGCCGTCTTGCACTTCCGGCAGCTGGGTGAGCACTACAAGGCTGAACTCATCGAGGCGATTCCAGAAGGCCAGGTCATTTCGCTCTATGGCCACGGCGATTGGGAAGACCTATGCCGCGGGCCGCATGTTCCATCCACGGGAAAACTCGGCGCATTCAAGCTGACCAAGCTGGCGGGCGCCTACTGGCGCGGTGATTCGCGCAACGAGATGTTGCAGCGAATCTACGGCACGGCCTGGGCCGACGAAAAGCAGTTGAAGGATTACCTGCACCGCCTGGAAGAGGCGGAGAAACGCGACCACCGGCGCATTGGCCGTGAGCTGGACTTCTTCCACTTCCAGGAAGAAGCGCCGGGTGCCGTGTTCTGGCATCCAAAGGGCTGGACCGTATTCCAGCAATTGATTGGCTACATGCGCGAGCGCCAGGAGGCGGCGGGCTACCACGAAGTCAACACGCCCGAGATCATGGACCGTGAGCTGTGGGTGCAGTCAGGACACGTCGAAAAATTTGGCGCCAACATGTTCATGACGCATACGCCTGATGATCGCGTCTATGCCATCAAGCCGATGAACTGCCCGGGCCACGTGCAGGTGTTTCGCCAGGGGTTGAAGAGCTACCGCGAGCTGCCACTGCGCTATGCGGAGTTTGGCAAGGTGCATCGCTATGAACCCTCAGGGGCATTGCATGGACTGATGCGTGTGCGAGCCTTCACCCAGGACGACGCGCACGTTTTTTGCACCGAGGACCAGATCACCGAAGAATCGGTGGCAGTGACGAAGCTGATCCTGTCGATCTATCGTGATTTCGGTTTCGAGGATGTTCGAATCAAATTCTCCGATCGTCCGCCGCTGCGGGTGGGTTCGGACGAGATTTGGGACCGCTCAGAGGCTGCCCTGCGTACGGCCTGTGAAGCCGCCGGCATCGAGGTCAGCCTGAACCCGGGCGAGGGCGCCTTTTATGGTCCCAAGCTTGAATTTGTCCTGCGCGATGCGATCGGTCGCGACTGGCAATGCGGAACCTTGCAGGTGGACCTGAACCTGCCAGCGCGTTTGGGCGCGACCTACATAGATGAAAATAGCCAGAAAAAACATCCGGTTATGCTGCATCGCGCGATGTTTGGCTCACTTGAGCGTTTCTTCGGAATCCTGCTTGAGCACCATGCTGGTCGCCTGCCGACCTGGCTGACACCGGTTCAGGCCGTTGTGATGAGCATTACCGACAGGCAGCAGGCCTTCGTAACCGAGGCCACCGAATTCCTTAAAAATCAGGGGCTTCGAGTCGAGAATGACTTGCGCAACGAGAAAGTGGGCTTTAAAATCCGCGAGCACACGCTGAAGCGTGTCCCCTACCTGCTGGTCGCAGGAGATCGGGAAGTAGAATCCAGGTCACTGGCGGTGCGCACGAGGTCCGGCAAGGATCTCGGTGCGATGCCCCTGGATCAAGTGGCCGCCCGGATCGCCCAGGATGTGGCGAGCCGCGGCGGTGATTTTTTGGAGGAATGAAGTATTTCGAGTAGCAAGCGTGTACGGCGCAATGAGGAAATCTCTGCGCCAGAGTTGCGGGTCATCGCTGACGATGGCAGTCAAGTTGGAGTGTTGAGTCGCAACGAGGCCCTGGAAAGGGCGACCGCTGCTGGACTGGACCTGGTTGAAGTTTCGCCGACGGCCGAGCCACCTGTTTGCCGGATCATGGATTTCGGCAAGTACTTGTTCGAGCAGAACAAGAAGGCCCACTCGGCAAAGCGCAAGCAGAAGCAGATCCAGATCAAGGAAGTAAAATTCCGGCCGGGCACGGAAGAGGCGGATTACCAGGTCAAGCTGCGTAATCTGATCCGATTCCTGACGGAAGGAGACAAGGCCAAGGTAACCCTGAGGTTCCGTGGCCGGGAGATGGCCCATACGGAAATCGGGCGCAGGCTCCTCGAGCGCGTGATTGTCGACCTTGCCGAGCACGGCATTGTCGAACAGCACGCCTCGATGGAAGGGCGCCAGATGACGATGGTGATCTCTCCCAAGAAGAGGTAAGAACGGGTAATCCGTTCATACAAGTGACCGGCGGCTTGCCGCCGATACGCCTCCAGCCCGCGCAAGCGGTGTGAAGAGGTCAGAAAAAGGAGACGAGTAATGCCCAAGTTGAAAACCAACCGGGCTGCGGCGAAGCGTTTTCGCAAGACTGCGAAAGGCTTCAAGCGTGGCCAGGCCAATCGCCGACACATCCTCACCAAGATGACGCGCAAGCGTAAGCGACAGCTACGCGGCGGTACCGCCGTGCACGAGACCGACGTCGGTCGCGTGACCAAGCTGCTGCCGAACCATTGACGCAACGCTGATTAGGAGGAATGTGAGATGGCAAGAGTAAAGCGTGGCGTCATAGCTGGACGCCGACACAAGAAGATCCTGAAGAAGGCCAAGGGCTACTTCAATGCCCGCCGCAAGGTGTTCCGCGTTGCCAAGCAGGCGGTCATCAAGGCTGGCCAGTACGCCTATGTCGGCCGCCGGCTCAAGAAGCGCGACTACCGTGCCCTGTGGGTGCAGCGAATCAATGCTGCAGCCCGTAGCCACGGCCTGACTTACAGCCGGCTGATCAATGGCCTGAAGTTGGCGGGCATCGAGATCGACCGCAAGGCACTGGCCGACATCGCGGTGCACGATATCGCGGCGTTCGGCGCAATCGTCGAGAGAGCCAAGGCGGCGCTGCCCGCCGAATAAGGCTGGCAGGGCGGATTCCCGGGAGGGTTGCGCCGGCGCATAGAATCGCCGGCGCGGCCTGACCGCCACGGAGGCGGCGTGAAGGACCTGGACGCACTGGTCAAGGAAACACTTGCGCAGGTGCAGGCCAGCCAGGACGTGGCTGCGCTTGAGGCCGTGCGCGTCACCATCCTCGGCAAGAAAGGCGCCCTGACCGAGCGTCTCAAGGCGCTGGGACAATTGCCTGCCGACGAACGCCGCGAGGCCGGCGCGCTGATCAATACTGCCAAGGAAACCATCACTGCAGCCATCGAGGCGCGGCGCGCCTTGCTTGATCGCGTGGCGCTGGATCGTGAACTCGAGGCAGGCGCAGTGGATGTCACCTTGCCAGGACGTGGCCAGCACACCGGCGGCCTGCATCCCGTCACCCGTACGCGCTTGCGCATTGAGTCCATTTTCCGGCGAGCTGGCTTCATGGTTGCCGAAGGCCCTGAGGTGGAAGACGAGTTCCACAACTTCGAGGCGCTCAACATCCCGGCCGACCATCCGGCCCGTGCGATGCATGACACCTTCTACTTTGGCGACGGTCGCCTGCTGCGCACCCATACCTCACCGGTGCAGATCCGTGCGATGAAGGCAGAGTCGGTGCCGATCCGGGTGATTGCACCAGGGCGCGTTTATCGCTGCGACTCGGACCAGACCCACACGCCGATGTTTCATCAGGTCGAGGGCCTGGTGATTGACCGCGAGATCAGCTTGTCGCACCTGAAGGGCTTGCTGACTGGCTTCGTCGAGCAGTTCTTCGAGAAGCCACGTGCGCTGCGCTTTCGCCCTTCCTATTTTCCATTCACCGAGCCTTCGGCTGAAGTGGACATCCAGTGCGTGTTCTGCGACGGCGCGGGATGCCGCGTCTGCAAGCAGACGGGATGGCTAGAGATCCTGGGCTGCGGCATGGTCCATCCCAATGTGCTCACGGCCTGTGGCGTAGACGCCGATCGCTGGCAGGGCTATGCCTTTGGCATGGGCATCGAGCGACTGGCGATGCTGCGCTATTCAGTCAACGACCTGCGCCTGTTCTTCGAGAACGACCTCAGGTTCCTCGCCCAGTTCAACCGGGGGTAGTACGGTGCAGGTCAGCCTGGAGTGGCTTTCTGATTTCGTCGAAACCGGCACGGACGTGCCGGCGCTCAGTCGGCTATTGACGATGGGCGGATTCGAAGTTGAGGCCGCCGAGACCGCGGCGCCAGCCTTCGATCAGGTGGTGGTCGGTGAGGTGGTGGAGGTCGCGCGCCATCCCGACGCCGACAAACTCTCTGTCTGCAAGGTCGCTGGCGGCGGCGAAGGCCTGCTGACTATCGTCTGCGGCGCAAGCAATGTGCGCGCGGGCATGAAGACAGCGCTGGCAGCTGGAGGGCGCCGCATTGCCGGGTGGTCTGGTGATCCGCAAGGCCAGCCTGCGTGGCGTTGAGTCACAAGGCATGCTGTGTTCAGGACGCGAGCTGGGCCTGTCCGAGGAGCATGAAGGCATCCTGGACTTGCCGGCGCGGCTGGTGACAGGCGCCGACCTGCGCGAGCAGCTCAAGCTGGATGACTGGATCCTGCACCTGAATATCACGCCCAATCGTGGTGATGCGCTGTCGGTGCTGGGCATGGCGCGCGAAATAGCAGCGCTCGCGGGGCGCAAGCTCAGCACGCCGAATGTTGAACCGCTGCCATCCACCAAGCGCAGCAAGTTTGAGGTACGCCTCACGCCAGCGGCGGGCTGTCCGAAGTTTGCCGGGCGGGTCATCGAGGGCATTAATCCGACTGCGCGCACACCCTTGTGGATGCGCGAGCGTCTGCGCCGTGCAGGAATCAGGCCCATCAGTCCGGTGGTGGATGTCACCAATTACGTGATGCTGGAATTCGGCCAGCCCATGCACGCCTACGACCTGGCGCGCCTGAATTCGCATATTGAAGTGCGTCGCTCCATCGCCGGCGAAAGCCTGAAGCTGCTGGACGGCCAGGAGCTGGCAGTCGAAGCCGGGACGCTGGTGATTGCCGATGGTGAAGGTCTGGTGGGCCTGGCCGGCATCATGGGCGGTGAGCGCAGTGGCATTTCCGATGCCACGCAGAATGTGTTCCTGGAAGTGGCCTATTTCGCTCCCGAAGCAATTGCCGGGCAAGCGCGTCGGCACGGCTTGTTGACCGATGCCTCGCAGCGTTTCGAGCGTGGCGTTGACCCGCGCCAGCAGGAACGCGCCATCGAGCGCGCATCGCGACTGTTGATCGATATCGCCGGTGGACAGCCGGGCCCGACCGTGGTGACGCAGCTGGAAGGTGAGTTGCCCAAGCGCCCGGGCGTGACCTTGCGGCCGGAGCGGGTGACCAGCCTGCTGGGCATTCAGATTCCCCGCTCTGAGCTGGAAGACATCCTGCGCCGACTGGGTATGCAGGTGGCCGGGGCCGGTGACATGCTGGGCGTGATACCGCCGAGCTTTCGCTTCGACATCACCATTGAGCAGGACGTTATCGAGGAAGTTGCGCGCATCTACGGTTACGACGCCATCCCCTGCAGCAATGCGCCCATGCCTCAGGTGCCGCAGGCTGCCAGTGAGCAAATCATCACGCGCGACCGCCTGATACTGATGCTTGCGGATCGTGGCTACCAGGAAGCCATTACCTACACTTTCGTGGATTCGAAGATCCAGAGGCTGTTGTTTCCGGACACCCCAGCCTTGGCGTTGGCGAATCCGATCTCGGCGGACATGTCGGAAATGCGCCTGTCGTTGTGGCCTGGCTTGCTAGGCGCCCTGGCCGACAACGAGCGACGCCAGCAGGGGCGGGTACGGCTTTTTGAGGTGGGCACGCGTTTCCAGATGGAAGAGGGAGCACTGGTTGAGCGCATCTCCATTGCCGGGCTCGTGACTGGCCCGGCATATCCCGAACAATGGGGCCTGGCCGACACCGAGGCGGACTTCTACGACATCAAGGGAGATGTTGAAGCCCTGCTGGCGACCACCGGACGATCTTCGACAATGCGCTTTGTGGCCGCTCGATTGGATTGCCTGCATCCGGGGCGCGCTGCTGCACTTTTCTCTGGAAATACGCGGCTGGGATGGCTGGGGCAATTGCACCCAGAAGTTTCCAGGAAGCTGGAATTGAAGCAGGCGCCCTATCTTTTTGAGCTCGATTTCAACTTGAGTTTCCCGGCACAAGTGCCTGTATTTCAGGAGCTTTCCAAGTTCCCGGCGATTCGGCGTGACCTGGCTATCGTGGTGGATGAGTGCGTAACGCTGGACGAATTGAAGGAAAGTGTTAATTTGTCGGCAAAATACCTGCTACGCGAGCTGCACGTGTTCGACGTGTACCGGGGAAAGGGCGTAGAAGATGGTCGAAAAAGTATCGCTTTAGGCTTGATTTTACAGGAAACTTCTCGCACTCTTACCGACACGGAGGCCGATGCTGTCATCGCCGCCGTCACAAGTCGGGTAGTGAGTGACCTGAAGGCGACGATCCGGGAATAGACCGAATGGCATTGACCAAGGCCGAAATCGCGGAAGCGTTGTTCAACCAGCTCGGGCTCAACAAGCGCGAAGCGCGGGAGCTCGTTGACCTGTTTTTTGAAGAGATCCGCACGGCGCTGGCCACGGGCGAGCAGGTCAAGCTGTCGGGCTTCGGGAACTTCGACCTGCGCGACAAGAACCAGCGGCCGGGCCGCAATCCCAAGACCGGCGAGGAAATCCCGATTTCTGCCCGGCGTGTTGTTACTTTCCGCCCAGGCCAGAAGTTAAAGGCCAGGGTCGAGGCCTATGCTGGAACCAAGTCATAACAAGGACCTGCCGCCGATCCCGGCGAAGCGGTACTTTACGATCGGCGAAGTCAGCGACCTGTGTGGCGTGAAGCCGCACGTGCTGCGTTACTGGGAGCAGGAGTTCCCGCAGCTCAAGCCGGTGAAGCGCCGCGGCAACCGGCGTTACTACCAGCGCCAGGACGTCATCATCATCCGGCAGATCCGCAGCCTGCTCTACGATGAGGGATTCACCATTGGCGGTGCGCGCAATCGCCTGGATGGCGACGAGGCCCGCGAGGACAACTCGCAGAGCCAGCAGGTGATCCGCCAGATCCGCGTCGAGCTCGAGGACGTCCTCAGACTGCTACGTCGCTGAGCGGCGCCTAGCCACAATCGGCTATCATTCGTTCCTCGGTCGGGGCGTGGCGCAGCCTGGTAGCGCACTTGCATGGGGTGCAAGGGGTCGGAGGTTCAAATCCTCTCGCCCCGACCAATTCAATCAGATGAGTCGGAATGCGGTTTGGGCATGGCATCAATACCCGCCATGCCGGAACTTCTATTCAATGTCATCGCCACCTACCCCCACAGGCTGGGCCAACACCCATCGCAGGACAGCTGCGAATAGCGTCCGGATCATGCGCATGCGCGGGTCCCAATGCCTGCCTTCATGCTAGCCTGATTCCGCGCATTGATGGATTCGCGCAGCAGGGAGTGGCATCGCATGGCAGCAAGACTCGCATACGTTACTGGTGGCATGGGCGGCATTGGCACTTCGATCTGCCAACGGCTATGCCGTGAGGGATTCACAGTAGTCGCTGGCTGCGGCCCGGGATCACGGCGCAAGGATACCTGGCTCGCCGACATGCAAGCGGCAGGCTTCGAAGTCCATGCCTCGGAGGGCAATGTCGCCGACTGGGAATCCACACGGGCGGCCTTCGAGAAGGTGCTCACCGAGCTCGGTCCGGTGGACGTACTGGTGAACAATGCCGGCATTACGGCAGACGGCACCTTCCGCAAGATGAGCTTCGAGCGCTGGCACAAGGTCATTGATACCAACCTCAACAGCCTGTTCCACGTCACCAAGCAGGTGATCGACGGCATGTTGGAGCGCAGCTGGGGCCGCGTCATCAACATTTCTTCGGTCAATGGCCAGCGCGGCCAGTTCGGCCAGACCAATTACTCCACGGCCAAGGCTGGCATCCATGGCTTCACCATGGCGCTGGCGCAGGAAGTGGCTGGCAAGGGCATTACTGTCAACACGGTGTCGCCGGGCTACATCGGTACCGAAATGGTGCGTGCGGTAAAGCCGGAAGTGCTGCAGACGATAGTTGAGAAGATTCCAGTGGGGCGACTAGGCACGCCGGAGGAGATCGCCTCCATCATTGCCTGGCTGGCCTCAGATGATTCGGCCTTTGCCACCGGGGCGGATTTTTCGCTTAACGGCGGCCTGCACATGGGCTAGGCGGGTTCAACTCCCGGCGCGAAGTCCGTTCCCGTCGCTGCGAGCGCCTGCTCCACTTCCGGCAGTGGCCGGTAACGCTGGATGAACTCCACCGGCATGCGTCGCGCCTTGCCGCTGTCGAGGTCGATGCAGACGTAATGAAGGAGACCCTGCAGCAGCGTGCGGCCATCGGCCGGGCGGAGGATCTGGAATCGGCGCTGCACACGTAACTTACCGTCCTGGCCGACAATCCAGGTGCCGACTTGCAAGTGATCACCGGCCAGCGCGGCACCCAGATAGTTGAGTTGCGTACGCCACACCGCCATGCCACGCCGGCCGGTGTCGCAGGTGGCGGGCGGCAGACCGAGCGCGCTGGAATGGGCCCAGGCTGTTTCATCCAGCCAGCGCACGTAGACGGCGTTGTTGACGTGGCCGTAGCCGTCGATGTCGGCGGAAGCGGCGGTCACCGTATGCACAAACGGCGACGGCAAGTCCCAATTCGTGCTCAACGGTGAAGGATTCGCATCAGTGCCTTGAAGGCTGCGCCATAGGGTGGTCGCAACAGGAAGGAACCACTCAGGCGGCCGTCGTAGAACACGGGCTTGAGCTTGGAGAAACTGTCGAAGCCGGCCTCGCCATGGTAGTGCCCCATGCCGCTGGGGCCCACGCCACCAAAAGGCAGGTCTTCCTGCAGTACGTGGAAGGCGACATTGTTGATGGTGACGCCGCCGGAAATCGTTCCGGTCAGCACGCGCGCGCGTTCACCGGCGTCGCTGCCGAAGTAGTACAGCGCCAGCGGGCGAGGGCGCTCGTTGACGTGGCGGATCACCTCGTTGAAGTCATCGTAGGGAATGATGGGCAGCAGGGGCCCGAAGATTTCCTCCTCCGCAACGCGCATGCCGGCAGAAATGCCGGTCAGTGCAGCAGGTGCCATATAGCGGCTGGCGGGCTCACTGGCATCGCTGTGCAGCGGGTGCACCGAGGCGCCCTTGCTCTTTGCGTCCTCGAGGCAGCCGGCCAGGCGCGCGTACTGGCGATCATTGACGATGCTGGTGTATTGGGTGTTGCCGAGTAGCTTCGGGTAGTAGCTCAAGGTGGCTCGCCGGCAGGCGGCAATGAATTCGTCCTGCTGGGCGCGCGGCACCAGCACATAGTCGGGCGCCACACAGGTCTGCCCAGCATTGATCAACTTGCCGAACATGATGCGCCGCGCCGCTTCTTCCAGCGGGAAGCCTTGGCCGACGATGGTGGGTGACTTGCCGCCGAGTTCCAGTGTTACCGGTGTCAGGTGCTCACTCGCTGCTCGCATGACCATGCGTCCCACCTGTGTGGAGCCGGTGAACACCATGGCATCAAAAGGCAGCGACGAAAAATCCTGCGCCACCTCGACCCCGCCCGTAACCACCAGCACTTCGTCGGCTGAGAATGCATCAGCGATGATCCTGCGAAACAGCTCGCTGAAGCGTGGCGTGAACTCGGACATCTTGATCATGGCGCGATTGCCGGCAGCTAGCACTGCTGTCAACGGTGACACGGCGAGGAACAGCGGATAGTTCCACGGCACGATAATTCCGGTGACGCCGAGCGGCTGGCGGATGATCCGGGCGCGACCCGGCAGTGACCACCACGCTGCCCGCCGCGACTCAGGCTTCATCCAGCGCTTCAGGTGACGGCGAGAATGACGGATGCCCTCCAGGCTGCTGAACTCCTCGAAGGCGCGGGTTTCCTCCAGCGCTCGATTGCCAAAGTCGGTACTGATGGCGACACGGATCGCCGATTCATGTTCGCGCAGCACCCGCTCCAGGCGATTGAGGCGATCGATGCGCTGAGCGGCGCCAGGATAGGGCTCGACCATGAAGGCCTTGCGCTGTGCGTCGAACGCCTCGCGCAGGGTTGCCGTGGGCTGGGATGTCACGAAAGGCTGGGCAGTGGCCATGATTCAATTCTCTCGGTCTGTGCTCACTCGATCGGGAGCTCGGTTGTGCGCCTGACGACGCGCAGGGCGAAGCTGGATTGTACGCGGGCGACTCCAGGCAGTCGCGTCAGGTGCTGGCTGTGCAGGCGCTCGAAATCAGCAGGGTCGCGGCAGGCCACCCGCAACAAGTAGTCGAACACGCCAGTCATCAGGTAGCACTCCATCACCTCGGGGACCTGGCGTATCGCCTGCTCGAAGCGCTGCAGGTCATCCTGTTCCTGGCGTTGCAGGGTAATGTTGACGAAGACGTTGGTGGGAAATCCCGCGCGCTGGGCATTGAGCAGCGTGACGTAGCCATGGATCAGGCCGCCATCCTCCAGCGCGCGAACCCGTCGCAGGGTGGCGGATTCCGACAGCTTGACCCGCTGTGCCAACTCGACGTTGCTCAGGCGCGCGTCTTTCTGTAGCTCGCGCAAAATATGTCGGTCCGTCTTGTCCATGGCCTTCCACGCAATAAAGTTGCTGTAAAGTGCGAATTATAGGCAGGACCCTGCGTCTTGGCGCGCAATTTCGGTGTGTACGGCATACCGTGCCACCACGAACGCCTTAAGCTAGCCGGCAAATTCGCGGCCACTTCGCCGCCCGGGAGCAAATGTCATGAAGATCGGCTGTCCCAAGGAAATCAAGATTCACGAATACCGCGTCGGTCTGGTACCTGCTGGCGTACGCGAGCTGGTCGCCGCCGGGCATGAAGTCTTCATGCAGTCCGGTGCCGGCCAGGGTATCGGTATCACCGACGAGCTTTATCGTTCGGCGGGGGCAACGGTGCTACCGGATGCGCCGTCGGTATTCAAGACGGCGGACATGATCGTCAAGGTCAAGGAGCCGCAGTTGCCCGAGTGCGCCATGCTCAGGAAGGGCCAGCTGCTTTTTACCTATTTGCACCTGGCCGCGGACAAGGCGCAGGCCGAGGGTCTGGTGAAGTCCGGGGCAACTGCCATTGCCTATGAAACCGTAGTGGGTCGCGATGGTTCGCTGCCGCTGTTGACGCCGATGAGCGAAGTCGCCGGGCGTATGTCCATCCAGGTTGGCGCCACCGCATTGCAGAAGGCCAATGGCGGCTTCGGCGTGCTCCTTGGCGGCGTGCCAGGCGTGGCACCTGGGCGTGTAGTGATCCTGGGTGGCGGCGTCTCGGGCACCAATGCCGCGCAGATGGCTGTGGGCCTGGGGGCGAGTGTCACCATCGTTGATCGTTCCTTGAAGCGCCTACGCGAACTGGACGCCCAGTTCGGCAACACCATTGCGACAGCCTACTCAACCATGGAAACCATTGAGAACCTGGTGGTGAACGCCGATCTGGTTGTCGGTGCAGTGCTGATTGCAGGTGCAGCTGCGCCAAAGCTGGTGACACGCAAGATGGTGTCGCAGATGGAGAAGGGCGGCGTGTTGGTGGATATCTCTATCGACCAGGGTGGCTGCTTCGAAACCAGCCGGCCCACGACCCACGCCGAACCGACCTACCTGGTCGATGGCGTTGTTCACTACTGCGTGACTAACATGCCCGGCGCAGTGCCGCGGACTTCCACATTCGCCTTGACCAATGCGACCCTGCCGTTCGTTCGTGCACTGGCTGACCTCGGCTGGCAGGAAGCATTGGCACGTGATGCCGGTTTCGCTGCGGGCCTCAATGTCCATGCCGGCGGCATCACCCATGAGGCGGTCGCCCGCGACCTGGGTTTGGAGTACCGTCCGCTGCATGCCTGAGCGCACTCCAATTGAGTTGATGACGAAGTGGCTGGCCGATGCTGCGGCCAGCGAGCCCAATGACCCGACGGCTGCAGCACTGGCGACGGCAACGCCGGCGGGCATGCCCTCGGTGCGCATGGTGCTGGTGCGTGGCGCGGATGAACGCGGCCTGGTGTTCTATACCAACCTGGAGAGTCGCAAGGGCGTCGAACTGGCGGCGAACCCACAGGCGGCCTTGTGCCTGCACTGGAAGAGTCAGGGCCGCCAGTTGCGTGCCGAGGGGCCGGTCGAGCCGGTCAGCGCCGAGGAAGCGGATGCCTATTTCGCCAGCCGCGAGCGCGACTCGCGCATTGGCGCCTGGGCCTCAAGGCAATCGCGCCCGCTGGGCAGCCGATTCGAGCTGGAAAAACGCGTCGCCGAATTCGCGCTCAAGTTTGGCCTGGGCAAAGTACCGCGGCCGCCATTCTGGTCGGGGTTTCGCTTGATTCCGCAGCGCATCGAATTCTGGAGCCAGAAGCCGTTTCGCTTGCACGAGCGGCTGGTCTACCTGCGCGAAGGCGAAGGCTGGCGCACCGAGTACCTGTTCCCCTGATGTCCTAGAACGCCGCGTCTGGAATCGTCAGCGCTGTGTCATCCAGCGAATCCAGCACGGCCAGCTGGGCGCGGGCCTTGGGTAATTCCTGCTGGAAAAAGAACTGGCAGGCGGCCAGCTTGCCCCGGTAGAAATCCTGATCGTCAGGCACGGCAGTGGGCAGGGCATTCAAGGCAACGCGCGCCTGCTCCAGCCAACGCCACGCGACGACAACATGCCCCAGGGCATCAAGATAGATCGTCGCGTTGGCCAGGCCACGCTCCGGCGCCGCCTGCATCACTACCAGCAGGCGCTGGGTTACGGCGGTGACTTCTTCCAGTATCCGGGCCAGTGAATCGGCGTAGCTGCGCAGTGCATCGTGTGCGCGTGCGGCATCAACAGTCTCAAGCAGGCGCAACGACAAGTCGGCAAATGCCGCGCCACCGTTCATTGACACCTTGCGTCCCAGTAGGTCCAGTCCGTGGATGCCGTGGGTGCCCTCATGGATGTGATTCAGCCGGTTGTCGCGATAGAGCCGTTCGACCGGGTAGTCGCGGGTGTAGCCATAGCCGCCATGCACCTGGATGGCCAGCTTGTTGGCTTCGAGACAGAACTCCGAGGGCCAGGACTTGGCCATCGGTGTCAGTAGCTCAAGCAACTGGCGCAGGCGCTTCTTGGCTGTGTCATCGCTCGCGCAGCGAAGTTCGTCGCGCAGGCGGGCACAGTAAAGCACCAGCGCATATCCGCCCTCGACCCAGGCCTTCTGCGCCAGCAACATGCGCCTCACATCCGCATGGCGAATAATTGGTACCGGCGCTGAAGCAGTATTGCGCTCACCGGCAGGGCGTCCCTGCGGTCGCTCGCGCGCATAGGCCAGCGCATGCTGGTAACCGGCATAGCCCAGCGCCACTGCGCTCATGCCAACGCTAATGCGCGCCTCGTTCATCATCTGGAACATATTTGCCAGTCCCTGGTGCTCCTCACCGACCAGCTCCGCATGGCAGTCGTTGCGTTCACCAAAGGAGAGCACAGTGTTTACCGTACCCCGCCAGCCCATCTTGTGGTTGATGCCGGCGAGGTTGACGTCGTTGTGGTCACCCACCGATCCATCGTCATTGACGCGGTGTCGGGGTACGACAAAAAGGGAGATGCCCTTGACGCCGGCGGGTGCGCCCGGAATCCGTGCCAGCACCATGTGGATGATGTTCTCGCCAAGGTCATGGTCGCCGCCTGATATCCACATCTTGCTGCCGCGAAGGCGGTAGCTGCCATCGGCCTGGCGGATCGCCTCGCTCTTGATGTCCGTCAGCGAAGAGCCGGCTTGCGGCTCCGAAAGGCACATGGTGCCGAAGAATCGCCCGGACAGCATGGCACCGAGGTAGCGCTGGCGTTGTGCATCGCTACCAAAGCTGACCAGGAGATTGGCCGCGCCGACCGTGAGGATGGCGTAGGAGTAGAAGCCAATGTTGGCGGCGGCAAACAGCGAATTGGCTGCCTGGGTAATGAGCAGCGGCAACTGCAGGCCACCCTGGCTGCTGTCAAAGGGTGCGGCAATGAATCCACCCGCGCTGTAGGCCTCGGTGGCCAGCCGTGTTTCCGGGATCATCCGTACGCGACCCTTTTCCAGCTGCGGCTCATGCGCATCACAGGCCGCGGCAAAGGGCGCGAAGTGATCGACAGCAATCGCGCTGGCGGCATCCAGCACGCCGTCGAAGACCTCGCGGTCATGCTCAGCGTAGTGAGCGTGCTGGCAAAGCTGCTCTGCCTTCAGTACCTCGAATACCTGGAATTCTATGTCGCGACGAGGTATCAGCATGTCAGACCCTGATGGCCAGTCCGGCGGTGCGCGATTGTAGCCATGGAGCGTACAGGGCGGGATGCTAGGATGCGAAAGTCGCAGCTATCCTTTGATTGGGGGCCAAGTTGTCCAATACTTCCTTCGACTTGAGCGGGCGCATCGCGCTGGTCACCGGCGCCAGTCGTGGCATCGGCCAGGCGATAGCGGAGCGCCTTGCCGAAGCCGGCGCACATGTCATCGTCAGCAGCCGCAAGGCGGAGTCCTGCAATGGCGTGGTGGAAGGCATCCTGCACCAGGGCGGTTCCGCTGAGGCCATGGCCTGTCACATCGGTGAGCCTGAGCAGATCGAATCCGTCATCGCCGCCATCGAGCAGGACCATGGACGCCTGGACATCCTGGTGAACAACGCTGCCGCCAATCCTTACTTCGGGCCGGCGCTGGAGATGGACCTGGCTGCATTCCAGAAAACCGTAGACGTGAACATCCGTGGTTACTTCTGGGCCTCGGTGCAGGCGGGCCGGCGCATGCGTGCCCAGGGCAAGGGGGCAATAGTGAATGTGGCCTCGGTCAATGGCCTGCGTCCCATGGATGGCCAGGCGGTCTATTCCATGACCAAGGCGGCCATCATCAACATGACCCAGGCCCTGGCAAAGGAATGGGGCCCGCACGGGATTCGCGTCAACGCGCTGCTGCCTGGCATCACTGAGACAAAGTTCGCCTCCGCGCTGCACGAGAACCCGAAGCTGAGGTCGATGGTTGAACGCATGCTGCCACTGGGGCGCATTGCGCAGCCGGCAGAAATGGCCGGCGCCGTGTTGTACCTGGTCTCCGATGCGGCGTCCTACACCACAGGCACCTGCCTGGCGGTGGACGGCGGCTGGCTGGCCTGAATGAGCCGGCTGTTCCTGGTACGCCATGGCCAGGCGTCATTCGGCTCTGATGACTACGATCGACTGAGCGAGCAGGGTGCGGCGCAGTGCCGGCGGCTTGCTGCGCACTGGGACGAAATTCGCCGCAAGGTGGCATGGGTGGCCAGCGGCCGCTTACAGCGACAACTCCACTCGGCGCGATGTTTCCAGGAGGCCCGCGGTGCGGATGCCTCCGCGATCAGGATCGTTGACGGGCTTGAGGAGTATGACCATCAGGCCTTGCTGCGTTCCTACCGGCAATGGTCTGGCCAGGGGACCGACGCAGCCGTGGTGCTGGATCGCAAAGCGTTCCACCGCGAATTGACTGCGGCACTCATGGCCTGGGTGCAGGGCGACCTGGCGGGCGTAGAAAACTATGCAGATTTTCGGCAACGTTCTGTGTCGGCCATTAACGGACTGCTGGCCTCCCTGGGTCGCAGCGAGAACGCAGTGGTGTTTGGCTCCGCGGGATCACTCGCCGCTGCCCTGCAGCCGCTGCTGGGCATCGACGATGCTGCGGCCATGCAACTGAAACTTAATTTCTACAACAGCTCGGTGTGCAGCCTTCTGCATGACGGCCAGCAAGCGACACTTGAGTGCCTCAATTCCATCGCCCACCTGGAGCATCCTGATCATCTGCAACTGGTCAGTCACCGATGAGGTTCAATGCCACAGCCAGGTGATATTGATGGCGCACGCGCAGTGCGAAGCGGCGAGGTGCTGGATGCAGTACGCCTGCAGGAGTACCTGGCAGGTCAACTTCCCGGCTTGCAGGGCGAATTGCAGATCCGGCAGTTTCCCGCCGGCTTCTCCAACCTGACCTACCTGTTGTCCGCAGGTGAACAGGAGTGGGTGCTGAGACGACCTCCTTTTGGGACGAGGCCGAAGTCGGGTCACGACATGGCACGCGAGTTTCGCGTGCTGTCAGCGCTGCAAGGCGTATTCCCGTACGCACCGCGTCCTTTCCTGCTGTGTGAAGACGAGGCGGTGCTGGGCGCGCCTTTCTACGTTGTCGAGCGCTTGCGCGGCATCATCCTTCGCCGCGACTATCCGCCGGGTATTGATCCGCACCCGGCGTTGGTGAGGGCGCAGCAGCAGGCGCTGGTCAGGGTGCAGGCCGAACTGCATGCGGTGAACTACCACGCCGCTGGCCTGGGGGATCTGGGTAAGCCCGAGGGATATGCCGCAAGGCAGGTGCAAGGCTGGACCGAACGATACACACGCGCCCGCACACCTGATGCGCCTGACGCCAGCGCGGTGACCGACTGGCTGGCGCAGTACCTGCCGGAGGAATCCCAAAGACCTGCACTGCTGCACAATGACTACAAGCTCGACAACGTGGTATTTGACGCCAGCGATCCCAGCCTGCTGATTGGTGTGCTGGACTGGGAGATGGCGACGCTGGGCGATCCGCGCATGGACCTCGGCTGTTCGCTGGCCTACTGGGTCGAGGCATCCGATCCACCCGCGCTCCTGGCTGCGCGTATGCTGCCGACGCAACTGCCGGGCTCGCTGACCCGGGCTGAGCTAATCGACCTCTATGCCCAGGCCAGCGGCACGGCGGTTGAGGGCATGGAGTATTTCCGTGCCTTCGGCCTGTTCCGACTGGCAGTCATCGCGCAGCAAATTTATTTCCGCTATTTCCACAAGCAGACCACTGACGCCCGATTTGCTGCGCTAGGTCCCATGAGCCACGCATTGGTGGACGCAGCGGGCGTCATTGCCCGGTCACATTAGTTGGGGTTCAGGGTCGGTTCATCTGCCTGCGGTCAGGATTGTGGCGACCCGGGATTGCGTGGCGAGCTTACTTGACCTATATACACGCCACGTCCCTCTGGAGGGGTTAATGATGCTCAAGCTGAACCTGACTGTGACGTTGCTGGCCGCCTTGCTGCTGGCGGGACCTGGGCTGGCCGAAGACGAGAAATGCGTTTCCCAATGTGACGCCAAGTCGGATAAGTGCATGGCCGACACCAATGGTGATGAGGGCAAGGAAAAGACCTGCGACGACAGCTACACGGAGTGCCTGGCGCAGTGCAAGTAGCGCGACCCGGCAGGTGAACCTGCCTTTTTCTCCAAGCGGCATCGTCACCCTGACCACAGACTTCGGCCTGCGCGAGCCATTTGTCGCGGTGATGAAGGCGCAGCTACTGCGGGGTTGTCCAAGCGCTAGGCTGGTCGACATCACCCACGAAATTCCGTGCTACCAGCCGGCAGTCGCGGGATTCTGGCTGTCCCATGCCGCGCCATACTTTCCAATCGGTACCCTGCATCTGGCCGTGGTCGATCCGGGCGTGGGCACCTCCCGTGCGTTGCTAGGCGTTGCAGCTGCCGGGCAGTTGTTCCTGGGCCCTGACAATGGCTTGCTCACGAGGATTTCACGGCGGGTGGGCGCTGTCAGTCGCTTGATCGACCTCGCCGGACCCGCAGGACGCGGTCTCGCAACAGCCAGCGCGACCTTTCACGGCCGCGACATCCTCGCGCCGATTGCAGGGGAATTGCTGGCTGGCACTCTTCGGTTCGAGGAGCTTGGAAGCGAAGCAATTCCCTTGCCTTGTGCCGAGCTTGGGCCTGCGGTCTGCTCCGGCAACCTGGTTCATGGACAGGTAGAAGTAATTGACAAGTTCGGTAACATTATCAGCAATATAGAGCGCGAACTTGTAGCTCATGGTCAGGTATGGACAGCAAGCTGCTCGGGGGCCTGTTTCCGCTGGGTGAGGACCTACGCTGAGGCGAGCCCGGGTGAACTGGTGGCGCTGGTCAATTCCTGGGGGCTGGTCGAGCTGGCCATGGTGGAAGGAGACGCAGCAAGCCGGCTGGGCGTCAGGCGAGGGGACAGCCTGACCCTCCAGCCAGGAGACGGGGCTTGAAAGTGGCCAATTTTCGTATATATTGCGCAGCCCTTTCGCCAACAGCGTTGGGAATAAATCCTTGATTTTTCGGGGGTTGCATCGGAATGAGCGAGCGCAGCGAAGATTCGTTTGATATCGAGGATGACTTCAACTCCGACTCCAATGACGAGTCGCGGGATCTCGATCGCCTGATCGTGGTGGAAAAGCGTCCCAAGCCCACACGCAACGGCAAGGCACCTGTGCAGCAGGCCGCCTGGAGTCGTGTGGAAGACATGCTGGAGAAGCGCCGCCTGGAGCGCGAGCTTAAGGAATTCCTCGACGGCGAAGAAGCCTGAGCCCACCCGTCCAGTGCCGTGCTGGCATTGCTGGCCGCTACCTGAAAGGGTTGCGGCCTTTGTCATTCTGCAGGTCCGGAAATTTGCGCCTGCGCCGGGCGGCCCGCGATGCAAGAATCAACCGGGGCAGATAGCCCAGTGGCAGGCACCGACATGACGCGCGCGGATTCTCCTTCCTTTGTGGTGATGAAGTTCGGTGGCACCAGCGTGTCTAGCCGCCGCAACTGGGACAGCATCGTCGGTCTGCTGCAAAGCCGCCTGGTATCCACCGATCAACTGCTGGTCGTGCATTCAGCCATTTCCGGAATGACTGACCGACTGGAGCAATTGCTCATTGCCGCGCTGGCGGGCGCATCGACCCCGGCGCTGGCCGAGATTGCCGCCCAGCATGCAGGACTGGCCGCCGAGCTTGGCATCGAACTGCCTGCGGGACTTCGCCGCCATCATGCCGAGCTGGAAAAAATTGCCGGCGGCGTCGCACTGGTCGGCGAAGTCAGCGATGGCGTGCGTGCGCGCGTCATGGCGGCAGGTGAATTGATGGCGACGGAACTCGGCGCCGCATTCCTGTCGGCGCAGGGCCTGCCGGTCACGCTTATAGATGCGCGCAGCTTGCTGCGGGCCGAGTCCCGACGCAGCGGGCGCGGCAGCGCGCTGTCGGCAACCTGCGAATTCGCCCCTGATCTAGAGCTGGCCGCGCGACTGGCCAGCGGCACGCGGGTGCTGTTGACGCAGGGTTTCATTGCCGCAGACGAGGACGGCCAGACGGTGCTGCTGGGTCGTGGCGGGTCGGATACCTCGGCGGCCTACCTCGCCGCCAAGCTGCAGGCGACACGCCTGGAAATCTGGACCGACGTCCCCGGGTTGTTCTCCGCCAATCCCCATCGCGTCCCTACCGCGCGCCTGCTGAAGGCCCTGCACTATGACGAGGCGCAGGAAATTGCCAGCAATGGCGCCAAGGTGCTGCACCCGCGCTGCATCTTGCCGGTGCGTCAGCACCGCATTCCCCTGCATGTCCTGGCGACCCATGCTCCCCAAGCGCCCGGCACGATTGTCAGCGCCGAGGCCGGCGCGAGCGGCGCACAGGTCAAGGCCATCGCCCTGCGCAAGGGCATCACGCTGATATCCATGGACAGTCCTGGGATGTGGCACCAGGCGGGATTTCTCGCCGACGCCTTCGCCGTATTCAAGGCGCATGGCTTGTCGGTGGACCTGGTCTCCACCTCGGAGACCAATGTCACCGTGTCGCTCGACCCGCAAGCCAACACGCTGGATGGCGAAGCGATTGCTGGTGTCGTGTCCGACCTCGGCAGCCTGTGCAAGGTTCGCGTCATTGGCCCCTGCGCGTCACTGTCGCTGCTGGGGCGGAATATTCGCGCCATCCTCCATCGCCTGGGCGAGGCCTTCGAGTTGTTCGAGGAGCAGAAGATTTACCTGGTGAGCCAGGCGGCCAACGACCTCAACTTCAGCTTCGTCATTGACGAGGACCAGGGCGATCGACTGGTGGTGCAGCTACATGACCTGCTGATCCAGGCCGCGGAAAATGACCCGGTACTGGGTCCGACCTGGCAGCAACTGACGGCGGTGCCGCGTGCTGTCACGGCCGAACCGGTGTGGTGGGAACAGCGCCGCGAGGCCTTGCTGGGCTTGCTGGGCGAGCGTGATGCGGCCTATGTCTATGACCTGCCCACCATTGAAGCGCGGGCCAGGTCCCTTTCGGCGATGCGGTCCTTGTCGCGATCCTTCTATGCCATCAAGGCCAATAGCCACACGGAGCTGCTGCGACGCATCGTTGGACAAGGCTTGTCGCTGGAGTGCGTGTCACGCGGCGAAATCGAGCGGGCCACGGCAGTCGTGGGCGAGGCGGGTCGCGATCGGCTGTTGTTCACCCCGAACTTTGCGCCGCGTGAGGAGTACCGCTGGGCCCTGGAGCAGGGCATCACATTGACGGTCGACAACCTTTACGTGTTGCGTGCCTGGCCCGAACTCTTCCGCGGTCACGAATTGTTCGTGCGCGTCGACACCGGTCGTGGCCATGGCCATCATCACCACGTGCGTACTGCAGGTGTCCACGCCAAGTTTGGCGTGCCGCTGTTTGAACTGGGCGAGTTGCGGCGGGCGGCTGACGCGGCCGGCGCGAAGATCACTGGATTGCATGCCCATGTGGGTAGCGGAAATTTTGACGTCAGCCTGTGGCGTGAACTGGCCAGCACGCTGGCCGAAGCCGCGACGGAGTTTCCTGCGGTCACCACGCTCGACCTCGGCGGCGGCCTGGGCGTGCCTGATCGGCCGGGTCGCAGTGCCGTGGACCTCTGGGCGCTGGATGCGACGCTGGCTGAATTCAAGGCCGAGCATCCTCGGTTCAACTTATGGATGGAGCCCGGGCGCTTTGTAGTTGCCGATGGTGGTGTGTTGCTGGCCCGGGTCACGCAATTGAAGGGCAAGGGCTCGGTGCGCTACCTCGGCGTCGCCACAGGCATGAACTCATTGATACGCCCTGCGCTTTATGGCGCCTATCACCAGATCGTCAACTTAACGCGCTGGGGTGAACGGGCGACGGAGCTTTACAACGTTGTGGGGCCAGTCTGCGAGAGCGCAGATGTCCTCGGTCACGATCGCTGGTTGCCACCGAGTGAAGAGGGTGACGTGATGTTGATTGCTACGGCTGGTGCCTACGGGCATGTCATGGGCTCTGGCTACAACTTGCGCCCGACCGCCGAAGAATTACTGCTGGGGTGAAGCGCAGGTAGTCAGGCCGGTGGCAGTTGCGAGTTGCTGGCAGCGTGGCGCAATTCCAGTTCCTCCACCACGGTGGTCAGCGAAAGTCCGCGTTGCTTCAGCATCAGGGCCAGGTGATAGATCAAGTCAGCCGACTCGGCGATCACCGCGGCATCGTCACCGCTGACCGCGGCCAGCGCGAGTTCGACGCCTTCCTCGCCAATTCTCTGGGCCAGGCGGCCGGGGCCTTGCGCATGCAGGCGCGCGGTGTAGCTGCCCTCGGGTTGTTCTGCAATCCGTCGGGCGATGACGCGTTCCAGTTGCGCCAGGAAGGCCAGACGCTGGGCCTCGTTGGGCAAGGCCCTCGGGAAGCAATGGGCACTGCCCAGATGGCAGACCGGGCCGGAAGGCAGGGCCTGCACCAGGATCGTGTCGTGGTCACAGTCGCTGCATACCGAGACGACCTCGAGTGTATGGCCCGAGGCCTCTCCCCGGGTCCACAAGGCATCGCGACTGCGGCTGAAGAAAGTGACGCGCTGGTTGGTGAGGGTGTCGCGCAGTGCCTGACGATTCATGTAGCCCAGCATCAGCACCTGGCCTGACCCTGCGTCCTGCACAATGGCTGGCAGCAGGCCATCGCCCTTGTCCCAGTCAAGCTCAGGCAGGTCTTCAGGCTTCATCTCGGATCCTTGACGATCTCGGTTTCAGTGATGGTACGAGAAATCCTGCTACGCAATACTGCGCGCCTCGGGCATCATTTCATGCCGCAATGCAAAAGAGCACGGGCCTGTATCTCGTGCTGACGGAGATCCCGCGTTGAACATCCTGCTGACTGAAGGCGATGGATCTGCATCGCGTCCCCTGTACCTGGTGGCCGAGCAAGGCCTTGATGCCTGGCTGACGACACAGCCAGCAAATGTCGTTGACTGGGTGCGTGCCTGCAACTTCAAGGCTGAGAAATCCTCTGTGCTGTCCTTGCCGGATGCGCGGGGGCAGCTGGCAGCCGCTGTCGTCGGCCTGGGTGGGATGTCGGGCCCGGAGGAACTGGGGCTGTACGGATTTGCAGCCATGCCAGAGAGGCTGCCGCCGGGCGACTGGGAATTCGCTCCAGACTTGCCCACTGCGCTCGCTACGCTTGCCGCCACCGGGTGGCTGCTGGGGCAGTATCGCTTTGACCGATATCGGGCCCGCCCGGGAGCCGCAGGGTCGCGTCGCTTGCGTGTGTCGCCGGAAACTGACATTCGCCACGCCTGCCGCGTCGCGGCGGCTGATGGCCTGGTGCGCGATCTGGTCAATACACCGGCCAGTGACCTGGGACCAGTAGCATTGGCAGCGGCGGCACAGGCAGTCGCCCAGGATCACGGCGCTGATTGCCGGCAGGTGGTGGGTGAGGCGCTGATCTCCGCGCGACTGCCGGTGATCCACGCCGTAGGGCGGGCAGGCCCGGAAGAACCCCGACTGATTGACATGCGCTGGGGTCGCGCGGACGCGCCGCGGGTGACCCTGGTCGGCAAGGGTGTTTGCTTCGACACCGGCGGGCTGGACTTGAAACTTTCGCAATCGATGGCGCTGATGAAGAAGGACATGGGTGGTGCCGCCACTGCGCTTGGCCTTGCCCAGATGGTGATGGCCGCGGGCCTGGACCTGCGCCTGCGCTTGCTGATCCCCGCCGTGGAAAACTCGGTGAGTGCCAGCAGCTACCGTCCGGGAGATGTATTACATACCCGCAAGGGCCTGACCGTGGAAGTCGGCAATACCGATGCCGAAGGCCGCTTGGTGCTGGCCGATGCACTGGCGCTGGCCGATGAAGAACACCCGGAACTGATCATCGACCTGGCCACGCTGACCGGCGCAGCGCGCACGGCGCTGGGACCGGAATTGCCTGCGGTGTTTACCGCTGACCAGGCCCTGGCGGAAGCAGTTGAGCGCTGCAGCCTGTCTGAATCCGATCCCAGCTGGCGCATGCCCCTGTGGCTGCCCTATGACGATGACCTTTCCAGCAAGGTCGCTGACCTGAATAACATCGCGCCACATGGCATGGCCGGCGCGATCCTGGGGGCATTGTTCCTGCGCCGCTTCGTCAACCCGGGCACGCGCTGGTTGCATGCCGACCTGTATGCCTGGAATCCGCGCGAACGGCCGGGTCGGCCCGTGGGCGGTGAGGCCCAGTTACTGCGTGCGCTGTTTCGCGTGCTGCAGGAACGCTACCCGGCGCGTTCGTGAGCGAAGTCAGCCAGCGACACTTGCTGCTGCTACTGCTGATCAACGCGATCTGGGGCTTCAATATTGTTGCCATCAAGGTGGGCGTCGACCAGTTTCCGCCCATCTTCCTCAGTTTCCTGCGGATGCTGGTCGCCGGCATCGTGGTGCTGCCGTTCCTGCGCCTGCGCCGCGGCGAAATGCGCTGGCTGCTGATCGCTGCGGTCTGCAATGGGGGACTGCATTTCGCCCTGCTTTTCTCGGGCGTGGCGCTGTCGAAAAATATGTCGTCAGTGGCCATCGCCGGGCAACTGGGCGTGCCATTTGCAACCTTGCTGTCGATCATGCTGCTGGGTGAGCGCATTCGCTGGCGCCGCTGGCTGGGCATCACGCTGGCGTTCGTCGGCGTCGTCATCATTGGCTTCAATCCGGATGTCTTCAGTTCCTGGGCCGGGCTGGCATTGGTAGTGGCTTCCGCACTGGTGGGTGCATTCGGCTTGGTGGCCATCAAGCGTGTGCACCAGCTGGAGCCGCTGGAGCTGCAAGCATGGATCTGCTGGAGCAGCTTGCCCATATTGCTGCTGCTCTCGCTATGGCTGGAGGACGGCCAAGCCGCAAGCCTGCAATCGGCCGACCTGGCTGGCATCGGCGCCGTGCTCTATACCGGTCTCGCTGCCAGCGTGGTGGCACATACCCTCTATTTTTCCCTGGTCCGGCGTTATCCGGTCACCAGCGTGGCGCCCATTACCGTGCTGGCGCCGCTATTCAGCGTGGGATTTGCCGTGTGGTTGCTGGGTGATGTCATGGACTGGCGCTTGGTGGCAGGCGGACTCATGACGCTGGCCGGCGTGGCCATAATCATTGCGCGCGAGGGAAAAATCCCAGACGCGGGCACCTGAACTCGCAGGTGGGGACGGCGGGCCTGCGCTGCAACAAATCTGCCGGCGTGTCCAGCGGCTTGGCCTAACCCGATGTTGCACTGGCGGTCGTTTGATATGATGCCGTCCTTGCAGTCACTTGGGCCAACCGCTAAGGTGACGGCAGGCCGGAAAGCGGTACGCGCCGGTGTTGGGCGCAAGCCAAGAATATGTCGCTGGACAGCCGCCCGGGAATGGGCGTCAAGCCGGCCGAACAGTACGGGGTTAAATAGGGTCGAGTATGGCGAATAGCTATTCGGCGGGTGGACCACGTCGCGCAATCGTCTTCATGACAATTGTGGCGATGCATTTGGGTTTCTATTGGTTGCTGGTAAGCGGCTTGGCGCGTGCTGGCCTGGAGATTATCCAGGACATCGGCATTATCGACCTGCCACCGCCACCGCCTCCGCCCGAGGACCTTGACGAGCCGCCGCCGCCGCCGCCCATCGACCGGCCGCCGCCGGTGGTGCCGCCGCCCTTGATCGACCTGCCTGACTTCAGCGGGCCGAGCAATGCGATCTCGAATGTGCAAATCACCGACAAGCCGGTCGTTGCAGCCCGTCCGGTTTCACCGCCGCGTCCGACGCAGATTACGCCGCCGAGCCTGCGCGGCCGCAGTGACCGCATCGCGGCAGCGATCAACTCCTGTTATCCGTCTGCGTCACGTCGCCTCAGTGAAGAAGGCCGCGTGGTGATTACCGTGACCATTGGTGTTGACGGCAAGTCCGGCGATGTCCGCGTGGCGCAGGGCAGCGGCTTCGAGCGCCTGGATGGTGCGGCCGAGTGCGTGGTGCGCAAGCTTTCGTTTAACCCAGGCAAGCGTGACGGTGTAGCCGTCGAGGCCCAGGCGACATTACCGGTCACCTTCAAGCTGGAGTGATCGGCGCGAATTGATTTGTGGAAGGACCGGGGGCGTACGCCGGGTCGGATGTGGGCCCCCGGATAAGAATTGTCTACTAGAGGAATCGGAGAATGGCAGCTGAAAGCATGAGCGATAACCCGTTCGGCATACAGGCACTCTGGGCACAGAGCGACTATGTCGGCAAGGGCGTGTTTATCATCCTTGGCATCATGTCCCTGTGGTCATGGTGGGTGATGATCAACAAGTGGCTGGACCAGCGAACCCTGAACAAGATCGCTACCGAGGCCGAGAAGAACTTCTGGTCGGCATCCTCCCTGCAGGATGGTGTCTCCAAGCTGAAGGGCAAGGTTAATCCGTTCCGTGACATCGCCGAAGACGGCCTGCGCGCTGCGGACCACCACAAGAAGAGCTCTGCCCGTGACGTGACCAGCAACATTGACGTGAACGACTTCGTCGAGACACACATCTCGCGGCGCACCAACATGCTGCAGTCAAGCCTGCAGAGTGGAATGGTGGTGCTGGCATCGGTGGGTGCGACGGCTCCGTTCGTCGGGCTGTTCGGCACGGTCTGGGGTATCTACCACTCGCTGGTGGCCATCTCGATCGCCGGCCAGGCGTCACTCGACAAGGTGGCAGGCCCGATCGGCGAGGCGCTGATCATGACGGCCATCGGTCTGGCGGTGGCGGTGCCGGCGGTGCTCGGTTTCAACGGCTTGCTGCGCGGCAACAAGGGCCTGATGGAACGTGCGAATTACTTCGCGCATGACGTCCAGGCTGCATTGCTGGCGGGCTCGCGCGTCCAGGGGAAGTAAGCCATGGCTATTGCGGTAGGTGGAGACAACGCTGACCCGATGGTCGAGCCGAACGTGATCCCGCTGGTGGACGTCATGCTCGTGCTGTTGATCATCTTCATCATCACGATTCCGGTGATGACCCACGCGGTCAAGATTGACCTGCCGCGTGAGACCAATCAACCGACCGTGACCAAGGCCGAGAACATCAATCTGTCGATTGATTTCGACGGCACGCTGTTCTGGAATGAGGGTGCCATCGACAAGAGCACCCTGCTGAACTACATCCTGCAGGAGGCCGTCAAGGACCCCCAGCCGGAAGTTCACATTCGCGCCGACAAGCGAGTGCGCTACGAGTACGTTGCAGATGCCTTGTTTGCATTGCAGCGTGGCGGCATGCGCAAGGTGGGCTTCATCGCGGAGCAGCCGACCGGCCAGTAACAGGCGCGCCGCCTTGGCGGACGTGTCCGACCCATACGGGGCCCGCCTTGCGGTGGGCCCCGTTTTTATTTCTGCCGCAGGCTGAACCTGCGCTGAATTCCGGACTATATTTTCCGCACCGGAACCTGCAAATTTGCGCGTTGTCCATAACACTGAAGCGTCCGGCCGCGGGTGGCTTGCAGGGAGACAGCAGCCTCGCTTTTGGGGTATAAACGCCGGCTCGCGGGCAAGCCCGCTGTGGCAGCCCGGACTACAGAGAGGAACGACACATGACTCGCATTTCCCGTCCAACCCTGCTGGCGATGGTCCTGGCGGCCAGTGTTGCCATGGCGGGCCTGACGGCAGTGGCGCAGGAGGCGGCACCGGCGATGGAATTCAGCAAGGAATTCCGCAAGAAGGCCAGCAAGGTACAGAAAGCGGCCACCGCCAAAGACTGGGCGGGAGTACTGGCGGGTATGCCCGAGCTCGAGGCCATTGAAGGCCTGACCGTGGATGACCAGCGGGTGATGTTCAGCTGGACGCTGATGGCGCTTCGGGCCAACGATGATCGTGTGGGGCTCGCTGCGCTGATCGAGAAGTTCATGGCAGCCGGCCTGGCCACGCCAGAGCAGATCGCGCCCATGCACCGGGAGTTGGCAGGCTTCTACAGCGCCAAGCAGGATGCGGCGAAGACCCTGTTTCATTTCCAGAGTTACGTCGAGGCCTCCGCGGACCCGCAGGCTTCCGATCTTGAGACGGTCGGTCACCTGTATATGCAACAGGAGCAGTATCCGCAGGCCGCCAGCTGGCTGGGCCGAGCCATCGACAAGAGCAAGGCGGGTGGGGCCGTGCCCAATGAAAACTGGTTTGGGCTGCGTGATCGCTGCTTCGTCGAGATGGGCGATGGCGAGCAGCGCCTCGCCAACCTGGAAGCCCTGGTCCGCTACTACCCGGACAAGGAGTATTACAGCAGGATCCTGGCGATGTACGCCAAGGCCTCCAATGATGATCGCGTGCTGATGATGAACGCCTTTCGCGTTGCGCTGGCAGATGCAGGCCTGGCGACGGTAGGCGAGTACCTGGCTTATGCCGATACCGCGCTGGTTGCCGGCAGCCCTGGCGAGGCCCAGCGGGCACTGGAACATGGCATGGCGGCAGGCATCGTGCCGAGCGCGGGTACCAATGCGATTGCCCTGAAGGAAGCCAAGGCTGCAGTAGCGATGGACAGCAAGAACCTGCCGGCAGATGCAGTGACGTCAGGCAAGAATCCCAAGGGTGAAGTTGACGTCAAGGTGGGCCTGGGCTTCTTCAGCCTGGGCGAATACCAGAAGTCCGTTGAGCTGGTGCGCCGGGGCCTGGGCAAGGGCAGCGTCAAGCGCACAGACGATGCCAACCTGCTTCTGGGAGCGGCGCTGTTCAACCTGAAACGCTACGATGAGGCACGCACTGCCTTTGCAGTGGCGGCGGCAGCAGCCGGTGAGGGAAGCCTGATGGCGCGCGTGGCGAGTCTGTGGCTGGCGCTGCTGGAGCGGCGCACGGCTGCCATGCCGGCGCCTTCTGCCTCACCAGCGGGCTAGGTCGGGAGAGATACGCGGCCGTGCCAGATTTCTGGTATAACGCGGCGGTTTTTTGGCGCGGCGAGGGGCTGCGGAATTTGGACGATTGCAGGAGTACCTGACAGTGACAATGCGGAAACTGGTTGCAACATTGCTGGCGGCAGGCTTCGCGCTTGCCATTCCACTGTCTGCCGTGGCGCAGCAGGCGGAGGGCTGGCGCAAGGAAATCGCCGACAAGGCGCAGGCTGCCCAGGAGGCAGGCCAGAAGGGTAACTTCCAGGAGGCGATCAAGCACCTCAAGGAAGCCAAGGCCAAGGGCGCGCTGCAACCCAAGGAAGAGCAGGCCATCAATGAATTGATGATCTGGGCGGCGACCAGCGCCAAGGACTGGGGCCTGGTAGCCGACACGGTTGAAGAGCGAATCAAGACCGGGCGCGTGAGTGGCGCCGACCTGGTGCGCAAGTACCAGCTGTTGTCCAACGCCTACTATTCGGCCAACAATCTGCGCGCTTCCGCTGCGGCCACCGAGAAGCTCATCGCCGCGCGCGGGTCAGCCAATGCGGATGACTTGATCCTGCTGGGCCAGTTGCAGTTCCAGCTCAAGGACTATCGCGCCGCAGCCGTGACCCTGGACAAGGCGGCGGATGCGGCTGCCCGTGCGGGCAAGCCGGCCAAGACCCAGGGTCAGGTCCTGGAAATGCTCAATGCCTCCTACTTTGAGCTGGGCAACGAGCCCAAGCGCCTGGAAACCCTGCACAAGCTAATGTCAGTGGCGCCCAAGGCGAGCATTTTTGACCAGCTGGTCAATGCCTACAGCCGCGAAACCAATGGCGACTCTGTGGTCATGATCAACCTGTATCGCCTGGGTGCAAGCCGCGGCCTGTTGTCGCGTGAACATTATGGCAAGTACGCTGATGCGGCCCTTGATCTGGCCAGCCCGGGTGAGGCCGTGGCCATGCTCGAGAAGGGCATGAGCAGCGGCGCCATCAAGAAGGACGATCGCAACAACCGCCTGCTTGCTGATGCGCGTGACCAGGTGGCCAAGGTCAAGTCCAGCCTGGTCCAGCAGGAAAAGGAAGCGATGGCGATGGCCAGCGGCGATGCGGAAGCCAAGCTGGCGACTTCGCACTTCACCCTGAAGAACTACGCCAAGTCGAGCGAAGCGGCCAAGCGCGCTGTGACCAAGGGCCGCATGCGCCGTCCGGACGATGTCAACATGATGCTTGGCATTGCCCTGATCGAAAGCAAGCGTGGCACCGAGGCCAAGAGTGCCTTCCGAGCAGCAGCAGCAGCCAATAGCAAGATTCGCGGTGTCGCAGATCTATGGAGTGCAGTCGCTTCCTGATTGCCCAAGGAACCCTCCGTGGCCATGACGTCGATTGAACTGGTCGAGGTCGGGCCACGCGATGGGCTGCAGAACGAGCCTGGCGTCTTTCCAACTGCGACCAAGGTCGAGTTCATCCACCGTGCAGTGAAGGCGGGGCTCCGCCGCATCGAGGTGGCCAGCTTCGTCAACCCAAAGCGCGTGCCGCAGATGGCCGATGCCGAGGATGTACTGGCGGGGCTGCCGCGCGTGCCGGGCGTCGAGTACGTCGGCCTGGTGCTCAATCGCCGCGGGTTTGATCGCGCATTGGCGGCGGGCTGCACCGAGATTGGCATGGCGGTATTCGTCTCGGACACCTTCAACCAGCGTAACCAGGGTGCCAGCACTGCAGCGTCAGTAGCCAGCTGGCTGGAGATTGCTACCCTGGCCCGGGCTGCCGGCCTGCGCGCGCAGATAACTCTGTCAGCAGCGTTTGGCTGTCCCTTTGAAGGCGAGATTGCCTCACATCGTGTGGTTGACCTGGCCCTTCAGGTCGCCGGAGGCTCGCCGATCGAGATTGCCATCGCCGACACCATCGGCGCCGGCGTACCAAGCCAGGTGACCGACCTGGTCACGCGCTTGAAGCAGGCCTTACCCGGCATGCCACTGCGGGGCCATTTCCACAACACACGCAACACGGGATTGGCCAATGCCTATGCCGCAGTGCAGGCGGGTGTCGCTACGCTGGATGCGAGTATCGGCGGCATAGGCGGATGCCCGTTCGCGCCCGCAGCCACCGGCAATATTCCCACGGAAGACCTGCTCTACATGCTCGAGCGCATGGGTATCAGCACGGGCGTGGACCTGCAGGAGACCCTGGCCACCAGCCGCTGGCTGCAGGAGCAGCTCGGACGACCGGTGCCGGGCATGGTGGTCAAGGCCGGGGCGTTTTAACCGCGTCCGGCCTGACCGATTCCCACTGTCGCGCGTGTTCAGCCCGCCGGTGTGAGCGCAGCGGTCAGCACGGCGTTGGCCATCTCCTCAATCAGCGGCGAGAGCACATCCTCACCGTTGTCCTTGGCCTTGCGATCCATCTTGCCCTTGGCGCCGGCCTGGCCTTCAGCGCGACTGGTCAGCACGTACTCCAGTGTCACCGTGTCGCCCTTCTTGATGTTGCTTTGCGTCACGCCTGACATGGCCTCCATTGCCGACTGCTGGGCCTCAGCCTGTTGTGCTGCAGCAGCACCCTGGGCCGCTGCCGAGGCCACGTGTGCGGCCTGATAGCTGGCCATGCCGCCGCCGCCCATGAAGGGCACGGCACTCGCCAGGGCCGGGGCTGCGGCCAGCAGGCCACCAAATCCCTTGCCGGCCTTTTTCTGAACTACAGAGCTCTTGAGAATGAATGCGCAGCCCAGTTCGGCAGCCTCGGCATTGATCTGCACGTCAATGCGCGACTGCATGGCTATAAGGGCAGTGGCCGGTCCTGAGAGGTAGCTCATGATCGTGCCCATGACCGGCTCGGCGGCATCGGTGGTATTGGTGCCCTGGCCGAGTTGTGCCTTGGGTGTGACGACACAGATGCGCGTGGGATCGCCCTCTGCGTAGCTGGCAAACGGCCAAGCCAGGCTGGCGATAAGCAACAGGATTCGACTGAGATAGCGCGAGTTCATTTTATGTGCTCCAAGAATTTCTAATGCCGCCCCGGGGAATTTCCGAATGCCCACGATTATCCGCCGATCCTGGCTTCTTGAGAAGCGGTTAGAATGGCGCCCTCATTGATCCCGGGGGAAGTACATGACCATCAAGGCTGGCGAGCGCATTCCTGCAGCAACACTCAAGGTCTGGGGCAAGGACGGCCCGGAGAATGTCAAGACGGAGGCCCTGTTGGGCAGTGGCCGCTCGGTGCTGTTCTCGGTTCCCGGCGCCTTTACCCCCACCTGCAGTGCCAAGCACCTGCCCGGCTTTGTCGAGCAGGCGGCAGCGATCCAGGCCAAGGGCATCGACCGGATCGTCTGCCTGGCCGTCAACGATGTATTCGTGATGAATGCCTGGGGCAAGTCAGCAAGTGCCGAGGGCAAGGTCATCATGGCTGCTGATGGCAACGGCGAGTTCACACGCGCCCTGGGGCTGGAACTGGATGCCAGCGGCCATGGCATGGGCCAGCGCGGCAAGCGCTTCGCGCTGTTGGTCGACGATGGCACCGTCAGCGCCGTGCACATCGAGGCGCCCGGCGAGTTCAAGGTTTCCAGCGCAGAACATATCCTCGCGCAACTCTAGGTAACCAAGGAAAACAACAAGAATGAACCCTGCACCGATTACTGCGATTTACGCGGCCCTGTTCGGCCTGCTGCTATTGACGCTGAGCTTCCTGGTGGTGCGCGCTCGCTGGCGCTTCAAGACCGGGCTCGGCATCGGTACCGAGGATGGCATGCAGCGCGCAGTGCGCGTGCAGGGCAATTTCACCGAGTACGTTCCGCTGGCGCTGGTGCTGCTATTGCTTGCTGAACTGGCGGGTGCGCCAGCCATAGGCCTGCACCTGGCCGGTGGCTTGTTGCTGGTGAGCCGCCTGCTGCACGCCTGGGGCCTGGGCCAGTCCTCAAAGCGCAGCTTCGGCCGTTACTGGGGAACCGTCGGCACCTGGCTGGTGCTGCTGGGTCTGTCGCTGCGACTACTGGCCCACCAGTTCTCCTGACGGGGCTACAGCAGTTTTTCCATTTCCGGAATGATGTTGAACAAGTCGCCGACCAGGCCAATGTCGGCGACCTCGAAGATCGGCGCTTCGGCATCCTTGTTGATCGCGACGATGGTGCGGGCGTCCTTGATGCCGGTCAGGTGCTGGATCGCACCACTGATGCCAATCGCTATGTAGAGCTGCGGCGAGATGATCTTGCCGGTCTGGCCGACCTGCATCTCGTTCGGCGCATAGCCCGCGTCCACCGCAGCGCGTGAGGCGCCCACGGCGGCACCGAGGCGATCCGCCAGCTGGTAGATCAACTGGAATTTCTCTGCGCTACCCAGCGCCCGGCCACCAGAAACGACGCGCGCTGCCGACTGCAGTTCTGGGCGGTCAGACTTGGCCGAGGCCAGCGACACAAAACGGGTATGGCTGGGCAGCTCGACGTCAGGGCTGGCCGACTCGATGGTGGCCGTGCCACCGCTGCCAGCGGCTTCATAGGAGGCGACGCGAACCGTGCCGACCACGGCCTGCCCGGCGGGTGTCTCCACGGTCAGGAGCGCATTGCCCGCATAGATCGGTCGCTGAAACCGGTTGGCCGCCTCGACGGCCATGATGTCGCTGACTTGCGGTGCGCCAATCAGCGCAGCCACGCGCGGCATCAGGTCCTTGCCGAAAGTCGAGGAGGGGCCGAAGACGTGGCTGTAGCCTGCGGCCAATGCAGCGACTTGCGGTGCCAGCACGGCTGCCAGCGCTGGTTCATTGGCGGCATGATCGACGCGCACGACCCGCTGCACGTCGGCAATGGCCGCAGCCTGGCTGGCCAGGGCCGAGCTGTCCTTGGCGAGGATGGCAATGGTGATTTCCGCGTCCGGGATGTCGCTTGCGCAACGCACGCACTTGGCGACAGCGGCGCTCAACTGCCCGCCGGCATGCTCGGCAACAATCAGTACCTTGTTCATGCCAGCCCCTTTTGCTTGAGTGCGGCAACCAGTTCGGCCGCGTCCTTGACCATGATTCCCTTCTGGCGTTGCGGCGGCGGTGCCGTGTTGATGGCCTTGAGCTGGATCACGGGCGTCACGCCGAGATCCGCCGGCGTGATCACTTCCAGTGGCTTCTTCTTAGCCTTCATGATGTCCGGCAACTTGACGTAGCGCGGTTCGTTCAGCCGCAAGTCGGTGGTGATGACCGCGGGCAGGTCTACTTCGATGGTCTCAAGCCCTGCGTCCACTTCACGGGTCACGAGGGCGACGCCGTCCTTCAATTCAAGTTTCGAGGCGGAGGTGGCCTGCGGGCGCTGCCAGAGGCCGGCCAGCATTTGCCCGGTCTGGTTGCTGTCGTCGTCAATGGCCTGCTTGCCCAGGATGACCAGGTCTGCAGATTCGCGGGTCACGATGGCCTGGAACAGACGCGCGGCCGTCAGTGGTTCGATGGCCTCGTCACTCCTGACCAGCACGGCGCGATCGGCACCCATGGCCAGCGCCGTGCGTAATTGCTGCTGGCAATCCTCCGGACCGATGCTTACAACGATGACCTCGGTAGCCTCACCGCGCTCGCGGATGCGCAGGGCCTCCTCCAGCGCGATCTCGTCGAAGGGATTAATGCTCATCTTCACGCCATCAGTCACCACGCCGCTGCCATCGGGCTTGACCCGGACGCGGACGTTGTAGTCAATGACGCGCTTGATGCCGACCAGTATTTTTCGCATTCCGTCCTTCTCCAGGGCCTAGCGCGAACCTTGACGCGCTGCCAGTTGATCGCGAAGCAGGCTTGCCGTTTCGCGTAATGCTCCAAGGTGCCGTGCCGTGATGTCCGTTGCTGATAGCGCCGTGGCCTCCAGCCGCAGCGCCAGCGATGCGACCACCCGGTCGCCCAGGCACACGGGTAGCGCAAGTGTGGCCACGGTGCCGACGACACCCTGGCCAATGTCCAGCGCAAATCCTGCCAGGGCTGCCTGGTCTATTGCCTGGCGCAGGGCTGCACGCTGGGAACCGCGGCGCTCCTCCAACCATTTCATCCGGGTGGATTCCGCGCAGGCCGACAGCCAGGCCAGGCCCATGGCGCTTCCCAGCAACAGTTCGTTCGAGTTTACGGTCGGCGACTGCCCCGTTGCGCTGGCAGCGGCGTGCACGGTCATGGCATCACCGCGACGAGAGGCCAGCAAGGCCACGGTCTGTGTCCGACTTGCCAGTTCAGCCAGCAGCGGACTGCCGAGGCCGGCCATCCATCCATTGGGGTCCAGCCCTTCGGCCAGCTGGCTGACTTTGGCGGTCAGGCGGTAGCGCTCATCGGCGTGGTCGCGAAAGGCGTAGCCCGCTTCGCACAGGGTCTCAAGGATGCGATAGCTGGTGGTGCGGGGCAGGCGAATTTGTGCAGCGACCTCTGTCACGGTGACGCCGTCCTGGCGGTTCATCACCGTCAGGGCCTCAAGGCCGCGCATCAGCGCCCGGATCGGACGGGTCGAATCAGGCATCAGTCATGAAATCCTGTCTTGAATCAGCGTGCTGCGCGGAAAGTGTATGAAATGGATACCTCGGTGTCCAACAGGTGGTCAATTGGCGTGGCTGCAATTGCTGCAGCGCAGGACGAGAAAGTGCTTGTCGAATGCTGCCGCGGGCGATAGTTTCGCCGGGCAGTGCGGCCTGTAGGGCCGCGGGGGGGACCGCTCCGCACATAACCAAGAATGCCCAAGCGGAGTTTGAGGGGAACACTCGCTAGACGCACCATGCGCGCGAGTGAATGGCAAAGCGGCTTCTTTGAAGCCGCTTCTTTTTTTCTGCCAGAGGATCCACGGCTATGATGGCGCCATCGCCGGATGTCCGGCACGGGCAGCCCGGAATCTGAATGTTGCAGTTCTTCCTGCGCCGACTATTGGCTGCCATCCCCACCCTGGCCGTCATCATCACCCTGGCGTTCCTGTTGACCCGGCTTGCGCCGGGCAGTCCGTTCGATGAGGAACAGGCGCTGGCACCAGAAGTGCGCGCCAATCTCGAGGCGGCCTACGGCCTGGATGATCCACTGCCGGTGCAATTCGGTCGCTACCTGGCGGGCCTGGCGCGCGGTGACCTTGGGCCATCGATGCGCTTTCGTGACTACACCGTCTCCGAACTGGTTGGCGCCGGATTGCCCGTCAGCCTGACCCTGGGCCTGTTGGCCCTGCTGCTGGCGCTGCTGGCAGGTATCCCGGCGGGCGTGATGGCTGCTGCGCGCCGTGGCCGGTGGCTGGATCGCCTGCTGATGAGCGTGGCGGTGGCGGGCATGTCGGTGCCAGTCTTCGTGCTGGGTCCGGCGCTGGCGCTGGTGTTTGGCCTGTGGCTGGGCTGGCTGCCCGTGGCCGGGTGGCGCCCGGGTAGCGGGTTGGACCTGGTGCTGCCGGTGCTGACCCTGGCGCTGCCGGTCACAGCGCATATTGCGCGGCTGACTCGTGGCAGCCTGCTTGAAGTGCTGGGCTCGACCTGGATTCGCGCGGCTCATGCACGCGGCCTGCCTGAGTGGCGCGTGATGTTCGTACACGCCCTGCCGGCGGGGCTCTTGCCTGTGGTCAGCTACCTTGGACCGGCGACAGCCGCGATCCTGGCCGGCTCACTGGTGGTTGAAACTGTGTTCGGCTTGCCGGGCATGGGACGACACCTGATCCAGGGCGCGCTTAATCGCGATTACACCGTGGTGATGGGCATGGTCATCGTTTACGCGGCACTGACCATCGCCTTGAACCTGATCGCCGACCTGCTTTATGCCGCGTTGGATCCGCGCATCCGCACAGGCAGTGTTCGATGAGCAACACCAGCGCCTTGTGGCGTGATGCCGCGCAACGTCTGCTGGTCAATCGCCTGGCCCTGGCCTGCGCCCTGATATTGGGCATCCTGGCGCTGGCGGCCGTCGTCGGTCCGGTGCTGGTGGGCATTGCCCCGGATACCATCGACTGGGCCCACATGGCCGCAGCTCCTGGCAGCGGCGAACACTGGCTGGGAACAGACCGCCTGGGTCGCGACTTGCTGGTGCGCACCCTGCATGGCTTGCGCGTATCGCTGGCCATCGCCTTGCTTGCAACGGTGCTGAGCCTGGTTGTCGGCGTGGCCTGGGGTGCGACGGCAGGCTACCTGCGCGGCTCGATGGATGCCTGGATGATGCGCTTCGTTGATGTGGTCTATTCGCTGCCGCAGGTCTTCTTTGTCATCGTGCTGACCGTGGTGCTCGGACGCCAGCCGTTGACGCTGGTGCTGGCGATCTCGGCATTCGGCTGGCTGACCACCGCACGCATCGTGCGTGGGCAGACCCTGGCGCTGCGCGAACGCGAATTTGTCGAGGCTGCGATCGTTGGTGGTGCCGGGAGCCTTCGCATCATCAGCCGCCACATCGTCCCCAACCTGCTGGGTCCGGTGATTGTCTACGCCACGCTGACCATCCCGCAGGTCATCCTGATCGAGAGCTTCATGAGTTTCCTCGGCGTGGGCTTGCAGGAACCGCTGGCGAGCCTGGGCACGCTGGTGGCTGGCGGTGCCGCGGAAATGGAATCGGCGCCATGGATGCTGGCCGTGCCAGCCACCGCATTGGTGCTGGTGGTGTTTTGCCTGAATTTTCTCGGCGATGGGCTGCGCGATGCGCTGGACCCGCGGGAACAGTGATGGCACTACTTGAACTGGAGCAATTGACCATCCGTTATCACACGCCGGCCGGCGTGCTGACGGCCGTGGAGGAGGTCAGCCTGCAGGTCGAGGCCGGCACATGCACGGTCATCGTCGGCGAATCCGGATCGGGCAAGAGCCAGTTGCTGATGGCCTGCGCCGGCCTGCTGCCGCAGCGTGCCCAAAGCACAGGGCATGTGCGCCTGGAGGGAGAAGACTTGCTCGGCGCGCCTCTGCGTCATTGCGGACGCGGCATCGGCGTCGTCTTCCAGGATGCAGCGGGGAGCCTGACTCCGCATCGGCGCATCGGGGCCCAACTGATGGAAGTCGGTCAGTCGGCGCTGGCGCTTGGCGCCGAGCCGGCACGACGGGTGGCGCTTGAAATGCTGGAGCGTGTGGGCCTGCCGGATCCTGCCCTGCAGTTTGGGCAGTATCCACACGAGCTTTCGGGAGGAATGCGCCAGCGTGCGGCCATTGCTGCCGCGCTGATGTCCAGGCCGAAGCTGCTGCTGGCCGACGAACCGACCAGTGCGCTCGATGTCACGGTGCAGGCGCAGCTTGTTGCGCTGCTGATGAAGTTGCAGCGTGAGCTGGGCATGGCGCTGGTGTTGGTGACCCATGACTTCAGCGTGGCAACGGCGATGGCCGACAGGATTGCCGTGATGTACGCCGCGCGCGTGGTGGAAGAGGGTGACGCCAGGGAATTGCTGGCGACACCGCGACATCCCTACACCGCAGGCCTGCTGGCGGCGGTGCCCCGACTGGATGTCGTACAGGCGAGGATGCAGGTAATCCCCGGAGCGCCGCCTGCGGCGCTGGCACGCCCGGCCGGTTGTCACTTTGCGCCACGCTGCAGTCAGCAGGCACAGCGTTGCAGAGAGCAAGTTCCGCTGCTGCAGCGGGCAGAGTTGGGCAGGGCAGTGGCCTGTCATTTTCCGTTGGGCGAGGGTGGCGCGTGAGTTTGCTCCTTGAAGTCGAGCAGCTCTCAGTGCGTTATGCCGCGCGCGGCCGGGTGGCCGCGTCGCTGGCCGTTGATGGTGCGAGCTTCCAGCTGTCGGCAGGGGAGATCATGGGTTTGGCAGGCGAGTCAGGCTGCGGCAAGTCGTCGCTGGCGCGGGCCTTGCTGGGACTGGTGCCGATGGCCTCCGGCAGCATGCGCTGGCGCGGCCAGCGGCTGCAGCCCTTGGCGCGCAGGGGTGGGCAACACTGGCGGCGTGAACTGCAGATGGTCTTCCAGGATCCGGTGGCCAGCCTCGATCCGCGCATGACTGTGGGCGAGTCCATTGCCGAGCCGCTGCGCGCACTGTTGCCGGAGCTGGATACTGCTGCGCGGCAGGCCCGCGTCGTCGAACGCCTCATCGAAGTAGGCCTGGGTGGCGCTGATCAGCATCGCTACCCGCACCAGTTCAGCGGCGGGCAACTGCAGCGCGTGGCCATCGCGCGGGCCCTGGTGGTGGATCCGCAGCTATTGGTCTGTGACGAGGTGGTCAGTGCGCTGGATGTCTCGGTGCAGGGGCAGATCGTCAACCTGCTGGCGGACCTGCGCGCGCGGCGCGGCCTGGCGCTCTTGTTCATCAGCCACAACCTGGCCGTGCTGGCGCAGCTCTGCGACAGCATCCTGGTGATGCATCGGGGTCGCATCGTCGAAACCACCACACGCGAACAACTTTTGACCTCGCCTCAGCATGCCTGTACCCGGGCGCTCTGCGATGCCGTCCTGCCGCGTGCGAGGAGCTAGCCCATGGGTCCATTGAAGGGCTTGCGCGTACTCGACTTCAGCCGCGTCCTCGCCGGTCCCTGGGCCGCGCAGATGCTGGCGGATCTCGGTGCCGAGGTCATCAAGGTCGAGCGCACCGGCAGTGGCGATGACACGCGTCACTGGGGACCGCCCTACCTGAAGGACAGGGCCGGACAACCGACCGCCGAGTCCGCCTATTTCCTCTCCACCAACCGCGGCAAGCGTTCAGTGGCTTTGGACCTGTCTCGGCCAGAGGGGCAGCGACTGGCGCGCGAACTCGCAACAGGCAGCGATGTTCTGATCGAGAATTTCAAGGTGGGTGGCGCCGCGCGCCTGGGCATTGGCTGGCCTGAAATGCACCAGCAAAATCCGCGGCTGGTGTACTGCTCGATTTCAGCCTTTGGGCAGGACGGTCCGCTGGCGGCCGAGCCCGGTTACGACGCGATGGTCCAGGCCATGGGCGGACTGATGAGCATCACCGGCATTCCTGAGGGCCTGCCGGGCGCCGGGCCGCAGAAGGTGGGTGTAGCGGTCGTGGACTTGATGACCGGCATGTATGCGGTATCCGCCATTACTGCGGCGCTGATGGAGCGCAGCAGCAGCGGCCTCGGCCAGCATATTGACTTGTCCCTGCTCGACACCCAGGTGTCGTGGCTGGCCAACCAGAGCATGAACTACCTGGTGGGTGGAGAGGTGCCGGCGCGTTACGGCACGGCACATGCCAACATCGTTCCCTACCAGGCCTTTGCCAGCCGCGATGGCTGGTTGATGCTGGCGGTCGGCAACGACCGACAATTCCGCCGATTCTGCCAGGCGGCAGGCGCGCCTGAGCTCGGCGATGATGAGCGCTATGCCAGCAATGCCAGCCGTGTGCGCAACCGCGCTGGCTTGATTGCGGCACTGGAGCCGATCATGGCGGCACGCAACAGCCAGGAGTGGTTCGAGGTGCTCGCGGCGGCCGAGGTGCCCTGCGGGCCAATCAACAGCATCCCCGAATCCTTCGACGAGCCGCAGGTTCGGCATCGCGCCATGCGCTTCGACCTGCCGCATCCCCTGGCCGGCGCAGTGCCGATGATCGCCAATCCGATTCGCTACTCGCGCAGCGGTGTCGAGTACCACCATCCACCGCCCATGCTCGGGCAACATACCGACGAAGTGCTGGGCCAATACCTGGGGCTGGATGCCGCCGCGCTTGCGGCGTTGCGCGCTGACGGAGTAATCGGCTGAGTACGATACCGCAGCAGGGTCACGCCCTGAGCCTGCCAGCCTGCAGGATGGGGCCGTCATGACTTCGCAGGAAATCTCTTGACCCCAGTAGCACAGTGCATTGCCCATCTTGCGGGTGGCGGCGTGGTGCTGACTCGCGATCGTCGGCAGGCGCGCCTGTTGCGGCGCCTGCATGACCAGGCCCAGCTGCAGGCCGGCAGGACCGTCTGGCCTTCTGCGCAGGTGCTGCCGCTGGAAGCCTGGGTAGCGAGCCAGTATCGAGAAGCCGCCGTGGGTCGCCAGCTGCCGGAGCCGGTGGATGCGCTGGCGTCGGAATGGCTGTGGCGCGACTGCCTGCCCGCAGCGGACCTGGGCCTGATGGATCGTGCGCAGCTGGCCTCTGCCGTTCGCTCAAGCTGGCTCAGGCTGCGCGCTCATCAAGGCGATGCCCGTTCCTTGCAGGGCCGGCCCCTGACCCGGGACCAGGCCCTGTTTCGTGACTGGGCCCAGGCCGTCGAGCTGCGGCTGGCACAGCAGGGCCAGTGTGACGCCGAGGACCTGCTGCGCCAGTGCTGCGACCTCGCCATTCCCGTGCCCGCGGGAGCGGATGTCCTGATCGCCGGTTTTCACCTGCCGACACCCGTGCAGCGCAGGTTCATTGGCCTGCTCGCCCAGGGCGGACGCAATGTCACCGAGCTGTCATTGCGGGCGCAGCCGGCCGAGGTATTTCGCTATTGCGCGGCCGATCCGGATGATGAGCTGGCGACGGCCCTGGGCTGGCTGCGCTCGGAGATGATGGCGAATCCTGGCGGCCTGTACGCCATGATCATCCCGGACCTGGCGGCACGGCGTGCAGTGATCGAGCGGGCCTGTGCCGGCGTACTGCAGCCCTCACTGGAATTGCCGGGCGCGGCGCCGGTGCAATGTCTCTATGAACTGGCGGGGGGCACGGCACTGTCGTCATGGCCGGTGGTGACTGCCGCGCTGTCAATGCTGGCCTGTGGTCAGTGGCGTATCGCCTTTGGCGACATCAGCTTGCTGTTGCGCAGTCACTATCTGGACGCGGACCGCTCGTCAAATGCGCGGCTGCAACTTGAGTTGTCGCTGCGTGCTGGGCCGCCGCCGATGTTCTGGCCACGCGATGCGCTGTTGCGCATCCTGCGCGCCAGTGCAGCCGAGGAATTTTCAGCAACATTCAATCGTTGCGGTGAAATCCTGGCGGAGTCCGGCCAGCGCCTGCCTTCGCAATGGGCCATGGCTTTCGGCCAGGTGCTGGCGGCCTGGGGCTGGCCGGTCCAGTCGGGGATCGGTAGTGCAGAGTTCCAGGCTGCACAGGCCTTTCGTGATCGCCTGCAGTCGCTGGCTCGCCTGGATGCCGTGGTCGGCACTATCAGCCAGGCGTCTGCCCTGGCTGAATTGCGTCGAAGCGCCGCCCAGTCCTACCAGCCTGAACGTGGCGAGCCCTCGATCTACCTGCTGGATGCGCTGGATTCACCCGGGCCCTGGTTTGACGGGCTCTGGGTCAGCGGCCAAACCGCGGCGGCCTGGCCGCGCCCGGTGCGCGGTGACCCCTTCCTGCCCATTGACCTTCAGCGCCGACTGGCCATGCCTGGCGCCGCCGCCGAGGACTCGGTGGATGAGGCGGCGGCGGTCTCTGCGCGCTGGCGCCAGGACTGCCAGCGCCTGGTGCTGAGTTGGCCGCGGCGTGAGCACGATACTGACGTGCTGGGTTCCACGCTGCTGCCTGCGGACCTGGTTGACCTGCCGCGACAGCCGACGATGCAATCGCGTGAACAACTCTGGCTCGGCGCGGGGGAGCTGCAGCAAGTGGCGGACGATCCGGCGCCGGCACTGGCCCACGGCGATTCGCGCGGCGGTGCCCGTATCCTGGAATTGCAGGCGCGCTGTCCGTTTCGGGCGTTCGCCGAATTGCGCCTCAAGGCGACGGCGCTGGCGGAGCCGGCTGCGGGCATCGACCCGCGCCTGCGCGGCAGCATTGCTCATCGCGCGCTGGAATTGTTCTGGCAGGAAACGAAGGACAGCACATCACTGCAGGCGCTGGCGCCGACGCTGCGGCAGGCACGGGTCGCTGATTGTGTGCGCCAGGCCATGGCAGGCACGCTGCTTGCGGACTGTGGCGAACGGACCCGCGCACTGGAAGCTGAATGGCAGCAGGCTGCTCTTCAGGGGCTGGTCGAGGCTGATTGCGAGCGGGCGCCCTTTAGCGTCATTGGGCGCGAACTGCCGTTGGCCGGCCAGTGCGGCGGCCTGAGCTTCTCGCTGCGCGTCGATCGCGTCGATGAGGTAAATGGCCAGGCGGTCATCATCGACTACAAGACTGGCAAGCCCAAGCGTAGCCACTGGGCGAATGCCCGGCTCGAGGCGCCCCAGCTACCGCTGTACGCCATGCTCTATCCACAAACGGTTGCCGCGATAGCGTTCGCGCGGCTGCAGCCACAGGAGTCTTCCTATATCTCGGTTGGCGCCGAGGCCGGGCTGTTGCCGGGCTTGCAGCTGGCCGGGAAGTTTTCCCTGTCGAAGGAACAAGGCGCGGGCCACGACTGGGATGAGATCACCCGCCAGTGGGCGGGCTGGCTGGCTGCCCTGGCCACCGCCTACCGCAGTGGTGATGCGCGGGTTGATCCCAAGCAGCCGCAGAGTTGCCGTGGCTGTCACCTCGGTGCGCTGTGCCGGGTCGGTGACTTCGACGAAGACGAACATGACGACGACGCGGAGGCTGACGAAGACAATGACACCTGAGTCATTGGCCGACGACCGCGCCGTACGCCTCTGCGCCATCGATCCGGCGCGCTCCTTCATCGTCCAGGCGCCGGCGGGCTCCGGCAAGACCAGCCTGTTGACGCTGCGCTTCCTCGGCCTTCTGGGTGTGGTCGATCGGCCAGAGGAAATCGTCGCAGTCACCTTTACCCGCAAGGCCGCTGCCGAAATGCAGCACCGCATCGTCACTGCCCTGACGGCGGCCAGTGAGGGACCGTGCCCGGACTCGGCGCCGGAGTTCAAGCGCCTCGAGCGACAGCTGGCGATTGCGGCGCTGGCCAGGAGCCGCGCGCGCAACTGGGGCCTGGAGGAGAATCCTGCGCGCCTGCACATCCAGACCATCGATGGCATGAACCACTGGCTGGCCCGGCGCCTGCCGCTGGCGGCGCGCATTGGCTTCTCGGTGTCCTTGCTTGACGATGCACGACCGTTGCATCACGAAGCTGCTGCGCGATTTGTCGCCCGCCTTGAGGAGGACGGCGAAGTGGCCGGGCATATCGAGACCCTGGCGCGCCTGGTCAACCACCAACCTACTCAGCTGGCCACACAGGTGGAGGCCATGCTCGCTGCGCGTGAACTGTGGTTGCCCAAGCTCATCGAGGGCGGTGCGACCGGGGACCTGCGCGCGGAGCTGGATCGGCTGCTGCAGGCGACCGTGTTGGAGGAGTTGCAGACCATTCATACGGCAGTCGATCAGGCGGAGACCGGTGATTTGCTGGCAGTGATTCGGGAGGCAGCAGCACTCGGGCCCGAGTGCGGCCCGCTGGCCCCACTGGCGCAGATGCACGAGTGGCCACGGCCCAAGCTTGAACATCGGGCCGACTGGCAGGCGCTGGCGACGTTGTTGCTGACGCAACAAGGAACGCTGCGAAAGAAGTTTGAAACCAATGCGGGCTTCCTGGCGCAGTCCGCCGGCAAGCACTGGGGCCCGCTCAAGCAGCGTATGGTCGATGCAGTCAATGGGCTGCGCGAGACACCCGGTGTCGCCGAGGCGCTGAATGGCATCTTGCAGCTGCCCCCGCAGCAGCTCGATGAGGCACAGTGGTCCAGGATCGCGGCGCTGTGTCAGGTGTTGCCGCAGGCGGCGGCTGAACTTGACCTGCTGTTCGCCGAGCGCGGCCAGGTCGACCATGCTGCAGTCGCAGCGGCGGCGCGCACGGCGCTGGGATCGCAGGAATCACCGACCGAGCTGGCGCTGGCGCTGGACTACCGGATTCGCCACCTGCTGGTGGACGAATACCAGGACACTTCGCCTGCCCAGGTGGCACTGCTGCGTTCACTGTTGCGCGGCTGGGAGCCCGGCGACGGGCGCTCGCTGTTTTGCGTCGGCGACCCGATGCAATCGATTTACGCCTTCCGCGAGGCGGATGTCACCTTGTTCCTGGAGGCCCAGCTGCAGGGCGTTGGCTCGGTGGTGCTCGAAGCCGTGCAGCTGGGTGCCAACTTCCGTTCCTGCGCGGCCATTGTCGATTGGGTCAATGGGGCCTTCTCGGCGCTGATGCCGGCGGCGAATGACTTCGAGCGCGGGGCCGTGCGCTATTCGCCCGCTGTGGCGGTACACCAGGATGCGCAGGGCGACGGCGTCCACATCCATCCGCTGTTCAACACCGAGGCCGAGGACATGGGCCGGGAAGTCGCCCGGCTGGCGCGTGAACTCAGCCAGCAGACCGAGGGCGTGGAAACGGTGGCCATCCTGGTGCGCGGGCGAAATTCGCTGCCACCGATCCTGGAGGCCTTGCGCACGGCAGGCGTGGCCTACCGAGGCCTGGAACTGGAGTCACTGGCCGACCGGCCGGCGATGCGCGACCTCACCGCCTTGCTCAAGGCCCTGCTGCATCCAGGTGATCGCAGCGCCTGGCTGGCACTGCTGCGTGCCCCCTGGTGTGGACTGACACTGGCGGACCTGCATCTGTTGGCCACGGCCGATGTTCAGGCCGTACTGTGGGATCAACTGCAGGACGAGGCAGTGCTGCAATTGCTGTCGGCCGACGGTGCCCTGCGCTGTCGTCAGCTAGGCCGTGCGCTGGCCACGCTGCAGGCGGAGCGCGGCGCACGTTCCATGGGCAGTTGGCTGAAGACGGCCTGGCTGGCACTCGCCGGGCCCGCGACGCTGGATGAACCTTCGGACCTGGCCAATGCTGAATTGCTGTTTGCCAGCATCGACACCCTGGAGTCGGAGGTGGGCAGTACGCCTGAAGCCTCGGCCATTGACTCGGCAGTGGCAGGCATCATGGCTTCACCTCAGGGTGGCGCCGAGGCACGGGTCAGCCTGATGACCATCCACAAGGCCAAGGGCCTGCAGTTCGATGCGGTGATCCTGCCGGACCTGCAACGTGCGCCGCGTGCCAGTCAACGCGAGTTGATGTACTGGACCACCGTGGCGGCCGGACCCGGGCATCGCGGCATCATCCTGGCCGGGCGCAGCGACAAGGATTCGGCGGCGGCTGAGCAAGACGGGCTTGAGCGCTGGATGAAGCACCTCAAGCGTGAGCGCGAGAAGCTGGAACTGGGCCGTGTGGCCTATGTGGCCTCGACGCGGGCGCGCAAGCAACTTCACCTGCTGGGTAAACTGGCCAGCAAGGACAAGGATGGCCAGGCTTTCTTGTCGAAACCTCGTGCCGGCAGCTTGCTCGGTTTCTTCTGGCCGCTGCTGCAACCCCAGTTCGAGTCTGCCTGGCCATCGGCGCCTGCCACTACCGCGCCGCCCGCAGGATCTTCCCGGCCACGGCAGCTGCCTCAGCCCCTGCGGCGACTCAGCCTGGCAGCCCGTTTGCCTGCGCAACCCGTCGACGCGCGAGCGCCTGTCCTGACCATCAGCGAGGGCAGGGCAGACAATTTGCGACCTGATTTTGACTGGGCTGGCATCGTCGCTGCGGCCGCCGGGCAGGTGGTGCACGCGGAGCTTCATCGGCTGGTGTGCGCGGGATTGCCGGCCAGCGGGATTCCCATGCGCGAGCATGAATGGTCGCGGGAACTGCGGGCCCTCGGGGTCAGCGCACTGCACCTGCCCGCTGCTGTGCAGCGCGTGTCGTCTGCGCTTGCGCAGGTCGCCGGTAGCGAGATGGCCGGGCACTTGCTGGATCCGCGCCATGCGGAATCGGCGAGTGAGCTAGCCCTGACCGCCTGGCATGGGGGTGAGGTTGTCAGCCTGCGCATTGATCGCAGCTTTGTCGACGACACTGGAACGCGCTGGATTGTCGACTGGAAGACCAGCACCCATGAAGGCGGTGACCGCGATGGATTCCTGGCCAATGAACTGGAACGCTACCGGGGACAGTTGCAGCGCTACGCCGCGGTGATGGCCACCCTCGATGGCCGCCCGCAGCGCCTCGGCCTGTACTTTCCGCTGCTGGATGCCTGGCGCGAGTTGCCACCCGCAGGCTAGAAGTCACCCTCGATGGCGAAAGGCCTTCGGCCGATGGAATCTGGCGGGCCGAGGAAGGCGAGCGTGCGGAAGATCGCCTCATTGGCGCCGGGTCCCGGCGCCACTTCACCACTGATCAAATAGTTGCGGCTGCGGCTGACTTCGAGCGTGGCACGTACGCGCAGCGGGCCGCCCAGGTCAGACAAGCGTCCACTCAACTTGTCTGAGCCCACCGTGCCTTCGCCGATCTGCAATTCGAAATCGCCGATCATGGCGCCGCCAGGCCCGGGTGCCTTCAAATGCCGCACGCGCAACTGGCCATCGCGGATGTCCGGCCAGTCGTTCTCGATCCGGATGCTGCCGACGTCAAATTCGGCCTGCCCACTCCAGCCCGGCGGCGAGGCCAGTCCTTCGAAGGTGGTCACCGGAACGCTGCCGGTGATGTCCTGCAACTGCAGCACACCATTGGGATAGCGCGTCACCTGCATCAGGACGCCTCCGCCGGCGGGTTGCAGGCTGACCTCGCAGGCCCATTGCAGCAACAGGATGCGTAGGAGATTGCAGTCCCACTGCAGGGCGCCGAGGGTGTGGCCCTGCAGGTGCAACTGCTGGGCCCGGCCTTTCCATAGCGTGCCCTCCAGGCCCGACAAGGAAACCTGCGGCGGCATCCAGCGCATCATGACCGGCGCCGGCAGCAGGATGACCATGAAGGCAAGGAAGGCCAGCAGCCCGGCCGCGACATATCGAACGGGGCGGGGCATGAGGTCAGGGCGCCCGCAGTACCAGCGTCGCGTTCACCTTGCCGGCTTCTGCAATGGTATCGACGCTGGCGCTCTCGACCACCGCCGCTCGCTCCTGCTGCAGCCGTGCCAGCCACAGGACCATGGCATCGAATGCCGCGGCCTCGAAGCGCACGCGCAGCGCGCCATTGCCGGCCGGTTCCGCCCCGGCCAGCGCTGAGGCGACTCCCGTCTCCCGTGCGACGCGATCCACGGCCAGCGTGAGTGATTCACCTGCGCGCATTACTGGCAGGGCCTGCACGCGCGGCGTCACCGCCTCGATCCAGGCAAGGTCGCTGCGCTTTTGTTCTACCCGTGCGCGCCGGCCGTCGACTGCCGAGTTGAGTGACCAGGCCGCAATCACCAGCAGCAAGGTCACTGCCGCGATGGCACCCAGTCTTGCCGTGCGTTGCTCAGCTGGGGTCAGGGCCTGGTACTTTTGCAGCAGGTTCACGGCGCACCGCCGGCGGACACCAGCAGCTGGGCATCGACACCGCCTTCACGCTGCGAAGTGGACTGCACTTCGGACTTGAGTCCGGTGCGGGAGATGTCCTCGGACAAACGTGCCAGCACTTCCGTGCTGGGTGCCCCGACCCGCAAGTCGAGCTGGCCACTGCGCCATCCCAGCGAGTTGATCCGGGCTTCCTGGGTGGCACTGAAGGCCGGGCTGACGGCGGCCAGCCTGGCCAGCAGGCCGTTGGGATCGCCCGCGCCGCTGCCGGCGAGGCGTTGGGAAATCTGCGCACGCGCATCAACCATGCGCTCGGCTTCCGGCAGGGCTATGCGAAATCCCTGTTCAATGGCGGCGTCAAGGCGGGCCTCTTCCGCACCGAGGCTGATGAGGTCATAGCCGCGGACACCGAAGTGCAGCACCAGCAGGCCAATCGCCAGGAATGCCGCCACCCGCCAGCGTTGCCACTGCGCTTGCCAGCCTGCCTGGTTTTCAAATTCGCCCTGCAGCAGGTCCAGTGCATCGCTGCGTGCTGCACCACCGGCCAGTAGCGGCAGGGCGCCATCCTGCAGCAATTGCACATCCAGGCTGCCCGCAACTTCGCGCAGCGCCTCGATCATGTCGCGTGAGTGTTCCCAGTCCTCGCCACTGATGTAGAGCTGAACGTGCTGGCCCTCACCTTCAAGGCCGGCGAGCGCAAACGATTCTGTCAGTGGTTCGGCGTCGAGCATGACCGGCAGGGCGCCCGGCAGCCGCACGATCAGTTGGCCGCCATCCAGCACGGCGACCGCCTTGCCAGGGTTGTTGGGGATGCAGCACAGGTCCGCGAGGATCGCATCGGGATAGAGCCCCGCCACGCGCAGTTCATTGAGCCAGCCGGCCATCTGTTCACGGCGCACGGCGGCGACTTCAGTGCGCCCCGCGTCATCGGTCTGGCCAATGCCGAAGTGAAACTGCTCGACATCACCGGCGAGGGATTCTTCCAGTGCAAAGGGAACTACCTGCGCCTGGCGGCTGCCGCGCACCATCAGTTCCGGGTTGGCCAGGGTGATGCTGGCGCCGGGGGCCAGGGCCACCACGCGCCGGCCCGTGGCCAGCGATGCCGCGTCGGCAATCTGGCCGGTGGAAATTGGGCCCAGACAGGCTCCGCTGGCGTCAGTGACCACCCAGCTTGCTGGTTCAGCAATTCGCAGGACGAGAATCTGGCTCATCGAGTTACTCAGTGCCCATGGATCGGAGGACAGTGCGGGTGCTGCCGGAGGTATTGCGCTCCATCAGACTGTACAGGGTGAGTTCTGACGTGCCAATACTGGCGGTGGTGACCAGGCGGAACCAATGGGTGCTTTCGGCGACATTTTCCTGCAGGGCCTGGAATTCCTCCTCCGACAGCGTGGCACGAAAGTCCTCGATGCTGGGGAAGCAGTCCTGGCGCCGGTTGGACTGCAGTGCTGCGGCATCACGAAAGCTGCTGCCGCCTTCGCTCAGGGCGGTCAGCAGTTCGGCGCTGGCGCTGCAAAGGTTGATCTTGGTGCCCGCGGGCAATGCCGAGACATGGGGACGGATCTTCAGGTATTCCTCCAGTCCCATGCCCGGCAGGGCCATCAACTCGGTGATCGTGGTGATGGGTCCATTGGCCGAGCGGTAGGGTGGCGCCTGTGCCAGGAAGGTGCCGTCCTCGGCGCCTGCAGGGAAGCCCGGCACGGTGTCGGCATCAATCCAGTCAGCCATGATCCGGGCCCAGCGTCGCTCGGCACCGACGTTTTCCAGCAAGCGCTCGAAGCGCGCGATCTCCGCCTCGTCGACTTCGCCATTGGCGCGCACCAGGTTGTTGAGGTTGAACCTGCCCTGCATGTCCTCCAGCCAGCCCTGAATGGAGCCGCCATCGACCGGCAGGGGAGGCAAGGGTTGTGCCCAGCTCTCGGCGCGATGATCTCTTTCCGTATCCTGGCGGTCCTGGCGCAGCACTTCCGCGGCCCAGGCCTCGGCGCCCAGTGCAACCTGCCAGGCCTGATCCATGGCCATCAGGCCGGCCGTACGGCGCATGTCCAGCGAGGCCCGCGTGCCAATGCGCACGGCCAGCACCGTCGCAATAGCCACCAGCACAATGGCGGTAATCAGGGCGACACCACGCTGCTTCATCCCGCCACCTCGATGATCCTCTTTAGCTCGCCGTAATCAGCGAGCTCGATGACCAGCTCAACCGCCAGGGGGCGGGCACGAAAGCCCAGGTCGCCAGGCATCTCCAGCGGTGGCCATTGGCTGACCCACTCGCGACCGGAATTCAGGTAGCGAATCTCGAAGCGGCGGACGTCCTTGAGTAGGTTGCGTTCGACCGCCTCGTTGGACAGGGTCGGATCGGTCACCGTCCAGTGCCGGCGCTTGAGCACGCCATCTTCCAGGCTGTAGTGGACGCGTTGCACCGAGCCGCGTGGCAGCGCCGCGCCGTTGGGCCAGCCGCCGCGGCTGAGTTCGACCTGCAACAGGTTGTTGGGATCACGCAGCAGGCTGGCGCGGTAGCCGTCGGCCAGCGGCTCGCGCACCGGTCGTGGTGCCAGGCTGCGGAAATCCGCGACCAGCACCTGCAGGCCGCGCTGGACTTCGCGCAGGCGATCCATGTGCCCGGTGGTATGTTCCACGGCCACGCGCGCTTCGCTGACGCCGCGATAAGCCATGATCCCCATGACCGCGAGGATCACCGTGGCGACCAGCACCTCGATCAGGGTGAAGCCTGAACTGCGCTGCCTCATTCCCCGCCCTCGCGCGGCGCATCGCCGTCGTCAGGGACAGCAGTGCCGCGCCACGGCGTGGCGGAGGCTGGTGCTGCGGCCGCCGTGGCGCCCATGAAGCCGGCCATGATCACCAGTTGGCTGTCCTCGGCATCGCCTTCGCGGCGCACGCTGACGTCGATGCGCCTGAGCCCATCGACCGGTGTCTGCGACACTGCCGCCGTCCATAGCCAGCGCCGTCCTGCGAACTGGACATCGCCCTCGGTGCGATCCACTGAGGGCAGTTCCGGTGACAGGCGCATTTCGGTCAGGCGGTTGTCGGCAATCCACGCAGCAAAGCTGCGATCGCGCAGGTAGTCGACGTTGTTGACCGTGTCATTGACGGTCTTGAAGACCGCCAGCATGCCGATGGCGACGATCGCCAGTGCCACCACCACCTCGATCAGCGTGAATCCTGCGCTGCGCTCAACGCTCATCCGGGCGCTCGATTTCCAGGCTGCCGTCGGCATGACCGATCAGGGTAATGCGCCGGCGTGCTTCACTGCGGACCACGGACAGCCGGTACGGCGTAGTGTCGCCGCTGCCACCGGCGATGATCTGTGGCAGGCGAGCCTCGGCCGTGTCGCTGCGGCGCAGCAGCACGAGGCGATCCTCGATCATCAGTTCCGAGGACAGACCCACGGGCAATTGGCGCGGTCGTAGCCAGGGATCGTCCTCGACCTCCAGCCAGCGTTGTTCCAGGCCGTTGTAGCGCAGTACTTCATAGCCTGCGGTCTCGATGCGCAGGCCGTAGTCGCGGCCCTCCAGCTGCGCCTGCTCCTGCAGGACTTCAACGACGGAGGCCAGGCGCTCGGTCTCACGCTCCAGCTCGCGATCCTCACCCAGCACGCCGACTGACAGGGTGACCAATGCGGCGAGGATGCCGACAATGAAGACGACAACGAGGATCTCGATCAGGGTCATGCCGCGCTGCTGGCGGCTCAATCCGGCGGGCACGGGCGTGATCAGCCCGTCACTCGATATTCCAGTTGGCAATATCGGCATCGGTTTCTTCGCCACCGGGCTGTCCATCAGCCCCCAGCGAGTAGAGGTCATAGGCGCCGCCGCGGTTGCCGGGCTGCAGGTAGAGGTAGTCATTGCCCCAGGGATCCTTGGACAGCTTCTGTACGTAGCCGCCGGCCTTCCAGTTGCGCACCGAGGGGTCATCGGGCTTGGTCACCAGCGCGTCCAGCCCCTGGTCGGTGCTGGGATACTTGAAATTGTCCATGCGGTACAGGTCCAGCGCGTTGGCCAGCACCCGGATGTCCTGCTGTGCCTTGGTCACGCGCGCTTCGTCCACCCGCCCGATGATCTGCGGGCCGATGAGCGCCCCAAGAATGGCGATGATGACCATCACCACCATGATCTCGATCAGGGTGAAACCTGCTACGTGACGCGGCCTGGAAACAGCCATCCTTACGCTCCTTGTCCGGCCAGCTGCCGGAATCCTGCGACCCGCGGAATGATAGCAGACGCCCCCGTGTGGACTTCTGCCTGCAGTTGGCCGGGTGAGGCACCTATAATCTCCCGGTTCGCACACCCAGGGCACCTGCATGAAGCTGGCGATGATATTTCCGGGACAGGGTTCACAGTCGGTAGGCATGTTGTCGCCGCTGGCAGCGGGCATGGGGGAGGTGCAGGAGACATTTGCCGAGGCCTCTGCCGTGCTGGGCTACGACCTGTGGGCGCTGTGCCAGGGCGGGCCTGAGGACAAGCTGGCAGAAACGGAGGTTACCCAGCCGGCGATGCTGACCGCGGGCATCGCGGCCTGGCGCTGCTGGCAGTCCCGTGGGGGAGCGATGCCATCAGTGATGGCCGGCCACAGCCTGGGCGAGGTCACTGCGCTGGTGGCCGCGGGATCGCTGGCGTTTTCTGCTGCAGTGGAGCTGGTGCGCTTTCGCGCACAGGCCATGCAGCGCGCCGTGCCGGTGGGTGTGGGTGCCATGGCCGCGATCCTGGGCCTGGAGGACGCGGTGGTCGAGGCCGCCTGCGAAGAGGCATCAGTGGTCGGTGTGGTCGAGCCGGTCAACTACAACTCACCAGGTCAACTGGTGATTGCCGGGGAGGCCGCGGCGGTCACACTCGCCATGGAGGCCTGCAAGCAGCGTGGCGCCAAGCGCGCCTTGCTGCTACCGGTCTCTGTCCCGTCGCACAGCAGCCTGATGCAGCCAGCGGCCGTGGAGTTTCGCCAGCATCTCCAATCGCTGCAGGTGCAGGCGCCCGCGATTCCGGTCTACGCCTTTGATGGTGGCTGGCACGACACGCCACAGGCGGTGCACGATGGCTTGAGTCGCCAGCTGCACAACCCGGTGCGCTGGACCACCATCGTGAGTTCCATGATGGCGGCGGGCATCTCCCACGTCATTGAATGCGGGCCGGGCAAGGTACTGACCGGCCTGGTGCGCCGCGCCCCGGGCGGACGCGACCTGAATCTTCATGCCATTGAATCCATCGAATCACTGCAGGCGGCGTTGGCCGCTGTGACGGAGAACCCGACCTCATGAGTACCGACATCCTGAAGGGCGAAATTGCATTGGTGACAGGCGCCTCGCGCGGCATTGGCCACGAAATTGCGCTGGAGCTGGGGCGGCTGGGCGCTACGGTCATCGGTACGGCGACTGGCGCCACGGGCGTGACGACGATTGATGCCGCGTTCTCGTCCGCGGGCATCAGTGGGAGAGGCGTGGTGCTGGATGTCGCCGATGGTGCGGCAATCGACGCGCTGATTGGCGAGGTCGAGGGCCGCGAGGGTGCGGTGTCCATCCTGGTCAACAATGCCGGCATCACTCGCGACACCCTGTTGTTACGCATGAAGCCCGAGGACTGGGATGCCGTCATCCAGACCAACCTGAGCTCGGTGTTTCGCCTGAGCAAGGCGGTGCTGCGCGGCATGATGAAGGCGCGCAAGGGCCGGGTGATCAACATTGCCTCGGTGGTCGGCATGATCGGCAACCCCGGCCAGGCCAATTACTGTGCGGCCAAGGCCGGTATCGGCGGCTTCACACGCGCCATGGCGCGTGAAGTCGCTTCGCGCAACATTACCGTCAACGTCGTGGCGCCGGGATTCATCGATACCGACATGACTCGAACCCTGCCGGAAGCCCAGCGCCAGGCGCTGGCGGCGCAGATCCCGCTCGGCCGCCTGGGTCAGGCCAGGGACATCGCCGCCGCCGTGGCTTTTCTCGCTTCGCCCGGTGCGGCCTGGATCACTGGCGAGACGCTGAACGTCAACGGCGGCATGCACATGCCGTGAAATTGCGGAAACAGGGTCAATTTCGCGATATCAGGAATAAGAAAATCCCTTATAAAACAGTGACCAAGGATTGTTTCTGGTAGAAACACTCGGATTGGTGGCATAGAATGGCGCCCCCGACCGGCCACGGGCCAGCGGGGAACCTCATGGCAACTGGACAATAATCAGATGAGCACAGTCGAAGAACGCGTGAAGAAGATCGTCGCCGAGCAACTCGGCGTGAAGGACGACGAGGTCACCAATGACGCCTCGTTTGTAGACGATCTGGGCGCAGACTCCCTGGATACCGTCGAGCTGGTTATGGCGCTCGAGGAAGAATTCGAGACCGAGATTCCGGACGAAGACGCGGAAAAGATCACCACGGTGCAGCAGGCGGTGGATTACATCACCCAGCACCAGTCCAAGTCCTGAGGGCACGCCTCTCTGGGCCCCGGCCTCGCGGTCGGGGCCTTTTGCGTGTCTTGGACCTGCCGTAACGGGGGAAAGCCCTTGAGCAAGCGACGTGTGGTCATCACCGGGCTCGGCATGTTGTCGCCGCTCGGCAATACCGTGGCTTCGAGCTGGGAAGGCGTCCTGGCAGGGAAAAGTGGCATCGGCCCGATGACCCGTTTTGATAGCACCGGATTTCCCTTCACCTTTGCCGGAACCGTCAAGGACTTCAATCCTGAGGACTACATGCCGGCCAAGGAAGCCAAGCGCATGGATGTCTTCATGCAGTACGGCGTGGCGGCGGGCGTGCAGGCGATCAAGGATTCCGGCCTGGAGATCACCGATGCCAATCGCGAGCGCATTGGCCTGATCTTTGGCGCGGGCATCGGCGGCCTGGCCACGATTGAGGACAACTACGACCGCTACCTGAAGGGCAAGAGCTACAAGAAGATCTCGCCCTCGTTCATTCCGGCTTCCATCATCAACATGATCTCGGGCCACCTGTCGATCATGTTTGGCATCACCGGCCCCAACCTGGCGATCGTGACGGCCTGCACCACCTCGACCCACAGCCTCGGCATTGGCTATCGCACCATCCAGTACGGCGACGCCGATGTGATCATTGCCGGCGGTGCCGAGATGGCGGAAACGCCGCTCGCAGCCGGTGGCTTTGGCCAGGCCCGCGCCGTGTCCACCCGCAATGATGATCCGACGCGCGCCAGCCGGCCCTGGGACCGCGATCGCGACGGTTTCGTCATGGCCGAAGGTGGCGGCGCGGTGGTGCTGGAAGAGCTTGAGCACGCGCGCCGGCGCGGGGCGACCATCTACGCCGAGCTGATTGGCTTCGGCATGAGCGGCGATGCCTACCACATCACCGCGCCACCAGAGAATGGCGATGGTGCACGCCGCTCCATGGGCAATGCCCTGGCCGATGCTGCTATCAGTGCTGCCGAGATCCAGTACGTCAATGCCCATGCCACCTCAACGGTGCTGGGCGACGTTGCCGAGACTCTGGCGATCCGCAACGCCTTTGGTGCGCACGCCGACAAGCTGGCAGTCAGTTCAACCAAGTCCATGACCGGCCACCTTCTCGGTGCCGCCGGGGTCGTGGAGGCCATCTTCTGCATCTTAGCGCTACGCGACCAGGTCGCCCCGCCAACCATCAACCTGGACAATCCCGGTGAGGGTTGCGACCTCGACTACGTTCCCCATACCGCGCGGCAGATGAAGCTGGATACCGTCATGTCGAATTCCTTCGGCTTCGGCGGGACCAATGGCACGCTGGTGTTCCGCGCGCTGCGCTGAGCGCCGCCTTGGTCCGCGATGAACGGGCCCACTGACTCACGTCTCTCGCTGCTGCCGCAACTGGTTGACCCGGTTGGGCGCCTGCTGGCATTGCATGCGCTGTCGCCGGCGCGTTACCCGGTGCTGCTGGAAAGCCGCGCCGCAGATACGCCGGGCGGGCGCTTCTCGATACTGATGACCGGTCCTGGTGAGCGGCTCTGCCTTGATGCCAGTGGCAAGCTTGCTGGTCCACATGCCACCAGCGGCTTTCTGGCCTCGCTGGATCAGTGGTTCGGCACCGAAGTGCGACGGGCGACACCCGCGCCCTGGCCGATGGCGGGCGGCTGGTTTCTCTACCTGGGCTACGAGCTGGCTGCGGAGATCGAGCCCTGCCTGCGCTTGCCGGAGTCACCCCTGCCGGTGGTGGCGCTGGCCTGGCGCATGCACGGACTGGTGGTGCACGACCACCAGACAGGGATTACTGCTGCGCTGGCAGAGTACGATGCCAGCCGGCTTGCCGCGCAGGTGCTTGCTGACCTGAGCCGTATTGAATGGCCCGCCAGCATCAGTCCGGTCACCGCCCGGGCAGCAATCGAGGAAGACGATCCCGCACAGTACCTGCGTGCTTGCCGGCAGGCGCTGTTGCACATTGCCGCGGGCGATGTCTATCAGGCCAACCTGGCGCGAGCCTGGCGTACGCAGCTGGCGGCGGGGACGACAGCAGCCCAGTTGTACGGAACGCTGCGCGACACTAACCCGGGCGCTTTTTCTGGCATTGCCGATCTAGGATCACTGGCGCTGGTGTCAAGTTCGCCGGAACGCCTGCTGCGCGTGCGCGGACGCGAAGTGGACACGCGGCCGATTGCCGGTACCCGGCCGCGGATTGCGGGCCAGGATCCGGCGATGATTGCCGAGCTCGCCGCCAATGCCAAGGAACGTGCCGAGCACGTCATGCTGATCGACCTCGAGCGCAATGACCTCGGGCGCCTGTGCGAGCCAGGCTCGGTGCAGGTGGACGAATTCATGGCGGTTGAGAGCTATGCCCATGTGCACCACATTGTTTCCAATGTCTGCGGCACACTGCGTGAAGATGTGACTCCCGGGGCCATCATTCGCGCGCTGTTTCCCGGCGGCACCATCACCGGTTGTCCCAAGGTCCGCTGCATGCAGTTGATCGGCGACCTCGAGGGCAGCGGGCGTGGCGCTTACACTGGCGCAATGGGCTACCTCGGTGATGATGGTTCCATGGATCTCAACATCCTGATTCGGACCCTGGTGCTGCAGGATGGCATGCTGGAATTGCGTGCCGGTGCCGGCATCGTTGCTGACTCGGATCCGCTGCGGGAACTGGCCGAGACCCGGGCCAAGGCGCTGGGCGTTCTGCGTGCCATCGGGGCGGGCGCGTGAATTGCGTGCTGGTCAACGGCGTCAGGTCCACTTCGGTATCAGCGCTGGATCGTGGCCTGCAGTACGGCGATGGACTCTTCGAAACCCTCAACATCCGCCGTGGGCGCGTCCGCTTTCTGGACTGGCACTACCAGCGGCTGTGTGAAGGCGCGCAGCGACTGCAGCTTGCGGTCCCGAGCCAGGCGTTGATTGAGTCCGAGTGCCTCCAGATCGCCGTCGGTGGCGCCAATGCCATCAAGCTGATCATCACGCGCGGGCCGGCACAGCGCGGGTATCGCATGCCAAAGGAGGCTGAACCCACGCGCATAGTGGCTGCTTTCACGGCACCCACCTGGCCGGCAGAATTTTCGCAGGCGGGCGTGCGGCTGCGCTATTGCCAGACCCGGCTGGGACGCAACCCGGCGCTGGCAGGCATCAAGCACCTGAACAGGCTTGAGCAGGTCCTGGCCCGCAGCGAGTGGGACGATGCCGACATCGCCGAGGGCCTGATGTGTGACGACACTGGCGCGGTCATTTGTGCCACACAGGCCAACCTGTTCCTGGTGAAGGGCACACGGATCATCACCCCGGAACTTGCGGACTGTGGCATCGCCGGCATCATGCGACGCGCGCTGATGCAATGGGCGACAATGCAGGGCAGGTCAGTGGAACAAAGGCGAGTCATGGCGGATGAGTTGCTGCAGGCGGACGAGGTATTGCTGACCAATACGTTGATCGGCGCCTGGCCGGTGCGTGAGCTGGCCGGGCGCAGCTGTGCGGTGGTTGGCATTGCGCGGCAATTCAATGCCTGGCTGGAGTCGCAATAGTGCGCAAGTTCATCTTCATTATCCTGCTGCTGTCTGGCCTGGCCGTGGCCGGCTGGATTGGCCTGCGGCAGTGGGAAGACCAGTGGCTGGTGACACCCTTGCCGGCACTGCAGGTCCCACGCAACTTCATCATTGAGCCTGGCACGCCGGTGGCAAGGCTGGCGCGCCAGCTGGAAGAGGCCGGGCTCATCGACTATGACTGGGTATGGGTGCGCCACGCACGGCGACTGGGCGTGGACACCCGGATCAAGGCCGGCGAGTACGAACTGGCTGCGGGCAGTACACCGATACAGTTGCTGGACCAATTCGTCTTCGGTCGCGTGCGTCTCTATTCGGTCACCCTGGTCGAGGGCTGGACCTTTCGGCAGGCGCTGTCGGCGATCCAGTCGAAGCGCACGGTGCGCGTTGAGTTCAAGGATCTCGCTGATGAGGAGATCATGTTCAGGCTGGGCCTGAAGGGTCGCCATCCAGAGGGCATGTTCTTTCCGGACACCTACCTTTTTTCGCGCGGCACAAGCGATCGCGAGATCCTTGACCAGGCACACCGCCGCCTGCAGCAGGAACTGGAAGCGGCCTGGTCGGCACGGTCCGATGACTTGCCGCTGCAATCCGCCTATGAGGCCCTGATCCTGGCCTCCATCGTCGAGAAGGAGACGGGTGCCGCCGAAGAGCGTCCCGAGATTGCCGGCGTGTTCGTCAATCGGCTGCGCCAGGGCATGCGGCTGCAGACCGACCCGACGGTCATCTACGGCATGGGCAGCGACTTTGACGGCAATATCCGCAAGTCGGACCTGCGTCGCGACACGCCCTACAACACCTACACGCGCGGCGGCCTGCCGCCGACACCTATTGCACTGGTGGGCCAGGCCGCGCTGCTAGCGGCGACCCAGCCCGCCAGCACCGAGGCGATGTACTTTGTCGCCAGCGGCATGGGCGACGGCCGACACCTGTTTGCCGAGTCGCTGGTCGAGCACAACCGCAACGTTTCGCGCCACCTGACCAACCTGCGCCGTGGCGCAGGTGTTCATGTACGCTGAGGCTCACATGCGCGGGCGCTTCATCACATTCGAAGGAACCGAGGGCGTCGGCAAGTCCACGCAGATGGCCGGTGCTGCTGCTCACCTGCAGTCACGCGGACTCGAGGTCGTGTTGACGCGCCAGCCGGGTGGCACGCCGCTGGCCGAAGAGCTGCGCCAGCTGGTCCTGCACCGCGACAGCGAGCGCGTCAATGTGGCGACTGAACTGTTGATGCTGTTCGCTGCGCGTGCCACCTGCGTGGAAAACGTCATTCGTCCGGCGCTGGCGCGGGGCGCCTGGGTGCTGTGCGATCGTTTCACCGATGCTACGCTGGCCTACCAGGGAGGTGGGCGTGGCGTGCCACGCGAACTCATCCTGGTACTGGCCGAGGTAGCGCACCCTGGCTTGTGGCCAGACCTGACCCTGTTCCTCGATGCGCCGGTCGCGCTGACCGCAACGCGCATGGCGGCGCGGGCCACGGGTCGGGATCGCATCGAAGCCGAAGAGCCGACTTTCTTCCTGAGGGTCCAGCAGAGCTACGAGGCCCTGGCGGCGCAGGAGCCAGCGCGCATCAAGCGCATTGATGCCAGCGGCACGGTCGATGAGGTGGGCGGCCAGGTACGTGCCTGCCTTGATGCACTATTGGCAGGCGTCGAGTCCTGATGGCCAAGTCACGGCGCAAGCGCCCCGAGGTCATGGATGCACCGCCGGGGCTGGATGTCGCCCTGACGCGTGCAGAGGTGAACTGGTTCAGTGCACAGCGCCAGTTCCTGCTCGACTCCCTGGCTGGTGGGCGGCTGCCGCATGGGCTCATGTTTACCGGCCAGGCCGGCGCCGGCCAGTCCGAACTGGCGCTGTGGCTGGCGGGGCTCTTGCTATGCGATGCACCGGCGCTCGGTCGTTGTGGCCAGTGTGCGGGCTGCAAGCTGTTCACCGCCGGTACCCATCCTGACTACTACGGAATCGGTATCGAACCGGACAAGACCGGTGTCCTGGTCGAGCAGATCCGCGACCTGTCAGCAGACCTGGCGCTGCGCAGCTACCGCGGTCGCCGAAAGGTCGCGCTGATAGATCCTGCCGACATGATGAATGTCAACGCGGCCAATAGCTTACTTAAGACTCTTGAGGAGCCACCTGAGGATACAGTAGTGATCCTGGTCGCCAGTCGGACCTACCGACTACCAGCGACGATCGTCAGCAGGACATCACGGGTTGTGGTTCCCGTGCCATCGCGTGAGACCGCACTGGCCTGGCTCGGGCAGCAACCTGAGCAGCAGCCCTGGGAGCGTTTGCTGGACCTGGCCCATGGCGCGCCCTTTGCTGCCATCAGCCTGGCCGAGCAGGGCGCAGGCACGCTGGATCAGGAGATGTCCGAGGCCGTCAGCGGGGCTCTGGAAGGTGGCCTGGATGTCCTGGCCCTGGCCAAGCATTGGAGCGAGTCCCTGCCGGCGGCGCGGCTGTCCTGGCTGCGCTGGTGGTTGATGGGACTGATCCGCTCTGCCAGCCTCGGAGGCCCGGCTAGTGATGTGGTTAACAATAATCGCGTACCATCCTTGCCTGGCGCGGGATCCGAACCGATCATACGGGCCAGTTACCGCCTCCTTGACCAAATCGAGGATGCGATCGCGCAATTGTCGAGTTCCCTGAACCTGCAGTTGCTGTTTGAGGGCCTGGTCATCCAGTTCATGGAACTGGGGCGGCGGGTCGCGAAGGAGAGGCTGTCCTGATGGCATTGAAGTCGCGAGTGCCTTCCACCAAGCCGGGGCTGCTGACGCTCACCATCAAGGACAAGAGCGCGCTGTACCTGGCCTACATGCCGTTCGTGAAGAATGGCGGCCTGTTCATTCCCACCAACAGCAACTACCGCCTCGGTGACGAGGTGTTCATGCTGCTCAACCTGATGGGCGAGGAAGAAAAATTGCCTGTCGCAGGTCGCGTGATCTGGTTGACGCCCAAGGGTGCGCAGGGCAAGCGCACGGCGGGTATTGGCGTCCAGTTCAGTGAACAGGATCGCGGCACGACGCAGAAAAAGATCGAGTCCTACCTGGCCGGCGCGCTGGGCGGCGACAAGCAAACGCACACGATGTAGTTGGCGGGGCCTGCCCCCGCGCGGCGCCTTACTTGGCTTTCTCTTCCACGTCTGGCCCGAGACCATTGCCGGACAAGCCACCGTGCAGGCAATAGGCGTCGAAACCACGTTCACTCAGCAGGAAGGCGGAAGCCGAGCTGCGCCGACCCGTATCACAGACCACGACGTAGGGCACTGATGAATCCAGGGTGCGTACCTTTAGGCGGATGAAGTACAGCGGTACGTTCAGCGCGCCATCCTGGTGGTAGACCTCAAACTCGCTGGGCAGGCGCACATCCAGCCAGCGTCCGCCGCGGGCCACCAGCTCCTTGGCGTGCTCGAGGTTGACCCAGCGCAGCAGGGGCTCATTGAGCAATTCATTGAAATCCTGCTTGCCCAGGCGCACCAGCGCGCCATCGGTCAGCATGGTCACCGTCGCATTGCGCTTGCCGTCTGACACCAGCGCTTCCTCGCCGAAGGACTCGCCGACGTCGAGCTCGGCCAGCTTGATGCCCTCGCGGTTGAGCGGTGTCTCGCGGGTAACGATGACCTTGCCCTTGGTGATGACGTAGAAGAAGTCACCGTCGTCACCCTGCTTGATGATCTGCTCGCCAGCCTTGTACTTGACCTGCTGCATGCGCATGAACAGCGCCTGGATGTTGGCCGGCGGAATGCGATGGAAGGCCTTGGTCTGCAGCAGCACGGTCATCCAGTCATCGGATTCCTGGTTGTCGCTGCCGGAGATCTCGGACACTTCGTAGGTGCCGGTCTGGTCCCAGGTCAGCAACACGTCCAGCAGGTCGCTGTCGATCGAGATGTAAGTGATGTCGGAAAGCGCACGGGCGGTAAAGCGCCGCGGCTGGCCGCCGGCGATGGCGTTGCGGGCGTCGGGGCTTCCGGCACGCAGGGTGGAGACGGTGCGCTCGCCGCTGCGCAGTTCAACGTCACCACTGACCAGGTAGTAGGTGCGCTTGTCCTTGTCGCCTTCCTTGAACAGGGCGCGTCCCGAACTTAACTCGTTGAGCACCGTCTTGCGAGAAAGCGCAAACAGGTTCTCGCGCTTCAGGCCGTCAAGGGGACTGAAGGCGCGCAGCACTTCAAGTTCTACTGCCTTATCTTCCATGTTCCGCCAGCGACTCCCGGGAGGGCAAAATATCACACCGCCGCCACGCGGCAGACTGGGTCCAGGCCGGCAGGATCGGGGCGGCGCATCCTAGCATAGCGATCATCCTTTCAGCGCCGGCAGGCTGGTCCAGCCGGCATCCGGCTTGAACCTCGGTCCATGGCTTGCCGCCAGCTGTTCCAGCCGGGCGACGATCGCGGCGACGCCGCGGTCTCGGGCATACATGAGCGGTCCACCGCGGAACGGCGCGAAGCCCGTGCCGAATATCATTCCGGCATCCAGCAGGTCGGCCTCAGCAATGACGCCCTCACGCAGGCAGGCGACGGATTCATTGAGGTACTGCAGGACCAGTCGGTCCTCGAGGTCGGCCGGCGCCGGGCCGCTGGCGGCAGGCTTCTGCGGCTTGCCGTCCGACCACCGGTAATAGCCTTCACCCGACTTGCGTCCAAGCTTGCCTGCCTCGACCAAGGCGACAGTGCCCTTGGGTGCCGGCTTGCCGAAGGCCTCGGAGAGGATCTTGCCCACGTGCATGGCCACATCCAGGCCGACCGTGTCGGCAAGCTCGATGGGGCCCATCGGCATGCCAAAGGCCGTGGCGGTCAGGTCGATGGTTGCCAGCGCGATGCCCTCGTCGGCGGCCAGCATGGCCTCGACCATGTAGGGCATCAGGATGCGATTCACCACAAAGCCCGGCGCGCTCTTGCAAGGCAACGGCAGCTTGTCGAGTCGCCGGGTGAAGGCCATGGTCTCCTCGGCAACTTCGCTGCGCGTCGCCGCTGCGCTGATGATTTCGACCAACATCATCTTGGCGACCGGGTTGAAGAAATGCAGGCCTACCAGTCGTCCCGGATCAGCGAGGTCGCGGGCCAGCTCCTCCAGCATGATGCTCGAGGTATTGGTCGCGAGGATGGCGCCGGGACGCATATTGGGCTCGAGCTTGGCGTACAGGGCGCGCTTGGCATCGGCGTTCTCGTAGATCGCCTCGATGACAATGTCAGCGCGCTGCACACCGAGACCCTCGACATCCGCTGCCAGGCGGCTGGCGTAGTCCTCGGCCTTGGCTTTGTCGCCACGCGCGCGCTTGGCAAAAAATTCAGCGGCCCGCTGCAATGCCGGCTCGATGTACTTCATCTCGCGGTCCTGCAGCGACACCGTCAGTCCACGACAGGCACACCAGGCAGCAATGTCGCCGCCCATCACTCCTGCGCCAATGACATGGACATGATTGAAGCGACGGCGCCCCTGGCCACCCAAGGCCTTGAGGCGGTTCTGCAGGAAGAACACGCGCTGCAGGTTGCGCGAGGTCTCGGTCAGGAACAGCCGGGCAATCGATCGTGCCTCGGCCTCGAATGCCTTAGCGCCGCTGGCGCCATGGCGCTCGAACAGATCAATGATGGCGTAGGGTGCGGGATAGTGCCGCGGATTGGCACGTCGACGGACCTGCTTGCGGGTCTGGTTCGCCACCAGCTTGCGGATGCCCGGCCAGGCCAGCACACGCTGTCCCAGGGCGGGGCGGCGACGCGACGGTGCCGCTTGCAGCAAAGACTTGGCCGCAGCGTCGAGTTCCGCCCTGGGGACCAGGCGATCCACCAGGCCAACCTTGCGCGCCTTGTCAGCGCGCAGGTTGCGACCGGTCAACATCATGTCCAGCGCTACCGCAGCGCCTACCAGGCGCACTGCGCGTACCGTCCCGCCAAATCCGGGATGGATGCCCAACATGACTTCCGGCAATCCGAGTGCGAGCTTGCCGTCGTCGGCCGCGACCCGGTAACGACAGGCCAGTGCCAGTTCCAGGCCACCACCCAGGGCAAAGCCATGGATGGCTGCGACGCTGGGGCAGGGCAGGGCCGCCAGCGTGTCGAGCACCTGCTGGCCGCCACGCACCATCTCGTAGGCCTGGGCTTCGTCACGCATGCCAGAAAATTCAGTGATGTCCGCGCCGGCAATGAAACCGCTGTCCTTGCCAGAGCGGATGATCAGGCCACGTGCGCCGGAGGCGCGCACTTCGGCGAGGTGCACAGCCAACTCCTGCATGACTTCGCGACCGAGCGTGTTGGTGCTGCTGCCCTGGCGGTCAAAGGTGAGCCAGGCAATGAGGTCGACATCGACGTCCAGTCGCCAATGTGCTGTTGAAGTTGTCATGTCACGCGACTCCAGCGGTGTCGGGGCAGGCCAATGACATCATGCACGATTCCCGGTTCAGGTCGGCAATTCGGTGGCAGCGGTACGGGTGGCCTCGGCACAGGCTGGGTCGATCTCGAAATCGAACACCAGTGGCAAGTGGTCGGACAATGCCACCCGTGGGACCTCAAACGCGAGCGGCCGTATCCCTTTCCCATAGAGGATGAAATCGAGTTCCTTGCGGGGCCAGCGCGCGGGATAGGAAGGTGTCCCATTCTTGTTCGCACTCTGCAGGCCGGCCGCTTCCATGAACAGGTAGATCTCGTGGTCGCCCCAGAAAGTATTGAAGTCGCCGGCGACGATGACCGGCTTGGTCTGGCGCTTGACCAGCTGGTGCAGGTGGCGCAGCTGGTAGTGCCGGTGACGAAAGCGCAGCGACAAGTGCACCAGGAAAATGGCAACGTCATCGAGTTCAAGTTCGATGATCAGCTTCTTGATGCCGGTATCGAAGTAATGGAATCGTTCGCCGTGCACCCGCGGCGCTGCCAGGAAGGCATTGGCCTGATTGCGCACAATGGGCATCAGGTGGTTCAGGGAGTCCTCGCCGTACTTGCACTGTGAGGTGGAGTAGTGGCCAAGCCGCTCGGCAATAAACTTCGGCTGGTTGATCATGCCGGTACGAATTGACCCGGTATCCACCTCCAGCAGACCGACAATGTCCGGATCATGGGCGCCGATGAACTCGGTGATCTTCTCCAGCACCTGGCGGCTGCTGCGCAGGTAGCCTGCACCCGGCAGCGGCAAGTGGAATGCCGGTCCGGTCCCGGTGGCGTAGCGAATGTTGTAAACCAGCAGGCGCATTGGGCGAGGGGTTCCATCGTCTGGGAAAAGACGTATTCTAGGGAATATCTCTCGCCATGGGGCCACAGGATGTCCGAACAGAATCCCATTCGTCTGTTTGTCAGCCATCTTTACGGGATGGATGAATCCTACCTGCGGGTATTCGAGTACCTCGAAAGCGCGGCCAATTTTTACTACCGCAACGTCGCCACGCCTGACCAGCGCCCGGCAAGCCTGGAAAAGGAAGGCATCAAGGAAGATCTCCGTCGACAGATTGACGAATCAGAAGTCGTGCTGATCCTGAGTACCCTGTTTGACAACGATGCCCTGATGATCGAATTTCAGGCGCTTTACGCCAAGGCCAGCGACAAGCCGGTGATCCTGCTGGAGCCCTTTGGTACGGGCAAGATCGTGCCTGCCAAGCTGCGTGAGCTGGCCGATGAAGTAACCATCTGGAACGAGCGCGAACTGACCGACGCCATTCGACGGCAAGCCCGACATGAAGACACGACACGCTGGGATACGGTCGAGTTCAAGCTCGACTGACCGAACCGGTTACCGCCGGGTTTAGCCCCGGGAAAGCTTCAGTACAGGGCGCTGGCGCGAGCCGGCCTCATCGCGGGACTTGCCGTTAGCTCGCGCGATGCTGTCAGCGGGCAGCCTGTGCATGCGATCGAGTAGCCCAACGATGCGCGCTGCGCAGGCGTCTGCTTCCTCCAACGACATCTTGCGCACCGTTGCCGCAACCGCGGATTCGCCTCGCAGCGGTCTCACACAGGTCATTCGAGTTCGAAGACCCTCGAATTCAGGCCGGAGCGGGTCCGGCACGGCGGTGGCTTCCAGCTCTATCAAATAACGTGAAAAAGCATCTGTAAGTCTTTGTTTTAATGGTGATGCTTTGGCCAATTCCAGCGTGGCCAAGTGAACATTCTCCCAGGCGGCCGACTGCATACAGTGTCCCTAACTAGTTGTTTAATTAGACGATTCCACTCTCACCGTAATGAGAGTGGGACACCTCAGACCAGGATCCACCGGCTGCCAGGATCCCCGTTCCATCAAGCCGATGCGCATCGAATATAGCGTTATTTCTGGAAATGTGAAGCCCTTATGGTAACGGTCTAGCTTATTGGTGTAAGTCCCGGGCCAGAAAAGGTTCTATACTTCCAATATCGTTGATTCTGAGCGCGGTGCCATGGTCAGTGAATTGGCAGAAAAATTTGTACCGGCGTTGGCCGCTTTGGCACAACCGACCCGATTGCAGATTATCGATGTGGTTGCAGCTGCAGGCGCCATTGGAATGCCGGCGGGTGCGGTGGCGAAGGCTGTTCGCTGCCCCGCATCCACTTTGTCATTTCATCTCAAGGAACTGACCCAGGCCGGACTGCTGCAGGCTGAGCCCAAGGGTCGCTTCATCATCTATTCCATTCGGCAGCCGGCGCTGACGGAGTTGTCCGGTTTCATCGGGCGCTACGGTGCAGTGCAATCGCGCGGACGTGCGGGGACGAAGCGCAAGGGCCAGAAGGGCACTGCAACGGCCAAGCAGGATCAGCTGTCAATGTTCGGGGACTAGCATCCTGGCCAGGGCGTACCGGGCGGGAGCGGGCCTGCTGCTGCAGGGCATGGCCTGGTTCGGGCTTTATCTGGCCATCGTGACGCTGCCGCTGGCACTGGCCTTGCTGCTGCGCCTGCAGGATGGCGCCAGCCATGGCCTGCTGACTACCGGCTTGGGGCTGGCCACAGGCGTCATTGCCTTTAGCCTGATGGCCGCCGAGTTTGGCCTGGTGGCGCGAATCAAGGCGGCATCCCTTCCTTTCGGTACTGATGCGCTGATGTATTTCCATCGGCTGATGGGCATAGCCGGCCTGGCTTTCCTGCTGGCCCATCCGCTGTTGCTGGTTGGCGCCGGTAATCCACTGGCACTGTTCAACCCGCTGGAGGGGACAGTGGCCCAACGCAGTGGGGCACTGGCGTTCTGGCTGGCGCTTGCGCTGGTTGTGCTGGCGCTTACGCGCCGCAGGCTGGGGATTTCGCACGAGGCTTGGCAGCGACTGCACCTGGGATTGGCGGTGGCCGTCATCGCAGGCGCCCTGGTTCACTTCTTGCCAGGACTGCAAGCCCGTGGCGACACCCTCCTGGCGCTACTGCTGGTGAGCTACGCGGCCATGTTCTTGTTGCTCTTGCTGGACTATCGCCTGCTGCGGCCCTGGCGCCTCGCACGGCGAGCCTGGCGCCTGCTTGAAAACCGCGATGAGGGGGCGAGTACCCGAACCCTGGTGCTGGAACCTGTGGGTCATATGGGTCTCGACTTCCAGCCCGGGCAATTTGCCTGGATAAATACCTCGGGCAGCGCCTTTGGTTTTCACCAGCACCCCATCACTATTTCCTCCTCAGCCGAGTCAACAAGTCGCCTGGAGTTCGCGGTCAAGGATCTGGGTGACTGGTCCGGTGTCGAGGTGCCAGGACTGCAACCCGGCAAGCCAGTGCAAGTGGATGGTCCCTACGGCAGCTTTACCGTGGATCGCCATCCTGCAGAGGGATTCTTGCTGGTGGCCGGTGGCGTAGGCATTACACCGATGCGCTCGATGTTGCTGACCCTGCGAGACCGCAAGGACGTTCGGCCGGTGATCCTGATCCATGCGGCGCACGATCCAAGCCGCGCCATCTTCCGGGAGGAGTTGGCCGCACTGCAGCGGCAAATGAACCTGATCGTCGTACCGGTGTACGAAGTGCGCCCGCCAGATGCCCAGGGTGAGCAGGGCCTGGTGACGATCGAACTGTTGCAGCGCCACTTGCCCGCGGGCATAGGCCGCTGGCAGTGCTTCATTTGCGGCCCGGGACCAATGATGACTGTCGTGGATTCGGCACTACGCCAGTTGGGCCTGCCGGCGTCTCACATTCATGCTGAACGATTCGATATGGTGTGAGCCATGCGACACCAGGTGCTGCGGCGAATTTCCCTGGGTATTTCTGCCGGCCTCGCGCTGGTGGCGCTGGGCTATGCGCTCACGCTGCTGCATGACCCGGCAAACGTAGCGACAGCGCCCGATTCGGGCGGGCCCGACACCTCGTCGCAGGAGCTCTTTACGCGCCAATGCGGAGGCTGTCATACGGTGGAAGAGCTTCGAGCCAGCAGCGGTGGCGGCGCCGATGCCGCGGCGGGCTTGATCAGGTTCCTCGAGCGACACGCCAGTGCGTCGCTCGAGGAGGACCTGCAGATCACCGCTTTTCTGTTGCGGGAGCCGGCGGAGTAACGCGCGCTAGTTGCGCACGAAGTGCGCGACAAACCGGTCTACTGGCATGCGATCCAGCGCAGCGGTATCGGCGAACAGCTCGCGGATGGTCTTGCACTGCGCGGCCGGGAAGACCTCGGCAATGGAAGATTCGAACTTGCGCACCAGAACCGGGATGCCCTCATCGCGGCGCTTGCGATGGCCAATCGGGAAGTCGGCCTGGACGCGCCGCGACTGGCTGCCATCCTTGAAGAAAACCTGGATGGCATTGCCGATGTAGCGCTTGTCCGCCGCGTAATAATCAGCGGTGAAGCCGGTGTCCTCGCGCACTTCCATCTTGCTGCGCAGGGCATCGACCCGCGGGTCGTTGGCAATGTCATCCTCATAGTCGCTGGCGGTGAGGCGACCAAAGATCATCGGGATCGCCGCCATGTACTGGAGGCAATGGTCGCGATCGGCCGGATTGGCCAGCGGGCCGGTCTTGTCGATGATGCGCACACCCGGTTCCTGGGTCTCGATGACCACCCGCTCGATATCGTCGAGGCGGTCCTTGACCTCGGCGTGCAGGGCCATGGCGCACTCGACGGCGGTCTGGGCGTGGAATTCCGCCGGGAAGCTGATCTTGAACAGTACGTTTTCCATGACGTAGCTGCCGAAGCCTTGCTTGTAGACGAAGGGCTGGCCCTTGAACAACACGTCGTAGAAGCCCCACTTGGGCGCGGAAAGCGCCGAGGGGTAACCCATCTCGCCGGTCATGGCGATCAGCGCGTGGCGTACGCCGCGGCTGGTGGCATCGCCAGCCGCCCAACTCTTGCGCGAGCCGGTATTGGGTGCGTGACGATAGGTGCGTAGCGCGCCGCCATCGATCCAGGCATTGGACACTGCATTGATGACCTGGTCGCGGCTGCCGCCCAGCATCGCGGTCACCACGGCGGTGGTTGCCACCCGCACCAGGATCACGTGATCGAGGCCAACGCGGTTGTAGCCGTTCTCCAGTGCAGTGACGCCCTGGATTTCATGGGCCTTGATCATGGCTGTCAGCAGGTCGCGTACCGTCAGCGGCTTGCCGCCCTCGGCCGTGGCCTTGCGGCTCATCCAGTCGGCGACCGCCAGCAAGCCACCGAGGTTGTCCGAGGGGTGTCCCCACTCGGCCGCAAGCCAGGTGTCATTGAAGTCCAGCCAGCGAATCATGGCGCCAATGTTGAATGCCGCCTGCACCGGGTCGAGTTCATGGCTGGTGCCGGGAACACGCGCCCCACCTGCCATGGTGGCGCCGGGTACGACCGGCCCGAGCAGGCGCTTGCAGGCCGGGTAGGCCAGTGCCTGGAAGCCGCAGGCCAGCGTATCCATCAGGCAGTAGCGCGCCGTGTCGTAGGCAAGTTCGCTGTCGATGCTGGCATCGCGCGCATAGGCGGCGATGTCCACCAGTACCTTGTCGGGGTCGGGCCGCTTGGCGGACTTGCTGTCAAAGTGTCCCATGGTTCTCCATTCAGCGTTGGTCGACGGGCGGAACCTTGCGGGGTTCCGGGCCAGTGTAATTAGCGCTCGGACGGATGATCTTCCCGTCCTCTCGCTGCTCAAGTACGTGCGCGCTCCATCCGGTGGTGCGGGCGATGACGAATAGCGGCGTGAACATCGCTGTCGGTACACCCATCAGGTGATAGGACACGGCGCTGAACCAGTCCAGGTTGGGGAACATTTTCTTGGCGTCCCACATGACGGACTCGATGCGCTCTGCAATGTCGTAATGCTTGCGGTCGCCGGCTTCCTCGGCCAGTTGCAGGGCGACGCGCTTGATCACCGCATTGCGCGGGTCGCTGACCGTATAGACAGGGTGGCCAAAGCCAATGATGACCTCGCGCTCAGCCACACGACGGCGAATGTCCGCCTCGGCCTGGTCGGGTGAGTCGTAGCGCTGCTGGATTTCGAAGGCCACTTCGTTGGCACCGCCGTGCTTGGGGCCGCGCAGGGCACCAATCGCCCCGGTGATGCATGAATAGAGGTCTGAACCCGTGCCGGCAATGACGCGCGCGGCAAAGGTGGATGCGTTGAATTCGTGCTCGGCGTAGAGGATCAGCGAGGTATGCATGGCCCGCACCCACGAAGCCGAGGGCGCCTTGCGATGCAGCAGGTGCAGGAAGTGACCACCGACGGAGTCATCGTCGGTCTCCACGTCAATGCGCAGTCCCGCCAGGGCATGGTGGTGCCAGTAGCACAGCATGGATCCCAGGCAGGCGACCAGGCGATCGGCAATCCATTTCGCTTCAATGGGGTCGTGGGACTCGGCCTCCGGCATCAGGCAGCCCAGCACAGATGCGCCGCTGCGCAGCACATCCATGGGATGGGCGCTGGCGGGTAGCTGTTCGAGGACGGCGCGGACCTCGGCGGGCAATCCACGCAGCCCACGCAAGCGCAGCTTGTAGCGCGCCAGTTCCGAAGTCGACGGCAGCTTGCCATGGATCAGGAGGTGGGCGATCTCCTCGAATTCACAACTCTCGGCGATGTCGAGGATGTCATAGCCACGGTAATGCAGGTCATTGCCGCTGCGACCGACCGTGCACAGCGCGGTGTTGCCGGCGGCAACGCCAGACAGTGCGACTGATTTCTTGGGCTTGAAGCCAGCCGGGGCGCCTGCGTCGCTCATCCGCTACTCCTTTGACCTTGAGAACAACTCGTCAAGCTTGCGTTCGTACTCGTGGTAGCCGAGTACGTCGTAGAGTTCGGTTCGTGTTTGCATGGTGCCAACCACAGACTGCTGGGTGCCTTCCTGGCGGATTGCGCTGTACACCGCCAAGGCAGCCTGGCTCATGGCCCTGAATGCAGACAAGGGATAGATCGCCATGCGCACGCCGGCCTCGCGAAGCTGCGGCACGGTGAACAAGGGGGTCTTGCCAAATTCCGTCATGTTGGCCAGCACCGGCGCGCGGATGGCCGAGGTGAACTGCCTGAATTCGTCCAGCGTGGTCAGCGCCTCGGCAAAGATGACGTCGGCGCCGGCCTCGACATAGCAGGCAGCGCGATCGATGGCCGCTTGCTGGCCCTCAACGGCGTGGGCATCGGTGCGAGCGACGATGACAAAGTCCGGATCCTCGCGTGCGTCTACCGCGGCGCGGATCCGGTCGGCCATTTCAGCGGCGGGCACCAGGGCCTTGCCGGGCCGGTGGCCGCAGCGCTTGGCCTGCACCTGGTCTTCCAGGTGCATGGCCCCGGCGCCTGCGCGGATCAGGTCGCGGGTGGTGCGGGCAATATTGAAAGCCGCGCCCCAGCCGGTGTCGGCGTCAACCAGCAGGGGCAGGTCGGTGGCGCCGGCAATGCGCCGGACATCCTCGCAAACGTCATTCAGGCTGGTGACACCGAGGTCAGGCAGTCCAAACGAGGCGTTGGCCACGCCGGCGCCCGATAGGTAGATCGCCCTGAACCCGGCCCGTTGGGCCAGCAGCGCCGTGTACGCATTAATAGTGCCGACCAGCTGCAAGGGCTGTTCCTGGGACATTGCCTCACGCAAGCGGAAACCGGCTGAGCGCCTTGCGGCGGCGGGGTTCTGGGTCATGCGGGCGCCTCGGCAGTCGGGGAGGCGCACATCATACCGGCTCCAACCTGGGCGCTGGCGGTCGAAGTCCGGCCAGCGGGCTCGTTCTTTAGTCCAAGTCCGTGAGGCTTGAGTGAACTCACCGCAGGTTCCACCAGGGCCCGGGAAGGGAGGGACGGCCGATGGCCCAATCCTGACTTGGGCCCCACCCCATGGCGTACAAGCAACAGCCAATTACGGAAGAGTATTGCGGTTATCGCTGGAGGTGGTTATCTTGCCCGCACCAAGTGCGAGGGGGGACCTCGTGCGCTTGTTGTAAATCACCAACAAGGCTTCCGTCTGAGGAGTCCAAAAATGTCTGTAATTCGCTCCCGTCATGCCGCGATCACGTCTGCAGTATTGCTGACGCTCGCCACAGCAAGCGCCGCCGCTCAAGATAGCGTCACGCTTTCCGAGATCGTAGTCACCGCGCAAAAGCGCACGCAGTCCTTGCAGGACGTTCCGATCGCGGTCAGTGCCGTTGCTGGCACCAAGATTGCCGAAGCCGGCATCCTGAAGATCGAGGACCTGAAGAACTACGTCCCAAGCTTGTTCATGACCGAGACTGCCATCGGCAACAACATTTCCATTCGCGGCATCTTCTCCGGCGTCAACCCGGGATTCGAGCAGTCGGTGGGAACGTATGTGGACGGCGTCTATCGCGGCCGCCCGCAGCAGACCCGTGCCCCGTTCATGGACCTGGAGCGCGTGGAAGTGCTGCGCGGACCGCAGTCGATCCTGTTCGGCAAGAACAGCGTCGCCGGTGCGCTCAACATCACCACCGCCCGGCCGACCGACGAATTCTCGGCCTCCCTGTCAGGACTGTATGAGCCGCGCTATGAAGAGCGTGAATTCACTGGCGTCCTCTCGGGTCCCTTCGGTGACCGTATGCGCGGCCGCCTGTCGGCCCGTTACCGCGATGCCGGTGGCCACGTCTACAACGCGACCCTGGACCAGGAAGACCCGTCACGCGAAGAAATGAGCATGCGGGCCTGGCTGGAACTCGATATCACTGACACGCTGACGGCTGCGTTCAAGTATGAGCACGGAAATTTCGACGTCGTCGGCCGACAGATCGAGATCTTCACCGAGGTGCCGCGTGCAGGTGCGCCGGGCCCGACCAACCCGTTTGGTGGCCTGACCTACTCGCAGATCCTGCGGGTCTTTGGCCAGCCGGTCAGCGTGCTGAACAACACCGGTGATTTCGTGCGTTCCTCGAACGGCGACTTCAGCAACAACGAAACCGATGAGTTTGCCTTGATCCTGGACTGGGATCTGGGTGGCAAGACCTTCACCTCGGTCACGGCGTTCTCGAAGTATGAGTTCTCCGAGCTGTGCGATTGCGACTTCACCGGCGGTAACGTCTTCAACGTTGTCTCCTCCGAGGAGTTCGACCAGTTCAGCCAGGAATTCCGCCTGACTTCGCCGACCGGCGGCAAGGTGGACTACATCGTCGGTGCCTACTACGAGCAGTCCGACCTGACCTTCCAGGATTCCATCCAGGTGAACAGCACCAGCGTGCTGGTCCCGGCGCTGAACGGCAATCCGGCATTTGCCGGCACGCCGCTGGCGGGAATTGCTGGCACGATGATTGGCAATACGGCCTCACCGCGCTTGTTCGAGCAGGACTCCAAGAGCTACTCCGCGTTCGCACAGGCGACCTGGAATTTCGCCGATGAGTTCCGTGCCACCCTGGGCTTGCGCTACAGCAAGGATGACAAGGATGCCTCGCGCAGCCTGCGGTTTGCCAACCTGATCACCGGTGGTGCGCTGGCTGGAGCACAGGCCGCCCTGGCCCCGGCCGTGTATGCAGCGGCATTCAATGTGCGGGCGCATAGCCTCTCGGACAGCCGCGAGGAAGACCAGGTACTGCCGTCGCTGACCTTTGAATGGGATTCCAGCGACAATTCGATGCTGTACCTGAGCTGGCGCAAGGGCGCCAAGGCAGGCGGCTTCGATGCCCGTTCCAACAACTCGACTGTCGGCGGACTCGGCACCTTCGAGTTCGAGGAAGAAAAGGCCACCAACCTGGAGTTCGGTGCCAAGACCACGCTGGGCGGCAACTTCGAGATGAACGTCGCCTTCTACGTCACTGACTTCGAGGACCTGCAGGTCTCCACGTTTGACGGCGCACTGGGCTTCAACGTCAGGAATGCCGGTCAGGCCGATATCAGCGGCATCGAGCTTGATGCCCGCTGGCAGGTGACGCAGAACCTGATGTTCTCCAGCAGCATTGCCTACACCGACTTCGAGTTCGTGGAATACACAGGCCAGTGCTACTTTGGCCAGCCGCGTCCGCCGGGCTCAGTGAACTGCAGCTACGCGGGCAAGACCAACGAGTTCGTTGCGCCCTGGGTAGCGACCGTCGCGGCCGACTACCGCCGTCCGATGGCGGGCGGCCTGGAATTCCGCATGGGCTTCGACATGTACTACACGGATGAGTACTACGTCGCACCGACGCTGGATCCCAAGCAGAAGCAGCAGTCCTACTACAAGGTCAATGGCCGCATGGGCATTGGCAACGAGAGCTGGGACATTGCCCTGATCGGCAAGAACCTGCTCAACGAAGCCATCTACCCGTATGGCAACGACACGCCGTTGTCCGGAACCTTTGGCGTGTTCAGCGCCTGGCGGTTCTCGGAACCCGGCAGCTCGATTGCCCTGCAGGCCACGGTACGCTTCTGATTGATGCGTGACAGGCCCCGGCCCGGCGACGGGCCGGGGCCTTTTCTTTTTGCGGAGGTGCCAGTGCGACTCGTCACCTTTTCACACGACAACCACCAGCCTCGTCTCGGCGCCTTGCTGCCTGACGGGGCTATCCTCGACCTGGCCGCTGCGGCAGGTGACCCACCGGCCTTTGGCTCCATGCAGGCGCTGATCGACTCAGGGCCAGAGGCCTGGGCGGCAGCGCGTGCGCTGGAACTGGCAGTCGATGCCAGCGCTGTCCTTGGTGCAGATGGCTGCAGGCTCCTGGCGCCGCTGCCGCGCCCGGTGCAGTTGCGCGATTTCATGTGCTTCGAGAAACATGCCATCCAGGCCTTCGCTGCGGCCTTTCGCTTGCGCGCTTCGCGGGCGGCGAGTGCCGCGGAGCGAGAGGCGCTGCTGGCGCAGGCGGCCGCCTACCGCCCCCCAGCGGTCTGGTATGAGCGTCCGGTGTATTACAAGGCCAACCGCTTTGCTACCAGCGGCCCAGATGACGAAATCCTCTGGCCGGCCTATAGCCGCCTGATGGACTACGAGTGCGAACTCGCCTGCATCATTGGCCGGGGCGGGGTGGATATCGAGCCGCGATCGTGCCAGCGAACACATCTTTGGCTACACCATCTTCAATGACTTCAGTGCACGCGATGCCCAGGGTGCTGAAATGCAGGGCGGGCTAGGGCCTGCCAAGGGCAAGGACTTTGACGGCGCCAATTCACTGGGGCCGTGCATTGTCACGGCTGATGAGATTGCCGACCCCTATGCCCTGGAGATGATCGTGCGTGTCAACGGCGAGGAGCGCTCGCGCGGCAACTCGGGGGATATGCACTGGAAATTCGCGGACATCATTGCCTATGTCAGCCAGGGCGAGACGCTGCACCCGGGCGAGATCCTCGGCAGTGGTACGGTAGGTGACGGTTGCGGACTGGAACTGCTGCGCTTCCTCGAGGACGGCGACCTGGTAGAACTGGAAATCCCGCCAATCGGAATCCTGCGCAACCGGGTTCGCCGCGCGCAACAAGGAGGTGGCAGATGAACATTGACGCATTGCGAACACCCGAGGAGCGATTTGCCGCGTTGCCGGGATGGAGCTACGCGCCGCACTACCTGGAAAACCTGGTGGGCTATCCAGGGCTTCGCATGCACTACGTGGATGAGGGTCCGGCCGATGCCGAGGTCACGTTCCTGTGCCTGCACGGCGAGCCCAGCTGGAGTTACCTGTATCGCAAGATGATCCCGGTTTTTACCCGGGCCGGCCACCGGGTAGTGGCGCCGGATTTCTTTGGCTTCGGTCGCTCGGACAAGCCGCGTGACGATGCGACCTATACATTTCATTTCCATCGCAACTCGCTGATGATCTTCCTCGAGCGCATGGACCTGAAGAATGTCTGCCTGGTGGTACAGGACTGGGGTGGCGTGCTGGGCTTGACGCTGCCCATGGAGTACCCAAAGCGCATCACCCGACTGCTGGTCATGAATACGGCGCTGGGCACCGGGCGCCCGGCGGGCGAGGGCTTCGAGGCGTGGCGGGCCTACTGTGCCGCGCATCCGGACCTCGACGTCGGCGCGCTGTTGAAGCGGGCGACGCCGGTCCTCAGCGAAGCTGAGGCGGCGGCGTATTCGGCGCCATTCCCGGACCACAGCTACAAGGGCGGCGTGCGCCGGTTCCCGGAACTGGTGCCGACGCGCCCGGAGATGGAGGGCGTGGACATCGGCCGCGCTGCGCTGCAATTCCTGTCAAACGATTGGGCAGGGCAGTCATTCATGGCCATCGGTGCCAGGGATCCGGTGCTGGGGCCTGCGATCATGCAGGGTCTGGCCAGCAGGATTCGTGGTTGCCCAGAACCGATGCTGGTCGCGGATGGCGGCCACTTCCTGCAGGAATGGGGTGAGCCCATTGCGGTGGCTGCGCTGAGGCAGTTCTCGCTCTAGCTCATGGCGCGCCAGCAATTCAGGGGCGTTGTCTATTCAACCGGCACCGGGCGCAATTGTCCCGAGTGCGGGCAGCCCAAGGCCCTGTGCACATGCCGGAGGGACAAGGGGGGTGCCGCAGCAACTGGTGACGGTATCGTACGGGTGGGGCGTCAGACGCAGGGCCGCGCCGGCAAGGGGGTCACCGTCATCACCGGGCTGGCACTGGACGCTGCCGCCCTGGCGGAGTTGTGCACCCAGCTGAAGAAGCGCTGCGGTTCCGGTGGCACGCTAAAGGGTGCCACCATCGAGATCCAGGGTGACCACCGCGATGTCATTGTTGCCGAGCTGGAGAAGAGGGGCCTGACGGTCAAGCGTTCCGGCGGCTAGTGCGGCACGTCGCAGGCGATGCCCGTACAATCGGCGGCAAACCAACACTCGAATGGACCTGCCCAGTGATGGCCTACCGTACGCTCCTTGCTTCATTGACGCTCCTGCTCTGCGCCTGCGGTACAGGCGGTGAGGGCGGGCCGCAGGACATGCCGCCTGCAGCGGTGGGCATGGAGGTGGCCGCAGCGCAGGACCTGCCCTTGTCACTGGGCTATTCCGCACGCACGGCGGGTTCGCGTGAGGTAGAAGTTCGCGCGCGTGTCTCCGGCATCGTGGAGAAGCGCCTGTATGTTGAAGGCGCAGAGGTCAAGGTCGGGACGCCGCTTTTTCGCATTGACCCGGAACCCTTTCGCGCCGCCGTGGCCCAGGCCCGTGCTGAACTTGGTGTTGAGGAAGCACGATTGAATGCGGCCCGCCGTGAGCGCGACCGCTTCGTATCACTTGCTGCCGAAGGCCTGGTCAGCCAGCGCCAGCGCGACGAGGCTGTGTCGGGCTTTGAGATTGCCGAGGCTTCCGTGGCCAGTGCTGCGGCCCGGCTGCGCCTGGCTGAGATTGATCTTGGACACACGGAAGTGCGCGCGCCGATCACCGGCCTGACCGGCCACGAATTGCTGTCCGAGGGCAGTCTGGTCAATGCTGGCGAGGATTCCAGCCTGCTGACCAACCTGGTCCAGGTCGATCCCTTGTTCGTTGGCTTCTATGTGCCCAGCGACGAGGCGCCGCGACTACGCGAGGCGATGAAGAGTGGTGGCCCGCTGACCGTGCAGTTGTTGACCAGCCTCGGCCCCATTGATGACCGGGTCGCGACCATCGATTTTGTCGATCCCGCCGTGGACGTGCGCTCGGGCACGGTGCTGGTTCGTGCCACCGTCGCCAACAAGGACCGGCGACTGTCGCCCGGCCAGTTCGTTCGGGCAGTGGTGTCTGGCGTCGTCCTGAGGAACGTCATCGCGGTGCCGCGGCGTGCATTGATGTCTGCGGCGGAGGGCCAGAGCCTGTGGGTCGTGGATAGCACGGGCCATGCCCAGCCGCGTGCGGTCAAGGTGGCTCAGTTGGTTGGCGACCAGGCCGTGCTGTCCGAGGGGCTGGCTGCCGGCGAGCGCTATGTCGTAGAAGGCATCATGAAGGTGCAGCCCGGCATGGCGGTCGTCCAGTCCGCTACGCCATGATTTCGCGCTTCTTCATTGACCGGCCGATCTTTGCATCGGTGCTCTCAGCCTTCATCGTCATTGCCGGACTGGCCTCGCTGCGCGGCCTGCCGGTGGCACAGCACCCGGACATCCTGCCGCCGACGGTGGTGGTCAGCGCCTTCTATCCTGGCGCCAATTCCGAAACTGTCGCGGCAACGGTGGCGGCGCCGCTGGAGCAGCAGATCAACGGCGTGGACGACATGCTGTACCTGCGCTCGGCGGCTTCCGGCGACGGGGCGCTTTCAATTACCGTGACCTTTGCTATCGGCACCGACCCGGACCTGGCGGCGATCAATGTCAACAATCGCGTGCAGGCAGCATTGCCAGCGCTGCCTGAGGAAGTGCGACGCCAGGGCGTCACGGCGCGCAAGCAGTCCAATGCTTTCCTGCAGATCATTACCCTGGACTCGCCTGACAGTCGTTACGACGCTTTGTTTATTTCCAATTACGCGTTGCTGAATGTGCTGGACGAGGTGAAGCGCATCCCCGGTGTAGGTGACGCGCAGATCTTTGGCGCCAAGGATTACTCCATCCGTATCTGGTTGCGGCCGGATCGCCTGGCAGAGCTGGGCCTGACGCCTGCGGATGTGGCGTTGGCAGTGCGCGAGCAGAATGCGCAATCCGCCGCCGGTCGTGTTGGCGAGGAGCCGATGGCGGGGGACGTGGACTTCACCTTTGCACTGTCGGCGCAGGGTCGCCTGACCGAGCCCGAGCAGTTCGGCCAGATTGTCGTCGCCACGGCCCCGAGTGGCGGCTTCGTGCGCCTGCGTGACGTGGCGCGCATCGAACTCGGTTCGCGCGACTACGCTTTCGAGGCAAAGCGCAACGGGCGCCCGACCATCCCGATTGGCATCTTCCTGGCGCCGGGCGCCAACGCACTGGATGCCGGTGCCGCCGTGCAGGCGCGCATGGCGGAGTTGGCCAAGTCCTTTCCCGAGGGCCTGGAGTACGCGATTCCCTACGACACCACCTTGTTCATCGAGGTGTCGATTCGCGAGGTGCTGACCACCCTGGTCGAGGCCATGCTGCTGGTGTTTGCCGTGGTCTTCCTGTTCCTGCAGAACTGGCGTGCGACCATGATTCCCTTGTTGGCAGTGCCGGTGTCGCTGATCGGCACCTTCTCGGCAATGCTGCTGCTGGGATTCTCGGTCAATACCTTGACGCTGTTTGGCATGGTGTTGTCCATCGGTATCGTGGTGGACGACGCCATCGTGGTCCTTGAAAATGTCGAGCGCATCATGCGCACCGAAGGTCTTGCGCCGCGTGAAGCGACCATCAAGGCGATGGGCCAGGTCACCGGCCCGGTGATTGCCATTGTCTTTGTGCTCACTGCCGTGTTTCTGCCTGTGGCATTCATCGGCGGGCTGGTTGGTGAGATGTTCCGCCAGTTCGCCGTGACCATAGCTGTCTCCGTGGCAATCTCGGGTTTTGTTGCGCTGACACTGACGCCGGCGTTATGCACGGCCATCCTCAAGCCTGAGCACATGGCCCGGCATGGCGTGCTGGAGGGATTTAACCGCTGGTTTGGGCGCATGACCCACGGTTACACCGAAGGTGTGCGATTCCTGATGGGGCGCAGCGTGCTGGCGCTGGGCATGTTTTTGGCGTTGATTGCCGCTGCCGCCCTGCTGTTTCGTGGTGTGCCAGACTCGTTGGCGCCGGTGGAGGACCAAGGCTATATCCTCGCCATGCCCATCTTGCAGGATGCTGCGTCGCTTTCGCGCACTTCGAAAGTAATCGACCAGATGACCGAGCAATTGCAGGCGCATCCGGCGGTGAAGGATGTATTGAGTTTCGCCGGACTCGACGTGCTGACTTTCGGCCTGCGCACCAATACCGGTGTGATCTGGGTGCCGATGAAGGACTGGGACGAGCGCAAGGGCGCGGAACTGTCGCCAGCTGCGCTGGCTGGCTATGTATTTCAGCGTGGCAGTGAGATCCAGGACGCTTTCGTACTGGCATTTGAGCCGCCGCCGATCGAGGGCCTGAGTACCACGGGCGGCTTCGAAGGTTACGTGCAGTCGCGCAGCGGCGACTACCGTGAATTGGAGCGGGTGGCTCGGGAGATGGTGGCTGCGGCCGCGAGCCGTAGTGAACTGTCGGGAGTGACCACGACCTTCAGCGCCAGCGTGCCGCAGATCCGCATAGATCTTGACCGCGAGCGTGCCAAGGCCCTGGGCGTGACCGTGACCGACGTGTTTGACACGCTGCAGAGCACCTTTGGCGCGCTCTACGTCAATGACTTCAACAAGTCCGGCCGGGTGTTTCGCGTGTACCTGCAGGGTGAGGCGGAATTCCGCGCCCGGCCTGAGGACGTTCGCAATGTCTATGTGCGCTCCAGCCGCGGCGAGTTGATACCCATCACCGCCATGGTCAAGGTGAGCGAGGTCACGGGCCCGGAAGTGGTCGAGCGCTATAACGCCCTGCCAGCGGCGCGCGTCATGGGCGGTCCGTCAGCGGGGCACAGTTCGATCGATGCCTTGCGCGCGATGGAGGAAGTGGCCGCCCAGATCCTGCCTGCCGGTTACAGCCTGGCCTGGACCGGTGTTTCCTACCAGGAGAAGGCCTCTGGCGGCGCGTCTACCGGCGTGTTCGTGCTGGGCGTGCTGATGGTCTTCCTGATCCTGGCGGCGCAATACGAGCGCTGGACCTTGCCGTTGGTAGTCATCCTCGCCGTGCCCTTTGCCGTGTTCGGCGCCATCCTGCTGGTGTTCCTGCGCGGCCTGGAAAATGACCTCTACTTCCAGATCGGGCTGGTGACCCTGATCGGCCTGTCGGCCAAGAACGCGATCCTGATTGTCGAATTTGCCTCGGCCAAGGTCCGGGAAGGTCGTAGTGCCACGGAGGCAGCAGTGGAGGGCGCAAGCCTGCGCTTGCGTCCTATTGTCATGACCTCGCTGGCTTTCATCCTGGGCGTGACGCCGCTGGCCATCAGCAGCGGCGCCGGTGCCGCGAGCCGACACTCCATTGCCACGGGGGTGATCGGTGGCATGCTGGCAGCCACCTTCATCGCCACATTCTTTGTGCCGCTGTTCTTCCGCTGGATTGAGGAATGGCGAACCCAACGCTAGCAAAACGTACGCCGCGCGACAGGCCACGTGGTGCAACTGCGTGGCTGAGCGATTTCCTGCGTCTTGAGTCGGCGGGTGGCTTGTTGCTGGCTGCGGCCACCGTCGCTGCACTGGTGGTCGCCAACACCCCGCTTGGACTCATGGCCTATGACTGGGTGCTGGAGTTGCACCTGACGATCAAGCTCGGTGATCTCGGTGTCGATAAGCCCCTGCAGCTATGGATCAATGACGCACTCATGGTCCTGTTCTTCATGCTGGTCGGGCTGGAGTTGAAGCGCGAAGTTGTCGATGGGCAGTTGTCGAGCCTGCGGCAGGTAGTCTTGCCGACAATGGCAGCACTTGGCGGGCTGGTCGGGCCTGCGCTGATCTATCTGGCGATCGCTGGTGACACAAGCCCGGCCCGTGATGGCTGGGCGATCCCGGTGGCAACGGACATTGCATTTGCGCTTGCGGTACTAGGCGTGATGGGATCGCGTGTCCCGCTATCTCTGAAGGTGTTCCTGGCGACAATTGCGATAGTCGACGACCTTGCCGCGATAGTGATCATCGCGCTGTTCTACACCAGCAACCTCAGTGTTGAAGCCCTGCTGCTTGCTGCGCTGGGCGTCTTCGGCTTATTCCTGCTGCACCGCTTTCGGGTGATGGCCCTTGCGCCATACATGCTGATCGGTGCATCTATCTGGTTCTGCGTGCTGAAGTCAGGTGTCCACGCGACGCTGGCCGGTGTTGTCGTCGCCGCCTTCATTCCACTACGCGGCGAGGAAAAGGAGTCGCCGGCGAGGCGGCTCGAGCACATGCTGCACCCGTGGGTAGCATTTGCGGTACTGCCCATATTTGCCTTCGCCAATGCGGGCGTTTCATTCCTTGGCCTTTCTCCGGACGAACTGGCGGGACCAGTAACGCTCGGCATTGTCGCCGGACTGGTGCTCGGCAAGCAGCTGGGTGTGCTGGGCATGATTGCCCTGGCCCGTCTACTGCGGATCGCCGACCTGCCAGCCGGCACCACCTGGGGCCAGGTCTATGGGGTTTCTGTGCTTTGCGGTGTCGGCTTCACGATGAGCTTGTTCATTGGCACTCTGGCCTTTGAGCATGGCGGGCTGCACTTGATGCCAGGAGTCAAGTTCGGCGTGATCATCGCCTCGATAATGTCTGCAGGATGGGCACTAGTGGTGCTGCACCTCAGCCTGCCGCGCCGAGTCGGCTGAGACGTTTTCGAGGACCCGGCTTTCGCCACGACCGCGCGGGTCGCTGGCGGCAACCCAGTGATCGCCTGCTCGGTAGATCAACTGCACATCGCCAAATTCCCAGTCATGCGGTTCAGCGGCCGATAGCCACGCTTGACCAGTTCGCTGCGCGTGTCTACTCAGGCAGCGGCCGGCCCGGGCTGTAGGTCACCAGGTCCGGCGGCAGGAGTTGATGATGAAAGCGCGTGGCAGAAACCGACTGCGCCCCATCCATGCCGAAGTCGAGCACGTTGACGATGGTCTGGAAGACCGAGGTAATGATGGTCGAGCCGCCCGGTGAGCCCAGCACCATATCTACTGCACCGCCCTTGAGCACGATGGTCGGCGTCATCGACGACAGCATGCGCTTGCCAGGTGCGATGGCGTTGGCCTCGGCGCCGACGACGCCGTAGTAATTGGCGACGCCGGGCTTGGCGCTGAAGTCATCCATCTGGTTGTTCAGCAGGAATCCCGCCCCTTCGACCACCACGCCACTACCGAAACTGGTGTTGAGCGTGTAGGTATTGGCAACGGCATTGCCCCAGCGATCAACGATCGAAAAATGCGTGGTGTCGCGTGACTCCAGGCCCGGCGGTACCGCGCTTACCGGCGAGATGCTCACCCGATCAACCTGGTCGGCACGGCGGGCGAGGTAGTCCTCGTCTGAGCAGATCAGTAATGGGTACCCGGTGGAAGTCCGGATCGCCAAGGTACTCGGCACGATCGGCAAATACGCGCTTGCTGATTTCTGCGACCAGATGGATGTACTGCGGCGAGTTATGCGCCACGCCGGCGAAGGCCGCAGCGAGGGCATCCTTCATCTTGAGCAACTGGACCAACGCGAAGCCGCCGGAACTGGGCGGGGGTGCGGCAAGAATTTCGCGGTCCCGCCATTTGACCTGCAGAGGCTTGCGCCAGATCGGACGATAGTCAGCCAGGTCCTTTTCAGTTAACAGGCCGCCACCCTGGTGCACGTCGCTGGCAATGAGGCGAGCCACGTCGCCGCCATAGAAGCCGTCGTGCCCGTTGGCGGCAATGGCCCGCAGCGTCTGTGCCAGTTCGGGCTGGCGGAAGACTTCACCGGTGCGCGCCCCGCCAAAATATTTCCAGTAATTAGTTTGCGACAGGCGATCGCGTTCTTCGGCGATGCGTGCCTGCAGTTGTGGTGGCACGACGAAGCCATCGGCCGCCAGGGCGATGGCCGGGGCGACGACGGCGGACCAGGACAATTTCCCGTGCAGGCGATGCGCCTCATACAGTCCCGCCACCGTGCCCGGCACGCCGGCGGCCAGGCGGCCGGTCAGGCTGGCCTCGGAAAGCACCGTGCCATCCTTGTCGAGGTACATATCACGCGTTGCTGCCTGCGGCGCGGTTTCGCGGTAGTCGAGGAACGCGGCCCTGCCGTCAATCCAGGCAAGCATGAAGCCGCCGCCACCCAGGTTGCCTGCCTCGGGATAGGTCACGGCCAGCGAGAAGGCCACTGCGACTGCCGCATCCACGGCATTGCCTCCCGCCGTCAGCGTGTCGGTGGCAACCCGGGCCGCATAGCTATCCGGGACGGCAATGGCGGCCGCAGTGGGCGACTGGGCTAGCGATGGCTCGCCCCCCATGCAGGCCGCCAGCAGCAGGGCAGCGGGCAATACCAGGCCAATGACCAGCCTGTGGCTTGCGGAGGGCGAGATATTCATGTTCTTTTGTTACATTCGCAGGGATTCGGTGCATCCTAGCATCCGAGTCACGAGATGCGGACCAGGGAGTGTCGGCCCATGTTGCCGGCGGGGGGCCATCAGTCTTGAAGGTAGCGGCCACTCCTGCCAATGAGCGGAAGCGGCTCCAGGCCCTGTTGTCTTACAACGTCCTGGATACGCTGCCCGAACCCGAGTTTGACGACCTGACGGCACTGGCAGCACATATCTGCGCCACGCCCATTGCCCTGGTGTCCCTGGTCGACGAGGCCCGCCAGTGGTTCAAGTCCCGTGTCGGACTGGACGCGGAAGAAACCCCGCGTGACCTGGCCTTCTGTGCCCATGCCATCCTTCAACCCGGCGAGCTGTTCGAGGTTGAGGACGCCAGCGCCGATGCACGTTTCAGCGACAATCCACTGGTCGCGGGGGATCCCGAATATTCGTTTCTATGCGGGCATGCCGCTGGTCACGGATACCGGCGAGGCGCTGGGCACGCTGTGCGTCATTGACCGCGAAGCCGCGGCGCCTGACTGAGACCCAGCGGACCTCTCTGCGCGCGCTGGCACATTTCACCATGGCCCAGCTGGAATTGCGCAGGATCGGTGCTGCGGCGATTCGCGAAGAAGCGCGCATGCGTAGGGTGATGGAACACCTGCCGTTGCCGTATTGATGGTCGGTCCCAAGGGTCGCATTCAGCTGATCAATGTTGCTGCGCAGAATCTCTTTGGCTACGGCCACGACGAGTTGTATGGCGAGCCCATTGAAATGCTGGTTCCACAGGAGCAACGTGCCGCGCACCGCGGGCATCGCGCAGCCTATGCCAAAGATCGGCAGTCACGGCAGATGGGGTCCGGCCGGGAGTTGTTCGGCCAGCGCAAAGATGGCAGCCAGTTTCCGGTGGAAATTGGCTTGAGTCCGGTGGACCTGGGTGGCACGTCATTTACATCGCGACCGTCGTTGACCTTACCGTAAGCAAAGCGCTGCAGCAGAAAGTGCACAACAGCGAAGCACATATGCGCGAGTTGTTTGAATCCACCAGCGACCTGGTGTTTACCCTGGACAAGGATGGCAGGGTCCGCACAGCGAATCCCACCTGCTTGAGTGTCACCGGCATGAGCAGCCAGCAATTGCTTGGCAAGTCATGGTCGGACTTGGTTGACGAGAGTCAGCGCCAGCGATACACGGACATTGGTCGCCGGGCCTGGCAAGGGGAAAATGTCAGGGTCCATGAATTGGCCGTGCGAGCCAATGATGGTGGTCTGGCTTGGCTAGATGGGCAGATTGCCCGTTCACGAACTGATGTGACTGACGATGTGGTGCTGTGTTTTCTCCATGACGTCACTGAACGTCGCACTTCCGCGGCTAATTCGAAGGCCCTGAATCGCGACCTGGTGCGCCGTTCGGCGGAACTGGCGGCGGCCAGGACGCAGGCCGAGGCGGCCGATCGGCTCAAGTCGGCCTTCCTGGCCACCATGTCCCACGAGCTGCGCACGCCGCTGAATTCGATACTGGGCTTCACCGGCATTATGCTGCAGGGTATGGCGGGAGAGGTCAGCGAGGAGCAGGTCAAGCAACTGGGGATGGTGAAGAACAGCGCCAAGCACCTGTTGGCGCTGATCAATGACGTGCTCGATATTTCAAAGATCGAGGCAGGTCAACTCACGCTTGCCGAGGCACCCTTCGACCCGCAGGCGTCGCTGCATACGTTGCCGGAGATGACTGCGCCGCTGGCTGCGGCGAAAGACCTGGCCTTCAACGTTTGATGCGGAGGAGGACTTGGGCGAGATGGTGGGCGACTATCGGCGATTGAACAGATTGTGGTGAACTTGCTGAGCAATGCCATCAAGTTTACGGATAGTGGTTCCGTTGAAGTGCGGGCATCGCGGCTGGATGGCCATGGCGAGGGTGCGCAATTGGTCGTGTGCGTCCGTGACACGGGCTGTGGTATCAGCGAAGAGCAGCTGCCCCAGCTGTTCAAGCCGTTTCAGCAGCTGGACGCGGGCATGACCCGGAAACACGATGGTACCGGGCTCGGCTTGTCCATTTGTCGCAGGTTGGCCAGGCTGATGGGCGGAGATGTAGGAGTCGAGAGCCAGGTCGGCATCGGCAGCACGTTTACGCTAAGCGTTCCCGTAGAGCGGAGCCAATGAGCAAGACGGTATTGGTGATCGAGGACAACGAGCAGAACATCTACCTGATGGATTTTCTGCTCGGCAAGCATGGTCTATGCTGTCAAGGTTGCCCGAGACGGTCCCGCAGGCCTGCTGGCCGCGAAGGCGTCGTTGCCGGACCTGATACTGCTCGATATCCAGTTGCCGGGCATGAACGGCTATGAAGTCGCGGAGCAATTCCGCCAGGACGCGACGCTGAGTGATGTGCCAATCGTCTGCGTGTCGTCATTCGCCATGATGGGCGACAAGGAACGCGGGCTGGCGGCAGGCTGCGATGGCTACGTCACAAAGCCGATTGATCCGGTGGATTTCATCCAACAGATCAAACCTTTCCTATGAATGGGGCAGGGCAGGCAGGGGGCCATGACAGCACATCTTGATCGTCGAGGATACGGAGCAGAGCAGGTACATGCTGGAGTTCGCCCTGAAGGGAGCGGGCTACCGGGTCACGGCCTGTATCAATGGTGCGGAGGCGCTGGAGGCGGCACGGGCCGAACCGCCGGATATCGTTGTCTCCGACATCCTGATGCCCACCATGGATGGCTTCACCCTGTGCCGCGAGTGGCGGGCCGATCCCGACCTCGGTGGCATCCCGTTCATGTTCTATACGGCGACCTATACAGATCCCGAGGACGAGAAGCTCGGCCTGGAACTGGGGGCCGATCGCTATGTACTCAAGCCGCAGGATCCTGATGCGTTGGTCAAGGTCATCGAGGGGTTGCTGGCAGCCAAGGTGGACGGCCAACGCCCTGTGCGCCGGCCCATGGTGGACGACGCGACGGCACTGCGCGAATACAGCGAGGCGCTGGTGCGCAAGCTGGACAAGAAAGTGGCGGACCTTGAAGCGGCCTCACGCAAGCTGGAGCAGGAGAATGCGGAACTGCGTCGCTGGCACAAGGCAGTGCTGGCCCGCGAGGGTCGGGTGCAGGAACTCAAGCAGGAAGTGAACCGACTGTTGGCAGAGGCGGACCAGCCACCACGCTATCCCAGCGTCGAATGATGGTGCTTACGCGTGTCCTTGCCATCGCGTCTTGCCTGTTACTGGCATGGGCATTGCCCGTGCTCGCCGATGAGGGCGATCACCCCGGGCCTCACCGGGTGGTGGTCTACAGCAGCGATAGCGACTACCGTCCCTATCAATTTCTCGACAGCGAGGGCCAACCGGCCGGGCTTCACGTCGACCTGATTCGCGAAATTGGCCAGCTCATGGGCTGGAAGGTCGATGTGCGACTCGACACCTGGGAGGTCGTCCGCAAGTCGCTGGAGGTGAGCGGTGAGGTCGATATTACAGACATGGCGCGCACACCAGCGCGTGAAGCGCTGTTTGATTTCTCGGACGTACTGGTCGTCGAGTATCACGATATCTATGTTCGACTGGCACCACACCGTAGGACCTTGGAAGAGCCTGCGTGGCAAGTCAGTCATTGTCCAGATCGAGTTCCATGGCGGCGAGCATCTGTCGCAAATGAGGATGGAGGGGCGATCGTCCACGTGGCCAGTGAAGTCGAAGGACTGAAGCTGCTGGCCAGCGGCGCACACGATGCCGCCATTGTTGGTCAATCCAGCGCGCGCGACGCGCTCCGTCGGCTGGAACTGTCCGCACTGGTCACGGCGGGCAATCCGGTGCTGCCCGCGCTCTATAGTTTCGCCGTGGCCAAGGGGCACCCTGAATTGCTGGCGGAGCTGAATGCCGGCATCAGGGCGTTGCGTGGGGCGGGGCGCTATGAAGCCTTGCGCGACAAGTGGCTCAAACCCGCCAAGAATTTGACACCGGGTCGGAGTCGTTGCGCCGCCATGGGCTGTTAACGGCCATCGTAGTGCTGTTCCTTTCAGTGACTGCGCTCTCGGTGATCTACCTCCTGCGTCGGGTGCTACGCAAGCGCAACCAAGAGTTGAAGGACGCGCTGGAGAGGCAGCAAGTAGGCGAGAGGGAATTGGCACGGAATCTATTCTGCTGGAGGCGGTGGTCGAGGGCAGCGCTGATGCTATTTTTGTCAAGGACCGCGAGGGTAAGTACGTGCTGTGCAACACGGCAGGAGCCAGCATGGCCGGCCAGCACAAGGAGGACGTTGTCGGGCGAGATGATCGCTTTCTGTTTCTCTCCAGAGTCCGCCGAGGCGATCATGAATGGTGACCGTGGGGTCATGGCTTCAGGTCGAACGCAGACCTACGATGAAGCAGTCCATGCTGCGGGCCGCACCCTTGTATTCCAGTCCACCAAGGCGCCGTGGCGCGATGCGCGGGCCGGGTGATCGGGCTGGTGGGTGTTTCGCAGGGAGGTCACCCAGCAGCGCGAACTTGAGCGTGAGCGTGAGGAACTGCTGCGAACCTCCGAAATCTCGAGGCAGGCCTTGCTGAGCATGGTCGAGGACGAGATTGCGCGTTGAGTCGGCTTTGCGAAATAGCGAGGCCACGCAGCGTTCGGTGATGGAGGCGGCACTCGATGCCATCATCCTTATGGATGAGCAGGGGCGGGTGGTGCAGTGGAATCCTGCGGCATCAGGCTTGTTTGGCTATGCCGCGGACGAGGCCATAGATCGGTCGCTGGCGGAGTTGATCATTCCGGAAGGCCACCGGGCCGCCCATGGTGCCGGGTCTGAAGAAGTACCTGGAGACTGGCGCGACAGTCAATATCGGCCGGCTGGTCGAGACTATGGCGCAGCGACAGGATGGCAGCCAGTTTCCCGTGGAACTGACGGTCACCCGCGTCGGCGAGCAGGTGCCCGTCGCGGTTTGCCGGATTTATTCGCGACATTTCTGCGCGTAAAGCCGCGCAGCTGGCGCTACGGTGTCTCATGCTGAGCGCCTGCGCCAATTGGGCCAGCAATTGGCGGCGGCACAGGAAGCAGAGCGACACAATATTGCACGTGAACTACATGACTCGGTTTGCCAGAACCTGACTGGCCTGTTGCTGGTGCTGGCGGCCCTGCGTGGTGACCCCGCTATTAGTCGCGGGCGCGGTGCGAAAGGTCTGGCCGATGCGGAGAAGATAACTGGCGAAGCCATACAGGAGCTGCGAGACCTGATGGTGGATTTGCGTCCACCCATGCTCGATGACGCCGGGCTGGTCAAGGCCATGGAGTGGTACGCGGGCGAATTCACCCGCCGCACAGGTATCCAGGTCGAGGTCCTCGACAGCATGGTCAGTAAGCAGCCAGACGGGACGCGTGACCTGGCGCTATTTCGCATAGTGCAGGAAGCCTTGACCAATGTCGCAAAACATGCGCACACCAAGGGCGCCGAGGTTGTCTTCAGCGAGCACGATGGAATGCTGGATATTGCGGTGGTGGACCATGGATGTGGCTTCCCGCCGGGCCAGCGCAAGACCGCATCCTGGGGCTTGTTGAATATGCAGGAACGCGCACTGGCCATCGGCGGCCAATTGTCAATTGACTCCGCGCCTGGGCAGGGCACGCGGATTCAGGTCAGCGTGACCGCCGCCAAGCACCCGCATGGCTGATTACACCGCCGAGGTGGCGTGGGAACGGGGTACGCAGGATTTCCTTGACCAAGGCTACAGCCGGCTCCACCTGTGGCGATTCGATGGCGGCATTGAGGTCGCGGCATCGTCATCGCCGTCAGTCGTGCCGCTGCCGATGTCTGACCCGGCCGCTGTGGACCCGGAGGAGGCCTTTGTTGCCTCTCTGTCGAGTTGCCATATGTTGTGGTTCCTGTCCATTGCAGCCAGGCGGGGATATTGCGTCGATACCTACCATGATTGCGCAACGGGCACGATGAACAGGAATAGCCGAGGGCAAGCAGGCGATGACAGTTGTGGTCCTGCGACCGAAGGTGCAGTTCAGCGGTGAGTCGCAACCGACTGCCGGGCAACTGACCGAGCTGCATCACTCAGCGCATGGACAATGCTATATCGCCAATTCGGTTCGCACTGAGGTGCGCTGCGAGCCTGTGTTCCTGCCGTGAAGATTCGCGACAGTGGCATGCCAGAGCGGCAGCTTTGGCAGTTGTTCTTCGAACCCGAGATTGTCCTGAAGCGACTGGCCCTGCTGGATCCCGCTGCATCCGTCGTAGAATTTGGCAGCGGCTATGGCACATTCACGCTGCCAGCCGCGCGCCTCACTCGTGGGCACGTTTACGCTATCGACCTGGAGGCGTCGCTATTGCAGGCGCTGGGTGCCGAGGCTCTGGCGGCGGGCCTGGCCAATGTGCGAACGCTGAGGCGCGATTTTGTGGAGCAGGGTACGGGCCTGCCTGATGAGTCGGTGGACTACGCCATGCTGTTCAATATCCTGCATGCGGAAGATCCCGTGGCCCTGTTGCAGGAAGCGTTTCGCGTCCTGCGCCCTGGCAAGATCGTGGCGATCATGCACTGGCAGCATGACGCCAGCACCCCGCGCGGGCCGGATCTTTCCATCCGTCCACGACCCGAGCAGTGCCAGGCCTGGGTGCGCCAGGCGGGCTTCGTGCTGGTCCAACCACTGGTGCCCCTGCCGCCTTATCATTACGGCATTGTGGGCAGGAAACCCTGAACAGCCGGAGCCGCAACCATGGAACAACCCCGCAAGATTGTCCCGCCCGTCTGGCTGCTGCTCTGCCTGTTGGCCATGGGCCTGCTGGATAATTTCCTTCCGTTGGCGGAGTGGCTGGCGCCGCCGTGGTCGTATCTTGGCTTTGGCCTGATATTGGCAGGCCTCTGGCTTGCCCTTGCCGGTGTTGCAAAGTTCATGCAGGCCGGCACGCCCATTATTCCCTTCGAGCGCCCCACGGCCCTGGTCACGGGCGGCCTGTATCGCCACACCCGTAACCCCATGTACCTGGGAATGGTCCTGCTGCTGCTAGGTATTGCCGTGGTGCTGGGAAGCCTGAGTGCCTTGCTGCCCATTCCCGCTTTCATCTGGATCATCACCCGGCAATTCATAGAGGGCGAGGAGCGCTTCCTGACCGAAATATTTGGCGACGATTACCTGTCCTACAAGGCTCGCGTCAGGCGCTGGCTATGAGCCCAACACAGGCCAGGGCACGCGCCTGGAAGAAAATTGCCACGTTCTACGGACTGACGATCCTGTTCACGGCACCATTCGAGCTGCTCGACATGCGTGCGCAGGGCAACATCATCCTGACGACGGGTTCGATGTGGAGCCCGGCGCTGGCGGCCGTGGTGACCCTGTGGTTATTCGGCGAGGGTGTTCGCGGCCTGTCCTGGGGCTGGGGGAGCTGGCGCTACCCGGGCCTGGCCTACCTCATTCCGCTGGCCTACGCGCTGCCGGTATACCTGTTGGTGTGGCTGAGCGGGCTGGGAGGATTTGCCGGTGTCGAGACCGTCAGCACGCTGGTGAAAGAGTACGGGCTTGATTCACTGCCATTGCCCCTGGCACTGGGCAGCTATGTGCTCATCGTGATGACAGCGGGCTTCCTCGCCAAGACGGGCCGGGCGCTGGGTGAGGAAATTGGCTGGCGCGGCTTCCTGGTTCCGGAGCTGGCCAAGGTCACGGGGTTCTTTGGTATCGGCATGATCAGCGGACTGATGTGGGCGCTGTGGCATTTCCCGTCCATCATCTTCAGCGACTACAACATGGGCACGCCCGCACCCTATGCGCTGGCCTGCTTCACCATCATGGTGGTGAGCGGGAGCTTTATTGCCGCCTGGCTGCAGTTGAAGTCCAACAGCCTTTGGCCAGCGGCGATCTATCACGGCAGCCACAACATGTTCGTGCAGATGATCTTCACGCCCCTGACCACGGACACGGGCGTGACTTATTACATCGTCGATGAATTCGGCGTGGGGATGGCCATCACATCGGCGCTCGGGGCGCTTATAGTGTGGCGCAAGCGCGGCGATCTTTCCCTGCCGCACTGAGGGGCAATCATGAAGATTAGTCGTTTGCTGCCATGGACTGGCTTGTTGCTGGTGACTGCGGCCATTTCATCCCACGATGACAGCTTTGGCGCGAGATACGTCAACATGGATGGCGCCAATGCCAGCAATTGCCTTGAGCACCATCAGGCTTGTGCATCAATCCGCTGGGCGCTGAGCCAGGCGCAGCCGGGCAATACCGTCAAGGTGGCGGCAGGTATTTACGACGTCAGTACGCTCGATCCGGAATCCTTCCTGTTCGGGTCGATCAAGGCCGCGGGGGGCTATCGCGAGTCAGAGCATTACCTGGATCCGGACCCTGATCGCAACCCGACCATTATCTATGGGCTGGATGCAAGGTATCGCCTGGCCGCCATGCGCCAGGGCTTCAAGTGGGCAGCCGACAGGGCCTCGGCAGGAATGGGGATCATCGATTCAAGTCCGGCCCTCTCGCTGCAGGCGACACAGGCCGTGCCGATTGCCTGCGTGCAGGGCAGTGCGGGGCAGTTTCCCTGCCGAAACATTGATTTCGCCGCCCAGATTCCGCTCAACCAGTTTGCCAGCGCGCCGGTATCGGCGGGCAATGTCTGGGGCTTCGTTGACCTTAATGACAACCGTGAGTACGCGGTGATCGGCCTGAGCAACTCGACCTCGGTGGTGGAAGTCACCAATCCGGACTTCCCGCGGCAAGTCGGCCATGTCAGCGGCAATCAGTCTTCTTGGCGCGAGGTCAAGCTCTACCAGCACTTTGATGCGGGCGCAAATCGCTATCGCGCCTATGCCTATGTAACGACAGAGGCGGGCGGTTCGGGGATGCAGGTCATCGACCTGTCGGGCTTGCCAAATTCCATCGCCCTGGCGCGTACGCTGACCGACACGCTGACCCAGCATACGAACTATGTCTCGAACATTGACTACGCCACTAACGTTGCCTTGCCGGGCGCACAGGCCACGATGTACCTGAATGGCAGCCGCCCTGGGGTTGGCGCCTGGCGCGCCTACAGCCTGGCGAATCCGGCGCAGCCGGTCTTCGTCGGCGCAGCAACGGGCGCGGCGCAGTACGTGCACGATTCGGCCAGCATGCTGATCACGGACCAGCGCACCACGCAGTGCGACCAGGGCCACAACCCCTGCGAGGTGCTGATCGACTTCAACGAGAACACCGTGGACCTGTGGGACGTGACGGTGAAATCGGCGCCAGTGCGCCTGTCATCGACGGGTTACTCCAATGCGACCTACACCCACTCGGGCTGGCCCAGCAGCGACCAGCGCCATGTGTTCATCCATGACGAACTGGAGGAGATTCGCCAGGGCCTGAACACGCAGATCTACACCATGAACCTGGATGACCTGCGCAATCCCTTCATCGTGACCAGCTATCAGGGACCCAATACCACGACCGACCACAATGGCTACACCAAGGGCAACCTGTACTACGTTTCGCATTATCGGCGTGGCGTGGTGGTTTTTGATGTGTCAAACCCAAGCCAACTGCGCGAGGTCGGGCACTTCGACACCTTCCTGTCGCCTGGCAGTAATTCCGCGGGCACCGACGGCGCCTGGGGTGTTTACCCGTTCCTGCCTTCGGGCACGATCGTGGTCAGTGACATCAGCAATGGGCTGTTTGTATTGCGCGATCGCACGGCTTCGCTGGCACTCAGTGCGGGTCGCATTGGATTTGCGCTCAGTTCCGTGGCTGTGGGCGAAGCGGCGGTGTCAGCGCAGGTCAGGGTGCAACGCGTGGCAGGAACGGCCGGGGCAGTCAGCGTCCAGTTCGCCACAGCTGATGGCAGTGCCACAGCAGGTAGCGACTACACCGCGACCAGTGGCACCCTGAGTTGGGCGGATGGGGATTTCAGTGACAGGACTGTGACGATTGCGCTGGTGAACGATACTCAGGTGGAAACTGCCGAGACCTTCCAGCTGGCGCTGTCAGCGCCGACCGGCGGGGCCACCATCGATGGCGCGACATCGCTGACAGTCAGCATCCAGGACAATGACGCCGTGGCACCCGCTGCCCGGGGTGGAGGCGGGGCGCTGGGCGGCGAATTGATGCTATTGGGCGGCCTGTGGTGGCTGGGCTCGCGCCGCAAGGCCTACGCCCAGCGCCGTTCCCACTAACGCACCGATCAGGTGGGCCTGGGGCACCACCGCGGCCTCCAGCCAGGCCAGATAGGGGAAGAGGGCGGCATCCCAAGGCTGCTCGAGCAGGACCTTGGCGATGCCCGCTGTCATCAGCAGCAGTGGTAGCCAGCGTGCCCGGCCGCGTGTTCCCGAGATCCAGGCCACGACACCGGCAAAGTACAGGCCATGCAGCGCGCCTGAAAGGCCGCGATACCAGTCCAGCTCCGGCATGGCGACCAGGAACACCAGCGAAATTGCCGCACCAGTCGCGGCCAGGGTGAGCCACTGACTGCGCTGTCGCATCCAGGGCTGGACAATGCGGATCAGCAGCATCAGGGCGATGCAGTTGACCAGGGCGTGGCGCCAGGACAAGTGCACCAGATGGGCCGTGAGAAGTCGCCAGGGCTCGCGGGCGACAAGACTGCGCTGGTATTCGAGCGCATCCCCAAGCTGCAGGGCCTGCGCCAGCAGAATGACCGCGACCAATGCGATCCAGCCCAGTGCCTTGGTATTCATGTGCAGGATTCTATAGCAGGGGTAGCCAATGCCCGGCTAGACTGGTTCGGCGTGTAGGAGCAGCAGGTGAGCTTGGATCCACAAGGAGAATAGCCATGGAACTGGAAACAATTCGCAGCTTTCTGGCCTGGTGCTCAGTCATCAACATTGGATTGCTGCTGTGGTGGTGGGGCTGGTTCGCTCTGGCCCATGATTTTGTGTATCGCCTGCATGGACGCTGGTTCAAGATGCCGGTGGAACGCTTTGACGCGATCCACTATGGCGCCATGGCATGGTTCAAGCTGACGGTCATTGTTTTCAACGTGGTGCCGTACCTGGCGCTGCGGATTGTCGGCTGAGTGCTGCGGCGCCATAGGCCCGCCGAGGTAGCAAAAGGGCTAGCCGCTGATATAGATTTACGGGGCAATTAGGGGCAGTTGGATTGTTCGTCGTTGCCGGATATTGGACATTCGGTTCACTAGAGGCTACTTGATGTCATATCAGAAGTTTTGTCATGCCTGCGGTTCGGAACTGCACATCGAGGCAGAAATCTGCCCGAAGTGCGGAGTGCGGCAACACAAAGGCAAGGTCAGCTCCGAGAATTCGAGCGACAAGAAGATCATGCCCACGTTCCTGTTTGCATTCTTCCTGGGCATGCTTGGCATTCACAGGTTCTACGTTGGCAAGACGGGGTCAGGCATCGCAATGCTGCTGATCTCCCTGACCTTCTTTGGCCTTATTGCCACGGGAATCTGGGCAATAGTGGACTGGATAACGATTGCCTCTGGAAACTTCCGCGACAAGGAAGGGCGCTTACTGACGGAGTGGACCTGATTGAAGATGGCGGTGAAATGCTGGTGGCAAGCGTGATGATCGCCTACCTGTTCCTGATTGCGACAACGGACAAGGGTTCTGTTCGCCAGGCCACGGCGGGCCGCTAGAACTCACCCGACCTGGTGCAGCCCAGCCAGGAGCAATCCCAGGCGAATCGCGGTGGTGTGGCGATTGAGCTGAGCCTCCATAGCTCATCTCCAGTAGTTCGCATAATGTATATTATGGTAAATAATAATCATAAATAGGCTGATAGAGGAGCAATCTTGTCTCTAGCCTATTCAGCTAGTTACGCCACTCTTCTCGGATTGTTCTATTTCGTGACTTCGGGCGACTTCCGATCAACCCGCTTTTTCCCGTGTGAGGTATTCCTGGGCCAGTGCTTCGAGGTGGACTCGTCCACGCGGCGTCAGGAATGGCGCCACCAGCATGAGCACCTGGTAAACGCCACGGGACATGCCGGCACCGCTGGCATCGCGCTTGGGATGGCGCGCCGATTCGAATGACAGCCAGTACAGCGACACCACAGCAATGTTGGTGCTGAGGGCGTCAAGCTCGGCCCCCGTGGCCAGCAAGGCATCCCTTTCGGCCAGTCCCAGGCAGATGCCCCTGGCCGCCTGAACCGCTTTTTCGAATACCACTGCCAGCCTGGCGCTGGCGCGGCGGTCACGGGCCATGATTCCGCTCAGGTCACGGAACAGGAACCGGTACTTCCAGAGAGTCTCCAGGATGACGTGCAGCAGGAACCAGACGTCCTCGACATTCTCGGCACGCCATCCCGCAGGCGGCAGCAAGCCGTCCAGCTCGACCACAAACTGCTCCAGCAGCCCAGCGCTGAGCTGGTCCTTCTTGCGAAAGTGGTAGTGCAGGTTGCCTGCGCTGATGCCGAGTTCAGCGGCGATCAGTGAAGTCGAAACGTTGGGTTCGCCCAGTTCGTTATAAAGCGCGAGCGTGACTTCCAGGATGCGCTGGCGGGTGCGTTGGCCGGAGCTGGACTTGGATCGCCGGGACATGAATTCGCTGGTGTACGACGGAGGTTTCCATCGTACACCAGCGGCCCAGCATGGCGACTGGAATCAGGCAGCGCGGCGACTACGGGCCTTGCGCTTTGCAGCCGGCTTGCGGCGGGCGGTGGTCTTCTTGGCACCACCGCGCGACTTCACCTTGGTGGCCAGCACATCGACGCGGCGGGTCAGTGCATTGACGTCCTTGGCGGTGGGCAGGCCGATCTGGTGAATGACCTTGTCCATGTTCTTCTGCATGGCCTTTTCCCAGGTGCTCAGCTTGTCGTCAGCGGCTTCCGCCAGGTCCTCAACCACGCCATCTGCATTGCTGCGAGTGCGGCGGCTGATCTTCTGGCCTTCCTTGAGGGCGAGCTCGAACACACGATTGGCCTCGTGGCGCGTGGTCTCGAAGGCATCCAGATGGGCGCTCCAGATGGTCTCGACGGACCGGCGGGCGGTCTTGCCGAAATTCGACTGGGCGACATTGGCCAACATGCTGTTGAAGTTCTCGATCATGACATTCTCCTGAAAAGATCCCGAAATCTGCATGGAATACGGGCCAAAACCCTATCCAATGTGTGAATTATCGGGATCGATCCTAGGGAGTACACCCTAGCCTGTCAGCGCAGGTTCTCGCGCCGGGCGAAGCCACGACCCAGGGCGATGGCCACACCGGCCAGTGCCAGCATGCCAGCTCCACAGATGGCAGCGAACCCGGCCAACGTGACACCGGCCTGCTGCAGCAAGCCGTGCAGCCAGCCCCCCGCCGTGTCTCCGCCACGCTGCAGGACGGTATCAATGAAGTTCTTGGCCTTGTACTTGGTTTCGTCATCCACCACCGTGAACAACACCTCACGGCAAGGCCGGGCAATGCCAAATTCACCTGAGCGACGAATGATCTGGCTCACCGCGAGCGGCATGAGCACCGGTACCAGCCACAGCCAGGCAAATGAAGTGAAGGCAACCAGCGGCATCACCAGCAAGGCGCCGGTCAGGTCGAAACGCTTGATCAGGCGTGCAGTGATGAAGCCCTGCAATACAAAAGCGGTGATGTTGACAGCCAGGTCGAGCCGCGAAAAGAACGCGGTGCGCGGCCCAAGGTCCGGGTACAAGTCTGCCGCCAGGTGCTGAAGTTCAAAGTACATGAAGGTACCGGCAACGGAGCCGACGCCAATCATGGCGAAGACGCCCAGCAGGTAGGGTGACTTCATCACCAGCGAAAAACCGGCCATGGCACCGCCGCCAATGCGGGCATCAGGATCAGTCGGCGGAAGGATGAAATGCCCGTGGCGGGCCTCGGCCCAACGCGCCAGCCCCTGGATGCAGGGAATGGTGGCCAGCAGCATCAATGTGGCTGCGGCAAACAATCCGGCAGGCCCGATCGGCTCGGCCAGCCATTGGGCGATGACCGGGCCGAGCATGGCCCCTGTCCCACCGCCGGCGGCTATGGGGCCGAACAGCCGCTTGGCCTCCTCGCCGCGGAATACGTCTGCCATGAAGCTCCAGAACACGGAGACGACAAACATGTTGAAAACAGAGAGCCAGACAAAGAACGCACTGGCAACGGCTTTCGATGTCGGATCAGCGTAGAACAGCAGCGTGAACACCAGCAGGTTGCTGGCAAAGAAACCGTAAGTGACGGGCAGTAACAGTTGCTTGCGGACGCGTGCCACCAGCGTACCGAAGATCGGTGTCAGCAGCAGCATGGCGACGAAGGTGGCAGTGAACAGCCAGGGCAGCCGCTCAAGGCCGGCGCTGGCAGCCAGCGCGTCACGCAAGGGGCGCAACAGGTAGTAGCCACAAAGCAGCAGGAAGAAATACAGGAAGGCCAGGCCGACCGCGCGCTCCTCGCCCGGTCGTGCTTGTAGCACTTTTCTCGCAAATGAATCTGTGGGCATGGATCAGCTATGGATGACTGCACCGGCAAGGTGCGGTCGCAGGCTCTGGCTGTCCTTCAAGACGTAGCGCAATCCGCCGGAGGCGGTCCAATGTTCAAGGCGGGCCTCCGAGGGCAGGAACAATGGCAACTTGAATTCGCAGGTTGCACGCACTGGAGTGCGCTCAAGCGTCTCGCCCAGTTCGGCCATTGACCGTGCCAGCGACCACATGCCGTGCGCGACGGCAGTCTCAAATCCAAACAGGCGGGCGCCCCAGTCGCCAAGATGGATGGGATTCAGGTCGCCGGAAATCCAGCCATAACGCCGGCCAATGGCGCTCGGCACCTTGACCTCCACTGCCCGGACAATGGCGTCCTCCGCAGGCTTGTCATAGCGAAGGGAGGCGCGGACTGAACGAGCCGCACGACTGCTGCTCACTGCGCGACGCGCCAGTACGGTGGATTTTTCGCGCCAGCACACGCCCTCCTGGTCAAGGAATTCAGTGAACAGGTCAAATTCCTGGCCACGATCGCCGTCGCGGTGACCGTCGACCCAACTCATCAGCTGGTAGATCCCGGCTTCTGGCATGGGACGAAATTGTTCGATGTCATTGGCAATGTGGATCAGCCCCATCAAGCGCACGACAAATTGCCTGTGGGTGCACAGCGCCATGTGCAGGGGCATGGCCAGCACGTGAGGATAGGTCAACGGCAACAGGCCGTCGTTGCCAAAGCCACAGGCCTTGCGATAACGCTGAAGGTGTCCACGCCTGGCCTGGACCCGCGCAGCCGTACCCTCGAGTCGCGGAACGATGGCGCCCTCAGGAACCAGGGGCAGGCGACGCCCGAACAGCGCGCGAGGGTAATACGCCGCAGTGCTTGGCAGGCGATCAAACTCGTAGCGGACTGCCGCCCGACCCATGGACTCCCCTCCGGGCGTGGTTCAGGGCACGACCTGACTGATCGTCAGGATGACCGGTCCCGTGGAGGCGAAATCATACCCGACCTCGCCGAAGAGGTCGCCGCTGGCAGGAGTGGGCTGGCCGGATTTCGAGATTCTCGCGATCAGGTTCAGTGGTCCGCCTGTTGTCAGCGTCATGCCGGGCAGCATGGCATCCGCATCCGACAGCGTCACCGCCAGCGGAATTTCACTGGCGCGCCGGCGGATGACCGCCAGGGGCGGCCCCGCAGTTCCCCGCCGCGCAATGATGAACAGTGTTGCATCGCCACTCGACGAGGCCGCCAGCGCCGGCGTCAGGTTCACTTCAACATTGATGCCGGTTGCTGCAGGCGGTGTCGTGGAAGCTTCAGCTGAACGAGCACCCAGCCTGCCATCCAGTTCTGCAATGCGTTCCTGCAACAGGGCCCGTAGTTGCTCAGGCGGACTCTGTGCCTGCAGCCTTAGCCAGCGATCGCGCGCCAACTCAAAGCTGCCGCGCCGGTAGGCAACGATGCCGCCGTACCACAGCGCCCTGGCATCATCGGGACGCAGGCTGAGGGCGCGCTCGAACAAGTCCCCTGCTTTGCCGTCAATGCTGGATTCATCCGTCATGGCCAGCGCCTCGGCGAAGCCCACCATGGCCTCGGGGTCCTCATTATTGGTCAACTCAAGTGCCCGCGCATAGGCGCGCTGCGCCAGCTCGAACTCACCCAGAACCGAGCGGGTGCGACCCAGCATTTTCCAGCCCTCGGAATCCCCGGGTTGCTGGGCGAGCCGTTCCTCGAGCCGCTGGACAACCTCGGCAAAATCCATCTGGCCTGCCGATGCTGCGTGCTCGGCCGGAGCGTCCCAGTCCCAGTCACTGAGCCCGAAATAGATGGCGAAGGAACCCAGCCCGATGGTTGCTGCGGCGAGCGTAGCCACCAGGGGCGCAGCGCTGGCTGCCTGGCCCTCAACGGCGCGCGGTCGCAGCAGCGGCCAGGCCATTGCTGCCGCCGCCAGCAGGGCCAGGAGGCTGGCGATAATCAGGAATGCGGTCATGCGTCGCCCTCTTCGTCCAGCCACTCAGGATGGGCGCGGGCCGCCAGCATGCGCTTGCGCACTACGAATGCGGCGAAGGCCATTCCGCCGAGGACCAGCAGCAGGGGCGCGGCCCACAACAGCCAGGTGCGCGGGGCAACCGGTGGCAGGTAAAGCACGAAGTCGCCATAGCGCGCGGTAAGGAAGTCGCGAATCTCGGCGTCGCTCTTGCCTTCTCCCATCAGTTCGCGAACTTCACGGCGCAGGTCCTGCGCCAGCGTGGCATTGGAGTCGGCGATAGTCTGGTTCTGGCACACCAGGCAGCGCAGTTCCTGGGTCAGGTCCTCGTAACGCTGCTGCATGACCGGATCGTCGAAGGCACGCTCGGCGTCAATGCCCAACGCCAACGAAGTCACCAGCAACAGGCTGATTGCGGCAATCCAGGACTTCATCGCGTCACTCCTGCCTGTGCCAGGAGCGGCACGAAGTCACGCTCCCAGACGGTCATGGTCAAGGGACCGATTTGCTTCTGCATTACTTTGCCATCCGCGCCCACCAGGAATGTTTCGGGCGCACCGTAGACACCCCAGTCAATGGCGGTGCCGCCCTCGGGGTCGAAGGCCACGGCGGCGTAGGGATTGCCCAACTGTGACAACCATTGCAGCGCCAGCGCCCGGTCGTCCTTCCAGTTCAGGCCGATCATCGGCAGCGCCTGCTGGCGGGCGATGGCCAGCAGCGTGTCATGTTCCTCCCGGCAACCACCGCACCAGGTGGCCCAGACATTAATAAGGTAGGGGCGACCCGCGAGATCTGCGCTCGCCACCTTCCAGTCGGGATCGCCCAGTGAAGGCAGGGAAAATTCGGGTGCCGGCTTGCCTATCAGCGGCGAGGGAATACGTCGTGGATCCTTTTGCAGGCCGATCACGAAAAATCCGACCAGCACGGCAAACAGGCCAATGGGCACGAGGAATCTGAGGCTCTTCTTCACCTGGCAGCTTCCAGCCCTGCTGGGGAGTCAGCTTCGCCGGCACGCCGCCGCCGGTAGCGCCGATCCGCTGCGGCGATGCCGCCGCCCAGTGCCATCAAGATTGTTCCCAACCAGATGAAGCGTATCAGCGGCTTGTACTGCAAGCGGAAGCTCCAGCGGCCGGCACCCAGGTCATCGCCCAGGGCAACGAACAGGTCACGTGCCGGGCTGGCATGAATGCCCGCTTCGGTCATGGGATTGCCGCCCGATCGGTAGAGTCGCTTCTGCGGTCGCAACGTGGTCACGAGTCGTTCACCGCGATGAATGGTGACCTCGGCCTCGACGGCCGCGTAATTGGGACCCATGACTTCGCGGCTACCGACGAAGGTGAAGCGGTAGTCGCTCAATTGCTGGCTCTCGCCGGGTGCCAGGCCGATGTCGCGCTCGATGCGATACGACTCCACACCAGTCACGCCCAGCGTGAACAGGCCAACGCCAAAGTGGGCCACGGCCATGCCGACCATGGCGCCGCCCAGGGAAGCACCAGATCGCCATCGCCTGATGGGATCAAGCGCAGCGGAGGCCATGATCCAGAACGCCAGCGATAGTCCCAACACCGTCATCCACTTGAATTGGCCATACATGGTGATGGCGGCGATGCCTGCGACAAGTACAGAAATGCCCAGCAAGCCCAGTAACTGGTTTCGCACGGGTTGCAGGCGACTGCGCTTCCAGCTGGCATGCATGCCAACGGCCAGCAGCGCGAGCAGGGGCAACATGGGCACCAGGAAGATCATTTCAAAGTACGGTGGGCCGACAGAAATCTTGCCCAGGTCCAGCGCGTCCATGAACAAGGGATACAGCGTCCCCAGCAGGATCAAGGCGAGCGCCGCTATCAGCAGCGCGTTATTGAACAGGACAAAGGCCTCGCGCGAAGCCAGCTCAAACCCGGCTTCCGATTTCATCTGTGGTGCGCGCCAGGCATACAGCGCCAGTGCCCCACCGACGACCAGGGCGAGAAACACCAGGATGAACAGGCCGCGCGCCGGGTCGGTAGCAAAGGCATGCACCGAGACCAGGACGCCGGAACGCACCAGGAAAGCGCCCAGCAATGACAGTGAGAATGCCGATATGGACAACAGCAGGGTCCAGCTCTTGAACAGGCCGCGCTTCTCGGTCACGGCGAGCGAATGGATCAAAGCCGTGCCCGCCAGCCAGGGCATGAAGGAGGCGTTCTCGACAGGATCCCAGAACCACCACCCGCCCCAGCCCAATTCGTAATAGGCCCACCAGCTGCCGAGCGAAATGCCGAGCGTCAGGAACACCCAGGCGGCCAGTGTCCACGGCCGTGCCCAGCGTGCCCAGGCGGCATCCAGTCGCCCCTCGATCAGGGTGGCGCAGGCAAAGGCAAAGGCCACTGCGAACCCGACATAGCCGATGTAGAGCATGGGCGGATGAATGGCGAGCGCGAAGTCCTGCAACAGCGGATTCAGGTCGCGCCCCTCCACTGCCGCCGGAATGAGTCGCTCAAAGGGATTGGAGGTCGCCAGCATGAACAGGATAAAGCCGATGCTGATCAGTCCCAGGATGCCAATCACCCGGGAGCGAAACGGCGTCTCCAGGCTGCGACTGAAGGCAGAAACAGCAACATTCCAGGTCGCCAGTGCCAGTGCCCACAGCAGCAGCGAACCTTCATGGGCGCCCCAGACGGCGGATATGCGATACAACAGTGGCAGCTGGGAATTAGAATTGGTGGCGACGTAGAGCACGGAAAAATCGTGGACCACGAATGAGTAGATCAGTGCGGCAAATGCCAGAGCAACAAAAAACAATTGGGCGGCCGCCGAAGTGTGGGCCGTTTGCATCCAGGCAGCGTTAGCACGTGCAGCGCCTACCAGCCCGAAGAAGGCCTGGCTGGTGGCCAGCAGCAGGGCGAGGATCAGGGCAAAGTGCCCGAGTTCAGGAATCACGAAGCATCGCTCGCGTTGTGCGGCATGACCAGCGACTCAGCGACCTCCGGGGGCATGTAGTTCTCATCATGCTTGGCCAGTACTTCGTCGGCCACGAACTCGCCACCCGCTTGTAACTTGCCATGGGCGATGACGCCCTTCCCTTCCTTGAACAGGTCAGGCAGGAGCCCGGTATAGCGCACAGGAATGCTCAAGGCGTTGTCGGTAACGCTGAAGCGGACTTCCAGGCTGCCCGGTGCGCGCTCTACGCTGCCTTCCGTGACCAGTCCGCCCAGGCGGAATGCTTTCCCGGTCGGCGCCTCGCCTGCCGCGATCTGCGACGGGCTGTAGAAGTACAGCAGGTTCTCCTCGAAGGCGAGCATGGCCAACGCAGTCGCTACGCCTACGCCGACGAGGATGGCCACTACAGCCAGCATGCGCTTGCGGCGCGGAGTCATGATCCCTTCTCCTGCATGGCAAGACGCCGGTTCGCTTGCGCTATGGCTTCTGCATGGTTGCGTCTTGCGGAGTAGACATTGTAAATGAGCACCACCGCCGTCAGGGCGAACGAAGGCCATACATAAATGGCGTAGCCGCCCATAGCCAGGAACTCAGTCCAGTTCACTTGTTCAACTCCTCTTGCAGCCAGGAGGCATCACGTTCACGGCGCAGCACTTCTGCGCGCAGCCGTATTGTCAGCACCGCACCGTAATACAGCATGAAGGCCAGGATCATGACCAACAGCGGCCACAGCATATCGCCGGTGATCGAGGGCTTGTCGAGCTTGGTGATCGTTGCGCCCTGGTGCAGCGTGTTCCACCAGTACACAGAGTAATGAATGATTGGAAGGTTCACTACGCCAACGACGGCCAGTACCGCGGCAGCCCGGTCTGCACGCTGCGGGTCATCGATCGAGCTTCTGAGCGTGATGACGCCCAGGTACAGGAACAGCAATATCAATTCCGAGGTCAGGCGTGCGTCCCATACCCACCAGGTGCCCCACATGGGCTTGCCCCATAGCGAGCCGGTGGCCAGCGCCAGGAAGGTAAACCAGGCACCTACAGAAGCTGAGGCAGCAGCCACGGCATGGGCCAGCTTCATTCGCCAGATCAGGCCAACACCCGCGGCGATGGCCATCGAGGCATAGATGAACATGGACATCCACGCACTGGGTGCGTGCACATAAAGAATGCGAAAGCCCTCGCCCTGCTGGTGATCCGCAGGCGCCAGCACCAGGCCGCCATACAGGGCGACGAGGATCAACAGCAGCGCCGGCCAGGCAAACCACGGCGTCATGCGTCCGGCAATGCGGTAGATGTGCGGGGGCGAAGCCAGCTTATGAAACCAGGTCCAGTTCATGCCTACTCCATGCTCACGCGAAGTGCCGCTGCAGCGGCCAGGGGTGCGAGCGTCAGCGACAGGACGCACATGGCTGCAAGCAGCAGGATCGGTCCGCGGGTCACGTCGCCATGTATGGCCAGGTCCACTGCCCTCGCGCCAAATATCAGCGCGGGCATGGCCAGGGGCAACACCAGCAACGACAGCAACACACTACCCCGGCGTATTCCCAGTGTCAGCGCCGCCCCCACCGAGCCGAGGGCGCTCAGTATGCCGGTGCCCAGTGCCAGCGAGATCGCCAATGTCCACGATGCACTTGCGGGAACTGCCAACGACAAGCCTACCAGCGGCGCAGCAAGCACCAGCGGCAGGCCACTGACCGTCCAGTGCGCAGCCATCTTGGCCAGGCTCAGCAGGGCCAGCGGCTGGCCCGACAGCAGCATCTGCTCCAGCGTGCCGTCCTCGTGGTCGGCGCGGAACATGAATTCCAGCGCCAGCAGCGCCGACAGCAAGGCGGCCACCCACAGCACGCCACCGGCGACTTCGCGCAGTTGCGACATTTCCGGGCTGAGGGCCAGCGGGAACAAGGTGGTGACCATGACAAAGAATACGACCGGTTGGGCCATCTGGTCCCAGCGGCGGAAGGCCAGCGTCAGGTCGCGCCGGTAAATCAGCGCCGCAGCCTGCAACATGCCGGTGCGCTTGCTCATTGCAGCTCAACCTTGCGGGCGCTATAGCCGGGCAGCACCAGCGATTGGTGTGCAGCCAGCAGGACCATGCCACCAGATTGCGCGTGCGCGGCGATCAATGCGCACACCAGTGCGTTGCCATCGCTGTCGAGGTTGGTGAAGGGCTCATCGAGGATCCACAACGGGGTTTGCGCCAGCAGCACGCGTGCCAATGCCAGACGGCGGCGCTGGCCGGCCGAGAGGACGCGTGCCGGCAAATTGCGACAAGCGGTGATGCCTACTCTCTCGAGGGCTGCCTCCATGTCACCCACTGGGCAGGAACGGCGCAGGCCAATCGAAAACCACAGGTTTTCGAAGGCGGTCAGGTCGCCCTTGAGGCCGTTGTTATGGCCCAGCCAGGACAGGCTTGCGCCATAGTCGTCACTGGTTTCGGAGATCTGCTGCCCATTCCAGGCGACGCTGCCCTCTTCCGGAAGCAGCAGGCCGGTGAGTACCCGCAGGAGCGTAGTCTTGCCGCTGCCATTGGGTCCGGTCACGTGGACGACCTCACCCGGCAGCACCTCCACATTCAGGCCACGCAATACATGACGCTCGCCGCGCCAGACGTGCAGATTGCGACCGGAAAGGCTTTTAGAATTAGGTGCTTGCAAGCCTTACTGCCGAGTGATTCGAAGTTCGCGCGGACTATATCAGAGGAGTAGCCGTGGTGCCCCGGGCAGGAATCGAACCTGCATGGCCTTGCGGCCAACGGATTTTAAGTCCGTAGCGTCTACCAGTTTCGCCACCGGGGCGTCGGTTCGAGTTTACTGGAATTGGAGATGGAGGCTAGGGTCGGAATCGAACCGGCGTACACGGCTTTGCAGGCCGCTGCATGACCACTCTGCCACCTAGCCATCGGGGGCATTAAACACGAAACCCCAGGAGGCCGTCCCGGGGTTTCTGCAAAATCTGGAGCGGGAAACGAGGCTCGAACTCGCGACCTCAACCTTGGCAAGGTTGCGCTCTACCAACTGAGCTATTCCCGCCCGGGGCCTTTGCCAGAACGCGCCATTCTAGGAATGCGACTCCCGCTGTCAAGTGCTTTGCATGCCCTTCAGGTCTGGCCAGGCTGCCCGCAGGTAGGTGGCCATGGACCAAAGCGTGAGGATTGCCGCCAGAATCGTCAAAATCAGGCCGAGGTTGTAGATCGGGATGAACCACAGGTCCTGGCGGAACAGCAGCATCGACAGGCCGGTAATCTGCACGATGGTCTTGAACTTGGCGACGCCAGTGACGGCGATCTTCTTGCGATAGCCGATTTCGGACATCCACTCGCGCAGCGCAGAAATGGTGATTTCGCGGCCGATGATCACCGCAGCGGTCAATACCAGGTACCAGTGCGGATCGCGGCTCACGATCAGCACCAGCGCGGTGGCCACGATCAACTTGTCGGCCACAGGATCAAGGAACTCTCCCAGCGGTGAGACTTGCTTGAGGCGCCGCGCCAGGTAGCCATCAATGGAATCGGTAATGCCGGCCGCAGCGAACATCAAGCCGCAGGCCATGTCCGCCCAGCCATAGGGCAGGTAGAACAGCACGATGATGGCCGGAATCAGCACGATCCGCAGCGCCGTCAGCATGTTCGGGATGTTGTAGGGATGGGTCATGACGCTCCGGGATGCAGGTGCTCGAAAATGCTCTGGGCCAGGATCGGCCCGATGCCCGGTACCTTGGCCAGGTCATCCACGCCTGCTCGCAGCACGCCCTGCAAGCCACCAAACTGCTTCAGCAACGCCCGCCTTCGCGCGGGACCCAGGCCCGCGATGGACTCCAGCAGGGAGGTCTGTCGGGACTTGGCCCTCGCACGCCGATGGCCACTGATGGCAAACCGATGCGCCTCGTCACGGATACGTTGTATCAGGTGCAATGCGCGCGAGTCGGGCGGCAGTATAGTAGCGCCCTCCCGGCCCAACAAGAAAACCCGCTCCTGCCCGGCACGACGAGCCGAGCCCTTGGCCACTGCGGCAACGGCCGGCAATTCCACGTCGAGCTCGGCCAGTGCGCTGGCCGCCTGCGCCAACTGCCCCTCGCCGCCGTCGATCAGTAGCAGCTCCGGCAACACCAGGCCTTCATCCTTGCGGCGGCGGAAGCGCCTTCCGATGGCCTGGCGCAGGGCGCCATAGTCATCCCCCGCTGCTACGCCTTCTATGTTGTAGCGGCGGTACTCGGACTTCATGGCGCCCTCCGCCCCGAACACTACGCAAGCGGCGTTGGTGGCCTCGCCCTGGGTATGGCTGACATCGAAGCACTCGATGCGCTGCGGTGCGGCAGCCAGTCCGAGCGCAGCAGCCAAATCCGCCATCTGCTCGGTGAGGCTGGCCTGGCTGGCGCCGCGCATGCTCAGGGCATTCTCGGCGTTCTGCTGGGCAAGCTTGATCCAGCTTCGAGGTACGCCACGAGTCGGTCGGCTGATCACGACCTTGCGCCCAGCCTTGCCAGACAGCGCCAGCGCCAGGCCCGCGGCATCCTCGATAGTCTGTGAAAGCATCAGTCGCGCCGGCGCTTCACGATCGAGGTAGTGATGGGCCACGAAGGCAGCGAGCACGCCGGCGGCATCCGCAATCGGTGAGCGCGGGAAAAAATTAGAGGTACCCAGCAGCTGGCCGCCGCGGATGAACATCAAGGCCACACAGAATTCACCCGGTGACTCGGCGATCGCCAGCACGTCTACGTCGTCATGCTGATTGGCGCGAATCATGACCTGGCGGGCCTGGATATCGGTGAGCGCTGCCATCTGGTCGCGCAAGCTGGCTGCGCGCTCGAATTCCAGGCGCTCGGCAGCCTCGTCCATCTGCTGGCCCATGCGCTTCGCCACTTCACGGGTACGGCCCTCGAGCAACAGCGTCGCTGCCTCGACATCGCGCGCATAGTCCGTGCGACTGATCAATCCGGTGCAGGGCGCCGAGCAGCGCTTGATCTGGTACTCCAGGCAAGGTCGGCTGCGGTTGGCAAAGTAGCTGTCCCTGCAGCTGCGCAGGCGGAACAGCTTGTGCAGTTGTTCCAGCACCGGGTACACGGCTGACGCCGCGGGATAGGGGCCAAACAGGCGCCCCGGCAGCTTGCGCGTACCGCGGTAGTAAGTGACTCGCGGGAATTCATGGGCCGACAGGTGAATGTAGGGAAAGCTCTTGTCATCACGCATCAGCACGTTGAAGCGCGGCCGATGCTTCTTGATCAGGTTGTGTTCCAGCAGCAGGGCCTCGACCTCGGAGCTGGCTAGCGTGATCTCAATGCCGGCGATCTGTGCCACCAGGGCCATCACCTTGGGGTGCAATTGGTCAGCGCGGAAATAGCTGGCGACGCGACTGCGCAGGTTACGCGCCTTGCCGACATAAAGAATGTCGCCGCCCTCGCCCAGCATGCGATACACCCCCGGTCGCTGCGGCAGCGTGCGCACATAGGCCTTGGGGTCAAAGTCAGGCATCGATCAACTGACGTGCGCGAATAAAGATGGTGTCGAACATCTCGGGTGTCAGCCGTCGGGTCTGGGTGTTGTAGCGACTGCAGTGGTAGGAATCGAGCAGCATGCACTGCCTCTCGAGTGCATGCTCGGCACCATGGCCGAATGGCGCGGCCTTGGCCTTCATGCCGAGTGCCTTAAGCACCGCAGCATGGGCAATGGCGCCCAGTGCCAGCACTACGGTGCCTTCCTGTAGCGAGGCCAGCTCAGCCGCCAGGAAAGGGTTGCAGGTCCGGGCCTCGGCGGGCAGCGGCTTGTTGGCCGGCGGCAGGCACTTCACCGCGTTGGTGATGCGGCAGTTCACCAGCCTGAGGCCATCGTCGACAGACAGTGACTCGCTGCGATCGGCAAAGCCATGGGCATGCAACGTTCGATACAGCAGGATGCCGGCGTGATCGCCGGTGAATGGGCGACCGGTGCGATTGGCGCCGTGCAGTCCGGGCGCCAGGCCCACGACCAGCAGCCTCGGGCAGTCCACACCAAAGGGTGCTACCGGCCTGCAGTGGTAGCCGGGATGGCGTTCGCGCACTTCATCAAGGAACTCCGCGAGTCGTGGACAGCGGCGGCAATCGGGATCGAATTGCGCGTTGCCGGTCAAGCCTCAGTCGTCCATGTGCCGGATGACAGCCTCGCCAAAGCCGCTGGTGCCTACGAGCCTTGCGCCGGGTACCAGCTGCTGGATCTCTTCCTCGACGTTGCGCGTGCCGGCCAACTCGCGCTTGGGGCGGCGGATGGCCGCGCGCAGTCGCGCCAGGTCGAAGGTCAGCTCCTTCGCCGCGATGGTATTACGCACGCCCTTGAGGATCAGCCCGGCGGCCTCGGTCCAGCCGAGGTAGCCAAGCATCATCTCGGCCGAGAGGATCAGGGAACCCGGGTTGACGCGGTCCTTGCCGGCAAAGCCCGGAGCCGTGCCGTGGGTCGCCTCGAACACGGCGATGCCGTCGCCGATGTTGCCACCCGGCGCAATGCCAATGCCGCCCACCTGAGCGGCCAGCGCGTCGGAGATGTAGTCGCCATTGAGGTTCAGCGTGGCGATGACGTCGTACTCTTCCGGGCGCAGCAGCACCTGCTGGAGGAAGTTGTCGGCAATCACGTCCTTGACCACGATCGGGTGGCCATTGCGCGGATTCTTGAAGGTCATCCACGGGCCGCCGTCCATCTCGGTGGCACCAAACTCTTCCTTCGCCACCAGGTAGCCCCAGTTACGAAAGGCGCCCTCGGTGTACTTCATGATATTGCCCTTGTGCACCAGGCTCACCGAAACGCGGTCGTGGTCGATCGCGTACTGCAGGGCCTTGCGCACCAGGCGCTGTGAGCCTTCCTTGGACACCGGCTTGATGCCGATGCCGGAACTTGCCGGGAAGCGGATCTTGCTGACCTTGAGCTCGCGCTGCAGGAAGTCGATCAGGCGCTGCACTTCCTCGGTGCCTGCCGCGTACTCGATGCCGGCGTAGATGTCCTCCGTGTTCTCGCGAAACACCACCATGTCTACCAGCGAGGCATCGGTCATCGGCGAGGTGGAGCCCGGGAAGTAGCGGATGGGTCGCACGCAGGCGTACAGGTCGCAGGTCTGGCGAATGGCCACGTTCAACGAGCGAATGCCGCCGCCAATTGGCGTGCCCAGCGGCCCCTTGATGGACACCACGAAATCACGCAGCGCCGACAGCGTCTCGTCCGGGCACCAGGCGCCGGGACCATAGACCGCGTTGGCCTTCTCGCCGGCAAACACCTCCATCCAGGCGATGGAGCGCCGCTCGCCGTAGGCCTTTTGCACCGCAGCTTCCACCACCCGCTTCATCACGGGCGTGACGTCCACGCCGATGCCGTCGCCCTCAATGCAGGGGATGATCGGCCGATCAGGCACGTTCAGGGAATGATCGGTGTTGAGCGAGATCGCTGTGCCGTCTTGGGGGACGATGATGTGGTCGTATTTCATGCCAGCAATTTTAGCAGGGCTCAAGTCTTGCCCGGAAACTGCGCTTCCTCCGTCGAGCCCTTCATTGCAGTGATCGATGATGTCCCCGCGGTGACCGTCTGGGTGACGTCGTCAAAGTAACCGGCACCCACTTCACGCTGGTGCTTGGTCGCCGTGTAGCCCTGCGCCTCGGCGGCGAATTCGGCTTCCTGCAGCGCGACATAGGCGCTCATCTGCGTGGCCTGGTAGCCACGTGCAAGCTCGTACATCGAGAAGTTCAGTGCGTGGAAACCAGCCAGCGTGATGAACTGGAAGCGATAGCCCATGGCGCCCAGCTCACGCTGGAACCTGGCGATGGTCTTGTCATCGAGCTTCTTCTTCCAGTTGAAGGACGGCGAGCAGTTGTAGGCCAGCAACTTGCCGGGGAACTGGCGATGGATCGCCTCGGCAAAGGTCTTGGCCTCATGCAGGTCGGGTGTCCCGGTCTCACACCACAGCAGGTCCGCATAGGGCGCATAGGCCAGGCCGCGGGCAATGGCCTGCTCGATGCTGGCGCGCACCGGGAAGAATCCCTCGCTGGTGCGGGTCTGGCTGCTGATGAATTCTGCATCGCGCGGGTCAACGTCTGAGGTCAGCAAGCTGGCCGATTCCGCATCAGTGCGCGCCACCAGCACGGTGGGCGCGTCGCAAACGTCAGCCGCCAGGCGTGCGGCGACCAGCTTGTTGATCGCTTCCTGCGTGGGTACCAGCACCTTGCCGCCCATGTGACCACACTTCTTGGCACTGGAGAGCTGGTCCTCGAAATGTACGCCCGCTGCCCCTGCTGCGATCATGCCCTTCATCAACTCAAAGGCATTGAGCACGCCACCAAAACCGGCCTCGGCATCGGCGACGATCGGCTGCAGCCAGTCAATCGAGTCGTCGCCCTCGGCGTGGCTCAACTGGTCGGCGCGCAGCAAGGTGCGGTTGATACGGGCGATCACCGCGGGCACTGAGTCGGCCGGGTACAGCGACTGGTCGGGATACATCTCGCCGGCGAGGTTGGCATCCGCAGCGACCTGCCAGCCCGACAGGTAAATGGCCTTGAGGCCGGCACGAACCTGCTGCATGGCCTGGTTGCCGGTCAGGGCGCCCAGGGCGTTGACGAAAGGCATCTCGTGCAGGTAACGCCACAGTTTCTCGGAGCCCAGCCGCGCCAGCGAGTGCTCGACATGCACCGTGCCACGCAGGCGCACGACATCGGCGGCGCTGTAGCCCCGCGTAATGCCTTGCCAGCGCGGGTGGGTGTTCCAGTCCTGTTCCAGCTTCGCGGCGCTCGGTCGTGTCATGCCATCCTCCATGTCAGTCAATTTCATCGTAGGCAATCAAGGTCAGGAAAGCCTCAAATTCGGTATGTGAGACCAGTTCGTCGAGCAGCTCCGCAGCACGCTGGTAGTGGCCGGCCGCAAAAGCCGCCTTGCCCACTTCTGCGCGGATCGCCTCCAGCGCATCGCGCGTCATGGCACGAATCAAGTCGAGCGTAATGATCTGGTCGTCATCAAGCGTGCTCTGGTGGCGCATCCACTGCCATAGCTGCGCGCGCGAGATCTCTGCCGTGGCCGCATCCTCCATCAGGTTGTGGATCGGCACGCAGCCGTTGCCGCCGAGCCAGGCGGCCAGGTAGCGGATTCCCACATCAATGTTGGTGCGCACGCCAATCTCGGTGATGTCGCCGACAGGCACGACCAGCAGGTCGTCGGCGTTGACGCTCACGTCATCGCGCAGGCGCTGCAGGTTGTTGGGTGTGGGCATCAGGCGATCGAACACCTCAAGGGCGACCTGCACCAGGCCAGGATGAGCCACCCAGGTACCGTCATGGCCATCGCCCGCCTCGCGTTCCTTGTCAGCGCGGACCTTGGCAATCGCCGCCTCGTTGGCTTCGTCATCACCCTTGATCGGAATCTGTGCCGCCATGCCGCCCATGGCGAAGGCGCCGCGCCGATGGCAGGTCTGGATCACCAGCAGCGAATAGGAGCGCAGGAAATGCGTGGACATGGTGACGCGTGCGCGATCCGGCAGGACGAAATCCGCGCGTGCGCTGAATTTCTTGATGAAGCTGAAGATGTAGTCCCAGCGCCCACAATTCAGCCCGACAACATAGTCGCGCAGTTCCCACAGGATCTCGTCGATCTCGAAGGCTGCGGTGATGGTCTCGATCAGTACCGTGACCTTGATGGTGCCGGCTGCCAGACCGAGTTGCTGTTCGGCATAGCGCAACACTTCTGCCCACAGCCGGGCCTCAAGGTGGCCCTCAAGCTTGGGCAGGTAGAAATAGGGACCACTGCCCTGTCGCTGCAGGACGGCGGCGTTGTGGAAGAGATAAAGGCCGAAGTCGACGAAAGCTCCTGCAATAGGCGATCCGCGCCGCCGCCAGTGCTTTTCCTCCAGGTGCCAGCCGCGCGGACGCACGATCAACACTGCCGTCTGCTCATTCAGCGCGTAGCACTTGCCCTCAGGGCTGGTGAAACTGATGCTGCGGTTGACGGCATCGCGCAGGTTGACCTGGCCCTCGATGATGTTGGCCCAGGTCGGGCACAGGGAGTCTTCGCAATCCGCCATGAAGACGCGCGCGCCACTGTTGAGCGCATTGATCACCATCTTGCGGTCCGTCGGTCCGGTGATCTCGACACGTCGGTCGAGCAGATCCTTAGGGATGGCGGCAACCTGCCAGTCCGACTCGCGGATTTCGCGGGTCTCGGCCAGGAAGTCCGGCAACTCGCCGGCATCAAATCGCGCCTGGCGCTCGGCGCGGGCTGCCAGCAGGGTTTCCACCCGTGGCCCGAATCGCTCGGCCAGGCCATTGACGAAGCTGATGGCAGCGACGCTGAGGATGTCGCGCTCGGCCAGTCCGGCCGATCCGGACAGGCCAGAGTCGCCAATTTTTATTTCTACTGCTTTCTTATGAGTCAACCGTATCTCTTTGTTATATATCGGTAATTACTTACCGTTTCTGTGGCCTGCAATTAGCAGGGCCAGTTCCAGGGCCTGTTCATAATTGAGCCGTGGGTCGACCGTGGTTCTATAGGCCCGCGCCAGGTCCAGATCGGCCAGGCCGCGGGCCCCGCCCGTGCACTCGGTGACATCGTCGCCGGTCAGTTCAAAGTGCACACCGCCGAGTCGCGAGCCCAGTTCATCGTGAATCCGGAATGACGCTTCCACCTCGGCCAAGATCTTGTCAAAACGCCGCGTCTTGACGCCCTGCAGCGTTGTTTCCGTGTTCCCGTGCATGGGATCACAGACCCACAGGACCTTGCGGCCCGCGCACTTGACGGCCTCGACCAGGGGCGGCAATGCGTCATTGATCTTGTTCGTGCCAAACCGGTGAATCAGCGTCAATCGGCCCGGTTCGTCGTCTGGGTTCAGGGTTTCAATCAGGCGACTGAGTGCCGGACCATCGGTGTCCGGGCCAATCTTGATACCTATCGGGTTGGCAATGCCGCGGAAATACTCGATATGGGCACCGTCCACCGACGATGTGCGCATGCCAACCCAGGGCATATGCGTGGACAGGTTGTACCAGCGACCGCGCCTGGGCAGGTAGCGCGTCTGGGCCTGTTCGTAGTGCAGGAGCAGGCCTTCATGACTGGAGTAAAAGCGCGCCTGGCTGGCTTCATGGATCGGGCCACCGGAAATGGCCTCGAAGAAATCCAGCGCGTCTGAAATTGAATCGACGATGTCCTGGTAGGCGTCGCGCAGCTTGGCATGCTGGACGAAGCCCAGATCCCAGTATTCGGGGTGGTGCAGGTCAGCAAAGCCGCCGTCCACCAGGGCGCGCACGAAGTTCAGTGTCAGCGCCGCACGCTCATAGCCGCGCAGCAGCAGGGCCGGGTCCGGCTCGCGGTCCCGCGCCGTGAAATTAAGGCGATTGACGATGTCGCCGCGATAGCTTGGCAAGGTGACGCCGTCACGGGTTTCGGTGTCGGTTGAACGCGGCTTGGCGTACTGCCCGGCCATGCGCCCGACTCGCACGATGGGCATCTTCAGCCCATGCAGCAGTACCAGGCTCATCTGCAGGAGGATCTTCAGCTTGCGGGCTACCGCGGTGGACTCGCAGTCAGTGAAGCCCTCGGCGCAGTCGCCGCCCTGCAGCAGGAAGCGCTTGCCCAGTTGGGCTTCAGCCAGTTCGGTCTTGAGCTGGTCTACTTCCCAGGACACGACGATCGGTGGCAGTCGTGCCAGTTCATCAAGCGCTGCTTGCAGCGCTGCCGGGTCGGCATAGCGTGGCTGCTGCAATGCAGGCTTGGCCTGCCAGCTGTCCGGGCTCCATTCGCTTGTTTCGACGGGGCTAGTCATGTGTTTTGCATCGTACAGGGGCTGTCGCTGCACCGCAAAAAAACTCTGGCGGGGGGTGGTATCCAAGGCGCTGCGGGGGCAGAATGCGACCCCATTGTGGGCCCGGTGGATGGTCGTGCGTACGGCTGTTTCGGGCCCTTCCCCGTTGCGACTCCTGGAGTTGTCATATGCATCGTGTACTGGTCCTGGGCGCCGGCAAGATTGGCGCATTGATCTCGGGTCTGCTGGCAGAGTCTGGCAGCTACACCGTCCAGTTGGCAGACGTTAACGGGGAATCCGCAGCGAGCGTGGTACGCGCGCATGGTCATGCCGCGTTGAGCGCCCACACCATCGATGCCTCGGATCCCGGCACCCTGAGCCGTCACCTGGCCAAGCACCCGGTCGATGCGGTGATCTCTTCCCTGCCCTACTACTGCAATGAAATCGTGGCCAAGGCCGCGCGCGAGGCCGGCATACATTACTTCGACCTGACCGAGGACGTTGCCGTGACCCGCGCCGTGCGGGTGATCGCCGAGGGTTCTGATCGCGCCTTCGTGCCACAGTGCGGCCTGGCACCGGGCTTCATTTCCATCGCGGCCAACGAGCTGATCGGCCATTTTGACCAGCTGCGCTCGGTCAAGTTGCGGGTCGGCGCCCTGCCCCAGCACCCCAACAACGTGCTCAAGTACTCGCTGACCTGGTCCACCGAGGGCCTGATCAACGAATACGGCAATCCCTGCCTGGCCATTTCCGAGGGTCGCCTGGTCGAGGCTGCGCCGCTGGAGGGCCTGGAGGAAATCGAGATTGATGGCACCTCCTACGAGGCCTTCAATACCTCCGGTGGCCTGGGCTCACTTGGCGAGACTTTTGGCGACCGCTGTGAGCAGATGAACTACAAGACCATGCGTTATCCGGGCCATTGCGAGCAGATGCGCCTGTTGATGAACGACCTCAAGCTGAACCAGGATCGCGACACCCTCAAGCGCGTGCTGGAAAACGCCGTGCCGCAGACCCTGCAGGACGTGGTCATCGTCTACGTTGCCGTGGCCGGTCGCCAGGAAGGTGAGCTGCGCGAAGAGAACTACGTCAACAAGGTCTACCCGCAGCTGATTGCCGGGCGCCTGTGGTCAGCGATTCAGGTCACTACGGCGGCAGGTATTACCGCAGTCGTCGACCTGGTGATGTCCAAGCCGGCCGAGTACAAGGGCTTCGTCCGCCAGGAACAGTTCAGCCTGCCCGCCATCCTCGATAACCGTTTTGGCAGCTGGTATGTGCGCGGTGGTGACAAGAGTGTCTCCGGTCGCATGGTGGTGGAAGGCAAGGCCGGGACGCAGCGTCATCTCGCAGGAGCAAAGTCATGAAGACCGCCGATATCCTCAAGGGCCTGGGCATCGAGCCTGTCAATGACGGGGCCTGTTCAGGCGCCGGCTGGCACGCCTTGGCTGGGGGTGCGCTGATCGAGTCGGTCAATCCGGCCACGGGCGAGCTACTCGCCAAGGTGCGCCCTGCCGGTGCTGCGGACTACGAGAAGGTCGCTGCCAGTGCCGTCGAGGCCTATCGGCAGTGGCGCAACGTGCCGGCACCGCGCCGCGGCGAGATCGTGCGCCTGATGGCCGAGGCGCTGCGCGCCAAGAAGGACCTGCTGGGCAGCCTGGTCACGCTGGAGATGGGCAAGATCAAGGCCGAGGGCGATGGCGAAGTGCAGGAGATGATCGACATCGCCGACTTCGCCGTGGGCCAGTCGCGCATGCTCTACGGCCTGTCGATGCATTCCGAGCGCCCCGCACACCGCATGTTTGAGCAATGGCATCCGCTGGGCGTGGTCGGCATCATCTCGGCATTCAATTTCCCGGTAGCAGTATGGGCCTGGAATGCCTTCCTCGCCGCCATCTGCGGTGATGCGAGCGTCTGGAAGCCCTCGCCGAAGACCCCGCTTACGGCGATTGCCGTGCAGAAGATCTGCAACGAAGTACTGGCCCGCGAGGGGCTGCCGCCGATCTTCCAGCTGTTCATTACTGCGGACAACGCACTGGCAGAGCATTTTGTAGATGACCGACGCATTGCGCTGGTGAGTTTCACCGGATCGACTGCCGTAGGCCGCCGTGTCGGCGAACGTGTCGCCGCGCGCCTGGGCAAGAGCCTGCTGGAGCTGGGTGGCAACAACGCCTTGATCGTCGATGAATTCGCCAACTTCGACCTCGCCATCCCCTCAATCGTGTTCGGCGCCGTGGGAACCGCCGGCCAGCGCTGCACCTCGACGCGCCGCGTACTGGTGCACGAGTCGCGCATCGACGAATTGCAGCAACGACTGATTGCAATCTATCGGCAGGTCCGGATCGGCGATCCGATGGACCCGAAGGTGCTGATGGGCCCGTTGTGTGATGCCGGATCAGTCACGCGCTTTGAGGCGGCGCTGGCCGAGGCGCGCAAGCAAGGGGCCGAGGTGATCTGCGGCGGCAAGGTGCTGCCTGGCCCGGGTCACTTTGTTGAGCCTGCCATTGTCCGCGCGCGCAATGACATGGTCATCGTGCAGCACGAGACCTTTGCGCCCATCCTGTACCTGATTCCGTTTGCCAACCTGGAGGAGGCCATCGAGGCGCAGAATGCCTCGGCTTACGGGCTGTCCTCGGCGATCTTCACCGACCGACTGCAGCACGCCGAGAAGTTCCTCTCGGCCTCGGGCAGCGACTGCGGCATTGCCAACGTCAACATTGGCACCTCCGGTGCGGAGATCGGCGGCGCCTTTGGTGGCGAGAAGGACACCGGCGGCGGACGCGAGTCAGGCTCGGATGCCTGGAAGGCTTATATGCGCCGGCAGACCAATACCCTGAACTACTCTTCGACCTTGCCGCTGGCGCAAGGCATCCGCTTCGACGTCAGTTGATCTCCAGGGTGATGGCGCGGTGCAGGATTTGCATGTAGCGCTCGCTGGTGATGAAGCTCCAGCTCCAGCTGGCGTCGTACTCGGCAAACGGTGCGGCCGCCACGATCTGCTCCAGTGACTGGCCCTCGAGAATCAGGGTGCGCATGCGATCGCCGGTGAAGGCCAGCATGTCGCGATAGGCGACAAGATCTCCACGACGCGACATAGGGCCGTGGCCGGGAATGATGCGGGTCTCCTCGTCTGCCGTTTCCAGGATACGGTCAATGGCGCCGAGTAGCCCAGACCAACTGCCGCCGGAGTCGACGTCGATGAACGGGTATAGCCCGTTGAAGTACAGGTCGCCAAGGTGCATTACGTTTGACTTGCGAAAGTGCACGACGACATCGCCGTCGGTATGGGCTTGGGGCACATGAAAGATGCGGATGTCCTCACCATTTTGGTGAAATGACATCTCCTCGTTGAAGGTGATGACCGGCCAGGCGGCCGGTTTGGCGGCCGGCGTGGCGCGCTGGAAAAACTCGTTGAAGCTGTCCACGCTGAGACGACGACGCACTCCGTCGTGGGCCACCACCAGTGCACCCTTGCCGGCGAGGTTCTCATTGCCGCCGGTGTGGTCGCCATGCCAGTGGGTATTGATGACAAAGCGGATGGCGCCGGGATCGAGCTCGTGCACGGCGGCCTCGATCTTGGGTGTCAGCGGGGCGTACTGGTCGTCGATCAGGATGACGCCATCGCTGCCTGCCGAGACGCCGATGTTGCCGCCGCTGCCAAACAGCACCCAGACGCCGGGTGCCAGTGCTTCGGGGCGAATGGTGACTTCGGGTGGCTGCAATTGCGCCAGGGCGGGTGTTGAAAACACCAGCGCCAGCATGACAATGAATGACCTGTTCATGACTCCTCCCCTTTCCCTGCGTCGGATCCTGAGGACCGCTTCTATCAGAGTGTCCTGTTATCATCAACCGCCCCACACGGAGGTGTGTCATGCGCGTCCATGCCCGCATCAAGATTCCTGCTGACGCGACTGCTGCCGCTGCTGTTGGCGCTGTCGCCACTGGCTTCGGCTGCCGAAGTCGTGCCGGGCAGCGTGGTGCTGGTCGAGATCAAGGACGCCATTGGTCCCGCGACCAAGGACCATTTCCTGCGCGCGCTCGACCATGCGCAGGAGACCGACGCCAGCCTGGTGGTGTTGTTGCTCGATACCCCGGGTGGCCTGGATGCCGCCATGCGCGACATGATCCAGGGGATCCTCAATTCAAGCGTTCCGGTGGCGACATTTGTCTCCCCACCGGGGGCGCGTGCGGCCAGTGCCGGCACCTTCATCCTCTACGCCAGTCACTTTGCCGCCATGGCGCCCGGCACCAACCTTGGCGCGGCGACGCCCGTGCCCATCGGTGGCTCAGCGCCAGCGCCAGACAAGGACGGCAAGGACGGCGAGGACGCCAAGGCCAAGAGGGCCACGGCGTCGGGTACGGCATCGGATCGCAAGGCCGTCAACGATGCCGTGGCCTATATTCGAAGCCTCGCCGACCTGCGCGGCCGTGATCCCACGTTTGCCGAAGCGGCCGTGCTTGAGGCGGCGAGCCTGCCAGCGCAACAGGCCCTCGAGAGCAAGGTCATTGACCTGATTGCCGAGGACGTCCCGGCATTGCTGCTGGCACTGGATGGTCGCGAGTGGCAACTTCAGGGGCAGGCCCACACCTTGTCTACCGCAGGCGCGGTGCTGGAGCGCTTCGAGACAGACTGGCGCACTGACCTGCTGGCCGTGCTGACCAACCCGCTGGTGGCCTATGGCCTGCTGATCTTCGGGCTCTACGGCCTGATGTTTGAGGGCTATAACCCGGGCGCGATCTTCCCGGGCGTCATCGGTGCCATCTGCTTGTTGCTGGCGCTCTATGCCCTGCAGGTGCTGTCGGTCAATTTTGCCGGCCTGGCGCTGGTGGGGCTGGGCATTGCGATGATCATTGCCGAGGTATTCGTGCCGAGCTTCGGCGCGCTGGGCCTTGGCGGCATTGTCGCCTTCATCATCGGCTCCATTGTGCTGATGGACTCGGGCACGCCCGAGTTCAGCGTGCACCGTGGGGTCATCGGCGGCTTGGCGGCCGTGGCCGGCATCTCCATGTTTGGCACGGTCTGGCTGGCCGCGCGTGCCCGCGCCCGCCCGGTAGCCACCGGGGAAGAACAGATGGTTGGCGATACCGCCGTGGCCGCTGTCGATTTCACCGGTCGCGGCCTCGTGAGCATTTATGGAGAACAGTGGAACGCGCAAAGCCAGGGGCCCATCCGCGCCGGGCAACGTGTTCGTATTGACCGGGTGGATGGCCTGACGCTTCATGTGTCAGCGCAGGATTGATTAAGGAGAAAGCGAAGTGATCCCATTAATTGTCATTGGTGTATTCGTACTGTTGATCCTGATCAACTCGATCAAGATCCTGCGCGAATACGAGCGCGGCGTGGTCTTCACCCTGGGCCGGTATACCGGCACCAAGGGTCCGGGCCTGATCATCCTGATCCCGGTGTTCCAGCAGATGAATCGTGTGGACTTGCGTACCATCGTGCTTGACGTGCCCAAGCAGGACGTGATCTCGCGCGACAACGTCTCGGTAAAGGTGAATGCGGTGGTCTACTTCCGCATCGTTGATCCGGGCAAGGCCATCATCCAGGTCGCCAATCCCTTCGAGGCCACCAGCCAGCTGGCGCAGACCACACTGCGCTCGGTGCTGGGCCAGCACGAGCTGGACGAAATGCTGTCACAGCGCGAGAAGCTCAACAACGACGTACAGCAGATCCTCGACGCCTCCACTGATGTCTGGGGCATCAAGGTATCGCATGTCGAGATCAAGCACGTCGATCTTGACGAAAGCATGATCCGAGCCATGGCCAAGCAGGCTGAGGCCGAGCGTACACGTCGCGCCAAGATCATCCACGCCGAGGGCGAGCAACAGGCGGCCCAGCAGCTGGTGCTGGCGGCGCAGGCCCTGGGCGCCGATCCGCGCGCCATCCAGTTGCGCTATCTGCAGACGCTGACGGAGCTGGGTAATGATCGGAGTACGACCATCGTGTTCCCGCTGCCCATGGACCTGATTACTCCCCTGCTGAAGCGAGTCAGCAGCGACAGCTGATCAACCGCCAGGCGCAGCCCTGACCTGCTCCAGTTGGCGGGTCAGGCGCTGCGCTGAGACCGGCAGGCGCGTGCCGAGCGCCTGCGCGAACAGCGAGACACCGTACTCCGCCACCATCCAGTGCAACTTGCGCAGGGCTTCTCCGGGTGCCTGGCCCGCCTTCGCCGCGCCCTGCTCCTCCTGCGCAATGATGTCGAGCCAGCGGCGCATGTCCTGCTGCGCGCGCAGGTCGCTGGCACCGCGCAGTTTTTCAAGCCTGCCCTTGAGCCCCTTGAGTAGTCGCGGCAGTTCATGCAGCCACGGATCCTCGCTGGCCGCGACAAAATCTGCGCCCAGCAGCCAGGCCAGCTGGCGTTGGCAATCCTCGACCGAGGCCCGATCTGCAATCTTGCCCAGCGCCGCCAGCTCGCGACGGATGTCGTGGGCGACCTTCAATGCCATTGTCACTGTCTTCAGGATGCGCCGGGCCTCTTCGTAAACCTCGCCTCGACCACGCTCACAGGCCAGCTCGAAATCCGCAGCCGAACGTGGCAGTGCCCCGCCATCTGCCAGGCAGGCGCGTTCCACCGCCCGATCGCAAAGCTGCTCGGCAAATTCCTTCAATGACGCGACCGGTTGCAGCAGCAGCGCCAGCTCGCGATCCGCAGCGCAGGCGCGCCGGGCGTGCGCCAGGGGTGAGGCCAGGGCGATCGACAACAGGCGCCGCACACCTGCCCGGTGCTTTTGCTCAGCCAGCGCGCTGGAATCAGAGACCACCAGGGCAACGGCATCGCCGCGATCCTCCAGCGCCGGAAACACTTCCAGGGTCAGCCCGCCACGCTTGATGCGTGTTGATCGCGCCAGCTCGCCGCAGTCCCAGGTCGTCATGGACTGCAGGCCCGGCGCGGGACTCGCCTCTTGCAGGGCGGCGTGACGCTCGGCGGCGAGCTGATGCTGTAGCTGTGCCAGGTCGCGGCCTTGGCCCAGTGGCCGACCCTGGCCGTCGATGACGGTGAATCCCGGCGTCAGCCAGGGCGCCAAGCCCACAGCACGAAGCTCATCGGCGCTGACTTCCACGGTCCCGTGCTGGCTCAACCAGGCTGCAACCTGCTCAAGGAATGGACCCGTGGCGGGCAATGCAGCGAGGCAGGCAGCGGCCGTTTCCGGTGCCGGCACCAGGCGCCGGCGCACGGGCTTTGGAAGTCCACGAATCATGTCGGTGAGCCGTTCATGGCGCCAGCCCGGAATCCACCAGTCAATGTCGCGACTGTTGAGCGCGCCGAGCAGCGGCAGGGGCACTTCCAGTGTTGCGCCATCCTGCGCATCCTCTGGATCAAAGCGATAGCGCAAGCGAAGCGCCTGGTCAGCGAGCGACCAGTGCCCTGGAAACTGCGCGGCGTCAGGCCAGATGACATCGGGCGGGACAATGTCGTCCGCGGAATATTCCAGCCAGCCCGGCACCTCAGCCTCACGTCGCCAGCGCTCGAAGCCGCGCAGGTCATGCACCGCAGCCGGAACCCTCGCCAGGAACCAGGCCATGACCCGTTCTTCATCAAGCAGGTCGCCGCGTCGCCGCAGCCTGGCCTCTGCCGCCTCAAGGCGCTGGCGGGTGCGCAGGTTGGCGGCGCGGAAACGGCCCTGCAGCTGGCAGCGTTCGTGGAGCAGGGCCTCGCGCACGAAGATCTCGCGTGCCGCGGCAGGCTCCACCAGGCCGAAGTTGACGCGCCTTCCCGCCGACAGGATCAGTCCATACAGGCTGACTGTTTCCAGCGCCGAGACCATGCCGCGCTCGGGCTGCCATTCAGGCTCGCTGTAGCTGCGCTTGACCAGGTGATGCGCGGCAGCCTCGATCCAGGCCGGTTCGATGGCAGCGACGAGTCGCGCATACACGCGACTGGTCTCGACGATGGATCCGGCCATGATCCAGCGGGGAGCCTGCTTGCGAACGGCAGTGCCGGGTGCAACCGTGAAACGCATTCCGCGTGGGCCCAGGTAGTCACCCTGCTCCGTTCGCTCACCGATGGCGCCCAGCAGGCCGCTGAGCACGGAGCGATGAATGCCCTCCTCGCTGGCCGTCGTCGTTCCTTCGCGCCAGCCCAACTCCTGGGTGATCTGGCGCAGCTGTGCGCGCAGCTCATCCCATTCACGCATGCGCAGCGCCGAAAGGAATTGCTCGCGGCACCAGCGCCGGGCCTGGTTGCTGGACTTGTCCTTGCGGGTCTCACGCCAGGCAGCCCACAGCTTCAGCAGCGTGTTGTAGTCCGAGCGTGCATCGGCAAACTGGGCGTGCTTTTCATCGGCCGCCTGTTGCATGCCGGCCGGACGCTCGCGCGGATCCTGGATGGAGAGGAAAGCCACCAGGGTGAGCATTTCCGCCAGCGCAGCATGGCGTGGCGCCTCGGTCAGCATGCGCGCCAGGCGTGGGTCGACCGGCAGGCGTGCCATGTTGCGCCCGAGTGCGGTCAGGCGGCGGTCCTCATCCAGCGCTTCCAGCTCGACCAGCAAGCGGTAGCCATCGCTGATCAGGCGATGATCCGGCGGGTCCAGGAACGGGAATTCCTCCAGCGCGCCCAGGCCGAGGACTTCCATCTGCAGGATGACCCGCGCGAGGTTGGTGCGCAGGACTTCCGGCGGGGTGAATGCCTCGCGATTGTTGAAGTCCTCCTCGGCATAGAGGCGGATGCACACGCCCGGCCCCACCCGGCCGCAGCGGCCCTTGCGCTGCTCGGCACTGGCCTGTGAAATCGGCTCGATGGGCAGGCGCAGGATCTTGCTGCGCGGACTGTAGCGGCCAATGCGGGCGAGGCCGGAATCAATCACTGCGGTGATGCCCGGCACGGTGATGGAAGTCTCCGCCACGTTGGTGGTCAGCACCACGCGTCGACGTGCGCCGCGAGCAAAGATCTTCTGTTGCTCAGCCCAGCCCAGCCGGGAATACAGCGGCAATATCTCCAGCGCCTGGCTGCGTCCGGAGAGGTACTCGGCCGTGTCGCGGATCTCGCGCTCGCCTGGCAGGAACACCAGCACGTCGCCGCGCGTCGCGGAATCGCTGGCTAGTTCGTCCAGTGCGGCGGCGATGCCGGGGATCAGGCCGGGATCGAGGTCGTCGTCCTCATCGGCGCCCAGGGGGCGGAAGCGGGTTTCGATCGGGTAGCTGCGACCCGAGACTTCGATGACCGGGGCAGCATCAAAGAATCGCGAGAAGCCCTGCGGATCAATGGTGGCAGAGGTGATGATCACCCTGAGGTCCGGCCGGCGTGGCAGCAGCCGTTTCAGGTAGCCCAGCAGGAAATCGATGTTGAGGCTGCGCTCATGCGCCTCGTCAATGATGATCGTGTCATAGCGCAGCAGCTCGGGGTCGCCCTGGATCTCGGCCAGCAGGATGCCATCGGTCATGACGCGAATCAGGCTGTCGTCATTGCCGGATTCGGCCAGGCGGATCTTGAAGCCCACGGTGGTGCCGGGCGCCACGCCCAGCTCATCTGCCAGGCGCGCAGCCACCGCGCGTGCGGCAATACGTCGCGGTTGCGCATGGCCGATCAAGCCGGCCTGGCCACGACCCGCCTGCAGGCAGGCCTTGGGCAGCTGGGTGGTCTTGCCGGAACCAGTGTCGCCGCAAACGATGATGACCTGATTAGCCTCGATCGCCCGGCGGATCTCGTCGATCCGCGCACTGACTGGCAGTTCGCCGGGGTAGTTGAGCGCAGGCACGCTGGCGAGGCGCCGCGCAGCACTGGCTTCGGCCTCGGCGCGGACGCGCTGCAAGGCCGAGCGTTCGCGACCGCCGGGGCGCCCAGCCGCTTCGCGTTGCTGCAGCTTGAGTTCGAGTGCGGCGATGCGCCGCTGGTCCGCCAGCAGCATCAGCGACCCGGCAGGCGAATGCTGATGCGGGCACCGCCAAGCAAGCTGTCGCTGATTTCCAGGCGACCTGAAAGCCCGGCAGCAATCTCGCGCCCCACCGACAGGCCAATGCCCTGGCCATCGACTGACTCGTCGGCACGCACTCCGCGCTCGAGGACCCGGGCGCGCTCAGCGGCGTCAATGCCGCGGCCATCATCCTCCACGTCAAGCAGCAAGCCCGGTCGGCGCCACTCGGCGGCCGTCCAGGGCATGGCGCGAATTTCTACGCGCCCGCGGCAGTACTTGAAGGCGTTGTCCATGAGGTTGCCGGCCAGTTCGAGGAAGTCGGCGGCCTCCACCGGATAGGCGACGCCAGGGGCCATGTGCAGGACGCAATCCACGCCCTTGTCGGCGTAAACCTTGAGCAGGGCCTGGCGTAGCTGTTCCAGCGGTTCGGCCAGTTGCAGGTCGGCAAGGGTAGCGCCGCCCCCGCCGAATACTGCGCGCTTGAGCTGGTGCTGCACGATGGTCTGCATGCGATCGAGTTGTGGCAGCAAACGCGCACGTTCGTCGGCGGTGGAATGTTCAATCAGACTGCGCAGCGCGGCCAGGGGTGTCTTCAGGCTGTGGGCCAGGTTGCCAAGCGTGGTGCGCGAGCGCGCCAGTCGCTTGCGCTCCCCGGCCAGCAGGGCATTGAGATTGCTGGTGACGCCGGCCAGTTCGCGTGGCCAGGCACTGCCGAGCAGCTCACGATGTCCTGCCTCGGCTTCGCCAATCTCATGTTCCAGCCGGCGCAGCGGCTGCAGCGCAAGCTGCAGCGCAAAGGCCAGCCCACCCAGCAACACCAGCGAAATCACCACGCCACCGGTAAGCAGTGCGGCGCGCACGCTGGCCAACTCCTCGAAGTAAGGCTCGAGGCTTTCCGCGGCGCGGAATACAAAATTGTGCTCGGCCGCGCCGATGCCCCAGCGCACACCGAGGGACAGCGCCAGGATTCGCGTGCCATCCGGCAGGAGGGTGTGCTCGAACAAACGCTCACCGGGCTCGGGCTGGGCCTGCAATTGCAGGCCGCTGCCAACGATTGAGGGCGAACGCCAGCTGAGCTGGCCATTCGGCGCCAGGATCTCGGCAAAAAGGCCTGAGCCGGGTGTGGACAGGCGGGCTTCACCCAGGCTATCCGGGGCCAGACCACCGGCATCGTCGAGTTCGGCGGTGGCAATGAGGGCGATGATCTGCGCGTCCAGTACGTCCTGGCGCGCGCGCAGGCCTAGATCGCGATAAAGCGCATCCAGGCCCACAGCGGCGACTGCTGCTGCGATCAGCAGCAGCAAGGCCAGCGCGGCCAGCAGGCGAAACTTCAACGACAGGCTATGGCCGCTCACGCAGCGTCGCGGGCAATCCTGTAGCCGCGTCCGCGCAAGGTCTCGATGGGCTGTCGCTGGCCGTCGGGGTCCAGCTTGCGGCGCAGGCGGCCGATGAACACCTCGATGGTGTTGCTGTCGCGTTCGAAATCCTGTTCGTAGAGTTTTTCGGTCAGTTCAGTCTTCGAGATGACCTCGCCGGCGCGCAGCATCAGGTACTCCAGCAGCCGGTACTCGAAGGCGGTCAAGTCAACGGCCTCGCCGCCGACGCGCACCTGTTGGCCGCGCGTGTCCAACTGGATCTCGCCCGCCGTCAGCATCGGTTGCGACCAGCCGCCCGAGCGGCGCAGCAGGGCCTGCACACGCGCCAGCACTTCCTCGAACTGGAAGGGCTTGGTGACGTAGTCATCGGCCCCGGCATCGAGGCCGGAGACCTTTTCCTGCCAACTGTCGCGGGCGGTGAGGATCAGCACCGGAAACGCCTTGCCAGCCTTGCGCCAGGCGCGAATGGCATCCAGGCCCGACTTACCCGGCAGGCCGAGATCAACGACGGCGATGTCGATGGGGAACTCCAACCCGCCGTACTCGCCCTCGACGCCATCGCCAGCGAGGTCAACGGCGAATCCCGCGGCACGAAATTGCTGGGCCAGGCCTTCGCGCAGTGCGGGTTCGTCCTCGATGACCAGCAGGCGCATTGTCAGGGACCTAGCGCTCGGCGCCGGTTTCGGCGTCCACGGTGACATCGAAGACCCGGCCATCAGCGGCGAGCAGCCGGATGCGGTAGACGCTGCGCTCCCCGCGCTTCTTGCTCTCGGCCTTGACGGCACGGGCGCTGTAGCGACGTTCAGCCTGGGCTACGGCTTCATCCAGGCTCAGTGCCTGTTCGCTGTAGGCGCGGGCACTTCCCGGGCGTTCGGCCTGGGACGGCATTGCGGCCAGGGCCAGGATGGCCAGTAACACTGCGGAAAGTTTCCGGAAAATCATCGGGCCATTGTAGTGCATGCCGGGTACTTCGCTCGTAGGGTGACCGCCGGACGGGGTCACGTCGACAATCTAGGCGCCAGCAACTGAACCCGTCCTGAATATCAGCTGCCCTGCCCCGCCTTGAGGGTCGCCTTGGCGGCCTGCCAATGGGCTTCCAGGCTATCGAGGCTGGCTTGCTGCGGGGTCTGGCCATCTGCCGCCAGGCGGCGTTCCACCTCGGCAAAACGACTGGCAAACCGCTGGTTGGACTCGCGCAATGCAGTCTCCGGATCTATGCCGAGGTGCCTGGCGTAGTTGACTACGGCAAACAGCAGGTCGCCCAGTTCACCCTGCTTTCCGGCGACATCGAGCGGATCGGCCACGGCCTGGTCCAGCTCGCCCAGTTCCTCACTGATCTTGGCGCGCGCGCCTGCGGCTTCCGGCCAGTCAAAACCCACCTGGGCGGCGCGCTTGCCGAGCTTGGCCGCACGGGTCAGGGCCGGCAGCCCAACCGGGACCCCGGCCAGGGCGCCTGCTCCCTTGCCTGCACTCTTGCGCTCGTCGGCCTTGTAGCGTTCCCAGGCCTCGGTCTGTTCCTCGGCATCGGCAATGACGGCATCGCCAAACACGTGCGGGTGGCGCCGCTCGAGCTTGTCGCAAATGGAGCGTGCCACGCCGTCAAAATCGAACAGGCCCTGTTCCTCGGCGAGCCTGGCGTGGAAAACCACCTGGAACAGCAGGTCGCCCAATTCATCCTGCAGGCCGGGCATGTCACCGCGCTCGATGGCATCGGTGACCTCGTAGGCTTCCTCCAGCGTATGCGGCGCAATGGTGCTGAAGTCCTGCTCCAGGTCCCAGGGGCAGCCGCGTTTGGGGTCGCGAAGCTGGCGCATGATTTCCAGCAAGCGGTCAATCGACATGCAGGGGATGCCCGCCAAGGAATTCGCGCAGGGTCAGCAGCATTCCCGCTGTTGCGCCCCAGATGTTGAAACCCTGCCAGGGCAGGTCGTAGGTGACGAAGTCTTCGCCGCCGACCTGGCGCACACGCCTGGCATGGGTGGCGGGGTCGAGCAAATGGCGCAAGGGCGCCTCGAAAGTGGCGGCGACTTCCATAGGGTCAAGCTTCAGATCGAAGCCCGGGCGCACCAGCGCCACGATCGGTGTCACCCGATAGCCGGTGATGACCACATGGTCGGGCAAGCGGCCGAGCACCTCGATTTGATGACGAGGCAGGCCGATCTCCTCCTCGGTCTCGCGCAAGGCGGCAGCGACGGCGTCGATGTCATCAGGCTCCAGGCGACCTCCTGGAAAGGAAATCTGCCCGGGGTGATGCTTCAAGTCGGTGGCGCGATGGGTCAGCAACACCGTCAACTCGTCGGCATGGTCGATCAGGGGGATCAGCACTGCGGCGGGGGTTGGGTTGGTCGGCAGCATATGGCGCAACCGGGGCGTTGAGCTCAGCGAAAATGGCCCGATACGCAATTCCTCGCCCGGGCAGTCACCCAGGGTCAGGCAGCCGCGCAGTCGCTCGCGCAACAGGGCCACCGGCAACAGATGTGGCTCCGGGAATGCGATGGGCTTGGTCGGTGGCTGGTCTCGACGGTTCACGGGTACTCGCCTGCCTGGCAGGAAAAAAATGCGCCTTCGGCCGGTGAGGTCGGCGGCGGGAATCCCTTCGGGTAACATGGCGAGTCTATCATCCGGACCCGCACTGATGACCGATTCACGCTACTACGCCCTTTCGCCTCTGGATGGCCGCTATGCAGGCCTGTGCGCCGATCTGGCCAGCTTGTTCAGTGAGGCCGCGCTGATCCGCCACCGCGTGCGGGTGGAGGCCGCCTGGCTGCTGCAGCTGGCGGCATCGCCGCACTTCCCGACGCTGGTCAAGCTGGCCCCCGCAGTCCGCGCCTGCCTGGTGGAATTGCAGGCAGGACTTGATGACAAGGGGGTGGCCCGGGTGAAGGCCCTGGAAGCCACCACGCGCCACGACGTCAAGGCAGTGGAATATTTCGTGCGCGAGCAACTCGCTGCCGTAGCTGCCCCACCTGCCCTGCTGGAGATGGTGCACTTCGCCTGCACCTCTGAGGACATCAACAACCTGAGCTACGCCCTGATGCTGGACGAGGCGCGGCGCAGCATCCTGCTTCCCTTGCACGGCCAGCTGACTGATGCGCTGTCACAAATGGCGCATGAGCACGCGAACCTGGCGATGTTGTCGCGTACCCATGGTCAGGCTGCCTCGCCGACCACACTCGGCAAGGAAATGGCCAACGTGGCGCTGCGCCTTGCGCGGGCGAGCGAGGGATTCTCCCGCGTTGCCGTGCTGGGCAAGCTCAATGGTGCCGTGGGTAATTACAACGCGCATGTGGTGGCCTGTCCTGCGGTGGACTGGCCGACGCTGACCCAGGAATTCATCGAGTCGCTGGGGCTGGAACAAAACCCGCTGACCACGCAGATCGAGCCGCATGACTGGATCGCCGACTACTGCGATGCGCTGGCGCGCTGCAACACCATCCAGCTCGACCTGTGCCGCGACCTGTGGGGCTATGTTTCGCTGGGTTACTTTCGCCAGCGGCCGGTGGACGGCGAGGTTGGCTCGTCGACCATGCCGCACAAGGTCAACCCGATTGATTTCGAGAATGCCGAGGGCAACCTTGGATTTGCCACGGCGATGTTGCGCCACTTCGCTGACAAGCTGCCGGTGTCGCGCTGGCAACGCGACCTGAGCGATTCCACCGTGATGCGTAACCTGGGCGTAGCGCTGGGGCACTGCACCGTTGCCAGTCGCTCGCTGCTGCGCGGCCTGGCCAGGATCGAGGCCGATGCTGCGAAGATGGCGGATGATCTTGGGCAGCACTGGGAAGTGCTGGGCGAGGCCGTGCAGATGGTGCTGCGCTTTCACGGTGTGCCGGACGGCTATGAGAAATTGAAGTCATTCTCGCGCGGCCGTGCCCTCAACCAGGCCCAGCTGCAGGAATTCATCTCCGGGCTCGAGTTGCCACAGGCGGTTCGTGACCGCCTGCGGGCGCTGACGCCTGCCGACTACACGGGCCTGGCCGCCAGCCTGGCCCGCGGAGAGTGAGCCGATGGGCTATGTCGACGACATCAAGGTAGTGCTGACCACCTGGGGTGTGGACCGCCCGTCCCTGCAAAAGGTGCGCCGTGAGGTGTTCATCGTCGAGCAGCACATCCCGGAGTCCGAGGAGTGGGACGACGAGGATCTGGTCAGCCACCACGCCTTGGCGACCCTGAACCGTGAACCAGTTGGCACTGGCAGGCTGACACCGGCCGGTAAGATCGGCAGGCTGGCAGTAAAAGCGGGTATGCGCGGTCAGGGCGTCGGGGCAGCATTGCTCAAGCGCTTGATCCGTGAGGGCTACCGGCTCGGCCGGGAGACCCTCTACCTGCATGCGCAGCTGCACGCGGTGCCCTTCTACGAAAAATTGGGGTTCCGCACTGAGGGCGAAATTTTCGACGAGGCAGGAATACCGCACGTGTTAATGCGTCACGCAGGGGAACAGAAGGTGTTGAGCCAGCCCCAGAATGTCATCGCCACCCGGTCGATCATCTCGACCCTGGACGAGGCGCGCCTGGCGGCCCAACAGGTCGCTGCTGCTGCCTCTCGTCTGTTGACCATGTATACCCCGGACCTTGAGACGCAGGTCTACGACCAGCCGGTGTTCCTGGAGACCGTCAAGCGCCTGGTCCTGGCGCGCAGCTATGCCAAGGTGCGCGTCCTGCTGTCAGACCCGGCGCGCATGATGTACGAGAACAGCAAGTTCGTGCACCTGGCGCGGCGCATCACCAGTCATATCGAGATTCGCCACGTGAAGCGCGAGTATCGCAGCAACCAGTCGGCCTACCTGGTGGCGGACGACCGTGCCATCGTTTATCGCCTGCAAGCGGCGCGCTGGGACGGTATCTGCGAACTCAACGATGCGGCCGTCGCCCGTCGTTACCTGAACCACTTCGACGAAGTGTGGATTGCCAGCGAACCGGAGCCTGAGCTGCGTCAGCAGCACCTCTGACCGCCTGCCGCACTGCCCTCGCTATACTGGCGCGATGGCACTGAACCCCGATGTCACTGTTGCCGCGATTGTGGAGCGAGAAGGCCGCTTCCTGTTCGTGCGCGAGCGCGTGGCACGCCGCGAAGTCTTCAACCAGCCGGCCGGGCATCTCGAGGCGCATGAGTCCCTGGTCGAGGCCGTGGTGCGCGAGACGCTTGAGGAAACCGGCCACCTCTTCACGCCGCTGGCCGTCACCGGTTTTTACCTGTGGCGCAAGCCTGGCCTGAATCGCAGTTTCCTGCGGGTGGCCTTCAGCGGTACCGTTGGCGAGCGCAATAACGCCCTCGCCCTGGACGAAGACATCCTGGATACGCACTGGCTCAGTCGCGCGGAGCTCCTTGAGCGCCAGGCGCAGATCCGCAGCCCGCTGGTGCTGCGCTGCCTGGAGGACTACCTGGCCGGTGCGCGCTATCCACTGTCCGTGCTGAGTCACCTCGATGGTGAGGATGCCTCGCTGCTTATCCGGACCTGAGCCATGTCCCGCAAGCACATCGTCGGCATGTCCGGCGGCGTTGACTCGACCGTGGCGGCGCTGTGCCTGCTGGAACAGGGTCACCCGGTGGAAGGCCTGTTCATGGCCAACTGGGAAGAGGATGAGGACGGCTACTGCACCACGGCGCAGGATTTCCAGGACGCGCGCAAGGTCTGCGAGCGCCTTGGCATCACGCTGCACCGTGTGAGCTTTGCGCGCGAATACCGCGACGCGGTGTTCGCCCACTTCCTTGCCGAGTACGCTGCCGGGCGCACGCCTAACCCCGACGTGCTGTGCAACCGCGAGATCAAGTTTGGCGCCTGCCTGGACTATGCGCGCCGCCTCGGCGCGGAGGTCTTTGCCACCGGCCACTATGCCCGCATCGGATCCGGCGGCAGCCTGCTGCGGGCGAAGGACCGGGCCAAGGACCAGACCTATTTCTTGCACGCAGTCTCTGCCGCGGATTTCCAGTCCACGGTGTTTCCCATCGGTGAGCTGCAAAAGTCCGAGGTGCGCGAGCGCGCCCGTCGCCACGGCCTGGCCACCCACGACAAGAAGGACTCCACCGGGATCTGCTTCATTGGCGAGCGGCCGTTTCGCCAGTTCCTCGAGCAATACCTGCCGGCGCGGCCCGGGATCATCGAGGACCTGGAAGGCAGGCGCGTTGGTGAGCATCGCGGCCTGATGTACTACACGCTGGGGCAACGCTCGGGGCTTGGCATTGGCGGTCGCAAGAATGCCGATGACGCACCCTGGTTCGTGGTCGGTAAGCTGATGGAGAAAAACGTGCTGCAGGTCGCCCAGGGCCATGAACACCCCGCCCTGTTCCAGTCGGGCTTGTACGCGAACCAGTTGCACTGGGTGCGTGGCCAGGCCCCTGCTTCGCAATTTCGCTGCACGGCCAAGGTTCGCTATCGGCAAGTCGATGTGGCCTGCCAGGTGACGCTGGACGAGTCCGCGGCCCGGGTCGAGTTTGATGCGCCAGTCTGGGCTGCCACGCCCGGCCAGTACGCCGTGTTCTACCAGGGAGAAGAGTGCCTGGGGGGTGGTGTCATCGACAGCGCGGGAACGGCGGCGTCACAGAAGCTATAATTCGCCGGTTCACCCCCGCGCCCGCGATTTCCGGAGGAAAGATGAAAGACAGCTTCAAGGCACGCAGCACACTGAAGGTCGGCGACAAGCAGTACGAGATTTTCAGTCTGGCCCGCCTGTCTGACCTGGGCGCCGATGGCCTGCCCTATTCACTGAAGATCCTCCTGGAAAACCTGCTGCGCCATGAAGACGGCGTCTCGGTCACCCGCGAGGACATTGCGGCCCTGGCTGCCGCTGATCCGAAGAACCTGACCCCGCGCGAAGTGGCCTTCATGCCGGCACGGGTGATCATGCAGGACTTCACCGGCGTACCCGCCGTGGTGGACCTGGCCGCGATGCGCGATGCCATGCAGGCACTGGGCGGCGATCCGGGTCGCATCAATCCGCTGATTCCATCCGAGCTGGTCATTGATCACTCGGTGATGGTTGACCACTATGGCTCGGCCAATGCGATGGATCTCAACGCTGCGCTGGAGTTCACCCGCAACAAGGAGCGTTATTCCTTCCTGCGCTGGGGACAGACCGCGTTTGACAACCTCACGGTGGTGCCACCGGACACGGGCATCGTCCACCAGGTCAACCTCGAGTACCTCGCCCGCGTGGTGTTTGTCGATGACCAGGGCCGCGCCTACCCTGACACCGTGGTGGGCACCGATTCGCACACCACCATGATCAATGGCGTTGGCGTGCTCGGCTGGGGTGTGGGTGGCATCGAGGCGGAAGCGGCCATGCTTGGGCAGCCCTCGACCATGCTGATTCCCGAAGTCATTGGCGTGAAGCTTACCGGCCAGCTGCCGGAGGGCACGACTGCGACTGACCTGGTCCTGACCGTCACCGAGATGCTGCGCAAGCGTGGTGTAGTCGAGAAGTTCGTCGAGTTCTTTGGCGATGGCCTGGCGCACCTGCCGCTGGCTGATCGCGCGACTATCGCCAACATGGCACCGGAGTATGGCGCCACCTGCGGCATATTCCCGATTGACGACGAGACCCTGAGCTACCTGCGACTCTCCGGTCGCAGCGATGAGCAGGTCGCGCTGGTGCGCGAGTACGCCAAGGCCCAGGGCTTGTGGCGAGTCGACGGTGCACCACAAGCGCGTTACACCGATGTGCTGACACTGGACATGTCGACCATCCAGTCTTCACTGGCCGGCCCCAAGCGTCCGCAGGACCGCGTGTTGCTAGGCGACATGCAAAAAACTTTCCGCGGGGCCTTTGACAAGGACCAGGACAAATGGCGCTCGGCCGGTCCCGCAAAGGTGAAGGACGGCGGGCGCGAATTCGACCTGAAGGATGGCGCGGTGGTGATCGCGGCGATTACCTCCTGCACCAACACTTCCAATCCCGCGGTGATGGTGGCGGCGGGCTTGCTGGCACGCAAGGCTGCGGCACGCGGCCTCGGCGTCGCACCCTGGGTCAAGACTTCGCTGGCACCCGGCTCCAAGGTGGTGACGGATTACCTGACCAAGGCAGGCTTGTTGGTGGACCTGGAGAAACTGGGCTTCCACGTGGTGGGCTACGGCTGCACAACTTGCATCGGCAATTCGGGTCCGCTGAATCCGCCCATCAGCCAGGCTATTGTCGACAACAAGCTGTCGGTGGCCTCGGTGCTGTCGGGCAACCGCAATTTCGAGGGACGTGTGCATCAGGACCTGCGGCAGAATTACCTCGCCTCGCCGCCTCTGGTGGTCGCCTACGCCATTGCTGGCTCCATCGATTGTGACCTGACCCGCGAGCCGATCGGAACCGACAAGGAAGGCAAGCCGGTAATGTTGAAGGACATCTGGCCGAGCCAGAAAGAAGTGCAGGAAGCCATCGCGCGATCGGTTTCAGCCGACCTGTTCAAGGCTTCCTATGCCAATGTCCTTGACGGTGATTCTCGTTGGCAGGGCATCAAGGTTGAAGCCTCCGAGACCTATGGCTGGGAAGCGGGCAGCACCTATATCCAGAATCCGCCCTACTTCGTCGGTATGGGCAAGACGGCGCCCGGACTGCCTGTCATCCAGGCCGCGCGCTGCCTGGCAGTGTTTGCCGATTCCATCACCACGGATCACATTTCGCCCGCCGGCTCCATCAAGAAGGACGGCCCGGCCGGCGAGTACCTGCAGGCCAACAAGGTCGCGCCGGCTGACTTCAATAGCTATGGTTCGCGCCGTGGAAATCATGAGGTGATGATGCGCGGTACCTTTGCCAACACGCGCATCAAGAACCAGATGGTGCCCGGCGTTGAAGGCGGCCTCACCCGCTACCAGCCGGGTGGCGAGCAGATGTCGATCTACGACGCGGCGATGAAGTATGTCGCCGCCGGTACGCCACTGGTGGTGCTCGCCGGCAAGGAATACGGCACCGGCTCGTCACGTGACTGGGCGGCCAAGGGCACCAACCTGCTGGGCATCAAGGCGGTCATCGCCGAGAGCTTCGAGCGCATCCATCGCTCCAACCTGGTGGGCATGGGCGTGTTCCCGCTGACATTCACGGATGGCCAGACGGCGGCAACGCTGGGCTTTGACGGCAGCGAGGTCTTTGACTTCGAGGGCCTGGACGTTGGTTCAAAGCAGGCAGGCGTAGTGGCCACCCGCAGTGATGGCAAGAAGGTGGCCTTCAAGGTCAATGTGCGCGTGGATACCCCCAAGGAATGGGAATACATGGCCAACGGCGGGATCCTGCACTACGTGTTGCGCCAACTGGCTGCGTGATTGAGTCTGCTGCGCAGGCGCGGCGCGATGCGGTGAGGCGCTACGGGCCCGGCGGTTCGCCGTGACAGCGTTTGTCACGGCGATCGATCAATTCGCTGCGTCTCAACCCGATGCCATTGCCCTGAGCCTGGGGGCGCGCCGGCAAAGCTATCGGCAGCTGGCCGAAGCCAGCAACCGTGTCGCAGCAGCCTTGCTTGAGGCCGGGTTGCCACGCGGTACGCGCATTGGGCTTCTTGACCACAACTCGATTGAGTTCATCGAGGCGCTGGTCGGCATCTGCAAGGCGGCCTGCGTGCCGGTGGGCATCAATTCGCGCCTCGCCGGCCCCGAGCTCCAGTACATCGTGCGTGATGCCAGGATGCCTTTCCTGCTGGTGGGGCCTGACCATGTCGCGCTGCTGGAGTCCATTGCCCCAGCGCTGGAAGGCGTGAAATTCATTTCGCTGGGTGGCGCTCACTCGAGTTGGCCGGCCTACACCGACTGGCGGGATTCCTCGGACCCGCAGGCGTTGCTATGCCTGCCCTCGTCCGACGATGACCTGCTGCAGCTCTATACCAGTGGCACGACAGGCCAGCCCAAGGGCGCCTGCCATACGCTGGGTGCCTGGTCGCACTGGGGCGATATGTGCAGGAGCGCCGGTTGGGGCTGCTACGACTCCGATACGGTCATGCTGGCCTGTATGCCGCTGTTTCATATCGCGGCGCTGGGCACCTCACTGATTGCCCTGGAATCCGGTGGCCGCGTGGTGCTAATGCGCCGCTTCGAACCGCAGGCCTGCCTCGAACTCATTGAGCGCGAACAGGCCACCGATACCATCATGGCGCCGGCGGTCATTGCCGCATTGCTGGCGGCCCCTGCGATTGAGCAGGCCAGTCTTGGCTCACTGAGACAGCTCTGCTACGGCGCAGCGCCCATCTCCGAGGCCCTGCTTGCCCAGGTCCGCGCGAAGTTCAGCTGCCGCCTGACGCAACTCTACGGCATGACCGAGAACCTGGGTTTGTCCTGCTTCCTCGCGCATGAAGACCACGCTCCGGCGCTCGGCAAGCTGCGCTCCTGCGGCCGCAGCTACGCCGGCTCCGAAATGCGGATCGTCGGCGAAGATGGCGAGAGCCTGCCGCCGGGCGAGACCGGCGAAGTGGTCGTGCGTTCACCGATCCTGATGCGTGGCTATTTTCGCAACGCAACCGCTACCTGCGAGGCCCTGCGCGATGGCTGGCTGCATACCGGAGATGCGGGCTACCTGGACGAGGATGGCTACCTGTTCATCCGCGACCGCCTCAAGGACATGATCATCAGCGGTGGCGAGAACGTCTATCCTGCCGAGGTGGAGAATGCACTGGCCGCCCATTCCGGCGTGGCCGAGGTCGCGGTCATCGGTATTCCCGATGAGCACTGGGGTGAAAAGGTAATGGCGGTAGTGGTTGCGCGGACCGGGCATGAAGTGACGCTGGAGTCCTTACGCAGCGAGGCGCGCAAGCACATCGCCGGCTTCAAGTTGCCCACGGCAATCGAATTCGTTGATGCGCTGCCGCGCAACGCCAGTGGCAAGGTCCTGCGCCGCCAGCTGCGCGATCTTCATTGGCAGGGCCACGACCGGCAGGTGAGTTGAACCTTGGACAATCCACAGCACATTGCGATATTCGACCTCGACGGCACGGTGACGCGCCGCGACACCCTGCTGCCCTACCTCCAAGGCTGGATCAACCAGTCGGCGGCTGCGCCGCTGCGCACCCTCGGACTTCCGCTCGACCTGATGCGCTTCCTGCTGCACCAGAACCGCGGCACGCTGAAATCCGACCTGATCCAGCGTCTGATGGGCGGCACCTTGCGCGACGATGTCGCCCAGTGGACCCGCGAATTCGTCCAGGGCATCGGCCAGCACCAGATACGCCCGGGTGCGCTGGCGGCCATCGAGCGTCATCGCCGCGCCGGTGACTGGCTGGTGTTGCTGTCGGCGAGCGTGGATCTTTACGTGCCTGAACTGGGCCAGCGCCTGGGATTTGGTGAGGTGCATTGCACGGGCGTGGCCTGGGATGGCGATCGCCTGGATGGCCGCCTGATCACGCCAAACCATCGTGGCGAGCACAAGGCGGTGGTGGTGCGCGCGCTGCGCGCGCGGCATCCACAGGCCAAGTTCAGTGCCTACGGCAATGCCGCCTCGGACCTTCCCCATCTGCGGCTGGTGGAGTCACCCCTGCTGGTGAATGCCAATGCGGCGGCGCGTCGGCAGGCGGCAGCGCTGGGGATTGCGCAGGCCGATTGGTGAAATATTTTCCGCGTTGATCGGGTCTACTGGGCGAGGGAGAAATTGCCATGAAGATCCGCCCGTCGGAAATCACCCCGGAAAGCGTTTACCTGGATCGCCGCCGGCTGCTCGCCGGCCTGGCCAGCGCCGGTGCCCTCGCGGCAGTACCGGCCGCGGCACAGCAACTGATGAGCGTGACGCTGGTGGAGCAGCTCAAGTACCAGCGCAATGCCCGGTTTTCCACGATGGAGAAAATGAACTCCTTCGAGGACATCACCCACTACAACAACTTCTACGAGTTTGGCACCGGCAAGTCCGACCCGGCCCGTTACGCCCATACCCTGCGCACCCGTCCCTGGTTCGTGACCGTTGATGGTGAGGCCGAGGTCAAGGGCCGTTTCCTGCTCGATGACATCCTCAAGCCGCATGCACTGGAGGAACGCATCTATCGGCTGCGCTGTGTCGAGGCCTGGTCGATGGTGATTCCCTGGGTGGGATTTTCGTTGGGCGACCTGATCAGGCGCTTCAAGCCGACCTCCCGGGCGCGCTATGTGGTATTCACCACCCTGAAGGATGAACGGCAGATGCCCGGGCAACGCTCGTCTGTGCTGGACTGGCCCTATGTTGAGGGCCTGCGCATGGACGAGGCGATGAATCCACTGGCGATCCTTGCCGTGGGTCTCTATGGCAAGCAGCTGCCCAACCAGAACGGCGCGCCTCTGCGCCTGGTCGTGCCGTGGAAGTATGGCTTCAAGAGCATCAAGTCCATCGTTGGCATCCGTTTCACCGAGCGTCGTCCACGGACCAGCTGGGAAATTTCAGCCCCCAGCGAGTATGGCTTCTACGCCAACGTGAACCCGGCGGTGGATCATCCACGCTGGAGCCAGAAGCGCGAGCGCCGCATTGGCGAGGGCGCGTTCACCAGCCGCCAGCCCACCCTGCCATTCAATGGTTATGCAGAACAGGTTGCCAGCCTCTACAGCGGCATGAACCTGGCCAAGAACTTCTAGCGCCCATGGATTCGTCAATGTGGATGCGGCGGGTCATCAAGCCGCTGCTTTTCCTGGCTTGCTTGTTGCCGTTTATTGCCTTGCTGGCAGGTATTGCCGGTGTCGAGCGCTTGAGCCTCGGCGCCAATCCGGTGGAGGAAATCCAGGACACGCTGGGGATCTGGGGCTTGCGCCTCTTGCTGCTGACCCTGGTGATCACGCCCGCGCGCGTGCTGAGCGGCTGGGCGGTGCTGCTTCGCCTGCGGCGCATGCTTGGCTTGTACGCGTTCTTCTATGTTGCCTGCCACTTTCTCTTTTACCTGCTGGTAGACCAGAGCCTCGATTGGCAGGTATTGCTGGAAGACATCGCCAAGCGGCCGTTCATCACCGTGGGTTTTGCAGCGCTGCTCTTGCTGATCCCACTCGCGGCGACCTCGACCGCCGCCGCCATGCGCCGGCTCGGCCGCCGCTGGCAAAGCCTGCATCGACTGGTCTACCCGGCGGCCATTCTTGGCTGTGTGCATTTCTACTGGCAGGTCAAGGCGGACCTGCGCGAGCCGTTGATCTACTTGCTGCTGCTGTCGGTGCTGCTGGGCTGGCGCATCGCCCAGTGGCAGCGACGCCGGCTGCGCTCGCAGCCGCAGTCCTGATCAGGCACGCCGCGCCGCGCGTGCACCGAGGATGATGGCGGCCAGGATCAGCAAGGCCGCAGCATAGGTGCGAGTCTCTGGAGTTTCGCCCAGCAACAACCAGGCCAGTAGCGCGGCCAGCACCGGCTCACCCAGCAGCACGACCGCGACGAATGCCGGGTTGAGGTGGCGCAGCGACCAGTTGTAGCCACTGTGGCCAACAAGTTGTGAGACCAGCGCCATGCCGGCGAGTGCGGCCCAGGTGGTGGCGTCAAACCCAGTCACCTGGACTCCGCTAACGAAAACGGCAAGCCACAGCACGGCGGCAGCCGAGCCATAGGCACACAGCAAGTACTGGCGAAATCCCAGCGTCGATTGCGCCTCGCGTGCCAGCAACAGGTAGCCGGCCATCGCCACGGCGCCGGCCAGTGCCAACAGGTCGCCTTTCAGGGCGCCCGGCGCATCCAGTGCCCCGGACCCGATGACGTAAATGCCAGCCAATGCCAGTAGCAGGGAGGCCAGGGTGATGCGCGAGGGCACGCCCTGCCCCATCACGAATTGCAGTAGCGCCACCCACACCGGTGCGGTGCAGACCAGCAACACACTGCGCGCGACGCTGGTGTATTCCAGGGAGCTGATCCAGGTGGCGAAGTGCAGTGCCAGCAGGACACCGGCGAGCATGGCCAGCAGTGCGTGTCGGGTGCTGGCGATCCTTCCGCGGCCAGCGCCAAGTGCGGTCGGCAGGATCACCAGGAAGGCAATGCCCAGGCGCCAGGCGGCTATCGCCAGGGGTTCGGCGTCAGCGAGTCGCGCAAAGATGGCGCCATGGGAAACCGCGACCAGTGCCACTGCCAAAACAGCATAGGGCAGCCAGCGCATGGGGAAGTCGAGCTTAGCCCAGGACCCAGCCTGGCACTTCGCGCCAGCCGCCTGCCAGCTGCCGGTCAAGCTGGCGCCAGTCGGGTTCATGGCTTGCGACCAGGTCCCAGAATCGCCGCGAGTGATCCATGTGCTGGGTGTGGGCCAGCTCGTGGATCAACAGGTAGCGCACGACTTCAGCGGGCTGAAACAGCAGGCAGGCATTGAGGCTGATGGTGCCGCGTCGCGAGCAGCTGCCCCAGCGTGTGCGTTGGCGCCTGATCTGGGCGCGTTGGTAGGTCAGTCCACTGCGAGTGGCCTCGCGTTCCAGCCAGGGCACCAGCAAGCGATGGGCTTCGCGCAGCACCCAGCGCTGCAGCAGGTGACGAACGTGGGTGGTGCGAGTCAGGTCGCCCGTGACCAAGAGCGTTGTGTCGTCGTGGCGTAACCGCGCCGGCCCCAGGCCTGCCTCGCAACTGACCGCAATGCGCCTGCCACTGGCATTGAACACGATCTCCTCGGGCAGGGCATCGCCCGCCAGACCGGCCAGGGCACGGAATTCACTAACCTTGCGCTCGATCCAGGAGCGGTGATGGGCGACAAAGCGTTCCACCGTTGCCGGCCGCGTACCCATGGGAACGACGATGTCCACGCGACCGCCGGGGAAGACACGCACCGACAGTCGGCGCGCCTTCAGGCTGGTTCGCACCGGCCAGGTGCCCTGCTCCAGTGGCGCTTCGAGCAATCCGAGTTGCAGGCTGCTGGCTGAGCTCATAGGCGTGCGGCCAGCCTGGCACCTTCGTCGATGGCGCGCTTGGCATCAAGTTCGCCCGCCAGTCGCGAGCCGCCAATCAGGTGCGGCGTACGTCCGGCGCTGGTGAGTGCTGCCATCAGCTCCTGCTGTGTCTCCTGCCCGGCGCAGACCACGATGTTGTCGACCTCAAGCAGGCGGGCGCCCTGGGGCGTGTCGATGTGCAGTCCGGCATCATCGATGCGCTGGTAGTTGACCCCGGGGATCATGCGCACGCCGCGGCGCTTCAGCGCCAGGCGATGCACCCAGCCAGTGGTCTTGCCGAGATCGCGTCCCGGCGGTGTGGGCTTTCTCTGCAGCAGCCAGAGCTCGCGCGTCATGCCCGCGGCGAGGTCAGCGGCTTCGGTCAGGCCGCCGCGGTTGGCAAGCTGCATGTCGATGCCCCACTCACGCATGAATGCCGGAATGTCCTGGCTGCTGGCCGGATGCGCCGGATCGTGGCTCAGGAACTCGGCAACGTCAAAGCCAATGCCGCCTGCGCCAATGATGGCCACACGCCGGCCGACCGGGCGTTGCCCCTGCAGGACCTGGACATAAGACAGCACGCTGGGGTGGTCGATGCCTTCAATGGAAAGCTTGCGCGGCACCACGCCACTGGCAAGGATGATTTCGTCAAATTGACCGACCAGCAATTGTTCGGCCGTGACCCGCTGCGACAGCCGCAGCTTCACGCCGGTAAGTTCGATCTGCCGGCCGAAGTAACGCAGCGTCTCGTAGAACTCTTCCTTGCCCGGGATGCGCTTGGCCATGTTGAACTGGCCGCCGATTTCCGCCGCAGCCTCATACAACGTAACGTGGTGGCCGCGGCCGGCGGCGGTGGTTGCGGCAGACAGTCCCGCTGGGCCCGCGCCAATGACAGCGATACGCCTGGGCGCAGTGGTCGGGACATAGTTCAGTTCAGTCTCGCGACCGGCGCGCGGATTGACCAGGCAGCTGGCGACCTGGTTCTCGAACACGTGATCCAGGCAGGCCTGGTTGCAGGCGATGCAGGTGTTGATCTCATCCGCCCGGCCCTCGCGCGCCTTGCGCACGAAGTCCGCATCGGCCAGCAGCGGCCGGGCCATGGACACCAGGTCGGCATCGCCAGCGGCGAGCACCGGCTTCAGCGACGGCAGGATCGTTGATGCGGTTGCTGGTCACCACCGGAATGCCGACCTTGCCGCGCAGGCGCTGGGTGACCCAGGTAAATGCCGCTCGCGGCACCATGGTGGCGATGGTCGGGATGCGTGCCTCGTGCCAGCCGATACCGCTGTTGATGATGGTGGCCCCGGCCGCCTCTACCGCCTGGCCCAGCTCGACAACCTCATCCCAGCTGCTGCCGCCCTCGACCAGGTCGAGCATCGACAGGCGATAGATGAGGATGAAGTTGCGGCCCGTCGCCGCGCGGGTCCGGCGCACGATCTCCACCGGCAGGCGCATGCGATTGGCCCAGGATCCGCCCCAGGCGTCGTCGCGGCGGTTGGTGCGCGCGACCAGGAACTCGTTGATGAGGTAGCCCTCGGATCCCATGATCTCGACGCCGTCGTAGCCGGCCTCCTGCGCCAGCACGGCACAGCGGACGAAGGCGTCGATCTGGCGCTCGATACCCCGGGCTGACAGCGCGCGCGGCTTGAACGGCGAGATCGGCGCCTTGCCCTCGGAGGGGGCCACGGCCAGGGGATGGTAGGCATAGCGCCCGGTATGCAGGATCTGCATGCAGATCTTGCTGCCGCCAGCATCGTGGACCGCCTCGGTAATCAGGCGGTGGCGCGCGACGTGACGCCGGCCACTCAGCGTTCCGGCAAAGGGCTTGGTCCAGCCCGCCGCATTGGGTGCGATGCCGCCGGTGACGATCAGCCCCACTTCACCGCGGGCGCGCTCGGCGAAATAGGCGGCCAGCTTCGGGTAGTCGGCGCGGCGGTCTTCCAGGCCCGTGTGCATCGAGCCCATGACCACACGGTTGGCCAGCGTGGTGAAGCCCAGGTCCAGCGGTGCCAGGAGGTGGGGAAAGTTGCTATTTGCCACGGCGCGCATCATACCAGCCGCGGCGTCGCAATCGATCAGTTAGCATTGCCCTTCCCACTGCACTGGACATGCCATGCCCGCCGATCTTGAAGTGCGAGACCTGGTCAAGGAATACCCCGGCGTACGCGCCGTCGATGGTGTTTCGTTTCGCATCGAGCCGGGCACCTGTTTTGGCTTGCTCGGCCCCAACGGTGCTGGCAAGACCACCACCGTGGAGATGATGGAAGGCATCACGCCGCCCACCTCCGGGACGATCCTGTACCGGGGTGAGCCGCTGGGCGCACGCTTTCGCGCCGAGGCCGGCATCCAGTTCCAGCACACGGCGCTGCAGCAGTTCCTCAGCGTGCGCGAGACCCTGGTGATGTTTCGCAAGCTCTATCCACAGGGCCGCGACATTGACGAGCTCATTGCCATGTGTGCCCTGGAGCAGTTCGTTGACCGCGATAATCGCAAGCTCTCTGGCGGCCAGTTGCAGCGACTATTGCTGGCGGTGGCCCTGGTCAACGACCCACAGGTCATATTCCTGGACGAACCCACCACCGGCCTGGACCCGCAGGCCCGGCGCAATTTCTGGGACCTGATCACCACCATCAAGGGCCAGCAGCGCACCATCCTGCTGACTACCCACTACATGGAAGAGGCCTATTCGCTGTGCGATGTGGTGGCGATCATGGATCAGGGGCGGATCATTGCCCAGGGACCGCCCTCGCGCCTGTTGAAGGAGCACTTTGAGGAAGTGGTGCTGGAATTGCCGCGCGAGGACCTCAGCGGCGACCTGTCCGCGCTGCCACTGACGGTGCTTTACACCCAGGACCGCGCCGAGATACTGACTGCCGACGTTGAAGGTGCACTACGCACGCTGATGGCCCATGGCGTGCCGTTGAAGCACCTGCGGGTGCGCCCTCGCAATCTTGAGGATCTGTTCCTCGAGTTGACCGGCAAGGAGCTGCGCGCATGAACATGCGTCGACTGTGGGCTGTGCTGTACGCGCGCAACCTGGAATTCCTGCGCGATCGCTCGACGCTCGCCTTCAATGTGGTGCTGCCACTGGTGCTGGTGCTGGCCTTCGGCCTCATCTGGGGCGGGCAGGCCCGGCCGATGTTCAAGGTCGGTGTGATAGCGGCGCCGGATGCCGCGCTTACGGCAGAGTTGCATCCCTTCCTCGAAGCTAAGTTCGTTGGCTTTTATCGCGTTGAACCTGAGGTCATCGATGCCACGGTACGCAAGGTTGAGCGCCACCAGGTGGATCTGCTGGTGGACCTGCGCGAAGCGCCTCGCTACTGGGTCAACCAGGACAGTCCCAAGGGCTACCTGGCCGAGAAGCTCCTGCTGGAGTCTGCGAATGGCGTGGCCACGCGCCAGCCAGTGACCGGGGCCGCCGTGCGCTTTGTCGATTACCTGCTGCCGGGCATCCTCGGCATGAACATGATGTTCAGTTGCCTGTTTGGCGTTGGCTTTGTGGTGGTGCGTTACCGCAAGAATGGTTTCCTGCGCCGCCTCAATGCCACGCCACTGACCGCGGCGGAATTCGGCGCAGCGCAGATCTTCTCGCGCCTGGGCCTGACGCTGGGCGTGACCATCATGATCTATGCCCTGCTCGCCTGGATGATTGACTTCCGTAATGACGGCAGCCTCGCGCTCTTGTTTCTTACCGCGGTGCTCGGCGCGATCGCCATGACCTCGCTGGGCTTCCTGGTGGCGGCTCGATTCACCAGCGAGGAGCTGGCCAGTGGCGTCATCAACCTGCTGACCTGGCCGATGATGTTCCTGTCTGGAGTGTGGTTTTCCCTGGAAGGATCACCGCGCTGGTTGCAGATGGGTGCCGAGATCCTGCCGCTGACCCACATGCTGACCGCCGCCCGGGCCATCATGCTCGACGGCGCCGGATTGGCCGATGTCGGGCTGCGCCTGCTGGTGCTGGCCGGCATGTCGGCGTTGTTTTTGATACTCGCGGCAGCCAGCTTTCGCTGGCGCCCGGACTAGCCCGTTCGTCGCGCTACATTTCCCGCAAGCCGGTGATGATCGGCAGGCGCGCGGCGCGCAAGCCTGGCAGCAATCCGCCGACCAGTCCCAGCACCATGGCGTAAATGATCCCAGTGACAAGAATCCCGGGGGTCACGGCAAAGGCGAATGAGACCTGGCTGAAGCTCTGCCAGTTCATGGTATTGGCCTGATAGCCGTTGAAGCCAAAATAGGCCGCCGCGCCGCCCAGCACGCCACCGGCCAGGCCCAGCAGCAATGCCTCGACCAGCACCGAGGCGACTACCGGTGAGCCACTGAAGCCCAGCGCCCGCAGCGTGGCAATCTCGCGCGTGCGCGTGGCCACCGCGGCATACATGGTGTTGAGCGCGGCGAATACCGCACCTGCGCCCATCAATAATGCGATCAGGGTGCCCATGGTGCGCACGATGGCCACCAGCATGCTGGACTGGTCTGCATAGAACTGGCGCTCGGTGCGCAAGCTCAGGTTGAAGCGCGGGTCAGCCTTCAGGTGTTTCTCCAGCGCCGCCACTTGACCGGGTCCCGGCAGGCGTACGCGCACTGACTGGAATGAGGTGCCGCGGTTGTAGGCGGCCTGCAGCTCGCTGGCATCGGTCCAGATCTCGGATTCACTGACCGAGCCACCGTCAGCAAAAATGCCGACGATCTTCCAGGTATTTCGACCGAAGCGCAGGTCGCGTCCGACTTCGAGTCCGGCAAACTGGCTGGCAGCCGCCTTGCCGACTATGACTTCACCGCGGCCACGCTCCAGGTATCGACCCCGCATGATGCGAAAGTCGCGGCGTATGCCGGCGGCATTGGCGCCCACGCCGCGAAACGGCACGTTCGCCGGTGTCATGGTGGTTTGCATGGGCACGTCGACGATCACGTACAGCTCGGGTGAGGCCAGCGGCCCGCCCGCTCCCTGCACAATGCCGGGGCTGTCCACCACATGCCTCGCCGCAGCCAGCGTCAGGCCACTGGAAAGTTCGTCTGCGGAGCCGCCGCGCAGGATGATGGCGACGTCTTCGCGACCCGCCAGTGCCAGTGTGGCGCGGAAGCCCTCGCTGATGGACAGCACCGCGACCAGCACGGCCACCACGCCACCGATGCCGATCACCGATACCATCGCGGAGCCTGCACGCTGCGGCAGCGACCGCAGGTTCATTGCGGTCACCGCGAACACCTGGCGAACTATTGGATGGCCGGCCACCCGTCAGATTCCCCTCAGGGCATCGGTGATCTGCAGGCGCATGGCGCGTCGCGCTGGCCAGTAACCAGCGGCGAGCCCCATGAACACCATCAGGCCGAGGGCAGTGATCGTGGTATGCCAGGGTATGAAGAACACAGGTAGGTACTGGCGGATGGTGGCGCCCATGCCTTCGGAAACAAGGTATGCGAGCGCCATGCCCAGGCTACCGCCCAGAAGAGTCAGCAGCAGCGACTCCGCCAGCACCAGTGCGGTCACGCCAATGCCGGTGAAGCCCAGGGTCTTGAGCACGGCAAGTTCGGAGGTGCGCTCACGGACCGACTGGCCCATGGTATTGGCCGTCACCAGCAGCATGGTGAAAAACACCGCAGCCACCACGCCGGTGAGGATCTTGCCGATGTTGCCAATCTGGTTGGCGAAGCTCTGCGCCAGCGCCTTCTCTGTCGAGGTCGCGGTTTCGTAGGGAGAGTTGGCAAAGGTCTCGTCGATGGCGCGCGCCACTTCCGGCGCCTTGGCCGGGTCGCGCACCTTGACCACATACCAGCCCACCAGGCCCTTGCCACGCCCCAGCGGTTCGCTGAAGTACTCGTGGTGCATCAATGCGGCCAGCGTGTCGCCCTTGTTCTCGGCGATGTCATAGATGCCGGTGATGCTGAAGTCCCAGGTGGCCGTGCCATCGTTGCGCCGCCAGATGCCGGAGGTGAGCGGGATCTGCTGACCGGGTTTCAGGCCGAAGCGATCGGCCATGGCACGCCCCACCAGCAGTCCACGCCGGTCCGCCAGCCATTTGTCACGCACGCCGGTGGCGAGCTGTATCTCGGGGTAGATGCGCAGGTAGGTCTCGCCGTCCACCGGAAACACCGGGATGACATTACGCTCGTCCTGGTAAAAGCCGCCGAACCAGGTCGTGGCGCTGACCAGGGCCACGCCATCGACGCGACGGATCTGGTTGCGATAGCTCTCCGGCAGTGGTCGCACGATTGACACCTTGTGCAGGGTCAGCAGCCGGTCCTGCCCGGCAATGGTGGCGCCGGCATCGAAGGCGTTGCGCATGGCCTCCAGCAGGCCAAACATCAGGAAGGCCACCACGATGGAGCCGAGGGTGAATGCCGTGCGCAGCCGGTGGCGTCGCAGGTTGGCAAACACCAGTGGCAGGAACTTGAACATCAGCCGGGAGCCTGCTGCAGCTGGCCCTTGTCCAGATGCAGCGTGCGTCGCGCGCGCTCGGCAGCGCGCGGATCATGGGTGACCATCACAATGGTCTTGCCACGCTCATTCAGCGCCTGCAGCAGGTCCAGCACTTCGTCGCCGGACTTGCGATCAAGGTCGCCGGTGGGTTCGTCGCATAGCAACAGGGTTGGATCGGTGACGATAGCCCGGGCAATGCCGACGCGCTGTTCCTGGCCTCCAGAGAGTTGGCCCGGCCGGTGGTCGGTACGATCAGCCAGCCCCACCAGTGCCAGCGCCGCGCGTGCCTTGTGGCGCCGCTCTGCAGCAGACAGCTTGGTCAGCAACAGTGGCAGCTCGACGTTGCGCTCGGCGCTCAGCACCGGCAGCAAGTTGTACATCTGGAAAATGAATCCGACATTGCTGGCGCGCCAATGCGCCAGGGCGGCGTCTGTCAGATCCTGCAGCGCCAGGCCCTGCACCTCTATGGCGCCAGAAGTTGGCCGATCGAGCGCGCCAATCAGGTTAAGCAGGGTTGACTTGCCGGAACCGGAGGGCCCCATCAGGGCAACAAAGTCCCCCGCCGGGATTTCCATGGACAGGTTCTGCAGGACCCGGATGACCTCGGGGCCACGACGGAATTCCTTGCACAGGTCCCGGATCAGGACGACAGGCGCTGTCATGGCCGCCTAGCCTTCTTGACGGGCGCGGACCCGGTCGCCTTCCCGCAAGCCTTCGGGTGGTTCAACCACCACGACCGCGCCCGCTTCCAGTCCGGACTGTATGGGCATCATGCCGGAGCGTTCTTCCGCCGCTTGCACTACGACCTTGCTCACGCGTTCATCGGTGACCTGCCAGACGAACTGCGAGCCGGCGTCTTCCACGACCGTGCCTGCCGGCACCAGTACTTGCGGCGCCTGTGCGGCATCGTCGTTGAAGAAGCGCACCTTCACGCCCATGTCGGGGAGGATGCGCGGGTCGAGCTGATCGAAGTCGATGCGCACCCGCACCGTGGCCTTTTGCCGATCCGCGGTGGGGACGATGGCCAACACATGGGCGGGCAGGACCAGGTCAGGATAGGCATCAAGGATGGCCTCGACACGCTGGCCGTCGGATACGCGGTTGATATAGGCCTCGTTGACGTCAACCTCGATCTCGCGCGAATCCAGGTCGACGATGGTGGCGATACCAGTGCGGGTAAAACCACCGCCAGCCGAGACTGGCGAGACCATTTCACCGGGTTGTGCATCCTTCGAGACGATGACGCCGGCAAAGGGCGCGCGTATGACCAGGTCATCGAGGTCCTGGTTGCGCAGGCCCACGGCCGCCTCGGCGACGGCAAGTTCGGCCCGCACCGCCTCAAGTCGCGCCGCCAGTGCACTGGCCTCCGCTTCGGCGATATCCACGGCGCTCTGGCTGACCAGGTTCTCCGGACGCAGCGCGCGAGCGCGATCACGTTGGCGCAGGGCCTCGGCGAGTCGCACTTCCACTTCTGCCAGTCCGCGGGCTGCGGCGTCACGCTGGCGCAGGGCAATGGCCTGCTGGGCCAGTGCCGTGGCGCGATCCAGCCGCGCCAGCACCTGGCCACTCGTCACGCTGGCGCCTTCCTCGAATAGCACCTCGCTGATGCGGCCCGTGGCCTTGGACGACACGGTAGCCAGGCGTCGCGCGGTGACGTAGCCCGAGGCATTGAGTACGGCAAGCCCCGCACCTGCCGTGGGCGCCTCCGCCGTCGCCAGCCTTACTTCCAGCGGGCCTTCGCGACCCAGCAGCAGCACGGCCACGATGATTGCAATGGCGGCGGCGCCCAGCATCAGCCAGCGGCGGCGGCGCTGGGCCTGCAGTGTCTGGTAACGCTCGCCTTCGGCGCCTGAATCCTTGCGCAAGGCAGAGAGAGCTTCAGTGTCTAGTGTCATGGGGTCAATCCGTTGAAATAGTTCGCTAGAATGCCGGCGCCGCCATTGCGGCGCACCATTGTCACACGACTGCAGGAACCGATGCAGCCTCCGGCCCTGATCGATATCGGCATTAACCTTGCCCATGACAGCTTTGACCACGACCGCGTCGAGCTGATCGAGCGCGCACGCCAGGCCGGCCTGGTCGCCATGGTGGTGACCGGCAGCTCGGTGGAGAGCAGTGAGCAGGCCATTGCCCTGTGCCAGCAGTGGCCACAGTTGCTGCGCTCGACGGTCGGCCTGCACCCACACCACGCCACCGACCTCAGTGCAGAGGCCCTGGCGCGACTTGATGCCCTGATGTCTGATCCCTGGGTCTGTGCTGCCGGTGAGTGCGGACTGGACTACTACCGTAACTACTCGCCGCCGGCGGATCAGCGCCGCGCCTTCGAGCAACAGCTTGAACTGGCTGTGCGTCACCAGTTGCCGGTGTTCCTGCACGCACGGGAGGCCCACGCCGATTTCATTGCCATCCTCGGCAACTACCTGCCGCAGTTGCCGCGCGCGGTGCTGCACTGCTTTACTGGCAGCGAGAGCGAGCTTGAGGCCTGCCTGGCGCTGGATCTCTATATCGGCATTACCGGCTGGGTCTGCGATGAAAGGCGCGGCCTGGAACTGCAGAAGATGGTGGGCAGGATTCCTGCCGATCGCCTGATGCTGGAAAGCGACGGGCCTTACCTGTTGCCGCGCACCCTCAGTCCCAAACCGGCAGATCGTCGCAACGAACCGGCCTTCCTGTCAGCGGTGCTGGCGACGGTGGCGCGCTGCCGCAAGGAGCCCGAGGAAGTCGTAGCCGAGGCCACCACCGCCAACGCCTGCCGCTTCTTTGCGCTTAAACTATTGGCCAGCGGGCGCCAGCTTGAAGTTGGCAACACCTAATGTTAAGTATCAAGTATTACACTTAATAGATTGTTTTAAGGAAAGATAATGGACTTCAAAAAGGCACAGACCCTCGTCGACCAGGCATTCGCGGAGTCCATCGTCCCGGCCTTGTGCGATTACGTACGCATTCCCAACAAGTCGCCCCTGTTCGATCCCGAGTGGGAGGCCCATGGCCACATGGACAAGGCCGCCAAGCTGATGGCGGACTGGTGCAAGGCGCAGGACATCAAGGGCCTGAAGGTCGAGATCCAGCGCCTCAAGGGCCGCACGCCGGTGTTGTTCTGCGAAATCCCCGGCTCCGGCCCGGGTACGGTCCTGCTCTACGGCCACCTGGACAAGCAGCCGGAGTTCACCGGTTGGGCGGAGGGCCTCTCGCCCTGGGAGCCGGTGATCCGCGACGGCAAGCTCTATGGCCGCGGTGGTGCCGACGACGGTTACGCCATCTTCTCCTCGCTGACGGCGATCCGTGTGTTGCAGGACGCAGGGCGTGCCGCATGCACGCTGCGTCGTGCTGATCGAGGCCTGCGAGGAGAGCGGCAGCTTCGACCTGCCCTTCTACGTGGAAGCGCTGGCCGGATCGCATCGGCACGCCCGACCTGGTGGTCTGTCTCGACGCCGAATGCGGCAACTACGAGCAGCTGTGGTGCACCACCTCGCTGCGCGGCAACCTGGTCGGCAACCTGTCGATCGAGGTGCTCACCGAGGGCGTGCATTCCGGCGCCGGAACCGGCGTCGCGCCTTCCGTGTTTCGAATTGCGCGCCAGCTTGCTGGGGCGAGTCGAGAACGACGTCACCGGCGACCTGTTGCTGGATGAACTCCATGCCCGCATTCCCGAGGCCCGCCACAGCCAGGCCAAGGCGGCGGCCAAGGTGCTGGGTAGCCAGATCGCCGGCAAGATGCCCTTCGTCGAGGGCGCGCACGCGATCACCGATTCGCCCTACGAACTGGTGCTCAACAACACCTGGCGGCCGACGCTTACTGTGACGGGCGCCGATGGCCTGCCGGCCATGCAGAACGCCGGCAATGTCTTGCTGCCGCGCCTGGACCTCAAGCTGTCTTTCCGCCTGCCGCCGAGCACGGATGCTGCAATTGCGGCAGATGCGGTCAAGCGAGCGCTGGAAGCCAACCCGCCCTATGGCGCGCGGGTGAAGTTCAATGTTGGTTCCTCGCTGGCTGGCTGGAACGCGCCGCCAGTGGCAGCGTGGCTTGAAGAAGCCATGCATGAAGCTTCACGCGGGACCTTTGGCCGCGATGCCATGTTCATGGGCACCGGCGGCAGCATTCCCTTCATCGGCATGCTGGGTGAGCGCTTCCCGGGAACGCAGTTCCTGGTGACCGGCGTGCTGGGCCCTCATTCCAATGCCCATGGGCCGAATGAGTTCCTGCACCTGGCCTGCGCGCGTCATGTCACCACCTGCGTGGCGCAGGTGCTGGCGGCCCACCACAAGCAGGGCGCAGCCTGAGCGTGTGACTAATGGCGGGTGTGCGGACTCAGCTGCAACTGCTGCTTGAGGGCTGCCCAGGGTTCGCGGAATCGCGTCGTCAGGTTCTTGCTGGCGGCGCGATCCTGTAGCGGGAATTCCGCAGCGAGCGAATTGAGCATCAGCACCAGCGGCGGGCGCCCCTTGGGGAAGCTGGCGCTCTCGGTGAATACGATGCGGCCATCCACCGGTACCTCAGCTGCCAGCGCCTTCAGCGCGGCGATGCGGTCGTAAAGCGGTTCCAGCGGATTGAGGAAGGTGGAGCGCTCAACGCCGTTGATGACGGTCCATTCGCGCATGTGCTCACCGCCAAACACCACGCCCTTGACGTCGCGCAGGTCGATGACCAGCAAGCCGCGATGGGTCAGCAGCAGGTAGTCCAGGTGCAGGCAACCGCCCTCGCCGTCCGGCACGGCGATGTCATGCAAGAAGTCACTGCCGGCATTCATCACTGCACGATCGAGCAGCCGGCGCCTGCGGCGAAAGCGCCAGCGTCGCAGCGGGCCCGACAAGGCCAGCGCCAGCAAGGCCAGCAGCACCAGGGCTGCGGCGATCAACATCGGTACATTGGCATCCGTCATCACGATTGCAGCAGCCTTTCTCTCAGGTCCTCGAGACTCGCCGGTAGCACAATGCTGTGGCGGGGTCGGGAGGCAAGCCCCGCCAGCGACGCTGGCACTTCCAGCGGACGTCCGACCAGGGGTTCGACAATTTCCGCGAACTTCGCCGGATGGGCGGTCGCGACCACCACCCAATGCCCTTCCTTGCGCTCCTCGGCGGACAGCCCGCCCAGGGCATGGACCGCAGCGCCCGTATGCGGACAGATCACCTGTCCGCAGCGCGTGAAGGTCGAGCGTATGGACGCGCGAATCTCGCCATCAGTGGCCCAACTGGCCCGCAGGGAGGCGCGCAGTTCGTCGAAATCCGGGTACCAGTAGCGCAGGCGTTCGAGGTTACTCGGGTCGCCCACGTCCATGGCGGAGGCGATGGTAGCGATTCCCGCCGCCGGTTGCCATGTTCCCGTATCAAGGAAATCAGGAACCGCACGATTGGCGTTGTGCGCCAGCACGATCTCTGCGATGGGCAGGCCCATCTTGCGCGCCAGCACACAGGCGCTGGCATGGCCGAGGTTGCCTGAGGGAATGATGAAGTTGGCAGGACGGCCTTCGCTGGCCCAGATGCGCAGGCTGGCCCAGGCAAAGTAAGCGGCCTGCGGCAGCAGGCGGCCGATGTTGATGCTGTTGGCCGAGCCCAGCCGGCGCTGCTCGCGCAACTGCGCATCGGCGAAGGCGGCCTTGGCCAGCGCCTGGCAATCATCAAACGTTCCTTCGATAGCCAGGCTCATCACGTTGTCGCCCCAGCAGGTCAGCTGCATTTCCTGCACCGGCGAGACTGCGCCGGCCGGGAACAGGATGACCACGCGGGTGCCGGGTTGCCGATGAAATGCTGCGGCCACGGCGCCACCGGTGTCGCCCGAGGTGGCCACCAGGATGGTCAGGGGTCGGTCATCAGGACCTGCCTCGACGCGCTGCAGGCAGGCGGCGAGGAAACGCGCACCAAAATCCTTGAAGGCCGCGGTCGGGCCATGGAATAGCTCCAGCAGGGAAACCGGCCCGGCGGGATCAGGCAAGGGCCGCAGGCAGACCGGGAAATTGAACGCACGCTCGCAGATGCCTTCCAGCGCCGACTGCAGCTGGTCGCCCTCGAAGTACGGCGCCAGGACTGCGGCAGCAAGCGGTGCCAGGCCGCTGCCACTCGGCAGATTCGTCGGTGCCAGCCGCGGAATGGCTGCAGGGACATAGAGACCGCCATCGGCGGCTATGCCTTGTAGCAAGGCGCTGCTCAGGTCGACGCCCTGGCCGGCATCACGCGTGCTGTGGAACTTCATGATGCTGACAGCACCCTGGCGCCTTGCGGCTCGATTGCACAGATCCACTGGTCGCTTTGCAGGGCATGGTCCTGGAATGCGCCGGCCATCGCCTGAGCGACAGCACTGGCCTGCTCGGTCAGGCACCAGGCAAACAAGGTCGGGCCGGCGCCTGAGATGGAGCAGCCGAGCGCCCCCTTCTCCAGCGCTGCTGCCTTGACGGCGTGAAATCCCGGTATCAGGGCTGCGCGCTGCGGCTCAATCATGACGTCCTGCAGCGAAGCGCCAATCATGGCCAGGTCGTTGGAAAAGCAGCCGCTGATCAAGCCCGCGAGATTGGCAGACTGCTGTATTGCAGTGACCAGCGGCACATCGCGACGGAGTATTTCGCGCGCGGCGCGGGTGGAGAGTTGCATATGCGGGTGGACGACTACCGCGCGAATCTGCGCTGGCACCGGAATCCGGCACATCCGCGGTTGGGCACCGCCAAGCGCAAGTACCAGACCACCCATGAGTGCAGGTGCCACGTTGTCGACGTGACGCGATCCGCTGGCGACGGCTTCACCTTCCAGGGCATGGCGCAGCAAGTCCAGCGGCTCGAGGGCATTTTCCAGCAAGGCATTGCAGGCCACGACAGCAGCCACTGCTGAGGCTGCCGAACCACCGAGTCCCGAGGCCAGCGGGATGCCCTTGTCGATTTCCACCTCGACGGCAAATCCCGGCTGCACATCAGACAAAAGCGACTGCAAAGCGCGGCCTGCCGTGTTTTGCTCAGGATCGAGTGGCAGGCCCTCGGCCAGGCCGCGAATCGCCTTGATGGTGACGCCCTCGCCCGCCTGGCGACGCACGGTAACAGTATCGCCCAGGGTCGCCAGGCTATGGCCCAGCACGTCAAAACCAACGGCGACGTTACCCACTGTTGCAGGCGCAAAGGCCGAGGCCCGGGCAAATCTTCCCGAGCTCATGTCACAGTCTCGCGCCGAGGAAGGAGCACAGGCGCAGCAGGTCGCTGAACACGCCACCGGCGGTGACCGCCGGTCCCGCACCGGGCCCCTGCACCACCAGGGGATTCTCGCAATAACGGGCCGTGGCAAAGCGCACGACGTTGTCGGTCAGGGCGATGTGCGCGAATGAGTGCTCCGCTGGCAGGGCTTCGAGCTTCACCGTCGCGCTGCCGGTGCCGCTGAGCCTGGCGACGTAGCGCAGCACCTTGTGGTCCTGCTTCGCCTGTCGTACGCGCGCGGCCATTTCCGCATCATGCTCACCCAGTCGGCCAAGAAACTCCTCGGCCGTACATGCACGCAGCGCCGCAGGTACCAGGCTTTCGACCTCGACATCCTCCAGCGACAGCCTCAGGCCCATCTCACGTCCGAGGATGACCAGCTTGCGGGCCACGTCCATGCCTGAAAGGTCATCACGCGGATCGGGCTCGGTGAAACCCCTGGCGCGGGCATCAGCAACAATCTTCGAGAACGGCATCGTGCCATCAAAGACATTGAACAGGTAAGCCAGCGTGCCGGAGAAGATGCCCTCGATCTGCTGGATTTCATCGCCAGTTTCGCGCAGGTCACGCAGGGTCTGGATGATGGGCAGGCCGGCGCCTACGGTGGCCTCATAGAAATAGTGCGCAGCACTCTGGCGCCGCGCCGCCTGCATGGCTTCGTAGTCCGCGAGCTCCGCGCTATTGGCCTTCTTGTTCGGCGTCACCACATGGATGCCGGCACCGAACCAGCCCGGGTAGTTGGCGGCAACCACCGGCGAGGCGCTGCAGTCGATCATGACCCTGTGCGGCAGGAACTCTGCACCCACATGGCGGGTGAAGCGCGTCATGTCCAGCACCTCGCCATCACGCTCCAGGGCCTCGCGCCAGTTCGCAAGATCGATGCCCGCCTCCGACAGCAGCATGCGCCGCGACGTGGCAATGGCGCGCACCCGCAGGTCCAGGTTCGCAGTCTGTCGCAGGCGCGCGGCTTGAGAGTGCAGCTGTTCCAGCAGCACGGCGCCCACCGTACCGGGGCCGACCACGCCCAGGGAAATGGTGTGCGGAGACAGGTAGAAGCTGGCGTGCACGGCGCGCAGCGCCTTGGTGACATCAGCGCTGTCGACGACGGCGGAAATATTGCGCTCCGAGGCGCCCTGCGCAATCGCGCGGATGTTGACGGCGGCATGCCCCAGGGCACTGAAGACCTTGGCGGCGATGCCGTGGGCGCCGGCCATGCCATCACCGACCACGGCAATGATGGCGCAGCTGGGGCTGACACCAACGCTCTGGATCTGGCCTTCGCGCAATTCCAGGGCGAAGGCCCGGCGCACCACTTGCTCGGCTGCCTGCGCCTGCTGTCTTGGTATGGCAAAGCAGATGGAGTGCTCTGAACTGCCTTGCGAGATCAGGATCACGGAAATGTTGGCGTTGCACAGCGCGCCAAACAGGCGCTGGGCCGTGCCGGGCACGCCGATCATGCCGGCACCCTCGAGGTTGACCAGGGCAATGTCCTCGATGCTGGCGATACCCTTGACCTGCAGCGTCGACTGCGGCTTGTCACAGATGCGCGTTCCTGCTGCAAACGGCGCAAAGGTGTTGCGAATGGAAATCGGGATACGGCGCGATACCGCCGGTGCCATGGTCTGCGGGTGCAGGACCTTGGCGCCGAAATACGCCAGCTCCATCGCTTCGTCGTAGGACAGGGCGTCGATGACCTTGGCATCGGGCACCTGGCGCGGATCGGCAGACAGCACGCCATCCACGTCGGTCCAGATGATGACTTCATCCGCTTCAAGCAGCGCGCCAAAGATGGAGGCCGAGAAATCGCTGCCGTTGCGACCCAGTGTGGTGTGCAGTCCCTCCACATCGCTGGCAATGAAACCGGTGACGACCAGCGTGGCGGCATCGGTCGCTGCAGCCAGGGCAGCGGTGCGCTCAGTGCAGGCCTGCCACTGCACCACCGGACCGAGCGAGCCATTGGCAATGACCACATGTTCGCGGGCATCGACCCAGCGCACACCAGGACGGCGCTCTCGAGACGACAGGAACGCGGCAAACAAGCGCGTGGACCAGATTTCGCCAAAGCCGGCAACCAGGTCCCGTATGGGCTGGCCGGCCGAGCGCACCAGGGCCACGGTCTTCAGGCTTTGCCAGATGTGCTCGCAGTCCGCTTCCATCTGGGCCAGGTAAGGTGCTGCGGGGCCGGACTTGAGCAGCTCACCCGCTATCGAGGCGTGCCTGAGCTTGAGCTGATCGAGCAAGGAACGGCATCTATCCAGCTCGGCCTTCTCGGCATGACCGGTGAGTGCCAGCAACTGATCGGTAACACCCTTGCAGGCCGAAAGCACTACCGCCAGTCGCGGGTGCGGGTCGGCCTCAATGATTGCGGCGACTCGGCGGAAGCAGTCGGCATCCGCAACGCTTGATCCGCCGAACTTGTGTACTACCCATGCCTGTTGACTCATGCGTTGCTCGGCTTGGGCTGGCGACTGGCGTGCCATAACCTGAGTAGGCGTCCACCGCCAGGCAAGCGCAGCAGGACCAGCAGGATGCGCACCACAAGGCGATCGCGCTCACGCAGCCCAAAGGGCCGGTGCAATTCATCGAACAGGGTCGGCAGGAAAGCCTGGTGCTCGATGCGCTCGGCATCGAAGTCCACGCTGCCATTACGGCTGCTGAGCCGATAGCGCGGCTGACCAGGGGTGCCGGGCTCGATGTTGGCAATCGTGACTGCTGCCATTGCGCTCGGAAGCACAGGCCCGCGATAGCCAAGCAACAGGATACGCACGGGTCCCTCGCTGCCCCGGCCTTCCAGGATCATGGTCCCAGGTCCCAGGGACCGGCTGCGATAGTCGGCAGGCGTATTGGCGAAAGGCAGGTTCATGCGGCGATTATGACGTCCGGCTGCCCCTGCGCCTACCCTGACGAATGGCATCGGCTTGCGGCATGATGCCGCCATGTCATCACTCGATTTGCTCTCCGGACTGCTGGCATGCCCGGCCTGTGAGGCCCCGCTGGTCGGCAAGAGCTGCCTGACCTGTCGTATCGACTTTGCTGACCTGGCCGGTTTCCCATGGCTGTTCCCGGATCCGCGCGCGGCGCTTTCGGACTGGCGCGGACGCCTGCATCACCTGCTGAGCCACTATCGCCACGAGGCCCAGCGCCATCGTGAGGCCCAGGCGCGCACCACCTCGGGCAGCACGGCCTGGCAGCGCCTGGAACATATGCAGCTGGCGCTGGAAGATCAGGCACTGCGCATGGCCGAGTTACTCAAGCCGCTGGGTGTGGCCGGACGCCAGGAAGCACTGCCGGTGCAGCAGGCCTTGGGCCAGCCGCTGGCGCTGAGCCAGGGCCTCAGCAGTTACTACGCCAATATTCATCGCGACTGGTACTGGGGCGAGGTCGAGAACGCGGCGGCACTTGCCATCGTTACCGGCAGCTTGCCGGAGGGGACACGGCCGGAACGAATGCTGGTGCTGGGCGCCGGCGCCGGGCGCCTGGCCTATGACCTTCACCGCTCGCTCGAGCCAGCGCTGAGCGTCGGTCTCGATTTCAATCCCCTGCTGCTGCTGCTCGCCATGCGCGCGAGCCAGGGGCGGGAAACCGAGTTGTATGAATTCCCCATCGCGCCGAAGTCGGCGAGCACAGCCGCCGTGCTGCGAAAGCTAGCCGCGCCCGCGGCGGTGGAGAACCTGGTCTGGGTGGGTGGGGATGCCCACGCGCCGCCCTTCCTGCCGGGGAGCTTCGACCTGGTGGTCACGCCCTGGTTTGTGGATGTTTCCGGTGTGGCAGCACAACGGGTGATGGCGCGGGTCAATCGCCTGCTCAAGCCCGGCGGCTTGTGGGTGAACCATGGCTCGCTGGTGTTCAACAACCTGCCGCTTGAGCAATGCCCGGATCGCGAAGAGTTGCTGCAGGCCTTGCCGAGTGCGGGTTTTGAGCAAGTGAGCAAACGTGAAGACGAGATTCCCTACCTGGCCTCGCCGGCCAGTTGCCACGCCCGCCAGGAAAGCGTGCTGACCTTCTGCGCCAGGAAAGTTGCGGACGTGCCCGTGATGGCAGCCCCCGCCCTACCGGACTGGCTGCTGAATGACCAGCTGCCAGTGCCACTGTTGCCGGAGATCCGCAACCAGGCACTGGTGACGCGGGTTCACGCCTTCCTGCTGGCGATGATCAATGGCGAGCGCAGCCTGCGTGAGATGGCCGCCCTGATGGAAGAACAACGCCTGATGCCGGCAGAGGACGCGCGCATCGCGATGCAGGGTTTCCTGCGCCGTTTGCTTGAGCAGAAGGATGAGCGGGCGTTGTAGGAATCAGGATTTGGTGGGCCGTGATGGGTTCGAACCATCGACCAATTGGTTAAAAGCCAACTGCTCTACCACTGAGCTAACGGCCCCGAAGGTGGCCGCGAATGATACCCGAGCCGGGCCCCTGCTTCACCTGTAGCGCGTGGGGTCGGCAACGCCTGCGGCAGAAAAGCCAGCCTGGCGCAGGCGACAGGAATCGCACTGGCCACAGGCCAGCCCATCGGAATCTGCGTCGTAGCAAGACACCGTCCTGGCGTAGTCGACGCCAAGCGCCATGCCTTGCTTGATGATCTCGGCCTTGGACAAGCGCATCAGTGGCGCGTGGATCTTCCAGCCGCCCTGCTCCACACCACTTTTCGTGGCGAGATTCGCCAGCGTCTCGAAGGCCGCGATGAATTCAGGTCGGCAGTCCGGGTATCCGGAATAGTCCACGGCGTTGGCACCAATGAAGATGTCCCTGGCGCCGCGGGCTTCGGCCCAGGCCAGTGCGTAGGCCAAAAACACCGTGTTGCGTGCCGGCACATATGTGACCGGGATGCCTTCGGTGGCTGCTGTCGGCACGGCGATGCTGGCGTCGGTCAGCGCCGAGCCGCCGAAGTCACCAATGCCCAGCTTGACGATGCGATGCTCGGTCGCCGCAAGCGCCGTGGCAATCCTGCCCGCAGCCACCAGCTCCGCGCCGTGGCGCTGGCCGTAGTCAAAACTCAGCGCCAGGCAGCGATAGCCCTGCTCACGCGCGATGGCCAGCACCGTGGCCGAATCCAGTCCACCGGAGAGCAGCACCACGGCCAGCGGCTTGCTGCCTGCAGGATGTTCAGCGTCCAGCGACGTCTCCCCACAGCGCCTTGTGCAGCTGCATCTGGAATCGCACCGGCAGGCGGTCCGCAATGATCCAGTCCGCCAGCGTTACCGGAGCCAATTGGCCATGGCTGGGCGAAAACAGCACGCTGCAGCGAGACGCCAGGTCCTGTGACTTCACCATGGCCGCGGCCCAGTCATAGTCCTCGCGCCCGCACAGGACGAACTTCAGCTGGTCAGTGTTGCGCAGTCCCTCAAGGTTGCTGGCGAGGTTTCGCGCCGACTCGCCGGAGCCCGGGGTCTTGACGTCGATTACGCGCGCAACGCGCACATCAACGGTACTGGAATCGATCGCACCACTGGTCTCCAGCGACACCTGCAGGCCCGCATCGCAAAGGCGCGCGAGCAAGGGCAGGCAGTTCTTCTGCGCCAGTGGCTCACCGCCCGTGACACAGACATGGCGGGTACCCGCCTGCCTGGCTTCGCCGAGCAGTTCATCAATCCCACGCCACTCGCCGCCATGGAAGGCATAAGCCGTGTCGCAGTACTGGCAACGCAGCGGGCAGCCGGTCAGGCGAATGAAGAAGGTCGGCCAGCCCACGGCATCTGCCTCGCCTTGCAGCGAAACAAAGGTCTCGGTGATCTTGAGTCGCATGGCTGCTGTGGCTGCAACATCCGCAGCGTGTGACTGTGCCACGCTGCCGCCTAACGCCCTTCGGCTGCGAGCTTGCGCAGGCGCTGGCTGGCTTCGGTCGCGGCCGTGGAGCCCGGGAAATCTGCGATCAACTTCTCAAGCGTGGCGCGGGCCAGCGCCGGTTGCTTCATCTCGTCCTGGCAGAAGCCGGCCTTGAGCATGGCATCCGGGGCCTTGCGCGCATTGCTGTAGCGCGACAACACGGCCTGGAATGCGGTCAAGGCTGCCGGGTAGTCACGCTTGACGTAGTAGACCTCACCCAGCCAGTACTGCGCATTTGACGCCAGCTCATGACCCGCGTGCAGGTCGAGGAAGGTGCGAAAGCCAATGGCGGCCTCGTCATAGCGCGCCTGCTTCAACTGGTCGAAGGCCGACTGGTAGGCGAGCTGAGGATCAACGGCGGGTGCAGTGGCCGGCTGAAGCTCCTGCACCTGCAGCCGGCGATCAAGATCCAGGTACTGCTCACGCTGCTGTGCACGGGCCTGGGTCAGCTCGTGCTGCAGGCGCTCGACTTCACCGCGCAGGCGGCGCGACTCCTCCTGCAGGGCATCGATGCGTCGCGACATCTCCAGCAGGCCCTGGCTGTCCAGCCTTTGCTGCAGGCCGCCCACCTGCTGCTGCAGCGTCGCCACCTGGGTCTCCAGCTCCTCGATACGCTCAGCACGCGATGCCGCACCGGCGACCGGAGCAAGCGACATTGCCAGCAAGGCAATTGCAGAAGCGCGCAGGAGTCCCTTCATGGCATCAGCGTCCGTAACTGATCTCGACCCGGCGGTTGCGGCTCCAGGCTGACTCCTCCGTTCCCTCGCTGGCCGGGCGCTCCTCGCCGTAGCTTACGGTCACCAGCTGCGGGTCGGTGCTGCCCTGCAACAGCAGTGCACGACGCACGGCCTGGGCGCGACGTTCGCCAAGGGCAATGTTGTATTCGCGCGTACCGCGCTCATCGGTGTGGCCTTCAAGGCGCACGGCAGCCTTGCCGTTGGCGCCGAGGTACTTGGCGTGCGCGGCAATGTCGGCGGCGAATTCGGCGCGGACATCGCTGCTGTCATAGTCGAAGTAGATGACCGTGGCCACGCCAGCAGGTCCTGTGGTCCCCTCTCCCGGCATTTCGGTGGCGCCCGGCAGGGTACGTGCCTCGCCCATGCCACCACTGCCCATGCCGGCCGTGGACGATTGCGAGGTATCGCTAGTCGCACTGGAATCACCCGGAACCGTGGTGGGCTTCTTCGGGCAGCCCGCCAACATCAGCAGGCTGCTGGCAATGGCAATGAGTGGGATGAGACGCATGGGACGGACTCCTTGGAAATACCGCGCTTCAATCATAACCGCGTGCGCTTGGCCGCGCGCATTCAAAACAGGTAAGGCGACCAGGCCGGTTCACGCACCTGGCCTGACGACGATGCCAGGCGCTGGTGGATCTGGCCATCAATGGAAACTGTGGCCAGTACGCCCCGGCCACCTTCGCGGGTGGCGTAAATGAGCGTGGCGCCATTGGGCGCGAAATACGGCGACTCGTCCAGACGACCGCTGGTCAATACGCGCAGGCCGCCGCGCTCGGTATCCTGTGCCGCAATCTTGTAGGCACCACGATCGAGCGTCACGAAGGCCAGTTGCCGGCCATCCGGCGAAATCCGCGGCCTGGCGTTGTAGCCACCCTCGAAGGTGATGCGTTGCGGCCGGTCACCCGTCGCCAGTCCGACCCGGTAGACCTGCGGATTGCCGGATCGATCCGAGGTGAAATAGATCGAACGCCCATCGGGTGCCCAGGCGGCCTCGGTTTCAATGGCCGAGTCATCCGTCAGCCTTTGCAAATCCTGCGTGGCCAGCGTCAGCAGGTAGATATCAACATTGCCATCACGTCGTGACAGCGTCAGCGCCAGTTGCTTGCCGTCGGGCGAAAATGCCGGCGCGCTATTGATGCCGGAGCGTGCCGACACCCGCACCTGGTCGCCGCTCTTGAGGTGCTGGACATAGACGCCCGGCAGGCCGCCACGGAAGGACACATAGGCGAGGTAGCTCGCGTCGGGTGACCAGCTGGGTGAAAGAATGGGCTCTGGCGACTGGTACACGACCCGCTCGTTGGCGCCATCGGAATCAGCAACCACCAGTCGGTAATTGCGCGCAGTGAGGGGACCGTCGACCGCCACATAGGCGATGCGCGTGGCAAAGGCACCGCGCATACCGAGAATTCGATCGTGGATGGCATCGGCCACCCGGTGGCTGGCCAGCTTCAGCGCTCCGCGCTCGGTCGGGATGGCCTGGCCCAGCAAGCGCTGGCCGGTGGCGACCTGCACCAGTTCGTAGCGGATCTCGAACTGGTCGGGTGCCAGCGGTGACCAGGTTGCCCACCACCACGTAGTCGACCTTGAGCAAGCGCCAGTCGGCGACCTGCACCTCACCGCTGGAATGCGGGAACGACAGCATGTCTGCACGCGGATAGGCCTGGAAGCGCCCGCTGCGATCCAGATCAGCCTGGACGATGGAGGCCACGTCAAACGGGGCAGCGCCCGGCTGCTGCCAGCCAAAGGGCACGATCGCGATGGGCACGGCCTGGGCCATGCCACGGGTGATCTGTACGCTCAGCTGGGCCTGAGCCGGGGTCGCGCCCAGCCACAACACCAGCACGCCAAGGCAAGGCAGTAATCGCATCCTAGTCCTCCGAGGTAAATGACAGTTCGACCTGGCGGTCGAACAGGGTCGGATCCGGGGGCGAAGGCAGCGGCGAGGCATTGCGGATCGCGGTGATGATGGATTGGCGCACGGCCTCAGTGGCGTTGCAACTACCCATCTTCACCTCAACCACCTCACCACCTGGAATCTGTGTCACGTTGACCAGGCAGCGCAAGCCGGCGCGTACGCCTGGCGGCTTGAACCAGCGCAGTTCGACATGCGCCTGGATCCTGGCAATGTATTCCGCCTTCAGACCGCCCGCTTCTGCCGAAGTTCGGCGCTCCTCGGCGGCTAGCCGCGCCCTGAGGTCGGACTCTCGCGCGGTGCGAGCCTTGGCATCCTCAGTAGCGCGCTTCGCCTCGGCCTCGCTTCGCGCCTTGGCTTGCTGTTCGCTGCGCTTGCGCTCGGCTGCGGCCCTGGACTGTTGCTGCTCGGCCTGCTGGCGCGCCTTGGTGGCGCTGGCCTCGGCCTGCCGCTTCTGTTCATTCACGCGTTCGTTTTCACGCTGGCGTGTGGCCTGGGCCTCCTGCTCAGCCTGCTGCTGGCGCTCACGCTCGGCCTGGCGTTGTTGTTGCTGTTCCTCGGCCGCTCGACGCGCGCGGTCATCCTCACGCCGGCGCTGGGCCAGCGCCTGGATCAGGGCCTGGTCAACAACGGCGGCCTGGATGGTCAGGGCCACCGGCGGGGATTCATGCCTGGGCAGGACCAGCCCGGAAGCCAGCACGGCAAGCAGGCCCGCATGCAGCACCAGCGAGTAACCGTAGGGACTGGCGTTGGCGAACCTGGCGGTGCTCATCGCTTGCGCCCAAGCTCCTCCAGCGCCTTGACCGCCTTCGGGTCGGTCAGGAAGCCGATCTTGCGGGCGCCGGCCTGCTGCAGGAGGGACATCGCCTCAACCACCCGCCCATAAGGCACGCGTTCATCTGCCTTGACCAGCACCGGTGTCAGCTCGTCACGTGAAAGCACCAGGGTTGCGCGCCTGCCGACCTCGGCCTCGTCCAGCGGGCTGTCCTTGTTGTCGCCGATGTTGAGGTAAAAGCGCCCTTCCCGGTCGACGGAAAGCACCAGGGGTTCGTGGTCCTGCAGCAGCTTGGGATCAAGCGGCTCGGCACTGGCATCGGGCAGTTCGACCTGGATGCCCTGGGTCAGGAGAGGCGCGGTGATCATGAAGATGATCAGCAGCACCAGCATGACGTCGATATAGGGCACGACGTTGATCTCGCCCATCAGCCGCCGCTTGCCAGCTCCGGTCGGCATGTCAGCTGCCCCGCGCCGCAGCGGCATGGCGCTGCAACAGGCTGGAGAATTCTTCCATGAAGGTGTCGTAGCGCAACTCCAGGCGCTGCACCCGATCGGCAAAGCGGTTGTAGGCGATGACTGCCGGAATGGCGGCGAACAGGCCGATGGCGGTGGCGATCAGTGCCTCGGCGATGCCCGGTGCCACCATGGCCAGGGTCGCCTGTTGGACGTTTCCAAGCCCCTGGAAAGCTCCCATGATCCCCCAGACGGTCCCAAACAGGCCCACGTAGGGGCTGGTGGAGCCCACCGTCGCCAGCGTGGCCAGGCTCTGCTCCAGGCGATCAATCTCGCGCAGCTGCGCCACGCGCATGGCGCGTCGTACGCCTTCCAGTATTTCGCCGCTGGCAATGCCGGACTGCGCCCGCAGGCGGGTGAACTCGCTGAACCCGGACTCGAAGATGCTTTCCATGCCGACGCCAGCACCGCCCTGGGCCTCAATTTCGCGGTACAGCTTGGCCAGGTCACCGCCTGACCAGAACTTGCCCTCGAAACGATCCGCCAGCGCAGACGCTTCGCGTACCAGTCGCCGCTTCTGCAGGATGATGCCCCAGGACATGACCGAGGCAGCCAGCAGCAGCGCGATGACGAATTGCACCGGCAGGCTGGCGTTGAGGACGAGATCCAGTACTGAATGTTGCTCAAACACCTTGCAGTTCCTTCTTCAGCGCCGCCGGCAGCGCCTTGGGTTTAAGGCTATCCGAATCGATGCAGGCCGCCCGCACCGTCGCGCTGACCAGCAAGTCACCGCTGGCCGTGCCGCGATGAATCTCCTGTTCCATGGTCACCGAGGCACCGCCACGGGCACTGGCTCGCACCGAGATCACCAGCAGGTCGTCGAACACGGCCGGCTGGTGATAACGGATGGACGCTTCGACCACGGCAAACTGCAGGCGTTCATCGCGCGCCAGTGCGGCCTGGTCGATGCCCAGTGCGCGCAGCCACTCGCTGCGGGCTCGCTCCAGGAATCGCAGGTAATTGGCGTAATAGACCACGCCGCCGGCGTCGGTATCTTCCCAATACACGCGCACCGGGAAGGTGAAGACGCCGTCCATGCTCATTCGCGGAACAATTCGAAGCTGCCACCGCTTTCGGTGCCCGCGGGCGGCTCCAGGCCGAAATGACGGTAGGCGTGGCGGGTGGCGACCCGCCCGCGCGCCGTGCGCATGAGGAAGCCCTGCTGGATCAGGAAGGGCTCCACCACGTCTTCCAGGGTGCCGCGTTCCTCGCCCAGGGCGGCGGACAGGCTCTCGATGCCAACCGGCCCGCCGGAGAACTTGTCGATGATGGCCATCAGCATGCGCCGGTCGAGGACATCGAAGCCCACGCGGTCGACTTCGAGCATGTCCAGCGCAGCCTCGGCCATTGCCAGGTCGATCTCGCCGGTGCCGCGCACCTCGGCGTAGTCGCGCACCCGCCGCAGCAAGCGATTGGCAATACGCGGCGTGCCGCGCGAGCGCTGGGCGATACCGAGCGCACCCCGCTCGTCGGCCTTGAGTCCAAGGATGCCGGCGGCGCGCATGACAATGGCCTGCAGTTCGTCCACGGTGTAGAAATCGAGCCGGTGCACGATGCCAAAGCGATCGCGCAGCGGTGAAGTGAGCAGCCCGGCGCGGGTGGTGGCGCCCACCAGGGTAAAGGGTGGCAGGTCGATCTTGATCGAACGCGCGGCAGGCCCCTCACCGATCATGATGTCGATCTGGAAGTCCTCCAGCGCCGGGTAGAGGATCTCCTCGACGATCGGACTCAGGCGATGGATTTCGTCAACGAACAGCACGTCGCGCGGCTGCAGGTTGGTGAGAATGGCTGCGAGGTCACCGGGGCGCTCCAGCACCGGCCCGGAGGTCTGGCGCAGGTTGACGCCGAGTTCATGCGCCACGATGTTGGCGAGCGTGGTCTTGCCCAGGCCCGGCGGCCCGAAGATCAGCACGTGATCGAGCGCCTCACCGCGACGGCGGGCCGCCTCGATGAATATCTCCATCTGCGCCTTGACCGCAGTCTGGCCGACATAGTCCTTGAGCAGGCGTGGGCGCACCGTGCGGTCGAGGACCTCATCCTCGCGCGTGGCAACTGCCGTGGTCACTCGGTCCTGCTCGATCAAGGTATTCCCCTAGCGTACGGCGGCCTGCAGCGCGCGCCGGATCCACTCCTCGGTGCTGAGGCCCTCGCCTTCTGCATTCTTCAATAGCCTGGCAGCCTCCGCAGGCTTGTAGCCCAGTGCCACCAGCGCCGCCTGCGCTTCCGACTGTATCGAAGCGGGCCCGTTGATGGTTGCCGACAATTCGCCCAGGCCACGAACGCGGTCGCGCATTTCAATAATCAGGCGCTCTGCGGTCTTGCGGCCAATGCCCGGGATGCGCACCAACTGCTCCACATCCTGGGTCTCGATGCACTGCAGGAAGCCGCTGACATCGATGCCCGACAGCAGCGCCAGGCCAATCTTCGGGCCCACGCCTGAGACCTTGAGCAGGTCGCGAAACAAGCGCCGTTCGTCCTCGCTGGCGAAGCCATAGAGCAAGTGCGCATCCTCGCGCACCACCAGGTGGGTGTGCAGGGTCAGCTCTGCGCCTACGTCCGGCAGCTTGTAGAACGTGGACATCGGCGCTTCGAGGTCGTAGCCGATGCCGCCGACATCCATCACCAGTGAAGGCGGTTGCTTGCGCACCAGCCGCCCGCGCAGGTAGCCAATCATGTCCTGCTCCTGGCCGACTGCCGCAGCACCGCGCCGCGGTGGCTGGCATGGCACAGGCCAATGGCCAGCGCGTCAGAGGCATCCACGCTGAGCTTGCCGGCGATGCCAAGAAGCGTCTTGATCATCTCCTGCACCTGCAGCTTGTCTGCTGCCCCGGAGCCGGTGACGGCCTGCTTCACGGCACTCGGCGCATATTCAAAAATGGCAGCACCACTGGAACAGGCGCCCACCAGGGCGGCACCACGGGCCTGACCAAGCTTCAGGGCACTGTCCGGGTTGCGATGCATGAAGACACTTTCGATGGCAACCTCGCCAGGTTGGTATTGCTCCATCAACTCGCCGACATGACGGAAGATCGCCAGCAAGCGGCCGTCCATGGCGCCCTCACCGGCGCGGATGCAACCACTGGCGACGTAGCTCACGCCCTTGGCGCTGATGTCGAGCACGCCAAAGCCGGTAATGCGCGAACCCGGGTCCAGGCCCAGGACACGAACCGGGCTGCCATCCGGCTGCCAGCCCGTCGGTGCAACGGCAACGCCGCGACGGGAACTGCGGACGCGGCGGCTGCGTAAAGGCAAAGAACTGCTGCCTTGGGTTTTCAGCGGAGTCGTATCCGGGTCATGGCGATATGATAGCGGTATTGCCGCAAGCCCGGCATCCCTGCCGCACCATGAAAACCACGCACTTCGACACCCGAGCTGATTCTCCCGTCATCGCCAGATTGCTGACGGTGCTCTCGGGCGTGCCCGGCGCACCGGCAGAAGATTCGCCGACCCTGGTTCATGGCGTTGAAGTCGCACGCATCGTCGACGGCCTCGAGGCAGATGAGTTGCTGGTGACTGGCGCCCTGCTGCACCCGTTGCTGGCTGAGCAGTCAATCTCCGAAGCTGCCGCACAGCGTGCCTTTGGTGGCGAGGCAGTGCGATTTGCCGGCCACCTGGCCAGCCTCGGTGGACTGCAACTGTCAGGTCAGTGGAATCCCGAGCGGCCACTGTCGGCGGGACAGGCAGAGACGCTGCGCAAGATGCTGCTCGCCGTGGTCACGGATCCGCGCCTGGTGCTGGTGCGACTGGCGGTGCAGCTCCATGCCATGCGCTGCGCCCGCGAGCTGGCGCCCGAGCAACGCCTGCGCCTGGCTTGGGAAACCCGCGAGGTCTATGCGCCGCTGGCCAATCGCCTGGGCATCTGGCAACTCAAGTGGGAACTGGAGGACCTGGCCTTTCGCTACCTCGACGCCGAGGCCTACCGCAAGATCGCCGCGCAGCTCAATGAGCGCCGCGCCGATCGTGAGCAGTACATCGTGCAGGTGAAGAGCGAAGTGGCCGCTGAGCTGGCTAAGGTCGGGGTCGAGGCCGATATCGCCGGGCGGCCCAAGCACATCTACAGCATCTGGCGAAAGATGGATCGCAAGAACCTGGCCTTCGACCAGGTCTTCGACATTCGCGCCATTCGTGTCATCGCCGCTACGGTGGCTGACTGCTATGCCGCGCTCGGCGCCATACATGGACGCTGGCCCTACATCCCCGGTGAGTTCGACGACTACATCGCCACCCCCAAGGACAATCTTTATCGCTCGCTGCACACGGCGGTCATTGGCCCAGGCGGCATGCCGCTGGAGGTGCAGATCCGCACGCGTGAAATGCATGACCACGCCGAGCTCGGCGTCGCCGCGCACTGGCGCTACAAGGAAGGCCGGGCGCAGGACGCTGCCTATGACCGCAAGATCGAGTGGTTGCGCGAGGTCCTGAGCCCAGCGGGGGATGCCGAGTCCGAGGGCGATTTCCTTGATCGCGTGCGCGCCGACCTGTTCGAGGACCGGGTCTATGCGCTGACGCCACGCGGCGAAGTGGTTGACCTGCCCTCCGGGGCGACGCCGCTGGATTTTGCCTATCACGTGCATACCGAGCTGGGTCATCGCTGCCGCGGCGCGCGCGTCAATGGCCGTATCGTGCCGCTGGAATTCCAGCTGTCCAATGGCGAGGTGGTCGAGATCATTGACGGCAAGGTCTCCCAACCCAGTCGCGACTGGCTGGTCGAGCAGCAAGGCTACCTCGCCTCACCGCGCAGTCGGGCCAAGGTGCGGGCCTGGTTCAAGCGCCAGGACGAGGGCCAGAATCGCCAGGAGGGGCGCGGCCTGTTTGAGGCTGAGATGGCCAGGCTCGGGCTGCACGACAGCTTCAACCTGCCGGAATTGTTGCAGGACCTGGGCCTGGAACGTGGCGAAGATCTCTACCTGGCGCTGGGTGCCGGCGACCTGACCTTTTCGCAGGTGGCCGGCGCCATCCAGCGCCGCATCCGCGAGCGAGCACCGCCTCCGCAAAAAGTCGCGCCCGTCTCAAGGGACGCCGCCAAGGTTCGTTCCTCGGAAGTCCAGGGCATTGGCGACCTGCTCTCGACCTACGCGCGCTGCTGCCGGCCTGTGCCGCCCGAGCCGATCACCGGCTACGTCACCATTGGGCGCGGCGTAACGATCCATCGCCTGACCTGTCCGAACCTCAAGCGCCTGGCCCTTCGCGCGCCCGAGCGGCTGCTGGAGGTGGGTTGGTCAGGTGAGGAGAACGCCCGCTTTCCCGTCAGCGTGCAGATACACGCGCTGGATCGCCGCGGCCTGGTGCGTGACATCAGTGCCTTGCTGGCTGATGAGAAGGTCAGCATCGAGCAGATGCTCACCCAGACCGATGCGGGGGATGGCACTGCGGATATCAGCCTGAGGATATCGGTCAGCGGCCTGCAGGAACTCTCACGGCTTCTGGCGCGCATCACCGGGCTGGCCAATGTGGTCAGCGCGCGCCGCAGTCACTAGCGAGGCGCACGCGCCGGCGGCGCCCTACTTGTTCAGGCAGTCGATGGCGCGCTTGTCTGCGGCCAGTGCTGCTTCATGCAGCGCTTCAGAGAGCGTGGGATGGGCGTGGATGGTGCGCTGCAGGTCTTCGCTGCTGGCCGAATATTCCATGGCCAGTACCGCCTCGGCCACCAATTCACCGGCCATCGGGCCGATGATATGAACGCCCAGGATCTCGTCAGTCTCGGTGTCGGCCACCAGCTTGCAGAATCCTGCCCCGGCTTCCATCGCCCGCGCGCGACCTGAGGCGGCGAAAGGAAAGTTTCCGGTCTTGTAGGCCCGCCCCGTGGCCTTCACCTGTTCTTCGGTCTGCCCGACCCAGGCGATTTCTGGTGCGGTGTAGATGACCGAGGGAATGACCTTGTAGTTGACCTCGGCGTACAGGCCAGCGATGCGATCGGCAACAGAGACACCCTCTTCCTTGCCCTTGTGCGCCAGCATGGGTCCGCGTACGCAATCTCCCACCGCCCAGGTGTTCTCGGCACCGGTCTGGCAGTGATCATCCACGGTGACGAAGCCGCGCTCATCGAGCTTGACGCCCGTGCCCTCGCCCAGCAGGCCTTCCGAGAACGGTCGCCTGCCTATCGCCACCACCAGCTTGTCCACCACCAGCGACTGCTCGCCCTTGGCGTCGGTGTAGCTGACGTGCACGCCGTCTTTCTTGACGGCGGCCCCGGTGACCTTGGCGCCGAGGCGAATGTCCATGCCCTGCTTCCTGAAGTGCTTCTGTGCTTCCTTGGCCACCTGGCCATCGGCCATGGGCAGGAACTGCTCCAGCGCTTCCAGTACTACGACTTCGGCACCGAGGCGGCGCCATACGCTGCCCAGCTCCAGGCCGATGACACCCGCGCCGATGACGCCAAGGCGCTTGGGAACTTCAGTGAAGTCCAGCGCGCCCCAGGAGTCGACGATGGCCTTGCCATCGAAGGGTGCACTCCTCAGCGCCATCGGCTGCGAGCCGCTGGCGAGGATGACGTGCCTGGCCTGTAGCTTGCGGGTCTTGCCCGCGTGGTCGGTGAATTCCACCTGGCGACCTGCCAGCAGGCGGCCATGGCCCTGCAATGGCGTCACACCCGCCGACTTGAACAGCGCGAGGATGCCCTGGGTGCTCTGCTTGACGATGGTGGCCTTGCGTTTCTGCATGGCGGCAACATCAAAGCCGATCCCCTTGAGCGTCACACCGTGGGCCGCGAACTCGTGCTGTGCTCGATGCAGCAATTCAGACGACTCCAGCAGTGCCTTGGAGGGAATGCAGCCAGCGTTAAGGCAGGTTCCGCCAAAGACCGCGGTGCCGTCGCGGTCTTTCCACTCGTCGATGCAGGCCACCGAGAGCTTATTCTGGGCCGCACGAATGGCCGCCGGATAACCGGCTGGGCCGCCGCCAATTACGATTACGTCGAAGCTGTCACTCATGTCTTTTCCAATGCGTCAGTGTTGTAGGGCGTGCAGGCTCAGACCTGCAGCAGCAAGCGACCCGGGTCCTCGATGGCGTCCTTGACGGCCACCAGGAATTGCACGGCTTCCTTGCCGTCAATGATGCGGTGGTCGTAGGTCAGCGCCAGGTACATCATCGGGCGGATGACGATTTGCCCATCCACCACCACCGGGCGCTCGTCGATGCGGTGCATGCCGAGGATGGCACTCTGTGGTGCGTTCACGATCGGCGTGGACAACAGCGAGCCAAAGACGCCGCCATTGGTAATCGAGAAAGTGCCACCGGTCAGGTCGTCCAGGGTGATGGAACCATCCCGCGCGCGCTGTCCGAAGCCGGCCACGGCCTTTTCGACATCGGCGAAGCTCATGCGCTCGGCATCACGCAGCACCGGCACGATCAGCCCGCGGTCGGTGGAGACGGCCACGCCGACGTCGTAGTACTCGTGGTAGACGATGTCATTGCCCTCGACCGAGGCGTTGACCACCGGGAAGCGGCGCAGGGCCTCGATGCAGGCCTTGACGAAGAACGACATGAAGCCCAGGCGCACGCCGTGGCGCTTCTCGAAGGCTTCCTTGTGCCGGGCGCGCAGCGCCAGCATGGCCTGCATGTCGACGTCATTGAAGGTGGTCAGCAGGGCCTGGGTGGCCTGGGCCTCGACCAGGCGCTGGGCAATGCGCGTGCGCAGGCGCGTCATTGGCACGCGCTGCTCAACCCGGTTGCCACTGCGCGCTGCCGGAGCGCCCGCCTGCAGGTGCTGCGCCACGTCGCCCTTGCTGACGCGGCCGTCGCGGCCTGAGCCGACGATGCTGCCGGCGTCGAGCTTGTTCTCCTCCACCAGGCGCTTGGCCGAAGGTGAGAGCTTGCCGCCGGCTTCCTTTTTGGCCGCGGCAACCGGTTCTGCCGCAGGTGCTTCCGCCTTGGTTGGTGCTGCGCTAGCCTTGGTGGGTGCCGCCGCTGCGGGACCCTCTTCAATCTCTGCCAGCAGGACACCGCTGGTCACGGTGCTGCCCGCCTCGACCTTGAGCGACTTGATCACTCCGGAAACAGGTGCCGGCACCTCGAGTACCACCTTGTCGGTTTCGAGGTCAGCCAGGTTCTCGTCACGGTTGACGCTGTCGCCTACCTTCTTGTGCCAATTCACCAGCGTCGCATCAGCGACGGACTCGGGCAGTTGCGGGACGCGGACTTCAATGCTCATGGGGTCTTCCTGCTGCGTTTGGCGGTCAGGCGATGGGTTTCACGGTGTGTATCTTCGGTCACCGACGAATAGAGTGCGGCCTGCACCAGGGCCTGCTGTTCCTTCAGGTGCAGGGCGTGGATGCCCGTGGCCGGCGCCGCCGCACTACGACGACCCGCATATAGCAGGGTCTGGTCCTTCCTCATCTGCGCCTGCAGGTGATGGCGGATCTGGTACCAGGCGCCCTGGTTCTGCGGTTCTTCCTGGCACCAGATGATCTCGCGTGCCTCGGCATAGCGCTCGATAATGGCCTGGTATTCCTCGGCCGGAAACGGATAGAGCTGCTCGACCCGCACCAGCGCGATATCACTGGCCTTGTCCTCAAGCCGCTTGTTGCGCAGGTCGTAATAGACCTTGCCGCTGCACAGGACGATGCGGCGTACGTCACCCGCTTCAATCGGGTCGATCTCGTCAATGATGTTGTGGAAGTAGCCGCTGGCCAGGTCTTCCATGGTCGAGGAAGACTCCTTGTGGCGCAGCAGGCTCTTCGGCGTCATCACGATCAGCGGCTTGCGCAGGCCACGCATCATCTGCCGGCGCAGCATGTGGAACATCTGCGCCGGTGTCGACGGCACGCAGACCTGGCAGTTGTGTTCTGCAGACAATTGCAGGAATCGCTCCAGCCTCGCCGAGCTGTGTTCAGGGCCTTGGCCCTCATAGCCGTGGGGCAGCAACAGGGTGATGCCGGAAACACGGTTCCACTTGGCTTCGCCCGAAGTGATGAACTGGTCGATGATCACTTGTGCGCCATTGACAAAATCGCCGAACTGGCCCTCCCAGAGCACCAGTGTCTCGGGGTCGGTGGTCGAGTAGCCGTACTCGAATCCGAGAACCGCTTCCTCCGACAGCACCGAATCGGTGACGCGAAAACGCACCTTGCCAGCAGCAAGCTCCGCCAGCGGGATATGACGCCGGCCACTGGCCTGGTCGTGCAGCACCGCATGGCGATGGAAGAATGTGCCACGACCGCTGTCCTGGCCGGTGAGGCGAATGTGATAACCATCATCGATCAGGGCTGCATAGGCCAGGGTCTCGGCCGCGCCCCAGTCCAGCGCCGCTTCACCTGCATACATGCGCTTGCGGTCCTCGACAATGCGGGCCACGCGCGGATGCAGGGTGAAATCGGCCGGAACCGAGGTGACGGCTGCCGTCAGTCGGGTGACCTGGTCAGCCGTGAGCCCGGTGACGGGCTTTTCAGCCCAGTCGGCATCGAGGTAGCGTGCCCAATCCACCGTGTGCTTGTTGCCCGCGGTGCCGACGAAGGCCTGTGCCTGTGCCTTGCCCTTGCCCTCGTCCAACCCGTGCCGGTAGCGCTCGACCATCTCCGCGACCTTGCCGTCGGCAAGGATGCCGTCCTCCTCGAGCTTGCGTCCGTAGATCTGCCGCACAGTCGGGTGGTTGCGGATGGTCTGGTACATCAGCGGCTGGGTCGCGGCCGGTTCATCGGCCTCGTTGTGGCCGTGGCGTCGGTAGCAGACCAGGTCGATCACCACGTCCTTGTGGAACTGCATGCGGTAGTCCAGCGCCAGGCGGGTGACGAAAACCACCGCCTCGGGATCATCCGCGTTCACATGGAATATCGGCGCCTCGATCATCTTGGCGGCGTCGCTGCAATACAGCGTCGAGCGCGCGTCGGCGGGCTCGCTGGTGGTGAAGCCCACCTGGTTGTTGATGACTAGGTGCAGCGTGCCACCGGTGTAGAAGCCGCGCGCCTGCGACAGCTGCAACGTCTCCATCACCACGCCCTGCCCGGCAAAGGCCGCATCGCCATGGATCAGCACCGGCACCACGCTCTTGCCTTGCGGGTCGCCACGGCGTTCCTGGCGCGCTCGCACCGAGCCCTCCACTACGGCGTTGACCACCTCCAGATGCGAGGGATTGAAGGCCAGCGCCACGTGGACATTGCCGCCTGGCGTCTTGAGGTCGGCCGAGTAGCCCTTGTGGTACTTGACGTCGCCGGAGCCCTGCAGGTCTTCGAGGTCCACCTTGCCCTCGAACTCCTCGAACAGGATCGAGGGCGGCTTGCCCAGCACGTTGACCAGCACGTTCAGGCGACCGCGGTGGGCCATGCCGATGATGATTTCCTCGGCGCCTGCGCGGCCGCAGTGCTGCACCATCTCGTCGAGCAGCGGAATCAGTGAATCGCCGCCTTCCAGTGAAAAGCGCTTCTGCCCGACGTACTTGGTGTGCAGGTAGCGCTCCAGCCCTTCGGCGGCGCTCAACTGCCACAGCAGGTTGATCTTCTCTTCATTGGTGAAGCGATGATTGAGCCTGCCTTCCTGGAAGCGATCCTGCAGCCACAGCCGCTCCTCGGTGGAGGAGACGTGGGCAAACTCCGCGCCTATGCGTTCTGCATAGATGTGGCGAACCTGCTTGATGATCTCGCGCAGGGTCATCTGGTTCTCGGCCCCACCTGCCCGCTGGCCGGTATGGAAGCGTGAATCCATGTCCGCCTCGGACAAGCCCAGGTAGGACAGTTCGAGCACCCGCGGCATGGGGCGCTGCATCAGCCCCAGCGGGTCGATGTCGGCAATCAGGTGGCCGCGGTTGACGTAGATCTGGATCAGGCGCGAGACCGCACCTTGCTTCTCGGAACCGCCGCCGGCACTGCTGGCGGATGTGGGTGCTCGCAGGGCAATCGCACGCAGCCGATCCAGCACCGGGCCGTGTGGCACGTCTACCGGACCACTGGACCTCAGCTTGCTAAATAGCTCGCGCCAGTCGGCACTGACCGACTCCGGGTTGGCCAGGTACCGCTCGTAGAGGTCTTCAACATAAGGCGCGTTGGCACCGTGAAGCGGACTCGACTCGTACTGCTCTTTCAGCGACAAGCTCATTCAGGCAGGAACTCCGTGGGAGGTGGAGCGGACTCGATCGCCGGTCTGCGCCCGCGGGGAATTATACCGGAGGGCATCCGGGCAGAAGCACAAGAGTTTTCAGTGGCTTGAGCGCGCTTTGCGCTTGCCGTGCGAGGTAGCGATGGCGCCCCGGGCAGGAGTCGAACCTGCGACCTGTCGCTTAGGAGGCGACCGCTCTATCCACTGAGCTACCGGGGCTGTCTAACCAGGAATCAGCCGCTGACCTTGTCAGCAACGGCGGAAACTTTTTGCTCGACTGCGGTCGTCGCCTGATCGGCAGCCTTGGCCGCCGTGCCTACGGCCTGGGTTGCAGCCTTCTCAGCCGCGGTCGCGACCTTGCGGGCCGTTGAGGCAGCCTTGTGTATCACCTTCCTGGCCGTGCGCTGGGCCGTGCCCACCGCCTTGCGCGTGGTGCGGGCAGCCTTCTTGACGCCCTTCTTGGCGGTCTTGGCCGCAGCACGGGTGGTCTTGCGCGCCGGCGACTTGGCGACGCTGCGCTTTGTCTTGGACTTTGCTTTCGCCTTCACTCTGGCTTTCGGTCTGGCTTTTGCCTTCGATTTGACCTTTTTGCCGCGAGCTTTTTTCTTTGCAGCCATCGATCCCCCTAACGCGGGCAAAAGTGCCCGCAGGACGCAACGCTAGGTGGCGCCCACCGGCAAGTCAATGGAGGAATTGGTGGAGCGGAAGGGGATCGAACCCTCGACCTCTGCATTGCGAACGCAGCGCTCTCCCAGCTGAGCTACCGCCCCACGCGAGGGCCGGGATTGTAATGACCCCCTGCCCTGGCAGCAAGGCATCAGGCGACACCCACGGCGCCTTGCTGTAACTTTCGCGCCCATGATCGTCAGAGACGCCATCGCCGCGGACCACGCCTTTATTGTCGATTCCAACGCCGCCATGGCCCTGGAAACCGAGCAACTGGTGCTGGATCGTGCCCTCCTGGAGGCCGGGGTCAGTGGTTTGCTGGCCAGCCCAGCGCAGGGCCGCTACTTCGTTGCCGCCGAGGGTGAGCAGCGCCTGGGGCAGGTCATGATCACCTACGAGTGGAGCGACTGGCGAAACGGCAGCTTCTGGTGGCTGCAGTCGGTCTATGTCGTCCCCAGTGCGAGGAATACCGGGGTATTTGCCGCCCTTTTTCACCATGTCATGAGGCTGGCGCGAGCCGATCCCGCGGTCTGCGGCGTGCGCCTTTACGTCGACCGGGGCAATCAGCGGGCTACCGGCATCTATACCAAGCTCGGCATGCACCAGACCAACTACGGGCTGATGGAAGCGGTATTTCGCGGCCCTGAGTCACACCAAGAGGAATAGGACCATGCTGGACATAGGCAAGACGGCGCCGGACTTCACCCTGCCCGACCAGGACGGCAAGAATCGCCGCCTGTCCGAGTTGCTGCAGGGGCAGTCCCTGATCCTGTACTTCTACCCCGCCGACTTCACCCCGGGCTGTACCCAGGAAGCCTGCGACTTTCGCGACCTGCACAAGCAGATCCAGGGTGCGGGGCTCACGGTCGTGGGCATCAGCCCGCAGTCTGCAGAAAGCCATCGCCGCTTCCGCGACAAGCACCAGCTGCCATTCGTGCTGCTTTCGGATGAAGAGAAGAGCGTGATCCGCGCCTACGACGTGGATGGCCCGCTGGGCATTGGCGTGCGTCGCGCCACTTTCCTTATCGACGCGAAACGCAAGATCGTGGATGCCGTGCTGGCGGACCTGCGCATCGGCAAGCACCAGGAATTTGTCGAGAAAGCGATCGCCAGCAAGCCGGCCTAGGGCAGGTCGAGTCTCATGACGCTGGTGCGACCAAAGCGCGGCCGGCTCACGACATACAGGGTGCCGAACTCGGTGTCAGCCATGTCGGGGATATCGCTGCCGCCGAGCTGTCGAACAATGTCGGGCACCGTGTTGGAATGGCCCACGATCAGGATGCGACGACCCGAGTAGTCATCCAGCGCGCGCTCGACAACCACCGCCGGGTCCTTGGCCGGGACCACGATGACCGGCACGCCGAGGCGATTGGCGAGTGGCCGAACTGTGTCCTGGGTGCGACGAAATTCACTGACGAAGATGACGTCCAGGCGCAGGTTCGCTGGTGATCGGCCCAGCAGCTCTGCCAGCTGCGCCGCGCGGGCCTCCCCCTCGACAGTGAGTCCCGGATCCTCTGCAGGCATTGTCGCCTTCGAGGCGTGGCGCATCACCAGCACCGTGGTGGTCGAGGCTGAGCTGATGAGCCAGCCAATCAATGCCAGGAACATGAGCGCGGCCAGGCCCATCAGCCATACCGGCGTCAGGAAGGTTCGGCGTCGCATGCTTGAGTACTGTTTGTGCACGACCGAATGATACTCCGATGGTCCCAGTGCGGCGCTTCAGTCCCGGGCTGTCTCGAACAGGCTCTTCAATGCAACCACCAGGATGGCAGGCGCGATGAAGGCAATGACGTAACCGAGGAACGAGGTCAGCATCTCGCCGATGACTGGCACGTTGTCCACGGCGGAACCCACCATCAACAGGCCGATACCCGCCAGCAGAAACTTACTGGTCTCGCCGCTGGTGATGTTCATGAAGCCGACGATCACACCGAGGAGCGCCAGCAGCCAGCCAAACCAGGGCTGGGTCAGGCCAAAGAACCCCGCTGCAATCGCCAAAAGCGTGCCAGCAACGACTGCGATCTTGCCAATCTTGTCCACGTGTCCTCCAGAAAAAGAATGCTCGTTCACCTGCAGAATCCCCAGTCTGCCTTGCCAATGAAGCCCTCAACCTTTGAAAAGGCGCCGGACTTGCAGAACTGGGCGTCTTTCGCGTCCAGTGACGTTCCGGTCGGCGCGACCAGTGCGCGGGTCCGCCGGGTTTCCGCTCCAGAATACCGCTCCGTGTGGACGGGAATTGTTAATGTCGCGAACACGGGAGCCATCCAGGCCACGCGCGCTGCAGTCGGGCGAAGGTCGTCGTACCAGCTTGCGCGGCGCAGGTTCGGGTCCACTGGATAGGGTCCGAATCGCTCGCGCCACTTGCGGCCATCCATTACGTTCCAGGACGCCTTGTTCCATTCAATCGCTGCTGGACTGATGACAAAGGCGATGATTGGCACTGGCAGGCGCTCGGCAACCCAGTGCCAGGGCTGGTTGTCGCAGTGCAGGCCGTTGCTGTTCTGCAGGCAACGGTTGTCATGCAGGATGCTGCCGACGGCGACATTGATCTCGACAAAGGCCATGCGCGTGCCGTCGGGCAGTGCAAAGCCGTTGCTCCAGGTCGGGTCTCCGACGATGTCTGAGTCGCAACCGTCACCCAGGCCGCCATAGCACGCCTGCCCGTTCTTCAGTGTCGGCTGGTTGAAGGCAATGCGCGCCATGCCGATGTCGTCAATTGGCGCCGGTGCCCAGTGGCCGAAGCGCTGGTCACGCTCGGGTGAGTGCGCGATTTCGCGCCAGACGAGCTTCCACGACTTGCCGTTGATCAACGGCTCGAGGTGATTGGCCGCCTCGGCGGGCGTCGCCTCGCGATTGAGCAGGTGTTGGTAAGCCTGGGTGATGACCCAGATCGCCGGGAAGGCCTTGACCAGCTCGTCATAGCCCATCGTCGTGCCCAGCGCGAGCTTCTTCCAGCGCGCCGGGTCCGGGCCGCCATCCGGATAGTTGGCCTGCCCGGCGTTGAAGGCACGCTCAACCAGGGCCTCGCGTGTCTCGACGGTCAGGCTTGCGCGCGACGGCTGGAGGTCGTTGTAGACGCCCTTGCCGTATACGGCGATCACGATCCACTCGTGGGTTCCGAATGGCAGTTCGGCAACAAAGAACGGTGGTTGCGTCACCTCCCGCCGTGGCAGATTGCTCCCCTCGATGATGTAGCGCACCGCGCCGGGAGTCATGTCCCATGTCAGCTCCACTGACCGATCACCTGAAGCCTTGGCGCGAAAATTTGCAGGGTTGACGGCCGTCTGCAGCGTCGCTGGCTTGATTTCACTGACGCCCTGGCGGCCATCGGCGTATTCCGCGCGCACCCACACATCGTAGGTGAAGCCCGAGGTCAACCCTTCGATCGCGGCGCTCATGCTGGGCTGGCTGCCGGATGCGCCAACTACCGGGCCTTCAATCGCCTGGTTCACGCCCCGCTCCATGGCGAACACCTGGTAACGGCTGGCGCCCTCGACGCCGCTCCAATTGGCGGTCACCGAGTATGGGGTGATGTTGGAGATGCTGGTCAGCGTCGGGCCGGGCGCTGAGACCTTGTCCTTGATGGATCCTTCTACGGCGCCTCGTGCGCCAGCCAAGGCAGCCGGTGGAGCCAGGCCCGCAGGTGGCGGTACCGGGTCTGCACTGGCATCAGCCTGTTTTGGCGCGCCAGGCAAGGTTGGGAACAGCGCTGTATTCAGTGTTGGTGGCGGCTTGACCCCGGAATTTGTCGGGGGTGTTGGCGGTGTTGACGATGTGGTGCTGCCAATTACTCCCGCCGGTCGGGGGGGCACGACGGTCGGTGTTGGCGCCTGCGCCGTTGCTGGACGGGTGCCCAGATTGTCGCGTGGCGCGAGCCGTGCCGGCGTGACGCTGTCGCCAATCGTATAGCGGGCCAGGAACACAGGATCGCCACCCGCGCGCGGCACGGCAACAATGCGAATGACCCCGCCAATGGCGCCACCTGCGCCATTCGGAATCTGGATCTCCACGCCATCGGGGGGCGTGCGCTTGGTCACCGTGGCAGTGATGGAACCACTGGCCGGCTGGGTCGCGTCATCATTCGGGTACCACAGGGTGCGGATGAACGCCGCATCGGCGATTCCAGGTCCAGTAACCCGCGCGCCGGAATGCCAGGGGCCGGACACGGGTGACACGGAACCCGCGGGTGGCTGTTCGACTGCTGCAGACGTTTGCCCGCGCTCCCTGGTAGGTCCCTCATCCATGTAACACTGGTACTGCACGTCGTACTGGGCGGTGGCGCCCTGCGAGTACTGCTTGTCCTGCAGGCGCTCGCCACGCACACAATTTGCGGGACACGGGTTCTTGTCCGGGTTGGGGTTATCCACCCAGCCGGTCCAGAATGTGCCGCAATTCAACCGGGCCGGGGCCGCGGCACTGTTTGCCGTATCTCTAAGGCCCTTGCCTGGCCTGAACTTGGGTATCTTGGGTGGCGCCGGAGCATCCGCCGGCGTCCCGCTACCACCACCGGTGTCTTTACGACGTGCGTCGGCAGTTTGCTCGTCGGCACCCCGTTCGACGATCAGGTCATCGATGTCGTCGTCGTCGCCTGTCTTCTGGCCTGTCCGCGCGCGCTGCTCGGATTGGCTCTGCGCTTGTTCGCCCGCCGGCCGCTGCGCGGGCGGCGGCTCCTGGTCGCTGTTGGCGTCTCGGGCCATGCCCAAGATGCCAGTCACCAGAAGGAATATGGACCCCAGGACACAGATTGACTTGCTCATGGCCGGACATTCCTTGTAATTGTTATCGGGCTACGCGCCAGCATTTTTACGGCCACAGGCCACTCGCGGTCAAGCGGTCCCTGGGGCTTCGTAAAATGCCACCAGGCGCGAGAGCGTACCCTCGACGTCCTCCCAGGTGGTGTGGTGGGCCATGATGCACAGCCGCAGGCTGTAGCGACCCTGCAGGCGCGTCGAGGAGATCATGGCGTAGCCGCTCTTGATCAGCGCCGCCTGTGCTGACTCGTTGAGCCTGTCCAGCGCTGCCTCATCCCCGACGAGCGCCTCGGGCTGCAGGCGAAAGCAGACAATGCCCAGCGACGCCGGGCTCAGCAGTTCAAGGCCGGGTTGCGCCTTCACCCAGGCCTCGGCGCGCTGGGCAAATTCAATGCCACGACCGACTGCCTGGCGAAAGGCAGCCATGCCGAAGGTCTGGATGGACATCCACACCTTCAGAGCGCGAAATGACCGCGTGAGCTGCAATCCACGGTCGGCGAAGTTCACTTGCTCCATGCCCAGGCGGGTGTCCTGCATGTAATCCGGGTTGACGCTGAAGGCCCGCTCCAGGTGGCGAAGGTCACGCAGCAGCAGGCAACCCGCCTCGAAGGGCTGGAACAGCCACTTGTGCGCGTCGAGGGTGATGGAGTCCGCACGCTCCATGCCTGCCAGCAAGGCCTTTCCGCGCTCATCCAGTACGGCGAAGCCACCGTAGGCTGCGTCAACATGCAGCCAGATCTTTTCGGCGGCACACAGGTCGGCCAGTGCATTCATTGGATCCACGGCGCCAGTGTTGGTGGTTCCGGCATTGGCGCAGATCGCGATAGGCGTGAAGCCTGCGGCACGGGCCGCCTGCAGTGATTGCGACAGTGCCGCCAGGTCGATGCGGTAGTGGGCATCGCTCGTCACCTTGAAGATGCCTTCAGGTCTCACGCCAATGATCCTTGCCGCGCGCTCCAATGCGCTGTGGCTCTGGTCACTCATGAACACCGCAGGCTTGGCGGGCGCGCCATGAAATTCCCGCGCTGCGACCAGCGCATTGAGGCTGGCTGCCGATCCGCCGGAAGTGAACAGGCCACCCGCCGTGTCGGGGTAGCCGACCCAGTCGCGAAACCAGTCCAGCACCACCAGTTCAATCTGGCTCGGGCCTGCTGATCCCAACCACGTGCCCTGAAAAATATTGAAGCCGGCACTCAGGTAGTCGGCAATGACACCCGGCCAGGTAGGCGTGGAAGGCACGAAAGCAAAGAAGCGTGGATGGTCGACGCGTGCCGCCAAGGGCAGCACCTCGCGTGCGACGCGCTGCATTACGCCTTGCGGATCCAGGCCTTGCTCCGGCGGTGGCTCGCGCAGTCGCGCCTCCAGCTCGGTACGAGAAGCACCCTGCCACGCCGCATCGGCATCCAGCCCTTGCAGGCGCGCTACCAGGATCTCGGTGGCCTGCTGGCCTAGCTCGCGCATCTGATCCGCAGTGAGCGTCAGGGCAGTGCCCATTTCGGGTTCTTCGCGATCTGGCACTTCAGTCCCCCGTCTTCATACGTTCTGTCAGCCGGCGGATCCATGCCGCCTGCGCTGCAACGCGTTGCGCCAGGGGCGCATGACCGGCGGGTGTTTCGATCACCAGTACCGTGCGTGCGGCGGGGCCCGGCTGCAGTTGATTGTCCACGACGACCTGCACTGCACTCATGAGCTCATCGATCGAGCCGTCTTCAACCGGGCCGATGATGCCGCCCGAAATTGGCTCATCAAATCGGGTGTTGCCGTCCTGCTTGATGGCAATGCCATGCTCACGCAGCACGGCCACGGCTTCCGCGGCAAGCGGATCGGCGCTGCCCTGCTCACCCTGTGAATAGACATAGCCTTCGCTGATCAGGTTGTCCTCGTGCAGGTCGACGCTGCACAGCGGCGGGTAGTCCTTGCTGGTACGCAAGACAAAGGAAGTGATGGCCTGGGCTTCCAGACTACTGGCCTCGACCTCCCTCGCCTTGCCAGGTGAGTCGCTGGCAGGCAGCAACCAGGAGGAATCGCCCACACTCTGGCCGGGCACATCGGCAGACCAGGTCGGTGTGTTGAGGTAACGCCAGTTGCGCGCGTACCCCTGGGGGTTGAGTAACGGCATCAGGACCACCGGTTTGCTCTTGCCCAGCACGGCAATGCTCTCGATGGCGGCCGCAATCGCCAAGGGGCCGGCGGGCTCCTCGCCATGCACCCCGGCAAGTATCCACAACGCTGGTCCGCGCTTGGGCGAGCGTAAGGCAATGATCGGCAGCGATTGCTCAGTGCCCGCGGGCTGTGACTCGGCAATGAGCTCGCGGGTCCAGCCCTGGGCCACCAGCGATTCATAGGTGGCGTAGAGCTCGGCGATGGGCTGGCGGTCGTCGGCCACCGCAGCATCATTGCCAAGTCCGATCTGTGGAAGTAGCAACAGAACCGCAAGCGCCAACGCCTGGCCGGATGAGCAACAGAGCTTCATGGGATCCCTCTAGGAATTGGCGGAGAGGGTGAGATTCGAACTCACGAGCCCCGTAAGGGGCTGCCGGTTTTCAAGACCGGTGCATTCAACCGCTCTGCCACCTCTCCGGTGCCGGTTGCGGACGGCGGCGATTGTCCTGCCCTCGCCGCCTGCCTGCAAGGGCTGAAATGGCCGTTGCCCCTATTCCTGTACAATGCGGCCCGGGGAATACCCCCGGACTGGAGATTGGCAAACGTGGAAAGAAATCCGATTCTGGTGCAGCGGGGCGAGGCCATAAGCGAATCCGCGCTGTCCTCCAACAAGGTCCTGCGCAACACCTACCTGCTGCTCTCCGCCACCCTGGGTTTCAGCGCCCTGATGGCCTATATGTCCATGGCCCTGGGCCTGCCGCATCCGGGCTTGATCATCACCCTGGTGGGCTACTTCGGCCTGCTCTATGCCGTGCACAAGACCGCAGACAGCGCCATGGGGCTGTTCTTCGTCTTCGCCCTGACCGGCTTCATGGGCTACACGCTCGGGCCGATCATCTCGCTGTACATGCAGGCGATCCCCAACGGCCATATGGTCGTGGTGAATGCCTTCAGCATCACGGCAGTGACCTTCGTCGCCCTCTCGGCCTACGCCATCAAGAGTGGCCGGCGCTTCTCGTTCATGGGCGGCTTCCTGATGGTGGGCATCATCACCGCCTTCCTGCTGGGACTGGCGGCGATCTTCTTCTCGATGCCGGGCCTGTCGCTGGCGGTATCCGGGATGTTCGTGCTGCTGATGTCCGGCCTGATCCTCTACCAGACCGGTGAGATCATCCACGGCGGCGAGACCAACTACATCCACGCCACGGTCACGCTGTACGTGAGCATCTTCAACCTGTTCACCAGCCTGCTGCACTTGCTGGGCATGGCAGACGACTGAAAACAAAAGCCCCGCACGGGCGGGGCTTGATTCAATACGGGGCCTGGGTGACGTAGCGCGCTCAGGCCTTTTTTATTGACTCGATACCGCCCATGTAGGGGCGCAACACTTCAGGCACTACTACGCTGCCATCGGCTTGCTGGTAGTTCTCCAGCACCGCGACCCAGGCCCGGCCCACCGCCACGCCGGAACCATTGAGGGTATGCACGGGTTCGGGCTTGCCGGTCTCGGGATTGCGCCAGCGCGCCAGCATGCGCCGCGCCTGGAAAGCCTCGCAGTTGCTGCAGGAAGAAATCTCGCGGTACTTGTCCTGCCCCGGCAACCACACTTCCAGGTCGTAGGTGCGCGTACTGCCAAAGCCAACATCGCCGCCGCACAGCGCCATCACCCGATAGGGCAGGCCCAGGCGCTTGAGCACCTGCTCGGCATGGCCGGTCAACTGCTCCAGCGCTGCGTAGGAATCCTCGGGCCTGACGATCTGCACCAATTCAACCTTGTCGAACTGGTGCTGGCGGATCATGCCGCGCGTGTCCTTGCCATACGATCCCGCTTCCGAGCGGAAGCACGGCGTGTGCGCCACGTAACGCAGCGGCAGGCTGCCCGCCTCCAGGATCTGGTCGGCGGCAAGGTTGGTGAGCGGCACCTCGGCGGTCGGGATCAGGAACAGTTCCTGCTGATCGTCCTCACGCGACAACTTGAACAGGTCCTGTTCAAACTTCGGTAGCTGGCCGGTGCCGGTGAGTGCGGGGCGACCCACCATATAGGGCACGTAGGCCTCGCGATAACCATGCTCGCGGACATGCAGGTCGAGCATGAATTGCGCCAGCGCACGGTGCAGCGAGGCGAGCGGCCCGCTCATCACCGCAAAGCGCGCACCGGAAATCTTTCCGGCGGTCGCAAAGTCCAGGCCGGCCAATCCCTCACCCACGGCAACATGATCAACCGGCTTGAAATCAAAATGGCGCGGTGTGCCGACCCGGCGGACTTCAACGTTGCCCGATTCATCCCGACCGGCGGGCACGCTCTCGTGCAGCAGGTTGGGCAGGTCCAGCAGGAAGGCCTCGAGTTGTGCCTGCAATTCCCCGAGTGATCCCTCGCCCTCGGCAAGCTTGCTGCCGAGCGTTTCTACTTCCGCCATCAAGGGTGCAATGTCCTCGCCCCGCCCCTTGGCCTGGCCGATGGACTTTGAGCGGGTGTTGCGCTCATTGCGCAGGGCATCCACCGTCATCTGCACGGACTTGCGCTGGCTCTCGAGGCTCTCGTACCGGGCACGATCAAAGGCGTAGCCGCGACGCGCCAGGTTGGCGACGACCGCATCCAGATCGTTGCGCAGCAGTTTCAGGTCAATCACAAGGACTCTCCAGCCAATTCAATTCCACCACTGTCGCGCCCAGTGCATGCCTGCCCAGGCGGCCAGCAGGCACATGCCCACACTGGCAGCGACGTAGGTCGCAGCACGCAGCTCTCCACCCTGCTCGATCAGGAGCAGTGTCTCCATCGAGAAGCTGGAAAACGTGGTGAAGCCACCCAGCAGCCCGATGATCCAGAAGGCGCGAATCTCCTCGCCCGCCTCGCCGCGCGAAGCCAGGACAATGAACAGGACGCCTATCAGCAAGGACCCCAGCACATTGACCAGGAAGGTTCCCCACGGCAAGGTCCGCGCCAGCAGCGAATGTACGGCAAGCCCGGCGAGGTAGCGCAGCGCACCACCAATGGCGCTGCCCGCGGCTACCAGCATGACGGTTCGAATCACTCCTGCTCCCCTTTGGCAGCGGCATGGTTCATGCGGATCTTCGCCAGCGCCTCGGCAATCCGGATCTCCAGTCCGCGCGCAACCGGATGATAGTAAACCCGCGGTGTCATTGCCTCGGGAAAGTGGCCCTGGCCGGGCACCAGCGCTCCCGCTTCGTCATGGGCGTAGCGATAGCCCTTGCCATGCCCCAGCTCGCGCATCAGCTCAGTCGGGGCATTGCGTAAGTGCGCGGGCACCTCCAGCGTGCCCAGGTTCTTGGCATCAGCCATCGCCGCATTGAAGGCGACATAGCTCGCATTGCTCTTGGCTGCGACAGCCAGATAGATCACGGCCTGCGCCAATAGCAGGTCGCCCTCGGGGCTGCCTAGTCTCTCGTGACCCTGCCAGGCATCCATGGCCAGGGTCAGCGCACGTGGATCAGCATTGCCGATGTCTTCTGAGGCCATGCGCACGATGCGTCGCGCCAGGTAGGCCGGATGGCAGCCACCGTCGAGCATGCGGCACAACCAATAGAGCGCCGCATCTGGATCGCTGTCGCGCACAGACTTGTGCAGGGCCGAGATCTGGTCGTAGAACAGGTCGCCACCCTTGTCGAAGCGACGATGCCCACCGGCGGAAACTTCGCTGACGATCGCTGGCGTGATCACCGCGCCATCGCCGGCGCGGGCAAGGTCCGCGGCGAGTTCAAGCAAGCCCAATGCGCGCCTGGCATCACCATCTGCAGCCTGTGCCAACGCTAGCAGCACTGCGGCATCGGCCGTAAGGCCATGGCTGCCCAGCCCGCGCTGCTCGTCGCTCAGCGCACGCTGCAGCAAGGTCACGAGATCTTCAGCGGACAGGGGCTGCAGCACATAGACCCGGGCCCGCGACAGCAGCGCCGAATTCAGCTCAAAGGAAGGGTTCTCGGTGGTCGCGCCTATGAATACCAGCGTGCCGTCCTCAACAAACGGCAGGAAGGTGTCTTGCTGTGACTTGTTGAATCGATGCACTTCGTCCAGGAACAGGATTGTGGGTCGTCCGTGCTGCGCCCGGCCCTGCTTGGCGACGGCAACGGCATCACGTATGTCCTTGACGCCGGCCATCACGGCCGAGAGTGACTGGAAATCTGCCGCGCAGGATTGCGCCACCAGGCGCGCCAGCGTGGTCTTGCCGGTGCCTGGCGGTCCCCAGAAGATCATCGAATGGGGACGATGGTCAGACAGCGCCTGGGTCAGCGGTCGGCCCGGACCCAGCACCTGGGATTGCCCGACGACTTCGGCAAGATTGGCCGGGCGCATGCGATCAGCGAGAGGTCGATAGGCCTGCTGCGCATCAATGTCCATGCTGACCTGGCGGCTCATGGCGCTGATTCTAGCTGCTGAGCCAGCGCTCCACGCGTACGGCCCATTCCCCGGCGCCAAGTTGTGCAACAAGCAGTGCCAATGCTGAACCACTGACATTGGCCACGATGTCCCAATGATCCGCCAGTCGGGTGGTGGTCAATGTGCCTTGCGCGACCTCGATCAAGACGCCAAGCACGCTGCAGGCCAGCAGCACGGCCCAACGCCTGTCCGGCATCACGATGCCCGCACCGATGAGCGTCAGGCCAAAATAAGCGACGAAGTGCTCTAGCTTGTCGAACACGCTGACACTGGCGACCAGTCCGCCCGGCAGCAGGCTGCCAACGACAATGACCATCGCACTGGCCATGAAGAGCGCAGCCCAGCGGCGCCCATGTCGCAAGTCGCTGCGAATCACGGCGCGGCGTTCCCGACGACGTCTACACCCGGCGGCGCCACAAAGTTGAACAGGCCGCTGGCCAGTCCTGGATTTCTTTCCACCTTGCTGAACTGCAGGCGGGTGACCTGGCCGAGTCGATCGGAAAGCTGCATGCGTACGAGGGAGTTCTGGCTGAAGGCCAGCTGGATCTCCTGGAAGTCGCCTGCCCCGTCGCGCGGCTTAAGCACGCTCCAGGCCAGGCCCTCGCTGATTCCACCATCAGCGAAGTCAAAAGTGTCACCGAGCTTGCCATCGCCCGCCAGCAATGCTGCAGGTGTGCGCGCCAAGGCGACGCCTGCCTCGCGCACCGTGACCTGGGCCAGCTCAATGTCATAGAGCCAGATGCGCTTGCCATCAGAAACAATCTGTTGCTCGGGCACCTGATAGTCCCAGCGAAAGCGCCCCGGGCGCGACAGGCTCAGGCGGCCGTTGGCGCTGTCAACAACGCGTCCCTCGGCATCGGTGACCGTCTGGACAAACTCGGCCCGCAGCGTAGTCAGTCCCTTGAGGAATTGCTCGACGCGTGTCTGGGCAATGTCTGCCGCTGCAAGCGATGGCAGCAAGGCAACGATGAGTGACGAAAACAGCAAGCGGCGCATCGCGACTCAGCGCTCCGGCGGCGGAGGTGCCAGCACCTCGCGACTGCCATTGGACTGCAGCGGCCCCACCAGGCCGGCAGCTTCCATGGCCTCGACCAGGCGAGCTGCACGGTTGTAGCCAATCTTCAGGCGCCGCTGCACGCCAGAAACAGAAGCCTTGCGTGATTCGGTCACGATCCGCACGGCGTCGTCATAGAGCGGATCCTGCTCTGCATCAGCCATGCCGTCGCCAGAGCCAGATTCGCCATCGTCGGGAAGTCCCGGCACAGGTCCGCTCGGGCCGGTCAGCACCTCGTCAACATAGGCCGGCGCCACGCCACCCTGCAGCGAGGCCACCACGCGATGCACTTCCTGGTCGGAAACGAAGGCGCCGTGGATGCGATCAGGCATCGACAAGCCCGGCGGCAGGTAGAGCATGTCGCCATGGCCCAGCAGTGATTCGGCGCCGCTCTGGTCGAGGATGGTGCGCGAATCGACCTTGGCAGAAACCTGGAAGGCAATGCGCGTGGGGATGTTGGCCTTGATCAGGCCGGTAATGACGTCCACGGAAGGACGCTGGGTGGCCAGCACCAGGTGGATGCCCGAGGCACGCGCCTTCTGTGCCAGCCGGGTGATCAGTTCTTCAACCTTCTTGCCGACGATCATCATCAGGTCAGCCAGCTCGTCGATGATCACCACGATCAAGGGCAGTGGCTGCAACTCCGGGATCTCGCCCTGGTACTTGCCGCTGGCCACCAAACGAGCAATCAGCGGATCAGGTATCGGCTTGCCCGCCTCCGCCGCGTCGCGCACCTTGCGATTGAATCCGGCCAGGTTGCGCACCCCCAGTGAGGCCATCAACTGGTAGCGCCGCTCCATTTCCGCGACACACCAGCGCAGCGCATTGGCCGCCTGCTTCATGTCGGTGACCACCGGCGCGAGCAGGTGCGGGATGCCCTCATACACCGAGAGTTCCAGCATCTTCGGGTCGATCATGATCAGGCGCACTTGTTCAGCCGTGCTCTTGTACAGAAGCGACAGCACCATGGCGTTGATGGCCACCGACTTGCCTGATCCCGTGGTTCCCGCAATCAGCAAGTGCGGCATGCGCGCCAGGTCAGCCACCACCGGCGCACCGCCGATGTCCTTGCCCAGTGCCAGCGCCAATGGGGACGCCAGCTCGTCATAGGCCTTGGACTTGATGATCTCGCCCAGCGTCACCAGTTCGCGGCTCTCGTTGGGTATCTCGAGCCCGACCACCGACTTGCCAGGAATCACTTCGACCACGCGTACGCTGATCGCCGACAGTGCGCGCGCCAGGTCCTTGGCCAGGGCCGAGATCTGGCTCACCTTCACGCCCGGGGCGGGCTTCAGCTCGAATCGGGTAATGACCGGTCCCGGCTGCACTGCGACAACTTCGACCTCAACGCCGAAATCCTTCAGCTTGATTTCCACCAGGCGGGAGATGGCGTCCAGCGCCTCGCTTGAATAGTGCTGCTCGCGCGGCGGCGGGTCGTCCAGCAGCTTGAGCGCCGGCAGGTCCTTGGCCGGCGGCTTGCCAAACATGGACACCTGGCGTTCCTGATCAATACGGTCGCTGGCCTCCGGCACCGGTGGCGCCGGCGGCGAAATCTTGGGTGGCGTACGCGAGGCCGCCTTCTTTTGAACCTCGCGAACCACGGCCTCGCGGGCGACGCGAGACTCGCGCCCCGCGGCCTGGTCACGCGCCGTCGCCATGCGCTGGGTCACCCACGACATGCCGCGCAAGACCCAGTGACCGATAAAATCCATGATGCTGAGCCAGGACACCCCGGTGAATAGCTGCACACCGGCAAACCACAGGGCCAGCATCAGCAGCGTGGCGCCGAGCAGCGAGGCCAGTGATTCCAGGCCACTACCCACCAGGCTGCCCAATACACCGCCAGCGGTGGACTGCAGTACGCCCGGTTCAAAATGCAGTGAAGCCAGGCCGCAGCTGGTGGCCAGCGCCAGAACCAGGCCGATGGTGCGTACCGCAAAAGTCACGCGGCCCGGCGCGTCCTGGTCGGCGGGGCGACGAAATCCCAGCCAGGCGCTGTAGGCCATGGCCGGTGGAAACAACATCGCGGGCCAGCCGAACAGGATCAGCAGCATGTCCGCCAACCAGGCCCCCAGCGGGCCAATCATGTTGCCCACCTGTCCCGGCTCGCCGCTGTAGCTGAAGCTGCGGTCCGAAGGGTCGTAGCTGATCAGGGCAATGAACAGCACCAGCGCAATGCCGGCGATGACCCAGAAGGCCGCCTCGCGCAGCGCCCTGGCGAACACAGGATCGAGCTTGGCGTCGGTAGCAGCGTTCGCGTTTTCGGGTTTTGCCAAAACTTAAGAATCCTGATTACAAACAGTGGCTAAACTATGGATTATAAAGCCATTACATTTCAAGCCTGAGCGCGTAACGCGGGCGGTCTTGAAACACGGTCATGACGACTCAATCCACCCTTTCGTCGGGCGTCGCAGTCCCCTAGGATGCCCGGCTTCAGTTGACGGAGCGCAATATACATGACGACCCCCCGCCATTCCCCCCTGCTGATCATCGGCTCCGGTCCCGCGGGTTACACCGCCGCCGTCTATGCGGCTCGCGCCAATCGCAAGCCCTTGATGGTCACCGGACTCGAACAGGGTGGGCAGTTGATGACCACGACCGAAGTGGACAACTGGCCGGGTGACGTCCATGGCCTGATGGGTCCGGACCTGATGGAGCGCATGAAGAAGCACGCCGAGCGCTTTGGCGTGGAGATGATCCAGGACCAGATCATCGCCGTGGACCTGTCGGTGCGCCCATTCCAGCTGAAAGGCGAATTTGGCGCCTACAGCTGCGACGCGCTGATCATTGCCACTGGCGCATCGGCGCGTTACCTCGGCCTGGAATCCGAGACGCGATTCCGCGGCAAGGGCGTCTCGGCCTGCGCGACCTGCGACGGATTCTTCTACCGCGACCAGGCCGTGGCCGTGGTCGGTGGTGGCAACACCGCGGTTGAAGAGGCACTGTACCTGGCCAATCTCGCCTCTCATGTGACCCTGATCCATCGTCGCGATAAATTGCGAGCAGAAGCGATCCTGCAGGACCGGCTCACTGCCCTGGCCGAGCAAGGCAAGGTCACCCTGATGTGGGATCACATCGTTGAAGAAGTGCTCGGCGATGACAGCGGCGTCACCGGTGTACGCGTCAGCAGCGTCAAGGACGGCAGTCGCCAGGACCTCACTCTGCCCGGGGTATTCATTGCTGTTGGCCACACGCCCAATACCCAGCTGTTCGAAGGGCAACTGGAGATGAAGGGCGGCTACATCGTGGTCAAGACCGGGCTGTCGGGTAATGCCACCGAATCCAGCGTTGCTGGCGTCTTTGCCGCGGGCGACGTTGCAGATCATGTCTATCGGCAGGCCGTCACTTCTGCAGGAACTGGCTGCATGGCAGCGCTGGATGCCGATCGCTATCTCGAAACGCTGGAAGACAGCGCCTGATCCTGACGTGAACTTCAGGGTCGCTGCGAGTTTCCACGACATCGACCGCGACCGCTGGAACGCCCTCGCGCTGGACGGCTGCCCCTTCCTGCGCCACGAGTTCCTGCTGGCGCTGGAGGATTCGGGATCAGCGACAGCAGCGACTGGCTGGCGGGGCCAGCATCTGTTGCTGGAAGCGGCCGACGGCCGCTTGCTGGGCGCCATGCCGCTCTATCTCAAGTCGCATTCTTTTGGCGAATTCGTCTTTGATTTTTCCTGGGCCGAAGCCTATGCGCGCGCCGGGATCGCCTACTACCCGAAGCTGGTCGCTGGCGTGCCCTTCACCCCGGCCACCGGACCACGTCTGCTGGTGAGTCCGCTGGCCGAAGCCGACGACATTCGCGGGAAGCTACTGCAGGGTGCGGAGAATCTGGCCGCAGAGTTAGGGGTTTCTTCCCTACACCTGCAGTTTTGCCAGCAGGACGAACTAGCTGTGGCAGTGGCGGCGGGCTGGCTGCCACGCATGGACTGCCAGTTTCACTGGCTGGATCGCGGTGAACAGGGATTTGCGGATTTCCTGCAGAGCCTGACTGCCGCCAAGCGCAAGAAGCTATTGCGTGAACGCCGACGCGTCCGCGAACAGGGCATCAACTTTGTCACGCTGGAATCAGGTGACCTTGACCAGCACGCATTGGATGAAGCCTGGCGCATGCACGCCTCCACATTCGAGCGCCATGGCAATCCCGCCTACCTGAGCCGGGAGTTTTTCCGCCTGCTGGCAGCAGACCTGCCGCAGGTGTTGCGTATCGAATTTGCCGAACTCGACGGTCAGCGCGTGGCCTGCACGATCTGTTATCAGGGCGAGCAGGCGCTTTATGGCAGGTACTGGGGTGCGGACGGCCAGTTCCACAGCCTGCATTTCGAGATGTGTTACTACCGCGGCATCGAGCATTGCCTGCAAAGTGGCTTGCAGCGCTTCGAGCCCGGCACGCAGGGTGAACACAAGCTGCTGCGGGGTTTCCAGCCACAACCGGTTTGGTCGGCTCACCGGATTCGTGATCCGCGCTTCAATGCCGCCCTGGCCAGTTGGCTGGAACGGGAGCGCGCCCAGGTGGCCAGCTACATTGAGATGGCTGCGGCACACCTGCCCTTTCGCGCATCCGAGATGCCCGCTACGCTCAGTGACCATGTCCGGGATTACCTTCCTCGCCAATGACGACCCGCCCTCGGCTCTGCCGCCGGCCGGCCGCGCCCTTGTGGACCCCAACGGCCTGCTGGCTGTGGGCGGCCGGCTGACGCCCGACTGGCTGCGGCATGCCTACCCGCGCGGGATATTCCCCTGGTTTTCCGGCGGCCAACCCATCCTGTGGTGGTCGCCTGACCCTCGGGCCGTGCTGTTCCCGGATGAATTTCGCCAGTCGCGTAGCCTGGGGCAGTCGATCCGCAATCGCGGCTATCGCACCACCATCAACCAGGCATTTGCCGAAGTCATCGCCGCCTGTGCAGCGCCGCGCGCGGATGAGGCGGGCACCTGGATCACGGATGATATGTTCGAGGCCTACCTGCAGCTGCATGAGCAAGGTGATGCCCACTCAATCGAGACCTGGCATGAGGACCGCCTGGTCGGGGGACTCTATGGCGTGGCCATTGGCCGGGTGTTCTTTGGTGAGTCAATGTTTGCGCAGATGCGCGATGCCTCCAAGGTTGCCCTGGCACGTCTGGTGTCGGAATGCAGCAGCCGGGGTGTGCGGCTGATTGACTGCCAGATGGCCAGCCAGCACCTGTCGGGGCTGGGAAGCCGCAGCATTTCACGCTCAGACTTCCTGGCACAGCTGGCCAGGGAGGCCGAGCCGTCGTGCCGCCTGTGGCAGAAATCCAACGCGTAATTGAAAGCTGGCGCTGCTTCCGGCACAATCCGCGCGGTTTCTGCGACAGTCTGAAGGCGGTAATGGCGAAGGAAGAAGCAATCCAGATGGACGGTGAGGTCATCGAGACCCTGCCGAACACTACTTTTCGCGTGAAGTTGCAGAACGATCATGTGGTGACCGCGCACATCTCCGGAAAGATGCGCAAGCACTACATTCGCATCCTGACGGGCGACACGGTCACCGTGGAATTGACGCCCTACGACCTGAGCAAGGGTCGCATCACCTACCGCGCCCGTTAAGGGCCACTCAATCCTGCTTGAGCAATTCCGGCGTGTGTGCCGGTCGGCTGGTCATTGCCAGGCCGGTGCCGTCGGCATTCAGTGACACGCGTACCGTGCCGCCATCGGCGAGCTGGCCAAACAGCAGTTCCTCGGCCAGTGGCCGCTTGATGTGCTCCTGCAGCACGCGCGCCATCGGTCGTGCGCCCATCTTCGGGTCGTAGCCCTTCTCTGCAATCCACACTCGAGCGTCATCGTCGATGCTCAGGGCAACACCCTTCTGCTCGAGTTGCGCCTCGACTTCCAGTAACAGCTTGTCAACCACGCGGCCGATGGTTACCGGGTCCAGCGACTGGAACTGGATGATGGCGTCGATGCGGTTGCGGAACTCCGGTGAGAACAAGCGGCGGATTGCCTCCATCCCATCCGGGGCGTGATCCTGCTGCGTGAAGCCCATGCTGGTGCGGCCCATCTCCGCCGCGCCCGCGTTGGTAGTCATCACGATGATGACGTGGCGGAAATTGGCCTTGCGGCCGTTGTTGTCGGTCAGCGTTCCATGATCCATGACCTGCAGCAGCAGGTTGAATACATCCGGGTGCGCCTTCTCGATTTCATCCAGCAGCAGGACGCAGTGCGGTTGCTTGGTGATCGCCTCGGTCAGCAAACCACCTTGGTCAAAACCGACGTAGCCCGGCGGCGCGCCAATGAGCCGCGACACCGTATGGCGTTCCATGTACTCGGACATGTCGAAGCGCACGAAATCGACACCCAGTGCCAGGGCCAGCTGGCGGGTCACCTCGGTCTTGCCCACACCGGTCGGGCCGGAAAACAGGAATGACCCCACCGGACGCGTCTCGGTGCCCAGTCCAGCGCGCGACATCTTGATCGCTGCGGCGAGGGCCTCTACTGCCGGGTCTTGCCCGTAAATGACCAGCTTCAGGTTGCGCTCGAGGTTGCGCAGCACTTCACGATCGGACAGCGAGACATTCTTGGTCGGGATTCGCGCCATGCGCGCCACCACGGCCTCGACATGGGCGACGGTGACTTCCTCCTCGCGCTCGGCCACCGGCCGCAGGCGCAGTGCAGCACCCGCCTCGTCTACCACGTCGATGGCCTTGTCCGGCAGGTGCCGATCGTTGATATGCCGTGCCGCCAGCTCAGCGGCAGCCTTCAGCGCCTCGTCCTGGTAGCGCACACCGTGATGTTCCTCGAAGCGCGCACAGAGTCCCTGCAGGATGGCGTAGGTTTCCGCCACCGTCGGCTCGACGACATCGATCTTCTGGAAGCGACGCGCCAGCGCATGGTCCTTCTCGAATATGCCGCGGTATTCCTGGTAGGTGGTGGAGCCGATGCAGCGCAGGTCGCCGTTGGCGAGCACCGGCTTGATCAGGTTGGAGGCGTCCATTACCCCACCCGAGGCTGCGCCAGCGCCAATCACGGTGTGGATTTCGTCGATGAACAGGATGGCGCCCGGCTGCTTCTTGAGCTCGGTCAGCACACCCTTAAGGCGTTTCTCGAAGTCGCCGCGATACTTGGTGCCGGCCAGCAGGGCGCCCAGATCCAGCGCATAGATGGTGCTGTCGGCCAGCACTTCCGGCACCTTGCCCTCGACCACCAGGCGCGCCAGACCCTCGGCAATCGCCGTCTTGCCGACGCCGGCCTCGCCGACATACAACGGGTTGTTCTTGCGTCGCCTGCAGAGGATCTCGATGGTGCGCTGTACTTCAAGCTGGCGGCCAATCAGCGGGTCCACCCGCCCGGCGCTGGCCATTTCATTGAGGTTGGTGCAGAAACGCGACAGGCTCGAAGCCTGGCCTTCGCCCTCGCGCTCGCCTTCGGCTGGCGCTTCACCCTCCTGCTCGGCTGGACTGTTACTGCGCTCTAGCCCGTGGGAGATGAAATTAACGACGTCCAGTCGGGTGATGTCCTGCATCGCCAGCAGGTAGGCCGCCTGTGACTGTTTCTCGCTGAAGATGGCGACCAGCACATTGGCCACCGTTACTTCCTTCTTGCCACTGGACTGCACATGGAAGACGGCGCGCTGCAAGACGCGCTGGAAACCCAGCGTGGGCTGGACTTCGCGATCGTCCTCCGGCGCCAGCCTGGGTGTCGACTCGTCAATGAACTTGCCCAGGTCTGCTTCGAGCTTGGCGATATCCACGCTGCAGGAACCGAGGATCTCGCGAATCTTGTCCGCCGACAGGATCGACAACAGCAGGTGCTCAACGGTCATGTATTCATGACGCGACTCGCGCGCGCGCTGGAACGCATCGTTCAGGCAGTACTCAAGTTCGCTGGAGAGCACTCAGGTCTCCTCCATGGTGCATAGCAAGGGGTGCTGATTCTGGCGCGAGTAGGTGGTGACCTGCGCCACTTTGGTCTCCGCGATCTCGAAGCTGAATACGCCGCAGACCCCTTTGCCGCTGGTATGAACTTCCAGCATGACGCGCGTGGCCCGCGTGCGATCCAGGCGAAAGATGCGTTCCAGCACGTCTACGACGAATTCCATGGGAGTGTAGTCGTCATTTAACAGTACGACCTGATACAGGGAGGGTCGTTTGAGTTGTGGCTCGGCCTCCTCTACCAAGAGGCCGGAACCGCCCTGGCGCCGCTCGAAATCCTTGTCACTGCTCACTCGAATCAATACTCCTGTGCCAGTCATACAAGATAAGGCCACTGGACCGAGATGCAAGGGCCTGGAAGCGATTGCCAACCGCGCTCCTGCGATCGCGCGATCCAGTTGAGAATTGTTGCACAAGTGCCCGAACCAGCGTCATTTTCCCCCGTTGGATAGCTTGTGACAGGGCGCTGGCAGCCCGTATGATGTCGGAACTTACGCCAACGCGAGCAGGCATGCCTCTGGTAGACCGGATTGTCGGTACCTTCAGCCAGGACAACGCGGCCACTGCGGCCTGGTCGACCCATGGCCCGGCCATCGTCGCCGTGGTGCTGGTGATTGCCATCGCCGCGCAACTGGCGGATTTTTCCTGGCGCGTGCTGACACCTGCGATCGCACCCGCAACGGATAGCCCGGGCATGCCATTGCCGACAGCGGCCACCGTCGATCTTCCGGCGATCATCAATGCGCACCTGTTTGGAATGGCTGCGCCCGATGGCGGTGATCCATCCACTGCGGCAACGGTGAATTCGAGCCTGGTGCTGGCGGGCACCCTGGCGGGCAATGATCCCGAGAAGGGCTGGGCCATCATCGGCCCCAACGCGCAGGGCGGGCGTGTCTATGCCACGGGTGCCACGCTGCCCGGCGGCGCACGCCTGTTCGAGGTGTATACCGACCGGGCGATCCTGCTGCGCGCTGGCTTGCGTGAGGTCCTGCTGCTGCCGCGCCTGACGGGCGGTGCAGGTAGTGCGCCAGTGGTCTACAACCAGGGCAGTGCAGTGACCAACTCCCTGGCGGACGGTGTGCGTGAGCTGATCGCGCAAGACCCTTCTGTCATCAGTGAAGTACTGCGACCCCAGCCGGTCTTCTCGGGTGGCCAACAGCGTGGCTACCGGCTCTACCCTGGGCGCAATCGCGCGCAATTTGCCAAGCTGGGCTTGCAGGCCGGCGACCTGGTCACGGCCATCAACGGTACGCCCCTGGACGATCCCAATCGTGGTCTTGAGTCACTGCGCAACATTGGCGTCGGTGGCTCGGTCATGCTGACCCTCGAACGCAACGGGCAGTCGCAGCAACTCACTGTCGACTCCAGCAATGTTCTGCCAGACCCGCAGCCCAGCAGCGAACCTCCGCCAGCGGCAGCGCCGCCGGTCGTGAGTGAGTGAACGGGCAACAGCCAAGGAATACGTGATGATGCGACATGCCTCCCCAGTCCTGCTTGCCGCCCTGCTTGCGCTTCCGCTGGCAGCGGCCTCCCAGCAGGGCGCGCAAATCACGCCCAACTACAAGGATGCTGACCTCGGCCAGGTCATCGAGGCGGTGAGCCAGGTCACCGGCAAGAACTTCATCGTTGATCCTCGCGTCCGCGCGCAGGTGACCATGCTGTCCACCACGCCGATGAGCGCGGATGCGTTCTACGAGACCTTCCTCGCCATCCTCCAGGTTCACGGATTTGTGGCAGTGCCTTCTGGCGATGTGATCAAGATCCTGCCCGATGCCACTGCCCGCCAATTGCCAGCCAATGACCTGCCGGATCGCGTGAGCTCAACCTCGGATGAAATCGTCACCCAGGTCGTGCAGGTGCGTAATGTGTCGGCCGCACAGCTGGTGCCGATCCTGCGCCCACTGATCCCGCAGTACGGCCACCTCGCTGCCTACCCCAGCGCCAACATGCTGATCATTTCCGACCGCGCGGCCAATGTCAGTCGCATGGTTCGCATCATTTCACGCATCGACCAGTCCGGGGACGGCGACGTTGATGTCGTCCGCCTGGAGCACGCTTCCGCCGCGGACATCGTCCGCGTGGTCAATGCGCTGACCTCGGCCCAGGGGGCCGAGGCCACGGCGGGCGCGAGAATCGTCGCCGATGACCGTACCAACAGCGTCCTGGTCGGCGGCGAGAGTTCGCAGCGCCTGCGTCTGCGTACCTTGATTACCCACCTGGATACGCCGCTGGAGGCCGGTGGTGATACGCAGGTGCGCTACCTGCGCTATGCCGATGCGGAAAAGCTGGCGGCCAGGCTCAAGGAGCAGGCCCAGGCGGCAGGTGGCGCCTCGCCGCAAGCTGCGCAGGGAGCGGCAGCCGATCGCGCGGTCACCATCTGGGCCGAACCCGAGACCAATGCGTTGATCATCACCGCACCGCCGAAGACCATGCGCTCGCTGATGCAGGTTGTTGACCGACTCGATATCCGTCGCGCGCAGGTGCTGGTCGAGGCGCTGATCGTGGATGTCTCCACCGACGCGACTGCAGACCTCGGCGTGAACTGGGTGCTTGATGGCTCTGGCGACAATTTCCTGGTGGGCCTGTTCAACCAGCCCATCGGCAATGTCTCCCTCGCCGACGTGGCCCGTGCGGTGGAGGATCCGTCCAGCATCACCACCTCCCCCAATGGCCTGACCCTGGGGGTAGGACGCCAGCAGGACAGTGGCACCAACTTTGCTGCAATTCTTCGCGCCCTGCGTGGCGACGGCAATACCAACATCGTCTCCGTACCCTCCATCATCACCATGGACAACGAAGAGGCGCAGATCAAGGTGGCGCAGGAAGTGCCATTTGTCACCGGCCAGTTCACCAATACTGGCGCTTCGGCCGGTTCGGTTAATCCCTTCCAGACCATCCAGCGCGAGGAAGTCGGCACCATCCTCAAGATCACGCCGCAGATCACCGATGACGACACCATCCTGATCAAGATCGAGCAGGAGGCTTCCAGCCTGGCCGCCAGTTCGCAGGGCGCAGTGGACCTGATCACCAACAAGCGCACCATCAGTACCCGCGTTCTGGTTGACGATGGCGGCATGGTGGTGCTGGGCGGCTTGATTTCGGATTCCTTGCAGGAAACGGAACAGCGCGTGCCCTTCCTTGGCAAGATCCCGCTGGTCGGTGAGCTGTTCCGCGTCAGGAGCAGCAAGAAGGTCAAGACCAACCTGCTGGTATTCATCCGCCCGCGCATCCTGCGTGATGCCGAGGCCACGGCGATCCAGACCAACGCCAAGTACAACTTCATCCGCGGCCTGCAACAGCAGCGCTCGGATGGAAAGGTCAGCCTGTTGCCGAACGAGCGCCAGCCGACACTGCCGCCGCTGATCGGGCCCACCGCGCCTGCGACCATGAGCAAGCCGCCGGCCGACACCGCAGTAGCGCCGGTGGAACCCACCCCATGAGCAGATGGCCGAATGACTGAGGCTGCCCTGGCTACGCACAGCGGGATGCCTCCCCGCCTGCCCTTTGCCTTTGCCAAGCGTCACGGCGTACTGGTTCGGGCCATCCTCGAGGGCAAGGCCCACGTGGTCTATCGGGCCGGTGCCAGCGCTTCAGCGGTGGCCGAGCTGCGTCGATTCCTGGGACTGCCCTTGGTTATCGAAAAAGCCACGGTAGAGGCCTTCGACGACCTGCTACGCAAGACCTATGAGGGCGGCGGTGGCGAGGCCGGGCAGATCGTCGAGGGCATCGAGGGCGAGACTGACCTCGCCGGCCTGGCCGAGGGGCTGCCCGAGCCCTCGGACTTGATGGAAAGCGAGGACGACGCACCAGTCATCCGCCTGATCAATGCCTTCCTGACCCAGGCCATCAAAGAAAACGCCTCGGACATCCATGTTGAGCCCTACGAAAATCGCCTCGTGGTCCGTTTTCGTGTGGACGGCATCCTGCGTGAAGTGCTGCAGACCAAGCGCGCGGTGGCGCCACTGCTGGTATCACGCATCAAGGTGATGTCACGCCTCGACATTGCCGAGAAGCGCCTGCCGCAGGACGGGCGTATCAGCCTGCGCATTGCCGGTCGCGCGGTTGACGTGCGCGTCTCCACCCTGCCCTCCGGGCATGGCGAGCGCGTGGTGATGCGCCTTCTCGACAAGCAAGCTGGGCGACTGAACTTGATGTCGCTGGGCATGGAGCCACGCGTTCAGGCCATGATTGATGACCTGATCCACAAGCCGCACGGCATCATCCTGGTGACCGGACCCACCGGCTCGGGCAAGACCACCACCCTGTATGCGGCGCTGGAGCGCATCAACGATCGCACCCGCAACATCATGACCGTGGAAGATCCGATCGAGTACTACATCGACGGCATCGGCCAGACCCAGGTCAATACCAAGGTAGAGATGACCTTTGCCCGCGGCCTACGTGCGATCTTGCGCCAGGACCCCGACGTGGTCATGGTGGGTGAAATCCGTGATACCGAGACCGCACAGATTGCCGTGCAAGCCTCGTTGACCGGCCACCTGGTGCTGTCGACTTTGCATACCAACACCGCCGTCGGTGCGGTCACCCGGCTGCGCGACATGGGCATCGAGCCTTTCCTGCTTTCCTCCACCCTGCTGGGCGTGGTGTCGCAGCGACTGGTGCGGGTGCTCAATCCCGCGACGCGCGTGGCGCACGAGGCCTCTGAGTATGAGCGGCGCTTGCTGGGCCAGCCGGTCGATGGCGATCCGCTCACGATTTACCATCCGGGGGCCGACGGTTCGATCACCTACCGCGGCCGCACTGGCATTTATGAACTGGCAATCATCGACGACAAGATGCGCGCCATGATCCACGATGGTGCCGGCGAGCACGAATTGGAACAGCACGCCCGGCGCAGTACCCCAGGCATTCGTGATGACGGGCGACTCAAGGTCATGGCCGGCGCCACTTCACTCGAAGAACTGCTCCGCGTCACGCGCGAGGAGTAATGGCAGCTTTCGAATACACCGCCCTCGACGCCACCGGCCGCGAGCAGCACGGCGTGCTCGAAGGCGACACTGCGCGCCAGATCCGGCAGATGCTGCGCGAGCAGTCGCTGTTGCCGGTCAGCGTGACCGAGGTCACCGACGTCGAGACGCCACGCTGGCGGGAATTCTCCTGGGGCACGCGCATTGGCGCCATGGACCTGGCCCTGCTGACCCGGCAGCTGGCAACCCTGGTGCGCTCAGGCATCCCGCTGGAGGAGGCCTTGCTCGCCGTCTCCCAGCAGAGCGAGAAGGCGCGCGTGCGCAGCGTTCTGGCCGGTGTGCGCTCGCGGGTCATGGAGGGTCGCACGCTGGCCGAGGGACTCGGCGCCTTCCCGCGGGTATTTCCCGAGATCTACCGCGCTACCGTATCGGCCGGCGAACAATCGGGGCACCTCGACGCGGTCCTGGAACGCATGGCCGACTACACTGAGAACCGCCAGGTACTGCAGCAGAAGATCCGCAATGCCATGGTCTACCCGATCCTGCTGACCGTGGTCTGCATCGGCATCGTCTCGCTGTTGCTGGGCTTTGTCGTTCCCGAGGTGGTGCGGGTGTTCGAGGCCGGGCGCCAGGAACTGCCGGTGCTGACCCGCATATTGATCGCCCTCTCCGATGGCCTGCGCGCCTGGTGGTGGCTGCTGCTGGCCGCGATCTTCGCTTTCTCCTGGGGCTTTCGTCGCTGGTTGGCCGAGCCCGCCGCACGCTATCGATTTGACCAGATGAAGCTGGGCCTGCCACTGGTCGGGCGAATCACCCGCGGCAATAACGCAGCGCGGTTTGCCCGCACTTTTGCCATCCTCACGGCCAGCGCCGTGCCGGTTCTTGAGGCCCTGCGCATCGCCGGTGAGGTTGTCACCAACGCACCGATGCGCCGTGCGGTGCAGGAGGCCGCCGTCAGGGTCCGCGAAGGCGCCACCATCGCCCGCTCACTGGCTGCCAGCAAGCTGTTTCCCCCCATGCTGGTGCACCTGGTCTCCAGCGGCGAGTCCAGCGGCCAGCTGGAATCGATGCTGGAACGGGCTGCCGACAACCAGGAACGCGAGCTGGATGGCGTGGTCAACACCGCGGTGGGCATCCTCGGTCCGCTGATGATCCTGCTGATGGGCGGGTTCGTCTTTGTCATTGTTATCGCCCTGCTGCTGCCGATCTTCCAGCTGAACCAGCTGGTTCGCTGACACCCCCCCCTTGCGGACGAGGCGAGGGCGTCATATAAACCGCCCCGCGGTGTCGTGTGATTTAAGACAAGCCCGCGCGCCGCCCAAAGGACATGAGCGAGAAGCCAGAAGAAGAGTTCGAGGACGAGGAATCCGACGATCTCGATGAAGAGGAGCAGAGCCTCGACGTCGATCGCCTGATGCGGGATTTTGACCCGCGCCGCAAGCGCGGGGCCCGCCTGTCCAATGAACCCGCCTGGCGCCAGCTGGAACGCAAGCTGGAGGAACGCCGCACGCGCGGGCTGGTCTCCGATTTCGATGACTATGATGTTGATGGGCCCGATGGCGCGGCGTCTGCCACCGTTTCCAGAAGCAAGCCGAAATCGAAGACCAGGCGCAAGCCCAAGCCCAAGGACTGATCAGCGAAAATCCCGCGAAGCCGCGGTCAGCTCACCGAGCCAGGCCGAGCGGTCTTGCAGATGCTCAGCGATCACGTGCAGGACAGCGCCTTCACGCTGCACCCGACCGCGCACGCCCAGCAGGCGGGCATCCAGCAAGGCCTGGCGCTGGCGTTCAGCCACCGCCCGCCAGACCACCAGGTTGAGGTAGCCCGTCTCGTCTTCGAGGGTGACAAAAATGACACCGCTGGCGCTGCCCGGGCGCTGGCGCGTGACCACGATGCCACCCGCCTGCACCTGCGCGCCATCCGCCAGCGCAATGACCTCAGCCGCAGGGCGCCAGCCAGCACGCGCCAGGCGCCTGCGCAGCAAGGCCAGCGGGTGACGCCCGAGCGTGAGTCCCAGGGCACGGTAATCCGCCACCGTGTCTTCGCCCTCGCTTGGGGTGCGCAGCAGCGGCAGGCCCTCGGCCACCGCCACCACAGGCAACAGCGGCAGCGCCTGTTCCACGCCCTGTACTTCCCAGGCACTTTGGTGCCGATGACCGGATAGCCGTACCAGGGCACCTGCGGCGGCCAGTGCCGACAGCGACTGGCGATTCAGGCCGGCCCGTCGCGCCAATGACACCAGGTCGGCAAAGGGGCCTGACTGCCGGGCTGCTACCAGCTGCTCGCCCGCATCGCGCGACAGGCTGCGCACGCGACCCAGGCCCAGGCGCAACGCGGCCTGGCCACCGGCCTGTGTCTCCAGCGTTGAATCCCAGTCGCTGCTATTGACGTCCACCGGATTGACGATGACGCCATGCGCACGCGCATCCCGCACCAGTTGCGCAGGGGCATAGAACCCCATCGGCTGGCTGTTGAGCAGCGCGCAGCAGAAGGCAGCGGGCTCATGGTGCTTGAGCCAGGCCGATACATAGACCAGCAACGAGAAACTGGCGGCATGCGACTCGGGGAAACCGTACTCACCAAAGCCGAGGATTTGCTGGAATAGCTGCCGGGCAAAAGCCTCCGTATAGCCGCGCTCGCGCATGCCTTGCACCAGGCGCTGCTCAAACGGCCCCAGCGAGCCCTGGCGTCGCCAGGCCGCCATGGCGCGACGCAGGTGGTCGGCCTCCCCTGGCGTAAAGCCAGCCGCCACCACCGCCAGCTGCATCACCTGCTCCTGGAAAATGGGCACACCCAGCGTACGTTCCAGCACGACACGCACTTCGGGGCCCGGGTAGCTCACTGGCTCCAGGCCACTGCGGCGGCGCAGGTAGGGATGGACCATCTGGCCCTGGATCGGGCCGGGGCGAACCAGCGCCACTTCGATGACCAGGTCATAGAAGCAACGTGGACGCAGCCGCGGCAACATCGCCATCTGCGCCCGCGACTCGATCTGGAATACGCCGACGGTGTCGGCCCGGCAGATCATGTCGTAAACCGCCGGGTCCTCGGCGGGTACGTCGCTGAGCTGGAAATCCGTGCCGCGTTGCGCCGAGACCAGGGCCAGCGCCTTGCGGATCGCCGACAGCATGCCCAGGGCCAGCACGTCGACCTTGAGCAGGCCCAGCTCATCGAGGTCATCCTTGTCCCACTGGATGACAGTGCGCTCGGGCATCGCTGCATTCTCGATCGGCACCAGCTCTTCCAGCGGCCCGCGCGAAATCACGAAGCCGCCGGTGTGCTGCGACAGGTGCCGGGGGAAGCCCGACAACTCACGCACCAATGCCATCACCCGGGCCACAGACTCATCCGCAGGATCGAGGCCTGCCTCGCGGATCCGCTCGGCCGAACCTTCATGGCCATCCCAGTGACGCATCGCTTGTGCCAGCCGATCGATGGCCTCTGGCGCCAGCCCCAGGGCCTTGCCGACATCGCGCACCGCACTTTTGGGGTGATAGCTGATCACCGTGGCGGTCAGTGCGGCACGGTGCCGGCCATATTTCTGGTACAGGTACTGGATGACTTCCTCACGTCGCTCATGCTCGAAGTCCACGTCGATGTCGGGAGGCTCGTTGCGTTCGCGCGAGAGGAAGCGCTCAAACAGCACTGACATCCGCGCCGGATCCACCTCGGTGATACCCAGCGCAAAGCACACAGCTGAGTTGGCAGCAGAACCGCGGCCCTGGCACAAAATGTTGCGCCCACGGGCGAACTCGACCAGGTCATGCACCGTGAGGAAATAGCGCTCGTAACCCAGTTCGGCAATGAGCGCGAGCTCACTTGCCAGCAGGGTCTGAACGCGGGCTGGCACCCCCACCGGCCAGCGTCGTTGACTGCCCTCCACAACCAGCTGTGCCAGCCGGCTCGCCGGCGTGTGGCCTGCAGGTACAACTTCCTCGGGATATTCGTAGTGCAATTCATCCAGCGAGAAATGGCAGCGCCCGGCAATGACCAGCGTCTCGCGCAGCAGGTCTGGCGGATAGAGCACCTCAAGCTGGGACAGGGGACGCAGGCAACGCTCGCCATTGGGATACAGCGCAAAGCCCGCCTTCGCCACCGGCAAGCCCAGGCGAATTGCCGTCACGGTGTCTTGCAGGGCACGTCGACGCCGCTGGTGCATATGCACATCGCCACAGGCCACCGCCGGAAGCCCGAGTCGCTGCGCCAGCGCCTGCAAGTCGTAAAGCCGCTGCTGGTCGCGGCCAGCGCAGAGCAGCTCAACAGCCAGCCACAGGCGGCCCGGGTAGTGCTGCAGCAAGCACTCACCCTCGGCCTCTGCCGCTGGTGTTGTGGGTAGCCACAGCAGCAGGCAGTCCTCGAGATTCCCTGCCAGGTCATCCGGACCCAGGCGATAACAACCCTTGGTCGCTGCACGTCGGCCGCGGGTGATGAACCGCGAAAGCGCTGCGTAAGCTTGCCGGTTGGTGGCCAAGGCCACGAACCTGAGGCCATTGCTGAGGCGAAACTCGCTGCCGATGATCAACGGCAGCCCGGCCTCGCGTGCCGCCACATGGGCACGCACGACTCCCGCGAGGGAGCACTCATCGGTCAGGGCCAGTGCGGTGTAGCCCAGGGCCTTGGCCCGCGCTACCAGCTCAGCCGGATGTGAGGCGCCACGCAGGAAAGTGAAATTGCTGAGGCAATGCAGTTCGGCGTAGGCCATCAGCCGAACAGGCCCTGCAGGAACCAGCGCTGCTGGGGGGTCCGTTCGCGATAGACCCAGGCCCGGCGGCCCGCCAGTATCAGCGCCACGTAGTAGTCGCGCCGTACATCGCAGTTATCCCACCAGCCACTCTCAATGCGCTCGGGGCCACTCAGCAATTGCAACGGTGCATTCGCCAGCAACAGCGGCTCAGGCAACAACCACAGCGGCCGCCAGTCGTTTTGCGCGGTCCGCCACGTGCCTGTGGGACCAGCCTGCCCGGCAGCTTCAGCAACCCGCCAGCCACATTCCGGACGATGATCGGCCAGGGGTTGCAGGCTGTAGACGGACTCCCGTCCCAGCCGGGCCCGCAGTTGCTCAAGCAGGCGGGCAGCGCCCGCGGGATCAGCCGTCAGGCGCTGGCCGAACAGCCCCTGGGCTTGTGGCAACAGCGGCTGCAACACGCCGGAACGCAAGGCCAGTGCGCTGACCGGTGCCGTCAGGACCTGTTGTGCCAGGCGTGCCTGCAGCAGCTTCATCAAATGCCCGGTGTCGCTGGTCGGGCGCGATAGGGCCAGGCGTAAGCGGGTAGCTCCCTGCCCCCGGTGCTGCAGATCAAGGCGCACTACCGCAATGCTGGCCTCACGCTGGCGCAGGAATTCTGCCAGGCGTGCAAGCAGCAGTGCTGCGGCAGGTTCAAGCTGTGCCGTCATGCTGGTCTCGGCGCTCAGCTCCACGCGATCCTGGAAGCGCTCAGGCGCCAGGTAGCGCCGCCGCGCCATGGCCTGCCGGCCCAGCGCCTCGTCCAGTTCAGTCAGCAGGGCCGGGCCGAAGCGTCGGGCAAAGCCGTCGCGCGGCAGGCGGATCAGGTCAGCCACATGGCGACAACCCAGCTGGTGCAAGGCCAGCAGTGTCTCGGCAGGCCAGCGCAGGCAGGACAATGGCAGCCGTGCCGACAGTCCCGGCAGTGCGTTTGCATGCGTGACGATGGAGTCGAGTCCGGCACGCGCCAACCACAGGGCTCCACGTGCCGTTGGTGCCAGGGCTATGCAGGCGGTAATGCCTTGCTGTTGCAGCCCTGCTCGCACCTGGGCATGCAGGGCCTCAGCGCCGCCGAACAGCCGCAGGCTGGAGCGGACCTCAGCCAGCAGGCTGTCAGGTGGCTCAGGGCTGACGAAGGGCGTGAACTGCAGTGCCCAGCGTGACAGCTGCTCGAGTACAGGCCCTGCAGGTTGGGCCAGTTGCAGTGCCAGCCAGACTTCGTGACGAGGCGCTCGTGCGACGGCCGCGGCAGGGGGGACTGCAGTCAGCGTGGCCGCGACTTGCGAGCTGGGGGTAGCAGCAACAGAAGCAGCGTCTGACACGTGCCGGCCTTAGTGCGTCAGGAGCCCGCCAATTCGACTGGGGCGACCACCGCGGCTTTTCAGGATCTCTACGTCGAGCCCTGGCCCCTGCGCCGTCAGCAGCAGGCGTAAGGCAGCGGGTGATGCACGGCCCTGGCTACGCAGTGGCCGAAACAGGAATGCCATGCTGTCGCCCTCTTCGGCTGCCAGTTTCAGGCGCCGCAGTGAGTGATCATCTGCGCTGGCAACCCAGCCCAGTACGGCGGCACAGACGCCAGAGCGCAGGGCCTGCTCCATCGCCCACAGCACGTCGAGTCCGGCGCGCGCTTGCACCACCAGCATCCGGCCTGGATCGAGGCCTGCAGCCTGCAAGGCTGGCGCATAGGGCAAGTGCGGCGGTGCCAGCCAGGTCACCCAGCGTGGCGCGGCCTCGTTTTGCCCCAGGTCACGCAGCGCCGGCATCAGCAGGCTGATCTCGCCAATACCCGGTTCAGGAAGCAGCAGTTCGATCAAGGTGGCTCGCGGCCAGCCACCCCCCGGCAGGCTGGCATCCAGCCGCCGGAACCCGGTCGGCAGGGTCTCCTCCGAGCGCGCGCCGCCCAGGCCACGCCATAGCCGGGGATGCTCAAGCATGCCCTCGAGTGCCTCACTCACTGCATGGTGTCCATCGTCTTGCCGCGACGCAGGACCCCGACGACCACGCCCTCGATCACCAGCGACTGCTCGCGCAGGTCGACGCGAATCGGTTCGAAATCGGTATTTTCCGGCAGCAACCACACCACCGACCCTTCCTGGCGGTAGCGCTTGACGGTGACTTCGTTCTCCAGCCGGGCGACTACGATCTGGCGATTGCGTACATCCGGCGAACGATGCACGGCGACCAGGTCGCCATCGAGGATGCCGACATCGCGCATGCTCATGCCACTGACACGCAGCAGGTAATGCGGGCGCGGGCTGAACAGCTGCGGATCGAGTTGGTAGCGCGCCTCAACGTGTTCCTCGGCGAGGATGGGACGTCCGGCGGCCACGCGCCCGATCAGCGGCAGGCCCAAGTGCTCGCGCAAGGCTTCCTTGAGTACGATGCCGCGTGAAGCGCCTGGCTTCAGCGTGAGCATGCCCTTGCGTTGCAGCGCGCGCAGATGCTCCTCTGCCGCATTGGCCGAGCGAAAGCCCAGGGCCTGGGCGATTTCTGCACGCGTTGGCGGGAGGCCGTTATCAGCAATCGCCTGCTGTATGAACTCCAGGATCTGGCGCTGCCGTGGTGTGAGCTCAGACATGGGACACCTGTATGGATTAACAGTACTGGTGGAATTATATACAGGCCCCTGTTTCTGGCAAGCACCATCACAGGAGTACACCGGAAAATCTGTTCCGGCACCCGCCTTCATGACGTAATCCGTTCATTTCTGGTAGAATTCGCCACGATTACCGCGTGACCGGCAAGGAACACGGCGCCGGTAGGTCCGCGAATGCGGGTTATTGACGTTCCAAGCAACTCAACGGAGAACAAACGATGATGAACATCCTGAAGGTGGGCGTTGCTGCCGCCGTACTGACCCTCGCCGCGGGCTGCACCGACCTCAAGCCGATTCAGGCCGAGGTTGACGCGCTCAAGTCGCAGGTTTCCAAGCTGTCGGGTGACGTGGGCAGTGCCTCGTCAGCCGCTGACAGCGCCAGCCGCGCTGCCGCCGCTGCCCAGCAGGCAGCGACCTCAGCTCAGAACTCGGCCAACCAGGCCCTGTCCGCTGCCCAGGCTGCCCAGCAGTGCTGCGACGCGAACAGCGCCAAGATGGACCGGATGTTCCAGAAGTCGATGTCGAAGTAATCGGCTTAGATCGACAGGAAAGCCCCGTGGCAGCAATGCCACGGGGCTTTTTCTTTGTTCATCGCCAGGCGAATTTCACAGCGAGGCGATGGGCAAGCTGCCAATCGAGACCACCTGCGGAATGCCGCGGGTCTCACGCCAGACCTGCTCGGCTCGCGCCCAGTCAATCGGGATCAAGCGTTGCCGCGTCGCGCCAACAATCAGGCTGCTCAAATCGGTTAGCGAAGGCGGATCCACCACGTCTTCCTTGAGGCCTGGATGCGCTTCCACCCAGAGTTGGCCTTCGTGCCAGCCAAACTTGTAAGGCTGGTTGACGATGCGCACCGGCGTGTTGACGGGGACCAACTCGAACAAACGCTCAATGTCTTCGGGATACAGGCGCATGCAGCCATGCGTCACCTGCATGCCAACACCTGCAGGTCGGTTAGTGCCGTGAATGAGGTAGGCACCGCCGGGAATACCCAGGCGCATGGCAAACAGGCCGAGCGGATTGTCAGGCCCCGCCGGAACCACTGCCGGCAGGATATCGCCACGGCGCGCATGTTCCTCACGCACTGATTTCGGCGGCGTCCAGGTCGGGTTCCTGGTCTTGCTGACGATCCTCGTCATACCCAGCGGCGTATTCCAGTCCATCTTGCCGATGCTGACCGGAAAGCTCCACACCACGGCAGGCTCACCCGGGCGCGGCACCGGGTAGTAGTACAAGCGGTGCTCGGGCAGGTTGATCACGATGCCCTCGCGCGGCGCCATCGGCAGCAGCCTGCGCTTGGGCAAGGCCACCGGCGTTCCGGTGCCCGGCAACCAGACATCGACACCTGGATTCGCGTTCTGGATTTCCTCGTAGCCGAGACTGAAGCGCCGCGCAACGTCCAGCAGCGTGTCCTTGCGGCCAGTCACGGCGCTGCGCATTTCGCCCACCAGGTCGCTGCCGTCTGCCGGCAACAGGAAGCTTTCTGCCTGTGCAGCCACAGCAACCAGCAGCAGCACACAACTGCCGAGGACTCGATGGATCAGTGAGGTGGAATCAGGCATCAGCCATGGGACCCTGGCGGAACCCAACGGTTCCGCTCAATAGCGTAGCAGCGCCGAGCCCCAGGTAAAGCCACCGCCGAATGTTTCCAGCAGCAGCGTCTGGCCGCGCTTGATCCGGCCATCGCGGATGGCCGTGTCCAGTGCCAGCGGAATCGAGGCCGCTGAGGTATTGCCGTGGTCCTGCACGGTGACCACGACCTTGTCCATCGGCAGGCCCAGCTTGTCAGCCGCAGCCTGGATGATGCGCAGGTTGGCCTGGTGCGGAACCAGCCAGTCGATCTGGCTGCGATCGACGCCATTCTTCTCCAGCGTCTCGTCGACCAGGCGTGACAAGGTGCGCACCGCAGTCTTGAAGACTTCGTTACCCAGCATGGTGATGCCTTCGGGCGCGCCGGCGCGCAGCTTGTCGAAGCCCTGCGATATGCCGTAAGGAAAATACAGCAGGTCCTTGTAGCGTCCATCGGAATGCAGGTGCGTGGCGATGATGCCAGGCTCGGTCGACGGTTCAAGCACGACCGCGCCGGCGCCGTCGCCAAACAGCACGCAGGTACCGCGGTCCTTCCAGTCGACGATGCGGCTCAGGCATTCCACGCCGATGACCAGCGCACACTTTGCCTCGCCGAGCTTGACCCATTTGTCGGCAATGGACAGCGCATAGACAAAGCCGCTGCAAGCCGTTTCCAGTGAGAATGCCGGGCAGCCGCGCACGCCGAGGCGTTCCTGCAGGATGGAACCGGTATTGGGAAAGATCAGGTCCGGCGTAGTCGTGCCGACCACGATGAAGTCGATATCTTCGGGGCGGCGCCCTGCCGCTTCGAGTGCCCGGCGTGCGGCGTGCTCGGCCATGGACGAACTGGTCTCGTCGTCAGCGGCAATGTGGCGGCGCTCAATGCCAGTGCGCGTGCGGATCCACTCATCCGTGGTGTCCACGAATTTCTCCAGATCCGCATTGGTGAGCATCTTGGCCGGTAGGTAGCTGCCGGTGCCCGCGATCCTGGAATAGGGTCCGCTCATGCCAGGGGTGATCCGGGCGCAGCGCCCGGTCAATCCTCAGCGGTGGGGATCTTGCCCTCGATCACTTTCTTGCCACGATAGTAACCATCGCGGCTGATGCGGTGACGCAGGTGCGTCTCGCCGGTAACCGGGTCCTTGGACAGCGCCGGCTTGGCCAGCTTGTCATGCGCCCTGCGCATACCGCGGGTCGACGGCGTTCTACGGCTTTTTTGTACGGGCATCGCTCTAAGCTCCAGGTCAGTGTTTCATCAAGTCCTTGAGGCCTGCAAAAGGTCGGCGCGTCTCGCCCGGCTCCTCCTGCACCTCGGCACGTACTGCTACGCGCCCGGCACATGTACTGTCTTCACCATGCATCGCCAGCACCGGCAATGCCAACAACAACTCGTCCTCTACCATCGCCAGGCAATCGACGCGATTCGCATCCTGCACCAGCAATTCGTAACCTTCCGGCCCCTGCGTGGCATCGTCTGCGACCAGCGCCAGCTGTGCCTGGGTCTCAAGCACATAGGCGAATGGCTTCAGGCAGCGCTGGCAAACCAGTGGCAACCGTGCCGCCACGCCGAGTTCGCAACAGGTGGTCGTGCCGACCAGGTGCCACCTCAGGTGGATGTCGGCATCACCTTCCGTCGCGGCCAGCATCTCGGCAACTCGCGGAAATGATCCCAGCGGGACACAATGCGTCTGGACCGTACCCAGGGCGGCCAGTCGCTTCGCGTCAACCAGCCCTAGCCGATCCTCAGACATGGGGGCGGTATGATAGTGACGTGGGGTGGCAGTGTCAAAACAAATTGCCACGCAAATCGTTGTTTTTTAAGCATTGATCCATGACCCAAAGCTACGCTGATCCTGGCCTCCACCTCAGCTTACCGCCGTGAACTCCTGACGCGACTGGGCCTGCCCTTTGAGGTGGCCAGACCGGAGGTCCAGGAGGAAGAACTCGCGGGTGAAGCCGCAGCCTGCCGCGCTACCCGCCTCGCCCGGCACAAGGCGATGGACGTTGCCGCAAGGCACCCCAAGGCCTGGGTGATTGGTTCCGACCAGGTCGCCATGCTGCAAAGCGAAGTGCTGCACAAGCCGGGCAGCGTCACGCGCTGTGTGGAACAGCTGCTGGCGTGCTCCGGTCAGCAAGTGCATTTCCACACGGCGACGGCCCTGTGCACTGGCGCCCGCGGCGCAGTGGCTGAGTACCTCGACAAAACCGTAGTGCGCTTTCGCCAGCTCAGCAGAAGCGAGATCGAAGAGTACGTCAGGCGCGAGGCGCCACTCGATTGTGCTGGTGGCTTCAAGATCGAAGGCCTGGGCATCCGCCTGTTCGAGCGCATTGACAGCACTGACCCCACCGCCTTGATCGGGCTGCCGATGATCTGGCTCTCCGGGGCCCTGGCGGAAGCGGGCTTCGACCCGCTTTCCCCTACTCAGGGTTGATGTCCAACGGACGCTTTGGCGCCCTGCTCCATCGCCAGTTGATCGATCACCGCCACCAGGTCCGGCGCGAGGTGCGTACGCAGCCTGATGGTTTCACCGGAGTCCGGCCAGACGAAACTCATCTCCCGGCAATGCAGGAACAGGCGCTGCAGTCCGAGCTTGCGCATGCGTGCATTGAAGTCGCGTTCACCGTACTTGTCATCGCCGGCCACCGGATGTCCGGCAAAGGCCGCGTGCACACGAATCTGGTGCGTGCGGCCGGTCTCGATATTCACGTCCATCAACGTCGCCAGCGTGCCGAACTTCCGTTGCGGCGAGAAGATGCTGCGCGCCTGCTTGCCCTCGGCGTGAACCTTGACCACCCTTTCGCCGCCCTGACGCAGATTGGTCATCACCGGCGCCTCGATGGTCTTGCGGCCTAGCTGCCACTTGCCGGCCAGCAAGGCTGTGTACTGTTTGGTGACTGCGCCTTCCCGCAGCAGCGCGTGCAAGGTGCGCAAGGCAGGCCGGGTCTTGGCGATGATCAGGCAGCCGCTCGTTTCGCGATCCAGCCGGTGGGCCAGTTCGAGCGAGGCCTCCGGACGCATGATGCGCAGCGCCTCGATGACCCCGAAGGAAAGTCCCGAGCCACCGTGAACAGCGATGCCCGAGGGCTTGTCGAGCACCAGCATGCGCTCGTCTTCATGGACGATCGCCGCCGCCAGCTGCGCCTGCAGGGTATCGGGCAGGCGTGCGGGTCGGCCAGGCGCGGATTCAAGCCGCACCGGCGGTAATCGCACCTCGTCGGCTGCCACCAGGCGTTGTTCCGGGCGGGCCCGCCCGCCGTTGACGCGCACCTCGCCCTTGCGCAGCATCCGGTAAATACGGCTCCGCGGGACGCCCTTCAGTTCGCGCAGGAGGAAATTGTCCAGGCGCTGGCCGTCGCCTAAGGGGCCTGCCAGGACCCGGCGCGCCTTGGTCGCGGGCCCATCACTTTCGCTCATCAAGGCACCTAAAGTATTGATTCTGCGGGTCAACCGCTGCTATCGTACCCGCCCGTCAGGTCCGGTAGCGTGGGTATTCGCGAAGCGAACCCCAGCCACCAGGACCGGTAAGCGGCCTCAGGTCATGAAATTCCGGTTTAACACCCGGCACCATGGCAGGCGGGCCCGCATTTTAGTTGGTCCGGATAGACCGGACCATCGCCGGCCACAGGCTACGGATGAGTGCCTACCCTCAGGCACGATCCGCGGAACAAAGAGAATCCCCCGCGCGTGTTGAACCCGTTGCGGCGACAGCTCAGGACTACGTCAGCGCACCCGCGCTGCGGCCTGCTGTTGCTTGCACGGCGCCCACGCCTGCGGAGCGAAACCCTCGAAACCGTGTCGATTAAAGACATCTCGCGCTTTGTGGCCCCCACGACCTCGGAAGGGGCCAATGAAAAGAATGCTCATCAACGCAACCCAGCAAGAGGAGTTGCGTGTCGCGCTGGTTGATGGCCAGCAACTGTACGACCTGTCGATCGAGATTCCGTCACGCGAGCAGAAGAAGGCCAATATCTACAAGGCGCGCATTACGCGCGTTGAGCAGAGCCTTGAAGCCGCATTTGTCGACTACGGTTCTCAGCGCCAGGGCTTCCTGCCGCTGAAGGAAGTCGCGCGCGAGTATTACCGCTACCAGCCGGCACCGAACGCACGCTTCAACATCCGCGATGTCCTGCAGGAAGGGCAGGAATTGCTGGTCCAGGTCGAAAAGGAAGAGCGCGGCAACAAGGGTGCGGCGCTGACCACCTACATCAGCCTGGCTGGCCGTTTCCTGGTGCTGATGCCCAACAATCCGCGCGCCGGTGGCGTGTCCCGCCGCATCGAGGGCGAGGACCGCGATGCCACGCGCGATTCACTCGAGCAACTGCATGTTCCCGACGGCATGGGCACGATCGTGCGCACCGCTGGCGTGGGCCGCAGCGCTGAAGAGTTGCAGTGGGACCTGGACAACATGCGCAGCAACTGGGACGCCATCGTCACCGCTTCTGCCGAGCGTGCGGCCCCATTCCTGGTCTACCAGGAAAGCGATGCCGTCACCCGCTCGCTGCGAGATTACCTCTCGGATGACATCGGTGAAGTGCTGATCGACGAGCCCGCTGCCTACCAGCGCGCACTCGAGTACGCACAGCGCTTCCTGCCGCCGGATTCACAGCGCCAGCTCAAGCGCTACACAGACGACGTGCCGCTGTTCACCCGTTACCAGATCGAGGGCCAGATTGAGATGGCCTACTCGCACACGGTGACCTTGCCTTCGGGTGGCAGCATCGTGATTGACTACACCGAGGCGCTGGTGTCCATTGACATCAACTCGGCGCGCGCGACTCGCGGCTCGGACATCGAAGCCACCGCCCTCAACACCAACCTGGAGGCCGCGGACGAGATTGCCCGGCAGTTGCGCATCCGTGACCTCGGTGGGCTGATCGTCATTGACTTCATTGACATGGAGTCGAAGAAGAACCAGCAGGCAGTCGAGGATCGACTGCGTGATGCGACCCGCTCCGACCGGGCCCGCATCCAGCTCGGTCGTATTTCCCGATTCGGCTTGATGGAGATGTCCCGCCAGCGGCTGCGCCCCTCACTCGATGAATCCACCCATAGCGCCTGCCCGCGTTGCAGCGGCATGGGCACCATTCGCAGCATCGAATCCCTGGCACTGGCGGTACTGCGACTCATCGGCGAGGAGGCCCGCAAGGACCGCACCGGCCGGGTTGTCGCGCAACTGCCAGTGGATGTCGCCACATTCCTGATCAATGAAAAGCGCGAATGGCTCAACCAACTTGAGAGTCGCACCGAGGCCGATATCGTCCTGGTCCCCAACCCCAATCTGCAGACGCCGAATTACACTATTCGTCGTTTGCGTGACGATGAGGTCGGCTTGCCGGAGAACGCCGGCATCAGCTACCAGATGGCCGATCAGGCACCGGTCGAAGTTGAGTTCAAGAGCAGTGCCGAAAAGCGCCCGCCTACCGCCGGCCCTGCCGTACCCACCATCCTCCCCGCGGCGCCCGCGCCGGTGCAGGTCGAGGTCCGCAAGGCCGAGTCCGAGGCGCCTCGTGGACCCGGCCTGATGGCCCGGTTCGGCACCTGGCTGGGAGGGCTGTTCAAGAGCGAGCCCAAGCCTGAATCGCAGCCGCGTAACGAAACCCGCTCGCAGGGTCGACAGGACTCGCGCCAGGAAGGGCGCCGAGACAACAAGCGCCGTCGCGATCGCGATGATCGCAGTCGTAGCCGTCGCGACAATCGGCGCGATCGTCCTCGCGATCGTGACCAGGAACGCGATGCTGAGCCAGATGGCAATCGTGGCCGCAATCGCAATGAGCGCCCGCGCCGTGAACGCCAGCCGGATGGAAACCGCGAACGACCGCAAGAACCGCGCCGCGAGCAGCGCCCGCCGCCGGTAGCGGCTGCCAAGGCCCCGGAATCGCAGGGCCCTGCCCAGGATTCAGAAGGTACCGAGCCGAGGCGCCGTCGTCGTCGTCGTCGTGGCCGCGGCAGTCGCGGTGAGCGCAGCGATAACAACGGTACTGCGGCAACGGAGAATGGTTCGGATTCGGGCCAGTCCCATGGCTCGGGCCAGGACAGCCCGTCTGCAGATCGCTCCTACCGGGAACAGGCACGTCCGCGCGAGCCGCAGGCTGAGCCTGCTGCCACGCGCGCACCCGAGCGGGTTGATTCGGGAGCCTCGCCTGCAAGCAATCCACCTGCAGAGCGCCGTGAACCGGCACCGAGCACGTCGCAGGAGACCTACACCGTGTGGTCTTCGTCACCAGCTGGCACCCAGAGTTTCGGCCCCAAGGAATAAGGCGGCCGCTTTCGACAAAAAAGGGCTGGCGGTGCCAGCCCTTTTTCTTTAGCCACGCAGGCTGGCCAGCAGGCCCTCAGCAGCTGCTTCCACCAGATCGAGCACGTCCTCGAATCCGGTCTCGCCACCGTAGTAGGGATCGGGTACTTCCCGGCGGCTCTCACCTTGAGCGAATTCAAGGAACAAGCTGAGCTTGGCCTTGCTTCCTGCCGGCGCCATCGCCTGCAGGTGACGAAGGTTATCCTCGTCCATGGCCAGCAGCAGGTCGTAGTGATGGAAGTCAGCGACCTCGACCACTCGCGCACGCAGGCCACCCATGTCAATGCCCCGCCGCAGGGCGGTTTGTGCCGTGCGCCGGTCCGGCGGCGCACCGGTGTGGTAGGCGTGCGTGCCCGCCGAGTCAATCTCGACATCCAGTGCGGGCGTCGACCGCCTGACCAACTCGCGAAATACCGCCTCTGCCGTAGGTGAACGGCAGATGTTGCCCAGGCAGACAAACAGTACGCGGGTGGTCATGCGATCTTGCGCTCGCGGAGCCAGCCCGCCAGCAAGGACAGCGCCTGTTCAACTTCCGTCGGCGAAACCGCGAATGAGAACCTCAGGTAGCGACCACCCTGCAGGCGATCAAAGTCGAGCCCGGTATTGAGTGCCAGACCGGTGTCCTCAAGCAGACGTAAGCAGAACGCCAGGGAATCATCCGTCAGGTGACCAATATCAGCGTAGAGGTAGAAGGCGCCGTCTGCCGGGGCGAGGCGATCAATGCCCAGTTGCCTCAGCCCTTCGATGAGTCGCTGGCGATTCTGTGCATAGGTCCTGACGCGCCCTTCCAGTTCTTCGGTCTGGTCCATGGCCACCAGGGCAACGTGCTGGGCCAGCGTCGGCGGTACCAGCAGCATGCTTTCGGCCAGGCAATCCATCTGTTTCACCAGCGCCTCGGGTACCAGCGCCCAGCCCAGGCGCCAGCCAGTCATGCACCAGTACTTGGAGAAGGTATTGATGACCACGACGTGTGGGTCCACGGCCGCAGCACTCAGCGCCTTCCTGTCATAGGTGATGCCGTGGTAAGTCTCATCGGACACCACGGCAATATTGCGGCGACGGCAAACCTCGAGGATGGCGCGCAGTTCGGCATCCTCCAGCATCGTCCCTGTCGGATTGGACGGACTGGTGAGTACCAGCCCCGCCGGCGCTGGATCCAGCGCCGCGATCATGGCTGCCGTGGGTTGAAAGCGTGTCTCCGGCCCGCAGGGGAGTTCCCTGACTTCAAGCCCCAGAGCGGTCAGCACATTGCGATGGGGTGGATAGCCTGGTCGCGCCAGGGCCACGGCCTGCCCTGGCGAAAACAGCGCAGTGAACGCCACAGTGAGCGCAGCCGAGCCTCCAGCCGTCAGCAGGATGCGCTCTGGCGCCACGGTGATGTCCTGCGTTTCCAGGTAGTGCCGGGCAATGCGTTCCTTGAGTGCTGTGCTTTCCCAGTAACCCTGGTACTGGCCGCGAAGCGATTCATGCGCTGCGGCAATTGCTGCAGCTGGCGCCCCGGCCGAGGGCTGCCCAATCTCCATGTGGATGACCGGCATGCCCTTGCGCTGACGCACATGCGCGAGGCGATTGATCGCGACCGCGTGAAAAGTCTGGATCTCGGGCCGGGCGATCACCGCTCATTCTCCTGCATTAGCAGGCGCCCCGCCCGCTCAAGGTCAGCCGGCGTGTCCACGCCGGGCCCCGGCAGGACACTCGCCACAGCCACCTGGATGCGAAAGCCCGCCTGCATCGCGCGCAGCTGCTCGAGTTTTTCCGCAATCTCGAGGGGAGAGGCTGGCAAGGCGGCAATGCCCTGCAGGGCCTCTGAGCGGTAGGCATATAGCCCCAGATGCCGCTGGGCGCCGAGGAACGCCTGTTGACTGCTGATATCAGCGCCAGCGCCGTCGCGGTGCCAGGGTATCGGCGCACGGCTGAAATACAGGGCAGCGCCGTCATCGCGGCTCACCACCTTGACCACGTTCGGATCCAGGTAATCTTCACGACGGGTGATTGGCGTGGACAGCGTGGCGATATCTGCCTGTGGCGTGTGCTCAAGTAGCGCGGCCACCTGGGCGACCAGCGCCGGCGGCATCAGCGGCTCATCGCCTTGCAGGTTGACCACGATATCGCGCGGCGCAAAGCTGCGACGCTTAGCCACCTCGGCCAGGCGGTCGGTCCCTGAGGCATGCTCGATCGAAGTCATTTCCACCATGGCACCAAAGGCCTCGCAGGCGAGGCGAATCCGGTCATCGTCGGTGGCGACCAGAACTTCCGTAGCACCCGCGTCCAGCGCGAGGCGATGCACGTGGTAGATCATGGGTTGCCCCGCCAGCACCGCCAGCGGCTTGCCTGGCAGGCGACTGGAGCCCCAGCGGGCAGGGATGACGACGCGAAACTTCAACGGGTCTCCAGCGCCGGATCGCCGGCGGCGAGTCGCCTGGCCTCCTCCTCCAGCATCACCGGAATGCCCTCACGCACCGGGTAGGCCAGTCGATCACCACGGCATAGCAGTTCATTGGTATCGCGCAGGCGAAACAACGGCCCCTTACAGACCGGACAGGCCAGAATCTCCAGCAGCTTGTTATCCATGATCTCCTTCCTGGTGGGACGCCAAGGCCCGCAGTATGGGTGCCAGCAACTGATCCGCCGCAGACCGTGAGACTATGGCCTCTGCCTCCAGCACCCAGACATTCTCAGGCCATGCGCCCTCGAATCTTACGGCATCTTTTGCCGTAGTCAGTACCGGCTTGCCGTCAGCAAAAGTAAATGCACTGGCCGGCAGGCGCAAATGATCGCGAAAGGCGTGGGCCTCGACCCGCAGGCCCGCGCCGCGCAGCAGGGAAAAAAAGCGCTCCGGATGGCCGATGGCCGCCACGGCATGAACGTCAGTTCCACGAAACTGCTCCAGCGAGCGCAGTTCACCGCTGCTTGTCGGCCTGACCCCCGTCGCTGCCATGTCCATGTGCAACGCGCCCGTTCGAAAAAAGCCCGGGCCGTTCACCACCACGGCAGCAGCGTCGTCCAGCCTGCTGGCCGCCTCGCGCAAGGGGCCTGCAGGGAGCCGCAGGCCATTGCCCAGGCCGCGCTCGCCGTCGACCACCATGATTTCGACATCACGCTCCAGCGCGTAGTGCTGCAGGCCATCGTCACAGATGATGAGCTCGCAATCGTCTTCCAGCAGCCGTACAGCCGCGGGCCGGTCGACACCAACAGCCACCGGTACCTGGCAATGCCGCGCCAGCCACAAGGCCTCGTCGCCCACCTCGCTGCTGCGGGAATCATCCCTTAGGCGAATGGGGCCGGCGTGTGCACCGCCGTAACCGCGGCTGACTGCGCCGACGCGAAGACCGCGTTGCTTCAGGGTCTCGATCAGCCAGGCCACCAGTGGCGTCTTGCCGGTGCCGCCTACGCTGAGGTTACCAACCACGACAATGACCCGACTGGAGCGATAGCAGCGGCGCAGTCCACACCGGTAAGCCCAGTGCCGCAAGCTTGCCGCAGCACTGAACAACCAGGCCAGCGGCATGAGCCAGCGACCGCGCCGCGTCGGTCCGTACCAGGTTTGCAGCAGCCAGTCGTGCATGGCGCTCAGACGGCAAACTGCATGCGGTGCAGGGCGGCGTAGATGCCGCCCTGCGCCAGGAGCTCCGGGTGGCTGCCCGACTCGACGATGCGGCCCTCATCGAGAACCAGGATGCGGTCTGCCGATTCAATGGTGGACAGGCGATGCGCGATCACCAGGGTAGTGCGGTTCTTCAGCAGCGCCGACAGCGCCACCTGCACGACGCGTTCTGACTCTGAATCCAGCGCCGAGGTGGCCTCGTCCAGGATCAGCACCGGGGCGTCCTTCAGCAAGGCCCGGGCGATGGCTACACGCTGGCGCTGTCCGCCGGACAGCAGTGTGCCTCGCTCACCCACCAGACTGTCGAGCCCCAGCGGAAAGTCCTCGGCAAAGTCCATCACATGCGCAGCGCGCGCCGCCGCCTCCACTTCGGCAGCGCTGGCGTCCGGCCGGCTGAAGGCAATGTTGTTGCGGATGGAATCATCCACCAGGCTGACATCCTGGCTGACCAGGCTCAGTTGCGCGCGCAGATCTCGCAGGCGGTACTCGCGCAGGTCAACACCATCGAGCTTCACCTGGCCAGATTCCGGGTCATAGAACCGCGGCAGCAGGCTCACCAGTGTCGACTTGCCGCTGCCGGAACGGCCCACCAGCGCAATGGTCTCGCCCGGCGCTGCGCGAAACGAAATCTCGTTGAGCACGCGACCCTTGCTGGCGTCATAGGTGAAGCTGACACGCTGGAACTCGATTTCACCGCGAGCGTGCTCCAGTGCGCGTGGACCCCCGGCATCTTCCCCAGCGGTATCCAGTGTCTCGAACACGCTCTCGCCCGCAGCAATACCCTGTTGCAGCGGCCCAACCACGCTGACCAGTCGCCGCAACGGTGCGGTAATCAACAGCAGCGCAGTGAGGAAGGAGGTGAACTCACCCACCGTGAGCCCCTGCTCCAGCACATTGCGGATGGCCACGTACATCACCGCCGCCAGGCCCAGCGCGGCGATCATCTGCACCACCGGGTTGGACACTGCCTTGACGGTGACTAGCTTCATGAAGCTGGCGCGGTTGTGCTCATTGACGCGTTCAAACGCCGCCAGCTCCTGCGGCTGGGCATTGAACACCTTGATCATGCGGTGGCCTTCCAGCGCTTCCTTGGCAACGCGCGTGACATCCCCCATCGAATTCTGGATACGCGTGCTGTAGCGTCGAAACAAGCGACTGGTGATACGCATCAGGCCGACGATCAGTGGCGAAACAGCAAGTGCAAACACGGTCAGTCGCCAGTTCATGTAGAACAGCCAGCCCAGCAAGCCGATGATGGTCAGGGTGTCGCGGATCAGGTAGGTCACCGCGGTCGTGGCCGCTTCCGCGACCAACTCGATGTTGTAGGTCAGGCGCGACAGCAGCGGTGCGACGCCGTTGCGGTCATAGAACGAGGTGGGCAGTTCCAGATAGCGGGCAAACACCTGTTGGCGGATCGCCTTGATGACCTGGCGGCCTACCGCACCCGGGGCAATGACCGAGAGGTAGTCACCGATGCCGCGAACGGCAAACAGGATGAGGATGCCGGCGGGTACCAGCATCAGCACGCCCTGGTCACGCTCAGTGAAGGCGCCGTCGAGGAATTCCTTTACCAGCCAGGCCATGCCGGTATCGACCGCAGCAAACATCACCATGCCGAGCACGCCGAGCATGAACATGGGCCAGTGCGGCCGGGCATAGGACAGCAGGCGCAGGTAGATGCGCATCCCGCCCGCGGTCAGCGGCGGCAGGTCGGGACTAGCCTTCGGTTTGCTGGTTGACGGTTGCAATGTTGACTTGCCTGAAACCCAGCCGCGCGGCGACGTCCATCGCGGTGATGACCGCCTGGTGCGAGGCGCGCGCGTCTGCGCGCACCGTGATAGGACGATCGATGGCGCCATTGGCGACCTTGCGCAATGCCGCTTGCAGGGTCTCGCGGGAATTATTGACCAGGGCCTGGTCGTTGACCCGGTAACTGCCCTGGGCGGTGATGGTGATCACCACCGGGTCCTGCACCACCGTCGTCTCCTCGACGCTGGCTGAGGGCAGGTCCACCTTGAGACGGCCCTCCTCCACGAAGGTGGTGGAAACCATAAAGAAGATCACCAGCAACAGCACGACATCAATGAGTGACGTCAGGTTCAGCTCCGGATCATCGCGCCGAAGCGGGTTCAACTTCATGACGGGTCCGCTTCGTCTGCGGCTGCCCGGGGCGCACTGAAGCGGTCGAAGGCCTGCACCAGCTTGATGGCTTCCTTCTCCATCTCGATCACCAGGGCATCAACCCGACCGCGCAGGTAGCGATAACCAATCAGGGAGGGAATCGCGATCATGAGGCCAGCGGCGGTGGTGATCAGTGCCTCACCAATGCCGCCGGACAACACCCGCGCGTCACCCACGCCCTGCGTGGTGATGGCCTCGAAGGCCTCGATCATGCCGGTCACCGTGCCCAGCAGTCCCAGCAAGGGGGTGATGGCCGCGATGGTTCCCAACGCATTGAGAAAGCGCTCCAGCTCGTGCACCACGTGGCGCCCGGAGTCCTCGATCACTTCCTTCATGATGTCGCGACCGCGGTGGCGATTGGACAAGCCCGCAGCCAGCACCCGGCCCAGTGGCGAGTTGCGTTCCAGCGCCTCGATGTGGCGGTCGGTCAGCGTGCGGGTCTCGACCAGCTTCCACACCCGATCGGTGAGCTCACGCGGAATGACGCGCTTGGGCTGCAAGGTCCACAAGCGTTCACAGATGATGGCGGCGGCACCGACCGAACACAGCAGGATCGGCCACATGATCGGGCCGCCCGCAAGGATTATTTCCCACATGCGGCGGCATCATACCGTGCCGGACCCGATTGCGGCACCCCGCTCGCGCGACCACCAGCGCGGCGCATGGATCCGCTCGACATGGACGTTGCAGAGTCCGCATCCCGGCGCAATCTGCAACTGCACCGCACCCGCACGACCGGTCTCCAGAATTGTGGTGCCGTGGCTGCGCCAGCGGGCCACGACCTCCGTCGATGGCAGGCCCCAGCGATTGCCAAAACCTGTCGAGACAACGCCCAGGCGCGCGTCGACCAGCTGCACCAGTTCAGCCCCCGAGGAACTGCGGCTGCCGTGATGCGGCACAAGCACGATATCCGCGCTGAGATCCTGGCGCAGCATGACCTGCTCGGCCAGCCACTCCGGATCGGCGAGCAGCAAGACGCGCTGGCCGCCCGCTTCTATCATCAGCGCGCAGGAGCGATCGTTGTCACTCCAATCGGCTGCCGCTGGCGGGTGCAGGACACGAAAGTGCACGCCGTCCCAACTCCACGACTGCCCCAGCACGCAGGGCATTGACGCTGCCGCGTCACCCTTGCCAGCCGGTGCCATCACCTCCTTGATCTCAAGTCGCTCCTGCAGGTAGCGCGCACCCCCGGTATGGTCCTGATCCGGATGGCTCAGCACCATCCGGTCAATACGCCGAATACCTTGACGTTCCAGCAGGGGCAGGAGCGCGGATTGAGCCGCTGAGCCACCACCACGCCAGCCCGGTCCAGTGTCATAGAGCAAGACGTGAGCACGCGTGCGCACAATGACCGACAGTCCTTGCCCAACGTCAACGACGGTCAACTCCAACCCACCTGCTGCGGGCAGTGGCGCACGTGCCATCAGCAGGGAAGCCAGGCCAACCAGCAGCGCAGCACGCAATCCAGCCACTGGCAGGAGCAAGCCCGCCGCAATGGCCACTGTCGCCAGCAGCAATGCGGGCGTCACCGTCCGCGCCACGGCCCAGCTGCTGTAGTGCCAGCGTCCCAGCTCGATCAGCGGCTGCCAGAGCGGATCGAGCATCTTCCCCAACCAATGCCAGCCCGGCGCAGCCAGGCCAATGCCGGCCAGTTCCAGTGCGGTCAGTGCCAGGGTGATAGGCAGCAACAGCAGCGTAAAGAGCGGTAACGCCAGTGCATTGGCCAGCGGTGCGGCCAGCGAAACCCGACCGAAGCTCAGCAGCAGCACCGGCGCCAGCGCCAGCAGTACCGCTATCTGGGACGCGGCAAACTTGCGTAGCCGGCCCCACCCGCCCGTTCTGGCCACCATCACAGTGACCAGCGCCGCCGTGGCTACAAAGCTGAGCCAGAATCCGGCCGAGCTCGTGGCCAGCGGCGTAACCAGCCCCAGCAGCGCCGCGGCAATGATCAGCACCACCGACATGGACAAATGACGGCGCTGCAATCGCAATATCAGGAACAGTGAGACCGTAGCCGCGGTCCTAAGCGTCGGCGTGGAATAACCCGCCAACAGCGCATAGCCCAGGGTCGCCAGGAACAGCAACGTCGCTTCAATGGCAATACGCCGATTACCGCCCGGCGGTGCCAGCAGCCGCCAGGCCACGCGCAGGAGCAGCAGCACCCAGACTGCAAAGGCCGTGACATGACTGCCGGAGATGGCGATGAGATGGGCCAGGCCGGTATTTGCAAACGCCTCCCACAAGTCAGCCGACATGCCCGCCCGCAGGCCCACTGAGAGCCCCTGCAATACCGCGGCCGAATCGCCACCGCCGGTGGCTGCCTCGATCGCCGCCCCTACCCTGGAACGGCTCGACTCCAGCGCAGTGCTCCAGTCTGCGGCCACGTGGGGCAGCAGCCGCGGTGGCGAGCGCAACCATCCAGTGGCATGGATGCCTTGACGCAGCAGCGACAGTTCCCGGTCATGGCCGGAAGGGTTGCGCAGGCCGCTGGGGCAACGCAGCCGCACCTCAAGTCGCAGGGACTCGCCGGGTTGCGGAATACGCGTCGCGTCATACCAGGACAAATACACCCGTCCGCCATTGGCCAGGGGCGCTGGCCCGGCGTCAACGCGAAGCTCAAACTCCACGCGGCCTTCGCGCTGCAGGGCGGTCGACAGGACCCGACCCTCAAGTTCGACATCGGCGCGATCAGCGCTGCAGGGCCATTGTCGTGCCAACTCCTGGCTGGCCTGCAGCGAGGTCCACGCCACGCCCAAGGCCAGCGGCAGCAGCCATGCCAGTCGCCGGACGCAGGCCAGCCCCAAGGCCGCCAGCAGCAGACCAGGCCAGGCAGGCAACTGCGCCAGCGACCAGGGCAACAGGATGCCGAGCAGGAAAAGTAGTGGAGACCATGCCAAGCAGGCGCCCTCCCCGGGCGCTGCTGGCCATCATCCTGTCAGGCGCTCAGGCGGGTGTTCGACTCAAGCGCGCTGTTCAAGCAGAAAGCCACCGCGCAGGGTCAGGACACGCTCCAGCCGCGAGGCCAGTGTGGTGTTGTGGGTCACGATCACCAGTGCCGTACCGAGCTCGCGATTGAGTTCGAGCATCAACTCGAAGACTTGCGCCGCGTTGACGTCGTCCAGGTTACCGGTGGGTTCGTCTGCCAGAACGATCCCCGGGCGCGTCACCAGGGCGCGGGCGACAGCCGCGCGCTGGCGCTCACCGCCGGACAATTCCGACGGCCGGTGATCCAGGCGTGCAGACAGGCCGACCCGCGCCAACACGGCGCTGGCCTGGGCCAGTGCATCGCTGTGCTTGCTGCCGCGGATCAACAGCGGCATGGCTACATTTTCCAGCGCAGTAAATTCCGGTAGCAGGTGATGAAACTGATAGATGAAGCCCATGGCCTCGTTGCGCAGGCGGCCGCGCTGGCCATCATTGAGGCTGGACATCTCCATGCCGCCGATGTGCACGGTTCCAGCGGTCGGCAAGTCCAACCCGCCTAATAGCTGCAGCAAGGTTGTCTTGCCGGATCCCGAGGAGCCCACCACGGCGACTCGTTCACCGCGACGGATCTGCACATTGACCCCACGCAGGACCTCGACCGTGGCCGGGCCTTGGCGAAAGTGCCGGACCAGGTCATGACAGGCCAGTACCACTTCGCCCTGTCCCGTGTTTCTGTCGTCAGATGTCATGCCGCAATGCCTCTGCCGGCGGAGTCGTTGCTGCCCGCCAGGCTGGATAAAAAGTAGACGCTACACCCAGAACCAGTGCTGTCCCCGCCACCAGCACCACATCCATCCAGCGCACCTCGGCCGGCAGGTCGCTGATGAAATACACCTGGGGATCCACCAGGGTTACGCCCAGCAGCATCTCCAGCCCGTGCACCAGCGAGGTGATATTCCAGGCGATCAGCAGTCCCAGCGCAACACCGGCCACCGTGCCGATGAGGCCAATCGCGGCACCCTGCACCGTGAAGATGGTCAGCACGTCGCGTGGCGCAACGCCCAGCGTCCTGAGGATGGCTACATCGCTTTTCTTTTCCTTCACCACCATCACCAGGGTCGAGACGATGTTAAAGGCGGCCACCGCCACCACCAGCAGCAGCACCACGAACATGATCGATTTCGTCACCTGGATGGAGCGGAAGAAATTTCCGTGCCGCCGGCTCCAGTCGCTGACCAGGAAGCCTCCGCCCAGTTGCAGCGCCAGTTCGCGGATACGCGTGCCCGCCGAATACGGGTCCTCCAGCGAATAGCGCAGCCCAGTGACCGTATCACCCAGGCGAAACAGGCGACGGGCATCGTCCAGGTGCGCCAGGGCGAGTCCGCGGTCGTACTCATACATGCCGACATTGATGAGCCCGGCCACGGTGAAGCGGCGCATGCGTGGCAGTACACCGGCGGGCGTCACCTGGCCCTGGGCGATGACCAGCAGCACATGATCACCCACCGCCAATCCGAGTTGCTCCGCCAGCAAATGACCGATCAGGATCCGGTACTGGCCATCTTCAAGGTCGTCCAGGCTGCCGCTGGCTATGTGACTGCCCAGCGCAGACACCCCGCCCTCCTGCTCCGGCAGCACACCACGCAGTTCCACCCCTGCAGAGCGATTGCCAGCGACCAGCATGCCGCGGCCCTCGACAAAAGGCGCAACGGCCCTGACCCCGTCAAACTCCCGCGTCTGCGCGGCCAGGCCCTGCCAGTCCTCCAGGCGTCCTTCGAGTCCCTCCAGCGTGGCATGCGAAGCCACCGACAGGATCCTCTTCTGCAACTCACCCTCGAAGCCATTCATGACCGAGAGCACGGCAATCAGCGCAGCTACGCCGAGCGCCACGCCCGCCATCGAGATGCCGGAAATGAAATCAACGAACCGCTCGCTGTGCCGCGAACGCAGGTAACGCGCGCCGATCCACCAGGCAAGGCGTTGCGACTTACTCATAGCGCAGCGCCTCGGCAGGATCAGTGTCTGCTGCCCGGCGCGCCGGATAGAGCGTGGCCAGAAGCGTCAGCAACAAGGCGGTGACGGAAACGACCAGTACATCTACGCCCTGTATCTCCGAGGGAATCTCGGTGATGTAGTAGACCTCGGCCGAGAAGATCTCAAAGCCAAACCATTGCTCGAGCACCGGCACGATGCTGCCAACGTTGGCGGCCAGGGTCAGGCCCAGGGCAATGCCAGCCAGCGTGCCGGCCCAGCCAATCACTGCACCCTGCACCAGGAAAATCTTGACGACATCGCCCCGCGGCAGCCCCAGGGTGCGCAGGATGGCAATGTCGGAACGCTTTTCGTTCACCACCATGACCAGGCTGGCGACGATGTTGAAAGCTGCCACGGCGACGATCAGCAGCAGGATCACGGTCATCATGGTCTTCTCCAGGCGAATCGCCCGGAAGTAAGTTGCGTGCTCCACCGTCCAGTCGCGCACCTCGGCCTGGCCGAGTTCCCTGGCCGTCCTGGCCGCCAGTTGTGGCGCGTCGAAGGGATCAGCGAAATGCAGCTGCACCGCTGCCGGTGCGCCGCTGCCGGCCAGCGCCAGTACATCCGACAAGGCGCCCACCGCCAGCACCGCATCGTGATCCGCCAGCCCGATCTCGAAGGTGGCGGCCACGGTGAAGCCCGCAATGCGTGGCTGCAGCGTGCCGTCCTCGCCGGTCTGCAGCAGCAGCACCGAGACGGCATCACCCACACCAATCCCGAGTTGTACGGCGAGCGCGCGACCGAGCACCAGCCCCTGGCCTGGTCTATCAAACGCCGGTAACTCACCCTCGCGCAGGACTCCGGACAGTTGGCGGGCTACCGGGCCATCGACATCGATGATTCCACGCAGGATCACTGGTGCCAACTGCGTACCGCGTCCCAGCAGGCCCTGCACCTCGATCATCGCCTCGGCTGCCTGCACCTGGTCGAGCGCCCCGGCGCGCCTGGCAAGCTCAGCCAGTCCAGCTTCGTTGGCTTGGGCAGGAAGCGTGGCGTGAGCCGTGAGGGCCAGCAGGCGGCTGCGCAACTCACCCTCGAAGCCGTTCATGACCGAGAGCACGGTGATCAGGGCGGCGACACCCAGGCAGACGCCCAACAGAGAAACCCAGCTGATGAAGGACACGAAATACGTGCGCTGACCGGCACGCACATAGCGCAATCCAATTCCCAGTGGCAGCGGCATCAACATGCCGCGCTATTGAACCACAGGCCCCCGCGGGATTCCTCAGAATTCGGGAGCCAGATCAAGGATTTATGCAGGCATCCTCGACAGGATTACAACCGGTGCTACACTTCCCGGCGGAGGAATCACAATGCTCACCCTACGCACATTTCTGCTCTCAGCCCTGTTGCTGGTGCCTGTTGCCGGCGCTGAGACACTCAATATGGATGCGGGCAATCCCGCGGCAACGGTCGAAAGGCCGGCGCGCGGCAGCACCATGTCCAGCGTGGAAGCCCGCTTTGGCGCACCGACCACGCGCCATACCGCCGTCGGTGATCCGCCCATCTCACGCTGGGACTACCCGCAGTTCGCGGTGTTCTTCGAGCAAGACCGCGTCCTGCATGCAGTATTGATCTCCCCCGCAAGCTGACCCTTGCGCCCCGGTCGGGGCTAGGTATCCTTTCCAGCCTTGCCACGCCGGGTCTCCCGGATCGTGCTGTATTGCATTTGCGGATCCGCCGATGACCCTGACCGACACCCCACTGGATGCCCTGCCGCAGCGTGGCGAACGCTGCCAATGGGGCGAACTCTACGGCTCAGCTCTCGCCCAGCTGCTTGCTGGCCTGGCGCCGAAGGCCCCCGGTCCCCTGCTGCTGCTGGTGTCCTCGGTTCGCGAGGCTGACCGCCTGCGCGCGGAACTGACCTTCTTTGGTGGCAAGGCATTCCAGGTCCTGTCCCTGCCGGACAATGAGACCCTGCCCTATGACCCGTTCTCACCGCACCCGGACATCGTTGCCGATCGCCTGCGCACGCTGTCGCTGCTGCCGGGGCTTCGAACCGGCATCGTGGTGACCACGCCGGCGGCGCTGCATCAGCGATTCCCTCCGGCAGGATTCATTGCCGCCCACGCCTTCGACCTCCGTGAAGGCCAGCGCCTAGACCAGGTGGCGCTGCGTGATCAGCTGACCCGGGCCGGCTATGTGCATGTCACTCAGGTGCTGAGCCCCGGTGAGTACGCGATTCGCGGCTCGGTGATCGACCTGTTCCCGGCCGGCGTCGAGGAGCCCTTTCGCATCGACCTGTTTGATGACGAGATCGAGAGCATCCGCCGCTTTGATCCCTCCTCGCAACGCTCCACCGACAAGCTCGCCCAGATCAGCCTGCTGCCGGCGCGCGAATTCCCGACTTCCGCTGACAGCGTTGCCGAATTTCGCAGCCGCTGGCGTCAACGCTTCGAGGGCGATCCGCAGCGCTGCCCGGTCTACCGGGCGATCAGTGATGGCCAGGCGCCCGCGGGTGTCGAAAACTGGTTGCCGCTGTTCTTTGCCTCCACCGCCACCCTCGATGAGTTTCTTCCTGCCAGCACGGTGCTGGTCGATGCGGCAGACCTGCTGCCTGCCTCCACTGCCTTGTGGCAAGAGATTGAGGAGCGCTACGAGCAACGCCGCCACGATATCGAGCGACCCCTGCTGCCGCCGGTCGAAGCTTTTGCTGATCCCGCGCCGCTGCTGGAGCGCCTGCAGGCTCTGGCCTGGGTGTCGGCCGGCCAGGTCAAGGTCGAGCCGCTGTCGGCGCCAGAGCCCTTTCACAATTTCCATACCGAGCCTGCGCCGGATCTCCGTGCCGATCCGCGCTCCAGCACGCCGCTGCAGGCACTGGCAGATTTTGCCGCCCGCTTTTCCGGAAGGATTCTGGTCGCTGCCGATTCTCCAGGCCGGCGCGAGGTGTTGCTGGACCTGGTGCGCCGCCAGTCACTGGAACTGACCCAGCCCGAAGACTGGCAGGCCTGGCGTAGCGGTGAAGAGCCTCTGGCCATCGTGGTGGCACCCGAGGTCCGGGGCCTGCTGCTGCCGGCACAGAAGCTTGCACTCATCACCGAGGAGCAGCTCTTTGGTTCCCGTGCGCGCCAGGAAGGCAAGCGCCGGCGTGCTGAACGCGACCCGCAAGCCATCCTGCGCGAGCTATCCGACCTTGCCCCCGGCGCCCCAGTGGTGCACGAGGAATATGGTGTCGGGCGTTATCTCGGCCTGAGACTGATGCAGGTGCAGGGTCACCCCGCCGAGTTCCTGGTGCTGGAATATGCTGGCGGTGACAAGCTCTACGTGCCGGTGCATGCGCTTGATCGCGTGCACCGCTATACCGGGGGATCCGCCGACACCGCGCCCCTGCATCGCCTGGGCAGTGAACAGTGGACGCGGGCCCGGCGACGCGCCGCCGCCAAGCTGCGTGACGTCGCCGCCGAACTGCTGGATCTCTACTCACGCCGCGCCGCCCGAACTGGTCATGCGCTGGCCTTTGACGAGCGCGAGTACCTGGCCTTTGCTTCCGCATTCCCGTTTGAGGAAACAGTGGACCAGCAGGCCGCCATTGCCACCGTGTTGCAGGACCTGCGTGAAGGCAAGCCCATGGACCGGGTGATCTGCGGCGACGTTGGCTTTGGCAAGACCGAGGTGGCCCTGCGCGCCTGCTTTGCCGCGGTCCAGGGCGGCAAGCAGGTCGCTGTGCTGGTCCCCACCACCCTGCTGGCGCAGCAGCACGCACAGAACTTTGCGGATCGATTCGCTGACTGGCCGGTGCGGGTGGAGAGCCTGTCGCGTTTTCGCAGCCCGAGCGAACAGAAGCAGGTGCTGGCGGGGCTGGCCGCCGGCGCTGTCGATGTGGTCATTGGCACCCATCGGCTGCTGCAGCGCGATGTCGCCTTCCACGACCTTGGGCTGGTGATCGTGGACGAGGAGCATCGCTTTGGCGTGCGCCACAAGGAACGCCTCAAGGCCATGCGCGCCGACGTTGACCTGCTGACCCTGACGGCAACGCCGATACCCCGCACGCTGAACATGGCGCTGGGCGGCTTGCGTGACTTGTCATTGATCACCACGGCGCCGGCTGAACGGGTGGCCATCGAGACCTTTGTCTGCGAATGGAGTGACGTGCTGATCCGCGAGGCCTGCCTGCGCGAAATTCGCCGCGGTGGCCAGATCTATTTCGTGCACAACGCGGTGGAGGACATCGAGGCGGTGGCCGATCGACTGCGCCAGCTGGTCCCTGAAGCCGGCATCCGCACCGGACACGGGCAGATGCGCGAGCGCGAGCTTGAGCAGCTGATGCTAGATTTTTATCACCGCCGATTTGACCTGCTGGTCTGCACCACCATCATTGAATCCGGCATCGACGTACCCACCGCCAACACCATCCTGATCGATCGTGCTGATCGCTTCGGCCTGGCCCAGCTGCACCAGCTGCGCGGGCGTGTTGGCCGCTCACACCACCGCGCCTATGCCTACCTGATGGCGCCACCACTGGCGGCGTTGCCTGCCGATGCAGTAAAGCGACTGGAAGCCATCGAAGCGCTTGAGGACCTCGGCGCTGGCTTCACCCTGGCCACCCACGATCTTGAGATTCGCGGTGCGGGTGAGCTGCTGGGCGAGGGACAGAGCGGCCAGATCCAGGAAATTGGCTTCAACCTGTACCTGGAATTACTCGACCGTGCGGTGCAATCCCTGCGCGAAGGCAATGAACCCGACCTTGAGGCACCGCTGCATGCCGGCCCCGAGGTGGAATTGCAACTGCCTGCGCTGCTGCCGGATGACTACATGCCCGACGTGCACCTGCGCCTGCGCCTGTACAAGCGCATCGCCAGCTGCAGTGATGCGACCCTGCTGGAAGACTTGCGCGCGGAAATGATTGATCGCTTCGGGCCCCTGCCGCCGCCGGCGCTGACCCTGTTCCAGATCCAGCAGCTGAAGCTGCGGGCCGTGAGCCTGGGCCTCAAGCGCCTGGAAATAGGTGCCAGCAGCGGCGTGGTGCGCTTTGCTGACCAGCACTGCGTGGATCCCAGCCGCGTCATTACCCTGATCCAGCACCAGCCTGACCGCTACCGCCTCGATGGCAGCCACGGCCTGCGGCTGAGTTTTCCTGCCGATGAGGACATTTCGCGCGTCGCCCGGGCTGAGCGCGTACTCAATGCCTTGGGGGCCAGCGCCTGAGGCTCAGGCGCCGAGCTGGAACTCTTCCTGTTGCAGGCAGTTCCCCGCCGCCGCCACCGCCAGCTGCCAGCGCGGATCTTCCGCCAGGGCGGGAGCCTCGGCTTCGGCTCGGGCACGCAGGCGCACCAGCCGCATCTGGCTTACGGGATCGGCAGGCCTCTCCAGTTGCTGCAGAAGCGTAGTGACGGCTGCCCGGTCATTGCACACCGGCAGCATGTCGCATCCCGCCTCCAGCGCGAGGCGGCTGCGGGCGAGGATGTCACCAAAGGCAGTGGCGCCGGCCATGGACAGGTCGTCAGTAAACACAGCACCCGGGAAGCGTAGTTCCTCGCGTAGGTAGCCCTTGATCCACAGTGGTGACAGGCTGGCCGGCAGCGTGTCCACTTCACTGAAGACCACGTGTGCCGCCATGATGGCTGGCAGGCCATTGGCGATCATGCGCCGATAGGGTGCGAGGTCCTCTTCCAGGTCTACCAGCGCGCGCCGATCCACCGGCAGCGCGACGTGGGAGTCGGCGGTTACCGCGCCATGCCCGGGAAAGTGCTTGGCGGTAGCGGCCATGCCGGCATCGCGCATGCCCAGCATGTAGGCCACGGCAAGATCGGCCACGGCAGCGGAGTCACGATGCAGGGCGCGATCGCCGATGACCGAACTGGCGCCGTAGTCGAGGTCCACGCAGGGAGCGAAAGAGAGATCAACGCCACAGGCACGTAGCTCCACTGCCATCAGCCAGCCGAGCTGACGCGACAAGGCCAGCCCCGACTTCGGGTCCTGGGCGTAGCGCCGGCCGATCTGTCGCACAGCGGGCAGCCGGGTAAAGCCAGGACGGAAACGCTGCACGCGGCCGCCCTCCTGGTCCACGGCCACCAGCAAGGCCGGTGAACGCAAGGAGTGGATCTCGCTGACCAGGCGTGTCAGCTGCGCCGCGCTTTCGTAGTTGCGGGTGAACAGGATGACGCCACCCACCTGCGGATGGCGCAACAGCTCCTGCTCCTCGGGCTCGAGTGCAAGACTCTTGAGGTCCAACATGACCGGGCCCAGGCCCATTTTGGTTCCCCGTTTCAGCGCGGCTCGAATACAGCAATCGACTCCACATGGGCAGTCTGCGGAAACATGTCCATGACACCCGCGCGGATCATGGACCAGCCGTGCTGGTGAACCAGCTCGCCTGCATCGCGCGCCAGTGTGCCCGGATGACAGGAGACATAGACCAGGCGTCGTGCACCCGCCTTCGACACCAGCTCCAGCACCTCACGGGCACCCGCCCGCGGCGGATCCAGCAGGATGCGATCATAGCGCCCGCGGGCCCAGGGCAAGTCCCTGCTGGACTGGAACAGGTCGCCGGTGAAGAAACGGGCATTGTCGATGCCATTGCGTGCTGCATTGTGCGCGGCACGTGATACCAACGCCGCATCGCCCTCGACACCGGTGACGCCCAGCGCCTGTCGGGCCAGGGGCAGGCTGAAATTACCCAGGCCGCAGAAGAGATCAAGCACCTGGTCCCCAGGACCCACGGCCAGCCACTCCATCGCCAGTGCCAACATTCCCGCATTCACTGCCGCATTGACCTGGACGAAATCGGTGGGCAGGAACTCGATACCCGCCTCCAGGCCCGCCACCGCATAGACCAGTGGCGTGGGCGGTGGCGTCAGCGCAGTGACCGTGTTGAGGCCGCCCGGCTGCAGGTACCACTCAATACCGTGGGCGGCAGCAAAATCGCGCAGGCGCTGCAGGTCATCCTCACTCGGTGCCGACAGCACCCGCAGCACCAGTGCCGTGGCCGAATCGGCCACCGCCACCTCAATCTGCGGTGTCCGTTCGCGAATGCTGAGCCCGCCGATCAGCTCAGCCAGCGGCGCGATCAAGCGCCCGACCGGATCGGCCAGCACTTCGCACTGGATCGTCTCGGCAATATAGGGGCTCGATCGCTCGCGAAAACCGACCAGCACCCGTTCCTTCTTGTGGACGTACTTGCAGCCCAGCCGCGCCCGTCGACGGTAACGCCATGCCGGACCCGTGAGCGAGGGCAGCCAGGCCCCAGGCTCAACCTTGCCGACGCGTGCCAGCTCCTCAGCAACATGCCGGCGCTTGGCCTCCAGTTGTTGGCTGGCCTCCAGGTGCTGCAGTGAGCAACCACCGCAGTGACCAAAGTGCTGGCACAGGGGCACGACGCGGTGCGCTGAGGGCTTGAGCACCTCCTCGACCATGGCATGGTCATAGCGGCGATGGGCGCGATGCCGCACGATGCGCACCTCCTCGCCCGGCAGCGCGCCGTCAACAAACACCGTCTTGCCGTCGATCCGCGCCACGCCGCGTCCGTCGTGGCTCAGGGACTCGATGGTGACGATCACTGGCGCGGAATCGGTCCTCACACCGGATCCCAGGCCGCGGCAAACTCCTGCCAGTGATCTTCCTCACGTGGCGCCAGCCAGTCAGCCACCAGGCCGATCTCGTGCTCGTAGGCCTCGGTACTCAGCAGGCCGCGGATCAGCTGGAAGCGCAGGTAGACCAGGTGGGTATTCATCACGTCGGTTTCGCAGTAATTGCGGATCTGCGCCAGCTGCCCGGCCTGGTAGCTGTCCCAGACCTTGTCGCCGCTCATGCCCAGCTTGCCGGGCAGGCCCAGCAAGGCAGAGACATGCTCAAGGCTGGCACGACCGCGTGCCTGATAGCCCGCCAGGACGTCCATCAGGTCCAGGTGACGGGCGTGGAAGCGATTGAGGTAGTTGTTCCACTTGAAGTCGCGATCCAGGTCGCCCGTATCCCAGTAACGCGGCGAGACCACGCCGTGGCGCAGCATGCGATAGTGCAACACCGGCAGGTCAAAGCCAGAGCCGTTCCAGGACACCAGCACTGGCTGCAGCTTGTCGATGCCGCCGAAGAACCTCGACAGCAGGTCAGCTTCGTCGCTGTCCACGCTGCCTACGCTCCACAGCATGAACTGATCCTTGCTGCGCAAGGCCGCCGATATCGCCACTACGCGATGCTGCTCATAGGGCAGGAAATCCGTCCCCGCCTGTTCCTGGCGCTTGGCAAACATGGCCTGCGCAACTTCTGCGTCGCTGGCCTCGGGCAGGCCCAGCAGCCGCCGCCCCAGCTCGACATCGGGGATGGTCTCGATGTCGAATACCAGGCTGCTTTCACTCATGGACTCACCTTCTTCATCAATACAGCCACCGCGACCACCAGGCCGGCTTCGTCAGTCAGCGACAGGTGGCCCTCGCCCACACCCAGCGCATCGGCCACGGCACGACCACGCGCAGAGAAACGAACCTCGGGCCGGCCCCAGGCGTTGGCCATGAAGCCCACATCGCGAATCCAGACGCCGTGGGCAAATCCCGTGCCCATGGCCTTGACGATGGCTTCCTTGGCGGCAAAGCGCATGGCCAGGAATCGCACCGGTCTACGGCTCTCGGCAAACAAGGCCAGTTCCTCCGGCATCAGCAAGCGCTCGGGGAATCGCTCGCCGAAGCGCTGGTGCACGGCGGCAATGCGTTCCAGCTGCAGGATGTCGGTGCCAATGCCAAAGATCATCGTGCGCTCGCCTCTTGCATCAGCTTCTTCATCTCTGCCACCGCGCCCGCCAGGCCGGTAAAGAGCGCACGTGAAATGATCGAATGCCCGATATTGAGCTCGGTCAGCTGTGCAATCGCGGCGACCGGCTTGACGTTTTGGTAGTCCAGGCCATGACCGGCGTTGACGATCAGTCCCATCGCAGCCGCCCGACGGGCGCCATCAATGAGTCGCTGCAACTCGGCCGGCCCGCCTGCCTGCCCATAGGCGTGGGCGTAGGCGCCAGTGTGCATCTCGATCGCGGCCGCGCCCGCTGCCTTCGATGCCTCGATCTGCGCAGGATCGGGATCAATGAATAGCGAGACACGAATACCCGCCGCCCCCAGCCTGGCGCAGGCAGCGCCAATCTCCGCCGCCCCACGAATCACGTCGAGGCCACCCTCAGTGGTCAGTTCCTGGCGACGTTCGGGCACCAGGCAGACATCAGCAGGGCGCAAGCGCTCAGCCTGGGCCAGCATCTCCTCGGTCACCGCCATCTCCAGGTTCATGCGCGTTGTCAGCGCATTACGCATCAGCATTACGTCACGGTCCTGGATGTGGCGCCGGTCCTCGCGCAGGTGCAAGGTGATGCTGTCGGCGCCGGAGCGCTCTGCAAGCAAGGCGGCCTCGATCGGGTCAGGCAATTGGCCACCGCGCGCCTGGCGCAGTGTCGCCACATGGTCGATGTTCACGCCCAGGCCAAGTTTCCTGCCGCTCACGCATCTTGCTCCTGCCGGCGCAGGGCCAGCATGACTTCCCGACTCTTGAGGGACCGTCCCTCGAGGCAGTGCCCGATGGCGCCACGCAGGACGCGCCGTGCCACCCGCATCACCGACAGTTCACCGAGCTGGCCGCCAGCCAGCGCCAGCAGGTCCGCACCGCAGAGCTGTTCGCCCGCGCTGTCCTGCACCGCCAGTACCAAGCCGCGCCCCGGATGAAACGCATAGTAACGATCAGCCTGCAATGCTGCACCACTGCCCGCTTCATGTTGCAGGTCGAGCCCATAGCCAAGTTCATCCAGCAAGGCCATCTCGAAGCTGCGCAAGGCGCGTTGTCCTTCACCCTCGGCCAGCTGCGCCAGTGCCAGGCCATAGCGGTCAAAGAGCTCTGCGTGACCCTCATCGCGCGGCAATAACCTGACCATCAATTCATTGAGGTAAAAGCCACTCATCAACTCGGCTGCCGGCAGCACCGGGGCGGGCCCGGCCAACTCTGCCCCGGCCAGCGACCCACCATCGGCGCGCCCGCTCCAGGACACCAGCAGTGGCCGGAAGGGCTGCAGGATGCCGGCCAGCTTCGACTTCGGGCCGCGTGCGCCGCGCGCAAACAAGGACACCCGGCCATGGTTGCGGGTCGCCAGGTCGAGGATCCGGCTGGTATCGCTGTAGGGTCGGTGATGCAGGAGCCAGGCAGGTTCGAGCTGCACCCGGCGCGGCGCCGCCATGGCTATTCGTGACCCAGCTCGCGCAGCATGCGCTCGTTGTCTGACCAGTCCTCACGCACCTTGACCCAGGTCTCCAGATGCACGCGACGCCCCAGGGCCTCATTCAATTCCAGGCGCGCTGCGCGGCCCACGGCCTTGAGCCGCTCGCCCGACTTGCCGACGACAATCTTCTTCTGGCCCTCACGCTCGACCCAGATCACCGCTGATATCTCCAGGCGACCGTCTTCAGTCTCGTCAAAGCGCTCGATTTCGACGGCAATACCGTAGGGCAGCTCCCGGTGTACCGCCAGCGTCAGTTTCTCGCGGACAATCTCCGCGGCGAGGAATCGTTCACTGCGGTCCGTGACCTGGTCCAGCGGATAGAGCGCTTCGCTTTCCGGAAGGTGTGATTCGATAGTCGACAGCAGGGGTTCGAGGTTGGTGCCACGCTGGGCCGAGATCGGCACGATGGCTGCAAAGACGTCAAGCTCAGCCAGGCGCTGCAGCAGCGGCAGGAGTTTCTGCTTGGGCTTGACCAAGTCCACCTTGTTAAGTGCAAGGATCACCGGCCGCCCCGCCGCACGCGACTGGTCCAGCGCCGCCTCATCGCCGGCGCCCCAGCGTGCGGCATCGGCGACCAGCACCACCACATCCGCCTCGGCAATGCCGGCAACGGCAGCGCGGTTCATCGCCTGGTTAAGGCCGCGCCCACCGCTCTGGTGCAAGCCCGGCGTATCCATCAGCACCAGCTGGCTGCCCGGGCGATTGACCACGCCAACAATGCGGTGCCGTGTGGTCTGCGCCTTGGGCGTGACAATGCTCAGCTTCTGCCCGACCAGCGCATTGAGCAGCGTCGACTTGCCGGCGTTGGCACGACCGGCAATGGCCACGGTGCCGCAACGAAATGGGGTGGGTGTACTCATGATCGTGCTGATAATTCCGGACGCTCCAGCAATTGATGGGCTGCCTGTTGTTCGGCGGCGCGGCGGCTGTTGGCATCAGCCTCGGCGGTAAGTGCCAACTCGATGATCTCGCAACGCACCTTGAACCTCTGCCGGTGGGGCTCACCGGAAATGGCCATGACGGTGTAGGCCGGCAAGGCCAGCCCGCGCGCCTGAAGCCACTCCTGCAGGCGGGTCTTCGGGTCCTTCAGCGCCGCCGCCTCCGGCAGCGCCGCCAGCCTGGCCGCCAGCAGGCGTTGCACCAGATCACGTACCGCAACCATGCCGCCATCCAGGTACAAGGCGCCGATGATTGCCTCCAGCGCATCCGCCAGGATCGAGGCCCGGCGAAAACCACCGGACTTGAGTTCGCCCTCACCCAGGTTCAGGTGTTCCCCCAGGCCGAGTTCCTGCCCCAGCTCGCCCAGCGTGGCACCGCTGACCAGGCTGGCGCGGAAGCGCGATAACTCCCCCTCGCTGGCCTCAGGAAACTCGTCGCAGAGCATCTCGGCAACGATGAAGGACAGCACGGCATCGCCGAGGAACTCGAGTCGCTCGTTGTTGGCTGAGCCGTGGCTGCGGTGGGTCAGCGCCAGCCTGAGCAGGGCCGGATCGCCAATCTGGCAGCCCAGCCGCTCCTGCAGCCAACGTGCCGCCGTCTCCACCCTGACCGTCGCCGCGCTCTAGCGCGCGACAACCTCGACGGACTTTTCGAAGGTCAGCAGGAAGGAAACATTGGCCACCAGCGGAACGGTGTCCTCATAGGCGGCACGCAGCGTGAAAGTGCCCCCCTCGCGGGTGATCTGCACGTCCTTCGGCGTGATCACATCGACCATCTCGATGTCGAAATGACGCTCGATCGATGAGCGGATCATGAATTCGGTCGAGCCCGGATTCGACTGGTACTCGTCCTGCACCTTTTCCAGGGTGCCGGCGATCTTCATGAACTCCAGGTACTTGGGCACCAGCCGGATGCCGGCATAGACCCAGGCACCGACCACCACGACCAGCACCAGGATGCCCAGAAATGTCATGCCGCGTTGCTTGTCACGCATAGTGTCCTCTCCCTACCTGATTCCTGTACCCATTCGGTCCCAGAGCAGGATGGATCCCTGGTCTGGATTGAAAGACAACCAGATCGCCTCGGCCTTGCCGATCAGGTGATCTGCCGGAATAAAGCCCACCTCGGCAAAACGACTGTCCCGGCTGTTGTTGCGATTGTCGCCCATCATGAAGTAATGCCCTGCCGGCACCTGCCATTCACCATCCGTACCCGGCCGCACCGGATCCACCAGGATGCCATGCTCGTCGCTGCCGAGTTGCTCGCGGCCAACCATGGTGAACGGATACTGCTCGCTTTTTGGGCCGGAATACAACATTTCTGCGGTAAGCGCGACCGGCCTGTCGTTGACGAAGACCTGCGCCCCGGAAACGCTGATGCGATCTCCCGGCAACCCCACCAGCCGCTTGATGAAGACCAGCGAGGGGTCACTGGGCTTGCGAAAGACGATGACGTCGCCACGCTCGGGATCGTTGATGTCCAGGATCTTCCAGTTCGCCACCGGCAGGCGCAGGCCGTAGCGCCACTTGTTGACGAAGATGAAGTCGCCCTGGATCAGGGTCGGCATCATCGAATCAGACGGAATCCTGAAGGGCTCATACAGGAACGAGCGCAGCACCAGCACCAGCAAAATGACCGGGAAGAACGATCGCGCGTAGTCCACCAGCACGGGCTCGCTTGCGCCGGCAGCACGCCTGGGGGCCAACAGCCACTTGTCGAGCCCCCACACCACGCCGGTCACGGCCGCCAGCACCACCAGCACGAAGGAGAAATCAAAGACCATTATCGGCTCCTGCCACTCATTTCTTGCCCATCTGCAGCACCGCCAGGAAGGCCTCCTGCGGAATCTCCACCGTACCGACCTGCTTCATGCGCTTCTTGCCTGCCTTCTGCTTGTCCAGCAGCTTGCGCTTGCGGGAAATGTCGCCGCCGTAGCACTTGGCCAGCACGTTCTTGCGCAGTGCCTTGACGCTGGCCCGGGCGATGACCTGTCCGCCGATGGCCGCCTGGATCGCCACTTCGAACATCTGCCGGGGAATCAGTTCCTGCATCTTGTCCACCAGCTCACGACCACGCTGGTAGGCGGTCTCGCGGTGGACGATGATCGACAGGGCATCGACGCGGTCGCCATTGATCAACACGTCCAGGCGCACCAGCGGCGCCTTCTGGAAATGGCTGAAGTCATAGTCAAAGGAGGCATAGCCACGGCTGGCCGACTTCAGGCGATCGAAGAAATCCAGCACCACCTCGGCCAGCGGCAACTCGTACTGCAATGACATCTGCGTGCCCAGCTGCAGCATCTTCTTTTGTACGCCGCGCTTCTCCTGGCACAGGCTCAGCACCCCACCGACATGCTCTGGCGGCACCAGGATGTTGGCCACAATGATCGGCTCACGGAGCTCGGCGATGGACTCCGGCAGCTTGGAGGGATTGTCCACGCTGACCACGGTGCCATCGCCCAATACCGCCTCATAGACGACGGTCGGCGCGCTGGTGACCAGGTCGAGGTTGTACTCGCGTTCCAGGCGCTCCTGCACGATGTCCATGTGCAGCAGGCCAAGGAAGCCGCAACGAAAACCGAATCCGAGAGCCGTGGAAGACTCGGGCTCATAGTGCAGGGCCGAGTCATTCAGCCGCAGCTTCTGTAGCGCGTCGCGGAATGCCTCGTACTGGTCGGACTGCAGCGGAAACAGCCCGGCGAAGACCCGTGGCTTGACCGTCTTGAAGCCAGGCAGCGCTACGCTGCAGGGCCTGGCTTCATGGGTAATGGTGTCACCCACCGGCGCACCGTCAATTTCCTTGATGCCGGCGATGACCCAACCGACCTCACCGGTGCCCAGGCCGTTACTGTCGACGCGCTTGGGGGTGAAGTGACCGATGCGATCAACATTCCAGGCCCGCCCCGTGGTCATGACGCGGATCTTGTCGCCGCGGGCAAGCCTGCCATTAACCACCCGCACCAAGGAAACTACGCCAACGTAGTTGTCGAACCAGGAATCGACGATCAGCGCCTGCAGCGGCGCCTCTTCGCTACCCTTGGGCGGCGGGATGCGCGCCACCAGCTGCTCCAGCAGGTCGTGGATGTTGGCCCCGGTCTTGGCGCTGACGCGAATGGCGTCGCTGGCCTCAATGCCGATGATGTTCTCGATCTCGTCAATGACGCGCTCGGCATCTGCCGAGGGCAGGTCGATCTTGTTGATGACCGGCAGCACCTCGAGGCCTTGCTCCAGCGCCGTGTAGCAATTAGCCACGCTCTGCGCCTCGACACCCTGGGCAGCGTCGACCACCAGCAGCGCACCCTCGCAGGCGGCCAGCGAACGCGAGACCTCGTAGGAAAAATCCACATGGCCGGGTGTGTCAATGAAGTTGAGCTGATAGTCACCGCCATTATCGGCGCGATAACGCAGCATGACCGACTGGGCCTTGATGGTGATGCCGCGCTCGCGCTCGAGGTCCATCGAGTCCAGGACCTGCTCCTGCATCTCGCGCGCCTCCAGTCCGCCACAGACCTGGATCAGGCGATCTGCGAGCGTGGACTTGCCATGATCGACGTGCGCGATGATTGAAAAATTTCGGATGTGCTGCATCAAGGGAGAACTGACCGCCCTGTGACCGGACGAGCGGTCCGGGGGATCGCGGATTATAGCTGTCGAAGCGCCTCGCGGGGTCAGCGTGACAGCAGTTTTTCAACTGCGGCCCGATCCAGCCGACCCTGGCAGACCAGATGACCATCGAGGGTCAATACGGGGATTTTCAGGCCAAAACGCCGTTGGCTCTGTGGGTCGTCATCGACGTCGCGCACCTGGAATGCCTGGCCGCAAGGCACCAGCACTTCGGCCAGTTCCGCCACCAGTTCATCGCACAGTGAACAGTCAGGGCGTGACCACACGATCCATCCCGCATGGCGCTGGCGGTCGGTCCTTACTGTGTCGGGGTTCATCACTCCTGCGCAGGGCGCAGGCCATTGGCAATGACCCGCAAGGTGTCCGGAGGCACCTCGCCTACGGCGGTGACCTCATGGCCCGCCACCGTGGTGGAGAAGGCCGAAGTCACGCCCATGCGCCCGGCACCGGGACGCGGCGCGGGTCCGCGCTCAGCGGGGCGGATAAAGACTGATACCGATGCCAGGCCGTCGGAATAGATGAGGTGACGCACGGGTCCGCGGGCGCCGCCCATGACCTGCGTACCGCTGAGCGACAGCTGAAACCCCGGGGGCACCTGCCCGGCTTGCCAGCCGGGTGCAATGCTGGCCTGCTGTTGCGCCTGGCGCACCCAGCGCAGGCTGGCACGGTCGATAGCCGGCTCAAATGCCGCGTCGGCCAGCTGCACCTGGGTCTGCAATGAGGTAAATCGCAGACGCTCGATGACCCGCCCGGCCGGGTCGGATAACTCACTGCGCACCGGCAGGCCACTGTGCTCGTCAATCCACACGCGATAGCCAAAGCGGTAGCCATCGCGCGGGCGTATCACCACAACCGTCGCCGGTCCCAGCAAGGCTTCCTCGCGCCCGGCCACGGAAACCTCATACCAGTCGGCCAGGTCACCCTTGAACGGCGGCAGCGAACCCAGCAGGTCCCCGCCTTCCGGCCGGCGCTCGATCACCGCCAGCTTCTGGTCGGGCAGATAGACCACGACTTCCTCGCCGCGGCGCACCAGCTCACGACCACCGCCCGACAGCGAACTCAGGCGTTCGTCGACGACGCCGTTGCGGACACGATGCAGGATGCGCAGGCGCTCGGATCGCCCTGCCGATTCACAGACAAATTCGCCTGAATAGCTGGTCTTTGCCAGCGCGGTGTTCATCTGCGCCAGCCACTCGCGGCCGTCTGCTGCCAGCACCGGCCAGCTCATCAGGCCAGCGATAAAGGCGAGCGCGGCCCCACGCCAGCTCACTGCGCACGATCCCCTTGCAGTGGCAGCGGCTCCGCCTCGTTGGCGGGATCCGGCGCAACAATGAGCCCGGTCACCAGGCTGCGCTGGACCAGCGGCGAGGCATAGCCACTGTGCGCTACCAGGTAATTAGCGAACTGGGCCTGCGGCAGTCGGCGCGTCGCCGGCGCTGCCGGCGGCGTGGTGTAGGCGACACTGGCAGGCTCATCCTCCAGCGGCAGGACTGCCGGAAGCTCGCCTACTGACTCAATGGCCACGGGGACTGTTGCGGCCAGGACCGGACCGCTTGCTTCAGGACCCGCAGCCACTTGCATCTGCTGGGTCATCAGCAATGCCGCGGCAGCAACACTTGCCGCAATTCCCAGACCCGCAAGCGGACGCCGCCAGCGCTGCAGCGGTGCCAGCCGCCGCCCCTCCGCCATGGCCGGTTCACGGGCAATAGCGGCACTGACACGTGCGGCCACCTGCCGCGCCGCCGGCACGTCATCTTCATCGCGCAGCACCGCGCCAATCAGCGAGTAGCGCGACAAGGCACCCCGCAGGTCGTCGTCACGCTCCAGCCGCTTGAGCAACAGCGCCGTTTCGGCCTCGGGCAATTCCCCATCGAGGAAGGCCGACAATTGTTCCTTGAGTCTATCCGTCATATTTCAGTCCGCTATACGTCCCAGCCCGCCGTCAAATACCTCGCGCAGGCTTCTGTCTATGGCCTCTCGGGCCCGGAATATCCTTGAGCGTACGGTGCCCACAGGGCATTCCATGGTGCCGGCGATTTCCTCGTAGCTGAGCCCTTCGAGCTCGCGCAGCACGATGGCCGTACGCAGGTCCTCAGGCAGTGCCGAGATGGCGGCATTGACTGTGCGCCGTATCTCATCGGTCAGGGCCAGCGCCTCGGGCGTCGCGGTATCCGCCAGTCGCGTCTGCATGTGCCCCTGTCCACCCTCCTGGGTGTCCAGGTCATAGGTCAGCGGCCGGCGCTTGCTGGACATCAGGGCATTCTTGGCAGTGTTGATAGCGATTCGATAAAGCCAGGTGTAGAAGGCCGCGTCACCACGAAATGCCGGCAATGCCCGGTAGGCCTTGATAAAGGCTTCCTGGGTAATGTCCTCCGCTTCGGTCGCGTCACGCACATAGCGCTGCACCAGTTTGAGCACCTTGTGCTGGTACTTGAGCACAAGCGCATCAAAGGCGGTCTTGTCGCCCTGCTGTACGCGCCTGACCAGCGCAATATCGCCTGCTTCTGCCCGCATCGGCTCAATCATCAGCGCTGTGCCTGCCGTCGTCACGCGGGATATGACCGGGACCAGCCCGATTAGTTCGCAGGTGACTGGCAGGCCAGAACGGCTGCTCCTTCACTGTAGGGTCGCCTGATTCTAGCAACTCAGCCGCAGCCGGGCCTTGAGCCGGCGGAATTCGCTCGCCGGCAACTCCTGCCGAGACAAGATCCAGCCGAGACGGTGCCGGCCGCCCGGGAATGAAACCACCACCAGGCCCGGCAGGACCCGCCTCGCGCTGCCGGGCTGGGCCAGTGTCCAGCCGGACTCGCCGCGCAAACGAATACTCCAGGCCCCATCCTGGCAGCGCGCGGCCCGAAGCCGGCAATGCTCACCGGGCACCCACGCCAGGGTCATGAACAAACCAGCCAGTGCCAACAGGGATAGCCCGGCTGCCGTCAGCGGCGGCAGCCGGCACAGCCAGGGCAGCCCGGCCACCATCCCATGAAACAGGAGTGCCGCCGCGGCCAGGCGCGGCGCCGGGCGTGGCTTTGCATCAACCTGAAATGATTTCATCCACCAGCCGCGCGAGATCGTCATCGGGTGGCGCTGCACGCCCCAGCAGCCAGTCCGCCAGTTCAGGGTCCTGGGCTTGCAGCAGGCGCTCAAAGTCGGTACGGCTAGTCGCGTCCGCCTGCGGCCAGCGCTGCAGCAACCAACGCTCCAGCAGGACATCCAGTTCACGCATGCCGCGCCGGCAACGCCAACGCAGCTGTCCGGGAACCGCGCTCACCAGCAACCGGCTAGTGCTGTCGCGCGACGAGGCGCAACTTGATATCGGCAATCGCCTTGGCGGGATTGAGGTCCTTGGGACAGGCCTCGGTGCAATTCATGATGGTATGGCAGCGATACAGCCGGAATGGATCCTCAAGGTCATCCAGGCGCTCGCCCTGGGCCTCGTCACGGGTATCCACGATCCAGCGATAGCTGGCCAGCAAGGCCGCCGGTCCGAGGTAGCGATCGCTGTTCCACCAGTAGCTCGGGCAACTGGTCGAGCAACAGGCGCAGAGGATACAGGCCGATGGCCGGTCAATGAGTTCCTGGTCCTCTGCCGACTGCAAGCGTTCGCGGTCCGGCGGCGCCGGTGTGCGGGTCTGCAGCCAGGGCTTGACCGAGGCGTATTGTGCATAGAAGTTGGTCAGGTCCGGCACCAGGTCCTTGACCACCGGCAGGTGCGGCAGCGGGAAGATGCGCACTTCACCGCGCACGTCCTCGATGGCCTTGGTGCAGGCCAGGGTATTCAGGCCATCAATATTCATGGCGCAGGAACCACAGATCCCCTCGCGGCAGGAACGGCGGAAGGTCAGCGTCGCATCAACCTCGTTCTTGATCTTGATCAGGGCGTCGAGGACCATCGGGCCACAGCGGGCCAGGTCGATTTCGTAGTTGTCCACGCGCGGCTTCTCGCCGGAATCCGGATCCCAGCGATAGATACGGAACACGCGCACATTGCTGGCGTCTGCGGGCGCCGCATGGCGGCGGCCCGGCACCTCGGTATAGCGCGAATTCTCCGGTAGGCGAAACTCTGCCATCGTCGCGGGCTCCTCAGTAGACGCGTGCCTTGGGCGGCACGGCGGCAACGTCGTCGGTCAGGGTATTCAGGTGGACAGGCCGGTAGTCGATGCACAGGCTGCCGTCGTCGCCGACCCAGGCCATGGAATGCTTCAACCATTGGCTGTCATCGCGATCCGGGAAATCCTCGCGCGCATGGGCGCCGCGACTCTCCTTGCGGTTCGCCGCCGAGCCAATGGTGGCCACGGCCTGTGCGAGCAGGTTGGACAGCTCCAGGGTCTCGATCAGGTCGGTATTGAAGATCAGCGAGCGATCGCTGATGCCGACGTCGGCAAAACTGGCGTAAGTCTGCGCCAGCTTGCGGCAGCCCTCGTCCAGTGTCTCGCCGCTGCGAAATACAGCGGCGTGCGCCTGCATGGTCTTCTGCATCTCGAGGCGGATGGCCGCCGTCTTGCGACTGCCCTTGGCGTGGCGCAGGCGATCGAGCCTGGCGACCGCAAAATCGCCAGCCCCGGCTGGCAGTGCACGGTGCCGGCCATTGGGCTTCAGCGTGCTGGCGCAATGCTCGGCGGCGGCGCGCCCGAATACCACCAGGTCCAGCAGTGAATTGGATCCCAGGCGATTGGCACCATGCACCGAGACACAAGCCGCCTCGCCCACGGCCATCAAACCGGGGACGACGGATTCCGCATTGCCGTCCTTCAGTGTGACTACCTCGCCACGGACATTGCAGGGGATACCGCCCATGTTGTAGTGCACCGTCGGCAGCACCGGGATGGGCGCACGGGTGACATCGACGCCGGCGAACACGCGGGCCGTCTCGGCGATGCCGGGCAGGCGCTTCTCGATGACTTCCGCACCGAGGTGCTCGAGGTGCAGGAAGATATGGTCCTGTTCAGGGCCCACGCCGCGTCCTTCGCGGATCTCGATGGTCATCGAGCGACTAACCACGTCACGCGAGGCCAGGTCCTTGGCGTTCGGCGCATAGCGCTCCATGAAGCGCTCGCCCTTGGAGTTGCGCAGGATGCCACCCTCGCCGCGCACGCCCTCGGTGATCAGGCAACCCGCACCGTAGATGCCGGTGGGGTGGAACTGCACGAACTCCATGTCCTGCAGCGGCAAGCCGGCACGCAACACCATGCCGCCACCGTCACCGGTGCAGGTGTGCGCCGAAGTGCAGGAAAAATAGGCCCGGCCATAGCCCCCGGTAGCGAGGATGGTCTGGTGGGCGCGGAAGCGGTGTAGCTGGCCGGTGGCCATGTCGATGGCCACGACCCCACGACATTCGCCGTCCTGCATGATCAGGTCGATGGCGAAGTACTCGATGAAGAATCCTGCGTTGTGCTTCAGCGACTGCTGGTACAGCGTGTGCAGCATGGCATGGCCGGTGCGATCAGCCGCCGCGCAGGTGCGCTGGGCGATGCCCTTGCCATAGCCGGTGGTCATACCGCCGAAGGGACGCTGGTAGATGCGGCCATCCTCGGTACGCGAGAACGGCACGCCAAAATGCTCCAGCTCGATGACGGCGTTCGGCGCCTCCTTGCACATGTATTCGATGGCGTCCTGGTCACCGAGCCAATCTGAACCCTTGATGGTGTCGTAGAAGTGAAAGCGCCAGTCGTCCTCGCCCATGTTGCCCAGCGCCGCACTGATGCCACCCTGCGCCGCCACGGTATGGCTGCGGGTGGGAAATACCTTGCTGATGCAGGCGGTGGCAAGCCCGGCCTGTGCCAGGCCCATGGTGGCGCGCAAGCCGGCGCCGCCGGCACCGATGACGATGACGTCATAGCTGTGGTCAATGAAGGCGTATTCGCTCATCAAGCTCCCCCGAATGCCAGCTTCAACACGCCAAACCCGGTCAATGCTGCGATGACCAGATGCGCATAACGCGAGGCGACCAGCGCCACCACGCGCAGGCGCCCGCCGACGTAGTCCTCAATCACCACCTGCAGGCCCAGCGCCGAATGCCACAGGGCGGTGGCGATGAACAGCAACACCAGCACGGCCGAGACCGGCTCGCCCAGCCAGTCGCGCACCGTGTCGTAACGGAAATCTGGCAGTGACAGCAACGCAAACAGGAACCAGATCCCCAGCGGTGCCAGCGCCACCGCGCTGAGTCGCTGCTGCCACCAGTGATGGCTGCCCTGCCTGGCCGAGCCATGGCCCAGCACAGAAGAAAGCGGTGAGCGCAGGCTCATGCTCCACCTCCCAGGTGGCGCCAGGCCAGCGCCAGCGTGAAGGCCGACATCAGCGCCGCCAGTCCCACCACCGCCCAGCCGCTGCGCCGGGCCGTGGTCTTGTCAAAGCCATGACCCATATCCCAGGCCAGGTGCCGAAGCCCGGCAAACAGGTGATACCAGAAAGCCAGCAAGGCGCCGGCCAGGATGAGTCGTGCCACAGGATGGGCCAGCACACGCACGGCATTGGCATAGGCCTCCGCTCCGCGCGACGCCGCAAACAACCAGTGCGCCAGTACCAGGCTGCCGGCAGAAAGGAATACGCCCGAGGACCGGTGCAGGATCGACAACACCATCGTGTACATCGGCCGGTACACCTGCAGGTGCGGCGATAAGGGCCGCGGATTCTTGGGCATGTCTACCTCTGCAAGCTCAGAAATCGATGCACCGGCCAGCACGTTCCCAGTCGCCATAGCGAGTCGGTTCGAGACCGGAGGGTCCACCCTGCTCTCGTTCTGCCGGCGCCATTGGCTTTTCTAGTTCTGCCTCGACAGCCTCATCGACTGCGGGGGATTCCACGGCGGTGTGTCTTTCCGGCATCGGCGCATTGTGCCAGATTGCTCGCGGGCTGCCCACGCACCAAATCAAGTGAATTCATACAGATGCGCGACGATTCGAGTCAGGAAATACAAGTCGTACAGCGCTAGGATAGCGCCATGTCCCAGCTCTCCCCCTGCCCGCTCGGCGAGTTCGCCCTATGGTTCGCCGAAGGCGCCGACGCGCAGAGTTTCCTGCAGGGCCAACTCACCGCCGACTTGCTGGGCCTTGAGCGACGCCCCGGTCAGCTCGCGGCGGCCTGCAGTGCCCAGGGTCGGGTGACGGAAATCCTGCGGCTAGCCGTGCTCGATTCACGCATATTGCTGTTGCTGCCGCAGGCGCTGGCACGCGGCTTCATTGACCGACTGCAGCGCTTTCGCATGCGCGCGCGTGTCAGCTTTCAGGACTGCGGCGACGAATTGATGGCCTGGGGGCATCTGGATACGAATGCTGAGCCTGTGGCCGGCGAGCGCCTGCGCCTGCGCTTGAGTCCGCGTCGGCAACTGGTCATTGCCACCCGTCCTGGCAGCAGCACTGAAGTCGCCGCCCTTGAGTCTTTGCAGGCCTGGCATGGCGCCACCATTGAAGACGGTGAGCCTGCCGTGACTCCGGACACCCAGGATCGCTGGCTGCCGCAGATGTTGAACCTCGACCTGCTGGAAGCCATCAGCTTCAGTAAGGGCTGCTACGTCGGCCAGGAGATCATTGCCCGCACCCAGCACCTCGGCCGCATCAAGCGTCGCATGCTGCGATTCCGCTACCAGGGCGAAGCCTTGGCTCCGGGCTCAGCGCTCTATGCAACTGCGACAGTCGCCGGCGAGGTTGTGCGCGCAGCCCCGGCCTTGGTGGGCAACGAATTGCTGGCTGTCGTCGCACTTGAGCATGCCGGTCGCCCGCTGGGGCGAGTGGCAGGCGCCGATGATCTGCTACCCGCGCCGCTGCCCTATGACCTTGCCGCTGGCTAGCGTGGCGACAGATCCACCAGCTCGACAGTCGCTGGATCTATAGCCTCAGCAGCAAACAGGCTGCCCACGCGGGCGAAGCGCTCGACGCTGTCGGTGGCCAGCAAGGTCAGGGACCCCGGCACCTCGCGCCGCGGACGCAAGAGCCCGCGCCGAGTGAGCGTGGCAAGGGTTTCATCTGCCGTGGTCAGGGCAGAATCCACCAATTGACGCCCGGGGCCGGCCTGCGCGGCAATCACTTCTGCCAGCACCGGGAAGTGGGTACAGCCCAGCACCAGCACATCAGGCCCGGGTTCCTGCGCCAGCAACGGCGCGAGATAATGCGCCACCACGGCTTCAACGATCGGTCCCTGTGTCCAGCCTTCCTCGGCCAGCGCCACCAACAAGGGACAGGCCAGCGGGTGCACTTCGACCTGCGGATTGATGGCGGCGATGGCCCGCGCATAGGCGCCGGCACGCACCGTGCCCTCGGTCGCCAGGACCGCCACCCGCCCGGTGCGCGTGGCCTTCACGGCGGCTGTCGCGCCCGGTATCAGCACGCCAATCACCGGCATCGGTGCCAGCGTCCTCTGCAACTCAGGCAGGGCCGCGGCAGTGGCTGTATTGCAGGCAACGACCAGGGCCTTGATGCCACGGGCGGTTAACAGGGCTGCGGCCTGCAGGGCATAGCGCCGGACGGTTTCCGCGCTCTTGCTGCCATACGGCAGGCGTGCGGTATCGCCGAGGTAGATGAAGTCTTCGCCGGGCAGGGCCGCGCGCAGGGCGCGCACCACGCTCAGTCCACCGACACCGGAATCAAAGACACCGATGGGAAGATCAGCGGAAGGCGCCATGGATCAGTCCGCCAGCCCTGCTTCAGGCCGCAAGTGCGGAAACAACAACACATCGCGGATGCTGGCGGCATTGGTCAGCAGCATGACCAGCCGGTCTACGCCGATACCCAGGCCCGCCGTGGGCGGCAGGCCGTACTCGAGTGCGCGGATGTAGTCCGCGTCGTAAACCATGGCCTCGTGGTCACCGGCTTCCTTGCGCGCTACCTGCGCGCGGAAGCGCTCGGCCTGGTCCTCCGGATCGTTGAGCTCCGAGAAGCCATTGGCGATTTCACGTCCGGCCACGAAGAACTCGAAGCGGTCCGTCACGAACGGATCGGAATCGCGGCGCCGCGACAGCGGTGACACTTCGGTCGGATAGGAATGCACGAAGGTTGGCTGCTCAAGCTGATGCTCACAGGTCTTCTCGAAGATCGAGATCTGCAGCTTGCCGGCACCATCTCCCTGGCCACACTCGATGCCCAGCGCTGCCGCGACTTCACGCAAGTGCGCCAGCTCGCGCAGTCGCGCGGAATCCAGCGTGGGATTGGCGGCGACGATGGCCTCCTCAATCGACACGCGGGCAAACGACCCCTTGAATTCAAGCGCCCGCCCCTGGTACTGCACCGTCGTCGAACCGGTGATGGCGACGGCGAGCCCCTGCATCAGGCGCTCCACCAGGCCCATCAGGTCCTGGTAATCGGCATAGGCCCAGTACAGCTCGAGCATGGTGAATTCAGGGTTGTGCTGGGTCGACAGTCCCTCATTGCGGAAGTTGCGATTGATCTCATAGACCCGCTCAAAGCCGCCCACCACCAGGCGCTTGAGATAGAGCTCCGGTGCGATGCGCAGGAACATGTCCAGGCCCAGCGCATTGTGGTGGGTCACGAAGGGCCGCGCCGCCGCGCCCCCCGGGATCGGCTGCATCATCGGCGTCTCGACTTCCAGGAAGGCCATGGCCTCAAGGAAATCGCGCAGGAAGCGCACCACCTGTGAGCGCGTACGAAAGGTCTCGCGCGAAGTCTCGTTGACGATCAGGTCCACGTAGCGCTGGCGGTAGCGGGTCTCGGTGTCCGCAAGACCATGCCACTTGTCCGGCAGCGGACGCAGGGCCTTGACCAGCAGACGCAGCGTATCCACGCGCAGGGTCAGCTCGCCGGCGCGCGTGCGCATCAGCGTGCCCTCGGCACCGAGGATGTCACCGACATCCCAGCCCTTGAAGGCGTCGTAGGCCTCACCCAGCGTGTTCGACTGCAGGTACACCTGCAACTGTCCGCTGACGTCCTGCAGCTTGGCAAACGAGGCCTTGCCCATCACGCGCTTGAACAACATGCGCCCGGCCACGCGCGCCTGCACCGGGTGCTCACCCAGCCAGGCATCGTCGCGTTCGCCGTAAATCGCGTGCAGGTCCGCGGCCAGCGCGTTGCGGCGGAAGTCGTTGGGGAAGGCGATCCCCTCGCCGCGCAGGCGCTCGAGCTTGGCCCGGCGCTCGGCGATCAGCGCATTCTCGTCGGCAGCTGTGGCCGTACCTTGTTTGTCTTCGCTGCTTTCGCTCATAGACCCTGCTTCAGGCTGGCTTGCATGAATTCATCCAGATCGCCATCAAGTACTGCCACTGTATTGCCGATTTCCACGCCCGTGCGCAAGTCCTTGATACGCGACTGGTCCAGCACATAGCTGCGGATCTGGTGGCCCCAGCCGACATCCGTCTTCTGGTCCTCCAGCACCTTGGCGGCGGCATTGCGCTTGTTGACCTCCAGCTCGTAGAGCTTGGCCTTGAGCATCTTCATCGCCGTCGAGCGGTTCTTGTGCTGGCTGCGTTCGCTTTGGCAGGCCACCACGATGCCACTGGGCAGGTGGCGAATGCGGATCGCAGACTCGGTCTTGTTGACGTGCTGGCCGCCCGCGCCACTGGCGCGGAAAGTATCGGTCTCGAGGTCCGCCGGGTTGATATCGATGCTGATGCTGTCGTCGATCTCGGGCGAGACAAATACCGAGGCAAAGGAAGTATGGCGGCGGTTGCCGGAATCAAACGGCGACTTGCGCACCAGGCGGTGCACGCCGATCTCGGTACGCAGCCAGCCGTAGGCGTAGGGCCCGTCAATGCGCAGGGTCGCGCCCTTGATGCCAGCCACTTCGCCGTCGCTCTGGTCCACTACCTCGGTGGCAAAGCCGCGCCGGTCTGCCCAGCGCAGGTACATGCGCATGAGCATCTGTGCCCAGTCCTGTGCCTCGGTGCCACCGGCACCGGCCTGGATATCAAGGAAGGCGCTGCTGGGATCCATCTCGCCGGGGAACATGCGCATGAACTCAAGCTGCTTGACCCGGCGCTCCAGTGCCGCCGTGTCACGCTCGACTTCGCGAAATCCCGGCTCGTCCTGCTCGGCGTCCACCAGTTCCAGCAAATCAATGCAATCACGCAGCCCGCTGCCGATGGTGTCGAGCTCGGTCAGGGTGGTATCCAGGCGCGAACGTTCGCGACCCAGTTCCTGCGCGCGCTCGGGCGCATCCCAGATCCTGGGATCGCCCAGCTCGCGATTCAGTTCTTCGAGTCGCTCGCGCTTGCGATCGTACTCAAAGGTACCCCCTCAGCGCCGCGAGGCGCTCACTCAGGTCTTCAAGGCTGCGGTGGGTGGGTGCGGTTTCCATGGCGGCGGCCATGTTAGCAGAGGCTCACGGCAGCTTTGCGATGTATTCCGCCTTCATTTCCGCCTTGGGCGTGCCGCCAAAATCACTGCGCTGCAGGCGATAGGCCAGGCGGATTCGATCACCGCTGTTGATCACTTCCGCGCCCTGCGCTTCTAGGTGACCGAAGGCGATGCACTCGATGGGCGCTGCGGCGGCATCGGCACGCAGCCACAGCTTGAGGTGACGCTGCGCCACGACACGCGTGTCGACCACGGCAAGTTCGTTGTCGAACATCGGTTCCGGGAAGGCCTGGCCCCAGGGCCCGCCCTGCTCCAGGGCTTCGGCGGTCGCGAGTGAAATCTCCGCCGTCGACAGCGCGCCGTCGCTTTCCAGCACGCCCTGCATCTGTGCCGGAGACAAGATGCGGGAAACTTCGTCGTCAAAGGCCTGGGAAAAGCGCGCGAGATTAGCCAGCGGCAAGGTCAGGCCCGCCGCCATGGCATGCCCGCCATAGCGCTCCATCAGGCCGGGATGGCGGACATCGATGGATTCAAGGACATCGCGGATGTGCACCCCCGCCACCGAACGTGCCGAGCCGCGCAACTCGCTGCTACCCGCTGGGGCGAAGGCCACCACCGGCCGGTGCAATTGCTCCTTCAGGCGTCCGGCCACCAGCCCGACGATGCCGGCGTGCCAGCCGTCATCGTGCAGGACCAGCCCCGCAGGTACGTTGCCCTCGCGCAGCCGCAGTGCGCTGACGGCTACGTTGGCTTCCTCACGCATGCGCGACTCGATATCGCGCCGCTCGCGATTGAGCTGATCCAGCACTCCAGCCAGGCGCAGGGCGACTGCCGGCTCCTCGGCCAGCAGGCAGCGGATACCGATGGCCATGTCATCAATGCGCCCGGCGGCATTGAGGCGCGGACCGACCTGGTATCCCAGGTCGCGCTCATTGAGACGGCTGAGGTCACGATTAGCCAGCTGCGCCAGCGCGAGGAGTCCCGGGCTCACCCGCCCCGCACGGATTCGGCGCAGGCCCTCATTGATCAGGATTCGATTGTTCTGGTCCAGTGGAACAACATCAGCAACCGTACCCAGGGCCACCAGATCGAGCAAATCGGTGGCGGCCGGCAGTTTTTCGCCGCGCTTTTGCTCCAGCGCCCGAGTCAGGGCCGCCATCAGGTAGAACGCCACGCCAACACCCGCCAGCGCCGGGCTGCCAAAACGCGCGCCCTTCAGGTTCGGGTTCACCATGGCAGCACAGTCGGGCAATTCGGTGCCGGGCAAGTGATGATCGGTCACCAGCACTTCCATGCCCTTGGCCCTGGCGGCGCGCACGCCCCCCATCGCCGCCACGCCGTTGTCCACGGTGATGATCAGGTCGGCCTGCTGGTGAGCCAGGTCGGCCACCAGCGCCGGCGTCAGCCCATAGCCGTGGCGCATGCGATCCGGCACCCGGAAATCGACAGCCGCGTGACCCAGACGCTTGAGCTGGCGCACCACGACGGCGGTGCTGGTGGCGCCGTCTGCGTCGAAGTCTCCCACCACCAGCAGGCGTGAATCTCGCGCCAGATGATCCATCAGCAAGGCAGTCGCCGCCTCGATGCCATCCAGCGTCGATACCGGCAACAAGCGACCCAGGCTCAGGTCCAGGTCCTCGGTTGAGCGCACGCCACGTGACGCATACACCCGGCGCAGCACCGGATGAGCAACGCCCTGCAGCGCCTCAGGCGAAGTGGCCAGCCTTCGCATGATCTTGCGCGGGCTCATGATTTGCCCCGCAGCCACCGGGCGAGTCCCCTCGCGCCGCGACGAATGCGGCCAGCGCGGAAGGTCCAGGATTGTCCACCGCAGTAGACCTCGAGTTCATCCACGTGTCGCCGCCAGCGGCCTTGTGTCAGGGGCGCCAGCCAGTGCTCCTCAAACATTGACCAGGCGAGCGCCGGATCCGGATCCAGCGCGGCGATCTCAAGCACAGCGATGCTGCTGCCGGCCGCCGATGCCAACCACGGCTCCAGGCCACGCGGGACCTCACCTACCTGGCCACCTTGACGCTGCCACAACGCGCGCATGGCCGGATCCCGCCCGAGCAGAATCGGCAACTCAAGTGGGGCATCACCCATCGCCTCCTGCGAGAGTCCCCACAGCCAAAGTGTGTTTACCGCAGGCCAGCCGCGCTGACCACGCTGCTTGTTCAGTGGATGATCGTGTAACCACATCTGCAGTTCAGTCATCAGTCGCTTCAACTCGGCGCCATCCTGGCCTGAGGGCAGGAACTCTCCCGGATCAGCGCCGGCCAGTGCGATCGGGTCATGTGTCGTCGCCGCAAGACTCCGTGGCAGCGCCACCAGCGCCAGGGACGGGCTGACAAAGTCGAGCGCGATGTCGCGACCCATCGGGCTGGCCGCGAGATCCCGGGCCAGTAGCTGTTGTTCCTCGGCCTGCAGTAAAAGCACGGCACCAAACGGCACATGCACGGCGCTCAGTCCTGCCACCAGATTGATTGGCGTGGCCAGCGCCCAGTGACCCGGACGCGCAGCGATGACTTGCGCCAGCGGCAGTAGCGCGGGTGCCTGCCAGTCCAGACGTTGCAGCACGCGGTGACGCCAGTTTGATGCGCCGGCAGTCGAGGTGCCGGTCGGCATGCCCACAGCCCCCGGTAAGTGGCTGGCGCATTCGGCAGCGGAAAGGTCGGTGATCACCAGCAGAGGGCCGTTCATGGCGGCGACATGATAGCGGCGCGTGTGCACGCGGATCGGGCTATATTTCCGCCATGCAGATACAGCGCGAAACCTCCGGGGCCAACCTGATCGTCGGCTGTCGCGCCGGCGAGGTTCGCCTGCGCGAGGGTAGCTACAGCCAAAGCCTGGCCATCAGCGCAGATAGTGTCTTGTCGGAATGGCGCCACGGGCCGGCGACTGAACTGAGCCTTGCTGAACTCGCGCCGGTACTGGCGCTGGGCTGTGACATCCTGATCCTGGGCACCGGCCAACACCAGCACATGCCACCGCCGGTGCTCTATGTCGAGTGTGCCGCGCAAGGCGTGGGCCTTGAAGTCATGGACAACCAGGCGGCCTGTCGCACCTTTAACGTTTTGCTGGCGGAAGGACGCCGGGTGGCTGTTGCGCTGATGCTGTGAACCCCGATCAGCGGCGCGGCAATTGTGACAGCGGATCCACCGGCTGGCCGTCCAGGCGAATCTCTAAATAAAGCATCGGCTGTTGTCCTGGCCCGAAGCCCAGCGTGGCGATGGCCTGGCCGGCACTGACCAGATCGCCCTCCTTCACCAGCACGCTCGCATTGTGGCCATAAGCCGAGAGCCAGCCGCGCACGTGATTAACGATGACCAGCTGACCGTAGCCCAGCAAGCCGGTGCCGGTATAGACCACTTTGCCATCCGCCGCCGCCAGCACCAGTTGGCCGGCGTCGCCATCGATGCGCAGCCCCACGGCACCGGAAGGCTGGCGCACTGCGCCGGCACTGCGCCCCCCTTCGAGCGGCCAACGCCAGGGCGGAGGTCGATGTGCCGGGTCGGTCGGTGAGGCTCGGGGCTTCGTCGCCGGCCTGTCCGGCGCTACGCTTGTTGATGCCACCCGTCGGGGGGTGCCCGGCGGCGGGTTCAACCGCAGACGCTGCCCGACGGCGATGGCGTAGTTGCGGCCAATGCCGTTCCAGCGGGCAATGTCCTGGTAGTCAAGTTGGTAACGCCGCGAGATGGAATACAGGGTGTCGCCCTGGCGCACCACGTAGTAGTCCGGCAGCGTCGGCCGCTGCGGCGAACTGCCGCAGCCGGTGAGCGCGACACACAGCAGCAACGCAGTCCAGACAGGCCACGCGGCGAAACCTGGACGAGGTATCACCTCAACTCACACCGCCCAGCAAAGGCACGAAGCTGACAAAGCCAAGGCGCTCACGCATGAATTCATCGCCACGCCGCGTGAGCCGCAGCAGTTCCTGCCGGCCCTCCGGTCCCACCGGGGCGACCAGTCGACCGCCATCCTTCAGCTGGTCCAGCAACTCCCGCGGCAATTGCTCCGGGGCCGCGGTCACCAGGATGGCGTCAAAGGGCGCCTCATCGCGCCAGCCCGTGTTGCCGTCACCATGACGCAACTGGACGTTATCCAGCCCCAGCGTGGCCAGGCGTTCACGTGCACGCGCAAACAGCGGCTCGATGCGCTCGATGCTGTAGAGCTGCCTGACCAGCGGCGCCAGCACCGCAGTCTGGTAGCCGCAGCCGGTGCCCACTTCCAGGACCTTGCCCGGCGTGCCGCCCACGGTCAGGGCCTCGCTCATGCGGGCGACAACATAGGGCTGGGAAATTGTCTGCCCGTGGCCAATGGGCAGTGCGGTGTCCTCGTAGGCCCGGCTGGCCAGGGCCTCATCCACGAACAGGTGGCGCGGCACGTTGCGAATGCGATCCAGCACCCGCGTATCGCGGATGCCCTGCTCGGTCAGGCGCTTGATCAGGCGCTCGCGGGTGCGCGCTGAAGTCATGCCAATCCCGTTCAGCTGGCGACCGTCCGCCGCCGTCATTGCACCGACTCCATCAACCAGGACTGCAGCCCGTCGATGGCGGCATGCCGGGTCAGGTCAACCTGCAATGGCGTCACCGAGACGAGACCTGCCGCCACGGCATGAAAATCCGTGCCCGGCCCGGCATCCTGGCCAGGGCCTGCAGCGCCGACCCAGTACAACTCGCGTCCACGCGGGTCAGTACTGCGAATCGCAGGCTCTGCGCGATGGCGGTAACCCAGGCGCGTGGCCTGGTAGCCCTGAAGCTCCGCATAAGGCACATCTGGCACGTTGACGTTGAGGATGGTGGACTGGTGTAACGGGCGCTGCAGCAGTCGGTTCACCAGCTCGCGCGCGACACGCGCCGCGGTGGCGAAGTGCTGCGCGGCGCCGGATTCCGGCACCAGCGACACGGCAATGGTCGGCAGGCCGAGGAAGCGGCCCTCGATCGCCGCGGCCACCGTGCCCGAGTAGAGCACGTCGTCACCGAGGTTGGCGCCATCGTTGACGCCAGAGACGACCATGTCGAAATCATGGTCAAACAAGCCGGTTATCGCCAGGTGAACGCAATCGGTTGGCGTGCCATTGATGACATACCAGACATCAGGCTCCGCCTGCTGCACACGCAGCGGCACGTCGAGGGTGAGCGAGTGACTGGCCCCGCTGCGGTTGCGATCCGGTGCAACCACGGTCAATGGCGCCACGCCCTGCAGGGCGGCGCGCAGTTCGCGCAGTCCCGCGGCCCGATAGCCATCGTCATTGGAGAGCAGTATTTTCACTGGCAGTAAGGCATGACTGGCGCAGGCGCCGACGGGCTCGCACTATACTCGAAAGCAGCCAATTCGCGTGCCAGCCGACGGGAGTATCCGCGTGGGCGATGATGCTGACCAGGCCCTGTTTCGCCGTGCCATTGCCGGCGCGCGGCCGCTGAAGCAGCAGGTGCGTGACCCCGAACGACGCAAGCGCTCGGCGCGCGCGCTGTCGCGGCGTGCCGATGAGCGAGAAGTCCCGGAAGAGTCATTGCTGCTAGATGCCGAGGCACTGGGCATCGAGACCGGCGGGGAGCTGACCTTCCAGCGTCCCTGGATCAATGCTGCGACCTTCAAGCGACAGCGGCCAGCGCTGCGTTCGTATTGTTCATGGCAAGGGCCGGGGCTCAGGCACGCGTGGCCCGGTGCTCAAGGCAGCGGTCAACCGGTGGCTGCGCAAGAGCGCCCAGGTGCTGGCATTCTGTTCTGCCCGCATCAGCGATGGCGGCAGCGGCGCGCTCCATGTGCTGCTCGGGCACTAGTCCCGGGTTCAGTCGGCATCGCCTTCCGGGATGGATACCTCAATTATTTCGCGCAGCACGGCCGTGGCATAGGCGCCGCGCACCAGGCCCAGCGACAATTCAAGCACGTCGCCCTCGACCGACCATTGCAGGTCCCTGGGCAGCACTCGTAGCGCACGGCGCTCGCCCTGCAGGCCGGCCGCATCCAGGGCCTGGACCCAGTCCGCAAACGGCAGCAGTGCCGCAGACTCGAGTTCGGCGGCCTGGGCGAGGGGCTGTGCGCCCCGCCCACCCGGCAAGGGCCCGGTGGGATGGATATCTCCGCTGGCGCAGCGCCCGAGCAGGGTTTCATCAAGCGATTCCACCGCGAAGAAGGAACCGGTGCCGTCGAGATTGGCCAGCTCGCCCGGCAGTAACTGGTCCCAGTTTGCAGCCTGCACCCGGCTGGCCAGCACAGCATTGAACAAGAGCGAACGCGCTGCTGAAAACAGGAAGGCACGCTCTTCGCGCCGATACGGTGTCTCGCCACCCTGCACCCACTGGCTGGCGCGCTCGATGTTGGCGCCTTCGTAGCCAAAGCGCTGCGGACCAAAATAGTTGGGCGTGCCCAGGCGCGAGATGGCCTCCAGGCGCGGCGCTAATGCGGACACGTCCCCCTGGAGGTCACGGATACGCAGGCAAAAGTGATTGCCACGCAGCGCACCGCGCCTGAGCTTGCGTGAATGCGCCAAGGCCTCCAGCACACGCCAGCCCTCGCCCTGCCACTCAGCCGGCGGCGGGCCTGAGCGCGGCCGCGGCACGCTGAACCACTGCCGCGCCACCGCACGCCGGTCCTTGAGGCCGGCAAAGCCGACATCGTGCGCGCGTACACCCGCCTGGCGGGCAATCTCGCGCGCGACCCACAGGGTATTGGCGTTGCGCTTCTCGACCGATAGCAGCAGGTGAGCCTCACCGCCATCTGCGGAGAAACCCAGTCGCTCCTCGACAATGAAGTCCTCAGGCTCGGCGCGCAGCGTGCCGGTAACCACGCTGCCACCCAGCGCACGCGGTGGATCCAGGGCCAGCGCACGCAGTGCGCTGACCTCAGGCGCCACGCCGCTCCACCAGCAACGCCACCGCCTGGGCCGCAATGCCCTCGCCGCGCCCGATCATGCCGAGGCGCTCGGTGGTGGTCGCCTTGATGTTGACTTGCGAGACATCGATGCCGAGGTCTGCAGCAATATTGGCGCGCATCGCCTCGCGATGGCCGCCGATACGCGGCGCCTGGGCAATGACGGTGATATCGCAATTGGACACGGCATAGCCGTAGCCGGTGATGAGTCGCACCACCTGGCGCAGCAACTCGCGGCTGTCGGCGCCCTTCCAGCGCGGATCATCGTCTGGAAAATGCATGCCGATGTCGCCGGCCGCCGCTGCCCCGAGCAGGGCATCGGCCAGCGCATGCAGCACCACGTCGCCATCCGAATGCGCCACCAGGCCACGGATATAGGGAATCTCGACTCCGCCCAGCACCACCTTGTTGCCAGTGCCAAAGCGATGCACGTCAAAGCCGGAACCGATTCTCATGAACTCTCCTTGAGCAACGCCAGCGCGACTTCGACAAAGGGCAGGTCAGTCGCGCGGGTGATCTTGATATTGAGCGCCGAGCCCTCGACCAGACGGGGCCGCAAGCCCAGCGCTTCCACGGCAGCAGACTCATCGCTGGGAGTCCGGCCTGCCGCCAGCGCCTCATTGAGCGCGCGCATCAGCACGCCATGACGAAACATCTGCGGGGTCTGTGCCCGCCACACACGCTCACGTGCGGGGCCCCCACTGCTGCGGCCTTCGTCGTCGGCCAGCTTCAAGGTGTCCGTGACCGGCAGGGCCAGCAAGCCACCCACGGCATCATCGTGACAGGCCGAGATCAAGGCGATCAGGTCCGATGGTGGCAGGCAGGGTCGTGCCGCATCGTGCACCAGCACCCAGTCGTTAGAATCGGCATCAAGCACTTCCAGCCCATTGAGCACGGAATGGGCCCGCTCGACGCCACCGGAGACGGTCTTCACTCGCCGGCGCAATGAGGAAGGCAGTCGCGGCCACTGCTTGTCGCCCTCTGCCAGCACGACCACCCCGCCGGAGATCCCCGGGCAGGCGAGCACGGCACGCAGGGAATGCTCAAGGATGCTGCATCCTGCTACCCGCAGGTAGGCCTTGCTTGTATCGCCGCCATAGCGACGCGAGGCCCCCGCCGCCGGAATGACAAACCAGATCCGATCAGCCACGACGGCAGGTCAATTTGTAGCAGCGGCCTGGGTGGCAACCGGCGGGTCCAGGGCCCGTGGTGCGACCGAGCGCGGCGCATCAACCACCTGATAGAAAGTCTCGGAGTCGTTGACCATGCCGAGATCGTGGCGGGCGCGTTCCTCCAGCGCCGTGAGTCCCTGCTTGAGGTCGCCCACTTCAGCCTTCAACTGGCCATTGCGTTCGCGCAGGACTGAATTGTCCTCTGACTGCGCCTCGACCGCGCCACGCAGGTGCCACACCTCACGCAGGCCCTCATCGGAAACCCACAGGCGATATTGCAGCAGCAGGAGTGCGACCAACAGGCCGCCAAGCAGCACTTTCATGGGGTCGACAGCCTAGCACGTTCTGTCAAATGTGCGACCCTCAGCTGCCGGCCAGGCGGATGGAGAAGGCATCGCGTCCGGCGTAGCGCGCACGCGCGCCCAGCTCGGCTTCGATTCGCAGCAGCTGGTTGTACTTGGCCACGCGATCCGAACGCGACAGCGAACCCGTCTTGATCTGCGTGGCGGTCGTGCCCACCGCAATATCGGCAATGGTCGCGTCCTCGGTTTCACCCGAACGATGTGAGACCACTGTCGAGTAGCCCGCCTTCGCCGCCATTTCGATGGCGGCAAGGGTCTCGGTCAGGGTGCCGATCTGGTTGGGCTTGATCAGGATCGAGTTGGCGATGCCCTCGGCGATGCCGCGCGAAAGGATTTCGGTATTGGTGACAAACAGGTCATCACCCACCAGCTGGACCTTCTTGCCGAGGCGGCGCGTCAGCACGGCCCAGCCCTCCCAGTCCGCCTCGGCCATGCCGTCCTCGATGGAAATAATCGGGAAGCGCGCCACCAGTTCGGCCAGGTAATCGGAGAATTGCTCGGCGGTGAAGCGCCGCCCTTCGGATTCCAGGAAATAGACGCCGTCGCGATGAAACTCGCTGCTGGCCACGTCCAGGCCGAGGTAGACGTCGGTGCCGGCCTGGTAGCCGGCAACATCGATGGCCTCCAGCAGGATGGACAAGGCCGCCTCGTTGGAGGGCAGGTTGGGGGCGAAGCCGCCCTCATCACCCACCGCCGTGTTCAGGCCGCGCTCCTTGAGGATCTGCTTGAGGCGCTGAAAGATCTCGGCGCCACAACGCAAGGCCTCGGAGAAGGTGGGCAGGCCCACCGGCAGGATCATGAATTCCTGGATATCCAGGCTATTGTCAGCATGCGCCCCGCCGTTGATCACGTTCATCATCGGCACCGGCATGACCACGCCATCATCGCCACCAATGTAGCGATACAGTGGCAGCTTCTGCGAACGCGCCGCAGCGTGCGCGGCGGCCAGTGATATGGCCAGCAAGGCGTTGGCACCGAGGCGTGCCTTATTGTCGGTGCCATCGAGTTCCAGCATGCGCCGATCCAGACCCGCCTGGTCACGCGCATCGCGCCCGATCAGCGCATCGCGCAACACGCCGTTGACGTGACCGACGGCATTGAGCACACCCTTGCCGAGGAAGCGCAGTGGGTCACCATCGCGGAGCTCCACCGCCTCGCGCGTGCCGGTGGAGGCCCCGGAGGGCACGGCCGCACGTCCCAGCGTGCCATCCGCCAGCTCGACATCGGCCTCCACGGTCGGGTTGCCGCGCGAGTCAATGACCTCGCGGCCGCGGATATCAACAATGCTGCTCAAAGCGAACTCTCCTCAAACGGTCTGGACTTCACTGCGCGATCAATGGCCACCAGCATCTCCAGCAGGCTCTTCATGCGCGGCAGCGGCCAGGCATTGGGCCCGTCTGACAGCGCTTGCGCCGGATCCGGGTGGGTTTCCATGAACAAGCCGGCAACGCCGGCCGCCACGGCGGCGCGCGCCAGCACCGGGATGAACTCACGCTGGCCACCGGAGGAACTGCCCTGCCCGCCCGGCAACTGCACGGAGTGGGTTGCATCAAATACCACCGGGGCGCCGAACTGGCGCATGACGGCCAGGGCACGCATGTCCGACACCAGGTTGTTGTAGCCGAAGCTGAAGCCGCGCTCGCAGACCATGATGCTGGCATTGCCGGTGGAGCGCGCCTTGTCGATGACGTTGCCCATTTCCCAGGGACTGAGGAACTGGCCCTTCTTGATGTTGACTGGCAGGCCCTGCGAACAGGCATTGACGATGAAGTTGGTCTGGCGGCACAGGAACGCCGGGGTCTGCATGATGTCGACAACGCTGGCGACTTCAGCCAGCGGCGTGTCTTCATGGACATCGGTCAGCACCGGCACGCCCACCTGGCGACGCACCTCGGAAAGGATTCGCAAACCGTCCTCGATGCCAGGTCCACGATAGGACGACCGCGAGGAGCGATTGGCCTTGTCGTAGGAGGCCTTGAAGACGAAGGGCACGCCAAGCGACGTGGTCAGTTCCTTCAACTCATTGGCAATGGCCAGCGTCAGGCCCTCACTCTCGACCACGCAGGGCCCGGCGATCAGGAACAGCGGCCGGTCAGCGCCAACCTCAAAGTCGAGCAGCTTCATGCGCTGGCCGCCTGCGGCAGGCGACTGGCGGCCTGCTGTCGCGCCGCGCGCACGAACCCGGAAAACAGCGGGTGGCCATCGCGCGGATTGGAGGTGAACTCCGGGTGGAACTGCACCGCCAGGAACCAGGGATGGGCCGGCAATTCCACGATTTCCACCAGGCCATCCTCCGAAAATGCCGAGAACACCATGCCCGCCTTGCGCATGGTCTCCAGGTAGTTGTTGTTGAACTCGAAGCGATGCCGGTGACGCTCGTGGATTTCGTCGGTCCCGTACATGGCCCGTGCCAGCGTATCGCCCTCGATGCGCGACAACTGCGCCCCCAGGCGCATGGTGCCGCCCAGGCCCGACTGGTCATCGCGATGCTCCATTGCGCCGCTGCGATCCTGCCACTCGGTAATCAGCGCGATGACCGGATCAGCCGTGGTCTTGCTGAACTCCGTTGAATTGGCGCCCTCCAGGCCCAGCACGTTCCTGGCGAACTCGATCACCGCGACCTGCATGCCCAGGCAGATGCCGAGGTAGGGAATGCGGCGCTCACGCGCATAGCGCACGGCCTGCACCTTGCCCTCGATGCCACGCTCGCCAAAACCACCGGGCACCAGGATGGCGTCCATGTCCGCCAGGCAACCGGCGCCAGTCTTTTCGATGTCGGTGGACTCGACGTAGTGAATCCGCACGCGGGTGCGGGTCTTGAGCCCGGCATGCTGCAGCGACTCATTCAGTGAAATATAGGAATCGCGGATCTGCACGTACTTGCCGACCATCGCGATATTGACGGTGGCGTCGTAATCATGGCGGCCCGCAACCACTGCCTGCCATTGATCCAACCGCGCCGGCGGCGCCTCGATCTTCAGCTTTTCGCAGACGATGTCGTCAAGTGACTGCTCGTGCAGCAGCAGCGGGATGCGGTAGATGTCATCCGCATCCACCGCCGAGATCACCGCGCGCTCCTCAACATTGGTGAACAGCGCGATCTTGCGGCGCTGCTCGTCTGGCAGTGGATCCTTGCAGCGGCACACCAGCACATCCGGCTGGATACCGATGCCGCGCAATTCCTTGACCGAATGCTGGGTTGGCTTGGTCTTGATCTCGCCCGAGCCGCCGACGATCGGCACCAGGGTCAGGTGCATGTACAGGCAATTGCTGCGGCCGAGCTCCGCGCCCATCTGGCGAATGGCTTCGAGGAAGGGCAAGGACTCGATGTCACCCACCGTGCCGCCGATCTCGACCATGCAGACATCGGCATCGCCGGCGCCGAGCTTGATGGAGCGGCGGATCTCGTCGGTGATGTGCGGGATGACCTGCACCGTGGCGCCGAGGTAGTCACCACGGCGCTCACGCGCGATCACGCGCTCATAAATGCGGCCGGTGGTGTAGTTGCTGTTGCGACCGGTGGTGGTGTGGATGAAGCGTTCGTAGTGGCCCAGGTCGAGGTCGGCCTCGGTACCGTCCTCGGTGACAAACACTTCACCATGCTGGAACGGACTCATGGTGCCCGGATCCACGTTGATGTAGGGATCCAGCTTGACCATGCTGACCTTGAGGCCGCGCGCCTCAAGGATGGCACCCAGCGAGGCCGCAGCAATGCCCTTGCCCAGCGAGGACACCACGCCGCCGGTTACGAATACAAAACGAGTCATCCGGTTTCCCCGTCAGAGTGAGGGTCTGGCCCCTCGATTGTGGGACCTTGCCCCTGCCGATCGCGACGGGACTTCAGTCTAGAGTAACTGCGCACACGCCGCCAGCCGAATGTGACGGCGGTCACGAAAAGCGGACCCGTATGGCCTCAATCCGTGCCGTTCATCCACGCTTGGCGCACGCCCATCGGAAGACACTGCAGGCCCGGAATCCGCTGCCTATAGTGCCAGCCATGAAAAACGCGCAGACAGGCTTTACCTTGCTCGAGCTGATGCTGGTGTTGACCATCGCCGGCATCATCCTCGGCTTCGGCGTACCCGCGATGGGTGACTTCATCCGTAATGCGCGCATTACGGGTGCTGCCAACGACGTGATGGCCTCACTGCATTACGCCCGTTCGGAGGCCATCAAGCGCCGCCAGGCAGTGACCGTGTGCACCAGCGCCGATCCGCTGATTGCGGATCCGGGCTGCGACGCCACGACCGTGCTGACCGGCTGGATCGTATTTGTCGATGCCAACCAGAACGGCACCCGCGATGCCGCCAGCTTCGTTGACATCGACGGTGATGGCACGCAGGACCTGACCGATGAAGATATCAACGGCGATGGATTCCTGAATGCCGGTGAGGATATCGACCTCGATGGCAACCTCGACGTGGTTGAGGCCTCGATACCTGCCGAAGTCCTGCTGCAGCAGCGCGAACCCCTCGACGCCACCATTACGGCCCGCGGCACGCGCAACCCGCTGCGGGTGACCTACCTCGACAATGGCTTCTCGCTGAATGCCAATTCCTCGCAGATGGTGCTGTGCGATGCGCGTGGCAACGTAGCCTCCTCGGGCCAGCTGTCAGCAGCACGCGGCATCACCCTGGCGACCACCGGCCGTGCCGGCGTGACCCGCGACAAGAACGAAATCCAGGCGCTGGTGACCGCCATCGGCGGCTCCATCGGCGGCTGCAGTTGATGCACAGGGCATGGACAAGATGACAATGAACCTCCTCCGCGTTTCCCGTCAGTCAGGCTTCTCCATCGTGGAGGTCCTGGTGGCACTGGTCCTGTTGACCGTCGGGCTACTGGGCATCGCCGCCCTGTACCTGGACAGCCTGCAGGCCGGGCGCACCGCCATCTATCGCACCCAGGCCGTCAACCTGGCATCGGATTTCGCCGATCGTGTCCGCTCCAACCGCACGGCCATCGTGGCCTATGACGTCGCATTTGGCGTCACTATGCTGCAGGTGGACGCCTGCTTCACCACGGTCGGTTGCCAGCCGGCGGAACTCGCTTCCAGCGATATCAAGCGCTGGAAGGATGCCATTGCCCTGCAGCTACCTAACGGCGACGCGCAGGTCGTGGTGACAGCTCCCATCGGCGCCGGCGAGCCCGCCAACTACCTGGTCACCATCCAGTGGTCGGAAGTCGGCGAAGCCCAGCCCGTCCAATTCCAGATTGGATTCTCGACATGAAGCAGTTCAAGCACCTGCCCGCCTTCCAGCGCGGCCTCAGCCTGGTCGAGTTGATGGTGTCCCTGTTGATCGGGGCCTTCCTGCTCGCCGGTGCCGTCTCGGTGTTCGGCAAGACCCGCGACCTGTACCGCACCAATGATTCAGCGGCGCGTCTGCAGGAAACAGCGCGCTATGCCATGAGCACTATTGAGTCCGACCTGCGCATGGCCAACTACTGGGGCCTGCACAGCCGTGGCGACCTGGTGGAAAACGGCCCGACCATGGATCCCGCCAATCCTGCGGTGATCGACCCCGCCTACCTGTTGCCGGTGGAACTTGCGGCCTTCGCCGCAACGCTTAATTTTTGCGGCCCACTGTGGGCGGTCAAGCTGCCCGCCTACATCGAGGCGACCAATTCCGGCTACGGCCTGACCTGCGCAGAATTTGGCGCTGCCGTGGCCGGCGCCGACCAGCTGACCGTGCGCCGCACCTCGACCGGCGCCATTGGGCCCGCCGACCTGGCGGCCACCACCGGCCAGGTCAAGATGCAGTCCAGCCGAGTGCAGGGCACCTTGTTTACCGGCAACACGGTTCCGGCCGGCTTCGGTGGCATCCAGACCGAGACCCGCGCCGTACTCGCCCATGGCTACTACGTCGACCAGGATTCCGACCAGCGCGCAGGCACGCCTTCGCTGCGGCGCAAGCAGCTGGCCTTTGCCGGCGGTGCGCCGGTGATCCAGGACACAGAGATCGTCCCGGGCGTGGAAGACCTGCAGGTCGAGTTTGGTGTCGACACCAATACCGACCAGAACGCCGACTTCTTTGTGCCGGCGAGCGGCGTGATTGCCGGCCAGCCGATCGTTGCGGTGCGCATCTGGATGCTGGTCCGTGCCGAGCAAGCCGAGGTCGGCTTTACCGATGATCGTACCTACGACTATGCCGACCGCACCGGCGTGGCTGCGCTGACACCGGCCGACGGTTTCCGCCGCTTGCTGGTGACCAAGACTGTCGCACTGAGGAATACACGGCGATGAATGTGCAATTCAATCGGTTGCAACCCCTCGCCAGGCAACGCGGTGCGGCGCTGGTCGTTGGCCTGATCCTGCTGCTGGTGCTGACCATCCTGGCGGTGTCGGGCGTGATGACCTCAATGCTTGAGCTGCGCATGGCCGGCAACGCCCAGTTGCAGGAACGCGCCTTCCAGGCCGCTGAAGTGGCGGTGGAAGACGCCCTGGCCAATCCGCTGCTCAGCACCAGCCCGATGGCCCCTCAGGCCCTGGTGCCGGTACCCAACTCGCCGGATGACCACTACGAATTCCAGATGCAGTACGTCGGTGACACCCAGCTGGCTTCAGGCCTGACCGGCTACAGCATTGGCACCGGCTTCCTCGCCTATCACTTTGAGGTCGATGCCCAGGGTGAAGCACCTGGCAACGCCCGCGCACGCCATGTCCAGTCCTTCTACATCATCGGACCGGGTGGCACATGAACATGGATGGAGATGCTCACATGAATACGCCTGCCCTCAAAATGTCCCGCCTGCACCGCGCCCTGCTGGTCGCCGTGTCACTGGGCACCCTGGCAGCGGCCCCGGCGCTGGCTGAGCCCCGGCTGGAAACAGTCGAGGAATGCCTGGAGACCGGCACCGACCTGGTGTCCCTGCCGGCCAACGCCGGTGGCAGCCTGCAGGCGCGCGAATGTGCCACCTGCACTAGCCTGCGCCTGTCCTTCAGCAAGGATACGCGTTACTACATTGGCGACGAGGCGGTGAGCTACACCCGCCTGCGCGCGACTGCGAGCCATCGCGGCAATACCCGCCTCTACGTCTTCTACCGGCCTGACAACAAGACGCTGACCCGCGTCAGCCTGTCAGCCGGGCAACAGTGAGCACTGCGCCATGAATACCAAGCTCAGTTACGCCAAACGCCTGCTGGCCGCCACCACGATGGCCGTGCTGGCCGGGACCGCGGTCAGCGACGAGTCGGAGATCTTCACCGGCAAGTCAAATTCCGTGTCTTCGCAGCGCCCCAACATCCTGTTCATCATGGATACCTCGGGCAGCATGAGCACTAACGTGGTCACGCAGATCCCCTACGACGTGAATACCACCTATGCCGGCGCCTGCCGTGCCGACCGCGTCTATTTCCGCCAGGGCACCAATCCCGCCAGCATACCCAGCTGCTCCGACAGTAGTTCCTTTCCGCTGGTAGCCTTCAAGTGCAATGCAGCGTTAAGTGCCATGGCGGTCGGCGGCTTCCAGTCGGCGGGTCGTGCCGGACAGTGGCGCAGCTCCAGCGGCCAGTTCCGCTGGCGCAGTGTCAGCGGCAACACCGGCAATTCGACCTGGGTCGAATGCCAGGCCGACGCCGGCATCCATGGTGATGGCCTCAGCAGCACACGCCTGTGGGCGGCTGACGGTGGCAATGGTCCCTGGACCGCTAATTTTGCGCAGCGGATTGGCTACAACGCCAATGGCGCCGATCGCAGCTACGTATTCTTCTCCGCCAACTACGTCAATTGGTACCGCGGCTTGCTCGCCACCAGCCAGACCCGCCTGCAGATCGTGCAGACCGTGGCCAAGGACACCATCGATCGGCTCGCCGTCAATGACAACGTCAACCTGGGGCTGATGCGCTTCAGCGACAACGCCAACCTGTCCTGTGGTGACACCAATTCTGCCGAGGGCGGCATGGTGCTGCGCGAAATCAACACGGTGGCCAGCAATGCCGCGGCGATGAAGGCCGACATTGATGCACTCAATGCCGACGGCTGCACGCCGCTGTCGGAGACGATGCTGGAGGCCTATCGTTACCTGAGTGGCGGCCTGGTGCGCTACGGCATCAATTCGCGCCGTAACCCCACCGCCGGCAACCAGTTGCCCAGCGTATTGAGTTCGCGTGAACCTTCGCCGAATGAGAATCGCTACCTGAGTCCCCTGCAGACCTCCTGTCAGCGCAACTTCATCGTGCTGTTGACCGACGGTCGCCCAACCTCGGACACCAGCGCGGACACCGAGATCCAGGGCTTGATCGGCCGCACCTGCACCGGTACCGGCGATGGCCGCTGCCTGGAGGAGATTGCCCAGCACATGTACACGGCGGACATGCGCCCGGCGCTGCCCGGCCTGCAGAACGTGACCACCTACACCATCGGCTTTGGTGATGAGGTGCGCGGTTCTGACGTGCTGCGTAATACCGCCAACGGCGCCGGTGGCGTGTTCTACGAAGCCAGCGACACGGCCTCACTGAGCGCGGTGCTCTCCACCATCGTGCGCACCATCCTCGACACCAATACGACCTTCACCGCGCCGGTGGTGTCGGTCAACGCCTTCAACCGTACCCGTAACCTGAACGAGCTCTACGTCACCGTGTTTCGCCCGGCCGAGACCTTCTCCTGGCCCGGCAACCTGAAGAAGTACCGCCTCGACCAGACCGGCACCATTCTTGATGCCAATGGCGACCCCGCCGTCGACATCACCACCGGCTTTTTCCGTCGCACCGCGCAGAGCGTGTGGTCGACTGCCATCGACGGTGACGAAGTAGGCCTGGGCGGCGCTGCCGGGCGCTTGCCGCTGCCTGACAGTCGCCGGATGTTCAGCGACCTCGACACAGGCGCAGCACTGACAGCGACGACCAATGAGGTCACGATTGCCAACCTGGGAATCACTGAGGCCATGCTGGGCCTGGCACCGGCCGAAGTCCCGGGACGCGACACCCTGATCAATTGGCTGCGCGGCGCTGACACCAGCGATGAAAACAATGACGGCAGCACAACCGATTCTCGCCTGGCCATGGGTGACCCGATGCACGGCCGCCCCGCCACCGTGATCTACGGCGGCACCGTGGCCAGCCCGGACATCTACGACAGCGTGGTGTATGGCGTGACCAATGACGGCTACCTGCATGCCCTCGACACCCGCAACGGTGACGAGTTGTGGGCGTTCATGCCACGCCAGTTGATGGATCGCGCCCGCGACATGTATGTCAACGATGCCGCGCCGGTGCGCACCTACGGCCTGGATGGCAACATCCGCGTCATCAAGAACGACCTCAATGACAACGGTATCATCGAGCCGCTGCTGGGCGACAAGGTCATGATCTACTTCGGCATGCGCCGCGGTGGCAATGACTACTTCGGCCTGGATGTCACGGACCGCAATTCGCCGACAATGATGTGGCGCATCGGCCCCAGCGAGACTGGGCTCAGGCGACTGCCTTTCGCCGGCCAGAGTTGGTCCACACCCACCCCGGTGCGGGTCAACATTGCCGGTGCCACGCAAAATGCCCTGCAACAGGTGCTGGTATTCGGCGGTGGCTATGACACGGCCCAGGACAACGGTCCCTATGCCACGGATACCGTGGGTCGGCAGATCTTCATGGTCGATGCGGTCAGCGGCAACCTGCTGTGGTACACGGCGCACAGCTCGGACACGGGTGCCGACCTGCGCCTGCCACTGATGACCCACTCGATCCCCGGTGACATCCGCGTGTTCGACTACACCGGCGACGGCCTGGCCGATCGCATGTATGCCGGCGACATGGGTGGGCGCGTTTGGCGCTTTGACATCAACAACGGCCAGGCGCGCGCCAACCTGGTGGCCGGCGGCGTGTTTGCCTCGCTGGGCAATGCCCACCTCGGCACGCACCCGGATACCACCAACCGGCGCTTCTACAGTGCACCGGATGTGGCCTTCCTCAGCGACAACGGCCGCACCTGGCTCAACATCGCCCTTGGCTCGGGCTATCGCGGCCATCCGCTGGAAACGGTCAACCAGGATCGCTTCTACAGCTTGCGCGACTATCGGCCCTTCGCCCGCCTGACCCAGGTGCAGTACGGCCTGACCACGCCGATCACCGAGTCCGATGTGACGCTGGTGGATGTCAGTTCCGACATCAACCCAGTGATCCCGTCGGGTGCCAGTGGCTGGCGCATGGACCTGCGTCGCCCCTCCGGCAGCTGGATTGGTGAGAAGTCGCTGGCCGAGGCCCGCACAGTGCAGAGCATGATCCAGTTCACGACCTACGAGCCGAGTTCCACCTCGACTGTCACCAGCACCTCCTGCGCCCCGGGTATCGGCATCAACCGCCTGTATACGGTCAGCGCCTTCACCGGTGCCCCGGTGGTCGACCGCGAGAACCCGGCCGATCCGCCGGACTCGACCGAGGATCGCGATTCCGAGCTTGCCCAGCGCGGTATCGCCCCTGAGGTGGTGTGGCTGTTCCCCAGCCCGGATGACCCGGTCAACTGCGTAGGCGCCGAGTGCCGGCCGCCGCCGCGCTGCCTGGTCGGCCTGGAGAACTGCGGCATCGGCATTAACCTGGCCCCGGTACGCACCTTCTGGCGCCAGACCGGAGTCAACTAGCAACGCCCCACCCGGTTGCCCTGGCAACCGGGTGGGTCTTTACGCGACCTGCGATTTACGGAATGAACCACATGAACAAGCAACGCGGTGTGACCCTGATCGAACTGATCGTCGTCGTGGTGATCATCGGCATCCTTGCCTCCGTGGCCATCCCGTCTTATCGCAACTACGTGATGCGCAGCCAGCGCGCCGATGCCAAGGACGCCTTGCTGTCGCTGGCCACGGCGCAGGAAAAGTTCTACCTGCAATGCAACAGCTATGGCCTCAACCTGGCAGCCGCTTCTGACTGTGCAGGCAGTGACGTGGCCTTTCCCGCTGCCAGCAAGCGCGGCTGGTACCAGATGGCCATCGTGGCCGCCGATGCGGTGGGCTTCACGGTCAGTGCCACGGCCGTGGCCGGCGGCAACCAGTTCTCGGATGTGACCTGCCGCACTTTCGTGATCAACAACCAGGGCATTCGTACGGCCGCCAGCGATGGCGCCGTCGACACCTCGGCGGAATGCTGGCGCTGAGGCACTCAGTTCAATTGCGGCCGTCCGTGCCAGACTGGCACCAGGCCCTGTTCGCCCGGTTCCACTGACAGCTCCGATTCGATCCATAGGTCCGCCACAGCGGCAAGACGCGTCCCCAGCCACAGTTGCGGCAGCTGCGGGCGTCGCCAGGGCACGATGCCCGCTTCCTGGTAAAGATTGCGCAATGCCTTTGACGGCCGATTGGCCGCTGGCCGTAGCTTCGCGCCTGGCGTGCCAAAACGAACGCTGAGGCAGGTCCCCGCCGCCAGTGGCCGCAGTCCCAGGCCCGCGCGACTGACGAGCTCAAGACGCCCGAGGCCCGCCGCCAATTCGATGCTGGCGCCCGCCTTCATTTCGAGTTCCGTTGCCACCTCAGGCAGCTGCCCGAGTGGCGCCATGGCGTAGAGGTAGTCGCGGTAGCGACGAACCTCTGCGCCTGCCCAGCGCACTACCGGCATCGCGTCTTCACGTGCATTGACGACGTCACGAAGAATCGACGCCAGGCGCGCGGTGCTGGGCATCGACAGTGCCAGGCCGTCGATCCACGCCCGCAGCAGGTTGGCCTGTCGTGGCGCATCCAGCTGACTGAGGCCGCCAACCGAAAGGCGCCCCTCACTGACGCGACCTTCAGCATCAGCCGCGGCCAGGACCTGTAATAATTGGCTGGCCTCGGCGCAGTGACGCGCGCTGCGAGCCACCGTACTGCTCAGTGCGGGCCATCGCGCCCTCAGCGCCGGCAGCACCTCTTGGCGCAACCAGCTGCGATCAAAGCGTTCACCGCTGTTGCTGGGGTCCTCGACCCACTGCAGCGAGAATTTCTGCGCGTAGGCGGCCAGCTGGCTGCGGGTCAGGCCCAGCAGTGGCCTGCCCTGCCAGCCCGGGCCGAGTGGAGAACACGTCGGCATGGCGGCCAGGCCTGCAATGCCGGCGCCGCGAATGAGCTGCAGCAATACCGTTTCCAGCTGGTCATCCTGATGATGCGCGGTGAGCAGCCATTCTCCTGCATCGAGCCTGGCCGCGAGCGCGGCGTAGCGCGCCGTGCGAGCCTCGGCCTCGATACTGGCCCCGGGCACTGGCGTGAGGGCGAGGTCTACCTGCTGTAGGGGAACATCCAGCCCGGCGCAGATGCTGCGGCAGGCCTCGGCCCAGGCCGATGATTGCGCCTGTAGCCCATGATCGACATGGACCGCGCGTAAGGCCTGGAAGTGAGCAGGCGCAAGATTGACCAGCGCATGCAGCAACACGCAGGAATCCAGGCCTCCGCTCAAGGAGATACAGAGTCGCGGTTCAGTCCTTGGCGGGGCATGCTCGGCCAGCCAGTCCTGGAGGGCATCGACTACCGCCGCGGAGTCATCGACGCTCCGCAATGGCAGTGGCGGCTGCATGGCTCAGCCCTCGCCGAAGATCCCGAAGCCGCGCAGGCGTGCGCGGCGCAATTCCAGCAAGCGCTCTGGCGCCACGGCCATGAGCTCGGTGACCTGCGCTGAAAGCGCATCGCGCAGTGACTCCGCAATCGCAGTCGGGTCGCGGTGTGCCCCGCCCAGCGGTTCGGCAATGACCTGGTCGATCAGGCCAAAGCGCGAGAGGCGTTGTGCGGTGATGCCCATGGCCTCTGCCGCCAGTTCGCGCTTCTCGGCGCTCTTCCACAGGATCGAGGCGCAGCCCTCCGGGCTGATCACCGAATAGATGCTGTACTCCAGCATCATCAGGCGATCGCAGATGCCAATCGCCAGCGCGCCGCCCGAACCGCCCTCACCGATGACACAGCTGACGATGGGCACCTTGAGCTCGCACATCTCAAACAGGTTGCGGGCAATGGCCTCGGACTGGTTGCGCTCCTCCGAGCCCACGCCCGGATAGGCTCCCGGCGTATCGATCAGGGTCACCAGCGGCAGGCCGAAGCGCTCCGCAGTCTTCATCAGGCGCAGCGCCTTGCGGTAGCCCTCCGGCTTGGGCATGCCGTAGTTGCGGCGCACCCGCTCCTTGGTGTCGCGGCCCTTCTGCTGGCCGATCAGCATCACCGGCGTGCCCTGCAGGCGGGCCGGTCCGCCGACGATGGCATGGTCGTCGGCATAGGTCCGATCGCCATGCATCTCCACGAATTCGGTGAACACCAGCGGAATGTAGTCCAGCGTATAGGGCCGCTGCGGATGACGCGCGAGTTGCGCCACCTGCCAGGGCGTCAGGTTGGCAAAGATGCTGGTGGTCAGCGTGCGGCTCTTGGCCTGCAGCTTGTCGATTTCTTCCGCGATATTGATCTCGGCGTCGCTGCCGAGGAACTTCAGTTCCTCGATCTTGGCCTCGAGTTCCGCGATCGGTTGTTCAAAATCGAGAAATTGCATGGCGCAAGTATAGAGGGGACTGACGCCGCAGAGGAATCAGGCGCCCTCGGAGCGGGTGCCAGTCGCTGTGCCGGCGGCAATTCGCGGCCCGTAGGCCAGACGCACGCCATCCTGGCCGACCAGCTGGCGCAAACGCTCGATCAATTCGCGTGCGGGCTTGACCGACCACTCCGCACTCAGGGCAATGGCGGCCCGTGCGCCCGCACCCTGGTAGTGCACGGCCACGCCGCAGCCGCCACCGGTATGGGGTTTCAGCGCCCCCTCCAGGGCATCGATGAATCCCACGCCGGCCGCACCCTCTGGCCAGCGGATGATCAGGCGCCTGGCCTCGCGCTCGCGCAGCTGGTCGATGGGCGTCAGCTTCTTGGCGTTGACCCGCCAGTCCTCGATGAATTCGTCATAGCGCAGCTGGCCCTCGGCCACCAGGATGGCGTCCTTGACGATGATGTTGCGGTATTGCTGGTAGACGTCGTCAAACAAGCTGACCTCGATGCGCCCGCTGCGATCGTCCAGCAGCAGCGTGGTGCGCGGTCCACGCCGGCGTATTTCCAGCACCAGCCCGGCGACGGTGACGTTGCGGGTATTGGTGTAGCCACGCTGGTCCGGCGCCGGCCGGCTGCCACCGATATCGACGATTCGCGCGCCCACCAGCTGGCGCAATTCCTGTTCGTACTCGGCGATGGGATGGCCGGTGAGGAACAAGCCGAGCGTGTCGCGCTCGCCCTGCAAGCGCACCGAATCGTTCCACTCCGGCACTTCCTCCACCACCAAAGCGGTGGGCGCTGCGGCCTGGCCGCTGCCACCGAGTCCACCGAACAGGTCATCCTGGCCGGAGGCCGCAGCCTGGGTGCTTTGCTCGCCCAATAGCAGCGCCGCCGGAATGGCCTGCATCAGCGAGGCGCGGTTGGGTCCGAGCGCATCCAGGCAACCGGCCCGCACCATGGCCTCCAGGGTCCTGCGCCCAATGAGCTTCATGTCCATGCGGCTGCAAAAATCGGCAAGGTCGCGAAACAAGCCACCCTGATCGCGCTCCTGGGCTATGGCCTCGACCGCCGCCTGGCCCACGCCCTTGACCGCCCCCAGCCCATAGCGAATGGTGGCCTCGCCGGCTACGGCGAAGGCATGCACCGAGGCATTGACATCCGGCGCCAGCACCTTGACCCCCATGCTGGCGCACTCATCAATGATGGTGACAACCTTGTCGGTCTTGTCCATGTCAGAGGACAGCACCGCCGCCATGAAGGCTTCGGGGTAATGCGCCTTGAGCCACGCAGTCTGGTAGGACAGCAAGGCATAGGCCGCCGAGTGCGACTTGTTGAAGCCATAGCCTGCGAACTTCTCGATCAGGTCGAAGATATGCCCGGCCTTGGCTGCCGACACGCCGCGCGCGGTGGCGCCCTCGACAAACACCGAGCGCTGCTTGGCCATCTCCTCGGCCTTCTTCTTGCCCATGGCGCGGCGCAGCAGGTCGGCGCCGCCCAGCGTATAGCCCGACAGCAGCTGGGCGATCTGCATCACCTGCTCCTGGTAGAGGATCACGCCGTAGGTGGGCTTGAGGATGGCTTCCAGGCTGGGATGCAGGTAATCAATCGGACCGTCGATGCGGCCATGCTTGCGGGCGATGAAGTCATCGACCATGCCTGACTGCAGAGGACCGGGGCGGAACAGGGCCACCAGCGCGACGATGTCGTCGAAGCAATCAGGCTGCAGCTTGCGCACCAGGTCCTTCATGCCACGCGATTCCAGCTGGAAGATCGCCGTGGTGCGGCAAGACTTCAGCAACTGAAAGGTTGCGGGATCATTCAACGGCAGTTGCTCGATGACCAGCGGCGCCTCGCCGCTGCTGGCCCGGCCCTCGTTCACCAGCTTGACGGTCCAGTCGATAATGGTCAGCGTGCGCAGGCCAAGGAAGTCGAACTTGACCAGGCCGGCGTGCTCGACATCGTCCTTGTCAAACTGCGTCACCAGGTTCTCGCTGCCGGGCTCACAGAACAGCGGCGCAAAATCCGTAAGCACGGAAGGTGCGATCACCACACCGCCGGCATGGGTGCCGGCATTACGGGCCAGGCCCTCCAGCGACTGCGCCAGGTCGATGAGGTCGTGCACCTCATCCTCGCTGCGATAGCGCCGCGCCAGCTCCGGTTCCTTGTCCAGCGCGTCCTTCAACGTAATACCCAGCTCGAACGGGATCAGCTTGGCCACGCTGTCGACGAAGCCGTAGGGATGGCCGAGCACGCGGCCCACGTCGCGCACTACCGCCTTGGCCGCCATCGAGCCAAAAGTGATGATCTGGGAAACGCGCTCACGGCCGTAGCGCGTGGACACGTAGTCAATCACGCGATCGCGCCCGGCCATGCAGAAGTCGATGTCGAAGTCCGGCATCGAAACGCGCTCGGGATTGAGGAAACGTTCAAACAGCAAGATGTGCTGCAGCGGATCAAGGTCGGTGATGTTGAGCGCCCAGGCCACCACTGACCCCGCGCCGGAGCCACGACCTGGCCCGACCGGAATGCCCTGCTCCCGCGCCCAGCGGATGAAGTCCGCCACCACCAGGAAGTAGCCCTCGAAACCCATGTCGCAAATGACCTGCAGCTCGGTCGCCAGGCGCGCGTCGTATTCCGCAGCTTCCACCGCACGAAAGCGCAGCGCCGGTGTCTGCTCAAGGAAGCGCAGGCGTGCCTTCAGCCCGGCTTCGGCCTCGACCTTCAGGTAGCTGGCCGTGGTGTGCCCCGGCGGCACTTCAAAGCTCGGCAGGAAGGACTTGCCGAACTCGATCTCCAGTGAGCAGCGCCGCGCCACCTCCAGGGTATTTTCCAGCGCCTCGGGCAGGTCGGCGAACAACTCCAGCATCTCATCGGGCGAACGCAGGTATTGCTGGGCTGAGTAACGCGAAATGCGGCTCGGGTCATCCAGCAGCGTACCGTCGCGGATGCAGACGCGGGCCTCATGCGCCTCGAAGTCATCGCGCTCCAGAAAGCGCACGTCGTTGGTCGCCACCACGGCCACGGCTTGTCGTGCGATCAAGGCCAGTGCGCCTGCAATATGTGGCTCATCCGCCGCGCGGCCCGTGCGGCGCAGCTCCAGGTAGTAGCGATCGCCAAACAGTTCCTGCCAGCTCGCCAGGCAGGCTGCGGCCTCGTCTGGCTTGCCCGCCAGCAGCAAGCGGCCCACGTTGCCCTCATCAGCGCCGGAGAGCGCGATCAAGCCGCGGCTGCTGTCTGCATCGAGCCACTCCCGGGCGATGGTGGGAGAACCGCCCTGCTGGCCGGACCGGTAGCTTCGCGACACCAGCCGTGTCAGGTTGCGATAGCCCTCGAGGTTCTGCGCGATGAGCGTGATCAAGCTCGACTCGCCCTGTTCCTCGCCGTCCCGCAGGCGCAGGTCAACGCCGATAAGCGGCTTGAGTCCGCGCACCTGCGCCGCGCGATAGAACTTGACCATGGCAAACAAGTTGCCGTGATCGCTGAGTCCGACCGCGGGCATACCCACGGCGGCCACCGCGTCCATCAGCTCGGGCACGCGAATGGTGCCGTCAACCAGTGAATACTCAGTGTGGACGCGCAGGTGGACAAATGGCGTCGGCGGGGACTTCACTTCAGCGCGGGGCATGGAGGGATCTTACCGGGGCGAAGCTCTGGCGGTGCAGCGGGCAGGCGCCCAGCGCCTGCAGCGCGCTGACATGCGCCGGCGTGGGATAGCCCTTGTGGATCTCAAAGCCGTAGCCCGGGTAGGCCCGTGCTGCCCGAACCATGTAGGCATCGCGGGCGGTCTTGGCCAGGATCGAGGCCGCACCGATCTCGATCACCGTGGCATCGCCACCCACGATGGCCTCGACGCCGGCACTCAAGCCCAGCCCGGCCAGGGAGGGACAGCGGTTGCCATCCACCACGATGTGCTGTGGCAGGTAGGGCAAGGCCTGCAAGGCGCGACGCATGGCCAGCAGGGTGGCCTGGAGGATGTTCAGCACGTCAATCTCACCGGCATCCGCCCAGCCCAGCCCCCAGGCCAGGGCCTGCCGGCGGATCTCCCCCTGCAGGCGCTCACGCCGCAGGGCATCAAGCTGCTTGGAATCACGAATACCGGCCAGCGGGCGCGCGGGATCCAGGATCACAGCCGCCGCGGTCACCGGCCCTGCCAGCGGGCCCCGGCCCGCTTCGTCGACCCCTGCCACCCTGCCGAAAATGGCCAGCGGCAGCGCCACCTGCCGCCGCCCGGCCTTCACGGTCGGACCTTCAGCACGTCGAGGATGGCCTCAGCCGCGCGGCTACTGCCGCCGGCACGCAGCCTGGCATGGATCCCGGCGAATTCCTCGACCAGCGCCGCAACCGCTGCCGGGTTGTCCAGCCAGCGCAGCATCTCGGTACCCAGACGCTCTGCGGTGACTTGCGCCTGGGAGAATTCCGGAACCGCCAGTCGCCCGGCCAGCAGGTTGGGCTGGGCAAAGAATGGTGACTTCAACAGGCCGAGCTGCTTCAGGGCAAAAGCGGTCAGTCCACCGACACGATAGGCGACGACCATCGGCCGTTTATGCAGCAGGGTCTCAAGGGTTGCAGTACCTGAGGCCACCAGAACCACATCCGCGGCAGCCAGGGCATCGCGAGCGCCACCCTGCGTAAGGATCACTGGAATGCCTGGGGCATGGCGCGACAAGGCCTCGGCAAAAACCGCACGGGTAGCCGCGCCTGCCATCGGCGCCACGAAGGACAACTCCGGCCGGCGTGCTGCCAGCCAGGCCACGGTGGCTGCGAAGTCATTCCCCAGGCGCTTCACTTCACCCAGCCGGCTGCCCGGCAATATGGCCGCTACGGGTCGTTCCAGCGCCAGACCCAGGCGCTGGCGTGCCTGCGGACGGTCCGGCTGCATCGGCACCAGGTCCGCCAGGGGGTGGCCGACAAATTCTGCGCGCAGCCCGTGTTCGGCATAGACCTCGGGTTCGAATGGCAGAAGGCACAGCACCAGATCCAGGAACCCGGCCATGCGCCCGGCACGGCCGCGGCGCCAGGCCCAGACCTGTGGACTGACGTACTGAACCGTGGGTATGCCGGCCTGATGCAAGGCCGGCGCCAGGCTCAGGTTGAATTCCGGTGCATCGATACCGACGAAAACATCGGGTCGCTCGGCGAGAAAGCGCTGGCGGGTCGCCCGGCGCAGGCGCCAGAGGCGCGGCAGGTGATGCAGCACCTCGAACAGCCCCATCACCGCGAGGCTGTCTGACGATTCCCAGGCCTGGCAGCCCTCGGCCACCATGGCAGGACCGGCGATGCCGAAGAATTCCACGTCGGCATGCTGCTGGCGTATGGCACGGATCAGTCCGGCGCCCAGGTTGTCACCGGAAGCCTCGCCTGCCACCAGGCCCACCCGCAGCGGCCTGCCGGTCGCCACGTTCAGCGCACGATGCCGCGTTCGCTGGCCTCTAGGAAGCTGACGAACGACTGCAGTTCCGGGTGGCCTTCGGCCATGGCTGTCAGCTCGGCCGTCGCTTCCGCCAGCTTGCGGCCAGAGCGATACAGCAGCCGGTAGGCACTCTTGATGTTGGTAATCTGGGCCGCCTCGAAGCCGCGCCGCTTGAGGCCTTCGCTGTTGACGCCCTTGGGTTCAGCCGGTGAACCGGCCACCAGCAGGTAAGGCGGAACGTCGCGGGTCACCGCGGCATTGTTGGCCAGGAAGGCATGAGCGCCAATCTTGCAGAACTGGTGGACGCCGGCGAAGCCGGAGAGGATGACCCAGTCGCCAAGCTCGACATGGCCCGCCAGCGCCGCGCAGTTGGACAACACGCACTTGTCGCCCACGACGCAGTCATGCGCCACGTGGGAATAGGCCATGAACAGGTTGTCGCTGCCAATACGGGTCACACCATGGCCACTGGCGGTGCCGCGGTTGATGGTGCAGAACTCGCGAAAGACATTGTTATCACCCACTTCCAGTCGGGTGGGTTCACCCCGGTACTTCTTGTCCTGGGGCGCATCACCGATTGAGGCAAACTGGAAGACCTTGTTATTCCGGCCCAGCGTTGTCGGACCATTAATCACCGCATGCGGGCCAATCCAGCAACCGTCACCAATGCGAACGCCGGCGCCGATCACCGTAAACGGTCCAATGTCCACCCCGCTGCCGATTTCCGCATCCGGCGCAATGATGGCGCGCGCATCGATCATGACTTGACCTCGGGCGCCACCATCATGGTCGCGCAGGCGACTTCCTTGCCAGCCACCGTGGCCACGGTAGAAAACTTCCAGATGCCGCGCAGGGCCCGCTCCAGCGTGGCCGACAGTTCCAGTTGGTCGCCGGGCAGGACAGGCTGACGGAACCGGGCACCATCAATGCCGACAAAGTAAAAAAGGGTGTCCTGGTCAGGCACGATACCTGCTGTCTTGAAGGCAAGGATGCCGGCGGCCTGGGCCAAGGCCTCCAGGATCATAACCCCGGGCATCACCGGGCGGCCGGGAAAATGGCCGACAAAAAATGGCTCATTGATGGTGACATTCTTGATCGCGCGGATGCTCTTGCCGGGCACGCATTCCAGCACGCGATCCACCAGCAGGAGTGGATAGCGGTGTGGCAGTTGTGCCATCACGGCATTGATATCCATCGAAAAGCCTTCGCTCATGCTTTCTCTCCGCTATCCGGACCGCGCTCCAGCCTTCTCAGCCGGCGCTCCATGCCCTCAAGGCGACGCAGCCGCGCCACCTGCTTGCGCCAGTCCCCGGCCTCCACTGCGGGCATCCCTGAGGAATACATGCCCGGGCCCGGCAGCGAGTGAGTGACCATGGTAAAGCCCGAGATGATGACGTCGTCGCCAATCTCCAGGTGCCCCACCATGCCCACGGCGCCGCCAATCATGCAGCGCTTGCCAATGGTGGTGCTGCCCGAAATGCCGACGCAACCGGCGATGACCGTATGCGCGCCGATACGGCAGTTGTGGCCCACCTGGACCTGGTTGTCCAGCTTGACCCCATCCTCAATGACCGTGTCATCGATGGCGCCACAATCAATGGTGGTGTTGGCACCAATCTCCACGTCGTTGCCGATGCGCACGCTGCCCAGCTGCGGCACCTTGACGTAGCCGTCCGTGTCACGGGCAAACCCGAAGCCCTCGCTGCCAATCACGGCACCGGGCTGCAGCACGCAGCGCTCACCCAGCACCACGTCCCTGCACAGCACCGTACGCGTACCCAGATCGCAGTCATTGCCGACCCGGACTCGTTCGCCAATGACGCAATGTGCACCCACCTGCACGCGCTCACCAACCACGGCCCCATCGCCAATCACTGCCATCGGCCCGATCGAGGCACTGGTGGCCACTTGTGCGGTGGCGGCAATGCAGGCCGTCGGATCAACGCCCGGGGTCCGCTTCATCGGCGGATGCAGCACGGCGGCAATGCGCGCGTAGCTCGCATAGGGATTGCCAGAAATCAGGCACGAGGTCGGGCAGTCGGCCACGGCATCAGCAGCCATCACGACCACCGTCGCACCTGTCCCAGCCAGTTGCTTTCGGTAACGAATATTGGCGAGAAACGCCAATTGCCCAGGCGCTGCCGCCTTGAGCGTCGCCACCGAGGAAACCCGCGCTGCAGGGTCGCCGCTGAGCTCGAGCCCAAAGCGGACCGCGAGCTCAGCGAGGGTAAATTCCATGCAGGCGTGGCCCCGGTGCGCCCTTACTTCGGCGGCGCGGTGGGTGCCTTGGCCTTGAGCGCGGCCAGCACCTGCGGCGTGACGTCAATGGATTCCGCTGCAAACAGCGCGCCATCGCTGACGATGAGGTGATAGCCGTTGGCGCGGGCGAAGACCTGCACTTCCTGCAGCAATACGCGCTGCACCTTGCCGAACTCCTCGTTGCGGCTCAGGTTGGCGTCTTCCTGCAATTCGTTGAAGCGGCGGGCCAGGTCGCGCTGTCCGTCACGCAGCTCACGCTCGAAGCGGCCGCGCTCGTCCTCAGACATGACCGCAGCGTCACGCTGCAGCTTCTCTTCCTTTTCCTTCAGCGTCTTCTGCTGTGCGGCCAGGTCGCGCTGCCGCGGCATGAACTTGGCTTCCAGCGTCTGCTGGGCCACGCGTGCCTGCGGCGACTCCTCGATGAGGCGCGCCACGTTGACATAGCCAATCTTCGTTTCGGCAGCAGCCGCCAGCGGCGCTGTGGCCAGGGAAGCGGCGGCCATCGCCACACCCAGAATTACCATCTTGCTCATGATTAAATTCAATCCTCAGGTCTTCAGAAAGCAGAACCAACCGTAAACTGGAATCGCTCGACCCGATCGGGGTAGAGCACGCTATCGCCCTTGCTGGCGTTGAAGGGAAATCCATAGCTGAAGCGAAAGATGCCCAGCGGTGCCAGCCACTGCACGGCAATACCCGCCGATTGCTTCAACTCATTGTAATCGAACTCATAGTCAACCGGGGTCACGCCGTCGCGCCCGACGAAATCAACGCCGCCACCCTGGGAGAAGACGTTGCCTATGTCAAAGAACAGGCTGACCCGGGCACTGGCACGCCATTTCTCCGGCGTCGGCACGATCAACTCCGCCCGACCCAGTACCTTGAGGTTGCCGCCATAGGGGTTGCCAAAACCGTCGCGCGGTCCCAGCCGGCTGTCCTCATAGCCGCGCACCGAATCCGGCCCGCCGGAATAGAACTGGCGGTAGGGCGGCATCGCCGTGGTGTCCCCCATGGCATCACCAAATGCGAGTTCTGCACCCAGCGCCAGGGTCCAGCGTCGCCCCAGGGGAATCAGCTTCAGGCCTTCATAGTTGAAGACGTAGTACTCGACATCGCTGCCCGGCGCGGCCGCCGCCAGCGACAGTGCATGGCGCGTACCCCGGTCCGCAAAAATTGCGCGGTTGCGGGTGTCATAGGACCAGCCGGCAATCAGCTCGAAGCTGTTGAACTTGGTTCCATAGATGGTCGAGTCAATCGTGACCGGCAAGCCGGTAACCGGGTCGATGCCGATGCTGGACACCGTGCGCTCATACGGGCGGCCATTGTTGCGCACCCAGTTGATGGCCTCCGGCGCGCTGCCCAGCGGGTTGACGATCATGTCCGACATCTGCGCCACCACGCCGAACCGCACCGCCTGGTATTCAGAAATGGGGTAGGCAAATTCCAGCGAGGCCGAAGCTGTCTCGGTGGAGAAATCCGAGGCCGCGGAGACGAACTGGGTGATGTCCCGATAGGTCAGGCCGAAGGAGCGCGAGACACCGTCCACATTGGTATAGGGATCGGTGTGGGAGAAGCTGTAGGTCTTCGAGTAACTGCCCGACACCAATTCCACTGCCAGGCGCTCGCCTGAGCCCATGAAATTGGAATGCACGAAGCTGCCGTTGAGCATGAACGACTGCGACTCCGAATAGCCAACGCCGCCGCTGAACTGGCCGGGCAGGCCCTCCTTGATCTCGAAATTGACGTCGACCAGGTCCGGCGTCGCTGGCACTGGCGTGGACTCGAACTCCACCTTCTCGATGTAGGGCAGGCGCTGCAGGCGCTCCTTGGAACGCTCGACCAGCGTATTGGACAGGTAGGACCCCTCCAGCTGGCGCATTTCCCGGCGCAGCACCTCGTCATCAATGGAGCTGGTGTTGTTGAAGTTGATGCGCCGTACATAGGCGCGGCTGCCCGGCTCGACAAAGAACGTCAGGTCAATGGTCTTCTCGCCCGCATTCTCCTGCGGTACAGGATCAACCTTGGCAAAGGCATAGCCTTCCATGCCCAGCCGCAGCGAAATCAGTTCCTGGGTCTGGGTGATCAGGCGGCGCGAATATTCCTGGCCCGGCGCCACCAGCAACAAGCCCTTGAGGTCCGCCTCAGGCACCTTGAACGTGCCGGCCAGCTTGACCTCCCCCACCTTGTAGACCTCGCCCTCGCTGACGTTGACGGTGATGAAGATGTCGTCCTTCTCCGGGGCGATCGCCACCTGGGTGGACTCGACGTCGAAGTTGGCGTAGCCACGATCCTGGTAGAAGGAACGCAGTGTCTCCAGGTCGCCCTGCAGGTCCTCGCGCGAGTAGCGATCATCCTGCTTGTACCAGGACAGCCAGTTGGGCGTGCGCAGCTTGAATGGCTCAAGCAGTGCCTCATCATCAAAGCGGGAGTTGCCTACAACGTTGATCTGCCGAATGCGGGCGCGCTTGCCCTCGATCACGTCAATTGACACCTTGACCTTGTTGCCAGGCACTTCCTCGACCTTGGCATCCACCTTGACTGCGTACTTGCCGCGACTGAAATACTGGTCGGTCAGGTAGCCGCGCACGTCCTCCAGCACCGAGCGGTCAAAAGTCTTGCCGGTGGCCAGGCCGACGTTACGCAATGACTTCTGCAGGTCCTCGGTCTTGATGTCCTTGTTGCCCTGGATGGTGAAGCTCTCGATCGAGGGGCGTTCCATCACCGCCACGACCAGCGTATTGCCGTCACGCCTAAGCTCGATATCACGAAAGAAACCCGTGGCAAACAACGCGCGGATAGATTCCTGCAGGCGCCGTGCGTCAAGGCGGTCGCCAATGTTGACCGGCAAGTAGTTGTAGACCGTACCTTCAGCAATGCGCTGCAGGCCCTCGACGCGGATGTCGCCGACGACAAACGGATCAGCGGGCGACTGCGCGAGCGCCAGCAGAGGAGTCTGGGCCAGGAGAATGGTGCCAATGAGCCTGCGTAGCATAAGTCGATCGATTCCTTGCGCGGTCAGCCAAACAGCCGCGATAAGTCGTTGTAGAACGCGAGGCCCATCAAGGCGACCAGCATCGCGACACCCAGCTTTTGTCCCGCCATCTGCAGCTCCAGCGACAGCGGGCTGCCGCGCACGATCTCGGCCAGCTGAAACACGATCTGGCCGCCGTCAAGCACCGGCACTGGCAGCAGGTTCAGCACCGCCAGCGAGATGGAGATCAGCGCCAGGAAGCCGAGATAATAATCCAGACCCTCGCTGGCCGTCAGGCCGGCGTACTGGCCGATGCTGATGGGCCCGGATATGTTCTTGGTCGAGACCTCGCCGGTCACCATGCGCCACAGGAAACGCACCGTCAGCGCCGACTTGTCCCAGGTCTCGCGTAGCGCCGGCACCAGCGCCGCAACCGGGCCATGGCGCTCCACGGTCTGCATCCACTCGGGGAAGCTCAGGTCGCTGGCAACGGTAAGCCCCACCCGGCCGATGCTCATCCCGTCAACCAATTCGGCGCGCGGCACCATGACGAACTGCTCACGGACACCATTGCGCATAGCAACCAGTTCAATCGACTCACCCGCGCGGCTGCGCACGGCCATCACGAACTGGCGAAACTCCTCGATCGGGCTGCCGTCGAGCTCAATGACTTCATCGCCGGGCCTCAGCCCGGCCAGTTCCGCCGGCCCGCCGGCTTGCAGGCTGGCCACGCGCACGGGCTGGCGTGGATACCAGAATGAAAAACCGAGTCCACGCAACAGTGCGCCGGGTTCCGTCAATGCCAGTCGCCCATCCGCTGGCACCTGCACCAGCAGTCGCCGCTCAGCGCCACCCTCGGTGCGCACTTGCAGCGCCACCTGTCCGTTGGAGACCAGTTCATCGAGGATGCCCAGGATCGCCGTCTCGCGCGTAGGCGTTGCCCGCCCGGCCACACTGAGCACTTCGTCATTGCTGCGCATTCCCGCCACATGGGCGTGCGATCCCTCGGCCACCTCGCCAATGACTGGCTTGAGCCCCGGCACACCCATCATGAAGAGCATCCAGAAGGCGGCAATGGCAAACAGTACGTTTGCAGCCGGGCCGGCCAGCAGCACGGCAATGCGCGCCCAGGGCGGGCGACGATTGAAGGCGCGATGAACCTGCCCGGGTTCTACTGGCCCCTCGCGCTCGTCCAGCAGGCGCACATAGCCGCCCAGCGGGATGGCGGCGACAACGTATTCGACCTCGTCCGGCTTCGGCCCAACGCGGGTCCACAAGGGCTTGCCAAAACCGATGGAGAACCTCAGCACCTTGAAGCCCAGGCGGCGGGCAACCCAGTAGTGGCCATACTCATGGACCGCCACCAGAATGCCGATCGCGACCACAAAGGCCGCCAGCGAAACCAGGATGGCCCAGCTCATCCGGCGCCTGCCTGACGACGCTCAAGCGCCAGGGCCGCACGCCCACGCGCCCAGGCATCGGCATCAAGCGCCTCCTGCAGGGAATCGACCGGCCCGACCTGGTGCTGTTGCAACACGCTGTCAATGACCGCCGGGATGCCGGCAAAGTTCAGCTTTCGCTGCAGAAAGGCCGCTACGGCGATCTCGTTGGCGGCGCTGACAACCGCAGGCGCCGTACCCCCCGCTTCAGCTGCTGATCGTGCAATGGCAAGACATGGAAACCGTTTAATATCAGGGGCTTCAAACGATAACCTCCCAATCTGCACGAGGTTAAGGGCATCGACGCCAGAGTCGATTCGGTCAGGCCAGGCCAGGGCATGAGCGATCGGCACCCGCATATCGGGATTACCCAATTGGGCCAGCACCGAGCCGTCCTCAAACTCGACCAGCGAATGAACAATGCTCTGCGGGTGGATCACTACCTCAATGGCCCCGGGTCGAACACCAAACAACAGGCAGGCCTCGATCAACTCCAGGCCCTTGTTCATCAAGGTGGCCGAATCGACCGAGATCTTCTGGCCCATGCGCCAATTGGGATGTGCCACGGCCTGTTCCGGGGTGACGCTGGCCAGGCGCTCGGCCGGGGTATTGAGGAAAGGTCCGCCCGAAGCCGTCAGCAGGATACGTTTCAGGCCCACCGCGGCCTCGCCCACCCGTCCGGATGCCGGCAGGCACTGAAAAATCGCGTTGTGCTCACTGTCGATCGGCAGGATCTGTGCGCCGCTCTTGCGTGCCGCCTGGACCAGCACCGGACCGGCCAGTACCAGCGCCTCCTTGTTGGCCAGCAGCAGGCGCTTGCCTGCAGTGACCGCAGCCAGCGTAGGCGCCAGGCCAGCTGCACCGACAATGGCCGCCATCACCTGTGTGGCTTGCTCGCAAGTTGCCACGGCATGGACGCCCTCGGCCCCGGCCAGCACACGGGTGCTGCAGCCGGCACTTGCCAGGCGCACCGACAGGCGCGCCGCGGCCTGTCCATCGAGCAGCGCAGCCAGCCCGGGTCGAAACTCCAGGCACTGGTCAAACAGTGCATCTTCACTTGAGCTTGCCGCCAGTCCCACGACTTCAAAGCGGTCTCGATGCCGGCGGATGACGTCCAGCGTGCTCAGGCCCACCGAGCCGGTCGAGCCGAGGATGGAAACGCCGCTCATGTGACCTGCCCCAGCCAGACCAGGCCCAGGGCCAGCAAGGGGAAGGCAGCCGTCAGGCTGTCGATACGATCGAGGATTCCGCCGTGACCTGGCAGCAAGCGGCCGCTGTCCTTCAGACCCCGCTGGCGCTTGAACATGCTCTCAGCCAGGTCGCCCACAACCGAGGCCAGCATCACGGCAACGCACAGCGAAATAAATGCCACGGCAGGCAGGCCAAACCACTGGTACCCGGCAAAGGCCACCAGCAGCGAGGCCAACAATCCGCCGAGGACACCTTCCCAGGTCTTGTTCGGACTCAGGGCGGGCGCCAGCTTGATGCGCCCGTAGGCGCGGCCGACGAAATAGGCGCCGATGTCAGCAGCCCAGGTCAGTACCAGCCCGAAGATGATCAGCGCGGGGCCCTGGTCCACTTGCAGGTACAGGCGGCTCATGGCCAGCCAGGCCGGGACCAGGATCCACAGTCCGGCCAGGGACGCCAGTGCGCGCTGGTTCCAGCGCGGCGCGAACATCATCCAGGCAAACACCAGCAGCCATCCCGCCAGCGCCAGCATCATGACGCGCTCGAAGTTTTCCACCGGGCCACTGACCAGCCAGGCCACTGCCATGGCAAACAGCGTGGCCAGCAGGAAGGCCACGCGTGTCACCCGGGCCCGCAAGCCAGCCAGCGCCGACCACTCCCAGGCCCCACCCAGCACTATGACGCCAAGCACGGCCACCACCCATTCCTGTGGCAATAAGAACAGCACGACGGCGAGCAAGGCCAGCAGAACGATCGCCGTGAGGATGCGCTGCTTCAGCATGTGCTGGCCTCGAGCTGCGGCGAGGTTCGCCCGTAGCGACGCTGCCTGCCCTGGTAATCGTCGAGGGCGGCATCAAATGCCGCCGAATCAAAATCTGGCCACAGCACGTCGGTGAAATGCAGTTCGGTGTAGGCCAGGCTCCACAGCAGGAAGTTACTGATCCTGCGTTCGCCGCCGGTACGGATCAAGAGGTCCGGTTCCGCCAAGCCGCGGGTCTGAAGGCAGGCAGCCAGGCGGCGCTCGTCAATCTCCGCCGGGTCGAGCTTGCCAGTCGCGGCTTCACGTGCCAGTTGCCCGGCGGCCTGCACCAGGTCGTCGCGGCCGCCATAAGCCACGGCGATGACCAGCAGCAGGCGACTGCCGGATTGTGTCCCCTGCTCGGCAGCAGCCATGCGCTCCTGCAGGGCCGCGGCCAGCTTTTCACGCGCACCAATGAAGTGCAGGCGCACGCCGTTCTTGCCCAGCCCCTCGACCTCACGGTCCAGGGCCTCGAGGAACAACTGCATCAGCAGGGAAACTTCCTCCTGCGGGCGCCGCCAATTCTCGCTGGAGAAGGCAAACAGGGTCAGGGTCGGGATGCCACGACCGATGGCGTGCTCAATGCAAGCGCGGACCGCCTTGACCCCGGCACGATGGCCCGCGGTGCGCGGCAGCGAACGCTGCGCCGCCCAGCGCCCGTTGCCATCCATGATGATGGCCACATGCTGCGGCAACGTGGGCGTGCCCGGCAGGGATTCTTGCGGGGAATTCATGACGACGTGGCGCTGCAGGCGCTCAGACCTGCAGCAGCTCTTTCTCTTTCTCGGCCAGCACGCTGTCAATCTCGGCGACGTGCTGGTCGGTCAACTTCTGCACTTCATCATGCCAGCGCCGATCGTCATCCTCGGAGATGAGCTTTTCCTTCAGCATCTCCTTCAAGTCGGTCATCAGGTCGCGGCGCACGCCACGCACGGCCACGCGGGCATTCTCTGCCTCCTGCTTGGCCACCTTGGTGAGATCACGCCGGCGTTCCTCGGTCATGGGCGGCAGCGGCAGGCGAATCACTGCACCTGCGGTATTGGGGGTCAGGCCCAGGTCGGACTTGTGGATGGCCTTCTCGATGGCCTGCACCGCCGACTTGTCCCAGGGCGTCACCACCAGGGTGCGCGCGTCTTCCACCGTGATGTTGGCCACCTGGTTGAGCGGCATTTCACTGCCGTAATACTCGACCTTGAGTCCGTCCAGCAAGCCGACATTGGCGCGCCCGGTGCGCATGCGCTTGTAGTGCTCGCGCAGCATGGCGACACACTTGCCCATGCGCTCCCTGGCATCCTTGTTCATATCGTCGAGCATGGATCTGTCCTCGCTTGTCCGTATTACAGGCCGTTGGCTACCAGCGTGCCCACGTCCTCGCCATCGATGATCCGCAGCAGGTCGCCAGCGTTCAGCAGGTTGAAGACGCGCAGCGGAATATTGTTGTCGCGGCACATGACGATGGAGGTCGCATCCATCACACCGAGCCTGTCGTCCAGCACCTTGTCGAACGACAAGGTCTTGTAGCGCTCGGCCTTGGGATTGCGGGCCGGGTCCTCGGTATAGACGCCGTTGACCTTGGTGGCCTTCAGTAACAGGTCAGCGCCGATCTCGATGGCGCGCAGCGAGGCGGCGGTATCGGTGGTAAAGAACGGGTTGCCGGTGCCCGCAGCGAAGACGACACAACGGCCCTTCTCGAGGTGGCGCACCGCCTTGCGCCGGATATAGTCCTCGCAGACCTCCTGCACGCGCAGCGCCGACATGACCCGGGCAAAGATGCCGTGTGATTCCAGCGCGTCCTGCAGTGCCAGCGCGTTCATCACTGTGGCCAGCATGCCCATGTGATCCGCTGTAACGCGATCCATGCCGGTGCGGGCCAGGCCTGCGCCGCGGAAGATATTGCCGCCGCCGATGACCACGCCCACCTGAACGCCACGCGCCATGACGTCCTTGATCTCGCCGGCGATGCGTTTCAGGACGGCCGGGTCGATCCCGTAGTCTTCCTCGCCGAGCAGCGCCTCACCGCTCACCTTGAGCAGGACGCGCTTGAGTCGGGATGTCGGCTGCGTGTCCACTCGGCTCTCCCCCACCCTCACAACCATGGTCGGTCGCCGGGATTATAGGAGGGGTCGGGCCCCTCCGCTGGCGCTGGGCCACAGGCGGGCCCCTCGCGTAAGCCTGTCACCGGCCGGCCAGCGCCTCAGCGGCGTTCAGCCGCCTTGACCTGGGCCATGACCTCTTCAGCAAAATTCTCCTGCTTCTTCTCGATGCCTTCGCCAACTTCATAGCGCAGGAAGCCAGTCACCCTGGCGCCTGCTGCCTTCAGCAGCTTTTCCACCGTGGTGTCCGGGTCCTTCACAAAAGGCTGGCCGGTCAGGCAGATCTCCGCCAGGTACTTGCGCAGGCGGCCCTCGACCATCTTGGCAATGATCTCGGCCGGCTTGCCCTCGCCGCCGGCCTGGGACGCGAGGATTTCGCGCTCCTTGGCCAGCGTGTCGGCGGGAACCTGCTCCGGCGAGACGTGCTGCGGGTTGGCCGCAGCCACGTGCATGGCCAGGTCGCGGGCCAGTAACTCATCGCCACCTTCCAGCGCCACCAGCGTGCCGATGCGCGTGCCGTGCACATAGGCACCGATGACGGTCGTGGCCTGCAGTGCGCCAACGCGCCGTACCGTGATGTTCTCGCCGATGCGGGCGATCATGCTGCGGCGGGTGTCCTCGATGCCGGTGCCATCGGCCAGCTTGAGCGCGGCAATCGCCTCAACCGAGCTGCCCTTGCCGGCCAGCGCAGCTGCAGCCACCGCAGTGGCGAAGCCCTGGAACTCATCCTGGCGAGCAACAAAGTCAGTCTCGCAATTGAGCTCAACGATGGTGGCGCTCTTGCCATCAGCCGACACCGCTGTCCCCAGGGTGCCTTCTGCAGCAATACGGCCAGCCTTCTTGTCCGCCTTGGCCAGGCCAGACTTGCGCATCATTTCAGCAGCCGCGTCCAGGTCGCCCTGGGTCTCCACCAGGGCGCGCTTGCACTCCATCATTCCAGCACCCGTGCGCTCGCGCAGGGTCTTCACTGCCTCGGCAGTAATGTTCATGCCATTACTCCTCGGTCTTTTCCGTCTTTCGCGCAACCGTCTTGCGACGCGGCGCCTTGGGCGCTGCCTTGCTGGCCGTATCGTCGGCGGCTTCGCTCTCGTTGCTGGCTTCAGCTTCCTCAACTGCCGCGGTCGCCGGTGCAGCTGCAGCTGCCGGAGCCTTGGCGGCTGGCTTGCGACGCACGTTGGCCGCCTTGCGCGGAGCGCGGGCGGCGCCACGACGGCGCGGATTGCCTTCCTCATCCAGCTCGACAAACTCGTCATTGCCGGCCGGTACGCCCGGCACCGAGGCCTGGCCTTCCAGGACAGCGTCAGCTATGCCAGCGGCGTAGAGCTGGATGGCGCGCATGGCGTCATCGTTGCCCGGGACAACGTAGTCAATGCCCTCGGGTGCACAGTTGGTATCGACCACGGCCACCACTGGAATGCCAAGCTTGCGGGCTTCCTTGATGGCAATGTCTTCATGGCCCACGTCAACGACGAACAGGACGTCGGGCAGTGAGTTCATCAGCTTGATGCCACCGAGGCTGCGGGTCAGCTTGGCCATCTCGCGGCGCAGGGTCTGCGCTTCCTTCTTGCCACGACGATCCAGCGCACCGGACTCCTGCAGCTCTTCAAGCTCCATCAGGCGCTTGATCGACTGGCGGATGGTCTTGAAGTTGGTGAGCATGCCGCCCAGCCAGCGCTGGTTCACGTAGGGCATGTTGCAACGATTGGCCTCGGTCAGCATGGCCTCGCGCGCGCTGCGCTTGGTGCCGACAAACAACACGCGACCGCCATCGGCGGCAACGCGCTTGACGAAATCGGCTGCTTCCTGGAACAGGGGCAGTGACTTCTCGAGGTTGATAATGTGGATCTTGTTTCGTTCGCCAAAGATGAAAGGGGCCATCTTCGGGTTCCAGAAGCGGGTCTGGTGTCCAAAATGAACACCCGCTTCCAGCATCTGTCGCATGGACACGCTGGCCATGATAGTCAACTCCTTATCGGGTTGGTCCTCCGCGCACCCGCATGCGGCAACCGCGCCCTAAGGCCCGGCACCCCGCCGCACGTGACGATACGCGTGTGGATTTGGTTGTGAAAAAACGCCGCGCTTTATACCATCATTGCCCTGAATAAACAACGCAGTAGGGTGTTTACCCCCCCCCTCCCACAGGCGAATCCCGGAGTTGACCGAGCATGCTTATGGCCAGACAGGCTGAAATTTCGATCAAGACCCCCGCAGAACGGGCCACCATGCGCCGTGCCGGGCGCCTGGCGGCCGACGTCCTGGACATGATCGGCGCCCATGTCGAGGCCGGCCGGACCACCCAGGACCTGGATCAGGTCTGCCACGAGTACATCACCGGCCATGGCGCAATCCCGGCCCCGCTGAACTACAAGGGCTTCCCCAAGTCGATCTGCACATCGGTCAATCATGTGGTTTGCCATGGCATCCCGGGGGACAAGCGCCTCAAGGCCGGCGATATCGTCAATGTGGACGTGACCGTCATAGTCGATGGCTACCACGGTGATACCAGCCGCATGTACAAGGTCGGCGACTGCTCAGTCCAGGCCGAACGCCTGTGCGCCACGGCCCGCGAGGCCATGTGGGAAGGCATCCGCCTGATTCGCCCGGGCACCCGCCTGGGCACCCTGGGACACGCCGTGCAGCGCCATGCCGAGGGCATGGGCTACTCGGTGGTACGCGAATACTGTGGCCATGGCATAGGCCGGGAATTCCATGAGGACCCCCAGGTCCTGCACTACGGCGAGCCGGAAACCGGCATGGTCCTGCGCGAAGGCATGACCTTCACGGTGGAACCCATGATCAATGCTGGTCGGCGTCATGTGAAGCTTTTAGGCGACGGCTGGACCGTGGTCACCAAGGATCACTCACTGTCAGCGCAATGGGAGCACACCGTCCTGGTCACCGCCGACGGCGTGGAAATCCTGACACTCGGTGCTGCCGAACGCGACGCCGCCTGAATCATGCCCGCTGCTCCCCATGACCCGGGTCAGGGCATCGCAGCCAGGAACGCCGCGCCGCGCATCCCCGCGCACTGGAGCTATATCGACGGGCTACTTGATCGCCTCGAGGGTGGCGCAGATGCGCTGACCTTGTTTCGCGACGCCTTAGCCGCGGGCAGCGCCGAACTGACACGACGCTTCCAAGCCGATGAGCCCATTGAGTCACTGGTACGCGATCGCGCCGCCATGGCAGATGCCCTGCTGTGTCGCGCCTGGTCGCTGCACGCTGCTGAGGGGACGAATCCGCTGGCACTGGTCGCTGTGGGTGGTTACGGGCGCGACGAGCTCCTACCCTGCTCCGACATTGACGTCATGGTGCTGCTACCGCAGGGCGACGTGACCGCCTGGACACCTGCGCTTGAGCGCTTCCTCACCTTCCTGTGGGACATCGGCCTGGAGGTCGGCCACAGTGTCCGCACCATTGATGATTGCAAACGCGAGGCGCTGGCTGACGTCAGCGTGGCAACCACGCTGATCGAGTCGAGATTGTTGTGCGGACCGCAGGCCCTGTTCGAGGCCATGCGCCAGGCGCTGGCCCCGGATCGCCTGTGGTCATCACGCGAGTTCTTCGAGGCCAAGCTGCGCGAACAGCGTGAGCGCCACCATCGCTACCACGACACGGCCTACAACCTCGAACCCAACATCAAGCAGAGTCCGGGTGGCTTGCGCGATATCCAGACCATCGGCTGGGTGGCCAAGCGCCACTTTGGTGCCGACTCCTTTGCCGAGCTGGCAGCGCGCGGATTCCTGACCGAGCGCGAACTGGCGCAGCTGGAAATTGCCCAAGCCTACCTGTGGCGACTGCGCTTCGCCCTGCACCTGGTCACGGGTCGTCGTGAGGATCGTCTGCTGTTTGATCACCAGATCCGCCTGGCTCAGCTGTTTGGCTACGAGGATGCCAGTTACACCCTGGCGGTCGAGCAGTTCATGCAGCGCTACTACCGCACGGCGATGTTCGTCAGCTGGCTCAACGAATTGCTGCTGCAGCATTTCCGCGAGGAGATCCTCAGCGACCGAAGCGCCCCGGCCGTGGTGCTTAGCGCCGACTTCAGTGAACGCGACGAATACCTTGAGGTCAGTCGCGATGACGTGTTCCTGCGTAACCCGGCCGCCTTGCTGGAGTTGTTCCTGGTACTGGAGCAGCAACCGCGCCTGCAGGGCGTACGGGCCAGCACCATCCGCCTGGTGAATGAGCACCTGTGGCTGATCGATGAGGAGTTTCGGCAGAACCCGCGCAACCACCGCTTATTCCTGGAGATCCTGCGCGCGCCGGCCGGCGTGACCCACGAACTGCGCCGCATGAACCTCTACGGCGTGCTGGGGCGCTATATCCCCGCCTTCGGCCGCATTGTCGGGCGCATGCAGTACGACCTGTTCCATGCCTATACCGTGGATGCCCACACCCTGTTTGTTGTCAGCAACCTGCGCCGGCTCGCGCTGGAGCGCTACGACGACGAAATGCCCAAGCTGTCACAGCTCTTTCGTGCCCTGCCCAGGCCCGAGCTTGCCTACCTGGCCGCGATCTTCCACGACATCGCCAAGGGTCGCGGCGGCGATCATTCGGAACTGGGCTCGGTGGACGCCGAGGCCTTCTGCCTGGAACAGGGCCTGTCGCGCTACGACGCCAGGCTGGTGGCCTGGCTCGTTCGCAACCACCTGGTGCTATCAGTCACCGCACAGAAGAAGGACATCTCCGACCCCAACGTCATCAACAGCTTCGCCCAGGAGATTGGCGACCAGGCCCACCTGGACTACCTCTACGTCCTTACAGTCGCTGACGTACGTGGCACCAATCCCAAGCTGTGGAACACCTGGAAGGCCTCGTTGTTCGAGGAGTTCTACGAACGCGTCAAGCGTGCCCTGCGCCATGGCTTTGAGAATCCCATTGACCAGGAACAGTTGATTGCCGAGACCCAGTCGGAGGCGCGCGAACGCCTTCTGGCGCTACGCGTCCCCGTGGAGGCGGTAGAACGCGTGTGGAGCGGATTGACCGAGGCCTATTTCCTGCGCCACTCGGTCGAGGAAGTCACCTGGCATACGGCGCAACTGGCCACCCGATCGGGACCGGACCCGCTGCCGCTGGTGGCCATTGACCCGCAACCGGCGAGCGGTGGTGCCACCTCCGTGCTGGTTTACACCCATGGCCGCCGCCACAGCTTTGCGCGCGCCACAGCGGCGCTGGATCAGGCCGGCCTCAATATCGTGGATGCGCGGATCACGCCGACCGCCGATGGCGGCAGCCTCGATAGCTACCGCGTGCTCGATGACAACAACCGCGCATTGCATGATGCCGAGCGTATCCAGGACCTCGAGCGCATCCTGCTGAAGGCGCTGTCGGAGCGCGACGCCCACGCCCCCGCTGTGCGGCGCCGCGCCACCCGTCAGCTGCGCATGTTCACTACGCCAACCCAGGTCACCTTCAGCGACGACGAGCAAAACCAGCGCAGCGTGCTCGAACTGGTCACCGGCGACCGCCCGGGCTTGCTGTCGGAAGTAGGCAAGGTGCTGTGGAATGCCAAGGTGGAGCTGCGCGGCGCCAAGATCATGACGGTCGGTGAGCGGGCCGAAGACGTCTTCTACGTTTCCGACGAACACAGCCACGCGCTGGGGCCGGAGCGTCAGCAGCAATTGTCAGCTGCCCTGCTGGCCGCGCTGGACCGGGCACCCGTTGCGGGCTGAGGCTTGGCCGTGCCACTGTGCCGGGACCAGCGACATCGCTGCCACACTGTTCAAGGATTGCTGAACCATGGATTCACTGCGCCGACTGATTGAGGACGCGTTTGAGCACCGCGCAGAGCTCACGCCGGAGCGTGCGCCCACAGAATTGCTTGCGGCACTGGATCAGTGCCTGGCGCTGCTCGACAGTGGCGAGGCCCGGGTAGCCGAGCCCGTGGTCGGGGCCTGGCAAGTCAACGAGTGGCTGAAGAAGGCAGTGCTGCTGTATTTCCGTACCCATGACAACGCCGTCATGGCCACCGGTCACACCCGTTACTACGACAAGGTGCCGCTGAAGTATTCAGCGCATGACGCCGCGCGTTTTGCCGCCGAGGGTGCGCGCGTGGTGCCCAACGCCATCGTCCGTCGTGGCGCCTATGTGGCCCCCGGTGTGGTGCTGATGCCAAGCTACGTCAACATCGGCGCCTGGGTCGGGCCCGGCACCATGGTCGATACCTGGGCGACGGTCGGTTCCTGTGCGCAGATTGGTGCCAACGTCCACCTCTCCGGCGGCGTCGGCATCGGCGGTGTGCTGGAGCCGCTACAAGCGGCGCCCACCATCATCGAGGATGGCTGCTTTATCGGTGCCCGCTCCGAGGTGGTCGAGGGCGTCATTGTCGAGCAGGGCTCGGTGCTGTCGATGGGCGTCTACCTCGGTGCCAGCACGCGCATTTACGATCGCGCCAGCGGCGAGGTCAGCTATGGGCGCATTCCATCAGGATCCGTTGTGGTTCCTGGCAACCTGCCGGCCAGTGATGGCAGTCACTCGCTCTACTGCGCGGTGATCGTCAAGCGGGTGGACGCACAGACCCGCGCCAAGACTTCCATCAACGAGTTGCTGCGCCCCTAGCAGCGGCTGCTCCAGTAGTTGCGCGCGGGATCCGGCGGCCCGCTATTCGGCGAGCACATGGGCACCCGGCCTCCCCTCGCTCGCTCAGCCCGAACTTATTCGCTCGCCTCGGGAGGCCGGCTGCCCGGCTCGCCAGCGTCGCTGCTGTTCCACGCGCGAGAGGTGGCGGGGTGCCCCGCGAGTGAGCGTCATAGCGAACAAGCGGGGTAACCCCGCCGGATCCCGAGCGCGTAGCAAATCCGCATGATCAGCTAGCCGGCCGGTCAGCCGAAGCGGCCGGTGATGTAGTCCTCGGTGAGCTTGTGGCGCGGGTTGGTGAAGATCATGTCGGTGGGGCCCACCTCGATCAGGTCACCGAGATGGAAGTAGGCAGTGCGCTGCGACACACGCGCCGCCTGCTGCATGGAGTGCGTGACGATGCAGATGGCGTAGTTCTGCTTCAGCTCGTCGATCAGGTCCTCGATACGCGCCGTGGCGATCGGGTCCAGCGCCGAGCAGGGCTCGTCCATCAGGATGACCTCGGGGCTGACGGCAATGGTGCGCGCAATGCACAGGCGCTGCTGCTGGCCGCCCGACAGCGCCGTGCCCGGCTGGTCGAGCCGGTCCTTCACCTCTTCCCACAGTCCGGCGCGGCTGCAGGCTGGTCTGCACGATCTCGTCGAGCTCGGCACGATTGCGCGGCCAGTCCGTGGATACGCGGGCCGTAGGCGACGTTCTCGTAGACCGACTTGGGAAAGGGATTGGGCTTCTGGAACACCATGCCGATGCGCGCCCGCAGCTGCACCACGTCCTGTTCCCTGTCGTAGATGTCCTGGCCTTCCAGCGTGATGCTGCCGCTGAAGCGCGCCGATGGGAATGGTGTCGTTCAGGCGGTTCAGGCAACGCAGGAAGGTACTCTTGCCGCAGCCGGACGGGCCGATCATGGCAATGACCTGGTTATTGGCGATATCGAGGTTCACGTCGCGGATCGCCTGCTTGTCGCCGTAGTGCACGTTGACGCCCCGGCACTGCATGACCGGATCGGGCACGGTGATATCGCCGACGGTCTTGCGCGCCTGCCCCGCCCGCTGCGCCGCCAGTGATTCTGCTGTTGTCTTCGTCGCCATCGTCATCGCACTCCCGGGCGCGGCTACCAGCGCCGCTCAAATTTTTGCCGCAGGATCACCGCGGCCGCGTTCATCACCAGCAGGAACCCCAGCAGCACGATGATCGCGCCCGAGGTCCGCTCGAGGAAGGCCCGTTCCGGGCTGTCGGCCCAGAGGAAGATCTGCACCGGCAGTACGGTTGCCGGGTCAGCTGACGCCGCCGGGCACGTCGACGATGAAGGCCACCATGCCGATCATCAGCAGCGGCGCCGACTCGCCCAGTGCGCGGGCCATGCCGATGATGGCGCCCGTCAGCATTCCCGGCATGCGCCAGCGGCAGCACGTGGTGGGCAATGGTCTGCACCTGCGACGCGCCCATGCCCAGCGCCGCCTCGCGAATCGAGGGCGGCACGGACTTGAGCGCAGCGCGGCTGGCGATGATGATGGTCGGCAGCGTCATCAGGGTCAGCACCAGGCCGCCGACCAGCGGCGCCGAGCGCGGCACGCCGAAGAACTGGATGAACACCGCCAGGCCCAGCAGGCCGAAGACGATGGACGGCACGGCGGCCAGGTTGTTGATGTTGACCTCGATCAGGTCGGTGAAGCGGTTGCTCGGGGCGAACTCTTCCAGGTACACCGCCGCGGCCACGCCGATCGGGAAGGCCAGCAGCAGGGTAACCAGCCAGCGTGAACAGCGAGCCCATCATGGCGCCGCGAATACCTGCCTGCTCCGGCTCGCGCGAATCGCCCTGCGTGAAGAAGCGCCCGGTTGAAGCGCCGCTCGACACGTTGATCAGCGATGAGCGCATCCAGCCAGGCCAGTTGCTGGTCACTGACAATGCGCTGTGCCTCGGGCAGCTCGCGGTCGATATTGCCCTTGACCAACTGGTCAATGTCATCCGAGGCCAGCAGCCAGAGCGATTGCTGCCGACCCACCAGGCCTGGATCGGCCATGACGCGATCACGCAGCTCGAACTCCGCACCACTGCTGACCAGCCCGTTCAGGGCCCGCAGGTCTACGCCTGCCTTCCACTTCAGGAAAGCGTGCGCGCATCGATTCCTTGACCAGCGCGCCGTAGTTCGCCGCCGACAGCACGTCCGGATCGCCATGGCCATCCGGGTCGAGAACCTCAGCCGAGAAATCAATGTCCAGCTGCAGGTAGGTCTGGGTGAAGACCGTGTAACCGGTGCTGCCAATACTGAAGAACAGGAAGCCCACAAAGCTGATGCCAGCAAGCACTGCGGCGAGGCCGAAAGCGCGGAAGCGTTGCTCGGCACGATAACGCCGCTTCAGGCCGGCTTGGACCTTCGCCTGCACCGGGTGGCTATTCATACTGCTCCCGGTAGCGACGCACCACGTGCAGCGCAATGATGTTCAGCAGCAAGGTCACCAGGAACAGCATCAGGCCCAGCGCAAAGGCGGCGAGCGTCTTCGGGCTGTCGAATTCCTGGTCGCCCACCAGCAAGGTGACGATCTGCACGGTCACCGTCGTCACCGCCTCCAGCGGATTGGCCGTGAGGTTGGCAGAGAGCCCGGCGGCCATCACCACGATCATGGTCTCGCCAATGGCGCGTGACACGGCCAGCAGCACCCCGCCGACGATGCCGGGCAAGGCCGCCGGCAACACCACGCGGCGTATGGTCTCGGACTGGGTGGCCCCCAGCCCGTAGGAACCATCGCGCAAGGACTGGGGCACAGCGGTGATCATGTCATCGGCCAGGGAGGAGACGAAGGGAATGATCATCACGCCCATCACCAGTCCAGCAGCCAGCGCGCTCTCGGAGGCCACCTCCAGCCCCACCTGCTCGCCCAGCCCACGCAACAGCGGCGCCACAGTCAATGCGGCGAAGAAACCGTAGACCACGGTGGGAATGCCGGCCAGCACTTCAAGCAGCGGCTTGGCCACGTTGCGAAAACCGCGGCTGGCATATTCAGACAGGTAGATCGCCGAATACAGCCCGACCGGCACGGCGATCAGCATGGCAATCAGGGATATCAGCAAGGTGCCTGCAAACAGCGGCACGGCACCAAACGCCCCGGAGCTGCCGGCCTGGTCAGCGCGAATCGCCAGCTGCGGACTCCATTGCAGGCCGAACAGGAACTCGGTGGCCGGCACCATGCGAAAGAACAGCACGGCCTCATAGAGCACCGACAGCACGATGCCGATGGTAGTCAGGATGGCCACCAGCGAGCAGGCCAGCAAGGCGCGTTCAGCAATGCGCTCCACCCGGTTGCGGGCACGCAGCGTCGGCCGGATGCGCGACAGCACCCACCATCCCCCGCCCAGCGCAGTGCACAGCGCCAGCAGAGCCATGGCCAGGCTGCTGACATTGGCCAGCGCGTTCCAGCGCTCGGCAGCCGCCGCCACTTCCGCTTGCACGGCATCGGCCGCGACATTGCCAGCCACCACGTTCTGGATGTCGTTGATCACCAGCGAGAGCTGCCCCGCCGGCAGGCTTTGCACCTCGGCAGGCATGGTCTGAAGCACCATCCGGGCGATGACACCCTGATCAAATGCTTGCCAGGCAATGACCACGACCAGGGCCGGCAAGGCGCACCAGATGGCGGTGAGCATGCCGTAGTAAGACGGCAGTGAATGCAGTTGCCGGACTGCGCGAGGACCGCCGGCGACCTGGACCGAGCGACGCCGGCCCGCCTGGTAGGCGATCGCCGCCAGCACCAGTAGTACCAGGATCAGCGTCGACGTCTGCATCCGGCTCCCCTTGTCCCCGCCCTGCGCCTGATCATGAGGCGCGGCGAACGCGGATTATGGCCCGCAGCCTGTTACAGAATTGTTGCAACAGCGGGCTTGCTGGGCCGGTGCGCGCACCGTATAAAGGCCCCCGCGTCGTTCCCGCCTGCCTGGAAGCCCCGCCACGATGTCCGCCACGCTCGAACTGACCCGCCAGTTGCTGTCGCGCCGCTCCATTTCCCCGGAGGATGGCGGCTGCCAGGAATTGATGATTGCCCGCCTCGAAGCGCTTGGCTTCACGATCGAACGCATGCGCTTTGGCGTGGTTGATAATTTCTGGGCCACCCGCCGCTCGGCAGAAGGCCCGGTACTGTGTTTTGCTGGTCATACCGACGTCGTGCCGACCGGGCCGATCGAAGAATGGCATACCGATCCGTTTGAGCCGGTGGTTCGCGACGGCCTGCTGTTTGGCCGCGGCGCCGCCGACATGAAGAGTGGCCTGGCGGCGATGGTGACCGCCATCGAGCAATTCGTGGCCGAGCGACCCGATTACGCCGGCACCCTTGCGCTGTTGATCACCAGTGACGAGGAAGGCCCCTCGGTGGACGGCACGCGCCGCGTGGTCGAGGCCCTGCGCGAACGCCAGCAGCCCATCGACTTCTGCGTGGTGGGCGAACCCTCCAGCCAGCGCGAATTTGGCGATACCGTGCGTATTGGCCGGCGCGGCTCGCTGTCGGGGCGCCTCACCGTGCATGGGATCCAGGGCCACGTGGCCTACCCGCAACTGGCGGAGAACCCGGTGCACACGCTGGCCCCGGCGCTGGCTGAACTGGTGGCCCACCACTGGGACAATGGCAACGAGCACTTCCAGCCGACCAGTTTCCAGATCAGTAACCTGAATTCCGGCACCGGGGCACCTAACGTGATTCCCGGTGAGCTGAAGGCCCGCTTCAACCTGCGCTGGTCGCCGGCGCAGACCCTCGACGGCTTGAAGCAGACCATTATCGCCATCCTCGATCGCCACGGCGTGCGCTACTCCCTGGAGTGGTTTGTCTCCGGCCTGCCCTTCTACACCGCACCCGGCAAGCTCTCCACCGCCGCCAGCGAAGCCATCGAGGAAACCACCGGCCGACGTCCGGAATTGTCCACCGGCGGCGGCACCTCTGATGGCCGATTCATCGCCACGCTCGGCGCGCAGATCGTCGAGGTAGGCGTGGTCAACCAGACCATCCACAAGATCAACGAATGTTGCCGGGTCGAGGACATCGACCTGCTGCATCACACCTATCTCGGGGTGCTGCGGCGCATGCTGCCCGCAGCGTAAGCGGCAAGCGCTGCTCAGGCCGCGCGGCGCCAATTGTTCCATACGCCGAGCGCCGTAAAGGCCAGCGCGAACAGCAGCACCCAACCCGGCATCGACACGCCGAGCATCTCGAAATCCACTTTCTGGCACTCGCCGCCGGCCTTGAACACCTTGAGGATGACCTCGGTCAGCGGGAATACATCCAGCATGAATTCAAGGTCAGCACCGCAGGCCGCCACCGAACCTGGCGGCTGCATCTGCACCCAGACATGGCGCGCGGCGGTGGCGGCTGTCGCCAGCCCGGCGATAGCAATCAAAACGGCATAGACCCGCGCGCCGGTCCAGCCGGGTGAATGCAGGGCCGACGCCAGGAACACCAGCCCGAGTATCAGCACTTCCACGCGCTGGAATACGCACAGGTGACAGGGCTGCAGGCCGAGGACGTACTGGGCGAACAGCGCAAAGCCCAGCGCCAGCACGCAGCCCCACACCCCCATCCAGTTGACGAAGCGCCGTGAAACCACCGCCTAGCCCTGCCGCTCGCGGGTCAGCTCGCGGATCTGCTGCTCGGCGTCGTCCATGGACAGGTGACGGATATCCTTGCCGTGCACCATGTAGACCGTGTACTCGCAGATGTTCTTGGCGTGATCGCCAATGCGCTCGAGCGCGCGCACCACCCACATGACTTCCAGCGCGCGGCGAATGCTGCGCGGGTCTTCCATCATGAAGGTGATGTTCTGGCGCTGGATCGCCTCGTATTCCTCGTCGACCTTCTGGTCACGACGCACAACAGCCATGGCCTCCTCGCCATCCAGGCGGGCGAAGGCATGCAGCGCGTCCTGCACCATCTCGGTCACCAGCGCGGCCAGGTGACGGATCTCGCGATAGTGGTCGCCCGGGCGGTCCATGCCGGCGAGCTTGGCGGCAATGTTGCCAATCTTCTCCGCCTCGTCGCCGATGCGCTCCAGGTCGGTGATGGTCTTGATGATGGCCACCATCATGCGCAGGTCGGAGGCCGTCGGCTGGCGCGTGGCAAGGATGCGACCGCACTCCTCGTCGATTTCCACCTCCATGCGGTTGACCTTGTAGTCATCGCGCGCGACCGCCTGCCCCAGCTCACTGTCGCCCTCGACCAGTGCCGAGACGGCCTGCTGCAGTTGCTGCTCGACGAACCCGCCCATCTCCAGCACGCGCGTGCGCACGCGCTCCATTTCCTCGTTGAAGCGTCGCGAGATGTGCTGGCCCAGTTCAGCCGGTTCCATGTCTGCTCTCCCGCCGGTCTTCACCGGCCTGTTGGCATGATAGCCCAGACGCTAGAACTTGTAGTTCAGGTCCAGCTGCAGGCGCTTGACGTCCGTCTCCGCGGGCGTGTCGTAGCTTCGATCATTGAGGTACAGCGTGGCCTTTAGCGTCATGTTCTGTACCGGCGCAAAGGCACCCTGCAGCTGGAAGCCCCGACCCTGGGTCATGCCGTCTGCGAAATCCGAGTCGGCAAATGCACCCAACTGCGCATCCTGCTCGACGTCCTGGTACAGCGCGCCAAACTCCCAGCTGCCCGCAGCGCTGGCCTTGCCCAGCATGAAGCCCAGGTTGTAGCCGGACTCCAGCTGGTCGGGATCCAGGTTCTTCAGGTAGCCGCCAAAGACCATGACGGGCAGTGCGCCTGCCTTGCCATTCCATTGGGCATCCATCACCACGATGTCGTAGTCATGCGTGTAGCACGGGGTCGTGCCGACGCCCAGGCAGCTGGCGCTCGCCAGGGTGACGCTGTTCCCCGCCGGTGCGCCACTGAAATTAAGCAGTGGCTGGCCCTGGATCGCGCCGTAGTCCCAGTAGCCCGCCGCCAGGGTCAGGCCGAGTCGCTCAATGCCATACCCGAGTTGTGCGCCGAAGAGGTTGGCATCGGCCTGGCTTGCGGATTCCTCCAGCCAGAATCCCCAGGTACTGGCGAACAGGCCCGCACCATTGTCGTAACGCAAGGAAACGCCTTCCGGATTCACGTCGCTGTCAAAGAACATGCTGTTGCCGCCGGTAAACCACGGCTGCGGTTGCTTGCCCACGAAAACCTCACCGCCATCAAACGCCCGCCAGCTGACATAGGCCAGGTCCAGCGCCACGTCCTTGCGACGGTTGGCATCATCAAGTGTGGCGTTGGTGGAACGCGGGTCGGACAGGTCACCGGTGGCCAGGCGCAGCACGGCAGTCATGCGATCGTTGACCTTGGCCTCCAGGCCAAAGCGTGCGCGAATGCGGTGACGCACGCGGTCTGCACTGGCGCCCTCAATGTCGAGCTGCTCATGCCGGTAGCGCAGGTCACCTTTCCACTTGATGCGCCCCGCCCACTCCATGGCCTTGGGCGCTGCAGTTTCCACCGCTGCCACCTGGACAGGCGCCGCGGTGACCGGCGTTGCCGCCAATGCCGGCTTGGCCGCCACCGTCTGCTCGAGCTGCTCGATGCGCTGCATCAGCGCCTGCACCTGCTGGCGCAACACTTCAAGCTCTGCGGCATCGGCCGTTTCTGCATTGGCCATCGCCGGCCCGAGAAGTGCCAGGGTGACAGCCGTGGCCAGGATCGTTCTCTTCATGATGATGCTTCCTTCACTGTTCCTACAGCGACTTCAGTGCCAGCAGCGCAGCAGCATCGCGCCTGGTGCGTTCCCGCTCCGCCCTGGGCGCGGGTATCAAGCCCTTGTCTACCAGGTAGCCATCCTCGCCGATGGCCTTGTCACTGGTGAACTCAGCGATGAATTCGCGGAGGCCCGGGATGACGCCGACATGTGCCTTCTTGAAATAAACAAAGAGCGCCCGCGACACCGGGTAGTCCCCACTCTGGATCTGCTCGAATTCCGGCTTGACGTCATCGATGACCGAACCGTGCAGTGTGTTGGGATTAGCCTCGAGAAAGCTGTAACCAAATATGCCGAGGGCCTTGGGATTGGCCACCAGTTTCTGCACGATCAGGTTGTCGTTCTCACCAGCCTCGATGAAGGCGCCGTCCTCGCGCACCGTTGAGCAGACCTGCTTGTGTTGCCGCTCATCAGTGGACTTCAGTGCCTTCAGTGACCCGATCTCGTCGCAGCCATACTCCATTACCAGCTCGACGAAGGAATCCCGGGTGCCGGAAGTCGGTGGCGGCCCCAGCACCTCGATCTGGATGGCGGGCAGTGCCGGGTTGACCTGTTTCCAGGTCCTGTAGGGATTGGCGATGAGCTTGCCGCCGCCGGCCGGATCCGGTACCTGGCGGGCCAGCGCCAGGAAAATATCCTTGCGACTCAGCCTGTACACCGGCGAGGCCTTGGCGTTCGCCAGCACGATGCCATCAAAGCCGATCCTGACCTCGATCACCTCGGCCACGCCGTTTTTGCGGCAATCCGCCAGCTCGGAGGCTTTCATGCGCCGCGAGGCATTGACGATATCCGGATGCGACACACCTACACCGGCACAAAACAGCTTCATGCCGCCACCGGTACCCGTTGCCTCAACCTTGGGCGCCTTGAAGCGGCTGCCGCGACCAAACTGCTCGGCCGCGGTGGAGGTAAAGGGAAACAAGGTCGATGAGCCCACGGCGCTGATGTAGTCGCGCGCTGACTGCGCGGATACCGGGGGCGAGAGCATCACGCCGACGATGGCGCTGGCCAGGAAAACTCTGTTCATCACTCTTCTCCTCACTTGCAGGTCCAGAAGACCGCACTTGGCACTACAGTCATTCGATCTCTGCCGCCAAGGATATTGGGAGAATGTTACAGAATTGCTTCAGCCCGGCTGCAGGCGCTGGGGCGGAAAATGCGCAGTGAAGGTCGAACCCTTGCCCTCAATGCTGGCGATTTCCAGGCGACCGCCGTGTCGTTGCAGGCCGTGCTTGACGATTGCCAGCCCCAGCCCCGACCCACCCAGGGCGCGGGCACGTCCGCGATCGACCCGGTAGAAACGCTCAGTCAGGCGCGGCAAGTGCAAAGCCGCGATACCCGGCCCGGTGTCCGTGACCTGCAGGTGACCACCCTTGGCATCAGTGCTCCAGCGCAGGCGAACCTGGCCAGGCGCTGGCGTGTACTTCAGGGCATTGCCCAGCAGGTTGGCGACAATGGAGTGAATCTCACGCTCCTGTCCCAGTAATCCGCGAGTGCTGGCAATTTCCAGCTGCAGCGCCCGGCCCTCCGCCTCCGCAGCCTTTGCGCTGGCGACCACGCGTTGCAGCAGTGCCGGCATGTCGACCTCATCCTGCGGCGCATCGTCGGTACTGGACTCCAGCCTGGAAAGTTCCAGCAGGTCCTCAACGATCTGGCGCATGCGCTCGGCCTGCTGCTGCATATCGCCCAGCGGACCGCGCCAAGCTTCCGCCAGGGCTTCATCTCCGGCCAGCGCTTCCAGGTAACCGGTGATGACTGTCAGTGGGCTGCGCAATTCGTGTGAGGCGTTGGCGACGAAATCGACACGCATCTGCTCGATCTGCCGTTCACGGGTGACATCGCGCGCCAGTAGCAGCTTCTGCTCACCGGCCTTGATGAGCACGAAGGCCAGGAACTGCGCCCCTCCCCGCAGCGACATGATCCACGGCGCGGTCGCCGGTGGTCCTTGCAGGAAGTGCACAAAGCCCGGGGCGCGCACCAGGTTGGCTATCGGCATGCCGAAGTCCGCCTTGCGCCTGAGGCCCAGCAGCCGCGCTGCCATGCTGTTGAACCAGACGATTTCGTTGCTGGCCGTCAGCAACACCACGGCATCGGGCAGGGCCGCGCTCAGGCGACGAAATTCCCGCAGCAATTGCAGCACGCGTCGCTTGTGGAACTGCTTGCCCCGGTGCAATCCGCCGATCAGGCCGACCAGGTCGCCCCAGACCCCAGACAGGTCCGGCGGACTTTCCTGTGAACGGTGACGCAACCAGCGCTGCAGGCGGTATAGGTTGGCCAGTTGCCAGCACAAGCCGGTGCCCAGTACCGCGACCAGCCACCACTCAATCCCGCCAAAGATCAGTCCCAAGATGACGGCCAGCACCACCAGGGCCAGCAACCGCAGCAGCGCGTAGGACCATGCGGGTGAAAGCATCATGGCGGCTGCGTCGAAAAGCGATATCCCGAGCCGCGCACGGTCTGCAGCAGGCCCTCGCAGCCCACCGGCTCCAGAGCCTGGCGCAGGCGCCGCACATGGACGTCGACCGCACGCTCGCCCACTTCCGCGCTGGCACCCCAGACCCGATCCAGTAGATGTGCGCGCGTACACACGCGTTCCGGGTGGGTCATGAAATAGGCCAGCAAGCGATACTCGGTCGGGCCCAGCGCCAGAAACGTGCCTTCCGCACTGACGCGCTGGGCCACTGAATCCAGCACCAGCCCGCCCAGCGCAATTGGTGCGCCATTGTCTGGGCCCGATCCACGGCGCAGCACGGCACGGATGCGCGCCACCAGTTCGCGCGCAGAAAATGGCTTGGTGACGTAGTCATCGGCGCCGCCCTCCAGGCCCTGCACCTTGTCCAACTCGGCAGCGCGGGCGGTCAGCATGATGATGGGAATCTCACGCGTCCCGGCACGCTTCTTCAGCTGGCGCGTGAACTCCAGGCCACTGCTGTCGGGCAGCATCCAGTCCATCAGCACCAGGTCGGGTCGCGCGTCGGCGATGCGAATGCGTGCCGTGGCACAGTCGCCGGCCAGGTCCACGTCAAATCCGGCGCGACGCAGCCCAAAGGCCACCAGGTCGGCAATGGCCTGTTCGTCCTCAACCACCAGGATGCGGGCAGCACTCACGGCGGCAATTATGCCACCGGCCGCTTATGCACCACGTCGTCGCGCAGGTAGACCGGCAGCGCCTGCTCTGCAGCCACTCTGCGACCGGCCTTGAATTCGACCGCCGCGATGCGCGCAATGCTAAGCGCCCGCGGCAGGCGCTCTGCATCCACCCGGCCCAGCCGGGCAGCCAGTCGTTCCTGCAGCGCCGGATGGGCAGCAAAGCCGTGGCCCACACCCAGCCAACCGGAATCGGCATCCGGCAACGCTACTTCAGCCGGGATGCTCAGTGTTTCTGTGGTCAGCGCAGTGGGCAGTCCGTCAGTGCACAAGAAGCCCGCCCAGTAGACCTCGCCCATACGCGCATCCAGGCAGGCCAGAACCTTGCACGAACCGACAGCGGGCGCCGCAGCGGCGGCAAGCGCGGCCAGGTTTGAGACAGGCACCACTGGCAGGCCGGCACCGAAGGCCAGCCCCTGGGTCAGGCTGGCGGCAATCCTCAGGCCAGTAAAACCGCCGGGCCCGCGCCCGAAGGCGATGGCGTCAAGCTCGGCCAGCTTCAGGCCAGCCTCGCTCATCAGTGAGTCCACCATCCCCAGCAGCAAATCGGCGTGACCCTTGCCAGGCACTTCATAGCGCTCGGTCATCGCGCCGTCTCGCCACAGGGCCACCGAGCAGGCTTCCGTCGCTGAATCCAGCGCCAGGATGTTCATGCCTGGCTGACCTGCTGGAGTTGGGCACCCACGGCGCCCAATCGACGACGCAGGAATTTCGTCGCCTCTTCCACGTCTTCCACCAGGCGCGCGGGCGGCAAGGCTGCCACAAAAGTGCGTCCGTAACTGCGGCTGCGCAGACGCGGGTCACAAATGGCGACCACGCCAAAATCGTCGCGATCGCGGATCAAGCGACCAAAGCCTTGCTTCAGTGCAAGCGCAGCTTGCGGCAACTGGTACTCGTGGAAGGGATTGCCACCACGCCGGCGAATACCATCGAGCCGCGCACGCAGCACCGGATCATCTGGCGCAGCGAAGGGCAGCTTGTCGATGACCACCACGGCGAGGGCATGGCCACGCACGTCAACGCCTTCCCAGAAACTGGCGCTGCCCAGCAGCACGGCATTGCCAAGCTCGCGAAACTGCGCCAGCAATGATTCTCGCGGCTGGTCACCCTGGATCAACAAGGGATAGCGTCCGGCGAAGTCCTCTCGATCCTGCAGCAAGCGGGCAGCTTCGCGCAGCGCGCGATGGCTGGTGAACAGGAGGAAGGTGCGCCCGCCCGCAGCCTCGATCAAAGGCAGCGCGGCCTCGACCACCGCCGTGGTGTGAGTCGGGTCAGCCGGTTCCGGCATGCCCTGGGGCAGGTACAACAGGGCCTGGCTGCCGAAATCAAACGGGCTGTCGATGCGTAGCGTCTTTGCGCCCTCGGCACCGATGCGACCAAGGAAGTGACGGAAGTCATCCCCGACCGCGAGCGTCGCCGAGGTGAAGATCCAGGCACAGCCACGCGCCTTCATCAGTTCGCCCAGCTTCTGTGCAACTTCAAACGGCGTGAACGAGAAGGAGAATGTGCGCCCACTGGTTTCGGCCCAGCGCACGCCCTGCTCGCTGGTGACGTCGAGCAGGGCCTGGAGCGTCTCGGCAAGACTGGTCGCACGACGCCGGCATTGCTTGAGGCCTGCGTCTTCAGCATCGGCCGCAGTGAGCATCTCGCCCAGTTGGCCCAGCGCAGCGACGATGTCGTGCAGCGACTCGAGGAAAGCATCTGGCAGTTCCAGGTTTTCGACACGTAACGATGCGTCCGGCAACGCGGATTGCGCCTGGTTCCAGGACTGCTCCAGTTGCTTGATCTGCGCAGCAAAGGCCTGGCTGGCCAGGCCCGCACGGGTCAGCTCCGCCACCACGTCACGCAGCAAGGCCAGTCCCTGGCGGCTGGAGGCCGACAAGCCAAAGAACTGCGCAGCGATTTCCGGGACCTGGTGGGCCTCGTCCAGGATCAGCGCCTCGGTGCCCGGCAGCAGTTCACCGAAGCCATCTTCCTTCAGGGCCAGGTCGGCCAGCAGCAAGTGATGATTGACCACCACGATATCCGCGGCCTGGGCTTCACGACGTGCGGCAACAACATGGCAGCGCTGGTATTCCGCACACTCGCCACCGAGGCAATTATCGCGCGTCGAGGTGACCGCGGCCCAGACCGGGTCGCCATCCTTGAGACCACTGACCTCTGACAGGTCACCGCTCTTGGTATCGCGTGACCAACGCCTGATCCTGGCAACGCTGCGCGCCGCCGGTGCTTCCATGCCGGGCAGGCTGGGTGTCGACTCCGCCAGATTGAGCCGATGCCGGCACAGGTAATTGGCACGCCCCTTCAACAAGGCAACATGAGCCGGGCGACCAATGGCGCCGCACACCATTGGCAGGTCGCGATGAAAAAGTTGGTCCTGCAGCGTGCGTGTGCCGGTGGAGATGATGACCTGACGCCCCGAAAGCAGTGCCGGCACCAGGTAGGCAAAGGTCTTGCCGGTGCCGGTACCCGCCTCCACCGCAAGCATGCCCTTGGCCTCCAGCGTTTCGCCGACCCAGTCAGCCATCTGTTGCTGTTCGCGGCGGCTCTCGAAACCCTCAATGACCCGTGCCAGGGGCCCTGAGGGCCCCAGGATTCGCGCGTATTCACCGGAACTGGACATCGTGGCAGTCTCAAGGTTATTTACAATAAATTCAACGGCTTTTGCATACTTTCACAGCTGTCGCCAGCGCAGTTTTTCGGGCTCTTTCCCGCCTGTTTCGCCTATACTGCGCGCCGCACAAGAAATCCGGACGCAGAAGCCATACCCGCCGGCACCTGAACCGGCCAGGCGGCTGATAAGCGTCGTTCACCTGAGGGATGCATGGGCAGTTTTTTGAACGGAAACGAGTCTCCAATGGATGCCCCTGCGGCCGTGCGCCAGTGGGTCGACGAAGTTGCCCGCCTGACCTTGCCCGCGCGCATTCACTGGTGTGATGGCACGGATGCCGAGTACCAGTCGCTGCTGAAGCTGATGCTCGCCAGTGGCGACTTGCTGCCCTTGAACCCCGAGACGCACCCGCGCTGCTACCTGCACCGCTCCGATCCTTCGGATGTCGCGCGGGTTGAACACCTGACCTTTGTCTGTACCGACAAACAAGAGGACGCCGGACCCAACAACCATTGGCTGGCACCGGCCGAGGCGCGCAGCCGCATGAACGCGCTGTTCGCGGGCTGCATGCAGGGACGCACCTTGTACGTCATTCCCTACTGCATGGGCCCCATTGACTCGCCCTACTCGCGCTGTGGCGTCGAGATCACTGACAGCGCCTATGTCGCTGCCAACATGCGGCTCATGACGCGCATGGGCCGTGCGGCCCTGGAGCGCATTGGTCGTGATGGCGCCTTTGTGAAGGGGCTGCACTCGCTGGGCGAACTCGATCCCCAGCGTCGCTTCATCATGCATTTCCCCGAGACGCTGGAGATCCAGAGCTTCGGCTCTGGCTACGGTGGCAACGCGCTGCTGGGCAAGAAGTGCCATGCCCTGCGCATCGCCAGTTGGCAGGCGCGACAGGAGGGCTGGCTGGCCGAGCACATGCTGATCGTTGGCGTGGAGAATCCCGAGGGCGAGACCCACTACCTCGCCTGCGCCTTCCCCTCCGCCTGCGGCAAGACCAACCTGGCGATGCTCATACCGCCTGCCTCCATGCCCGGCTGGAAGATCTGGACCGTGGGTGACGACATTGCCTGGCTGCAGCCGGGCCCGGATGGGCGACTGTGGGCGATCAACCCGGAAGCGGGTTACTTCGGCGTGGTGCCGGGTACCAACCCGAAGACCAATCGCCATGCGAACGACATGATTCGCCACGACACCATTTTTACCAACGTCGCCCTCACTGCCGACAACCAGCCGTGGTGGGAGGGACTCGACGAAGGCGCGCCCGCCATCGACTGGCAGGGCCGACCCTATGACGCGACCAACGGGCCCGCTGCACACCCGAATTCACGTTTCACCGTCTCGGCGAAACAGAACCCCAGCTATTCCAGCAAGGCGGATGCGCCCAGCGGTGTGCCGATCAGCGCCATCCTCTTTGGTGGCCGGCGTCGCACCCTGGCACCCTTGGTGTTCCAGGCACGTGACTGGGCCCACGGCGTATTGGTCGGCGCAGGCATGGCCTCAGAAACCACCGCGGCCGCCACCGGCAGCGTGGGCGTGGTACGCCGTGACCCGATGGCCATGAAGCCCTTCGCCGGCTACAACTTCGGCGACTACTGGCAACACTGGCTGAGCCTCGGCGAGCAGGTAGAACGCCCGCCCGGCATCTTCCAGGTCAACTGGTTCAGGCGTGATGCCGATGGCCGCTTCCTGTGGCCAGGCTTTGGCGAAAACCTGCGCGTGCTGGAGTGGATCATCAACCGTTCCCAGGGGCGTGTTGCGGCACAGGAAACACCGATAGGCCAGGTGCCGGAACCGGATGCGCTGGATCTTGGCGGCCTGGCTCTGGGCGAGGCCACCGTTAAGGAACTGCTGTCGGTGGACAAAGAGGCCTGGCGCAAGGAGATGATGGAGATTGCCGAGTATCTCGACAGCTTCGCGCCGCGGACGCCTCAGCGCCTGAAGCAGGAACTGAGCCAGGTTGCACAGCGACTGGGCGAAGCCTGAGCTACTGATCAGCGCGGGGCGGCCGATCCCTCGAGGCAGTCGTATTCAACGGTATGGAATGAATCCGCCTCGGGTACGCGCCCGAAGCCGATTACCCCGCTGCCGCGCAGCGATACGGAATCGCGCCGCACGAATGCGTGCTCACCCTCGTTGGGCTGCACGAACGAACCATTGGTGCTCTCATCCACCAGCATGAAGCGATTCTTGCCTGCCTCGATGCGGGCATGCAGGCGCGAGACCAGGTTGCCCTTCACCACCAGGTCATTTTCCTGGCCACGCCCGAGCGTTGCAGACTTGCGATCGCGGTCATCCAGCACTAGCTCGATTCCCTGGTAGCGCAAGCGGATTGAGAACGGCGTGTGGCTCTCAGAAATAGTGGAGATCTGCGGCAGCATGCTGGTGGCATCACCTTGCTGCCACAGAACCTCGAACATGGTGACTTCGCCTTGTTGCCCGCGTGGCACGGCCACATCCACCTGGCGGCAGACGCCCAGCCACAACGGCGACAGGCGCCCGTGGATGGCATCGGTAATCATGATCTGGCTGGCCTTGGCCTGGCTGGTCATGCGGTTGGCGGTATGCACTGCCGCGCCGAACACGTCGCGCGACTCCAGCACCACCGATCCATAATGGCAACCAATGCGGATGTTCACCTGCTGGCCACTGATGTCCAGCCCCTCATGGCTGCTGATGTCGGTCTGCATCTGCACGGCGGCTTCCATGGCCGCGTCGCAGTCCTCGAAGATACCGAGGATCTCGTCGCCCATGGTCTTGACCACGCTGCCGCCATGCTGTTCGGTGGCATTGCGCATGATCTCCACGCACAGGGCGACCTTGTCACGGGCCACCATGTCGCCCAGCAGCTCGAATAATCGAGTGCTGCCGACCACGTCTGCGAACAAGATGACCAGGTCCTTGTCTTTACCCATCTCGGCTTATTCCATGACCGCCCGGAAATCAGCGGCCAGGCGCGGGTGATTATAGGGCCCGGACCGCCAAGCTGACACCCCACTCGCCCCGCACCCCCTTATCGGCTACTCCCACGCGAAATCGGCAGCACCCTCTCCGAGGCGCTGGCCCAGGCTCTGGACTTGGTCCATACAAGGACGCCCGTGCTTCGTCGAGCTGATCAGGACAGCGCCGATTCCCTCCATCACGTGATCGTCCGGGGCCTCAACCGGCGCGCGATTTTTCGCGATCACGTGGACCGGCAACGCTGGCAACAACTCTTTGTCAGCACCTGCCACAGCCAGCAATGGCGCTGCCTGGCCTATTGCCTGATGACCGGCCATCTGCACTTGCTGATCAGCGCACCCGAAACCAGGCTGGAGTTTGGCATGCAGTGGCTATCGGCCCGCTACGCCGAGTCGTTCCAGCGCCGCCACCGACAACAGCAACCGCTATTCCAGGAACAACATCAGCTGATGCGGGTGAATCGCGATCCCTACCTGCTGGAGGTGGTGCGCTACATCCTGCTCAACCCGGTGCGCGGCAGCCTGTGTGCGGGGCCGGCCGACTGGCGCTTCAGCAGCGCGGCTGCCTCGCTGGGGCTCGCGCCGGTGCCGGCCTGGCTTGATGTCGACATCGTCTACGGCTTGCTGGGGGCCCGTGCCGGGCAAGGCCCCGAGCGCCTGGCCCGCTACCTCAATGCGCCACTGTCACTGCGCGCAGGTTAGCGATGCGACTCAGGGCGCAGCATTCGCCGCGCGCAGGGCGGCCTGCAGCAGCAGCGGCGTAGCGCCGCCCCGGCCGACACCCTCACTCAGCGTGCGCCGCCAGGCCCGTGCCCCGGGGCGACCAGCGAACATGCCCAGCATGTGGCGGGTAATGGCCCGCAGCGGCGTGCCAAGCGCGGTCTCGCGCGCCGCGTAGTCACGCATGCGCTCGACGATCGCTGCTGCCGTGGGCGCCTCGAAGTCATCGCCGAAGGCCAGGCGGTGCAGCTCCGGCAGCAATTGCGGGTTGTGGTAGGCCTCGCGCCCCAGCATCACGCCATCCACTTGTGCCAGCTGCTCGGCCACCTGCGCAGCGCTCTTGAGCCCGCCATTGACGATCACCTCGAGCTTTGGGTAGTCGCGCTTGACCTGCCAGGCGCGCGGGTAATTCAGCGGCGGCACCTCGCGATTCTCCTTGGGCGAGAGCCCCTGCAGGATCGCCTTGCGCGCATGGATGATCACCGTCTGGCAACCCGCGCCCGCCACCGCCTCGACAAACCGTGCCAGGAAGGCATAGTCGTCGTGGTCATCAATACCGATGCGGCACTTCACCGTGACCGGAATGGACACGGTACTTTTCATGGCCTGCACGCACTCCGCAACCAGGGCCGGCTTCGCCATCAGGCAGGCGCCGAACTGCGCGCCCTGCACGCGATCACTTGGGCAGCCAACATTGAGGTTGATCTCGTCGTAGCCGTAGGACTCGCCAATGCCCGCCGCCTCGGCCAGCTGGCCGGGATGGGAACCCCCCAGCTGCAATGCCAGCGGTGCCTCCGCAGGATCGAAGCCCAGCAGGTACTGGCGATCGCCGCGCAGGATGGCCTGGGCCACCACCATCTCGGTATAGAGCAGCATGCGCGGGGAAAACAGCCGCAGGAAATAGCGGCAGTGCCGGTCGGTCCAATCCATCATCGGCGCGACGCACAGGCGGCGTGAAAGCCTGCTCATGCGCCGACGGTGTCCGTGACTCGCCGCTTCAAGCGCGCAGGATCCGCCAGGCAGGGCGCCAGCACACCGGCCAGCAATTCCCCCCAGTAGGCCACGCCTTCTGCGGTGCACAGCAAGTCCTGCCGCACCTCGAAGGCGATATGCGCAAGCCCGCGCCGCGCGCCATGCATGTGCACGGTGTAGTCGGTGGGATGGCGGCCCGAGTATGGCTCGTTGTCCCCCACCAGCAGGCCCTCCACCTCGCGCAGCTTGCGGATCACTGGTGCCGGCAGGCGGTCGTCACGGTCCCACAGGATGCCGACATGCCAGGGCCGCGCCTGACCTTCCAGGTGTGGGGTGAAGCTGTGGATGGAAACCAGTGCCGTATTCACGCCGCTGTGCTGCCGGCGATCGAGCTCGGCAGCAATCGCCTGGTGATAGGGATCAAAAATATTGCTGATGCGCCAGGCACGGTCCTCGGCGGAGAGACCATGGTTGCCGGTGATGGTAATGCCATCGTTCTGCTGGATGAATGAGGTCGGATGATCAAGGCGCCGGTTGCAATCAATGACCAGCCGCGACCAGTTGCTCAGGATCGCGGTCGCCCCCAGGCGCTGCGACAACTCTCGCGTAAGGTCACCTGCGCCAATATCCCAGGCAATGTGTCCCCAGGTCTCTGCCTCGGCAATGCCCAGCGTGCCAAATTGCGACGGAATATCCCGACTGGCGTGGTCGCAGACCAGCAGGCAGGGAGCAGGATTTGCTACGTCAATGAATTCAAAGGCACCAGGCATGGGCCTATTGTAGGGGCTCGCTCAGGACCTCGCAGCGCTCAGGCGCCTTTCTTGTGCGGAAATTCCGACAGCGCTGCGGGCTTGCCGAACAGGAATCCCTGGGCGTAGCCCACCTCGATTTCCTGCAAGGTCTTGTAAACGGCCTCGGTCTCGACCCGCTCGGCCACGGTGGCAATGCCAATGGCACGCCCTACCTGCACGATGGCCTCGACCATGCTGCGATCCACCGGGTCGGTGGCCACGTTTTGCACGAACTGGCCATCGATCTTCAGGTAATGCACCGGCAGCGTGCGCAGGTAATTAAACGATGACAGGCCGCTGCCGAAGTCATCCAGCGCCATCAGGCAGCCGCGACTGGCAAGCTCACGCATGATGAAGCTCGCGCTTGCCAGGTTGGCAATCGCCGCGGTCTCGGTGATCTCGAAGCACAGCACCCCGGGTGTCGGCTCATATTCGTCGAGGATATCGATCAGGTACTCGAGGAAGCCCGGATCCGACAGCGTAGTGCCCGAGAGGTTAACGGCCACGGTGAAGCGCGCCTCCTCCACCCCCGACTTGCGCGAAGGCACCAGGTCACGCAGCGCCTTCTCGACCACCCATCGATCCAGCAGGGGCATCAGGTTGTAGCGCTCCGCCGCAGGAATGAATTCTCCCGGCAACACCAAACCGGCCTTGTCATCGCGCAGACGCAACAACAGCTCGTAGTGCGGGCGCGGGTCAGCATTCTTGGCCACCGGCACGATCGGCTGGAAATACAACTCCAGGCGATTCTCGTCGCGCGCGGTGGTCAGGCTCGACACCCAACGCATTTCGCGGTGCTTGGCCGAGGCGCTGGCCGGGTCGTAGACCTGCACCCGATTACGACCGCCATCCTTGGCGCCATAGCAAGCCATGTCGGCGGCCGACATCAGGCTGGCCACGCTCTCGGTGGACCCCGTCATTTCGACAATGCCGATACTGGCACCGATCTGCAGTGTATTGCCGCCCCAGGTGAAGCGCAGGTCGCGAATGGTCTGCCGCAGCGAATCCGCAATCCGCATCGCCTGTTCAAGTGAGCAGTGCTCCAGCAGCACGCCAAATTCGTCGCCGCCGAGGCGCGCGAGCGTGTCGTTGACACGGATTCGTGACTGCAGCAGGCCGGTGACCTGACGCAACAGCTGGTCGCCTGCGGGATGCCCGCAGGTGTCGTTGACCATCTTGAACTGGTCGAGGTCCACGTAAATCAGTGCGCAGCGCATGGTGTCATCGCGCCGTACGAATTCCAGTGCGGCATTGATGCGCACCTCAAACTCGCGGCGGTTGATCAACCCGGTCAGCGCATCGTGCGCGGCCTGGTAGGACAGCAGGCGCTTCATGCGCCGCTCGCGACTGACATCGCTGAATACCACCACCGCGCCCACCGCCGAACCCTGGCGATCGCGAATGGGCGATGCCGTGGCCTGGATCGGTACTTCGGCCCGGCGCCTACTGACCAGCACGGTGTTGTCGGCCAGGGCGACTGGATCGCCGTGTACCAGCGCACGCCCAACCGGATCCTCGATCGGCGCGCCAGTCTTGCCATCCGTCAGCCGCACGACCAGCGATACGGGCTTGCCCACCGCCTCGTCTGCACCCCAGCCGGTCAGCTTCTCGGCCACCGGATTCAGGTAGTCGATAACGCCCTCGCGATCGGTGGTCACTACGGCATCCGCAATGGACTGCAGGGTCACCTGCGCCCGCTCCATTTCCTGGAACAGGCGCTGCTCCGTGCGCTTGCGCTCGCTGATGTCGGTCAGCGTGCCTTCAAAGCCGACCGGGCGACCGGCTTCGTCGCGAATCAACCGCGCGTTCTCGCTGACGGTGATAATGACACCGTCACCACACTGCAATTCGTATTCCACTTCCACCAATTCGCCATTCGCAAGCAACTGCTTGATCAGCCGGTTGCGCTGCTCCGGATCGGGGTACAGGCCAGTGGTCGGGCCCAGCGCCAGCAATTGATCGAGTGATTCGTAGCCCAGCATGCTGATCAGCGCCGGGTTGGCCGAGATCAGCTGGCCTTCCATGGTCACTTGGTAGACACCTTCCACCACGTTATCGAACAGGCCGCGGTAGCGGCTCTCGCTGGCACGCAACGCCTCTTCAGCGCGGCGCCGCTCAATCGCAATGCGCACCAGCTGCGTCATGCGCGATATCAGCTCGAGGTCGCGGCGTGACGGCAGCCCGGTGCGCTGCAGGTAAGTGGCAAAGGTACCCAGCAGGCGGCCATCAGAGCCCTGGATCGGCGTGGACCAGCAGGCATGAATGTCAGCGTTCAGGGCAGCATCGCGCCGGTACTCCCAGAAAGCGTCCTTGGAAATGTCCGGCACAATGATCTGGCGCTGCAGGGCAATGGCTGCGGCGCAGGAGCCAAAGCGGATCTCCGCCGGAATCTCGTCCATGATCATCACGTATTCGCGCGGCAAGCTTGGTCCCACCGCGTGCTGCAGGACACGGCGCGCGGCGTCGTAGGTACGCACGCAGCACAAGGCCCCGGGCATGACGCTCTCGACGACCTCGATGATCGCGCACAGCGCCCCGGACAGGCTGTTGCTGGAGGCAATGCGCTCCAGCGCCCTTCTCTCGCCAATTGCAATATTGTCGTTGCGCTTGCGTTCGCTGATATCAAGGATGCTGGCGCGCAGCTGGTGGCCCTGGGCGCTGGGCAGGCGCACCAGGCGGACTTCACAGGGAATGTCATTGCCCTGGGCGTCCCGATGCAGCCACTCAAACACCGGCGTGCCACCCGCCATCGCCTCGTCAATGAAGCCGCGGGCGATGCCAAACGACGCGCGGCCGTCGGCCTGCAGCGGCGGACTGACCTCTGCCGGGCCTACCGACAGCAGTTGCTCGCGCGTCATGCGGAAGAACTCTGCAGCGTTCTCGTTGCAGTCAATGAAGCGGTTGGACTCCGCGTCATAAACCACCACCGCTTCCGGCGCTGCCTCGACCAGCACGCGATAGCGCGCCTCGCTGTTCTTGAGCGCTGCCTCGGCACGCGAACGCTCACCGATGTCACGAATGCAGACAATGTAGGTGACCCGCGTCTTGACCTTCATGCGGCTGACCAGCACTTCGGCCGGCATCAGCGCGCCACTGGGATTCCTCGCCACGGTTTCCCGCGCCGCCAGGTCGTTATGCAAGTCTTGCTGCGCTGCTGCGAGTGCTTCCAGGGCCACGACCATGCCGTCGCTTCCGGCCAGTTCGGGCAGTAGTCGTGACAGCGGCTGGGTCAGCAAGTTGTTCTGGCGCACCCCGAAGAAGCGCTCGGCCGTGCGGTTCATGCTTTCAATGCGGCCCTGCTCATCGCAGGCCAGGATGCAATCCTTGACGTGGTCCAGGATCGCCTGCAGCTTGGTGGCGCCTTCGCGCTCAAGTCGTTCGGCTACGGCACTGGACTCATCCGAGGCCAACTGCATGACTGTCTCAAGGCTGGCGTTGTAGGTTTCGTAGGCGCCGTACTGGCGGCTGACGATTTCAATGAAGCGCTTGAGCTGGAGCTTGCCGGAGGCATCCGCGGCCTCCATCAGTTGATCCTCAAGCAACGGATGCAGGTTCTCGCCCTCGCTGGGCGACGTCACGGGCGTTGTCACCGGGGCCACTGCTCCCGGATTGAGCCAGACAACGTTTCCTGGATCCTTCATCGCCACGGCGACCCCATGCATCCCTGCGCCGCACGCTTCATGCGACGTAATGCAGGAAATGGTAGGGATAACCCCCAGCCCTAACCGTGACCCGGGTCGCGAAACAGCAGGCCCTGCCCAGCGGTAAATAACGGGATATCATGCGCGGCCATCCCAAAAGCCGCCCAAGACCCCACAGATGAATGAAGAGCCCCATTTTCTTGCTACCAGTGGTGAGCGCCTTTTTGCCTTCCTGCACCGCCCAGAGGCCCCCTGCCGAGGCGGCATCGTGCTTTGTTCCCCGCTGGCAGAGGAAAAGCTCTGGGCCCACCGGGTCTTTGTCAGCTTCGCCCGGGAACTGGCCACCCAGGGCTACGCCGTGCTGCGCTTCGACTATCGTGGTGAGGGCGACAGCGACCGGGCATTCGAGCAGTCAGACCTCAATACCCGCGTCGAAGACGTAGCCACAGCGATTGAGGCGCTCAAGCGCCTGGTGCCCGGGGTGCAGGTCGTGACCCTGCTTGGCTTGCGCCTGGGCGCCAGCATTGCCGCGCTTGCCGCCGATGGCCGGCAAGATATTGATCGCCTGGTGCTGTGGGACCCGGCAACCAGTGGCACGGACTACATGCAGACCCTGCTGCGCTCAAACCTCGCCGCACAGATGGCGATTCACGGCAAGGTCATTGAAGGCCGCGAGTTGCTGACGCAGCGCCTGGAGCGTGGCGAAACCGTCAACATCGAGGGCTATGAATTGGCGGAGCCGCTCTTTCGACAGGTCTCGGCACTAAACCTTCCGGATCTGCTTACGCGCAGTACCGTCGCCACGCAGATTGTCTCCATTACGCCGCGTCCGGCAGCGCCGCGCCCTGCCCTCAGCGAATTGGTCGCCCGCTGTCCGAATGCCAGGCTGGACTGCGCGGTTGAAGAACCCTTCTGGAAGGAGATCAAGGTTTTCTACCAGCGCGCCGATGACCTTTTCGCGGTAACGACAAGCTGGCTTGGAGCACGGCCATGAGCGCCTTCAACGCCATCAGTTTCCCGAACAAACAAGGACTGATGCTGCACGGCATGCTGCATGAGCCCGCACCCGACAAGGCGCGCGGCGTTTGTGTGCTATTGCTTTCCCCGGGCATCAAGGGCCGTGTCGGCCCGCATCGGCTCTACCTGAAGCTGGCCGGACCACTGGTGGAGCTCGGCTTCCACGTGCTGCGCTTTGACTACTACGGCCTGGGCGACTCCGCAGGCGAATTGTCGGAACGCGTAATGGCCGATATGTACAACAGCATTCAGGGCGGTCGCTATGTCGACGACACCCTGGCGGCAATGGACTGGATGCAGGCGCATCATCGGTATCCAGCGCTTCGTCGGCTCCGGCCTGTGTGGTGGCTCGATCAGCGCATTGCTTACCGCCCACCGCGATGCGCGGGTGCATTCGCTGCTGGGCATTGGATTACCCAGCACCCTGGAAGGCGGAGCCGAGAATTTCGACCGCTTCCTGACGCGCGGTCAATTGAAGCAGGAAGGTCGCAGTTACCTGCGTCGCATGCTGGACCCCAAGTCCTGGCTCAGGTTCCTGAGCGGCCAATCCGGATACAAGCTGATATGGAAGGCCCTGCGCCAGCTGATACTCCCGGAAAAGCCACAGCCTGCGGCAGCAGTAAGCGACGCCACGCCGGACAACGCCAATCCGCTATTTGCTCCAGCGTTCCTTGCGCTGCTGAAGACCAGGCGGCCAATCCTGCTGGTGTTCAGTGCCGGCGACAGGCATCGCTTCAATTTTGGCGAGAAATTTGAGGAACGCTTTGCCCCGGACATCCAGCGTTCGGCGCATGGCTACACGGTCCACGTGATCGAAAATGCCAATCACGTCTTGTCAGACAGCGCCTGGATCAAGGAGATGCTGGGTGTTACCACCCAGTGGCTGGACGCAGAACTACCCGCCTGGATCCCGCTAGACCACCTCGGCGTCATCAACGACATCGCGGCGCTGATCAGTGTCGATCAACTCGATGTTGAGGCCAAGGCCGGCATACCCAAAGGCAATGAGCTGATCCTCAAAGGCCTCTCCTGGCTGCGGCTGGGCCAGGATCCTCAGGCCACGCTCCTCGCATGCGGCAAGATCCGTGGCGACATCGGCCACCTTGAAACACAGGTGATGCAGCCCCTCTCCCTTGCGCAGAAATTGCCACAGCGGAGACTCCTGGCCGTGGGGCTCGATCAACTTGATATCCAGGGAACCAGTCTTCCGCAGGAACAACACGTTGACCTGCTGTCGGGTGTTGCTCACCTTGCGGGTGCGTGGCTGGTAGCCCAGGATCCTGCAGAGCCGCGGCGTTGCCTGTTCTATCGATTTCACCGCAATACAGACATGGTCAAGTTGCATCAATCCCCCTGGCCTCTTGTGGCGAGTCGCCATCCGGCAAGCGCATAGCCTCAGTGGTTACTGTAAACCACCACTGCAGAATCGTCGTAGACACAGCGTAGTTCCGGCGCCTGGTCGAACACCAGGCGATGGGCAGGATTGACATACATGACGATCAATGAGCGCGGCTTGGCCATGCAGGCGGCACGCAAGTCATTCCAGACCTCGCGCATCAACGATTCGTCAAACGGATTGTAAAAGTAGGCCACCAGGTCGCCATCGGGCACCGCCAGCATGCGCGCGTCACCACAAACCCGGCTGATGGGTGCCGCCAGCGGCCGGCGGGCAAGATAGGCATCAATGTTCTGTGCGGCAGCCTGGTCGAGCGCGCTGGACATCTCTACGCCCACCACCGCACGAAACGGCTGTTGCGCAGCAAGCAGGAGCACCCTGCCCTTCCCTGAACCGTAGTCAATGAAGGTGAAACGCGGGTAGTCGATGGCAAGCGCATGCAGGGCGCGCTCGAATTTTGGCAGGGTGCTGGCTTCGTAATGAATCGCATGACGGGCCAGCGACTGGTCAATGTCCGTCATCTCCGCCACTTCGACAACGGCGCTGGTCTCGATGCCGTGACGCGCATCAAATCGGGCGGCGCGCCAGGCAGCCAGTTTCTGCTGCCAGAAGGCCGATGAAACCAGCGACAACCACCGTGAATTGCGGCGGGACATCGCTGCTGCCGGTTAGCCGGCCCGTTCCGAACGCTTGCGATCACCCTCGCGCAAGTGGCGCTTGCGCAGGCGGATGTTCTTGGGCGTGACCTCGACCAGTTCGTCATCGCCAATGTATTCCATGGCCTGTTCCAGGCTCATGCGGATCGGCGGGGTCAGGACTACTGCTTCGTCCTTGCTCTGGGTGCGGATGTTGGTCAGCTTCTTGCCCTTCAGCGGGTTGACCACCATGTCGCCTTCGCGGCTGGACTCGCCAATCACCTGGCCTTCGTAGACCTCGTCGCCGTGGCCGATAAATATCCGCCCACGCTCCTGCAGGTTAAACAGCGCATAAGCCAGCGCCATGCCCTGGGCATTGGAGATCATTACGCCGGCATTGCGCTCGGCCAGTACCTTGTCAAGCACCGGGCCGAAACGGTCGAACACGTGGTACAGCAGGCCGGTGCCGCTGGTCAGGGTTCGAAATTCTGTCTGGAAGCCGATCAGTCCACGTGACGGGATCTGGTAGTCCAGGCGCACCCGGCCCTTGCCGTCCGGCACCATATTGCTGAGCTGCGCACCGCGCTCACCCAGGGCCTGCATCAAATCACCCTGCGCCGTCGACTCGACGTCAACCGTCAACTGCTCCCAGGGTTCAAGCTTGTGGCCGTCCTCAATCTTCACCACCACGCGCGGGCGCGACACGGCGAGCTCGTAGCCTTCACGGCGCATGTTCTCGATCAGGATTCCGAGGTGCAGCTCGCCGCGGCCGAAAACGATGAACTTGTCCGGGTCGTCGGTTTCCTCGACGCGCAACGCCACGTTGTGCAGGGTTTCGCGCATCAGCCGCTCGCGCAACTGGCGACTGGTGACGAACTTGCCTTCCTTGCCAAAGAACGGCGAGGTGTTGGTCTCGAAGGTCATGCTGATGGTGGGTTCGTCCACCACCAGCGGCGCCATGCCCTCAGGCTTTTCCGGGTGGCACACGGTGTCGGAAATCTTCGGCGATTCCAGGCCCGAGAAGGCCACGATGTCGCCAGCGCGCGCTTCGTCGACCTCGACGCGATCCAGGCCGAGGAAGCCGAAGACCTGACCGATGCGCTCCTGGCGCACTTCGCCAAAACGATCAACGACCGTGACCGCCGAGTTACGCCTGAGCGTGCCGCGCTTGATGCGACCAATGCCAATGGCTCCAACGTAGTTGGAGTAGTCGAGCTGGCTGATCTGCAACTGCAGCGGGGCGTCCACATCCACATCCGGTGCCGGACAGCGCGCAATGATGGTCTCAAACAACGGCGTCATGTCCTCAGCCATTGCTGCGGGGTCGTGTCCCGCGATGCCACGCAAGGCCGAGGCGTAGACCACCGGGAAGTCGAGCTGCGCTTCAGTGGCGCCAAGGCGATCGAACAGGTCAAAAGTCTGGTTCAGCACCCATTCCGGGCGCGCTTCCGGGCGATCGACCTTGTTGATCACCACGATCGGCTTGAGTCCGTGGCCGAAAGCTTTCTGGGTGACGAAGCGCGTCTGCGGCATCGGGCCGTCGACGGCATCGACCAGCAGCAGTACACAATCCACCATCGACAGCACGCGCTCGACCTCGCCACCGAAGTCGGCGTGTCCAGGCGTGTCGACGATGTTGATGCGATAGTCGCCCCAGCGGATCGCGGTGTTCTTGGCGAGGATAGTGATGCCGCGCTCTTTCTCGATTGCGTTGGAGTCCATCACGCGCTCGGTCACCGGCTTGCGCGCGTCCAGGGTGCCGGACTGGCGCAGCAGTTTGTCGACCAGCGTGGTCTTGCCATGGTCGACGTGCGCGATGATCGCGATGTTGCGTAAGTTCTGGATCACTTTGGGATTTTCGCGGTGCAAAAAGAGGCGCGCATAGTACACGAAAGGCCCTCAGGGGGCCGGGAAGACTAGCGAACCGTCGTTTCCGCTTCCATCGAATAGACCAAGGTACCGGTAGCGTCGCGGACAGGCTCAGGACCTGGCTTGGCGGCCTGTGGCTGAACCGTAACGGGTCCGGCAACCGGCAATGGCAGGGAAATTGGCCGCGAATAGCGCTGGCCAGCGACCTCGGCCGTCAGCAGGGCCGTCAGGCGCCTTTCGCCCCCGGAGCTGGGGGTCAGGTCCAGTCGCATCCGGCGCGACTCTCCGGCCCTCAGGGCCGCCAGCCTGTGGCTCCTGGCCGAAATCACGGATAGCCCGGCATCGCCTTCCAGGGTCACTTCCAGGGAATCCACCGCCATGCCAGCCGTTACCTCCAGCACCAGTTGGGCCGGAACGCCGGCATGCAGGCTCGGCACGCTGACCAGCCGCGCCTGGATAGGCGCTCGCGGCTTGCCAATGTAGTGATGCGGTCGATGCTCCTTGCCAGGCGCCTGGGCGTCTGGCGCCTGGCTACCACAGGCGGCCAGGGTCAGCAGGGTCAGCAGGCCGAAAATCCGCTTCAAGGTACTCATTGTGGGGTCACCGTGACGTTGATGACGGTCGTGCCGCGCGGGCTGGGCGATCCCGTCCCGCAGCCGACGGTGCCGAGGTTCGTGCACTCGGTCACTTCCAGTACATAGCTGCCGGCGGCAAGGCCGTTGCAGTCGGCCGTCTCGGTTCCGGCGGCCGACGAGAATCCGCCACAGACCTGCGCCCCGCGTTGGAACACCGCAAAGTCCGGATCGCTGCCGCCGCTGAGCTCGATGCGCAGCGTGGACGTTGCCGGCTGCACGATGCGCAGGAAGCGCCGGCCACCCTGGCGGTTGTAGGAAGCAAACTCGGTGTCACCCGCATCAGCAAAACTGTTGATTGACGTCACCGGCTGCGTGGCCCCAAAGACCACGTCGTGGTACACGGGCAGGCCCCCGGCGTCGCCCGGCGAGGAGGTCTCGCCAGTCGCAAAGTCACCGAATCCGAATATGGCCTCGGCCGCGAGGCGGTTGCGGATCGCCGTCTCGGTGCCAGGATTGCGCGCAGCAAGTGCACTCGCCATCACGTAGATGCTGGAAAAGGCCTCGGTGGTCGCGTTTTCATTGCGCATGACCGTATGGATGGGCCCATAACCAAAGCTCATGGTGTCGCCTGCCTCGTTGACCGAATCAAAGGCATCCCAGAGAAAATCCATCACCGAGGCTTCGGAGAAGTATCCCGTTTCGGAAGCAAACGGCCGGCTGCCATCTGCCTCCATGTCGAAGGAGAACGACTGGTTGCCGGAGGCGCCAAAGGTATCGCGATAGAAGGAGTTGTTGAGCACGAACCCCTGGAAGGCGTTGCCGAAGCCCTCCGAAAACGCGATGCGCAAGTCCAGCTTGGAATCCAGCCCGTGTGGCCCGCCCATGCTGTCGCTGCGCGAAAACTTGTCCTCGTAGTAGTGGCCCAACTCATGGGCAATCACTGAGGGATCAAACTCGTCCGTATCGTCATCCATGTTTCCGCTGGCATCGCCGAGGATGTAGATGCCCGGCGGCACCGAGGGGCAAACCCCACCCGCAGGAATGGTGCCGTCCAGATAGAAGGAGGTGCCGATTTCGCCTGTGGCGGGATTGGGTTGACCATTGCAGCCACCGGCTCGGTTGGTGGCCGACCAATGCAGGTTCAATGCAGGAAAGTTGAGTGTTGGCTCTGCAGCCAGGATCAACTCCTTTGCGCGCCAGATCATGTCCATAAGCGCGAACGGGGCCGCCGCGCGAGTACCCGTGTAGCTGGCGCCGCCCCAGCCTGTGGCCGCGTTGAGGTTGGTGACCACGGCGCTGGTGGTCGGAGTGATGATGCTGCTGTCGAGCACGTATAGGGCATTACCCGCGGTGTTGTTCACTACCCGAAAGTCGAAGCTGCCCGCGCCCGCGCGCTGCATCTGCGCCTTGGCGCGCACCCGATACGAGGTGGAGGCAAAGCTGGCGGCGTAATCGCCATTGCTGTCCGTGGTGGTGGCGACGAGCACGCTGCTATCTGAACTGCGCAGGATTTCTACGACCACGCCGCGCGCCGGGCGACGATCCAGGGTGGTGAAATTCAGGGTCTGGCTGCCCACGTTGATCGACGGATGATCAAAAGTGATGCGGCCACTCAGATTGATGGTACCGGTGACGGGAGGAGCGCCACCTCCACCACCACCGCCACCACCACCGCAGGCGGTCAGCGAAATACCCAAGACCGTTGCAGCAAGCAGTGAGCGATTCATGCAAGGCCTCTGACGGCAGCAGGAAAGCTGCTTTCGAGGTCGAAATCTAGCACATCACCACCCCATTTCCGCATCAGCCACGCTCAAGTGTGAACAACTGCTCCTCCAACTCGCTGACATGGTGCTCCCAGTAGCGCACTTCGCCAAACCACGGGAAGGCCCTGGGAAACGCCGGATCATGCCAGCGCCGCGCCAGCCACGCTGTGTAGTGGATCATGCGCAGGGCACGCAGTGGTTCGATCAGCATCACCTGCTCATGGTCAAAGTCCGCAAACTGTGAATAGCCCTCGAGGATGTCCTTGAGCTGGGCCTTCATCTCCTCGGCGTTACCGGCGAGCAGCATCCACAGGTCCTGAACCGCAGGACCGGTCATGCAGTCATCCAGGTCCACAAAATGCGGGCCGGCATCGGTCCACAGCACGTTGTTGCGATGGCAGTCGCCATGAATGCGGATGTTTCGATAGGGGCCTACGAGTTCGAACTTGTCCTCGACCAGGTCGAGCAGCTCGCCGGCCACGCGCTCATAGCGGTGCGCGACGTATTCAGGAATGCGCTCTTCCGACAGCAGGTACTCGTAGGAGTCTCGACCCAGCGCCTGAGCCGACAATCGCGGCCGGTGTGCAAACGTGCGGCTTGCACCGATCAGGTGGATACGGCCGAGGAAGCGGCCTATCCATTCGCGGTCATCACTGGTGCCGAGCTCCGGCCACTGCCCGCCACGGCGCGGGTAGATGGCGTAGCGAAATCCCTCATGGTGCAGCAGCGTCGCCTTGTCCCCTTGCCGCGGTGCGAGGGGCGCGATAACGGGGATTTCTGCCCGCGCCAATTCGAGGGCGAAGTCATGCTCCTCAAGGATCGCTTCGTCGCTCCAGCGTCCCGGGCGGTAGAACTTGGCGACAACCGGTTCGCCCTCCTCGATGCCGACCTGGTAGACACGGTTTTCGTAGCTGCCCAGCGCCAGTACCCGCCCATCGCAGGGCAAGCCCGCAGCTTCGATGGCATCAATGACGGTATCGGGTGAGAGCAATTCAAACGATGTGGTCATGCGGCATTATCTGCCGCCCGCATGGCCGCGACAAAAGAAAAGGCCCCGGAGACCGGGGCCCTTCCCTATCAAGCGATAGATTGCAGGTTCAGGCGCGACGGCGCGAGAAGCCAATACCCAGGAGGCCGAGGCCAAGCAGGGCCAGGGTGGTGGGCTCAGGCACAGACGTCTGCTCCAGGCGAATGGCGCTCACATAGAAGCGGCAATCATTGTTGTTGATCGTCCGGCAATCAGCGCCATAGCGAAACCAGAAATTGGAGCTGGTCAGGTTCAACGACACCCAGTCCAGGGGGTTGAACGATGCGCTGCCCCAGGTCGTGCCATCAGTGCTGTAGTCAAAGTACTGCGAAGCGCTGGCACGGCCGTGATCGCGAAACGCGAAAAGCCCTGTCAGGTTGACCGACTCCGTGAAGCTCAGCCTGAGCCACTCGCCGGCCCCGATGTTGTCACCAGCAGTGCCGCCATTGGCGCCGAGGCCACCCCAGGCAGGCGCGTTGTCCTGGATGACGCCGTTGTTGCCTGAGTTCGGGCTAGTCGATGAAGTCACCGACATGCCAACCGAACCAAGCGTGTAGCTCAGCGTATCTGCAACTACGTCAGTGCAGCCCGTGCCCGAAGGACGCACGAAGGTCGCGCTGTTGGGCACCGCCGTCGTCGGACCGCTGGACGCCGTGCAGTAGAACCGGTAGCTGACCGGAGTTGCCGAAGCCAGCATCGGCAGCGCCATCGCCAGAGCCGCAGCCAGCCAGATGATCTTTCGCATGTCCCTTGCCCCTGAAATGAAAACACAAAGTGGATGTGTCACACGGTATGGAGCAACAAGCGTGCCACTTCAATATATTCAATAACTTAGCCAAAGCGACATGGCGAATGGACCCAGAATTGTAAGAATTCACGACAAACTTTTCGTACATCTAGAAGAAAAGGCCCCGACAGGCAACACTGCCTGCCGAGGCCCCGGACCACACACATGAAATCAGGGAATCGTCTTGGAGACCGGGCTGGAGTTGATGCTCTCAACACCAGCCGAATCGTACGAAGCGATTGCGAAGTAATAGGTCCCGGCGGCCAGGTTTTCGACCATGTAGGTCGTGATACCCGGATTGCTGACAGTAATCGTGTTCGGGTAGGTGCCCGCGGCATTGCCGTAGCGAAGTTTGTAGCCGGCCAGGTTGGTCAGCGGTGATCCGTCGGAACGCGTAGTCGGCGCCGCCCAGCTCAGCGTGGCCTGACCATTGGCTGCCTGCTGGACCGAGATCGCGAAGGGCGACAGGGAGGCCTGCTGCACGTTATCACTGACACTGATCTGGATGTTGGCGTAGTTCCCGACCGTACCGGCGCCCGGGGTTCCCGACAGTCGACCTGTGGTTGTACTGAAGGTCGCCCAGCTGGGCCGGTTGGCAATGCTGAAGGTCAGCGCGTTGCCATCAGGATCCGACGCCGTCGGCGTGAATGAATACGCCTGGCCCTCAACAATGGACGTTGCCGGGCTTCCGGAAATGACAGGCGCACGATTACCCGAATCCACCACGATCTGGAATGCAGGCAGAGAAGTTGTCGCCAGGCTATCAGTGACCCGGATCTGGATATTCGCGTAGGTCCCCGCCTGTGCAGCCGTTGGCGTGCCTGAGAGTCGACCAGTGCCGCTATTGAACGTAGCCCAGCTCGGACGATTGGCAATACTGAAAGTGAGTGCGTTGCCGTCAGCATCGCTGGCGGCCGGCGTGAAGGAATAGGACTGGCCTGCGGTAACTACGGTCGCAGGCGACCCGCTGATCGCTGGCGCGCGGTTGGCAGAAACACTGATCGAAAATGCCGGCAACGACGCCGACAGGTTGCCATCGCTGGCTGAGATCACGATGTTCTGGAAATTTCCCGCAGCGCCCGCCGGCGGCGTACCCGAGAGTTGGCCGCTGCTGACACTGAATGCCGCCCAGGCCGGCTTGTTGCTTATGCTGAATCCCAGGGCGTTGCCATCAGGATCGCTGGCCGATGGCGTAAAGGTGTAGGCCAACCCCTCGCGCCCAGCCGTCGCCGGACTGCCACTGATGACCGGCGCACGATTGGCAGGCGGCGGCGGCGGTGTCACAGTCCGAGCATTGACGCGGACGCGGAATGGATTGCCGCGCGTAGTGCTTGTCCGGTCCTTGACCGAAATCTGTACGTTCTCGTAGGTACCCACATTGTTTTCGCCGGGAATGCCTGACAGGACTCCAGTCGATTCACTGAAGGTCGCCCAGGCCGGCTTATTGGTCACCTCAAAAGTCATGGGATCGTTTTCAGGATCCGTCGCTGTCGGCGTCACCTGAAAGGAATCGCCGGCCACGATTGCGGCTTCGGCAGGCAACCCACCGATACTGGGCGCTTGATTAATGGGGGCCGGCGGAGGCGCTTGCGTTGTTCCCGCATCACTGGGCTTGTCTTCCTGACAGGCCGTCAGCGAAAGGGCTAGCACTGCGGCCGCCAGAATTTTCATAGCACTCATGTGGCAACCCCGCTGTCTCTCTAGAGACCGGAAGCTTTGCGTCCCCGCCTCGCGACGGGTTTGCCGTTTACACTTGAATCAAAGCCTAGTCAGACCCGATTCCCCTGATTCATATCCTGCGTGCGCATTATCGCCGCGTTGACAATATTGACCACCTAGCCTGCGTCGCTGTGCAGCGACAAAAAGTGAGTGCGCCTTACTTAATCTGCTGCGCCCGCACGGTGCACCCAACACACCTGCACTCGGGCGTGAGACTAGCGAAGCTGAACTGGCGCATTTGCGACGGGAATCACAGCACTCAGGCCTTCAGGATTTTCCTGAGGACTGATGCAAGGTTTCTTGCGTCCGGTTCGGTATGATTCCCCTCACCCACTGCACATAACACGGAATGAACGATGGGCACAGTCCTAGTAACCGGCGGCGCCGGCTATATCGGAAGTCATGTACTGCGCCAACTCGGTGAGCAGGGCGAGCGCGTTGTAACGCTCGATAACCTGTCCACGGGGTTTCGCTCCGCCGTGCTGTATGGCGATCTCGTTACCGGTGACACCGGCGATGCCGCCCTGGTCGCGCGCGTGCTGCGCGACTACGACATCGACACCGTAATGCATTTCGCCGCGCATATCGTGGTTCCGGAATCGGTGGCCGACCCGCTCAAGTACTACCGCAACAACACGGCCAACACCCGGACCCTGCTCGAGTGCTGCGCGGCTGCCGGCGTGCAGCATTTCGTTTTTTCCTCCACGGCTGCCGTTTACGGCATGCCGGAGTCCGGTATCGCAGCCGAAGACTCACCCACCGTGCCCATTAACCCCTATGGCCGGTCCAAGCTGATGAGCGAGTGGATGCTGGCCGACCTGGCCGCCGCCTCGCCGCTACGCTACGTCGCGTTGCGCTACTTCAACGTGGCCGGAGCCGATCCTGGCGGGCGCATTGGGCAGTCCACGCCGGAGGCCACTCACCTGATCAAGGTGGCTTGCGAGCAGGTGGTTGGCAAGCGCGAGGGTATTGCAATCTTCGGTACCGACTACGACACGCCGGACGGCACCTGTATTCGAGACTACATTCATGTCGAAGACCTGGCCGCTGCCCACTTGAAGGCGCTTGAGTACCTTCGTAGCGGTGGTGCGTCGGCAACCCTCAACTGCGGCTACGGCGATGGCTTCAGCGTGCGAGAGGTACTGGATCAGGTCGCCAGCCGTCGCCGGAAAGCCACTGACCGTCCGGGAAGCTCCTCGCCGGGCGGGTGACCCGCCTCGTCTGGTGGCCCGGGCCGAGTTGATCCGCAAGGTACTCGGCTGGGAGCCGCGCCATCGCGACCTGGAGGGCATCGTCCGCTCGGCGCTGGCCTGGGAACAGGCGATACAGCGCCGACCCATGACCTGACGCTACCATAGGCGAATGACCACCCTTCGCCTGCGATCGCTGAGTGGAATCCTGACGGCGGCGCTCGTCCTGATCGTGCTGCCCCTGACGGCGGCCGTCGTCTATGGCGCATTCCAGTTGCGCCAGCTTGCCCATAGCAGTGATGCGCTGGTGCGCGACAGCATCACCGTCACCCAGCAAAGCCAGTTGCTGTTCCAGCACATCGCCGCCATGGAGCGTTCTGCAAACCTGTACGGCGTGCTGGAGGATCCCCGGGTTGCCCTGGCCTTCGAGGACAATTACGCAGCCTTTACCCGCACGCTGGAGGGCCTATCCAGCTCCGCACCCAGGGAACTGCTGTCGCGGGTGCTCAGCCGCGGGTTGGCAACCCGGGACTCCATCGATGACAAGAGCGGCCTCGTTGGTGGATTTGAACTGTTGCGCGCGGAGGCCGACACCCTGGTCGAACAGACCCGTAACCTCATAGACGCTCGCCTGCTAGCCGTTGAGAGCCAATCGGCGGCAACCCAGCGCCGCCTGCTGTGGGCAGCAGCTGCACAGATCCCCGCGATGATCCTTGTCGCGCTCATGTTCGTGTTCTTTGTGTTGCGGCCCCTGAATGCCGTTCACCAGGCCATCAGCGATCTGGGTCGCGGGACTTTCTCCCGCGAAATTGCCGTCAAGGGACCTGCCGACCTTGCCGCACTGGGGCGTCAGCTAGAATGGTTACGTACGAGGTTGCTGGGACTGGCCCAGGAGCGGAACCGATTTCTGCGGCAAATGTCCCACGAACTCAAGACACCGTTGGCCAATATCCGCGAGGGCACGGACCTGCTCCTGGACGGGGCCGTCGGGCCAATCAGCGAGGACCAGCGCGAGGTCGCGACTATCCTGCGAGACAATGCCTTGCGACTGCAGAACCTGATTGAAAACCTGTTGTCATTCAGCGCCTGGAAATCCCGCTCTGGCGGCGTGGACCTGAGCGAGTTCCGCCTGTCGTCGCTGGTCGGCACGGTCGTGGACAACCAGCGTCTTGCGCTTGCGTCGCGCAATATTGCCCTGGACCTGCGGGTTGCAGATATTCCGTTGACGGCAGATCGAGCCAAGCTGAAACTGGTGATCGAGAACCTGCTGTCCAACGCCATCAAGTTCACGCCCCGCGGCGGCAAGATCCATCTGCATGCTGCACTCCAGGGCAAGGCCACTATCATCGATTGCGCCGACACCGGGCCTGGCATCGGGCCGGATGAGCGGGAGCGCGTATTTGAGGAATTCTATTCAGGCCCGACGCCAGAGGGCATCGCAGTCAAGGGCACGGGACTTGGATTGTCGATCGTGCGGGAATTCGTCCAGGCCCATGGCGGCACCGTCGAGATTGTGGATGGCGAGTTCCCTGGCGCCCACCTGAGAATCCACTTGCCAGGAGCGATTCCCCTCTCGCAGCCGGAAAGGCAGGGCCCTGCTCATGCGGCATAGCTACCTGGCCGCCATCGTGCCCTGCATTGCCTTGCTATCCGGCTGTGCCAGCCTGGGCGATTGGGTCCCAGGCTCAGCGGGTCAGCCGCCCCTGGCGCCTGACGAGCAGGTCGAGGCTCGGACCATCGTCAGTTACCTCAGTACCCTGGACCTGATCGAGCACAGCACCGCAGACAAGCAAGCAGCAATAGCTGAGAGCCTGCGAACCGCGCAACTGAATGACCCCTCGGTGCAGAGACGACTGCGCTACGCCTTTTATCTGGCGGTGCCCGGGCATCCGGCCAGCGATTCGGATGCGGCGCGCGAACTTCTGGCTGGCGTGATATCCGGCCCGGATGAACTACTTCCCTCCGAGCACGCACTGGCGGGTTTCTTCGTGCGCATGCTCGACGCCCGCGCGCAACCCACCCAGGTTGTTGCGCCTGCTTCCAGGCCAGCCACGAACGACAAGGCGCGAATTGCCAGCCTGCGCAAGGAGCTGCAACAGGAATCACTTGAGAACGATCGCCTGCGCCGCGAACTGGATGTCGCCCTGGCCAAGTTGGCTGCCATTGCCGCACTGGAGGGCAGTACTGCCGCCAAACGCACTGACAGCAAGCCCCCTCCATGAAGCCGGGACTCAAGCGCCGCGCGCGGGTCATCCTGGTTGATGATGATCCCGGCCTGCTTCGCTTATGGACCATCCGGCTACGTTCCGAAGGATTCGAGGTTGCGGCTTGCGACAGCGCCGCCCAGGCTCTCGCTTCCGTACCGCGCTGGCGCCCGGATGTACTGGTCACCGACCTGCGCATGAAGGACAAGGACGGCATTTCCCTGCTCAAGGACTTGCAGGGCCTTTACCCGACCTTGCCGGTCTTGCTGCTGACCGCGCACGGGACAATTCCGGACGCGGTCACCGCAACCCGAAGTGGCGCCTTCGCTTTCCTGACCAAGCCGGTTGAAAAGGACGAACTCCTTGAGCACATCAGGAGTGCACTCAAGGTCTCCGGCTTCGCCAGCACGACAGAAGACTGGCGCGCCGACATCGTGACCCGCAACGCCTTGATGGAGGACAGACTGTCAGAGGCCCTGGTTGCAGCCGCGGCCGATACCCCGGTACTGATTACCGGGCAGGCCGGCACCGGCAAGACGCAGTTCGCCCGCGCCATCCATGAAGCCAGCTCGCGGCGTGGCGCCAGGTTCATGATCTTGCCCTGCGCCACGGCGACCCAGGACGCCCTGCGGGCCGCCCTGGTCGGCCAACGCGATATCAGCGAAGCCCCTCCCCCTGCAGACGTTCCGGCCGGGACCATTTATCTTGAGGAAGTAGGCGACCTGCCACTGGAACTGCAGGTCCACTTGAATGAACTGATGGATGCGGAGCCCACGCGGGTGATTTCGGGCACTTCGCGCAGCTTGCCGGAACTGGTTTCTCGCGGGAAATTCCGCGAGGACCTCTACTACCGGTTGAGCGTCAGCCGCATCGATGTACCAACGCTGGCCCAACGCCGCGACGATATCCCCTTGCTGGCCGCCAAGATCCTGGAGCAGCTGGACCAGCAGTCGGGACAACGCCACGTGCTGGCACCCGAGGCCATGGAAACCCTGATGGCCCGCGAATGGCCGGGCAACGTTCGTCAGCTTGCTGCCCTGCTGCAGCAAGCCGTTTCGCTCGCTACCGGACCTGTGGTCAGTGCGGAACTGATACAGCGTGCGCGCGGCAGTGGGGCTGCGCCGCAGGTGGCCACCTTTAACGAAGCGCGTGATGAATTCATGCGCGAGTACCTGACGCAGCTGTTACAGACCACGCGTGGGAATGTGACCCAGGCTGCCAAGCTGGCAGGCCGGAACCGGACGGATTTTTACAAGCTACTGAATCGGCATGGGGTGCAGCCGGAGGAGTTCAAGCAATAGCGGCACACGCTATGCTGAACCCGCTTCGCGCAACCGTAATGCCAACCGGGCGTTCAGCGCCGAATAGACTGCGACGCCGCCAAAGACAATTGTCACAAAGCCGAAGATCGTCTGAGTTGGCAGGAATTGCATTAGCCCTGCAACGGTCACTGACATCACTGCGGTACTCCATACAGAACGCCAGCACGCTACGAAGATCTGGGATACTCCAATATCCAGGTGCCGATTCAGGAAAACGAGACCAGCAATCCACTGCACCGCGATTCCCGCAGTCACTGTAACGGCAGCGCCTATCAAGCCGTATTGCGAAGTCGCGGGGACGATCAGCGGCACAATGACGAGCAATCGCAGCAGCCCCAGCTGAAAAGCGATCTTCGGCAAGCCAATCCCCTCAAACAAATATCCACTGAATGCTGCAAGCGAACGTACTAGGCCGAAGATTGCCAGCAACTTCAGTGGCAGTGCCGCCGGCAGCCATTTCGCCCCATAGACTACGACGACTATTGCGTCGGCCATCAAGATCAGTCCCAGCGTTGCGGGCAGCACGACCAACATGACCAGCGACAAGGTACGAAGATAGGCTCTTCGCAATGCCGGTTTGTCGTCCTGCAGCTTGCTATACGCCGGCATCATGATGCTCGACGCGATCTTGGATAGGTTGGTCGTCGCAAGATTGGCCACTGTAAATGCAAGCGCATAGAAGCCCAGTTGCTCAACGCCCAGCATCTTCCCAATTACAGCCGAGTCCAGTTCAAGCGCAATAAACAGGACCAGCGATGACCCCGTTATGAACTTCCCGTAACGGAATAGCTCGCGGGCAATCTCGGCGTTCCACGCCAGCCTAGGCCGACCAGCAACAAAGTAGTACGACAAAAGAGTTCCCAATCCCGCTGACGCGATCTGGCCAATGACGAGCGCCCAGACACTCCGCAACCAGTAGGCCAGTGGGACAACCACCAGCGTCCCCAAGACGGTTGTTGCAAGGCCGAGATAAGTCAATCTACGGAAATCCAGTTCCTTCTGTAACGCAATTGTGTTGATGTTTGCCAAGCCGCCGATGACGAACACCGCCGCCAGCACCTGGATCATTGATTCGAGGATTTCGACTTCGTAGAAACTCGCCACCCACGGCGCCAATGCCGCCAGGACCAACGCCAGAAGCAGGCCTCGCAGCGCCAGAAGGGTAAACGCCGTCGCCGCCGCTTCCTCGAACGGGCGCTGACGTGCGATCAATGCCTGGGCGACGCCAGGGCGAGTCACAGTTTCCACCGCCCTAATCGCAATCCCAGCCAATCCCATCAGCCCAAACATCTCCGGTGACAGCAGCCTAGCAAGTGCAACGGAACGGACTACGTCCAGAATTGAGCCACAGACACTGGCCGCGCCCACCCAGATACCGGAACGGATAACTCGCGCTTTGACGGAACCTGCGTCTGCAAATGCCATGCGCCGTAATTCTTTGAATATCTTGCTTGGCATATGAAGGCGGTTTAACGGTTGCTCTAGTATCATTGCCGGGTGAACAAGCCCGCCAGACAGATACTCTATGTTGAAGGCAACGTGGACGGGACCATTGGTGGATCCTACTACAGCCTTTTCTTCTTGGTTTCAGGACTTGATCGAGGCCAGTTCACGCCTGTTGTTGTCTTCGCAGACAATAATGCGCTGGTAACCAGATTCAATGCCCATGGTGTCCGCACAATAATCCGACCACTTGCGCCAGCGGCGTCCTATTCTGGCCCCCTAGGCCAAATCGTCGCCAAGTTGGTCAACTTCTTCCAAGGCTGGATCGTCGAGCCCATCCGGCTTTCTCGCCTCCTACGCAGCGAACGCATTGCCTTGTTACACCTGAATAACAGCATTGTCCGCAATCACCCGTGGATGATTGCAGCCCGTCTTGCGCGCATACCCTGCATCACGCATGAGCGAGGCATCAACCCCACATTTCCAGCGCGGGCTCGACTGCTCGGTCGAGGCTTGGATGCAGTCATCTGCATTTCGAAGTCGGTCAAGGACAACTTCCTATCGCTCGGCCTGGGTCATCTGCCGATGGTCACCATCCATAACGGCCTTGATCCTGCGGCAATGACCGTAACTCGACCCGCGATGGAAGTCCGCGCCGAGCTGGGCATTGAAGATTCGAAGCGACTGATCGGCATTGTCGGAAACATCAAGCCCTGGAAAGGACAGGAAACGGTAATTGCGGCGATGGCGATCCTCCGTCCCCGTTTTCCCAATGTGGCCTGCCTCTTGATCGGCGATACATCTTCAGACGACACGGCCTATAGAACTCATGTTCATTCACTGATCGGCAACGCCAATCTCAACGACTGCGTGCTGGTCACGGGCTTTCGCATGGATGTTGCGAACTATGTGAATGCGCTGGAGATCCAGGTCCACGCCTCAATTAGCCCCGAGCCCTTTGGCAGAGTTCTGCTTGAGGGCATGGCCCTGTCCAAGCCATTGATAGCAAGCAATGGCGGTGCCGTACCGGAAATTGTCGTTGACGGGGTGACCGGGCTACTGGTTGAGCCAGGAAACGCTGAGGCGCTCGCTGCTAGCCTCACCAAGCTGCTGTTGCGTCCCGAACTTGGCACCGCCATGGGGCAGGCCGGCCACCAGCGTCTGATCGAGGCTTTTTCGGTCAGAAACAATATCGATCAAACCCAGGCACTGTACCGATCAGTGCTTGAGCATTGATCAACAATTGAATGCTTGGCGCCACAGTCCGAGATTCAGGACACCCCAGAGCAATTCACTATGATCCCGCACACCTTCACGATGTTCTGAGATCATTCGTTCCAGCGTTGCCTGATTCAGGCACCCCATCGGCCCGACACTGTCAGCGACGTCACGCAGCAGCGCCGACATCTTGCCATCGCCACGAAACCAAGCAGGTAGCGGCACCCCAAATCCCGACTTTCGACGGTCTACAATTTCACCTGGCAAGTACCGTCGCGCCACATCCTTCAGCACACGCTTGCGGTGACGGAATGTTTGCAGGAATTCCGTCGGCAGTGACCTGGCAAAGTCGATCACTTCGTTATCCAGAAACGGGACCCTCGCCTCAAGGCTTGTCGCCATGCTCATCTTGTCCTGACGATTCAGGATGGACACCAGGTAGGTTTCAAAGTCCAAGCCGGCCATTTGACGAATTGGATCGTTGCTTTGCGTATTGAGCTTTTCGGCCAACTTCCTGCGAAATGCCCAGTCCTGGGATGCCCCCTTGATCTCGGCAAGGTCGGCTACATGCCTGGGGTCCACAGCGGTGGAATTGAACAAGAACCTGTCAACTCTTTCGCTTCGAATGGCCTGCAGCAACTTCTGAATCCGATGATCGGGCAACAGCCCAGCCACTTCCAATAGGGGCCACCGCAGGAAGCTCGGCAATCGATCGAAGGTCGCCGCTACACGAGGGACGTAGTAGCGCGGGTAGCCACCGAAGAGTTCGTCTGCCCCCTCCCCCGTCAGCACAACCTTGACTTTCTGGCGCGCCAATTCACTCAGCGCAAAAATATGCACGGAGTTCGCAAAATTCAGCGGAAGGTCGTGATGCCATACCAGACTAGGCAACAGCTCCGCGAATCGATCCTCACTGACACGCAACTCATGGTGCTGGGATCCACACGACTTCGCTGCCAGGCGCGCATAACGGCTCTCATCATAGCCAAGCTCTTCAAACCCGACGGAATAGGTATTGATGGGTGCCGTCGAGTGACGCGAGGCCATCGCAGTCACCAGGCTGGAGTCAATTCCACCGCTACAAAACGTTCCCAATGGGACATCCGCAATCATTTGACGCTTGATGGCCAGACTGAGCGTGCGATCCAGTGTCTCCACTGCTTCTTGATAAGAGCCTCCGAATCGGGTGACGCCTTCATCAGGGGTCCAGTACGCGGCGGGCGATGAACACCTGCCCGACACAATTTCCATGCTGTGTCCTGGTGGCAGCGCCAGCACACCACGAAACAGATTTTCGGGGCCGGCGACTTGCCTGAATAGCAGGTACTCTGGGACGTGACATTCTCCCATCTCGGGGCGAACGATCTGCGACTCGAACAGCGACTTGATCTCCGAGCCGAACACGCAGCCCGTTGGGCCTTGAGAGTAGTAGAGCGGCTTGATGCCAGCACGGTCGCGCGCCAGCAACAGTCTTTGGCGCAACTGGTCCCAAATGGCGTAGGCAAAAATCCCATTGAGACGGCTTACTGCAGCGTCCCCGTCAAGGGCATGTAAGTGGAGGATTACTTCCGTATCGGACTGCGTCCGAAACTGTGCGCCCCTCGCCTCCAACTCCCGACGCAATTCCGGGAAGTTGTAGATCTCGCCGTTAAAGACAATGGTAAATCTTCCGTCAACCGTGCTCATCGGCTGGTGGCCAGTACCCAGGTCGATGATGCTCAGCCGCCGATGGCCCAGTCCGATTGGCCCGCTTACAAAACGCCCCGCGTCGTCCGGTCCGCGATGGGTAACGATGTCACGCATGCGATCAAGGACGCCGGGGTCACATGCGCCGCCACTTAAGTAGAGACCTGTTATGCCGCACACGCTATAGACCCGTACCGACCTGATTGATCACCCACTTGAACTTGCCACGGCTCGTCCTCGGCAGTTCCGCCACTAACTCGATCTCTATTCTCATGTCCTGACCAAGCCGTGCTTTCAACTCCCGAATCAGGTGCTCGCGATCCCCATCGCCAAACGCATCGCCAGGAACGATACGGACAATCAGTCGATCCAGGTCAGTCTGGACCAGCTGTGAACCTTCAATGGAATCCAACGGCTTGAATGGATGCGTCAGCACCGATGGGGATATCAGTCGACCATCCCCAAGCCTGACTACGTCCTCTGCCTTGGTCGTCACGTCCTGCACCAGTGGTAACCCGCGTCCGCAATCGCAGGTCCCGGTCTTCAGCGCGGATCGGTCGCTAGACTGATAGCGAATCAGCGGGAACCCATAGTTATGCAAGGTCGTACCCACCAGGTAACCCTCCTGTCCCGATGGCACTGCCTTACCGTCATCATCCAGGATCTCGGTAACGCCATATTCCTCGCACAGGTGGTGACCTTGGTGCTTGTCACATTCGGTCGTGAAAATTACCCGTTCTGCCGCCCCGAAATAGTCGAATACCCGGCACTCGAATGCACGCTCTATCGCCTCTCGCTGGAAATCAAATAGGGTTTCCGACGATGTCAGCACCGCCTTCAACGGGAGCCGCTGTTTCCGAGCCAGTATCAGCTTGGCCAAGACGTAGAGTGACGATGGATATCCATCCAGAACCACTGCGCCAAACTCACGTAACGCTGACACATACTGACCTGCACTGTCTGGTGACAGGTGAAAGTTCGATAACAGAAGATGATTGTGGAAATAGTTGTGCCGCCAATAGGGCGGCGACTTTTGCTTGAGAGGGACGATGATGTTCCCACGAAGGACAGCTATACGATCGCCGTTACGATCGAGACTTACGCCGGCCCAGCGGTACTGGCGATCGAGGGCCGCGTAATTCATGGCCATCATGTTCGCGTCATAGAAGAGCGTCAAAGGGGAACCCGTCGTGCCACTTGTGTGCCCTTCCGAAAGCCGACGCAACTCGGGCGCGCGAGATCTCAAATCAGCGGCCCGGCGCTTGACAGTTTCCCTGGTTAATACCGGGATCCGCTGCAAATCTTCCAGCCCAGCAAGCGACTCCGGACGGAAACCATGCCGCTTGAAGGTTTCTTGATAGTAGGGCACATGTTCGTTGGCATGACAGAGCAGCTCGCGGAGCTTCCCCTCCTGCCACGAGATCATGCGGGCTTGGTCCCACCACTGGCTTTCCTCAAGTAGCGCCTGGTATTCAGCAAAACGTCCGCCGTATCGTTGCCGGTGCAATTGAGCGCTAAATCCGGACAGCATCCAGTTCTGTAGCGAAACCGGGCAAGCATCGTAAATGGATTTCAGCAGCGGGCTCACTCGCGACTGCCCTTGGCAGCGCCGGCGTAAACTTCCGCCAGGCGCCTCCCGAGTATCCCCCAGGAATAGCGCTCCTCGACTTTCTCTCGCGCTGCGCGACCAAGTCGGAGACGTTCATCGGCCGCACCCAGCAATTGGACAATTCGCTCAGCAAAGTCATGCGCACTGTCTGCAATAAGCATTTCCTCGGCATCCTTCACCTCGATGCCCTCGGCACCCAGGGTCGTGCAAACGATAGCTTTACCCTGAGCCATGGCGTCCAGGACCTTGAGCTTGGTACCGCCACCGACCCTAAGTGGAACAACATAGACAGCAGCACGCTCAACCCAAGGCCTTACGTCCTGGACAAATCCTGGTGCCTCCACCGACCCGTCCTTGGCCACGACCTCCATCAGTAGCGGACTGGGTCGCTGCCCGATTGCAATGAATCGAACACCGGAAACGCGTCTCTTCACCAGAGGCCAGACTTCTACAAGAAACCAGTCAACGCCATCACGATTGGCAAACATGTTCATGCCACCCGTAAAAATCAGCGTCGGTGTCTCGCTTCCCCACCTCGGGTGAAAATATTCGGTATCGACACCGTTAGGGATTACCTCCATGCGAGCCCGCGGACATATCCCACGAAGGGTCTCCGCGTCCGACTCGGACACCATGATGTTCACGGGAAACTTGCCAGAATTGGCTTCCTCGTAACTCCGCAGTCGCTTAGCCTGCAGGCGAACATAGAATTTCTGCAACCAACCCCTTTCATGCTCCGCACGACGCTGCATCAATTGAGACTCGACATTGTGGTGAGTCACCACTACGGGCACGGTGCCACAGTTGCGCGCATAAGGCGCCAGCGCCATGGTGTCCAGGTGCACCACATCCGGTGGCCGCGGCCCTAGACACAAATCCTCAATGCGTGCCGCCAGCTTGCCACTTCGGTGAGCAAGTACGCTGAATGGTCGGGGGTACACTGCCGCGAAAGCGAGAGCCACTAGCCGATGAACGAATGACTGTTTTGGCCAAAGCGCGAAATATTCAACTGATCGACAAAATGCGCCCAGCTCGCGCTTGCTCTGTTCTAGCGCCGTACCCGCGGGCAATTCATCCGGGTGGTGGAATGCGAGCAAATCTACTTCATGGTGGCGCCCCAATTCGCGCAGCAAATTAAAGCCGCGCTGCAGCACACCGCCATGCGGCGGGTATGGAACGATTTGGGATACGAACAAGATGCGCATGTGTCTTGGAGGGCGGTGGGCAACGATCTAATCCGGAATCATATCAACTCACGTTAGGGGCAACCAAAGCAATCAAGCCATTCAGCTTAATCCCCTACCCAAGGTCTCGCGTCTCCCTCCGCAATTGAACAAGCACCGACCAATTCAAAGCGCAATACACTACGACGCCGCCCGGCACAACAACCAACAACTCCGCAAGGTCACCCAAGTCCGTCAGCGACGCAAACACGACAATACCCAGGCACATGACAAGTGTTGTCCAGAGTGGCTGCTGAATGACGCGCATCGAATCGACAATTCCTACTCCTACCGCTCGTCTCAAGTAGACCGCAGACGCCAGAGCCTGCACAAACAGTCCAGCGGAAATTGTCACCGCAGCTCCTTCGAGGCCAAACCACCAAACCATTGGAACAATCAGTGGCGCCACTACGGCCAGACGCAGCAACCCAAGCCAAAATGCGACCTTCGGTCGTCCAATTCCTTCAAACAAGTATCCACTGAGTCCACACACCGCACGCAACAGGCCCGCAATAGCCAACAATTGCATTGGCCGGGCCGCTGGAAGCCACTGCTCACCATAGACGACAAGCGTCATTGGCTCAGCTACGATCGCAAGTCCCGCCGCCGCCGGCAGCACCGCAAACATCACAAGCGAGAGAGTGCGAAGGTAGGCAGATCGAATAGCCACCGGGTCTCGCTGCAACTTGCTGTAGGCCGGCATCAGGATGCTCGAAGCTACCTTCGAGATGTTGGAAGTAACGAGGTGCACGATAGTAAAAGCAAGAATATAGAACCCTAATGCCTCAGGTCCCAGCCATTTACCAATTACGACTGAGTCCAATTCTGATGCAATGAACACCACGATTGATGAACCCGTGACGAATTTACCGTATGTCACCAACTCACGAGCGATGCGCCAATTCCATGCGAATCTTGGCCGCCCATCCACGAACCAATAGGACATGATTGTCCCAATCAATGCCGAGGCCACTTGCCCTATGACCAACGCCCACACATTTCGCAGCAAGAATGCTGCCAGTATTGTGATAAACGTGCCGGCCAGCAAAGTACCCTGATAGAAGTACGTTAGGCGACGGAAATCCAGTTCCTTTTGCCTGGCAATTAAATTTATGTTGCTGAATCCGCCTATCAGGAAAGTCAGCGAAAGCACCTGGAGAATGGAGTGGAGTTCTGCTTCCCCATAGAAAGCCGTGACCCAAGGCGCTGAGACGAAAAGGAGTACCGCGAGCACGACACCACGCGCAACCAGCATTGTGAACGCCGTATCGCGCGCCAGCTCGAATTTCCCTTCCCTTGCAATCAACGCCTGGCCAATTCCCGGCCGCGTTGCGGTTTCAATTGCCCGAAGCGCAATGCCCGCAAGCCCCACTAGGCCGAACATGCTTGGTGTCAACAGGCGAGCCAGCGCTATCGACCGGACAAAATTGACTACAGCAAAAGATACTTCAGATGCACCAACCCAAATGAATGATCGTATGACACGGGTCTTTACGTGGCCGCCGTCTTCGAAAAGAAATTTCTGGAAGTTTTTGGCCATGCGCTTGTAGTACTACGGAAATATCCAATCACAGACATGGGCGCCACCGGGACACCGTTGGGAACAACTACTACTCTGTGACCAACTCGAATCGTCGAGGTACGCCGAATGGCGCACAGCCCCAATGGCCCCGCGTCCTTCCCCAATTGCCAAAATTTAGATACGACAGCGCGAAGGTGTGCTGGGCCAGCGATTGTACGCCCTGTGAGCGGCCAATGGCAGGCCGACGATTGGAGCAATCGACACAATTTTCCAGCCCAAACTGGACCCAAAGTGCCGAAACCGCTACTCGACTGACAAATTCTGCGGCGGTGCAGGCGTTATGCTTGAGGAACTTGCATTTCGACCGATCACTTCGGAACCGGTCACATATGCCCCCATTGGAATTGCATCCGTAGTACTGCCATTCCTATTTAGATCCAGCACATCGACACCAGCGCCGATAAGCGCAGAATTTGTAGCCAGCTTGTAGTCGCCACCGCCAACAAATCGTGGATCAACGGTTTGGGTCCCCGTTGTGTCCTTACCGTAGGTCGATTGCCAACTCGCGAGCGACAGATCCGAGTAGCCAACGTATGCCACTCGATTGTTATTGAAGTAGTTGTTATTGCGAAAACTGATTGCGGACAACTCCGTGCCCCAAGCGGTAACCCCGGCGTTTGCATCTGTCACAATATTGTTGGCGAACGCAAGATCACGATACCCCGAATAGCCCGGCCGAAGAAGGATGCCGCCGCCGTCGCCACTTCTCGTTGTGCCATCAATGACATTATTGGCAACCGTGACGTGCGCCGGGGTTCGATTGTCATATCCAATGAAAATTACACCACCTAGCGTACTGTCCAATATGACATTTTGATAGACAAATGATGGCCGACCATCGATGCCCACACTCCCAAACATGATTCCGTTCTTGTTATTCACTACCAAATTGTATCGAATTGTTACAGCGCTATTGTCTGCCCCTTTAATAAATATCCCATCGCTGCAGTTTCGAATTTCATTGTTTTCAACAATCAAGCCTCGAGCGCTGTAAGTAGTAATGCCACCACCATGGCTCTCATCAAACCGTTCGACCAAGTTACCGCGAATAGTGACGTCACCACTGTTCTCGATTCTAATTCCACCATGATTGTCGCCCCAAGCCTGGGGCACGCCCGTCACATGAAGGTTCTGAATAATCACATTATTGGATCCCCACACAACAACCGGTCCGGTATCAGCGCGGGTTGGCACAAACGCTTCGTCAACTATAAATCCGTCCCAGACAACGTATGAACGATCGAGCGTTCCAATAATTGGCTGCGTGCCAGAGGAGTCAGACGATCTCAAATACACCTGACCCTGCGCCACAAACCGAATGTATGCACCGGGGGCGCCGGAATTCACCGGATTGTAGATTGGAGTGTAGCGAGAGTTTGTTGCGGCAGAAGTATTGTAGGTTCCCGCTGCGACATTCACCGTATCCCCGGCGCGCGCTGCCTCACTGGTATTCGGGCTCGCAATTGAAGTGCTACCCCAAGTCGCGCGACCAAGCGTTCTCCACGGCCTAGCCTGGTCATTTTGGGCATAGGATACGCTGTCATTGCCCGAGCCAGCGCTGACAAATAGTTCTTTCGCCACCGCTTGCGAGGAAAACAATGATAAAAGAATCAGTATGGAGAGAGGACGCATACGAATACCTCACAACGTCAAATTTGGCGACCGCATCGTCACACACTTGCAACAACCTAGCCGCTCAACAATCATACTACCCTGCGGGACAAACTCCGGCTTCGGGCTGAAGGAAGGTCAATTTCGTGACTCAGTTCATACAACATATTCATGATTTAGGCATTTCCGTTCTTGCAGATCGGCACTACGACGCGCTGAGAGGAGGGCATCAATCGTTTCTTGTATCCTGGAAACAGTCTACTGGCACCTAGAATCCAATTGCACTCCTCGCGGCATCAACGCTACAAACAATTTTGGTGGGATCAGAATCTTTCTTGTTGCCAAATGGCGACAGCCTGGCAACTAAGTTCAGCATGCCGGCCAAATGTTGCGTCAATTGCATCGCTAGTGGCACCACTGATCGCGACGCCTTGCATCGCCCCCGACCGGGGAGCTGGCCACCACGGCAGTCAACCGAAAAAGTCGGACGCTCCGCACATTCATGGACACCCAAGGAATTTCGGCAATGATTGGATACATCTATCGCGCTATTTACAATGTCCGCGAATTTTTCACGGCGGCCACCAGGGGTAAGCACTCCATTGACAGCGAGCCGGCCGATCAACGGCCAATAGCGTTTGTATTGAACCTCCAGCGAGCCCCTGAAAGGCGCGCCTATGCTATCGAACACCTTTCTTCGCGCGGCATTCGTTGCGAAATAGTCGAAGCTGTGGACGGGAAGTCACTATGCTTTGATGAGTTGAAGGCTAATGGCACGTACAGCTCCGCTGCCTCGAAAGAAGCATTTAGTCGTGACCTGTCCTTATCCGAAATCGGGTGCACACTTAGTCACCTTCGTGCTTATCAACACATGCTGGAAGCTGGCGTCGATCAAGCCCTTATATTTGAGGACGACCTTCTCTTGATTGCCAATTTCCTGCCGGAATTGTCACCAAGAATGGATCGACTACCCAAGGACTGGGGAATTCTTCAACTCACCTGCCCAAGCACAGAATTCCAAGCCATTGGCAATGGACTCGTTCAGTACCTCGGCCAAACGAATCTGCCAGTTGCATCGTCCGCATACCTAATCTCCGCGTCAGGGGCAGAGACCTTTCTGAGGAATGCCTACCCAATACGCTACCCCGCAGACTCTCTCATTGGTCGCGGACTGCGGTGGGGCATTCCTACTTATGGAGTCGACAGCCCACTTGCAGGCCAAAATAACGTCTTCCCTTCTCAAATATATCAATCTACCGGCCATGTACCTCGTGCGCTCACATACCTCAAAACAGTTCTAGTACGAATCGTATCTAGGATGGGCGCTCGCAAATAGACCCGCAATCTGGTCCGACGCCGAACCTTACGATTGGAGACTTTCGCGCACTCCTTTTGCATAGTGCGCCGGCATGTGAGATTGCAGAACGATCCTCTTTGCAGCGGAACCTAGTTGTCGCCGAAGACTGGGATCTTTCGATGCAATAAGAGCTGCGCGCATCTCCGATACGTTCCCAGGAGAAACCAATATCCCATTCTCCATGTGACGAATGTAGTCGCGTGTCCCGGCCGTTTCGGTTGCAATAACGAGCTTACCCATTGCCATCCCCTGCAGAATCACGCTTTGTCCAATGGATATTTCTCTATCGAACAATGGGACCACCACGATCTGTGCTGCGCTGAGTATCTCCACGAATTGACCTGGTGAAATATTCTCGTAAACTTCTATCTCGCTTTGGGAGCGGCTAAGCACAGATACTCCGGCGCCGCCCACAATCGTCAAATTCAGACCTGTCCCACTCATCGCCGCCGCCAGAGTCTCGTAATCCCGAAACGATCGACCAGCAGCTACGACGAGGCCATCCTGCTCGCGCCCCCCCACGTTGGCGAATTCAGGGGACGTATGCAGGGGAACGAACGCGAGCTTGGCCTTTGGCCAGTCAAACTCCTTGGCGTAGTATGTCAATTCCGCTTCAGAGGACACCACCACTCGATGAACAGAAGAGAAGATTCGCTTCATCAGCCAGTACTTCATTTGTGATCCAAACGTATGCTGACGTTCTCTCATGATGAACTGGAGAATGACGTGTCTTGGGCGTCGGATCCCAAGCAATGTCTGCCAAAACGCCAATATGAATCCGATAGCATCACATTCGAAAGTAAACACGTACTTGTAGCGCTTTCGCCAAGTCCATAGGCGCAACAGAACCCTCAGAGACAACAGCGGTAGCTGACTTGTCCTTAGAGCCTGAGAAACCAGTTCACCGGAAGAGATACGCTCATATTCTAGGGTACACAAATCATCATCTTTCTTGATTTCTTGCCACCACCATGGGCCCGGGTGCCGAGGCCCAAAAGTCACTACCAATGACTTCGATGGAGATCGGGGGTTTTTAGTCACAAATCGACAGCCTCCGGTTGAATCCAACAATTCACTTCTTTCAGAATTTCACGCCCGGCCATTCGCTATCCATGGCAATCGTTGGCGCTCTGCGTCATTGGAACGGATGCAATCCCATTTCTCCGTTCGCCCGATCGCCTCCGGAATCAAGATTCCCACTTCAACCAGGATGGTACTCATTTGACGCTAAAACTTCGAACTTCTTTCAGTGCGCTAAAGTTTCGTGATTGGTTCGTCTGGTAGGCCGCTAGTCCCTTTGGTGTTTTTTTGTGCCCACCAGCCAGACTTTGCATTTCTTGCTGCCCAAATCTGCAAGAATACTCACGTATGCAATTAGCCACGGTCCTTTGCTCATCTTCGGGTGCAGAACTTTTATCAAGCGGTGGCAGTAATGACCTTCAAAAGGCGTTATCGCAAAATCCCCGCCCTGACCAGTCTTTACGTCCGAAAGGCACAGATTGCCGTTGCTGTTTTGAATAGAGAGGTCCCTGTGACTCCAAAAACATGGCGGGCCTCTTAGTGACACGTGCAGCAATTTCTGAACCGGCTCACGTGACAATAGTGAATTCTACGCTGCACGTCGGCGGCGCTGAACGTGTGGCCGCCTGCCTGGCTACTCACCTTGATCGCGGAACTTTTCAAGTTACGGCCTGCTACCTGAAGGAAAACGGGAGCATCGGCGAACAGATGGCAGAGGCGGGAGTCGACCTGGTTCCGATTCCCGAATTGGTGGTCGGGAAGCGAGACTATTTTTCAGCGCTTAAGCTAAGACGGCTCATTCTGGATCGTCGAATTGACTTGATTCACACCCACGACGTGCACAGTTTCATTGATGGCGCCATTTGTCGCCTGATCATCCCTGGCCTTAGGCATGTACACACATTTCATTTTGGGAATTATCCCAACCGCGAACCTAGGTACGTCGCCATTGAGAGGCTACTCTGGAGGGTACCCGACGCGCTGGTAGCCGTTGGCTATGCTCAGGCGAAATCGATTAAGGCCCTGTACGGCATCCCGGATGACAGAATCCAGGTTATCTACAACGGAGTAGAGCCGTCACGCGCCGTGGAAGGCGTTGCGCTACTAGAGGATGTCCGTCGCCGCGGCGATCCGGTCATTTGCAGCATCAGCACATTGATTGAACAAAAGGGAATTCGTTTTCTGCTCGATGCGGCCGCGCTGCTGCGAGATTCCGGCGAACTTTTTCAGTTGGTGATAGCAGGAGATGGTGGCCTACGAGCCTCGCTGATCGAGCACGCTGCCGCCAAGGGCCTGAGCGACCGGGTACATTTTCTTGGCTGGGTCAAGCAGGCCCCGGATCGCCTCCTGCCAGATTGCGATATTTTTGTTCAATCGTCCCTTTGGGAAGCCATGTCGGTAGTTGTACTGGAAGCCATGGCGGCAGCCAAGCCACTGGTCGCAACGCGCGTTGGCGAGAATCCTGCCATCGTTGTTGATGGACACACTGGAGTTCTCATTCCACCCGCGGATACCCCCGCCCTGGCTGAGGGCATTCGTCGATTGCTGCGGGATCCCGAGCTTAGGCGGGCGATGGGCCAAAAGGCAGCTGAGGCATACGCTGAACGATTCAGCGTCGGACACATGGTCGCTGCCCACGAAAGACTCTACCAACGGTTGGTTGCTGGATGAACCTTGCCTCACAGGATCTGGTGTTCAGGCTAGCCACGCCGGCGGATCGAGCGGCATGGGACGGGTTCCTGTCGACCCAATGCAACGCTACTTTTTATCACCTGTACGATTGGTCACAAGTCGTCGAATTGTGTTTCTCACACACCCCTGTTTACTTGATGGCGTTGCAGGGCGGGCACGTTGTTGGTGTATTGCCAATGATCGAAATCCGCAGCCGACTATTTGGCAACATCCTTTGTTCCCTGCCATTCATGAATTATGGTGGCCCGTGTGCAGTCTCTGACGACGTTTCTTCTCAACTTGTTGACGAAGCCATCAGCCGTGCAGGGACAATCGAGTGTGACTATCTTGAGCTTCGTTGTGCTGACCGTGTGCCTACCCATCTGGTAGCGTCATTGCGCAAGGTCAGCATGACAATCGCGCTCGATCCGGATCCTGCCGTCCTCTGGGACCGTTTCACGACCAAGCACAGAACCAATATTCGCCGGGCAGAAAAGAACCAGCTGGTGGTCAAGTCTGGTGGCATTGAATTGTTGCCCGAGCTGTATGCACTCCTCGAACAGTCATGGCGCGACCTGGGCACCCCGCTATATCCCCGCTCGTATTTTGAGAGGATCCTAGCCACATTCCCGCAGCAGACACGGTTGTTCGTGTGCTTCCATGGGCATAGGCCGATTTGCGGTGCCTTCAACGGGCACTATGGACAAACTGTCGAAGGCATGTGGGCCGGCGCGATTCCAGAGGCCCGTACCCTGCAGGCCAACTATGTCCTGTATTGGGAGATGATCCAATACGCCTGCCGCGCGGGCTTTCGTGGTTTCCACCTGGGACGTTCGACCGTAGACTCTGGCGGTGATCACTTCAAGCGGCGCTGGAATGCCGAACAGCGGCAACTCTTCTGGTATTTCCACAGGCCAGACGGCGGTCCCATACCTGAGCTCAATGTCGACAACCCCCGCTATCAGCTCGCCATCAGCACCTGGAAGCGACTGCCAATATGGCTCGTCAGGAGACTTGGCCCACAATTGGCCAAGTCTATTCCGTAACGTGGCTAGCAACTGATGGCCTACATCGCCCCCGCAGGAACCCCCATAACACTCACCGAGCTCCTCAATAGTTTGGCCGGGACCATGCGACCGCATTTGGCATCGCTTCGCTTGGCCACCAGCCTCAGCGAGATTGCCGGATCCGCCCGCATCTACCCCATCAGTTCGGGGCGGGCCGCAATGACAACGATCCTGAAGGCGATGAGGAGTGCCTGCGGTGATGCCAACAAGGATGAGGTCATTATCCCCGCCTACACATGCTACTCCGTGCCCGCTGCAATCCAGCGCGCCGGCCTCCGGCCACGTCTATGCGACGTTGATCCCAATACGCTGGGTATGAATCCTGACTCACTCAAGAATGCCGATTTCTCCAGGACCCTCGCGGTCATCAGCGCCAATCTGTACGGCCTGCCCGACGACCTCGTTTCGATCGAATCAATCTGTCAGGGCAAGGGCGTTTACTTGCTTGACGACGCTGCGCAGGCACTTGGGGCTAGTCTGGCGGGCAGGCCCGTCGGCAGTTTTGGTGACGCAGGACTATTCAGTTTCGATAAGGGCAAGATCGTTTGCACAATGCAAGGTGGCGCGATTGTCGCGAGCTCTGAGTCCATGCGCAGTGCGCTGGGCGCCGAGGCCGACCAGCTACCCGCAAGCGCCGCTCTCGACAGCGTCCTGAATTTTGCAAAGTTGATCGCCTACTCGATTTGCTTGCGCCCATCAATTTACGGAATGGTCCGCACGCTGCCGGGCACCGGCCTCGGGCAGACGCGTTATGAAACGCGATACCCGGTTTCTGCGCTTTCTGGTTTTCAGTCACATCTCGCAGCCGACCTTGTCGGGCGCCTCGAGCACCTGAACGAATCAAGGCGACGCAACGCTGCCATGCTTGCGGAGGCCACGACGGACCTGTCTGGCGTCGAGGCCGTGCAGCTCTTGGTTGGTGCCCGGCCCGCATATGCGAGATTTCCGCTGCGCATCCTTGACCCGACTCGTCGCACACGGATGATTGATGCCCTGGAGCGCGCAGGAATCGGTGCAACCGCCTCATATCCAAGGTCGCTGGCTGACGTACCGGAAGTCGTTGCTATAGTCTCAAACTCAGGCGATCCGATGCCCGGCGCCAGGTCGGTTGCCAGTTCGATGTTGACCCTCCCGACTCACGCTTACTGCCCGCCTGACATGTCCGAACGGGTGCGCAATATACTGACGTCATGCTAGGCATCAAGTACTTCCTGAGGTTCGTGCTGGCTACGGCCCTCTACTACAGCGGCTTGCTCTGGGTCTATGCGCATTTCAAGCTGAAAGATAAGGCGGTGGTATTGATGTATCACCGCGTATTGCCACCCGATTCGGATTCCTTTTCGCACGAGGGAATCATCGTATCGCCGGCAACTTTTGAACGGCAATTGAGGTTCCTGAAGCGGTTCTTCCATCCGCTTTCGTTAGAAGAATTTCGCGAAAGCCTAGAAGGCCCAGGCTTTGCAGGTGGCGCCTGCCTGATTACTTTTGACGATGGCTGGCAGGACAACCTCGCACACGCCTACCCTGTCCTCCAGCGACATAGAGTCCCCGCGGTGGTCTTTGTGGCCACGGACTACATCGGCAGCGACAAGACCTTCTGGCAGGAATCTTTGACTCGCCTGTTGTACGCGGCTGTCCATGCAGATGCAAACCAGCAGAGTGATCTTGCGCACTTGGGTATTGACGACCTAAATTGCGGCAACGCGCAAGACATCAAGCAATGCGTCCGCAACTACGTGACGCGATTGAAAGGAACTGACAAGGAAACCATCCACGGACTAATGGCGGGACTCCGGTCCACAATTGGTCGGGACGCACCTGAAGCGCTGAATCTTGGACAGGATCGATTCCTGACTTGGGACGAATTGCGGGAGTTGGTTCGCCATGGTCTGGTACGGATCGCATCTCACGCTCAGAGCCATACTCCCCTTCCTGTACTTGCTCCCGATAGGGCACTGGATGAACTCGTCCGCTCAAAGCGAGAAATCGAGACTGGGCTCCAGGCAAATGTTTTCGCATGCGCCTATCCCAATGGCGATTTTGATACGCAGTCCGTCGCCGCAGTCAAAGATGCGGGATACAGGATGGCATTTACGACCCAACACGGACACGTACAACGAGGTGACGACGCTTGGTTGCTACACCGCATCAACGTACATGAGCGCGGCACCCAGTCTAGTGCCGAGTTCCTGGTTCGAATTCTCGGCCTGTTCTAGACAGGCATTGACCTTCCCACGATGATCTGCTGATGAGAGTCCTCGTAACCGACGGCGATACTCGCCCTGCCCTGGCGATAACCCGATCACTTGGCAAGCAAGGGCATCAGGTCGTTGTCACTGCCGCAAGCAAGCGATCGCTGGCCTCCGCCTCTCGCTTCTGCGCCGCGGGCGAAACTCAATCGGAGCCAAACGCAAGCGCCGAAGCATTCCTCGAGAGAATTGCAGAGATCGTACGGAAGCACCAAATAGACCTGGTCCTGCCAGTAACTGAACTGTCTACCCGCCATCTTGCACAAGGCCGCGAAGCCCTCCCCCCAGGTTGTAAGTTTGTATTACCTTCCAATGAATCATTGGCCATCGCCAACGACAAGCAACAGGTACTCGGCCTGGCCCAGTCGCTGGGCATTCCGACGCCGCTGACACGGGTTGCACAGTCGGTTAAACAGGCCGTCTCTCTCGTTGCGGAGATGCAGTTTCCTGTGGTGGTCAAACCCGCGGAATCCCGAGTCCGTGGGCCTTCAGGCTGGATTTCAGCAGGCGTCAGCTATGCGGGCGACCTACGCGAACTAGAGGATCAACTGTCTGACTTGTCTCCTGAATTGTTTCCAGTACTCATGCAGGAGCGCGTGATTGGTCCGGGTTCGGGCGTGTTTGCCCTCTATCAGGAAGGCCTACCTGTGGTCTTCTTTTCACACAAACGCATTCGTGAGAAGCCCGCGTCTGGTGGTGTCAGTGTGCTTTGCGAAAGTGTCGAGCCGAATCCGATGGCGCTCGATTACGCCCGGCGCCTGCTTGGCAACCTCCGTTGGCACGGCGTGGCCATGGTGGAATTCAAGCATGACGACAGGTCAGGCCTGTGGAAGCTAATGGAGATCAATGGGCGATTCTGGGGGTCCCTGCAACTGGCTGTAGATTCGGGCGTCGACTTTCCCGCACTGATGACAACATTGGCTTCTGGAGAACGCATCAAACCAGTCGCGGAGTATCGGGTAGGTGTCCGGTCGCGCTGGTTTCTTGGGGATCTGGACGCTCTGCTTTCCGTGTTGCTCCGAAAATCTGCGCGCCAAGCCCTGCCGGCAAATCACCCGGGACCGTTACGAATGCTCTTGGGTTTCATGAACTTCTGGCGACGCGGGCAAAGCAATGAGGTTTTCAGGCTCAGCGATTCCGGGCCTGGCCTACTTGAGTTCTGGAATTGGCTGCTGGGCCGGTAGGCATCGAGATGGCATCGGCCAGCAATTGGCTACAGTGGCCAATCTGACGTACTACCGCGATAGCTGCCGCTTCCTGCTTCCCATACGGATCCGGCACTTCCACTTTGTTACCGAATGCCCCCAGCCAAATGAGCTTGTCGGGACTTGCCCCCATTGCCGAAAGCGCCTGCCAATTGTGTCTATCCATTAACACAATGCCATCGGCCCACTCGAGGTCTGACTGGATCAATACCCTGGACCTGTGGGCGCCAAGGTCTATTCCCAGTTGATGGCACATGGATACATGCCCAGGTGGCGACGACCGGTCACTCACGGGGTGGAATCCAGCGGATCGGACCTCCCGCTGCCCAGGCAAATGTCGACGCAGCAACGCCGCGGCCAAGGGGCTGCGATATATGTTTCCGTAACAAACTATGAGCAGCCGCCGAATCTGCAACTGACTCAAGTTGCGCATAGTCGATCGACGAGCTGTGGCCAGGGCCCAACCGCACCGCACCCTCCACCAAGCCGTGCTTGCCAACCTCCGAATCAGGTTCATTCCCCACTCCGCGTCGAATTCACGAGTAGTTCACTATTAGTTTGGCAGGCCAGTACGCTATCCTTCCCGCGCCAATTTCTCGAAGGGTGAATCATGCCAGTCAGCGCCGAAGGACGACAGGAGCCCAAGCAGACGCTCCAAGACATGGAAGTTCATGACTCCTGGTCCAGGCACTATCGGACGGCCGAGAATGACTCATTCTACGGGCTGGCTTTCGACTTTATCGCCGAAGCCTTCGGCGTACCCGGTTCAGCCAGGGTACTGGACGCCGGCTGCGGGTCGGGCACGAAGTCAATTCACCTCGCACAGCGTGGTTTCAAGGTCTCTGCCATGGATTTTTCCGCTGCCATCTGTGATTCGGCGCGTGCCGCAGTCCAAAAGGCCGGAGTTGCGGACTCTGTTGAGTTCGCCCAGGGAGATCTGACCGCGCTGGACTTGTTGGCCGACGGTAGCCAGCAAAGGATAGTGTGCTGGGGCGTCCTGATGCACATTCCCGCAGTCGAGAAGGCCGTTGCGGAGTTGGCCCGCGTCCTGGCGCCGGGCGGGATTCTTGTTATCAGCGAAGGGAACTTCCGATCACTTCAGGCCCGCAGCTTCCGAGTCCTGAAAAGGCTACTCGGCAGGGAACGCGCCGAGGTCATCCGCACTTCAGCAGGACTTGAGTTTTGGGAACACACCAGCACCGGGCGACTGATGACCCGCCAGGCCGATGTTCCTTGGCTGATAAGCGAATTTCAGAGACATGGACTGATCCTCGATATTCGCCGCGCAGGCCAGTTCTCTGAGTTGTACACCGTCATGCCATGGCGCTTTCTGCGGCGACTGATCCATGGATTCAACTACGCCTGGTTTCGCTTGATTCGTCTTGGTGGTCCATCATTTGGCAACCTGCTGGTTCTTCGACGCCCAACATGACGCAGGCACCTGATCAACTGCACGCCGGCTACGACGGACGCCGAACACTGGCAGCGCTTGGGCTGGCGATACTACTGCTGGCTGCCATCGAAATCGGCTTTCGTGCCGTCTCCACCCAATTTTCGGGCAACCTGGCACATCTTCAGGAGTTCGATCAGTTGCTTGGGCAGGTCGCCAACAGCACCGCCGGAACCACCGTCTTCCTGGGGAATTCGCTGACGAACAATGCCATTGATCCCGTCGTATTTGCGAGGGCAGCGACGGAAAGTTCGGGTCGCCCGATGGACAGCATTAAGTTCGTTCCCGACGGCACAACCCTGCTTGACTGGCAATGTGTCATAGACCGTCTGCCGCCTGTGCCCCAGGGCACCCAGTTGGTCATTGGATTTGCATGGCAGCAGCTGACCGACCAGCAATCCGTCAACGTCGTCAGGACCTTTGGACTCTACTGTCCTCTCTCGCGGCTTCCGACAGTTTCCCAAAATCATGACATAAGCATCGGCGGCTGGCTTGAGGCAGGCATTGCAAAGCTGTCGCTGACTTATGTTCTGCGGGAGCGTCTGAGAAATGCGGCCCTGACGCCAATTGTCCCGAATTACGAAACTGCAATTCAGCACCTCAACGACCTGTCGCAAGTCACGCCAATCCCCGCAGCAAAAAGTGATCGTACTTTGACCTATCAGGCATTGCGGGCAGCGCTGAAGCGTGCAAGACAACAGGGGTATAGCGTCAGCGTGATGGCAATGCCGACGATGAATCCATACGAGTTGGATTCCGCACTGCCTCGTATCCTGCTTGAACAGCATGTCTTGTTTCATGACCTCCGTAACCCACCCTGGTTGGATCCGGATCTCTTTCGGGACCCAATACATCTGAATCCGGCGGGAGCGGAGATATTCACCCAGTCCCTTGCGAACGAAATCTGGAGTGCAAAGTTCCAGAATGGCCTCGCAAGTCCCTTAGCGCCGCCGAACTCCTGACCGCAATATGCTGTTCAATAGCTTCATCTTCTGGGGTTTCTTTGTTCTGGTCCTGGCCCTCTACCGTGCTCTGCCCCACCGGGGCCAGAATCACCTATTGCTCCTGGCGAGCTATGTTTTTTATGGCTATTGGGACTGGCGCTTTCTTTCGCTGATTCTTTTCTCGACCGTCGTCGACTATATTCTGGGAGCGCGCATTGCCGCGACTGAAGCGCACTCAACTCGGAAGCAGTTGTTGATTGTCTCCGTCGTAATCAACCTTGGCGTCCTGGGGTTCTTCAAGTACTTCGGATTCTTCGTCACTGAACTCAACTCGCTGCTTGCCGGGCTGGGTATTCACAGTGCCATGCCTGTGCTGCGAATTATTCTGCCGGTTGGCATTTCCTTTTATACATTCCAAAGCCTGAGTTATACCTTCGACATCTACCGACGCCAAACTGTTCCAGCAAATCGATTCTCGGATTTTGCTCTCTATGTATCGTTTTTCCCACAGTTGGTGGCCGGGCCAATCGAGCGCTCTAGCGATCTACTCCCGCAGGTATTGGCACCGCGACGCGCCAGTCTCGCGTGTTTTGGCGAGGGGATCTATCTTGTCCTGATCGGTCTCGTCAAGAAGGTTGTCATTGCAGACAACATGGCGGTTGTTGCCAATAGCATCTTTTCGCAACCTGCGGAAATGCTATCGGGCACCGAAGTGATGATCGGTGTCTACGCGTTTGCGTTCCAGATTTACGGCGACTTTTCCGGCTACTCGAATATTGCCCAAGGACTTGCTCGCATGCTGGGATTCCGGCTTAGCTGGAATTTCCGAATGCCCTATTTCGCCCAGTCGCCAAGCGATTTCTGGCGTCGCTGGCATATCAGCCTGTCGACCTGGCTAAGGGACTACCTCTACATTCCTCTCGGTGGCAACCAGGGAAAGGTCTCCAGGACCTACCGCAATTTGGCACTAACAATGTTACTGGGCGGCTTGTGGCACGGCGCGGCCTGGACTTTCATTTTCTGGGGCGCCTTCCATGGCGCAATTCTGATCATTTACCGCCTCTGGCCGGCTCTTGGTGGCGAAGTCAGCCGCGAGGCGCCACCAGCACGTAGTGTCGTCGCCACCAAGTCCGCCGCCATCTTCAGGGCAGTCATCATGTTTCACTTGGTTTGCTTCAGTTGGCTGCTCTTCCGTGCCCAGGGTATGGAGCAGGTCGGCGGCATGCTTGGAGCAGTAGTCAATGGGGGAAGCCTTACCGAATTCGCGGCGTTCTCCTCAATCATGCTGGTGATATTTGCCGCACCGCTGCTGGCCTATGAGTGGTGGCTTGAACAGCATGACAATCAACTGGCAATTCTTGAGCGTGGCGTTGTGGTCCAGGCGCTAATGTTTCTTGCCCTGATCCTGGCCTTGATGATCTTTCCGCCACTTCAACCGCAGGCCTTTATCTACTTCCAATTCTAGGGCTGCCAACGGCCTGGCCATGAACGGGCGCCAGACAATTCGCCAGTGAGCGGGCTGCGACCAAGATGCCGCCCAGCACAAATATGTGCGGATAGTAGGCCACCGAAAGAAAGGCGCCCGCTACGGCAAAGCCTATGGCACTGGCCGTAAGCAAATAGAGCAACCGTGCCATCTCCTGTCGCTGAGTCACGGGTGGGCCTTGGCCCGGAACCAATATTCGTCGCCGCGCTATCATTGTTTGTCTCATGGTGCCAAACACCAGGCTGCACAGGACAACGATGCCAGGTAGGCCCAACTCTCCCAGGATCAGGAAATACATTGAGTGGGCGGTCAGCCAGGGCATTGGTCCTTGCCCCTTGGGCGCGTACTCGGTTCCAAACGCCACAGGGAAGTGCCCTGCTCCTACGCCCATCAGCGGATGGTCCACCGCCATTCGCATCGCAGCCTTCCATGCAGTGATGCGCCCCTCAGCAGATCCCTCACCTTGGTAGGCAGTGATCGTACTCATTCGCTCGAAATACGAATCCGACGCATACAGGCCGACCAGCACCGCAACCCCGCCTATTGCCACAAGGGTCAGCATCTTTTTCTTGCTGAAAAGCCACAGGAACCCAAACATAACGGCCGCCGCAAGGGTTGCCCCACGCGACTGTGTGGCAATCATGGCCAGCAGCATGAGCACCAGCAACGACCAGGCGATGAGCCGAAACAAGCGGGTCTTGTTGCTTTGTGTCAAATCAATCGCCATTGGGAGCAGGATGCAAAGTGAAAGGGAGAAATCGTTCCCATCACCAAGGAATGTGCCTCCCTGAATGTAGTTGCGCACCGATGGATCTGTGACTATTGCCGGCGTCATCGCGATCAGGAAAGCATGAGCCATGATCAGCGCTATGAATACACCGCGCAGTCGATCCGCCGTAGTTGCGATCCTGGCGATCATAAAAAACAGGAACAGGTAGCCCAATACCAGCTTGAAGACGTTGTAGGAAAATAGGGTAACTTGAGCAAATGGCACTGAGAGCAAGATCAACGCAATGAATGCAATCAGCCACTTGGTGTATCGATCCTGGAGGATGTCTCGAAAGGGGCGCAGCCCTTTTGCAAACAGGGTAGCGACCAAGAGCCCTAGCGGAATCAGGCTGTTTAACTTCAGGATTTCGATTACAGGGAGGAAAGCACCCGGCCGCGCATACTCAAAGAAAATAGCGGTCAATAGCCACCAATACAGGTACTTTGTTTCCTGCTCACCAGTACTCGGGCTCTGCGCCGACATGCGGGGTCTCACTGGGAGACCCCTGCCAATTGCTCGTAAACTTCAGCCTGCCCGGCGGTGCGTTCAATGATGCCAAATCGTGAATTGATATATGGGCGCGCCGATGCTGCCATGGTAGTGAACTTCTCAGGGCACTCCAGGTAGGCCCGAAGGCCAGTGGACAATTCCTCTGCCGATTGCGGAGAAACAAGCCAGCCCGTTCGGTCATGCTCAACAACTTCCCGTGTGCCGCCAACATCTGTTGCGACAACAGGAACGCCCAGGTAGAGCGCCTCCAGAATGACGTTAGGAAGGCCTTCGGTGAAACTGCTCTGCACAACCAGGTCAACACTTGAATAGAGGCCCGGCATGTCAGCAACGTAACCCAGGAATTGCACACGCCCACTGATGCCAAGATCTTTGGCCAGGCACTTCAATTCTGGCTCCAGAGGACCAATCCCGGCGAAGCAAAGCTGCATGGTCGGAAACTCAAAGGCCAAGGCGGCAAATGCCTCAAGCAGGAGCGCCTGACCCTTCTCTGCGGACAAACGCCCAACGTTAAGGATCTTCACCTGATCCCCCGGTCTTGGGCATACCCGTTCTCGCTCAATATTGCCCTCGCCATACTGGCCGAGCACCAACGCATTGCGAAGCACGGTGACCCTGGAGGCAGGCAGCCACCAGGTCGGCAGAGAGCGGCCCAACGCCGAAGAAACCAGGATGATGCGGTCGAATGCCTTGAGCAGAACACGGTCCAGAATCGTCTTCATTCGGCCACGCCAGTCATTGGCGATCCAGCCATGCACCGTGCTCACCAGCTTCACCGAACGTTTGCGCCTGCACAGCAGGCCAATCACATTGGATCTGAACTCCGACGTATGCAGGATTTCAACGTCGAGTTCATCCATCAAGGCAACCACGCGACTGACGACCGCACTCAAGGAGTCACCCGCGTCGACGATTCGATGCACTGGCAAGCCGCGTTTCCTGGCTGCATCCACTAGCGGATGCGGACTGGAAGCGTCTGCGACCAGAGCACCAATGTGATAGTCCACACGACTACGGTCAATGTGTGCTGCGGTCTCCAGGATGGTGCGCCCCGGTCCGTCTATCCAGGGTGAGTCACGCAAGTGAAGCACGACAATGGGCTTTTGGCGCACCGCTGTCATGACGGCCGCCTTGTCGGCGCCCACAACTCCTGGCGTACGCCAAGAAGCCACAACAGTAGCGCTCGCGCTGCCGCAAGATTGACCATCAGGAAGAACGAACAGAGTCTGATCACGCTTGATCGTGCCACCAATTCCGGGAGCAGCATGCCAGCCCCGGCCAATCCATAGAGCAATATCTGACTGTAGAGGGCGGCTGCGTATACACCCTGGTCTCGCAACAGGAATGACATTACCAGGAACCCGACCAGCGCCAACGGCGCCATCCAGCGCAGCAACTTGTGAGACCAGAGGATGTAGCTGAACGCCCCGTATTGAAATGGATTCAGCAAGCCTGCGTTTCCCATGAGCGCTGTCATGCCCCTCAAGAAAGTACGGCTCTTGCGCGTGAACTCTGACCCCATGCTTGTGGTGGCGGCCATGCTTCCACGAGCTGCGGGCTCACTAATGGCCCGATACCCCGCCCGAACAGTCTGCAGCACGGAAAGAAAATCCGGCGCCATGCCCGGCGTGAACCCAGTGCACAAGGATCGGCGCTTCCCGTAAAAGCAGCCGCTGGCTCCTGCAATGCTGTGGAGCAATGCTTCTTCGCGCCGCAACAGCAGTTCAAGGCGACCATAGAGGCCCTCTGAGCCACCACCTTCAATGTAGTCCTCGCCCGATACACATCCCACGCTGGGATCAGCGAAGTGCCCAACCAGGGCCCGGAGCGATGCAGGTTCCAGCAGGATCCCCGCATCGGTAAAGACGACTATCTCTCCGGTAGCACGAGCAAGACCTGCATTAAGCGCCGCCGCCTTACCGGCCCGCTCTGGCAAGGCCTCCACATGCACGCGACCCTGACCTGCCCGCTCTGCCACCACGAGACTGTCGTCGGTACATCCGTCACCGACCACCACCAGTTGTAGTTTGGCGGGTGGATAGTCGAGTTGCAGCAGGTTGGCGACTTTCGCCAACACCCTGCCCGCCTCATTGTGCACAGGCAGGATGATCGTGACGGTTGGTTCGAAGGCGGCATCGGGTATGGGCGCCCGCCTGCCGGCCAGCCTGTTCCAGCTCACCAGCAGCAACGGGTACAGGAAATAGGGATAGACGACCGCCAGCAGCGATAGCCAGAAACACCAGACCTGCCAGCTAGGCGCCACTGCGGCGGCGACTCAGGGTGACAGCTCGGCCACGGCCTCCACCAACACCGCCTTGGCGTGCAGATAGCGCGTGGTCTTGCGCTTGGCGAGGATGTCCGCGTAAACACGCTCAGCCTGCTGCTCGCTCACACCCAGTGCATTGGCCAGTTCGGCGGCCGGCCTGCCATGATTGAGCGCCCACAAGGCCAGGTCCATCTGCTGGTAGGGCAAAGCGAAATAGAACTCGTCCTGTCCCTGCGCCAGGCTGTAGGTATCTGTCGTTGGCGTCGCCGCACAGATTTCTTCTGGCAGCTGCAGGTGGCGAGCCATGGCATAGACCTGGCGTCTTGTAGAGGTGGGCAATGGGCTTCAGGTCCGCACTGCCGTCGCCGTTCTTTACGAAGAAGCCCTGGTCGTACTCCAGCCGATTGGGTGTACCCACCACGGCATAGTTCAGGCGATCTGCATGGAAATATTCCACCGTCTTGCGGATACGCTGCTTGAAATTGGTAGCCGCCACGATCTGCAGGTACTCACGTACACCAAGCCGTGCCTCGCGAATCTCGCCAGAGGGTAACTGCACGACCAGGTTGAAGTGATTGACGCGGCCCTTCCAGGCCACCGGCAATGACAATCTTGTTCTTCCAGGTGCCGTCGTATTCGGGAAACTGCTGACGAATTGCCTCATCGCGCCAGCGATAGCAACCGATGGCCTCCAGCGTTGGCGCAATGTCCACCAGCTCGCACTGGATACCCAGATGTTCTGCCAGCTGGCGTCCGCGGGCACTGCTGAAACCGGAGGAGTCCTGCTCCGGGAGCAGAAGACCATAGACCTTGTCCGGCCCTACTGCACGAACGCTTAGCGCAGCACAGACCGAACTGTCGATCCCGCCTGACATGGCGATGACCAGCCCACGCCGCGACAGGTCCTTCGACAGGATCTCACGCAGGCGACGGGCGATCCGATCCGCCTCCGCGCCCAGGTCAATATTCAGTACATCTTTCGAAAGTGAAGACTTGTTCATTCAGTTCAGCCGTAACCTTTGAATCTTGCCAGTAGAAGTATGGGGAAGCGTATGCGTGAACTCGACCACCTTGGGAACCTTGTACGCGGCAAGATTCTTGCGGCAATGGGCCTTGACCGCACGCGCATCCAGCGTGGTGCCCTCACGCAGCACAATGACTGCCTTGATGGCCTGCCCCAGAAGCTCGTCCGGCACAGAGGTCACTCCGACTTCAATGACGCCTTCCAGCGCGGCGATGGACTCCTCTACCTCCTGTGGACTGACGCGAAACGCGCCGACCTTGATCATCTCGACCGCGCGGCCGTCTATGTAGAGAAAACCGTCCTCGTCAAAGTGCCCCAGGTCACCCGTGTAAAGCCAGCCTTCGCGAATAACCCGGCTCGTCGCGGACTCGTCCTTCAGGTATCCGAGCATGACGTTAGGGCCCCTTGCACAGATTTCGCCCATCTCGCCGTAGCGTGCCGTCGTCCCATCCACGCGTACAACCGCCAGCCGGACTCCCGGAATGGCCAGCCCGACTGATCCCAGCTTGTCTTCCAGGCACTGTGGCGGCAGGTGTGCGAGCCGGGCCGTAGCCTCAGTCTGGCCATACATAATAAAAAGATTCGCCGCGGGCAGCTGCTCTCGCAACCTGGAGATGTTCGCACGCGGCATCGGGCCACCGGCCTGCGTCAGGTAGCGAAGCTTGCTCAGGTCGAAATCTCCTAACTCGCAGCGCGACAGCAAGAGTGAAAACGTAGAAGGCACTCCGGAAAAACCCGTTACGCCTTCCTCAGCCATGCGTTGCAGGACGGCGTGCGGATAGGCAATGGACTCTTCGATCAGCAACCTGGCACCGGTCACCAGGTGCGTATGCAACACCGAATTGCCATAGGAAAACTGGAAGGGCAACACCGCGATGCCTGTGTCTTGATCAGTCAAGCCAAGGTACTGGATGATGGAAACTGTATTGGCGGAAAGATTCCCATGGCTCAGCATCACGCCCTTGGGCTGACCAGTAGTACCGGAGGTATAGACCACAGTAGCCAACTCATTGTCCGCCCGATGAAGTCTCTCCTCGCCGCCCGCCTCGCCCATTTGCAGGCAATAGCCAGCATGGGCCTCGGCAGAATCGCTGGATCTCACTTCAACGATTTCAACTTCGTTGGCGGTAACCAACTCGATCACGGCCTTCCATTCAGGATGCGCCGGATCGCCCAGCAGCATGCGAGAGGACGAATGGCCCATCTGGCGGGCTAGCACCTGGGCATGTTCGTATGGATTCAAGGGAACGACTACGCAACCTGCTGCCAGTGCTCCGTAGTACAGGGCAACGTACTGTGGGCAATTGCGAAACAACAGCGCCACCCGGTCGCCCGGCGCCATGCCACGTCGACGCAGGAATGACGCCGTCGCGGAGACTGCCCCATTCAGTTCCGCATAAGTCCAGCGAGACGCCTTCCAGGACAAGGCAACTGCGTCCGGCCGCCGACAGGCGGCAGCCTCCAGCATCGCTGGCAGGCTCGCAAGCTCCGCTGACCTTGGATCAGGCAATCAAGCTGCCTTGCGCTTCGATTCGACAAAGCTGGCAATGCGATTCACCGAATCCAGGTTTTCGGGAATCATTTCTTCATCCGCCACCTTGACGCTGAGCTGCTCCTCGATGAAGAGGATGATCTCCAGCATGCCTGTGGAATCAACGATGCCCCGCCCCAGCAGCGAATCGTCAAGCGCGAGTTGTGTCGGATCATCCGTGAAAAGGTAGTTTTCCAGGATGAAGCGACGAATCGTTTCCTGCAGTGAGTCGGTCATCGGCCCAGCTCTCCTAAGTGATTGTCTTTAAATGCTACTTTCAATGAACTGGGCATGCCAGAGCTGGGTGGACAGGATGCCCACCAAAGCCATGTTGTCCCTTGCCGCCGCTGCGGGGTTTCGCCGCAACTTGGCAACCAGCTTTTCCACCTTGTCCGGATCAAAGTAACCATAGCGGGTCAAGGCGTCCCGGCCCGTCAACTCGTTCACATAATCTGCAGATTGACCGCTCAGGAAGGCTGCCGCATCCGGTGCCCGATAGGGCTGCTTGTGGCGCCGCAGGATCGATGGCGGCAGGGCGGCCTGCATGGCCTCGCGCAACAGGTATTTTTCCTTCAGGACCCGCATCTTGATGGAGGGATGAAGTGCATTGGCAAAGCCAATCAGGCGGTGGTCCAGGAATGGAAACCGGCCCTCTACGGAATTCGCCATCAGGACCCGGTCACCTTGCGAGGACAGCAGATAACTCGGCAGCAGGGTCGTGGCCTCCAGATACTCAGCCCGATTAAAGGGGTGCCAACGGGCCAAATCCGGTGGGATCGCCGCCTGGAGGCGCTCCTGTGCGGTCCCAGAGACCGAGGCAGCAAAGTCCCGGCTCCAAAACAGCTTGCACTGAGCCGTGGTTGTCCAGCGCGGCATATGCGAGAAGAAGGGGTGCCCCGGCTCGCCCAGCCCCTGCCCAAAAAACTGCCGCAGATAGGTGTCGCCCTGGCTGCTGGACAGGTCAAGGTAGGGATAGAGGCGCTTTAGCAGCAATGGACGCCAGGGTGAGCCTGGGTTCTGTGCCCAGAACTGCCGCACCTTGGCTTCCTTGAAAATGTCATAGCCGCCCAGGACCTCGTCCGCCCCCTCCCCGGTCAGTACCACCTTCATTCCCGCCTGACGGACGGTCCTGGAGAGCATGCGCATGGGTGCTGGTGCGGTCCGCAAAATGGGACTCTCGGTATGTCGTATGGCCTCCGGAAACTCGGCAGCAATGTCGCCCCGGCTGCACTGAAAGTGATGGTGCTGCGTACCCAGGTGCGCGACCACTGCCCGTTGGTGCTCAGATTCGTCCAGACCCGGGTCATCAAAGCCGATGGAAAAAGTTTCAAGATTGCTGGCAATCGACTTGTGCAGCAGCGCTACGAGTGCGGACGAATCCAGTCCGCCCGACAGGTAGGCACCGACCGGCACGTCGGCGCGCAGTCGAATGCGGGTGGCGTCACCCAGCACGTCACTCAGTTCGTCACGCAGGGCGGGGACGGCCGCTCGACGGTGCTGGCCATTGTCAGGAAACTCCCAACGCCAATACTGCCGACGGGTCAACGTCGAGCCACTTACAACCACAAGTTCCCCGGGCCGAACTTGTTCTACATTCTTGAACACTGTGCGCGGGGCGACCGGTGCCCAGAATGTCCAGAGTTCATCCAGGCCGTCGGGATCCGCCGCAGCTTCCACAAGGCCGCTGGCAAACAGCGCCTTTACTTCGGAGCCGAAGACGAGACCACCCCGGGCATCGCCAGAAGTCCGGGCGAAGTAGAGAGGCAAGATGCCCGCTCGGTCCCTGCCCAGCAGCAGGCGACGGCGGCGCCTATCCCACAAGGCAAAGGCAAACTGTCCGTTGAGGCGGCTGACAAACTCGTCGCCCATCTCTTCGTAAAGATGAACCAGCACCTCTGTATCTGTAGAAGTGCTGAAACGATGCCCGGCCGCGACCAGCTCCGCGCGTAACTCTGGATAGTTGAAGACTTCACCGTTGTAGGTGATCCAGATGTCCTTTTCCTCGTTGTGGATCGGCTGCGCGCCACCAGCGAGGTCAATGATTGACAGGCGCGCGTGGCCCAGGCCGATCCCCGGCTCGGTATGAAATCCGTCACCATCGGGTCCACGATGTCGCAGTGCCGCAACCATGCGCTGCAGCACGGCCGGATCGGCGCGCGCCTCAGGATCATCGTAATGAATGCCGGCCAGGCCACACATGGCTTTCTTGTGTCGCCTGGATTAGTGCGCAGCGCCGGCTGCAGATTGGGATTGGTAGTCTGCCACCTGACGCTCAAGCAGTATGGGTGCTTGCAGCGCCTCCCACACCGTACCCATTTCGAACTCATCCAGCAGCGCAATCAACTTGCGCTCGCAGCCGGCAATGTTGGTGTAATGACGCAACCGAGATTTGAGGCCAACCCGGAAGCGTGGCTGTTGCGGGTCGATTTCCCAGGGATGCAGATAGAACATGAACGGCAGGCCCTCGCGATTGACCCGACGTATTGCCCAACGCGTGACTGCGAGAGGCGCCAGCCGAAAATAGCCCCCGCCAGCCACCGGCAGGTTCAGCGGCCCGAACTTGACCGTCGACGGCGGGAACTCCAGCAGCGAACCGCCACCGGAAAGGCCCAGACGATGCGGACCGCGCGGAGCGCCCGGGATGCCATAAAGATCGTGGTGAGTCGGGAATATGCTGGAGTCGTAGCTGAAACCCAACTCTGCCAGGATATCCAGCGCCCACAGCGACTGCTGGGTGATTGACCATGTTGCCGCCCGATAGCCCCGAATTGCGACCTGAGCCTGGTCCTCCAGGATTCCCTTGGATCGAATGGTCTCCTGCCTGAAGACCTCGGGTGTCTGTCTATACACCAGCTCATGGCTGTAGCCGTGACAGGCCACCTCATGGCCCTCGACAGCAATCCTTCGCACGATCTCAGGATGACGTTCAGCCACCCAACCCAGCACGAAGAATGTCGCCCGCACCTTGCCAGCCGCAAGGATATCCAGGAGACGTCCGGTGTTGGCCCCGACTCGCGAGGGCTGTGAGTCCCAGCTGCCGCGGTCAACGGCCGAGGCCAGTGCCGCTACCTGGAAATAGTCCTCGACATCGAATGACAGGGCATTGCGCACGACACCGTCTCTCACCTCTGCCCCGCAGATCCGCCCGAACTACGCCAGGCCAGGCGCAGGAAGGCTCGAGTCTCATCAAAACTGACCAGAGGATTCGAACTATCGTGACTGAAGTCATCAAGGTCTATCTCAACAAAGAGGTGCCCGCCGACATTCCAGCTAAGCCTCAAGCCAAGATGCGTCTCCTCGTCTTCGAAACCGGCCGAGCCATAGTCGTTGGCAAATCGGGAAGCCAGCGCCGTCAGCCGAATGCGGGGTGTTATCTGTCGATACGCAGACGCCTGATACACGTCTCGACTGCGATCAAGCAGGGACAGGTTCTCGTAGACATCCTTTTCGTAGCCGGCCGACAGTGTCACGCCGGTTCGGGTGGTATCGAACTGCCACGCAAGCGTTACATTGCGGGTCTCGAATGGATCTGCGGTGGAAACCTGGCCTTGTTGCCCAGGCACTCCACCACCAATGACGTTGTCAGCCCGCAGCGCCGAAGCCGCATCCGACGAACGTACGCTGCCACGCAAGGTCACAGTGGAGCGTTCGCTGATATCCCGCGCGATGTCCAACTCCAGCAACGGGCTGCTGCTGGTGACGCCTTGGTCGTGCAATTCTGTGTAGCCTGCCTCCGCGCCGATGCGGGTACGAGCACCTTCGATGTCATAGCGAAGGTAAGCAGACTGACGGTCGAAATTGCTACCAAATAGTGAATTGTCAAATTCGATGCGTTCGGAAACGGCATTGAAGGACAAGGAACTGCGCGCGGACAATTCACGGGCAAGCGTGATGCCCCCGGTCATTCGCTCATCATCCAGCGGCGTATCCTCGAAATCGGTCATTGAGTAGCGACCGAACACCGTCAGCACCCCTGCCGACCCCAGTCGCATCCTGAAATTGGGGCCGGTGGTGAAGTAGTTGATGTTCTCGCGATTGGCCGGCGTCGCCGCCGCGAACGGACTCAATTCAGTCTGGCCAAAGCTATCCTGCAATACCCACTCGAAACGGTTTGGGATGAATGCCAGCAGTACATTGGCCTGGGCCATCCCGGTGACTTCACTGTCAAAGGTGTCGTCGCGATAGTCAAAATAGGACAGATCCAGGTCCACATCCGCATTGACCAAGCTACCTTCACGTTGCAGCCGGAAGTCGACTCCCGCCGTTGCTATCGTTTCGCTTTCCGCGGCGTTGGCGGGGACCCTCGCGATATTGTCGCTAGTACCGATACCAACATCGACACCGTATTCCAACTCGGCCGCGGACGCGCCAGACGCCAGCGTCAATGCGATCAGACCTGTCAGCAGCCGTGCGTGATTCATTTCATTTCTCCCTGGCAATACCCTGAACATTTTCCGTCACTCTCCGGTGCTGGATTCCCGCCCGCCGTAGCGCGCGTAATCACCGTAAGCACCATCACGGTAGTAGTAACCCGCCTCACTTACTGATTCGCTCTGATTCAGCAGCAAGGCCACTGGCTTACCCTCACCAATGCAGTCGATAGAATCGAAAACCGCCTGTTGGGATGTCTCACCAGCTCTGATGACAAGCACAATCTGTCCCATCGGCTGGGCCAGCACTCGCGACTCGCTTGTCAACAGTAACGGCGGCGAGTCAAATATTACGATGCGCGCCTGATGGCTGGCTCCCAGCCTGGTCACGATGGCCTGCATACGCTGGCTCGCCAAAAGCTCGGTCGCCGTATCGGTGGGCTTGCCAGCCGGCAACACCGACAGGCCCGGAATACTGGTGGGCAAGATCAGCGACTCAATATCCAGGCTCTCGTCCTGCAGCGCTTCCAGAAGCCCAGGCTCATTCTCGAGGCCAAACAACCTGCTGATATGCGGCTTGGCAACGTCAGCATCCACCAACACCACGCCAATGTCCTTTTCAAGCGACATGCTGAATGCCAGGTTGACGCTGACAAAGGTCTTACCCTCCCCCGGCAGCGAACTGGCCAGCATGATCAGCCGTCCGTTGACCACAGGCTCGACACCACGACCCAGGGCCGCTGCCAGCAACGGTCTCTTGACGTGACGAAACTGGTCAGCAATTTGCCTCTGCTTGCTGTCGGGCGGCAGGAATCCGGCAGCGATGAGTGCGGTCTGGTCCAGGTAAACAACGCGTCGGGGCTGAACCGGGCGATCCTCGCCCAGCACTTCGGACGTTGGAGTCTCGACTTCCCGCAGGATCCCCAGCGGCTGATCGCGCACGGGGCCACTGCCTTTGCGCGAGTCCTGCAATTTTTTCAGTGCCTGTTCGACAAGACTCATACCGTTACCCTTGACTCAACACACGCTGTACCAACCGTGATCCCGGCCCGTGAACCAGTACAACGGTAGCTGTCATCGCCAGCAACATCCCGACCGCCGCAAAGTAGCGCAGATAGTCGCGTCTCAGCAGGGAACGATGTCGTTCGACCCATGCCATGCTCACGACCCCAATCACCGGCAGACCAGTCAATTCGGACAAGGTGCGACCGTGCAGGAAGACAGGGCGCAGCTTGCACATCAGCCAGGCGATCCCAGTGCCAACCCCAACAGCGACAAATAGGACCGCCAGGATCAGCAGCGGCCTGCTCGGAAAGACAGGTTCGAACGGGGACGTCGGTGGATCCACGATCTGAAAATCAACAATGCCAGTTTGCTGTGCATCCTCGGAAACTCTCGCCTGTTCAAGTCGTTGCAGCAGCGCGTTGTACTGTGTCTGCGTGACATCGTAATCGCGTGTCAGACGCGTGAACTCAGCTTCCACCTCCGGTGCCGTATCCAGCGCGCGTCGGAGCTCAACTACGTTTCCTCGATAATCATTGAGTTCGCCACGCAATGCGGCGACCTCCACGTCCACCTCATGCGCCTGCAACTGAATGCTCTGGTAAACAGGATTCGCTGACGCCCCCGCCACCGCCGCAGCACCAGGATCGCCACGCTGCACGGCCTTGATTTCCTCTTGCTGCCGGGCCTTCAAGTCCACAAGCGCTTGTTGGGCAGCTATGACGTCAGGATGCTTATCGGTAAACCGGAGCAGCAAGTCATCCAGTCGCGCCTGTGTTTCCTGGATCCGGCTCGCCGTATCTGCAGGTTGCGCCGCGCCCGATCCGCTACGCGGGCGCGAGGCAGAGCCCATTGCCGCGATGTAAGGGGTCTCGCCCGACAACTGCCTTTCAAGCTCCGCACGGCGACTTAATGCCACACGAAGTAAACCCTCCACACGCTGGACATTGGCCTGCTCGCGATCCAGACGCTGGAAATAGCCGCCTTGCTCACCCGGAACCAGGCCAATATTGCGCCGCTTGAATTCCGCCAGGGCATTCTCAGCCTGGGCCAGCCGTTCGCGATACTGATTGAGCTGATCCTGCAGGAACGCTTGCGCTGACTCTGCCCCTCCACGCTTGGTGCCAAGCGTGTCCTCGACGAAGGAATTCAGCAGGACGTCGACAACCTTGATCGCCTTGTCTCGACTCTGGTCCTGGTAAGTAATCTTGAAGAACGTATTCGGAATGCGCGGATCACGGACGGCTGGCGGTTCAAGTTCGATGCTGATGCGCTTGGCAATGCCCGACATCAGCGCTTGGCGCTCCTCGGGTGTCCGCGCCCGAAGTAGCAGGTCTGCCTCGCGAGCGACCTTTTCCAGGTTGGGACCGCCCAGCAGCGCCTGGCGAACCATGATCAACTGCGCTTCTATGTCCTGATCCACAGCGACGCCCTGCAACAGCGGCCTTAGGGCCGTGCGGGTATCAACATAGACTCTCGCCCGCGCCTCGAACATGTCCGGAATAGTAAACACAATCAGCCAACCCGCAACGCTGATGACCCACGCGACCACAAGTGCAATCCAGCGAAATCGCCAGGTGCCGCGCAGCTCATCCTTGATCTGGTCCACGATATTCAACATGGCTAGAACCGCGATTCTGGAATGACGATCACGTCACCGGGCCTCAAGTCCAGGTTCTGCGACAGGTCACCCTTGTTTAATAGATCAGACAACTTGATCTTGAACTCGCGTCGCTTGCCGCCCTCGACACGAACTACCTTGGCGCGATTACCCGCTGCAAAACTGCCAAGCCCGCCAGCTGCCAGCACCGCGTCCATGACAGTGATGCCTTCGCGATAAGGAATTGCCTGGGGATTCTGCACCTGGCCAATCACCCTGACCTGGCTGTAGGCGCTCACCGCATTGCTGACGATAATGTTGACCTGCGGCTGGCGAATGTATTCAGCCAGCACGACCTCGATGTCCCTCGCCAGTTGTGATGGCGTCTTGCCAATAGCCACCATGTCCTCGACCAAGGGCGTGGAGATTTTGCCGTCCGGTCGCACCGGTATGCTGGTGGTCAACTCCGGGTTGCGCCAGACGAAGACCTGCAAGGTATCACCGGGACCGATGATGTATTCACTGTCAGGCTCGCTCGCCGCTATTTGCGGCGATGAGACAGTCTCTTGAGCAATACCTGTTTGCACCAATAGCAGCGCTAACAGGGTCATCAGGGGAGTCATCAAATTTCTTCGCAGCATCGTAGTTACGGTCCGGTACCCTTAATTTTTTCACGCAGTTGCTCTGCCCTGGAACGACTGGCGAACTGACGATCACCAGCCAATATTCCTTGCAGAACTTCCCTGGCCTCGGTGGGCCGTCCTGCCATCAGCAGGCCTTCCGCGAGATTCACCAGAATCTCTGGCTCCTGGGGCGCCAGGTTTGCCGCTTCGCGCAGAAACTTGATGCCCTCGTCATGAGCGCCCTTGTGCACCAGGATCCATCCCAGTGTATCTGCAATTGCCCCACTTGTCGGCGCCTCGCCATAGGCCAGCCGCGCCAGATCCTCGGCGCGCGGGTCCCTCTTTGCAAAGTAGAGCCCAGCCAGGTTATTGGCCGTCACCGGGTCGCGTCGGCCGGTGGCCATGACGCGCTCATACTCAGCAATCGCCCGGGAGTCGTCGCCCGCTTGCTGCAGGAACAGTCCATGCATGGCACGTGCTTGAATGTCTTCTGGATACTTGGCCAGCCACTCGCGCATTGGCCCGGTGGAATCGCGCAATCCTGCCCGCTGGCGCGCCTGGATCTGGCGAACAATCGCCTGCAGGCTGCCACGCAATTGCCCCGCCTCCGCGTAGGCCCGCTCAGCCTCTGCATGTTGCCCCAGCGCAGAATGCACGTCGCCAACGATCATCGCGGCATTCGAATCATTAGGCAGCTTGCGGCGCAACTCCACCGCCCGAACAAGGGCAGCGTCTTTCTTGCCTTCCGATAGATCAACAAGCACGGCCATGCCCACGGCGGCAACCGAGGTCGGGTTCAGGCGCAGCGAACGTTCGACAGACTCGCGGGCCGCGGGCTGGAAACCCAGTGCCGCTTGCGCCCGAGCCATGGCCAACCAGTGGTCGGATTGTTGGGGCTCGATATCAGCAGCCTTGCGAAAATAGCCAAGCGCCAAATCATGCTGGCCGAAATCCTGGTACAGCGCTCCCGCCGCACTCAGGACATCGGCGCGGCCAGGTGCAGCCGCCAATGCCTCGTTGACCACCTTCGTGGCCTTTGCAGATTCCTTGCCTGACAGGTACAGGCGCGCCAGAAGCAATCGCGAGGCGACTGCCCGGGCGTCACCGGTTCGCACCTCTTCCAACCAGCGTTTCGCCTCTTCCGGCTTACCTCTACGTCCCGAAATCTCCGCAAGCCCGATTCTCGCGTCGACACTCACATCATCCCGGGCAAGCGCCCTTCGATAAATGGCTTCAGCCGTATCCAACTCTCCAGTGGCCGTACGTGCACGGCCGAGCGCGATCAGTGACGGCAGGTGCCCCGGCTCTGCGGCCAGGGCCAGGTCCAATGCATGGGCGGCGGCGCCGGCATCACCGATCGTCAGCAGGTAGTTGGCCGCGAGATTGAGCAGCCCCACGTCATGGGCATTTTCCCTGACCAGCTTGTCTACTTCGGCCTTGGCCGCGTCAACACCCTTGCCCTGAGCAATTGCCCGGATCAGCAGGAATTCACGGCGAACATCGTCCTTGGCCCGCGGAATTGCCTGGAGCAAGGTAATGGCTCGATCCGCGTCCCCTCGCCCGATATATAGCGTTGCAAGGTCCAGACGCGCCACCCGATTCTGGGGATCCCGCTCCACGCTCTGCTCAAGTTTCAGGATGGCGGTGGGTTCGGCGCCCGCGCTCAACTGCGCTGCGCCCAGCAGCGCCTCGGCACGATGGTCTCCTGAGTCGCTCTGCAGTGCCGGGCTCAAGAGCGCAAGCGCTGCCTCCGGGCGATTCATGCGCAAGCGGACTTCCGCCAGTCGCTTGCGTGCCTCCAGATTGTCCGGGCTGGCCTGCACAACAGTCACCAACTGCTGCTCCGCCTGGTAAAGACTGCCCTGTGCCAGGAGCGCGCTGCCCAATAGAAATCGCGCCACGACAAACCCCGGCGCGTCGTTGACCAGCCCGGTCAACTGCTGGATCGCCCCAGGGAAATCCTGGCGGGCAATTGCCATGCGGGCATCAAGGAAGCGCGTCAATGGTGCGCCAGGCGCCCGGCGACGCAGCTCGGCCAGGGATTCCCCGGCCCTGTCCATTGCGCCTAAAGCGAGCCTAGCCTCCACTTGACCCGCCAGCGCCTGAAATTGCAGCGGGTCGGGCAATTGGCCCTTGGAATACTCTAGCGCCTTGGTCAGGGCCTGCTCGGCCTCATCATTTCTGCCCATCTGCAATAGCAAGCTTCCTTGCGCATGCCAGGCAAGCGCGGCTTCGGGCTCTTGACCAACGATTTCGACAAGCCTGGCGAGGGCGCCGCTGGCATCCCCGGAAGCTGCCTGAGACTCAGCAATACCAACCCGCGCGTCAATCCGATCAGTTGCAATGGCAAGCACCCTTTCAAACGCCTCGCGCGCTTCAGCCTGCCTTCCCAGGCCCAGGAACGCCCTACCCTGATAGAACGAGCGATCTGGTTCTGCCAGAACCAGCTCGCCGGTCTCCAACTGTGTCAGCAGGATTTCATTCCGCCCGAATGCAAGCTGAATCTGCGCCTGCCAGGGCGAAACGCTCCCGAGGCCTGCTCCCGCTTCCAGCGCACGCGCAAGGCTTGCCTCTGCTGCCGCCATGTCACCCAGCCCAATTTCCCCACGTGCGAGCAAAAGCCTGGCCTGGGCATGTCGATCGTCGTCCTCCAGGACCTTCAGGGCCTCAATTACCGCATGGCGATAATTGCCTTGCTCAATATGCGATTCCGCACGCTGTAGCCGTGTTTCAGGACCGGTCAGAAGATCGCAGCCCGCCAGCGTAGTAATAGCGCAGGCCAGCGCTACCGCGAGCCATCCATGAATTCGTCTCAGTTCTGACTGGCACATGATTTATCTACCTTCCCTAGATTCAGGACGCGCAGCAGCGGCCAACATGGGCGGCAGCGCCACGACAGCAAAATCATCAAGTGTCTGCCTTGCAGCAGCACAGTCCGGCAGGCATTCGGCACGAATGACGACGATCGCAGAGATGGGTTTCGAATACATTGCACTGATGCCATACCAAAGCTGGGCCTGCAGGCCCTTTGCCATTTGTCGTTGACCGATCTGGTAGGTCCACCGCAGCACAGCACGACCCTGGCCATCGGCGCCGACCAATTCACCCTCGGTCATGGGAATGCCGGTATGCCCGCCATCGAATGGCAAGCGACCCATCTTCAGGCGACTGGTACCCGCGCCAGCAATGCTACTGCCATGGGAGACCAATTCCCTGGACTGACCCTGCCTCAGGAACACAGCCGAATACGCAGTAACGACGTCGCGCCCACTGGAATAGCTCCTGACCCATTCTTGATCCGCGCCGGGAAAGACCGGGCGCCAGTCGCCAATCGCGAATTCGGACTGCCAGCCATCGACTGCCGGCGCCTCACCGATTGGCAATGAACTATCTGAAGCCGCATTCGCAGTCAGGACTGCAGCAGAAATCAAGATGACACTCGCCGCGCCAAGCGCCAGCCTCGAGACCCGATGGCCGGCGCCTGAGATGGTCACTTGTTCAGACTGTGGCGATTCCGGAAGGCGCCGGACGATGAGGAAGTAGCCCACCAGCATGAATGCGTAAAGTACCCAGCCAAAATTGTAGTGATCCACCTGGACCAGGTAGTGCTGCATATCGGTCAAGTGCCCTGCCAGGATTATCAGGAACACCCGAATCCAGTTGCTCAGGATCGCCATTCCACCGGCAAGTGCAATCAGCAGGGCTCGGCGCCGCCCACTGTCTCCATTCACTTCACCCTGCAGGGCGCCAACCGCCAGGCCCACCAGAAAGTAATTGAGTCCACTGCAACCTCCGGCAATCAGGAACGATCCTGCCGGAATATGGATGAGGTGGCCTTCTATAAGCACGGGTACGCCAACAAGCAGCGCCATCAGGTGATTTGCCACTACCGTTCCGCTTTGAAGCACCGGCATCAGGACTTCCCAGGCGGGCATGGCGAAATACAGGAAGCCCATCGGAAACAAGAGCAGGCGCCCAACCCGCCAACCCGTTGCACCAGTAACCGCGAGCCAGGTGACTGCCGGCCACAACAGGACATGTCCCGCCTGAAGGCCCGCATTCCAGGCAACAGCCCAAAGTGCGCTGCCAAGGGCAGCAGCAACCAGCAGTAAGGGTACCGGCCACGCTACCGCGGCCCCGATGCGTTGCCAGTCACGGAACAGGAGCCACAAGGCAATGGCGCTGATCAGATAGCCGTGCTGGTAGGTGCGCCGATCGGGATGACTCCAGATCTCCGCAAGGGCCGTGAGTGATGACCAGAATACAATCATGGCCAGGAAAAGCAGTCCAACGACCGAAAGGATGGCCATGCGAGAGGTCATCGCAGTCGCCGAACTTCTAGGAGTAATTGCTTCGTCCATCACTGGCCCGCCACTACTTCTTGCCATCCAGGCCGTAGCGCTGCATCAGCGTATAAAGCGTCGGCCGACTGATGCCCAGCCGCGCCGCCGCCGCTGAAATATTGCCTTCGCAGATGGAAATCGCATGGATGATTGCCTTGCGCTCAGCGTCCGCCCGGATCTCCCTCAGTGCAAAGCAGTCACCCTCTGGGCGATCCGCTTCCAGATTGAGGTCCTCTGCCGTCACCACGGAACCCTCGGTCATGATGACCGCAGACTTGATGCGATTCTCAAGCTCGCGAACATTGCCCGGCCAGTCATGATGATCAATGGCTGACAGCGCGTCCGGCGAAAAGCCGCGGATCGAACGGCCGAATTCATTGGCGTAGCGATTCAGGAATACCTGGGCCAGCACAATGATGCCGCCTGTCCGGCTGCGCAGTGGCGGAACTTCCAGGGTAACTTCACTGATACGGTAGAACAGGTCCTCACGAAACAACTGATCCGCAATCATTTCCTTGGGATTACGATTGGTCGCACAGACAATCCGGACATCGACCGGAATTTCTTCGCGGCCACCGACACGCTCGATGACCCTGCTTTGCAGGAAACGCAAGAGCTTCCCTTGCAGCGACATGGGCATGTCACCAATCTCGTCGAGGAACAGGGTGCCGCCACTTGCATGCTCAACCTTGCCGATGGTCTGCTTGTGTGCGCCAGTGAATGCACCACGCTCATAACCAAACAACTCGCTTTCCAGCAGGTTCTCCGGGATCGCCGCGCAGTTGATCGCCACAAACCGATGCTTGCGTCGTGCGCTCAGGTCATGCAGTGCACGGGCCAGCAACTCCTTGCCTGTGCCACTCTCGCCGAGTAGCAATACAGATATGTCGGCCGGCGCGATTTTCTCGATTGTGCGGCACAGCTTGAGCATGCCGTCATCGGCGGCGATGATGCCATCAATGGGCGAGCGCTCAGGCAGCATCGCCAGGCGCCGGTTCTCCCGCTCCAGCTGCCCCATCCGGCTTGCACGCTCGACGATCAATTTGAGCACCTCGACATCCACCGGCTTCTGGTAGAAATCGAACGCGCCGTATCGCACCGCCTTGAGTGCATTGTCGCGATCTGCGTTTCCCGTCATGACAATGACCTTGGTCTGCGGCGCCAGCGACAGGATCTCGCGCAATGTCTCGAGGCCCTCGGTGACCCCATCCGCATCTGGCGGCAAACCCAGGTCCTGCAGGACGACGCCCGGCTCGTGGCGTCGCAACGCGGCAATAGCCTCGTCCCTGTTTCCGGCAAAAAGAACCTCACGCCCTTCAAGCGCCCATTTGAGTTGCTTGCAAAGGCCGGAGTCATCTTCAACGATCAAAACCGGGCTATTAGCGCTCTCCATATTTTGGTCAGTCATGCCGCACCCGGAATCAGGACGCGAACCGTCGTGCCGCGACCAGGAGTTGATTCAACTTCGAGCCATCCCGCAATCGATCGAATATATTCGCGGGCCTGGTAGGCACCAATGCCCATTCCTCGGCTGCCCTTGGTACTGTCGAAAGGCTTGAACAGCCGGTCCCTGACAAATTCCGAGTTCATGCCCGGGCCATTGTCGCAAATCTCCACCACGACATGATCTCCGCCATTGCGGCGGACAGTGACAATAACCTTACCTGCAACCGTTGCAGCATCCTGGGCGTTGCGAATCAGGTGCTCGAGGACTGCCACGAGACGCTCACGATGAGCCACGGCCGAAAGCGCAGCGCCTTCGACCTGCAGCGATGGCACAGGGTCTTTTGACCTCACTCGGTCAAGCGCTGCGGCCAGGACCTGCCGAAGGTCCAATACGCTGCTTGAGCCGTCTCGCTCGCCCTCCTGCAACTGGGCGATCAACTGGGAAATACGACGCACCGTACCGGCGACGGTTTCGATGGCATCATCGACAAATTCCGGGTTGTCCTTGTGCCGCTGCGCATTGACGACAACCAGTTCCAGTTGGGCTGTTGCGTTCTTCAGGTCATGCATCACGAACGATGCGAGCTTGCTATAGGCGGCAAACTGGCGATCTTCCGCAAGCCGTTCCTCGGCCTTGTATTGCGACAGGTGCGTCGCGATATGACGGGCCACGGTCTTCAGCAGGTCGCGATCCTCGAAGGTCAACTCAAAACCATCAGGTGGATTCGCCAGCAGCAACATGCCCAGCAACCGGTCACCCAGAAGTACGGGCACGATGAGTCGCCAGGAATGTGAGGCCGATATCCAGGCCGGTAGCTTCAAGGTCTCCTGTTGCTGGGGATTGGCTTCGTGCTCGAGAAGATCGACCACCCACTGCTCGCTTTCCAGAAAGGCCTGCAGCGAATCATCTGCCATCCGTTGACTTGACTCCCCGGGCGGCTCGGCGCCGACAGGCCATACTGCCTCCACCTCCCAACGACCGGGCCGATCACCGCAAAGCAGCAATGCAGCGCGAGGGCTACCTATGATTTGTGCCACAGCTCTCACCGAGGTGACCGGCGGCGTTTCACCTGCGGCGTCATTTGACAAGGTTTGAATAAATCGCAACCACTCCTCGCGATAGTCGTACTTGTTGCGATAGAAATGCTTGACCAGGAACACACGGAGCTTCTTGCGAAGTGCCGTTGATCCCACCAGGACGCCTAGTAGACCCAGGGCCGCGGCAAAAAACACGATTTGCCCCAGCGCACCCCAGGAGCCGCCGAACAGCTGCACCAGGTACCCACCAGCAGCTGTCAGCAACAAGTAAACACCCACCGAAAAGACTGAAGTCGCATAGAAGACAATGTCGCGGGAGACAAAGACCTGCAGCGACCATTCCGGGTTTCGCCTTGCGGCAATGGCTATGAAAGGAACGGTCAGTGCCATCACGAAACCGCGCGCCGCCCATATGTCGGCGCTGATCCCCCCCAGCAGGAGCCCCTGGGAATAGAGAAACAGGTCATAGATGAACAACCCGCCGACACCCAGGTACAGGTAGCGCATGGCCCAGCGTCCGCTGGCGTTGGAATTTCTGTAGAGCTGCTCCAACAGGACCAGGCCCAGCAGTCCGAGCCCGAGGCCACTCGTCATCACGACATCAGCCGTGAAGTCTGGCATTGCCAGCAATACGAAGATTCCCGCCGCCAACGCGCCGATCCAGGCCAGATGGACGGTCAGCGCCAGGGCTCTTGGAAATCCCGCATTACCTAGCAGAGCCGCCAGCACCATCAGCCAGGCTGTAGTAGTGAGCGTCTCGCCTATGAACATCAGCCCGGATGGCGCAAGGTCCCATGAAGCAAACGCCGTCAGGGCGCCACACCAAATAGCCATCAGGCCTGCAGCAAGGATCAACCGCAGACCCCGTCTGCGCCCCTCCCATCCTAGGGCCAGCAACACTGCTAGCAGCAGGAATGCCAGTGAAGCGATGCCGTAGCCAAGTGCAGCCGCGACGCCCATCTCAGCGGGCTCCCTTGCCAAATATGATTACTTCGGCGGTCTGGCACAGGATCGCAAGGTCGAACAGGAAGCTCCGGTTCTTGATGTAGTAGAGGTCGTAGGTCAGCTTCTCGACGGTATCCTGCTCCGAAGACCCATAGGGGTAACAAAGCTGCGCCCATCCCGTCAGCCCCGGCGGCACACAGTGTCGTTCGCGATAGTAGGGCAGGTTCTCAGTAAAGGAATTGACGAACTCTGGCCGCTCCGGTCTTGGTCCGACAAAACGCATGTCGCCGCGGACAACGTTCCAGAGTTGGGGTAATTCATCCAGGCGGGCGCGGCGGATGAACCCACCGACTTGGGTGATGCGACCATCTTCCTCACTGGCCCACCTCGCGATTCCGTCGGCCTCTGCGTCAACCGACATACTGCGAAACTTCAGCACCTGGAACAGCCTGCCGTCCTTGCCCACGCGTGCTTGCCTATAGAGCACTGGCGCATGCAACCCATCCTCAATCTTGATTGCGAGCGCCGTGAGCAGGATGAATGGCCAGGTGATCGCCAACAGCAACATGCTAGCGGTAACGTCGAGCGCCCGTCCCACCAGGTCGCGGAAGGCCGAACGTCTGAAGCCTTCCGAAAAGATCATCCAGCTTGGGTTGAGGATATCGAGCCTGACCGAACCCGTTTCGCGCTCCAGGAATCCTGCCAGCTCCAGAATATCGATGCCGTTGACTCGGCAATGCAAAAGCTCACGCAAGTGGAAATGCCTGGCGACGGTCGTCGACCGCAACAACGATCTCATCGACTTCATTGGATTCACAAAAACCGTAGAGATCATCGCCCGCGTCGAGCAGATTTGGCGCCAGCACACCACCAGAGTCGCTTTCGGTCGGCAGATAGCCGACGACTACAAACCCCATGCGATCCGAACGCCGCTTCAAGGATGCGATGCTCTGCGCCTGCCGCCCGGCGCCGTAGACCAGTACGCGAGTTTTCAGGAATCCATCGCTGACAACGCGCGTGAGTATGAAGCGCACGACCAGGGCAGCAGCAATAGTGATGAATAGCGCACCCGCCAGCCTGGCTGGAGACAGGCGCGGGCTGGGGAAGGCCTGTAGCTCCAGGAGCATCACCGCAAAGACGCCTGCAGCAACCAGGGCAAAGCGCAATCCCAAGCCGAGCAGCTGCTCGCGGAGCCGCTGGTTGTAGAGACCCATGGCGCTGGAAGCCAGCAGGAAAAGGACCGAAAACACGACGTTGGTCAGCCAGTTCATGGAGCCGTGGATGGAGTCCACAGGCCACTGTCCGGTCGCCAGCGACGGCGCCACAAATGCGACCGCGGCATCCAGCCACATCAGCAGCAGGATCGGCAACTGTATGTGATGTCTCAGAATACGGATCGACATGCGTCCCTTATCCCAGGCGCTTTGACTTGTTGTTGAACACAGCCCCGCCCCCGCCTTCCTGGGGAAGCCCGACAGGCTGAAAAAGACGAACCGACGCAAGTCTAGAGCAACGGGCATTTTGATATGTGACGCGGATCACGCTTTCATTCGCATAGGCTCCGTAGATCAAGCGCTTACGAGACACACCTAAATTAAGTAAAGAAGTTGGCGTTCGCCTCTTGGCTTAAATTTCATGGCATTGCGCGCAAGACCTCGAACGACACTGACGTCTCACCTCGTGATGCAATTCTCGGATTCACGGAATTGCCACTCGCATAATCGGGCACAGGGCAAACCTGGCGAAAGCCGGGGACGCAAAGCTTCCGGGCTAAAAGGTTCTTGTGAACCCACGCTAGCGGGGCCGCCGACAGAAAGTCTGTCGCAAATCAGGTACAGCACGTGCCTGACACGTCCCCCAAGCTCGCCTATCGTTCGCCCGCAGTCGAACCAGAGAGCGCAAGGGAGCCGTGCCAACATGACCGTTGGATTGAAATTCAGAAATGCCAGTGTCCTGCTCACCGCCGCGGTGCTGTGTAGCGCCTGCCTGGGCGGAGGTGGCGAAGACGGTGGTGGCTCGAGCAACCCGCCGCCGGCATCTAACAATCGCGCACCGGCAATTTCCGGCACCCCACCAGCGAACCTTAACGCCGGCTCTCTATACGACTTCCGTCCCAGTGCCAGCGATCCGGATGGCGATGCACTGACCTTCAGCATCCAGGGCAAGCCCTTGTGGGCGACGTTTGATCCAGCAACCGGCCGCCTGTACGGCACGCCAGGTACTGCAGATGTTGGCTTGTTCACCAATGTGCTCTTGAGCGTATCCGATGGCCGCGCCTCCGCTCAGCTGCCCACATTCGCCATTGCAGTCAACCAGATTTCATTCGGTAGCGTCACGCTGTCATGGACCCCGCCGACAACCAACTCAGATGGGTCGACAATTACCGACCTGGCCGGCTACAAGATCTACTACGGCCAATCCTCGTCAGCACTGAATCAAGTTGTAACCGTCAGCAATCCGGGGACAATCCGCTGGGTTGTGGACAATCTGTCTACGGCAACCTGGTACTTCACAATGACCTCCTACAATGCATCCGGCATTGAGAGCATGCGTTCAGGCGTCGCCTCTCGTTCGGTTACCTGAGTAAGGCCGCGGATTCCGTGTAGCCGCAGTCTCTGTCAATCCGTATGATCCTTGCCGGTGACGACAAGGACGCAAATCCACCTAGCCGAAACGCGTGACCAGGTTCCACTGGTCCGCGAGCAGTGGGATTCAATAGTCGCATCCAGCCCGACAAGCACGGCGTTTCAGACCTATGATTGGTTTGATACTTGGTGGGCTACTTTCGGTGCTGCACACAAGCTATTCCTGCTGACCACCCATTCGGGCGATCACGTAACAGGCCTCGCACCGCTGATGCAGGTTCGCGGCCCACTGGGCCTGCGCCAACTGGAATTCACCGGGACTCCAAACGCTGACTATCAGGACCTGATTCTGGGGTCCAACCGCAGCGAATCACTGCGCCAGATTTGTCGGTCCTTGCACACGGTTCGCCGCAGGTGGGACATGATCGTCCTGCGCAACCTGCCTGAGGAATCCCCAACCCGCAACGAGCTCAAGGCGGAATTTCAGCGACTTGGCCTTGGGGTGCTCGACATGGAGCCGCAACCCTGCCCCACGCTGGCGATTCGTGGCCATGAAGCTGAGTGCGATGCCCTGTTGGCTCGCTACAGCGTTCGTCGGGTGATGCGCAGCCTCAGCAAGCTCGGACCGCTCAAGCTCGAAATGCTGGATACAGCAGACCAGATTGACCAGAACCTGCCCCTGTTCTTTGAGCAACACGTTGTTCGGCGAGCAGGCACATCAGCAGCGAGTCCTTTTATCAGAGACGACTACCGTCGCTGGTACCGTGAAATGGCTCACGCAGCGTCTGCGCGCGGCTGGCTGCACTTCTCTCGCCTCGATTGTGGATCCAAGCCCGTGGCCTTCCACTTTGGATTCCAGTACGGCAGTCGACTCTCCTGGTATAAGCCAAGCTTTGACCCCAGCCTTGCCGGCCTGTCTCCAGGTACCGCCCTGATACAACATCTCATCGAGAATGCCAGGGAACGCGGTCTTGCCGAGATCGACTTTGGTGGTGGGCTCGAACCCTTTAAGGCACGCTTCAGCAATACGCAACGCTCAAACCGCATCCTGCGCGTCTTCGCCAATCGCGCCCTGCACCTGGCGTTTCTGACTGGCGCTCGATTACGTGGCCACGCGAAGCGGATACGCCAGCGCTGGCGCGGACCCGCAGAGGGAGTCCAGAGCAATGGCTAGCGTTAGCGTCATCATTCCTACCTACAATCGCGCCGCGCTGTTGCGCAAGACCATCGACAGTGTCCTGGCTCAGTCGTTCAAGGATTATGAAATTCTGATTGTTGACGATGGATCCAGTGATGACACACCCGAAATCGAGGGTGAATACGGTGCGCAGATCCGCTACTTCCGACAGCAAAACAAAGGCGTGAATGCAGCACGGAACCTGGGGCTGCAGCACGCTACGGGAAAGTACATCGCCCCTCTGGACAGCGACGATCTCTGGCGACCCTGGTTTCTGGGGCTAATGGTCGGCCTGCTCGAACACTTCCCTGCGAGCGGCTTCGCCTACTGCGACTTTGAGATCTTGCGCGGTGACTCGCCGCCGCATGGGCCTGGCTTGATGTCCTGGCAGCCGGTCGGGCATGAGTGGTCGAGGGTCTTTGACGCCGAGTATGAGTACCGAACCCTGGGTCTTGCGCCACTTCCGGGCCTCGATGCCTTGAGCTTTGCTGTCTATACAGGCGACATCTACGCCGCATCGTTGCACGCACCGCAGGTCATGCCAGGGGCAGCCCTGATCAGGAAGCAGTGCATTGGTGATCTCAGGTTTCCAGTACAGGACTCTTTCAGCGGAGACTGGGAATTCTTTGCGAGGCTTTCGCACAAGCATGGTGCGGTCTACGCCGATACACCTGCTGCACTTAATCGCAGCCATGAAGACGCCGTGCGGCTCACACGCACCGATCCGTCAGTAATACTTGAGCGCCGAATCAACCAGATTGATCGAATCTGGCGCCAAGACGCTGCATTCATGACTACCCACGGAGGCGAAGTTGACTCGCGCCAATCTGGCTTGCTGGTGAACTACGCGAAGTTACTTCTTCTGGCCGGCAACTCGGCGCTTGCCGGTCAAGCATTGCGGCGCGCTCGCACCATGCAAAGCGGATCACCGGATGCCCGTTGGTTGGTGCTGCGGGGCGCATCGGTTCTGCCTGGTTCGTCGATCGTGCTGAAATCGCTGCGTTACGCCCTCGCCCGGCTCCGAAGTCTGGCCCCTCGACAAGAGTCGCCTTGATCGTCGGCTACCAAATTGACGTGCTACGGACCCGGGCAGCACTGGACTCGCTCAGTGGGACCTGGCCCAAGCTGACGGGCGCGGACATCAACCCCCTACTGACTCATCACTGGTTTGCCGCTGCCGCAGAGGCGCTGCACGAGAATTTCGATTTGCGTGTATTGACCCTGGAAAGGCAGGGACACCTGGTTGCTGTGGCGCCCATGACTAGCTGCAATCGAATGGGCAGCGCCTGGCTTGAGGTCATTGGCAGCCCTGTATTGCACGAGCCCACTGGGATTCTGTCAGCGGACCCCCAGGCCCGCGATGCGCTGTGTGTAGCGCTCATCAGTCAACAAGTTCCCTTCCTGGTTTCAAGAGTCGAACAAGACCAGTCATTGCTAGATGCAATGCGCCAGGCCAGCCGCGGTCGTGGCCATATCGCAGTCGCAAGAAGTGCGCCCTGTTTTTCAATTGATATCTCCGGCCATTGGAATGACTACCTGAGCGGTAGATCGTCGGAGATGAAATCTGGATTTCGCCGCAAGCGACGTGTACTCGAGCGATCGGGTCAAGTTTCAGTCGAGTTCCTGCACCCTTCCCAGGAGGACTTCGGGCACATACTCCAAGAGGCCCTGGATGTTGAGGCAGACAGCTGGAAGGGTCGCCAGGGCAGCGCGATTCTCCAGAACCGGCCCCTACGAAATTTCGTCTATAGCTTGGGCTCCCGCTTTGCTGCGACTGGCCAGCTTCAGGTCTCGTTCCTGAGAGTGGCCGGCCAGGCTATTGCTATGAACATTTTGCTGGAATATGGAAACCGTCTCTGGGAGATCAAGGTAGGTTACCGAGATGCCTGGCGCGGCAACTCACCTGGCATGCTTCTGCTATGGGAAACCTTGCGAAATGCATTTGAACGCGGGCTGTCCGGATACGAATTCCTGGGCTCCGGCGACGGTCAACAACCTGCCTGGGCGAATTCCAGCAGGCAGCTTTGGAGCCTGGTTCATTATCCATTTAACCTAAGCGGTCTCCTAGCGTATTTCGGCATGGTGGCCAAGCGGCTCGTTGCTCGATTCGGATAGCTTTTTTTGGTTAAGCGCACCAGTTGCGCGCGCCTCGCCACTCTCCTGCTTTCTGCGAATATGCGCACCGATTGCTGGAAACTCGCGTTCCGCTTCAAGTCCGATAGAATTGCGATCATCACTGAGGAAGCTATCCATGGGACGCATGCCTTCCAGGAAGGGAATGATACTTGCGGGCGGTGCCGGCACCCGCCTGCATCCGGCTACGCTCTCCTTGAGCAAGCAGCTTGTTCCCGTCTACGACAAGCCAATGATTTACTACCCGCTTTCAACCTTGATGCTCGCGGGAATTAGGGATCTTCTCGTTATTACTACCCCGCGCGACCTGCATGCGTTTAGGGAATTGCTTGGCGATGGAGCGCAATGGGGACTCTCAATTGACTATGCCACGCAGTCAGAACCAAGGGGAATTGCTGAAGCATTTCTGATCGGAGCCGATTTCATCGGCAAGAGCCCTGTTTCATTGGTACTGGGTGACAATATTTTTTACGGCCATAACCTTTCGGAATTGCTACAGCGCAGCGCTAGGCACGCATCCGGGGCCACGGTCTTCGGCTATTACGTCAGTGACCCGGAGCGCTACGGCGTCGCAAAATTTGATTCGGACGGAAATGTAGTCGGACTCATAGAGAAACCCAGGAAGGCGCCATCTAACTATGCGGTTACTGGCCTATATTTCTATGACAATAGAGTTGTTGAGATCGCACGCCATCTGAAGCCATCGAAGCGTGGCGAACTTGAGATCACTGACGTCAACAAGGCCTATCTTGCGCGCGGGGAGTTGCGACTTGAAAGGCTTGGCCGCGGTTCCGCTTGGCTTGACACTGGCACGCACGCCTCGCTTATAGACGCCGGCAACTTCGTCAGGATCGTCGAAGAGCGTCAGGGTCTCAAGATTGCGTGCGTAGAGGAGGTCGCCTATCGGATGGGCTTCATCAGTGCGCGCCAACTCGGCCGCCTCGCGAAGCCGTTGCTAAAAAGCGGCTATGGCGAATACATGCTCAGAGTTTTGAAAGACGGCTCAGAGCCATGAATCTTATTCAACTCGCAATTCGTGATGTGATCATGGTCGAGCCAACGGTTCACGGCGATGAACGTGGCTACTTCATGGAAACGTGGTCCTCCAGACGTTTCGCCGAGGCCGGAATTGCTGCAACATTTGTCCAAGACAACCATAGTCACTCAACTTTAGGTACCATCCGAGGTCTCCACTACCAGTTGTGCCAAACACAGGGAAAATTGGTCCGCGTCGTCAACGGCTCCGTATTTGACGTGGCCGTCGACCTCAGACGCCGTTCTGAAACTTTTGGCCATTGGGTGGGGATTAAACTATCAGCTGAGAATCGCAGACAACTCTGGATCCCTCCTGGGTTTGCGCACGGCTTTGCCGTTCTCAGCAGTGAAGCTGATTTTGTCTACAAGGTCACTGACTACTATCACTCAGAGTCAGAGCGCACGCTGCTTTGGAATGATCCAGAGGTGGCTATTGATTGGCCAATAGCGCCTGGACTCAAACCCATACTGTCTACCAAAGACCAGTCGGGCCAGCCCTTGCGTACCACCGAATGTTTTGAATGAGAATCTTGCTAACAGGCGCTGCGGGTCAACTTGGTCAGGAGCTACTTAAGGTGGCCCCCGCCGCACATACGATATTTGCCATGAGTCATGCCGAGTTCGACATAGCCGATCCTGAGGATGTCAATGCGACATTCGAGAAGATTGGGCCCGACTTGATAGTCAACTTGGCCGCCTACACCAAGGTCGACTTGGCCGAGGCAAATCCGGATCTCGCGCAATCGGTGAATGCCAAAGCGCCGGCAACACTGGCGTTCGCAGCCAGGTCAATTGATGCCCGGATACTTCACCTTTCTACGGACTTCGTCTTCAGTGGCCCGAGAGAGCGGCCGTGGCTACCCAGCGATACCACCAGCCCTTCCTCCGTCTACGGCCTGAGCAAACGCGATGGCGAGTTGGCAATTTTGAAGGGACTGGGCCCCCAAGGCGTAATTGTTCGCACTGCTTGGCTGTATTCATCGTACGGCGACAACTTCGTTAAGTCGATGCTTGCATTGTTGAAGACACGCGAGCGCCTCGAGGTTGTTGACGATCAGATTGGGACACCCACCTGGGCTGCGCAATTGGCATGTGCGTTATGGGCGGTTGCCCTGAATTCGGAACTTCAGGGTATCTTTCATTGGACCGACGCTGGCGTAGCAAGCTGGTACGATTTTGCCGTCGCCATTCAGGAGGAGGCATTGCAGCTCGGACTGCTCAATCGCGCTATTCCAATTGCGCCTGTTTCAACTGCGCAATATCCGCGACCTGCACAACGCCCTGGCTACAGCGTACTGGACAAACGCTCTACAATTGCCGCGCTTGGCCGCGCACCAACACATTGGCGTAGAAACCTGCGGACGATGCTGAATGAACTTGCAACAACGTAACTTGCTTATCACCGGTGGCGCGGGATTCATTGGTTCCAATTTCGCACACTACTGGCATCAACGTTACCCGGCGGATCGGCTCGTCGTCCTAGATAGCCTGACGTACGCTGGCAATTCAATGAGTCTGACCACACTAGCTGACCAGCCGTCATTCACCTTTATCAAGGGCGATATATGTGACGCCAGCTTGGTCAAGCGCGCTCTAATCCAATATGAAATCGACACGCTCGTCCATTTTGCAGCGGAATCACATGTCGACAGGTCAATTACGGGACCAGATGCGTTTGTTACAACAAACATACTTGGAACACATGCACTTCTGAAAACCTGCCGAGAAGTCTGGCTGGATGAGCGGAAACTTGACGAACATCACTTTCACCACATATCAACTGACGAAGTTTATGGTTCGCTTGGACCTGCTGACCCTGCATTTACGGAATCAACAGCTTTTGCACCAAACTCGCCTTACGCCGCTAGCAAGGCCGCATCTGACCACTTGGTACGCGCCTATTTCCACACTTACGGACTTAAGTCGACTACAACCAATTGTTCAAACAACTACGGGCCGTACCAATTCCCGGAGAAACTGATTCCGCTTGTTATCTTGAATATTCTTCAGGGTCGGCCGTTACCCATCTATGGCGATGGACGGAACATTCGCGACTGGTTGCATGTTCGAGATCACTGCGCTGGAATTGAGAGAGCAATTACTCGCGGACGAGTTGGCGCAACCTACAACATCGGGGGCAATTGCGAAAAGGACAACCTTTCCCTGGTAGAGCTCTTGTGCAATGCAGTCGATCAGGCATTCAAGGTTACACCGGGGCTTTGCAAGCGATTCCCCGCTGCGCCCCCTGCTTCAGGCGATTCCGCCATCCGCCTGATCACGTTTGTGAAGGACCGACCAGGACATGACCGGCGCTATGCGGTTGACACATCATTGATCACAGCGGAGCTCGGTTTTGTACCAGCCATGGGATTGGAGGATGGCCTAGCCGATACAGTGGAGTGGTACCTAAGCAACGAGCCTTGGTGGCGTGCAGTAATCAGCGGCGCCTATCGTGAATGGGTCGCAGAAAACTATGGTCGACGGTGACTCAACGTCATTTCGCTCCAACTTCCTGCTATTGCTTTAGGCCAGGTCGCGTAGCCAATACCAGAGCAGCCCTACATACTCATGCACTGCGAGATCTGACGCAGCCAAGTGGAATGGACTTACATTCCACTTTGCATCCGCGATTGAGGCGGGCAGCTGATGATCGGCGGGCACAGGTACGGCATCAACCCCCTGTCGATTGAAGACCGCCAATGAGCGGCGCATGTGCCCGGACGAAGTCACAAGAAACACCGGTTGGCCTCTGACGCGATTGGCAATGCTTGCGGCACTTGCCGCAGTATTCACCGCATTCGGATCCAGCGTGATGCGCGTCTCTTCTATTCCCATGGCCACGAGTTGCTGTGCCATTACGCCGGCGGCAATGCTGTTTCCCGACACCAAGATCACGCAATCCGGTCTTCGATAGGCCAGCGCCGCGGTCTCCAGGACACGGAATGCGGCTGAGGAATTCATGCGGCTGCTCAGAGGCATGGATGAGTCTTCTGACGCATAGGCGGTGAGCAGTACGATGGTGTGGACATTCGTGTACTGCTCAGGCGTGGCCATGGCCGGGTACTCGTATTCCAGCGGACTCAGCAGCGCAGTCGCAACCGGACCGGTGCTGAATACGAAGATCACTGCCCCTGAGGCGAGCAACAAGGGTCGGGCCCAATGGCGTGTATGGCGCCAGACAAGCATCAGGAGACCCATGACAAACAGTGCCGCACCCATACCGGAGGGCACTGTCAGGATTTTCATGATCTCCAGCATTGAAGTATTCTCCAATCTTGATGGCAAGAAACCCAATTGACCGTCCGTGCCGGCCCACTCAGTCTGCATTGGATCAACCAAGGAAAACGCGATGGCTACCCTGGCAGAGCAATTCGCAAGCGCCCAAAAGGACGCTCAGAAACTTACAAATCGCCCCGACAATGAAACCCTGCTCGAACTGTACTCATTCTACAAGCAAGCGACCGAGGGCGATGTTACTGGCGACAAACCGGGCCCATTTGATTTCAAGGCTCGCGCCAAGTTTGATGCCTGGGAGGCTCGCAAGGGCATGAGCAAGGACGTAGCCATGCGCGCCTATGTTCGCCTGGTTGAGCACCTGAAATAGACACGCCCCGTGGCCGTCAGGCCGCTGGCCTCACACTCATCGCGCTTGCGCTGCCCGCGCTCGTGCTCTTTGCCTCATTGCCATCCACTCCTCTGATTCTAGGCGAGATCAACAATGCCGCCCATGCGCCAGTCTTTGCGGCACTCGCCATAGTCATCAATCTGCTGCTTCGCGGCCGCGTGGCCATCCCGCCTTGGGCACGGATGTGTGTCGCATTTGGGCTGGCGATAGGGATTGGCGGCCTGATCGAATGGATTCAGCCACTGGTGGGGCGAGAGGCATCGCTCACGGACCTTCGTAACGACGCGCTCGGGGCGCTTGCGGGAGTCTCGCTACTCACGTGGCGATCAACTCGGGTTGCAAGCTGCACCTCATGGCGGCCACTGCAAGTGATTGCGGCCACGGTGTGCCTGCTGTCACTCGCCATTGCACTCGCGCCCTTGGCTTGGGCAACGATTTCCTACTCGAACCGAATCCGGCAGTTCCCGACGATTCTGGATCCCTCGACGCTAGTCGATGACTACTTCCTTGCCGGCACAGGGGTCCAGCTATCAAGAAGGCACCTGCCACCGCCGTGGCGCCATGACGGTGACTTGCCCGGCCTGACGCTCCGGATTCTGCAAGGAGAATGGCCAGGACTGACACACTTGGAACCCCAGCCTGATTGGCGCGGCTACTCGCAACTGCGTGTGGATTTGACCAATCCTGGCGATCAGCCGATTACCTTGACCATACGAATACATGATCGGCTGCACGACAACACGCCATCGGATCGATTCAACTACACCTTCGACCTGCCTGCGGCAACGCGGACCGTCGTGGACATTCCAATTGAGCAGTTGGCAACCGCGCCAAATGGCAGAAATCTTGATCTTTCCCGAATCGCCGGCCTGATTATCTTCACCACTGAAAGCCCCGAAACCGTCGGCAAAGAGATTCACCTGACTAGTGCATGGCTCGAGTAGTGTCTGAATCTTTTACAGCCCCGCATCAGCCAGACGCTCCAGATCAGTGAGGGATCTGTAACTTACTGTAATCGTTGCAGATAATTAGCATGGCACTGATCTTGCACTTTACCCGGGCACACACCGTATTACGTCTCGGAGCAACTGTCTGATGATCATGAATTTTGTACGTGGCGCTTTCCTGATGCTTGCATTGGCGATGTCAGCGCAGGCTGTTTCGTTGCCGATAATCGGCAGCGTGGAGACCGCAGGCCGGTTCCGTACTAATACGGGGGATCTGGGCAACGCTACACAGATCGATTTTTCCAACGGCGGAGCTTGGACGATAGGCGGGACAGGCGACTACGCAGCAGCCGGTGCGGCAAGTCTGGAAGTGACCTACCAGAGCTTCACTTTCAATCCTTCGCTGACCGCACCTGTTAATCCGCTGTGGCGGTTTACCGACGGCGCGCTGGACTACAGCTTCGTAATGAATTCAGTGGATATCCGCAGCCAGACTGCAACTGCCCTGCAGCTGATCGGTTTCGGCACGCTGTACATCACCGGATTTGATCCGACGCCGGGCATCTGGGAATTCTCGTCATTCCTGCATTGCACCGGACCCGACTGCTCGGGTCGCTTCAAGTTCATCTCCGAGGCAGGCTCCGTACCCGAGCCCGGCACGCTTGCCCTGCTCGGCCTTGGACTGCTGGGTGTGGGATTTGCGGGACGTCGCCGTAAGGCCTGAAGAACCCGCCTGAAGAAACTCAAAGGGCCCCGATTGGGGCCCTTCCTTTTCTGGCTAGGGTGTTCATCAACTGGCGACTCCAGGATCTCGCCAAAAATTGGCCTGGACTTGCTAGCATGGCGGGTGTCAGTTTGCCCATAATCGCCGTCTTTCTGGACACCAGTACAGGAAGAATTTCCCTTCCCCACCTGAGCCTGCGCAATTGCAATTCGTCTCGATCGACATTGGCTGCGGCCCGAGCAAGTCGCCCAAAGCGAAGTTCGGTGTTGACCTCATTCCTTGCCCAGGTGTTGACGTAGTATGCAATTTCGAGAAATCACTGCCATTTGCAGACAATTCCATCGATCTTGTGGTTACGCGCCATGCGCTTGAGCACATCGCCAACCTTGAGCAACTTCTGAGAGAAATTGTTCGCGCCGTCAAGCCACACGGCATCGTGGAAGTCACGGTCCCGCATTTCTCTAATCCCCTTGGCTACTCCGACTACACGCACCGGCGATTTTTTGGACTCTACACTTTCGACTACTTCTCAAGGGCCAAGGACCGACACTGGGCCGTACCAAGTTACTCGAATGACATTTGGTTCAAAATTCTCAAGAAGCGGCTCTGCTTCAAGAATTTGTCAATCCTAGGGCCAGTTGCGGAATGGATTTTCAATCGGAGCGAGTACTCCTTGTATGTTTATGAGAGCAAATTCTCTTGGTTTCTTCCTTGCTTCGAAATCGAGTTTCACTTAAAGGTTGACAAGTAGCCGCGAACCCAGCGAACAGCACTAGGGCGCTTTCCTGCCTACATGTACAAAGACCTAAGGCCCCGATTGGGGCCCTTTGCTTTTCAGTGGCGTCCCCACGGGGATTCGAACCCCGGTCGCCGCCGTGAAAGGGCGGTGTCCTAGGCCTCTAGACGATGGGGACTCGCCGAAAACTTTGGTGGAGCCAGACGGGATCGAACCGTCGACCTCTTGCATGCCATGCAAGCGCTCTCCCAGCTGAGCTATGGCCCCACGCGAAGGGGGCGAATTCTGGGTCAGTTACCCCGCTCTGTCAACGTCCTAGAATAGAGTTTGACGAGTTTTCAGAGGCCGAGATGCAGTTACCTTCAAACCGAAGTTTTCAAGCTCTGGGCATCCTTTTGGTACTGACCCTAACCGCCCTTCCTGCCAGGCCCCAGCAGGACTTGATCGAGCTCCAGACCGAGAAGGCCGCCATCGTCGTCAGGACCATGGCGACGGGGCTCGAACACCCCTGGAGCCTCGCCTTCCTGCCTGAGGGCCGGCTGCTGGTGACTGAACGCCCCGGGCGTCTGCGAACGGTAGAGCCAGATGGAAGCCTCTCCACACCCATCAAAGGCGTTCCCGAGGTCGTTGCAGAAGGCCAGGGAGGGCTGCTGGATGTCGCTCTGGACCCGCAATTCGCCAATAACCGGCTGATCTACCTTTCCTATGCAGAGGCTCGGGGTGAAGGCCTCAACGCGACCGCGGTTGCGCGTGCCCGCCTGGCTAATGGTCAGCTCGAAGACCTGAAGGTCATATTCCGCCAGCAACCCGCGGCCCAAAGCTCAGGGCACTTTGGCTCGCGACTGGCATTTGCCCGCGACGGCCGGCTCTTCGTGACCTTGGGCGAGCGCAACAAGATCCATTTCATTCATCGCGCCCAGTCCCTTGCCGATCATTTCGGCAAGGTCGTGCGTATTGAACGAGACGGGGGCATCCCAGCCGACAACCCTTTCGTAACCCAGTCTGGGGCACAGCCGGAAATCTGGTCCTTTGGTCATCGCAATCCGCAGGGTGCGGCCATACACCCTGAGACCGGCGAACTATGGACAAGCGAACATGGCCCGATGGGCGGCGATGAAATCAACGTCACCCGGGCGGGTCGGAACTTTGGCTGGCCCGTCATTACCTATGGCTTGGCCTATTCAGGGGCGGTCATTGGCGAGGGCACGGCTAAGCCTGGCATGGAGCAACCCCTGCACTACTGGGTGCCTTCCATCGCCAGCTGCGGATTGGCCTTTTATACGTCCAGTCGCATAGAACCCTGGAAGGGAAACCTGTTTGTTGGCGGCCTGCGCGAGAAAGCGCTGGTCCGCCTTGAACTGGATGGCGAGAAGGTGACACACGAGGAACGACTACTTGCCAGCCTCAACGCGCGAATCCGTGATGTGCGCCAGGGCCCTGATGGTTATCTGTACTTGCTGACTGACTCCCCGCAAGGCCGCATACTGCGCATCGAGCCAGTCAATGCAGCGGCGCCAAGTACTCGACCATGATCATCAATACGACATCATCAAGAGTTGGAAAGATCGCTCGCTGCCTCTACATAGCCCTGACGGCGACGACATTTATTGCTCAGTCTGCGGAGGCCAATACGGTGCCTGACGAATCCTCGACAAAGACCATTGTGATCCTGGGTGCCTCATACGCCAAGGGTTGGACAAAGCCGACGCTACCCGGATACGGAAATATCATTAATCGCGGCGTGGGTGGAGAGGAAACGGGCGACATGGCCGCGCGCATGAACCGTGACGTGGTTGCCCTGAAACCCGACGCGGTGCTGATCTGGGGTCATGTCAATAACATCACTCGTTCGCCACCAGAACGAATTGATGCCGCCAAGAAGGCGGCGCGCGAACATTACCTGAGCATGCTGCGTGAGGCCCGCGCTGCCGGCATCAAGGTAATTCTGGCTACCGAGATTCCCTGGACCGAACAGCAAGGCCTGCTCAATGAGCTACGGGGATTTATCGGCCGGTTACGCGGTCGAACCAGCTACGCGGTACGCATCAGTGGGCACGTCGGCGAGATCAATACTTTCCTGCGCGAGCTCGCCCAGCGCGAACGCCTGCAGCTACTTGACTTCGAGCGGGCCTTTTCAACCGATGACGGTACCCGCATCGCTGAGTACGTCGCTGAAGATGGCAGTCATATCAGTGCGGCAGGCTATGAGGCATTGACTGCCTTTACGCGCACCGAGATGGCCAAGCCTCACTAGCTGCCTCAGGATTGCAGTGCGTCGCGCATTTCCTCGCGCAGGGCGACACGATCATATTTTCCATGGGATGTACGCGGTACTGAACTGCGCCACTCCACTCGCATGGGAAGCATGAAACGCGGCAACCGACGCTGCAACGCCTCCATCAGGCGCGGGGTATCTTCACTGCCCCCGGCACAGCAAGTGACGACCAGGATTATTCCCTGGCCCAGTCGCTCATAGGGCACGCCGAATGCAACAGCATCGGCCACCAGCCCGGTGCCATAAGCCTCTTCCTCGATTTCTGTCGGGCTAACGCGATAGCCCGAGGTCTTGATCATCTCGTCCCGGCGTCCAACAAAGTAAAGGTAACCCTCCTCATCCATCCGTACCGTATCGCCGGACCAGACCTCCATTTCCAGCTCACCTGTCCCCAGTCGTTGCCCGGGAACGATGCGAAAGCGCTGCGCCGTCTTCTGCGGGTCGTTCCAATAGCCTTGGGCCACCAGGGGCCCACGGTGAACCAATTCACCCGCCTCACCCGGCTCACAGGTTTCGCCGTTGGCCCTCAGTACCAGCACTTCCGCGTTCGGAATGGCCTTGCCAATTGAATCCGGTCGGCGCTCGACGTGCTCTGGGAACAGGTAGGTGGAGCGGAAGGCCTCCGTCAGTCCGTACATCAGGTAGATCTCGCAACTCGGCAGTACGCCACGCAGGCGAGCCAGCGTCGCACTTGGCATTGCACCGCCAGAATTCGTGATGTATCGCAGGCTGCTTGTCGCGGCCTCTGGCCAATCCAGTGCCACCAGCTGGTTCCAGATTGGCGGAACGCCTGCCAGCCCCGTCACCCGCTCACGCTCGATGGTTCGCAGCACTTCCTGCGGCAGCCGGTAATCCAGCAGCACCACCGTGGCACCCATCAGGAAACTGGTCGCCAGCTGGTTAAACCCGTAGTCAAAGCTCAAACTCAGCACCGCCAGGACGCGATCGTCTGCACTGGATTTCAGGTAACTTGCCACCGAACGCGCGCCAATGACCAGGTTGCGGTGGGTGACGACGACACCCTTGGGCTTTCCCGTGCTGCCCGAGGTATAGAAGATCACGGCCCTGTCCCGATCCATCACATTTATCGCCGGCACCGTTGAACTTGCCAGCAACTTCGCCCATGCAGTAACGACCAGCCCGGCCGGCGACACACTCGCCGACTCGTCAACAGTGACGATGGCACGCAGGCCAGTGAGTACGCCGAGTTCACCCAGCAAGTCGGAGATTCGCGCCGTGGTTGTCACCAGCGCCACCGCTCCACTGTCCCGAAGGATGTGCCCGACCTGCGGTGCCTTCAGCAACGCGTTGACAGGTACAGCGATGGCACCGATCTTCAATGCAGCAAATATTGCGACGACCTTTTCAAGCCGCTTGGGCATCAGCACAGCGATGCGATCGCCGGGCCCGACACCCAGCTCGGCCAATCCCGCTGCCGCAGCATCAATCAGCGCTGCAAGCTCAGCGTAGGTCGTCGCCCGGTCACGGTCGATGACCGCAACATTGGCCGGCATGGAAGCCGCCGAAGCGTAAACCAGTTCGTGCAGCAAATCGCTCATCAGGAGTTACGTAGAAGCCCGGCCACGCGCTCAAGGCGCGAAAGCACTTCTGCCTTCCCTAGGATCGCCAGGGTCTGGTCTATCGGTGGGGAAACACTGCCACCCGATACCGCCACCCGGATCGGCTGGGCGATCTTACCCAGCCCTACTCCGGCCAGTTCGGCCTGAGCCTGGATTACGCCGTGGATGGCCGCCGCAGTCCAGTCTCCCAGCCCCGCGAGTGCCACCCGTGTGCTGGCGAGCAGCGGCAGGGTCTCTGCGGTCAGGTTCTTTTTCGCCGCCTTCTCGTCGTAGCTCTGCGGCGCCTGGAAAAAGAAGACACTGGCCTCGGCCATTTCCTTCAAGGTCTTGGAGCGCTCCCGCTGGCATTCAATGATCGGCTCCAGCGCCGGGCCGCCACTCGTATCCACACCCAACCGTTCCAGCTGCCAACGCAACTCCGGGGCAATGGCCGCGGGATCGGCCTTCATCAGGTGCTGCTGGTTGATCCAGGCCAGCTTGTCCGGGTTGATGGCCGAGGCCGACTTGTTGACATCGGTGATATCAAAAAGCTGGCGCATCTCATCCAGCGAGAAGATTTCCTGGTCGCCGTGCGACCAGCCCAGGCGCGCCAGGTAGTTGAGCAGCGCCGCCGGCAGGTAGCCCTCCTCGCGGTACTGCAAAACCGATACCGCGCCATGGCGCTTGGACAACTTAGTGCCATCCGGCCCCAGGATCATCGGCAGGTGCGCATACACGGGCGGCTCGGCGCCCATGGCCCGCAGCATGTTCATCTGCCGGGGCGTGTTGTTCAGGTGGTCATCACCGCGGATCACGTGGGTAATCTTCATGTCGTAGTCATCCACGACCACGCAGAAGTTGTAGGTCGGGTTGCCATCGGAGCGCTCGATGATCAGGTCGTCGAGCTCAGTATTCTGGAAGGCCACAGCACCGTGCACGGCGTCGTTGACCACGACGGCGCCCGTCATCGGGATTGCGGAACCGAACCACCGACGAAACACCCTCGCGGCGCTCGCCAAGATGCCGGCAGCGCCCGTCATAGCGTGGCTTCTGCTTGGCCGCGAGCTGCGCATTGCGCATCTGCTCCAGTTCGTCCTTTGAGCAGTAGCAGTGATAGGCCTTGCCCTCCGTGAGCCACTGCTCAATCACCTCGCGATATCGCGGATAGCGCCGGGTCTGGTAGAACGGCCCCTCATCGGCATCCAGGCCCAGCCACGTCATGCCATCGAGGATGACCTGCACCGCCTCGGGTGTAGAACGCTCACGATCGGTGTCCTCTACACGCAGCACAAATACGCCGCCATGCTTGCGGGCATAGAGCCAGCAGAACAAGGCGGTACGAACGCCACCAATATGCAAAAGCCCCGTTGGGCTCGGGGCAAAGCGGGTACGAACTGTCATGCCCGCATTGTAAGGGATCAGCCCTGGCTGGCGCGGCGGGTATTGGCCTTCATGGCATCGACAAAACGCCCCAGCGTGGGCGAGACCTGACCGGGCTTCAACATGACCTCGATCAGCTGGAATCGGCCTCGCCTGGCGTAAGCCTTATCCAGCGCTGTCACAAAATCTGCCTGCGTACGCACACGATAGCCATCGCCGCCCAGGGGCGCGGCCAGGTCAGCAAATTGCCAGTCACCAAGGTCGTTAAAACGCGAGTCCGGCTGGAACACTCGCAGCATTTCCCAGCCCAGGTTGTTCAGGACGATGACGATGGGATCCCAGCCATAACGTCGGCAGTTACCCAATTCCCAACCAGTCATCTGGAAAGCCCCATCGCCCACCAAAATGACAGGGCGCCGCCCGGTGGCCGCCTGCACGCCCAGTCCCGCCGGCACGCCAAAGCCCATGGTGGCGTAGTAACCGGGAGCAACGAAGTCGGTGTTGGCGATATCCATCGAGGCAAACAGGCAATCACCCACATCGCAGGCCAGCGGCATGCGTCCTTGACGGGCAAACAGGTCGTTCACACCTCGGGCAACATCCTGCGGAGAAAGCACGGCCGGGCCTTGCTGCAGGCCGCTGGGGTAGACCGTCGGTGCCGCGCACTGCGTCGGCATGGTCTGTGGTGCCTGCTTGATCAACTCATCCACCAGGGCAGCAAGCGGCACGTTGCCGTAGCTGTGATACCCCATGGAAACAGCGCGATCACGTGCGCTGATGATGCCGCGAGGATTGATGCGCCCGGCCGAAACACCGAAATTGGTATCGGACTGGATGACTCCCAGCAACAGCACACAGTCCGCCGATTCGACCAGGTCGCAGGTGTGCGGGTCACCGGCAACCCCGAGGTAGGTGCCATGGCACACGCCCTGCTCTTCCGCCAGCAGACCACGGCCCATGAACGAGGTGACCACTGGCAGCCCCAGGTGGCGGGCTAGTTTGGCGACACGGGCTTCCAGGCCATGGCGACGGACTTCGACGCCGACCATGACGACAGCTCGGCTGGCAGTCGCCAGACGCTCCAGGATCTCATCAACACATGCGCTCACCGCCTCCTGGTCCCAGCCCACGGCGGGTAGTGGCTCAGCCCGGGCGCAGGTTTCAAATACCAGGTCTCGTGGCAACTCCAGGTACACGGGCCTTGAATGCGTCAGGCAACTCGACAGCACGCGCGCGAGATCGGCCGGTGCGCGCGCAGGGTCGTCTAGACGGGCCTGGTCGCAGGTAATCTCGCGGTAGATCTCGAACTGCGAATCGTGCGACTTGACCTGATGGTGCAGCAGCAAGCCTGCGCCCCGCTCACCCTTGCCGGGTGCGCCGGAGACAACGATCAGTGGGGACTTCTCGGCATAAGCCGCAGCCACAGCATTGACCATGTTCAGGGCGCCGGCGCCGTAGGTCACAGCCGCCACCGACGGCGCTCCCAACATGCGTGCAGCCGCATCGGCGGCGTAGCCCACCGAAGGCTCATGGCTCAGGGTGAAAAGCGGCAGGATTCCTGAGTCTTCGATGACCCGGAAAAGCGGGATAGCGAAGTCCCCGGGGATGCCAAATACTTGTCGCGCACCATGGTCGCGGCAGGCCCACAGCAATGCTTCGCCCAGATTCATGAGGTCAATCGCCCAAAACGGCGATTGTGGGCGTGGCCAATGGCCGGTCGCAGCCGCAATAACCGCAAGACCACCACATAGATCTGTTGATGCAGGTCAAGGCAGCTTTTCGCGAATCTCCCTAGCGTCGCAGTGTCCGGCAGGCTTGGAGTGACGGTATACCAAGCCCCTCGGGAACCGTAGGAACGCTGCGTGCTTGCTGGATACGAAGCCCGACCGAAAGGTCGGGCTTCAACTTTTGCGCCGATGGATTGCGTTGACCCCTACCGAGACCCCCCTTAGAATCGCGAGCCCGAAAGGGCGGTTAGCTCAGTGGTAGAGCACTGCTTTCACACGGCAGGGGTCACTGGTTCAAATCCAGTACCGCCCACCATCTTCCCCGGGGTCCTGGCGCATGACGGCTGAACAGCTGCTGGTCCTGCTGCCCCTGTTCTTCCTGCTGGCAGGCCTATACACCAGCGTTGGCCACGCGGGTGCCTCGGGCTACCTGGCAGTCATGGCCTTGCTGGCGATCGCTCCTGAGACCATGCGCCCCACCGCCCTGGCGCTGAATATCCTGGTCGCCAGCTTTACCGTTTACCGGTTTGCCCAGGCCGGGTATTTCTCCTGGCGCTCGCTGTGGCCCTTCCTGGTGGGATCTGTGCCTATGGCAGCCCTTGGAGGCTCTCAGAGGCTCACAGAAGGTATTTACCTTATTCTGGTGGGGGCTGTGCTGGCGCTCTCTGCGGCGGTTCTGGCGTGGCGTGCCTGGGGCCGATCTCCGGCCGAGACACCCGGGGACCCGATCCTGGTGCCTGTGGCGCCTGCTATGGCAATCGGGGCGGCCATCGGCCTTCTTTCTGGACTGACGGGGACCGGCGGTGGCATCTTCCTCTCCCCCATCGTCCTGCTGGCCGGCTGGGCGGGCCCAAGGCATACCGGCGGCATATCTGCCCCATTCATCCTGGCCAATTCGACCGTTGCCTTGCTGGCGGGAACCGCCACCTGGGCTTCGCTTCCCGCCGAGTGGCCCTGGCTGGCGCTGGCGGTCATGGGTGGAGCGGTACTGGGAACCTGGCTGGGGCTCAAGCTGCTCTCGACCCGCTGGTTGCTGGCGCTCATGGCGCTGGTGCTGCTTATCGCAGCGGCCAAGCTGATCCTCGGCGCCTAGCCCTTCCCGGGCCTCAGCTGCCGCCGATCAACTCCAGCAACTCGCCGGTCTTGTCCTGCATCAGCGCAGCATCGCCGCGCGACTCTACGTTCAGGCGAATCAGGGGCTCGGTGTTGGATGAACGCAGGTTGAAGCGCCACTGCTCAAACTCGACCGAAAGTCCGTCGGTGTAGTCCACCGCGATGGCCTTGGGCACGTAGCGTGCCTTGATCGCCTCGATGGCGCCCGGCTGGTCAGCCACCTTGCGGTTGATTTCGCCGCTCGCCGGATAAGCCTGCATGCGCGCATCCACCAATGAGGACAGCGGCCGACCCGCTTCTGAGAGGACCTGGGCCATCACCAGCCAGGGGATCATGCCGCTGTCGCAGTAGGCGAAATCACGAAAGTAATGGTGCGCGCTCATTTCGCCGCCATAGGCCGCATCAACCTCGCGCATGCGCTGCTTGATAAAGGCATGCCCGGACTTGCACAGCACGGCCTTGCCGCCACCCGCACGCACGATATCCAGCGTGTTCCACACCAGCCGCGGATCGTGGACGATGCGGGCCCCAGGCTCGCGCTGGAGGAACACCGAGGCGAGCAGGCCAACGATGTAGTAGCCCTCGATGAAGCGGCCCTGCTCGTCGAAGAAGAAGCAGCGGTCGTAATCGCCATCAAAGGCAATGCCGAAGTCCGCGCCCGCATTAACCACGGCCTCGGAGGTGGCGATGCGGTTCTGCTCCAGCATCGGGTTGGGTACGCCATGCGGGAAGCTGCCATCCGGATTGTGGTGCACCTTGACGAATTGGATCGGCAGGTCGTCCTCGATCAGGTCCACGGCCAGGCCGGCACCGCCGTTCCCCGGGTTCGAGACCACGGTCAGCGGGCTGAGGCGCGCGCGGTTCACATACGAGAGCAGGTGCTCGCGATAACGCTCGCTGGTGTCCTGCAGGGTTATGGAACCCTTACTGGAGGGCTGTGTGAACGTGCCGGCCTCGGCGAGGCGCCGGATGTCCTGCAGGCCCGTGTCGCCGCTGACCGGCCGCGAGCCTTCGCGCACGAACTTCAAGCCGTTGTAGTCCGGCGGATTGTGGCTGGCGGTCACCATGATGCCGCCGTCCAGTTCCAGTGCGAATGTGGCGAAATACACGCCCTCGGTGCCGCACAGGCCGATATCCACAACATCTACCCCGGAGTCTGTCAGGCCGCGGGCAAGCGCCTCGGCCAAGCTCGGCGCTGGACTGGCGGATGTCGCGGCCCACCGCAACACGCTTTGGCTTCAGCCATTCAGCGTAGGCGCGGCCAATGCGATACACGGACTCCGGGTTGAGTTCGGTGGGAATGCGGCCACGAACATCGTAGGCCTTGAAGCAGCCGGACAGGTCCATGGCTCAGCCTTGCAGGAACGCGCGGATGGAATCAACCACGTGCTGTAGCTGCTCCTCGCTGAGTTCTGGGAAGATCGGCAGCGCCAGGGTTTCCTGTGCTGCCCGCGCGGATTCCGGGAAGTCGCTGGCCTGGTGACCAAGATAGGCGAAGCATTCCTGCATGTGCAGCGGCACCGGGTAGTAGACCTCGGTGCCAATACCGCACTCCGACAGGTACGCCCGCAGCGCATCGCGCTTCGGCACCCGGATCACATACTGGTTAAAGATGTGGCGATAGCCCTGTTGCCGGGCAGGCAAGGTGACTGTGCCCGCAAGCCCCGCAGCCTTGAAAGCCTTGTCGTAGAAGGCGGCATTGCGCTGTCGGCCCTCATGCCAGGAGTCGAGGTGGCCCAGCTTCACCGCCAGCACCGCCGCCTGGATTTCATCAATGCGGAAATTGCCACCGATCAGGGCGTGGTAGTACTTCGGCTCCATGCCGTGGACGCGCAGCATGCGGATCTTCGCGGCCAGCGCATCGTCATTGGTGACACACATGCCGGCATCACCGAACGCGCCCAGGTTCTTGGTGGGAAAGAACGACAGGCAGCCTACGTCGCCGATGCTACCGACGCGCCGACCACCTGCGTATTCGCTGCCGATAGCCTGGGCCGCGTCTTCGATCACACGCAGGTCGTACTTGCGCGCCAGCGCCATCAGCGGGTCCATGTCGGCCGACTGGCCATAGAGATGCACGGGCATCAGCGCCCGCACCCGCCCGCCCGTCGCGCGGTTGTAGAGGCCATCTGCCTTGCGCTCGCAGGACGATGCCAGGAAATCTTCCAGCAGCTTGATGCTGATATTGAACGTTGCCGGATCAATGTCTACGAATACCGGCCTGGCCCCTACCCGCGCAATGGTCCCGCCAGTCGCAAAGAAGGTGTAGGGACTCGTGACCACTTCATCGCCAGCGCCGATATCCAGCGCCATGAGCGCGACAAGCAGCGCGTCGGTGCCCGAGGAAATGCCGATGCCATGGCGGGCGCCGCAATAGGCCGCCACCCGCTCTTCCAGCGCGCGTGTTGCCGGCCCGAGGATGAAGTACTGGGACTCGGCCACCTTCAGCATGGCCGCGTCGAGCTCGTCCTTCAGGGCGTGGTACTGGGGCTTGAGGTCCAGCAGCGGGACCGTGAGTTTTCTGGGGGAATTCATCCGGGGAGTTTAAGCGATTCCGGCGCGGCGTTTCAGGGCAGCAACACAGCGACTCGCTGTCTTGCCGTCCCAAAGTTCGGGCTTGCGGCCTGTCGGCCAGCGCCCCTCCGCCGCATCACGTGCCTGCGCCACCAGATCCGCTGGCTTTACCAGCCGATTGCTACCCTCGCTGACGGTAATCGGTCGCTCCGTATTCTCGCGCAGCGTCAGGCAGGGAATTCCAAGATAAGTGGTCTCTTCCTGAACCCCACCGGAGTCCGTTAATCGCCAGGCTCGAACCGCTCACAAGATTCATGAACTCAATATAGGAGAGGGGCTCACAAACCTTGATGGCAGAGCGACTCAGCTTCTCCAGTAAATCAAATTCCTGCAGTCGCTTGCGGGTGCGCGGGTGCAATGGGAATACCAGCGGCAGGAATCCGGATACTTCGACCAGTGCTGCCACCAGCATCGCCAGAGTTTCCCCATCATCCACATTGGAGGGTCGATGCAGTGTAACCACACCATAGCGATGCCCGGCCAGACCAAGTTCGGCTCGCGTGCCGGCAGCGTCAATCTGCGCGCGCATCATTTCGTAGGAATCGATCATGATGTTGCCAACACGATCAATCCGTTCAACCGAGACTCCTTCCGCGACCAGATTGGCATCCGCGTCCGGTGACGGCGTCCACAGCACATCAGCAATGGCATCGGTGATCATCCGGTTGATCTCTTCAGGCATGCGCCGATCACGGCTGCGCAGTCCTGCCTCGAGGTGAATGACCGGAATCCAGAGCTTGGTACCAACCTGCGTGCAGGCTGCCGTCGAATTAACGTCACCCACGACCACGATCCAGTCCGGCCGCCCCTCCGCCAGCGCTCTTTCATAGGCAATCATCACGCCCCCGGTCTGCTCGGCGTGGGACCCACTTCCTACCGACAAATGCAGCGCAGGCTCCGGCAGGCCCAGATCACTGAAAAAGGCACTCGACATGTTCGCGTCGTAGTGCTGCCCGGTATGAACTATTCGCGGCGCGCACCACCGCTCTGCCGCCAGCGCATGATAAAGGGGCGCGATCTTCATGAAGTTGGGGCGGGCCGCAGCGATCAAGTCAATTTTCAACATCAATCCGTCCTGCCCTTGCGCCCATAGTTGTCATCGAACCTGACGATATCGTCTTCGCCAAAATAGCTGCCGGTCTGAACTTCAATAATGTGCAGGGGCATCTTTCCAGGATTCTCTATGCGGTGCTTCGTGCCCACGGGAATGTAGGTCGATTCATTTTCGGAGAGCAGGAAGGTCTCTTCGCCCCGGGTAATCTTCGCCGTCCCGGAAACCACGATCCAGTGCTCGGCGCGATGGTGGTGCATCTGCAAGGACAGCACGGCGCCCGGTTTGATTGTCAGGCGCTTGACCTGAAACCTTTGGCCGTTATCAATGCTGTCGTAGCTGCCCCAGGGCCGGTACACCTCCCTGTGAAGGCCCGGCTCGCTGCGACCTGCCGCCTTCAGGGCATCGACCAATTGCTTGACGTCCTGGACGCGATCGCGTGGCGCCACCATCACGGCGTCCTTGGTCTCTACCACGACGTGCCCTCCAGGCCGACAGTCGCCACCAGACGGTTGCTTGAGTACAGGAAGCAATTACTGGAGGACTCAGTCACGACGTCGCCATGGGTGACATTGCCCTGTGCATCTGCAGCAAGGGCATCCTGCAACGACGCCCAGGAGCCGACGTCGCTCCAGCCAGCAGCAAGACTGACCACCACCGCATGCTTCGTCTTCTCCATGACGGCGTAGTCAATGGAATCGGCCTTGCACGCTGCAAATGCCTTGGCATCTACCCGAGTGAAGTCCAGGTCACGCGCGGCACCCGCCATCGCCTTGCGACAGGCCGCCAGCATGGCCGGGGCAAAGGACTCCAGTTCTTCCAGGTAGCGTCGAGCAGAAAACAGGAACATGCCGCTGTTCCAGAAATACTCGGCCGCTGTCCAGATACTCGGCGGCGCGCCTGGCATCAGGCTTTTCCACGAACTCAAGCACCGCAGCCACAGGCAGCGCAGTCGCATTCGCCTTGATATAGCCATAGCCTGTTTCGGGCCGTGTGGGCACAACGCCGAATGTCACCAGTTTGCCTTGCTCGGCGGCTGTCACTGCATGACCCACTGCGACTTCAAAGGCCTGTACGTCCGGCAATACATGATCGGCAGGCAGGACCAGCAGCAGCGGCTCTGAAGACGCATCCGCTATCTCAAGGGCAGCCAGCGCAGCGATAGCCACCGCAGGCGCGGTGTTGCGCCCGACCGGCTCCAGCAGGATGACCTGCGGCGCGGCATTCACCTGGCGCAGCTGTTCGGCCACCATGAAACGATGCGCCTCATTGCAGACCACGATGGGTGCAGCGATCACCGGGCAGCCCGACGACACGCAGTGCGGTGTCCTGGATCATGGTTTGCTTGCTGACCAGAGGCAGGAGCTGCTTGGGAAATAGCTCGCGTGACAAGGGCCACAAGCGCGTTCCAGCACCGCCCGAGAGAATGACGGGAATCAACATTGTTTCAACCTAATTCTTCAGACGTCCCTGGGATTCAAGATAGCGGATGATGCGGTCGATCGCCTCGGCAACCGTCAGTTTCGAGCTGTCGATCTCGATTTCCGGTGACTCCGGCGCCTCATACGGCGAACTGATGCCGGTGAAGTTGCGCAGGCTTCCCTCCCGCGCCTTGGCATACAGCCCCTTGGAATCGCGTCGCTCACATTCCTCGATCGGGGTGCTGACAAAGACCTCGACAAACTCGCCCGCCTTAACCAGGTCGCGCACCATGCGTCGATCGCTGCGGAAGGGCGAAATAAAGGCCGTGACCACGATCAGCCCGGCATCCACGAATAGTTTCGCCACTTCGCCGATGCGCCGAATATTCTCCACCCGCCCGGCATCGCTGAAATCCAGGTCCTTGTTTAGCCCGTGGCGCACATTGTCGCCATCCAGCAGGTAACTATGGTGGCCACGCAGGAACAGCGCCTGCTCCAGCGCATTGGCAATGGTGGACTTGCCCGCACCTGAAAGACCCGTGAACCAGAGGATGCAGGGCTGCTGTGCCTTCTGGTTGGCGCGCTGGGATTGCGCCACACGCGTTGGCTGCCAGAACACTGAAACTTCGTCCGCGCCGCCCTGCAGGGCGGCACTGCGCAAGATCATGCCGGCGCCCGCCGTGGCGTGGGTCAGCCGGTCAACGACAATCAGTGAGCCCGTCGCCTTGCTGCTGCGGTAAGTATCAAATGCCGTCTGCTCGGCCAGCACGATACGGCACAAGCCAACCTCATTAAGTCGTAGTTCGCTGGCCGGGTGCTCGCTCAGGTCATTGACGTCAACGCGGTGATGGATGTTCTCCACCGTGCCGCGTTGGTAACGATGGGAAACCTTGAACTCGAACTGCTTACCGGGCAGCAACGGCGCGTCCTGCATCCAGATCAGGTGGGCATCAAATATCCGTCCGACGCTGGGCGCGCGGTCTGGGTGGACCAGCACGTCGCCACGGCTGACATCGATTTCGTCCTCCAGTGTCACCGTCACGGCCATCGGCACCGCTGCACGCGGGCAGCTGCCCTCCACACCCAAAATACGCTTTACCTTGCTGATGCGCCGTGACGGCACGGCCATTACCGGATCGCCCACTGCGAGCTCACCGGCAACGATGGTGCCCGCATAACCACGAAAACTGGCGTCCGGTCGGTTGACGTATTGCACTGGCAGGCGCAGGTCCTGGAGTCTGTCGTCGTGCGCGATATCCATGTGATCGAGCAATTCCAGCAAGGCGGGTCCCTGGTACCAGGGCATGGAATCACTCCTGCTGACGACGTTGTCGCCACGCAGGGCCGATACCGGCACCACCTGGACATCCTTGATGCCCAGTTGCTGCATGAACCGGCAGGATTCATCGCGAATGGACTCGAACTTCGCCTGGTCGTAGTCGATCAGGTCCATCTTGTTCACCGCCACCACGACGTGGCGAATGCCGAGCAGCGAAACGATGTAGGAATGTCGCCGCGTCTGCACCTGCACGCCGCGCTTGGCGTCAACCAGGATAATGGCGACGTCGGCGCTTGATGCGCCGGTTGCCATATTGCGCGTGTACTGCTCGTGCCCCGGGCAGTCGGCAATGATGTACTTGCGATGCTCGGTGTCGAAGTAGCGATATGCCACATCAATGGTGATGCCCTGCTCGCGCTCGGCTTGCAGGCCGTCTACCAGCAACGCCAGGTCGGGAACATCCCCCGTCGTACCCCACTTGCGGCTGTCTGAAGTCACCGCCGCCAGCTGGTCTTCGAGGATCTGCTGCGAGTCATGCAGCAAGCGACCGATTAACGTGCTCTTGCCATCATCAACGCTGCCGCAGGTAATGAATCGCAGCAGTTCCTTGCGCTCATGGCGCCCGAGGAATTCCTCAAGGGGCATGGCAGCCATCAGAAGTAACCCTCGCGCTTGCGCTTTTCCATCGCTGCGGCCTGGTCAAAATCGATGGCGCGGCTCTGGCGCTCGGAGGTACGCGTCACCAGCATTTCCTCGATGATGCCCTCGAGGCTGGTGGCTTCTGAACGCATGGCCCCCGACAGCGGATAGCAGCCGAGGCTGCGAAAACGCACAATCTCCATGCGCGGCTTTTCACCGGGCCGCAATGGCAGACGATCGTCATCCACCATGATCAGCATGCCGTCGCGATCCACCACGGGTCGTGGCTTGGCGAAATACAGCGGAACCACCGGGATGCCTTCCAGGTGGATGTAGAGCCAGACATCGAGTTCGGTCCAGTTCGACAGGGGAAATGCACGAATGCTCTCGCCCTGGTGGATCCGGCCGTTATAGAGGTTCCACAGCTCGGGCCGCTGGTTCTTGGGGTCCCAGCGATGCTGGGCATCGCGGAAAGAGAATACGCGCTCCTTGGCCCGCGACTTTTCTTCGTCGCGCCTGGCACCACCAAAGGCGGCATCAAAGCGATGCCGCGACAGGCCGGCCTTTAGCGCCTCGGTCTTCATGATGTCGGTGTACTTCGAACCATGGGTGAACGGCGTCACGCCCGCCGCTATAGCCTCATGGTTGGTCTCGACGATGAGGCGGGCACCAATCTCGCGCACGATATTGTCGCGAAACTCGATCATCTCGCGGAATTTCCAGGTGGTATCCACGTGCATCAACGGAAAAGGCAAAGGCCCCGGATGAAAGGCCTTGCGCGCCAGGTGCAGCAGCACCGAGCTGTCCTTGCCGATGGAATACAGCATCACCGGGTTGTCGAACTCGGCGACCACCTCACGAATGATGAAGATCGCCTCGGCCTCAAGCCGGCGCAATTGGGTAGGCCCGGACATCAGAAAGGCCACACTTGCGGAACGATGATCAGCGTAATGACACCGCAGATAATATTCAGCGGCAGACCAAAACGCACAAAGTCCATGAACCGGTAGCCCCCTGGACCGTAAACCATTAGGTTGGTCTGGTAGCCAATAGGCGTGATAAAGCCCGCCGAGGCCGCGATCATCACCGCAATAACGAACGGCATGTAGCTGACGCCCGCCAGTTCAGCAATGGAAATCGCGATCGGAAACATCAGCACGCCGGCTGCGTTGTTGGTGATCAACTCGGTGACGATGACCGTCGCAACGTAGAGCGCCACCAAAGCCAGCAAGGGATTGCCGGCCGCAATGCCCACCAGGCCTTCGCCTATCATCGTCGCCGCGCCGGAGGTCGTCAGCGCCACGCCAAGGGCAAAGGACGCTGCGATGCCGGCAACGATGTGGTACTCGATGCTGCGCGTCGCCGACTGCATGTTCAGGCAGCCTGTCGCCACCATCAGGCCCGCAGCAATGAATGAGGCCTCAAACAGGGGCACCCATTCTGCTGTGGCCACCACAATCATCAATAGCAAGATGGCAAATGACAAAGGCGCTCGCCGAAAGTCGGGTGGGTTCGAGTCCTGCAGTGCGCTGACTAGCAGGAAATCGCGGCTGTACTTTTGCTTGTCGGCAAAGGCGGCGCTCGCTTCAACCAGCAGGGTATCGCCCGGCCGGAATTCAATGCTCCCCAGCTTGCCGGGAATTCGTCCGCCTTCGCGTGAAATGGACAGGATGGCTGCGCCATAGAGATCGCGGAAATTGCTGCCCTTGACCGTGAGGTTGATCAGCGGCGAAGTGGCCGATAGCACGATCTCGAACAACTGGCGCTGGGCGTGCTTGAGGTTGAGCGTAAAACCCTGCTGCTCGGCAATGGTCAGGCCCGGCAGGCGCCTGAGGTCCTTGATGGCATCGACGACGCCCACGCAGGTGAGCTGGTCATCGCCCTGCAGCTTTTCCTCGGGTCCCACCGAAGTCAGCAACACGCCCTTGCGATCGATTTCCAGGACATAGGCGCTCTTCAGGTTGCGCAGCCCCACCTCGGCAATGGTCTTGCCCACCAAGCGGACCATTCGGGTGGATGCGCATCTCAAATGCGTATTCGCGCGCATTTTCCAGCTGCTCCATCGGCCCCTGGCGATCCGGCAGCAGCCACCTGGAAAAGACGATGGCATAGACAAAGCCGACGATGGTCAGCGGGATGCCAACCCAGATCAGGTCAAACAGGCCGAGGTCGGCATCAGGATGGGTCTGGACCAGCAGGCCATAGACCGCGAGATTGGTGCTGGTACCGATGAGTGTGCATAGACCGGCCAGGATGACCACGTTGTTCGAGCGGCAGCAGCAGTCGCGAAATCGGCAGGCCGTAGCGCGCCGACCACTCCTGGGCGATGGGAATGAACATCGCCACCACAGGCGTGTTGTTGATCACCGTCGACAACAGGCTGCCGGCACCCATCAGCTTCATCTGCGCCGTCACCAGGTTCTTTGGTCGGCCGAATACCATCTGTGAGAACCAGGCGATGGCTCCAGTCTCGCGCAGGCCAGCAACAACCACGTACAGGGCGGCAATGGTCATCACGCCCGGGCTGGAAAAACCTGACAGGGCCTGGGTTGGCGACAGCACGCCAGCGACCGACAGCACGACCATGGCGCCGAGCAGCACCACCTCGGTGGGCGCCGGGGTGGTCGCCAGCATGATCAGTACCGTCGCGACGATCGCGAGCGTGAACCAGATTTCCCAAGCCATGGCTGAGATTGCCCCCTGTCCTGCATTGGGCGCAGGTCGGGCAATTGTGCCGGAAAAGCACCCGAGAAACAGCTACTTGGGCGCTTATCCTGCCGGCAATCAGAGGATTTGTCGGCTCAGAACAGCCGTTCGCCGCGACCAATGGCGAAATAGCGCAGGCCAAAGCGCTTCATCAGCAGCGGGTCGTAGAGATTGCGCCCGTCAAACACAGCCTTGCTGGCCAGCGCTTCACGCATGAGGTCGAAATCCGGGCTGCGGAATTCCTGCCATTCAGTGCAGATGGCCAAGGCATCCGCACCCTGCAAGGCCTCATCCGCCGATTCGCACAGCTTCAAATACTGGTTCTCGCCGTAAATCCGCCGCGCCTCGCCCATGGCGACGGGATCATAGGCGCGGACGGAGGCACCCGCAGACCACAATGCCTCCATCAGCACCCGACTCGGCGACTCGCGCATGTCGTCCGTGTTGGGCTTGAAGGCCAGGCCCCACAGGGCAAAGGTCCGGCCCTTGAGGTGGCCGCCAAAGAACGATGAGATCTTTTCGAACAGCACGCGCTTCTGCCGCTCGTTAACCTCCTCCACCGCCGCAAGAATGCTGGCCTCGTGGCCGGCATCGGCCGCCGACCGGACCAGCGCCTTCACGTCCTTGGGAAAGCAGGAGCCACCATAGCCCGCTCCCGGATAGATGAATGAGTAACCGATGCGCGGGTCCGAGCCGATGCCGATGCGCACCTTTTCAATGTCCGCTCCCATACGCTCGGCCAGGTTCGACAACTCGTTCATGAAGCTGATCTTGGTGGCCAGCATCGCGTTGGCCGCGTACTTGGTCAGTTCCGCCGAACACAGGTCCATCACGATCATGCGCTGGTGATTGCGCGTGAACGGATCGTAAAGCGCCTTGAGCAACTCAGCCGTGCGTGGATTGTCGGTGCCCACGATGACACGGTCAGGCTTCATGAAGTCGGCAATGGCCGCGCCTTCCTTCAGGAATTCCGGATTGGACACCACATCGAATTCCACGCTGTCCTTGCGCTCTTCGAGGGTTCGCGCGACGGTGGCCTTCACCTTTTCCGAAGTCCCGACCGGCACTGTGGACTTGGTCATCACGACCTTGTAGTCCGTCATGTGCGTGCCGATGGTGCGCGCGACTGCCAGGACGTGCTTGATGTCTGCCGAGCCATCCTCGTCCGGAGGTGTCCCTACCGCGATGATCTGGAACAGGCCGTGTGCGACTGCTGACGCCGCGTCGGTAGTGAACTGCAGGCGGCCCTTCTCGACGTTTCGCGCGATCAGGTCTTCCAGACCGGGCTCATGAATGGGAATGTCGCCGGCATTGAGCCGATCGATCTTGCCCTGGTCGATATCCACACAAATGACGTGATTTCCGGCATCTGCAAGGCAGGCGCCTGTAACCAGGCCGACATAGCCGGAGCCGAAGATGGTGACGCGCATGGGGCGCTAGTGTACGAGATTTTCCACGTCGCGCCGCAGCCACAGCGGCAAGCGCCTGGCGATCGGGCTGGACCAGCGGATGAACGCCAGCCAGGCGGCGTAAAAGCCCAAGAATCCTGCGAACAACGCATAGTCGGCTGTTCCTGCCTTGTATGCAGCAAGGCCCAGCATGGCGCTGGCGGCCGACAGCAGCATGTAAAGCAAGAAGATCAGCCTGACCGAGAACCCCGCAGATACCAGCCGATGATGGAAATGCCCGTCATCGGCACTCATGGGTGAAAGCCCGTGTACCAGTCGCCGAAAAGTCGTTGTAAAGAGTTCGAATATCGGGATCGGCAGCAGCCAGAGAATCACCACTGGCGACAGATCAGCCTTCTGAGGCTGGAGCAGTACAAGCGCAATTGCCGCCAGTACGAAGCCAAGGAAAGTACTGCCTGCGTCGCCCATGAAGGCACGTAGCGCTCGGTTGAATTCCGCCGGAATGTTAAAGATCAGGAAGCCGAACACGGCTCCCACCAGGCTGAGCGCAATCACCATTGATCCAACGGCACCAACGTCGGCAGCGATTACGCCGAGGCCAAGCAATGCAATGAGACCCACACCACCAGCCAGGCCGTCCATGCCATCGAGCATATTGAAGGCATTGACCAGTGCCACCGCGGCCACGATGGTGAATGGCAAGGCCAGCACGCCGAGAGGTATCTCGCCCAGTCCGAACAGGTTGCCAAGGTCAGGGACCACATAGCCCGTGCCGTAGACCAGGACGATGGCAGCTACGGTATGCGCCAGCAGACGAACGTAAGGATGCAACTCGACGCGGTCGTCCATCGCGCCCACCAGGACCATGAACGTGCTGGCAAGCGAGCACGCACGGCCGCCGTTCTCGCCCAGGGTGCCGCCGGCAAGCGCCGCCACGAGCAATCCAGAAAATATCGCAAGGCCACCGGTAATCGGAATGACCCCACTGTGACTCTTGCGACCGCCGGGCTCGTCGACCATCCGCAGGGACAGCGCTACCGGTCGAAGTACCAGCATCATTACGACGGAGACGAGAAATGCGACGAAGGGTGCGGATATGACGATCATGCAGGAGCTTCTTCCCTGAACTGAACGGTACGAGTCCCTACTGACGAGCGCCAATCGCCAGCAAGGATAAACGCAGCAAATTATAAGCTGGTTACTCGAGACAAGTAACGTGCAACTGCGTTTCTGGTTGACAGTCCTTTGCCAGAAATCAACCCGAAACGCCGGATGAGGAATCAGCTATTGTTCGGCCCCGCCATCCACTGGTAGCGAAGACCCATATTACCGACAAGAAAGCCCCCATCAGGAAGGCGGCAACCACCGTCAGTGCGCGCTTCGGATGGGACCGCCGCTTGGGCGGGCTTGCTGGATCAATGACGCGAAACGCAAACTCCTCGTTGCCCTTTGCAAGCATCAATTTCTGCAGCTCAGTTTCCAACAGTCGACCAATTGACTGCTGCAATGACACCACGCTTGTCGCCGCCATTTCTTCACGCAGATAGCGGACATTTCTCTCCGCCTCAGCCAATGCCTGGCCGCGCATTCTTTCGTTTAGACGTCGTACCAGCAGTGCGGCCCACTCGGCTGCAATGATCGGGTCGGTCCATTCGACGCTCAGTGTTACCAAACCACTCTTGCGATCTTCACTGACTGTTCGCACATTCTCATCGAAATATTTCACGGCATCCCGGACGTCTGGCCATTTCTCCGGATCCGAATCTTTCCAGGTGCCGGCGACCGCATCCCACTCGTCACGCAGCAGTACTGGGAGGAGATCCAGATCCTCGATGAAACTGCGCGCAAAGTCGCGGGATCGCAGTACCGCAATAGGTTCGACGGACTCACCACCGCCTACGCTGATGCCCGCAAAGCTGGCCAGGCTCCCCAGCTGGCCGGCAATTGCCGGAAGGCTCTTCTCCTCAGCCGGCGCAAGCAATACCTCGGCCCGGAATCTTTCCGTCGCTAGAAGCGCGTACGCTAGACCAAGCAAAGTGCTCAGTCCAACGACTGCGAGAAATGCCAACGGCCATTCCACAGGGTTTCCCACACCTGCCGCAAATCTATCTCATCGCTCGCAGCCTCAGGAAACCCGCCCTGCGGCAGGACATAGACGATACGATCCTTGTCACTTCCGGAAGGGCCAGCGGGATGCTCCATGACTTGACCCGCCTCAGAAGGAGTTGACTGCCGCCACTCGACAGGCAATGTTGTACAGGATTTGCGTGACACTGGTCCACAACGTCAGCGGCCGCATCTGATCGGCATCCAGCGGCACGACGATAGTGTCGCCCGACTGGATTGACTGTCCGGTTCCGCGGCTGAACCAGCCATTCGTCCTGCGGGGAACTACGCTGCCGTCGGCCCGCACGATAAAGATGCGCCGCACATCGGCGCGTGCGGTTGTTCCGCCACTGCGCTGCAGATAGTCGCGCAGGGTCAGCGACCCTTCATAGAGATGCGATGTCTTATTCTGCACCTCGCCGATGACTGTAACCGCCTGGCTCGGCTTTGGAATTGCCAGGCGATCCCCGTCACGCAAGACGATTGAATTAGTGGAGCCCGGCGGCGCACCTAGCGCGGTGCGCAGATCGATTACCAGCCGGCCAACCGCCGGTACGACTCGAGATCGGCGAGGAGTGACTGCCCTACCGCCAGTGCTTCGTCAGCACCCTCTTTCTGTGGCGCGCCGGCGCGCTGCAGGGACAGGCTCGCCAGTTCCCGCCTCAAGTGCTCGGCCACCAGATTCATCTGACGCTGCTCGCGCTGGCGCAATTCCGAACGGGTGAAGACGGCGCCTTCGACGAACGCCAGGTCCGTCAGTCCTCCAGCCCGATTCACGACTTCGCCGAGCGTCTCCCCACGGCGGATCGGATAGGTGCCGGGGAAGCGCACTTCACCGGCGACCGTAATTGTCTCCAGGTCGCGCCAGTCCGGAATCTCCTTGATGGTCAGGAAGTCGAATGGCTCCAGCCCGAGGTCGAATTGCGCGTCTCCTGCCAGTACGGACGCCAAGGCCACAGGCACCACGCGCGTCGTGCGCTGCTCGCCCTGCTCTATCTCGTAGCGGACCAGATCCGCCTCCATGCGATAGGCGGAGTCGTCCAGACCGCCACCCGCGCGGATGAGGTCGCTGACGGTCATGCCCGGCTCGAGCGGATACTGGCCCGGCACCTTGACCCGGCCGCCGACCCGCACTATCCGCAGCGGCTCGTGACGCCCGCTCTGACGCCGCAGTTCCTCCATGATCGGCTGAACGACGCCGTCGCGGCTGGTCGCAAGGTCGAAGACATAGACCCGGTCGCGCGCCTGCAAGCGCCACGTTGGCGCTGGTCTCGGGATTCGCGAAAGCTGCCGCCAGGTCGGCCGACGCGACCGACACGACGCGCGTGGGTCCCGTCTCGCGGCGGATCAGTGCATAGTGCAGGTCGGCCAGCGGCCTGAGTTCATCGAGGCTGCCGACGAGATCGATCAGGCGCATTCCGGGCTGGTACTGCTTGGGCCCGCCACGGTAGACATGTCCCAGGAGCGTGACGGCGCCCTCCTGGCTGTCGCGAATCCCCTGGATGCGAACCGTGTCGCCGGTCTGCAGCCTCGTGGATCGTCCCGCCGGTGTCGTGAGATCGATGTCCACGACCGTCCGATTGCGGCGGTCGTCCACGCGCTCCAAGCTGGCGGTGCGCGGATCCGCCTGCGGCGTCAGACCGCCGGAGAGGTACAGCATGTCCGAAGCGACCGCGCCGTCTTGCACCTCGTAGATGGCGGGTCTGCGCACCGCGCCTGTAATCGCAACCGTGGTACCCACCGGCGGAATGAAGATGACATCGCCGGGCTGCAGCCGCTGGTCCGCGCTGGTATCACCGTTCAGCAGCAGGTCGTACAGGTCGATGCGACCGACGATCTGGCCGGCCCGCTTGAGCTGGATATTGCGCAGTGAGCCTATGGTCTTGGCGCCGCCGCTGGCGAGCAGCGCGTTGGTAATGGTCGACAGGCCGCTCACCGTGTACGAGCCCGGCGACTCCGCCTCGCCGAGCACAAACACCTGAATCGACCGCAGCGCGCCCATCGAAATGCTGGCGCGCATGCCGATCATCTGCTCGGCCACGCGCTGCTCAAGCAGGTCGCGCGCGGCCTCGAAGCGCAGCCCAGCCACGGCGATCGGGCCGATCTCGGGGAAGTCCACGACACCGTCGCGGCCGACCACCAGCCGGTAGCGGCCACCGCGCTCGCCAATCAGCAGGACTTCGAAGGTGTCGCCCGGCCCAACGACGTACTCCGCAGGGACCGGGATGTCCGTCGCCGGCGCAAAGGTGGTCGGGCGTGTGCGGAACAGGTCGTAGCCGAACGGCCTGAGGCCCGGTTCGTCGCGCTCCGGTGGCTTGGGACGGCTGGTGTCCGGCGTGGCAAGGGGCGCGTCCGCCTGGACCGCACCGCTACCCGCCGCCTGCTCCATCAACGCCCGCTGCTGCTCGGGCGGCAGCTTGCTGAAGACCTCAAGCTGCTCTGGCGTCGGCGTCTGGGCCAGCGCAGGCAGCGCGCCACAGAAGAGCCGAATCCAATGCAAGCTACGGCGACCGAGACAGTCCATTTCATGGCTGAGACACCGCCTATTCGATATGGAGCCGACCAGGCTCGAGATCAACTAGAAGCCCCGAAGTCAGACCGAGCAATGAGAGCCGGGGAATCGTAAGGGTTTTCAGTGGACCTCGCCACACTGAGATTTCAGCACATCGAGCATGGACGCCGCCAGTCTGTCCCGGCAAAAGGAGGGCGCCGCAGCACGGGCCAGGCGTAGCGAGCCGTTGGCGCTCGTCCGGATGATATGCCAGACGCTCGATCGCAGCCGCCATGGCAGACGGGGTCTTCGGGCGGCACGCAGACGCCGCAGCCGGTCCGGCGCACGATCCCGGTCGCCTCGCCCTCGGGCAGCGCCATCAGGACAGGCACACCCATACCCATGCACTCGAAGATCTTCGACGGAATCACCGTCGCAAAGACCGGAGTGTCTCGTAGCGGCACGATGGCGACGTCGCAGAGGCTCCAGATCTCCGCCATGCGTTCCTTGGGCTGGCGCGGAAGCAGCACGACGTTCTGCCAGGCCGCGTTCCGCCACCATCCGCTCGACCCGCGCCCGGTCCGCCCCTCCGCCGACAAAGAGGAAACGTATGTCGTCACGATCGGCCAGCAGCGCCGCCGCCTCCACGACCTTGTCGAGCGCGTGGGCCATGCCATGCGTGCCGATGTAGCCGGCGACGAACTTGCCCCGCAATCCGAGCTCGGCCTCCAACTCGGGAGATCTCGGCTGCGACCGGTACTTCTCGAGATCGACGCCGTTCACGACGACGTGGATCTTCCCGCCATCAATGCCCCTCGCCACGAGGTCGCGCCGGAACGACTCCGTCACTGAGACGATTGCGTCTGCCCGCCGATAGAGGAACAACTCGAGCCGTTCCAGCAATCGAATGACCAGCGTCTTGCGCATCGCGCCGACCGCAACGATCGAGGCAGGCCATAGGTCCCGCAACTCGAAGACGAAGGGCCGCCACTTGGCCACCGAGAGCGCCCAGCCTGCGATCGCCGTAAAGAACTGCGGCGACGTCGCCACCACGACGTCTGGGCGTCGTTCGAAGAGCGCCATCACGAATCCCATGACCATGAAGCTCAGGTAGTCGAGCGTGCGCCTGAGAAACCCCTCATTGGCGGTGATGTAGGTCTTGACCCGCACGACACGGATGCCGTCCATCTGCTCGACTTGGCGCCACGCGTTCCGATAACCGTCAAACAGCCTGCCCTCGGGAAAGTTCGGCGCACAGGTCACGACGGTCACTTCATGGCCGCCACGCACCCAGCGGACTGCGTGTTCGTAGAGGCGCGTGGCCGGCGCATTGCCCTCAGGCGGAAAGTTGTCGGACAGGAACAGGATGCGCATCGGGACGGCTACGTCCAAAGGAAGCGGGTTACCCAGGATGAGCCCTCGGGCCGCACGGACAGCACGTCGCATGGCTCCGATTCACCGAATCGTGGGTGCCAGGTCCCCCGCACTTGCGTTCCCGATCCTCCCTCGGCCTCCCAGTTGAGCCCATGATCCAGCGGCAGGTGATATCGCGCCTCAGCTGACTTGAACCTGCCGGTCAATTCATCCTCCACCGTCAGGCCATGCGGATCCAGCTTCCAGCGTCTTCTGTGCATCACCCTGCCAGGCAGACGCAGGTATCCATCGTGCGCCGCAGACAGCCAGAGTGAACCACCCTCCCTGCCCCAGGCAACATCCAAAGGCCGCGCGCGCCTCGCCACACGGAAGCTGCTCCAGACCTCGGAAGAATCAGCGCCGTCCACGACGACGGTGTTATGGGCCGCCGTCCCTCGCTGCCGCAGCCGTTCTGTGCCATCTTCGTACGTTGACGTGCCCTGTTGACCAGGACCCGCCTGCCCTGCAGCGACAGTTCGAAACTCAACGTGTCCGCATGCGCGTGGCCTGGCAGATAGTCCGGGCCGATTTCACCGACATCGGCTATCAGCACCGCCGGGCCGGTCTGCAGACGAACATAGCCGGAATCTGCCAACGCTTCGATGTCAGCCAACGGCGCCTGGTCGCAGGCAACGCCAAGTGCCGACGCGTACTCGGTCAAGGCGGCAAGCGTTGGTGCAATGTCCAAAGCCGCGTCGTTGAAGAACGCAATGCCGCCATCCGGATGCGTCATCACCCGCAGCCAGCGGTGCATGCGCTGAACCGTCTCGCGCCATGCGGTCACATCATCCTCGGCAAACAGCCCCGGGTAGACGCGCGCCAGCTGCAGCAGGTCCAGCAGGTCCTCCAGCACGATCGCGTGATACATCGGGCTGCGTTCAAAGTGACCACCATCGGGCAGCACCTGCTCCTGCAGCTCGCGCCTGAGCAGTGCCAGCCCTTTCGTGCGCCAGGCGTCTGCCTCCGCACCTTCGAAATAGGTGCCCGGCGAATACCAGCGCCTTGGCGTTTGCCCACAGGTGATTGCCCAGCAGGTGGAATTCGAGTCGCGAGCGCAGGTACCGCGCCTGGATCGCCAGGCTGTGCTGGGCGCCGTCGTCCAGGACATTCCCGGCCAGGTTCCACTTGACCCAGTTCACCACTCGCAGCGAGATCGGATACGGTTCCCAGCCTGCTCCCTGGCCTGGCGGGTTCTCTGCTATCCACCTGGCCATCAAGGTGCGGTGCCATTTACTCCCGTGTCTCGGCGTCCTGTGCCGCCAGGTCGTCGAAGTAGTGGGCGTTGTAGAGCCACAGCATTCGGCCAGTCACTTCGGCTCCAGTCGGTCGCCGACGCAATCCGCCGCTCAACTCTCAGGAAGCGAAAGCTGTCCGGGCCCGTCATCGAGACGACCCGAGCGCACGGAGGTCCACGTACGCGATCCCTCGGCGCAAAGCCGGCGCAGGCCGGACATCAGGCCTCGGGCGATGCAGCCTGAACCACAACCTCCCGTAGACCTGCACCGGCCGCAGCCACCGAACCGTGTGCCAGTAGCGGGACAGGGTTTGCGGGAACATCAATTACTGAGCAGGCGCTCCAGCGCCTCGACGATGCGCTCGCCGGTCTTCCCGTCCCACTTCTCGGGAATGCCGCCCTTCTTCCAGTCGCCGGCGAACAACCTGTCCAGCGCCGGTTTCAGCCGTCGCGGGTCGGTGCCGATCAACTCATTGGTGCCGATCTCAATGGTCTCGGGCCGCTCCGTGCTGTCCCGCAGGGTCAGGCACGGCACGCCCATCACCGTGGCTTCCTCGGTAATGCCACCCGAGTCGGTGATCACGGCCTTGGCGTGCTTCACCAGCCAATTGAACTCCAGGTACGGCTGGGGATCGACCAGCCGGATGCTGGCCGGAAAATCGGGCAGTTCCTGGAGGGTCTTGGCCGAGCGTGGATGCACAGGGAAGATCACCGGCAGGCCGCGGGTGCCCGCGGCGATGGCCTCAAGCAGCGCAGCGAACGTACTGCCGGCATCCACGTTAGCCGGCCGGTGCAGCGTGATCACGAAATAGCGACCCGGTTGCAGTCCCATCTCTTCCCAGAACGGCGGCGGCTGCAATCGCTCCAGGTTGGCAAGCAACGTATCGATCATCGTGTTGCCGACAAAGAAGATCCGGTCCTCGCTCACGCCAGCCCGGCGCAGGTTCGAGTTTGCCACTTCGCTGGTTGTGAAAAACCAGTTTGTGATGGCATCGGTCACCATGCGGTTGATCTCCTCCGGCATGGTCCAGTCGCCCGAACGGATGCCGCCCTCCACATGCGCGACCGGCACGTGCAGCTTCTGGGCGACGATCGCGCAGGCCATCGTCGAGGTCACGTCACCCACGACCAGGCAAAGGTCGCTGCGCTTCTCGAGTCAGCAGCGACTCGTAGCCCGGTCATGATGGCCGCGGTCTGCTGGGCCTGGGTCCCCGAGCCCGCCCCGAGGTTGACGTGCGGCTCGGGAATGCCGAGCTGCTCGAAGAAGCTGCCTGACATGGCCGGGTCATAGTGTTGGCCGGTGTGTACGAGCCGATAGCGCAGTTCGCCACCTTGTGCGCGGTCGGCCTTCCAGCGCTCGGATGATGGGTGCGATCTTCATGAAGTTCGGCCGGGCCCCGGCGATAAGGTCGATCAGCACCGTCACGATGGAACTCCCAATCCGACATTGGGCGGCTTGCGAAGCTGGACAATCAACAAGATGCGAAATGCAGCAAGAAGATCGGATGCGTTCACTAACCGCTCGTACGCGGCGCCAAGCAAATAGGTCGGCCAGCTAATGCGCAGATACTCGGGCCGGCCTTCGATACGCTCCAGCCGTTCCAAGACCAGGCCAGTAGCCGACAGCCAGCTTCCTTATGTCGCTAGCCGTATTGGCTCGATAGAGCGTCGGGAATGTGTCCTGTTCGGCACGGCCCCTGAGCTTGTTGATGAACTGATGGAAGCGATGCGGCGTCAGGCGGGCAATCAACGGCATGTAATGGGTCTTGTTTGGCGTCTTTATCAAGAACACGCCGCCCGGCCTTAACACCCTGTGTACTTCGCCGAACACGGCCAGCGGGTCGCTCAGATGTTCGGCGACATTGTCCGTAAACACCAGGTCGAACGAGCAATCCGGGTAGGGGACTCGGCCGGCATCCGATACCCGCCCCTCATCCAGCATCGGGTTCTCGCGCACCCGCGGGTCAACGTCGATGCCGCAGACCCTCCGGGCCATGCCTCTGAAGTTCATGTGCGGGACGATTCCCGCACCGGCACCAACTTCCAGTACGTCGGCCCCCGCGTGCAGGTGCGACAGTATCCGCTCGCGAAAGATGCCGTCGTCCCAATTGCGCGCGTGACCGGGGTACAACACGCGATCGAGGCGCTCGACCATCCGACTCATGCCAGTGAGGTTCCTGCCTCAATCGAAACGCGGCTGATCTCGATAATCTCATCCAGCGGAATCGGTGACGCGCCGCCACCACGAACGGCATCGACGAACGCGTCTGACACACTGCTGTGCGCCCTTGTCCTGCCGCCAGAGGTTCATGGCGCGAGAAGCCCTTCCAGCCCCAGCCGCGCAGCTTGCGGAAGTTGTCCAGCTGCAGCACCCGGCCGGCACAGAAGACCTCCAGGCGTTCCTTCGGGAAACCCTTGTCGCCGTTCGCGAGATAGTGGATGGTACCGACGGAACCATCGGCAAACTCCAGCGTAATCACTGCCTTGTCGTCAGTAGTCGCCAACGCCGGATGCCGACCCAGTGCCACCGCATGCGAGCGTACGATTGGCGCGCCAGCCAGGTGGCGCAACAGGTCGATGAAGTGGCAACCCTCGCCGACGATGCGCCCGCCGCCCACTGCCTTGTCCTGAGTCCAGTGGTCGGGCGGAATGGCGCCCGCATTGACGGTCATCACGAAGTTCTTCGGTTCTGCCACCGTAGCCAGCAATTCGCGTAGCTTGACCACCTGCGGCGCGAAGCGACGATTGAAACCCGACCATCAGCAGCTGACCAGGCCGCGCCCGCGCCTCGACCTCGATCTCCGCCAGTTCGTCCAGCGTCAGGCACAGCGGCTTTTCGCAGAATACATGCTTGCCGGCACGCAGCGCGCCCAGCACCTGGCTGGCATGGGCATTGTGTCGAGTCGCGATGACGACTGTATCCACCGCTGGATCTGCAATCGCCACTTCCCAATCGGTGGAAGCCTGGGCAAAGCCGAACTTGCGCCCGTAATGCACGGCGCTGACGCCACCCGCACTGACCAGCGTTCGCGGCTGCGGCACCCGCTGCCTTGAAGGCTGGGATCAGGGCACGCCCGGCGTAGTTACCGGCGCCGATGAACGCAAGGCTGGCCTTGCCGGGCGCCGTAGTTGAATCTGCCAGCGTTACGGTACGTGCAGATAAGGATCCCTGCGGCTGCGGCTCGGACCTTCCGTACTCCAGCAGGATTCCGAGTGACGGCTCGTCCGATGCCAACAGGTCGTAGGCCTGCTCTGCCTGTTCCAGCGGAAATCGATGGCTAATCAGTTGGCGCCACATCGATCTGGCCCGCGGCCATCAGGTCCAGCACCGCCTCGAAGTTGCGCTGCTCGGTCCAGCGCACGAAACCGACTGGATAGTCCTGGCCACCCTCCTCGTAGGCCGGGTCGTAGCGGCCCGGGCCATAGGAGCAACTGACCTGGAAGCTCAGTTCCTTCTCATAGAAATCCGACCGCGATAGCTCCAGCCCGGTCACGCCCACCAGCACGATGCGTCCGCGCTTGCGACACATCTTTGCGGCCTGACTGACAGGCTCGTTGCTCTCGTGTCGACGCCGTGATGATCACTGCATCCACGCCGCGGCCGCGCGAAAACGCCTGCGCCAGCAGATAGCACGTCCTCGCCGGCGACCGGATTGACGACCACCTCCGCGCCGAAACGGCGGGCCAGTTCCAGACGCTCGGGGTCAGGATCAATGCCCATCACCCGGCAGCCCTGTGCGCGCAGCATCTGTACGGTCAGCAGGCCAATCAAGCCAAGACCGGTAACGACAACACACTCACCCAGCGTCGGATTGACCAATCGGATTCCCTGCAGTCCGATGGCCGCGAGCACGGTGAAGGCCGCTTGCTCATCGGAAACGTCTTCGGGAATGCGCGCGCAGAGGTTCATGGGCACGCAAACAACTTCGGCATGCTTACCATTACTAACGACCCGATCGCCTAGGGCAAATCTCTCAACACCGCCGCCGAGCTCGGCAACGACGCCAACATTGCAGTAGCCCAGCGCCAGCGGCTGCTCCAGCTTGTGTCGTACAGCCTCAATGGTCGTTGCCAGCCCGTCAGTGCGAACCTTCTCCAGCACCATGCGGACCTTGTCTGGCTGCTGGCGCGCCTTATCCAGATAACTTGCCTTGCCGAATTCCACCAGCATGCGTTCTGTGCCGGCCGAGACGAGCGTGATGCTTGTATCAATCGACATCTGGCCGAATGCAGGTTGCGGCGCCGGGACTTCAGCAAGTTGGGTAGTGCCGTCCTCGAGGCTCTGGAGGATCTGTCTCATCAAGCATTCCCCAATAGGCCAGCAGCCGCTCGCGCCAGTAACGTCTCCTTGTCAGCGCGGTTTGGGTAGTTTATTAGCACCGCCCGGTACTTACCTTTAAACACGAAAAGGCTTCCCGCCGCTGCACCCACAATTCCAAGACTCCCGATTAGACTAGAAATATCGTCTAGTGAACCAGCTCCACCAAGCACCGTCATCGGCAGGTTGATTGCGTTTCTCAACTTCCGGGCCAGATCCAAGATCATATCCCTGCATGACACCATCTTGATCGATCGAATTGACAACAATTTCGCCCGCGCCCAGGCTTTCGACCTGTCTTGCGAAGTCCACTGGATCTAGGCCCGTCGCCCTGTTGCCATTATGCGTGAACACTTCGTACTTGACGACGTAATCCAGACTTCTTGACGTCCAGAATAACGACGACGCTCTGCCGTCCAACTCTTTTCGAAGCAGCTAAGACTAGCTCCGGGGCGGCTAGCACAGCCGAACTGAGGGCTACCTTCTCAACCCCCAAACTGACGATTTTCTCGATCTGCGCAACTGTCTTTACGCCACCGCCATAGCAAAGCGGCATCCGGCACTCAGCAGCAAGGCTCTTGATCACCCCGTAGTCGGGTTCCTTATCCAATGCGCTGGCGTCAATGTCGAGGACCGTGAGTTCATCGACCTCTTTCTCGTTGAAGATCCGTACGGCATTGATTGGATCGCCGACATACTTCGGCTGACCGAACTTGACGGTCTTGACAAGACCACCGTCTTTGATCAGCAGGCACGGGATAATCCGGGGACGTAGCACCACTACAGTTCCGCGAAGTTCTTGAGCAATTCTATGCCCCAACCATGGCTTTTCTCAGGATGAAACTGCACTCCAAATACATTTTGGCGCCGAACGCTACACGCAAATGGGCCACCGTAGTCCGCCGTTGCGAGCACGTCCCGCTCATCGCGTGCCGCAAAATAGTAGGAATGAAGGAAGTAGAAACGGCCGCCCGCACCAAGCCCCTTGAACAGGCAGTCCGAGGTACTCGGCAGAACATCATTCCAGCCCATGTGCGGCAAGTGCATCTTGCCACTAGCCACCTCGCCACCCAATATTTTCACGTCGCCGTCAATCCAGCCCAAACCGGCGAGTTGCCCTTCGTCGCTGCGCGTCGCCAACATCTGCATGCCCACGCAGATGCCGAGAACATCTCTTCTCTCTCTCATGACCAGATCATCCAGCCGATCACGCATTCCCGAATCACTGAGACGCGTCATGGCCCAGTCAAACGCCCCGACACCTGGCAGGACAATCTTCTCCGCATCGCTCAACTGAGCCGTCGAGCAGGCGACGCATACGGGAATGTTTAGTCGTCTATAGATGTTGGCAATGGCCTGAACATTCCCCAGGCCGTAGTCGACGATTGAGATCATCTCTTACCGCCGAGCTCCAATCCGAACAACCGCATGACGCCAGCACCCACAGCGTAGAGGCTTTCCTGGGATCGGTAGTCCTTATACGTCTTGTTCGGCGCGTCGAGGTAACTTTGCAGTTCTGTCACTGAGATACCAAGCTTGGTTGCCACATACTCGAATTCCTGCCGAATCGTATCCGAATCGAGCGCGGGTCGTGTCAGCTTTTCAGACGCTTCTTCACGCGTCATCTGCCCGGTTAGGATCAGGCTTGAGTACTGTACACGTCGAGTGTCATAGCCAAATTTCCCCGGGAGCCAGTACCCTTCGTAGAACCGGGTGAAGCGCGATTCAAAGTGCTTTTGTGGATAGGGCTGCCAGCCAAATTTCTCAACCAGCAGCTTGATTGCAGTTTCCTTCACATACGGCAGGTAGTTAAGGGGCCTCTCCACCCTTATTCCCTTAACGTAGGGCAGATAGATCTTGTGCCGCAGAATCGACGTCAGCGGAAACTTCACCAGCGGCCTGGTGCCAAACTTCCGATGAATGTCACGCAACTGGATAGAATCAGACTGGTAGTACATCCACTCAAGTGGGTTGCGAATGCACTCCGTTGAGAGGTTGGCACCGGTCAAGATGTACTTGACCCCGTACCGCTCTGCGAACTTGTACATTGTCGCGAAGAAGGCGTGATCCTGCGGGGTGTCGATGTGTGGAACGCCCGACTTAAAGAAGGCCAACTGGAGGTCTCGCATCTCCGGCCAGTCGATAACTTCGGTATAAAGATCGAGCCCGAGCGCGTCGACTAGCCTTTCAATGTTGTTGACTGCCTCCTGCGAGTTCCAACCTGCGTCAACGTGAAACACGAGAGGGCGCAGTCCCAGTTCTGCCTTCGCAAGGTAAGTCAGGTACGAACTGTCGATGCCGCCACTCATCCCGATAATGCAGTCGAAGTCTGAGTCCCTCCCCGACCGCTTGATGCTACGGACGATTTGATCTAGCGCAACTTGGCCTCTTCGATCTGTATTCCAATTCGGGCGAATTCGTGTCTCAAATGTTTTGCAATGGTCGCATACGCCATCATTGTCGAACTCAATGGCGACGTCTGAAGTATCCATTACACACTTAGAGCAAACTTTATGATGTCGCAAGAGTGAATTCCCCAGCCATCACAATCAGACATACAACCGAGCGGCCAGCGACCGATAATCAAGTAAACGTTGGGCAATCGCCAATGACTGTCTGGACATCTCCTCGACGTTTACGAGGTTGCCGCCAACTTGGCCAATCGCATCCTCTAGAGATAGCCTCTTGCCAATCAGCCACCCGTTGCCTTCGACGAACGGCCTATGACTTAACACGTCATTCAGTACCACTGCGCACCGTGCACACAGACTCATTTGCATCGTGGCAGACTGTGTGCCTGGCTGAACATACACGTCGGCAGCGCAAAGCAGGTCGCGCAATTCTTCCGCTGACTGCCAACCCACAAATTGAATCCTCGAGTCTCGGTTGACTCTTGCCATTGCCTCTGCTCGGATGTCTTCCTCGATCTGGCCGGCGAGAATCAAGCGCAGCCGCTCACCGGGAGTACTACTGAACGCCCTGAGAGCCTCGAGCAACTTCTTCCGAGAGCCCATTTTCCCGGTCTGCAAGAGCATGATATTGTCATCCGTCAGGCCGCACGCGACACGGCCACGCTCTCGTCGCGCTGCGTACTCGCGATCGTCTGGAATATGCCCCCCAAGAGGATAGAACTCCAGTTTGTTTCGTGGGATTCCATACATCTCTTGTACGAACTGCATCGTGTCCAATGAGACGCACAAAACTCGGTCGAACGCCGGAAGCGCCTTCCTGATTATTGATTTGTAATATAGACGATGCAGAATTTGGCGTGACAGAAGTGTCCGCGCGCTATTGACGGAGTCTTCGTGGCTATCAACGAATACGCGAACTTGCTCGTGACTGCGCTTGTACCGCGCGACGGTCATCAACTCCCACCCGCACAGACCGTGAAACAAGACGATGTCCGGACTCTGCTCCTCCAGCAGTCGGTACACACCTGGATGCATCCGGAGCTTCCTCATGACAATCTGCGGTAACCATTTCCGATAAGGAAGTCTCAATACCATTGCACCTTCACCGCCCACGTAGGTACGCGGTTTGACGTAAGTAAGTGTGTGGTTCTCGCCATACGACTCGGTTGAGGCAATCACCACCACTTCATGTCCATCAAGTACGTGCTGACGAACAAGCTCATTCTCTTGGTACGAGTAGCCATCGATATAGAAACACGACAGACACACGTGGACAATTTTCATGGCGCCCGAATCTTGGCAAGAAGCATTCGCGGATCGTTGAAATATGCCCCGTACTCAACAAGCTGCTCGTCCGACCAGTTCCACCATTCCAATCGAAGCAAGGCACCAACCACGTCCGGATCGAATCGCATCCTAATGAGTTCCGCAGGATTGCCAGCCACGATGGAGTACGGCTGCACATCCTTCGTGACGATGCTTCCCATACCAATCACCGAACCATGGCCCACACACACGCCGGCCTTGATCAACGCTCCTTCGCCAATCCACACGTCGTGACCTACCAAGGTCCGGGGTCGGCACTGATAAGGATGGCGCGCGAACTTGGTCTTGACACTATCGCGATGACTCAGAAACACAGGACTTGTCGACACAAACTCCATGGGATGTCTGGATCCACCGGCAGAGACTCTGTTTGCAATAGAGCAGAAAGACCCAATCTCGCAATTCACCAAGGTGCAGTCATAACCGCAGAATGAATGTCGCCCGAACGTGCAATCGACAACTTGGCTGCCTGATTCTATCTTTGACGTAGCGTCAATATTAGACCTCAATATAGCCTTGCCTCGCGCTTTCTTAATAAGTCGAGAGAGCACATACAATATTCTATCCATGGTAGACACTCGTAGCCTGAGCCGCGCTGTCAGCGCGCAGCGACTTCGTTTCACCTTGCGTGCGACGCTTGATTTATTGGTCTGAGCAAAATCAATAAAACCACTGCCAAGCCGAGGCCATGGCTAAGCAGTGAAGTTAGCAAGTCTGCACTGACGACAAGCGAATGCATAGGCACAAGAGTTACCGCTACGACCAGGAATGTCGATCGGTGCTTTCGGCCCATAGCATCCATGACCTGCAACAATAGTCCGACAATCACAGAGTAGATGACGAGGCCGAGCCCACCGCCGTGCATGTAACCGGTCGACATGAATCCATTATTGAAATTGGCATTCAACCCGACGGATGCGGCAACCTCGGCTGCCGGCGGCAAATCGAATGGGTAGTCCAAAAATCTCGACAGGACATTGTTTGACCACCATAGATAACCCACAGAGTCGAAATACTCCATGTAGTAAAACGTAATATTGGCCACTAAAAACGTCGTGCGCCGATACAGTATGCTCACCCAAAAGATTAGGTCTCTTTCGTAAAGAATCAATGCCAATAGGCTTATGCCCGCGATAGCGCTTGGCAGGAAGATAATTGGTCGCGGCCTCGAAAAAAGCCAAGCTGTCGCCACTACAATTACGGGGTAGAACAAGACAGATTTATGCTGCGAATACGCAAATGCCAAGACATGAAACACCAATGCGAAGAGGAATAGCAACAAAGAGCGTCGTATGATCGCCAATGTCAATACTACTGGCCCGAGTACCTTATAGCTCCAAATGTTTATGTATGCCATGAATGAAACATCAAGGGCCGCACTCGCCTCCGGCCGAAACTCATACACGTCCTCAAGCGACAGACTGTACTGGGCTCCTCGAGCAATCAGCATCCATCCTGCAGTCAGGGCCATACCCAGTATGCAGATTGTCTTGACGTGCCATTCCTTGAGTATCTCAGAGCGGAATGCCGTGAGGGACAGACGTCGCATCACGATGATTACGACGTAGCTCAGCAGCACAAAGTACATATACACGCGGCTCTTATCCGACAGTGCATACAAGGAGAGGATAGGAAGTATGAGAAAGAAAAGCATAAATAGCACATAGAAATCCGACGGCTTCTTGATCTTTGTCGGCGAGATCATCACGAGAATGACAAATATGACCCACGACTCTACATACCTACTCACATCCCATATCAACTCGTAACGCTCGTAGCCGTGCGAGAAGACTGGGTAAACAACCAAAACGTATCCAACATCCAACAGTGCCCTAGCGCTTACTGCGAGAATGATGTACAGGCAAAACGATCGTCGTATCGCAACTTTACTCAACAGCGACATGCTCCTATCACAAGAACACCGCGTTCCGTTATCACATTGCGAACATTCAAGTCCCGGCAGGCTCTTAGTAGCAGCAACCCTACGGAGTAGCGTACATCTAGAATTCGCGCTTCCGTACTACCATGCAAGCCAAAGTGCATCCAAAATTGCAGCTGCAGTCAGCCAGATAAGCGCCGGTGGCGACGCCGCAGATAATCGCTTAAGCAATGCAACTGGAGCAATACCAGCAACCTTCGCGATTACCAGCAGATATGCTGAATAGAACACAAACCCACTAACCGCATATGCCTCGGCTACGATCGCGTTCTGAATGTGCGCGGCCCCTACTACGCTACCAACGCGCAGAATCAGACCGCTAACCTGCAACGCAAGCGCTAGTTTCTGATTTGATGTAATGTGCAATACCATTGACACGGGCGCTGTCAGAAACTGCATCACAAACCAAGGCGTCATCCAGCTTGCGATTATGCCAGCCCGAGCCCACTGCTCCCCAAATATCAGTGGAAAGGCAATGGGCGCTACTACGCCAATCATTACTAGCGGGCCTGTACCCACTCGAAACAGCCCCTCTATTGAATCAGCCGTAAAGCTGCCGAGCTCTCGACTTCGCGCATATTCTGGCGCACGCGACAGATAGACTTGCGCAACAGCGGAACCAATAAGCGACATGGGGCCGGCAATAACACGAGTCGCCAAGATCAGATAGCCAACTTCCGGACCAATTGCCATGGCAGCGATAATCAGGATGGGCAATTCAATTGCACTGATGTTGGCAAGCGCTTCCAATGTCGAGAATTTTGGGTAACGGTCGTAATTTCGCAGCGTCGTAAGCAGGCGACGTGGTTGGACCAACTTCATTGCACTTTGCGGCCCAAGTATTGCCACCGACGCCAGCCGTCGAATGCCGGCGGCTCGATAGACAACATGGCCCAGCAATAATCCAAGCGGCGCAATTTCCAGCCATCCAAGTAGCGCTTGCGTACTTGTACCACCGACGGCCTGCGTAATCCTGGTCTTCGCGATCAGCGAAAAACGTTTGCTGCGGGTTGCCCAGTACTGCAAAGCGGCATATGAGCCACTTAGCCAGACCCCAATAGGGAGTAGCCAAAGATACTCTTGTAAACGGGGCTGCTCCAAAAGAATGACTAGAGGCTGCCCGAAGACCAGAGCCGCCACTCCCGTAATTAGCGCAACAGCACCTGCAGCCGCCAGCGCTAATGCAAGCAGGTCAGCTGCTTCGCCATCTTCACTGGGAATCGGTATCGCAATTTCTAATCGGACGCAGGCGATTGTAGAAATGATGCCGAGCAAGGATGCGTAAACTGCGAAGACACTGAAGTCATCTGGAGTGTACAACCGCGTCAGGAGTGGTAGCACAAGCACCATCAGCGCCTGAGCAATCCCCGTGCCACTGACAAGTACACCAACATCCCGAACAAACTCGTTACGAAACGCAATCCTGAGTCGCGCTACAAGACTCTGCACCGGCTTGATCAACTGGAGCATCTCCTGCGTCGTGACAGAGGGCGCGTAGAAACGATCAAGATCTGGTCCAAACCCCTTTGACGTAAGTGCATGAAAGAATCAGTCTCGCGCATCGACGTGCGCTTACTCAACGAAAACGGCTTGCTCGCTGGCGCGACGGCGCCAGGTGGTTCGCACCCACGGTACGCCGTTGAAGGCAATGCTGTCGTAAGATGATTTCGAAAAAACAATGGCCATCGCGGCTTCTTAGTGCGGCTTAAGCAACTGCCGGTGACATCACACGGTCAGCGGCCAGCATTTACGCGCGCGACCTGCCCACCCTTGAGAGCGTATTGTGTCCCAGAATGCACACAAACTGCATGGCCCTCTCCTTTCAAAGGTAGCGCAAGCTGTTCACCAAACTCGCTCATCCACCCAATTTGCCGAGCGGGCACGCCAACCATCAGCGCATATGCTGGAACGTCCCTATTAATCACGGCTCCGGCGCCAACGAAAGCATGCTCTCCGATGGTGACGCCACACAGTATTGTGCAGTTGGCGCCAAGGGTCGCACCCTTTTTGACGAGTGTGTCGCGGTACTCATGTTTGCGCTCGATCAGAGCTCGCGGGTTAAACACGTTAGTAAAAACCATACTAGGTCCGCAGAACACCCCTTCCTTGAGAGTCACGTTGTCGTACACAGAAACATTGTTTTGTATTTTGCAACCGTCGCCAATCACGACCTTATTGCCGACAAACACGTTTTGCCCAAGAGACACGTGTTTCCCAATCCGTGCGCCTCCACAAACATGAACGAAATGCCATACGCGAGAGCCAGCACCAATCTCTGCGCCATCGTCGATGATCGCACTAGGATGCACGTAGTAGTCCATTAGCACCTCAGATGCCAAGAAGATTGAGGAACGGATGATAATCACCCTTTAGACCAATCGGCCTCGCGTCGCGGATATGACTTACAGTTGAGACTGCAGTACGATTCACCTCCAAGCCAAAGCCGCGGCCGGCCAGAATTTCTTCGTAGCTGCGGGTATGCAAGTCGGCAAATCCGCCCGAGAACTCGATCTCCTGGCCATCAACCGTGATCGAGCGATACGTGCGTTGACCGGTAGCACGGGGCGCTTCCGGCACGTCTGGCAAATCAATAGATAGGAACCAACGTACGCGCGCCCTTGTGTACTCCAGGAATCCAGCAGCCTTGGTAGCCGTCGAATAATGAACGATGTTCTCCTGTAGCTCACCAAATATAAAGTGCAACATGTCAAAAAAGTGCACGCCAATATTCGTGGCAACGCCGCCCGATTTATTAACGTCACCCTTCCAGGAATACTGGTACCAGTGTCCTCGCGCCGCAATATAGGCCAAGTCAACGTCATGCTTGGTGCCCCGTATCTCGCTTGTTACACGCTCACGCAAACTCATGATGGATGGGTGCAGACGCAACTGCAGGATCGTGTTTATCGTGCGACCAGTGTTGCGCTCAACTTCCAATAGGCCGTCGATGTTCCGAGGATTCAGCACCAACGGCTTTTCACAAATGACGTCCGCATCAGATCGAAGTCCAAACCGGGCATGCGAGTCGTGTAAGTAGTTTGGCGAGCATATAGATACATAATCGACGTTTCGATCGTCGTTAGCACGACGCCGCTTGTCGATATGTCGATCGAAGCGCTCAAACTCCGTGAAGAAATCCGCATCTGGGAAGTAGCTATCTAGAATGCCGACAGAGTCGCTAGGGTCGTAGGCGGCTACCAGCTTGTGGCCAGTTGCCTTGATAGCCTGCAAGTGGCGCGGGGCTATATAGCCGGCCGCACCGATGAGGACAAATCTCTTCATTTAGCTGCTACCTCTACTTTGCACTGCTATCTCGCATCGTTGAGCATCTTGGTCGTAGGCGCCTCTGCGGAATCATAAATTCGCGCTACCTTTTGCTTTTCAATCAGTCCGTGCGCCCCGTCCACTGCACGAAGCCTCGCACCTTGCCGTCGGCCGCAGTCACGCCAGGCAACTCCTGCTCCTCGTAGCCGACACCGACTCGCAGGTCGCCGCCGAACAGGTTGCGGCGGTGCGAGACATCGATCGAGCGGATCTTGGCTGCGATTGGCGACACCGACTGAACGGAGTTGGCGCTCCTGCGGTTGATATCGGCATCCTGCAGGGCCAGTTCCCAACTGCTGCCGTCCGAGTTGACCAGCACCGCGCCTATCGCCAGTTGCCGCTGTCGCCGTCGAGCGCATGACCGATCGACGCGGTCCCGGAACTGGTAGCCATCACGATAGATGCTATTGCGATAGGCACAGCCAAACTGTGGCGCCGATTCGTAGAACGCACAGGCCGTGTCCGCATACTCGATGTGCGCGCGCCAGGACCTGTCGCCCCAGCCGCCCCAGCATCTCAGCACCCGACAAGGCCGAGGTACTTGCTGGGCAGGCCGCTGGCCTCGTCCTCGCCGATGGCCTGGAAGTAGAGCGCCACCGGCGCCCAGGGCAACGACCAGCGCGCGTCGAAGCCACCCATCTGGTTGCCCGGCTGGCTGGGCCAGAACCTGGTCGTTGTCGTTGCCGATGAACATGTCCCAGAAAGTGCCGAAGGCCGCAGGGTCGGCCCTCGCCGCAGAGCTGGGCGCTTCGCGACAGGCCGACCTCGAGCCGCGGATGCGGCTTCCAGGTCGCGCGCATGCCAAAGAACTTCGCATCCGGCGCGTCACTTGCGACTGCCCTCGAGCTGGCCGACCGTGGCCACCAGGCGCCATTGGCCGATCCAGGCCAGCCAGGGGTGCTCGAAGGGATCCGAGAAATTGCGCTCGATGCGTGAGCGACGGAATCGGTCGCTGGTTGCTGCCATAGATCAGGCTGCCCTCCCAGCCCGGGCCCCACCAGCGATCGACATAGCCTGCCGACACCATCCAGTTGCCCAGCACGCCACCAACGTAGCTGCCATCGGCGCGGACCTGCTGGCCGTCCGCGGGATCCGCCACCACCGTTGCCTGCAGGCGACGGCAAAGACGCTCGCCGGTCATCTGCAGCGCGGCGCTGGACCTCGGCTTCCTCGCGCGGCGTGCACCGAAGCGACGCAGGACCATCGGCTGCTCCGCCACCGACAGGCTGGCCTGCGGCCACGCAAGCTCGCCCGGTCTGCGGTCGCCTCGCGCGCCTCTGCGCGAAGCCGTGCCAGGGCCGCCCCACATGGTGCGGCACCAGGCTGGCGTCATCGGGAATCGCGCCCAGGTCGCGCGAGACCTCGGCCCAGGACACGGGCCAGGTGGTCAGCGGCGCATGGATCAGGCCCGCATCGGACAGGAGTTGCAGGTCGTGGCGCAGGCGCGTGTCGCCAGGGCGCCCATGGCCAGCCCGGCGATACCCGGCTGGGCAGCGCCAGGCCATGCGGCAGCGCATGAGCAAATCGCAGCGCGTACGACGAATCGAGCCTAAGCATCGGATCTCACTGGCATTCTTTGCGGCATTGTAGGAGTCCCCTGACGTACGGCGATGCAACAGAATATCGGATTCAGCGCTGCCTGTCGTACCCAATCCAGCAGGCTCCTGGGCTGTCCTTTGGGATTCGGCGCCTCCAGCGCGGCCTGTACGCCGCTACAGAGCTTCTTGCCCAGTTCCACGCCGAACTGGTCAAAGGGATTGATCCCCCAGAGGGCTGCCTGCACGAAGACCCGATGTTCGTAGAAGGCGACCAGGCGACCCAGGGTGGCGGGGTCCAGCTGCGCAAATGAAAGAACCGATACCGGCCGGCTGCCAGGATGGCGCCGATGCGGATCGTCCGACTCCAACCCCAGCGAGAGCGCCTCCGCCTGCGCCAGGCAGTTGGCAATGGCCAGGGTGTCGCCCTCCGGGTCGGCGGCACCCGTCAGCGGCAGCAACAGCTCAATGCTCGCCTGGGCCGTGCCCTGGTGCAGCAACTGATAGAAGGAGTGCTGCGCGGTTGAACCCGGCTCACCCCAGATGACGCCGCCACTATCACGTTGCAGCGACCTGCCCTCGCGGGTGACGCCCTTGCCCAGGCTCTCCATTTCAAGCTGCTGCAGGTAGGCCGGCAGGCGCGACAGGCGCTGGCTGTACGGCAGTACTGCGTGGCTGCTGCAGTCCAGCAGGTTGCGGTTCCACACCGCGATCAGCCCGGCGAGCACCGGAATGTTGCGCGTCCACGGCTCGCCGAAAAAGTGGCGGTCCATGGCATGGGCGCCGGCCAGCAGCGCCTCAAAATGCTTGCTGCCGATTGCGAGCTCAAGCGAAAGCCCGATTGCCGACCACAGCGAATAGCGACCACCCACCCAGTCCCACATATCAAAGCGCTTGTCAGCACCTACGCCGAAGGCATCCATGGCCTGGGTGTTCGTGGAAACTGCGGCAAAATGCGCGGGCACGGCCGCAGCACCCAGCTGGCCCTCGATCCAGGCACGTGCGCGGCTGCGCATTGGCCAGCGTCTCCTGGGTGGTAAAGGTCTTGGAGCAAATGATGATGAGCGTACGGGCGGGATCGAGCTCGCCGGCCAGGTCGGCAAACTCGGTGCCATCCACATTGGCCACAAAATGGCAGCGCACATGGCCCGTGTGAAATGGCTTCAGCGCCTCGGTAGCCATGGCCGGCCCGAGGTCGCTGCCGCCAATGCCGATATTGATCACATCCGTGAAGCGATCGCCCTTGCTTCCAGCCACCCGCCCCTGGTGAACATCGGCAACAAACCCAGCGCAGCGCTTGCGTGTCGCCAGCACTGTCGCATGCAGGGGACGCAGCTGATCCGGCAGCGTGAAGCCCGCAGGGGTTCGCAGCAGCGTGTGCAGCGCCGCACGACCTTCGGTGACATTGACCTTGTCGCCGGCGAACATGGCATCGATTTGCGCGCGCAGGCCCACGCCGTCCGCCACCGCCAGCAGGGCAGTCAGTGCGTCCGCATCCAGGCGTTGGCGGCTGAAGTCGAACAGCGTGCCGTCAAACTCACGCGAGAACTGGTGAACCGATCCGGATTCGCCGCAAAGAGCTCTGCTACCGGTACAGCCAGCAATCGGCGGGCATGGGACTCCAGCGCATGCCAGCGCGAGTCAGGGGCAGGCCGGGTAGTGTCCTCGCTCATCCGAGGTTGGTGACCTTGGGGTCGGTGGGCCGCCTGTCCTTGTAGTACTCGAGGTACCAGTCAACGAAGTGCCGGATGCCCTCTTCCACCGGCGTGGCCGGCCGGTAGCCCACGTCACGCACCAGGTCCTCGGCATCGGCCCAGGTGTCTGGCACGTCACCCACCTGCAAGGGCAGCATGTTCATCTCGGCCTTGCGGCCCAGGCACTTCTCCAGCACGGCAATGTAGTGCAGCAACTCCACCGGCTGGTTGTTGCCGATGTTGTACAGGCGATAGGGCGCTGCGCTGGTCGCAGGATCGGGCTGGTCGCTATCCCAATTTGTGTTCGGCGTCGCGACATGATCAAGCGCCGCGACGACACCACCCACGATGTCCTTCACGTAAGTGAAGTCGCGCTTGTGGTTGCCAAAATTGAATACATCAATCGGCTTGCCGGCGAGGATGTTGCGGGCAAACAGGAACAGCGCCATGTCCGGGCGGCCCCAGGGACCATAGACCGTAAAGAACCGCAGCCCCGTCACCGGCAGCCCGTAGAGCGAGGCATAGGTATGCGCCATCAACTCATTGGCCTTCTTGGTCGCCGCGTAGAAGGACAGCGGATGGTCAACATTCTGGTGCACGGAAAACGGCATGTTGGTGTTGGCGCCATAGACCGAACTGGTGGAGGCATACACCAGGTGCTCGACCTTGTGGTGACGACAACCCTCCAGCACATGCAGCGTGCCGGTGACATTGCTGTCCACATAGGCGTGCGGGTTCTCGATCGAGTAGCGCACGCCCGCCTGCGCCGCAAGGTGAACCACGCGCTGGATGCCGCCCTGGGCAAACAGCGACTCCATGCCGGCGCGATCGGCCAGGTCGAGCTTGTGGAAGCTGAAGTTGCTGAAGCTTCGCAGCCGGGCGAGGCGCGCTTCCTTCAGTGTTGGATCGTAGTAGGCATTGAGGTTATCGAGCCCGACAACCTCGTCGCCACGCTCCAGCAGCTGCAGGGCCGTGTGGTAGCCAATAAATCCAGCAGCACCTGTGACCAGTACGCGCATCAGAGCCGACCGTCGGAGTCGCCGCGCCCAAAGGCATGCTTGATGTCATAGAGCACATGCTTGCGCTTGGCCAGGCGGCGTATGGCAGTGACGCCCATGTCGCGAAACTCCTGGTGGCCCACCGCCAGCACCAGCGCATCGTAGCGACCCTTGGCGGGCGTCTTCAGCGGGCGCAACCCATATTCGTGCCGCGCCTCGCGGGCGTCGACCCAGGGATCCCAGACCTCGATCGTGGCGCCGTATTTCTCCAGCTCGCGAATCAGGTCGACGACCTTGGAGTTGCGCAGGTCCGGGCAGTTCTCCTTGAAGGCAAGTCCCAGCATCAGGATGCGTGCGCCCTTGACGTGGATCTTCTTGCCGGTCATCAGCCGCACGATCTCGCTGGCGACGTAGCCCGCCATGTTGTCGTTGATGCGACGCCCGGCCAGGATCATCTCCGGGTGGTAGCCAACTTCCTGCGCCTTGTGCGTCAGGTAGTAGGGATCAACGCCGATGCAATGCCCACCCACCAGGCCCGGGCGAAACGGCAGGAAATTCCACTTGCTGCCCGCTGCCTGCAGGACTTCCTCGGTGTCGATGCCCAGCTTGTTGAAGATCATCGCCAGTTCGTTGATCAGCGCAATGTTCACGTCGCGCTGGGTGTTCTCGATGACCTTGGCCGCCTCGGCGACACGAATGCTTGAGGCACGGTGGGTGCCGGCGGTGATGATCGAGGCATAGAGCTTGTCGACAAACTCGGCCGCCTCGGGCGTTGAACCGGCCGTCACCTTCTTGATGGTCGTCAGGCGATGCTGTCTTGTCACCCGGGTTGATGCGCTCCGGACTGTAGCCGGCGAAGAAATCCTCGTTGAACTTGAGGCCAGATACCCGCTCCAGGATGGGCACGCACACTTCCTCGGTGCAGCCCGGATAGACCGTCGATTCGTAAACGACGATATCGCCGCGCTTGAGCACCTGGCCCAGCGTCTCGCTGGCACGCACCAGCGGCGTCAGGTCGGGCCGGGTATAGGCATCAATGGGCGTCGGCACGGTGACGATGTAACACACGGCAGCGCTTCAGGTCCTTCAGTTCCGAAGTCAATGTCAGCTTGGTCGCCGACTTAAGCTCGGCACGCGACACCTCCAGCGTGCTGTCGCGACCGCGCTTGCAGCTCGGCGATGCGCCCGGGCTTGATGTCGAAGCCCACCGTATCGAAGTGCTTGCCGAACTCCACTGCCAGCGGCAGCCCGACATAGCCGAGGCCGACCACGCCCACTGCGGCAGCCTCGCATGCTGAAACCGGCTGGCTTCTTCTTGTTCGCCATTCAGAATCCTTCAGAGGAGGAAACAATACGCCGGCCACCGCGGCGGCGGTCATGGTGATGAAATACGGCAACGCCATCCACATCATGCGGAAGTAGGACAGGCGGATCAGCGGCGCCAGCGCCGAGGTCAGCAGGAACAGGAATGCCGCCTGGCCATTGGGTGTGGCAATGCTGGGAATGTTGGTGCCCGTGTTAATGGCCACAGCCATGAGATCGAACTGCTCGCGGGAAATGGCGCCCGCAGCAAACGCATCCTTCACCTGGCTGATATAGATGGTTGCAACGAACACGTTGTCACTGATGATCGAAAGCAATCCCGAGGCGCCAAACAGCGCTATCGGTTGCTGGCTCACGTCCATGGCCAGTACCCAGTTCAAGACGGGCTGGAACAGGTGTTGCTGGTGGATGACGCCAACGACGGCAAAGAACACCACCAGCAATGCAGTGAACGGCAGGGCCGCCTCGAAGGCATGACCGATGCGATTCTCTTCCACCACGCCAGTGAAAGCGGTAGCCAGCACAATGACCATCAGGCCAATGATGCCGATCTCGGCGATGTGCAATGCCAACGCAGCGACCAGCAGCACAGCCACGACGGCCTGGACAATCATCACCTGCCGGTGGCTGGCGGTCATGCGCGAGGATTCCTCACGCTCGAAAGCCTCGAGTATGCTGCGCACCGACAGCGGCATGGTCTCGCCATAGCTGAACCAGCGCATCTTCTCGACCACGATGCAGGTCAGCAGGCCAACAATGACCGTGGGAATGGTGACTGGCGCCATCTCGACGGCAAAGCGGATGAAGTCCCAGCCCGCCTCCTCGCCGATCAGCAGGTTCTGCGGCTCGCCGACCAGGGTGCAAACACCGCCGATCGTGGTGCCCACGGCGCCGTGCATCATCAGGTTACGCAGGTAGGCACGAAACTGCTCCAGGTCCGAGCGATGCGTGTCCATGACGCCCTCGTCCGCCTTTTCGTCGTGGGATCCACTGTGCGCCTTGCCCGAGGCCACACGGTGATAGACACCATAGAATCCGCCGGCGACCGTAATCATGACCGCCAGCACCGTGAGTGCATCCAGGAATGCCGAGAGCAGCGCACCGACAGCTGCAAACAGGAAAGACACCACCGTCTTGGAGCGCACTTTCACCAGCAACTTGGTGAAGGCAAACACCAGCATCTCACGCAGGAAATAGATGCCGGCCACCATGAACATCAGCAGCAGGATGACCGGCAGACCTACTTCGATCTCATGCTGGATACCTGCAGGCGTCACCAGGCCCAGTAGCGTGGCCTCGATGGCCAGCAAGCCGCCAGGCTGCAGCGGATAGCAGCGCAGCGCCAGCATCAGCGTGAAGATGAACTGGAACAGGATGGCCCAACTGGTAATGACCGGGCCAGCCACTATCAGCAGCACCGGGTTCACCACCAGGAAAAAAATGATCGTGAGCTTGTACCAATCCGGGGCGTGGCCCAGGAAGTTATGCAGGAAAGCTCCACTCAAGGTCCGCGGCATCAGTTCTCTCCAGCCTCAATCATTGCTGGCGCGAAAAAGGACTTCGCCACCAGCCATTTTTGCAATCGCGTCGAGGGCCCGCTCATGGGCCACCAGTTCAGTCGCGTTGGCACGCACCACGGGTATGACGACGTCGCCTCGTTCGGCACGCAACATGTTGCCCGTTCCCGCGCGATCCCTGTCCGGTTCGCCACCCAGCTTCAGAGCAGCCTGCCCGCCGGTCATGCTGAGATAAACATCGGTCAGGATGCGCGCGTCGAGCAAGGCACCGTGCAGGTCGCGTCGCGAGTTATCGACGCTGTAGCGCTTGCATAGCGCATCCAGGCTGTTGCGCTGGCCCGGGTGCAGGCGGCGCGCAAGCAGCAAGGTGTCGAGCACCTGGCAATGGCTGGCAACGGCTGTCGGTTCGGCCAGTCGTCCCAGTTCCATGTCGAGGAAGCCGACATCGAACGGGGCGTTGTGGATGATCAGCTCGGCGCCGGCCACGAATTCAAGGAATGAAACTGCGACATCCTCGAAGCGCGGCTGGCCCGCCAGGAATTCATTGGTAATACCGTGCACCGCCAGGGCGCCCGCCTCGACCGCGCGATCAGGCCGCAGGTAGTGATGGAATGTCCTGCCCGTCGGTCGCCGGTGCACAAGCTCCAGGCAGCCGATCTCGATGACGCGGTGTCCCTGCGTCACCTCAAGTCCGGTGGTTTCGGTATCCAGCACGATCTGCCGCACGGTGCCCGCTGCCCCTGAAAACCGCAAAATGCAAGGCGGCAAGGATAGCAGAGCGCCCGGCGCCAGACCTGCGAACCGCTTCACTCCATTTCGTCAATTCCACGGTTGGCCAGGGCGTCTGCACGCTCATTTTCGGGATGGCCATCGTGTCCGCGCACCCAGTGCCAGCGCACCTCATGGAGATTGGCCAGTTCGTCCAGGCGCTGCCACAGGTCCTGGTTCTTGACCGGCTTGCGATCAGCTGTTTTCCAGCCACGCAGCTTCCAGTCGGCCATCCAGGTCAGGATGCCCTGGCGCAGGTATTGCGAGTCTGTGTACAGGTCAACCACGCAGCGGTGCCTGAGCGCCTCCAGCGCACGGATCGCCGCAGTCATTTCCATGCGATTGTTGGTGGTCGCTGCCTCGCCGCCAAACATTTCGCGCTCGCGCTTGCTTGAGCGCAGGATCGCACCCCAGCCCCCGCGACCCGGATTTCCACGACAAGCGCCGTCGGTGAAGATCTCCACACCGCTCATGCGCTCTGCCTCGCAGCAGGCTCGGGCATGCCGCCGACCACTGCGGTCCGCATCCGGAAACGCATACGAATCGGTGTCATGCCATGCACCCGCTTGCGTGCCCGCAGCAGGTAGGCACCGGACAATCGAGACCAGAGCCTTTGCCCGGCATACTCAAACAGTTCACGGGCCCGGCCACGTTGTAGCCGCGCCATCGGTGGTGTGTAGAGAAATCGCTCGGTCTTGCCAACCTCAAATCCCAACAGCTTTAACCAGTCCGCCAGTCGACCCGCAGTCAGGCTGCGGCACAGACCTGGCGGAAAGCCCGTGGGGGAGAGCGCGTGGCGCCAGCCCCAGGTCCCCAGCGGCTCGAAGCCCAGCACCAGCAACTCCCCTTCTGGGCTGAGTACACGACCCGCCTCACGCAGGACTTCATGAGGATCCGTGCTGAACTCCAGCGTGTGCGGCAACAGCATGGCATCTACGCTGTCCGATTGCAGTGGCAGCGCCCAGGCCTCACAACTGAGGACAGCGCCTTGGGTGCCAGGCGACGCCACCAGCGCTGCACGACGGGTGCGGGCATGGGTCAGAAAAAGATCCGGTGGCCCCCAGCCGCCAACCTGCAGTCCCTGCACACCAAACACGCGCTCCAGCGCCGCAGCAACAATATCTGCCTCCTGCTGCAGCAAGGCCCTGCCCAGTGGGGATTGAAACCAATCCTGCAGCGCACCCGTGTTGGTATCCATGGCGCAAGGATACCTGCGACCGGTCACAGGTGAAATGCCGACACAAGGTGGCAATTGTCGGCTGTCAGGGCTCTAATACCGGCCATCCTCGGCCGGCCGGGAAAAACCAGCGCAGTGACCACACTCCGTGTCAGCCCAATTTCCGCGTTCAGCGACAACTACATCTGGTTGCTGCAAAGCAGTGTCGATGCCCGGGCCGCAGCCGTGGTCGACCCAGGTGATGCCGCGCCGGTGCTCGAGCGTCTTGCGCAGGAATCCCTTGAACTTGAGGCCATCCTGCTGACCCACCACCACCCCGACCATGTTGGCGGCGCTGCCGAGCTTGTCGAGCGCACCGGGGCACGGGTCTTTGCACCAGCCCGCGAGCGCATGCCAGTCGAGGTGCAGCCGATGGCGGATGGCGACCGCGCGCGGCTGACTCGCCTGCAACTGGACTTCGGCGTGCTGGACATCCCCGGGCACACTGCGGGCCATATCGCCTATTTTGGCCACGGTGCGTTATTTTGCGGCGATACGTTGTTCAGCGGCGGATGTGGTCGGCTGTTCGAGGGCACGGCAGAGCAAATGTTGGCGTCGCTGGATACACTGTGCCGGTTGCCGGATGAAACGCGCGCTTACTGTGGCCATGAATACACCTTGTCGAACCTGCGTTTTGCCACTGTCGTTGATCCGGACAACGTTGACATCAAAGGCTACCTGAATCAGGCAACACAGCTGCGCCAGAGGGAAGAACCGACCTTGCCATCAACCCTGGGACTGGAAAAGCGCGTGAACCCCTTCCTGCGGTGCCGCACCGGCGCGGTGCGCCGGGCAGCAGAGCAGCGCGCACAGGCATCGCTCGAAACGCCGACCGAAGTCTTTGCCGAAATCCGCCGCTGGAAGGACGGCTTTCGATGAATCATCCGCTCAGGATTCGCGTGGCAGCACTGGTGGTGCTTGCAGCACTGACCGGTTGCAGCAGCGTGCCGACGACGGGTTCTTCGCTGCCGGACCAGGTAATAGTCAATGAACCCAGAATCGTCGGCAGTCGCGAGCCTGTGCTGGAGGCGCTGCCGCTGCCAGCCTTTAGGCCTCCATTGCACGATGAGTTGCCCGCCGAGGCCATCCACTACCCTGACGTGATGGACAGAATTCGCAGTGGCATGTCACTGCCGGATGTCGAGCATCCCTGGGTGACACGGGAATTCGAGTGGTTTCAGCGCAACCCCGAGTACTTGAATCGCGTGTTCGGGCGCGCCCAGCGCTACCTGCACCACATCACCAATGAAGTGGTCAATCGCGGCATGCCCCTCGAACTGGCCTTGCTGCCGGTGGTCGAGAGCGCCTTCAATCCCTTCGCCTACTCGAAGGCGCATGCCTCGGGCCTGTGGCAGTTCATTCCCTCCACCGGAAAGCTGTATGGACTGGAGCGCAGCTACTGGCAGGACCAGCGTCGCGACGTCCTCGAATCCACACGCGCAGCGCTGGATTTTCTTGACTACCTGAACAAGCGGTTCAATGGCGACTGGTTCCTGGCCATTGCCGCCTACAACACGGGTCCCGGTAATGTCCAACGGGCCATCAACCGCAACACGGCGCTGGGCCGGCCCACAGATTTCTTTTCACTGTCACTGCCTTCAGAAACCCGCGCCTATGTGCCCAAGCTGATTGCACTTGCGCGCCTGATGCGAGATCCGGCGGCGCATGGACTGGAAATGCCACCACTGCCCGACGCACCCTACTTTCGCGTGATACCCACCGAGAGTTCCGTCGACCTGCGCCTGATGGCAGAAATCGCCGGTGTCGAGGTTGAGGAAATGCATGCCCTGAATCCATCGTGGAATCGCTGGGTCACTGACCCGACCGGTCCGCACCGCGTACTGGTGCCTGATGTGGTGGCCGATCGCTTCGTCAACGAGATTGCCGGACGCGATGCCGCCACGCGGGCGCGACTCATTGCACGGCGGGTGGAACCTGGCGAGTCCATCACTTCCATCGCCAGCAAGTTCCAGATTCCAGAAAGTTACCTGCGTCATTCGAACAGCCTGCCCAGCGGCCAGCCCAAGGCCGGCGACAGCCTGCTGGTTCCGGCGGGCAGCGTTGCGCAATTGCGCGCCGGCCTGGGCGCCGACCTGGAGCGTCGCATCCACCTGGTGAGTTCCGGCGATTCGCTGTGGAGCATTTCGCGGCGCCACGGCATGACGGTTGCCAACCTGGCGCGACTGAACAACATCAGCACACGCGCCACCATTCGTCCGGGCCAGCGCCTCATCGTGTCAGGCCCAGCGGCGGGTAGCAGCGCCGCCAGTGCCAGCACACCTTCGGCAAGTGGCCGCAGCCTGCAGTACACCGTACGCAGTGGTGATACGCTTTCAGCCATTGCACGCCGCTTCCGGGTCACCGTGCGCCAACTGCAGTCCTGGAACGAAATGGGTGCAGCCACGGCGCTACGCGCCGGTCAGCGGCTGACGATTCATACTGATGGACGTAGGGAACTGGGCGGCTGAAGCCGCGGGAGTCATTGCATGGGTTTTCTTGCTGGCAAGAAGGTACTTATCGTTGGTCTCGCCACCGACCGCTCAATCGCCTGGGGCATTTCCCAAGCGATGCATCGCGAGGGTGCGGAGCTGGCATTTACCTACCAGAACGAACGTATCAAGGACCGTGTTGTCGATCTCGCCAGCTCACTGGGTGCGCGCCTGGTCATGCCCATGGATGTGGCGATCGACGGCGAAATAGATGCTGCGTTCTCCCGGTTGGCCACTGAGTGGGGCGCCCTGGACACCATCGTTCACTCGGTCGCCTTCGCGCCGCGAGAGGCGCTCACTGGGAGCTTCGTCGAAGCCACCACCCGCGAATCCTTTGCCCAAGCTCATGAGATTTCCAGCTACAGCCTGACGGCGCTGGCGCGCGCTGGACTCAAGCTGATGTCCGGGCGTAATGGCTCGATCCTGACCCTGTCCTACCTCGGCGCCGTACGATCCATCCCGTCCTATAACGTCATGGGACTGGCCAAGGCGAGTCTGGAGGCTAATGTGCGGTTCCTGGCCGCCGACCTCGGCGCACAGGGAACGCGGGTCAACGCGATATCGGCCGGGCCGATCAAGACCCTGGCCGCGGCCGGCATCCCGGGATTTCGCAAGATGCTGCACCATGTTGAGCAAGCCACGCCGCTCAAGCGCAATGTCACGACCGAGGATGTCGGCAATGCTGCCGCGTTCCTCTGTTCAAACCTGGCGGCGGGAATCACCGGCGAGGTGCTGTATGTCGACGCTGGCTACAGCCACGTCGGCATGCACTTTCCCGAATAGCGCGTCTGTGCCCTACTCGAACAGGTTCGGGTTGACGTCCACATCAGCACGCTCACGCAGCGCAAGGATGTAGCTGGCTGAATCCTGGTAGGCGATGCGATCCCGCGCCTCGTTGGCCTTCTCCTTCAGCGCGTCCCCAACCAGCAACCCCAGTGTGCCGGCACGCACTGCCGACAGGCGCCACACTCCGGCATCGCCATTGGCGAGGACAGCGCTGCCATAGCGCGCGCCAGAGTCGGGCCAGGCCGACTTGAATGCGCCGTCACGCACAGCCTGCGGGATCGCCGCATCATCGCGGCGACGCATTTGTGGCTGGTGGGAGTTGACCCCTGCCTGGATCCAGCTGCGTGTCACTGATTCCCAGGGAGCGCCAGCCTGCAATTCTGCGGCCATGGTCCTGGCCTTCTCTATCGCCTGCTGCTGCGCCAGGTGCAGGCGTGCCGCGGCCGTCGCCTCGGCACGTACCTCAGCCAGCGGACGCTCAACCGCAGGCGCATGTTCAGACACACGCACCGCGACAATGCGCCCCGTTGCCAGTTCTACCGTGCGCAGTTCCCGGCCGCTAAGGGTGTCCGCAGAAAAGACTGCGGCGATCAGTTCCGGGCTAGCGCCCAGGGCACCGCCCCCTGAACGGGTGAAGCGCTCAATGACCTGGATAGGCAGGCTCCAGCTTCCCGGCGACCTGCGACAGGTTGCCGGCGGCCTCAAAGGCCTCCGTGTCCAGCTGTTCCTGCAGGTCACCAAACAGGGTCTCCACTGCAGCTCGGCGGGCCTCCGGCTCAATCTCGGCGCGAACTTCCTCGAAGCTTTTCTGCGCGCCTGCCTCGACTTCATCGAGACGAATGACGTGCCAGCCAAATTCCGAACGCACCGGGCCACGGATTTCACCCGGCTTCATCTCCCAAACGGCGTCGGCAAACGGTCCGACAAAGGCGCTGCGCTCCGCCCAGCCCAGATCGCCACCCATGGCCGCAGAACCGGCGTCAGCCGACAACTCACGAGCAAGCGCAGCAAAGTCCTCGCCCTTGGCCGCGCGCGCCTGGGCCGCCTTAGCGCGCGCCTCGGCCGCCGCATCCCCTTCGGCGCCATCGATCAGGATGTGCCGGGCACGACGACGCTCCAGGCTGGCAAAGCGTGCAACGTTTTCCTCATACCAGCTGCGCAAGTCCGCCTCGGTGAATTCCGACTTGGCAGCAACGTCCTCCAGCGTCAACTCAAGGTATTCGACCCTTGCGGTTTCTTCGCTCAGGTAGTCACGTCGATGCGAATCGAACCAGGACACCAGTTGCTCCTCGGTCAATTCCACACCCGGCTCGAACTTCGGCGCAGGCAATGCGACCCAGGCCAGTTCCCGAGTTTCGTCGCGCAGGGTCACCCGCCGTTCAATCTCGCCCGGCAACAGGAAGGCAGACGAATACAGGCCGCGCTCCAGCTGGCGCGCGCGCGCCGCCTGGCGCTGCTCAGTCTCGAACTGGTTAGGGTCGATGGCAACGGAGCGCAGGGCTGCATGATAGGCGTCGCTGGAAAATCTTCCATCGACCTGGAACGCGGGAATCTGCTGGATCTGTGCCAGGACCTGGGCGTCGCTGACGAAATAGCGCAGGCCTTGCGTTTGCTGCCGGATCAGGGCGGCCCGCACCTCACGCTCCAGTACGCCCTGCTGCAATTGGCTGCGCAGTTCTTCCGGGACTTCTCCGGCACCCAGCGACTGCTGGTAGCGCACCAACTCGTCCTGGTAGGACTGGCGCACAGCCTGCGCACCTATTTCCTCGCCGTTGACCTCGACGCCCTGCGCCTGGGTAAAGGTACCCACGCTGGCATCAACACCCCAGAACACGAAGGACACGCTGAGTGCCGCCAGGATGATGATCGCGAAAATGCCAGTGGCTTTGTCGTGTATGAACTGCAGCATGATTGGTGTACTACCCGCCAGAAATTCAAACGGGACGCCTCGCGTCCCGAAACGCCCGTAAGGCCTTGAAAGGCCAGACGGAAACGAGGGCGTAGGTTAGCATGGATGCCCCCGATTTTCGAAGCCGGTGGAGCCCAGAAATGTATCCCAGAATGCTGTTGCTGGCCGTATTGGCCACCGCCCTGCTGTTTTCCACGGCCTCCGCCGACCAGCGCCTACCCTTCCAGGCGACGGATGTATTCGGACTCGAATGGGCCGCTGACCCGCAAATCTCGCCTGATGGTCGGCAGGTCGCCTACGTTCGCCGTGGTTTCGACCTGCGCCAGGACAAGGGCCAGAGCGCGATCTGGCTGGTGGATACCGCCGGTGACGGCCATCGACCGTTGACGTCACGTACCACAGCAGAACAGTCGCCGCGCTGGTCACCTGATGGCGGTCGCCTGGCCTTTGTCAGTGCAGAGGGAGACGGTGGTGCGCAGATTCACGTGACCTGGCTGGCCACGGGCGTCAGCCGGCGGATCACTGATCTCATCGAGGCTCCCAGCGCACTGGTCTGGTCGCCGGACGGCACTTCGCTGGCCTTCGTCATGCGCGTTGCCAACAAGTCCAAGCCCCTCAAGGTGGAACTGCCAGAGGCACCCAAGGGCGCATCGTGGGCTGAGCCCCTCAAGCAGATAGACCGTGTGGTCTACCGTGCCGATGGAGCAGGCTTCCTGCCCGATGCCTATGCCCAGGTTTTCACCGTCCCTGCCGAGGGTGGTACGCCGCGCCAGTTGACTGAAGGTAAATGGAATCATGCCAATCCCGACTGGGTGCCAGACAGCCGTTCCTTGGTCTTTGCAGCCAACCGGCGTGCCGATGCCGACCTGGTGCCACGTGACAGCGAGCTTTACCAAATCGACCTGACCACCGGCGAGTTGACAGCACTGACCTCGCGATTCGGGCCTGACAGCTCACCTGCGGTCTCGCCTGATGGCAAGTACATCGCCTACCTGGGTTTTGATGACCGCTTCCAGGGCTACCAGCGCACCCGTCTGTACCTGATGGATCGGGCCTCCGGACAGCTGCGTGAACTCGCAGTGGACCTGGACCGCGACCTCGAAGGACCGACCTGGAGTCGCGACAGCAAGACGATATATGCCTCATTCGAGGATCGCGGCAATGGTCACATCGCTGCTTTCACCCTGGAAGGCAAGTACAAGGTGCTGGCCACGAACCTGGGTGGCACCAGTTGGTCGCGTCCCTACTCCGGCGGCAGCTTCAGTGTTTCCCAGGGTGGCAGCATTGCCTATACCGCAAACAGTGTTGAGGGTCCTGCCGAAGTGGGCCTGATGCATCGGGGCCGCCAAAACCGCTTGACCCAGCTCAATGCCGACTTGCTGGCCCGGCGGGATCTTGGTCGATTGGAAGAGATTTCAGCCAAGTCCTCCGCGGATGGCCGCGATATTCAGGGCTGGCTGCTGCGCCCACCGGGTTTTGATCCGGCCAAGCAGTATCCGCTGATCCTCGAAATCCACGGCGGGCCCTTCGCCAACTACGGTCCACGCTTCGCGGCGGAAATGCAGCTTTATGCCGCAGCGGGTAATAACGTGCTCTACGTCAATCCCCGCGGCAGCACCAGCTACGGAGAGGAATTTGGCAACCTGATCCACCACGCCTATCCGGGCCAGGACTACGACGACCTGATGTCGGTCGTGGATGCAGCCATTGCCCGCGGCGGTGTGGATGCCGACCGGCTCTACGTCACCGGTGGCAGTGGTGGTGGTGTGCTGAGCGCATGGATCGTCGGCAAGACCCAGCGCTTTCGTGCCGCCGCCGTACAGAAGCCGGTCATCAACTGGACCAGCTTCGTGCTGACAGCAGACGCCGCCAATGTCTTTTACAAGTACTGGTTTGCCGCTCCGCCCTGGGAGATTCCCGAGGACTACTGGCAGCGCTCCCCGCTCTCTTTGGTGGGCAAGGTGCAGACACCGACCATGGTGGTTACGGGCGAACTGGACTTTCGCACTCCGATTGCCGAGTCCGAACAGTTCTACCAGGCGCTGCGTCTGCGGGGCGTGGATACCCTGCTGGTGCGCGTGCCGGGAGCCTCACACTCGCTGGACCAGCGACCCAGCCAGCTGATCTCGCGGATCCGGCACATCCTGGCGTGGTTCGAACGCTACAAAGACAAAGGGCCAGGACCTTCCGGACCTGACCCTTCGTGAAATTGGCGGAGCGGACGGGACTCGAACCCGCGACCCCCGGCGTGACAGGCCGGTATTCTAACCAACTGAACTACCGCTCCGGATCTCTGGTGGGTGCTGCAGGGCTCGAACCTGCGACCTACGCCGTGTAAAGGCGCCGCTCTACCAGCTGAGCTAAGCACCCGCTGGACCAAGAGCCCCCGGCCCAAGAGGCGCGCAACTATACGGCATCACCCTGCCGGTGCCAAGCCACCCTGCCAGGGTAATTAGCTAGTGTGCCTGCAGGGGCTTGGGCGGCTTCTTGCCGGCACGTCGACTGCGTGGTTTCTGCTCGGTCGGAGGCGTTTCCGTCGCCTGGCTCGGGCTGCGGACCAGCGCAATTTCCAGCACCTCGTCGATCCATTTGACCGGGCGGATATCCAGCTTTTCCTTGATGTTGTCAGCGATCTCCACCAGGTCCTTCTCGTTCTCGCTCGGGATCAGCACCGTCTCGATGCCGCCGCGCTGTGCCGCCAGCAACTTCTCCTTCAGGCCACCGATGGGCAGGACCTCGCCACGCAAGGTGATCTCGCCAGTCATGGCGACATTGGCGCGCACCGGGATGCGCGTCAGCGCCGAAACCAGCGCCGTACACATGCCAGTACCCGCGCTGGGGCCGTCCTTGGGCGTGGCGCCCTCGGGCACGTGCACATGCACGTCCATCTTCTGGTAGAAATCTGGTTCGATTCCCAGTGTCCCCGCGCGGCTCCTGACCACGGTCATCGCTGCCTGGATGGACTCCTGCATGACCTCGCCCAACTGACCCGTGTACTGCAGCTTGCCCTTGCCAGGCATCACCGCCGACTCGATCGTCAGCAGTTCGCCGCCCACCTCGGTCCACGCCAGCCCGGTCACCTGACCGATGCGGTTTGCCTCCTCGGCCTTGCCAAAACGGTGGCGCCGAACCCCCAGGAAGGTATCGAGGTTCTTTGGCGTGACGCTGATCAGCTTGGTGGCCGGTTCCAGCAACAACTGCTTGACCGACTTGCGACAGATCTTCGCCGCCTCACGCTCGAGGTTTCGCACACCCGACTCGCGGGTGTAGTGACGAATCATGTCGAGAATAGCCGGATCACTGACTTTCAGCTCCTCATCACGCAGCCCATTCTGCTTCTTCTGCTTGGGCAGCAAGTAGCGACGGGCAATATTCTGCTTTTCTTCCTCGGTGTAGCCGGGCAACCGGATCACTTCCATCCGGTCAAGCAGCGGCGCCGGGATATTGAGCGTGTTCGCGGTGCAGACAAACATCACCTCGGACAGGTCAAATTCGACCTCGAGGTAGTGGTCAGCGAAGGTCGAATTCTGCTCCGGATCCAGCACCTCCAGCAGCGCCGAGGACGGATCGCCACGGAAATCCATGGACATCTTGTCGACTTCATCGAGCAGGAACAGCGGATTGCGCACGCCAGTGCGCGCCATGTTCTGCAGCACCTTGCCCGGCAAGGAGCCGATATAGGTGCGGCGGTGGCCGCGGATCTCGGCTTCGTCGCGCACGCCCCCGAGGGACATGCGCACGAACTTCCGGTTGGTGGCTCGTGCCATCGACTGGCCGAGTGAGGTCTTGCCGACGCCCGGTGGCCCCACCAGGCACAGGATCGGTCCCTTCAAGCGCTTGACGCGCTGCTGCACGGCCAGGTACTCGACGATGCGCTCCTTGACCTTCTCCAGGCCATAGTGATCCTCGTCGAGGACTGCCTGTGCAGCGGCGATATCGAGGCGGATCTTGCTGCGCTTCTTCCACGGCACCTTGACCAGCCAGTCGACGTAGTTGCGCACCACGGTCGCTTCAGCCGACATGGGCGACATCAACTTGAGCTTGTTCAACTCGGCATTGGCCTTTTCGCGCGCTTCCTTGGGCATGCCAGCCTTGGCAATCTTCTTTTCCAGGTCGCCCAGTTCATTGGGCGCGTCATCCAGGTCACCCAGTTCCTTCTGGATGGCCTTCATCTGTTCATTGAGGTAATACTCGCGCTGGCTCTTCTCCATCTGCGACTTGACCCGGCCACGGATGCGCTTCTCAATCTGCAGCATCTCCATTTCGGCCTCGATCAGCGCGAGGATGTGCTCAAGCCTGCCGCGCACGTCCTGGATCTCCAGGACCTTCTGCTTCTCCGACAGCTTCAGCGCCATGTGCGCGGCCACGGTATCCGCCAGGCGACCCGGCTGCTCGATGCCGGCCAGCGAGGTGAGGATCTCCGGCGGCACTTTCTTGTTCAGCTTGACGTACTGCTCGAAGTGCGAGATCACCGAGCGCGTCAGCACGTCAATCTCGCGCTCATCGTACTGCTCGACATCGGGCAGCGGTGTCATGTCAGCGGTGAAGTGCCCGTCAATCTCCAGGCCTTCGACCATGGCGCGCGACACGCCCTCGACCAGCACCTTGACGGTGCCATCAGGCAACTTGAGCAGCTGCAGGATCGTCGCCAGGGTGCCAATGGTGTAGAGGTCACGCGGCTTCGGGTCGTCCACGTCGGCCTGCTTCTGCGCCACCAGCAGGATCTGCTTGTCCCGCGCCATCGCGTCATCCAGGGCCACGATCGACTTGTCGCGGCCGACAAACAGCGGGATGACCATGTGCGGATAGACCACGACATCGCGTAACGGCAGCACGGGAACCCGCGCAGTGCCGGCGGTCTGGATCAGCGGACGGTTCTCTTCAGTCACAGGCAGGTCCTTCGGTTTTCGAGCGCCGGTCTTTTATCCGGCAGTCGCAGTGAAGCATACGTTATGGGGACGGGCCCTGCTGTTAACAAGCCCGCGAATAGACCATGCGCCGGCGGCCTGGCCCGGCTGAAAGTGTGGTGCAGCGCGCGGTTTTGGCGATTAGCCGCCGTCAGAGCCTGCAACGCGTCGCGGTGCAGGAGCCGCCAGCTGGGCATCGTCGTTGCGATACACCAGGTAGGGCTTGCTGTCGCCAAGGATCACCGTCTCATCGACGACAACCTTGGAAACGTTCTTCATGGACGGCAGGTCGTACATGATATCGAGCAGGGTATTTTCCAGGATGGTGCGCAGGCCCCGCGCCCCGGTCTTGCGATCCATGGCCTTGCGGGCCACGGCGCGCAGGCCATCTTCGCGCAGTTCCAGTTCGACGCCTTCCATTTCGAACAGCCGCGCATACTGCTTGGACAGCGCATTGCGCGGCTCGGTCAAGATGGTCACCAGCGCCGCCTCGTCCAGTTCTTCCAGCGTGGCCACCACCGGCAGGCGCCCGACAAACTCGGGGATCAAACCGAACTTGATCAGGTCCTCGGGCTCGACATCCTTGAACAGGTCGGTGCCCTGGGGCCGCTCGCTGGGCGCACGCACTTCGGCGGCAAAGCCGATGCCGCCGCGACTGCTGCGCTTCTCGATGATCTTCTCAAGCCCGGCGAAGGCACCGCCGCAGATGAACAGGATGTTGCCGGTATCCACCTGCAGGAACTCCTGCTGCGGATGCTTGCGGCCACCCTGGGGCGGTACCGAGGCGACCGTGCCCTCGATGAGCTTCAGCAGCGCCTGCTGCACGCCCTCGCCCGACACGTCGCGGGTGATGGAGGGGTTGTCAGACTTGCGCGAAATCTTGTCGATCTCGTCGATGTAGACGATGCCGGTCTGTGCCTTCTCGACGTCGTAGTCGCACTTCTGCAGCAGCTTCTGGATGATGTTCTCGACATCCTCACCAACGTATCCCGCCTCGGTCAGGGTAGTGGCGTCCGCGATCGTGAACGGCACGTTCAGCAGGCGCGCCAGCGTCTCCGCCAGCAAGGTCTTGCCGCAGCCGGTCGGGCCGATCAGCAGGATGTTGCTCTTGGCGAGCTCAACTTCTTCCTTCTCGTTACGGTGACGCTTCTCGGCGGGCTGCGACTGCAGGCGCTTGTAGTGGTTATAGACCGCTACGGCGAGGATCTTCTTGGCGCGGTCCTGGCCGATGACGTATTCATCGAGGACCTTGCGAATCTCGTGCGGCTTGGGCAGGCGGTCGCGCGAGCGCTCCTGCTTTTCCTCGAGTTCCTCGCGGATGATGTCGTTGCAGAGTTCGACGCACTCATCGCAGACGAAAACCGACGGGCCCGCAATCAGCTTGCGCACCTCGTGCTGGCTCTTTCCACAGAAAGAGCAATACAGCAACTTGCCGTCGTCAGTCTTGCCGCGAGTATCGTCCACCATGCGTCCAGATCCTCAGCTTGCCGGGTTCTGCCGGCGCGCCTTTTATAGCACGCAGCTTCCGGTAGGGTAAAACCCTTTCTGCAACAGCTAGTTACAGGCCTAAGTTAGCGCCAAAGATCAACTAATCTTTGTCTATGGTCGGCAGCTGTCCACGCTTTTCGAGGACGCCGTCCACAATTCCATAATTCCGGGCAACTTCGCCGCTCATGAAATTGTCACGGTCCGTGTCCTGGCGGATCTTGTCGATCGGCTGGCCGGTGTGCAGCGAGAGGATCCTGTTCAGGCGGTCGCGGGCGTCGAGGATCTCCTTGGTATGGATCTCGATATCCGTGGCCTGGCCCTGGAATCCACCCAGCGGCTGGTGAATCATGACGCGGGAATTCGGCAGCACGTAGCGCTTGCCCTTGGTGCCTGCCGCCAGCAGCACCGCGCCCATGCTGGCCGCCTGGCCAACGCAAATGGTGCTGATGTCCGGCTTGATGAACTGCATGGTGTCGTAGATGGCCAGGCCGGCGGACACCGATCCGCCCGGTGAGTTGACGTAGAGATGGATGTCCTTGTCCGGATTCTCCGACTCCAGGTACAGCAACTGGGCGACCACCAGGTTGGCCATATAGTCTTCGACTGGGCCAACGATGAAGATCACCCGCTCCTTGAGCAGGCGCGAGTAGATGTCGTAGGCGCGCTCGCCACGGGCGGTCTGCTCGACCACCATGGGCACCAGGTTCAGGGCCTGAATTTCGTTGCTGCTGGCCAAGTTCGTTACCTCACCCTTCCGACGCTTCGGTGGCGCCAAAGTTCATGATGTCCTTGAACGTCGCCGGTTGCTCGGTGATCTGGGCCAGGCTCACCACATGGTCCACGACCTGATCTTCCAGCACCATCATCTGCAACTGGCGCATGGCACCCTCGTTCTGCAGGTACTGCTGGCGGGCGGCATCAGGGTCGGCAAAGCCCGCGGCAATCTCGTCGAGCTTGACCTGGGCGCGCGCAGCATCGGGCTGCAGGCTGGCGGTACGGATGACTTCATTGAGGATCAAGCCCAGCTGCACGCGACGGCGGGCGCCGGCTTCGAAGGGTCCACGCGGTGGCAATTGCTTGGCGTCACGGGAACCCATGCGTCGCAGCATGTCCACCTGCATGTCGCGAATTTCCGCCTCGATCAGCGTCTTGGGAACATCAATCGGGTTGGCGGCCAGCAGCTGGTCCATCACCTGGCTCTTGAGCCGGCCACGGATGGTCTGGGCCAGCTCGCGCTCCATGTTCTCGCGGACTTCGGTGCGCAGGGCCTCGACGCCGCCCTCGGCAACGCCGAAAAGCTCACAGAAGGCGTCGTCCACCTGCGGCAGTTCCTGCTTCTCCACCTTGCCAATCGTCGCGGTGAATTCTGCGGTCTTTCCCGCGAGCTTCTTGGCTGGGTACTCGGCGGGGAAGTTGACCGGGAAGGTGCGGGTCTCGCCCGCACTGGCGCCGCGGATGCCGTCCTCGAAATCCTTCAGCATGCGCCCTGCGCCGAGAATGAAGGCCAGGCCCTCGGCCTTGCCACCATCAAAGGCCTCGCCATCGACGCGACCATCGAAATCGACCGTAACCTGGTCCCCATCTGCACAGGCCCGCTCGACGGCCTCGTAGGCCGGGCGCTGCTGACGCAGGCTTTCAATCATCGCGTCGAGATCCGCCGTGGTGACCTCGGCCTGGGGACGGGTGAGCTTGACGCCCTCCATGCCCTTGAGTTCCAGCGCCGGATAGATTTCGAACACCGCGGCGTAGCGCAGGTCACCAGGCTTGTCGGCGGCCAGCGGTTCAATGCGCGGCCCACCTGCGGGCATCAGCTTTTCTTGCTGCACGGCCTCGGCAAAGGACTCGCGGATCAGGTCGGTGACCACCTCTTCGCGAACCTGTGGCTCGTAATGCTTGCGCACGATGTGGATCGGCGCCTTACCCGGGCGAAAGCCCTTGATGCGGGCCGTACGGCCCAGCTTGAGCAAGCGCGCATCGATCTGCTGCTGCACCCGACTCGCCGGAACAGCAACCTGCATGCGCCGCTCCAGACCTGACAACGCCTCGACTGAAACCATCATGTGACCGTCAACCTCTGCGACAAACCTTGCAAGAAAACGCCCGTGACGCGGGTGGTGGTGCGAAAGGAGAGACTCGAACTCTCACGGGTTACCCCACTGGAACCTAAATCCAGCGCGTCTACCAATTCCGCCACTTTCGCATCCGGGCCCGGCCCAGCGCGCGACACTCGCTAAATACCAAGCCGCGAATTATAGCCCATCAAGCCCTGATTTCGGGCCCTTTGACGCACGATGGCGCCGCACCCAGGCCGTGCGCAGGAAGGCCACAATACTGGGCACGACGAAGGCCAGCAGTGTGATCCCGGTAACCAGGGGCCGGCGGGCCAATGCCCCGGCATATGTCCACACATAGAGGAAGGAAATGGTCACTGCGGCGGCCAGCATCGCCCCGTATTTCAGCGCCGCCAGCGCGCTTTCCAGCGCTGTCGGATCATCATCCGCAGTGGGGCCACCAGGCCAGTTGTAATGCGGATCGGGAATCTTTTTCTGTGCCAAGGTCACCCCAGAGCCGCGCCCAGGGCCCGAAGGCCCTGGGCGCTGCCAGGAAATGGTGGGCCATGTAGGACTCGAACCTACAACCTACGGATTAAGAGTCCGCAGCTCTACCAGTTGAGCTAATGACCCGAAAATGGGGCGAGCGACGGGACTCGAACCCGCGACGGCCGGAATCACAATCCGGGGCTCTACCAGCTGAGCTACGCCCGCCATCGTCACCTTGGTCCCCGGTTCACCAGAAAACTGGCGCGCCCGGCAGGACTCGAACCTGCAACCGCCGGCTTAGAAGGCCGGTGCTCTATCCGGTTGAGCTACGGGCGCCCGAGGACCACCCGCGGCGCCGCCAGATCAATGGTCGGGGCAGCAGGATTTGAACCTGCGACCCTCTGCTCCCAAAGCAGATGCGCTACCAGACTGCGCCATGCCCCGCCAGACAACCTGCCGGATGCGGCCCCCGTGCAGGCTTGTGGCCATCGCGGGGGTCGGAATCTTACGGAGCCAGCCACCGGGCGTCAATTTATCGCGATGCCGGCCCCACAGGTCACATGCGACAATCTTCCCCATGACGGCTCAGATCATCGACGGCAAGTCCATCGCAGCGGCTTTCAAGCGTGAAGTTCGCGTGGCCACGGACGAACTCGCAGCACGCGGAATGCGCCGCCCCGGACTCGCGGTGGTGATGGTCGGCGACAGTGCCGCCTCCGCCATCTATGTGCGTAACAAGCGCAAAGCCTGCGAGGAAACGGGTATTTTGTCCGTGGCCCACGACTTGCCGCATTCGGCAACCCAGGTTGAATTGCTGGCGCTGATCGACCAGTTGAATGCCGATCCCGCGATCGACGGCATCCTGGTGCAGCTGCCGATTCCAGAGCACATCGAGCCCTCGGCGGTGCTCGAGCGCATTGATCCGGCCAAGGACGTGGATGGCTTCCATCCCTACAACGTCGGGCGCCTCGCGCAACGCATGCCCAAGATTCGCCCCTGCACACCCTACGGCATCATCAAGCTGATGGAACGCGCCGGCCTGGCCATTCGCGGCCAGCATGCGGTAGTGGTCGGGGCCAGCAACATCGTCGGCCGCCCCATGGCGCTGGAACTGCTGCTGATGGGCGCCACCGTAACTATCTGCCACCGCTTTACCACGGCCCTGGAGCAGCATGTCGCTGCGGCCGACATCCTGGTGGCCGCCGTAGGCAAGCCGGGCTTCATTCCAGGCGCCTGGATCAAGCCAGGCGCCGTGGTAATAGACGTCGGCATCAATCGCCTGGCCGATGGGCGCCTCGTCGGTGATGTCTGTTTCGACGAAGCGCTGGAACGCGCCGGCTGGATCACTCCCGTGCCGGGAGGCGTCGGACCCATGACCGTGGCCGCGCTGATGAAGAACACGCTCGAAGTCGCGCTACGGCGTCACTCGTAGCGCCACTGGGTGCCACCCGAACCATCCTCCAGCACGACACCCGCCTCAGTCAGCTGCTGGCGCAGGCGATCCGCCTCGGCGAAATTCCGCGACTTGCGCGCCTCTGCCCGTGCCTGGATTAGTACCTCGATTTGATCAGCGCCCAGGCGGGCGGCCGCGTCGGTCCCGGAGACCAGCTCGGAGGGCGTCGCCAGCCACGCATCGGGGTCATGCTGCAACAATCCAAGCACGCCGCCGAGGGCGCGAAGCTCAGCGGCCAGCTTGCTCGCCCGCTCGTCGTCGCCGGCATCGCGCGCGAGATTCAGTTCGCGCGCCAGGCCCTGCAGCGTGGCTATGGCTTCAGGCGTATTGAAGTCATCATCCATCGCCTCGCCGAAGGCCACTGTCGCCTGTCCTGTGGCGTCACCTCCCATCGCAGCGACACCGCGCAACGAAAGATAGAGTCGCGACAGCGCGGCATCGGCCAGGCGCAGGTTGTCCTCTCCGTAGTTGATCGGCCCGCGATAGTGGCTGGAGAGCAGGAAGGCACGCAGCACCTCGGGGCGCAGCCTGGGCATGACTTCGCGCACGGTGAAGAAGTTATCCAGCGACTTCGACATCTTCTCGTCATTGATGCGGACGAAGCCGTTGTGCATCCACACATTCGCGAAGCGTTGGTCGGCAGACCCACAGGCCTGGGCTATCTCATTCTCGTGGTGGGGAAACTTCAGGTCCATGCCGCCACCGTGGATGTCGAAGTGCTCGCCCAAAAGCGCCACTGCCATGGCAGAGCACTCGATATGCCAGCCCGGCCGGCCCTCGCCCCAGGGCGAGCGCCAAAGCGGTTCGCCGGGCTTGGCCTTCTTCCACAGGACAAAATCCAGCGGGTCGCGCTTATGCTCGCCAATCTCGACCCGCGAGCCCGCGCGAAGATCCTCCAGCTTCTTGCCCGAAAGTTTGCCGTAGTCCGCAAAACTCGACACCGAATACAGCACGTCTCCGCCCGCAGCGACGTAGGCGTGACCACTGTCGATCAGCCCCTCGATCATGGCAATGATCTGTGGAACGAATTCGGTGGCGCGCGGCTCGTGATCCGGGCGCTCGATGCCCAGTGTCGCGAAATCCTCGTTCATCGCCTCGATGAAGCGCGCAGTCAGCGCCTCGCAGCTTTCGCCTCGATCACGGGCACGCTGGATGATCTTGTCGTCAATGTCAGTGATGTTGCGCACGTAGGTGACGGCATAGCCACGCTGACGCAACCAGCGCCGCACAATGTCGAAGGCAATCTGCGAACGCGCATGCCCGACATGGCAATAGTCATAGACAGTGATGCCGCAGACATACATGCGCACCTTGCCAGGGACAATTTCCCGGAATGCCTCCTTGGCACCGGTCAGGGAATTGTGGATGCGCAGCGTCATGCGCCAGCCCCCCGCTCTCCTGCGGCCTGGGCAAGGCGTCGCTCCACCTGCTCTCGTGACAGCGCAGAAAGGATCAGCGCCAGCTCCGGACCGTCGTGGCGCCCCGTCAGGGCTATGCGCAACGGCATGAACAGGGCCGCGCCCTTGCGCTGGGTGCTGCGCTTCAGCTCCCGGGTGAGCGCGCCCAGATCGGCACCCGCCTGCTGGTAGGCCCGGGCGGCGGCAGCAAAGAAGTCAGCGCCAGCGTCAGCCAGAACTTGTCGCGCTTCAGCGTCATGCGCTGGCAGGTCGCCACAGAGGATCGCGAGCCAGGGCGCGACCTGCTCCGGGAACAGCACGTTGTGCCTGAGCAATTCAACCAGCGCATCGCGCTGTTGTGCCGGAACGACGGCCACTTCGCTACCGAGCCAGGCCAGCGCATCGGCCGGCGACAAGCGCTTGACGGCCTCGCGCTGCCAGTGATCGAGCTGCACGCTGTCAAAGTGGGCCGGGGCGCGACCCAGGCGGGTAAGGTCAAATGCCCCAGCCATTGCCCCTGCCTCAACCCATTCATCCGGTGCGCCGGCATGGCCCAGGCGCAGCAAATAGTTGGCCACGGCCGCCGGCAGGTAGCCGCGCTCGCGCAGCTCAGCGAGCCCCAGGCTCCCCGCCCGCTTGGACAGTGGCACGCCGTCGGTGCCCAGCAGCAGTGGCAGGTGTCCGTAGCGAGGCGCTTGGAGCCCCAGCGCCTGTAGCACAAGCAACTGGCGCGCCGTGTTGCTCAGGTGATCCTCGCCGCGCAGCACCGCACTCACGCCCATCAATGCATCGTCCACGGCATTGACGAAGAAGAACATGGCGGTGCCGTCGGGTCGGCTGAGGACGAAATCCCCAAGCAATGAGGACTCCACGCTCTGGGTACCGCGCACCAGGTCATCGAAGGTCACCGTTGTTGCATCAGGCACGCGAAAGCGCAGCACCGGCTGGCGCCCGGCCTGCTGCTTCTGCATTCTTGCCTCGGCCGACAGTCCGCGGCAGGTCCCGGGATAGCGCGGGGGATCACCCGCTGCCGCCTGGGTGCGCCGCGCCACTTCCAGTTCTGCAGTGGAGCAGAAGCAGGGATAGGCTGACCCGGCCTGCTCCAGCCTGGCCAACAGGCCGCCGTGAAGCAGTCCACGCAAAGACTGACGATAAGGCCCGAGTTCGTCTTCACGGTCGGGACCGGCATCCCAGTCAATACCCAGCCAGGCGAGGTCTTCCAGCAGGGCCTGCAGGAAGCGGTCCTCGCTGCGGGCGGCATCAGTGTCTTCGACCCTCAGCAGGAAGCGCCCACCCGTGGCCCGCGCCAGCAACCAGTTGAACAATGCCGTGCGCACGTTGCCGAGGTGCATGAAGCCGCTCGGGCTGGGCGCAAACCGGGTGATGGCAGGCGTAGTCATCGGCGCACAGTCTACGGGATCAGCCCTGACGTCTCACGCGTCGGCTGCGCTAAACTGCCCCGCCTGACCACGCTGCCACCGGGGATCATTCCAATGATGCGAATTGCGCTGACCATGTTCGGGCTACTTGTCGCCGGTGCGGCTTCGGCACAGACCACGACCTCACTGTCGCCACAGGTTTACCTGGAGACCCCACATGGCGTGATCGTGCTGGAACTTGATGCGGTGCGTGCGCCGCTGACGGCCGAGAATTTCCTGCACTACGTCCGCGCCGGATTCTATGACCAGACCCTGTTTCATCGCGTCATCCCCAACTTCGTGGTGCAAGGCGGCGGCCATGCCATCAACTTTTCCGAGAAGAAGACTTCCGGGTTGATCCCCAACGAGAGCGGCAATGGCCTGTCCAATCGTCGTGGCAGCGTGGCGATGGCTCGCGAGGAGTCACCTCACTCTGCGGCCTCGCAGTTCTTCATCAACCTGGTCGACAACCCGCGGCTTGATCCGCTGCCCAGCCGCTGGGGTTACGCGGTGTTTGGCCGTGTCATCCAGGGCATGGACGTGGTTGATCGCATCGCCCACCTGCCGACTGGGGCGGGCGGGCCATTTCCGGCGGAGGTTCCTCTGGAGACTGCGCTAATCCGCAAGGCCTGGGTGATGGGTGATCCCGGTACGCCCGACAGCAGCAAGGGGTCGCCTACCCCGGCGCCACCCGCCAGCCTCGAGCCCGCCAGCAATCCGTGAGCACTTTCTTCGTATCCGACCTGCACCTGGATCCCAGAGCGCCGGATATCGCCAGGCGTTTCCTGTCCTTTCTGGACGGACCCGCGCGCGAAGCGCGCTCGCTGTACTTGCTCGGCGACCTGTTCGAGGCCTGGCTGGGTGACGATGACCCCGAACCTGCGCATCGCGCGGTGATTGATCGCCTGGCCAGCCTGACCCGCGGCGGATTGCTACTACAAGTGATGCAGGGCAACCGCGACTTCCTGCTGGGTGAGCGGTTCTGTTCAGAGGCCGGGGCGACGATGCTTCACGACCCGGTGGTGCTGACCCTCGCCGGGCAGCGCGTGCTGGTGACCCATGGCGATGCACTCTGCGTGGACGACACGGCTTACCAGCGCCTGCGTGCACTGGTGCGCGATCCGGAGGTCCGCGGCAAGCTGGAGGCATTGCCACTGGATCGACGCCGCATGGTGGCCCAGGATGCACGCAGCGGCAGCCGGGAGCACCTCGCCAAGGCAGGCGCCTACATTACCGATGTCAACCAAGCCGCCGTCGAATCGGTCATGCGCAAGGCCAAAGTACAGTGCCTGATCCATGGCCACACGCACCGACCGGGCCAGCATCAGTTTGAGGTTGATGGCAGACCCTGCACCCGCTACGTCCTGGGAGACTGGCATGGCAGCGCAAGCTACCTGCGCTGGAACGATAGTGGCTTTGCCCTGGCGCGCTACCCCGCCTGAATTTCCGGCAGCGGACAACCGGAGTGGAACCTGAACTCGGGATCCGGCGCAGTGATGAGTTCCGCCTCGACCGCAGCCAATGCCTGCACCTGCGCCTCCAGGTCCAGGCCGTGAGCAGCGGCGTAGTCGGCAGCGAGATTCAGGTAGAGCAGGAAGTGCCGGCGTTCTGCCGCCGCCAGCCCTCGATAGAAGCCACGCAGGGGATCCGCCAGCACCTCGCACAAGCCCTCGAATCGCTCGCAGGATCGCGCCTCGATCAGCGCGCCACACAGCAGAAAGTCCAGGCGGCGACCAGGTTCCGCCGCGGCGACTACACGCCTGAGCCCACCCGCGTAGCGTGAGGGTGACAGCCGGCGATAGCTGACACCCAGATCCTTCATCATCCGGCTCACCTGTTCAAAGTGCCTGAGTTCCTCGCGCGCCAGTCGCGACAGCTGGGCCGCCAGTGCGGCATCCTCGGCGTAGGAGAACATCAGCGACAGTGCGGTTGAGGCGGCCTTTTTTTCGCAGTTGGCATGATCCAGCAGCAACAAGTCATGCTGCGTTGCCGCCGCCACAAACCACGGCGCGGGAGTCGCCGCCAGCAACAAGTCAGGGGGTTCCTGCCAGCGCAAAGTCGCCCTCATCGGCGACGCAGCGAGTCTTGCGATACAACCTCTTCCAGTGCCTGCGCTGCTGCGACCAGGTCGGCCGCCGAGGCAAACCGGTCACGGGCTTCCTTGGCAATGCAGCCAGCCAGGATGGGCGCGAAGTCGCGGTATTGGGGCGGCAGTTCCGGTAGCGGCGCGTGCGCATGCAGATAGATGACCTGCATGGGCGTCGCGGCGGTATAGGGTTTTTGCCGCAGCAACATCTCATAGAAAATGATGCCGAGGCTATAGATGTCACTGCGTTCGTCCGTTTCCCGCCCATGCCCTTGTTCGGGACTCATGTAATAGGGCGTACCAAAGATCTCGCCGCTGCCGGTGATGTTGGCCTCCAGGGCCAGGTGCTTGGCCATGCCGTAGTCAATCACTGCCACGGTCTCATCGTCGCGCAACATCACATTGCCCGGCTTCAGGTCGCGATGCAGGATGCCGGCGCCGTGCAGCACCTGCAATGCGGCAGCCATTTGCCGCAACATCGACAGGGCGCGCAGTGGCTGGATGCCGCGCTTGATCCGCGTGCGTAGGTCGCCCTTGGGAAAATACTCCATGGCGATGTAGGCACAGTCATCCGAGGCGCCAAAATCGAATATGCGCACAACGTTGGGATGGACGATGGTCGCGGCGATGTCGTACTCGCGCAGGAAGCGATCGAATACCCGGCCACCGTGGCCATCGTCAGGTGCCTGGTGCAGCACCTTGAGCACCAACTCGCAGTCATCGCGCTCGCTGAAGGCCAGATAGACCGACGACATCGGGCTCTCGGCCAACTGACGCAGGTAATGATAGCCACGCAGGGTGATGTTGCCGAAGCGCGCCGTGCGCGACGCCGGCATCCTGGCGGGAGCATCCTGGTGCCTGGAGCTGCGCCGGCTGCGGGCATCACGCAATGCTGCTGCCAGCGCGGCGTGGTCCACCCTGGCACGCGACAGGCAGGCGCGGGCACCGGCTTCCAGGGCCGCGTCAACCGCTGCAGCCGAGGTGTCCCCGGCCAGCAAGATAATCGGCGGAAATCCCGGCCGGCCGGCGAGGTCGCGCAATTCGCCTTGGCCGCTGCCCTCGCTGGCCCCCAGCAGTACCAGGTCGTAGCCACTGGCTGAATAGTCCGGGGGCAGTGGCCCGCGCACGGCGGGGTCGTATTCGACGACGGTCGCATCTTCATGCGCTGCTGACACATGCTGGGCCAGCAACCTGCGGAAATCCTTTTCGCAATCGATGACCAGTACCCGCAACGACATGCGCTGATTCTACATGGGCGGGGATCAGCGGGCGGAGTGACGCAGTGCCAAGACCAGGTCGCCAACGTTAGTGCCGGTGGGGCCGGTGTGAATCAGGTCACCGCTTGCCTCCAGCAGCACGCCACTGTCAGCCGCGGCGAGAATGGCCTGCGGGTCCAGTCCCGCCTGGCGCGCCCGGGCGACCGTAGCGCCATCCACCAGCGCACCGGCATCCGGGCTATTGCCATCGATGCCATCAGTACCGGCGGCGAGTATAAACAGGCCCGTCCTGCCCTCGATGTGCAGCGCACACTGCAACGCAAAGTGCTGGCACCGTCCCCCGCGCCCGGAGGCTGGGGGCAGGCGCACCGTCGTTTCGCCGCCAGCCACGATGAGCCTGGGGCTACCCGCGAACAATGCCTCGCACAGTTGCCCTGCCGCTGCAGTCGCCTCCCCGGCCAGGCGCGATCCTTGGCGGTCCACCCGCAAGCCCCTTGCACCTGCCGCCTGTTCAATCGCCGCCAGCGCCGTATCCAGACCAGCGATCTGTTGCAACGGAAAACCCGCGGCAGGTGCCTCCCGCCTGGCCGGGGACGCGAGCAGGCCCGAGCCCAGCAGCGCGGGATCATCCCCGGGCACGTCGGACATGAACCACGCCTCAGCATCATGGCTGGCCAGCGCAGCTGCGAGCCCACCGCCCTTGATCAAGGACAGCGCACTGCGCTTCTGGTTGAGCAGGGCAATATCCCAGCCGGCGGCCAGCGACTCGCGCCACAGGCGATGCAGGTCATCCAGCTGCACGCCCGGACGCAGGACCTCGATCAATGAAGAGGCCCCACCGGAGACCAGCACCAGCAGGCGCACGCCGGCAGGCAAGGTCCTCACCATCTGCAATGCGGCTGCGCCTGCGTCAAGGCTCGCCGCATCAGGCAAGGGGTGCCCAGCAGTGATGCACTCGACTCCGGGAATGCGTTGCAGCGCTGGATCAAGATATCCCTCAGGGGCCACCACCAGCGCGCGCTCGATGGCCTCTGCCAGGCCATCCCGCGCACCCAGGGCCATCTGCACCGCCGACTTGCCCACCGCCAGCAGCCAGTAGCGTTGCTCCCTGGACCGACCTGAAAGGTGCTCGCGCATCAGGCGCCGTCCATCGACCGCAGCGAGGCCTATGCGGTAGAGATCAAGCAACATTGACCTTTCAGGATCCGGTGAATGCCGGTCCATGGCGTCGGTCGACTCAGACGCTGCGCAGCGTCCGGCCGCCTTGCAGGTCCAGGCGCCGCTGGGTGCGCGCGCCGTCTGACCTTTCACGCTGCAGCAGGGCGAGATAGTCCTCTGTGATGTCTCCGGTCACGTAGGTGCCGGAAAAGCAGGAGGTATCGAACTCGCGAATCGTGGCGTCGTCATGGCGACAGGCAGTCACGAGGTCGGCCAGGTCTTGATAGATGAGCCAGTCCGCTCCAATGATGCGCTCGACTTCCTCGTCACTTTGCTGGCCGGCTACCAGTTCCGAGGCCGCGGGCATATCAATGCCATAGACGTTCGGATAGCGCACCGGGGGTGCGGCAGAGGCGAAATAGACCTTTCGCGCACCCGCCTCCCGCGCCAGCTCGATGATCTGCGCCGAGGTCGTGCCGCGCACGATGGAGTCATCCACCAGCAGGACATTGCGGTCACGAAACTCGAGCTCGATGGCATTGAGCTTGTTGCGGACCGATTTTTCACGCAGGTCCTGGCCGGGCATGATGAAGGTACGGCCGATGTAGCGGTTCTTGACGAAGCCCTCGCGATACTTCACGCCCAGCGCTAGCGCCAGCTGCATGGCACTGGTACGGCTGGTGTCGGGGATCGGGATTACCACGTCAATGTCATGCTCCGGCCGCAGGCGCGCGATCTTCTCGGCCAGCTTCTCGCCCATGCGCATACGCGCCTTGTGCACCGAGATCTTGTCGATAATCGAGTCCGGGCGGGCGAAATAGACGTATTCGAAGATGCAGGGCGTGTGACCTGGCGAGCTTACGCACTGGCGGGCGTGCAGGTTGCCGCGCAGGTCCAGGAATATCGCCTCGCCCGGCTGCACGTCGCGCTCGATGCGAAAGCCCGCCATGTCCAGCGCCACGCTCTCCGAGGCCAGCATCCACTCGGACCCTTTTGGCGAATCGCGCCGGCCCAGGATCAGCGGGCGGATGCCGCAGGGATCACGAAAACCAATGACGCCGTGGCCCACGATCATGGCGACGACCGCGTAACCCCCACGAATGCGGCGGAACACCGCCTCCAGTGCGCGAAAAACTTCCGCTGCGGTCAGCCGGGCAGAAGCACTCTGCTGCATCTCACTGGCCAGCACATTGAGCAGCACCTCTGAATCCGAGCGGGTATTCAGGTGGCGACGATTCTGTTCCACCAGGATGCGGGCCAGCTCTGTGGAATTGGTCAGGTTGCCGTTGTGGGCCAGGGCAATGCCAAATGGCGCATTCACGTAGAAGGGCTGCGCCTCGGCGACGCTGTCATTGCCGGCCGTTGGATAGCGCACATGGCCGATGCCCGCGCGGCCCTCCAGCTGGAGCATGTGCTCCTGCTGGAAAACGTCACGAACCAAGCCAGTACCCTTGCGCGAAAAGAGTGCGCCTTCCTGCATGGTCATGATGCCGGCGGCATCCTGGCCACGGTGCTGCAGCACGGTCAGGGCATCATAGAGCCGCTGGTTGACTGGACCCTGGCCTGAGATGCCTACGATGCCGCACATGAGATCAGCGGCCAGGCGGCCGGGCGGCTTGTTCGAGCAGGTCTTTCGCTGCAGGTTCTGCGTAGCGCTCCAGCCAATTGGCCACGGCCTCGGCTGCCGGCATCAGCCGGGCCTGGGTCCACCACGGCTCCTTTTGCAGTTCCAGCGCCTTGCCACCGATGACAAACAGACCGATCAGCAGCGTCGCGCGCACCAGGCCGAACAGCCCACCGAACAGTCGGTCAACCAGCGCCAGTCCCGCAGCACGGTAGGCGAAGTAGCCCACTACGGCGCCGACCAGGCTGCCCAGTAGCACGACCATGAACAGGATGATGGCGCGGCCAGTCCACTCCTGCACGCCGGGTTCGGCCAACAGGCCGCCCAGCCACGGATAAACGAGATAGGAAAAGTGCCAGGCCAGCCAGATGCCCACCAGCCAGGCGACCAGCGCCACAATCTCGCGAATAAAACCGCGCATGGCTCCGACCACCAATGACGAGGCCAGGATGAGGACAAAGAGGTAATCCGCGCCGTTCATCCGCTGACCATCCCAGGCTAAGGTGCGCGCATTCTAGCCGATCCCCCGTCGTGGATTCCTGCTGTCAGGGATGAGCAGCAACGATGGGCTTGTAGCCAGCCTTCTTCAGGCGTTCAGCGACCGCTTCAGCCCGGGCGCGATCCTGCTCCGGGCCTACCCGCACCCGGTGCAAAATGGCCCCATTGGCGCGGTACTCAAGGACAAAAGCCGAATATCCGCCGGCCCGCAGCTCAGCCACCAGCTTGTCGGCCGCTACGCGGGTGGAAAAAGCGCCCAGCTGTATGGCCCAGGCAGCGACAGCGGTGGGAATTGCTGCATCCGGTGCAGCAATTGCCGCGGAGGCAGCCGCCCCGGGTGCCACGATGGGGGCGCTTGGCGCTACCGCTGCAGGCTCTGGCACCAGTGGCTCAGAGGCCGCTGGGGTCTGTGCGGTAGGCGCTGGCAAGGTGGCAATGGCCTCGGGCACCAGTTGGTCCTCGTCCGCCGGCAGTTGGGTCGCGGGCGTGGCCGTCAACTCAATGCTGCGTGCGCCAGGCCCCGCTGCAGGTTCCTCAACCGCATTTGTCCCGCGGCCGCCCAACATGCTCGGAACAAGCAGAACCACCAGCAACACCAGCACGGCGGCACCCACCAGTCGTTCTCGTGTTTGCAGTTCCATGGCTCAGATTGTAGCGCTGCTGGGCGCGGGCTTGCCCTGGCCCAGGTAGTCAAGCGCCGGGCCCACGGTGTGAAACGAGCCAAATACCACGACACGATCCCCCGCAACAGCCAGCGCGCTGGCACGCTCACATCCCGCGCGCACATCCACGGCCACCTCGATTTCGCTCGTCGGAGCAAGTGCCAGGCGCGTTGCCAGCGCCTCGCCCGATGAGCCGCGTGACCCCTCCAGTCCCACGGTAATCCACAGGTCAATGCCTGGCGACAGTGCCCGCCCGATAGCGGCGGCGTCCTTGTCAGCAAGGATGCCGCATACCGCAATCGTACGACCAAGTGCGCGGCGGTTGCGCAGGCTGGCCGCCAGGCTGTGCGCCGCGTCCGCATTGTGGGCGACATCGAGGATCCACTCTGGATCACCCGGCATGAGCTGGAATCGACCGGGCAGGCTGACCTGGGTCAGGCCCAGGTGAACAGCGCCATCCGGGACCAGCAGCGCGGGCTCGGCAGCCTCCAGGATCGCCAGGGCCGTGGTGGCATTGTCGAGCTGGGACATGCCGTGGAGTGCCGGCAGCGGCAGTCCGTGTCGCTTGGAGCCCGGGCCCACATAGTCCCAGCCGTCCGGCCTTTCAATGTAGTCAAAGTCCAGGCCCAGGCGCCGCAGGCGTACGCCCTGGTCTGCGGCGAACCTGGCAATGCTATTTGGCATGCGGCGGTTGCCGAAGATGCCCGTGCGCCCGCCGCGGAAGATCCCGGCCTTCTCCTGGCCGATCTCCTCCAGCGAGGATCCCAGCCACTCGCAATGATCAAGGCCTACGGAGGCCACCGCGGCGACATCAGCGTCCAGCAGGTTCACCGCATCCAGTCGCCCGCCCATGCCGACTTCCAGGACCGCAACCTGCAGGTGCTCAATGGAAAAAACCAGAAGGGCCGCCAGCGTGTTCCACTCGAAGTAGGTCAGGCTGATGTCACCGCGCGCGGCATCAATGCGATCAAAGGCTTGCATCAGCAGGCCGTCCTCAACTTCCTTGCCGCGGACCGTGATGCGTTCGTTATAGCGTTGCAGGTGTGGCGAAGTCAGTGCCCCGACTTCATAGCCGGCGTGGATCAACATGGCCTGCAGGTAGGCAACCACCGAGCCCTTGCCATTGGTTCCACCGACCGTCAGCACCGTGGCGGGACGCGGCTGCCCCAGGCGCTGGTAGACCTCAGCGATGCGCTCCAGACCCGGATCAATCGGTCGCGGGTGCAGCGCCTGCTGCCATTGAAGCCAGGCGTTCAGCTCGGTAAATCGCAATGGGCTACCCGACAGCGGGCGTGCGCAGGAACAAGCGCAACATGCGTGCAATGCGTTCGCGCAGGTCGCGGCGATCAACAATCATGTCGATGGCACCGTGCTCCAGCAGGAACTCACTGCGCTGGAATCCCTCGGGTAGGGTCTGGCGCACGGTCTGCTGGATCACCCGGGGGCCGGCAAAGCCGATCAGGGCCTTGGGTTCGGCAATGATCGCATCACCCAGCATGGCCAGGCTCGCCGACACCCCACCCGTGGTTGGGTCAGTCAGCACGGATACATAGGGCAACCTGGCACGTGACAGCGCAGCCAGTGCCGAGCTGGTCTTCGCCATTTGCAGTAGCGACAACAAGCCTTCCTGCATGCGCGCACCGCCGCTGGAGGAAAAGCAGATGAAGGGAGACTGTGTGCGGATGGCATGCTCCACCCCGCGCACGAAGCGTTCGCCTACCGCCGATCCCATGGATCCGCCCATGAAGCTGAACTCGAAAGCTGCCGCCACCACCGGCAGGCGATCCAGTGATCCGGCCATCACCACCATGGCGTCGAGTTCACCCGCAGATTTCTGCGCCCCCGAGATGCGGTCCCGGTACTTCTTGGTGTCGCGAAAGCGCAGTGGATCTTCCGGACTGATCGCTGCGCCAATCTCCTCGCAGGCCTCGGGATCGAGGAAGCGGCTCAGGCGATCACGAGCGCCGATGCGCAGATGGTGTGTGCACTTGGGGCACACCTGGAGATTGCGCTCCACCTCCGGGCGATACAGCACCGAATCGCAGGCCGGGCACTTCATCCACAGGCCTTCCGGAACCGAACGCGTGCGCCGCTCGGTCTTGATGCGCGATGGAATGATCTTTTCGAACCAGGTCACGGCGTCCCTCAATGCTCTCAGCAGGAGCCGATCATAGCCCAGGGTTCGGCGTCTGGCAGCGCCGGCAGGCCGGCGTCTTGCGGGTAGGTCACCTTCCACAGGTAAAGCCCCGCCGCCGGAGCGGTCACGCCCGCCTGCTTGCGGTTGCGCCCTGCCAGCACCTCAGCGACCCAGGCTGCGCCCTGCTCGCCGCTGCCAACCTTCAGCAAGGTGCCCACGACATTGCGCACCATGTGGTGCAGGAAGGCGTTGGCACTGATCTCGATGGTGACGCGCCGGCCCACGCGCTGCAGCGACAGGCTATCCACACGCCGCACGGCGGACCTGGCCTGGCACTCGGACGAACGAAATGCCGAGAAATCATGTTCGCCGAGCAGGACTTGCGCCGCCTGCGCCATGGCATCCACGTCCAGTGACTGGTGCCACCAGCAAACCCGACCCTGCAGCAAGGCAGGCCGGGTGGGCTCCAGGGCAATGAAGTAGCGATAGCTGCGCTGGATCGCGGAAAAGCGCGCGTGGAACTCATCGGGCACTTCGCGGGCCCAGCGCAAGGCGATATCACCGGGCAACCTGGCATTCGCGCCCAGTACCCAACTGCGCTGCTCGCGCACTGATGAGGTGTCGAAGTGCAGCACCTGCCCTATTGCATGCACGCCGGTATCGGTACGCCCGGCGCAGGTCACGGCTACGGGATGGTCAGCGACAAATCCCAGTGCGGCCTCGACGGCCGCTTGCACAGAGGGGGCCTCAGGCTGGCGTTGCCAGCCGGCGTATTGCGTGCCAGCGTACTCGACGCCGACCGCGATACGCCGCGTAGTTTGGCTCACGCCCCCGGCAGGGATTCAATCAGGCGGCGCGCTTCCTGTTTCTGCGAATTGCTGCCTTCGGCCAGCACTTCCTCCAGGATATTGCGCGCGCCGTCCGGGTCGCCCATGTCCATGTAGGCCCGCGCCAGGTCGAGCTTGGTGCCCACTTCGCTCATGGTGACCGGCTCAAGGCTTGTCATTCCCGGAAGTTCGTCCATGACCAGGCGCGGATTGCGCCCGGTAAGGACGTGGGTATCACCACCGTCCACCTCGACATCACCGCCGGTCAGGTCGAAATCGACGTCGTCGTCGCTCGACGACTTCAGCGCCGGCATCTCCGAAGTTCCCTCGGAATCAAAATCCGGCATCATCACCGTGCCAGTGTCGTCGCCAACGTCGCCACCCGGCATCAGCCGCGTCGCGTCGTCACCCAGATCGTCCAAGTCGCTGAGGTCAAGCCCCAGGTCGTCAATCGCCATCTCGGCAGTCGCATCGGGGGAGATCGACGAGGCGAAACTGGTGCTGCTGATCTTCTCGCGCATGGTGTCGCCACTGCGATCGCGCAAAATTGGCGTCTCGACCGTGGGTGCATCGTGCGTTGGCAGTTCCAGCGTCGGCATCTCGACGGTATTGGTGGCCGGCGGCTTTTCCATCTCGCGGGTGGTGTCCGTCGAGGTGGTCGTGCCTCCGTCAAACTCAAAGTCCAGCAGGTCGGCATCATCGTCGTCGCTGTCCGTAGTTGCGCCAAAGGCATCGCCGAGGTCAAGGTCGATGCCCTCATCGCCACCTGGGGGTGCCAGCAATTCCAGGTCAACGCGCCCATCGCCACCCTCGAGGCTCAGGTCTACACGACCCGATCCCACGCCGGCTGCGAACAGCGGGTCGTCGGCGGAAATCTGCCGCCCCATGATCACGATGCGATCCCAGTCGCCCGAAGCCAGGCCGGCACGATTGCGGTCCAGGTCGCGGACCGCATCCATGAATTGCTCTTCATCGCCCGCGACAAAGTGAATCTCGGCGAGCTTCATCTTGAGGTCGTGGCGCTTGGGCTCCTTGCTGATGGCCATGCGCACCAGGTCGGCAGCCTGGTCATAAAGACCATAGGCCATGTGGAAGTCAGCCTCGGCCAGCGGATCCGCCGTATCCAGGTCGAGCGCAGCCTCGGCGCTGATGGTCTGGTCATGGCCAAACGGCTCAGCGGCGACCGGTGCCGGGGTGACCTTGCGCCTTTCCGGTGCCGGCGTCGGCGGCGTCTCGATGACCTCGACACTGGGACGCTGCGGCGCCAGCTCTGGCTCGAGCTTGCGCAGGCGCGCAGTCCCTGCCGTGTCCGGCGCCATCGGAATATCAAACTTACGCAGCGCGTCGTCGAGGTCATCCTCGCGCCGGCGACGCAGGTATCCGTAGCCCAGCAGGCCACCGAACAGCAAGCCAGCCGCGCCAAGCACGTACAGCCAGTTGTCGCTCAGGCTGTCAAAAAATGACCTCTCGACCGCGGCGTCTGCAGCGGCCGGCTTCGGCGTACGCGGTGCAGCCTCAACCGGCGCAGGTGTCGCCTCCGGGGCCTGGACGCTACCCGGATCATCTTCCGGGGAAACAGCGACTTCGGGTTCAGTGTCGGCGACCGGCGCAGGCGCGGGGGCAGCCGCAGCAGCGGCAGCAGCGGCCTGATCTGCAGCGAGCTGTTGCTGCAGCGCCGCCAGATCGCGGTTACGCAATTCCAGCAGCCGACGTTGTTCAGTGATCTCTTCTTCAAGCGCAGCAATCTGCCCCGTGACCGTGCCATCGCCGCGGGCGGATGCGGCCGGGGCCGAACCCTCTTCAGGTGTGACCAGGCGCAGCCGGCCTTCGCCGGAGCCACTGCCAGCACCTGAACGCCATTCGCGATTCTGTCGGCTTATCTCGTTGGCAGCCTCACCTGCACCCACCGCACCCGTCTCGTCGGCTGACGGAACGCGCAGGATGGTGCCTGCCCGCAGCAGGTTGATGTTGCCGTTGAAGGCATGAGGATTGGCGCGATACATCGCGATCATCATGCTGTGCGTAGCATCGCGGCCGCCGCTGCTCAGGTCGCCGGCGACCTGATAAAGCGTGTCACCACGCTGCACTCGGTAGGACGATGCGCCGTCCTGGGTATCCGCGGTACGCGGGGCCGGCGGCGGCGAGACTGGCGCTGCCACCGATGCAGTAGCTGGGCGACTGGCAGGCGCCTGGACCCTGGGCGCAGCCACTGCGGCAGGTTCAGCCGACTTCGGCGCAAATACGGGGGGATCCAGCAACACGGTATATTCGCGCAGCAGACGACCGCGCGGCCAGTTCACTTCCACCAGGAAGGTGACAAACGGTTCGCCGATCGGATTGCGCGACTTGACCAGCAGGACGCTGCGTCCGTCCGGACCCTTACCCACCTCAAACTCAACACCGTCCAGGAACGACGGACGATCCAGGCCATAGCGCTGGAACATGTCGCGTGAGGCCAGCTGGGCCTTCAGGGTCGAAACCTCATCAGGCGTTGCCGCCAGAAGGTCTATTTCAGCCGTTAACGGCTCATTCAGGGATGAGGACAGGCGGATATCGCCCAGGCCCAGCGAGAAAGCAGCCTGCGGTGCCAGAAGCAACGCGGGAACGAGGAGACGCAGTTTCCAGCTCATCATGACTCCCTGAAGCCGGCTCGATCGGTCGAGCATTGGCCGCAGCTATACAAACGGGTGTGAAATCGGTCACAAGTCCCTGATCTCTGGGGCCATAGCTTACACGGCGAATTTACCAAAATCTTGCCCCTCGTCACGCAATGACTACGAGGTCCCGGCCCCAGGAAGGCCCCTCTGGCCTCCAGATGGCCTTGGCGCAGCACCTAGAACTCCCAGTCCCAGCAGGGCTACGAGCCAGGCAATTGCGGCAACCGCAGCCGAAAACACAAAAGGCGCCGATGGGCCGAACGCCTGCCACAGGCTGCCGCTGGCCATCACGCCGAGCATGCCGCCGGCCCCGTAACTGATGCTGCCCTGCAGCGCCTGGGCACTGGCTGCGGCATCCAGCGGGAACAACTGCCGGGTCAGGGTCACCAGACATAGGTGAAACAGGCCAAAACTCGCCAGATGCAGTAGCTGCGCCAATACCACGACCAGCGGCCACTCTGGCCACATGGCCAGCGCCCCCCAGCGCAGGCTGGTTGCCGCAAGGGAGACCAGCAGCAGGAAGCGCAGCGAGAAACGCAGCGTCAGGCGAGCCGCCATCAAGAAGACGGCAATTTCGGCAGCAACACCCAGGGCCCACAGCAGCCCAATGACACCGCGACTATAGCCATGCTGCTCGAGATACAGCGAAAAGAACCCGTAGTAGGCACCGTGGCTCAGAAGCATCAGGAAGGAAACCGCCAGTAGGGCGATGACCCGGCCTTGTCGCAGCGAAGGCAGGATCGGCCCACGTCGACCAGGTGTCACCTGCGCAGGGCGCTTCAGGCTGGCCAGCACCACGCAAGTCACGCCGACACAGGCCGCCAGCAACCAGGGAAAGCGGCTCATGCCCTCGCCTTCCAGCGCAATGCCCGCCCCCAATGCCGTGGCGATGAATCCAAGCGAGCCCCACAGACGCAACGCGCCATAGCGGCCGGCGTCGGCATCCACCTGGTCCAGCACCTGCGCGTCGAACACCGGCATCAGGCCATTCCATAGCGCACTGAAAATAGCCAGCGCTACGGCGATCGCCGCAAACGAGCCGAGCCAATGAAAGGTGAGCACGCACAGCAGTGAAGCCACGCTGGCCAGCTGCAGCGCCAGCACCCGCCTTCCCGGCGCATCGGCCCAGCGTGCAAACAGTGGCGGACCGATGATCCGCAGGCCCGCATAGACGCCCATCAGCGCACCGATATCGGCGGGCCCGAAGCCACGATCAGAGAGGTAGACAGGAAGAAATGGCACCAGCAGGCCCAGCGCCGCGTAGTACCAGAAGAATCCGGCACCGAGTTGCGCGCGCCCCGCCTGCACCTCAGCGCTGCCGGGTGATATCAGGCGTCGTGCAAACCACCTCGCCGCACTGTCCCCGGTGACGCAGCGTGTGGTCCATCAATACCAGCAGCACCATGGCCTCGACAATCGGCACGGCGCGCAGGCCAACGCAGGGATCGTGCCGGCCCGTGGTGATGATCTCGGCACTGGTGCCGGTGGCATCAATAGTCGCGCCAGGCACCTGGATGCTGGAGGTTGGCTTGAAACTCACGTGGACGATGAGGTCCTGTCCTGAACTGATGCCTCCGAGCGTGCCGCCCGAATGATTTGAGGCGAAGCCGTCCGGGCCAAGCTCGTCACGGTGCTCGGAACCGCGCTGTGCGGCCACCGCAACGCCATCGCCAATTTCCACGGCCTTGGCGGCCTGGATGCCCATCAGGGCAAAGGCCAGCTCCGCATCCAGGCGATCAAACATCGGTTCGCCCAGGCCCGGTGGCACGCCGCGCGCCACCGCCGTAACGCGCGCGCCTATGGAATCGCCATCGCGACGCAATTGCTTGAGGTATTCCTCCAGCTCGCCCACCCGGGCCGGGTCCGGACACGAAAACGGATTGTCGCCAGCTGTGTCCACGGCGACCGGATCGAGCCGGTGCGGACCGATCTGCGAGAGGTAGCCCATCACCTCGATGCCGCCGTGCTCGCGCAGGTACTTGCGCGCAATCGCGCCGGCCGCCACCGTGGCCACCGTCGTGCGCGCCGAGGCGCGGCCGCCACCACGATGGTCGCGGAAGCCATATTTCTGCTGGTAGCTGTAATCCGCGTGCCCGGGCCGGAACACGTCCTTGATGCGCTCATAGTCGCGCTCGCGCTGGTCGGTATTCTCGACCACCAGCGCTATCGGCGTTCCGGTGGTGCGCCCCTCGAATACACCGGAAAGGATGCGCACACGGTCCTCTTCGCGGCGCTGGCTGGTGAATCGCGAAGTGCCTGGCCGGCGACGCTCCAGGTCCGCCTGCAGGTCTGCCTCATCAAGTGCCAGCCCCGGCGGGCAACCATCCACGATGGCGCCCAGTGCCGGCCCGTGGCTCTCGCCGAAGGTGGTGACCGCAAACAATTTTCCCAGGGTATTGCCCGACATCCGTGCTTCCTCAGCGACCGAGCTCTTCGGCCGTCAATATAAAGACACCGCCCCCGCCCTGCTCGAATTGCAGCCAGGTCAACGGCAGCTTCGGCCATTCCTTGCTGACCTCGGGCTCGGTGTCGCCCACTTCGACCACCAGGATGCCGCCCGGATTCAGGTGTTCTGGTGCACCCTGCAGGATGCGCCGCACGATATCCAGCCCACGTCGGCCTGCACGCAGGCCGAGCGCCGGCTCCGCCCGGTACTCTGCCGGCAGCCCGGCCATTTCCCGCTCGGACACATAGGGCGGATTGGACACGATGATGTCGTAGCGTTGATCGCCAAGCGCCTGGTAGACATCAGACAGTATGGGATGCACACGGCGGCTCAGGCGGTGCCGACGGATGTTCCCGGCGCAGACCTTCAAGGCCGCAGCCGAGACATCAACGGCATCGACCTGCGCCTTGGGCAAGGCCTTGGCTGCAGCAATCGCGATACAGCCCGAGCCAGTGCCGATATCGAGTACACGTGACACCTTGCGCCGATCTACCCAGGGCTCGAATCCAGCGAGGCAAAGCTCGGCAATGGGCGAGCGCGGCACCAGCACGTCGGCAGTCACCCGCATTTCGAGCCCGGCGAACCAGGTCACACCGGTGAGGTAGGCCGAGGGCACCCGTCTTTCAATGCGTTCCTGCACCAGGGCCTGTGCCCGCGCAATCCCTGGCTTGTCCACCGGCGCCGCATAAATCTGCGGTGCCTGGCTATGGTCCAGGCCCAGCGCGTGGAAGACCAGTGCGGCAGCCTCATCGCGCGGATTGTCCGTGCCGTGCCCGTAATGCAAGTCAGCCGCCTGCAGCCGGCGCGTCGACCAGTCCAGCAAATTGGCCACGGTACGAATCATGGCCGGAAGTCTAACCTGCGATCCGGCCGTGGCAGCAGCTTCCTGTGGGATAATCGCCGCCGCAAATTTGTCGGCCCTGGAGTCACCGGATCATGAATCGCAAGTCGGTTGTCCTGATATTCGCTGTGGTGGGATTGCTGGGTGCACTCGCCGGCATGTGGGTGGCCCGTCAGCAGGCGACACCACCGTCCCTGTCGCAGGGCACCTTGTTGCCCGACTCCCGCGCACTGCCCGACTTCGCCTTGCTGGACCAGCACGGCGCAGCTTTTGGCCGCGAGCAACTGCGTGGGCGCTGGACCCTGGTCTTCTTTGGCTTTACCCATTGCCCTGATGTCTGTCCTTCCACCCTGGCGGCGCTCGCAGCCGTCCGGCGCCAGCTCGCCGACCTGCCAATGGATGACCTGCCTGCGGTGGTGATGTTCAGCGTGGATCCCGCGCGCGATACGCCGGAAAAGCTGGCGCCTTATCTAGGCCACTTCGACCCGGCCTTCACCGGTGCCACCGGGCCGGGCGAGTCGATGTCCGCGCTGACCCAGGCGCTGGGCATCGCCGTGCACGCCGCGGCACCGGATATCGACGGCAATTATTCTGTTGACCATACCGCGGCTGTCTTGCTGCTGGATCGCAGCGCCGCGCTGCGCGCCGTATTCAGTGCCCCGCATGATCCGGCGCGGATTTCCGCTGATTTCCGCGCCATCCTTGACCACGTCGAGTAGACCCTGATGACAGAACAGACCATTTCGGAACGCCTATTCATCGGCATGCAGCACCTGTTGCCGCAGCATCCCCTGTCGCGCCTCATGCGCGGCCTGGCGCACTGGGAGGGCGGCGCATTGAGTCGCCTGCTGATTCGCGGCTTCCTGCGCCTGTACGACGTCAATCTCGCCGAGACCGAGCGCCCCGACATCGCCAGCTATCGCTCCTTCAACGATTTTTTCACCCGCGCCTTGCGCCCCGGAGCGCGCCCCCTGGACAAGGCGCCTGACGCGGTGCTGTGCCCGGTCGACGGCACGGTAAGCCAGGCCGGCCCCCTTCACGCCGGTGCCCTGCTGCAAGCCAAGGGGCTCGACTACAGCAGCAACGTGCTGCTCGGCGGCGACGCCGCACTGGCTGCAGAGTTCGATGGTGGTAGCTTTGCCACCATCTATCTCGCGCCCTACAACTACCACCGCATTCACATGCCCTTGTCCGGAACGCTGCGCCGCTGCATCTACGTGCCCGGCGACTTGTTCAGTGTCAACGCGGCCACTGCCCGTGGCGTGCCCAATTTATTTGCCCGCAACGAGCGAATCGCCTGCGTATTTGATACACCCGCAGGCGCCATGGCCGTGGTGCTGGTAGGCGCATTGTTTGTTGGCAGCATGAGCCTGGCCTGGGCCGGCGAGGTCACGCGCCGGCGCCCACGACGTGCGCTCGAGCTGCCGGTGGTGGATCCAATCATCGCGCTGGATCGGGGTGCGGAACTCGGCCGCTTCAACATGGGCTCAACGGTCATCCTGCTGTTCCCGCGCGATCGCGTCTCCCTCGATGCGACGCTTGCTGCCGGCCAGGCCACCAAGATGGGCGAGCGCATCGCGACATGGCGCTAGACGCCAGGACCTGGCCGCCAGGTGCCAGCCGCGAGGTGCTAGAAGCCCGCGCGGCGATGCTGTCGCGGGCGCGTGACTGGTTCGCCGGACAGGGTGTGCTCGAGGTGCAGACGCCTGTGCTGTCTCGGGCGATGGCCAGCGATCCCAATATCGAGTCCCTGCACACCATGGTTGCCGGTCACGGCCGGCACTACCTGCAGACTTCACCTGAATACCCGATGAAGCGACTGCTGGCGGCAGGTGTCGGCGACTGCTACCAGTTTTGCCCAGTGTTCCGCGATGGCGAAGCCGGCAGTCAGCACAATCCCGAATTCACCATGCTGGAGTGGTATCGCCTCGGTTTCGACTCAAAACGCCTGCAGCAAGACGTGGATGGCCTGCTGCGCCATTGCCTGGGCGCGCTGCGCGCGCTCGCCCCATTGCAGCGAATCACCTATCGCGAGGCCATCCGGCACGAGACCGGGCTGGATTGCGCCACCGCCAGCAGCGCGCAATGCCTCGCGGCACTGCGCGAGCACAACATCCCCGTGGACAGCGCAAGGGACTGGTCGGCAGCAGAATTGCTGGACCTGGTCATCGGCGCGGTGGTGGGCCCAACCCTGGGTCGCGCAGGACCGCTGTTCCTTTGCGACTATCCGGCAAGCCAGGCCGCATTGGCGCGTATCCGCGATGACGGCGATGGCTGGCCAGTGGCAGAGCGTTTCGAGCTTTACCTCGACGGCATTGAGCTGGCCAATGGCTTTCATGAATTGGCCAATCCCGTCGAACAGCGGCAGCGGTTTTCTCATGACCTCAGCACACGCCAGGCTGCGAGCAAGCCGCTCGGGCCAATGGATGAGCGATTGCTCGCCGCACTTGAACATGGCCTGCCCGACTGCGCCGGCGTCGCGTTGGGGTTCGACCGGCTGGTCATGGTGGCGCTGGGCCTTGATGACATAGACGAGGCCATGGCATTTTCGATCAACCGGGCCTGAGCCCGGCGGGAGTTTCCCTTGTCCCTATCCTATGAAGAGTTGCAGCTACAACTTTCCGGCTTGCTGGAGGGAGAGCGTGATCCCTGGGCCAATATGGCCAATGCCGCGGCACTGTTGTGGCAGGCCCTGCCCGGACTGAATTGGGCGGGCTTCTACCTGTGGCGTGATGAGCAGTTGATCGTTGGCCCCTTCCAGGGCAAGCCCGCCTGCGTGCGCATTGCCCTGGGCCAGGGCGTTTGCGGGACCTCGGCCGAGCGTCGCGAGACAATCGTGGTCCAGGACGTTCACGCGTTTCCGGGCCATATTCCCTGCGATGCCGCGTCAAATTCGGAGATCGTCGTGCCGATGGTCCTGGGTGAAACGCTGCTCGGCGTGCTGGACCTGGATAGCCCGAGCCACGGCCGATTCACCACAGAGGATGCTGCCGGCCTGGAAAAATTTGCCCGACGATTGGTCGCCGGTTGCGATTGGGAGCTGCTGGGCAGTCGCTAGGTCGGCGTTACCTGGCGCGGGCGATGTACTCACCGCTGCGGGTATCGACGCGAATGGCCTCGCCAGTATTGAGGAACAACGGCACCTTCACCACGGCGCCGGTCTCGAGCTTGGCAACCTTGGTGCCGCCCGTCACCGTATCGCCACGCATGCCCGGGTCCGTTTCGACAATCACCAACTCGACATGGGCCGGTGGCGTCACAGTCAGCGGCTGGCCGTTCCACAGCGTAATGATGCAGACCGTGCCATCCTTGAGCCACTGCGCCGCCTCGCCCACTGCGGTCTTGTTAGCGGTGTACTGCTCGAAGGACTCTTGCTGCATGAAGTGCCAGAAGATCCCGTCCGAGTACAGGTACTGCATGTCGACATCGAGCACGTCGGCCGCCTCGACAGTCTCGCCTGACTTGAAGGTACGCTCAATGACGCGATTGGTTCGCAGGTTGCGGATGCGTACGCGGCTAAAGGCCTGGCCCTTGCCTGGCTTGACGAATTCGTTCTCGACGATGGAACAGGGATCCCCATCCATCAGGATCTTGAGGCCGGACTTGAACTCGCTGGTGTTGTAGCTCGACATCGCTGTTGCCGCCATGCTGGGGCGCGCTGCCCCGTCCGGAAAAATAGGCCGCGTATGATAACGACAACCCCTCAAGGCAGCTACCAGATTCGCTGACGCCTGCCGAAACAAGGTGCTGGGCAACGCGTCACAGTTCGCGGCACTGACATTGCGAACGCCTGAAATTGCGGGGTTCCCCGGATCCAAGAGGCCGGTCGCATAATTGGTAAAATTCGCGGTGCTAGAATCCGGCGGAGTGCCCTCATACCGACCCGGAGTCATTGTTGAAAGTGCCAGCCGCCGTTCCGATCATTGCCCTGACCCGTAGCCAGGACAATGTCGAGGCCATCAACAAGTCCCTGCGCAATGCCGGGCACCCGGTGCACGTCACCTGGCTGCCCGACGCGAGGGACCTGGGCGACGTGCTGACCCAGGCCACCGCCGAGTTGCTGCTGTTGTTCTCGGACGAGGGCATCGTTGACCTGTCCAGCGCCATGGACTTCCGCGCCCGCTTCGCACCGCAACTGCCGGTGCTGCTGGTCAAGGAAACCGTCGACGAGGCTGCCATCGCCGAGGCCATGGCCATCGGCGCCCAGGACGTGGTTTCACTGGCAAGCGTGGCCCGGTTCCAGGCCGTGGTCGGTCGCGAGCTGCGCTCGCACCGTCTTGATCGCGCCCTGTCCTCGACACTGGCGGCCGCGCGCGATTCACAGCGCCAGCTGCAGGCCTTCGTCGAGGGCTCCGCCGATGCCTTTGCCCACGTGCAGGAGGGCATCATTGTCGACTGCAATCCGGCCTGGATCGAGTTGTTCGGATTTTCGACGCCCGACGAACTGGTCGGCACGCCGCTGATGGACCTGTTCGACGCCGATGACCATGCCGCGATCAAGGGTGCGCTGGTGGCCTGCCAGCAGGGCAAGTGGTCGAATCACAGCCTGCGGGCGGCGGCACTGACGGTCAGCGGGCACACGCCCGCGCTGGAATTCGAGCTGGCCATCGCTGAATTCGATGGCGAGCCCTGTGTGCGCATGTGCGTCCCGCGCCGTGATGACCGCGAAGTCGAGCGCCGCCTCAACGAGGCCCTGCGCTGCGACCCGGCCACCGGCTTCATGCACCGACGCTACTTCGTCGAGTCCCTGCGCTCGCGCCTGGCCGAGGCCAGCCGGGGTGGCGTGCGCTATATCTCCTACATCGAGCCCGACAAGTACGGGGAACTGCTCGAAGAGCTGGGCGTGATCGTCGGCGAGGATTTCCTGACCGAGTTTGCCCGCCTGCTGCGCGAGCAGCTGCAACCCGGCGACCTGGCCGGTCGCGCCGGTGGCTCAGGCTTCATGATCCTGCTGGAACGTGGACACGACCGCGACATCGAGGCCTGGGGCGAGCACGTCATCAACCGCATTGCCACCGAAGTCTTCCAGATCGGCGACAAGTCAATGTCAACCACCTGCACGGTCGGCCTCGGCATGGTGCCGGCGTCCTGCACGCTGCCGGATGGCCCGGCCGGTGACGCCTACAAGGCCAATCGTCGGGGGCGCGAGGCTGGCGGCAACCGCGTGCAGCTACTCAACCACACCGACGCCATGCTGCGACTGCAGGACCAGGACGAGTTCTGGGTCAAGAAGATCAAGTCGGCACTGATGGATAACCGCTTCCGCCTGGTGCAGCAACCCATCGCCAGCCTGGTCGGTGATGACCTCGGCATGTACGACGTGCTGGTGCGCATGCTGGACGAGGATGGTGGCGAAGTCCTGCCCTCGCTGTTCATGCAGGCGGCTGAGCGCAATGACCTGATGAAGAACATTGATCGCTGGGTGATCGGTGCGGCCATGAGCTTCTGCGCCTCGCGGCGCCCGGGCGCACTGTTCCTGCGCCTGTCGAAGGACTCCCTGGCCGACGCGACGCTGCCGATCTGGCTCGCCAACCAGCTCAAGGCCAGCAAGATCGAGCCCGAGCGCCTGGTCTTCCAGCTGCGCGAGGAAGCGGCGGCACAGCAATTGAAGGAAGCCATGGCCCTGCGATCCGCGCTGCATGAGCAGGGCTTTCGCGTGGCAGTCGAGGGATTCGGCCTGGGCCGCGATGCCGAGCAGCTGATGACCCACCTGTCGCCGGATTTTGTCAAGATCCACGGCGCCCTGATGCAGGGCCTGTCCTCGGACCTGGAGAAGCAGGACCGGGTCAAGGCACTGGTGGAGATCGCCCGCGAGGCCAATGCCATCACCATCGGCGAGCGCGTCGAGGACGCCAACACCATGGCCGTGTTGTGGCAGCTTGGTGTCGAGTTCATCCAGGGCTACTTCGTCAACGCCCCGGAAGAAGTCACCCTAGGCTAGGTGGTCTCGAGCCGATCCACCTTGCGCCAGCCGCGCGGCAACAGGTTGCCCCGCTGGCCGCGTTCTCCCTGATAGGCCTCCAGGTCGCGTGCCGCCAGTGACATCCGGCGCTCGCCGCAGTGCACGCCAAGGGTGCCGCCGGCAGCGACCACAGCGATCGCCACCATCGCCTCAGCACCCGACGCGGCCTTCTTGCCGGGAACGCCAAATATCTTGTTGCCGCGGCCACGCTCCATTTCCGGCAGGTCGGCCAGCGCAAAGACCAGCAGCCGGCCCTCGCTGTTGACCGCACAGACCAGGGCGCCCTCGCCGCTTGGCACCGGCACGGCCTCCAGCACGCTGGCATTGGCGGGCAGGTTGAACACCGCCTTGCCGCCCCGATTGCGCGCGTAGAGCGCCTCGAGTTTCGCCACGAATCCTTCCCCGGAGGTACAGGCCAGCAGCCAGCGGTCCTCAGGCTCGCCCAGCATCACGGCAGCAAAGGTCGAGCCATCCGGAGGATCGAGCCTGCCCGAGAGCGGCTCGCCCTGGCCGCGCGCCGATGGCAGCGTGTGGGCCAGCAGGCTATAGGCGCGGCCGGTCGAATCCATGAAGACCGCTTGCTGCGTACTGCGCCCGCGTGCTGCCGCGCAGAACGCGTCGCCCGTCTTGAAGGCCAGCTGCCGCGGGTCAATGTCGTGGCCCCTGGCGGCGCGCACCCAGCCGGTGGTGGACAGCACCACGGTCATGGGCTCGCTGCTGACCAGTTCGTTCTCGGCAATCGCCTGGGCCGCGTCACGCTCGACGATGCGGCTACGGCGCTTGTCGCCATACTTCTCGGCGTCCTGTTCCAGCTCCAGGCGAACCTGCTTGCGCAGGCGCTGGCGCGTCGAGAGGATCTTTTCCAGGCCCGCCTTCTCCGTCGACAGCGATTCCTGCTCGCCGCGGATCTTCATTTCCTCGAGCTTGGCCAGCTGGCGCAGGCGGGTGTCGAGGATCGCATCGGCCTGCAGCTCGGAGAGCTGGAAGCGCTTCATCAGCACAGCCTTGGGCTCGTCCTCGGTACGGACGATGCGGATCACCTCGTCCAGGTTGAGGTAGGCCACCAGCATGCCGTCGAGGATGTGCAGCCGCGCTTCAACCTTCTCCAGGCGCCAGCTGAGCCGGCGCTTGAGGGTCTCGGTACGGAAGTCCAGCCATTCCACCAGCAACTCACGCAGGCCCATCACCCGCGGGCGACCATCCAGCGCGATGACATTGATGTTGACCCGGTAGCTGCGCTCGAGGTCAGTGGTGGCAAACAGGTGCGCCAGCAACTGCTCGACATCGACACGATTGGAGCGTGGCGTGATCACCAGCCGGGTCGGGTGCTCGTGATCGCTCTCGTCACGCAGGTCATCCACCATCGGCAACTTCTTCGCGCGCATCTGTGCGGCAACCTGCTCCAGCACCTTGGCACCGGACACCTGGAACGGCAGCGCCACGATGACAATGTCATCACCCTCGCGCTCCCAGACCGCACGGGCACGGAAGGATCCGTTGCCGCTCTCGTACATGGCTCGCAGTTCTGCCTTGGGCGTGATGATCTCTGCGCCCGTCGGGAAGTCGGGGCCAAGGACATGCTTGCACAGGTCGCGCGTGGTCGCCTCTGGGTCATCGAGCAGGTGCAGGCAAGCCGCAGCAACTTCGCGCAGGTTGTGCGGCGGCACATCCGTGGCCATGCCGACCGCAATGCCGCTGGCGCCATTGAGCAGGACATTGGGCAGGCGCGCCGGCAGCAATACCGGCTCATCCATCGTTCCGTCGAAGTTAGTCGACCATTCCACCGTGCCCTGGCCCAGCTCGGACAGCAGCACCTCGGCGTAGGGACGCAGCCGCGCCTCGGTGTAGCGCATCGCCGCGAATGACTTCGGGTCGTCGGTCGATCCCCAGTTACCCTGGCCATCAACGATCGGATAGCGGTAGGCGAAGTCCTGCGCCATGTGCACCATGGCCTCGTAGCAGGCCGAGTCACCGTGCGGGTGGAACTTGCCGATGACGTCGCCGATGGTGCGCGCCGACTTCTTGTGCTTGGCACCGCCGCCGAGGCTCAGCTCCGACATGGCGTAGATGATCCTGCGTTGTACCGGCTTCAGGCCGTCGGCCAATTGCGGCAGCGCGCGATCGAGGATCACGTACATCGAGTAGTCGAGGTAGGCCTGCTCGGTGAAGTTCTTCAGCGAGCGCTGCTCGATACCCTCAAAATTCAGTTCTAGTTCCTGCATCGGCTCATACCTTGGCAAGGTTGCCCTTCGATTCCAGCCACTCGCGCCTATCCGCCGCGCGTTTCTTGGCCAGCAGCATGTCCAGCAACTGGTCGGCCCCGTCTTCGGCCTCAAGCGTCAACTGCACCAGGCGGCGGGTCTCGGCGGCCATCGTCGTCTCACGCAGCTGCAGCGGACTCATCTCGCCGAGGCCCTTGAAGCGGGTGATCACCGGCTTGCCACGCAGGCCCTCGGCGGCGATGCGATCGAGGATGCCGATGCGGTCATGTTCACCCAGCGCGTAATGGGTCTGCTTGCCGATATCGATGCGATACAGGGGTGGCATGGCCACGAACACATGACCGGCCTGTACCAGCGGACGGAAGTGCCGCAGGAACAGCGCACACAACAGCGTCGCGATGTGCGCGCCATCGGAATCCGCGTCGGCAAGGATGCAGACCCTGTGGTAGCGCAGGCCCGACAGGTCGGTGGATGCGGGGTCCACGCCCAGTGCCGTGGTGATGTCATGCACTTCCTGCGACTGCAGGATGGCGCTCGACTCGACCTCCCAGGTGTTGAGGATCTTTCCGCGCAGCGGCATCACCGCCTGGTTCTCGCGGTCACGCGCCTGCTTGGCCGAGCCGCCGGCCGAATCGCCCTCCACCAGGAACAGCTCGCATCGTTCGGGCTCCTGCAGGGTGCAATCCGCCAGCTTGCCCGGTAGCGCCGGACCGCTGACGATGCGCTTGCGCGTGACCTTCTGCGCTGCGCGCAGGCGTTGCTGGGCATTGCCGATGGCGAACTGGGCAATGCCCTCGCCGGCCTCGGGATGCTGGTTCAGCCACAGGGCGAAGGCATCCTTGACCACGCCGGAGACAAACGCCGCGGATTCGCGCGACGACAACTTCTCCTTGGTCTGCCCGGCAAACTGCGGGTTATGCATGCGCACCGACAGCACGAAGCTGATGCTCTGCCACACATCGTCCGGGGCCAGCTTCAGGCCGCGCGGCAGCAGGTTGCGGAATTCACAAAATTCGCGGATCGCATCAGTGGCACCAGCGCGCAGGCCGTTGACATGCGTACCGCCTTCCGGCGTCGGGATCAGGTTGACGTAGCTCTCGGCGACCTGCTGCTCGGCATCCGGTGCCCAGCAGAAAGCCCACTCCGCCGCCTCACCACCGCCCTTGACGACGCCGGCAAAGGGTTCCGCCGGCAGGATAGCCATGTCCTTCAGCTGCGAGCTGAGGTAGTCAGACAGGCTGCCGGAGTGAAACCATTCCTCGGTCTCGCCACTGGCTTCCTGGTGCAGTCGCATGCGCAGCCCAGGGCACAGTACGGCCTTGGCGCGCAGCATGTGGCGCAGGCGGGGCAGCGAGAAATTCTTCGAGTCGAAGTACGACGGATCCGGCCAGAACCTCACGGTAGTGCCGGTGCTGGCCTTCTTCACCGTGCCCGTTTCGGCGAGCCTTGCAACCGTGCGCCCATCCTGGAAGCCGATCTGGTACTCACGACCATCACGGCGCACCGTGCATTCCAGCTTCGCCGACAGGGCATTGACCACCGAAACACCGACGCCATGCAGGCCGCCGGATTGCTGGTAGGCACCATCGGTAAACTTTCCACCGGCGTGCAATCGCGTCAGGATCAACTCGACGCCCGGAAGCTTTTCCTTGGGATGCACGTCCACCGGCATGCCGCGTCCGTCATCCTCGACCGACATCGAGCCATCCTGGTGAAGGATGACCTGGATCAGCTTGCAATGCCCAGCGAGCGCCTCATCCACGCTGTTGTCCACTACCTCGTGGGCGAGGTGGTTCGGATTGCGCGTGTCGGTGTACATGCCGGGCCGGCGACGGACCGGTTCCAGCCCGGTCAGGACTTCGATGTCGGAGGCGGTATAAGACTGGCTCATCGATTCTTTCGTCGCGGCAGCTAGGCTGCGGGCGCGGCGATTCTACCAGCGTGCGCCCGCATCGGGGCGCTCGATGCTCAGTGCAGGTCTTGCGCGAGCGCCGTCGTCACCGCGGGTGGCAGGACTACCGAGAGCTGGCTGGCGGGATGATCCGTGCCGGCGGTGACTGTCGCACCAGCGCGGATCGCGGCAATCATCGCCGTCGTCAACTCGAATCGCAGCCAATGCACGGCCGAGGTCTTCTCGTCATTGGCCCGCTCGAGGTCCTCGTCGGCAATCGCCATGACCCGCACCATGCCCTCGACCTCGACATAGCAGCTGTCCTCGATGCCGCGCAGGCGCGTGAGCGCAACCCGACGCTCATCCACCTCCGGATACTCAATCAACAGCGTGACTTTCCAGTTGCTGCCGTCGGGGATCAGCGGATTGTAGGTCTCCAGCTCGGCCTCGATCCCCGCCGCCTCGAAGATGCGCTCGATGCGCAGCATTTCCTGCACCTGGTACTGGATGGTGAGCCGATCCTCGAATATCCAGCTCATGTGCTCGCCGAGCATGAGGGTGCGCAGCTTCTTGTGCGCCAGCACCTGCTGGCGGAAATCCGCACGCTCACGCGCGTACTGCTCCAGCGACATCAGGTCGGCGGCGGCCAACGGGCCGGTGGCATTGACTTCACTCATCATCATTCCTCAAAGGCCATAGGCCTTGCGTAGCAAGGTCACTGGATGCTGCGGTTCACCCGAACCGCCAAGCCCAGCCTGGATCTGGCGCCCGGCCATCGGGCAATCGCTGCTGTAGTAGTCGGCACCGGCGCCCTTGACCTTGTTGACCACGGGCCGGCCGATCTTCATTGATATCTCATGAAACTCGCGCTTCACTGCATAGGTGCCGTTGTGCCCCGAGCAGCGCTCGATGACTTCCACCGTCGTATCCGGCACCAGCGCCAGGATATCGCGCGTCTTGTAACCGATGGCCTGCACGCGCAGGTGGCAGGGCACCTGGTAGGCCACCTTGCCCAGCGCGACCGGGAAATCCGTGCGCAGCTGCCCTTCGCCATGGCGCAGCATCAGGTACTCGAAGGGGTCATAGACATGCGCCGCAACTTTCTGCACGCGCGCATCGTCCGGGAACATCAGCGGCAGTTCCTGCTTGAACATCAGCACGCAGGACGGTACCGGCGCCAGCAGGTCGAATCCTTCTTCTACCCGCGCCAGCAACTGTGGAATGTTGTGCTCCATCAACGTGTTTACGGAATCGAGGTCGCCCAGTTCCAGCTTGGGCATGCCACAACAGCGTTCCGCAGGCAACGTCACCACGGCAATGCCGTTGTGTTCCAGCACCGCGACCAGGTCCTCGGCGATGTCCGGCTCATTGCGGTTGCAGTAGCAGGTGGCAAACAGTGCGACCTTGCCGCGCGTTTCGCCTGCCGGCACGGCTACCAGCGCCGGCTTTTGCCGTCGCGCCTCGCGCTTGGCAAAGCTGTCGCTGTGATACTCCGGCACCGTCGCGTTTCTGTGCACGCCCAGGGTGCGCTCCAGCAGGCGCCGGCCCGTCGGGCTGCGATTGGCGGCATTGACCGCTTCAGCCACCACCGGAATTCCGGCCAGCTTGCCCACCGTGTCGGTGGCCGACAGCACACGGTCGCGCACGCTCGCACCCTCGCGGCGGAATTTCACCGCCTTCGCGCGCAGCATCAGGTGCGGGAAGTCCACGTTCCATTCATGCGGCGGTACGTAGGGACACTTGCTCATGAAGCACATGTCGCAGAGGTAGCAGTTGTCTACGACCTCCCAATACGCCGCATGTGACAGGCCATCGACTTCGCCGGTGCTGGATTCATCGACCCGGTCGAACAGCACCGGGAAGGCATTGCACAAGCTGAAGCAGCGCCGGCAACCATGACAGATGTCGTATACCCGCTCGAGCTCGCGCACCAGCGAGCCCTCGTCCCAGAAGTCAGTGCTCTTCCAGGCTAGCGGATGCCGCGAGGGCGCCTCCAGGCTGCCCTCGCGCCTGCGATTTTCATCGCGGGTCGTCAAACCAGGGCGTCGAGCGCTTTCTTGAAGCGATTGGCGTGCGAACGCTCGGCCTTGGCCAGCGTCTCAAACCAGTCGGCAATCTCGTCGAATCCCTCGTCACGCGCGGCCTTGGCCATGCCCGGGTACATGTCGGTGTACTCGTGGGTCTCGCCGGCAATCGCCGCTTTCAGGTTGTCTGAGGTGGTGCCAATCGGCAGGCCCGTGGCGGGGTCACCGACCTGCTCGAGATATTCGAGATGGCCGTGCGCATGGCCCGTCTCGCCCTCTGCGGTGGAGCGAAATACTGCGGATACGTCGTTGTAGCCCTCGACATCGGCCTTCTGTGCGAAATACAGGTAGCGGCGATTGGCCTGCGATTCACCGGAGAATGCGGCTTTCAGGTTATCTTCGGTCTTGCTGCCCTTCAGGTTCATGACGGCTCCTTTTGCCCGGCCAACGGCGGCCAGTTTCGATTTAGACCTAGTCTAACACCAGGAAACGCGAGCTGTTAGCCCCCGGACCGCCCGCGTTGACCCCCCCTGGGCACCCCTTGTAACGTACCGCACCCCTACGGAGGCCAAACCAACGTGAGCCGCAGCAAGTCTCGTGACCCCGATTTCGAGGCCTCCATGGCCGAACTCGAGCAGATCGTGCAAAAGCTCGAGCAAGGCGAACTGTCGCTGGATGACTCCCTGCAGCAGTTCGAGCGAGGTGTGGCGCTCGCCAGGCAGTGCCAGACAGCGCTGCAGGCAGCCGAGCAGCGCGTGCAGATCCTGACGCGCGCAGCTTCTGCTGAACCCGAGGTTCGCGACCTCCCTGCCGACGAGGATTGAGGGTGTCGGTCGCCGAGCCCACTGACAATGCGGGTGCCTGGTCCGATCTCTGCCGTAACAGGATCGAGACCGTCCTGCCAAAGTACCTGCCCGCGACGACGTCCTCGCCACAGCGACTGCATCAGGCCATGCATTACGCAGTCATGGGCCCGGGCAAGCGGGTCCGTCCGCTCCTGGTCTATGCGGCAGCCGAGGCCGTGGGTGCTGACTGCAATGCAGCCGATGGCCCGGCCGTAGCCGTTGAACTGATCCATGCCTATTCACTGGTACACGATGACCTGCCTGCCATGGACGACGACGACCTGCGTCGCGGCCGGCCCACCTGTCATCGTGCCTTCGACGAAGCCACCGCCATACTTGCCGGTGACGCCCTGCAGGTCCTGGCATTTGACATCCTCGCGCGCGAATCCGCGTCTGCCGCAGCGGCCAGCGGCCGCCTCGAGATGATTGCGCTGCTGGCCGCCGCCAGCGGTACCCAGGGCATGGCCGGCGGCCAGGCCCTGGACTTGGCCGCCGTGGGTCAGGCCCTGGCGCTGGAAGCAATTGAGACCATGCATCGACGCAAGACCGGCGCACTGATCGCGGCGTCGGTGATGCTCGGCGCGCTCTGCGCGCCGCCACTGGCGCTGGCGCGGCGCCGCGCTTTTGTCGCCTATGGCAATGCCCTGGGCCTTGCCTTCCAGATTGTCGATGACCTGCTCGACATCGAAGGTGACGCGACGCTGCTGGGCAAGGCCACCGGCGCCGATGCCTCGCGAGCCAAGCCCACCTATCCGGCGGTGTCGGGCCTCGAGCAGGCCCGCAGGCGTGCGGCCGAGCTAGCCGAAGAGGCTCTGACCGCCCTGGCCGAAGAGGGCCGCAGTGCCGACAGAATGCGCCAGCTCGTGCTGGAATTGACCGACCGGCACCGTTGAAGGGTCGCCGGGTTGCCGATTCGCTAAACTGCGCCGATGACTGAAGCGACCCGACCTTCGCTGCTCGATGGCATTGACTCCCCTGCAGACCTGCGCGCCCTTGCGCCTGGCGACCTCGGCCAGGTGGCCGGCGAGTTGCGCGAATTCCTGGTCCACACTGTCAGCCAGCGTGGCGGCCATTTCGCCGCCGGTCTGGGCACGGTGGAATTGACCGTCGCCCTGCATTACGTTTTCGACACCCCACACGATCGACTGGTATGGGACGTGGGCCACCAGGCCTATCCACACAAGGTCCTGACCGGTCGGGGACAGCGCCTGACCTCGATCAAGCAAGGCGGCGGCCTGGCGCCCTTCCCGACCCGCTCGGAAAGCGTCTACGACACCTTCGGCGTCGGACACTCCAGCACCTCGATTTCGGCCGCGCTGGGCATGGCCATTGCCAACCAGAAGGCCGGCGAGGATCGTCGCGTGGTGGCAGTCATCGGTGACGGTGCCATGAGCGCCGGCATGGCCTGGGAGGCCCTCAATCACGCCGGCAGCCTGGATGTCGACCTGCTGGTGGTGCTGAACGACAATGACATGTCGATCTCGGAAAACGTCGGTGCGCTTTCGCATTACTTCGCGCGCCTGCTGTCCGGCAAGGTCTACTCCAACCTGCGCGAGCATTCGAAAAAAGTCCTGCGGGCGATGCCCACGGCCTGGGAGCTGGCACGCCGCTCCGAGGTTCATGCCAAGGGCATGGTGCTGCCCGGCACGCTGTTCGAGGAAATGGGCATCAACTACATCGGCCCGGTCGATGGCCACGATGTGGATGCCCTGGTGACGACCCTGGGCAACATGCGCTCACTGCGCGGTCCGCAGCTGCTGCATGTGGTCACCCGCAAGGGCAAGGGCTATGCCCCCGCGGAGGCTGATCCCATTGCCTGGCATGGACCGGGACCGTTTGACCCGGTCAAGGGAACGTTGGTGCGTGAATCTGCACCCGGGCCCAGCTATTCCAAGATTTTCGGCCAGTGGCTTTGCGACATGGCCCGGCAGGACCCGCGCATCGTTGGCATTACGCCGGCCATGCGTGAAGGTTCGGGCATGGTGGAATTCGAGCAACAATTTCCAGATCGCTACTTTGATGTCGGCATCGCCGAGCAGCACGCGGTGACGCTGGCCGCCGGCATGGCCTGCGAGGGGCTGAAGCCGGTGGTGGCAATTTATTCCACCTTTCTGCAACGCGGCTATGACCAGCTGATCCACGACGTCGCCTTGCAGCGCCTGCCGGTGGTTTTCGCCATCGATCGCGGCGGCCTGGTGGGCGGCGACGGCGCCACCCACCAGGGTGCTTTTGACCTGTCGTACCTGCGCTGCATCCCGGAAATGGTGATCATGGCGCCAGCCGACGAAAACGAGTGCCGCCAGATGCTCTACACCGCAGTGGCACACGACGGCCCGGCGGCCGTGCGCTATCCGCGCGGCAGCGGACCGGGCGTGACCATCGAGAAGAATATGCAGGCCATGCCGCTGGGTCGCGGCGAAATTCGCCGCCATGGCAACAGTGGCCTGGCCCTGCTGGCCTTCGGTGCGATGCTGCAGCCGGCCGAGGCGCTGGCCAAGGCCCTGGATGCCACCCTGGTCAACATGCGCTTCGTCAAGCCGCTGGACGAGGCCCTGATCGAGCAACTGGCGCGCGATCACCGTGCGCTGGTGACGCTGGAGGACAACGTGGTGAGCGGAGGCGCCGGTTCGGCCGTGCTGGAATTCCTGCAACACAAGGGCCTGATCCTGCCCACGCTGCTGCTGGGCATCCCCGATACCTTCATTGAGCATGGCTCCCGCGAACAGAACCTGGCTGAGGCCGGACTCGACGAGTTATCGCTGATGCGCGCCATCAGGCAGTTCTGGCAGCCGACGGCCATCGCCCGTAGCCTGCCTGGCGTGTAATCAGGACTAAATTGGTATAGATTACGCGGCCATGGAGAAATCCAGCGTCACCGCCGATCCGATTGCCGACGTCCAGAGTCGTGCCGATACCCGCCGCATCCCGATCAACAAGGTCGGGATCAAGGACATCTACCATCCGGTGCGGGTCAAGGACCGCTGTGGCGGCGAACAGCACACCGTCGCCAACTTCAACATGTATGTGTACCTGCCGCATAACTTCAAGGGCACGCACATGTCGCGCTTCGTCGAGATCCTGCACCGCCATGAGCGGGAGATCTCGGTCGAGTCGTTTGGCCTGATGCTCGAGGAAATGACCGACCACCTGGATTCCGTGGCTGGGCATATCGAGATGAGCTTCCCCTACTTCGTCATGAAGAAGGCACCGGTCTCCGGCGTGGAAAGCCTGCTGGACTACCGCGCCACCCTGATCGGGGAGCGCAAGGCCGGGCGCAACGAGACCTGGCTCCGCGTCGTGGTTCCGGTCACCAGCCTGTGCCCCTGCTCAAAGAAGATCTCGGACTACGGTGCCCACAATCAGCGCTCGCACATCACCATCTCGGCGCGGATTTCCGAGCACGTGTGGATCGAGGAACTGATCGACATCGCCGAGAAGCAGGCCAGCTGCGAGCTCTACGGCATCCTCAAGCGCCCGGACGAGAAATACGTGACTGAGCGCGCCTACGACAACCCGAAGTTCGTCGAGGACATCGTCCGCGATGTCGCCGTGTTGCTGAATTCAGACGAACGGATTCGTGCCTACACGATCGAGTCGGAGAATTTCGAGTCGATACACAATCACTCGGCTTATGCGCTGGTAGAACGCAACAAGGACGCCAGCGACTGAGCGGCGATCAGCCGGGTCCGCGCGAGTCGCCGCCCTGCAGGCGCGCAATCAGCGTCTTGAGGAACATCTTGTTGAAGCGCAGCTGGCAGGCGGAAGAAGACTGCTCCAGCAGCGTGGAACTGACCCGCAGGATAACCACCTCTTCGCTGGCCCGAACGCCGGCCTGGCGCTTGGCGCCGCGCAGGAAGCTCGACTCGCCAAAGCAATCGCCCGGATTAAGTCGTCCTACCACCGAGCCATTGCGCCCCACGTTGCACTGGCCTGAGACCAGCACGTAAAAGCGGTCATCGATTCCGCCTTCCTTGACGATCTCCTCGTCCTTTTCGTGCTGGGTCCAGGTGGCTGCCTTCAGCACCTCCCAGATCTCCGCGGCCGAGAAATCATGGAAGAAACTCAGGCGACGCAGGATATTGAAATGCTCCTGCTGCGCGCCACGCTCGACATTTGAACGCAGTTGCGCATGGACCCGGGCCAGTGCCGCAGCAAATTCCGAGCCCGAAGCAAAACGCTGCTCGGGATCCTTGTGCATCGCGGTTGCCACCACTTCTTCAAGTCCCGCGGGCAGGTCCGCGCGCAGGGACAACATCGGCGCAGGCGTGGCATAGACAATCTGGTGCAGCAACTTGGCCAGTGTCCCGGCACGGAACGGGCGGTGCCCGGTCAGCAGTTCATACATCAGCGCGCCGAGGGAATAGATGTCGGAGCGGCTGGTCAGGTCCTGCGACTGGACTTGCTCCGGCGACATATAGCTGGGACTGCCAGCGATGCCCTCAATGCGCGAGATGTCGGCGTCAGAGAGGATGGCAATGCCGAAGTCGATGAGTCGCAGGTCGCTGTCCGTGGTCAGCATCAGGTTGCTGGGCTTCACGTCGCGATGGATGACACCGCGGGCATGGGCGTAGTGCAGCGCCTTGGCAGACTTGAACAGGATGCCGAGCACATCCTCAACCGGCAGCAGGTTGTCCGGCCGGGTGTAGGCCGACAAGGTGCGTGCACCATGGACGAATTCGGTGACCACGAAGTAGATGCCGTTCTCTTCGCCGGCGTCGTAGATCGGCATGATGTTCGGGTGCTGCAGCATGCCCACCATGTGGGCCTCGCCGAGGAACATCTTGCGGGCGGTGCGGGCGCGGGCCGGATCGTCATCGGCACTGGCGCGATAGGCCTTGATGGCGACGTCGCGTCCGTAGAACGCATCATGCGCAAGATAGACCGTACCGCTGGAACCGCGGCCGACTTCGCGAATGACATCGTACTTACCAATACGCTCCGACAGCAGCGGCGTTGCGCCGACACCCGGCGACCTGGCGATCGGAATAGTTGCAGTGGCGATGACGGGCTCCTTCACCCACGGTGACGCGTGGCCTGAGCCTCGCATCTCGGAGGGCAGGATATTTCGTCAAGTCGAGATAGAACCGTGACCGCTGTCTTGCTTCGCTACCCCCTGGACCCCGCAGGCGCAAAGTGGTCAAAACCGTGACGCAGTTCACCTGGCAGCTCGAGTCCCGACAGCTGAACGCCCGGGGCAGCCGTAAAACAGCCAATGGCAGTCAGCGCAACACCGGTTCCCAGCGCACGAATGGCCTCGGTGGCGCTCGCTGGCGCAGCAAACAGCAATTCGTAGTCATCTCCCGCAGTCAGCGCCAGCCGGGCGGCCTGTTCATCCCCGGCCACTTCACGCAGCGCAGCAGAAAGCGGCAGGCAGCGGGCATCTATGACCGCGCCCAGGCCACTGGCGCGACACATTTGCCCCAGGTCGGCCAGCAGGCCATCGGAAACATCGATGCAGGCGCTGGCGAGCGAGCGCAGCGCCAGGCCCAGCGACACCCGCGGCTCCGGCTGCAGGAAGCGCCGCAACAAAAACTCCCGCGCCTCGCCGCTCGCCTCGAGTCTCTCCTGCCAAAGCGCCAGCCCGGCGCCGGCATCACCCGGCGTGCCGCTGACCCAGACCAGGTCACCCGCCTTGGCGCCATCGCGCCGCAGCGCCTGGCCTGAGGGCACAAAGCCAGTCGCGGCAACGGTGACTGACAGCGGACCGGAACAGGTATCACCGCCCACCAGCGACACATCGTGGCGTCGCGCCAGCGCATCGACTGCGCCGGAAAACTGCTCGAGCCAAGGCTCGTCGATCGCAGGCAGGGTCAGGCCGAGCAGCACCCAGGCAGGCTCAGCGCCCATCGCGGCCAGGTCACTGAGGTTGACGGCAAGCGCCCGGTAGCCCACATGCCGCCCGTCCAGTCCATGCGGGAAGTGCACGCCGGAGACTATTGAATCGAGCACCTGCACCAGTTGCTGAGCGGGTGGCGGCATCAGCAGCGCGCCGTCGTCACCGACAGCCAGGGTCACGTCCTGACGGCGCGCACCCCGCCCGGAAAAATATCGCGCGATCAGCTCGAATTCGCCTGGCGGCATGACGACTCGCGCTCAGGCTGCGCTGCCGTGCTCGGCTTCGCGCAAGGTTCGCGCCGCCTTGTCGAGCACGGCATTGACGAACTTGTGCCCATCAGTGGCACCAAATCGCTTGGCCAACTCGACCGCCTCGTTGATGACCACGCGAAACGGCACGTCGGGGCGCTGCATCAACTCCCAGAATCCGATCAACAGGATGGCATGCTCGATGGGATCAAGCCGCGCAGGTTCAATGTCGGAATACTTGGTGAGTTCAGCATCCAGCGCCATCGCGTCCGGGCACACCGCACTGAGGATGGCCTTGAAGAACGGCGGGTCGGCCCGGCTGAATTCAGGCTCTGCAGCGTATTGCTGATACAGGTCCTGCCAGGGCGCGGCGCCCAGCTGCCACTGGTAGAGGGCCTGCATGGCCAGCTTGCGGGAAACTCGCCGCCCGCGCGAAATCTGCCTGGCCTCGGAACTCATGCCTGCTCCCTGATCTGGCGGCCAAGATTGGCCAATTCGATGGCAACGCGTGCCGCATCGGCACCGCGATTGCCTTCTTCACCGCCCGCGCGCTCCAGCGCCTGAGCTTCGGTGTCGGTGGTCAGCACGCCAAAGGACACCGGGATGGCAGTATCGTCGGCCACCCGCGCCAGGCCCGCAGCGCACTGGCCAGCCACGTACTCGAAGTGCGCAGTCTCGCCGCGCACCACGGCCCCCAGGGCGACGATGGCATCGGCACGACCGGCATTGGCCACCTGCCTGACCACCGGCGGCAGGTCGAAAGCGCCCGGCACTCGAACCACCGAAATATTTTCCGCTCGCGCACCCGCCGCCTGCAGCGCAGCCAGCGCACCGTCGAGCAGGCGCGTGGTGATTTCCGGATTGAAGCGCGCGGCGACAATCCAGATACGCAGGTCATGGGCCTGCAAACTACCTTCAAGGATGCGTGGATTTTTCACTGCGGGATTATAGCTGGCACAGGGCCCCGGCCGGCGTCTTCAATCCACGTACTCGATGATCTCCAGGCCGAATGCAGATATTCCGCGAAATAACTTCGGCGCTGACAGTACGCGCATGCGCGTCACGCCAAGATCCTGCAGGATCTGCGCGCCCACGCCATAGGTCCGCAGCACGGTCTGGCCTTCGGCCTCCTCACGGTGGTCCTCTACGCGATCCAGCGCCAGCACCGAGGCCATGATCTCTGCCGGCAGTTCGGGCTGGCGCAACAGCACCACTGCGCCGTGGCCTTCGGCGGCGACTCGTTGCAGCGCCCCGCGCAGCGACCAGCCCAGGTGGGGAGCCTGTAGGCCGATCAGGTCGCGCAGCGAGTCCTGCAACTGCACTCGCACCAGCGGCGGTATCGGGCCATTGAGCTGCCCGCGCACCAGGGCCACATGCATGGTGCCGTGCACCGGTTCCTCGTACCAGCACATGCGGAACTTGCCGAACTCGGTATTGATCTCGCGGTCATCGACCCGCAGCACGGAGCGTTCGGTCTGCAAGCGGTGACGAATCAGGTCGGCGATGGTGCCAATGCAGAGGCGATGCTCGTCGGCAAAGCGCTCCAGGTCCGGCCGTCGGGCCATGCTGCCGTCCTCATTGAGCACCTCGACGATGACTGCCGCCGGCTCGAATCCCGCCAGGCGGGCGAGGTCGCAGCCGGCTTCCGTGTGTCCCGCGCGGGTGAGCACGCCACCGCGTCTGGCCATCAGCGGGAACACGTGGCCGGGCTGGCGCAGCTGCTCGGCTCTGGCGCCGGGCGCCACTGCCGTACGGATGGTATGGGCGCGATCCTGGGCGGAGATTCCCGTGGTCACGCCCTCGGCCGCCTCGATGCTCACGGTAAAGCTGGTGCCGTGCTGGTCGCCGGACTCGCTCACCATCAGTGGCAGGCGCAGGGCCTGGCAGCGCTCACGCTCCAGCGTCAGGCAAATCAGGCCGCGGCCATAGCGCGCCATGAAGTTGATATCCGCGGCCTGCACCTGCGTAGCCGCCATCACCAGGTCGCCTTCGTTCTCGCGATCTTCGTCATCCATCACCACGACCATGCGGCCGAGCCTGAGTTCCGCCAGCAATTCCTCAGTCGTGTTCATGTCGCTCCAGCAGCAGGCGTTCCAGGTAGCGTGCGATCGGATCCACCTCGATATTCACCGCTTGCCCGCACTGCAGCGAACCCAGGGTTGTCACGGCCAGCGTATGCGGCACCAAGGTCACGCCAATACGCTGACCCTCAAGCGCATTGACGGTGAGGCTGACGCCATCGATGGCGATGGAACCCTTGCGCGCGACATAGCGCATCAGCGCGACCGGCAATTCAAACTGCAGCAGCTGCGCCGCGCCGCTGGCATCGACACTGACCACCCGCGCCGTGCCGTCCACATGACCGCTGACCAGGTGACCGCCGAGGGGCTCGCCAGCACAGAGCGCGGGCTCGAGGTTGACTGCAGCGCCAGGAACCAGGTGACCCAGCGTGGTGAGCGCGAGGGTTTCGCTGGAGACCTCAGCTGCAAAGCTGTCGGCACCGAGTTCGACAACGGTCAGGCAGGCCCCGGCCACGGCAATGCTGTCGCCCACCCGCCAGCGATCCGTTGCCAGTCCCCCGCAACCGAAGGTCAGGCGCAAGCCCTGCGCCATATCCACGCGGCACTTTAGCTGGCCCACGGCCCTGACAATGCCGGTAAACATCAGTGGGCCTGGCGACGCTGCAGGACAATGCGCAGGTCGTCGCCAACGGCGGAAAACTCGCTGATGCTGAAGGCCAGGCGATCCTGCATCACCTGCAGCAGCGGCAGTTCGGCCAGTGGCCGCGCCCCGGGGCCCAGCAGCACCGGCGCCAGGTAGATCACCAGCTCATCGACCCAGTCACCCTGCAACAAGCCACCAGCCAGTGTGGCACCGCATTCCACCTGAATTTCATTGAGTTCCAGCTCAGCCAGCCGCGACATCAGGGCCGCCAGGTCGACACCTGCGGCAGACGCCGGCAGGACCTCAGTAGTGATCCCGGCCTCGCGCAGGCGCTGCTCGCCTGCAGTCTTGCCTCGTGTGCCAAACACCGTCACGGCGCCCGCCCCCGCAAAAATGCGTGCCGCGGGATCGAGCCCGAAGCCCGAGTCCAGCACCAGCCGCCTGGGCTGGCGTTGCGCCCCGTCAACGCGAACATTGAGCCTGGGATCATCGCGACGCACCGTGCCCGCGCCGGTGAGGATTGCGGACGAACGCGCCCGCCACTGCTGCACGTCATGGCGGGCCGCCTCACCCGAAATCCACTGGCTGTCACCGCTGGCCAGCGCAGTTCGCCCATCGAGGCTGATAGCCAGCTTCAGTCGCAGCCAGGGACGCTGACGTTGCAGTCGGGAAAAAAAACCACGATTAAGCTTGCGCGCCGCGACGGCCCCGATGCCCGCCTCGACCTGCAGGCCAGCCGCAGCGAGTTGTGCATGGCCGCCGCCGTTGATGCGCGGATCCGGGTCAGCCACGGCATAGACCAGCCGCGCGATGCCGGCGGCCAGCAGGGCCTGGGTGCAGGGTGGTGTGCGGCCCTGGTGGCAACAGGGTTCCAGCGTCACATAGGCCGTGGCACCTTTCGCCGCCTGCCCTGCCATGGCCAGTGCCTCGACTTCCGCATGCGCACCACCGGCACGCGCATGCCAGCCCTCACCGAGGATGTCGCCGCCCCGGGCAATGACGCAGCCCACGCGGGGATTGGGATCCGTGGTCCACAGTCCGCGCTCAGCCAGCTCGATGGCGCGCGACATCAGCCGCGCATCCAGGCTGGCCTGTTCACTCACTTCTTGTCCCGCGTTTCACGCGATTGCAGCTCCAGCAGCGACATCTGCCCGGATTCAGCGCCCTTCTTGCGGCTCGCGCCAAGCTGGTCGATCTGCTCGCGGAAGGCATCCACGTCCTGGAAGCGGTGATACACCGAGGCGTAGCGCACATAGGCGACCTCGTCGAGCAGGCGCAGCTCTTCCATCACCAACTCGCCGATGTCGCGCGAAGCCACCTCGCGCTCGCCCAGGCCGCGCAGGCGGTGGCAGATCCGCTCGATGGCGTTCTCCAGGTCGTCACGCCCGACCGGACGCTTCTCCAGCGCCTTCTGCAGCCCGGCCCGCAACTTGATCTCATCAAAGGGTTGCCGCGTCTGGTCGCCCTTGACCACCTGCGGCATGACCAGCTCTGCGGACTCGAAAGTGGTGAAGCGCTCGCCACAGGCCAGGCATTCGCGTCGCCGGCGGATCTGGTGTCCGTCACCGGCCAGGCGCGAATCGGTCACCTTGGTGTCGTCGTGATTGCAGAATGGGCAGTGCACCCCGCCCTCCGTCGCCTGTGCTCAGCCGTAGACGGGGAAACGACCGCAGATCTCCACGACCTGCTGGCGTACCCGGTCAATGGCGGCCTCATCGCCCATGCCATCGAGCACGTCGGCAATCCAGCCACCGACCTGGCGCGACTCTGGCTCGCCAAAGCCGCGGGTGGTGATGGCCGGCGTGCCGATGCGCAGGCCGCTCGTAATGAAGGGCGAGCGCGGATCATTGGGCACTGCATTCTTGTTGACAGTGATATGGGCACGACCCAGCGCCGCATCCGCATCCTTGCCAGTGAACTCGCGGCCGATCAGGTCCACCAGGAACAAGTGATTCTCGGTGCCCCCCGAGACGATACGGTAGCCGCGCGAGTCCAGTGCCTGCGCCATGGCCTTGGCATTGATCACCACCTGGCGTTGGTAGGTCTTGAACTCCGGCGCCAGCGCTTCCAGCAGTGCCACGGCCTTGGCCGCAATCACGTGCATCAGCGGCCCCCCCTGGGTGCCCGGGAAGATCAGCGAGTTGAACTTCTTGTGCAGCTCATCGTTGGGGCGCGCCAGGATCAGGCCACCCCGCGGCCCGCGCAGGGTCTTGTGGGTGGTGGTGGTCACCACGTCGGCATGCGGCACCGGATTGGGATAAACACCCGCAGCTACCAGCCCGGCCACGTGGGCCATGTCGACCATGAACAGTGCGTCGACGGTGTCGGCAATCTGGCGGAAGCGCGCCCAGTCGACAATGCCCGAATATGCGGAGAAGCCGGCCACGATCAGCTTGGGGCGATGCTCCTGGGCCAGTTGCTCGACCTGCAGGTAATCGATCTCGCCAGTGGCAGGATCGAGGCCGTACTGGATGGCGTTGAACAGCTTGCCGGAAAAATTGACCTTGGCGCCATGAGTCAGGTGGCCGCCATGGTCGAGGCTCATGCCCAGCATGGTGTCGCCGGGCTTCAGCAAGGCCAGGTACACCGCCGCATTGGCCTGCGAGCCGGAGTGCGGCTGCACATTGGCATAGGCCGCGCCGAACAGGGCCTTGGCGCGATCAATCGCCAGCTGCTCGGCAATATCCACATATTCACAGCCGCCGTAGTAGCGCTTGCCCGGATAGCCCTCGGCGTACTTGTTGGTCAGCACCGAGCCCTGCGCCTCCAGCACGCGCGGGCTGGCGTAGTTCTCAGAGGCAATCAGCTCGAGATGCTCTTCCTGGCGGCGGCGTTCTGCCACAAGCGCGGCCTCAAGCTCAGGGTCAAATCCTGCGATGGTCATCTCGGGGCCGAACATGTTGGGTCCTTATCGAAGCGGGCGAACTGGAGGCGGGCATTTTAGCCCAAACCCCACCGGCTACGGCGCCTCGACAAAGGCGCGCACCACGCGTGACCAGGCGCGTGCGAGATTTCGTCGGTTATAGCCCCCGCCGCCGACGCCGAGAATGCGGCCACTGGCGTGACGGTTGGCAATCTCGCACAGGCGCGTCGCTGCGTGGGCATGGGCCGATTCGGTCAGGCACAGGTGGGTGATCGGGTCGCCCTCCAGGCTGTCGGCACCACATTGCAGGATGATGAATTGCGGGCGGTGCGCCTCAAGGTGGGCCTCAACCTGCGCCCAGGCGGCATAGAACTCGCTGTCGCCGGCACCCGGGGCCAGCGGCAGGTTGAGCTTGGTACCCCGCGCGGCGCCGCTGCCGGTTTCCGAAGCCGCGCCGGTACCAGGATAGAGGTAGCCGCCATCCTCGTGGATGTCGGCAAAAATCAAGGCCGGGTCTGACTCAAAGCCGTAAAAGACACCGTCGCCGTGGTGGGCGTCGATATCCACGTAGGCAATGCGTTCCAGGCCATGCACCTGCTTGAGCCACTCAGCCACCACGCCGCAATCGTTGTAGACGCAGAACCCTGCGGCCTGTCCGCGGGCAGCGTGATGCAACCCGGCGATGGGCACGAAAGCGCGATTCACCTGTCCCTGCATCAGCGCCTCGGCCGCCACCAGTGCGGCGCCCACCACGGCGCTGGCTGTTTCGTGCACACCCTTCCAGGCCGGCGTGTCACCGGCGTCGAGGAAGCCCTCACCGGTGGCAGATCGCTCCGTCACCAGGTCCAGGTAGGCCGGTAAGTGAAAGAGTTCCAGTTCACTGCGCGTGGCCTGGCGCGGTGCCAGCGTTTGCAGCCGCTCCAGCAGGCCCTCGGACTTGAGTTCGCGGACAAAGACGTCATGGCGATCCGCGCCAAACGGGTGGCCGTCACCAAAGCCGTAGCGGGCGATGGCGGCACCAATGACGATGGCTGTTTGTGCGCCTTGCTGGGCCGACATTTCCCGACCGCCCGGTAGCTGTGTGGCGCCGAGACTAGCACAGCGGTGCCGGGGCACTGGCAGGGGCCCCAGCGGGCGCTGGCAGACCCGCGCGGCATCGCGGATAATTCGCGCCCTTCTCGTCTACCGGATCCCCTCCCGACCATGGCCCAGTTCATCTACACCATGAATCGCGTTGGCAAGGTGGTGCATCCCAAGCGCCACATCCTGCGCAACATCTCGCTGTCCTTCTTCCCTGGTGCCAAGATCGGCGTGCTGGGCCTCAATGGCTCGGGCAAGTCCACCTTGTTGCGCATCATGGCTGGCCTCGATACCGAGATTGAGGGCGAGGCGCGCCCGCAACCGGGCATCAAGATCGGCTACCTGGAACAGGAACCGAAGCTCGACCCGGCCAAGGACGTGCGTTCGATCGTCGAGGAGGCCGTGCAGCCGATCAAGGATGCGCAGGCGCGCCTGGAGCAGGTCTACGCCGCCTACTCCGAGCCCGATGCCGACTTCGACAAGCTGGCCGCTGAACAAGGCGACCTGGAGGCCGTGCTTGCTGCAGTGGACGGCCACAACCTGGAACGCCAGCTGGAAATCGCCGCTGATGCCCTGCGGCTGCCGCCCTGGGAAGCGAAGATCGAGACCCTGTCGGGCGGCGAGAAGCGCCGCGTCGCCCTGTGCCGGCTGCTCTTGTCCAAGCCCGACATGCTGCTGCTCGATGAGCCCACCAACCACCTCGACGCCGAGTCCGTGGCCTGGCTGGAGAAATTCCTGGAGAAGTACCCGGGCACCGTGATCTGCGTGACCCACGATCGCTATTTCCTCGACAACGTCGCCGGCTGGATCCTGGAACTCGATCGCGGGCACGGCATTCCCTGGGAAGGCAATTACTCATCCTGGCTGGAACAGAAGGAACAGCGCCTGGCGCAGGAAGAAAAGCAGCAGGAAGGCCTGCGCAAGACCCTGGCCCGGGAGCTGGAATGGGTGCGCGCCAATCCCAAGGCGCGCCAGGCCAAGAGCAAGGCGCGTATGCGCCAGTTCGAGGAGCTCTCCTCCACCGAGTTCCAGACCCGCAACGAGACCAACGAGATCTATATCCCGCCGGGCCCGCGGCTTGGCGATGTTGTGATCGAGGCCAAGGACCTGCGCAAGGGCTATGGCGATCGCCTGTTGATCGACGGCCTGTCCTTCAGCCTGCCGCGTGGCGGCATCGTCGGCATCATCGGACCCAATGGCGCCGGCAAGACCACCCTATTTCGCATGATCATGGGCACCGAGCAGCCCGATGGCGGCGAGATCCGCGTGGGCCCCAGCGTGCAACTCGCCGCGGTGGACCAGTCACGCGACTCGCTCAACAACAGCAACAGCGTATGGCAAGAAATTTCCGGCGGCCTGGAGATGATCAAGGTCGGCAACTACGAGACCGCTTCGCGCGGCTATGTCGGGCGCTTCAACTTCCGCGGCAACCAGCAGCAGCAGCACATCGGCGAGCTCTCGGGTGGCGAGCGCAACCGCGTGCACCTGGCCAAGTTGCTCAAGAGTGGCGGCAACGTGTTGTTGCTCGACGAGCCTACCAACGACCTCGACGTCGAGACCCTGCGCGCGCTGGAAGAGGCGCTGCTGAACTTCCCGGGTTGTGCGGTGGTAATCTCGCACGATCGCTGGTTCCTGGATCGCATCGCCACCCATATCCTCGCCTTCGAGGGCAACAGCGAAGTGGTCTGGTTCGAGGGTAACTACCAGGAATACGTAGCCGACTTCCGCCGGCGCAAGGGTGACGAGGCGGACCAGCCGCATCGCATCCGCTACCGGCCACTGCACGGCTGATCCCCGGGCGGCGAAATTTCGGCTAGACTGGAAACAACAGGGGAAACCGGCGGGGCCAATATGGCCGTCTTCATTGATTCGTCGGGGCGTTTGCACCATGGCCAGGATCGCAGCCTGGCGCTGAATTGCCCGCATTGCCAGGTGCTGGCGCATATCACGCCGGTATCGGTGCCGGACTTCAACCAGTTGCAGCAGCACAAGCCCGGCCAGGTCGGGCTGGTGTATCGCTGCGAGGCCTGCAACTCGCCGATCTTCCTGCGCTTCCAGGTCAAGCTCTATGCCGGCAGCCGGGTGGAGTTGGCGCCCAATTTTGTCGAGCTGGAACGGCCGCGTGAGAAGTTCAGCTTCACCTACCTGCCGGAACGCACCGAGTTGCTGTTCAAGGAGGCGCTGTCGTGTTTCTCCAGCGCCTGCTACAACGCCTTTGCCTCGATGTGCCGGCGCACGGCGCAGGCGGCATTTGCCGACCTCGGTGAGGAAGGCAAGCTGCAGATGTTTGATGAACTGGCGAACATCCGGCGCCTGGCCGAACTGGACGACGACAGCTTCCGACTTGCCAAGCAGGTGCTGTTTGATGGCGAGGCCCGTGGCGACGCCAACCTGCCGGAGCTCGACAACTTCCATGCCGGCATCCTGCTGGAAGTGGTGAAGGACCTGCTCTACCAGGCCTATGTGCGGCGCGGTCGCCTGCAGCAGGCGATGATGGTGCGCCGCTATTTTGCCGAGGACAGCAGCAGCAAGGTCACGCCGCTCGACAAGGCCCGCTCCTGAGCCAGGGGCTAGCCGACAAACACGCGGGCATTGCGAAACATCCGCATCCAGCCACTGAACTCACCCGCCCCCGGCGGGTGCCAGGAATTCTGCACCGTTCGGAAGACCCGCTCGGGATGCGGCATCAACAAGGTCACGCGACCGTCGCTGGAGGTCACGCCGGCGATGCCCTCTGGCGAGCCATTGGGATTGGCGGGATAGCGCTCAGCAATCGCACCGCAACTATCCACGTAGCGCAGCGTCACCAGTGACTTCGCGTTCTGTGCCGCAGCCGCACTGCGAAACTGCGCCCGCCCCTCGCCGTGCGAGACCGCAATGGGCAGGCGTGCACCCGACATGCCAGCCAGGAATAGCGACGGTGAGACGCCAATTTCCACCTGGCTGAGTCGCGCCTCGAATTGCTCCGAGCGATTGCGCAGGAAGCGCGGCCAGTCACTGGCCCCTGGAATCAACTCCGCCAGCGCAGAGAGCATCTGGCAGCCATTGCACACTCCCAGCGTGAAGGTCTCTGGATCAGCAAACCAGTGGGCGAATTGTTCACGCAGCGGTGCGTTGAACAGGATGGACTTGGCCCAGCCTTCGCCGGCACCGAGCACGTCGCCATAGCTGAAGCCGCCGCAGGCCACCAGTCCCTGGAAGCCCTGCAGCCGGGCCCGATCGCCCGCCAGGTCCGACATGTGCAAGTCCACCGCCTCGAAACCCGCAAGATCGAATGCAGCTGCCATTTCGACCTGACTGTTGACGCCCTGCTCACGCAGGATCGCAACCCGCGGCCGAACACCTGTGGTGATGAAGGGCGCAGCGATATCCTGATCGGGATCGAAACCGAGTTGCCAGCACAAACCGGTATCTGACTCGTCAAGTCGGGTGGCGTGTTCCTCGTCTGCGCAGTCCGGATGATCGCGCAGGCGCTGCATGCGCCAGCTGGTGTCTGACCACAGGCTGCGCAGCCTGACGCGATCGTCATCCAGCAGCAGCTGCGAGCCGGCGCGGATGCGGATGCGGCGTCCGGCCTCGACCTGGCCGATGCAACGGGTCATGGCAGCAAGCCCCTGGGCGGCAAAGATCTCCTGCACCTCCTGCAGCGCGCTGTCTGCGACCTGCAACACCATGCCCAGTTCTTCGCTGAACAGCGCCGCCAGCGGGCGTGCAGCGTCACCCAGATCCAGTCGCAGACCCGCGCGGCCGGCAAAGGCCATTTCCAGCAGCGTGATCACCAGCCCGCCGTCGGAGCGGTCATGGCAGGCCAGTACCAGCCCACGATCAGCAGACTGTCGCAGCGCACGGTGCAGCTGCAGCAATCGCTGCGGGTCATCGAGATCAGGGACTTCGCGGCCAATGTGTCCATGCACCTGGGCCAGGCAGGATCCGCCAAGGCGGTCGCGACCCGCACCCAGGTCCACCAGCAGCAGTGAACTCGCGACACCCGACTGCAGCTCGGGCGTCAGCGTTCGGCGCACGTCGGCAACGGCAGCAAAGGCCGACACCACCAGCGACACGGGCGAGACGACTGAGCGCGCAGCAGCACCTTCACCCCAGGAGGAGCGCATGGACAGCGAGTCCTTGCCCACCGGGATGGCGATACCCAGTGCCGGGCACAACTCCTCACCGATTGCATGGACAGTGTCGAACAAGCGCGCGTCTTCACCCTCGACGCCGCAGGCCGCCATCCAGTTGGCCGACAGGCGAATATCGCTGAGGCTTCGCACATCGGCGGCGATCAGGTTGGTGATGGCCTCGGCAACGGCCATGCGCCCGGAGGCCGGGCCGTCGAGCAAGGCCAGTGGTGAGCGTTCGCCCATGGCCATGGCTTCACCGGCATGACCGCGGTAATCTGCAAGCGTCACGGCAACGTCGCTGACCGGCACCTGCCAGGGACCCACCAGCGGATCGCGGCTGATCAAGCCGCCCACCGTACGATCGCCGATGGTCACCAGGAAACCCTTGTCGGCCACCGTAGGCAGGCCCAGCACGCGCTCCAGTGCGGCGCCGACTTCGAGCGCCTCGGCATCGAAATCATCGCCCCGCGGTGCAGCACGCTTCACGTTGCGCAGCAACCCCGGCATCTTGCCCAGCAGTGCCGACACCGGCATTTGCACCGCGCACTCGCCGAAGTGGCGATCCTCGACCTGCAGCCAGTCTGCAGCGGTAATCTCGCCGATCACCGCATGGGGACAGCGTTCACGCTGGCACAGCCGGGCGAATTCATCCACTCGCCCCGGCCGCAACGCGATGACATAGCGTTCCTGTGCCTCGTTGCACCACAACTCCAGCGGCGACAGCCCGGGCTCGTCACTGGGAATGTCACGCAGTTCGATGCGTCCGCCACGCGCGCTGTGGGCAATGACCTCGGGCACGGCATTGGACAAGCCGCCTGCACCGACGTCATGGATCAACACGATCGGATTGTCATCACCCATTGCCCAGCAGCGATCGATCACTTCCTGGGCGCGGCGCTGCATTTCCGGATTGCCGCGCTGCACCGAGGCGAAGTCGAGTTCCGCCGAACTCGCACCACTACCCAGCGAAGAGGCCGCCCCGCCACCCAGGCCGATCAGCATGGCCGGTCCGCCCAGCACCACGATGACGGCGCCAACAGGCACCTCCGGTTTGTCGACATGCTGGCGCCGTATTGTGCCCAGCCCGCCGGCGATCATGATCGGCTTGTGATAGCCCCGCAGCATCCCTGGTGGATCACCGGCGAGCTGCATCTCGAATGTGCGGAAGTAGCCATTGATGCAGGGCCGGCCAAATTCATTGTTGAAGGCCGCAGCGCCGATCGGTCCCTCCAGCATGATGTCGAGCGCACTGGCCAGGCGCGGCGATTTACCACCGTCCAGTTCCCAGGGCCGCTCGGCGCCGGGAATGCGCAGGTTGGATACGCAAAAACCCACCAGGCCGGCCTTCGGTCGTGCACCACAACCGGTAGCGCCCTCGTCGCGGATTTCGCCGCCGGATCCGGTCGCTGCGCCGGGGAATGGTGAGACCGCTGTCGGGTGATTATGCGTCTCGACCTTGATCAGGACATCGGCCGGTTCCTGATGCCAGGCATAGCTGGCAACGCCGGCGCCGGGAAAGAAGCGCCGCGCCACTGGCCCCTCGAATACCGCGGCGTTATCCCGATAGGCCGACAGCACGCCCGCAGGACTGCAGGCATGGGTGTTGCGGATCATGGCGAACAGGCTCTTGGGCTGCTCCTCGCCGTTGATAATCCAGCGCGCATTGAAGATCTTGTGGCGGCAGTGCTCGCTGTTGGCCTGGGAGAACATCATCACTTCAACATCGGTCGGATCACGACCCAGCTGCTGATAGATGCCCGCCAGGTAGCCGATTTCCTCCACCGACAGGGCCAGGCTCCTGGAATCGTTGGCCGCGGACAGTGCTGCGATCGGGTCCTGGCCCAGGACGATGCGCTCAAGCCTGCGCGGCACGGGGTGCGCGAACAAGGCTTCGGCCTGGTCAGCCCGAAGCATCACTGCCTCAGTCATGCGATCGTGCAGCACCTCGGCCAGCGACAGCAGCTGCTTTTGCGACAAGGAATGAGCTGCACCGATTTGCCAGACCCGGCCGCGCTCGATGCGCCGGATCATTGACAGGCCACAGGCGCGCGCAATGTCAGTGGCCTTGCTCGACCAGGGCGACGTGGTCCCGGGTCGCGGTACCACCAGCACCTGTGAATCGCCCGGCGGTCGTCTGACCGGATCGCCGGGCTCGCCGAGCAAGCGATCCAGTCGACCACGCTCTTGTGCCGTCAGCGCCCCATCCAGATCGACGAAATAGCAGTAGTGCACCGACAGGGCATGGACCGAGGCTTCGATCTGCTGCAGGGACGCCAGCAGTTTCTCGATGCGGAATTCAGAAAGGGCAGTGGCGCCTGCGACGATCAGCATCAGGGGGCTAGCGCTTCGATCCGGGATCGGACCCGGCCGGGTACAGCGGAACAGGGAACGGCGTCACATTCCCGCCTTCCAGCGCTGATACTTTGCTGACCCCCTGCTTGCGCACCTCGTCAATGCGCAATATCGAGTGCAGCGGCAGGTAGCTGCGCTTGACCCCGGCAAATTCCGCCTTGATCTTCTCCTCGCCCGGATCCACCACTACGCTGCTGCGCTCGCCGAATACCAATTCCTCGACTTCAATGAAGCCGAACAGGCTGCCATGGCTGACCTTACGGGCGTAAACCTCGTAGACCCGGCCCTGGCTGACAAACATGACCTTGTAGATATGGCTGTTGGCCATAATGTGAATCCGGCGGCCTCAGGGGATGGGGGCGGTATTATACGATCCGGATCCCACCCCTGCCGGCCCGAAGGATGCAGGCCGCGTAGCCGAGGAAGGATTTCATGGCTCCGAGATTCCGGATCGTTGGCGAGGTTAGTTCGCCGGAGACGTTCCAGCGCCGCTGGCAGGCCGGCCCCATGGGTGGCCAGATCGGCCGCCGCGACGACAACGACTGGGTCCTGGCCGACGGCGAACGCTACGTTTCTTCGGTGCACGCCGAGGTCCTCTATCGCGACGGCAGCTGGTGGCTGCGCGACCTCAGCACCAACGGCACCTTTGTCAATGGCGCACGCAGCCCGCTGGGCCGCGACCGCGAGCACCCCTTGCGCAATGGCGACAAGCTGCGTATCGGTGAATTCAACATCGTGGTCGACATGGACGAGGGTCCTGCCCGGCCACAGTTCGAGGAAGATGCCGCTGCCCAGACCCTCATGGCCAACCATCGAAGCGCCGTGGTCGCCGAGCGCCCGCCGCGACGCGAAACCCACAGCGCCCGGGCTGCAGCAGCAGAAAAAGACATGTGGCCTGGCCTGCAGGCCCTGTGCAAGGGGGCGGGCTTTGATCCCAACACCTTGTCGGTGGAAGCGCGTGCTGCAGCCTTGCATCACGCCGGCCTGGTGCTGCGCGAGTCGCTGATCGGCTTCTCCGAACTGACCCGCACACGTACTGACTTTGCCCGGGATTTTGGCGTCAACTCCGGCACCCTGAAGGGCGACGCCACCGGCCGCCTGGTGCAGTTGGCGGCAGTCGACCAGTTGCTGGAAATGTTGCTGTCAGGGCGCGGTACCGGTGATGCGCGCGCGGTCGACGAAGTCCGCGCCCAGTATTCGCGCACCCGCAATCATGAACTTGCCGTGTCTGCGGCCATGGCCCAGGCGGTGGCTGCCCTGCTGGAAAGGCTGGATCCGGCTGAACTCGAACGTCAGCTGGGCCAGAATTCCGCGACCGCCAGCAATGAGTCCAAGGCGCGGCTGTGGAACCGCTACTGCGAGACCTTTCGCAGCGTTGCCCAGACCGCCGACGCCGGATTGCCGGCGGCCTTCCTGCGGGCCTTCGTTAGTGCCTATGAATCGGTCATTGCCGGTGGCGACGCCCGCCGCCCGGGGGAAGACGACTGAATTTCCCGCTGCCCGGGCGCCCGGCAACGAAAAAAGGGGCTGCGATAGCCCCTTTTCCCTGACAACTGGCGGAGAGGGTGGGATTCGAACCCACGAATACCTTGTGGGTATTACTGGAATTCCAGTCCAGCGCCTTCGACCACTCGGCCACCTCTCCGCGAGGGGGCGCAGCCTACCGGAGCGCCATTCACCCGGCAACCGCCGAGTTCAGCCCGCCGGCGGGGTGGTCGCTGATCGATACTGCGGAGGCGTATCCAGGCATCCTCCCCGCGGCGGCGCCGTGCGCTCAATCTGGGGAACCCGCAGTGCATTTCGCGTATCGGGCAGGTCGGTACCCTCGGGCACCTGCAGGGCGGGTATTTCACCCGCCGACTCGTAAGCGGCCGACTTGCGGCATTCCTGGGTATCCGCCCGAAACAGGCTACAACCCGCCAGCAGTCCGACCAGCACGATAACGATCCAGGCTCTCATGTTCGGTTTCCTCAGGCTTCCACGCCCGCAGCGCGCATCGCGGCGCGGACGGCTTCATGACAATTTTCAGGCAGCGATACCAGCGGCAGGCGAATACTGTCGCCGATCCATCCCATGCGCGCCAGCGCCCATTTAGCGGGAGCCGGGTTGCTTTCAATGAACAGGTCCCGATGCAGACCCGCCATGCGCGCATCAAGTTCCGCGGCGCGGGCCTGGTCGCCGACCAGCGCAGCCTCGATCATGGCGTGCATCAGGCCAGGCACCACATTTCCGGTGACCGTGATGACTCCCTGGGCGCCGGCCGCCACCAGGGCCCGGCAACTGGCGTCATCCCCCGACAGCAGCAGGAAGTCATCGCCGCAACGCGCGAGGATCTCCTGGCCACGCTCAATGCTGCCCGTGGCTTCCTTGATGCCGATCACCTGCGCATGGCTGGCAAGGCGCTCGACCGTCTCCGGCAGCAGGTCGCAGGCAGTGCGCGAGGGAACGTTGTACAGGATCAGGGGCACGCTGGCGGAATCAGCAATGACGCTGAAGTGCCGGTACAAGCCCTCCTGGGTCGGACGATTGTAATAAGGCACCACCACCAGCACGCCGTCCACGCCCTGCTCACAGGCGGCGCGGGTCATCTCGATTGAACGTGCGGTTGAGGCGCTGCCGGTTCCGGCAATCACCGGCATCTTGCCACCGAGGTGCTCGACAGCAATACGCAGCAATTCAGCGACCTCGGCCGGTGTCAGGGTTGAAGACTCGCCGGTGGTCCCGGCCACCACTACGCCGTCGCTGCCCTGCTGCAGATGCCAGTCGAGCAAGCGCATCCAGGCGGGAAAATCCACCGCTCCGGAATCGGTCATCGGCGTGACCAGCGCGACGATGCTGCCGCGGAACATTCAGCCTCCGGTCGGGGGGCCCATGGGAGGCGCGATCGTACTGGCGCGCGGGCGCCTTGTGCAAGGCGAGCCTGCAACAGCGTTTCGCCGGGGGGATGATCCCGTTACACTGACCGCCCGGATCCTGCAGTGGGCTCATGAAACAACTCCTCGCGATTTCAGCAGTCGGCACTGACCGCATCGGCCTGATCCACGAGCTGACCAAGACCATCACGGATTGCGGCGGCAATATCACCGAGAGCCGCATGACCGCGCTCGGCACGGAATTCGCCATGCTGCTGCTGGTCGCCGGCAACTGGCACGCCATTGCCCGCATCGAGTCCGAGCTGGCGCGGATTGCGGAGGCCAGCGGCATAACGCTGCAGCTGCGCCGCACGGCACAGCGCCCGGCCCGCGAGGACATGGTTCCCTACTCGGTGGACGTGGTGTGCCTGGACCAGGGCGGGATCGTCGCCGGCCTGTCCGGGTTCTTCTCCTCCAAGGGCATCGATATTGGCGAGCTGTCCACGCGCAGCTATGCGGCGGCGCATACCGGCGCGCAGATGTTCTCCGTCTACCTGGTCATCAACATCCCGTCGCGAATCCATGTTGGCGCGCTGCGCGAGGAATTCATGGATTTCTGTGACCAGTTCAACCTCGACGCCATCCTGGAGCCGGTGAAGAGCTGAACCCAGCCACTTTTGGGAGGCCCCCGACGCATGACTGCAGTCACCCTCGGCAAGAAAGTCCGCGGCTTTCGCATCGAAAGCACGGACGGCACATTCAGGCTCGCCGACCACGCCGGCCAGCCCCTGGTCCTCTACTTCTACCCGCGCGACAACACACCCGGCTGCACCCGCGAGGGCCAGGACTTTGCCACCCTGCATGCCAGGTTCCGTCGCGCCGGCGCGGTCATCCTCGGGGTTTCCACCGATACCCTGGCGGCGCATGAGAGATTTCGCGCCAGGTTCAAGTTTCCCTTTCACCTAGGGTCGGATCCAGAGCATGCGCTGGCCGAGCGTTTTGGCGCCTGGCGGGAGAAGAACATGTACGGACGCAAGCTCATGGGCATCGAGCGCAGCACCTTCCTGATAGGTGCTGATGGCAAGCTGCAGCGTGAATGGCGCAAGGTGAAGGTTACGGGTCACGCCGAAGCCGTACTTACCGCCCTGCGCGAGGATTGCGCTTGAGCCGCGGCAAGGCCAGCGCCCCGCCGACGGGACGCCGGGCTTTCGTTCTGGACACCAACGTGCTGATGCACGATCCCGCGGCCATCTTCCGTTTCGAGGAACACGACATCTTCCTCGCCATGGACGTGCTGGAGGAACTCGATGCCGGCAAGAAGGGACTGTCAGAGTCGGCACGTAACGTGCGCCAGGTCAGCCGCTTCCTCGACGAGTTGATGGCCAGCGCCAGCAAGGAGCAAATCGATTCCGGCCTGGAGCTACCCAGCGGGCGCAGCACCAACCACGGCAAGAAGCCGCCCGGTGGCCGGCTGTTCTTCCAGACGCGGCGACTGGCAGCGGGGCTGCCGGACACGCTGCCAGGACACGGCATCGACAATGCCCTGCTCGGCTACACCCTGGCCCTGCAACTGGAGCTGCGCGATACACGCGTCACGCTGGTGTCCAAGGACATCAACCTGCGCATCAAGGCCGCCATCCTCGGCGTTCATGCCGAGGACTACTACAACGACCGCACCATCGAGGACGCTGACCTGCTCGCGACTGGCGTCATCGAGTTGCGCGCGGATTTCTGGGATTCGCTGGCTGGCAATGTCGAGTCCTGGCAGGAACAGGCCCGCACCTTTTACCGGATCCGCGGCGAGATTGTCCGTGACTGGCAGCCGAACCAGTTCGTGCACCAGCCGGGCGAGCAAGGCTTCGAGGCCACGGTGCGCTTTGTCGAGGATGACTGTGCCACGCTGGAGCTGACCCAGGACTATCGCGGCGAGCGCCATGCAGTCTGGGGCATCAATGCGCGCAACCGCGAGCAGAATTTCGCGCTGAACCTGCTGCTCGATCCAGAAGTCGACTTCGTCACCATCCTCGGGCCGGCCGGCACCGGCAAGACGCTGCTGACGCTGGCGGCGGGCCTGCTGCAGACCCTGGAAACCAACCGCTTCAGCGAAATCATCATGACGCGCGTGACCATTCCACTGGGCGAGGACATCGGTTTCCTGCCAGGCACCGAGGAGGAAAAGATGGAGCCCTGGATGGGCGCGCTGATGGACAACCTGGAAGTATTGACCCAGAGCCAGGAAGGCGGCAGCTGGGGCCGGGCCGCGACCCAGGACCTGCTGCGCCATCGCATCAAGATCCGCTCGCTGAACTTCATGCGCGGGCGCACTTTCCTCAATCGCTACCTGATCCTCGATGAGGCACAAAACCTGACCTCCAAGCAGATGAAGGCGCTGGTCACCCGTGCCGGCCCCGGCACCAAGCTGGTGTGCCTGGGCAATATTGGGCAGATTGATACGCCCTACCTGACCGAAACCACCTCAGGGCTGACCTATGTCGTCAATCGCTTCCGCGGCTGGGCGCATTCCGGCCACGTCACGCTGGTTCGCGGTGAGCGCTCGCGACTGGCCGACCACGCCTCCGAGGTGCTCTGAGCGTGGTGGCCGGGGAACCCGCGGGTTCCCCGCCGGTCTATCGGGCGATGCGGAGAACTACTGAATGAACCGGTGCCTTGCCCTGCTGCTCGCGATCGTCATGGGCCTGCCCGCGCCCGGCGCCCTGGCCCAGATCGTGCCCGGCGGCAACCTGCCAGACATCGGCAATCCGGCGACAACGCTGCTGTCGCAGGCAGATGAATTCAGGATCGGGATGATGATCCTGCGCGGCCTGCGTGATGCCGGCCAGCTGCTAGAGGATCCGGAGATCAATGAGTACATACAGGCGCTGGGCCAGCGTCTTGCCAGCCACGCGCATGAGGGCGGCTATCGCTTCACCTTCTTCGTGGTCAAGGACTCAGGCATCAATGCCTTTGCGCTGCCGGGCGGCTTCATCGGCATCAATGCCGGACTGTTGACGTCAACACGCTCGGAGAGCGAACTCGCGGGCGTCCTGGCGCACGAGATTGCCCACGTCACCCAGCGCCATATCGCCCGCTCCATCCAGAATGCAGGCCGTACCAACCTGGTCTCGGCGGCAGCAGTGCTGGCGGCCATCCTCATCGGTGCAGCCACTGGCCTGCCTGGCGATGCGATCGCCGGCACGGTCACGGCGGCCCAGGGCCTGGCCATACAGCAGCAGATTGGCTTTACCCGCAGCAACGAGTCAGAGGCCGACCGCGTCGGCATGACCATCCTGGCGTCATCAGGCTTCGACCCCCATGGCATGGCCAATTTCTTCTGGACCATGCACCAGCGCACCGGTGGCGCCGGTCGCAACATTCCTGAGTTGCTGCGTACCCACCCGGTCACCACCGAGCGCATTGCCGAGACTCGCGAGCGCGCCCTGCAATATGGCCAGCCCGCGGTAACCGAAAGCAGCAGTTATGCGCTCATGCGCGAACGCGCCCTGGTGGAAACGATGCCGCCGGAAACGCCGTTTCGCGACCTCTATCGGGACGCCGCCAACGCTGACACGCCCTCGACCGACGGTGAGGTCTACGGTCGCGCATTGGCGCTGATGCGCGCCGGCGCCGCCGATGAAGCCATCGTCCTGCTGCGGGACCTGGTGGAACGCCATCCCGAGTTAACGCCCTACCACACCACGCTGGGCCAGGCCCTGCTGGCCAGCGGCGACCTGCCGGCCTCACGCGCGCAACTGGAAAGCGCCATGGAATTGTTCCCGCGCAATGTGCCGGTCACCATGCGCTATGCCGAAGTACTGATGCGCGCCGGCGACGCGCGGCGCGCCCACCTGGTGCTGCTGGACCTGTTCAACAACGTGCCGCCAACGCCGGAGCAGGCACGGACCACGGCGATGGCGGCCAACGCCGCCGGCGACACCGCCGACGCTTACTACTACATGTCTGAGTATCACGTCATTGGTGGCGACCTGGCGCTGGCCATTGACCAGCTCAAGCTGGCGCAGGCTGTGCCGGAGCTCAACAGCGTGCAGCGTGAACGCTTCGAGGCGCGCATCAAGGAACTGCAGGAATACCTGCCCAAGGGCCGGCGCGAGCGCGAGATCGCCGGTCCGGCCAGCCCGAAGCGCGACGAAGAGCGCCGCACACGCTAGACTCGCCCCAAGAATTCCAATACGGACGAGTGGGCCCATGAATGACCGTACGCTGCCGCAGGCTTTCGCGGCGATGCTGGCCTTGGGCCTGTTGGCCGGATGTGCCAGCACTCCTGCCACCCCGACACCGGGTGATCCCTGGGAGCGGATGAACCGCACCACGGATCGCTTCAACAATGCCGTGGATGAAGCCATCCTCAAGCCGGTGGCCACCGGCTACAGGAATCACGCGCCACGCCCGGTGCAGCAAGGCATCAGCAACTTGATGACCCACCTGTCCTTCCCAGTCACCATTGCCAATGACCTGCTGCAATTCAAGCTGAAGGACTTCGGCATTGACCTGGTCCGCTTCACCCTCAATTCGACGCTGGGTCTGGCCGGCCTGCTTGATCCCGCAACGGACGTCGGGCTCAAGCGCAATGCGGAGGATTTCGGCCAGACGCTCGGGCGCTGGGGCTTTGGCCCCGGGCCCTATGTGGTGCTGCCGCTGCTCGGGCCCTCGACACTGCGCGACAGTACCGCGCTGGTCGCTGACGCTGCGGCTGACCTGCGCACGCAACTTGACGTCAAGACCGGGGAGCGCGCCGCACTGGCGGTGGTAGCTGTCGTGTCACTGCGCGCGGAATTGCTGAGTGCCGAGGCGCTGGTCGAGGATGCCTACGACCGCTATGCCTTCATCCGCAACGCCACCCTGCAGCGACGCAATTACCTGGTGCATGACGGCGATGTGCCGGCGGATGAGCTGCTGGAAGATCCGCTGGAAGATCCGGAACAACAGCCCTAGGGCCGATCACCCTGCAGCAACTCAGCAACGCCGCCTAGACCGGCGATCACTGCCATGCCCTTGGGCAATGCCTGGCAGCGCATCAGGTGACCCCGACGGCGAGCCGCCAGGCACCACTCGATGAGCACCGCCAGGCCCGCCGAGTCACCGGCTTCCAGTCCCGACAGGTCGAGCTCCACCTCAGGCTGCTCGGCCCAGGCCTGCTCGCCTTGCGCCAACCAGTGCTCGGCGTTGTCGTAACTGATGCTGCCCGACAAGCGGTAAAGACCTTCGCTGACTCGCTGCAGTCCATCCTGCATGGCTAGCTCGCCTGCGCCTGGCGCTTCTTGTTGTCGGCCTCTAGGCGTTCGATCACTGCCAGCAAGCCGCGCTGCTCGACTTCACTGCCAACGTCGCTGCGGAAATTGCGCACGTAGGAAATGCCCTCGATAGTGACGTCCCAGGCCTTCCAGCCCGCAGGCGTCGCCCGCAACGAGAAATTGACCGGCACGCGCGTGCCGTCGAGGCGCTTCACTTCAGTGCGTACCGTGGCCTGGCCGCTGGCCAGGTCACCACGAAACGGCAGGAAGGCCATGCGTTCGGCGGTGAACTCGGCCAGGGCTGTTCCGTAGTTACGCAGCAGCGACTGATAGAAGGCGTCGGTAAAGCGCTGGCGCAGGACCGGCGTCGCAGTGCGCCAGTGCTTGCCCAGCACCAGGCGTGCGGAATAGTCGGTGTCAAAGCTCGGCAGCAGGATGGTGTCAACCAGGCGGTCCACCCGCGTGGGATCCGCCTGGATCGCCTTGCGATCAGCATCCAGCGCCTGCAGCAAATTCTCGGCCGAAGTCTGGATCAATTCCTGCGGCGCCGGGCCCGGCGCCACCGCGGCCTGAGCCCAGGCGGACAGTGTGCAGAGGGACAAGGCCAGTATGGCCAGGCTGCGCTTCATCATTCAGCTTCTCCTGCGGGCGCCGGCGGTGTTTCTTCAGTGGCCTTGGAGAACAGGAACTTGCTGATCAGGTTCTCCAGCACGATGGCCGACTGAGTGAAATTGATTCGATTGCCATCCACCAGGAAAGTTTCCGAGCCGCCCGGGCCAATGCCGACATACTGCCCGCCCAGCAGTCCGGCGGTGAAGATGCTGGCGTCGCTGTCCTCGGGAATGCGGTCGTACTGGCGGTCAACACGCAGCGTGACCAGCGCACGGTACTCGTTGAAGTCGTACTCGATGCGCTCGACGCGGCCGATGGTGACACCGGACATGGACACCGGCGCGCCGGGCTTCAGCCCACCGACCTGGTCAAACAGCGCAGTGAGTCGGTAGCCGCCATTGCCGAACGACACTTCCCGGCTGGTGATCTGCGTCACCAGGAAGAAGAGCGCGGCAAAGCCCAGCAACACGAACAATCCGGTCCCGAATTCAATGGCACGCGTCTGGCGCATGTCCTTACTCCTCTAGATCAATACGGCCGTCAGCATGTAGTCGAGCAACAGCACCGTCACCGAGGACGTTACCACTGTGCGCGTCGTCGCCCGACCCACACCTTCGGCGGTGGGTTGGGCATGAAATCCTTCGTAGACCGCGATCAGGCTGCAGGCGACACCAAACACCACGCTCTTGATCACGCCTTCCATGACATCGGCCAGTTCCACCGCTGCTTGCATCTGCGACCAGAACTGCCCGGAATCCACGCCCATCAACTGCACGCCGACCAGCTGCGCACCAAACAGGCCGATCATGCTGAACACCGCGGCCAGGAGCGGCATGGCGATGACGCCACCGAGGAAACGCGGCATGACCACGCGACGGATGGGATCGACGGCCATCATCTCCATGGCCGAAAGCTGGTCGGTGGCACGCATCAGGCCCAGTTCCGAGGCCAGCGCCGTGCCGGCGCGGCCGGCAAACAGCAATGCCGTGACCACCGGACCCAGTTCCTTCAACAAGCCCAATGCCGCGGCGGTGCCGAGGGATTCCTCGGAACCAAAACGCTGCAGTAGGTCGTAGCCCTGCAGGCCCAGCACCATGCCGACAAACAGCCCGCACAGCATGATGATGACCAGCGACAAGGCGCCGGCATTGTGGACCTGGTGCACCACCAGCCTGAAGCGCAGCAGGGCCCGTGGCGTTTCCACGGCCAGGCGCGCGGCAAAAAGCGCATAGGCCCCCAGGGCCGAGACTGTGCCGCGGAAGCCGCCGCTCATTTCCCGGCCCAGGCCTGCCATCAGTGGGACCACTCGGAGAGCTGCTGCTCATAGGCAGGCGCGGGATAGTGAAAGGGCACCGGCCCATCGGCCAGGCCCTGCATGAATTGCCGAAGCTCGGGCTGCTCTCCCCGTGCCAGCTCTGCCGGCGCGCCAGAAGCGACCACCCGGCCACCGCTCAGTAGGTAGCTCCAGTCGGCAACGGCAGATATTTCCCGCACGTCGTGCGAGACCACAATGCTGGTGAGTCCCAGCGCGTCATTCAGCTGGCGGATCAGGCGTAGCACCACGCCCAGGGATATCGGGTCGAGGCCGACGAAGGGCTCGTCATAGATCAGGATCTTCGGATCCATGACGATGGCACGCGCCAGCGCGACCCGGCGCGCCATGCCACCCGAGAGCTCCGACGGCATCAGTCGCGCTGCACCACGCAGTCCCACGGCCTCAAGCTTGGTCAGCACGATGTGGCGCAACAAGGCCTCAGGCAGGCGCGTGTGTTCACGCAGCGGGAACGCGACATTCTCAAAGACATCGAGGTCGGTGAGCAGCGCGCCATTCTGGAACAGCATGCCCATGCGCCGGCGCATGGCGTAGATGCCCTTGCGATCAAGCCCGGCCACGTCCTGCCCTTCGACCGTCACTGTGCCGCTGTCGGCCATCAGCTGACCGGTGACCAGGCGCAGAAGCGTGGTCTTGCCGGTGCCGCTGGGACCCATGACGGCACTGACCTTGCCGCGGGCAAAGTCCAGGTCCAGTTCCTTGAAGATCGGCCGGCCACCAATGGACAGCGAAAGCCCGCGAACCTCGATGGCGCTAGTGCTGGCTGACACTCAGGCAGCCTGCTCCATCGCCGCATCGTACTTGCCGCTGCGCGCCAGGCCGTTGAAGCCCGCACGGCGCAGGAAGACCTTTTGTGCTGCCGCGACCTTGCCCGCCTCGCCACGCCAGGCATCGAGTGCGCTTTGCTGCAGGGCACGCCCGTAGCTGAAGCTGAGTTCCCAGGGCAGCGGCCCCAGGCGATTCATCAGCGACAGGTGCAGCGTGGCATCGGCTTCGCTTTGTCCGCCGGAGAGGAAGGCGATGCCCGGCACCGCCGCGGGAACGCGACGCTTCAGGCAACGCACGGTGGCTTCGGCCACCTGGCTGGCGCTGGCCTGGTTCGGGCACTTCTTGCCGGCGATCACCATGTTTGGCTTCAGCACCATGCCCTCCAGCAGCACGCGATGGGCATAGAGCTGGTCAAACACGCTCACCAGCACGGCGTCGGTCACTTCCTCGCAGCGCTCGATGGAATGCGCGCCATCCATCAAAATTTCCGGCTCGACGATTGGCACGATGCCCGCGGCCTGGCACAGCGCCGCGTAGCGCGCCAGGGCATGGGCGTTGGCATCAATCGCAAACGCGCTGGGGATGTCCTCGGCAATGTCGATTACCGCGCGCCACTTGGCAAAGCGCGCGCCCAGCTTGTGGTACTCGGCCAGGCGCGTGGCCAGGCCATCGAGGCCCTCGGTGATGGTCTCGCCCGGGAAGCCCGGCAGTGCCTTGGCGCCCTGGTCCACCTTGATGCCCGGCACGATGCCGAGGCCGGCGAGCTTGGCCGGGAAGGGCGTGCCATCCGCCGACTGCTGGCGCAGTGTCTCGTCATAGAGGATGACGCCGGAAATATGCTGCTCTACGCCAGCAGCCGAGAACAGCAGGTCGCGATAGGCGCGACGCGACTCAAAGGTGGATTCCACCTTGATCTGGTCGAAGCGCTTCTTGATGGTGCCGTTGGATTCATCGGCGGCAAGGATTCCCTTGCCCGGGGCCACCATGGCCTTTGCGATCTTCTGCAGTTCCACACTGTTCATTTTTGGCATTCCTCTGCTTTGTTTCCAGCTGCGGCAGACGGCCGCAGCGAGCGGCGAAGGATACCAGAGCATCACGGTCCACTACCCTTTCAGGTGTTATAGGACTAAAATCGTCCTGTTTAAAATTCCCGGCCATTGCCTGGAGCCCTGATGCTGAGAATCAGCAAGTTGACCGACTACGCCACCGTGATCCTGGCCGGCCTGTCCGAACAGGACGCGGGCCTTTGCTCAGCCACCGGGCTGGCCGAAAAAACCGGTGTTGGCCTGCCCACGGTGAGCAAGCTGCTGAAGGAACTGCAGCGCGCCGGCCTGGTGGTCTCGGTGCGTGGCGCTCGTGGCGGCTACCAACTGGCACGTGCGGCGAGTGAGATCAGCGCCTCGGACATCATCGATGCGGTCGAGGGTCCGGTCTCGCTGACCGAATGCTCAAGCCACCAGAGCCTCTGCGAGCTTGAGGAAAATTGCCAGGTCGGGCACAGCTGGCAGCGCGTCAATGTCGCCATACGCCAGGCCCTGACTGAAGTACGCCTGACTGACCTGACGGCTCGTAACGGCAAGATTTCCCAACCCGACCTGCGCCATGCGGTCGGTGGTTGGCGGCCACTGAACCGGATGCCGGGGAGCTAGGCGGTGTCCAGCAATCCGGAACTCGACTCGCTGGTAGGCCAGAAATACCGCCACGGCTTTGTCACGGACATCGAGAGCGACACCGTGCCACCGGGGCTGGATGAGAGCGTCATCCGCTTCATCTCGGCCAAGAAGGGCGAGCCGGAATTCCTGCTCAACTGGCGCCTCAAGGCCTACCGGCACTGGCTCAAGAGCCGCGAGCCCAGCTGGGCGCGGGTCCACTATCCAAAGATCGACTTCCAGGCGATCTCCTATTACTCGGCGCCGAAGCAGAACAAGGACGCACCGAAGAGCCTCGCCGAGGTGGACCCCAAGCTGCTGGAGACCTACGACAAGCTCGGCATCCCGCTGCACGAGCGCGCGCGGCTGGCCGGTGTGGCCGTTGATGCGGTATTTGACAGCGTCTCGGTCGCCACCACCTTCAAGTCGCGCCTGGCCGAGGCCGGGGTGATCTTCGGATCCTTCTCCGAGGCGGTGAAGACCCATCCCGAACTGATCGAGCGCTACCTCGGCACCGTCGTGCCGATCACCGATAACTTCTACGCCACGCTGAACTCGGCCGTGTTCACCGATGGATCCTTTGTCTACGTCCCCAAGGGCGTGCGTTGCCCGATGGAGCTGTCGACCTACTTCCGCATCAATGCCGCCAACACCGGCCAGTTCGAGCGCACGCTGATCATCGCGGACGAGGGTTCGCAGGTGAGCTACCTGGAGGGCTGCACTGCGCCGATGCGCGACGAGAACCAGCTGCATGCGGCGGTGGTGGAACTGGTGGCGCTCGATGACGCCCAGATCAAGTACTCGACCGTGCAGAACTGGTACCCGGGCGACGAGAATGGCGTTGGTGGCATCTACAACTTCGTCACCAAGCGCGGCGACTGCCGTGGCCGCAATTCGAAGATCTCCTGGACCCAGGTGGAAACCGGCTCGGCCATCACCTGGAAGTACCCCAGCTGCATCCTGCGCGGCGAAAACTCGGTAGGTGAGTTCTATTCGGTGGCGCTGGCCAATCACTACCAGCAAGCCGACACCGGCACCAAGATGATCCACATGGGTCGAAACACCCGCTCGACCATTGTCTCCAAGGGTATTTCCGCAGGTCACGGCCAGAACGCCTATCGCGGCCTGGTCAAGGTGCTCGCCAGCGCCGAGGGCGCGCGTAACCACACCCAGTGCGATTCATTGCTGATGGGCCCGGATTGCGGCGCCCACACCTTCCCCTACGTCGAGGTGAAGAACCCGACAGCGGTGATCGAGCACGAGGCCACCACCTCGAAGATTTCCGAGGACCAGTTGTTCTATTGCCTGCAGCGCGGCATCTCTGCTGAGGACGCGGTCAACATGATCGTCAACGGCTTCTGCAAGCAGGTATTCCGCGAGTTGCCGATGGAATTTGCCGTCGAGGCCCAGAACCTCCTGGCCGTGAGCCTGGAAGGCGCCGTGGGCTGATGGCCGTGAAGGATCAAGACATGAGCAAGCCAGAAATTATCCTGCAAGTCAGTGGCCTCAAGGCGCGTGCCGGAAAGCGCGACATCCTCAAGGGCCTGTCTCTGACCGTCCGTGCCGGCGAAGTGCACGCCATCATGGGGCCCAACGGCTCCGGCAAGAGCACGCTGACCGGTGCGCTGGCTGGCCGGCCCGGACTGGAAATTACCGCCGGCAGTGCCCGCTACCTGGGCGAAGACTTGCTGGCCCTGGCCCCAGAGGAGCGCGCGCGGCGTGGCGTTTTTCTCGCCTTCCAGTACCCGGTGGAAATTCCCGGCGTGAACAATAGCTACCTGCTGAAGGCGGCCCTCAATGCCCAGCGTCGCCACCGCGGCGAGGCGGAACTGGATGCCTTTGATTTTCTCGGCCGCGTGCGCGAGACCATGAAGCGCATGAAGATGGACGAGAGCTTCCTTAACCGCGGTGTCAACGAGGGCTTCTCGGGCGGCGAGAAGAAGCGCAATGAGGTGCTGCAAATGAGCATCCTGGAGCCGACGCTGGCGCTGCTCGATGAGACTGATTCCGGGCTCGACATCGATGCGCTGAAAGTCGTTGCCGATGGCGTCAATGCGCTGCGCTCACCTGACCGCGCCATTGTCATGGTGACCCATTACCAGCGCCTGCTGGACTACGTGGTCCCCGACCAGGTGCATGTGCTGGTGGCCGGGCGCATCGTGCGTTCAGGCGGCAAGGAACTCGCACTGGAACTGGAGCAGCGCGGCTATGACTGGTTGCTGGGGGACGGCGAGGCAGCATGAGCCCCAGCACTGCCATCCAGCGCATCCTGCAGCAGCACGCCGGGGCCGCAGCTCGCTTGCCGGGCGGACCCGCCTGGACTGCGCGTCGCGCCGAGGCGATGGCCCGACTGCAGCAGGCCGGCCTGCCAAATCGCCGCGACGAGAACTGGAAGTACCTGGATCACGCACGCATCGAGGCGCTTGATTTCGCACTGGCGCCTGCCGCCAAAAACGACACGCCAGGAGCAAACGGAATCCAGATTGATGGCCTTGCCGCCCTGATGGCACGCGAGCCAACGCTCGCCGCCGGGCTGCTACCTGTCCCCGGCGATACGGCCGATGAACGCTATGCGCTGCTGGCCGAGGCCTTCACCCATGACGGCACGCTGATCAGGATTGCTGGGGACACTGCACCCAGTGAGGCTCTGCGCATCAATCATGCCGTGCCCCTGACTGGCGCCCGGCACCAGCGCATGGTGGTCCAGGTGGGTGCGGGCGCAAAGCTCACACTGATCGAACATGTCACGCCGGATGAGCAGTCCCAGGGCCTGCTGAACTTTGCCGCAAACCTGCAGATCGGCGCCGATGCCCAGCTCAGGCATGTGCGCCTCATCGAGGCCGGTGCCGGCGCGACCCACGTTGAGACGATTTCGGTGCAGCAATCTGCCAACAGCCGCTACGAGCAGATCCTGTTCGTATTGGGCGGGCGCACTGTGCGCTCCACGCTGCAACTCTCACTCGCCGGGCGCGGCGCCTCAAGCCAGTTATCAGGCCTGTTCATGGTGGATGGCGAGCGTCAGGCCGACCTGTACACGCGTGTCGAGCACGTGGCTCCCGCCACCATGACCGTCCAGGACTACCGTGGCATCGGCGCCGACCGTGGCCGCGGTGCATTCAATGGCCGCATCGTCGTACGCCCGGAAGGCGCGGGTGCGGATTCACGCCAGTCCAGCCGCAACCTGCTATTGACGCCATTGGCGGAGATCAATGCGCGGCCACAACTCGAGATCATGACCGATGACGTGCGTTGCCAGCATGGCGCCACCATCGGCACGCTCGATCCAACACAATTGTTCTACCTGTTATCGCGCGGCCTCGATCCCGAGACGGCACGCGGCCTGCTCACCTTCGCCTTCTGCGAGGACATCATCCTGGGCCTGAAGGACCCGGCCCTGCGCAGCTACGTCGAGGAACGTGTCGTCGGTCGCCTGCCGGATCGCGATTTGATCCGGAGTTTTCGCTGATGGCTGCAGCACTCAAGACACCGCCACTGGATGTCGCGGCGCTGCGCCAGGATTTTCCCGTGCTGTCACGGCAGGTGAACGGGCGGGCGCTGGCTTACCTGGATAACGCCGCCTCGGCCCAGCAACCGCAGGCCGTCATCGACGCCGTGGCCAACTACCAGCGCCAGCATCACGCCAATGTGCATCGCGGTGTACACACACTTTCGCAGGAGGCCACCGCCCTGTACGAGGGTGCGCGCGAGCGTGTACGTCGATTCATCAATGCCGCAAGCGAGCGCGAGATCGTCTTCGTGCGTGGCACCACCGAGGCCATCAACCTGGTGGCGCAGTCCTTTGCGCGGCCACGACTGCAGCCCGGCGACGAGATCCTCATCACCTGGCTGGAGCACCACGCCAATATCGTGCCCTGGCAGATGGTATGTGAGCAGACCGGTGCGAGACTGCGCGTCGTACCCATGGATCGTCGTGGCGTGGTCGATCATGAAGCCTATCTGTCGATGCTGGGGCCTAGGACCCGCATCGCGGCCTTCACTGAAGTTTCCAATGCACTGGGCACCGTCCTGCCAGTGGCTGAGATGATCGCAGCGGCGAGAGCGCGTGGCATTATCACCCTGGTGGACGGCGCCCAGGCCGTGCCCCACCGGCGCGTTGATGTGGCAGCGCTGGACTGTGACTTCTATTCGTTCTCCGGCCACAAGATGTACGGGCCCACCGGCATCGGCGTGCTGTATGCCCGCGAGTCGGTCCTCGCCGGGATGCCGCCCTGGCAGGGTGGCGGCGACATGATCCTCACCGTCGCCTTTGAAAAATCCACTTACAACGCGCTGCCTTGGCGATTTGAGGCCGGCACTCCCAACATCAGCGGTGCTGTCGGCCTGGCGGCGGCCATCGATTACCTCGAGCACGCCGGCCTGGAGGCCATTGCTGCCTGGGAACAGCAGTTGCTGGACTACGCCACCGAGCGCGTGCAAGCCATTCCCGGCCTGAGCATCATTGGCACGGCCCCGGACAAGTCCGGCCTGGTGTCTTTCGTCGTTGACGGTGTGCATCCGCATGACCTGGGTACCATTGCCGACGCCGAGGGCGTGGCAATCCGCACCGGGCACCACTGTGCCATGCCCGTCATGCAATTCTTTGGCGTGCCCGCCACCGCACGCGCCTCATTCTCCCTGTACAACACCCTGCCGGAGATTGATGCGCTGGAGCGCGCCATCCGCCAGGCTATCGGGATGTTCCGCTGATGGACCTGGCCGAGCTCTACCGCGATGTCATCGTTGACCACAACCGCAGCCCGCGCAATTTTGGGCGCCTGCCACAGCCTACCCAGCAGGCGCGCGGCGACAATCCATTGTGCGGCGACGTGCTGGCGCTGACGCTCGAGGTTGACGGCGGGCGGGTCAAGGATGTGCGCTTCGAAGGCCAGGGTTGCGCCATTTCCACGGCCTCGGCCTCGCTGATGAGCGAGGCGATCAAGGGCAAGAGTGTGGCCGAGGTCCGCCAGCTGTTTCACTGATGTCCACCAGATGCTGACCCAGCAGGACGTCGCGCCCGCGCCCACCCTGGGCAAGCTCGCGGCGCTGGCCGGTGTGCGTGCCTATCCGGCCCGGGTCAAGTGCGCGAGCCTGTGCTGGCACACCCTGAATGCGGCGCTGGCCGGTGATGCCATGCCCGTGAGTACGGAGTAGGCATGCGACGCAACACCAATGAGCCCATCGTGATCTCGCGTGACGTCGCGGCGGTCATCATTCCGGCTGGCTTCGAGGTCAAGCTGCGCACCGGCAGCGTCGGCTACATCACCCAGGCGCTGGGCGGCAGCTTCACTATCTATGTCGAGGGCAACCTGTTTCGCATTGCCGGCGCTGATGCTGATGCCATCGGCAAGGAAGCGGTGGCACCACCGACCCTGCCGGAAGGCGCCACCGAGTCTGATGTCGAACGCCTGGTCTGGGAACAGATGCGCGGCTGCTTTGATCCGGAGATCCCGATTAACGTGGTGGACCTCGGCCTGATTTACGATTGCGCCATCAAGGCCAATGACGATGGCAGCCGCGACGTGCAGGTGAAGATGACGCTCACCGCGCCGGGCTGCGGCATGGGTGAGGTGCTGGTGGCCGACGTCAAGGACAAGATCGAGATCATCCCGACCGTGCGCCTGGCCGATGTCGAGCTGGTGTTCGATCCGCCTTGGGATCGATCGATGATGTCCGAGGCGGCGCGGCTTGAAACCGGGATGATGTAGGCGCCGGCTCAGTCCTCGCCCAGCGACAGCAACGAGGCGTTGCCGCCCACTGCGGCGGTATTGACCGTCACTGTCTGCTCGGTGGCAAAGCGCGCCAGGTAATGCGGACCGCCGGCCTTGGGACCGGTGCCGGACAGGCCACAGCCGCCGAAGGGCTGCACACCCACCACGGCCCCAATCATGTTGCGGTTGACGTAGATATTGCCGACGCGCACGCGCGCGGCGACGTGGCGCGCCACGCTATCAATGCGGCTGTGCACGCCCAGGGTCAGGCCATAGCCACTGGCATTTATCTGCCCGAGGATGCATCGAGATCCTCGGCGGCAAAGCTGCACGATATGCAGCACCGGCCCGAACACCTCGCGCTCCAGCTGCGCAGCGAGTCGATCTCGACACGCGCCAGCGGCGCAAAGTAGTGGCCACTGCCGACCGGACCCGGCCGGGCCGCGATGATTCCAGCGCGCGCCCTGCACGATCTTCGCAGCATGACGCTCCAGCATGCCAGCGCCTCGGCATCAATCACCGGCCCAAGGTCGGTGGCCAGCATGGCAGGGTCGCCCGACCACCAGTTCATCCATGGCCCCCGCCAGCAGTTCCAGCACGCGCGGCGCAATGTCCTGCTGCAGGAACATCACCCGCAGCGCCGAGCAGCGCTGGCCAGCCGCGTTGAAGGCCGACATCACCGCATCGTTCACCACTTGCTCTGGCAGCGCTGAACTGTCCACCAGCATGGCGTTCTGTCCACCGGTCTCGGCAATCAGCACGGCAATCGCGCTGTCGCGTGCCGCCAGGCGGCGGTTGATCAGCCGCGCAGTTTCGGTCGATCCGGTGAAAGCCACGCCGGCGACACGCTCGTCCGCCACCAGCCGCGCCACCGATCGTGGCGCCATCCCCCGGCAGTAGATGCAGCACATCGCGCGGGAACGCCGGCTTCCAGCAACAATCGAGTCATGGCTTCTGCCACCAAGGGCGTCTGCTCGGCCGGCTTGGCAATCACGCTGTTGCCGGCGGCCAGTGCCGCAGCCACCTGGCCGGCAAATATCGCCAGCGGAAAATTCCACGGGCTGATGCAGACAAACACGCCGCGACCCAGCAGTTGCAGGCGGTTGCTCTCGCCGGTCGGACCGGGCAATGGCAGCGGCGCACCGAACAACTCCTCGCATTGCTGGGCGTAGTAGCGCAGGAAGTCCACCGCCTCGCGCAGCTCTGAAATGGCATCCGGCACGGTCTTGCCGGCCTCGGCAACACATAGCGCAATGAAGCGTGCCTGCTCGGCCTCCAGGGTATCTGCGGCGCGGCGCAGGATGGCGGCGCGCTCCGCGCCGGGCGGCGATTCCATTTCGGCTGTGCGGCAACCGCCAGCGCCAGGGCCTCGTCGACCAGTTCGACCGTCGCCTCGTGCACTTCGCCCAGCTGATCGGACAGGCGTGCCGGATTGAGTACCGGCCTGGGCCTGCCCGGGTGTGGACGCCCGCCGACGATGGGCGTCGCCAGCCAGGGACGGACCCGTGCTGCCTGGCAAGCCGCGGCGAGTGCGGCCTGCACGGCGCCATCAGCCAGGTTGACGCCGGCAGAGTTGCGTCGCGACTCACCAAACAAGTCAGGTGGCAGCGGAATACGCGGATGGGCACTGGCGCCGGTGCGCTCGACCTCGCTGATCGGGTCCTGCACCACCTGCTCCAGCGACATGTCCTCGTCAACGATGCGATTGACGAAGGAAGTGTTGGCACCGTTCTCCAGCAGGCGGCGTACCAGGTAGGGCAACAAGTCCTCATGCGAACCCACTGGCGCGTAAACGCGACAGGGCAGCGCGCGGCCCTTAGGGTCGGTGATCTCGCCAAACAATTCCTCGCCCATGCCGTGCAGGCGCTGGAACTCGAAGTCGCGGCCATGTTCACGCGCCAGGTGGGCAATGCTCGCCACGGTATGGGCGTTGTGTGTGGCAAATTGCAGGCGCAACTTCGGATTTGCGGTAAACAACAGGCGTGCACAGGCCAGGTAGGACAGGTCCGTATTCTGCTTGCGGGTGAACACCGGGTAGTTGCTGAGGCCACGCTCCTGGGCGCGCTTGATCTCGCTGTCCCAGTAGGCGCCCTTAACCAGGCGCACGTTGATCACGCGGCTACTTTCGGCGGAGCGGCGATCCAGCCAACGCACCACGTCCGTGGCCCGCTTCAGGTAGGCCTGCACGGCCAGGCCCAGCCCTTCCCATTCGGCCAGGTCGGGCTGTCGCAGCAAGCCGTCGAGGAGTTCAAGCGAAATCTCCAGTCGATCCGCCTCCTCGGCGTCTATGGTCAGCGCAATGCCCTGGGCCATGGCTTGCCGGCAAAGGCCGTGCAGGTCCGCGCCCAGGCAAGACAGCACATCGTCGCGATGCGCATAGTCATAGCGTGGATGCAGGGCGGAGAGCTTCACCGAGATACTGGGACGTGACGCCATCGGCTGGTCGCGCTTCACGGCCTTGCCGACTTCCGTGATCGCGGCCTCGTAGGACTTGAGGTAGCGCTCTGCATCACGCGAGGTCAGTGCCGACTCACCCAGCATGTCGAAGGTGTAGCGATAGCGTGCGCTATTGCCGCTGTTGCCGCGCTTCTGCGCCTCGGCGATATCGCGCCCCATCACGAACTGGTGGCCCATGATGCGCATGGCCTGGCGAAAGGCGGTGCGCACCACCGGCTCGCCCAGGCGCGCCACCAGCCGGCGCAGGAAGGAGGCTGGGTCCTTCAGGTCCTCTACGCTGGGGCGGACGATGCTGCCGGTCAGCATCAGCCCCCAGGTCGAGGCATTGACGAACAGCGAATCGGCCGCGCCCAGGTGCTCGGACCACTGGCCCAGGGAAATCTTGTCGGCGATCAGCTTGTCTGCGGTCTCGCCATCCGGGATGCGCAAGAGCGCCTCAGCCAGGCACATCAGCACGACGCCTTCCTGCGAGCCGAGATCGTATTGCTGCAGGAAGGCTTCGATGCCGCCCACGCCCTTGCGCTGGCCGCGCACGGCAGCGACCAGGGCACGCGCCTCGGCCAGGATGCTGGTGCGCGCCTGGTCATCAAATGCCGCCGCGCCGAGCGATGCCTGCAGGACCTCATGCTCATCAGCCAGGAACAACTGGTTGATCGCCCGCCCGACTTTGGTCTGCAGGCTGGCGCCTGCGGGACGGAGGAAAGCCATTTCAGGAGATGGGGTCATCGGCTCGCTCGCTGGCCTGCATGGAGGCGGCAATTGTAGCGGCCCGGCAGGGCCTACGCCGCCGCTTCCTGCTTGATCGCCGCTGCGGTTGCCGCGCCGAGGTAGTTTTCGATCAGTCGCCGAGTCAGGTAGATCAGCGGGATCAAAAGCAGGGCCATCAGCATCTTGTAGCCATAGTTGACCGTGCCGACGGCGAGGAACAAGTCGATGGGCCATTGCTGCGGTCCCAGCACGAAGGCAATCCACAGCACAATGAAGCTGTCGAACAGCTGCGATACCGCAGTCGAGGCCGTGGCCCTGAGCCAGATGTAACGCTCACCCGTCCAGCGACGGATGCGATGGAAGATCGCCACGTCTACCAGTTGCCCGATCAGGAAGGCGGTGATGGACCCGGCAATGGTCCACAGGCCCTGGCCGAAGATGCCTACGAACGCCGCCTGCATGTCCGGCACGCCACGCGCCTCGCCCACCGTAACCCACCATCCCGCCGGCGCCAGGTGAATGGCCAGGTAGGCAAAGGCAAAGGCGCAGCTGATCAGGCCCACGGTCAGCCAGGAGATGAAGCGCACGCCACGCACGCCGAAGTATTCATTGATGATGTCGGTCATCAGGAACACCACCGGCCACAGCATGACGCCTGCGGTAAACGACAGCGAACCGCCCTGGCCAAACAGTTGCCAGTTGAACGGCGCCACGCCCAGCGTGTCCTCGAGCGAGAAGATCTTGACGCCGATGAACTCGGCCATCAGCGCGTTGGTGATGAATATCCCGGTGAGCACGATGAACAATCGCGCCGGGCGCGAGGCCAGTACGCTCATGTTCCCCTGCCCTGCAGGCGCCGCAGATCGCGACGCTCGCGCTTGTCCGGCCGCCGTCCCGGCCCGTTGTGGCCCGGGCCCGCCCAACGGCGTTTCTCCCTGAGCAAGGCACGCGCCTCAGCGCTTTCAGGTGTTTCCTGGTAGCAGGCCTGGGCCTCGGGCGCGGGCCCGCGGCGTACTGGCAGGGCCAGCACGTCCACCGTCATCAGCCCTTCTTCCAGGGTGATATCCAGGCGGTCGCCCGGACTCACGGCACGTGCAGCCTTGGCACGCTCGCCATTGACATGAACCCGTCCACCACTGGCCGCCGCAGTGGCCAGCGATCGGGTCTTGTAGAAGCGCGCAAACCACAGCCAGCGATCAAGGCGCTGGCCTGCTCCTGGCTGGTCTTTCGCAGATTTGCGTCCCGGCACGCTGCGCCCTCCCCGTGGCGGATTATAGGGGCCTGCGGCAAAGCCCCCCGGTATAATCTCGCGCGCACTTCAATGGGATGCCGCTCAATGGATGACGCACTGCTGCAACGACTCTCGCGCCAACTGGCCCAGCTGGAGCACGACGGGCTCTACAAGCATGAGCGACGCATCGGCTCGCCGCAGCAGGCACTGATCCGGCTGGAAGATGGGCGCGAGGTGGTCAACCTTTGTGCCAACAACTACCTCGGCCTGGCCAATCACCCGGAACTACTGAAAGCCGCGCATGCGGCCATTGACCGTTACGGCTACGGCATGGCCTCGGTGCGCTTCATCTGCGGCACGCAGACCGTGCATCGCGAACTGGAGGAGCGCCTCTCGGCATTCCTGGGCACTGAGGACACCATCCTCTACTCCTCCTGCTTCGACGCCAATGGTGGACTGTTCGAGACCCTGACCGACGAAAGCGACGCCATCATCTCCGATGCGCTGAATCACGCCAGCATCATCGATGGCATCCGCCTGTCCAAGGCCCGGCGCCTGCGCTATGCCAACCGTGACCTCAACGAGCTCGAGGACAGCCTGAAGAAGAGCGCCGATGCCCGCAGCCGGCTGATCGTCAGCGACGGTGTGTTCTCGATGGACGGCACCATCGCGCCGCTGGCCGGGATCTGCGACCTGGCGGAGCGCCATAACGCCCTGGTGGTGGTGGATGATTCCCACGCCACGGGATTCCTGGGTGCAAATGGACGTGGCAGCCATGAGCACTGCCAGGTGATGGAGCGCGTGGACGTCCTCACCGGCACGCTGGGTAAGGCCCTCGGCGGCGCCAGTGGCGGCTATGTGTCCGGGCGCCGCGAAATTGTTGGCTGGCTCAGGCAACGCTCGCGGCCCTACCTGTTTTCCAACACCATCGCACCGGTGGTGGCTGCCACCACCTTGCGCGTGCTGGAGCTGATCGAAGGCGAACCCGCGCTGCGCCACAAGCTGCGAGACAACGCTGCGTGGTTTCGCCAGGAAATGCAGCAGCTGGGCTTTGACCTGGTACCGGGCGAGCACCCAATCATTCCGGTCATGCTCGGCGATGCCACGCTGGCCGGGCGCATGGCCGAGCGCCTGCTGGCGCTTGGCGTGTACGTGATTGGCTTTTCCTTCCCGGTCGTGCCGATGGGCAAGGCACGCATTCGCACGCAGATGAGCGCGGGCCATGACCGTAGCCACCTGCAACAGGCCGTGACAGCCTTTGCCACGGCCGGCCGTGAACTGGGCATCATTGCCCGCTGAGGACACGATGAAAGCACTGATCAAGCAGAAGGCCGAGCCTGGCATCTGGATGGGCACGCTGGCACCGCCAAAGGTCGGCCACAACGACGTGCTGATCCGCATGAAGAAGACTGCCATCTGCGGCACCGACATCCACATCTATAACTGGGATGCCTGGGCGCAGAAGACCATCCCGGTGCCCATGCAGGTAGGCCACGAGTATTGCGGCGAGATCGTCGAGGTCGGCAGTGAAGTCCGCGGCCTGGCCGTTGGCGATCGCGTTTCCGGCGAGGGACACATCACCTGCGGGCATTGTCGCAATTGCCGCGCGGGCCGGCGCCACCTGTGCCGCAACACGGTCGGCGTGGGCGTCAATCGCCCGGGCTGTTTTGCCGAGTTGATGGTGCTGCCGGCGGCCAACGTGTTCAAGCTGCCGGCGGCGATTTCCGACGACATCGCCTCGATCCTTGATCCGCTGGGCAATGCCACACACGCGGCGCTTTCATTCAACCTCGTCGGCGAGGACGTACTCATCACTGGCGCCGGGCCGATCGGTATCATGGCCGTGGCGATTGCCCGCTTCGTCGGCGCACGCCATGTCGTCATCACCGACGTGAATGACTACCGCCTGGGGCTGGCGCAGAAGATGGGCGCCACCCGTGCGGTGAATGTCAGCCGCGAACGCCTCGATGAGGTGATGGCGGATCTCGGCATGGAGGAAGGCTTTGACGTGGGCCTGGAAATGTCAGGCAATCCGTCGGCATTCCGCGACCTGATCCGCACCATGCATCACGGCGGCAGCATTGCGCTGCTGGGCATCCCGCCGGCGGATGTGGCCATCGACTGGAACGAGGTCATCTTCAAGGGGCTGGTGATCAAGGGCATCTACGGCCGCGAGATGTTCGAGACCTGGTACAAGATGGCGAGCATGCTGCAAAGCGGGCTCGACATCTCGCCGGTCATCACCCACCGCTACGCCATCGATGATTTCCAGGCGGCATTCGAGGCTATGAACAGCGGCCAGTCCGGCAAGGTCATCCTCGACTGGGCCGCCTGAGCGGCTACTCGACGCGGCAGGCGCAATAGAAGACCGGCTTGCCGCTGGAGGCCAGCACCTGCAAGGGGCGCAATTCGTGCCAGGCGCTGCCTGCTCCCTGCAGCCAGGCCGGCAGCGGGCCAGCAATCTCCACCACGGCAGCCGCCACAGCACGCAGCCGCAGGCCCAGGTATTCGCGCCAGCCCATGCTGCGCTCGACCCACTCAGTACCATAGCCTTCATCGAGGTCGGCAAGCTTGGCCGCCTCGGCAATCGCTTCGTCGATACCGCCGAAGTCGTCAATGATGCCCGCGGCCTTGGCCTGCTCGCCGGTCCACACCTGCCCCTGGGCAATGCCGTCGATTTCCTCGTAGCGGCGCTGCCGTGCCTTGGCCACGCTACCGACAAAGGTCCGATACGAATGCTCGACGCTGGCCTGCATGATCTGCTTTGCTGCCGCCGGCAGCTCGCGATCCAGACGCAGGCCGCCAGCCAGCGCGGTGGTGCCAAAGCCATCGTTGGTAATGCCGATCTTGCCCAGCGTGTCCTGCAAGGTGGGTATCAGCGCATACACGCCGATCGAGCCGGTGATGGTGGCCGGTGAGGCCAGGATGCGATCGGCATCCATTGCAATGTAGTAGCCGCCGGAAGCAGCGACGCTCGCCATCGAGGCGACCACGGGCTTGCCTGCTGCACGCAGCGCGGCAACCTCGCGACGCACCAGCTCGGAGGCCATCATGCTGCCGCCCGGGCTGTCAATGCGCAGCACCACCGCGCCGTAGCTGTCGTCCTCGCGCACATCGCGCAACAGGCTGGCCAGTGTCGCGCCGCCCACCGTGCCCGGGGGTTGCTCGCCGTCGAGGATCTCGCCGGCGGCCACCACCACGGCCACGTTCTCGTCGGCGCCCTTGCGCAAGGCACGCTCGGATTGCAGCACTGACAGGTAGGCGTGCCAGTTAACCGCCTTGAAGCCCCGCTCGTCATCGTCGGGCGGTGCATATTCAGCCACCATTGCCTCGAATTCCTCGCGTGTCTTCAGGCCATCCACCAGCCCACGCGCCAGCGCGTACTGCGCGACATCACCGTCCGTGGCCTGGATGCCTGCCGCCGCCTCGTCGGCATAGGCCTGCACTGCCACCGGCTCAAGTCCGCGCGCAGTGGCCACATCGGCCTTGAAGGCATCCCACAGCGGCCCGATCCAGGACGCCGCATTTTCACGGTCCTCGGACGACATGGAACTGCGCGTCCATTCCTCGGTGGCTGTCTTGAAAGTGCCAACACGGAACACATTGAGGTCCACGCCCAGCTTGTCCAGCGCGCCACGATAATAGGTGCGGAAGTAACCCAGGCCTTCCACCGTCACGTAGCCAAACGGATCGAGATAGACCTCATCAGCGTGGGCGGCGAGGAAATACTGGCGCTGGCTGTAGCTCTCACCAAAGGCATATACCTTCTTGCCGGCCTCGCGGAACCAGCCGATGGACTGGGCCAGGTCCTGCAGCGCGGGCAAGCCGGCGCGCTCCAACCCCTCCAGGTCCAGCACCATGACCTTGATGCGATCATCATCGCGAGCACGATCGACCACCTCGATCAGGTCACGCAGCCGAGTCTCTTCGCGGTCGTCGCCGGCAGCCTCGCTGAGCGCCCGATCCAGCGGATCGCCGGCGAGCTCCTCGACGATGCGGCCTTCCGGCGATAACACCAGCGCCGCGGCACGCGGAATCAGCGGCAAGGAGGTCTGGCTGGCCGCCAGCACCAGGCCGAACAACAACAACAACAGGATCAGGTGCAGCACCTTCCTCAGTTGGTCGAAGAATCGCCAGATGCCGCGCAGCAATGCGCCCAGTGCCTTGAACAGTCCCATGGTGGTGCTTGTCCCGTTGCCGGCCGATCAGCCGGGTTGACGCCAGTGTAGCGAGCGCTTGCCCCCCGCGGCCAGCCACCCGCGACGGGCGCACAAAAAAAGACGCCGGGGCGCATTGCGCTCCGGCGTCTTTGGGATCAATCCGCTGCGGGATCAGCCGCCGAGCTTTTCCTCGATGCGTGCCGACTTGCCGGAGCGATCGCGCAGGAAGTAGAGCTTGGCGCGACGGACCTTGCCGCGGCGCTTCACTTCAACGCCGGCGATGATCGGGCTGTGGGACTGGAACACGCGCTCGACACCCTCGCCGTGCGAAATCTTGCGCACAGTGAAGGAGCTGTTCAGGCCGCGGTTCCTGCGGGCGATGACCACGCCTTCATAGGCCTGGACGCGCTCACGCTCGCCTTCCTTCACCTTGACCTGCACCACGATGGTGTCGCCCGGGCCGAAGTCCGGCAGCACGCGGGTGGCGGCTTCTTTTTCGAGTTCCTGCAAGATCTTGTTCATGGCTCGTTTCCCAATGTTCGACTCAGTGCTCTTGCTTCGGCGGCTTGAGGCCCGCCTCCGCACAATATTCAGCGAGGAGCTTCTCCTCGTCCTTGCTCAGTCCACGCTGCCCGATCAGTTCCGGGCGGCGTTCCCAGGTCCGGCCCAGCGCCTGCTTCAGGCGCCAACGCCGGATATGTTCGTGGTTGCCGCCCTGCAGTACCTCGGGCACCTGGCGACCTTCCCATTGCTCGGGCCGCGTGTAGTGCGGCCAGTCCAGCAGGCCGTCCGAGAACGAATCCTGCTGCGCCGACGCTTCATCGCCCAGTACCCCAGGCAATAGCCGCGTCACCGCATCAATCACGATCAGCGCCGGCAACTCGCCGCCAGACAACACGTAGTCGCCAACCGACAGTTCCTCGTCCACCAGCGCGTCCATCACCCGCTGGTCGATGCCCTCGTAGCGGCCGGCCACCAGCACCAGCCCCGGCAAGCCCGCCAGTCGCTCAGCATCCTGCTGGCGAAACACCCGGCCCTGGGCCGACAGGCCCACAATCCGGCTGCCTTCAGGCAACCTCGCCCGGGCGCTACGCACCGCCGTCGCCAGCGGCTCAACCTTCATCACCATCCCGGGACCGCCACCATAGGGGCGGTCATCCACGGTGCGATGCACATCCGAAGCATGCAGGCGTGGGTCCTCGGTCCCCACGGTCAGCAAGCCGCGCGCCAGTGCGCGTCCCACGACGCCAGCGCCTACATGTCCCCGGATCAACTCCGGAAACAGCGTCACGACCTCAAACTTCATCGTGTCGCCCTAGAAATCCCTGTCCCAGTCCACTACCAGCCGCCGGCCCTCGACATCAACCTGCATGAGGCAATGCGGGGTCAGGGGCAGCCAGCGCTCACGGTCGCTCATGACGACCATCACTGCATTGGCCGGCGTATCCACATAGTGGTCCAGCCGACCGAGGGCTTCTCCCTGCAGGTTGACCACCTCAAAGTCGAGGAGATCATCCCGGTAGTACTCACCGCGGGCCAGCGGCGGCAAGGTGCCGCGCTCGACCTGCATCTCGGCCTGGGCCAGGGTCAGTGCCACATCGCGGTCGTTGATCGACTCGAAGTGCAGCGCCAGTCCCTTGCCATGTAAGCGACCCTCCAGCAGTCGCAGATTGCGTCGCCTGCCATCGGGCCAGACCAGTTCCCAGTCCCGGTACTCCAGGACGTCGGCCGCTGACTCGGTGAAGGCCATGGCCTTGACCCAGCCGCGGACACCAAAGGGACTGGTGATCCTGGCCAGCGCCACCTGACGCTGGCTATCAACCACAGTCGGCGACGGGGATGACCCCATGTGCCGGACTCCTGGCTGAATCAGGCAGCCTGCTTGCGAAACGAAGTCACGATCGTGCGCACACGATCGGACATCTTGGCGCCGGTGCCGGTCCAGTAATCAATGCGGGGCAGGTCCAGCCTCAGCTTCTCAGCCTTGCCGCGCGCAACCGGGTTGTAAAACCCGACCTGCTCGAGAATCGTGCCGCCCTGGCGCTTGCGGCTGTCCGTGACCACGACATGGTAAAAGGGCGCGTTCTTGCCGCCACGGCGTGTCAGTCGAATCGTCACCATCGAATGTATTCCTCGAAGTCGCTGATCTCTGCACTTGCGTGCACCGGCGGCTACCCCGTGGGGCCCCGCCAAAGAGCCGCGCATTCTACTTAAAACCTACGGGCAATGAAAGAGTTAGGTGGGCTGCCCGCAGAGACCGGCCCTAGCGCGGTCCGAGGCCTCCCGGAAGGCGCCCCGACAGCCCACGCAGCATCTTGCGCAGCCCCCCGCCCTTCATCTTTTTCATGACCTTTTCCATCTGCTGGAACTGCTTCAGCAGGCGGTTGACCTCCTGGACCTGGACCCCGGCCCCGGCGGCAATACGCCGCTTGCGCGACCCATCTACCACCGCCGGCCGGCGCCGCTCCTGTGGCGTCATGGAGTCGATAATGCCGATCTGGCGGCGGATCATGCGTTCGTCCACCTGGGCCATGGCCCCGGGCGGCAGCGCCTGGCTGGGCAGCTTGTCGGCCAGCGCCGCCAGCCCGCCCATGTCGCGGAACTGCTGCAACTGCTCGCGCAAGTCGCTGAAGTCGAAGCCGCTGCCGGCGACCATCTTGCGGGCCAGGGCCTCGGCCTTGGCCTGGTCGACGCCGGACTGGACCTGCTCGACCAGGGACAGCACATCGCCCATGCCAAGGATGCGCGAGGCCACCCGCTCAGGGTGAAAGACCTCCAGCGCGTCAATCTTCTCGCCCACGCCCATGAACAGGATCGGGCAGCCCGTCACCTGGCGAACAGACAGCGCCGCACCCCCACGCGCATCGCCATCGGCCTTGGTCAGGATGACGCCGGTCAGGGACAGCGCAGCGCCGAAGGCCCGCGCCGCATTCACCGCGTCCTGTCCGGCCATGCTGTCGACGACAAACAGCCGCTCAGTCGCGCCCAGCACGCCATCGATGGCCACGATCTCGGCCATCATTTCCTCATCCACGTGCAATCGGCCCGCGGTATCGATGATCAGCACGTCATGCAGGTGGCGCCGGGCATGCTGCAGCGCTGCGCGGGCCAGCTCCACCGGTTTGCCAGCCGGGTCGGCCGGCATGCAGTCCGCACCAATCTGCTGGGCCAGGCGTTCAAGCTGGGTCATGGCCGCCGGACGGTAGACGTCAGTACTCGCCAGCAACACGCGCTTGCCCTCGGTCTCGGCCAGCCGGCGTGCCAGCTTCGCGGCGGTTGTCGTCTTGCCAGCGCCTTGCAGGCCAGCCAGCAGGATCACCACCGGCGGCTGCGCGCGCAGCTTGATGCCGCGACCGGGCTCGCCCATCACGGCGGTCAGTTCATCGTGGATGATCTTGATGAAGGCCTGGCCCGGCGTCAGGCTGCGCGAGACCTCGGTGCCGACAGCGCGAGCGCGCACGGCGTCGGTGAAGGCCTTTACCACCGGCACGGCGACATCCGCCTCCAGCAGCGCCATGCGCACCTGGCGCAGCGCATCGGCAATGTTGTCCTCGGTCAGGCGGCCACGGCCACGCAAGGCGTTGACGGCGCCACTCAATCGCTCGCTCAGGGAATCAAACATGGGACCGGATTCCGTGCCTGTAGTGGCGGGATTATAGGGCCGTCGGCGCTTTGCTTCCTCGTCACCCTGTGCAATCATCCGGCGCGTCCCCGGAGCGCCAGCCTTGTACGGATTTACTGTCACGCTGATCTACCTGGCCGCCATTGCCACGGCGGTTCACGCCGCACGGCGTGAACTCGGGCGGCCTGCCGCACAGGAACCGGCCCTCTACCTGGCCGCAGCGGCGCTGTTGCTGCATGCCTTGTGGATCGCGGGGGCCATCCGTACGCAGGCAGGCGTTGCCCTGGCGCTGGCCGACAGTGCCTCGCTGGCGGGCTGGTTCATCGGCCTGGGCGGTACCTTGTCGCTGTTGGCCAGGAATTTCCGCGGCGTCGCAGCCGCATTGCTGGGCCTCGCTACCTTGCTGGCGGCCGGCACCGGCAGCCTGCCGCAGCTCAACGAGGTCAACACGCTGAGCTGGCCGCTGGCGGTCCACGTGGTGCTGGCCATGGGCGCTGCAGGCATGTTCGCCATTGCCGCCGTGCTGGTGTGCCTGCTGGCCTGGCAGGACGGTGCCCTGCGCCAGCGGCGCGAGATTCGCGCGCTGTCCTTCCTGCCCCCAGTCACCGACATGGAGCGCGCGCTGTTCACTGCACTGGGCACCGGCTTTGCTGCCTTGTCGGTTGCGATCCTGGCGGGACTGCTGTTCGTCACCAACCTGTTCGCCCAGCACCTGATCCACAAGACTTCGCTCGCGCTGCTGGCCTGGCTGATCTTTGCGGTACTGCTGCTGGGCCGCTGGCGTTTTGGCTGGCGCGGACGCATTGCCGCTCGCTACACGCTGGCCGGATTCGTGGTCCTGGCGCTGGCGTATTTCGGCAGCAAGTTCGTACTGGAGGTCCTGCTGGGCCGTCACTGGGGCTAGCCCGGCGTGTTTGACCCCGCCACCGGTATTGCCACCCTCATTGTCGCCGCCCTGGTCGGCGCTGCCGTGGGCATCTGGCTATGGCAGGGAAGAAGCAGTGTGACCCGCCCAGCCCATTCACTGCAGACCCGCGACGATGAATCGGATCCGCTGGCCGATCGCCAGCGCATGATGCTGGCCTTGATGGATCTCGGCCAGCGCACGGTCGAAGAGGTCATGGTGCCGCGCAGCGAAGTGGTGGCCATTGACCTGCGCTGTGACTGGGACGAGATTCTCGGCCAGCTTGATCGCACGCCCCATACGCGGCTGCCACTATTTGAAGGCGACCTCGACCAGCTGGTCGGTGTGGTGCACATGAAGCGCGCCGCCAACGAGCTGGCGGGTGGCCGGCTGGACCGCAAGCGTTTGCGCGAGATCGCCAGCCAGCGCCCGCCGGTATTCGTGCCCATGGGTACGAACCTGCAGGTGCAGCTGGGAAGATTCCGCCATCAGCGCCGGCGCGTCGCCTTCGTGGTGGATGAATACGGCAGCATCCAGGGATTGCTGACGCTGGAGGATATCCTCGAGGAAGTGGTCGGTGAATTCACCACCCAGCCGACGCTACTGCATCGCGACCTGCAGCCGCAGGCCGATGGCAGCCACCTGATCGCCGGCAGCACTGCACTGCGTGTCATCAACCAGTCGCTGGGCTGGCAACTGCCCACCGACGGACCGCGCACCCTGGGCGGCCTGATTGTCGAGTACCTGGAATCCATCCCCGAACCCGGCACCAGCCTGCGTTTGCAGGGCCATGCCATGGAAGTGCTGCAAGTTGTAGATAACGCCGTGCGGACTGTCCGTGTGTGGCCCAGCTCGGCCGACGACCAGGGCTGATCAGCCAAGCGCAGCCAGGGCCTGGTCCAGGCGCGAGACGGCGCGGACTGTCATGCCCGTGATGGGTTTGCGCGGCGCGTTGGCCTCGGGGATTACCGCCTTGGTGAATCCGTGCTTGGCGGCTTCCTGCAGGCGCTCCTCGCCGTAAGGCACCGGGCGGATTTCCCCGGTCAGGCCAACCTCACCGAACACCATCAGGTCACTCGCCAGGGCCTTGCCCGCCAGGCTGGAATGGACCGCCGCCATCACCGCGAGGTCGGCTGCGGTTTCGCTGAGGCGAATGCCGCCCACGACGTTTACGAAGACATCGTGGGCATGCAGGGCACTGCCGGCATGGCGGTGCAAGACCGCCAGCAACAGCGCCAGCCGATTCGTGTCATAGCCCACCGCCAGCCGGCGCGGGTTGGCCAGGTGGCTGGCATCGGTGAGTGATTGAACTTCGATCAGCATCTGGCGTGTGCCCTCGCGCGCAACAGTGACCACCGAGCCGGGTACCGGAATCGCCGCGCGCGACAGGAATATGGCCGAGGGGTTCTTCACCTCGCGCAGACCGCGTTCATCCATGGCAAAGACGCCAATTTCGTTGGCCGCACCAAAACGATTCTTGACCGAGCGGATGACCCGGTAGCGACTGCCGGAATCACTCTCGAAATACAGCACCGTGTCCACCATGTGCTCGAGCACGCGCGGCCCGGCAATGGCACCTTCCTTGGTGACATGCCCGATCAGCAGCACCGAGGTGCCCTGGGTCTTGGCATGTCGCACCAGTCTCGCGGCCGATTCGCGCAGCTGGGACACACCGCCCGGCGCGGCTTCGACCTGGTCACTGGCCATGGTCTGGATCGAATCGATGACCAGCACCTGCGCCTGGTGGCGCTGGGACTGCTCGAGGATGCGCTCAACGCTGGTTTCTGCCAGCAGCACCAGCCCGGCGGGATCCAGCTGCAAGCGCCTGGCGCGCAGGCCAACCTGGCGCACCGATTCCTCACCCGTGGCGTACAGCACCGGCACATTGGCAGACAGACTCGCCGCCGCCTGCAGCAGCAGCGTGGACTTGCCGATGCCGGGATCACCGCCGATCAAGGTCACCGAACCCGTGACCAACCCGCCCCCCAGCACACGATCAAGCTCGCCGTGCCCGGTGGAGAGGCGTTGTCCATCTTCTTCCAGTGCAGACAATGGCAGCGCTTCCACAGCGGGCGCGATCATCCCGTCAGCGCCACGGCCACGTGGTTGGGCCTTAGGCACGGCAAACCCGGACAGGGTGTTCCACTCGTTGCAGGCCGGGCACTGCCCCTGCCAGCGCGGCGCATCAGCGCCACAGACAGAACAGACAAACACGGTGCGTGCCTTGGCCATCGATTCATCCCACGGGAAGAGGCGCGATGCTAGCACGCAGTAACCGCAGGGGACGGGCTGCGCCGATTGCGGCCCAGGTCGCGGATTCGGGTACAAGGCTTTGAAAAACCGGACAAACAGGTTCCAGCATCCGCCCGCCCCGTTTATGATCCACCGATGAAGGGCCACACACATCGCCGGGCGCATGCCTGAAGAGTCGAATCTAGGTCGCTGGCTGCGCCAGATTGCGCCCGGAGCCGCCCAGCGGCCATCCGGGGGAGCGCCCGTGGCCGGCAGGAAGGGTCCGGCTGCCCTGCCTGAAGGCAACCTGAGCATGACCCGCGGCATTCACTTGCGCCCCGGGCAAATGGTGAGCCACTACTGCATTCAGCAGGAACTCGGACGAGGTGCGATGGCCGCCGTCTACCGCGCAACCGATGAGTCGAACGGCCGCATCGTCGCACTCAAGGTGCTGTCGCTGACGGAAGACTGGCCCGAGGAGCACCTTGAAGAAGCGCGCCTGCGCCTGTTGCGCGAAGCGGATTCCGCAGGCGGCCTGCCCCATCCCGACATCGTCCGGATCCTGGAAGCAGGCGAACATGAAGGCATGGTTTTCCTCGCCATGGAATTCGTTGTCGGCGTCAATCTCGGCGCGCACACCGTTTGCGGCAGGCTGCTGCCACCACGCATGGTGGTGGAGATGTGCGCCCGTGTGGCCGATGCGCTGCACTTCGCCCACCAGCGCGGGGTCATCCACCGCGACATCAAGCCCGCCAACATCGTGTTTGACCAGCAGAGCAAGCGTGTGCGGGTCATGGATTTCGGCGTCGCGCGCATTGAAGACAGCCACGCCACCCGTACTGGCGTGATCCTGGGCTCGCCTTCCTACATGGCACCGGAACAACTGGATGCGCGGCCGGTCAGCGCGCAATCCGACTTGTTTTCCCTGGGCACGACCCTTTATCAACTGCTGACCGGCCAGTTGCCATTTCGCTCGGATTCCATTGCAGGCCTGATGCGCAAGATCGCCATTGATCCACACCCGCCGCTGGCCTCGGTCCGACCCGACCTGCCTCAGTGCCTGTCGGCGGTCATTGACCAGGCGCTGGCCAAGCAGACCGACTTGCGTTTTGAGAGCGGTGCCCGCATGGCCCAGGCGCTACGCGACTGCGGCAGCCGAATTGATCCGGGGCTACGCTGATGGGCCGTTACGTTTCATTGCAGAACAAGATCCGTGCGGTTGGAGTCACCGACACCGGCAAGGTACGTGAACACAACGAGGATTCGATTCACTGGGACCAGGAGATCGGCCTGTTCGTTCTGGCCGACGGCATGGGCGGCTACAACGCGGGCGAAGTCGCCAGCGGCATCGCGGTGAAGACCATCGTCAACCTGGTGCGCGAGGCCTATGCCACGCAGGAGTTGATGGGCCTGGACAAGGCCACCAGCCTGCACCGGCCCAGCATCATCCTGCGCGATGCCATTGCCCGTGCGAACAAAATTATCCACCAGACCTCCAAGACCCAGAGCCAGTGCGAGGGCATGGGTACGACCATTGTGGCGGCACTGTTTCACGACAACCGGGCCTCGATTGCCCATGTCGGCGACTCACGCCTGTACCGCTTGCGCAACGAACGCTTCGAGCAGATGACCATGGACCACTCCCTGCTACAGGAACTGGTGGACCGTGGTTTCTATACGCCAGAGGAAGCCCAGCGCGCCACGAACAAGAACTATGTGACGCGCGCACTGGGCGTCGAAGCTTCGGTAATGGTAGAAATACATGAGCATCCGGTGCAGCCGGGCGACTGGTTCGCACTATGCTCGGATGGCTTGACGGACATGGTTGAGGACGAGGATATTCACTTAACAATCAGCACCTTCGGAACAAATCTTGAGACGGCCGCCAAGCAGCTGACACAGCTGGCAAATGACAATGGTGGCCGCGACAACATCTCCGTAATGCTGGTTGAGGTTGTTGAACAATTCTCTGCCCGCCGAGGCATACTTGACAGAATATTGGGTTGGTTCGGTTAACCACCGACGAGGACGATCATGGCGCGCCTGATTTTGAGTCTGGATGGCCAGGTACTGGCCGAATACAACATGTCCAAGGAGCGGTACACGGTTGGGCGCCTGCCTGACAATGACGTGCGCATAGACAATGCGGCCGTCAGCGGACACCACGGCTTGATCATCAATATCCTCAATGATTCCTTTCTTGAGGACCTCAACAGCACCAATGGCACTTACGTCAACGGCAAGCTGATCAAGAAGCATGCCCTGCAGCATGGCGACGTCATTACCGTCGGCCATCACCACCTGCGCTTTGTCGACAGCCAGGTCGAGAACAGCGAGCAGGATGAATTTGAACGAACCATGGTGATCCAGCCGGGCCAGATCAGCGAAGCCAAGCTGCAGCAGGCTGCTGAACGCGAAGCGGACACCCGGCCCACGCCCCCCTCGGAAGCACCGCCGCGGCCGGCTACGCCGACGGCTATCGCTGCTGCGGCAAGCAAGGGCGCGCCCTCCAAGCCGGCCAAGCTGCAGGTATTGTCAGGACAGTTCGCAGGCCGCGAACTGGAATTGACCAAGACGCTGACGACGCTGGGACGACCCGGTGTGCAGGTGGCGGCCATCAGCCGACGCGCCGATGGCTACTACGTGGTGCACGTCGAAAGCGCCAAGCCCGGCGACTTCCCGCTGGTTAACGGCCAGCCCATCGGACCCCAGGCTCGCAAGCTGGCTGACAACGATGTAGTCACCCTGGCGGGCGTGAAGATGGGATTCTTCGACGCCTGAGTAAGTACTTAGCGTTCGCTTGAACAGATCGGGGAGGCCCTTGCCTCCCCGATTTCACGTCTAGGCTTGACTCGAACCCCCGGGCATCCGCCCGGACAGCCACAACAGTGCTGCGGCCAGGCCGTGCCCGAGCGTTGCCGCACCCACCCAGCGCAACCATCCACTCGCGCCCAGCAGGTACAGGCCCACCGGTATGAAGGACAGCAGGAACACGACGGCCAGCGGCATGAGCAAGCGCCGCCAGGCGGCCCAGGCACCAGCGATTCCCAGCAGCATCAGCCAGATAAAGACCAGCAAGGTCCCGGTGGCGGGTCGTTCGGCCTGGACCAGGAATGCCGCAGACAGGCTGGCTGTCGTCAGTCCTGACATGGTGCCCAGAATGCGGCTGGCCTGACGCAGCGCGGTGGCGTTAAGCATGGATCAACCCCCCTCAACTTGCAGGGCGAGCTGCAGCCACAAGGCCACCAATACCACCCAGCTCAGGCCAAAAACACGAAATCGCCACAGCACCTGGTTGCTGGTCAGGTGAATGGCACTGTGCAGCAAGCGCAATGCGACATAGGCCCAGGCCAGTCCGAGCAACCAGCTGCCACCTTGCCCCGTGGCCAATGCCGTGAGAATCGCCACGTAGAAAAGCATTGGGGCTTCAAACAGGTTGATCAGGTGACGTGAATGCGCGGCTATCGCTTCAGGCTCGCCCGCACCCTGGTAGACCTTGTAGAAGCGAAAGTCGACTTCACGCCGCTGCACCGCACGCAGGCGGCGAAAGCCCATGCTGAAGACCACACAGGCCGTCAGCAGGAACATCACGAACATCGGCCAGATCAGGCTATTCATGGGCGATCGGCGCCTGTGTGAACAAGTAGTCCTTCAGCTCCCGGGACATGGCCGGATCGTGGCGACGGATCCATTCCAGCACCATGGCGGCGTGCTCCTTTTCCTCGTCTCGGTTGTGGGCCAGGATGGCTTTCAGTTCGGGGTCGCGGCAGGCATCAACGCGCTGGTTGTACCAGTCCACCGCCTCCAGCTCCTCCATCAGCGAGGTGATGGCCCGGTGCATGTCACGCGTGGCATCACTGAGTTCGCCTACTGGCTCGTGGTATCCCTCATTGGACATGTCCTGCTCCTGTTGACGATTATCAGTGCTGGCGCAGGATGCCATGACCGAACGGCTGCTGCCACGCCCGGCCTGCGCCAACTCAGGTGATTTCCAGCTGCACGCGCTGGCTGACCCGGCACAACAGCTCGTAGGGAATCGTGCCCGCAGCTTGCGCGACCTGGGCCACGCTGATGGCAGGCCCCCAAAGCTGCACACGATCGCCGACGCGAACCTCAGGCAATCCGGTGACATCAATGGAAATCATGTCCATCGAGACACAGCCCGCCAGTGCGGCCCGGCGGCCGGCAACCAGCACGGGCGTGCCTGAGGCCGTGTTGCGTGGATAACCATCGCCATAGCCTGCCGCTGCCACGGCGATGCGGCTGGGACGCGCTGCCTGCCAGTGGCCGCCATAGCCCACGCGATCACCCTCCGCCAGGTCCTTCAACGCAATGACGCGTGTCTCCAGCGTCATCACCGGCTTGAGGCCCAGGGAACTCGCGGTGACGCCGGGCAGTGGCGAAACACCGTAGAGCATCAGCCCAGGTCGCACCCAGTCGTAATGCGATGACGGCAAGGACAACACGGCTGCCGAGTTGGCAAGGCTGCGCTCACCCGCAAGCCCGGCCACGGCCCGGTCGAAACTCACAAGCTGCGACCTGGTCTGTGGGCTATCCGGATGCTCGGCATCCGCAAAATGAGACATCAGCCTGACGGGCTGTTGCACCGACCGGCACTGCTGCAATCGGGCCAGCGCCGCAGGGGCCGCCTCAGGCTGGAACCCCAGCCGACCCATGCCAGTGTCAATCTTCAGCCAGACCGGGAATGGATACCCCGCGTCCTGGCTTTCCAGCAATGCCAGCTGTGCTGGATCGTGCACCACCAGGTCGAGCCGGCTGTGGGCCGCCTGCTGCAGCTGGTCGGCATCGAATACGCCTTCGAGCAATACCACGCGCGTGGCCAGGCCGGCAGCGCGCAGCGCCAGCCCCTCCTCCAGGCGCGCCACGCCAAAGGCCTCAACCCCGGCGGCAGCCAGCGCCTGGGCCACGGGCACCAGGCCGTGGCCGTAGGCATTGGCCTTGATGACCGCAAGCACTCGTGAATTTGGCGCAGCCTCGCGCACGCGGGCCAGGTTGTGCCGTAACGCCGCGGTGTGAATGACCGCGCGTATCACCGGTGTCAGAACGCGCCCTCGCCATAGGATTCGGCGACCAGGTTCTCAAAGCGCGTGTACTCGCCAAGGAAGGTCAGGTGAACCTCGCCGACCGGGCCGTTGCGCTGCTTGGCAATGATGATGTCGGCGATGCCCTTGCGCGTGGTCATCTGGTCGTAGACTTCCTCGCGGTAGATCAAAAGGATCAAGTCACTGTCCTGCTCGATGGCACCGGACTCGCGCAGGTCCGACATCACCGGCCTCTTCTCGGTGCGCTGCTCGACCGCACGATTGAGCTGCGACAGCGCAATCACCGGCACCTGCAATTCCTTGGCCAGCGCCTTCAGGCCGCGCGAGATCTCCGAGATCTCGGTGGCGCGGTTCTCCTTGGTGCCCGGTACCTGCATCAGTTGCAGGTAATCGACCACCACCAGGCCCAGGCCCTTCTCGCGCTTGAGGCGTCGCGCGCGCGCGCGAATCTCAGTCGGTGTCAGTGCGGGGGTCTCGTCGATATAAAGCGGGGCCGCCGACAACTGCGCAATCGCGCCATTGATCCGCGACCAGTCCTCGTCGGAGAAATGCCCGGTACGCAAGTGCCCCTGGTTGACGCGCCCCAGCGAGGAAATCATGCGCAGCGTCAGCTGCTCGGATGACATTTCCATGGAGAAGATGGCCGAGGGCACGCCCTTGCCGATGGCAGCATTCTCGGCGATGTTGACCGCCAGCGTGGTCTTGCCCATCGAGGGGCGGCCGGCAATGATCACCAGATCGCCGGGTTGCAGGCCGGTGGTCATGCGATCCAGTTCGGTAAATCCGGTCGGCACTCCGCGCAACTCACCCGGATTGGAGTGCAGCAGGTCCAGGCGATCTACCGTCCGCGGCAGGATCTCCTTGACCGACTGGAAGCCGGCGCGTGAACGTGTGCCGCGCTCAGCAATCTCGAACACCCGGCGCTCCGCTTCGTCCACCAGGTCGGAGGTGGTGCGGCCGCTGCTCTCCAGCGCGGCGGATGCAATCTCGCCGCCTGCACTGATCAGGTCGCGCAGGATCGACCGCTCGCGGATGATCTCAGCGTAGGAGCGCACGTTGGCGGCGCTTGGCGTATCACGGGCCACGGTACCCAGGTAGGCCAGCCCACCGGCGTCGTCGAGCTGGCCCTTGCGCTCGAGGTGCTGGGAGATGGTCACCGCATCGCAGGCACCACTCTTCTCGACCACCTCGGCGATCGCCTCGAAGATCATGCGGTGGTCACGGCGGTAGAAGTCGGCGGCCGAGACCAGGTCGGCGACGGCGTCCCAGGCGCTGACATCCAGCATCAGGCCACCCAGCACCGCCTGTTCCGCCTCAATGGAGTGCGGCGGCGTACGCACCACGTCGGTGCCGTCGCGGTCCAGTAACCGTGTCCTGATGGGGGCGGCCATGGCCAGAGCATACACGCGCCGGGCTGGGCCCGGCGCGGGTCAGCTCATTCCTCAGCGACGATCGTGACCGGCAACTCGACGTTGACGTCGCCGTGCAGGTGCAGGGTCACGACATGGTCACCGACCATGCGAATCGGGCCGCCCGGCAGGCGCACTTCCGCACGCTCGATCGAGTGACCCGCCAGGGCACAGGCCTCGGCAATGTCAGTCGTGCCGATCGAGCCGAACAGCTTGCCCTCAGTGCCGGCCTTGGCCGTAATCGAAAGCTTGAAATCCTTCAGCGTTTCGGCACGTGCCTGAGCCTTGGCCAGTTCTTCATTGGCCTTGGCTTCAAGCTCCGAGCGCGTCGCTTCGAATCTGGCGATGTTGTCCGGCGTGGCCAGCGTGGCCTTGCCACCAGGCAGCAGGAAATTACGACCGTAGCCCGACTTCACCTTGACGCGATCGCCAATGTTGCCGAGGTTCGCGATCTTCTTCAGCAGGATGACTTCCATGGTTGCACCGTCTCCGTTGACTATCTAGCCGCGGCTGGCGCCCGGCCGTTGGCCGAAACGCTCGCGGAAGCGGACCCAGGTGTCCGCAAAACCCAAGCCCACCATCACCATCGGTACCAGTACCACGGCTAGGTAAGCGACCACGACCGGTACCACACCGATCGCCTGTGATTCCCTCAACCCGTGCACGACCGCCAGGGCCTGCAACAGGAATGCAGCCGCCAGCACGAACAATACGTCGTCCACTGGCTGCCAGCTGATCTCTGCCGCCATGGGCAGGCCGACACTCAACACCAAGGCCGCAACCGTCAGCCAGGCCACTACCTGGCCGAGGCGCAACTGGCGAAATTCCCGCCCGAACAGCCCCGGTTCGCGCATCGCGCCGAAGGCTTTGAGCCCGGCAAACATCGCCAGCATGGCATTCAGCAAAACCATCCAGCCCAGCGTCGCCCAGGCCACCCGGGCCGTCGCCAGGCCGATCTCATCGGCGCTGCTCTCAATTCCGTACTGCGCCAGCGCAGCCGCCGTCCGCTCAAGCATCGGTGCGGCGCGTTCCAGCAGCGGCATCATCACGCCCAGTGGATCGCCCACCAGGCCATGGATCGCCAGCACCAGCACTGCCGCCGCCAATGTCGCAGCCTGAAACGTCAGGCTCAGGCTGCGTGTACTGGCCAGCGACCAGGCTGCCAACCAGGCCGGCAGCAACGCCAAGACCGCGATGGCAATCGCAACCTCGACACCGAAGGCCGGAGCGAAGCCCCACAACAAGGGCATCGCTGCCCCGGCACCCGCCACCAGTGCCGCGCGTGGGCCATGCACCAGCGAGACCAGCGCCACTACGGCTGCCGGGATCCAGCCCACCATGGGCAGGGCCAGCAGCGCCAGCAAGCCGGCGATCCCGCCAGCGAGGAACCCCCGGGCAGGATGAGCAGTCACCCACTCGGCCAGCTTGCGCATCAGGCGGTGTCCCGGGCCCGAAGGCCCACGAGCCTCAATGCTGGTCGGTGTAAGGCAGGAGCGCCAGGTAGCGCGCCCGCTTCACGGCCATGGCCAGTTGACGCTGGTAGAACGACCGTGTCCCGGTGATGCGGCTAGGCACAATCTTGCCGGTCTCGGTGATGTAGTTCTTCAGCATCGCCAGATCCTTGTAGTCGATCTGCTCGGCATCATCGGCGCTGAACTTGCAGTATTTCTTGCGGCGGTAAAAACGTGACATCGTCAGTGCTCCTTAGGGGGTTCAGTCCGCACCAGCGGAATCGCCCGAATCATCCTGGTCGTGGCGCGACTTCTCTTCCGGCTTCACCATCGGCGAAGGTTCGGTGACCGCGTTTTCCATCTTGATGACCAGGTGGCGCAGCACGGCGTCGCTGAAACGGAAGCCTTCCGTCAGCTCGGCCAGCACCTTGCCGTCGCACTCGATGTTGAGCAGCAGGTAGTGGGCCTTGTGCATCTTGGTGATGGGGAATGCCAGCTGGCGCCGGCCCCAGTCCTCGAAACGGTGCACCTGACCGCCGCCCGCCGCGATCATGCCGCGGTAGCGCTCGATCATCGCCGGAACCTGCTCACTCTGGTCCGGATGGACCAGGATTACGATCTCGTAATGTCGCATCTGAAGCCTCCTTACGGTTATAGCCTCCCGCAGACGCGTGCGCGGTAAGGCAAGGAGAAATCGCCCCGGTTGGAGCGAAGGGGCGCGTAAGGTATCGGAATCATTACTGAAACGCAAGATCGGCCGGGACGGGGGTCGTTTGCAGCCGGATCCGCCGCTCAGACCTGGCGGGTGCGCTGCCTCAGGGCCTCATACAAGAGCACGCCGGCTGCCACCGAGACATTCAGGCTCTCGACCGCCCCCATCATCGGCAGCCGCACCGTCAGGTCACAGCACTCGCGGGTCAGGCGACGCATACCCGCGCCCTCTGCTCCCAGGACCAGGGCCATGGGCCCGGTCAGCTCGGCGGCGTAAATATCCCGCTCGGCCTCGCCCTCGGTACCAACGATCCATAGCCCAGCGTCCTTCAGCTCGCGCAGGCTGCGCGCCAGGTTGGTGACCTGGACGAATGGCACGGTCTCTGCCGCCCCTGCCGCCACCTTGCGCACCACCGGCGTCAGCCCCACGGCACGATCACGCGGCGCAACCACCGCCATGACGCCAGCCGCATCGGCTGTACGCAGACAAGCACCGAGGTTGTGCGGATCGGTCACGCCGTCCAGCACCAGCAGCAAGGGTGGCGTGGTCGCTGCCGTCAGCAAGTCAAACAGCCCGCCTTCACTCATCGGCTCGCTGGCCTGCACCTCGGCCAGTGCACCCTGGTGCACTGCGCCACCACTGGCCTGGTCGAGTTCCGCCATCGGCCGCTGGCTGACCGTCACCTTGTGCTTTGCCGCCAGCTGGCGCAGTTCTTCCACGCGTGCATCCTGGCGGCCACTGGCCAGCAGCAGGCGGCTGACCTCGGCGGGGCGCCGGTTCAGTACGGCGCGCACGGCGTGGATGCCAAAGACCTGGGTGACAGGTTTCATTTCTTGCGCCGCGGTCCGGGTCGCGACTTTGGCTTCTTGGACTTGCCCGAACCGGGCTTCTTGCTGCGCGTTGGATTGGCGCGGCGCTTCGGCCCCAGGCCTGCGGTCTTCTCCAGCAATTCAAAGTCGATCTTGCGCTCCGAGGAATCCACGCGCACCAGCCGCACGCGGACCTCGTCACCGATTGAGAGCGACAAGCCGCTGCGCTCGCCCACCAGCATCCGCTCGGCCTCGTGGAAGTGGAAGTAGTCGCGCGGCAGCGAGGTGACGTGCACCAGGCCGTCAATCTGCAAGCCCTTGAGTTGCACGAAGACGCCAAAGTCGGTGACACCGGTGGCCACCGCCTCGAATTCCTCGCCCACGCGCGGGCGCATGTACTCGCATTTGAGGAAGGCCACGACAGATCGCGTGGCCTCATCGGCACGACGCTCGCGCATCGAACACTCCTGGCCCAGGCTTTCCATGGCCGGCACCGAGTGCGCAAAGTCTTCTGCAGTGCCGCCCTCCAGGGCATGGCGGATGCCGCGATGTACCAGCAGGTCCGGATAGCGACGAATCGGCGAGGTGAAGTGCGCGTATTCGCTCAGCGCCAGGCCAAAGTGGCCGATATTCATTGGCTGGTACAGGGCCTGGGGCAGGGAACGAATGATGGCGTTTTCCAGCACGCCCGCGTCGGGCCGGCCACTGACCTGCTTGAGGATGCCGGCAAGTCGCCGCGGCTCCAGCTCGCCTTGCAGGTCCAGGTGCACGCCGCGCATGGCGAGGAATCGCTGCAGGTCCTCGATGCGGTCCTCGTCGGGGCGTCCGTGGATGCGAAACAGCGCCGGCATGCGCTGGCGCTTGAGGAATCGCGCCGCCTCGACGTTGGCGGCAATCATGCATTCCTCGATCAGGCGGTGGGCATCGTTGCGCGGATACTCGCGCATGCCCAGGACCTGCCCTTGTTCGTCCACGTGGACCTTCATCTCCGGCGCCTCGAAATCCAGCGCGCCGCGCGATTCACGATAGACGCGCAGGGCCCGATAGACCTGATGCAGGGTATCCAGCGAATTTCGCGCCTCACCCAGCGTATTCGCCAGTTTGACGTCCCGTCCTTCCAGGTAGGCGGCCGCATCGGTATAGGTCAGGCGATGCGCTGAACGCATCAGCGCCGGATAGAACTCACTGCGCGAAACCCGACCCGCCGTGCTGACCTGCATGTCACAGGCCATGCACAGGCGATCGACGTGCGGTACCAGGGAGCACAGCTCGTTGGACAGTGCTTCCGGCAGCATCGGCAACACGCGGCTGGGGAAGTACACCGAGGTGGCGCGCTCGCGCGCCTCGCCGTCGAGGGCCATGCCCGGGCGCACATAGTGGCTGACATCGGCGATGGCAACGATCACGCGGAAGCCGCCGCGACGCGGCTCGGCAAACACCGCATCGTCAAAGTCGCGGGCGTCCTCGCCGTCAATGGTGACCAGCGGCAGGTCGCGCAGGTCGCGTCGGCCTTTGCTCTCGGCCGCCGTCACCTCACGCCCATAGCTGCGCGCCTCGCGCACCACGGCCGCCGGGAATTCATGCGGCAGGCCATGCGAGGCAATGGCCAGGTCGATGGCCGTATCCGCCGTGCCACCCAGGGGCAGCACGCGAATGATGCGTCCCACCGGTTCGCGGCGGGCACCCGGGGGTTCGACAATCTCGGCGACCGCCAGGTCACCGTCCTTGGCCTCGCCCATCATCTGCGGCGGCACCACCACCCGGTGGCTGATGCGCGAATTGTCCGGCACCAGGAAACCGACACCCGATTCAACTGAAAAACGCCCAGCCACCTGCCGGGTGCGGTGTTCCAGCACCTCGGCAATCGCCCCTTCCGGTCGATCGCGCCGGTCGCGACCGGTAACGCGCACGGCAGCACGGTCGCCATGCATGACCAGGCGCATTTCCTTGTAGGCCAGGAACAGGTCGTCGCTGCCATCATCTGGCCGCAGGAAGCCAAAGCCGTCGCGGTGACCCTGCACCGTCCCCACGATCAGGGGCAATCGCTCCAGCAGGCAATACTGGTTGGCGCGGTTCACCATCAGCTGGCCGTCGCGGACCATGGCACCGAGGCGCTTGGACAGCGCCTGGATTACCGCCGGGTCCTGCACCCCCAGCAGGTGGCAAAGCTCGTCAAAGCCCTGCGGGGCGCCAGCCTTGGCCAGTGACTCCAGCAGGAATTGCCGGCTCGGAATTGGCCGGTTATAGCGTTTGGACTCCTGCTCGAAGCGGGGATCACGGTCTCGCCAGTTTGTTTTCTTTGTCATCTCTCTTCTGCAATTGACATCAGCTGGGCGCCTGCGTACATTTACGCGCCCTCGCCGGGGCCCTCCCCGGTCGCAACCTGTGCCCAGGTGGCGGAATTGGTAGACGCGCTAGTTTCAGGTATTAGTGCCGCAAGGCGTGGAGGTTCGAGTCCTCTCCTGGGCACCATCCACTCTCACCAGTGGACTCCGCGCAGTAGCGATGCAAACAGCACCGCTTCCTGCGTGGGCGGCTTCTCGACTTTCTCCTTGCCCTCCTCGCCGCGTGCCGCGGCGGAATCCGGGAACATCCGGTAGGCCGTGTTCATCACCACCTCGCTGACCTTCGGCATGGTCAGGTGCAGGAACTCGGCCGCCAGCCCCATGCGCGTGGCGATGCGCTTCGGACGATCAATGATCGCCTCGGCCACCATGTCTGCGGCTTCATCGGGCGTGGCCACCGGCACCTGGTCATAGATCTTGGTCGGCGCAATCATCGGCGTGCGCACCAGCGGCATGTTGATGATGGTGAAGCTGACATTGCGGTCAGCAAACTCTGCCGCAGCACAGCGTGTCCAGGCTTCCAGCGCCGCCTTGGACGCCACATAGCCAGAGAAGCGCGGCGCATTGGCCAGCACGCCAATCGACGAAATATTGACGACATGCCCCTTGCCACGCTCGGTCATCGACGGCAGCAAGGCCATGGTCAGGCGGATTGCCGCGAAGTAGTTGAGCTGCATGGTGCGCTCATAATCATGAAAGCGGTCATAGGACAGGTCGATGGCCCGGCGGATCGAGCGGCCGGCATTGTTGACCAGCACGTCCACGCCGCCCTGCTCGGCCAGCACTCGCGCGGCAAATGCATCGCAGGCCGCAGCATCGGCGATATCGCATTCATAGGTCGTGACATCGCCGCCACGATCGGCAATCTGCGCGCGCGCAGCCTCCAGCTTCTCCGGGTCACGCGCGACGATGAGCACCTTGGCGCCGGCATCGGCACAACGCTCAGCGGCGGCCAGGCCAATGCCGGAGGAGCCACCGGTGATCAGCACGACCTTGCCACGCACGGCGCCCGCCAGGCTGCGATCCAGTGACAGGTCGGGGTCGAGGTGACGCTCCCAGTAGTCCCACAGCCGCCAGGCATAGTCCTCCAGCGACGGCACGCGGATGTCGCTGCCCTCCAGCAGGCGCTGGGTGCGGGTGCAGTCAAAGCGCGTCTGCCAGTTGAAGAACTGCATCACGTCGCGCGGCACGTGCAGGTCGTGAAGGATGGTGTCGATCACCTGCTGCAGCGGCTTGTAATTCTTGAGTGACGCAGTCACTCCCGCAGGCACGAATTCCAGCAGCTTGGGGTCGAGGCGCAGCGCCATGGTCGGCGCGTGACCGGAGCGGGCAAACAGGTTCAGCACCTCGCCCACACGGCGCTGGCGCGGGTCAGTCAGGTGGAAGCACTGCCCGTCCTGTCCCTCGACATGGGCCAGATAATCCATGGCACTGGCCACGTAGTCCACCGGCACCAGGTTGATGTAGCCGCCCTCGAAGCCGATCAGCGGGAACCAGGCCGGCAGCGCATAGCGCAGCTTCTGGATCATCTTGAAGAAGTAGTAGGGCCCGTCGATCTTGTCGATGTGGCCGGTCTGTGAGTGTCCAACCACGATGCCCGGACGGTAGACCCGCCACGGCGTCTTGCAGCGCTTGCGTACCAGCGCCTCGGATTCGTGCTTGGTGCGGAAGTACGGGTGATCGAGGCCCGAGGCCTCCTCGAACATGTTCTCGCGGAAGGTGCCCTTGTACAGCCCGGCGCTGGCAATAGAACTGGCCAGGTGAAAACACCCGGCCTGGACCGTGTCGGAAAATTGCAGCGCGTGATCTGTGCCGATGATGTTGGCCGCGTCCTGCGCCTCGGAGCTGGCCTGCAGGTCGTAGATGGCGGCAAGATGGAACAGGTGCGTGACCTTGCCCTTGAGCTTCTTCAGGTCGGCAGCCGACACCCCCAGGTTGGGCTCGGCCAGGTCGCCGGCGATCGGGATGACCTGGTCACCGGCCGGCCCCCACCAACTGCGCAGGGCCTCGAACTTTTCCAGTGACTGCGGACGCACCAGTACATAAACCTTGGCGTCACGTGCCAGCAGTCGCTCCACCAGGTAGCGACCAATAAATCCCGTTGCGCCTGTCACGAAATACGCCATCTGCTGTCCCCTGCCCGAATGCGGTTATATTGACTCTATACCGAATCACCGGGCACGCGCGAGAGTCATGCAGTGGCGCTGAAGAAACAAAGGATGTCGGCAATTGACGCAGCGTGGCTGCGAATGGACCGGCCGACCAACCTGATGATGATTGTCGGCGTCATCATTTTCCGCGAGAAGGTCGACTATCGCCGCTTCCGCCGGGTCATTGAGCAGCGTTTCCTCAAGTTCGCCCGCTTTCGCTGCCTTCCTGAGCAGGACGCCCTGGGCGCCAGCTGGGTGCCGGACCGGGATTTCGAACTCGATGCCCATATTCGCCGGGTCGCGCTGCCCGGCAAGGCGGGCCAAGCCGAGCTGGAGGCCCTCGTCTCGCACCTCGCCGGCACGGATCTCGATCGCCGGCGGCCGCTGTGGCAATTCCATTTCGTGGAAAATTTCACCGAGGGCAGCGCCATCATCATGCGCATCCACCATTGCTATGCCGACGGCACGGCCATGGTGCGCGTGTTCCTGACACTGACCGACCTCGAGGCCAACCCGGCCGTGGCGCGCAGCAAGGCAAGCCCGGCAGCGAGCAAGTCAGCGCCCGCAGGCGAGGACGCCAGCGCCTGGCTCGGCCGCCTCGGCGTTCCGGGCATGGCCATCGTGCAGAAGGTCCTGGAGGGTGGCGTCGAGTGGGTGGGCCGTGCCGCCGACATGACCCGCAATCCCGAACAGGCCACTGAACTCGCCCGCCACGCCCTGGGCATCGCTGCGGAAATGGCTCGGGTGGCGACGCTGCCGGATGATCCACCGTCACGCTTCAAGGGTGAACTGGGCGCACGCAAGATCGCCGCCTGGTCAAGCCCGCTGCCATTGGCCGAGGTCAAGACCGTGGCGCGCGCGCTGGGTTGCACCGTCAATGACGTGCTGATGACCGCCGCCGCGGGTGCACTGGGCGACTACCTGCGCGACCATGGCGATGACACGACCTCACTCACCATCCGCGCGGCAGTGCCGGTGAACCTGCGCGATCCCGGCGAAGCCGCGGCGCTGGGTAACTACTTCGGGCTGGTATTCCTTGAACTTCCAGTGGGCATCGTCAACCCGCTGGAACGGCTGTATGCGGTACACCAAGCCATGGCCGCGCTGAAGAATTCCTACCAGCCGGTGCTGACGCTCGGCCTGATGGCGGCACTGGGCATGATGCCCGAGGCGGTGGAGTCCGCGGCCATCGACATCCTCTCGACCAAGGCCACTGCGGTCGCCACCAATGTCCCGGGGCCGACCCACCCGATGTACCTGGCCGGCAGCGAGATTTCACGACTGATCTTCTGGGTGCCGCAGTCCGGTGACATTGGTCTGGGCATCAGCATCCTGTCCTACAACGGCCAGGTGCAGTTTGGCCTCATCAGTGACCACAAGCGCGTGCCCGATCCTGCCGCGGTCGCGGGCCGCTTCCGCGCCGAGTTCGAGAAGATCCTGATGTCGCTGCTGCTGGGCCCCTACCTGGTCGAACGCAGCTAGCCGCGTTATTCCAGTTCGGCCTTGGCTTGCTCGATATCGAGCGCTTCCATCGCATCCGCCGCCTTGCAGGCCGCTGCCTTGCGATACAGCTTGATGGCCTCGGCCTGCTTGCCCTTGCCGTCAAGCATCAGCAAGCCATTGGCATACTCCATGTGCGCAATGGCAGAAGTTGGATTCAGCTTCAGGGCCTGCTCGAAGTGCTTTACCGACTTCGAGGCATCCGCACCATAAGTCAGCCGTCCGGCCAGCGCGCCGACCTTGTCGATGATCTCGGCATGGTAGAGACCCAGCGCAATATGGGCATCGGCATGCTTGGGTTGCAGCTTCACCGCCGTATCCAGTGCTTTCTGCACCTTGCCACCCACGCCCTCGGCGAGCGCCTTCATCACCGATACACGCTGCGCGTAGCGGCCCAGCACAAAGGCCTGGAAGTACCAGGCGTTGGCATTCTTCGGCGCCTCGGCGGTGGCACGCTCGGCGCGTGCCGCGGCCTCTTTCAGGATCTTGATCGCCGTGGCGTCGTTGTCCTCAAGATAGGTGGTATAGACCGCGGCTGCCTTGTTGGCGACAGAGGCGCCGTCCGCAGCCAGGGCCTCGCCCAGCTTCACCGCTTCGGCAAAATCGCCGCGATGAAACGTGCGCCAGGCCTCCTGCAACGCAGCGTCCTTGGGAAAAGGCTCAAGGTCACCCGCGTGCAATCGCGACCAGGACTTGGCCAGGGCTGCACCTTCGTAGCGAAAAGCCTTGGCATCGTGTGGGAACGGGCTCCATTTCTTGCTGGCCATGCGAGACTCCTGATCGGCGACGGGGACGACCCCGGGCGGAAAAAACGGTATTCTTCACTGGTCGGCCGTGTCTTGTCATGGCCGGTTGAAAGGAGAGGATCATGGCGGTGAAGAAAAAGGGCAAGCTCAGCGGCGGCGGGTCGTCCAAGGACGAAGGCAACCTGCTGTATTCAGCCAACCAGATCTGGCTGGCCGGACTCGGCGCCATGTCCCGCGCGCAGGCTGGCGCACCCAAGGTTTTCGATGAGCTGATCAGCGAAGGCACGCGCCTGCAGGGTGGTGCGCTGGATGCGGCGCAGAAAGTGGTGATGCAGGCATTCCAGGGCGCGCAGCGCACGGTCCACAAGCAAGTGGGCGACGTCAAGGAACAGGCCACTGAGACCTGGGACAACCTGGAGAAGATCTTCCAGACCCGCGTACAGCGCGCCATGCACCAGCTGGGCATGCCCAGCGCCGAGGAAATCACGGCATTGACACGTAAGGTGGACGGCCTGTCCTCAGCCGTGGAAAAGCTCGCCGGCGGCAAGCCGGCGCGCAAGAAGACAGCCCGCAAGAAGGCCGCAAGTAAGCGCGCACCCGCACGCAAGAAGGCCAAGGCCAGCTGAGCCCGCTGAGGTGCTGACTACCTATCCTGCCCGCCGACCCAGGACTGCGGGAAAGATGGCGGGTGTAGCGCTCGCCGGCGGTGGCCCGCTTGGCGCGTTCTTTGAACTAGGTACGCTGCAGGCCCTGGCCGAGGGCATTGACGGGCTCGACCTGTGCCGGCTCGATGCCTATGCCGGCGTCAGTTCCGGTTCACTGCTGGCGGCAGGCCTGGCCAATGGCCTGACGCCGTTGGACATGGGCCGCATCATCATCAGCGAGGACTCCGGCGATTCGCTGGCCAACCCGGGACTCTTCATGCAGCCGGCATGGCAGGAATACGGGCGCAGGCTGGCGCGGCTGCCGCAGCTGGCACTGAACGCGCTGCTCGAATACGCACGCTCGCCGCTGTCACACAGCCTCGCCGAGGTGCTCGACCCACTGGCCGCCGTACTGCCGGCGGGCCTGCTGGACAACCAGCCGCTGGAAAAATTCCTGCGCGAACTTTATTCACGCGGTGGGCGTACCAATGATTTCCGCGAATTGGCCTGCAAACTATTCATCGTTGCCACCGACCTGAACACAGGCTCGGCTGCGCGCTTCGGCGAGCCCGGCAGCGACCACGTGCCGATTTCACTGGCCATCCAGGCCAGCACGGCCCTGCCCGGCCTCTACCCGCCAGTCACCATCGACGGCGAGACTTATGTGGATGGCGCCCTGCTTCGCACCATGCACGCCTCGCTGGTGCTGGATGCCGGAGCCGACCTGGTGTTCTGCATCAATCCGCTGGTGGCCTTCGATGCCACCGAGGGCGGCCGCCACCGACGCGAAACCAACCTGACCGAGCATGGCCTGCCCATCGTGCTGGGCCAGACTTTCCGCTCGCTGATCCAGTCACGCATGGTGGTCGGCATGGCGGCCTACAAGGATCGCTACCCGCGCGCAGACATCCTGCTGTTTGAGCCTGATCGCGGCGATCGCGAGATGTTCTTCGCCAACGTATTCCGCTATGCCGATAGACAGCGGCTGGTCGATCATGCTTACCAGTGCGCACGACGCGACTTGCTCCGGCGTGCCCGGGTCATCGCGCCGGTGCTGGAGCGTCACGGCCTGCGCCTACGCCCCGCCGTACTTAAGGACAAATCACGTAGCTTCCACCTGGCGCTGCGTCGCCAGCATCAGGCCAATCGCAGGGTGGTGCAGTCGCTGTCCCACACGCTCGATCGCCTGGAGACCCTGGTCACCGACGCGCGCCGCTGATTCCACGCCATGAGCCGCCGCGCTGATCGTGAGGGCGATGCCGCAGCCGGGGCCCTGCGGCGCATTACCCGCATCCGCAGCGAACTCGCTGCCGACCCACGCCTGGAGGAGCGAGTCGCCGCCGTGCGGCGATTCCAGTCCGTGCGGCTGCACGCAGCCTATGCTGACCTGGCGAAGCAACCACGTTATCGCGCGGCGGCGGAATTCTTCCTCAGCGACCTGTACTGCGTTGACGATCCGCTCGAACGTGACCAGCAGCTGGCCACCGCCTGGCCACGCCTGCGGCGCTGGTTGCCGGCACATGCGGTGGACGTGCTCACCCGGGCGCTTGAGCTGCACCTGCTCACCATGGAACTTGACCTGCTCCTGGCCCGCCAACTGAAGTCAGCGGTGCTGGATGAGACATGCTATTGCAGCGCCTACCTTGCGGCTGGCGAAGTGGCCAAGCGCCGTCGGCAACTCAAGCTGATACTGGAAATCGGCGCTGAGCTGGACGAGCTGGCCAGCCACCCGATGATCGGCGTGCTCTTGCGTGTGGCTCATCGCCCGGCCCACGCCGCAGGACTGGGCGAACTACAGGACTTCATTGAGCGTGGCTATGGCGCTTTTCGTGCCATGCACGGTGCCGGGGAATTCCTCGACATCGTGGCCCGGCGTGAACGCGCGCAGATGACGCGGCTGTTGTCGGGCGGGCGTCAGCCGAAGGGGTGATTCAGGATGATCGTCTGCTCACGGTCCGGCCCGGTGGAGATGATATCCACCGGAATGCCGCACAGTGCCTCGATGCGCTTGAGGTAACTGCGCGCCGCGACCGGCAGCTGGTCTAGCTCGCGTATACCCACGGTGGACGACGCCCAGCCCGGCACTTCTTCATACACCGGTTCACAACTGGCGAAATCGGCCATCAGCAACGGCGGCGTGTCGTGAGTGGCGCCGCCATAACGATAGGCGACGCAGAGCTTGATGCGCTCGAAGCCATCCAGCACGTCGAGCTTGGTCACGCACAGGCTGCTCAAGCTGTTGTTGAGCACCGAGCGGCGCAGCGCCACGGCATCGAACCAGCCGGTGCGCCGTGCACGCCCGGTCACCGCGCCGACTTCCTGGCCCACACGTGACAGGCGCTCGCCGTCAGCATCGAACAGTTCGGTGGGGAATGGGCCACCGCCGACCCGCGTGGTATAGGCCTTGATGATGCCCAGCACGGCATCGACATCACGCGGCCCCAGTCCGGTACCGGCCGCCGCCGCACCGGCCACGGTGTTGGACGAGGTCACGTAGGGATAGGTGCCGTGGTCGACATCCAGCAAGGCGCCCTGCGCGCCCTCGAACATGATGCTGCCGCCCGTGGCACGCACTTGCGACAGCGCCAGGCTGACGTCAGTCACCAGCGGGCGAATGCGCTCAGCCTGGACCATGATCTCGTCCAGCGTGGAGGCCAGGTCCACCGGCTTGGCCTTGAAGTACTGCTGCAGCAGGAAGTTGTGGTACTCGAGCAGTTCTGCCAGCTTTCCTGCCAGCAGCGCCGGCTGGAACAGGTCGCCGACGCGCAGCGCACGCCGCGCCACCTTGTCCTCGTAGGCCGGGCCAATACCCCGGCCGGTCGTACCAATGGCCCGCTTGCCGCGCGCATGCTCGCGCGCCTGGTCCAGCGCCACATGTGAGGGCAGGATCAACGGGCAATTCGGGCTGATGTGCAGGCGCTCGAGCACCGCCACACCGCGCGCCGTCAGCCGATCGGCCTCCGACAACAGCGCGGACAGTGACAGCACCACGCCATTGCCGATATAGCAACGCACATGGCTGCGCAGGATGCCCGACGGGATCAGCGACAGGATGGTCTTCTCGCCGGCGATGACCAGCGTGTGGCCGGCGTTGTGCCCGCCCTGGAAGCGGGCCACCGCAGCGGCGCGCTCGGTCAGCAGGTCAACGATCTTGCCCTTGCCCTCGTCACCCCACTGGGCGCCAACGACGACGACGTTCTTAGCCATGACTGTGTACCCGCATCAGGATCTGACCCACCACAAGAGCAGCACGCCAGCACTCATCGACAGCAGGCCGGCCATGCGCAACTGGCTGTCGCTCATGGTCACGAATGCCGCCATGGCCCTGCGCAGGCCTGCCGGGTTGAGGAATGGCAAGATGCCCTCGAGCACCAGGTACAGGGCAAAGGCCGCCGCCAGGTCAGGCCAGGCCAATGCCATCAGCGCGACTCAGCGACCCGGTTGCTTCAGGTACTTGAAGAACTCGCCATCAGGGGCAATGACCAGCACGTCATTGGGCTGACCAAGGGCGCGTCGATAAGCCTGCAGGCTGCGATGGAAAGCATAAAACTCGGGATTGCGGTTGTAGGTCTTCGCATAGGTGTCGGCCGCGGTGGCATCGCCCTCGCCGCGGATCTTCTCCGCGTCACGATTGGCCGAGGCCAGCAATTCAGTGCGATGACGCTCGGCCTCTGCGCGAATGCGCTGGGCCTGCTCATCGCCCTCGGCGCGCAGCTGCGAGGCCTGCCGGGCAAAATCCTGGCGCATGCGATTGAACACTGAATCCGAGACTTCATCAGGCAGGTCAATGCGCTTGACGCGCACGTCGACCAGCGTCAGCCCCAGCTGCCCGACCGGCTCGCCGGCAAATTGCAGGATGTCGCCGATCAGTTCACTACGCTCGGCCGCCACCACTTGCTGGATGGTGCGCTTGGCAATGACGCCCTTAAGCCCGTCCTTGACGATTTCGGCCAGTCGCACGGCCGCTGCTTCCTCCAGGCCACCGGTGGACTGGTAGTACTGCGAGACATCAGCCACGCGCCACTTGACGTAGAAATCGACGTTGAGGATCTTGCCTTCGCTGGTGAGGAACTGCTCGGACGGATAATTCCGGGTCAGCACGCGCCGGTCGAACTTGCGCACATCATTGACCACCGGGATCATGAAATGCAGTCCGGGCTGGTAGTCGGCCTTGACGATCTCGCCAAAGCGCAGCTTCAAGGCCACTTCGGTCTCATTGACCTGGAACATCACGCCCGTGGCCAGCCAGGCCATCAGGGCCACGCCGATGAGGATCGGCAACAGCTTGCTATTCATCAGCGGTTCCCCCGTGCGCGCGGATCAGGCACCTCGACGGTGGCCCCATCCTCCATGCGTATGGTCGGCGGCACATCGTTTGCGCCCTGACGACTGCTATTGCGCTCGACGATCTTGTCCAGCGGCAGGTAGATCATGTTGCCAGTGCCCTTGGTATCCACCAGCACCTTGGTGGATGAACCCAGCACCTGCTCCATGGTCTCGAGGTACAGGCGCTGGCGGGTGACCGCCGGCGCGCGCTGGTATTCGACCAGCAGCTTGGCAAAGCGCGCGGCTTCACCCTCGGCATCTGCCGCAACCCGGGCCTTGTAGGCCTCGGCGCCCTCGATCTGGCTGACGGCCAGGCCGCGTGCCTTGGGCACGATGTCATTGGCGTAGGTCTGCGCGGCCAGGTTGGCGCGGTCCTTGTCCTCGCGCGCCTTGATCGCGTCCTTCTGTGCCGGCGCCACCTGCTCGGGCACGCTGACGTCCTGCAGGTTGACGCTGATGACCTCGATGCCGGTGTTGTAGGAGGCGATGGTGCGCTGGACCAGGTCCTTGGTGCGCTGGGAGATTTCCTGGCGACCCGTCTCCAGCACGAAATCAAGGCGGCTCTGGCCAATAATCTCGCGGATCGCGCTCTCGCTGACTTCACCCAGCGTGGCCTCGGGGTCGCGCACGCTGAAGGAAAACTGCACCGGATCGGCACGCCGATACTGCACGGCAAGGTTGATATCCACCAGCGCCTCGTCCTTGGTCAGCATGCGTGTGCGATCGGAAAAGCTGCGAAATTCAGTGACGTTGACCACCAGCCGGCGATCAATGGGCCAGGGCAGGCGCCAATGCAATCCCGCTGTCGTGGTCTCGACATACTTGCCGAAGCGCAGGATGACCGAGCGCTCGGAGGCATCGTTCTGGTAAAAACCGGTCAGGGCCCACAGGATCAGCAGTCCGGCAATAACATAGCTGATGCCGAAAGCAGCAGCGGCACCACCGCCACCACCACCGCCACCCCGCGCAGGGCGCGGCCCGCCGCCAAACATGGCAGCCAGGCGCTTGCGCAGGCGTTGCACCATGGCATCGAGGTCAGGCGGGCCCTGGTCGGGGCGCCGCTGCCAGGGATTCTCGTTTTTCCCAGGATCATTCCAGGCCATGGTGTTCTCTCGTTCTCTGGTCAGGGGTCATGCCGCAGACGTGGCGGCAGGGACCGTTGATTCTACGAAGGCATCGTCAGGCAAACAAGGTGAAACGCGTTCTGCGTAGGGGATGCCGGCCTCCACGCACATCTTTTCAAGTTCAGCCTGCGACGCCTTAACTTCTACCGACCAGCCGCCCGCCGCCGTGGCCTGCTCGCCGCAAACCAGTGCTGCCGCATGCAGCCGTGCGCGGAAGCGGCCTTCCTCAGGGGAAATCTGCACTCTCATGTGCAAGGGCATGCGCCCGAAGATCTGGTGCAGGGCCTCGCGCAGCAGGTCCACGCCGGCACCGGTGGCCGCCGACAGCCACACGGTGGCCGGTCGGCCGGCACCATCGTGCTGGCAATCGGGCTGCCCGCCATTGCGGTCGATCTTGTTGTAGACGCGCAATTGCGGGATGCCGTCAGCGCCAATGCCGCGCAGTACTTCTTCAACCTGTGCAATGCGCTCCTCGCGCTCGGGGTCAGAGGCATCGATGACATGCAGCAGGAGGTCGGCGTCGCGGGCCTCCAGCAGGGTCGAGCGGAAAGCCGCGACAAGTTCATGTGGCAGGTCGCGCACGAAGCCGACCGTGTCCGCCACCACCAGTTCAGGCGTGTGCGGCAGCTTCAGGCGTCGCACGGTGGGATCGAGCGTGGCGAACAGCTGGTCAGCGACGTAGGCATCACTGCCGGTCAACGCACGAAACAGCGTCGACTTGCCCGCATTGGTGTATCCCACCAGGGCCACCAGTGGTACCGGCACACGCTTGCGCACGGCACGCCCGGTGTCGCGCTGGCGCGCCAGGGTCTCCAGTCGCGTGCTTAGGGTTCGAATGCGCTTGTCGAGCAGGCGCCGGTCGGTCTCCAGCTGTGTTTCGCCCGGGCCGCGGAGTCCGATGCCACCCTTCTGCCTTTCCAGGTGAGTCCAGCCACGAACCAGGCGCGTGGCCAGGTGGCGCAACTGCGCAAGTTCGACCTCCAGCTTGCCCTCGGCACTGCGGGCGCGCTGCGCAAAGATATCCAGAATCAGTCCCGCGCGATCCAGCACCCGGCGCTCGACCAGGCGCTCCAGGTTTCGCTCCTGGCTCGGTGACAGGGAATGGTCGACCAGCACCAGTTCAGCCCCGGTCGCGACGACTCGTTGGCGAATTTCCTCAGCCTTGCCGCTGCCGACAAAGTAGCGCGAGTCCGGCACACGCCGGGACCCGCTGATGACTTCCACGGGTTCGGCGCCGGCTGACAGCGCCAGCGCCTTGAATTCCTCGATCTCGTCCTGTGAAACCGGCTGGCCGAGGCCCAGGCGCACGAGGATGGCACGTTCGCCGCGCTCAGCTCGCTCGAACAATTCGCCTCACCGCTGTGCCTGGGTACCCTGCCATCAAGATGCTTCGGGCTCCACCACCATCGCCGTCATGTCTTCCTCGTCCTCGGCTGAGGGGAGGCGGACATTGCGCGCCGGTACCACCGTCGATATGGCGTGCTTGTAGACCATCTGGCTGACCGAGTTCTTCAGCAGCACGACAAACTGGTCGAAAGAGTCGATCTGGCCTTGCAGCTTGATTCCGTTTACCAGGTAAATAGATACCGGAACGCGCTCCTTGCGCAGGGCGTTCAGGAATGGATCCTGGAGTGACTGACCTCTGGCCATGTTATCTCCTTGTTTTTTCTAGTATTTCCTAGCCGCTCTGAGGCGGCTCTCCAGCCCGGGCCTTCCACAATGAAACAGTGCCGAACATTGCGGGATACCGCCCGCAAGCTTGGACACTTTATCACGGTGGTCGTTCAGCCTAGGAAAAGCTGGCTAACCAAGCCCCAACCCGGGTCGAGATGCGGCCAGAAACCCCGGATTCAAGGGCATCGAACCATTCCGCCGAGGGTTCGGCCCTCAGCCAGGTGTACTGGCGCCGGGCCAGCTGGCGGGTAGCAATGATGCCGCGCTCTACCGCCTGCTCGAGGCTGCCCTCGCCGTCGAGGTGGGCCCAGAGCTGCCGGTAGCCGACCAGGCGCAGGGCCGGCATCTCGGCGTGCAGTTCAGGCCGGGCGTGCAGGCGGCGCACTTCGTCAAGGAACCCCCGCGCCATCATCTGCCGGAAGCGCTCGGCGAGGCGCAGGGCCAGCGCTGGCCGGTCAGCGGGTGCCAGCACCAGTCGCAGGTTGCTGCTGCGAATGCCGGCACGCAGGTCCTGGCGGTGACGGCCACTCAGGCTTTGACCGGAGATCTCGATGACTTCCAGCGCGCGCTGGATGCGCTGGCGATCCTGCGGCTGGATCCGCGCTGCTGCCTGCGGGTCCAGCCGAGCGAGTTCTGCGTGCATTGCCGGCCAGCCTTCTCGGCTGGCACGTTCCTCAAGCATTGCACGCACGCTGGCGTCAGCCTTTGGCAGGATCGCCAGTCCGGATTGCAGAGCGCGAAAGTAAAGCATGGTGCCGCCCACCAGCAGGGGAACGCGACCGCGCGAGAGGATATCCTGCATCGCAGCGTTGGCGTCTTGCAGGAACTGCCCGACAGAGTAACGCTCGGCAGGATCCAGCAGGTCAATCAAGTGATGCGGCGCACGCGCCAGCAAGCTGGCATCCGGCTTGGCCGTGCCGATATCCATGCCGCGAAACACCATGGCCGAGTCCACGCTGACGATCTCCAGCGGCCAGCGCTGCACCAGCTCCGCTGCCAGCGCCGTCTTGCCAGCACCCGTCGGCCCCATTAGCAGGATGGCGGGAATCTCGCTCATCAACGGCCGCGCAGGAACATGCGATCCAGTTCCTCCAGCGTGATGCGCGTCCAGGTCGGGCGGCCGTGATTACATTGATCAGCACGGTCAGTGCGTTCCATGTCACGCAACAGGGCGTTCATCTCCGGCACGCTCATCACCCGGCCGGCATGGATGGCGCTGCGACAGGCCAGGCTGGCCAGCAGCTCGTTCTGGCGCTCGGCAATGCGATGCGTGGCGCCTTGCTCGCCGAGGTCAGCGAGCGCATCGCGCAGCAGGCCCTCGATGTCACGACCTGCGAGTGCTACCGGGACCTCGCGCACAATCAGTGTCGCCGGACCCGCGGCATCGATCACCAGCCCGGCCGCCTGCAGCATGTCGCGCTGTTCCAGCGCCAGCGCCTGCTCCGCCTCGCTCACCTGGATCAGCGCCGGCACCAGCAGCGCCTGGCGCTCGCCGCCGCCGGATTCCGCAGCCGCCTTCAAGCGTTCGTACAACACGCGTTCGTGGGCCGCATGCATGTCGACCAGGATGATGCCCTCGGCGGTCTGCGCCAGGATGTAGATGCCATGCAGTTGCGCAACGGCCTGGCCCAGCGGCGCCGTGCCCGGTTCCGCGACGCCAGCTGTTGTCGTCGCCGCCAGCGCAGGCCAGCCGCGGGTGTCGGGTTCGCCCAGTGCCAGGCGCGGAAATACCGCCGCGCTCTCGCCCGGGCCAGCCGTTCCGGCGCGTGGTCGCGTCGAAGACAGCGCGCGCTCGACGCTGCGAAAGACAAAGTCATGCACTGCACGCGAATCGCGAAAGCGCACTTCCAGCTTTTGCGGATGCGCATTGACATCCACAAGCAGGGGATCGAGCTCCAGGTACAGCACATAGGCCGGATGGCGCCCGCCGTACAGCACATCCTGGTAGCCCAGGCGCGCGGCGCTGCCGAACAGGCGATCACGCACCATACGGCCGTTGACGAACAGGTATTGCCGATCGGGCTGGGCCCGTGCCCGGCTCGGCGCACCCAGCCAGCCCCACAGGCGCAGGCCGGCCACGGCATGCTCGATGTATACCGCGCCCTCGAGGAAATCCGCCCCGACCAGCGTGGCGAGCCGCGCTTCCTGCTGCTCGCGACCGATCGCGGGCTGCAGCGCAAATTGCTGGCGCTTGTTGTGGGTGAGGACGAAGCCGACATCAAAGCGCGACAACGCCAGGCGCATCACCGTACGCTGGATATGCTGGAACTCGGTGGCCTCGGTGCGCACGAACTTGCGCCGCGCCGGCACGTTGTGAAACAGCTGGCGCACTTCCACCGTCGTCCCGCCCGGATGCGCGGCAGGCCCCGCGGCGCCGACGACACCATCACCAGCCTGCAACTCAACGGCTGTGCCGCTACCCGGCGTGCGTGACACCAGGCGTAATTGCGACACCGAGGCGATAGAAGGTAGCGCCTCGCCACGAAATCCCAGTGTCGCCACGCGCTCCAGATCATCGAGTGCGGCGATCTTGCTGGTGGCATGGCGCTGCAATGACAGGGCCAGCTCCGCCGACGGAATGCCACCGCCATCATCGCGGACGCGAATCAATTGCAAGCCACCGCGTTCAATGTCGACCTGGATGGATTGCGCCCCGGCGTCCAGCGCATTTTCCATCAGCTCCTTGACCACGGAAGCCGGACGCTCGATCACCTCGCCGGCGGCGATCTGGCTGACCAGGTGACTATCGAGGATCTTGATCGGCATGGCGGCCCCAAACAGGGCGGCCAGTCTAGCAGCGCTCAGCGCCCAGTCGAACTCGTCAACGGCTGGCTGCGGCCACCGGTGCCAGGCTGCCACGCGGCTGGCGCGCTGCGAGTGTGGCCACCCGCGTGCCGGGCGGCGGATTGTCATAGAAATAACGACGCACACCATTGAGCATGGCCGTCGCGAGGCGATCCTGATGGCCGGGATCCCGCAGCTTTCGTTCCTCGGCCGGATTGGAGATATAGGCCGTCTCCACCAGGATCGACGGAACATCCGGCGAGGTCAGCACCACCAGGCTGGCATGCTGCACGTCGGTCTTCTTCAGCTGCCCGACACGATCGAGTTCCGACAGGACATAGCCCGCAGCAACGCGGCTCGCGCTGATCGCCGCGTTCTGTGACAGGTCGAGCAACACCGAAGACAGCACGCTGTCCTTGTCATCCAGCGACACGCCGCCAATCAGGTCGGCAGCATTTTCACGATCCGCCAGCCAGCGCGCGGCCTCGCTGCTGGCGCGGCGCGTGGACAGCACATAGACCGAGGAGCCCTGCACGGATCGGTCCATGAAGGCATCGGCGTGCACCGAGACAAAAAGGTCAGCCTGGTTGACGCGCGCGCGACGGGTGCGCTCGCGATACGGCACGAAGTAGTCGCCCGTGCGGATCAGCACGGCACGCATGCCTGGCTCGGCATTGATGCGATTGGCCAGTCGACGGGCCACCGCCAAAGTGATGTCCTTCTCGCGAGTACCGTTCTTGCCGATGGCGCCGGGATCCTCGCCACCGTGGCCGGCATCGATGGCAATGACCACATCGCGATTACCGGTCGGCGATGGCGCCACCTTGATGGTGCGCGGCGCGGATTCGGCCGCCAGGTCGATGACCAGGCGGTGGCCGTAGCTTGCGTTGGGCGGGGTCAGGAAACTGTTGGGGCGAACGCGCGAGCCCAGGTCCAACACCAGGCGCAGGGCACCCCCCTCGCGCTCGGCGATACGCAGGCCAGCCACCAGGCCAGAGGCCGCGGGCAGGCGCAGGCGCGCGGCGTCGAATCGGGTGGCGTCCAGATCCAGCACCACACGCTCGGGTCCGCTCAAGGTGAATACGTTGAAGTCAGGCGGTCCGCTCAGGTCCAGAACGACCCGGGTGGACTCGGGGCTGGCCCAGAGCCTGACGTCCTGAAGCTCTACCGCCGCGGCCAAGGCAGGCAGCGGCGCGACCAGCAGGACCCACAGCAAAGTCCAATGGGGAGGTCGCATTTCGACTCTTGTCGTAGAAGACCCGGGGACTTTAGACGCTACAGATGTATTACTCAAGCGTTTTCAGTGGATTACACGCTTCATCTAATGCACTAGGGATGATTCCAGGTTTCTGGTTATGTCTTACCAGCCAGGCGCTCCAGCCAGGTCGAACCGAGCTCAGAGCCTGCTTCCAGCTTGCAATGCCGCCCCTGGGCCACGTGGCTGAGGGCGATAGAAAGATCTGCCGGTCCCAGGGCGCCCGCTGCCCGCTCGGGCCACTCGACCAGCAGCAAGCCGGGCTGACCACGCAACTCGCGCCAACCCAGGCGCTCAAGATCTGCGCCCCCGGCCAGCCGATACAGGTCCAGGTGATGCACCTCGCCTGTCTCAGTCTGGTAGGGCTCGATCAGCGTGTAGGTGGGGCTGCGCACCGTGCCCTTCACGCCCAACTGGCGCAGCAGGGCACGCGCCAGTGAAGTCTTGCCCGCGCCCAGCTCGCCGGACAGGTTCACCAGTACGGAGTTTTCCGCCAGCGTTGGCAGGGTCGCGACCAGTTCCGCACCCAGACGGCGTGTGGCTTCTTCATCCGGCAGATTCAATTCCATGGCGGACTCGCTGCGCGACCAATCTGTGCCATCAAGTCACCAGCCAGCAGGCCGCGAGTCTGCCCCGCTGCAGCCCTATCGCCGGCGAGGGCGTGGACCAGCACGGCGGCAGCCGCCGCCACTTCAGCCTCAAGGCCCTGGCTGCGAAAGGCCGCGACCATGCCGGTCAGCACATCACCCATGCCGGCGCTGGCCATGGCCGGATTGCCGCGATCGCAAAGCTGCACCGTCGCATTGCTGCTGCCCACCAGTGTTCCGGCACCCTTGAGCACCACCACGCCAGCGTAGCGTTCACACAGTTTTTCCAGTGTAGCCAGGCGATTGGCCTGTACACCGGCAGTAGTCATGCCGAGCAAGCGTGCCGCCTCGCCCGGATGGGGTGTAAGTATCCAGTCCGCGTGGCGCTTTGGCGCCTGAGCCAACAAGTTGAGTGCATCGGCATCCACCACCAGAGGCTTGCCCGAGGACAGCGCCGCGTTCAGCAATTCGCGTGCCCAATCCGATTGACCCAGGCCGGGTCCGATGGCGACCACGTCAACTTGCTGCAACACACTTCCCATGTCGCCGGCCTGGCTTGCGGCAATGCACATCAATTCAGGGCGAGCAGCAATCACGGAGGCCACCGCTTCGGGATGCACGGCCACGGTGACCTTGCCTGCCCCGGCTCGCAGCGCCGCTTCGCCAGCCAGGCAAACAGCACCGGGCATTGCCGGATCACCACCAATGATCAGCACATGACCATGCTGGCCCTTGTGGCTGTCACGCGAACGCATCGGCAGGGCCTGCTGCAGAAAATCACTGGTGATCCGCCGCAGCGCCGGAGGAAAGTCGCGCGCCACCGGCGGCTCAAGATCCAGCGCCGAGAATTCCAGCGCCCCGCAGTACTCGGGGCCTTGTTGCAGGAACAGCCCGGCCTTGAGCGCGACAAAGGTAATCGTCCGGTTGGCCTTTACCGCCACGCCACAAACCTGACCTGTATCTGCATCGAGGCCGCTGGGCAGGTCAATGGCGAGTACGGGCAAGCCGCAGCCATTGATGTCAGTCACGACCTGGGCCATGACACCCTCCAGCTCGCGATCAAGACCGGTGCCCAGCAGGGAGTCGACCACCAGGTCTGCGGTGATACTCGACCCTGCTTGCCAGCGCTCGATGGGCACGCCCGCCGCGCTGCAATGCTCAAAGGCCCGGGCCGCATCGCCCTTCAATCGCGCGGGATCAATGACAGCGAATACCTGCACCTGAAGCGATGCCACTTGCGCGAGACGCGCCAGCAGGTAGCCATCCCCAGCATTGCTGCCCGCACCGCAGAAGACGATCACCCGCTGCGCCTTCGGCCAGTTGCGCCGCAGCGATTCCAGTGCAGCGGCCGCGGCGCGCTGCATCAGCTGCCAGCCCGTGGCCTGACCGCTGGCGATGGCGGCCTGGTCCATCGCGCGCACCTGGCTTGCCCAATAGAGTTCTGCGGGCAGGGATTCCATGGGCCGGATTATACTGGCCGCCCCGCGCTTTCCCCGATGCCATGACGGCTGCCCTCACCGCCACCGAGATTTCTGCCCTGCGCTCGCGCCTGAATGAGCTGGCGCGTACGCTCGGATTCAGTGCCGTGGGCATCGCCGGCATTGACCTGGCCGCCGATGAAGCGCGACTGCAGCGCTGGCTGGCCGAAGGCCGACATGGCGAGATGGGCTATATGGCCCGCCATGGGCACAAGCGCAGCCGCCCAGCCGACCTGGTGCCCGGCACGTTGCGTGTCATCAGCGTGCGCATGGACTGCTTTGCCCCGGATGCCACGGCCGCTGAGGCCGTGCTGGCCGACGGCAGCCTGGGCTATGTTGCGCGCTACGCCCTGGGGCGCGATTACCACAAGATCCTGCGCAAGCGCCTGCAGCAGCTGGCCAGCCAACTGGTGTCCGAGTTCGGCACCTTTGGCTACCGCGCCTTTGTGGATTCCGCGCCGGTACTGGAAAAGCCACTGGCCCGCGATGCTGGGCTGGGCTGGATTGGCAAGCACACCAACTTGTTGCACGACAAGGCCGGCTCACAATTTGTGCTGGGCGAACTCTATACCGACCTGCCGCTGTCACTGGACACACCATCGCGTGATCACTGCGGCAGCTGCAGCGCCTGCATCAGCGCCTGTCCGACCGGTGCGATCACAGCGCCCTACCAGCTGGATGCGCGGCTATGCATTTCCTACCTGACGATTGAATCCTTCGAGTCGATACCGGAAGCATTGCGCCCGAAGATCGGCAACCGCATCTTCGGCTGCGATGACTGCCAGCTGGCCTGTCCCTGGAACAAGTTTGCGCGACCGGCCGCGGAACCTGGCTTTCGCACCCGCCACGGGCTGGATGCGCCAGACCTGGTAGATCTCTTCAGCTGGGACGAGGCGCAGTTCCTGGAACGCACCGAAGGCAGTGCGCTGCGTCGCCTCGGGCACTGGCGCTGGCTACGCAACCTGGCCGTGGCACTGGGCAATGCGCCGCGCTCGGATCGCGCGCGCGCCGCACTGCAGGCAAGGCAGGATCATGATCACCCGTTGGTGCGCGAGCACGTGGCCTGGGCGCTGACGCGCCAGCAGTAAGACCGAATCAGGCGATCTCGACGCGCAGGTTGTCGATCAACCGCGTGCCGCCCATGCGCGCCGCGGTGAGGATGACCAGCTCGCGATCGCCATGGCGTGGTGGCAGCAAGTCGCTGCTGCGCCGTATTGAAAAATAATCTGCGCCAAAACCGTGGCTCGCCAGCTCGCGCAGGCCGGCGCTTTCCACCTCAGACCAGCGACGCTCACCATCGAGTATCTGCTGCCTGGCCTGGCGCAGCGTTACATACAGGCGCGAGGCCAGGTTGCGCTCTACCCGCGACAGGCCCTGGTTGCGTGAGGACAATGCCAGGCCATCGTGGTCACGCATCGTCGGCACCACCAGTACCTCGATGGGCATGCACAAGTCGCGCACCATGCGACGAACCACCTCGACCTGCTGGAAATTCTTCTCGCCCACTGCCACGTAATGCGGCTGAACAATATTGAACAGCTTGGTCAGGATAGTCGCGACCCCGGCGAAGTGCCCGGGCCGAAACTGCCCCTCGAGCACGCCCGACAATTCAGGCACGTCGACCACCGCCGTGCGCTCTACGCCGATCGGGAACATCTCGAATGAGGTCGGTGCAAATAGCAGGCTGACGCCAGCCTTGGCCAAAAGCTCGGTGTCGTGCACCAGGGTGCGCGGGTAACTGTAGAGATCCTCGCCCGGACCAAACTGCAGCGGATTGACGAACACCGAGACGACCACGTGGTCGCAGTGCTCCAGTGCCTTCTCCACCAGGCTGATGTGGCCCTTGTGCACATTGCCCATGGTCGACACCAGGCCGATGCTGCGGCCCTCACGTCGCCAGAGTGCAACCCGGTCGCGAACCGTGCGCACGCGATTGAGGGTTTCCATGGGTGCACGACGCATCTACACGCACTGCCTGTGTGGTGATGGCAAGCAAGGCATCGGGCTTCAGCCCTTCAGCGCGTTGAAGTAGTGGCGACCGCTGCGCGTGCGCTGGATGGCGCTGAACAGGTCGTCAAAGTCCTGGCGATTATTCACCGGGTCAATTTCCGCCGCGTTGACGATCAACAGCGGAGAACGCGTGTACTGGTGGAAGTAGCGTGTGTAGGCCTCGCCCAGGCGCTCGAGGTAGGGCGCATCGATGTACTTCTCGTAGGCAATACCGCGCTTCTCGATGCGCTTGAGCAGTACCTCGACCGGGGCCTGCAAGAATACCACCAGGTCGGGCTGCGGCGCATCCAGCGCCAGGCGCGAGTACACCTGGTCGTAGAGCGCGTATTCCTCGTCATCGAGCGTAGTGCGGGCGAAGATCTGGTCCTTGTCGAGCAGGTAATCACCCACCCGGATCGGCGCAAACATGTCGTGCTGGCGCAGCTCGGCCAACTGCCGTGCGCGCTGGAACAGGAAATACAGCTGGGCCGGGAATGCGGCCGCGCGCGGGTTCTTGTAGAAGCGCTCCAGGAACGGGTTGTCCATCGGCTGCTCGAACACCGTCTCGGCACCGACAGCCGCAGCCAGTCGTGTGGCGAGGCTGGTCTTGCCAACGCCGATCAGTCCCTCGACCACCACCAGTCGGTGGGGCCAGCTGTTGTCCTTGGTCTCAGTCACGAGAATCCTGCGCCACAATCGGTTCGAGGCCGTCGCTTGGCACCTGTTGTTGCAGGTGCCGAACCCGACCATGCCCAGGCACGAACAGGTCCGGTGCGATTTCCGCCAGAGGATACAGGACGAACCCCCGTTCGGGCAGGCCGGGATGCGGCAATTTCAGTGCCGGATCATCGATGCAAAGGGTAGACAGCATCAGCAAGTCCAGGTCGATCAGCCGCGGCCCCCAGCGCATGGGCGGCTCCACCCGGCCCATGGCCTGCTCAATGCCGCGCAGGGACTCCAGCAAGGGCCGAGCCTCCAGTGTCGTCAGCAGGCCGGCCACGGCATTGACGTAGTCGGGCTGGTCCTGCGGACCCAACGGCCGGCTGCGCCACAGGCGCGACTGCGATACGCACCGCGTTCCGCTGATGTCCTCCAGCCGCGACAGCGCCTCGCGCACCCGCTCCACCGGTTCACCGAGGTTGGCACCCAGCGCCACGTAGGCCGGCCGCCAGAGCATGGTGGCGCTCAGCCCTCGGCGGGCGGCGCCCTGCGGCGACGACTACGCCCACCGCGTCGGCGACGGCGGGGGCGCCGCTCGCCATCCTCGGACGAAGGTTCTGCGGAGGTAGCGCCAACACGCTCCTGTTGGGCCTCAGGCGGCAGTTCCTGGATCTCGGTCCACCAGCGTGCCAGTTCGGGATCCTCGCCCCCAGCCTCGGCACGCAGCACCAGGAAGTCATAGGCCGCACGAAAGCGCGGATGCCCAAGCAGCCCCAGGGCACGGCGACCATCACGGCGATGGAAGCGCGGCTGCAGCGCCAGCATTTCGCGCAAGGGAATCGAATAGCGCTTGGGAATGCTGATGCGACGCACCTGCTCAGCCAGCACTTCATCGGTGGCATCAGCAATGGCGTGGTGAGCCATGGCACCGGACTCGAAGCGGCGCTGCGCTACCGCCGATACCGGCCCGAACAACAGCACGGCAAACAGGAACATCGGCGTAACCGGACGATCTTCCGCCACGCGCTTGTCGGTGTTCTCCAGGCCCGCGCGGATCAGGCGCGCAGCAACGCCGTTGGGTTCTGCCGCCAGGTGCGCGGCCGTCGCCGGGAACAGGTGCTCCACCATGCCGTGATGGACCAGGCGATCCCAGGTGGCGACACCGAAGCCGGCCAGGAACATCTTGAGGAATTCATCCAGCAGCCGCGCGGGCGGGATGGCATCGAGCAGGTTCGCCAGCCTGGCGATCGGCTCGCGCGTCGCCTCGTGCATGCGAAAGCCCAGCTTGGCCTCGAAGCGCGCGGCACGCAGCATGCGCACCGGATCCTCGCGATAGCGCGCCTCGGGGTCACCGATCAGCCGGAGCGTGCGCGACTTGACGTCCTCGACACCGCCTGTGTAATCCCACACCGAGAAGTCCTCGATGTTGTAGTACAGAGCATTACAGGTGAAGTCGCGACGCCAGACGTCGTCTTCAATCGAGCCATAGAGGTTGTCGCGCAGCAGCCGCCCGCCTTCGTCATGCACGCGCGCACCCGGATCCTGGGCCTCGTCCTCGGAGTCGTCGAAATCCTCGACGTCTTCCTGCTCGGACTCGATCTCCGCCTCGCCCTCGCCTTCCTCGATGCTGCCTTCGTCGTCGGGGCCATCCTCAAGATGGGCCGCACGGAAGGTAGCCACCTCGATGATCTGGCGGCCGAAGCGCACATGGGCCAGGCGAAAGCGCCGGCCAATCAGCCGACTATTGCGAAACAGGCGGCGCACTTCCTCGGGCGAGGCATCGGTGGCGACGTCAAAGTCCTTGGGATGCATGCCGATGAGGATGTCGCGCACGCAACCGCCCACCAGGAAGCCCTGGTAGCCCGCCTCCTTGAGGCGATAGAGCACCTTGAGCGCAGCGGGGTCGATCTCGGAACGCGAGATGGGGTGATCTGCACGGGCAACGATCACCGGGGCCTGGGCCCGGTCTATGGGGTCGTTCAAATTCTGAAAGTCCGCTTGAGGTCACATGACGGGTCTATATAATACCAGCCCCGTTCCGGCCACCGCCGGATAGCTCAACGCCTCGCTCCCATCGTCTAGAGGCCTAGGACACAGCCCTCTCAAGGCTGGTACGAGGGTTCGAATCCCTCTGGGAGCGCCATCTTTTCAAGCAGTTAAGTCACGCGCCGCACGTGGTGTCCAACAAATGTCCAATATTTTTGGACTTCGTGACGCACGGGTTTATAGAGAGAAGTCGTCATCCCGTAAGTAGTGGGCTTTCTGCCGACCCGGGATGGCCTCCGTGTCTTCCTTCTGGCACAAATCCATGCCCTTCCCCACCCGTTGCTCGCGGTACTCAAGCCATTGCTCGCGCGCAGCCTCACGGATCTGTTCGTTCGTTTGCCGAGGCTCGCCATCCCATCGCATGGCTGCCCCCTGGCTTTGGCCGAATCTACGTGCCGCGAGCGCGGCTCGGATGTCGGTCGACAGTTCAATGATTGAGCGATTGACCTGCTCGATCTCGCGCTGCAGCCGCCCGATCTCGGCAGCGAGTTCAAGCCGCGCCTGTACTTCGGCCCTGATCCGCTCTCCGACCTCGGTCGCGATCCCGCGGCGCTCCATGCCGCTGACCGCTGGACCCAGATGGGCGGTGGGTTGCAGCTCGAGGCCTTGGGCTTCCAGGCTTCGGTGATCGATCCGGGCCTCGTGGCCAAGCTCTTGCAGCTTCTCGTTGGTAAGCGCTGCCCAGCGCTCGCGGATCTCGGCGATTTCCTCCTTGCCGCAGCTGAGCCCCCGCTTCGCCCGGTCGGTGTCGGACCATTCGATCGAGGTCTTGGCGCCGAGGCCGCTCGCTTCGATCTGGCGGGTCGTCGTCAGGATATGGGCGTGGAAGTTCCGCTCATCCCCCTGCCGGTGCGGCTCGTGGAGGGCAAAGTCCACGGCGCAGCCGTAGCGGTTTGCGAGTTCCTGGCTGAACGCCCGCGTGAGTTCCATTCGCTGCGCCCGGGTCAGCTCCTGTGGCAGCGCGATTTCGTACTCGCGCGCCACGCGCGCGTCCTGGCGTTTCTCTGCTTCTTCGGCCGCGTTCCACAACTGTTGGCGATCCCGTGCCCAATTGATGTCGCGCTTCGCGGCCTCCGTCGGTAGCACGATCTCGGCATGTTCGACGCCGCACTTGCGCGTGTAGTCGAATACCTGCCCGATGCTGTGGTCCAGGATCCGCTCGGCCGCGCGGTAGGCCGCAGCGGCAGTCGCACTGCGACCGGCCCCGCGCGATACCGGCTTGACGGACAGGTGGTAGATCGCCACGACGACACGCGCTCCTTGTCCTGCTCTGCACTCTTCGGGACCGGGGACCCGGACCTCCAGCGGCGGGCCGTAGCACCCGGTCCCTCCCCGCCCCGCTGCGCCGCATTCGATGCGCTCGATTTCGGCGAAGCCAGGGCTGGGGGTCCCGGGGGCGAGGCGGCAACGCCGGCCCCCGGGCGCACTGAGTCGCGCAGCGACTCGTAAGTGCGCCCTTCGCTTACGCTGCCGGGGACTCTACGCTCCGCTTGGCAACAGCGGCACGATCCATTCTTGCCAGCTTCGTTCAGAAACACGTGGGCACTGATGACAGGAACGGGCAGCTTCGGCGGCAGCGGTTTCGGCAGGTGCTGCGATCATTGCAGCGAGAGAGCCTGAAATGCGCTCAGGCGACAATTGGATGTTGAAACACCATGCGAAACGCGCAGGCACTAAGGTCGAATTCGTTGGGCCCTATGCTACCGACTGAGTTCGAGCCGGTGTACTTTCAGCCACAGAACTCTCACGCCTTTGTGGCGTGACTTACACGTGGAATTCTCCAGAGATCCCGGGGCGGTTCACGCAGCCGCCCGAACCCGTCATAGACGTTCGTAACGCCCTGGCCGGTATCCGAGCCGAAGCGCGCGTGGGTCAAGAGGCCCCGCACGTCGTAGCCGTGGTACACGCTTTAGCCCGCCCAACTTCATTCTTTCTTCGCGAGACTTGCTTCCTTCAGCGCATACCTATAGTTGCTCCAAGAACAGATTTGATCTTCCCCGCAACCAGTGCGAACAATCTCGCCTACCACACAGGCCTTGTGCCCATCGTGCTGACTTTCTTCTCCCGATTGCCGGGCGGCGATGAAACCGAGTCCGGCGCCGGTATCGCGATCTGAAAACGCACTTGGCCAAATATTATTATCTTCAAATCGGTCATGGATATATCCGCAGACTGTCACAGTTTTCCCGACGTACAGCTGCGGCTGAAGAAATACCGCTGTCTCCTCGTTCCGAGACTGAACTCCCGCGCATGCGGTGACAAAGAGCATCATTGCGACAGTGGCAAGGAATTTCATTGCCGCCTCCTAGTGACTGATGCCGAGTCGCTGGAATCCGTTCAAGGCATTGCGAATCTGTGTGCGCTCTGCATATGTTATCGAGCCCTGTACAACGCGAACACGCACTTGGCCGCCACTGACTTCGACAACTATTGTGCGGGTACCATGCGCTACGTAGTTCGGGACACCCTGAGCCGTGGGTTGCCAGTCGCCACGGCCGGGTGTGATTCCGTTCGCGTCGGTCGGCTGCGTGTGCACCGTCGCCTCAGCACCGGCGATCGCAGCAGACGGGTAACTCGCCGAATTCGGTGTTGCATTGGTCGTGGCTATCGGTGAGGTCGTCGGCGATGTTGTCCCGTCACCGGCTGTTGACGTATCGATACGCGCTACCTGCTCATTACCCGTCGTCTGATTCTGCGCACTTGCGTAACTGCTCGCTGCCTGATCAGTAACTGGCGAACCAATCGCATCATTATCAAGCTTGTTATTCGGTGCAGTTACTTCTCCTGCCTCGTTGGTCTCGTCGACCTCTCGGAAGTTCATAGAGTCGATACAAGTGCCCGAAAGACCTTGCCCCGTCATGTCGGCACAGCCAGCAAGTCCCGTCGGATCTGACCCATTCAGCGGATCATTCCCGACATATGCATAGAGGTTGTTGTCATCCTCATACCCGATCGGATCGGTCTGCATGAATCTTCCAAGCCCGGGGTTGTAGAACCGCGCCTTGTAGTACAGGAGACCCAGCTCGGTGATGGCCGCCTGGCCGGTGTACTGGAACCGCCAAGTGTTGCTGGTCGCGGTGACGCCATAGGGGTCGTAGGCGTGGATCTGCAGCTTGGCCCCGGCGGCATTGCTGGTGGCCACGATCGAGCCCTGATGATTGACATGCAGGTGGCGCCGGCCCGCCGAGGAGGCGGCTGCTCCCTCGTACCACACCAGCGGCTCATCAACCCCCGCGCCATGCACATAGCGGCGCTGCAGTGTTCCGCTGCCAAGGGCCGAAGCTAGCAATCTACTCCAGTACTAAAGGACTACGAAAAATCGGGACCACGTCAGGCGGGAGAGCTTACGCTTGCACGAGTAGGCTTGCGGGCGGAACTCAAGGGTTTTTCGCTCGAATCGAAGCCGATCCGGTAATTTGAAGTCAACATATGGGATGTAGCTGACAATTTCTTCTCCCGGCGCAACGCTCTGAGAACAATCGTCAGGGCAATAGCCGGTATTGAAGTCCAATACAGGAAAACGCTCGTTCCCAACCACTAGAAAGACCGCATCGCCCATTTGATTCAGCTTTCCAGCAGCATTTGGCCATTGCTCGGGGCCCAAGCACATGGCTCTTTCTGAATCATTCTTATAGCGGAGCTCCAATCGTTTCTCGTCCGGCTGGTCGATCATTCGATATTCGATGAATCTCGAATAGGATGTCGTAGCGCATCCCAAGATAGCCGCGCTGAGCGATAAGAGTAACAAACGTTCCATCAGTACACCTCATCCATCAAGTGATCGGGATTGATAGCGGCCTGAGGTGTACCTTTTAGGTCCCTGAACGCCTCTTGATTTTCTGCAGGGCCGTACTTGTAAGCTTTAAAACCATTTGGGCCGCGCTGATCCCTTAACCCTGCCGAATGGAGGGATTCGTGACCGATATTCCATTGTGCTTGAACGCCAGACAACCAGGAGGAATTGCCTTGGTTGACCGTTACGGTTTTCCCATCTGCGGAAGTCAATGCCGCCCCGCCTTGCGAACCACCAGCCGCCTCGTAACCAGCTTGATCGACAGCGTTCGCGGTAAAGCCGCCCGTCTCCGCTGACCCGTCGCTGCGCAGCGCTTTCACCCCGCCACGAAACGATTCAGCTTTAGACCGCAGAGCATCACCGCCAGTCTTGCCTTTTGCGTCCAGCTTGTCGGCCTTCTTGTCGAGCTTGTCAGCGCGTCTTTCCATCTTATCGGCAGCTCGCTGTTGCGCTTTGTCAAACCGACTCCACTGCTTGTCATCCCAGCCTGAGCCTCGGCCGTAGTTCCCTGTGGGATCAGTCCCGTTGAGCGGATCATTCCCGACATATGCATAGAGATTGACGTCATCCTCATACCCGATCGGATCGGTCTGCATGAATCTTCCGAGGCCGGGGTTGTAGAACCGCGCCTTGTAGTACAACAGCCCCAGTTCGGGAATGGCCGCCTGGCCGGTGTACTGGAACCGGCCGGTGTTGCTGGCAGCGGTGACGCCATAGGGGTCGTAGGCGTGAATCTGCAGCTTGGCCCCGGAGGCATTGCTCGTGGCCACGATCGAGCCCTGGTGATTGGCATGCAGGTAGCGCCGGGTGGCCGAGGAAACGGCCGCGCCTTCGTACCAGACCAGCGGCTCATCGACGCCCGCGCCATGCACGTAGCGATGCCGCAGGGTGCCGCTGCCGTCGTACTCGGCGATCAGCCGATCCCCGTCGTAGACGAACCGGGTCGTGTTGGCGCCGCTGGTCACCTGGTAGAGCCGCCCGAGCGGGTCATAGGCGAGGCTGGCGTTCTTGGCCCCGCTCGCGCTTACCAGCCGGTTCTCGGTGTCGTAGCCGAACGTGGTCAGGCCGTCCCAGGTCAGGTTGCCGTTGGCATCCCAGCTGTGAGTGGTGCCCCCGACCTGGGTGTACTGGTTGCGGCCGTTGACCGCATAGCTCTTGGTCGAGCTCGCGACCGGGTACTCATAGGCGTTGTTGGTGAGCGTGCGGGTGACGATCTGGGAGGCCGGGTTGTAGGCGAAGCCGAACCCGGCGTCGTTGCCCGACCCTGCGCCGTCCAGGTCGTGGGTCAGCACTTCGAGGCGCGAGATGGGATCGTAATCGTAATCGGTGATCGCGCCCGTCACATCGCGGTCGATCCGGTCGCGCCGGCCCTGTTCGTCAGGGAAGATCGAGGCCAGCGTGATCGAGGGGCCGTTCTCGGACAGGTGAAAGAGCCTGTCCGCGGTATCGTAGGCGTACTCGAAGAACGCCCCGTCCGGATGCGCGATCCGGGTGCGGTTGCCGCGCGCGTCGTAGGCCGAGGACACGGTCCGGGCGACCCCGCCCATGTTGCTGCTGGAGGTCAGCAGCCGCCCGAACCCGTCGTACGTGTTGGTGACGCCGGCGCCGCTGTCCGAGCCAAAACGCGCGTGGGTCAGCAGGCCCCGCACCTCATAGCCGTGATACACGCTATAGCCCGGCGCGCCGCTCGCCGAGGTCGGGACAGTCTTCACGCGCACGCGATTGAGGGCATCGTACGAATACGTGATGGTGCGGCCGTCGCGCTTCCGGAGCGAGAGACGGTTGCCGACAGCGTCGTAGCCGTACTGCTCGTAATCGGTCGTGCTCGACTGGCTGGCGCCACTCGTCGCCACCGGAAATCGCAGCTTTAACAGGCGATCGAAGCCGTCGTACTCGAAGGTGCTCAGATTGTTGTTCGCGTCTTTCACCGTCTGGCGCTTGCCGTTGGCGCTGTAAGTGTAGGTCGCGTAGTTCTGCTGTAGCGGCGTGCCGTAGCCGCGCTGCACCTGCAGGACTTGGCCCGCCGCATCGTAGACGTTGCGCGTGATGCGGTCGGGGCCGAAGCTGCCCTCCGTCCCCAGCGTGCAGGCGCTCGCCGGCAGCGATACGAAAGCGGCCGGGTTCATGCGGCGGGCTTCGCACTCGAGCCGGCCGCGCAGGTCGAACGTGCGTTGCACCAGCGTATGGGTGGTCCCGGCCGCAGAAAGCTTTTCGAGCTTCGGATTGCGCTGGTCGTCATAGGCGTGGTCGATGCGGCGGAAGACAGTGCTGAACGACGGATTCGTCGGATTCGTCACCGAGCCTTCGTCAACGTATTCGACCTTGTCATCGGCATCCCGATACTCGAACTGGCGCGCGAGCCGGGTGCCATTGCTCTCCAATGGGCCGATCTCCCACTCCCGACGGCCGTGCACGTCATAGCGGAAATACTTCGCGTCGCCGGTGCCGGGCAGCGGGCCGTCCTCGATCCGCAACCGCCCCGCGTCGTCGTACGTGTAGCGGGTCTCGAGCGTCTCGCCGCGCGCCGCATCGATCCGGCGCTCGACCGAAGGCAGGAAGGTGTTGCCCCAGTATTCATACTCGGTGCGGATTTCGTCGGGCGTGCCGCAGGTCGAGACATTGCCGCACACGCGCACGACGCTCCGACGGCTGAGGCCGGTCGTCGTCTCGTAAGCGATGATGGTCCGGCGCCGGACCCCGTTCACATCCGCCGGGTCGGTCTGCTCGGTGAGTTGGCCAAGGGCGTTGTACTGGAAGTCGGTCTGCCGGCCGAGGCCGTCGCGATACCACGTCGGCCGGTTGCAGAGCACGTCGAAATCGGACGGGAAGCAAGACGCCGTCGGGTAATTTGCGGTCTCGGTGACGGAGCTCAGGCCCGAGCCGGGTTTGGGCTGCGCCGTTCGCGAGGTGATGTTGCCGAAGCCGTCGTAAACGACACTGGCCGCATTGCCTTCGGGATAGGCGACGCTCTGGAGTCGATAGGCGTCGTCGTAATCGACCAACGTTGCCCGTCCGATCGAATCCGTGACTCGCCAGATGACATTGCGGAAATCGTGAGTCTGTATGTCGTAAATCGCGCTGTAATTGCTCGGGCCAGTGACCGTGACGCGATCGTACAGGTAGCTGTTCAGCGTATTGCCGTTGCGCAGATTCGTGTACGCGTAATTCCACTGGACGCTGTCACGCGTGACTGAGTTGACGACCGCAAAACCGGGCAGCTCTGTTACCTGCAGCGTGGGCGACGCCTCTCCTGGCAGTTGAAGCGCGCCCGAAGAACGCTCGAGGCCCGCGCCGAGTTTGTTCACACATCCCTGGCAGGTGAAAACCCGCCCACCCAGGTCCGTGATGGTCGACCCATCCAGACTATAGGTCAGGCGGCCGAGCGGTGTTGTGGGCGCAGAGCTCTTGTAGAGCGTCACCTGCGCGGGCGAACCCCAGTACCCGCTTGCGAGGTCACCGGAGTGGTAGGTGATCGTAATGAAATAGCCGAGATTGCTGGTGACGGTGTTTGGCCGATAGAACGTTTGCAGGTACGGGGGCCCCGGAACTGTCACCGTGTCATAAGCGAACGTGATGACCTCGCCGTTAGGGTAGCGCACCGACGATGCGTAATAGGTCATCGAGAACGGGTTGCCAGTGGTCGTTACGTGCTCGAGGTCGAACTGGTAGCGCTCACCGGATCCGCCGCGCCAATAAACGTTCGCGTTCGGAACATAGACGGAGCCCGTACCCGTGAGGCTCGTGCAGTCAAAGTCGGGGCAGCGGAACGACTCCGAAGTCCCCGTGATCGTATGTACCGTGAAATTGGCCTGAACGGATGCGTCGCCCCACTGCGTTCCCTTCACATACGGCGCGGCATTCTGCACATAGTCGAAACGCAAATTGGGAGCGGCGGGAACTGATAGTACGGGCACCCGCAACTGGGTCTTGCCGCTCACAATGTTCACATCGTTGTGATCGGATTCAACCCGAAGCGGGGAGATCACCTCGGGGACCTCCTGTTGTGCACCAGCGTTCAGGCTTCCAGCGAGCAGAACTATCGCAAGCATGTGCTGCACGATGCCCGGCCGCTGGATCGGGGACGTTTCGGCGTTGATCGGTCGCTTCGACATTGCGCTACTCTTCCGGAGGCGGAGCGGCAAAAGAGCACCCGCCGACACAGACCTGGACGAACTTGATCGGCGAATAGCCGCTGCAACCCGCCGCATTGCAAGCCTTGGCTTTGTATTCGTACTCGCCGTTCGGCTTGTTGCTGAAGCTCTTGGACGTGGCCGTCCCGTCGTGAACTTTCGAGAACGGACCCCCGAAGGCGCTTTCCCAGAGTTCGTACCGGGTGGCGCCAGTCGAGGAACTCCACGAGATCGAGTAGTTGCCGGTCGTGTTCATCGAGGGACCGCTGATGGTCGCCGGTGCCGCAGGCACCCCGAGGCTCACCACGACCGGATTCGCGCCGGTGCGATAGGAGCTGCACATCGATGCATAGCAGGCGCGGACGCGGTAGTAGTACGTCCCATTGCCCTTGCCCGAAATCGCCTTGCTGAGCGCGGTGCCGCTGTAGGCGAGCGTCTCACCGGTGAAGCCCGAATTGGTTGCTTCGAAAAGCCCGTAAGCCGTGATCGTTCCGCTCGCCGCGCCCCAGCTGATTGTGTAGCTGCCGGTGCTGCTGCTGGACGGCACGGTGATCGAGGCCGGAATCCCGGGCGGGACACCCGACGTGACCTCCGTCCGATTGCCGGCCGGATCGAGCGTATAGGTGATGACGCTGCCGTCGGAGTGCGTGACTTTCTTCAGTCGACCGAGCGAGTCGTACTCATAGTTGACGGTGTCGGCCAAAGCGGCTGCGAAGATTCCACCCAGGAGGTGCAGCAGCAGGCACGCAAGGAAAACTCGCTTCTTCGCGGCTCGCGTCGAGCGGTGGCGAGGGCCGGCAGCCATCCGGGCGGCGATGCGAAGGTTCCCCATCCCTGGTCCCCCGAAGCCCGAATGACCGGGCTGGCAATAATTAACGCGTCCAGCACGTGGAAGTCAACAGCGGAAAAATCTCGCGTTCAGGTGAGACAAATGGCCAGGTCGCGGCACTAGATACAGATGGTGCCAACGGAATCGGGCCGATTGGCCTTGGGCGAAGGCGCGGGATTATTCGCGCACACCGTCATTTCCGCAACCGCCGCACCTTTGATTCGACCTGTGCGCCGATGATCGGGAGATTGGCCCTGATCGCGTCCGCGATGTGCGATGGCGCTAAATGGGAATAGTGCCGATCAACCATTCGCGTGTCGGAATGGCCGAGTGCCGCCGCAACGATTGCCAACGGTGTGCCGTGCTGCACGAGCAGGCTTGCGTAGGTGTGCCGCAGCGCGTGGAATCCTATCGGCGGTTTGATCCTGGCTGTCGCACAGGCTTCGGACATTGGCCGTTTTTGATCTTGCACACCCCATGGCTGCCCGTCGGGGCGGGTGAGCAACAAATCATTCGGTTCCCGCCCTGCCGTCATGGCTTCCAGGGCAGCTCGCCCCTCATCGGTCAGTGGAACGCGCCTTGGTTTTCCGCTCTTGCTCTCGGCGATCAGCAGATACCCGGAGCGTGAGTCGAAGTCGCCGACCCGCAGCGCCCGGAGTTCGCCCCATCGGGAGCCGGTCAACAGCGCTGTTTCCACCGCGCGGCGAAAGTCGGACTGGCAGGCGTTCAATAACCGACCGCATTCCGCGACCATCAGCCATTGCACCCGAGCCGAATCCGCTCCCTTGAACCGGCGCAAGTTCCGCCATCCCTCGTCCGACGCGACTCGACCATCTCGGTAGGCTTTGTTCAGGCAGGCCTTCACGACGTTGATGATTCGATTCAATGTGGCTTTCCGGCGTCGCTTCTGATCCGCCGGGTCCGCACTCACGGAGCTTCCCCTGCCCGCCTTCTTGCGTCGTCCTTTCGGGCGTTGCTTCTCCGCCCAGGTCAGCCAGCGATCAAAGTCCCCCGGCTTGAGCGTCGCAACATCTCGGCCATCGAAGAACGGCACGAGATACGCGCGTAATTTCCATTCCGCGTCGCGAGCGCTCTTGGTGTGCAGCTTGGCCCACGCGAGATAGTCCTCGACCGCCTGAGCAACCGTATACTGCCTGGAACGCTGGACTTCGGAGAGCTCCCCGCCGAGCCGCGCGGACGCCTGGAAGTAACTCAGAACGCCGGCAGCATCCGATTCGCTGTAATCGTCCGCTTCGGCGAATACTTCGGTTTCGTAGCCCTCGCCCGTATAGCGACGGACGAGCCAGGAGCCATTGGCGGCGCCTGTACGCGGCTTTCGTCGGCGATACCCCAGATGCACGCCCGCCTTGCCCGTCGGCGTCCAATAGGGCTTCTTGCGCGGCTCCAGGCGCAATCGCGCTGCACGCGTGTCAATGTTCCGGGGTCGGACCGAACGGGGCATGAGAATGCTTCGGTGTCCAACAGTGTCCAATATACGGGGCCAGATTCTGCCAGACAATCATGGACGATGGTAGACAAATCAGCTATTTTGCAGGCCTTCTGAGAGGATGCCGGAATACGCGACGAAACTGCAATGTCGCCCTCTCAAGGCTGGTACGAGGGTTCGAATCCCTCTGGGAGCGCCATCACCCGTTTGCAAGGCTAGACTCGGGCCCATGTCCCCGCCTCCCTGCCGCATCGCCATGTGGTCCGGCCCGCGCAACATCTCCACGGCGATGATGCGCTCCTTCGACAGCCGGCCCGATACCGTGGTCTGCGACGAGCCCCTCTACGCGCACTACCTGCAGGTCACCGGCCTCGACCATCCCGGCCGTGCCGAGACCCTGGCCACGCAGGACAGCGACTGGCGGCGGGTGGTGGCCACGCTCTCGGGCCCGGTGCCTGGCGGCAAGCAGGTCTGGTACCAGAAGCACATGAGCCATCACCTGCTGCCGGACATTGGCCGTGACTGGCTGGATGAACTGAGCCACGCCTTCCTGATTCGCGAGCCGGCAGCCATGTTGCGATCGCTGCTGGCGAAGACCCCGGAGGCCGGACGTGATGACACCGGCCTGCCACAGCAATGGGAAATCTTTGAGCGCGTCGCCGACAAGCAAGGCGCAGCGCCACCGGTGGTGCTGGCCAGCGATGTACTGAAGGATCCCCCCGCCATGCTCGGCAGGCTGTGCCAATCACTGAACCTGCCCTACATGGACGAGATGCTCAGCTGGAAGCCGGGCCGGCGCGACACCGACGGCGCATGGGCCCCGTACTGGTATGCGGCGGTTGAGCAATCCACCGGCTTTGCGCCCTGGCATGCCGAGCGCTGTGACCTCGAGCCATCGCTGCAGCCGCTGCTTGAGCAGTGCCAGCCCTATTACGAAAAGCTTTATGCTTACCGCCTGCAACCCGAGGCCGGCGGATGCTCCAGCAATTCAACGAACAAAACCGCGACCTGATCGTCAACATCAATGGCCGGCTGGTACATCGCGACCAGGCCGCCATCAGCCCCTTCGACAGCGCCGTACAGGGCGGCGATGCCGTGTGGGAGGGCCTGCGCCTGTACCGGGGCAGGATTTTTGCGCTGACCGCGCACCTCGACCGGCTGCGCTCCTCGGCGATCGCGCTGGCCTTCGAGCAGATTCCCTCGCACGAGGAGATCATCACCGAGATCCGCCGCACGCTCCTCGCCAACAACATGAGCGATGGCGTGCACATCCGCCTGACGCTAAGCCGCGGCGTCAAGCTGACCTCGGGCATGGACCCGCGCCTGAACCAGGCCGGCCCGACCCTGATCGTGCTGGCCGAGCACAAGGCACCCGTGTACTCAAAGGCGGGACTCAGGCTCATCACCAGCAGCGTGCGACGCTTCCCGCCTGACTGCCTGGATCCCAAGATCCACCACGCCAACCTGCTGCAATCCATCCTCGCCAAGATCCAGGCCAATGTTGCCGGGGCGGATGACGCCATCATGCTGGACTTGCGCGGCTTCATTGCCGAGACCAACGCCACCCACCTGTTCCTGGTATCGCGCGGCGTGGTGCTGACGCCCACACTCGCCGCCTGCCCTGAAGGTATTACCCGCACGGCCGTGCTCCGGCTCTGCGCCGAGCATGGCATTGCCACTGAAGTGCGCGACCTGTCGCTGACCGAGCTGTATCGTGCCGATGAAGTATTTTGCAGCGGCACCATGGGCGAGCTTGCCGGTGTCACCTCGGCAGATGGCCGCCAGATCGGTGATGGCCACATCGGGCCAGTCACCCAGCGGCTCTCAGGCCTTTATTCAGCGCTGACCCAGAGCGTCGGCATTCACATCCTCGAACCAGGCAAGAACAAGTCATGAATTCACAGTTCCTGCGACGTATTCCATTGCTGTTGGCTGTCGGGCTGCTAGGTGCCTGCGCCAGCGCGCCACCGGCGCCCACTGCTGTCGCGCCTTGCGGCGGCGTGACTCCCTTTGCCCAGGGCGGTGAACGCGCCACGCTGTGGGTGAAACACGCCGCGGAATTTCGCGCCGCGGCGAGCGCAACCTACAAGGCGGCACTGCAGGCAACACGCTCTGGACTCGATGATCCCAGCTGGACGGCCGAGCCTTCGCAGTCCGGAAGCGGCGCTGCACTACCAGCAGCCGTGATCATGGATATCGATGACACCATGCTCGATAACTCCGAGGCACAGGCACGCATGCTGTTGCAGGTCACCTGCCCGGAGGGATTTCCCGCGCTGTGGGATGCGTGGCTGGCCGAGCGCGCCGCCCCGGGTGTGCCCGGTGCGGTTGAGTTCGTACGCGAGGTGAGAAAGCTGCGTGATGGTCAGGGCCGCGCCGTGCGCGTGATCTTCATTACCAACCGCGAGTGTTCCGCGCGCGAGGGCAACACCGCGCCCTGCCCGCAAGAAGACGACACCCTGGCCAACCTGAGAAGCCTGGGCCTGGACTCGCCCACCCTGGCCGATGACCTGATGCTCAAGAGCGAGCACCCCGACTGGCCCAGCGAGAAACTGTCGCGACGCCAGACGGTGACGCAGGACTTCCGCGTGCTGGTGAACATGGGCGACGACCTGGGCGATTTCATTCCAGGTGTGCGCCGCCTGCCCATGGTCCAGCGCGAGGCGGCGCGCTGCCAGTACGCTGACTGGTGGGGCACAAAATGGTTTGTGGTACCCAATCCGATGTACGGCTCCTGGGAACATGGCCTAGGCATGTCCAGCACCGCAGCCTTGCAAGCCAGGCAGGAACCGCCCGGCTGCTGACAGCGACCGCTGGTCGCCCGGGCTGGACCTGATTCCGGAAACCGACACCGTTAGTGCAGCAAGCGGCGAAAAATCGCGCTATTTTTGGCAGCACATCGCCTGAGGGACCGGGAAACCATGACGCCTGCTGACGAACGCATCCTGCAATTACTGGAGAAGTGGCACGCCAGCCTCGAGCTGCATGACCGCTACCTCGACCTGTCGGATGCGGAGTACCAGCAGATCCAGCCCTGGCCACCGCACCAGCGGCCTAACCGTGTCGTCGTGCAGCTGGCCCGCCAGCGCGTGGCCGACCTCAGGCGCATCCTGCAAGGCCGCCTGGCGACGGGCGACCAGTCGCTGTCGGAAGCGCTGGAGTTAATGTCCTTCCTCACGAACCTTGTGGGCTCACAAAACGTACAGCGTTTCATTCCGCTGGCCGAACCGGCCAAGGAAGGCAAGAAGGCGCCGGCGCGCACGGCCAAGGCGCCGCGCCCGGAGCCCAAGCCCACCGGCACCACCACGCGCACGCGCACCATGCCCAAGCTCAAGCCTCGCCCCGGCGCGCGGGTGCCCGGCGCTGCGGACCAGACAGAGATTAATGCGGTCATGGCAGATGCGGTTCGCCTGCTGGGCTGGGGCAAGGAATGGCATGAACTGCCCGATGCCATTGCGCGCATCGAAGGCCGCCCCGATCGCGCCGCCATCCAGCGCATGCTCAAGACGCACCGCACCGACATCGAGCGACGCACCGAGCGTGCTGATGACGCCGAACGCTGATTCACACTTTTCCGTTGAGGACCGAGTCTTGAATTCACCAAAGTTTCGCAATGCCCTCCTGCTTGCGGCCCTCGGCGGCCTGCTCGCAGTACCCACGTCGCTGGCCCAGGATGCACCCGCGCCACCGAGCAAGTCGCAGCTGGCCATCAAGTACCGCCAGTCCACCTTGTTCCTGCTGGCCTGGAACATGGGTCCCATCGGCGACATGGTGCAAGGCAAGCGGCCCTTCGATGCCGCCATCGTCAAGCGCAATGCCAATGCACTCGCAGTGCTGGCGCCGCGCGCCATCGAGGGCTTCGGGCCCGACACCTCAAGCGGCGCACCGACGCGCGCCAAGCCCGAGATCTGGGACAACCTGGAAGACTTTCGCCAGAAGTTCTTGGCGCTGGAGCAGGCCACCCAGGCCCTGCTCATCGCAGCCAACACCGGCGACCAGGCGAAGGTCACGCCGGCGCTGATGGAAACGGGCAAGGCCTGCAAGGCCTGTCACGACAAGTACAAGGCCGACTGATTCAGAACAACGACATGGAAGCCTCGGGCGCGCGATCCAGCACCCAGGCCAGCGCAGCCGCCGCCAGCAACACCAGGACAATGGCCAGCCACAGTCTCTGGCTGCGAATGCTTACGGCGTCCGGGAAGGCCGCCAATGGCTTGCGTCCGGTCCACATGGGAGTGAGCAGGTCCAGGCGCTTGCGCAGTCGGTAATAGGCGATCGCCAGGACGTGCAGGACGATCACGCCCAGCAAGACATTGAACGAGCCCTTGTGCAGGCGGGTCAGCTGGTCGCTCTGGGTATCGCTGACATAGCCATAGAGTGGCCCGGTGCTGAGAATTTCATCATTGGCGAAAAGCCCGGTCACCGCCTGAAGCAACAGCAATAGCAGCAACAACAGCACCGACACTGCACCCAAGGGGCTGTGCCCCACGGCAGCTGTCACCGCAGTTCCCGGCAGGCGCCGCAACTCCGCGACGATGGCCAAGGGCCCACGCAGGAAACTGGCAAAGCGTGCGTGACGCGGTCCGACAAATCCCCAGGCGATGCGAAACATCACCAGCACCAGTGCCGAGTATCCCAGCCAGCGGTGCCAGGAAAACCAGGCCATGCCCAGCTCGTGCGTCAGCCAGCTGCCACTGACACACAGCACCAGCGCCCAGTGGCACAGTCGCAGTGGCAAGTCCCACACCAGGATTACCGGCTCGGCTTTGGCCTCAGTGGTATTCATCGGAAGGGTCGTTTCCCCGGGCGCTGGCGATTACAGTAGCGCCACCCAGTCTACAAAGACCCGCTGCAAACCCAAAACACATGAGCGAAGCTGCAACTCCCGCCGGCGCCTTCCGTCGCCTGGCCGCACTGTTCTATGACAGCCTGTTGCTGGTGGCGGTGCTGTTTCTCGGCACCATCGCGCTACTGCCCTTCAGCGGCGGCGAGGCCATCATCCCGCAGTCACAGGGCCTCATGGCCTACGCCTACCGCGCCTGGATTGCCCTGCTGACCCTGGGCTTCTTCGGCTATTCCTGGACTCGCGGTGGCCAGACCCTGGGAATGATGTCCTGGAAGATCCGCCTGCAGCGCGATGACGGCCGCCTGCTCAACTGGCGCAGCGCAATCCTTCGCCTGCTGCTGGGCGGTGCTATCGTGCTTGGCGCCATCATCGGGCTGTGGTGGCTGCGCGCGGCTCCGGGCAGCGCAAGATTCCTCGGCGGAATCGCGCTGCTTGTGCCGGTAGCAGCAAACTATGTGTGGATGATCTTTGACCGTAACAACAGGACGCTGATGGATCGCCTCTGTGCTTGCCGCGTGGTGCGCGCCGAACAAGCGCGCTAGCGCACGCGGCGTATCGCGATGATCGATGCAATCACCAGCAACACCGTGGGCCCGAAGGCCACGGCCAGTGGCTCGAGGCCATAGACCCGGCCGCTATTCTCCAGGGTCTGGCTCAGCAGGAAGAACAGCACGCCAATCATGATGCCGAGCACGGTGCGCGCGCCGGCGCCTGCCGAGCGCAGCGGACCGAGTGCAAACGGCACGGCGAAGATGCAGACCACGATGGCGGCGAGCAGCCGCGAAATACGCGACCAGAACGCAATCTCGTAGCTATGTGATTCGAGGTCGTTGTCCTGCAGGTAGCTAACGTAGGACTTCAGGCTGCGCAATGGCAGGGCCCGTGCATCGGTCACCGCCAGGCCAAGGAACTCGGCGTTGAATTGGGCGCCCGCCTCCTCCTGGTCGCGACCGCGAGCCTCCACCCGTTCCTCGCCAAGGCGCGACTCCGCATAGTTCTGCAGCATCCAGCGGCCAGTCTCATCCTGGTGCGCCGACTCCGCGCGACCTACCAGTTCGAGCGCGCGGTCCTCACCCAGTTGATAGACATAGACGCCGCCAAAGCCGTTGTCCGCAGTCTGCTGGCGCACATTGATGAACCAGGAACCCTGGCGCACCCAGGCACTGCGGCTGCCGGCAATATCCGCCTCGGAGAACTTGCTGAACAACTTGTGCTGTCGCGCGTACTGCTCGGCCGGCGGCGCGAAATATTCACCCAACACCCACATGGTGCCGGCAATGATCACGCCGGCGATGGCCGCTGAACCGGCCAGCCTGGCCACTGAAACCCCGGCCGCACGTATCACCGTCAACTCGGAATCGCGTGCCAGTCCGCCGAGCCCGAGGATGGCGCCCATCAGCGCGCCGATCGGCAGCAACTGGTAGGCCTGCTGCGGCAACGACAAGGCGGTGAACAGGAAGGCATCTGAAAGACCGAAGCTGCCCTGGCCAATGTCGTCCTGCTGGCCGATGAAGGTCAGCAGCATGGCAAGCGACAGCAACACCGCCATTACCATCAGGGTGTAGCTGAGGACACTGCGCGCCAGGTAGCGATCCAGCAGCCTCATGCGCGCACCATCTTCTGGCTGCGGGTCCACAGAGGACTCTGCCGGTGCAGTAGTACCAGGCCAGCCAGCACCACCAGGGCATGCACCCACCAGGTACCGAGGCGCGGGTCCAGTGTCCCCTTCTCGATCCACACCTGGGCCGCCGACAGCAGGTTCGAGTAGACAAAGTAGGCGAGGATGGCCAGGGCCACGCGGGCGTAGCGACCCTCGCGTGGGCGCAACGCAGACAGCGGCACGGCCAATAGCGACAGCGTCAGCACCATCAGCGGCAGCGACAGGCGCCGCTGCAATTCGGCCTGGTCCTCCAGCGCCGCTGAGCCGAGCAAGTCTGCGGTCGGCTTGCGCTCCGGCGTATCACGGCCGGTGCCCGCTTCCGGCACGACCACCGGGATGCCGTGCTCGCGAAAGCGGATACGACGGAAATTGGCCTGCCCGGGCGTGCCCTCGAAGCGCTCGCCATCATGCAGCACCACCATCTGGCTGCGACCGCCGTCCTCGGTGCGCTGCTCGGCGCGCGCAGCCGTGGCCACTTCCACGCGATCGCCCACGTAGCGCTGCACGAAAACATTGCGCAGGCCGCCATTGGCATCGACGCGCTCGGCATAGAACACCGCGCGGCCGCCGCCGAAGCTGCGGAACTTGCCCGGCTCCAGGCGTCCAAACTGGGCATCGCGCATGGCCTGGCCGCGCAGGGTCTCGGCACCTGCACGCGCCGCAGGGCCAAGATCGAAGGTGAGCCAGCCCAAGGCAAGGGTCACCGGCAGTGCCAATGCAAACACCGGCAGGTACAGCCGCGCGGGCCCCAGGCCACAGGCGCGCACTGCCGCCATCTCACTTTCGTGATAGAGGCGGCCGAGTGCCAGCATCACCGCCAATAACATGGCGATGGGCACCAGTACGGTGAGGTTCTGCAGGGTGGTGAGGCCAATCAGGGCCATCACCACTTCCTGTGGAAAGCCGTTGGCGGCTGCCAGCCCGAGGATGCGCGCCAGCTGGTTGCTGACCAGGATGGCGAGCAGCACGCCGGTCACCGCAGCCAGGGCCCACGATGTTTCGCGCAGCACGTATCGGTCAAATGTACGAAACACGCTAAATAGGCCTCGGGACCGGGCGTGCGGACCCGTCCAATTGGTCTAAACTACGCCACATCTGGCCGGACGCGACATGACCGAAGGGGGTCTGGCCGCGTCCGTACGTTAAACCAGGGTCGCCCGGCACTCAATGAAATGTGTCGGCGGCAATAATGACAGGGGATCGCGACGATGCAGTTCAATGCCACTGGCGCCTCAGCCGCCAGCCAGAAGACCGCCTGCGCTGTTGTCGGCATACACGAGAAGGGCAAGCCAGAAGGCAGTGCCCGCGACCTCGATCGCCGCACCGCCGGCATGATCAGCCGCGTACTCAAGCGCGGTGACTTCAGCGGCAAACTCGGTGAAGTGCTGCCGATCGCCGACACCGGTGGTGCGCCGGCAGAGCGCGTCCTGCTCGTTGGCCTGGGCCCGCGCAAGTCCTGGGGCCGCCGCCCCTATCGACGCGCCGTCGTGGCCGCCACGCAGTGGCTGGCACGCAGTGGTGCGCGCAATGCCGTGTTCCACCTTGCTGGCAGCAAGGTACCGGGCCTCGATGCCTACTACGCCACCCGCCTGGCCGTGGAGAGCGTGGCCAGCCACCTCTATCGCATCCCTGACCTCAAGTCCGGCAAGCGCCCGCCGCTGCCGAAGATTTCCCGCATCAGCCTTGGCGTGGCCAAGACTGATCTCGCCGCCGCGCGTCGCGGCATCAAGGATGGCGAGGGCATCGCCGCAGGTGCAGCCACCTGCCGTGACCTGGCCAACCTGCCTGCCAACGTCTGCACGCCCACTTACCTGGCGTCATTCGCGCGCAAGCTCGGCCGCGAGCACAAGTCCATCCGTGCCCGCGTACTCAACCAGCCCGAGATCCGCCGCCTGAAGATGGGCGCATTCCTCTCGGTCACGCGCGGCTCTGACGAGGCGCCGAAGCTGATCGTCATGGAATATCGCGGCGGCCGTCCCAAGGATGCGCCGGTGGCGCTGGTCGGCAAGGGCATCACCTTCGACACCGGTGGCATCTCGCTGAAGCAGCCACCGGGAATGGACGAAATGAAGTTCGACATGACCGGCGCGGCAAGCGTGTTCGGTGTCATGTCGGCGCTGGCCACCATTGGCGCAGCGATCAACGTGGTCGGCATCGTGCCGGCCTGCGAGAACATGCCCAGCGGTCGCGCCACCAAGCCTGGCGACATCGTCACCTCCATGGCCGGCAAGACCATCGAGGTGCTCAACACCGACGCCGAGGGCCGGCTGGTCCTGTGTGATGGCCTGCACTACGCGCGGCGCTTCAAGCCGCGTGCGGTGGTGGACATCGCCACGCTCACTGGCGCCTGCGTGGTGGCGCTTGGTGCCCACTACTGCGGCCTGTTCTCTCCCGACGACGAACTGGCCGGCGCCATTGCCGCCGCCGGCGAACGTGCCGATGACCGCGCCTGGCGCATGCCGGTGGCGGATGAGTACACCGAGCTGCTGAAGAGCAATTTTGCCGACATGGCCAATGTCGCCAGTCGTGATGGCGGTGCCATTACCGCAGCCTGCTTCCTGTGGAAGTTCACCGATGGCCTGCGCTGGGCGCACCTGGACATCGCCGGCAGTGCCTACCAGACCGGCGCCAACAAGGGCGCCACCGGCCGGCCGGTGCCGCTGCTGGTCGACTGGCTGCTGCACGGGAGCTGAGGAGTCGCCGCGTGAACCAGGACCTGCCCCGCGAGCTGCCGATCCTCACCGATGTGGTGGAATTGCACGCCACCGGGCGTTTTCCGCAGCCGGAGATGCGCACGGCCGAGGAAGACGATGGCCTGGGGGTGGCGCTGCTGGCGGAATCCGACCTCGAGGCGCTGCAGGCCGCAGTGGTCAACAGCACCATGAACCTCACGGATGAGTTGCTGCACGCCGCGGCCCGCGATATCGAGGGCGTGTTGTTCGAGCGCGTGCTGGATCGCCTGCACGCCGCCCTGCCCGACCTGGTCGCCGCGGCGCTGCGCCAGCATTTCGATTCCCTGCAGGACTGAGTAGAGGCCATGGACAAGACCTACTCGCCACAGGCGATTGAGGCCCGCGTTTACGCGCACTGGGAACAGCAGGGTTGGTTCCGCCCGCAGGGCGACGGCCCGGCCTACGCCATCGTCATCCCGCCGCCCAACGTGACCGGCACGCTGCACATGGGTCACGGCTTCAACAACACCATCATGGACACGCTGGTGCGCTATCACCGCATGGGCGGTGACTGCACGCTGTGGCAACCGGGCATGGATCACGCCGGCATTGCCACGCAGATGGTGGTCGAGCGCCAGCTCGCAGCCGAGGGCCAGAGTCGCCATGACCTCGGGCGTGAGCGCTTCATCGAACGCGTCTGGCAGTGGAAGGAAAAGTCCGGCGGCACTATCGCCGGCCAGTTGCGCCGCCTCGGTTCCTCGGTGGACTGGAGCCGCGAGCGCTTCACCATGGATGCCGGCCTGTCGGATGCGGTCACCGAGGCATTCGTGCGCCTGCATGACGATGGCCTGATCTATCGCGGCAAGCGCCTGGTTAACTGGGACCCGGTGCTGAAAACTGCCGTGTCCGACCTGGAGGTGCTGTCGGAACCGGAAAGCGGCAGCCTGTGGCACCTGCGCTATCCGCTGGCCGATGGCAGCGGCCAACTGGTGGTGGCAACCACGCGCCCGGAGACCATGCTGGGCGACACCGCCGTGGCCGTGCATCCCGATGACGAACGCTATCGGGCGCTGGTCGGGCAAGCGCGTGAGACTGCCGCTCACCGGCCGCGAGATCCCGATCATTGCCGATGACTACGTCGACCCGGCCTTCGGTTCGGGCTGCGTCAAGATCACGCCGGCACATGACTTCAACGATTACGAGATGGGCCAGCGCCATGGCCTGGCGATGATCAACGTGCTGACGGCCCATGCCAGCATTAACGACGAGGCACCCGAGGCCTATCGCGGACTGGATCGCATGGCCGCGCGCGCGCGCATCGTCGCTGACCTCGAGGCACAGGATCTGATCGAGAAGATCGAGCCGCATGCGCTGACCGTGCCCCGCGGCGATCGCAGTGGCGCGGTGATCGAGCCCTGGCTCACTGACCAGTGGTATGTGAAGGTCGAGCCGCTGGCGGGTCCTGCCATCCGCGCGGTCGAGGAAGGCCAGATCCGCTTCATCCCGGAGAACTGGGACCGCACCTATTTTGAGTGGATGCGCAACCTCAAGGACTGGTGCATCAGCCGCCAGCTGTGGTGGGGTCATCGCATCCCGGCCTGGTACGACGAGGCCGGCAACATCTACGTGGGCCGCAACGAGGCGGAAGTCCGCAGTCGCCACCAGCTGGCGGCAGGCCTGGCGCTACGCCAGGACGAGGACGTGCTGGATACCTGGTTCTCCTCGGCGCTGTGGCCCTTCTCCACCATGGGCTGGCCGGCAGAGTCCGCCGAGATGAAGAAGTTCTATCCGGGGGCCGTGCTGGTCACCGGCTTCGACATCATCTTCTTCTGGGTGGCGCGCATGATCATGATGGGCCTGCGCTTCACCGGTGAGATTCCCTTCCGCGATGTCTATGTGCACGGCCTGGTGCGTGACCACGAAGGGCAGAAGATGTCGAAGTCCAAGGGCAATGTCCTGGACCCGCTCGACCTGATCGACGGCATTGAACTCGAGGCGCTGGTGGCCAAGCGCACCCAGGGACTGATGCAGCCGCGCCTGGCGCCGGCCATCGAGAAGTCCACGCGCAAGCAGTTCCCGGAAGGCATCCCGGCCTATGGCACCGACGCGCTGCGCATGACCTTCGCCTCGCTCGCCACCTTGTCGCGCGACATCCGCTTCGATGTCGGGCGCATCGAGGGCTACCGAAATTTCTGCAACAAGCTGTGGAACGCCTCGCGCTTCGTGCTGATGTCGACCGAGGGCCTGGAGGAGGGACCCCGCCAGTATTCGCTGGCCGATCGCTGGATCCTGCTCAGGCTGGAGGCCGCCATCGCCGGCGTGCGTGCCGGCTTTGACAGCTATCGCTTCGACCTCGCCGCCCAGGCCGCTTACGAGTTCACCTGGTACGAGTTCTGCGACTGGTACCTCGAGCTCACCAAGCCGGTGCTGCAGTCAGGCACGGCGAGCGAGGCGGAAGTGCGCGGCACCCGCCACACCCTGGTCACCGTGCTGGAACAGCTGCTGCGCCTGCTGCACCCGCTGATGCCGTTCATCACCGAGGAGATCTGGCAACAGGTGGCGACCCGCGCCGGCGTGGCGGGCGACAGCGTCATGCTGGTGCCCTTCCCGGTGGCTGGCGGCACGGGTGATGCTGCGGTCGAGGCCGAGATGCGCTGGGTCATGGACTTCATCCTCGGGCTGCGCCAGATCCGCGGCGAGATGGACATCCCGCCCTCCACCGCCTTCAGCCTGCGCCTGCAGGACGCCAGCGCACAGGACCTCGACTGGTACCAGCGCAATGCGCCCTGCATCGGCCGCCTGGCCAATGTCAGCACGGCAAGCCCGCTGGCCAGCGGCGAATCACCCCCGCCCTCGGCCACCGCGCTCTTGGGCAATATGAAGATCCTGGTGCCGATGGCCGGGTTGATCGACGTGGCCGCTGAGCTCGCCCGCATAGGCAAGCGCTGCGCCAAGCTCACCGACGAAGTGCGTCGCGCCGAGGCCAAGCTCGGCAACGAGCGCTTCGTCGCCAACGCACCGGCGGAGATCGTCGCGCAGGAACGTGCCCGCATCGACGAGTTCAAGCGAGAGCTGGCCCAGCTCGAAGCCCTGCGGGAAAGAGTATCCTCGCTGGCATGAATGCCGTGACCGAGGCCCGCGACCCCGACCGCGCCCAGTTACTGACCGCGCTGGCGCGGCTCAATGAGGTCGTGCTCGGCAAGGACCACGAGATTCGCCTGGCGCTGTCCTGCCTGCTGGCCCGCGGCCACCTGCTGATCGAGGACATCCCGGGCGTGGGCAAGACCACGCTCGCCCATGCGCTGGCACGCGTGCTGGGCCTGTCCTACCAGCGCGTGCAATTCACCAGCGACCTGTTGCCCGCCGATGTCATCGGCGTGTCGGTCTATGACCGTGGCAGTGGCCGCTTCCAGTTCCACCGTGGCCCGGTGTTTGCGCAGCTGGTGCTAGCCGATGAGGTCAATCGCGCCACGCCCAAGGCGCAGAGCGCCCTGCTCGAGGCCATGGAAGAACGCCAGATCACCGTCGATGGCGAGTCCCATCCGCTGCCCGATCCGTTCTTTGTCGTGGCCACACAAAACCCTGCACACCAGATCGGCACTTTCCCGCTACCGGAGTCGCAGCTCGACCGCTTCCTGATGCGCATTGAGCTCGGCTATCCCGCGACCAGCTACGAACGCCTGCTGCTCAAGGGCCGCGATCGCCGCGACCTGCTGGCCGACCTGCCGGCCGTGCTGGAGCCCCCCGCCCTGCTGCGACTGCAGCAACGCGTGATTCGTATCCATGCCAGCGAGCCGCTGCTCGACTACGTGCAGGCGCTGGCGCGCGCCTCGCGCGAGAACGGCAGCTTCATCGCCGGCCTGTCGCCGCGTGCGACCATTTCCTTGTTGCGCGCTGCGCAGGCCTGGGCCTACCTGCATGGCCGCAATGGCGTGTTACCTGAGGACCTGCAAGCCGTGTTCGCCGGCGTGGTCGGGCACCGCCTGCGTCCGCGTGATGTCGCCGACCAGCGCCGCCCGGCGGAACTGGCCACGGCCTTGTTGAGGGCGGTAGCAATTCCCTGACACTGGAGCGTGACACTGTGGCAGTGATGGCGAAGCTGCGGCAGCGGGTGGGCCGATGGATCCGGCGGCGCCAGGGGCCGGACGCGCAGTCCGTAACGCTGCGCAAGGGCCGCATCTACATCCTGCCAACGCGCCTGGGCCTCGCCTACGCTGCGACGCTTTTGGCCATGCTGCTGGGCTCGCTCAACTACGCCAACAACCTGGGCCTGGCACTGACCTTCCTGCTGACCTCACTGGGCCTGGTCGCCATGCAGGCCTGCCACCGCAATCTCGAGGGCCTGGTCCTGCAATGGGCGGGCACTGAGCCTGCGCATGCCGGACAGGCCGCGGGTTTTCGCCTGATGCTGGCCAGTCCCGGCCATGGCCAGCGCTGGGACCTGGAACCCGGACAGGATGCAGGCCGGTTGACCTCGATCCCGGGCGAGGGTCACGAGAACATCGTTATCGCCTTGCCCACGCGCCGGCGCGGGCATGTCCGGCTTGAGCGACTGGAGATCGCTACGCGCTATCCCTTTGGCCTGTTTCGCGCCTGGTCCGTTCTGCATCCGGAAATCAGTTGCCTGGTCTACCCGCGAGCCGCTGCCCAGGCGCCAGCCTGCCCACCAGCACCGGGCCCGGCCAGCCAGGGTGTGCGGGTGCGCGGCGAGGATGACTTCGCCGGGCTGAGGGAATACCACCCCGGCGACTCGCCGCGTCACATCGCCTGGAAAGCACTCGCCCGTGGCGGCGAATTGCTGGTGAAGGAATTTGCCAGCGCCGCACAACAGGCACCGGTGTTTGATTTCGAGCAGGCGCCGGGTGCAGATGCCGAGCAGCGCCTGTCAATCCTGTGCCGCTGGATCGTCGATGCCGATGCCCGTGGCGACAGCTACGCGCTGCGCCTGCCGGGACGCGAGATTGAGCCGGGGCATGGTGCGCAACACCGCCAGGCCTGCCTTGCGGCACTGGCCGAGCATGGTCACCCGGAGCCGGATCGTGGCTAGGGTGCAGGGCGAGAGCCAACGCCTGGGCTGGACGCTGGCCGCGCTGGTCGCGGCCATGCTGCCGCACTTCCTGCACCTCAAGCCCTGGATCACTGTGCTGGTGCTGGGCCTGTGTGCCTGGCGCTGGCGCGCAGCGGTACTGGGCAAGGCGCTGCCAGGACGCTGGCTGCGGGTGGTGGCGGTGATCCTGGCCGCGGGCGGTGTCGCCATCAGTTACCGCAGCTTCACCGGGCTTGATGGCGGCACGGCGCTGCTGACGCTGATGGCCGGGCTCAAGCTGCTGGAGACGCGTTCTCCGCGCGATCACGTGGTGGTGGTCTTCATCGGCCTGTTCCTCTGCCTGGCCACCTTCCTCTACACCCAGGGCTTCCTCTCGGCATTGTGGGTGGTCCCCACGGTGTGGCTGCTGGCTGCGGCGCTGCTCAACGTCGCGCGGCCGGTCAGCGATGGCGCAGCCCTGAAGCCCTTTCGCGTCACCGGCGCCATGCTGGCCAAGGCCCTGCCGCTGGCGATCGTGCTGTTCCTGTTCTTCCCGCGCGTAGCTGGACACTTCTGGGGCGCCCCTTCATCGGAGCGCGCCCTGTCAGGACTCACGGAAGAAATGTCGCCCGGCGAGATCTCCGACCTGACACTCAATGACTCCGTCGCCTTCCGCGTGCGCTTTGACGATGCACTACCGCCGCCCATCCAGCGCTACTGGCGCGGCCCGGTGATGACGGAATTCGACGGCTACACCTGGTCACGCGCGCGGGCACAGGCCTACTTCAAGCCGCCGGTGACGCTGCAGGGCGAGGCCATCGATTACACCGTGACACTGGAACCGACGCAGCAGCGCATGCTGTTTGCACTCGACATGGTCGAGTCCTGGCCCGAAGCGCTGGCCGACCAGCGCTGGGACTACCAGCTGCTTACGCACAAGCCCATCAATGCCGTGCTGCAGTACCGCGCCAGCTCGCGCCCGCAATACCAGGCCGGCCTGGAACTCTCCGCGGCACTGCGCAATCGCCACCTGCAGCTTCCCCGCGGGCGCAACCCGAAGGCCATGGCGCTGGCGCAGGAGATGCGCGCCCAGGCCCGCTCCGATCGCCACTACATCGATGACGTGCTGGGCATGTTCAGGCGCGAGCAGTTCTACTACACGCTGACACCGCCACGCCTCAACCGCGATTCCGTGGATGAATTCCTGTTCGAGACACGCGAGGGATTCTGTGGCCACTACGCCTCTGCATTCACCATGCTGATGCGCGCTGCGGGCGTCCCGGCACGCGTGGTCGGCGGCTACCAGGGCGGCAACTGGAATCCACTCGGTCGCTATCTCATCGTGCGCCAGTCCCATGCCCACGCCTGGTCCGAAGTCTGGCTGCAGGGTGCGGGCTGGGTTCGGGTTGATCCCACGGCGGCCATTGCACCGGAGCGCGTGGAGCGCGGCATCGAGGAAGCACTCAATGCCGAGGACCTGCTGAGCACCGGCCTGCTGCGCGACTCGGACTGGCGTTGGCAATGGCGCATGCTGTGGGACAACGCCAACGCCACCTGGAACGACTGGATCGTGCGCTTCGACCTGCCGCGCCAGCAGCAGCTGATGTCCTGGCTGGGCTTCATCGACCCGGACTGGCAGGAAATGGGCATGATGCTGGCGGCCGGCGTCATCGCCTGCCTGCTGTTGTTGTCGGGCTGGCTGAACTGGGAGTTTCGCCCGCTGCGGCGCGACCCGGCTGCCGCCAGCTACCAGAAATTTGTCCGGCGCCTGGGCCGGCGCGGCATCGAGCGCGAACCGCACGAGGGCCCGCGCCACCTGGCCGCTCGTGTCAGCCGCTGGCGCCCGGACCTTGGCGTCGAGGCCAGTGCCATCACCGAGACTTACCTGCGCGTACGCTACCTGCCCGAGGCGACAGCCCACGACCTGCTCGACTTGCAGCGCCGCGTGCGCAGGTTCCGGCCATGAGCGCCGGGCTGATGGTGGCCTGGCTGGCAGGCCTGGCACTGATCGCCTGGCTGGTGATCGCGCCGCTATTGGCGCGACGCCGGCGCACCGCGCTGGCGCGACAGGGACTCGGGCGCGAACAGCACCGCATCCTGCGCGAGCAGCTGCCCTGCTATGCGCGCCTGCCGCCACCGCTGCGCACACGCCTGGATCAGCTGACCGCGGCATTCCTCGGCGAGAAGGAATTTGTCGGCTGCCAGGGCCTGACGATCACGCCCGCCATGAAGCTGCTGATCTCGGCCCAGGCCTGCCTGCTGGTGCTGGCCCGCGACGAGCATGCCTACGATGCCCTGCGCTCCGTGCTGGTCTATCCCGCGGCCTTCGTGGTGCGCGAGGAATGGCAGGACGACAACGGCGTGGTGACGGAGGAGGAACGCGTGCTGGCAGGCCAGGCCTGGGACGTGTCGCGCATCCTGCTTTCCTGGGAAGACTTCCGCAACGCTCACGCTGGCCCTGCGCCCTACAACATCGTGGTGCACGAGTTCGCCCACTATCTTGACCACGACGCCGGCGGAACGCCCGGCGCAGCGCGCAACACCACGGCTGCAGATCAGCAGCGATGGGAGCAGGTGCTGCAAAAGGAATTCGACCTGTTATGCGCTGCTGTCGAGCACGGCCGCGAGACTTTCCTCGATCCCTATGCAGCCGAGGACCTTGCGGAATTCTTTGCCGTGTCCAGCGAGGCCTTCTTCGATGCGCCGCAGCGCCTGCTGCAACACCATCCGGCCCTGTATCGCGAACTCGCCGGCTGGTACCAGCTTGACCCGGCACATTGGCGCGCGACCGACTGGCGCGCACGAGCGAAGTAGCCGGTCACGGATTAATTGGTAGTGCGGGCCCGCCATAGCAGCAGTGCACCACCAACAAACAGGATCAGCACGGACAGGATGCCGGCACGCACGCTGCCGGTCGCCAGCGCAACGCCGCCCACCATCAGCGGCCCCAGCACGGCGGCAAACTTGCCCATCATGTTGTAGAAGCCAAAGAACTCGCCCTGCTTGCCCGGCGGCACCAGGGTCGCGAAATACGATCGCGACAGCGACTGGATGCCACCCTGCACCAGGCCGATGGCCACCGCCAGCGCATAAAACTCGCGCTCGCTGTTCATGCCATAGGCAAGCACGGTGACCACGGCGTAGACCGCGATGGCAATGAAGATGCCATTGAGCGCGCCAATGCGCTGCCCGACCCAGCCAAAGGCCAGCGCCGCCGGGAAGCCGACGAACTGGGTGATCAGCAGCGCAATGATCAGGCCCTGCTGGGGAAAGCCCAGCGACATGCCGTAGTCCACCGCCATCTTGATGATGGTGTTGACGCCGTCGATATAGAGCCAGTACGCGCCGAGGAACCACAGCAGCTTGCGGTGACCCCGCAGCCGGCGCAGCGTCGCCGCCAGCTCGCGAAAGCCCGCACTGATCGCCGCGGCAGCACCAAGCGGCTGCGCCGGGCGTTGCTCGCGCACCCACAAGAGCGCCGGGAGGGTGAACAGCAGCCACCAGATGCCGACGCTGAGGAACGAGACACGCACCGCTTCGGCGGCGTCGGCCAGGCCGAACCAGGCCGGCTGCAAGGTCATCGCGACATTGACGGCAAACAGCAGGCCGCCGCCGATGTAACCGAGCGAATAGCCCCAGGCCGAGACCAGGTCGTACTCAGCGGGCTCAGCCACGTCGACCAGCAGCGCATCGTAGAAGGTGATGCCGCCATGGAAGCCGATGGCGGCGAAGGCATAGCAAAACCCAGCAACGATCCACTGGCCCTGCGCGACCCAGAACAGCGAGACGGTCATGGCCGCGCCGAGCACGGTAAACAGCGCCAGCAGCCGCAGCCGCGCGCCGCCACGATCAGCCATCGCGCCCATCAGCGGCGCCAGCACCGCGATCAGCAGGCTGCCGAGGCCATTGGCCAGGCCCAGGCGGAAGGTGGTGACAGCCGTCTCCGCACCCTCGCTCCAGTACTGGCGAAAGAAGATCGGGAAGAAGCCCGCCATGATCGTGGTGGCAAAGGCCGAGTTGGCCCAGTCGGCCAGCGCCCAGCCAATTACCGGACGGCGCAGCAGCAGCGCCTTCACGCCGCCACCGACAGGTGCTCGCGGGTCTCGCGGAAGCCCACCTTGGGCCAGCGCTCCTGGGTCAGTTCCAGGTTCACACGCGTCGGCGCCAGGTAAACCAGCTCGCCCGCATGATCCAGCGCCAGGTTGTCGTAGGCGCGATCGCGGAATTCCGCCAGGCGCTTGCCATCCTCGCAATCCACCCAGCGTGCCGTCGAGACATTGATCTGCTCGAAGCTGCAAGTCACCCCGTACTCATCGGCGAGGCGAAAGGCCACCACCTCAAACTGCAACGGGCCGATGGCGCCGAGGATCAGGTCGTTGTTGCGCAAGGGCCGGAACAGCTGGGTGGCGCCCTCCTCGCACAGCTGGTTCAGCCCCTTTTGCAGCGCCTTCATCCGCAGCGGATCCTTCAGCACGGCGCGGCGGAACATCTCCGGGGCAAAGTTCGGGATGCCGGTGAAGGTCAGGCGCTCACCCTCGGTGAAGGTGTCGCCGATGTTGATGGTGCCGTGGTTGTGCAGGCCGATGATGTCGCCGGCCCAGGCCTCATCGGCCTGCTGGCGATCGGCTGCCATGAAGGTCAGCGCGTCGGCGATGCGCACTTCCTTGCCCAGGCGCACATGGTGCAGGCGCATGCCGCGCTGGTAACGCCCCGAGCAGATGCGCAGGAAGGCGATGCGGTCGCGATGCGAGGGATCCATGTTGGCCTGGATCTTGAACACGAAGCCGGTCAGTGTGGGCTCTTCACCCTGCACCTGGCGACTGGTGGTCGCACGCGGTTGCGGCGATGGCGCGTGCTCGACAAAGGCGTTGAGCAATTCCTCCACGCCAAAGCTGCTGATCGCCGAGCCGAAGAATACCGGTGTCTGCTTGCCGGCCAGGTAGCTCTGCGGGTCAAAGGCTGGTGCGGCACCGCGCAGCAACTCGATCTCGTCGCGAAAGGCGCTGGCGCGGTCGCCGAGGAATTCGCTGGCGGCCTCGCTGTCGAGGCGCTCAATGATCTGGTTGCGCCCGACCCGGCCGCCGCGGCCATCGTCATAGGCGTAGATGCGATCTTCCAGCAGGTGATAAATACCCTTGAGCTCGCGACCCATGCCCACCGGCCAGGTGACCGGCGCACAGGCGATGCCCAGCACCCGCTCGATCTCGTCGAGCAACTCGACCGGCTCGCGACCCTCGCGGTCGAGCTTGTTGATGAAGGTCATGATCGGCGTGTCGCGCAGCCGGCAGACTTCCATCAGCTTGATGGTGCGCAGTTCCACGCCCTTGGCGCAGTCGATCACCATCAGCGCCGAGTCCACCGCGGTCAGCGTGCGGTAGGTGTCCTCGGAGAAGTCTTCATGCCCCGGCGTATCGAGCAGGTTGACGATGCGGTCCTTGTAGGGGAACTGCATCACCGACGAGGTCACCGAGATACCCCGCTGCTGTTCCAGGCGCATCCAGTCCGAGGTGGCGTGGCGCGTGGCCTTGCGGCCCTTGACCGTGCCGGCCATCTGGATGGCGCCACCGAACAGCAACAGCTTCTCGGTCAGCGTGGTCTTGCCGGCGTCCGGGTGCGAAATGATCGCAAAGGTGCGGCGAATGGCGATTTCGGAGTCTTTGCGGCTCATCGTCTGCGGGCTGGCTTCTGGGGTAATGCGGTGCCGGGAGCAGCCCGGACGGGCGCGCGATTGTAGCCGAATGCCCCGCCGCCCGCCCGCCTCACGCCCGTTCGAGGGCGGCCAATGAAAGGCGAAAGACCAGCGCATCTTCGCGCCCATCTGCGGCTTGGTAATAATCGCGTCGCAGGCCCACCTGCTCGAAGCCCATGGCCTGGTACAGCGCCGCGGCCGCCTGGTTGGAGCGGCGCACCTCGAGAAACGCCTCCTGCATGCCGCCCACGCGGGCTTCTAGCAGCAACTGCATCAGCAAGCGCCGCGCCAGGCCCTGGCCACGCAGGCCGTGTGCAATGCAGACATTGAGGATATGCGCCTCGCCCGCGCCCTGTGACATCACCGCATAGCCCTCGATGCCCGTCGCTGTTTCCAGCACCAGGCAGCGATAGCCCACGCGCAGGCAGTCGCGGAAGATCGGCTCGCTCCAGGGAAACGGATAGCTGGCCTGCTCAAGCGCAAGCACGCCGGGTACATCCGCCGGCAGCATGGTGCGGAACTGCCCCGGCATCGCCGACAGCGTGTCAGGAGCTGCTGCCATCCTTGAGCACCTGCATCATGAGTTTAAGGTCTTCCCAGGCCTTGCGCTTCTGCGCAGGCTCGCGCAGCAGGTAAGACGGGTGGTAAGTCACGATCAGCGGCCGCCCGCCTAGCTGGTGCACACGGCCGCGCAGCTTGCCCACCGACTCCGTCGTCGCCAGCAGGTTCTGCGCCGCGACCCGTCCGACACAGAGGATCATCTTGGGCGACACCAACTCGATCTGGCGTTGCAGGTAGGGCAGGCACTGGCTGGTCTCGCTGGCCAGCGGGTCACGATTGCCCGGTGGACGGCACTTGACGATATTGGCAATGAACACCGCCTCGCGCTCAAAGCCCGCCGCCTTCAGCATGGCATCCAGCAATTGCCCGGCCGGGCCGACGAAGGGCTCGCCCTGGCGATCTTCCTCGGCGCCGGGGGCCTCGCCCACCACCATCAGCGTGGCCTTGCGATCGCCAACACCGAACACAGTCTGGGTACGCTGCTCGCACAGGCCGCAGGCCATGCAGCCACGGACCTTGTCCTGCAACTGCTCCCAGCCGTCGCCCTCGGTTTCCACGTCTGCTTGCGGGCCGCGCGCCGGACGTAGTTGCCAGGCGCTGATGCCGAGGGCCTCGAGGTAGGCCAGCCGACGTCCGTCCATTTGTCAGCCGCCTGAGGCCACGTCGCGTGAGCGCCGGCGCACCCGGCCCCACACCCAGCCCAGCGGCCCGGACAGGGCGAAGCCCCCAAACAGGACGAACAGCACCAGCGGCGGATCCAGCGCGATCAGGGCGATGACCAGCGGCACCAACAGCAGGCGCGAATAACGCACGCGCTCTCCCGCCGCACGATCCTTGAAACTGCGGTAGGCAAAGCGACTCACCATGAACACGGCCGCGAGTCCAGTCACGACAAAGGCCAGCACCAGGCCCGGCAAACCAATGATGTCGTACTTGTGGGCCATGCCGACAAATGCAGCGACCACGGCTGCAGCCGACGGGCTGGGCAGTCCCTCGAAGTAGCGCTTGTCCTGGGTCGCTGAGCGCGCATTGAAGCGGGCCAGGCGCAGCGCCGCAGCCGCGGCGTAGAAAAAGGCGGCGATCCAGCCGATACGGCCCCAGGCCGAGCCGTATTCGGCAATGCGCTCCACACCCCACTGGTAGCAGACGATGGCCGGCGCCAGTCCGAAGGCGACCATGTCGGCCAGGCTGTCGTATTCCTTGCCGAACACCGTCTCGGTATTGGTGAGGCGCGCCACCCGGCCATCGAGGCCATCGAAAACCATGGCGACAAAGATGGCGAGTGCCGCGCGCTCGAAATTGCCGTCGATGGCGGCAATGATGGCGTAGAAGCCGCCAAAAAGGCACAGCGTGGTCAGCAGGTTCGGCAACAGGTAGATGCCGCGGCGCTGACGAAGGTCGGGCAGGTCTTGTGTCATGACGGATTCGTGGCAAGCGAGGGTGGCAGCGCCTAAGATACCGCGCTTTGAGCCGCACCACACGGTCGGCCCTGCAGCGGTGAGCCATGCGACTGTCGAATTACCCGATCCAGAGCCTCAAGGAAGTTCCCGCGGATGCGGAAATCATCAGCCACCAGCTGATGTTGCGCGCCGGGCTGGTGCGCCGCCTCGCCGGTGGCCTTTACACCTGGCTGCCCATGGGCTTGCGCGTGCTGCGCAAGGTCGAGCGCATCGTGCGCGAGGAAATGGACCGCGCCGGGGCACTGGAACTGTCGATGCCGGTGGCACAGCCGGCGGACCTGTGGATCGAGACCGGGCGCTGGGAGCAATTTGGGCCTGAGCTGTTGCGCTTCAAGGACCGCCACGACCGCGACATGGTGCTCGGCCCCACCCACGAGGAGGTCATCACCGACCTGGCGCGTCGCGAGTTCAAGAGCTATCGCCAGCTGCCGGTGAACCTGTACCAGATCCAGACCAAGTTCCGCGACGAGATCCGCCCGCGCTTTGGCGTGATGCGTGCGCGCGAGTTCCTGATGAAGGATGCCTACAGCTTCCACATCGACGCTGCCTCGCTGGCCGAGGGCTACCGGCAGATGTACCAGGCCTACAGCACCATCTTCACGCGCCTGGGCCTGCGCTTTCGCGCCGTCCACGCCGATACTGGCGCCATCGGTGGCAGCGCCTCGCAGGAATTCCACGTGCTCGCCGACTCCGGCGAGGACGCGATTGCCTTCTCGGATGGCGACGACTACGCCGCCAACCTCGAGATGGCCGTGGCCCTGCCCCCCGCCGCCGCACGACCCAGCCGCCACTGCCAGCCAAGCGCTGGTGCCCACGCCGGCTGCACGCACCATTGCCGAGGTCACTGCGGTGCTGGGCCTCGCGGCCAGGCGCATGGTCAAGACCCTGCTGGTGAATGGCGATGACGGCAGGCTGGTGGCGCTGGTGCTGCGCGGTGACCATGAGTTGAACCCGCTCAAGGCGCAGAAGCTGCGCGGGCGTGGCCAGCCCGCTGTGCATGGCCGAGGCTGCGCAGATTTCAGCGCAGGTCGGTTGTGAACCGGGCTTCCTCGGGCCGGTGGGCCTGAACTGCCGCGATCTACGCCGATCATTCCGCGCTGGCACTCGCCGACTTTGCCTGCGGCGCCAATCGTGCCGATCACCACCTGACCGGCGTGAACTGGGGCCGCGACCTGCCCGAACCGGCGGCAGCAGACCTGCGCAACGTCGTCGACGGTGATCCCAGCCCCAGCGGCAAGGGCACACTTGCCATCGCGCGCGGCATCGAGGTCGGTCATATCTTCCAGCTCGGCTGCAAGTACAGCGAGGCCCTCGGCGCCAAGGTGCTGGACGAGCAGGGCAAGGAAGTGGTCATGCACATGGGCTGCTACGGCATCGGCGTGACGCGCATCGTCGCCGCGGCCATTGAACAGAACCATGACGAGCGCGGCATCATCTGGCCGGAGCCCATTGCGCCCTTCGCCGTGGTGCTGGTGCCGCTGAACCTGGCCAAGTCGCCGCGCGTGCGCGAAGCCGCAGAGCAACTCTATGCCGAGCTGCAGGCGGCGGGCTTCGAGGTGCTGCTGGATGACCGCGACGCGCGGCCCGGCGTCAAGTTCGCCGATGCCGAACTTTATGGCATTCCGCATCGCATCGTCATCAGCGAGCGCGGCCTCGATGCCGGCCAGCTTGAGTACCGTCATCGCCGCGCCACCGACAACGAAAATTTCCCCGCCGGGGACACCATCGCCTTCCTGCGCTCACGCAGCGAGAGCGGTGGCTGAGCCTGCCATGCCAGGGTCGCAGCGCTACAGCTTCCTGCTGCTGGTCGCGCTGCTGGTGACGCCGGCGGCGCTGGCCGAACGCCAGCGCGAACCCGGCCTGCGTGCGGTGATCGAGGCGGCCATCAAGAGCCAGCCCTGCTTCGATGACAAGTACGACGACGTGGTCTGGTACACGCTGATGCAGCCGCGCGTCGAGCGCCGGCTGCGCCAGCAGCCGCGCGACTTGCGCCTGGGCGACGACCCGGGAGCGGCAGCGCAACGCATCCTGCGCGCCGTGCACTGCGAGTCGAAGAAGCACCGCATGCTGCGCGAGCGCCCGCAGCTGGTGCTGGCGGTCATCGACGTCGAAAGCGCCTTCGATCCCTTCGCCGTGTCTTCGGCTGGCGCCGTGGGCCTGATGCAGGTGATGCCCTTCTGGCCCAACGAACTGGGCCTCAAGACCCGCGACCTGCTCGACGTGGAACTCAACATCCGCATGGGCACCAGCATCCTGGCCCATTACATGGAGCGCGAACGCGGCGACTATCGCCGCGCGCTGGGCCGCTACAACGGCAGCCTGGGCAAGCGCAAGTATCCCGACCTGGTATTGAATCGCCTGGAATCGCGCTGGCAGCGCTGAACGCTAGCGGGTATCAAATCCCGCAGGCAGCTCCGTCGCGGGATCAAGCGCCTCAACGCTGACTTCATCCACCCGCGCCATCGGCGGCCCGTGACCCAGCCATTCCATCAGCGCCTCGACCGCAGGCGTCGCCCCGCCGGCGAGCACCTCGACGCTGCCATCGGCCAGGTTGATGGCATGGCCTCGAAGCCCGAGCCGGCGGGCCTGCTCGGCGGTACTGGCGCGGAAGAACACGCCCTGCACGCGACCGCGGATGCGCGCCCGACGAATGCATTCTGCTGATAGGATTCCCACGGCGAACAGACGCTAGCAACGCCCGCTGTGGGGCGTCAAGCCGCGGGAGGCAGAGGTTCATGGCTGAAATCCTGGTGCTCTACTACTCGCGTAACGGCACGACCGCCGAGCTGGCACGACAGATCGCCCGTGGGGTCGAGCGTGTCGCCGGCATGCAGGCACGCCTGCGCACGGTGCCGCCGGTGGCGGCCGTGACCGAGGTGGCCGCTGCACCGGTGCCGCCCGAGGGCGCGCCCTATGCCAGCCTCGATGACCTGCGACAGTGCGCCGGCCTGGCGCTGGGCAGCCCGGTACGCTTCGGCAACATGGCTGCGCCACTGAAGGCCTTCCTCGATACCACTTCGAGCCTGTGGTTGCCGGGCGTGCTGGCTGGCAAGCCTGCAGCGGTATTTACTTCCGGCAGCACGCCACATGGCGGCCAGGAGTCGACATTGCTGTCAATGATGCTGCCGCTGCTGCACCACGGCATGCTGATCGTCGGCCTGCCCTTTAGCGAAGCCGCGCTGACCGAAACCACCGGCGGCGGCTCGCCCTACGGTGCGACGCGCCTGGTCCGCCATGATCACGCAGGGCCGATGCTGGATGCCGAAAGAGAACTCGCCCAGGCCTTGGGTGAGCGGCTCGCCGATACCGCGCGGCGACTCGCCGGCTCTCCTGACTGATGCCGGCTCGCAGCGCCTGGCCCGCCTTCGCGGGCATCCTGTTCCTGATGGTTGCGCTGCTGGCCTGGGCCTGCGTCGGCCCATTGTCCACGACCACGCTGCTCATCACCCTGGCGCCCTTGCTGGCACCCTTGCCAGGTCTTTGGCGCGGCAACCCACGTAGCGCGCGCTGGGCACCGATGACCTTGATCCCCGCGGTGTTGCTCGGCATTACCGAGGCCATCGCCCATGCACAGTCGCGCTGGTATGCCGGACTGGCGCTGCTGGGCGTGGTGCTGGCGCTGGCCGGCCTGATTTACATGCTGCGCCGGAGTAGCGCCCAAACCGCCTAGGACGCGTCGCGCTCCAGTACCTGGCGCACGAAGGGCACGGTCAGGCGGCGCTGGGCAGCAAGCGCCTCAAGGTCCAGCTCGTCCAGCAGTGCGCACAGCGCAGCAAAGTCACGGGGTGCGCGCCGTTGCAGGTACTGCAGGGTTTCTGCCGGCAATTCCAGCCCGCGCCGCGCCGCGCGCAGGACCAGCGCCTCGCCCTGCTCAGCCTCGGCCAGTAACTGCAAACGCCAGGTCGCCGCCGCCGCCAGCCTGGAAGCGAGATCCGCCAGGCCGACCTGCAGTCCCGCCGGCGGCAGGCGATCGGCCAGCAGCAAGCGCCCACCATGTTCAGCCAGGTCGTTGTAGAGGCGAAACAGCGCGCGCTCCCATTCAGGCTGTCCCAGCACCGCGCCGATATCGTCAAGGAGCACACGATCGAGGTTCTCGAGGCCACCCAGCATCTCTGGCGCAAGTGACATTTCGCCGGCCAGCGGCAGGTAGGCCGCGGTCAGGCCCAGATGCGTGGCCTCGGCGCAGGCAGCCTGCAGCAAGTGGGTCTTGCCGCAGCCGGCCGGACCGTGCAGCCAGACCGCGGCGGAGCCAGCCGCACGCATGTCGGCGATCGCCGCAGCGTTGGCGCCCGGATGAAAACTGTCGAAGCAATAGCTGACGCGCAACTGCACGCCGAGCGCAAGCTGGCGCATGCCTCAGGCTGCCTTGCGTGCGCGAGTGACGCCGACGGCGCGGCGCACATAGATGGCGACGTAGTCCGCGCCACTGATCACCGTGGTCACCAGCACCGCCGCACCCAGTGCCGTGAGCCAGGCCTCGGCAATGGGACCGTAGGCGGCATTGCCTACCACCACGATGATGTAGGCCAGTTGCACCACGGTGTTGAGCTTGCTCGGCGCCGTCGGCTGGCCCTGCAGTGGCCCGAACCAGGACTTGTAGGCCCAGGCCCCAAAGCCAATGACCAGGTCGCGCCCCACGGCCACGGCCGCGAGCCAGACCGGAACCAGGTCAAGCACCGCCAGCGTGATGAATACGCTGACCAGCAATAACTTGTCGGCGAGCGGATCGAGAACCTTGCCGAGTTCGGAGGTCCAGTCGAAGGTCTTGGCCAGCCAGCCGTCCAGTCCATCGGATAGCGCAGCGATGGCAAACAACAGCAAGGTCCAGTCGTAGCGACCCTCGGTCAACAGCCAGACGATGGGCACGGCGAGGCCGATGCGGGCCATGCAGATCAGGTTGGGTATCGTGGCGAGGTTCATGGCTGCAGCGCGAATATCAGGCCCGGGCCATCAATGACCGTCAGGCGACCATCCCGGCGCACGGCTGCAGCCAGCGCCTGCGGGTCTCCGCGCAGGGTGACTTCGAAGGTCACCTGTCCGGCACCCACTTCGCGCAGGTTCAGTCCGCGCACGGCTTCGAGGCGCTGCAGTGCGCGCTGGGCATGGGCATAGGCTTCCAGTGAATCGATGCCGGTAATGGTTACCAGCTGCTCGCTGCGCTGGCCAGCCGTTCGCGAGGCATAGATCGAGGCGTAGCGATCGGCCGCTTCATGCGCACCTGTCTCCAGGTCGCCATCCTGCACGAAGGACATTCCGGCGCCCTGGAAAGTCCAGCGCACTGCCCACTGGCCCGCCACCAGGCTGGCACGGCCGATCAGCACGCCATCGGCACCGTAACGCCGTGCCGCACCCAGCAGCGCCCCATGGCTGCCATTCCAGGCGGCGTCCTGGACAGAACGCAGGTCATCCGAAGCCGAGGGCCAAGCTAATGGGATACCGCGCTGCCTGGCAACGCGCTCCAACTGGCGCTGCTCATCGCTGCTCGAATTGGCGGTGACCAGGCTGCGCCGGCCGCCACCGCGATCCACGGCCAGCCACACCAGCGTCAGGGGCCGCTCAGGGCTCCAGTACGGCAGGCCGGCCTGGTCGATGGCCGCCTCGATTGCCGAACCGTCAAAACTGATGGCCAGCTGTCCGCCCGGGGCGGCCTGGAAGCTGCGCACGTAGCGGGCCGCCCCATTGACCAGGGGCTTGAGGGTCTCGAGGTCTGCAGCATCACGCCGGCCGGTGACTCGCGCCAGCACGTCGCGCATGGCGCCCTGGAAGGCCGCATTCTGCGCGGAATTACCCCGTCCACTCAGCGTAGCACTGGCGGTATACAAGTCCTCCAGCACGGCTGCGCCGCCGGTCGTGGACCACGCCAGGCACAGCAGCAGGCAGGACATTCGTTGCGTCAACTTCATCGGCAGGTCATTCCCTTCTGTCCGGGTAGAATATAACCGATGCAGGATTCAACTCCCCTGACCTATCGTGACGCAGGCGTCGATATTGACGCCGGCGAGGACCTCATTCGCCGGATTCGCCCGGCCGTCGCCCGTACCCGTCGCCCCGAGGTCCTCGGTGGCCTGGGGGGATTCGGCGCCCTGGTGGAACTGCCGCCGGGTCGCTGGCGCCATCCGGTGCTGGTCTCCGGTACCGACGGCGTAGGCACCAAGCTGCGCCTGGCTATTGATACCGATCGCCATGACACCATCGGCCAGGACCTGGTGGCGATGTGCGTCAACGACGTGCTGGTACAGGGTGCCGAGCCGCTGTTCTTCCTCGACTACTACGCCACCGGCAAGCTCTCCGTGGATGTCGCCGAGCGCGTGGTTCGCGGCATTGCCGAGGGTTGCGTGCTGGCGGGTTGCGCCCTGGTGGGTGGCGAGACCGCCGAGATGCCCGGCATGTATCACGGCGCCGACTACGACCTTGCTGGCTTTTGCGTCGGCGTGGTGGAGAAGGTAGGCATCCTCGATGGCTCAGCCACCCGCGCCGGAGATGCGGTGATTGGCCTGGCCTCCTCTGGCCCGCATTCCAATGGCTATTCGCTGATCCGCCGCCTGGTTGAACGTGCCGGTGCCACGGCCGAAACCCGCCTGGAGGACGGCCTGCTGTTTGACCAACTGCTGGCGCCAACCCGTATCTACGTGAAGCCGGTGCTGGAATTACTGCGCCAACTGCCGCTGCATGGAATCGCCCACATTACCGGCGGTGGCCTCACCGAGAACATCCCGCGCGTATTGCCCGAGGGCCTGGGCGTGCGCCTCGACCCGAGCTGCTGGCAGCGCGGCCCGCTGTGGCAGTGGATCCAGAACACCGGTCGCATCAGCGACGATGAAATGCATCGCACCTTCAATTGCGGCATTGGCATGACCTTGCAGCTGGCCGCCAGCGATGTCGAGCGTGCGCTGGCGCTGCTCACCGCGGCCGGTGAAAAGGCCAGCGTGATTGGCGTGGTCTGTGAAGGCGAGGGTGTGCGGTTCGGCTGATGGCGACGCCCTTGCCCTTCGCTGTGCTGATTTCCGGGCGCGGCTCCAACATGCTGGCCATTGCCGACGCCGTGGCGGCCGGGGGCATCGACGGCCGGATTGCACTGGTGCTGAGTGATCGTGAAGATGCCGCCGGGCTCACCAGCGCAGCGGCACGCGGCTTACCCACCCAGGTCATTGCACCTGCCGGTTTTGCCGATCGCAGCCAGTGGTGCCAGGCGATGTCCGACACGCTGCGGCAGCGCAACATCGGGCTGGTGGTATTGGCAGGCTTCATGCGCATCCTCGACGCCAACTTTGTCGCGCAATGGCGCGGGCGCCTGCTCAACATCCATCCTTCGCTGCTGCCCGCCTACCCCGGCCTGCACACCCACCGCCGGGTGCTCGAGGCCGGCGACCCCCGACACGGCTGCACGGTTCATTTCGTGACCGAGGAACTCGACGCCGGACCCGCGGTCCTTCAGGGGCGCCTGGCAGTATGGCCAGGCGACGACGAGGCCAGCCTTTCAGCGCGGGTTCAGCGTCTGGAGCACAAGCTGTATCCGGAGGCGATCGCCTGGTTTGCCGGCAAGCGACTGCTCATGCGCGATGGACAGGCCTGGCTTGACGACGAGCTGCTGTCGGCGCCCGTCCTGCGGGAGGATTCTTGAGAATCATTGCCATACTGCTGATGCTGATGTGGGCCGGCCTGGCGCAAGCTTCCGGGCTCACCCTGATGCCCTATGCAGCCAACTACACCGTGCGCTACGGCAGCATGGAAGTGGGCAGCCTGCAGCTGAAGCTCGCACAGCAGCAGGGTGATCGCTGGACCATCGAGTCACGCACCCGTGCCCATGGCCTCGCGCGCCTGGTGGCCGGCGGCACGCTGGTGCAGCACTCAACCTTCCTGCTGCAAGATGGCCAGGTGCGCCCGCTGCGCTATCGCTTTGATGACGGCATGGAACGCTCGCGCAAGGATGTTGCCCTGGACTTTGACTGGCGCGCCGGGCGCGTCAGCGGCACCGAGGAAGATAACGCGCCGGTGTCACTGGCGACCGAGGCGGCGCTGCAAGATGCCGCGTCACTGCAGGTTGCGGTGCAGGCGGCGCTGCTGCAGGGCCGTGAACCCGGCACGCAGCGCATGATCGAGAAGGACAAGGTCAAGGTCTACCACTACACGCGCCTGCGCGAGGAATCGCTGGTCACCGACATTGGTACGCTGGAGACCGTGGTCTACAGCAGCCGGCGCGAGAAAAGTGATCGCGAGACCCTGCTGTGGTATGCGCCCTCGCTGGGTTACCTCAACGTCCAGGCCGAGCAGCGCCGTGGCGGCAAGCGCACTTTCGCCACGCGCATCACGCACTACCAGCCCTAGGTCCGCGGCAGCGTCACGCCCTGCTGGCCCTGGTACTTGCCACCGCGGTCACGATACGACGTACCGCAAACTTCATCGGACTCGAAGAACAGCATCTGCGCCACGCCCTCGTTGGCGTAGATCCTTGCCGGCAGCGGCGTGGTGTTGGAGAACTCCAGCGTCACATGCCCCTCCCACTCCGGCTCCAGCGGCGTGACATTGACGATGATGCCGCAACGCGCATAGGTGCTCTTGCCCAGGCAGATCACCATGACGCTGCGCGGGATGCGGAAGAACTCGACGGTCCGTGCCAGTGCGAAAGAGTTCGGCGGAATGATGCAGACATCGGCCTGCAGGTCAACAAAGCTGCTGGGATCAAAGCACTTCGGGTCGACAATGGTCGAGTTGATGTTGGTGAACACCTTGAACTCGTTGGCGCAGCGCACGTCGTAGCCATAGCTGGAAGTGCCATAGGAAATGATCTTGCGGCCCTCGTCCTCGCGCACCTGGCCGGCCTCGAAGGGCTCAATCATGCCGGTAGCTGCCTGGCGCCGGATCCAGTGGTCGGACTTGATGCTCATTCATCTTCCTCGACAGTGATGGTCGGCAATGCAGCACCGCCCTGTGCGGCGATTGCCGCCAGGCGCCCGGCGGTGCGCCGCGCGATCTGGTGATAGAGGCGCGCCACTGCCGAATCCGGCTCGGACACCACCATCGGCGTGCCGCCATCAGCGTGCTCACGGATGCGGCCATCCAGCGGCAGTTCGCCCAGCAGCGCGACGTCGTAGCGCGTGGCCATGGCCGCCCCGCCGCCGGCGCCGAACAGGTGCGACTCGTGCCCACAGGCCGGGCAATGATGCACGCTCATGTTCTCGACGATGCCCAGCACCGGGATGCCGACCTTGCGAAACATCTGCAGGCCCTTGCGCGCGTCCAGCAAGGCAATGTCCTGCGGCGTGGTGACGATAACGGCGCCGCTGACCGGCACGCGCTGCGCCAGGGTCAGCTGCGTATCGCCGGTGCCGGGTGGCATGTCCACCACCAGGTAATCGAGCTCACCCCAGTTGGAGTCATTCAGTAGCTGGGTCAGCGCCTGGGTCACCATGGGTCCGCGCCAGACCATCGGTTGTTCCTCGTCAATGAGGAAGCCGATGGACATGACCGGCAGGCCATGGCCGCGCGGCGGATCGAAAGTCTTGCCATCGCGCGTGGTAGGTCGCTCACCCGCGAGACCCATCATGCGCGGCTGGCTGGGGCCGTAGATGTCGGCATCCAGCAGGCCGACGCGGGCGCCCTGCTGTGACAGCGCCAGCGCAATATTCGCCGCCACCGTGGACTTGCCTACGCCCCCCTTGCCCGAAGCCACGGCAATGACGTTGGCCACATGCGCCAGGCCACGCAGCTCGGGCTGGCCCACGAAGGGGCGGATGCGTTGCAGAAACTTCAGTTCCAGCGTCGCACTGATGCCATTCGCTTGCAGATGGTCCTGCAGCGCCTGGCGCAACTCGGCCTCGTAGCCGCCTGCGGCGAACCCCAGCGCAAGCGTGACTTCGATGCACCCATCCTGTTCCTGGACTTGCTCCACTGCGCCCGCCGCGGACAGGGACAGGCCCAGGTGCGGTTCCTGAAAACTGCCGAGCACTTCCTGCAGCCGGCTGGTCGCGGCATGGCCCATCTTTGCGCACCATTTCGGGGAAAGCGACATTGTAGCCGAGCACAGGCCAGGGCTAGCGATCGGCCCTGTTATGGCATACTTGCCGCGGTTCTTCGTGACAAAGCAGGCTACGGACGGCGATGGGATTCTTCAGTGCGTTTCGTGCCGATCGCCTGGTGGCCGAGGTCCGCGACAGCGGTGACCCGGCTTCCGCGCGTGCTACGCAATCCTTGGAAAAACTCAAGAGCCTTGGCGGCGTTGCCATTCCCGTCCTGGTCGACGCCCTGGCCAGCGCCAACAAGACCGAGACGCTGGCCTTTGTCGAGGTGCTGACCGCACTGGCCGACAACAAGAATTTTCCCGCCCTGGCCAAGGCCCTGGCCAGCGACAATCCGCGCACCGTAGCCGGCGTCGCCTGGGCCCTGTCCTCGTCTCGCGCCTTTTCGCCCAACCAGCTGCTGGAGCTGATGAATGAACCGGGAGTGTCGCGCACCGCCCTGATGGAGATCATCTCGGCCCATCGCAATCGCCTGTCGGTACGTGATCTGCTGAATTTCGCCTATCGCCAGGAGCCGACGGAGAAGGCCGCCCTGTTTCGCGTCGTCGGCGAGGTGGCTACCGAGGCTGACCTTGACGAACTGATGTCGCGGGTCGAGGGCAAGGACCCGCTGGCGCGCATGCACATCATCGCCATCCTCTCGCGCTTCAATACGCCGCGCGTACGCCAGGCGCTGCAAGCCACGCTGGACGACACGCACAAGATGGTGCGCTCGGCAGCCTTGCAGGCCATTTCGCGCATGGAGGGCCCGGTTGATCCCGCCCGCGTCGCGCCGCTGCTGCGTGACCCCGAGATGGAAGTGCAGAACCTGGCGGTCACGCTGCTGTGCAAGGGACGCAGTCCGGAAACCGTCCGCCACCTGGTCGGCCTGCTGACCGACGAATCCGAGCACGCCCGGCGCAACGCGGTCGAGGTCCTCAACGAAGTCGGCGATGATGATTCGGTCAAGTACCTGTTGCAGGCCATCAAGGACAAGGACTGGTGGGTGCGCAGCCGTGCCGCCGATGCATTGGGAAAGATCGGTGGCACACGGGTGATCAAGGCCGCCCTGTCGCTGGTGGTGGATCGCGACGATGAAATCCGCCGCACCGCCATCGAGATCCTCAACCAGACCAAGGACGACCGCGCGCTGAACCACCTGCTGAAGGCCACCCACGACACGGACTGGTGGGTCAGCGAGCGCGCGGTGGATGCACTGGGCGCCATTGGCAACCGCAAGGCGGTGCCGAGGCTGATCGAGATGCTGGAAACCAGCCCGAAGTCGATTCCGACGGTGGTGCGCGCACTGGGCCTGATCGGCGATCCCGCAGCCACCAACGACATCCTGCGCGCGCTCGATCGCCCCGAATCCAACGCCCGTATCGAGGCCCTCACTGCGCTGGTCAAGCTGGCCGACGACCGCACCGTTGACCCACTCCGTGCCCGCATCCTGCCGATTGCCGGGGCAGCGGACCAGACCCTGGCCGGTGCCGCACAGCGGGCGCTGTCCGAACTCGACGCCAAGTTCGGCGGCACCACCCTGGCCCCCATCCCGGGACCCGGTGCGGCCGCTGCCGCCGCGGCCCGCGGCGGGCGCAGCCACGTGGATGTCGGCCACACGCTGTTGATCGAGTCCGCCGACGTCTCCGCGGTGATGAAGGCCGCCGAGGCCGCAGGGCGCCTCGATATCGGCACGCTCAAGCCCGGAGACGTGCTCGAGGGCCGCTATCGTTACATCGAGCGCATTGGCAAGGGCGCCTTCGGCACCGTGCTGCTGATGGAAGACACGGTGGTTGACGAGCAGCTGATCCTCAAGTTCCTGAACCCCAACGTGGCCGGCGACGAGGAGATGATGAAGCGCTTCGTGCACGAGCTGCGCTACAGCCGCAAGATCACCCATCACAACGTGATCCGTATTTACGACTTCCTGCACATCCGCGGCAACTACGCCATCTCGATGGAATTCTTCCCCTCGCACACGCTGGGCGCGGAAGTGGCCGACGGCAAGCCAATGGACCTGCGTCGTGCCGTGCGCTTTGGCATCGACATTGCCACTGGCATGGCCGTGGCCCATACGGTGGGCATCGTTCACCGCGACCTGAAGCCAGCCAACGTGCTGATCAACGACGACAGCCTGCTCAAGATCGTGGACTTCGGCGTGGCCGCGGTACAGCGCGAGGGCGACACCCAGCTGACCAAGACCGGCTATGTCATCGGTTCACCCAAGTACATGGCCCCGGAGCAGATCCTCGGCAAGAAGGTCGACATCCGCGCCGACGTCTACTCCCTCGGCGTCATCCTCTACGAGATGCTGACCGGCTCGCCCCCCTACCATCGTGGCGACCACATGTCGGTGATGTACCAGCATGTGCAGGGCCGCGCACGACCGCCAATCGAGCTTAATCCCGCCCTGCCGCCCGCCCTGTCGGAGATCGTTGTCAAGGCCATGTCGGTCGACAAGGAGAAACGTTTTGCCACCATGCCCGAATTCCGGGCGGCACTGGAACCCTTCGCCTGATTCCCATCCGGCACGATTTGTGATTCACTCCTGCGTCGATGCCCCGTATCGACGCCTTTCTCAAGCTCGGCACCTCCCAGGGATGCTCAGACGTGCACCTCGCTGTCGGCGTGCCGCCGATGCTGCGCATGAACGGCGATCTCATCCCGATCCGCTTTCGCGAGCTCAATGCTGCTGAGCTTGAGAGCTACGTTGACGAGATCCTGACGCGCTCCCTGACCGACCGCTTCCGTGCCGGCCACGACGTTGATTTCTCCTATGTCTCGGAAGAAGGCGGGCGTTTTCGCGTCAACGTCTTTCGCAAGGACACGGGTGTCGGTGCGGTGTTTCGTGCCATTCCCGGCGATATCCCCACGCTGCAGTCACTGGGCGTGCCTCCGATCGTCACCAAGCTCTGCGACCAGCACCAGGGCATGATTCTGGTGACCGGCTCGACCGGCACCGGCAAGTCGACCACGCTGGCGGCGATGATCGACCTGCTCAACAGCACGCGCAACCTGAACATCATCAGCCTCGAGGACCCGATCGAGTTCGTCCACCGCAGCAAGCAAAGCCAGGTGGTACAGCGCGAGCTGGGTACCCACCTGCCGACCTTCGCCGAGGGCGTGCGCGCGGCCATGCGCGAGGACCCGGATGTCATCCTGGTCGGTGAAATGCGCGATGCCGAGACCATCTCGATGGCCATGACGGCGGCCGAGACCGGTCACCTGGTGCTGGGCACGCTGCACACCACCAGTGCGGTGAAGTCCATTGACCGCGTGGTTGATGCGCTGCCGGCCGAGGAGCGCGAGCAGACCAAGAGCTTCCTGGCACAGAGCCTGCTGGCCGTCGTCACCCAGGTGCTGGTCAAGCGGCCGGAAAACCGCGGGCGCCAGGCCATCTGTGAAGTGATGGTGATGAACCGCGCCATTGCCAAGCTGATCCAGACCGACCAGACCCACCAGATCCCGGCGCAGTTGCAGACTGGCCGCGACAGCGGCATGCAGCTGATGGACCAGGCGCTGATGGCAGCAATCACGGCGCGCGAAATCGATCCCGACGACGCTTATGCCTATGCCAGCGACAAGCGCCTGTTCGCCAAGCACGTGCTGGATCGCAGCCTGCTGCCGCGCTTCGAGACCCAGGGCTGAGCCGGCACCATGGCACGCATAGACACCTTCCTCGAGGAGATCGTCGGCCGCAGTGGCTCGGACCTGCATTTCATGGCCGGCGACTTTCCGCGCATCCGCCTGTACGGCAAGCTGTCGAACCTGCGCGAAGAGCGCCTGACGGCGGAATTCGTCAAGGAGGCCATCTACGAAATCCTGCCGCGCAAGGCCAGCGATCGCCTGGAGGCGCGAGACGGTACTGATTTCGCCTATTCACTGGGCAACAAGGGACGCTTTCGCGTCAATGTCCTGCGTCAGCTCAACGGCATGGGCGCGGTGTTCCGCGCCATTCCCTCGCAGGCGCAGACTCTCGAACAGCTGAAGATGCCGGATGCCGTCAGCAACCTGTGCAAGGTCTCCAGCGGCCTGATCCTGGTCACCGGCAAGACTGGTTCCGGAAAGTCGACCTCCCTGGCGGCGATGATCGATGAGCTCAACGTCACGGTGAAGGGCCATATCCTCACGATCGAGGACCCGATCGAGTTCGTGCACCCGCGCAAGAATTGCCTGATCAGCCAGCGTGAAGTCGGGGTTCACGCCGAGTCGTTCGCGGCCGCCCTGCATTCAGCCCTGCGCGAGGACCCGGACGTCATCCTGGTTGGCGAGTTGCGCGACCTGGAGACCATCAGCACGGCGATCACCGCAGCCGAGATGGGCATTCTGGTCATGGCCACGCTGCACACCAATGGCGCATCGGCCACCGTCGATCGCATGGTGAATGCCTTTGCCGCAGACAAGCAGAGCCATGTGCGCACCATGCTCTCGACCTCGCTGCGCGGCGTGATTTCCCAGCAGCTGGTGCCGAAGAAAGGTACGGCCGGCCGGGTCGCGGCGCTGGAGATCCTGATCAACACACCTGCGGTTTCCAACCTGATCCGCCAGGGCAAGATCGACCAGCTGGAAAACGCCATCCAGTCCGGCGCGGCACTCGGTATGCGCACCATGGACTCGGCCATCCAGCAATTGCTGGATCAGGGCGTGATCAGCGGCCGTTCGGCCTACCAGAAGGCCATCAACAAGGCCCGCTTCGAAGAGGGCAAGGACAACGACTGAGCCCGGCGGGCCCGTGGCATAATTCACGGTCATTTTCCCGGGCCCAGCTTCATGTCGCGTCGCATCCTCGTCACCAGCGCCCTGCCCTATGCCAACGGGCCCACCCACCTCGGTCACATGACCGAGGCGGTGCAGACCGATATCTGGGTGCGTTTCCAGAAGCTCTGCGGCCACCAGTGCATCTATGTCTGTGCCGATGACACCCATGGCACGCCGATCATGCTCAAGGCCGCCGCCGAGGGCATTACGCCCGAGCAGCTGATCACCCAGGTCGGCATCGAGCGCCGGCGTGACTTCGCCGACTTCCATATCGGCTTTGATAATTACTACACCTCGCACTCGCCGGAGAACAAGGTGCTGACGGCGCGTATTTACCGTGCGTTGCAGGCCGGCGGCCATATCGCCCGGCGCACCATCCGCCAGGCCTATGACGAGCAGGCACAGATGTTCCTGCCGGATCGCTACGTCAAGGGCACCTGCCCGCGCTGCAACACGCCCGACCAGTACGGCGACAGCTGCGAAGCCTGTGGTGCCACTTATTCGCCCTCCGACCTGAAGGACGCTGTCTCCACGGTCAGCAATACGCCGCCCACCGAACGCGAGTCCGAGCACGTGTTCTTCAAGCTGGGTGATTTCGAGCCCATGCTGCGGCAGTGGACCCGCTCGGGCGCGCTGCAGACGGCCGTGGTCAACAAGCTCGATGAATGGTTCGAGGCTGGGCTCAGGGACTGGGACGTGTCGCGCGATGCACCCTATTTTGGCTTCGAGATCCCCGACGTGCCGGGCCAGTACTTCTATGTATGGCTCGACGCGCCGGTGGGCTATATGGCGAGCTTCGAGGATCTGTGCGCGCGCAGTGACCTGCGCTTCGGTGATTTCTGGGATCGTGACAGCAGTGCCGAGTTGTGGCATTTCATCGGCAAGGACATCCTGTACTTCCACGCGCTGTTCTGGCCGGCCACGCTGGAGGGTGCCGGATTTCGCACCCCCACCAAGGTGCATGCCCACGGCTTCCTGACCGTCAATGGCCAGAAGATGTCGAAGTCACGGGGCACTTTCGTCACCGCGCGACGCTACCTCGACCTGTTGCCACCAGATTACTTTCGCTACTTCCTCGCCGCCAAGCTCTCCGATGGCCTCGACGACATCGACTTCAACTTCGACGAATTCGCCACCCGCATCAACGCCGAGCTGGTCGGCAAGCTGGTCAATATCGCCAGCCGCTGTGCCGGCTTCATCCAGCGCGGTCATGGCGGCAGGCTGGCGGCGGCGCTGCCGGAGCCGGAGCTGTACCAGGAATTCGTCCAGGCCGGCAGCTCGATTGCGGCGGCTTACGAGGCTCGCAACTACGCCGCGGCGGTGCGCGAAATCATGGCCCTGGCCGATCGCGCCAACCTCTACATCGACCGCCAGAAACCCTGGCTGCTGGCCAAGGACCCGCTGCGCGCGGCCGAGGTGCAGGCGATCTGCAGCCAGGGCCTCAACCTGTTTCGCGTGCTGATGGCCTGGCTCAAGCCGGTGCTGCCGACCATGGCCAGCCGCGCCGAGCATTTCCTCGGTGCCAGCATCAGCCACTGGGACGACCTGGCACGACCCCTGCTCGATACCCTGGTTGAACCCTATGAACCGCTGGCGACCCGCGTGGAGGCTGCCCTGATGGCCCAGTTGATCGACAACCCTGAAGCCCCGCCCGCCGCTGTTGCAGCAGCGCCGGCATCGCGCGACGAAATCACCATTGATGACTTCTCGCGCATTGACCTGCGCATCGCTCGCATCGAGCGCGCCGAGACCGTCGAAGGCGCCGACAAGCTGTTGCAACTCACCGTTGACCTCGGTGGCGATGACAAGCGCAACATCTTTGCCGGCATCCGCGAGGCCTATCCGGATGCAGCAGCACTGGTCGGTCGCCATGTGGTGGTGGTGGCCAACCTGAAGCCGCGCAAGATGCGCTTCGGCGTCAGCGAGGGCATGGCCCTGGCGGCCGGTCCCGGCGGCAAGGACATCTTCCTGGTCTCCCCTGAGGCTGGCGCTGTTGCCGGCATGAAGGTCAAGTAGCGATCGTGGCCGGGGACGCCTCGCTGGCGGATCGCATTGACGCACTGCTGCCGCAGACCCAGTGCACACGTTGCGGCTATGACGCCTGCCGTCCCTACGCCGAGGCTGTTGCCGATGGCAGCGCAGCGATCAACCGCTGCCCACCGGGCGGCGATTCGGTCATTCGCCAGCTCTCCACGCTGACCGGCCAGCCGGTGCTGGCACTTGATCCCGTGTGCGGCGAGGCCAGCGCGCCGCTGGTCGCGCTCATTGACGAGGAATCCTGCATTGGCTGCGCCAAGTGCCTGCCGGCCTGTCCCACGGATGCCATCATCGGCGCGCGCAAGCGCATGCACACCGTCATCTCCGCCGATTGCACGGGTTGTGAATTGTGCCTGCCGCCCTGCCCGGTGGATTGCATCAGCATGGTGCCGGCGGCGGACTGGCCCGCTGAAGTCCTCACGGCAGCTGCGCTGGGACAACGCGCTGAGCTTTTTCGCCAACGCTATGAGCGCCACCTGTCGCGCCTGGCCCGTGGCTGAATCACGCCTCGATGCTGCCGCGCGGCGTCGGCTCTTCGCCAGGCTCAAGGCGGCCAATCCCGCGCCCACCACCGAGCTTTGCTATGCCAGCCCCTATGAATTGCTGGTGTCGGTGATCCTCTCGGCGCAGGCCACCGACAAGGGCGTCAATGCCGCGACGCGCAAGCTGTTTCCTGTCGCCAATACGCCTGCCGCCATGCTGGCCCTTGGCGAGCAGGGCGTTGCGCAGTACGTGCGCACCATCGGCCTGTGGCGCAACAAGGCCAGGAACGTGGTGGCCATGAGCCAGCAGTTGATCGAGCGCCACGGCGGGCAGGTGCCCAGGGAGCGCAGCGCGCTGGAGGCGCTGCCCGGTGTCGGGCGCAAGACCGCCAACGTCGTGCTCAATACGGCATTTGGTGAACCCACCATTGCCGTGGATACCCATATCTTCCGCGTCGCCAATCGCACCGGCCTGGCGCCAGGTCGCACGGTGCGCGAGGTGGAGGACACGCTGCTGGCCACCGTGCCACGTGCCTATCGCCAGGATGCGCACCACTGGCTGATCCTGCACGGGCGCTATGTCTGCAAGGCACGCAAGCCAGACTGCCTGCATTGCACCATTGCTGACCTGTGCCGTTGGCCCGACAAGCTGAGCCAATGATTTACGCCAACGCCAGTCGTGAAGAATTACGCCAGGTCTGGCTATCAGCCTGGCGAAAGTCGCAGGACGGTCGCGTGCTCGAGCCGATGGAAGCGATCCTGGTGGACGTGCTCTCCGAGCATCCCGAATATCACCCGATGCTGTCCGATGATCCAGACAGCCTGCAGCGCGACTGGACGGTCGAGGGCGGACAAAGCAACCCCTTCCTGCACATGGGCCTGCATGTGGCCGTACGCGAGGCCGTGACTACTGACAGGCCCGCCGGTGTGGCGCAGGAATTTCGGCGCATGGCCGCGCAGCTTCAGGACAGCCATGCTGCCGAGCATGAATTGATCGAGGTGCTGGCCGAGTTGCTGTGGGAAGCACAGCGTGCAGGCCTGCCGCCGGATGCATCGCTGTTGCTTGAGCGCCTGCGTCGCCGCGGCCGACGCTGATGCGCCACACGGCGTAATATTCAACGCGGTCTGCCGGTCTGCTGGGAAAGGACCCTCGATGACAAGCATGCGCGCCGACATCAACACAGCACATCCCGTGCAGGGAGCCGGCCTCGGCTTTCGCCGCGGGCTGCTGGACGCGTTGGATGCTGAGGGCGCGGCAGGCTTTGATTTTTTCGAACTCGCCCCCGAGAACTGGATCCGCGTGGGCGGCTCGCTGGGTCGGCGGCTGCGCAGCTACACCGAGCGGCATCCCTTTGTTGCCCATGGCCTGTCGCTGTCGCTGGGCGGGCCGGGACCGCTGGATGAGCAACTGCTGGTCGACATCCGTGACTTCCTCGACACGCACGGCGTGCGCGCATACACCGAGCACCTGAGCTATTGCACGGATGAGGGTCACCTCTACGACCTGATGCCGATTCCTTTCACCCAGGAGGCCGTGCGCTACGTAGCAGGACGCATCCGCCGCGCCCAGGACATCCTCGAGCGGCCCATCGCCATCGAGAACGTCTCCTACTACGCGGCACCCGGCGCCGAGATGAGCGAGATCGAGTTCGTCAGCGGCGTGCTGGACGAGGCCGACTGCTGGCCTGCTGCTCGACGTCAACAACATCTTCGTCAATGCCATCAATCACCGCTATGACGCGCTGGCCTTCCTGCGCGCCCTGCCGGCTGAACGGGTGTGCTATTTCCACGTTGCCGGCCACTACGTCGAGGCCGAGGACCTGCGCGTGGATACCCATGGTTCCGCGGTCAGTGGCGACGTCTGGACCCTGCTGGATGCGGCTTACCGTCATTTTGGTCCGGTGCCGACCTTGCTCGAGCGTGACTTCAACCTGCCACCCCTGGCGGAACTGCGCGCCGAAGTGGCCGAGGTGCGCCGACGCCAGCAGGCCGACTTTCCGGCCTTGGCCGTGGGCAGCTGAGCCATGGAGCTATCCACACGCCAACGCGCCTTTGCTGCCCACCTGCGTGACCCCGACAAGATGCCGCCCCCTGAAGGCATCGAGGATCGGCGCCTGGCCGTGTACCGGGACTTGTTCATCAACAACATCACCGAGTTGCTCGGCGGCGCCTTCCCGGTGGCGCGGCGTGTGCTGGGTGATGCCGGATGGCAAGTGCTCATCCGCGAGTTCTATTCCAGCCACAAGGCCCACACACCTTATTTCCTTGAGGTGCCGCGCGAGTTCGTCGAGTGGCTTACCTTGCGGCCCACGGCCGGCGACGAGCCACCCTTCCTGGTTGAACTGGCGCATTACGAATGGGTGGAACTGGCCCTGGCCGTCAGCGACGCCGAGCTGCCCGCTGCCGGCATTGATCCGACGGGCGACCTGATGCAGGGTCACCCGGTCATTTCACCGCTGGCCTGGCCGCTGGCCTATCACTGGCCCGTGCAGCAGATCGGGCCGGACTACCTGCCTGACAGCGCGCCGACGCAACCCACCTTCCTGGTGGTCTATCGTGATGCCAGCGACAAGGTGCGCTTTCTCGAAGCCAGCGCCATGACAGCCGCATTGCTGGATGCAATAGAGCAGGACGCCACGTTGAGCGGCCGACCAGGCCCTGACCCGCCTGCAGGATGACCCCACGCCGGAACTGGTCGCCGCCGCAGCCACTGCGCTCGATGACCTGCGCGCGCTGGGCGTGGTCCTGGGAACCAAAATTGCAGAGGGAGCAAGCTGATGAAAGCCATCCTGAACCCGATCCTGACCATACACGGCGGGCTTGATCGCCTCGGCACCTGGCTGCCGCAGCTGTTCCTGCGCGCCATCGTCGGCTGGGAGTTCTTCGAGGCGGGCCTGATGAAGCTCAAGGGCGAGAACTGGTTTGAACATGTGGCCGACAAGTTTCCCTGGCCTTTCAGTGTCCTGCCTGTGGACCTTAGCTGGTTCCTTGCCACCTGGACCGAGGTGCTCGGCGGCATCGGCATCTGGCTGGGACTGGCTACGCGCTTCTGGTCAGCGGGACTCATTATCCTGACCGTGGTCGCCATCCTCGGCGTGCACTGGCCCGCCGACTGGAACACGCTGGCCGAGTTGTGGAAGGGCTATGCCATCACCGACAAGGGCTTCGGCAACTACAAGCTGCCGCTGATCCTCCTGGTCATGCTGCTGCCGCTGTTTTTCCGTGGCGCCGGACGCGCCAGCCTGGACCAGCTGATCAAGCGCCACTACGCGCCGGGTCGCTAGTACTTTTTCGGCATGTAGAGGTCGGTGAGTGTGCCCTCGGCCAGGTGCATTAGGCGCAGGCGGCCATCGTAGACGTACTCGAAGAACGCCCCGTCCGGGTGGGTGAGGCGCGTGCGGTTGCCGCGGGTGTCGTAGGCGAGGCTGGTGTTGCTGAGCGGGCAGTCTTGGCCAAGACTACATTCCTTCGCGCAACTTCTGCCTGACTTCGTCCGTCCGATCGATGAATCGGCGGTTCCCGCTCAGCGCCTCCCGGAGTACGTGCAGATCCTGAGGCTGCCCACGTGCTCGTATCACCGCACCACCCATGTCATCCGAGATGAATGTGAACGGGCGGTCAGAGAATTCGAAGTCGATGACCAGTTGTCCAAAAGTTGACTGCTTGGAAATTCGGGCGAATCGGCCGCTCTCGCCAAGCGCAACCCGAAAAAACCAGAACGGAATTCCATAGTCAATGCCATAGCCAAAGTTGGGCAGGCTGATACTCATGCGACCGGCACGCTGGTCTTCGCAAAAAGCGAATGGCTCCTTCCTGCCCATCAGGAATCTCACGCCACGCAGGATGTCACCCGGGAAATGGACCATCAACACCCTCCTGCTCTTGGTATGCGAGAGCCAGTGCAAAGGACTTTGTCGGCAATCCTCGCTATGGAGTCGATGACCTCCCAGGACTTGCCGGAAGATTGGATGACTGCAGCATAAGCCTCGTCAAGTGTTTTGCCGTTAGTCAGGTGGCTCTCCACCAAGCCATCGAAGGTTCCATCCGTCTTCTTAAATATCCGATTGAACGTTTCCGGGGTCTTGCGTCTGAATGCATCGCGAATCGCGGCGCGCTCTGAGAATGCCCACCTTGGCTGGGCCTCAAGCGAGCCGGTCCGAGCCATGGCTCTCGCAGGAATGCTGGATATCGCGTTCAGGTATCCCGCTCTAACTGCCAATGCCCGGCTGGTCGGCTGCCAGGCAGCGACCTGCCTCGATGATCTTCTACGCTCCGAACGCTCGCACGAGCCCATAGGCCGCAACCAATGCCCCTAGACCGCTGATGGCAAGCCAACTGGAGCGCGATACGCGATATTTCTCCTCGACAAAAAGGAAAAACTCGGATCGGGCTTGCGGCCCCGTCAAGCTGGTTCGGAACATCGCCCAAATCGCTGGCATGGCCACGATGCATCCGATAAGCAGGCAAGAGAGCGCTAGGTTCATCCGTGCGGAGAAGCCGAACCCGAGTCCGAGCAGAACCACGGCCGCAGCGGTCGCGACTATCGATTCTATGTAGATCGAGTTACTGCGCCGCCAGCCGTCTGGAGAAAGTCTGGTGCCCTCAGACCGTTGTGGCGGAAATCGCCGCTGCCAAATCCCGACCACGAGCGGCGTCAAGACCATGCTTGCCACGAGCCCGAGCAAGATTGCGTACTCGTTCCTTAGCATTATTGTGTCCGGGTGACTGGTATCCATTGGAGAGCCGATTAATGGCCACAACGATCACGTTGGACACATCCGACCTTTAGACTGGCACTTGCAGTCGACTGTACAGCAGAGCTGGCTGCAGCTTGCGTCGCCTTGACTTCAATTGTTCCCGCAGCTTCGCCGACCCTCATTCCAGCGCTAGGCAATCGACCGGAAGCGACAGCTGCGCCTCCCGCACCACGTGCATCAATGGGCCCGGCAACCGCGCCGGCTGCGGCCGCGACATCGGCGCCTGCCAACGGATGATTGAGATTGTCCAGTTGCCCAATCGCACCTGCCTCGGCAACGTTCGTCGCAACTTGCGCCGTTACGCCAATTGCCGCGCCTCCAGTCATGGCCCCCGCAACAGCGCCCACTTCGCCGGCGCTGGGGGCAATCGGGACAGAGATTGGCGCACCACGGACTAGTGTGGTGACCCGACTGGTTCCCGCAAGCAGTGTAAGTCCTGCCCGTCCGAGACTCGCAGCCGACGAAATGATCGGGCCGCCCGCAAGTCCAGCAGCAGCTGCAACTGTGGCGCCGCCAAGTGTGGGATTTTCTGCAGTAGCGAGGTATGCGCCAACGGAAATGACTGAGCCGACCCACCCAAACTCCCCCGTCGGATCCGTCTTGTTCAGCGGATCATTCCCCACGTACGCATACAGGTTGACGTCATCCTCATACCCGATCGGGTCGGTCTGCATGAACCGCCCCAGCGCCGGATTGTAGAACCTGCGCCTTGTAGTACAACAGCCCCAGCTCGGGGATCGCCGCCTGGCCGGTGTACTGGAACCGCCCGGTATTGCTGGCGGCGGTGATGCCATAGGGGTCGTAGGCGTGGATCGCGAGCTTGGCCCCGGTGGCATTGCTGGTGGCCACGATCGAGCCCTGATGATTGGCATGCAGGTACCGTCGATTGGCGGAGGAGACCGAGGCCCCTTCGTACCAGATGAGCGGCTCGTCCACCCCCGGGCCGTGCACATAGCGGCGCAGCAGGGTGCCGGAGCCGTTGTACTCGGCGATCAGGCGGTCGCCGTCGTAGACGAACCGTGAGGCATTGGTGCCGCTCGTCACCTGATAGAGCCGTCCGAGGGGGTCATAAGCGAGGCTGGCGTTCTTGGCCCCGCTCGCGCTCACCAGGCGGTTCTCGGTGTCGTAGCCGAAGGTCGTCGCCCCATCTGAGGTCAGGTTGCCGTTGGCATCCCAGGTTTGAGATCCGCAAAGTGCCCGCGCACTCCTGGCGCGTGATCTAACAGCTGCGCGGCATCACTGTGATCATCGTCACGCTCGTCCACTGCCGCCGTGCTCCCACACCCGCAGACCTGCGCGGCTGACCCCACCGCCACGCCTGCCTGCGGCCACAAAAGCCGCCGCGAGGCTGTCCTGCCTCGCATTCAAAACGACGCAGAACGATCACAGCGAGGGCGGCCGACGGGCCAAAAGATCACTGCGTGTTATCCATCGCCCTTATGCAGATGCACGTCCTTGAATTGGACGGGATACTCCTCGATGCGTTCCAGAAGCTCCGCCTCGTACGCAGTCAGCTGTCGATCGAGCATATGCATCGGCAACATGTGCTTGATGCCGACCACGACGTAACCCGACTCCTCAAATTCTTGATAGAGCGCCCTTACAGCGTCGGCGAAATTCTCGGCTCTGCAGGCGAAGCCGGCGAATGCGCCGATGAAACCCTCAGAACGTTTCGGGTTCGTGCTGGCCAAGAGCAAAGTAGCTATCCCTAGCCACACGTTCTGATCCGCCATCGCTAACACCGCTTGCTGGGCGGGCAATGATGCACTACCGGCTTCACGTTTGCCCCTTTGGCGTCCTCAGCCTGATAGTGCGGTTTCTGTCCGTCTTTCGGATGTGCGTCAAAACGCACCTCTCCGCCCTCGGGCACCCGCCTCTGAGCAGCCTCCTCTGCGCCCTTCGTCGTTGAATGCTCCACGGTATGCACCTTTGGTTTTCCGCTTGGTCCGATTTGACTATCCGGAATCCCTTTCGCTCGTGATGCCGCCCGATTGGCGTCTGCAACAGAGCCCGTGGCCTTCTTGGCGGCATCAACGACCTTGTCGCCGACCCTCGCGGCCTTGATCCCGAGGCCTGCGACACCCGGTACGCCGGGTACTGTTGCTGCGCCAACATCTGAGATGACCCCTATTGCATCGACCGCGGCCGCGCTGAAATTTCCGTCACCTAGATTGCTACCGAGACTCGCCAGCCCCATCGCAATGCTTGCAATTTCCAGCGGCAGTTCGGCGTATGCGCCGGTGGGATCCGTCCTGTTCAGCGGATCATTCCCGACATAGGCATAGAGGTTGACGTCATCCTCATACCCGATCGGATCGGTCTGCATGAACCGCCCCAGGCCCGGATTGTAGAACCTGGCCTTGTAGTACAACAGCCCCAGCTCGGGGATCGCCGCCTGGCCGGTGTACTGGAACCGCCAAGTGTTGCTGGTGGCGGTGACGCCATAGGGGTCGTAGGCGTGGATCGCGAGCTTGGCCCCGGCGGCATTGCTGGTGGCCACGATCGAGCCTTGATGGTTGGCGTGCAGGTAGCGCCGGCTGGCCGACGAGACCGCCGCCCCCTCGTACCAGATGAGCGGCTCATCGACCCCGGCGCCGTGCACATAGCGGCGCAGCAGGGTGCCGCTGCCGTTGTATTCGGCGACCAGGCGGTCGCCGTCGTAGACAAACCGGGTGGTATTGGCGCCGCTGGTGACCTGATAAAGCCTTCCGAGCGGGTCGTAGGCGAGGCTGGCGTTCTTGGCGCCGCTGGCACTTACGAGGCGGTTCTCGGTGTCGTAGCCGAACGTGGTCGCCCCGTCCGAGGTCAGGTTGCCATTGGCGTCCCAGGCATGGGAAATACCCCCGACCTGGGTGTACTGGTTGCGGCCGTTTACCGCGTAGCTCCTGGTTGAGCTGGTGACCGGATACTCGTAGGCGTTGTTCGTGAGCGAGCGGGTCGTGATCTGGGAGGCCGGGTTGTACGCAAACCCGAATGTCGCATCGTTGGCAGCCCCAGCGCCGTCCAGGTCGTGGGAGAGCAGGTCTAGCCGCGAGATCGGGTCGTAGCCATAGCCTGTCATGGCCCCCAAGGCATCGCGGGCGAGTTCGTCGCGCCGGCCCTGGGGGTCGTAGAACAGCGAGGCAAGCGTGATCGAGGGCCCGTTCTCGGACAGGTGCATGAGCCGGTCGCGGCCGTCCCAGGCGTAGTCGAAGTACGCCCCGTCCGGATGGGTGATGCGGCTGCGGCTGCCGCGGGGGTCGTAGGCCGAGGTCACGGTCCGGGCGATGCCACCCATGTTGCTGCTGGAAGTCAGCAGCCGCCCGAAGCCGTCATAGCTGTTCGTGATGCCCTGGCCGCTGTCCGAGCTAAAGCGCGCATGGGTCAGGAGACCCCGCACCTCATAGCCGTGATACACGCTGTAGCCGGCCGCGCCGCTGGCCGAGGTCGGCACGGTCTTCACGCGCACCCGGTTGAGCGCATCGTACGAATACGTGATGGTGCGCCCGTCGCGCTTCCTGAGCGAGGTGCGGTTGCCGACCGCGTCGTAGCCGTACTGCTCGTAATCGGTGGTGCTCGACTGGCCGGCGCCGGTGGTGGCCACCGGGAAGCGCAGCTTGGACAGGCGATCGAAGCCGTCGTACTCGAAGCTGCTCAGGTTGTTGTTGGCGTCCTTCACCGTCTGGCGCTGGCCGTTCGCGGTGTAGGTGTAGGTCGCGTAGTCCTGCTGCAGCGGCGTGCCATAGGCGCGCTGCAGCTGCAGGAGCTGGCTCGCCGCATCGTAGACATGGCGCGTGATGCGGTCGGGGCCGTAGCTCCCCTCGGTGCCCAGGCTGCAGGCGCTCGCCGGCAGTGCGCCGAAGGTGGCCGGGTTCATGCGGCGGGCTTCGCATTCCAGCCGATTGCGCTGATCGAATGTGCGCTGGACGACCGTGTGGGCCGTGCCGCCTACGGACAGTGTCTCGCGCTCCGGGTTGCGCCGGGCGTCATAGGCGTGATCGACGCGCCGGAACACGGTCAGCGCCGTGCTCGACTCGTTCGGGATCGAGCCTTCTTCGACGCTGATCAGCTTGTCGTCGGCGTCGCGATACGTAAGGCGCCGCGCGAGCCGGACGCCGGTGGACTCCGCGGGGCCGATTTCCCAGCTGCGCCGGCCGTGTACGTCATAGCGGAAGTACTTCGCATCGCCGGTGCCGGACAGCGGGCCGTCCTCGACGAGCAAACGTCCGGCAAGATCGTAGGTGAAATGCGTCTCGAGCGTCGCGCCGCGCGCGGCATCGATGCGCCGCTCGACGGAGGGCAGGAAGGTATTGCCCCAGTACTCGTACTCGGTGCGGATCTCGTCGGGCGTATTGCAGGTACTGGTGTCGCCACAGACCCGCACGACGCTGCGGCGACTGAGCCCGGTGCTGGTCTCGTAGCTGATATAGGTCTTGCGCCGGACGCCGTTCACATCCGCGGGGTCGGTCTGCTCGGTGAGCTGGCCCTTGCTGTTGTAGACGAAGTCGGTCTGCCGGCCGAGTCCGTCGCGATACCATGTCGGCCGGTTGCAGAGCACATCGTAAGTGGAGGGGAAGCAAGACGCCGTCGGGTAATTTGCGGTTTCGGTGACGGAACCCAGGCCCGAGCCGGCTTTGGGCTGCGCCGTTCGCGAGGTGATGTTGCCAAAACCGTCGTAAACGACACTGGCCGCATTGCCTTCGGGATAGCTGACGCTCTGGAGCCGATAGGCATCGTCGAAATCGACCAGCGTCGCCCGGCCGAGCGAATCCGTGATCTTCCAGATGACGTTGCGAAAGTCGTTCGTCTCTATGTCGTAGATCGCGCTGTAACTGTTCGGGCCGGTGACCGTGACGCGATCGTACAGGTAGCTGCTCAGGGTACTGCCATTGCGCAGATTCGTGTACGCGTAACTCCACTGGACGCTGTCACGCGTGACTGAGTTGATGACCGGAAAACCGGGCAGCTCTGTTACCTGCAGCGTGGGCGACGCCTCTCCCGGGAGTTGGAGCGCGCCCGACGATTGCTCGAGGCCCGCCCCCAGCTTGTTCACACATCCCTGGCAGGTGAAGACCCGCCCGCCCAGGTCCGTGATGGTCGACCCGTTCAGACTGTAGGTCAGGCGGCCGAGCGGTGTGGTTGGCGCGGAGCTCTTGTAGAGCGTCACCTGCGCCGGCGAACCCCAGTACCCGCTCTGGAGATCGCCGGAGTGGTACGTGATCGTGATGAAATAGCCGAGATTGCTGGTGACGGTATTTGGCCGATAAAACGTTTGCAGGTACGGAGGCCCTGCAACGGTGACCGTGTCATAAGCGAATGTAATGATCTCGCCGTTCGGGTAGCTCACTGACGATGCGTAATAGACCATCGAGAACGGATTGCCGGTGGTCGTGACATGCTCGAGGTTGAACTGATAGCGCTCGCCGGATCCGCCGCGCCAATACACGTTTGCATTTGGTACGTAGACGGACCCGCTGCCCGTGATGCTCGTGCAATCGAAGTCGGGGCAGCGGAACGACTCGGAAGTCCCCGTGATCGTATGTACGGTGAAATTGGCCTGGACGGACGCGTCGCCCCACTGCGTTCCCTTTACATACGGCGCGGCGTTCTGCACGTAGTCGAAGCGCAGATTAGGCGCAGCCGGCACCGACAAGACCGGCACCTGAAGACTGGTCTTGCCGCTCACGATGTTCACGCCGTTGTGATCGGATTCAACCCGAAGCGGGGAGATCACCTCGGGGACCTCCTGTTGTGCACGAGCGCTCAGGCTTCCAACCAGCAGCAACATCGCGAGCACGCCGCGCAGGATGCCGGGGCGCTGGATCGGGGAAGTTTCGGCGTTGAATGATCGCTTCGACATTGCGCTACTCTTCCGGAGGCGGAGCCGCGAACGAGCACCCGCCGACACAGACATTGACGAATTTCATCGGCGAGAACCCGCTGCAACCCGCCACATTGCAGGCCTTGGCCTTGTATTCGTACTCGCCGTTCGGCTTGTTGCTGAAGCTCTTGGACGTGGCCGTTCCGTCGTGCACCTTTGAGAATGGACTTCCAAAGACGCTCTCCCAGAGTTCGTACCGGGTTGCGCCAGTCGAGGAACTCCACGAGATCGAATAGTTGCCGGTCGTGTTCATCGAGGGACCGCTGATGGTCGCTGGTGCCGCAGGAACTCCGAGGCTCACCACGGTCGGATTCGCGCCGGTGCGATAGGCGCTGCATATGGCTCCATTGCAGGTCCGGACCCGGTAGTAGTACGTACCGTTGCCCTTGCCCGAAATCGCCTTGCTGAGCGCGGTGCCGCTATAGGCGAGCGTTTCACCGGAGAATCCCGAGTTCGTCGCCTCGTAGAGCTCATAAGCGGTGAGTGTCCCGCTCGCCGCGCCCCAGCTGATCGTGTAGCTGCCGGTGCTGCTGCTGGAGGGCACAGTGATCGAGGCGGGGATCCCCGGGGGCGTTCCTGATGCAACTACTGTGCGATTGCCGGCCGGATCGAGCGCATAGGTGATGATGCTGCCGTTCGACTGGCTGACTTTCGTCAGCCGCCCGAGCGAGTCGTATTCGTAGGTAACCGTGTCGGCGAACGCGCTGCCGCAGGCGGCAGCCATCAGCGGCACAAGTAAGCAGAAAATGAAAACCCGCTTCTTCCCTGTTCGACGGTGACCCATCCTTGGACCCCTGCTGCCCGTGTGGCCGGGCTGGCGACAATTAACGCGATTGGCTCGCGGAAGTCAATTTGGCTGCAACCAATGCACCCGTGACCGTCACGCCAGTTCGTAACGGGTGCTGCGCCCGCCGGAATCCGACTTTCGCAGCACGCCGCGTGCGAGCAAGTCGTTGATGTCGCGCAGCGCCGTGTCCTGTGAGCAGCGGGCGATGGTCGCCCACTTGCTGCTGGTCAGGTGGCCTTCGAACCCGTCCAGCAGTCGGTTGAGCAGTTTCACCTGGCGCTCGTTCAGCGGCAGGGTGGCCCAGCGCTGCCAGTAGCGCGCCTTGACCAGGACGGCGTCGAGCGTGTGCCGAGCCTGGCCCACTGCACGTTGGATCACGGCAAGGAACCAGACCAGCCACTCGGTAACTTCCAGAGATTGCCGTTGGGACCGTTCCAGCATGTCGTAGTAGGCCGCGCGCTCGCGTTGGATCTGGGCCGACACGCTGTAGAAGCGCTGTGGGCTGCCATCGGCACGGGCCAGCAGCAGGTCGCCGAGGGCGCGCGCAATGCGGCCATTGCCATCGTCGAACGGGTGCAGCGTCACGAACCACAGGTGGCCGAGGCCAGCCTTGAGCAGGGGCGGTTGACTGGTGTCGCCATTGACCCACTGCAGGAACCGCCGTGTCTCGGCCTCCAGCCGGACGGCGGGCGGCGCCTCGAAATGTACCCGCTGGCGGCCAACTGGCCCCGAGACCACCTGCATCGGCCCGCTGGCGTCGTCACGCCAACGACCCACCCGGATGGTAGCCAGGCCCGAGTAACCCGTGGGGAACAGCGCGGCATGCCAACCAAACAGGCGCTCGCGCGTCACCGGTGCCTGGCAGTTGGCGGTGGCGTCCAGCACCATCTCGACCACGCCCTCGACGTGACGGTCGACGGGTGCCAGGGCGCCGATGTCCACGCCCAGCCGGCGTGCAACGGAAGAACGAACCGACGCAGTGTCCAGCTGCTCGCCCTCGATGGCGCTGGTCTTGACCACGTCGTCCGTCAGGGTGGCCAGGGTGGCCTCGGCGCGCAGGGACACGCCCAGGTCGGCCAGCCGCCCCAGCAGCAGCCCCTGGGCCTGGCTGACTGCGGCCATCGGGCCCGCCAACTTCGCTAGGTCGAAGCGCCAGTCCGGCCAGTCTGTGGCCTGCCAGATGTATTTGGATTCACCGCGTTTCATGCGGTGATTATGGGCCTCAATCGCCGCAGCCGCAAGGCTTTCACCGCAAATTTTGCAGTATTAACACCCCCCAGGGCCGGGGCGACCACCGGGATATGGCTACAACCCGACCGCGTTCGGCTACGACACCGAGAACCGCCTGGTGAGCGCGAGCGGGGCCAAGAATGCCAGCCTCGCTTATGACCCCCTCGGACGGCTTTATCAGGTGACGAGCGGCACCAATGCCTCACGGTTCGCCTACGACGGCGACCGCCTGATCGCCGAGTACAACGGCTCAGGCGCCCTGCTGCGCCGCTATGTGCACGGCCCGGGGGTGGACGAGCCGCTGATCTGGTACGAGGGATCCTCAGTGTCCTCGGCCAGCCGGCGCCACCTGCATGCCAATCATCAGGGCTCTATCGTGGCCACCAGCAATGCCGCCGGGGCCAAGCTCGCGATCCACAGCTACGACCCCTACGGCATCACCCCGGCCAGCAACACCCTGCGGTTCCAGTACACCGGGCAGGCGGCCATTCCCGAGCTGGGACTTCTGTACTACAAGGCCAGGTTCTACAATCCCGGGCTTGGGCGGTTCATGCAGACCGATCCGATCGGATATGAGGATGACCTGAACCTCTATGCGTACGTCCGCAACGATCCATTGAACGCAACGGACCCGACGGGTGAGTTCTGCGAAAGCATGGCGACCTGTCAAATGCAACGTGATGATCTGGCGCTCGCCAGAGGAGAAATGAGCGCTGAGGAGCATCAGGAACGGGCGACGGCGCGTGCTGTCGGCGCGGCCACAGCGGCAGTCGTCGTGGGGGTCGCTGTCGCTACCCGTAATCCGTCTGCCGCCGCCAGGGCAGGTGCCACAACCGCGAGGTCGATGCTGACCAGGTCCCAGCAGAGAGCCATCCGTTCTCTGCAGCGAAATATCCGGGAACACAGACAGAAGATCGAGGAATTTAAGAAGAATCCGACGGTACAGGAGGAAATGAAAGACATGCCGGAAGAGGCGATCAAGCGCCAGCAGGAGCGACGAATCGAGATCCTTGAAAAGGAAGTCAAGAAGTTCGAGAGGGAAATCGAGAAGATTTCGAAACCGACTTGCACTGGGTCCCGCATACCTGGAAATTGTCCATGAGCAAGTCGCGACCTCGCGGCACAGAAGAATTCCTACCCGTTACACCAGGAGATCACTGAGTGCGTCGCATCGAGCTACAAGACGGCCGGCAGATACTGGTCATCGAGCCGAGCGGGCTACCGGACCTGGTACGCCGAGGGGAGAACGCCTCGGTAGTTCTCGTCCACGTAGATGAGGCCTTCAGCAAAGATCTCGTCGAGCAACTCGCTGCCTTGCATGCACTCGGGTGCAACCGTTTTCTCTGCAGTGGCACTTTGTCGGAGCGGCTGCATGACGCACTCGATGAGCGTTTGCTGGAACGTGAAGACGCTGACGAGGTCATGACGACCTTTCATGCGGAAGACGAGCCACTGGATGATGTGGTCGCGCTCTTCCTAGAGATGGGAGCGAGGCAGAGCTCCCGCATCCAAATTTACGTGCGCGGTGGTGGTGGACCCCGCGATGCGGGCATGCTGGCCAGACTGGAGGCCGCGTCGGGCGCGTGATGGTCGGCGCGCAGACGGCGCGGCGGCAAATCACCCAGCGCTCTCCACTGCGGAGTCGAACGCGCCGCCTAGAAACCTGCCCTCGCTGCGATCGTTCTGCGTCGTTGTGAGTGCGAGGCAGGATAGCCTCGCGCTTGCTTTTGGGACCCAATGTGGCCCAAAGGTGGCTGGCCTGCTGAATGCTGTGCTCGCCACCAGATGAGCGTTTGGGCGCGTCGTTTATGTCTTGGCACTTGTCCCCCGATCATGTACGACCTCGCCAGGCGCCTGTTCGTCGAAGACGGCCCGCGGCCCGGCACCGGCGATGCGAAGTATTTTCGCTACGACGTGCACGGCCGGCGGACCTGGGAGATCGGCCCGGCGGAGTCCACCGGCGTCCGGCTCGCGCGATGCTTCACCTATCGCGACTCCGACGACAAGGTGGTGAGTGCCGAGGAAGGCTCGGTGACGAGTCCGACGGACACGTCGCTCACGGTTTTTCGCCGCGTCGATCACGCCTATGACGCCCGGCGCAATCCGGAGCGCGAGACACTGTCCGTAGGCGGCACGGCCCACACGGTCGTCCAGCGCACATTCGATCAGCGCAATCGGCTGGAATGCGAAGCCCGCCGCATGAACCCGGCCGCTTTCGTATCGCTCCCCACGAGCGCCTGCACGCTGGGAACGGAAGGGAACTTCGGCCCGGACCGGATCACGCGCAATGTCTACGACAATGCGAGTCAACTTTTGCAGGTGCAGCGCGCCTACGGCACGCCGCTGCAGCAGAACTACGCCACCTACACCTACACCGCGAACGGCCAGCGCAAGACGGTCAAGGACGCGAACAACAACCTGAGCACCCTTGAGTACGACGGCTTCGATCGTCTGTTCAAGCTGCGCTTCCCGGTGGCCACCACCGGCGCCGGCCAGTCGAGCACCACAGATTACGAGCAGTACGGCTACGACGCCGTCGGAAACCGCACCTCGCTCAGGAAGCGCGACGGGCGCACCATCAGCTATTCGTACGATGCCCTCAGCCGCCTGCGGATCAAGACCGTGCCGACCTCGGCCAGCGGCGCGCCGGGCTACAGCGTGTATCACGGCTATGAGCTGCGGGGTCTCCTGACCCATGCACGCTTCAGCTCGGACAGCGGCGCGGGCGTGACCAACAGCTACGACGGCTTCGGGCGGCAGCTGACCTCCAGCAGCAACATGGGCGGCATCGCCCGGACCGTGACCTCGGCCTACGACGTCCGCGGCAACCGCAGCCGCATCACTCATCCGGACGGGGCGTACTTCGACTACGCCTGGGATGGCCGCGACCGGCTCATGCACCTGTCCGAGAACGGCCCCTCGATCACGCTTGCCTCGCTGTTCTACGACCCCCAGGGCCGGCGCGATCAGCTGGCCCGCGACGCCTTGGGGGCCATGACAGGCTATGGCTACGACCCGATCTCGCGGCTGGACCTGCTCTCCCACGACCTGGACGGCGCTGGGGCTGTCAACGATGCGACATTCGGGTTTGCGTACAACCCAGCCTCCCAGGTCACCACCAGGACCCTCAGCAACAATGCCTACGAGTACCCGCTTACCAGTTCGACCAGGAGCTATGCGGTCAACGGCCGCAACCAGTACACCCAGGTCGGGGGTGTCAGCCATACCTGGGACGCCAACGGCAACCTGACCTCAGATGGGGCGACGACCTTCGGCTACGACACCGAGAACCGCCTCGTGAGCGCGAGTGGCGCCAAGAACGCCAGCCTCGCCTACGACCCGCTCGGGCGGCTCTACCAGGTGATAAGCGGCGCCAATACCACCCGGTTCGCCTACGACGGCGACCGCCTGATCGCCGAATACAACGGCAGCGGCACCCTGCTGCGCCGCTATGTTCACGGCGCTGGGGTCGATGAGCCGCTCATCTGGTACGAGGGCGCGGCAGTGTCCTCCGCCAGCCGGCGCTACCTGCACGCCAATCACCAGGGCTCGATCGTGGCCACCAGCAATGCCGCCGGAGCCAAGCTCGCGATCCACACCTACGACCCCTATGGCGTCACCGCCGACCAGCAACTACTTGGCGGTTCCAGTACACCGGCCAGGCGGCCATCCCCGAGCTCGGGCTCCTGTACTACAAGGCCAGGTTCTACAACCCGGGCCTGGGGCGGTTCATGCAGACCGACCCGATCGGGTATGAGGATGACGTCAACCTCTATGCCTATGTAGGGAATGATCCGACAAACAAGGTGGATCCAACAGGTACCTGTGGTTCGCGCATCGAAGGCGTGGAGGCAGCGGGATGCAAGTCGTACGTGTTCGCAACGCCGCAGAAGAGTGCCGCGGCCGAGCAACGGCGAACGCCACAGAGTGAGTCAAACCGATCCCCCGAATCCGACAATAACGTGAGTAGGAATCCCTTCGTTGGCTTCGACTCCGGACCAGGTGAAGCTGCGGCGCGTGCAGGATTCGCGCTTATCAGCGATCCAAATCTCAGCGAGGAAGCGAAGCGAAACATTGCTCTTGCCGCCGGCAGCTTGATGGTCGGAGGAACCGCGATTGCCGTAATTCCGGCTGCGGGAGGCAGCCTGTCTGCAGCTGTGGCGGCTACCCGCTCGTTCTTGGGCCCAACTGGACCTGTCTTCGGGCGGCAAGCCCTGGGAGGCAGTAGCATGCTCGGAATCAATAGTAACGCGTGGTTGAGAGTTGGCTGGGGTTGGCGCGGAACTGCGTTGGAAGGACAGCACGTATTCCGGTTTTCGGGCAAGCTTGTGGAGCCGTTCGTCAGAAGCGGGCACATCGATTTGATCGCACTCGCACGTGGCACAAGCTTTTGATCGCTGAGATCGTGAACATCGCGCATTTCAATGTTTGATCGAATCAGAAATTGGTTGCAGAGATCGAGACATGTCCATGTTCGCCAGAATGTGGTTGGCAGCCTTCGTGACCTTGTCAATCTGATCGACCGCTTCATTGACGGCCAACTGAACTACGAACTGGAATGGGACGACTTTGTGTCTTGGGAGCACGATCAGCCCAATATTGAGTTAGTTCGGTTAAGAATCGCACAACTGGAGCCGTTGTTCTTTGCCAAGAATCGGGATGGGCGAGGGCAAGCGGTGTCGCGCTTGATCGCTGAACGAGATCGCGTCGCCACAATGTGCGGCATGGTGCCACGTGGAATTGCTCAGGACCCCGGCCAGGCGCAAAGCTGAACCGCACCGGCGATGCGAAGTACTTCCGCTACGACGTACACGGCCGGCGCAGCTGGGAAATCGGCCCCGCTGAGGCCATCGGCGTCCGGCTCGCGCGGCGCCTTACGTATCGCGACGCCGACGACAAGCTGATCAGCGTCGAAGAAGGCTCGATCCCGAACGAGTTGAGCACGGCGCTGACCGTGTTCCGGCGCGTCGATCACGCCTATGACGCCCGGCGCAACCCGGAGCGCGAGACACTGTCCGTAGGCGGCACGGCCCACACGGTCGTCCAGCGCACATTCGATCAGCGCAATCGGCTGGAATGCGAAGCCCGCCGCATGAACCCGGCCGCTTTCGTATCGCTGCCGGCGAGCGCCTGCAGCCTGGGCACCGAGGGGAGCTACGGCCCCGACCGCATCATGCGCAATGTCTACGATGCGGCGAGCCAGCTGCTGCAGCTGCAGCGCGCCTATGGCACGCCGCTGCAGCAGGACTACGCGACCTACACCTACAGCGCGAATGGCCAGCGCCAGACAGTCAAGGACGCCAACAGCAACCTGAGCACCTTCGAGTACGACGGCTTCGACCGCCTCTCCAAGCTGCGCTTCCCGGTGGCCACCACCGGCGCCGGCCAGTCGAGCAGCACCGATTACGAGCAGTACGGCTACGACGCGGTTAGCAACCGCACTTCGCTCAGGAAGCGCGACGGGCGCACCATCAGCTACAGCTACGATGCCCTCAACCGCCTGCGCGTGAAGACCGTGCCGACCTCGGCCAGCGGCGCGGCCGGCTACAGCGTGTATCACGGCTATGAGGTGCGGGGTCTCCTGACCCATGCGCGCTTTAGCTCGGACAGCGGCCAGGGCATCACGAACAGCTATGACGGCTTCGGGCGGCTGCTGACTTCCAGCAGCAACATGGGTGGCATCGCCCGGACCGTGACCTCGGCCTACGACCCCCGCGGCAGCCGCAGCCGCATCACTCATCCGGACGGGGCGTACTTCGACTACGCCTGGGACGGCCGCGACCGGCTCATGCACCTGTCCGAGAACGGGCCCTCGATCACGCTTGCCTCGCTGTTCTACGACCCCCAGGGCCGGCGCGACGAACTCGCCCGCGATGCCTTGGGGGCCATGACAGGCTATGGCTACGACCCGATCTCGCGGCTAGACCTGCTCTCCCACGACCTGGACGGCGCTGGGGCTGCCAACGATGCGACATTCGGGTTTGCGTACAACCCGGCCAGCCAGATCACCAGCCGGTCCCTCACGAACAACGCCTACGAGTACCCGGTCACCAGTTCGACCAAGAGCTACGCGATCAACGGCCGCAACCAGTACACCCAGGTCGGGGGTGTCAGCCATGCCTGGGACGCCAATGGCAACCTGACCTCAGATGGGGCGACGACCTTCGGCTACGACACCGAGAACCGCCTCATCAGCGCCAGCGGGGCCAAGAACGCCAGCCTCGCCTACGACCCGCTCGGACGGCTTTATCAGGTGACGAGCGGCGCCAATACCACCCGGTTCGTCTACGACGGCGACCGCCTGATCGCCGAATACAACGGCAGCGGCACCCTGCTGCGCCGCTATGTGCACGGCTCAGGGGTCGATGAGCCGCTCATCTGGTACGAAGGATCCTCGGTGTCCTCCGCCAGCCGGCGCCACCTGCATGCCAATCATCAGGGCTCTATCGTGGCCACCAGCAATGCCGCCGGGGCCAAGCTCGAGATCCACGCCTACGACCCCTATGGCGTCACCGGCGGCCAGCAATACGGGGCGGTTCCAGTACACCGGCCAGGCGGCGATCCCCGAGCTGGGGCTGTTGTACTACAAGGCCAGGTTCTACAATCCGGGGCTGGGGCGGTTCATGCAGACCGACCCGATCGGGTATGAGGATGACGTCAACCTGTATGCGTACGTGGGGAATGATCCGCTCAACAAGACGGATCCGACGGGGAATTGCCCGACGTGTATCAAGCTTGCGGGAGACTTTGCGCTCGAGATTGCAATCCAGTACGTCACAACGGGCGAGATTGACTTCGCTGGCGCTGCCGTGGAAACGGCAATGGGAGCATTCAATCCGGCGAGGACTGCGCAGAAAGTGGCTCAGCTTGGGAAAGCTGTACGGGCCGCGCAAAAGGCTGAAAGAACCGCCGCGAGAGCGGCGAAGACCGAACGCCATCACGTTGTTCCGAAGGGCGACAGGCGTGCCGCGGCGGCGAGAGCAAATATGGAGGAAAAGGGGGTCAGTATTAAGGGAAGAAACAATACGACTGACATTCCCGGAGACAAGCACGACATCACTAAGCGTGACGCTTATGTACAGGATGTGAATGCCCGTGTCGCCGATGCGCCGGATGCCGGCAACTTGCAGAGTACAATTGACGATGTGAAGGCGACGATCAATAACAGTACGCGAGATGAGCTCGACAAACTATGGCCGCCGAAGCGATAGCTGCCCCGTCGCCACGGCGAATCTACATGCTGGCTCATACGCCAGAGAAGTTCCGCTGGGTCGGGCCTGTAATCGATGGCAGTCAATGGGAGCATCGGCTGTTGCGCGTTCGACATTCTCCCGTTGCTGATGCGTGGCAGCCCGTCCCAGTCGAGTGGCTGCCTGAGACGATTGCCAGACCGACTCCTGACTTTCCAATCTTCTGGCCCGGCATTCTCTGTCTTAGCAAACGTGCCGAGGGAGTCTTGGCGAAATATCTGCGCGAAGCTGGCGAGTGGCTCCCTTTGAACGGGCTTGGCGGCGTATACATTGGCTTTCACTGCTTGCAGACGATTGACGCAATTGATCTCGAGGCAACAGACCAGGCTGTAAGGGCGCGCAAGGGTATTTCGTTCTCAACCCCGACATTCGTGCCAACTCTGCAGCGAGATCGCGTCCCCGACAACTGCCACGTATTCCGAGTTCCTCAATCGTTTCAAAAAGTATTTGTTGGCGCCCAATTCAAGGCGGCTTATGAGAGCTCTGGACTGCTGGGGCTCGACTTCCTGCTGGCCCCGATGGTGTGAGCAGCGGGTATTAGCGGGTCGCTTCGCGCGACATGTCGGCGACACTCAGCTCGGTCGTGCGCAGCCACCTTGCCGGTCTCTCCCCGCCT
>CAVPQN010000002.1:0-1247127 GCA_963707565.1 uncultured Gammaproteobacteria bacterium
CTGCCCGTACTCAGGGGGCGCGCAGTATAGCCAGCCCAATGTTGCTGTCAACGACCCAATGAAAGAAATCTTGAAAGGCCGGAAAAACAAGCGTTAAAGGGGCCTCAGGTGACGGGGTTCAGGCCAGCTTAGTGAGCGTCACGCGCGCAAAAGCACGCTTGCCAGCCTGCAACAGATAGATATGGCCTGACTTCAGCGAACAATCCTTGTCTTCGATGCGCTCGCCATCGACACGTACCGCGCCTTGCGCAATCAACCGATATGCCGCCGAAGCGCTCGCGGCAAGCCCGGCCTCTTTCAGGATCGCCGCGAGCTTCATTTCATCGCTTTCGCTTTTAACTGCGCATGCGGGGATCTCTTCGGGCAGTGCGCCATCACGGAAACGCGCGATAAACGCTTCGCGCTCCGCCTTGCCCGCTCCCGCGCCATGAAAACGGTCTACCAGTTCGACGGCTAATTCAAATTTCACGTCACGCGGATTGCGTCCCTCAGAAATTCCCGCCCGCAGCTGGGCGATTTCTGCAGCAGGACGAAACGATAGCAGCTCGAAATATCGCCACATTAATGCATCAGAAATTGACATCAGCTTGCCGAACATCTCGGTAGCAGCTTCATCAATGCCGATGTAATTGCCGAGCGATTTCGACATTTTCTGCACGCCGTCGGTGCCTTCCAGTAGCGGCATGGTCAGCACCACTTGGGGCTCCTGACCGTAATCGGCCTGCAACTGCCGCCCGACCAGCAAATTGAATTTCTGGTCGGTGCCACCCAACTCAACGTCGGCCTGCAACGCAACGGAGTCATAGCCCTGCACCAGCGGATAAAGAAATTCGTGAACCGCAATCGGCTGTCCGCTCTTGTATCGCTTGGAAAAGTCATCGCGCTCGAGCATTCGAGCCACGGTATATCGGGCGGCAAGTTCAATCAGGCCAGCAGCATCCATCTGGCCCATCCAGCGCGAATTGAAGTCAATTTGTGTGCGCTCCGGATCCAGGATCTTGAAGATCTGTTGCTGGTATGTGCGCGCATTGGCCGCAACGTCCTCGCGGGTCAAGCGAGGCCGGGTGGCGTTCTTGCCCGTCGGGTCACCAATCATCCCGGTGAAATCACCGATCAGGAATATGACCTGGTGACCCAGCTGCTGGAATTGCCGCAGCTTGTTGATCAGCACCGTATGCCCCAGGTGCAGGTCGGGGGCGGTCGGGTCAAACCCGGCTTTGACTCGCAATGGCTTGCCGCGCTCCAGCTTCCGAATCAAGTCGGTCTCGAGCAGGATTTCAGCCGCACCACGGCGCAATTCGTCTAGTTGTTCCGCCGGCGGCAACATGAAAACTCCCGACCCTGTTGATGTGACGTGGCTGCCACTCTAGGAAAGCGCCGGGCCATAAGCAATGAGGACTGTGACGCAAGGCTAATCCCCACGAATCAACAGGTTGACGCAGCCCTCCGGGTTGTCTACCTTCGCGCCGTCAAGACCCCGGATTGACCATATTGAACCCTGAACTTTTTCACCGACCTGTCGCCACGGAGGCCGCAATCACCTTGGGGCCGCGCCGTTTTGGCGTACTGGCCGCATGTGTCGTGGCTGGTGCGGGTTTCGCGGCGGCCGCGCTGCAATTGCAGCGCCCAGTCGAGACCGTGATTGACCCCGTGGACCATGTCCCTTTGATCGCAGATGCCGCTCCCGTGCCGCCCGCTCCCGTGCCCTACGAAGCACTGGAAGTGACAGTCAACAGCAACGATACACTGGATGGCATCTTCCGAAAGTTGCAGCTGCAGTTGTCCGATCTAGCCATGCTCCGCAGCCTGCCTGATGTGCGCAGGAGCCTGGACATGATCCGCCCCGGCGACGTGATTCGGATGACCCATTTGGGTGGCGAGATCAAGTCGCTGACCCGCCAGCTCAATGAGACATCCACGCTATCGGTAACGCGACGCGAAGAGGGCTTCGCCAGCAACATCATCGAGAATCCGCTGGAAATCGAGAGCCGCCTGCTGACCGGCAGCGTGTCGAGCTCGCTGTTCAATGCCGTGAACCAAGCCGGGGGAACGGATCGACTGGCAGTTACGTTGGCCGATGTCTTCAAGTACGACATCGATTTCGTCAACCTGGTGCAACCCGGTGATCGATTTATCGTCTCGCATGAGCAGCAATGGCAGGATGGTGAATTCGTCCGGGATGGCGACATCCTTGCGGCGGAATTCACCAACAGTGGCAAGACCTATCGCGCGGTTCGCTATACGGTGCCCGGCGGTCGCACCGAGTACTACACCCCGGATGGTCGACCGGTGCGCAAGGCGTTCCTGCGCTTTCCCGTGGACTTTGCCCGCGTTAGTTCCGATTTCAACCCGGCGCGGCGCCATCCGGTGCTGAAGACCGTACGCCCGCACCGCGGCGTGGATTTCGGCGCCTCAACCGGTACACCGATCAAGGCTGCCGGCAACGGCCGAGTCATCACCAAGGGCGTCCAGGGTGGCTACGGCAATACCGTGGTACTCACTCACGGCAATGGCGTCACTACTCTGTACGCGCACATGTCCCGATTCCGCAAGGGTCTGCGCATTGGTGAGCATGTCGCCCAGGGCGAAGTCATTGGCTATGTGGGAATGACGGGGCTCGCGACCGGGCCGCATCTGCACTATGAATACCGGGTCAATGGCAAGCACTTGAATCCCGCCAAGGTCACCCTGCCCAAGGCGGACCCGATCCCGGAAAGCCTGCGCGCGGATTTCATGGCCCAGACCGCACCGCTGCTCGCTGCGCTGGATCAGGCAGCGCCGGAAAGCACTCGTCTAGCGCAATTGACGCCCTGAGCGGGCGTCGCAGAGTTCAAGCAGCGAAAGACGACCCGCAGCCGCAGGTGGTCTGCGCATTTGGATTGCGGATCACGAACTGCGCACCCTCAAGGTCTTCACGGTAGTCAATTTCCGCGCCCATCAGGTACTGGAAGCTCAGTGGATCCACCAGCAGCGTGACGCCCTGGTTGCTGTATTCGGAGTCACCCTCTTCGACGGCCTCGTCAAAGGTGAATCCGTACTGGAAACCCGAGCAGCCGCCGCCAGACACGAACACCCGGAGTTTGAGCTTGGGATTGCCCTCCTCACGGATCAACTCGCCCACCTTGCGGGCCGCTGAGTCAGTGAAAATCAGGCTATCGTTTCCAGTTGCTGAGGTTTCCATAACACCTTAATTCCAAAAGAAAAATCTGCAGACGGTGAATTGTAGGCCTCCGCTGTCTGGCGGTCAAAGCACCGGGTTTTGGGCCTCACCTTCGACCTGCCAACTGAAGGTCTGGCGTACCGGTGCCGCCGACCCCCGGCCGAGCCGGTACTCAATCTGGAGGCTGGCAGGAACAAACCCCGCCGGTAACTCGATTTCGGCCTCGACTTGCTGAAAATAGCGCAGCGAGAAGGCGAGTTCCTTCCGTCCGGCTGGTTCCAGATCGGCGAGCGGCAGCTGGGCCAGAACGCCACCCTTGCTGCCGTCGACCATGAGCGTAAGCGCTCCGCTGGCAATACTGTCGCGCGCCGAGGCCTGCACCAGCGTGATCTGGATGCGATAGCGTCGCTCATCTGCCCGCTGCACCCTGAGCTCCTGCACACGCAGGTTGCCCGTGCCGAATTGGCGCGCCACCAGGCCCCGATAAAACTGCAATTCCTGCTGCTGGCGTGCGGTCTCGGCCTGTAGCTCGCCAATCATGCGCTGCGCTTCGGACTGCGCCTCGAGATCCACCCGTCTTCCAATTTCTGCCGAGGCCAGTCGGCGCTCCTGCGCATCGCTTTGCGATTGCAGCTGGCCAATGCGTCGCCCCAACTCGATGCGATTGGCCAACGCGCCCCCGGCCCAGTAGCCCGCGCTGGCCCGACCAATTTCAAATCCCGCGTAAAGGACGCCGATCGCTGCCAGCCAGGGCCACAGACGTCGCCAGCCGCTTGCCGCTCGCTCAGCCATCTACGGATCTCCGCTTGGTCACACTCAGGCTAAACTCGGCGTCTTGGAGGTGCGACATGCTGTGGATCAAGGCTTGGCACGTGGTCTTCATGGTTACCTGGTTCGCGGGACTGTTCTACCTGCCGCGGCTATTTGTCTATCACGCTTCGACGACTGATCAGGCGGGCATCGAGCGCTTCAAGGTCATGGAACGGCGGTTGTTCATCATCATGACTCTCGGCGCTGCACTCACTGCAGTATTTGGCCTGTGGATGCTGTGGCAGGTGCCTGAATTCCTGCAGATGCGCTACATCCAGTACAAGCTGGTCCTGGTCCTGCTGCTCATCGCTTACCACTATTGGACCTGGATCCTGCTGCGCGAGTTCGCGCGCGACCGCAATATTCACACCCATCGCTGGTATCGCGTGTTCAATGAAGTGCCATCGCTGCTCTTGATCGGCATCGTGCTGCTGGCGGTAGCCAAGCCCCTCGTCTGATCAGTCCGCACCGGGTGATTGGCGCGGCAATCGAGACCTGCGGCTCATCTTGTCCTCCCACCAGTCCGGGTAGGGCGGCAGGCCACTTTCCGGGTAGGCCCAGCGGCCCAGTTCATGCAGGGCGCGCGAGTACACCTGACGCTTGAAATAGATCACTTCCCGCACCGGGTCCCACCAGTCCGCCCAGCGCCAGCGATCGAATTCCGGTGGCTGATCACTGCTGTCGAAACGCAGCTTCTCCTCCGGGACCTGTAGCCGGAACAGGAACCAGCGCTGCTTCTGGCCGATACACAGAGGCAGGGAGCCCTTGCGGAGGAACTGCTGTGGCAGGCGATAGCGTAACCACCCGCGCGTGCGCCCCAGCTCCTCGACCTGATCGGCCGCCAGCCCGACCTCCTCGCCGAGTTCTCGGTATACCGCCTGTTCGGCGCGTTCGCCTCGCTGGATACCGCCCTGCGGGAATTGGTAGCCACGGGCACGCGCCCGTCCGCCCAGGAAAACCTTTCCCTGGTCGTTCAGGAGAACAATGCCGACGTTGGCGCGATAACCCGCGGCGTCGATGTAGTCAGAATTTGATGGCATGGGGTGCCTTGGGGGGATTCTTCCACAGCTATGCCGCCAGCGGCCAGACATCCTGTACTTGCTGAGGGCCCGCGTAGCCTCTAGCCTCCCATTCCCCACTTCGCCCAGCGAGTTTCCTTGTCCCGCGTCCCCGCCCCGCTGCTCCTGACCCTGCTCTCGGCCCTGGCACTGGCCTTGCTGCTGGTATCGCTGGGCCTGGGCAGCTCGGGACTGGAATTGAGCTGGGCACGCCTGAGCGCGGGTGACCCACTACTGCATGCCGTAGTAATGGAATTGCGCTTGCCGCGTGCGCTGGCTGCCTTCGCCACCGGAATTGTGCTGTCGCTAGCCGGCGTGCTGATGCAGGCGCTGTTGCGCAACCCTTTGGCTGATCCCTACGTCCTCGGCATATCCGGTGGTGCAGCCGTGGGGGCGCTCGGTGTTATGCTGGCGGGACTGGGTGCCTTGCTGGTGCCCGCAGGAGCCGCATTGGGTGCGCTGGGCGCCATGTTGCTGGTCTTCGCCGTCGCCCATGGGCCCGGCGGCTGGACCACGACCCGATTGCTGCTCACCGGCATCGTTGTCGCCGCAGGCTGCGGCGCCATTGTCAGCCTGCTGCTGACCTTTTCCGACGACCTGCGCTTGCGCGGCATGATGTTCTGGCTGCTAGGTGATTTCGGCTACGTGCGCGAGCCCTGGGCCCTGCTGGCGCTGTCGCTGCTGGCGATCCCTGCCTGCCTGCTGGCCTCCCGTCCCCTCGATGCGCTGGCGCGCGGCGACCTGCAGGCACAGATTCTCGGTGTCCCGGTGCGCGGCCTGCGCATTGCCATCTACATTGCTGCTTCATTGCTCACCGCAGCGGCGGTAACCACTGCCGGCAGCATTGGTTTCGTCGGCTTGGTGGTGCCTCACCTGGTTCGACTGGTCGCAGGATCAGCGCACCGCATCGTGATTCCCGCCTCAGCACTTGCTGGAGGAGCACTGTTGGTGAGCGCCGACCTGCTGGCACGCACCGTAGCAGCACCGCGCCAACTACCCGTCGGGGCGTTGACCGCGCTGATTGGCGTGCCACTGTTCCTGGTACTGATGCGCCACCGCCCATCGGCCCGCTGAGACGCGCTACTCGCGCGGAAACGCAACCAGGTGCTGGGTGTCCAGCCGGATGCCGATACGCTCACCAATGGCGTGGTCGTGGTGGCTGGGTACGAATGTCAGTGTCGTTGCGCCGCTGGGTAGCTTCAGGGTGTAGCGAAACTGCGCGCCGCGGAAGACCTTCTCCACTACTTCGGCGACCAATGGACTGGCATCGTCGTGGATCACGTCATCCGGGCGCAGCAGCAAGTCCACAAGCGAACCCGGCGCGCGTTCGAAGGTGAGCTCGCCTGTCACCACGCCCATTTCAGTCTCGATGCGCCCCGCACCCAGAATGCGCCCCTCGATGAATGCGCCATCACCAATGAAGTCCGCGACAAAGCGACTTTGCGGCGAGTGATACAACTGCCATGGCGCATCCCACTGCTCAAGCCGGCCGGATTGCATGACGCCGATGCGATCGGCGATGGCAAAGGCTTCCTGCTGGTCATGGGTTACCAGCAGCGCTGTTGCGCCCTCGGCCTTCAGCGCATCACGCACATGCTGGGCCAGGTGCATGCGCACGTCCGCATCGAGATTGGAGAATGGCTCGTCGAGCAGGACCAAGCGCGGGCGCGGCGCCAGTGCACGCGCCAGCGCAATGCGCTGCTGCTGACCGCCCGAGAGCTCGTGAGGAAAGCACTTCGCCTCGGCTGACAGGCCCACCAGCGAAAGCATCTCGGCAACCCTGGCAGTCACCGACGCGCTGCTAGCACCGCGTAGCCCGAAGGCGACATTCGCTTCCACGCTCAGGTGCGGGAACAAGGCGTAGTCCTGGAACACCATGCCAATGCGGCGCCGTTCCGGCGCCACCCAGTGGCCGGGGCCAACGAGGTGATCACCATTGGCGAATATGGACCCCGCATCGGGGCGCTCGAAGCCGGCTACGCAACGTAGCGCCGTGGTCTTGCCGCAGCCACTGGGTCCCAGCAGGCAGCCAATCTGTCCCGCCTCCAGCACCAGCGAGAGCTCATTGAGTGCCACGCGGCCCTCGAAGCTCCGCGTCAGCCCTTTAAGTTCCAGGCGCACGTTCAATCCTCCGGGTCAGCAAGACCACCGGCAACAGCCCGGCCAGGACGATCACCAGGGAAGGCAACGCTGCGCGCTGCCACTCACCTTCGGCCGTCATCTCAAACACCCTCACCGCCAGCGTGTCCCAGCCAAAGGGCCGGGTCATCAAGGTGATGGGCATTTCCTTCATGACATCGACAAACACCAGCAGCAATGCCGTACCGATTCCGGCACGCAGCAAGGGCAGGTGTATGCGCCCGATGATCTCGCGCGTGCCGGCACCAAGGCTTTGCGCCGCTTCCTCCAGCGATGGCCGGATGCGCCCAAGCGCGCCCTGCACCGGCCCATGCGCCACGGTAAGGAAGCGCGCCACATAGCCCAGCAACAAGGCCAGCACCGTGCCTTGCAGCCACAGCCCCTCGCCGCCGAACAGTGACTGCCAACCCAGGTCGAATGCAGCCAGTGCACCGACCACACCGACGGCAAGTACCGTGCCCGGCACGGCATAGCCCAGGGTCGCCACCTGTTCGGCGGCGCGTGTCAGGAATCCGTCATTGAGGCGACCCGCGTAGGCCAGGGCCATCGCCAGCACGCCGCAAGTCGCGGCAGCCATGGCGGCCAGTCCCAGCGTGCGCGTCAGGTAGCTGAAATAGCGCGCATCAAGATCAAGTGCGGCGACGCCAAGCGACCACTTGGCTAGCACCAGGGCTGGCAACAGGAAACCGAGGAAAAATACCGACCCGGCAAGCGTAAAGGCGATGGCCCCGCGCCAACCTGGCAGCGCCAGCCTGGCGGCAGCACGCGCGCCTGAATCTGCCGCGGCAAAGCGGGCACGGCCGCGGGCGATCCGCTCCAGTGACAGCGCGAGCGCCACCAGCACCAGCAGCACCAGCGCCAGGCCCAGCGCCGTCTCCAGTGAGAACAGGCCAAACCACGACTTGTAGATCGCAGTGGTGAAGGTGTCGTAGTTGAACACCGACACCGCGCCAAAGTCTGCCAGCGTTTCCATGGCGACCAACGCCGCACCGGCGGCAATCCATGGTCGCGCCATGGGCAGCGCGACACGAAACAGTCCACGCCAGGGCCCCAGGCCCAGGGACTGCGCAGCTTCGAGCGCGCGCGCCCCGTGCGTCAGGAAGGCCCCTCGCGCCAGCAGGTAAACATACGGGTAGGCCGCGAGCGCCAGCACCAGGATGACGCCACCAGTCGAACGAATGGGTGGAACCCACAGGCCGTCACCAAAGGTGGCGCGCAGGGCCACGGGCACAGCGCCTGCGTAGTCAAGCGTAGCTACCGCCACAAACGCCAATACATAGGCGGGCATGGCCATGGGTAGCAGTAAAGCCCAGGAGAAAAATGCGCGGCCCGGAAATTCGCAGGCGGCGGTTAGCCAGGCCAGGCCACTGCCCAGAGCGACGGCCACAGCCACCACGCCAACCACCAGCACCACCGTATTCCAGGCAACGCGAGGCAGCACATACTCGCGCAGGTGGGCCCAGAGTTCGGCATCAGCACCAAACGCGCCATGAATCACGGCAATCAACACCGCCGCCATGGGCAGGGCCACCAGGCCGGCCACCAACATGGGTGCTCGACGAAATGCCTGGTTCATGTGGCGGTTACGTCAGTGGCTCAATGCCATCCGGCCCGGTCCAGCAAGCGCACAGCCTGAGGCTGCAACTCGCCGGCACGACCGACGTTGATCAGGTTCTGGCGATAAGGTCCCCAGGCGGCAACGACCGGCACGGGCTCCACACCTACGGCCGCCGGATACTCGAAGTTGGCGCCAGCAAAACGTAGCTGCACGGCCGGGCTCGCCAGCCACTCAAGGAAGCGCACGGCCTCCGCCTTGTTCTTCGCATGACGCGTCACGCCCGCGCCGGAAATATTCACGTGCGCACCGGCACCGGATTGATCCGCCCAGAACAGCTTGACCGGAAAGTCGGCTTTCTCTGCCTGCAGTCGACCCAGGTAGTAACTGTTGACGATGCCCACGTCGCACTGGCCCGCGGCAATCGCATTCAGCAGCAAGGTGTCGCTGGAGAAGGGCTCTGCGGCGAGATTGGCCACCCATCCCTTCACAATCTTCTCGGCAGCAGGCTCGCCGTGCTCTGCAATCAGCATCGCCACCAGTGACTGGTTGTAAACATGCTTGCCGCTGCGCAGGCACAGCTTGCCCTTCCAGCGTGCATCGCCCAGCGCCGCGTAGGTGGACAGCTCGGATGGCTGCACGCGAGCACTGGAGTAGGCAATGGTGCGGGCGCGCACGGCGAGACCATACCAGCGCCCTTCGGGATCGCGCAGGTGGGGAGGAATAGCGGCGTCCAGAGACTTTGAGCGCACTGGCGCAAACAGGCCCGCGCGCGTTGCACGCCACAGGTCACCGGCATCAACCGTCATCAGGATGTCAGCGGGGCTGTTCTTACCTTCGGCACGCAGGCGCTGCACCAGAGGCGCGCCATCGTCGGTGACGAACTTGACCTCGATGCCGCGCAGCTGCCCGTACTCGGCAAAGAGCTGCTCAACCAACTGGTACTTGCGAGCCGAGTAGACGACCAGCGGCGCGTCGGCCGCCAGCGCGGGGCTTGCCACCAGCAGGGCCAGCAAGGCAGAGATCAGCACACGAGCCAGATGGGCAGGCAGGGCAATCATGGATTTAGCGTCCACTAATGAGAATGACTCTCATTATCAGAGCCTTCCCAGCGGGCTGGCAAGCGATAAATGTACTTAGGGGAGGGGCTATCCAGGGCGGCGCGACGCCCGATCGTCCAGGTACGCGCGGCCTTTCTGCATCAACGCAGCAAATCCCGCCGGATCGCCCTTGGCGATAAGCTCGCGCAGGCGGTTGACGGCCTCGGCCAGGGCCGCCAGCGAGTCCTGTCCATAGTCGTTAAGTGCTTGAATTTCATAGTAAAGAGCAGGACTTTCCGCAGCGACCAGGGAAGCCACCCCCAGCTGGGCGTCAAAAGTGGTGCTGGATAGGCCGGCCAAACGCGGCGCAGCCTCGCCGCTGTCGGCCAGCGCCGTGAAGAAGGCGATATTGATGGCGTGTGACAAGCCCAGCACGTAAGCGATCAGCCGGTCGTGCTCGTCCAACCCCGTCACCACCTGCTCAACCATGGTCGCCGCAAACAGGCGCTGGGCATCGGCCAGGGCATCGGGGCGCCCCACATCCACATGGATGACGTGGCGGCCTGACAGCAGGTCTGTGTCCGGTCCAAACATGGGATGTACCGAGGCCACGCGAACGCCTGCTTCGACCAGTGCCTGGATGCCACCACGCAGAGGCGTCTTCAGCGAGCCGATGTCGAACACCAGGCCCCTGGGCTTTAGCACGGCCAGTTCCTGCAGCACCCCGGCGGTGATCCCCAGCGGGGTCGCCACCACGATCAGGTCCTGGTCGAGGCCGGCCGCCCGCCAGTCGCTGTGCTGCGGGTAGCCGCCGGGCACGGTCTCGGGATCTGCCACTTCAACGGCATAACCCTGGGAAGCAAGGAACTCGACAAACCAGCGACCCATCTTGCCGGCGCCGCCGATTACCAGGGCGCGCTGGCCGCTGCCCTGGCCCTGGGCGGCAACACGGGCCTGCTCCTGCGTGGCCAGCGAGCTCTGGATCAGCAGTCGCAGCATTTTTTCGGCAAGGACCGGGGAAATACCGAGATTCTTAGCTGCACCGCGGGCATGCAGGATGACATCGCGCTCACGGGCAAAATCGCGGGTGGCCTGGCCAGTGGCGCGCTTGGCGCGCGCGACTTCCTTGCTCAGTTGCTGGCGCTCGGCCACCAACCCAAGCAATTCTTCATCAAGTTCAATCAGGCGGGCGCGTAACTGGTTGAGGTCCATCTTCTGCAATCACTTTGTGGCCTCCTGCCTGTGTACCGGCCCGCTTGCATCCATGCAAGCGGGCCGTTCACAACTGTCGACTCGCTCAACGATCGCTGGCCACCCGCAGCGGGTCGTAACGATCAACCCAGGCAACCTGGCGCTCGTCCGCTCCGAAGAACCAGTCGCCGCGCGAGCCCTGGTACCAGCGCCCGTGACGATGCCCGCGGCGGCAGCGCTGGGCGGCTTCCCGGTAGCCTGCCGCGTAACCCTCGCGGTAGGACTGATGGCCGCGATAGCGCGCCGGTGGTACGTGACGCCAGTCGCGATGGTCATCACGCTGGTCGTAGCGCTGGTCATGACGCTGATCGTGTCGCCGGTCGTCGCGGTCACGATCACGATCGTTGGCCGTGGCCGGACCCACGAGCAGAGATCCGAGCATCAGGGCAAATATTGCGGTCTTCGTTTTCATGGCTCCTCCTCGGGGTGTCGGGAGCCAGTGTCTGCCGCCCAGCCTGAATCCCCGCTTAACCGCCCAGCGGGTGGCGCGCAAGGAAGGAAAGTACCTCGGCATTGAATCGTCGCGGTGAATCCAGCTCGGAGTGGTGCCGGCTGTTGGGGATTTCGACCAGCCGCGCGCCGGGGATGCGCGCTGTCCAGCGGCGTTTTTCCGCCGTGCTGGTGAAGTCATGTTCAGCACCCAGCACCAGCGTGGGAACGGCAACCGAAGGCAAGCGCTTTTCGGCACTCCAGCGCGTCAGGCTGCGCAGGTTGGCCAGGTATACCCAGCGGCTGGTGCGACTCGCCCCCTTGAGGAAGCGATTCATCAAGCGGCCCTGGCTGCGGCGCGGAAAGACTGCGCGCCCGAACAAGCGGGCGACGCCACCCACACCCAGGAGCAGCGCCACCACAACGCGCAGCCAAGCCATGCGCCTGCGTTGCCAGTTGGTCAACCTGAAGCCCGGCGCGCTGTTGGCCAGCACCAGGGCGCCCACGCGCGCAGGCTCGGCCAGCGCCACCTCAAGTGCAATCGCACCACCCATCGACGTGCCCAGCACATGCGCCCGCGACACTTGCAAAGCCTCGAGCAAGGCAATGGCATCGCGTGCGTGTTGCTGGATGGTGAAGGGCTCACGCCGCTCACTGGTTCCGAAGCCGCGCAGGTCAGGAATGATTACCCGGTGGTGCGTGGAAAAATCGCCCACCTGCCGGCGCCAGTCGTCAGAGCTGCCGCCGAGGCCATGCAATAGCAGCACCGGTTCGCCGCTGCCGGCATCCAGGTAGGCCATTCGCGCGCCATTGATGATCTGCTCTCGCATGCAGGTGCCAACTTACACAACTACGGGAGCAGTCGCACTGGCCGTGACGCTTGCCTGCCCTAGGGCTACCATCGCCGCATGCACACCGCCGTACGAATCGATCCGAAAGCGCCCACAAGCCTCTCCTGCCGGGGGCTGGATGTGGTGGCGGGCGAACGGATGCTGGTTTCGAAGCTGCAACTTGAGTTGCGCGGCGGACAATTCGTCGCCGTGCTGGGGCGCAATGGCGTCGGCAAGACCCTGACCCTGCACACCCTGGCCGGCCTGCGAGCGCCAACAGCAGGCGAAGTCTTGCTGGAGGATCGCGCACTCAGCGCCTGGCCGGGCATTGCCCGCGCCAGGCGCTTGTCGCTGCTCACCCAGACCAGCGAGGACCCGTTTCCGGCGACAGTGCTGGAGACCGCACTGATTGGCCGCCACCCGCACCTGCCGTTCTGGCAGATGGAGGGACAGGACGACCACGCCATCGCCGCTGCCGCACTGGAAGAGGTAGGCCTGACCAGCTTCGCCACGCGCAGCGTGGATACGCTCTCGGGTGGTGAGCGCCGGCGCCTCGCCGTTGCCACGCTCCTGACGCAGGACCCGGCCAACTGCCTGCTCGATGAGCCGACCAATCACCTGGACCCGCAGCACCGCCTGGAAGTGCTGGAGCTGTTTAGCAGACGCGTGCAACAAGGCGGGCTGGTGCTGGCCAGCCTGCACGACCCCACACTTGCCGCGCGTTATGCCGATAGCGTCCTGCTGTTGCATGGCGATGGCCGCTGGCAGTTCGGCCCGGCCGCGGCAACGCTTAACGCCGACAATCTCTCGGCGCTCTATGGCGTCGCCATCGTGGAACTCAGTGCCGGCGGTCGCCGGGTCTTTGTTGCCGCCTAGCCCAGCGCAGACAACAGCGGCGCATGCATGGCGCCATTGCTCGCCAGCACCGAAGTCGTTGCCATGTCCAGCGGCTTGCCGGTCAGGTCGGTGAAGCGGCCACCGGCTTCCTCGACGATCACTGACAGCGCAGCGATGTCGAGGATGTTGACGTCGGATTCGATCACCGCGTCGATGCAGCCCTCGGCCAGCAGGTGGTAGTGCAGGAAGTCGCCGTAGCCACGGATGCGATTGAGCCGCGTGACCACGCCGCCCCAGGCCGGCCACTGCGGGCCCGCCGCCAGGGTCTTCAGGTTACCGGTGGAAACTGCTGCATCTTCAATGGCCTGCACGGTACTGACCTTGATCGGCTTGCCGTCCAGCCAGGCGCCATGACCGCGCTCGGCCCAGGCCCGTTGCCCGTACAGCGGTGCAGATGACACGCCCAGCACGACCTTGCCCTCGCGCCACAGCGCAATCTGTGTGGAGAACATCGGGTAGCCACGCACGAAGGCCTTGGTGCCATCGATGGGATCCACCAGCCACAGCGAAGACGCGGCCAGGTCACGCGGCTCGGTTTCCTCGCCATAGAAACCGTAGTTCGGGAAGCGCTCTTCCAGCACGGTGCGGATGGCGCGCTCGGCGGCGACATCGGCCTCGGTCACCGGCGTGCGATCGGCCTTGGTGTGCACCGCAAGCCCGCTGCCATAAGCAGCACGGATGACATCCGCAGCCGCAGCAGCGGCAGCAAGCGCAGCATCAAGTTCAGCGGACAGGGCCATGGCTACTCCAGCTGGCAACCAGCGCAGACTGCGTTGCGCCGCGATGAAGGTCAACAGCGCTTGACCCCGACGCCACCGGCTGCCTACAGTCGGCCCCGACAACAGGTGTCCCGGGATGTGTCCCGGGTTAATCGGGAAGCCGGTGAGCGAGCAATCGCGATCCCGGCACTGCCCCCGCAACGGTAAACGGCGCAAAAGCGCATCACGCAGGAGATTCCTGCAGCCACTGCCGGCGACCCCGGTGGGAAGGCGATGCGACCGGCCACATGGCCCGCCGTGAGTCCGGAGACCGGCCTGTTGCTTTGTGCCGGTCGCGGTGGGCGACGGAGGCAGGGGCCATTCCCCGCCTTCGCTGCTTTTCCTTCCGACCGGCTGTGTTGGCACAGACCGTCTGCTCGGGAGGAGCTCGGCACCATGAATCGAATTGCACTTTGTCGTTTTCGTTAGCTGTTGCACCACTGGCTTCGCGCTGCCGGCGGCCGCCGATCGCCTGCAGCCGGTGCTGGTAACGGCCACGCGCACACCTGCCGCGGTCTCCGACATCCTCGCCAGCGTTGAGCTCATCAGCGCCGAGGATCTTTCGCGCAGCACGGGCCGCGACCTCGCCGACCTGTTGCGCCAGCGTGGCGGCATCGAGGCTGTGCGCCTGGGTGGCCCTGGCCAGCAGACCTCGCTGTTCCTGCGCGGCACCGAGTCCAATCATGTGCTGGTGCTGGTCGATGGCGTGAAGATCAATCCAGCCACCATCGGCACGGCCTCGATCCAGAACATCGCGCCGGAACTGATCGAGCGGGTGGAGATCGTCAAGGGCCCGCGCTCGACACTGTATGGCTCCGAGGCCATCGGCGGGGTGATCAACGTCATCACCCGCCAGGGCGCGACCGCACCCACACGTCTGCAGCTCGGGATGGGCAGCCACGAAACGCAGAGCGCCAGCTTCAGCAGCGGCTGGGCTTCGGGTGAGACCAGCGCCAACCTGGGGGCTTCCTGGCTCGATAGCGCGGGCTTTCCCACCCGCAGCGGCGATAGCAGCGATCGCGGTTACGACAATCGCTCGGTCACGGCTGCGGTGCGCAGCCACATTGGCGCTGTCGAACTCGGCGCGCGCCTGTGGCACGCCTCCGGCACTTCCGAGTATTCGGATTTCTTTGTCACGCCGGTGGACCAGGACTTCAATAACACCAGCCTGGCGATTGATGCGCGCTTCGCGCCCACTGCGGACTGGAACTCGCGCATCAGCCTGGCGCGGCTGCAAGACGAGATCGAGCAGAACCAGTCACCGGATCGGCTCGCCACCCGCCGCTGGCAGCTGGACTGGCAAAACGACCTGAGCGTGGGCGAACACCACGCGCTCACCGCGGGGCTGCTGCTGCAGCAGGAAGACGCCGAGTCGGTGTCCTATGGCAGCGCCTTCGCTGCCAACACGCGAACCAACCAGTTCTACCTGCAGGACCAGCTGGGCTGGGGCCGGCAGCGCCTGCTGCTCGCTGCGGCCTATGTAGACCACGAGACTTTTGGTGGGCAGGCCACCTGGAATGCCGAGTACGGCTGGCAGTTCAGCGAAACCACGACGCTTACGCTGGGCGCCGGCAGCGGCTTCCGCGCGCCCGATGCGAGTGACCTGTATGGCTTCGGAGGTAACCTGACTCTGCAACCTGAGCGCTCGCAGAGCTACGAGCTGGCGCTGCGTCATGCCACGGACGGTCACAAGTTTTCGCTCGCGCTGTTTCGCAACGACATCGAGCAGCTGATCGAATACGTGGTCACCGACTTCAGCACCTTCGATGGCGAGAATCGCAACGTCGGACGCGCGCGCATCGAGGGTGTCGAGGCCAGCTGGCGTTACCAGGGCGAGCTGTGGTCACTGGGCGCCGCTGCCACGCTGCAGGATCCGGTGAACCAGGACGATGGCTCGCGCCTGCTGCGCCGCGCCCGCGAAACGCTGAGCGTGAGCCTGGCGCGCAAGCTCGGCGCCCATGAGCTGGCGCTCGACGTGCTGGCCGCCGGCGAGCGCCGCGACTTCGGCTTCCCGGCGCCTGTGCGCCTGCCGGGCTATGTGCTGGCCAACCTCTCGGCTAGCATGGACCTGGGCCGGCAATGGACGCTGCTGGCCCGGTTGGAGAACGTATTCGACGAAGACTATGAGCTGGCCCGCGGCTACAACACCCTGGGCCGCGCCTGGTTCCTGGCATTGCGTCACGACGTCCGCTGAGGAGTCCCCATGGGCAACCGGCTATCCAAGATCTACACCCGCACTGGCGATGACGGCAGCACGGGCCTGGGCGACGGCAGTCGCGTGGCCAAGGACTCGGCGCGCGTTGAGGCCTATGGCACCGTGGATGAGTGCAACAGCGCCATTGGCGTAGTGCTGGCGATTCCCGGCCTGCCAGCGACTGTGACCGCAACATTGACCACCCTCCAGCACGAGCTGTTCGACCTGGGGGGCGAACTGTGCATACCGGGCCATCGCGCCATTACTGCGGCGATGGTTGAGCGACTGGAGTCGGAGCTTGATGCCTTCAACGAGCACCTGCCGGCGCTGAAGGAATTCATCCTGCCGGGCGGTGGCCCGGGTGCCGCGGCCTGCCATATGGCGCGCACGGTCTGCCGCCGTGCCGAGCGTCGCGTCTGCACGCTGGCCGGGCAGGAAGCCGTGGCGCCGGAGGCGATTAGCTACCTCAATCGCCTGTCCGACCTGCTGTTTGTTGTTGCGCGCGTACTGGCGCGACACGAGAACGGCACCGAAGTGCTGTGGAAGCACGAGCGGCGCTGATCGCCTAGGGCTGGCGCGCTCGCGCCTGCTGCAGCAATTCACAGACCTCTCCCGCGCCTTGCACGAGGCGCGGGCCCGGGCGGGCCAGCGCATCCGCCGGTGCGGCAAAGATGTTGCCGCTGGCCACCGCGCGCATTTGCCCGAAGCGCGCCCAGTAAGGCTGCGGGTCGCCATCATCGGTGGAGAGGATCACCTGCGGTGCGCGCGCCATCACCGATTCAAGATCGACCGGCAGGGCCAGTGCGCTGGCATCGGCAAAGACATTGACGCCACCACACAGGGAGAGGACCTCGTTGATCAGGTGGCTGCCGCCAACGGTATAGAGCGGCGCATCGTCGATCATCACGAATACGCCCACAGCTTCACGCCCCTGGTATTGCGCGCGCAACGCCTCGATACCAGCACGAAACTCCCGCGCTGAGGCCGCCGCCACCTCCGGACTGCTGGCCAGCGCGCCTAACAACTCAATCGCGCGGGGAATGTCCTCCAGGCTGCGGGTCTCGATGTGCAGGATGCGCAGGCCCAGCGCCTCGAGTTGCTGCATGGATTCCTGCGGCGTGCCCGACTCCCACACCACGGCGACAGTAGGTGCCAGCGCAAGAATGCGCTCGTAGTCCAGGCGAAAAGCATTGCCGATACTCGGCAGCGCGCGTGCAGCTTGTGGATGGTCGCTCCACTCGCTGACTCCCACCAGCCGATCCTCAGCGCCGGCGGCGTAGATCATCTCGGTAAGATTTGGCGCCACGCTGATGATGCGCTCGCCTGTCTGCGGCGCAGGCGCGGGTGCGCAGCCAACAAGCCACAACAAGAGGCCGAAAGCGGCGGCTGCCCTCACACCATGACCCGGCGATCGAAACGCCCGCCCGCAGCGAGTACAGCCTGCTGCAACCGATCCCAGTCGAAGGCCGGGCCCGGATCGGTCTTGCGCCCCGGGGCGATGTCGCTGTGCCCGGCAATGGCGCCGCTGGCGAGCGCGGGATAGCCCTGCTGCAGGGTGGCAATCAGCGTGGCCAGTGCCGGGTACTGGCGATCGTCGTAGGGCTCCTCGTCCGAGCCTTCCAGCTCAATGCCGATGGAGAAGTCGTTGCAGGCCGCGCGCCCGCACCAGTTCGAGTTGCCCGCATGCCATGCGCGCTGCTTGAAGGGCACGTACTGGGTGAGCGTGCCGTCACGCGCGATGAACACGTGCGCCGAGACGCGCAGCGACTGGATCTCGGCGAAGTACGGATGCGCGTCGGGTGGCAGCGTATTGGTGAAGAGCTTGTCCACCCAGCCCTCGCCATAGCGACCCGGCGGCAGGCTGATGCCGTGGATGACGATCAACTCCGGCTCGCAGCCTGCCGGGCGCGCATCGCAGTTGGGCGAGGCCACGCTGCGCAGTCCGGACATCCAATCGGCACCTGGTGCAGGGGAATCGGGCATGACAACAGCTTATCGGAAAGGCGGTGTCCCTTTCCCGTCAAGGCTAGAATCCCACCATGACAGCCCCCAGCGCCAACGCCCAGATCGCCCGCCGCGACCTCGCGGCGGTCTGGCATCCCTGCACGCAGATGAAGGACCACGAGCGCCTGCCAGTGATCCCCATCGCCCGCGGCGAGGGTGTGTGGCTCCATGACTTCGACGGCAAGCGCTACCTGGATGCCATCAGTTCCTGGTGGGTCAACCTGTTTGGCCATGCCAACCCGCGCATCAATGCCGCGCTCAAGGGCCAGCTGGAGCGCCTGGAGCACGTGATCCTGGCGGGCTTCACCCACGAGCCGGTGGTGGAACTCTCCGAGCGCCTGGTGGCGCTGCTGCCGAACGGGCTCACCCGCTGCTTCTACGCCGACAACGGTTCCTCGGCGGTCGAAGTCGCGGTGAAGATGAGCTTTCATTACTGGCAGAACGTCGGCAAGCCCGCCAAGCGGCGCTTTATCACGCTCGCCAATAGCTATCACGGCGAGACCCTGGGCGCGCTCGCCGTGGGCGATGTCGAGCTCTACAAGAAGACTTACCAGCCACTGTTGATGGACGTGATCACCGTGCCCTCCCCCGACTGCCACCTGCGCGAAGCAGGCGAGGACTGGGAGGCACACAGCCGGCGCATGTTCGCGCACATGGAGCAGGCACTCGAGCAGCACGCACACGAGGCGGCGGCCGTCATTGTCGAGCCCCTGGTGCAGTGCGCGGGCGCCATGCGCATGTACCACCCGGTGTACCTGCAATTGTTGCGCGAGGCCTGCGACCGTCATGGCGTGTTGTTGATCGCCGATGAGATCGCCGTCGGCTTCGGTCGTACCGGCACCCTGTTTGCCTGCGAGCAGGCCGGCATCCGTCCCGACTTCATCTGCCTGTCCAAGGGCCTGACCGGCGGTTACCTGCCGCTGTCGGTGGTGGTCACCACCGAGCAGGTCTATGGCGCCTTCTACGACGACTACACCAAGCTCTCGGCCTTCCTGCATTCACACAGCTACACCGGCAACGCGCTGGCCTGTACTGCGGCGCTGGCCACGCTGGAGATCTTTGCCAGCGACGATGTCATCGCAGGCAACCGCAGGCTTTCCGCGCACATGGCCAAAGCCGCTGCCCCGCTTGCCGATCATCCGCATGTGGCGGAAGTGCGCCAGACCGGGATGATCCTCGCCATCGAACTGGTGAAGGACAGGAAGTCAGGTGAGCGCTACGACTGGCGCGAGCGTCGCGGCCTGCTCGGCTACGAATACGCGCTGTCGCAGGGCGCCTTGCTGCGCCCCATTGGCAATGTCATCTACTGGATGCCGCCCTACGTGATCACGCCTGATCAAATCGACTGGCTGGCTGGCGTCACCAAAGGCGCCATCGAGGCCGCATGCGCCTGATCCGCCTCTTTGTAGACCAACCCCTGGCACCCGGCCAGCGCGCGCGGCTGAGCGGATCTGCCGCAGCCCACGCCACGCGCGTACTGCGCCTCGGACCGGGCGCTGCCGTTACCACCTTCAATGGCGATGGCCACGACTACCCGGGCAAGATCGTCGCGCTGCGCGGCGGCGAGGTGGAAATCGAGGTTGAGTCTGTCAGTGCGGCGCGGGCCGAGTCGAAGCTCGCCATCACCCTGGTACAGGGCGTGGCGCGAGGCGACCGCATGGACCTGGTGATCCAGAAAGCCGCCGAGCTTGGGGTCACGGCCATCCAGCCGGTGCTGACCAGCCGCAGCGTGGTGAAGCTCACTGAATCCACCACTGCGCGCAAGCAGGCGCATTGGCGTGGCGTGGCGATTGCTGCCTGCGAGCAAAGTGGCCGGGCGCGCATTCCGGTTATTGGCGAGCCGATGACCTTGCCAAACTGGTTGGCGCAAGCACCCACACCCGGCGTGCAGCGCATACAACTGGCGATTGATGCCAGCCAGCCGCTGGCGACACTGGCGCGCGGCGTCAACGCCTGCGAATTGTTGATTGGCCCGGAAGGCGGGCTGGACGACAGCGAACAAGACGTGGCCGAGAGTGTCGGCTTTGTTCGTGCACTGCTGGGTCCGCGCGTTTTGCGCAGCGAAACTGCTGCGATCGCCGCATTGGTTGTGCTGCAGGCCACGGCGGGCGACCTATAAGAAGAATGAGGCTCGCGCATTGGCGAGTGCTTGGGTAAAATCGCCACGCGACCATGGAATAAACCACGGAAAGGTCGCCCGGAAAAAACAAATTGATTGATTTTGAGACCCTGGCGCGAGCGCGTCATGCGCCCGCCGATTGCGGATTGCGTTTGCTGCTCGATCCCTACCTGTGCTTCGGCCCGGGTTCGGAATCGCACGGCCGCACGCTCTACGGCATCTCACAGCGCTGCGCCACGCTGGGCCTGGAGCTGTGCGTAGAAGGCTCTAGCTGGCAGGACGCCGCCAATGATCCGGACGTGCAGCGTCGCGGTGTGGATTTGTCGCGCTTCGAGCCACTCTCGCGCCTGCCCGACCTGCCGCTGCCCTCGGAGCGCGACCTCGAGGCGCGCTTCATTCCGGCACGCAGCGAGATCGATGAGACCGACCTGAAGCTGCTGGGTGCGCTGCACTCACGCAAGGTCGAACTGCTCATCGCCCACGACACCCGCCTGCATCGCCTGGCCCATGGCGCAGGCTTAGGTGCGCGCATCCTCACGCCTGCGGACGCACTGGCCTGGCTGGATGCGCTGGCGGGGCACGAGCCTGCGGTCACTGTCACCGAGACTGATCCGCGCAGCGCCGAGCAGGACCCGGCCGTGGCCAGCCTGCTGGCGGAAGAATGCGAACCCTTTGATCCCTACCTGCGCGCGCGGCTGGCTTCGGCCCGTGGTCGCGTGCTGCTGGCGCGTCACGGCGAATCGCTGGCAGCGCTGGGCGTGCTCGGCGAAGGCACTGATGATGCCCTCGCGCTGGTGGCACTCGCGGCCAACGACATCACCCGTGGCCAGCGGGCGCTGGAACCCATCGTCGCTGCGGCACTGGCCCTGGCGCGGCGCAAGGGCGTAGCACTTGAGGCATTGGTGCCGCCGCACCAGGACCACGCGCTGCACCTGCTGGAGCAGTTGGGCTTTGTACGCGGGGCCAGCGACGATCACGGTCGCGAACACCTGCGCCTGGAAGCAACGCCCGCAGTGCCTGCGCCTGCCGCAGGCGCTCACGCCTGGCTGTGGCCGCTCACGGCAGCACAGCATGATGAGCTGGTGCCGGAACTCGCCGGTCCCGCCCAATCCGGGCTGTTTGCTGCGGCGGAAGCGACCACTTCGCTGGCCGGCCCGCTGCGGCGCCTGTGGCTGCACAACGCCAGCGAGCCTGAACCGGTTGCCGGAGACCTGCTGCTGTTGCAGCGGCCACGACTGGATGCGGCGCATCCGGCCGCCCTCACTTCCGCATTGCGCGTGAGCGAAGTACGAAAAGTAGTCACGCTGGCTGAGTTGCTGGCTTTCACCGCCGGGCGGCGCGCTGGAACACTCGCCAGCATGCGCGAGCGACTCGCTGGCGGGCCGGTGACGATCCTGGAACTGGAGTGGCTGGGCCGGCTGGCACAGCCCCTGACCTTGCCCACACTGGTGGCGCGGGCGGCGGTGAAGCGCCTGCCCTCGGTTGCGCGTCGGCTGGATGCCGAGCCCTACGGGCGCATCGCTTTGCTATTGCAGTTGGGCTGAGCGCCCGCGGCCTAGGCCGTTACGGTGGTCTCGTCGGCGATCATTTCTTCCAGCAGTGCCAGGTCGGGCACCAGCGGCAATTCATTCACCATGCGCACCTGGCACAGCACCGGCGTGCGTTCACTGAATACCCTTGAGGTATCCGCCGAGATCACCGCAGGCGACACACGCACCAGCTGCGGGAAGCCCTGGGTGACTACGCCAAAGTGTCCGGACGGCAGCTTCTGCCCCAGGCAAGTGAAGATAACGATGCGGGTGCGCCCACCGACCGGCGGCACGCGCTTGCCACAGGTGCCCTCGAAGGAGATCACCGGGATGGCGCGGCCATTCCATGGGGCGACACCCAGGTACCAGGGCGGTGCACCTGGCATTTCCTGCAGCTGCTGCATGGCGGTCACTTCGGCGACGCAGGCGCGTGGCACCAGCAGGCGCTCATCGAGCAACGGTACCAGCAGGCCATAGAGCTCAGCTTCGCCGCTCATGGCAGGCCTCCGCGCCGCACCAGCGGTTCCAGTGCCTGCAGCAGCGCACCTTCCTGGTAGGGCTTGCCGAGGTAGGCGTTGACGCCCAGCTCGATGGCCCGCGCGCGATGCTTCTCACCCACCCGTGAGGTGATCATGACAATGGGCACATGCTTCAGGCGTGGATCGTTGCGCACATGCGAGGCCACTTCGTAGCCATCCATGCGCGGCATCTCGATATCCAGCAGGATCACGTCCGGCACCTCGTTCTGCAGCACGGCCACGGCGTCGAGCCCGTCACGGGCAGTGGCTACACGCATGCCATTACGCTCCAGCAGGCGCTGGGTAACGCGGCGCACGGTGATGGAATCGTCCACCACCAGTGCGAACACGCGGTGGTCTTCCGGTGTTGCCGGGCGAGTATCCACCGGTGCGCGCTGGCGCCACTCCGAACGCACCAGGGCGCCGATGTCGAGGATGATGCAGATGCTGCCATCGCCGAGGATGGTGGCGCCTGAGATGCCGCGAATGCCTGAAATCTGCGGACCGACCGACTTCACCACGATCTCGCGGCTGCCGACCAGCTCGTCGCTGACGATCGCAGTTGAATGCTCACCGGCGCGCACCAGGATTACCGGCACCGCGGCGTCGTGCTCGGCGATCGGCGCCGGCGTGCCGGCCACCAGTGCGGCGAGGTGCTGGAAGCGGTAGTGCTGTCCGCCGTAATCAAAGCTGGGTGAGTCCTCGGCCAGCTGGCGCGTCACTTCCGAGCGCGGCACGCGCACCACGCCCTCAACGGTGGGCAGCGGCAGGGCAAAGAGTTCCTCGCCGATACGCACCACCAGCGCCTGGCTGATCGCCAGCGTGAACGGCAGGCGCGCAGTAAAGCGCGTGCCCTTGCCGGCCTCGGTCTCGGTGTAGAGCGAACCGCCGAGCTTCTTGATCTCGGTGGCGACCACGTCCATGCCGACGCCGCGTCCGGCGGATTGCGTCACCTTGCCGGCGGTGGAGAAGCCCGGCTCCAGGATCAACTGCAACGCCTGCTCGTCGGTCAGGTCCTGGCGCGGCGTGGTCAGGCCCAGGCCCACGGCGCGGTCGCGCACGGCCTTGAGGTTCACGCCTGCACCATCATCGGACACGGTCACCACGACCTCTGCACCATCACGGCGCAGGTCGAGCTTGATCTGCCCGGTCTCGGGCTTGCCGGCAGCCTTGCGTACTGCGGCGTCCTCGATGCCATGCACTATGGCGTTTCGCAGCATGTGCTCAAACGGCGGCAGCATGCGGTCCAGCACCTGGCGATCGACCTCACCACTGGCGCCGGTGATGACCAGTTCAACCTTCTTGCCGGTTTCCGCCGCAGCCTGGCGTACCAGGCGCGTCAGGCGCTGCACATGGCGCTGGAAGGAGACCATGCGCGTGCGCATCAGGCCGCCTTGCAGCTCCGATACCACGCGGCCCTGCTGGGCCAGCAGGTTCTGCGCCTCGCGGGCCAGGGTTTCCAGCACCACTTGCACGCTGCCAACGTCCGAGGAAGTCTCGGCCAGTGCGCGCGAGTACTGCTGGATGGTGGAATAGCGATCCAGCTCCAGCGGATCAAAGTCCTCGCGGCGCGGCGCCTGCTCGACATGCCGATGCAGGATCTGCGCCTCGGTCTCGATCTCCAGCTTGCGCAGCTGGTCCTTGAGGCGCTGCACCACCCGACCCAGTTCGCCGAGGTGGAACTCCACCGAACCCACCTGCTGCTCCAGGCGCGCACGGAAGATGCTTACTTCACCTGCGGCATTGAGCATGGAATCCAGCAGGTCGGCATCCACGCGGGCAACATCGCCGCGCTCGCCAGCCTCGCGTCCGGGCGGCGTCGCGCTGGCGCGCGCAGGCTCCACGACAACGGGCGCAGGCTCCACGACAGCTGGCGCCGGCGTATGCAGTTCCGGTGGCGGCGTGCCCACCGCCAGGGTTTCAGGCAGGCGATCAGGCGGCGGTGCCTCGACCGGCGCGGCCACAATTTCTTCGCGTGCGGCGGGACGCGCCATGCGGCGAATGCGCGTAATCAGGTCGCGGGCGGGTTCGACACGGCGCCCGGCGTTGACAAAATCGCGCATGCGATTGAGTTCATCAAGCGTCGCCTGCATCACTTCCAGTACGCGCTCGTCGAGGGTGACCTCGCCGCTGTCCATGTGGGTCAGCAATGATTCGAGTTCGTGGCTGAGGTCGCCCATGGCACCAATGCCTGCCATGCGCGCGCCGCCCTTGAGCGTGTGCAACACCCGCTGCAGCTCCACCACGCGCTCGGCACTGCCGCGCTCGGCATGCAGGGCGCCGATGGCTGAATCCGCCGTCTCCAAGAGCTCGGTGGCCTCTTCAGCAAAGATCGCGGCGATGTCCGGATCGTAGTCGTCGGGAGCCGCCTCACGCGGGGGCGTGAATTCTTCTTCCGGCACCTCGATTTCTGCGCCGGGCAATTCAACGTAGGGCGGCAAGCCGGCCATGGTTGTTTCATCCGGCGGTGGCGACATCAGGCCATGCACGTCGCGCTCGGGCCTTGCGGCGGCGACCACTTCCTCGGGTACCAGCTCGTCCAGCCCCAGCACCGGCTCCGGTTCAGGTTCGGGCTCAGGCTCGGGTTCCGGCTCGGGTTCGGGCTCAGGCGGCGGGGGCGGCGGCTCGGGTTCCGGCGGTGGCCGCGGCGGCGCATTGGCCAGTTCGCGCTCCAGTTCCGCGTCCAGCGCCTGGATGCGCTCGATCAAGGGTTCGATGTGCATGAAGCGCACGGTCTCTTCGTGCACCGCCTCAACGATATCTTCGAAGCCGACCACCACATCGGCCATCGCTGCCAGCCCGGCCTCGCTGAACTCCGCGTCGTGGTCGAACAGGCGACGCAACCAGAGATGCAACGGATCAGCCAGGCGTATGGCGTGGCGCATGTTGGCGGTGCGCGAGGCGCCACGCAACGTATGGCAGGCGCGGTAGAGCTCTTCCGTCACATGGCGCGAACCGGGCATCAGCCAGGCCTCGCGCAGGTAGGCGCGGATCAATTCCAGGTGGCCATGCACCTCGCGGCGGAAGATGTCTTCCAGCGAGGCATCGCCCACATCCAGGTAGGTCGTCGGCCGCCCCAGCCAGGGGTCGGGCGTCTCCGCTACGGGCGCGGGTGGCTCAGGCGGCGGCGGTGGCGGCGGTGTGAGCACCTGCAGCACTTCCGTGGCCTCAAACTTCTGCGCACCCGGCGCGGCGGCCTGCAGGCGGGCAATGGCCGCAGCGTCGAGCTGGGCAATGACCGCCGTGGGTTCCGCTTCCACCGGTTCGGCAGGCTTGGCCGGTGGCTTGCCCTTGCCACGGCGATCGGCAATGACAATGGTGTCTTCAGGCACTGGCTGGCCCGAGGCCAGCGCATCCATGCGTACTGCCAGTGACTCCACGTCCGGGGCCATTTGCTCGCTGCCACCCAGCTCGGACTGCAATAGCGGCAACAATTCCACTGCCTGGCGCAGGGCGTCGAGAATCTCGCGGCTGCGCTCCAGCGTGCCGTCCAGCATGCGGTTGACCAGGTTCTCGCAGGACCAGGCGAAGTTACCGATGCGCTTCGCGCCCACCATGCGACCGCTGCCCTTGAGCGTGTGGAAGGCACGGCGAATCCGCACCAGCGACTCGTTGTCAGCGCTGTTTTCGTCCCACAGCGGGAACATCCGCTGGATGACGCCGATTTCCTCGGCCGCCTCCTCGACAAAAATATCGAACAATTCGGGATCCACGGCCTCGGCGACCGGCGCCGCAACCACCGCTGCGGGCAGGACGACGGTCTTCTCCACTTCGACCTGCACCGGCGCGGCTGCCGGCGCCTGGCCGGACTCGAGCAGGGCCAGGCAGCGCTCGGTGTTGTCGAGCATGTGCCAGGGATCGCTATGGCCTGCCTGGAGCATCTCCATGTAGACCTCAAGCCCAACCATCGCATCGGCCAGCCAGTCGAGCTTCTCCTCGCGCCAGGCCGTGCCACTGCGCAGCGCCTGGGAGATATGCAGGCTGATGCGGTCCATCGCCTCCATGGCCCGGCCGCGACCCAGCATCAACAATGCAGCCGTGATGCCTCGCGCCAGCTGCGGCGCGGCGTCAGAGGCCGAGGAATCCACTTCGCTGGTGGGATCCAGCGCCTGCGCCACCATGTCCTTCAGTCGCGACAGGTTGACCAGGCACTCGCGCAGCACGGCAGCGGCGACGATCCTGAATTCGGGATCGGTCTCGGCAGTCGAGGCCGGCAAGCCAGGCGGCATGATCTGCCGCAGCAGGGCATCATCAATGCCGTCCTCGACGCTGATCAGCGCAGCGGCGATGTCGATCAGGGCATCGGGCCCGCCCGGGGTGCGCGACGCGACGAACTCGCCCAGGCGCGCCAGCTCCCGCTGCACCTGCTCGCGCATGCCACCGAGGCCCAGCACGGCCAGGGTGTCGCCAATCTTGCGCAGCAGCTCCAGCTGCGGCTCCAGCTCCTGCGGCGCGCCACGCTTGCGCGTGTGCAGGTCGAAGGCGTCCTTGACCCGGCCCAGGTCTTCCTTGATGGCCGCGGCCACGGTGCGCATCAGGCGCGCCGAGGGCTGCGACAGGGATTCGCGTTCCCGCTCGACCGAATCGTCGATCGGCAGCAGTTCATCCAGGCGGAAGGCGTCTCGCACGGCAGTGATGCGCTCGCCGCGCGACTCGGCACGAGCCACGTAGAACAACAGGTTGTTCATCAAATCCAGCGGCGGCTGGCTGGCATAGCCCTGCTCGCCCAGGTCATAGAGACGGCGCATCTCGCGGTCGGCATGGCCCAGCAGGCGCTTGACCGTGACGCTGGGCGGCAACCCGCCCTCACCAATCGCCTCGATCACGGCGCCAGTGACCCACCACAGCTGGAAGCTGGGTACGGTGCTGGCCGCCTTCTCCATCAGGCGCGCCACTTCCGCCATCGCCGGCAGGTGCTGGTCACCGTCGCCGCGAATCCAGCCCAGCAGTGCGGCCTGGAAGCGTGCGCGCAGGCGGCGCGCGCTTTGCCGCGCACTCATTTCCGGGCGCTTGCTATGGCTCGGGCCGCGATCCGAACTCAGGTTCAGCGACAGCAGCGTACCTTCCGACAACAGCGGCGCGCCACGCACCGCGCGCAGGTCGTTGAGCCAGGGCAACAGCACCAGTGCCAGGTCACGGCCGCCGCCAAGTACGCGCTCGAAATACGCCAGCAACTGCACGGTGCCGCGCATCAGCGCATCCAGGGTCTCCATGCGCTGGCGGAGTTCCAGCCTGGCACCCGCCATCCAGCTGGCAGTGTTTTCCATTTCCTCGGCCAGCAATGCCGCGCCATGGACTTCGACCACGCGCAGCACGCCGCGAACCGCATGCAGCGATTCAATCGCCTGCGGCAGGGTGGTGTCGTCGTCGGGACGTTCGGCGGCCGCCTCCAGGGCGATGCGCACGTCATTCAGCGAGGCTGCCAGCTCGCGTGCGACGAGGTGCAATGCCTGCTCGTTGACCGGGATCCGCTCCAGCACGTGGGTCAGCCTGCAGTGCCGGCGCGCGGCAACGGCGTCGCTGCGGGCGTTGCGGTCCTGGTGCCACGACGGTTGCTGGCCGGCAGCTCCACCGGCAGGCGGAAGCCGGCGGCGGACTGGCGCAGCTCGGCCGAGAGGTCGGCCAGGCGGCCGATGGCGCTTGAAGTGGCACTGGTGTTGTCGGCGGACTGCTGGCTGATCTCGCGCAGCACCTGCATGGTGCGCGAGATGTGTGCCGAGGTCGCAGCCTGCTGGCGCGCACTGGCGGAAATGTTCTGTACCAGGCTGGCGATCTGGTTGGAGACGTCCTCGATCTCACCGAGCGCAGCGCCGGCGTTTTCCGCCAGCAGTGCGCCGCCCACCACGTCGGTGGTGGTGCGCTCCATCGACACCACGGCCTCGTTGGTGTCGGTCTGGATGGTGCGTACCAGCACCTCGATCTGACGCGTGGCATGGCCGGCACGCTCGGCCAGGCGCTGCACTTCATCCGCCACCACGGCAAAGCCGCGGCCGGACTCGCCGGCCATCGAGGCCTGGATCGAGGCATTAAGCGCCAGGATGTTGGTCTGCTCGGCGATATCGTTGATCAACTCGACGATGTTGCCGATCTCCTGCGAGCTCTCGCCCAGGCGCTTGATGCGCTTGGACGTATCCTGGATGGTCTCGCGGATGGTGTTCATGCCATCAATGGTGCGACGCACGGCATCGCCACCCTTGTGGGCCACGTCCACGGCGTGACGTGCGACGTCGGCGGAACGCTCGGCATTGCCCGAGACTTCCTCGATGGACGTCGCCATGGCGCCGACCGCATCCGTGGCGGCTGCTACCTGGCGTGACTGCGCCACGCTCGCCTTGGCCAGGTGGCCGGCGGCGGCCTGGGTCTGGCGCGCGGCAGAATCGAGTTGCACAGCCGTGGCATTGATGGTCGAGACCAGGTCACGCAGCGCCTCGATTGCATAATTGATTGAATCGGCAATCGCCCCGGTGATGTCATCCGTCACCGTGGCCTGCACGGTGAGGTCACCATCGGCCAGGCTCGACATCTCATCCAGCAGGCGCAGGATGGCATCCTGGTTGCGCCGGTTGCGCACACCATCTGCTTCTACTGCGCGATGCAGGTTGGCCGCCGAGGTCCACAACCAGGCCGCACCGGCCAGGCACAAGAGCGCGACCAGCACCGCAGCGAGCGTAGGCCAAGGGCTCGCTATCCACGAGGAGCCGCTGTCCTCGGCCGACTGACGAGTCAGGCTGCCGTAGAGTTCATCCCCGGTACGTCCCAGTGCGGCACCGGCGCGCTGTGCCGTGGCCATGGTGCCGGCGCGCTGCAAGGTGCCGCGCAGCTGGCGCTCGAAATCAGCATAGGCATCGCGAGCCTGGGCCAGGCGCGATGCCGCCTCACCCCCCAGGCGTGGAACCCCAGCGCCTGACTCCTCGCCTGCCAGGCCGGCAAGGAACTGCGTCAGCAAGGATGAGTTCTCGCTCAGGCGTCGCGCCAGCACCGCGCTCTCGCCCGAACCATTGGCCAGCAACTGCAGGTCATCGGCCGTGCGCTGGCCTACTGACTCGAAACGCGGCAGGGCGCGCAGCGCCACTGCACCCCCCGGCGCGCCAACGGCATCGCCAGTGGCGGCCATGACCTTGAGCAGGCCTTCACGGGATTCACTCGCCCAGGTGCGAAGCTCCGCCGCAGCGGCGCGCCCTGCGAGCACCTGCTCGGTGCCCTCGAGTACCGCCAGCCAGCCGCGCTCGCCGCCGAGCTTGCGTGCACTGGTGCTGGAGAGCGCATCAAACGCTGCGCTGCCGGCCTCGATCTCGGCCAGGATCAGCTTCAGGCGGGCGTGCGATACCTTGAGGCGATCAAATGCGGCTTCCTCGCCGCGACCCGCAGCAGCGGCCTGGGTCGGCAATGCCGCGGCCAGCACGCTGAGTTCAGTGACATGGCGGCGATAGCTACGGTCATGCTCCTGCGCCCGCGCCGACAGAAACAGCATCGCTGCCGCCACCACGAGCGCCGCGATGCCCGTTCCCAGCAGGAGCGGCATCCAGCGCGCGGTGTGTCGCTTGTCGGGCCCGTTGACCATTCGTTCTTACTCCACCCGCCGCATTGCGGCTCAGGAAGAGCCCTGCAGGAAGGCAGGGCTCTCCACCAGTTTCTTCAGGCTCATCACCGGCCAGGATTCGCTGCCACGACGAAAAGCCCCTGCGAGGTAATGCTCGCAGCGGATCATCGTCGGCGCAGACTCGCTGCCGTATTCGCGATCAGCGAAGCGGCGGAATCCCAGCACTTCATCCACCAGCAGGCCGGCCGGCACTTCGCGGTGATTGACCACGATCACCCGGGTATTGCGCCCAGGCACGGTCTCGCCGCTGCCGAGGTATTGCTTCAGGTCAATGATCGGCAGCAATTGCCCGCGCACATTGGCCAGCCCGCATATCCAGCGGCGTGCACCTGGCACACGCGTCATCGTCGCTGGCACGCCCATCACCTCTCGCGCCTCGTCGCGTCCCACCAGGAAGGTCTCGCCCCCCAGGCGAAACGCCACGCCAATCCATTCCTGCTCGCCGGGACCATCACGGGCACCGGCCGCCACGGCCCGGGCCTGGGCCTCGAGCGCCAGTAACAATTCAAATGGCCGATCGCGCAGGGCCCGGAGCGTCTCCTCTGGCGGCATCCTTGTCAGCCCGCCAGCAGCGCGGCCTGCGCCTTCTGGACCAGCTGGTCGGTACCGACGGGCTTGACCAGGTAGTCCACCGCACCCTGGCGCATGCCCCAGACGCGGTCGCTCTCCTGGCTCTTGCTCGACACCATGATCACCGGGATCGCGCGCGTGGCCGGATCGTTGGACAGCTCGCGCGTGGCGCGAAAACCATCAACACCGGGCATCACGATATCCATCAGGATCAGGTCCGGGCGCATTTCGCGCGCCATGCGCACACCCTCAGCACCGTCCGCTGCCGATTGAGTGGTGAAGCCATGCTGCTCCAGCACGCGACGCATCTGGTGCACCTCGGTCGGTGAATCATCCACTATCAGGATCAAGGCCATGTCGCGCCCTCCCCGCTGCCGCCTTAGCGGCCTACATGCTGCTCAATCGCGGACAACAACTCGTCGCGCGTGAACGGCTTGGTCAGGTAATGCTCGGAACCCACGATACGGCCGCGGGCCCGGTCGAATAATCCGTCCTTGCTCGACAGCATGATGACCGGTATCGCCTTGAACACCTTGTTGTGCTTGATCAGCGAACAGGTCTGGTAGCCGTCCAGGCGCGGCATCATGATGTCGACAAACACCACGTCGGGCTGGTGGTCGGCAATCTTGGACAAGGCATCAAAACCATCGACCGCGGTGAAGACTTCGCAGCCCTCCTTGGACAGCAGGGTCTCGGCCGTGCGCCGGATCGTCTTGCTGTCGTCGATGACCAACACCTTGAGTCCACTCAGGCGCTGGCCCGAACTGATGGCTGCAGTTTCCATCGGGTACCTCCGGCCCCCGCCTTGCTCCGGTCGGGCGCTCGAAATTCCAAACTGTGGACGCCCGCGGTATCGTCGCCGGAGCGGCCTCCTTTTAACATATCGGCCCACCCCCTGCCACGGCACGAGGCCGTCAGTGCAGGGGGCGCTGACGGTCGTAGGTGTACTATGACAACACCCCCCGACGGGCAGGATGCACGTCACATTACGGCTAATCTGCAGGAGTTGATTTGACCTCCCAGCGCCCCACCCTCGTGGTCCTGATGGACCCCCTGGCCGGCATCCAGCCCGCCAAGGACTCCACCGTCGCCATGCTGCGAGCAGCGCGGCGCCATGATTTGCCGACGTTTTTCTTCACCCAGCACGATTTCTGCACGCGTAATGGGGTCGCACAGGCACGCCTCACGCCCATCGATGTGAGCGGGGACGGCCCTGACTGGTACCGCCTGGGCCCGCCGGTCGACCGGGCATTCGGCACAGGCGACATGGTGTTGATGCGCAAGGACCCGCCCTTCGATTCCGAGTACATCTACACCACCTACCTGCTCGAGCGTGCCGTGGCTGCCGGGGCACGGGTGATCAACAACCCGCGTGGCCTGCGCGACATGAACGAGAAGGTCTACACCGCCTGGTTCGCCGACTGTTGCGCGCCGACCCTGATCACCCGCGACATGAAGCGCATGGAGGCCTTCCTCGCCGAGCATGGCCAGGTGGTATGCAAGCCGCTGCATGGCATGGGCGGGCGCTCGATCTTCGTGCTGGGCCAGGACGATAAGAATGCCCAGGTGGTGTTCGAGACCCTGACCGAATACGGCACGCGCTATGCCATCGTGCAGCGCTACCTGCCGGAGATCGCCAGCACCGGGGATGCGCGCATCCTGCTGGTCAATGGCGAGCCTGTGCCCTGGGCGCTGGCGCGCATTCCCACCGGCAGTGACCACCGCGGCAATCTGGCCGCAGGCGCCAAGGGCAAGGTGCGCGAGCTCAATGATCGTGACCGCTGGCTGTGCTCGCGCATCGGCCCGGTCATGCGTGAGCAGGGCATGATGTTCGTCGGCCTCGACGTCATCGGCGGCTTCGTCACCGAGATCAACGTGACCAGCCCCACCGGAATCCGCGAAATCGACGCCCAGGCCGGCACCGACATTGCCGGGCAGTTGATTGAGGCCATCTTGACGGGCACACAGCAGTCGGCATGAGCGAGGAGATCAGCACGGCAGGACCTGCCTCGGACAATGATCGCCTGACGGCGATGCTGTTCCTGGCCGGCCTGTTCCACCTGATCGTCATCCTCGGCGTGACCTTTGCCCCGCCCGAGCACGACTCGTCCCTGGTGCCAACGCTTGAGGTCATGCTGGTCGGCCGCGACTTACCCCAATCCACCAGCAATGATGACGCCCGCTACCTGGCCGAACAGACCCAGGTGGGTGCAGGCAATGCCGGCGCCGGCGAAGCCTCGCGATTGCCACGCGCGGCCGAGGGCGCAGAAGACCTGGAAGGCGAAATTGATGGCCAGTCGCGCGCGCAGGCGGCCACTGGACCGTCCGGTGGTGAGTCCAGCTTGCTGGCCAGCGTGCGCGGCATTGCCCGCATGCTCGCCGATGCCAATCGACCAGTAACTTCCGAGGCCCAGGTGCCGCGCCAGGTAATCGCCGGGCAACCCCAGGAGCTGCAGACCGCCGAGGATGACGTCAACCTGCGGCTGAAGGGTCCGACCCGGCGTGAACTGCTGGTCACACCCAGCACGCGTGAATCCTCGGTCGCCGTTTACCTGGATTCCTGGCGGCGGCGTGTCGAACGCCTCGGCACGATGAACTTCCCCAATGAGGCCCGGCGCCGGCAACTCAGCGGCAACCCGGTGGTCGAAGTTGCACTGCGTTCCTCAGGCAGCCTGCTGGAAGTTCGCATCCGCCGCAGCAGCGGCCACGCTGAACTGGATCAGGCGGCACTGGAAATCCTGCGACTGGCGGCACCCTTCGAGGCCTTCCCGACCGAGCTGGCGGCCAGGCACGATTCCCTGCGTTTTTCCTACGAATGGCAGTTCGTCGGCGGCGAACTTGCCGGCTCCTCGGTGCGCGCACCAGCCAGCTCGCGATGATAATCAGGTCGCAATTGCCGGGAGCGATTTTGACCCCCGGCGACAGGGGGCCGATACTAGGGCCATGAATTCTGGCCCCTACCTCAATAATCAGCTGCTGGTGGCGATGCCGACCCTGGCAGATCCCAATTTCCACCATTCCGTGACCCTGATCTGCGAGCACTCCGAGCGCGGCGCGCTGGGCATCGTGATCAACCAGCCGCTGGAGATGAAGCTCGCCGAAGTGCTGGAGCAGCTTGAACTGGTCGCCTCTGACGAGCGCCTGGCCGAGATGCCGGTGATGCGCGGTGGCCCGGTTCAGGCGGATCGTGGCTTTGTGCTGCATCCGCCCGGCGAAGGCAGCTGGGACTCGACACTCGCGGTGTCCGACTCCCTGCATGTGACCACCTCGCGTGATGTCCTGGCGGCCATGGCCAAGGGCGAGGGCCCCAGGCGCGCCCTGGTGGCGCTGGGCTACGCCGGCTGGGATGCCGGTCAGCTTGAGGAAGAAATGCTGCAGAACGCCTGGCTGACGGTGCCCTGCGACGACAGCCTGGTATTTGACCTGCCCTATGAGCAGCGCTGGCAGGCCGCTGCGCGCCTGCTCGGCGTCGAGCTGAACCGGATCAGCCCGGTCGCGGGACGCGCCTGAGCACAATGCCTGCGCCCCCTGCGCGCACGGTCATCGCCTTTGATTTCGGCCTTCGACGCATTGGCGTCGCGGTCGGCAATACCCTGAGCCGGACCGCCGAGCCGCTTGCCACCATCACTGCCCGCGACGGCCAGCCCGACTGGGACGGCATCGCGCGCTGCCTCGCCGACTGGCAACCCGCGGCGCTGGTGGTCGGCCTTCCCTATAATGACGACGGCAGTCCTGGCGCTCTGGCAGAGGCTGCCACGCAGTTCGCCTATGAACTGGGTGCGCGCCACGGACTGGAAGTCCATACCGTGGATGAGCACCTCTCCTCGCGGGAAGCCGAGGAGGAACTGCGCGAGCGTCGTCGCGACGGTCGCCTGGGGCGGCGGGTGCAGCACGGCGAAGTCGACCGCGAGGCAGCGAGGCTGCTTCTGTTGCAATGGCTGCGCGCGCAGCCCTGACCGAACGGGCAAACATGCAGGCTCTCTCACAGCTCGACGCCAACGGACGCCTGCGCCACCTGATTTCCCTTGAAGGACTGGATGCGGAGTTGATCCGTGAACTGCTGGATCGCGCCCAGCACTTCCTGCGTCGCCCCGGGCAGCTGCCCGCACGCGGCCAGGCCCTGGCGGGTTGGACGGTCGCCAACCTGTTCTCCGAGCCCTCGACCCGCACCCGCGCCTCGTTCGAGCTGGCGGCACGGCGCCTGGGCGCCGACGTGCTCAACCTCGACCTGATGCTGTCCTCGCGCGCCAAGGGCGAGTCCATGCTCGACACCGTCTACACGCTGCAGGCCATGCAGGTGGATGTGTTCATCATTCGCGACTCGGTGCCGGGCGTGCCTGACTTCGTGGCTGAGCACTTAGGCCCGCAGGCCAGCGTCATCTCCGGCGGCGAGGCCCACCTGTCGCACCCGACCCAGGGGTTGCTCGACGCGCTGACCATTCACCAGTTCAAGGGTGGCTTTCGCGACCTGGTGGTCACGATCGTCGGCGACCTGCGCCATTCGCGCGTCGCGCGCTCGACCTATCGCGCCCTGACCGCGCTGGGTGTCGCCGAGATCCGCTTTGCCGCGCCAACGGAATTCATGCCCGAGGCCGGCGAGATGAGCCGCGCCGTGCGCATGGAATCACTGGACAAGGCGCTCGACCACGCCGACGTGGTGATGATGCTGCGCATCCAGAAGGAACGCATGGCCGAAGCCCAGCTGCCGGACGCCGAGCAGTATCACCAGCGCTACGGCCTGACGCCGGCGCGCCTGGCGCGTGCACGCGCCGAGGCCATCGTCATGCATCCCGGGCCAATGAATCGCGGCGTCGAGATCGATGGCGAGGTGGCCGACGGCGCGCAGTCCGTGATTCGTGCGCAGGTGACCAATGGCGTGGCGGTACGCATGGCCGTGCTTGATCACATTGCCACTGCGCGTCGCGCCCACCTGCCGTGAGCGCTACGACGCCTCGCCCGCATCGCGGCACCCTCTTCCTGGAAGACGCCCGCGTCCTCTCGCAACAGGCCTTCGCCGCCGGCCAGTACCAGATACGCCTGCAGGCGCCGCGCTGCGCCGCCAGCGCCACACCCGGCAGCTTTGTGCACTTGAGCTGCGGGCCGGAGCTGCCCATGCGCCGGCCGCTGTCGATCCAGCGCGTCTCGGCCAGCGAGGGCTGGATCGAGGTGCTCTACAAGATTGTCGGCCACGGCCTGCAGTCGCTCACCCGGCGGCGAGTGGGCGACACCGTGTCCTGCCTCGGGCCGATTGGCCGTGGCTTTGTTGCCCATCGTGAGCGACCGCGCCCCCTGCTGGTCGGCGGTGGTGTCGGCATCCCGCCAATGATCTTCATGGCCGAGACCCTGGCGGCCGATGCGGCCAGCGGCTGGAAGCCACTGGTACTGATGGGTTCGGAAATCCCCTTTCCCTTCGAGGTGAAGACCAGCGCCATTGCCGTAAGCGGTATAGCTGCCTCAACGAATGCCTGCATGCCGCTCCTGGAGGACTGGGGCATCCCCAGCCGCCTGGCCAGCCTGAGCGGCTTCGATCACTGCCACACCGGCTATGTCACCGACCTCGCCGACACCTGGCTGGCAGCGTTGTCAGCTGATGAGCGCGAGGAAGTGGAGATGTTCGCCTGCGGACCGACGCCGATGCTGCGCGCTGCGGCCGCCGTGGCGCGTCGCCAGGGCATTCCCTGCCAGGTGTCGCTGGAGGAGAACATGGCCTGCGCCGTGGGCGGCTGTGCCGGCTGCACCGTCCTAGTACAGACGGCTGACGGCCCGGCCATGAAGCGCGTCTGCGTCGACGGTCCCGTGTTCGACGCCGCCACGGTGTTCAGCGACTGACATCAATTCGCGCCCACCCTGTGCGCGCTGCATACATTTGCGGATGGCGCAGCTTTCGTGTCGGGGGCCCGTCGTTCGCTCAGGGACCCCTTTATTCGCTCACTCCTGGCCCCCGCCCCGGCGCCGCGCCACAGGCGTGCGGCCAGACGGCCCGCGTGAGCGAGCGAATAAGTTCGGGCTGAGCGAGCGAGCGTGGGCCGGCGGGTCGCACACCGGTGCGATCGAGCATTGAGGCCGCGAGAGAGTGAACGAGCGGTCCCGAGGCGAAGGCCGAATCGCAAAGCGCGTAATCGACCGCTCAGCCGAAGTTGATGCGCGCCTCGAGGTTGGTGCGCGAGTCGGCGTTGGAAAGCGCTTCCTCGATGTCGATGCGCCCTTCCTTGTACAGGTGCAGAAGCGCGGTATCGAAATTCTGGATGCCACGCTCATTGGAGGACAGCATCGCCTCCTTCACCGCAATCACGTCGCCCTTCTTGATCAGGTCGGAGATATGCGGGGTGTTCAGCATCACCTCGACGGCCGCGCAACGCTTGTTGTTGCGACCGCGCACCAGGCGCTGCGAGACGATCGCGCGCAGGTATTGCGACAGGTCGAGGAAGATCTGCGCGTGCTGGTCGCGCGGGAACATGTTGATGACGCGATCGAGCGTCTCGGCGCAGTTATTGGCGTGCAGCGTGGCGATGCACAGGTGACCGGTGCCGGCCAGGGTAATGGCCGACTCCATGGTCTCGCGATCGCGGATCTCGCCAATCAGGATCACGTCAGGTGCTGCGCGCATCGAGGCGCGCAGCGCGCGGCCGAAGCTGCGGGTGTCGAGCCCGACTTCGCGCTGGTTGACGATGGCCTTGCGGTTCTTGTGCAGGAACTCGATCGGGTCCTCGATGGTGAGGATATGTTCCGAGCAGTTCTCGTTGCGGTGGTTGATCATTGCCGCAAGGGAAGTTGACTTGCCGGAGCCGGTGGCGCCCACCATCAGGATCAGGCCGCGCTTGAGCATGGCCAGGTCGCGCAGGGTGTCGGGCAGGCCGAGCTGGTCGAGGCGCGGTGTATCCACGCAGATGTAGCGCAGCACCATTGCCGGAAAGCCGCGCTGGTGGAACAGCGCCGCACGGAAGCGGCCGACGCCAGGCTCGGAGATGGCGAAGTCGATCTCCATCTGGTTCTGGAAGTGGTCCAGCTGGTCCGGGGTCATCATGCCGTAGGCGATGCCACGCACCTGTTCCGGCGTCAGCACATGCTTGTTGACCGGATAGATGACGCCCTCGATCTTGATCTTGATCGGCGCGTTCGAGGTGAAGAAGAGGTCCGAGGCCTTCTTGTCGGCCATCAGCTTGAGCAACGGCTTCAGGCTGAAACCGCCGTTGTCGCCGGTCTCCAGTGCAGCCGCCTCGGGAACCTCAGTAGACTTGGCCATCGTCTGTCTCTTCGACCATCTTCAGTGAGCTTGCGCTCTCATGCGACAGCTTGTCTTCGCGCTTGCTGTCGAGCTTGATGCGCAGGCGCAGTTCGTTCTTCGAATCCGCATTGCGCAGGCCTTCCTCGTAGGAAATCTGCCCGGATTCGTACAGGTCGAACAGTGCCTGGTCGAAAGTTTTCATGCCCAGGCGATTGGAGCGGGCCATCACTTCCTTGATCTTGGAGACCTCGCCACGGAAGATCAGGTCGGAAATCAGCGGCGTGCCGATCATGATTTCCATCGCGGCGATGCGGCCCTCGGCCGCCTCACGCGGGATCAACCGCTGCGAGATCATGGCGCGGATGTTCAGTGACAGGTCCATCAGCAGCTGCTCGCGCTTCTCCTCGGGAAAGAAGTTGATGATGCGATCCAGCGCCTGGTTGGAGCTGTTGGCGTGCAGCGTGGCCAGCACCAGGTGGCCGGTCTCGGCAAACTGGATGCCATATTCCATGGTCTCGCGATCGCGGATTTCGCCGATCATGATCACGTCCGGCGCCTGGCGCAGGGTGTTCTTCAGCGCCGTATGCCAGCTGTCCGTGTCGACGCCGACCTCGCGATGGGTGACCACGCAGCCGCGATGCGGGTGCACATACTCCACCGGGTCCTCAATGGTGACAATGTGGCCGCGAGTTTTTTCGTTGCGGTAGCCGACCATCGAGGCCAGCGTGGTGGACTTGCCCGAGCCGGTGGCGCCGACGACGATCGCCAGGCCACGCTTGGACATCACGATGTCCTTCAGGATAGGCGGCAGCTCCAGTTCCTCGATGGTGGGGATCTTGGCGTTGATCTGGCGGATCACGCAGCCGGTGTTGCCCTGCTGAATGAAGGCGCTGACACGAAAACGGCCGATGCCCGGCGGGGCAATGGCGAAATTACATTCCTTGGTGGCGTCAAACTCACGCGTCTGGCGGTCGTTCATGATGGAACGCACCAGCACGGCGCTCTGGTCCGAACTCAGCACCTTGTCGGTCTGCGGGCGCACCTCGCCATCAATCTTGATCGCAGGCGGGAATTGCGCAGTGATAAACAGGTCCGAGCCCTTGCGCTCGACCATCCTGCGCAGCAGGTCCTGCATCAGCCTGATTGCCTGTTCGCGATCCATTCAAGCCCTCCCTAGGCGACGCGCTGCTTACAGCGAGTCCTTGTTCTGCGCCTTGTGGCGCGCTTCTTCCTTGCTCACCAGACCCTTTTGCAGCATGTCCTGCAGGCACTGGTCGAGGGTCTGCATGCCCTGCGCCTGGCCGGTCTGGATTGACGAATACATCTGCGCGATCTTGTTCTCGCGGATCAGGTTACGGATGGCCGGCGTGCCGATCATGATCTCGTGTGCCGGCACGCGACCACCACCGAGGCGCTTGAGCAGCGTCTGCGAAATCACCGCGCGCAGTGACTCGGAGAGCATGGCCCGCACCATTTCCTTCTCGGCGGCCGGGAACACGTCAACGATACGGTCGACGGTCTTGGCCGCGGAACTGGTATGCAGGGTGCCGAACACCAGATGGCCGGTCTCGGCCGCAGTCAGCGCCAGGCGGATGGTTTCCAGGTCGCGCATTTCGCCGACCAGCACCACGTCCGGGTCCTCGCGCAGCGCCGAGCGCAGCGCCTCGGCGAAGCCGAGCGTGTCGCGATGCACTTCACGCTGGTTGATCAGGCTGCGCTTGGACTCATGCACGAACTCGATCGGGTCCTCGATCGTGAGGATGTGGTCCGGGCGGTTGATGTTCACGTAGTCGACCATCGCCGCCAGCGTCGTCGACTTGCCGGAGCCGGTGGGTCCGGTGACCAGCACCATGCCGCGCGGCAACATGCACAGGTCCTTGAAGACCTTCGGCGCATTGAGGTCGTCGAGCGTACGGATCAGCGAGGGGATGTTGCGAAACACGGCGCCGGCGCCGCGGTTCTGGTTGAAGGCGTTGACACGAAAGCGCGCCAGGTTGGGGATCTCGAACGAAAAGTCGGTCTCGAAGAACTCTTCGTAAATCTTGCGCTGCTTGTCGTTCATGATGTCGTAGACCATGCTGTGCACTTCCTTGTGGGTCAGTGCAGGCATGTTCACGCGCTTCATGTCACCGTCGACGCGGATCATCGGCGGTACGCCAGCGGACAGATGGAGGTCCGAAGCGTTGTTCTTGACGGAAAACGCCAAGAGTTGGGCAATATCAACAGCCATCTTGTCTCCCTGGCTTCAATCCCGGCGGTCGGCCCGACGGGGCCGAATATGGGCCTGCCGAGGCCGCAGGCAGTATAGCCCTGACCCCAGGGCCCCAATATGTTAACTAATCCTCAAAATCCAGCATCCCACCTGGTCCAGCTGCGGGACCGGGTGGCCCAGGCAGCGACCCGGGCAGGTCGCAGCCCCAAGGGCATTACCCTCATCGGTGTCGCCAAGCGCCAGCCGCTGCTGCGACTGCGCGCCGCGGTGGCTGCCGGATTAGGTGATATTGGCGAAAACTACCTGCAGGAAGCTGAGCGGCATCGCACAGATCTCGGCAATGACAAATTGTGCTGGCATTTCATTGGCAGCCTGCAGGCCAACAAGACACGCGTGGTGGCCGAGCATTTCGACTGGGTGCATTCGCTGGATCGGCCGCGCGTCGCCGAGCGGCTGTCGGCCCAGCGCCCGCACCAGGCAGCGCCGCTGCAGGTCTGCCTGCAGTTACATCTTGGCGATGAGGCCAGCAAGTCCGGCTGCCGGGCAGACGATCTCGCCTCGTTGGCCGACATCGTGGCCGGGCTGCCGCGATTGAAATTGCGCGGCCTGATGTGCCTGCCTCCCGAAGAAACCGAGCCCGCGCGACAGCGCGCCTGGTTCGCCATGCTGCGCGAGCAGCTGGCCGCACTCAATGGCCGCGGCCATGCACTGGACGTACTCTCCATGGGTATGAGTGGCGACTTCGAGCAGGCCATAGCGGAAGGCGCCACGCACCTGCGCATCGGCTCGGCCTTGTTCGGACCCCGGGACACGCCTGCGCCGCACACTACAATGTCCAACTCATGAGCACTTCACCCAGGGACACACTGGCTTTCATCGGCGGCGGCCAGATGGCCACTGCCTTGATCGGCGGGCTGCTGGACAACGGCTGGCCGATGGCCGGCATCCGCGTGGCTGATCCCGACCCCGCCACCCGCCGGCGACTGGCCGACAGTTATCCGGGCCTGGCGGTCTTTGCCGACAACCTCGAGGCGGTGATCGCCGCGGCCACCTGGGTGCTGGCGGTCAAGCCGCAGCAAATGCAGGCTGTGGCCCGCGGGTTGGCGCCCGCAGCACAAGGCACAAACCGCCCCTTGGTGCTGTCCATTGCCGCAGGCACCCGGATCGACGATCTCGGCCAGTGGCTGGGCGAAAGTGCGCGCGTGATTCGCTGCATGCCCAATCGCCCGGCATTGATTGCCGCCGGCATCACCGGCCTGTGGGCCGGTCCGGGAGTCACCGCTGCACATCGTGCCCAGGCCCAGCGTGTGCTGGGTGCCGTGGGTAGTTGCGTGTGGCTCGATGACGAGTCGCAGATGGATGCCGTGACCGCCGTATCCGGCAGCGGGCCGGCCTACCTGTTCCTGCTGATCGAGATGCTGGAGGCCGCGGCGCAACGCGAGGGCCTGCCCGCCGCAACCGCGCGTCGCCTGGCGGTGGAAACGCTGGCGGGTGCCGCACAGATGGCGCGGACCTCGAGCCAGTCGCCGGCCGAATTACGCCAGAGCGTGACCTCCCCCGGCGGTACCACCGCCGCAGCACTGGCCGTGCTGGCCGACCCGGCGTGGCGGGAAACCTTCCTGCAAGCGGTCAGCGCAGCACGCAATCGCTCAGCCGAACTCGCCTCAACACCCTAGGATCAAACGACGATGGATGCCCTGATCTTCATTGTGGATACCGTGCTGACGCTGGGTGTCTACCTGTTCCTGCTGCGCTTCCTGCTGGTGCTGGTCCGCGCCAATTTCCGCAATCCGCTGGCCCAGGCCATTGTCACCCTGACCCAATGGCTGGTGGCACCGCTGCGACGAGTGTTGCCATCCGCGGGGGCAGTGGATACGGCCTCATTGGTGGCCACCTTCTTGTGGCAGCTTGCGGCTACGGCAGCGGTGTTCTGGCTGGTCACCGGCGCCATGATCCCAGCTGTGCCAATGCTGCTGGCTGCGGCCCGCCAGCTGCTGATCACGACACTTCAGCTCTACTCCATCGCCGTCTTTATCTATGCCCTGATGTCGTTTTTGGCCCAGGGCAGCTACCACCCGGCTACCGGGCTGCTGTCTGACCTGTGCGAACCCCTGTTGCGGCCCATCCGCCGCCTGCTGCCGGTCGCCGCCGGGCTCGATTTCTCACCGCTGGTGCTGATCATCGGGCTGCAGGCTCTGCGCATCCTGATCAGCTAGGCCATGCCGCGCCACAGCCTGCTTTCCAGCCTCAGCCTGGCCATTGCCGTGGCCCTCAGCGGCTGCGGTGGCGGCTCACCGCCGCCCGCTGCACGCGCCTTTCAGGACTCCGGCCAGGTCGACGCCGGCAGTCACCGCATGTACTACGCACTGACCTTGACCGAGGACCTGCCCTTAGAGATTGCAGAGAGTTACGACATCAAGCAGAGACCCAATCTAGCTTTGCTGATGGTCAGTGTGCAGGCCCGCAACGCCCAGGGAACACTGGTGGCGGCTGGCGTCCCGGTGAATGCGACGCGCATCAGCCTGCTCGGTGAGCGCGATCGCCTGGGCCTGAGGCAGAGCGACACCGGAACGGTCATCGGCACCGTTGAACTGCGCCAGCGCGAAGTGGTGATCATCGATATCGAGGCGAGCCCGGGCGCACCGACACCACCACTGCGTGCTCGCATCACGCGCGAGTTCATCCTCGACTGAATTGTCAAGCGCTACGCGCGGGCCGGGGAAAACCGCCACTTTTTGCAATCGCCCCTCTTATGTCGCGTGAATTAAAGTGTTATCGTTCACGCCGAATTGCGACAACGGCGGGATTGAGCCCGCCACTGATAACCCACAGGAGAAACTCAATGGCGAAGAAGAACGCGGCTCCGACCAAGTCGCAGATCGTCACGGCGATCGCAGAACAGACTGACCTGACCAAGAAGCAGGTTGGTGCGGTGTTCGACTCACTCAACGGCGTCATGAAGAAGGCGCTGAAGAATGCAGGCGTATTCACCTTCCCCGGCGTGTGCAAGATGCGCGTCGTCAAGAAGCCGGCAACGAAGGCGCGTGAAGGCGTCAACCCGTTCACTGGCGAGAAGATGATGATCAAGGCCAAGCCGGCTTCGAAGAAGGTGCGGATCCGCGCCCTCAAGGCCCTCAACGAGATGGTCGGTTAATCCGGCATTCGTTAACGCACTTGGCGTAATGACGGGGCGGCGCAAGCCGCCCCGTTTGTTTTTCTAGGGCTGTTCCAGCCAGTCGCTCACCACGCCGCGCAATTCAGTCAGCCGGCCGTGAAAGAAATGATCAACCCCCGGCAACAACACCACCTGTGGCGCCGGTGACAGCGCAGTTGCCCAGCCGACAACCGCCTCATGGTTGACCAGTTCATCGGCATCACCCTGTACCACCAGCCAGGGGCAGGGCGGCAGTGACAAGGCCGCGAAATCAAATCGCTGCACCGGTGGCGCCACCATCACCAGGCGCTCGGCCTGGCAGCGACTCGCCATCTGGAAGGCGACGAAGCTGCCGAAGGAAAATCCCGCGGCCCACAGCCGCTCGGCGCCCAACTCCTTGCGCGCCCAGTCCACCACTGCAATGGCATCCTCGGTTTCGCCCTGGCCATTGTCGTACTGGCCCTCACTCTGGCCGGTGCCGCGGAAATTGAAGCGCAGCGTGGTGACGCCCAGGTCCTGGGCGCAGCGCGCCAGCATGTGCACCACCTTGTTCTGCATCGTTCCGCCGAACAGTGGATGCGGGTGGCAGATCACGGCGATGCGTCCGGCCTGTGCCTGCTCGGGGCGCTCCAGCAACGCCTCCAGCATCCCTGTCGGTCCAGGCAGGGAGAGCTTCTCGACGCTGGCGGGCCTCGGCTGATTCATGGGATGTCCCTGGGGTCTTTCGGTTGGCGACAATAGGCGCTAGTCTCGCTGCGCTCAAGTCCGGTGCCCGCCCCTCAGGAGTGATCCATGCGATTGTCCTCCACCGACATCACCCACATGGAGCGCATTGATCCGCGCTTTGCCTTTGGCAAGGCTGATGCCGATTCGCATCTGGCGCTCAGCGATAACCTCAATCCCGCGCTGGATTGGAACGGCCTGCCAGAGGGCACCCGCTCGCTGGTGTTGATCTGCGTGGACAGCGACGTGCCCACTCGCGGTGAGGACGTCAATCGTGAGGGCCGCAGCGTTTCGGCCAAGCTTCCGCGCGGCAACTTCTACCACTGGGTGATGGTGGATATCCCGCCATCCGTGAGCAGCATCGCCCAAGGCGCCTGCTCGCATGGCGTGACGCCCCACGGCAAGCAGGATCCGGCCGGCCCCGCCGGCAGCCGCCAGGGCCTCAACGACTACACCGGCTGGTTCGCCAAGGATCCGCAGATGTCAGGCCCGTGGCTCGGTTACGACGGCCCTTGCCCGCCATGGAATGACGAGCTGCTGCACCACTACCACTTCATCCTCTACGCGCTGGATGTGGCGCGCTGCCCGGTAGCGGGTGCGTTCACCGGTGCCGAGGTCGAGGCGGCCATCGCCGGTCATGTGCTGGCGCAGGCCCGGCTGACGGGCACCTACAGCTTGAACCCGGCCGTGTGACCCGCGGTCAGTTTCCCTTGACGACTTTTCCCGCCTTCATCACGAAGTGCACGCGCTGCAACACGGCGATGTCCTCGCGCGGGTCGCCTGCCACGGCGATGATGTCGGCGATCTTGCCCGCTTCCAGCGTGCCAAGGTCCTGCTCGATGCCCAGGTAACGCGCCGGCACGATGGTGGCCGAGCGTATCGCCGCCATCGCCGGCATGCCCGCCTCGACCATGTAGGCAAATTCCTTGCCGTTACTGCCGTGGGGACAGACACCGCAATCCGTGCCAAACATGATGGGAACGCCCGCCTTCAGGGCCTTGGCAAAGGTTTGCTGGATCACCGGGCCGATGGCCAGCGCCTTGGGCTGCACCAGCGGATTGAAGTAGCCGGGGATCATCGCCTTCTCGTAGACCCAGCGTCCGGCAGAGATGGTCGGCACCAGGTAGGTGCCCTGCTGCTTCATCAGGGCGATGATCTCGTCATCCATGAAAGTCCCGTGCTCGATGGAATGCACGCCGGCCTTGACCGCGCGCTTCATGCCCTCGGTGCCGTGGGCATGGGCGGCCACCTTGAAGCCGTAGTCGCGCGCCGTGGCGACAATCGCCGCCAGTTCGGCGTCGGTGAACTGCGGTGCCGTGCCGGAGCGGGCAATGGACATGACCCCGCCGGTGGCGGTGATCTTGATCGAGCTTGAGCCATCCTTGTAGCGCTGGCGTACGGCCTCGCGACAATCATCTGCCCCACTGCATACCGTCATCAGGCGCGGATCTTCGCTGGTGAGGAAGGGCCCGAAACTGTTGCTGGCATCCGCGTGTCCACCGGTCGTGCCGATGGAACGACCCGAGGTGAAAATGCGTGGCCCCTCGATGCGCCCATCGTCGATGGCGCGGGCGAGCGCAATGGACAGGCCGAACTGGTCGCCGAGGTTCCTCACGGTGGTGAAACCGGCCTGCAGGGTGCGCCCGGCATAGACCACGGAATCGAAGGCACGATCCGCCTCGCTCTTCTTGACCGAGTCGATCTCCGAACGGCTGCCGAACTCACTGGTCAGGTGCACGTGCATGTCCATGAGCCCGGGCAGGACCGTGGCCGCGGACTGGTCGATGACCACATCGCCCGCGGCCGCGGCGCGAAACCCGGCCTCCACGGCGGTGATGCGATCGCCCTCCACCACCACCGTGACGCGCTCACGCACCGCATCACCCGTGGAATCAATCAGCTTGCCGGCGTGGATCAGCGTTGCCGCGGTCGCCGGAATGCAAGCCAGGGCCAGCAGTGCCGACGCGAAAATCCGGATCGATGTCATGTCAGGTCCTCAATCAAGTCACTGCGGGAAGGTGCTATTCGGTCACCGGCTCGTTGGTGACCGTCTCAAGGCCAAGCAGCTCGACTTCAAACAGCAGCGTGGAATTTGGCGGAATCAGGCCATTGCCCAGATTGCGGTCGCCATAGCCGAGCTCGGGCGGAATGATCAGGCGGCGCCGCGCACCCACCTGCATGCCGGCCACGCCCTGGTCCCAGCCGCGGATGACACGCCCGGCACCTAGCGGAAAGACAAAGGGCCTGTTGCGGTCGAGCGAGCTGTCGAACTTGCGGCCACGCTGGTCGGGCGCGGCGGCATCAAACAACCAGCCGGTATAGTGCACGACCGCCAGCATGCCCGACTCGGCCACCCGGCTGCCGACGCCTGCAGCCAATTCCTCCACAATCAATTGCGGTTGCGGCGGCTCAGCGGCGGCGGCCACGAGTTCCGGCGGTGTGGGCGGCTGCGCTGCGGGCGCCTGCCCTTCGTCGGTGGCATGGGCAGCCAGGGGCAGCGTGATCAGCAGTGATAGCAACAGGGTTCGCATTAGTCCTCCTCAGCCGGGGCGAAATCGAGCGCCGCGGAATTGATGCAATAGCGCAGCCCCGAAGGCTGGGGCCCATCCTCAAACAAGTGCCCAAGGTGCGCGCTGCAATTGGCGCAGCGCACCTCGGTACGGCGCATACCATGAGATTCGTCGAAGCGCTGCTCGACCTGCCCTTCGGCCAGCGCCTGCCAGAATGACGGCCAGCCCGAGCCCGAATCGTACTTCGCCGCCGAGGCAAACAGCGCCTCGCCACAACAGATGCAGAGGTAACGCCCGCTGGCATCGTGGTGATAATAGCGCCCGGTGAATGGCGGCTCAGTGCCACATTCCTGGGTGACCCGATACTGCTCGGCCGTCAACTGGGTACGCATGCGGTGAAATTTATCAGCTTTCGCTCGCGCTGGCCTTCAACAACATGCGATTCAGACGCCGCACGAATCCTGCTGGATCCGCCAGCTGCCCACCCTCGGCCAGCAAGGCCTCATCGGCCAGCAGCTCAAGCCATTCATCAAAGTCCTGGCCACGGAGTCCACCAAGATGCAGGACCAGCGGATGGGCAGCGTTCAACTCCAGCCAAGGCTTCAATTCCGGCATTTCCTGGCCGGCGGCCTTGAGGATCTGGCGCAGCTGCGGGCCGGGATCCTGGCCCGCGCGCACCAGGCAGGCAGCAGACTCGGAGAGACGCTCGCTGGCCCGCACACCGGCATAGCGCCCGGCCAGGCGCTCGCTGGCCAGCTTGAACAAACCCTCTGCGGCAGAGGCTGCCTGCGGCGCGTCAGCCACCGCTGGCAAGCTGTCGAGCGCCAGCGCATCGCGCGCCACGTCACACCAGCCAAGCTCGCCTTGCGGCGGCAACTGGCCGGCAATCCAGGGATCCACACGATCCGACAGCAGCAGCACCTCCACCTTGCGACCCTGCAGTCCTTCCAGCAGCGGACTGCCCCGCGCCGCCGTGGCTGTGTCGGCCATGACGAAGTAAATCTTCGACTGGCCCGGCTGCAAGCGTGACTGGTAATCGGCGAGCGAGACCGTCTGCGCGTCATCTTCCTGCGCCGTGCTGGCAAAGCGCAGCAGTCCGGCGATGCGCTCAGCATTGGCCGGGTCCTCGACCAGGCCCTCCTTGAGTACACTGCCAAATTCGCGCCAGAAGTCGCGATAGCGCCCGGCGTCTTCACTGGCGAGGCGCTCCAGCATGTCCAGCACCCGGCGGCTGATGGCGCTCCTGATCGCCTGAACGTCATCATCCTGCTGCAGCAGTTCCCGCGATACGTTCAGCGGCAGGTCGGCCGAATCCACCACGCCCTTGATGAAGCGCAGGTAGCGCGGCAGGAACTGCTCGGCATCATCAAGGATGAAGACACGGCGCACGTAGAGCTTCAGCCCACGCGGTGCCTCATGGTTGTAGAGGTCAAAGGGCGCATGGCTCGGCAGGTACAGGAGCGTGGTGTACTCACGCCGGCCCTCAACCCGGTGATGGCTCCAGGCCAGCGGCTCGCCCGGATCGTGCGACACGTGCCGGTAAAACTGCTGGTAGTCCTCGTCCGTCAGTTCTGCCTTGGGCCGCGTCCACAGCGCCTGGGCCTGGTTGACGCGGTCGTACTCGCCCTTGCCGCCGTCGGCTCGCAGCAGCACCGGGAAGGCGATGTGATCCGAATACTTGCGAATGAGGCTCCTCAGGCGGAAGGCATCGGCAAACTCCGCCGCCGCCTCCTTCAGCTGCAACAGCACGGTAGTGCCAGGCTCGGCCAGCTCAACGGTCTCCAGGGTGAACTCGCCATCGCCCGCAGACGACCAGCGCACGCCTTCGTCTGGCGAGGATCCGGCACGGCGCGAAGTGACTTCGACACGATCAGCAACGATGAAGGCCGAATAGAAGCCGACACCAAACTGGCCAATCAACTGACTGTCCTGGCGCTCCTCGCCGGTGAGGAGGGCGAAGAATTCCGCCGTGCCTGACTTGGCAATGGTGCCGAGGTGCAGGGCCGCGTCCTCGCGTCCCATGCCGATACCGGTGTCGCTGACCGACAGTGTTCGCGCCTGGGCATCAAAGTCGATGCGAATCTCCGGCGCCTGGCTGGCCAGGGCAGGTTCTGCCAGTGCAGCGAAGCGCAGCTTGTCGCAGGCATCCGAGGCATTGGAGATCAGCTCACGCAGGAAAATTTCCCGGTGGCTGTACATGGAATGGATCATCAGCTTGAGCAGCTGGCTGACTTCGGCCTGGAAGCCACGGGTTTCGGTCGTGCTGTCGGTCATCTCCCCTCCTGCTTGGGCGGCACGGCAGCTGCGCCGGCTGGGCCGGGATGGGGGTCGCAAGCGGAGGATTCAAGTGCGCCGCTCAGGCGCAGCGGTCAGTGGCGACGTGGCGGCTGCACAGGCCACAGGCCCAGGTGCTGGCGCACGACTGAGCACAGGTCCTCGAGGTCATCCAGCCACTGGACAACGCGTTCCATGTTGCTTCAGCGCTTCGCGCGCTTGACTGCCGCAGGAGTCTCGTCGTCCTGCTCCTCGCGGTCCCAGGCGGTGCGGACCTTGTCGGCCCAGTTCTTGTAATTGGTGTAGGTAAACAACTGGCGGGCAATGGCGCCATGGCGATTTGGCGTTGCGGTCCGGCGCGGCGGGCGCACCGGTGCCTCGCCTGTGCCATCGGCACCGGCAGGAGCAGAGCCCGCAGACAACTTGTAATCGCTCATGAAAAACACGACCTATTACCGCGCATTGACCTGCAAGGTACGCGCGGTACAGGACGGGAAACAGGAACTACGTCACAGGCCCGACGCGGCTCTTGGCCGCGGGGCGGTCAGCGAATGACCCGGTAACTTGGCTTGTATTCGCCCACCAGCTTCATGCGGCCCTGGGCCACGAAGGCGCGCAGCAGCTCATCCAGCGGCCCGGCAATCTGCGGGTCGGCGCGCAACTCGAATGGCCCGTGGGCCTCGATCTGGCGCAGGCCAGATTCCTTGACGTTACCGGCGACGATGCCGGAGAAGGCACGGCGCAGGTTGGCGGCACGCTCGTGTACCGGCAGGTCCAGTGACAGGCCAAGCCCGGCCATCGACTCATGGGTGACATCAAAGGGCTGCTGGAAGGGGCCAGGCACCTTGAGCAGCCAGTTGAAATTGTAGGCATCGCCAGCCTTGCGCCGCGAGCGGCGCACAGCCTCCAGCCCACGCTGCATTTCGCGCGCCACCTCGGCCGGGTCGCCGACGATGATGCGATAGCGCTCGCGCGCTTGCTCTCCCAGCGTCAGCGCAATGAAGCGATCGAGCTGGTCGAAGTAGTCAGCACTCTCGCGCGGCCCGGTGAACACCAGCGGCAGCTGCTGGCTGGCATTGGCCGGATCAAGCAGCAAGCCCAGCAGGTAGAGGATTTCCTCGGCCGTGCCAGCACCACCCGGGAACACGATGATGCCGTGGCCAACGCGCACAAAGGCCTCCAGGCGCTTCTCGATGTCCGGCAGGATCACCAGCTGGTTGACGATGGGATTGGGCGGTTCAGCGGCGATGATGCCGGGCTCAGTGAGGCCGACATAGCGTCCGTCACGGATGCGCTGCTTGGAGTGGCCAATGGTCGCGCCCTTCATCGGGCCCTTCATCGCGCCCGGCCCGCAACCGGTCGCCACGGAAAGCCCGCGCAGGCCCAGCTCGTAGCCCACCTTCTTGGTGTAGTCGTATTCGTTGCGCGGGATCGAATGCCCGCCCCAGCACACCACCAGGTCGGGCCGGCCCTTGTGGTCCAGTACACCGGCGTTGCGCAAGATGCAGAAGATCGCGTTGGTGATATTGGCGGGATCTTCCAGGTCGAAGCGCGCCACGATCTCGTTGTGGGTGTAGACAATGTCGCGCAGCACGGCGAACAGGTGCTCGCGCACGCCCTTGATCATCTGCCCGTCAACAAAGGCGCTGCCCGGCGCGTGGCGCATTTCCAGCTTGATGCCCCAGGGCTGGCGCACCAGGCGCAGGTCGAAGTCCTTGTAGGCCTCGAAGATGACGCGCGCGTCATCGATCTGCGTGCCGCAATTCAGTACCGCCAGCGCGCAACTGCGAAACAGCGGATACAGGCCGCCCTGGCCGCGATCCAGCAGCTTGTCTACTTCCTGCTGCGACAGGTTCTCAAGGATGCCCTTGGGCGACACCCGGGCGTGCACTACGGCGGCCAGGTCCTCGTCGTCATTCAGGGGATCACGATCTTCTTCATCGCTCACGGCATGATCTCGATCAGCGTGTCCTGGCCGGTCAGCAGCCAGAATTCCAGCATGTCCTCATTCGACAGTGCGATGCAGCCATTGGTCCAGTCGGTGCCCAGGTAATGGGCTCGCGAATACCTGGGTACGTTCGGCAGGCCGTGGACCATGATCAGCCCACCCGGCGACCAGCCATTCTTGCGCGCGGTCGCCGCATCCACCACGTCGGGGTAGGACACCTGCACCGAGAGGAAGAACTCGCTCCTGGCATTGCGTCGGGTCAGGCGATAGCGCCCCTCCGGCGTACGGAAGTCCCCTTCGCGTTGCTTGTGGCCGTTCGGGCTCAGCCCCAGCGAGATGCGATAGGTCGTCACCCGCTCGGTGCCGCGGAACAATTCCATCTGCCGTGCCGACTTCTGCACCACGACGCGATCGACGGCGGTGAGCGTTGCCGACACCTGGCTGCGGCCGGCGACGGCATCAGCCAGCAGCGCGGGCGAAACAAGCGCCGCGCACAGCAGCAGCAATGTCAGGGCTCGATTTTTCATCAGGCGCGGGAGTATAACGCGCTGATCGGTGCTGTCGCGGCTCAGCGCGGCGCTATTTCGACCGTCTCACAGTTTCGGGCATTGGCCACCGCCACCACCCGATAGTCGCCACGTGGCTCCAGCTCCGCGCTGATGGCGAAGCGCGCAGTGGCCCCGGACTCCAGCACCTTGCAGTCGATGATGAACTCATGGCTACCCGGCGCCAGCTGGACGCTGTGTTGCCACAGCGGCACGACGGTGTCATCGACCTTGCGCAGGCGTAGCTGCACCGGCAGGCCGGCGCTGATGGCTGGATCCGCACGCACCGTCGCGGCCTGCGCAGGCTCGGGCGCCGGCAGTGCGGCACAGCCGGCCAGGCACAGCATCAATCCGCCGGCGACTGCGGCCGGTATGCGGTCAATGAGCACCAGAAAAAAAGGCGGCCCGAAGACCGCCTGGGAGTACACGCGCACCTTCGACTTGTCAGAGGTTGCCGGGCGGGGACCCGGCATGCGCGTGAAAAAAAACGTGGGCTTGAAGCGCGGGCTCAGCCGCACTTGGACTCGCCGCAGGACAGGCAGGTCATGCAGCCATCCATCATCACTACCGCGGCCGTATTGCACTTGATGCACAGCTGCGCCCCTGCCGGGTAGTCGCTCTTGGCGAAGGCGTCCTGCTGGCGCGTGCGATCCGCGTACTCGCTGCGCTTGGCCTCGATCAGCTGGCGCCGCGCGTCGTCCATCTCGGGGGCCTTCATCAGGCCGATGAACTGCAGGTGGCGCTCGATGACGTAGCCGAGCTCGGCGACGATGGAGGGCATGAACTTGCCGCCCGGCTGCCAGTAGCCGCCGCGCGGGTCAAACACTGCCTTCAGCTCTTCCGTCAGGAAGGCGACGTCGCCGCCCTTGCGAAACACCGCGGAGATGATGCGGGTCAGCGCGACGATCCACTGGAAATGATCCAGGTTCTTCGAGTTGATGAATATCTCGAACGGGCGCCGGTGCTCGTGCTCGGTACCCTCGTTGAGGATGATGTCGTTGACCGTCAGGTAAATCGCATGGTCAGACACCGGCGTCTTGATCTTGTAGGTCGAGCCGATCAGGACCTCAGGGCGCTCGAGCTTTTCGTGCATCCACACGACCTTGCCGGTGCCCTCCTTGCGGGCGCGCGCTTCCTTGGTCGTCGCGCGCTCGCCCTCCGGCTTTTGCACGCGGTACTTCACGATCTTCTTGCCGATATTGATCTTGCTCATCGCCCCTGGTCCCCTGGCCACCGGTTCACTCAGAACTTGCCGTAGTAGCCTTCTTTCAGCGCATCAAACAGGTTGGCGGCGGTATGTGACTCGCCGTCGTATTCGATTTCCTCGTCGCCCTTGGCCTCGACTTCGCTGCCGTCCTCGAGGGTGAACACGTAGGTGGTGTTCTTCAGGTCTTCTTCCTTGACCAGCACGCCCTGGAAAGCCTCCGGGTTGAAGCGGAAGGTGGTGCAGCCCTTCAGTCCACGCTCGTGGGCATACAGGTAGATGTCCTTGAACTCCTCATACGGGAAGTCCGTCGGCACGTTGGCCGTCTTGGAGATCGACGAGTCCACCCACTTCTGCGCCGCCGCCTGGATATCCACGTGCTCGCGCGGACCGATGTCCTCGGCGGTCACGAAATAATCCGGCAGCTTCTCCGCGCCCGAGGTCGCATCAGGCATCGCCCGCGGGTTGACCAGCTCGCGATAGGCCAGCAGCTCGAAGGAATAGACGTCGATGCGTTCCTTGGACTTCTTGCCCTCGCGGATCACGTTGCGGAAGTAGTGATGCGCAAATGAGGGCTCGATGCCATTGGAGGCATTGTTGGCCAGCGACAGCGAAATGGTGCCGGTCGGCGCAATCGAACTGTGGTGGGTGAAGCGCGCGCCCACGGTCTCGAGGTCCTTGACCAGCTCGGGAGCCACCTCAGCGAGGCGGCGCATGTAGCGGCTATAGCGTGTGTGCAGCACGCGCCCCGGCACCTTGTCGCCGGCCTTCCAGCCGTCGCGGGCCATTTCCGGGCGCTTGCGCAGCATGGCGCCAGTCACCTCGAACTCTTCCTTCATGATCGGTGCCGGGCCCTTCTCGCGCGCCAGCGACAAGCCGGCCTCCCAGCCGGCGATGGCCATCTCGCGTGAGACGTTCTCGGTAAAGGCCACGGACTCGGCGGAGCCGTACTTCATCCCCAGCATGGTGATGGTGGAGCCCAGGCCGAGGAAGCCCATGCCGTGACGGCGCTTGCGGGTGATTTCATCGCGCTGGCGACCCAGCGGCAGGCCATTGATCTCAACCACGTTGTCGAGCATGCGGGTGAAGACCCGCACCACCTCGCGAAACTCATCCCAGTCAAAGGTGGCGTCCTCACCAAACGGATGGCGCACGAAGCGCGTCAGGTTGACCGAGCCCAGCAGGCAGGATCCGTAAGGTGGCAGCGGCTGTTCGCCGCAGGGATTGGTGGCGCGGATGTTCTCGCACCACCAGTTGTTGTTCATCTCGTTGACCCGGTCGATCAGCACGAAGCCAGGCTCGGCAAAGTCATAGGTGGAGGTCATGATGACGTCCCACAGGCGTCGCGCCGGCAGCTGCTTGAAGACCTTGCAGGCCACCAGGCCTTCTTCGTTGGTCACGTAGCCCTCGGGCTCCGGCCATTCGCGCCAGACAAAGGCACTGGGGTCATCGAGCGAGTGCTTGTCAGGATCGTATTCGCGCGCCGACAGCGGGAAGGCCAGTGACCAGTCCTGGTCATTCCTCACCGCACTGATGAACTCGTCGGTGACCAGCAAGGACAGGTTGAACTGTCGCAGCCGGCCGCTCTCGCGCTTGGAGCGGATGAAGTCCACCGCATCCGGATGGCCCACGTCGAAAGTGCCCATCTGCGCGCCGCGACGGCCGCCGGCCGAGGACACGGTGAAGCACATGCGATCGTAGATATCCATGAAGGACATCGGCCCGGAGGTGTGGGCACCAGCACCGGAGACATAGGCGCCGCGCGGGCGCAGCGTCGAGAACTCGTAGCCGATGCCGCAGCCGGCCTTCAGCGTCAGCCCGGCCTCATGCACCTTGTGCAGGATGTCGTCCATCGAGTCGCGGATGGTCCCGGACACCGTGCAGTTGATGGTCGAGGTGGCCGGCTTGTGCTCCTGGGCACCGGCATTGGACATGATGCGCCCAGCCGGGATCGCGCCCTTGCGCAAGGCCCACAGGAAACGCTCGTTCCACTGCTCGCGCGCCGGTTCGTCTTCCACCTGGGCCAGGGCCAGGGCGACGCGGCGCCAGGTATCGTCCATGGTCGGATCGATCGGGGTGCCGTCCTTCGCGGTGAGCCGGTACTTGCGATCCCAGATGTCGAGAGAAGCTTCCTGAAAACTAATCCGGTCGACATCTTTCGGCTCGATCTTCACCGCGGTGCTCATTGTTCTTGCGTCACTCCCTCGAGACGTCTAGCGCTAAAAAAGCCGGAGAAATGTCCATCGCGCCGGAACTACACATTCCCGGCCCTGGGGGCACTTCACCGCTGGCTCCCTGAAACTCAACCCGGTGCTCACCCTGTCCTGGGTGGCGACTACAAGATGTTGTGTCAGGGGGCTTAAACTATTTTCGTAGCCCGGTGCTGTCAAGGACTTCATTTTTGCCTGAAGTCACCATAAAAACACCAATGTTTTCAATGCCTTATAAATGCCTATTCAGGTCGTTTCCGGCAGGCGCGTTTACCGATCTATGTCAAGCGCAATTTTTGGCCTGCTACCAGATCTGGTATCCACCCGATTTGCACAAGCCATGCACAGCATATCCACCAAGGGCGAGTGGCGCTGGATTGATCGTGTCTAAATGCACCCGGAACTTGTGCCAAGGGCCGCCGGTCAGACCCCCCGCAGGAACGGCAAGCGCGGCAAACACGCTACCTTTTCCGGCACCACCTGAATTCACCGAGGTTGTCCCAGAATGATCAAGCCCGTTGCCACACTCGCTGCGCTCGCCTTGCTGCTGGGCGCAACCACCAGTCCCCCCGCCCTCAGCCAGGCCCCGGCAGCCATGGCGGTACCCACTTTTGCTCCGGTCATCAAGCGCGTGGCGCCTGCGGTAGTGAACATCGGGGTGAAGGGCACGGTACAGGCCCAGGCCAATCCCTTTTTTGATGACCCGAATTTCCGCCGCTTCTTTGGCATGCCGCAGGGCCAGCAGCCGCGCGAGCGGGAATTTCGCAGCGCCGGCTCCGGCGTCATCGTCGATGCCAGTGCCGGCTACATCGTCACCAATGCCCATGTGGTGGAAAACGCCACCGAGATCACCATCACGCTGGTGGACGACCAGGAATTGAAGGCCGAGGTGGTCGGCAGCGATCCGCGCTCGGATGTGGCGGTCATCAAGGTGATCAATGGCAAGCTGCCGGCGGAGATTCGCCTCGCCGACTCCACCCGTGTCGAGGTGGGCGACTTCGTCATCGCCATCGGCAATCCCTTTGGCCTGCAACACACGGTGACCTCCGGCATCATCAGCGGCCTCGGTCGCACTGGCATCAATCGCGACAACTACGAGGACTTCATCCAGACCGATGCGGCGATTAACCCGGGCAATTCCGGGGGTGCGCTGGTCAGCCTCAGCGGCGAACTGGTGGGCATCAACTCCGCCATCCTCTCGCGCTCCGGCGGCAACATGGGCATCGGCTTCGCCATCCCGTCCAACATGGTGCGCTCGGTGATGGAACAGCTGATCGAGCATGGCAGCGTGCAACGCGGCCAGCTGGGCATCAGCATCCTCAACCTGACATCCGAGTTCCGCCAGAACCTGGGCCTGGCCAGCGAAGTGCAGGGCGCGCTGGTGTCGCAAGTCAACGAGGATTCCGCAGCCGCCAAGGCCGGCGTCCTGGCAGGTGACGTGATCACCACGGTGCGCGGACAGGCGGTCAAGGGCTCGGCGGAACTGCGCAACATGATCGGCATGCTGAAGGTTGGCGAGAGGGTCGAGCTCGGGCTGCTGCGCGATGGCAAGCCGATGCGCGTACATGCCGTGCTGGCCGAGGCCACTACGGCAACGGATGTGGCCTCCATCCACCCGGCCCTGGCCGGCACCGACCTGGCCGACGGCGGCGAGGGTGGGCCGGGCGTGTTGGTCCGCGCAGTCGAGGCACAGAGCCCGGCCGCGCAGGCTGGCATCCGCGCCAACGACCGCATCGTCGGCGTCAACCGCCAGCGCATCAACAATCTGGCCGAGCTGCGCGCGGCCACCAAGGATCAGGCCTCGTTCTTCCTGCAGCTGCGCCGAGGCAACCAGGTACTGATCCTGCCGCTGCGCTGATCTTCGCGGCGGCAGGCCCCTTTGGGCCTGCCGCCGTATACTTGCCGCCATGGTCACGCGCGCTGTTTGTGTACTGGGCGGGACCGGCTTTGTTGGCACGCGGCTTTGTTCACGGCTGACCACTGCCGGCTATCAGGTCACCGTGCCCACGCGCGATCCGGCGCGCACACGTTCATTGTCCGTGCTGCCGGGATTGCGCCTGTTGGGCGCGGACATTCACGATCCCGTACAACTGGCTGCACTGCTGGCTGGCCAGCATGCAGTCATCAACCTGGTCGGCATCCTCAATGAACCCGGCCGTGACGGCAGCGGCTTTCGCCGCGCCCATGCCGACCTTGCCGCCAAGCTGGTGCAGGCTTGCCGCCAGCAGCGCGTCGGCCGGCTGATCCAGATGAGCAGCCTCGGCGCCGACGCCGATCGCGGACCCAGCCACTATCTCCGCAGCAAGGGCATGGCCGAGCGCCGGGTGCGCGAGGAATCCGGCCCGGACATTGCCTGGACGATATTGCGGCCTTCGGTCATCTTTGGCCGCGGCGATTCCTTCACCCTGCGCTTTGCTGGCCTGCTCGAGATGGTTCCGGGAGCGCTGCCACTGGCTTGCGCCGGCGCGCGACTGGCCCCGGTATGGATAGACGATGTGGTCGCGGCGCTCATGCGCGCGCTGCAACATCCGGCCACCGCGGGCGAGACCTACCCGTTGTGCGGTCCCGAGGACCTGACACTGGCGCAGATCGTGCGCCGGGTGCGTGATGAGCTGGGCTTGCGCCGAGCCGTCGTTGGCCTGCCCGATGCGGTGGCGCGACTGCAAGCCGCGCTGATGGATTTCCTGCCGGGCAAGCCCTTCTCCACCGACAATTACCGCTCACTCAGCGTGGACAGCATCAGCGACGAAGATGGCTTCCAGCGCCTGGGCCTGCCGCGGCATTCCTTGCAGGCGCTCATGCCGACCTACCTGCACGGCGCCAACGATCGCCAGCGCGAGCGCTATCGCCTCCGCGCCGGGCGCTGATCCCGCTCACACAGTTCATCGCGCCGCGCCGGCACGTCATCAAGCTGGGCAACGACACGATAGAACGCCGGCAAGTCATTGGCCTGATCTGCCAATAGCCGGGTCAGGCCCGGAACGCAGCGTTGATAGGTAGTGAAGGCAGCCAGCCTGGCGTTATTCCACTCGCCCTGGCTGGCCAGGGCACTCGCCAGTGATGACAGCAACTCCTGCTTGCGTTGCCTTAGTTCGGGCGCGGGCAGCTGCGACTGGTACAGCGCCTGCAGTTGCTCGCGTGTGCTGACTACCCTCGCCTCGGCAACACGAGCCCGCGCCTGGCGTTGATCAAAGGCCTGCAAATGATCCGCCTGTTGTGCCAGCCAGCGACGTGCGCCCTCAACCTCGACCACCGTGGCGAAGGCCTCGTTGAATTCCGCGTCGCCTGCGATCCACACCGCCTGATGGGCCAGTTCATGGAAGATCAGCGCCGCGGCCTCGGCATCGCCGCGCGCCAGCATCGAATCCAGCACGGGGTCGCGCATATAGCCCAGCGTCGAAAAGGCGATGGCCGGCCCGACGTAGACATCGTCACCGCTCCGGCGCAGCCGCTTGGCCACACGCTCGGCACGCGCCTCATTGAAGTACCCCCGGTAGGGCACGCAGCCAACAATCAGGTGGCACCAGCGTCGCGGCGACAGCGAAAACTCCCCTGCCACCGTGATGTTCCAGGTGACGTAGGGCCGGCCGAGCGCAACGAAGCTTCGGTAACTGCCGTTGTCGGGCAGGCCGAGCGCTTCCATGGCAAAGACCCGCGCCGCCTGCGCCGTGGCGAGCGATTCGCGCAGCTGCACGGGCGTGGCAGGATCCGCCAGCAGGGCTTCAATGGGCTGCTGGCTGCGCTTGAGTTGCAGCTGTCCCTGCGCCAGGTGCAGGTAGTAGCAACCCGAACAGGCCAGCGCCATGCAGGCGGTGGCGAGGAGCTTGATCGAACACATTCGGGCTTCGGTTAACATGCGGCGATGAAAGTCTATCTGGTCGGCGGCGCTGTTCGTGACGAGCTGCTTGGCCTGGCGGTGCGGGAGCGCGACTGGGTGGTGGTGGGCGCAACGCCTGAGCAGATGACCCAGCAAGGCTATCGCCAGGTCGGGCGCGACTTCCCCGTATTCCTGCACCCACGCAGCAACGAGGAATACGCGCTGGCGCGCACCGAGCGCAAGTCAGGCCCGGGCTACCGTGGCTTTGAAGTAGTGTTTTCGCCCGAGGTCACCCTGGAAGATGACCTGCAACGGCGCGACCTGACCATCAACGCCATGGCCCGCAGTGACGATGGCGAGCTGATCGATCCCTGTGGCGGCCAGGCCGACCTGCAGAAACGCCAGCTCCGGCATGTGTCGCCCGCCTTCGTCGAAGACCCGGTGCGGATCCTGCGTGTGGCGCGCTTCGCTGCGCGATTCGCCCCGCTGGGATTTGGTATCGCCGCCGAGACCCTGGTGCTGATGCAGCAGATGGTGCGCTCCGGTGAGGTCGATGCGCTGGTGCCGGAACGGGTGTGGCAGGAAATGGAACGCGCGCTGGCTGAACCGGCCCCCGAAGCCTGGTTGGCGGCGATGCGCGACTCGACGGCGCTGTCGCGTGTGCTGCCGGAACTGGATGCGCTCTACGGCGTGCCGCAGCCGGAGCAATGGCATCCGGAGATCGATACCGGCGTTCACATCGGCCTGGTGATGGCCCAGGCCGCGAAGTTATCTGCCAGCGCGCGGGTGCGCTTTGCCGCACTGATGCATGACCTCGGCAAGGGCACGACGCCACGTGAAAACTGGCCCAGCCATCATGGCCACGAGCAATCTGGCGTGAAGCTGGTGGATCAAGTCGCCCGGCGACTGCGCATTCCCACGGATTTTCGCGACCTGGCCTGTCTGGCGGCACTGTGGCACGGGCAGGTTCACCGCGCGGCCGAGTTGCGCCCCGCCACCGTGCTCAAGTTACTGGAGGGCTGCGACGCGCTGCGCCGCCCCGATCGATTCAAGGAATTGCTGCTGGCCTGCGAGGCGGATTCCCGCGGCCGCACCGGACTGGAAGACCGCGACTACGCACCCCCCGCGTTGCTGACATCTGCGCTTGAGGCGGTACGCGCCATCACGCTGAGCGAGGCAGAACTATCAACCTTGGGTGGCGCCGAGATTGGCCAGCGCCTGCGCGAGCGTCGCCTGGCCGCGCTCAGCGATACCAGGCCACATTGATGCCGGCGTAACTGGTACTGCCAAGCTGCTCGGTGTCGGTCACGCCGAGACTGAAGCCCAGGTCCAGGCCACGGGTGAACTCAAATCCCAGGGTCACGACCACCGTATTCGAGTTGAGCTGGTCGAAGGCGCCCTTATCGCGGATGTATTCAAGGTTGAGGCGCTTGCTGCCAAAACGCAGGTGACCACCCAGGGTGACGCTCTGCTCCAGGAAGCTATAGGTACGATTCACGGCCGAAGCCTGCAGCCGCTCCAGCGCCGGTACACGTATGAACACCTGCGGCGGCAGGTTGAAGATGTCCAGGGTGAAGCGACCAATGGTGCAGAGCGTACGTTGGTAGCTGTGGTCGCGCCCGCGCAGATACCAGCCGCCGCGCTCACCTGACCACGACAGGCTGGCGCCCAGCGAGGAATCGCTGCCATCGCATTTGCCAATGATGTCCGTCGCCGGCAGGTTGGGGACCACCAGGTCCATCTCGGTGTCACGCCAGCTGCCGTCGAGGCTCCAGCGCCATTGATCAAATGTCAGGTTGAGCCCGGCCCTGATGGTCGCAGTCTCCACCAGCCCGGAATCGCCCCAGGTTTCCCAGCCCAGGGTGATGCCTACAGGCCCCTCAAATCGATGGTCCAATCCGACGGCGAGGAGCGAGGACTCGATGCCGCCGAAATCGGCGCCGGCGTCACTCCTGGCGCCATCCAGCATGAACCAACTGCGCTCGGCCAATTGCAGGTCCAGGCCTGCGCCAATGGCGGTGCCCGAGCGGTCATCCGCCTGCAGGCTGGCACGCAGACCCAGGCCACGCTCATCCGCATGGACCGCGTTGGCCAGGCCCAGGCCCACCATAAGCACGGCGAGAGGTTTACCAGAACGCATAGACAATGATCCCCGCGATCAACAAGCGATAAAGCGCAAACGGCATCAGCCCAATGCGGGTAATGACGCGCAACAGGTAGTGGATGCAGGCATAACCCGTCAGTGCCGACACCACGATGCCGACCGCCATGGGCAGCCAGTCAATGGCCTCGGCCGAAGACAGCAGCTTCCAGAATTCCCAGGCACCCGCCAGTCCGATGCCAGGGACGGCGAGCAGGAAGGAAAAACGCGCAGCGGCCACGCGGTTAAGCCCCAGCCAGCGCCCCATGGTCATGGTGATGCCAGAGCGCGAGGTGCCCGGCATCAGCGCCAGGGCCTGCGCCAGGCCGATGAGCAGCGCATCACGCCAGCCCAGCGAATGCTCGTCACGCGTGCTGGGTGCGCGCGCATCCACGACCCACATCAACAAGCCGAACACGGCGAGCGTGCCGGCAACAAATTTCGGGTTGCGCAACTCGCTGCTGATGACATCACCGAAGGCGAGGCCAGCCAGGCCCACGGGAATCGTGCCGAGGATGACGTACCAGGCCAGTCGTGAATCGCGCGTCGCCGGCGCACCCGTGAGCGTCGCCAGCCAGCCACGCGTCATGGCCATCAGCTCGATACGGAAATAGCCCACCACGGCGACCAGCGTGCCGACATGCACGGCGACATCAAAAGCCAGGCCCTGGTCGGTCCAGTCAAATAGCCACGGTGTCAGGATCAGGTGACCGGAGCTGGAGATCGGCAGGAACTCGGAGAGTCCCTGCACCAGCGCGAGCACGACGGCTTGTATCAGGTCCATGCTGCGACCCTAGAGGCTGGCGGCCAGGTCGCGGAAACTGAAGGCCGCGAGGGGTCCTGCGACCTCACGGCCCAGGGCCAGGAACTTGAAGCGTTCACCCATTTCACCCGGCAGCATCAAAGTCGTTGCTCCCTGTACCCAGCCCATGTGTTGCGCGGGACCGAGCCCCTCTACCGCCGCCGCCAATTCCTGGTCGATGCCCAGCGCGGCCAGCGCATGCGCCTGCGTGGAAAAGCCCAGCAGCTCAAGCCCACTGGCGACACCGGCCTCGGCCAGCGCCGAGAAGTCCACCCAGGCGGTCAGGTCCTGCAGGCCCGCCCGCACCAGTACATCTTCTACGCGATGATGGCGAAAGAAACCGCACAAGCTGCCGCCATCACGCGATGGGTGGTAATACTGCCCTTGCGGCAAGCCGTAATCCACGACCAGCATCACGCCGCGCTCAAGCGAGGCCGTGGCTGCCTGAAGCCAGGGGCCAAGCCAGGGACACAGTTCGGAGACATAGCCCATGGCCATTGGCTGTGGCAGGGCCTGCTGCAGTCGCGCGACAGTGCTGGCCAGGGCAGGCGTTGCCGGGCGTGCCTCCCAGGCAAAGCCAGTCGCGGTCGCGATGACGCCCAGTGACTCACAGCCGCTGGCAGTGACACGAAAGCGCTCGACCGGCAGCGCATCGGCCACTTCATTGGCAAGTGCTACGCCCTGCCAGGCCTGCTGCGGCGGGCCCTCCAGCCACTCGACAATGTCCAGCGAGGCGGCAGCGCGCTGACCGATAAGCTGGCGCTGCTGTTCGCGCAGCGCGGCACTGACTTCGACAATGCGATAGCGCTTTGGCTTGATGCCCAGCGCCGCCAGCGCATTGAGCAACTCCGCCGCCAGGCTACCGGTGCCGGCACCAAATTCAACGAGGTCTCCACCCTGCGCCAGCAGCGGTGCGAGTTGCCGGGCCAGGCAGCGAGCGAACAGCGGCGAGAGTTCCGGTGCGGTGATGAAGTCGCCGGCCGGCCCGAAGCGCGTCGCGCCTGCGCTGTAGTAGCCCAGGCCTGGGGCGTAGAGCGCTTGCTGCATGAAGGCAGCGAACGACAGCCAGCCCCCCGCCTCGGCCAGGCAACGGCGCACGTGCGCATCGACAGCCGCACCATGCTGCAACTCGGCCGGTGACAGTTCTGGCAGCGCCGCTACCGGGTGTTGCATGATGCGATCCCATGACTGACGCGACCCCACTGCCACTGCAGGACAAGGTGGTGCTCATCACCGGCGCCGCGCGGCGCATCGGTGCTGAATTGGCGCGCACCTTCCACGCCGCAGGCGCCTGCGTCGCCATCCACTACCGCTCCTCGGCGGATGAGGCCCAGGCCCTGGCCCGGCAACTCAATGCCCTGCGCGCCGACTCGGCGCATTGCTTTGCCGCCGACCTCGCTGACCCGGCGAATGCGCCAGCGCTGCTGGCTGAGGTACTGGGCAAGTTCAGGCGACTGGATGTGCTGATCAACAATGCCTCGACCTTCTACCCGACGCCGGTGGGCACCATCACGCCAGCCCAGTTTGATGACCTCATCGCCACCAACCTGCGCGCACCCCTGTTCCTGTCGCAGGCCGCGGCGGCTGAATTGCGCCAGCGCCAGGGACTCATCATCAACCTGCTGGACATCCATGCCCAGCGGCCGCTGAAGGGACACCCGGTGTACTGCGCGGCCAAGGCCGGGCTTTTGATGCTGACCCTCTCGCTGGCGCGCGAACTCGGGCCCGAGGTGCGCGTCAACGGCGTGGCGCCGGGGCCGGTGCTGTGGCCCGAGGGTGGACTCGATGAAGACCTGCAGGCGCGCATCATTGCGCGCACTGCCCTCAAGCGCAGCGGCGGCGCGGAAGACGTGGCCCGGGCGGCGCTGTTCTTTGCCACCGATGCGCCCTATGTCACCGGGCAGGTCCTCGCAGTGGACGGGGGTCGCAGCCTCGGCGGCGGACTCTGAGGACACGCTCAGTCCTCTCCCGACAGGCTGACCTCGACCATCGGGTGAGCCACCTGGTCAAACGCTGCCCATAGCTCGCCATAGCTCTTGCCCAGCAACGGATGCACTCGCGCAGGCTCGATCTCGGCCATGGGCCCGAGCATGAAGGCGCGCTCGACCAGGTCGGGGCGCGGCAAGGTCGCGCCGGGAAACTGGCCGCTGTCATCGCCGTACAGCAGCAGGTCCAGGTCCATGCTGCGCGGCTCCCACTTCGGCGCCAGCCGCGAGCGACCACAGGCTTCCTCGACGGCGCGCAGCCGTGCCACCACCTCGGCGAGCGACTCCTCGGTCTCGAAGCCAACCACCAGGTTGATGAAATCCGGCCCCTCGAAACCCACCGCGGCATTGCGCCAGGCGAGCGAGCAACGAAGATCCGGATAGCGCGCGCGCAGGGCCGCCAGGGCCTGGCGCAGGTGCTTGCGGGGACGGACATTGCTGCCCGCCGCCACGAAGACTTCAGTCACCGGCGAAATCCTGGCGGCGTCTTTCAATGATGACGCCAACATCCTGCGAATGACGGATGGCGCCGGGCTTGTGCAGCGTGAGGCGCAGCCAGTCAACCGGAAACTCCGTCAGCACCAGGCGCGCAATTTCCTCGGCCATGGTTTCCACCAGCTGGTAGCGGCTGGCCTGGATGAAGGCCAGCACGCGCTTGGCGACTTCCTTGTAGTTCAGCGTGTCGGCGATGGCATCGGTGCTGGCCGCGCGGCGGATGTCGGCCGACATCTCCAGGTCCACGGCAATAACCTGCTTGACCTCGCGCTCCCAGTCGAAGATGCCGATGACCGCCTCGGTGGTCAGGCCCTTGAGAAAGATCTTGTCCATCAGCGTCCTGTGGTCTGCAAAGCCTGCACGGTATCCAGCGGCCAGCGCGCCCGGGCCGTTGCCGCGAGGCCCATGTGTTCTCCCGCCTCCAGCCTGAACAATCCGGCCAGGGCGATCATCGCTGCATTGTCGGTGCAGAACTCGGGGCGCGGATAGTGCACGCGCCCGCCGCGCTGCGCCACCGCTTCAGCCAGCCGGGCACGCAGGCGCTGGTTGGCGCCCACGCCGCCGGCGACCACCAGCCGCTCCAGGCCCGTCTGCTCCATGGCACGCAGGGTCTTGGCCGTCAGGGTTTCCACCACCGCCTCCTCAAAGGCAAGCGCCACGTCGGCCTTGTCGCTGTCATCAAGTTGGCGCCCGCGCACGGCAACCACCACGGCGGTCTTCAGGCCGCTGAAGCTGAAGTCGAGCCCCGGCCGGTCGAGCATGGGACGCGGGAACTGGTAACGACCTGCCCGGCCTGCCTCGGCGAGACGCGCCAGCGCCGGGCCGCCCGGATAGCCCAGCCCCAGCAGCTTGGCGGTCTTATCGAAGGCCTCGCCCGCCGCATCGTCCAGCGATTCGCCCAGGATCCGGTAGCTACCCACTCCCTTAACCTCGACCAGCATGGTGTGGCCGCCCGAGACCAGCAACGCCAGGAAGGGGAAAGCCGGTGGGTCGGCCTCCAGCATCGGCGCCAGCAAGTGACCTTCCAGGTGGTGAATGCCAACCACGGGCTTGCCCCAGGCATAGCCCAGGGAGCGGGCGACACCGGCCCCGACCAGGAGCGCACCAATCAGCCCGGGACCGGCGGTATAGGCAATGCCATCAATGGCTTGCGAGTCCAGCGCCGCATCCTCCAAGACCCCCTGGATCATCGGCAGCAGGCGCTCGACATGGTCACGCGAAGCCAGTTCCGGCACCACGCCACCATGGGCGCGATGCAGCTCGACCTGGCTGAATACGCGATGGGCGCAGAGCCCGTCACGGCGGGAATAGACCGCCACGGCCGTTTCATCACAGGAGGTTTCAATGCCCAGGACGATCATGGCCTTAGCTTGCCGGAGGGCGCAGGCCCCCATTGTCATCACTTTTGCTTTTCCGGGGGCACATCACTACAATTCCGGGCCCTTTACACCCGGGCCAACTCCCGGGTTGTGTCATTGAAGTCGAGGTTTGAATGCCGAGCGTCCGCATCCGCGAAAACGAGTACTTCGACGCCGCCCTGCGTCGGTTCAAGCGTGCCTGTGAAAAGGCTGGCGTGTTGACCGAGTTGCGCCGCCGTGAATTCTACGAGAAGCCGACCCAGGAACGGAAACGCAAGAAGGCTGCTGCCGTGAAGCGCCACCTGAAGCGTTCCGCGCCGCGCGAAGGCGCACCGCGCAGCGCCCCCGCAGCAGCCCGCTGATTCGCGGATGTCGCTCAAGGCCCGCATCACCGAAGACATGAAAGCGGCGATGCGCTCAGGCGAGAAGGATCGCCTCGGGCTCATTCGCATGCTGCAGGCGGGCATCAAGCAACGTGAAGTCGACGAGCGCATCACCCTCGATGATGCGCAGGTCCTCGCTGTCATCGACAAGATGATCAAGCAGCGCAAGGACTCGGCCAGCCAGTTCACCGCCGGCAACCGCCCGGAACTGGCCGCCAAGGAAAACGCCGAGATCGACTGGCTCACCGGCTACCTGCCGGCGCAAATGTCAGATTCCGATATTGACGCCCTCATCGCCGAGGCCGTGGCCGCAACCGGCGCCGCCTCGATCAAGGACATGGGCAAGGTCATGGCGCTGGTGAAGCCCAAGGCCCAGGGCCGTGCCGACATCGGCCTGGTCTCCGCCCGAATCAAGGCCGCCCTCGGCGGCTGATCGCGCTGGTTGCCTACCAATCCCATACTGCCCAGCCGGGCGGGCGGGATCCGGCCGGGTACCCTCACTCGCTCCAATAAAGTCGCTCGCTCCGGGCACCTCGGCCACCTCGCCCGCCCGGCGCTGTGTAATCTATGGGCCCGCAATAAAGACCCAGCGCGATGGCCGGCCTGATTCCACAGTCCTTCATAGATGAGCTGATTGCCCGCTCCGACATCGTCGAGCTGGTGGGCAGTCGCGTGCAGCTGAAGAAGGCTGGGCGCGAGTGGAAAGCCTGCTGTCCTTTCCATGCGGAGAAGACACCTTCTTTCTGGGTGAGCCCGGACAAGCAGTTCTATCACTGCTTCGGCTGCGGCGCCCATGGCACGGCGCTGGGCTTCTTGATGGAGCACGACAAGCTGCCGTTTCCGGATGCCGTCGAGGAACTCGCCTCGCGCCTTGGACTCGAGGTTCCGCGCGAGGATGACGGCAAGGGCTCACGTGCCCGCCCGCAGGACGAGCTCTACACGCTGCTGGAACAGGTGGCGCAGTTTTATCGCGACTGCCTGACCGACACGCCCCGGGCACGCGACTACCTGCGCGGCCGCGGCCTGAGTTCGGAGACCTGCGTGCGCTTTGCTGTGGGCTATGCACCGAATGCCTGGGACGGCGTCTTGAAGCGCTTTGGTGGCAATGCCGAACGCGATCGATTGCTGGCCGAGGCGGGCCTGGTCATCGAGCGCAGTGGCAAGGGCGAGTCGGGTTACTACGACCGCTTCCGCGACCGCGTGATGTTTCCCATCCGCGATGCGCGCGGTCGGGTGATTGCCTTTGGCGGTCGTGTGCTGGATGCCGGCGAACCCAAGTACCTCAACTCGCCCGAGACGCCGCTATTCCACAAGGGCCGCGAACTCTACGGCCTGTATGAGGCACGCCAGGCCCTGCGCCAGGTCGAGCGCCTGATGGTGGTCGAGGGCTATATAGATGTCGCACGCCTGGCACAGTCAGGCATTCCCTATGCCGTGGCCACACTCGGTACGGCTACGACTTCAGAGCACTTAAACCGCCTGTTCCGCCTGACCAGCGAGGTAGTGTTCTGCTTCGACGGCGACAATGCCGGGCGCAAGGCCGCGTGGCGCGCGATGGAGAATGCACTGGAACATGCACGTGACGGCCGCCAGCTGCGCTTCATGTTCCTGCCCCAGGGCCATGATCCCGACACCCTGGTGGCCGAGGAAGGCCGCGAAAGATTTGAGGCGCGCATCGCCGAGGCCATACCCATTTCCGAGTACCTGGTCAGCGCGCTCGCCGCGCAGGTAGAGCTTGATTCCGTTGATGGTCGCGCGCGCCTGGCTGAACTGGCGCGCCCCCTGCTGCAACGCGTGCCGCCGGGCATTTATTACGAACTGTTGCTCGAGCGCCTGGCGAAGGAAGTGAAGATGCCGGCCGTTCGCCTCGGCCAGTTGCTGCTGCGCGGCAGCGAGCCCGCTCCGGCGCGAGCCCGCATGACGCCGAGGGTCGCGCGCAGTGTTGGCCGCCAACCGATCCTGACCCAGGCCATCCAGCTGCTGCTGCACTACCCCGGTGCTGCGGAAAAGGCCACGCAGCCGGCGACGCTGGCCGACTCTGAGGATCGCGGCATCAACGTATTGCTGGAACTGCTCGCCCAGGCAGCCGGCGATCCAGCCATGCGCACGGCGGCCCTGGTGGAGCGCTGGCGCGAGCGGCCGGAAGGTGCGCGCCTGGCACAGCTGGCCGCCCAGGAAACACTGGTTCCCAACGTCAGCGCCGCCACCCAGGAGCTGAGCCAGCTGCTGGCGCGGATTGCTGCCGAGTCGGGGCCGGAACGGCGCTTGAACGAGCTGATCACCATTTCCCGCGAAAGACGCCTCAATCCGGAGGAACAAGAGGAATTTCAAGGACTTCTGAGCTCCACAGCCCGTCCGATCGGGGCCTGAGAGCAGCGTCTTGGTTCGACCTTGGCCGATTCTGGCTGTATGATGCCCGGCTCTTTTGCACGCCCTGCCGTGAGGTTTTACCTTTGAGCGACAAGAAGGCTCCGGCCGTCCCCGAAGACCGCCAGTCGCAGCTGAAGCTGTTGATTGCCCGCGGCAAAGAACAAGGCTACCTGACCTATGGCGAGGTGAATGATCACCTGCCGCCCGATATCGTCGATCCCGAGCAGATCGAGGACATCGTCAACACCATCAACGACATGGGCATCACGGTGTACGAAAAGGCACCGGACGCCGAGGCCTTGTTGCTGACCGATGCTGCGGCGCCTGATGAAGAGGCCGTGGAAGAGGCGACCGCGGCGCTGGCCGTGGCCGATTCGGAATTTGGCCGCACCACCGACCCGGTGCGCATGTACATGCGCGAAATGGGCACGGTCGAGTTGCTGACCCGTGAAGGCGAAATCCGCATCGCCAAGCGTATCGAAGAAGGCCTGGACCAGGTGCGCTCAGCACTGGCCATGTACCCCTCGACCTACGCCTACATCTTCGGAGCCTATGAAATCATCAAGGGCGGCCAGGGCCGCTTGACCGACATCCTGGTCGGCTTCATTGACCCGAACGCACCTGACGAGATTGCCCAGCCGCACAATCCCAAGGCGGCCGCCCTCAAGAAGGAAGAGTCGAAGCTCGACAACGAGGAAGAAGAAGAGGACGAGGAAGAGGAAGCGGTTGATACCGGGCCGGACCCGGAAGAAGTGGCGAAGCGCTTTGCCGCCATGCACCGACTCTACAACCAGGTCATCAAGGGCCTGGCGACCATCAAGGGCTCGAAGGATCCCAAGGTCATCCGCGCGCGCAAGAAGCTGGCCGGCCAGTTCCTCGAACTGAAGCTGGCGCCGAAGATGTTTGATGCGCTGGTACAGCACCTGCGTGGCCACATCGACGAGCTGCGCCGCCTTGAGCGCGAGATCATGACGATCTGCGTGCGCCAGGCCGGCATGCCGCGCAAGGACTTCATCTCGACCTTCCCGAAGAACGAGACCAACACGCGCTGGATCGACAAGCATGTGCGCGCCAAGCGTAAGCACTCGGCGGCGCTTGGGCGGCTGAAGGAAGAAGTCGTACGTCGCCAGCAGGACATGAAGGCGATGGAGAAGCGCCTGCTGCAGACTGTGCTGGAGCTGAAGACGGTCAATCGCGAGATTGCCACCGGCGAGGCCATGGCACGTCGCGCCAAGAAGGAAATGGTCGAGGCCAACCTGCGACTGGTGATCTCGATCGCCAAGAAGTACACCAACCGCGGCCTGCAGTTCCTGGACCTGATCCAGGAAGGCAACATCGGCCTGATGAAGGCGGTCGACAAGTTCGAGTACCGCCGCGGCTACAAGTTTTCGACCTACGCCACCTGGTGGATCCGCCAGGCCATCACCCGCTCGATTGCCGACCAGGCACGCACCATCCGCATCCCGGTGCACATGATCGAGACCATCAACAAGCTCAACCGCATCTCGCGGCAGATGCTGCAGGAGATGGGCCGCGAACCGACGCCTGATGAGCTGGCCGGGCGCATGGAGATGCCGGAGGACAAGGTGCGCAAGGTGCTGAAGATCGCCAAGGAACCGATCTCGATGGAAACGCCCATCGGCGACGACGAAGACTCGCACCTGGGCGACTTCATCGAGGACACCTCGGCCGAGAGCCCGATCGACTCGGCCACCGTCGAGTCGCTGCGCGAGACCGTGCACGGCGTGCTCAACCAGCTGACCCCGCGCGAAGCCAAGGTGCTGCGCATGCGCTTTGGCATCGACCTGTCCACCGACCACACCCTCGAGGAGGTCGGCAAGCAGTTCGATGTCACCCGCGAGCGCATCCGCCAGATCGAGGCCAAGGCGCTGCGCAAGCTGCGTCACCCGAGCCGCAGTCGAGCAGCTGCGCAGCTTCCTGATCGAGGACTGAGACAGAAAGGCCCCGCGAGGGGCCTTTGCTTTTGCTCAACCGTGCAGCACCGGGCCTGCCTCAGCGCAAGTCGCCCCGCAGCTCCTTGTCCACGCCTGTGGATCGGCGCACCTGGCCGATAGGTCTTCATGATTGAGAGTTGCCAGGACTCCCCCGGGATGAGGCTGGAGGTCAGGGTCCCGCTGAGCTCCGTATCCACCGGGCTGGGCGGTCCCACATCGCTGATGCCCGTATGGTATTCAACGACAAAGGCCGGGATGCCCTGGTCAGGGTCATCGGCGGGGTGGTAGATCACCAGCCCTTCTCCCACGAGCGTGACGAATCCGTGGGCTGATTTCACGACCATCTGCACCTTGCCAGACATGGCCGAATCATTGCGCCGCGGCGTGCTGCGAAACAGGCGCCACTTTGCGCTCTTTCGCGTCAATCCCGATTGCACGCCATGCTTGCGTGTGACGGTGGCTCAGTGGCAAATGCCGCTCCTGCCCACAGGTTCAGCATCTGCCTGGCTACGGCCTGATCTTTGCCTCGCTCTGGTTCGTGTCGGGCACCGGCGTATCCCAGCGCTGCGGCACCTTGCGCAGCAGGGAGATGTCGTAACCCTGCTCGGTCAAGAACGCCAGCAGCTGCTGGTAGTCAGCGTCGGGGATCTGCGGCGTCCGGGCCATGATCCACACGTAGTCACGCTGCTGGCGACCGATCACGGTCTGGGTGTAGTCCGGGTCAAGGTAGGCAATGCGGAAGTCGGCCTTGAACGGCCAGATGAACTGCATCCCCCACACCGCGTTGGCGCCCTCGTCGCGGACGAAGCCGCGCGGCGTGTAGCGCTTCTGCTTGCCGTCAAAGCCGCCGGCACGAAACGTGAATGTCGTCTCGATGGTGCCATCAGGCGCCAGCCGGTAGGACTCGACGGCGTTGTAGGCATTCTTCTCGATCGCGGTCGGGATGCTGGCAATGACGTACCAGTCACCCATGAAGCGGGGAATGTCTACTGCGCTCGCCAGCGCGAGCGGCGGATAGGGGGTGCTGCTGCAGCCTGCGACAAGCAGCGCTGCAGCCATCAGGCAGGGCCCGGCCAGCAGGGAACGGGTCCTCATGTCAGTTCGTAGCGCAGGACGCGACCGCCCTGTGCCAGCGCCTCGAGCGCAATCCATTGCCCGTTCGCGTACCACACGTCGATCTGCAGCTGCTCGCCGCTGATGCGGTGGCGGGTGGCGCGGCGCAACTCGCCGCGCACAGCCACCGTCTCCACGCCCTGCTCCGTGATGGTCACCGGCATCAGCTCGCCGGTCTGGCTGTTCAGCAATTGCTGCTCGTCGAGTATGTCGGGGTTCCAGTAGGCAAAGCTCATGACGCAGCCGTCCAGCCGCTCGCGTCCCTCCGCCCGAACCACCGACAGGCGGCCATCGCGCATGCTGGCACTCACGACCTGGTGCTTGCCGTTGGTTTCTGTGCGCGCCTCGAGCGACCTCAGGCAGTCGCCTTGCCAGCGCTCGACGGCCTCGTGCAGGTAGCTGTAGGCATTGATGAACAGCACGCGCACGTTGAACTCCGCTTCGCTGCGAACCTCGCGCGCCTGGCCATCGGTGGCGAGCGTGAACTGGTGCTGCCCGACCTCGCGGCCGTCGAGCAGAACGCGGAAATTCCAGTCGCTGGACGCCGCTTTCGCCACGGGTAGATTCATCGCCAGCAGCAAGGCTGCAATCAGGTATCTCATGTTGACTCCTTGGGGGAGGACAGGCCCGGTGTCGCGCGCTCGAACAGATAGTGGGCGACCCACCATTCCTGCCCGTCGCGATGGCCGAACAGCTCGGCACAGGCCATGAAGAAGATGCGCCAGCGCTGCAGCCACTGGGCGGCGTTGGCTTCGCCATAGGTGGCCGCCAGCGCCGGCAGCACCTGCGCGTTCCGGGCGTCGAGGTTCGCCAGCCAGGCATTCGCCGTCTTTTCGTAGTGCCGGCCATCCCAGCGCCAGCGCTGCTTCAGCCGCAGCCGGTCCTGGAAGCGCAGTGCCAGCTCGTCGCTCGGCATCATGCCGCCGGAGAAGAAGTGTCGCCCCATCCAGTCCGTGGGGCCGTGGTCCACGAAGGCATAGGGTGTTGAGCGATGGCAGAAGACGTGCATGAAGAACATCCCGCCAGGCTCCAGCCAGCCGCTTGCGCGAGCGAAAAGCGCGCGCCAGTTGCGCATATGTTCGAACATCTCCACCGACACGATGCGGTCGTAGCGTCGGTCGCTGCTGAAGCGATTCATGTCGGCTGTGACGACCTCGATGTTGTGCAGCCCGCGCCGGCCGGCCTCGCCCTCGATCCAGGCACATTGGGACCGGGAGTTGGAGACGGCCGTGATGCGGCTGGCCGGGTAGTGCTGCGCCATCCACAAAGTCAGCGAGCCCCAACCACAGCCCAGTTCCAGGATCGTCAGGCCGTCGGCCAAGCCTGCACGCTCGCAGCTTGCAGCCAGCGACGCAGCCTCGGCAGCGGCGAGGTCCTTGGTACCTTCGGGCCACCAGGCGCAGCTGTACTTTCGATGCGGGCCGAGCACCAGGCTGAAGAACTCCGCGGGCACCTCGTAGTGCTGCTCGTTGGCCCGATGCGGCACCTGGGCGATCTCGGCGCAGTCCATTGAACGCACGAAACGTTCGGTGGCTATGGCTGAGGCCTCGGCATCATCAGCCTCGATCTGGCGCAGTCGCCGCTCGCAGAGCCGGCGGACTCCGGTGCGGACGACCGGATCCGGCACGAATCCGTGCTCGACCCAGTTGATGGCCAGGCGGGCGACGGCGCTCATGTCGCGGGGGCCATTTCCGACAGGCGTGCCGAGATGAGCCGTGCGCCACCTTCGAGATCTACACCGAGCGCGATTGCGCCTGCGGCGCTGATGGCCTTGCGCTGCCCCAGCGCGGTGGCACCACCGACGAATACCGGCACATTCGTCTTCCGTACCAGGGTCGCGAGCCCGTGTTCCAGGAACCCGGGCTCGGGCGCTACTGTCGAGGACAGGACGATCGCCTGGCTGCCGCAACGCTGCTGGACCATGGCGACCTCCGCGAGCGGGGTGTCCGCACCCAGCAACACGGTCTGCAGGCCCGCGTGCTGGGCTTCAAGTGCAAACAGTAGCAGTCCGATCTCGTGCTTCTCGCCGGGTGCACAGGCAGCGATGATCCGCGGCCCACTGGCATGGCGCATCCGGTGCTGCAGTCGCGCGCCAAGCTTGCTGCGCAGGTACGTTGCAAAGAAGTGCTCTTCGGCAATCGCACCCGCCAGGTCCTGCCAGCGCTCGCCCAGATGGACCAGCAGCGGCAGGATCATGTTCTGCGTGATCTTCTCGGTCGGATGGATGGACAGCGCCTCGTCATAGACCTGGTCGAGTTCACGTTCGTCGAATCGCGAAATGGCCGCGGCCATGCGCTCGTGGTAGTCCTGCCAGGGTCCACGCTCGGGCCTTCCACCTTCGCTTGCGGGATTGGCATCGAGCAGGCGCTTCACCCGGCTGATCGGCACACCACGTGCGACCAGCGCCTGCGCCCGCCGGACGCGCTCGACGTCCTGGTGCGTGTAAAGGCGGTGGCCCTTCGGTGTGCGTTTCGGGCGGACCAGCCCGTGGCGGCGCTCCCAGGCCCTCAGGGTCATTGCATTGACACCGGTCAGGGCCGAGATCGTGCGAATCGGCAGTTGTTCTACGGCGGCAGCAGGCACGCGAGCTCTCTTGAAATACGAAACTTATGCAAACTTTATACAAATATCACTGCTAATGCAAATAATAACAACAACTAGTTATACAAGAGATATACATCCAATAGGGGCCCAAGCGCTGCGCAAGCTGCGTCATGCGAGCCGCAGCGAGCAGCTACGCAGCTTCCTGATCGAGGACTGAACTGCAGCGACCGGATGATGATGCGGGGCCGCGGATGGGGCCCTGTTCTTCTTAGCCTGCTCCCGGCAGTGCGCACCAGGCGCCGGCGAGTTCCTGTCCAGGCACCGCCACCCGGCGTGACTCCAGCCAGTCCCACAGCGCCTCCCATTGCTGCAGCTCGGGCAGGATGGGCGCCGGGCGCAGATCGTGCAGGCCCATGCCGTGCTCCATGGCGTAAACGTAGGCCTGCAGGTCGCGGAAGGTCGTGACGACGGGTATCTCCAGCTGGTCGAGGAAGCGCATCAGCGTTCGGAAGATCACCGTGTTGGGCTTCACCCGATTGGCGATGACGCCCAGGCGCTGCTCGCGGCGCTTGATCTTGCCGGCGATCAGCAGCTGGCCGATGCAGCGCGAGCAGGCGTGGATGTCAACATGCGAGGGCAGCACCGGCACCAGCACGGCATCGGCATCTGCCACGTAGTCCAGGAAGCTGGCCGGTGCCAGCGCGGCGGGCGTATCGGAGATGACCGGACTGGTGCCCAGCGGCGTGCGCAGCTGGAAGCTGCGGGTCACGTTGAGCGCACGCGCATGCGCGGCAATGCCCAGGATCGGCGGCAGCTCCGCTGCCCGCTTCTCCAGCCAGCGGGTCGTGGAACCCTGCGGGTCGAAATCCATCAGTGCGGGGCGGTGCCCACGCGCGGCATACATGGCGGCGATTCCGGTGGCGATGGTGGACTTGCCGGAGCCGCCCTTGGAATTCAGCACCACGATACGGAGCATGACGCCCCTCCGTTTGCCGGGGGCAGGTTACGCCCGCCGCCGCATTCTGCGCAAGTAGGGCACACTGCCGCCTGGTTCCCTTGCGAGCGATACCCATGCGCCAGGCCTGCCGGCTGATTATGCCGCCCGGCGCACGACCGTCGTGGCGGTGACCGAGGAATACCTGATGCGCATCCGCGAACGTGGTGGCGAACTGCGCGCGGCGCTGGCAGTCAATCCGTCTCACCCTTGACGCGTGGCACCAAACTCCCGCCATCGCGGCCGGTCAAAGCAGCTACGCAGCTTCCTGATCGAGGACTAAACAGAAAGGCCTCGCGAGGGGCCTTTCTGTTTCTGCTGCCGAGCGTCACCGCAGCGAGCCGCTCAATCGTCAGTTTTGCGAAGCGGTATCTGCCGTGAAGTCGTCCAGATCGCTATCCGAGCACACGGACGTATAGGTGAAATAGTTATCCAACCCATCCTTCAGGTTAACCATGCCGACGGTCAACCAGGATTCATCCCAATTGGCCTGGCTGGATCTGCCGTTCGCCAACAGCGTCCATTCGCCAACTCGATCGATAGCACGAAAGGTGCCGCTGCCATTGGCCATGTCGGTAAGCAGGCCGATGCGATCACCCTCCCACTGGAACTTGTGCACGGTACGGCGCACGTCGACTTGGCCCGGCAACCTGTGGGGCCAGGGAGATTCTGGTTGCTCGTAGGCGACATTAGCGATGACATCATCCGGCACTACGATTTCGCCATTGACGATGAGTGCAGGCGCACTGTCTGAGCGCGCAAACCAAACCGTGTACATCGGGCCAGGTGTTTGGGCGACATCCACCGGAACCGTGACGTTGACAGAGTCGCCGGCCGCGCCAGCCATGCCAGTTACCAGCACGTGGGCGCCGGCCGCATAGGCGGTCGCCAGGCCGTTGGCGTTGATCTGGATCGTGGCCGGGTCGGATGTAGACCAGGCGACTTGGGCGCCAGCAACTGGATAGCCATTGGCATCGGTGGTCGCAGCGCTGAATTGTTGCCGCGCCCCGATCCAGACCGCCGACCAGGAATCTGGTGATACAGCAACGGCGACGGGTACTTGTTGGACCTGCACGCTTGCGTTGCCGATCCAGCCACGATCGCTGGTTGCCGTGATCACCACGGTTCCGTTGCCACGTGCCGTAACCAGGCCGCTGGCACTCACAATTGCTATCGCCGTATTGCCGGACGACCAGGTGAATGTGGCATCGGTGAGCGGCTCGCCGCGCTGGTCAAGTGCAACGGCCGTCATTTGCGTGGTGTCGGCAATCGCATCGAGCGTCGGATCGGCAGCAGTCACCGCAACGCCGCCCGCTTTTTCGCCACCACCACCAGGGCTGCATGCGACCAGCAGGCACAGCAGGGCTGTGGAAATGATTCGGGTAACTAACATCCTTGTTCCCCTTATCGCTATTGTCGTTTTCGGATGGCAGCTTAGTCCCATGGTGGACACTCTACAAACCACCCGCAGCCCCATATCCAGGCCCCGCCAGGCGCCTTTTCTTTCGCCAGGCCCTTTCGCGGCACGGAAGACCGTGGAACATCAAGCGTGCTGGCAGACCTGCCGCCCTTGCTGCACTATGCCTGCGCCGCCCGCGAGGCGAGCAGCCACCCACCGGAATTGTCATGCCCGCCACAACTACGGAATCGGACACCTGCGACCACTGCCTCCTGCGCCTGCTTTGCATGCCAGGCGGCAGTACCAGCTGCGACAAGTTGCGGGTCCGGCACAGCCGGGTGCTGACGGCAGGATCCCTGTTGTACCGGCAAGGCGAGCCGGCACGCGGGATCTTCGTGGTGCAGGCTGGCGCCCTCCGGCTGTCCAACATCACCAGCGGTGGCGAGGAAGTTGTTACCGGATTCGCGCTGTCTTTCGAGTCCACCGGGCTGGAGGCGCTGTTCGGCCAGAAATACCAGAGGCAGGCCACCGCGCTCGACCGCGTTGTCTACTGCGAGATTTCTGCCAACAGGTTGTTGCATGCCGCCCAGGAGGCCCCTGCTGTAGCAACCGAACTACTGCGCCTCACGACAACAGCGTTGCAGCAATCCATGCAGCGCGCCGCGGTCGCACATCGCGATGCCCGCGCGCGCGTCGCCGGATTCCTTCTGGATATTTCCCAGCGGCTGGCGGACAAGGGAAGCAGCCAATTCCGCTTGCCCATGCCGCGATGCGATATTGCCCAGTACCTGGGGCTGTCCATGGAGACCGTCAGTCGCGTGCTGCAGGACCTGCATCGCCGCGGCCTGATTGCCATTCGCGCCCGCGCTGTGGAATTGCAATCTTTTCGCAAGCTCGCTGCAGTCGCCGCCGGACAGATGTCCTAGCGAGCGCGGTCTTGCACGGCGCCTAGTCGGGCCAGTGGCGGAAGACCAGGCTGGCATTGGTGCCGCCAAAACCGAAGCTGTTGGACATGGCCAGCCGCGGAACGGTATTGCGCAGTTCGCGGACAATATCGACCCCTGCCGCTCCAGGATCGAGTTCCTCGATATTGGCTGATGCGGCGATGAAACCCGCCTGCATCATCAACAGGCAATAGATGGCCTCGTGCGCGCCTGCGGCGCCGAGTGAGTGCCCGGACAGGGACTTGGTGGAAGCCACAGCAGGCGTGTGTTCACCGAAGACTTCGCGAATCGCCCCCAGTTCCGCCAGATCTCCCAGTGGCGTCGCGGTGCCATGAGCATTGATGTAGTCGATCGGGCTATCCAGACCCGCCATCGCCATGCGCATGCAGCGCACCGCCCCTTCACCCGAAGGCGCCACCATATCGTGACCATCCGAGGTCGCACCGTAACCGACCAGTTCCGCGAGAATCTTGGCGCCGCGCGCGCGCGCGTGCTCCAGTTCCTCCATCACCAGGATGCCGCCACCCCCGGCAATGACAAAACCGTCGCGCCGCGTGTCATAGGGTCGCGATGCGCGCGTGGGCTGGTCATTCGATCCAGCCGACAGCGCCGGCATGGCATCAAACAAGGCGGCGAGCCCCCAGCTCAGTTCGTCGCCGCCACCGGCGAACACAATATCCTGCTGGCCCCAGCGGATCTGCTCAGCCGCCGCCCCGATGCAATGCGCCCCGGTGGCACAGGCTGAGGAGATCGAATAGTTGATGCCGCGAATCGAAAATGGGGTCGCCAGACAGGCCGAGACTGTCGAACACATGGCGCGCGGCACCATGTAGGGCCCGATGCGGCGCACCCCGGAGGCGCGGGCCTTGTCGACCGCCTCGATCTGGTTGGCCATGGAACCGCCGCCCGAACCCGCGATCAGTCCGGTGCGCGGATGGGAAACCTCTTCGGCCGTCAGGCCGGCAGAGGCGATAGCATCCGCCATAGCCACATAGGCATAGGCCGCCGCATCGCCCATGAAGCGCCGTGCCTTGCGCTCTATCCGTGACTCAAGGTCAATCTCCGGGCGCCCACCGACCTGGCTCCTCAGGCCGTGTTCCTCGAATTCGGGGATGCGCGTGATGCCGGATCTGCCCTGGCGCAGTGAATCAGTCACCGTCATCGCATCACAGCCGAGGCAGGACACCACCCCCAGGCCAGTAACCACGACCCGTTTCATGGGCCCTCTCCGCCAGCAAAAGCATCCAGTGAGGTGAATAGGCCGACCTTCAGGGCCTTGGCCGTGTAGATCTCGCGCCCGTCTGCCAGGACACGGCCATCGCCAACACCCATTACCAGGCGGCGGTTGATCACCCGCTGCACATGGATCTCGTAGGTCACCAGCTTGGTGGTCGGCAGGATCTGGCCGACGAATTTCACTTCCCCAACCCCCAGCGCCCGCCCCCGGCCTCGGCAATTTGACCAGGCCAGGAACAGGCCCAGCAACTGCCACAGCGCGTCCAGGCCCAGGCAGCCAGGCATGACGGGATCACCCTCAAAGTGACAGGCGAAGAACCACAGCGATGGATCAATATCAAACTCGGCGACCAGAAGTCCGCGGCCGTAGGTGCCACCCACGGCATCAATGTGCGTGACCCGATCCACCATGCGCATCGGGTCCAGCGGAAAGCGGGCAGCGGGATCGTCAAACAACTGGCCATGGCCCGCAGCTACCAGATCGGCGTGAGTGAAGTGAGACCTGTCCAAGAGCGGGATCCTTATCAGGCAATCGCGCAGTGTCGCACTGGCCAGTATGTCAATTTTTGATGCTGGTCAAATTCCTGTGGTCATGCGCGGCCAGTCGTCTCCCCGACCTTGTCATTTCACTGCGCAGCCGTGCAGCACCGCGCCGGCCGGCGGCTCAGTGGCAAGCGCAGCTCCTGTCCACAAGTTCAGCATTACCGACAACAGAACCAGACCCTTCATACCAGCACACTCAAGTCCATGGCGTGCCCGAATCGTATCGGACGCGCCGACCCGGAAACAGGGCTACTCCATGGCTGGCCCCGCGAGGGGCCTTTCTGTTTCTGCTGCCGAGCGTCGCCGCAGCGAAGCGCTCATCCGTCAGTCTTGCGAAACTCTAGGCCGGTTTTCCCTCTCGGCTCGTTGTAGGGGTTAGGCACATTTCCTGCCGGGAGGACCGACCATGCAAGACCGCCATCAGGAGCGCCTGAAGAGCGCAGCAATTGCGACGATTCTGTGCACACTGCTTGCAGCAACGGGCACCAGCCAGGCCACCGTCCAAAGCGGGTCGGGCGCCAATGCACCTGCCAACGCTACGGGGGTCTACGAGATCATCATTGCCACTGGCCCCAAGGGTAACTACAGGACCCTTGCGCTTGTGGATCGGGGACGGCTCGTGGATGTCCACACCAAGCGCGGCGCGACTTACCTGGCGCGCAAGACTGGCAGTCCGTCAATTCGTTTGGCATCAAAGAAATTCGATGAGCTGATCACGATCGCGGGCGGCATCAATCGCAATGTCAACAATATGGCGGGCACAACCCGTAACAGTTTCTATCAAGTAGCAGGGCTGACGGGAGCCGGCGAGGCAGCAGGTCAGCCGCCGATGCAGGTACCGCCCGAGAACAATGCCTGCCCGCTCGGGTACCAGCCGAAACTGCAATTTATTGACGGCCGAAAGCAGGTGCAGTGCGTAATTGTGACCATGCAGTCCCCGCGTATTCACGGAGACACCGACTTGTTGGTGGCGACTACAGGTTCAGCTGCAGTCGCTGTCCTGGACTGGTTTGTGCCGCCCGCTCACGCGCGCAAGGCGGAGATTGTCATCAAGGTGACTATCGGCTGGGACGGCTATGTCAGCTTCACCTACCAGGATGACATCGGTTCCGGCACGGAACTTGCGCTCAGGGTAGCGGGGGCCACTATTACCTGGCTCGACTAAGGGCGCGACAAAAGTCCCAGGCGCCCATTTGTCCACTCTTGCTCTGACGTTTTTTTACAACGCTTTCGCAGGTCACTCGCCCAGGCATCAAGAAGGCCAAAAAAACAACACGCCATTTCCAGAGAAAACCCCGTGATTCGCCTGAGGCCGCTCGTTTTCCCGCTCGGCTCGGCGCATACGCCTTGAAGCACGAACAATTCTTCTTGCTGTGTGATTAAAACGACGATATATATGCCGCTCGAGAAATGAGGCGGTATAGGGAACCGCCCCACTAGATTGAGCGAAATTACCCACAAGAGGACTCACGAAATGACCCTTAGATCAGAAATTCGCCGAGCCGTGCGACTCAGCCTAATGGCTGCAGCCGCTGCCTCCGCGGCGCATGCGCCGCAGGTGCTGGCGCAGGACGCCGCCGTGGCACTGGATACCGTCATCGTGACGGGCAGCCGTATCGCCAAGCGCGACAACGTCGCTGAAAGCCCCATCATGACCATTGATGCGGAAGCGATGAAAGACAGCGGCAACGTCACCATCGACCACTACCTCAACACCCTGCCGCAGATCGTTCCGGCGATCAGCTCGCAGTCGAACAACCCGAGCTCCAACGGCCGGGCCTTCATCGACCTGCGCGGCCTGGGCTCCAACCGCAACCTCGTCCTGGTGGACGGGCGCCGTGGCATGGGCTCCACCAGCGGTGGCGTAGTTGACGTCAACACCATCCCGGCAGCGCTGATCGAGCGCGTCGAGGTCATTTCCGGCGGTGCCGGCGCGACCTACGGCCCAGACGCCGTGGCCGGTGTCATCAACTTCATCATGAAGAAGGATTACGACGGCGTATCCATCGACAGCAGCTACCGTATCACCGACGAGAACGACGGTGAGGAACTGAGCTTTGACTTCACCGCCGGCGAGAAATTTGCCGACGGCCGCGGCAGCGCGGTGTTCAATGCCAGCTACTTCAAGCGTGAAGCCATCTACAAGGGTGCGCGCGACTTCTCGGCGCAGGCCAGCGGAACCACGGGGACCTTCCCAGGTGGCGGCTGGTCGCCGGGCACGAATACGCCGACGCAGGCAGCCGTGGATGCTGCTTTCGGACCCAATGTCTGCAACACCAACGGTGGCCAGGCCGGCTTCGGCTTCAACCCCAGCGGTTCGCTGTTCTGCACCGGCGTGTCTGGTGTTGCAAACCGCAATGCCGTCGGATTTACCGGTCCGGATTCGTGGATTGCCACCCGCTTCTACCCGGATTTCTTCTCCTACAACTTTGAGCCGGACAATATCCTGGTCCTGCCGCTGGAACGCTGGAGCCTGTATTCGCACTTCGAGCTCGACCTGAGCGAGAAATTCCGCCCCTACGCCAAGGCGATGTTCACCAACTACAACGCCCTGCAGGAACTGGCGGCAACCCCGGCGGCCGGCTCAACCGGCTTCACCGTGCCTGTCACCAACCCGTTCATCCCGGCGCAGCTGGCTGGATTGCTGGCCACGCGCGCGACTCCGGGTGCGGCCTTCTCGTTCTCCAAGCGTTTCAATGACGTGGGTGGCCGCACCGGCTACAACACGCATGACGTGTGGCAGTTGACGACTGGCGCCAAGGGCGACATCGCCGGCTCCTGGCAGTACGACGTCTATGCGACCTTCGGCCGCTCGGTGCAGAACGAGGTCCAGGGTGGCAACATCCGTCGTGATCGCGTCCAGGGCTTGCTCGACAACCCCAACGGCGGTACCTCGGGCAGCTTCTCCTGCGCAGGTGGCTTGAACCTGTTCGGCGCGGCGCCGATCAGCCAGGCCTGTATCGACTACATCAGCCTGGAAGCCAAGAACCTCACGACCATCGAGCAGATGGTGGTCGAGGGCGTGGTGACCGGTGACCTGTTCGACATGCCGGCAGGCAAGGTGCAGGCGGCGTTTGGTGCCAGCTTCCGCGACCTGGAATTCGACTTCCAGCCGGACGGTGGCCTGCAGCCGGGCCTGGTGGCCGGCTTCAACCAGCAGCTGCCCATCTCAGGCGCACTGGACTACACCGACCTGTTCACTGAAGTCTCGATTCCGATGCTGGCCGACATGCCGATGATCCAGAAGATGGGCCTGACGCTGGGTGCTCGCACGACCGACAACAACCTGTCGGGCAGCGAGACCACCTGGAAGGCGACACTCGACTGGACGATGAACGATATCGTCCGCTTCCGCGGTGGTTTCCAGCATGCGGTGCGCAGCCCGAACATCTCGGAGCTGTTTGCACCCCAGCTGAACAACTTCCCGACCTTCACCAACCAGGATCCCTGCAACACCACCGGCCCGAACGCCTCCCAGAGCTGGGGACGTAACGGATCCAGTGGCGCACAGGTCCAGGCCTTGTGCGCGGCGCAGTCGGCTGTGGCCGGCGGCGTTGCCTTCGTCCAGCCCTTCAGCCAGGCCACTGGCATCAACGGCGGTAACCCGAACCTGACCCCGGAAAAGGCTGATTCCTTTACCGCAGGCTTCGTGGTTACTTCCAATTCGGAAAGCCCGATGCTGGAGCGTCTCTCCATGTCGATCGACTACTTCCAGATCGACCTGGAAGAGGTCATTGCTGCGGTAGGCGCCTCAACCATCGTCCAGCGTTGCTTCAACCGCGACGGCGCCAACCCGACGTTCAGCCCCACCAATTCCTGGTGTCAGCTGTTCACCCGTGATGCCAGCAACGGTGGGGTGGTCAACCTGCAGCAGTTCGCACAGAACCAGGCCTTCATCAAGGCCAGCGGTGTGGACCTGACAGTGAACTGGGGCTTTGGCCTCAGCAACCTGGGCATGAGCGAGGGCGCGGGCGACTTGTCCTTCCAACTGGTCACGTCGTACACGGGAAGCTACGAGACGCAGACGACCTCGGTCGACCCGATCTATGACTACCAGGGTACGATTGGCTCGGGCACGGGCTCGTCCACCCCGGAGTACAAGATCAACCTGTTGACCCAGTACTCGCGCCCCAACCTGCGCCTGGGGTTGAACACGCGCTTCATCTCGTCGATGGTCCATGCCAACACGGTCACCGGCGGTTCGCCGTTGGCCAACACGGGCGTGCCGGATGTCGTGTACATGGACTTCACGGGTAGCTACGACTTGACGGAGAACTTCACCATCCGTCTGGCCGTCAACAACCTGGGAGCCAAGCGTCCTCCGCTGTACTCGCCGAACGTGCAGGCGAACACCGATCCGTCACTCTATGACGTGCTCGGCCGCAGGTACTTCCTCGGCTTCAACTGGCGGATGTGATCCGCGCCGGGTTTTCACCCGGTCTGTAACCAGGGGGCGGAGAGCAATCTCCGCCCCCTTTTTCTTGCGCTGCGTTTTCGTTGGAGGGGAACGGCCCTTGGCGTAGACTTCGCCGACTCGCAGCCTCCCGGAGCCCCCACATGAGCACCCTTGGATTGACCCTGCTGTTGCTGGCGACGAGCTCGCACGCGGGTACCGAAGCCATTGAGCGCTGCCGTGAAGCCCACGCCAGTTCAGCGACCAGGCACATTGCCTGCCTTGAATCGGCGCTGCGTGGTGACGCGATTGCTGAAACCACGAAGGTGCCTCCCGCTGCGGCCAAGGTCGAGCTGGGCCTGGAGCAGGCGCAGGCACGCCAGCGCTTGCCGGACGCGGAACCAGAGCAGGTCAGCGTCAAGATTGTTTCGGTGACCTATAACCACGAGGGCCGTGGCATCTTCCGCATGGCCGACGGCCAGGTCTGGCGCGAAACCGAGGCTTCACCGCAACACCAGCGGCTATCGGCCAACAAGGAATACGCCGCACGTATAGAGCGCGGCCGCATCAGCGGCTATCGCATGTACGTCGAGGGTGTGCGCCGCATGATCAAGCTGGAGCGCCTGCAGTAGCCAGGCCCCTGAACTCACGCCCGCTGTCGCCGGCTGACGCGGCCAGCCTGCAGCGTGGGTTTGCCCTGCTGCAGGGCGGACAAGCCGCCGAGGCCCTGGCGCTGGCCCGCGACGTCTTCGCCCGCAATCCGGAATCGGCCGATGCTTTGCACATGCTTGCCTTGTGTCGCAAGGCCACCGGCGATCTTCCCGGCGCTGTCAGCGCCTTCGGGCAGGCCCTGGACCTTGCGCCCGGCGACATCCGGTTGCTGGGTAACTATGCCAATCTGTTGTGCAAGCTGGGCATGGCCACAAAGGCCATCGCGCTCTATCGCCAGGCCGTCGAACTCGCGCCTGACCACGGTGAGGGCTGGGTCAACCTGGGGCTCACGCTGCTGGAACAGGGGGACGCAAAAGCTGCGAGCGTGGCGCTGGAGCGCGCGGTCTCGCTTTCCCCGGGTTCTGCATCGGCATGGCACGGACTTGGCGCCGCACGCCGCGAACTGCAGGATCTTGCCGGCGCCGAAACAGCCTTGCGCCAGGCGGTCGCACTGGCGCCCGGGGCCGGCGCCGCCTGGACCAGCCTGGGTGTCGTGCGTCGCCTGCTGGGAGACCCGGAAGAGTCGCTGGCCTGTTACGCCACAGCCCGCAAGGCTGGATTCAGCGGGCCGGAATTGCTGGACGCCGAGACCAGTGCGCACCTGGACCTCGGCCTTTTGCCGCCTGCGCTGGCGGCTGCGCGATCGCTGGTCGCAGCAAGCCCGGACTATGTGCCTGGCCATGAAATCCTCGCGCACATCCTCTGGGAGCATGGCGCGAGTCTCGCGCCGGATGAGGATCCTCTCGCTGGTTTCGCCCGCGCAGTCCAGGCCCAGCCAGCCAATCGGCCCCTGCGCATGGCCTACGTGCGCTTCCTGGTCGAATCGGGCGCTGCTGAACTCGCACTGGCACAGTTGGGAGCCTTGCGCGACGAACAGGATCATCCTGCGCTGGTGATTGCCCAGGCTCGTGCGCTTGAACTGCTGGCGCGCCACGATGCCGCGATCCAGTTGCTCGAGAAATCTTATGCGTCGATGCGTGGCCACGCAGGCTATCTCAGCCACTACGCCATGCAGCTGCTCAAGTCAGGCCGGGCTGATGCCGCCGCGGCGCGGGCCCTGGAAGTGCTGGAGTACGCAGCCGAGGACCAGTTGGCGCTCGCCTGCCTGGGCCTGGCCTGGCGCATGCTGGAAGATCCACGGGAGGCGTGGTTGTGCGGCTATGAGCGCCTGGTCATGCCCATTGATGTTGAGCCGCCTGATGAATTCGCTGATGAGGCTACATTCCTCGCAGCACTTGAGGCCACGCTGTTGCCTATGCACACGGCCAGCCGCGAACCGGTGAACCAGAGCCTGCGCGGTGGCTCACAAACCTCCGGCGTCCTGTTCGGGCGTCGTGATCCCGTGCTGGCCTCAGCGCGTGCTGCACTCGGCCAGGCGGTGATGCGATATGTCGACGGCCTGCCGGTAGATTCGGGCCATCCCTTCCTGCGGCGCAAGCCCGCGGGCATACGATTCAAGGGGTCCTGGTCGGTGCGACTGTGGTCCTCAGGCTGGCATGTGAATCACTTCCACCAGGAAGGCTGGATCAGCTCGGCCTTCTATGTATCGCTGCCGCCATCCGTCAGCGACGCCAGTCCCGGCAGCAGTGCAGGCTTCATCCAGTTTGGCCAGCCCCCTGTAGAACTTGGGCTCTCGCTCGCACCGCGACGCACCATCCAGCCGCGCGCCGGCAGCCTGGTGCTATTCCCCTCCTACCTGTGGCACGGTACCGTGCCCTTCGCAGACGATGCGCCGCGCCTGACCATGGCCTTCGACATCGTCCCTGCCTAGTGACCAGGCCAGGGCGGGAGACAACAAGAACATGAGTGATCGGATCGAGAACTTCACCCGTGCCGTGGGCGCCCACGTTCCGGATGCCATGGCCCTGGCGGTGATCATGCTCATCGCCCTGTTTGGCATTTCACTCGGCTTCGACAATACGCTCGAAGCCACCACCGACGGCTTCTATCGCGGCCTGTGGATGCTGCTGGCCTTCAGCATGCAGATGGCACTCTTGCTGATGCTGAGCACGGTAGCGAGTGCAACACCCTACTTTCGAAACCTGGTGCTGGCCCTGGCGCAACGGCCGGCCTCGGCAGGGCAGGTCTACCTTCTCGCCGCAGTGCTGACTGCTGCGCTGGGCTACCTCTACTGGGGCCTGGCGATGGCGTTGGGTCCGCTGATCGCCGTGCACTTTGCCCGCAATGCCGAGAACCGTGGCATCGCCATTGATTTTCCCTGCCTGCTGGCTACCCAGTTCGCCGCAGGCTCGGCCTGGCAATTCGGCTTGTCCTCGACCGCCGCCCTGATGGTGGCGACACCCGGACATTTCCTGGAGGCCACCACCGGTGTCATGAGCTTCTCCACCACCATCTGGTCGCCTGCTGCCCTGCTCCTGGTCGTGCTGTTTCCGCTGGGTGTTGCGGCACTCGCGCTGATGATCGCGCCACGAATTGCCCGGCCGCTGTCCTCGTTTCCGGAAGCCCATGCGCTGACGCAGGTCGCCGAAACACTGAAGCAGGCCAAGCCTGCAGTATGGGGCTTTGCCAGCTGGAGTGACCGCACCCGCTTGTTCCCACTGGTCCTGGCCAGCCTGCTGGGTGTCTGGCTGTTCCACCACTTCGTCACCAAGGGTGGCGGCCTCGACCTCAATTCGATGATCACCATCCTGCTCTTGGTTACGCTATTGATGCAGGGAACGCTGGCGGCTTTTTCACAGGCCGTGCGTGCGGCGGTCGAGAGCTGCTGGCAGATCATGCTGCTCTACCAGGTCTATGGCGGTATCGCCGGCATCCTGCAGTTCACCAATGTCGGCGAGACCCTGGCGCGATTTTTTGCCGAACTGGCGACACCGCTGACCTTTCCGCTGCTGACGGCCATTGCCGCGACCATCGTCGCGGTCTTTGTGCCCTCCAGTGGTGGGCAGTGGATTATCCAGGGCTTTATAACGACCGAGGCGGCGGCGGCCGTGGGCACCTCGGCCCAACAGGGCCTGCTTGCGCTTAGTGTCGGCGACCAAATGGGCAACCTGATTTCACCCTTCTGGGTCATTGTCGTGGCCAGCATTGCCCGGGTCGACTTCCGCAGCATCTTTGGCTATGGCCTGATCTTTGCCGCGCTATGGTTCGTGTTGGGCGTCGGCCTGTTTACCCTGCTGCCCGCCAGCGGCAGCTGAACGCCTAAGCTGGCCGGCGCTGGAAGGCGAGCACGGCAGCCGCCAGGTCTTCCTGCGCACAGCCGACCGACTTGAACAGGGTGATCTCCTGTTCACTTTGCCGGCCGGGCTGTTCACCACGCGCCAGCGCCGACAGGTCGGCAGCAATATCGCCTGGCTGCATTTGTCCCGCGCGGATCGCCGCAATGATCTCGCCCGCTTCGGCCAATGCACCAGCGCGCGTATCCACAAACACCGTTGAACGCTGCAGGCACTCCAGGTCGGCTTCCTGCATGCCCTCCTGGTAGCTGCCGACAAGATCGACGTGCGTGCCGGGCTGCAGCCAGCGTCCGTGCAAGAGCGCTTCGGTCGAACTGGTCGCGCAGGAAATGATGTCGGCCTCCGCCACGGCTGACTCCAGCGACTCGACAACACCAAGCTGCACCGAGGCGCCGAGGCATTCCTGGGCACGCCTGACGGCCGCCGCTGCCTTGGTGGCATCACGGGCCCAGATCATTACCTGGCGGATGGGCCTTACCGCAGCATGGGCCTCGGCCAGGTAGGGAATCAGGCGACCTGAGCCTACCAACAACAGTCGCGAGGCATCAGCCCGGGCCAGGTACTGCGCTGCCAGTGCCGAAGCTGCTGCAGTACGTCTTGCGGTTACTTCGCCGGCGTCCATGACGGCCAGCAATTCACCGTTGATTGCCGAGCACAACAGCACGGTCCCGCGAATGGTCGGCAGGCCAGCGACAGGGTTCCCCGGAAAGATGCCAAGCACCTTCACCACATAGTGCGAAGCACAAGCGGCTGGCATCAATAGCAGGCCAGCACTGCCCGGCTTCTCGCCAAGCTTGATGTGATGACGTAAAGGCGCGGCAGCTGGATCGCGAAACGCCTCGCGCAAGGCCTCCACCAGGGCGCCATAGGGTAGTGCCCGGGCCAGTTCGTCAGCAGACCAGACGCGCGCAGTCGCAGTTTCTTTCGTGGTCACGCCCGGATCCTGCGGCAGGCTTCGGGTGAGGCGCAAGCCCGCAGACATCGCCGTCCGCAGGAGCTACTGCACCGCAAGATCGCGGCTGGCCATGTGACCGTGTAACCTCGCGCAACAACACTAATGATCCCGGGGGGAACACGCTCATGAACCGTCGCAATTTCATGCAGGCCTCGGTGGCCACAGCATTGGCCTCGGCCATGCCCATTCGCTACGTGCTGGCAGCCACAGGCACTGTCGCAGAGGCGATTCCTGCCATCACCGGCAGCGGCGCAGCCACCAGTATCAAGGGCGCTGCGCTTGCTGAACTCAAGGCCATGCTGCGCGGACAATTGCTGCTGCGCGGTGACGATGGTTACGAAGCCTCACGTCGGGTAATGAGCGAGGGCATCAACCGATTCCCCGCACTGGTCGTGCGGCCCAGCGGTGTGGCCGACATCCAGGCCGCGGTGAATTTTGCGCGCGACCGCGAGCTGCTGGTTGCCGTGAAGTGCGGCGGCCATAGCTTCTCCGGAAAATCCACCTGCGACGGTGGCATGCAGATCGACCTCTCCAGCTTCAGGCATGCGCGGGTGAATCCCGCCAAGCGGCGTGCCTGGGTGGCCGGTGGCAGCCTGCTGGGCGAACTCGACCATGAGGCCATGGCCCATGGACTGGTGACCACCGCTGGCACGGTGTCGCATACCGGCGTGGGCGGCCTGACCCTGGGCGGCGGCTTTGGCCGCCTGGCGCGGCGTCACGGCCTGGCGCTGGACAACGTGCTCGCCGCCGAAGTGGTCACCGCCGATGGCCGCCTGGTTCGCGCCAGCGCAGAGGAGAACCCGGACCTGTACTGGGGCCTGCGCGGCGGTGGTGGCAATTTTGGCGTGGTGACCTCGTTCGAATTCGGTCTCCACCCGATGGAGCGCCAGGTGCTGGGCGGAAGCATCGTGTTCCCGCTGGCGCGCAAGCGCGAGATCCTGGATTTCTACGCCGACTACAGCATGCGTGCCGCCGATGACCTCTACGTGGACCTGGTCATGATTGCGCCACCTGCCGGGCGCGACGGCATCGTGCTGATGGATGTGTGTTACTCGGGCCCCGCCTCCGGTGCCGACGCCGCGCTGGCGCCGATACGCAAGCTGGGCACGCCGCTGGCCGATCGCATCCGGCCACAGAGCTATGTCGAGCTGCAAAAGAGCGGCGATCGCTCCGATCCGCGCAATGAAGGCACTTACCTGAAGTCGGGCTTCATCCGTGACTTCGACAGCAAGATGCTGGCCAAGCTCTCCGATGGCTTCGCGCCTGATCCTGATCGCAGCACCGTCATGTTCTTCCAGCACTCCGGTGGTGCGATTGGCCGGGTGGCGGCCGATGCCACGGCCTTCCCGCACCGCCACGCCGTTTCCAACATGTTCGCGGTGGCCAGCTGGAACCTCGACAGGGATGGGGCGCAGCATATTCGCTACATCAAGGATTACTGGCGCACGCTGGAGCCATTCACCGACGGCTACTACACCAATGAAGTGGCCGATGAAGGACAGAAGGTCATCGACAGCAACTACCAGGGCAACATTAGCCGGCTGCGCAAGGTGAAGGCCAAGTACGACCCGGGCAACCTGTTCCGGCTCAACGCCAACGTCACGCCCGCCTAGGCAACAAAAAAGGCCGGCTCCCGCGAGGGAGCCGGCCTCGGTCCTTCGACCTCAGTCGCGCTTAGCGCGTGACCTTGATCACCACGCGGCGGTTGTTCGAACGACCCTCACGGGTTGCATTCGAATCCACCGGGTTGGCCTCGCCCATGCCCGTCGCCGTGATGCTCTCCACCTTGAGGCCAGCGGCCGTCAGGTAGGCCTTCACGATTTCGGCACGCTTCTGCGACAGCTGCTGGTTGTAGGCGTCCGGACCCGTGGAGTCCGTATGGCCTTCGACCACCAGGTCGGCTTCCGCAACGACGTCGGCAGGACGTGAGTTGAGGTTGGCGATCAGCCCATCCAGCTGGCCCTTGGCGTTGTCGGTCAACGCGTTCGAGTCGAACCCGAACACCAGGCCGCGCAGGGTCATTTCCTTGAAGCAGCCGTTCGGACCTACAGCCTCACCGGCCGGGGTATTCGGGCAGCGATCCTTGTCGTCCGTTACGCCATCCTTATCGCCATCGCCCGGGGGCGGCGGCGGCGGCGGGGGCGGCGGCGGGGGCGGCGGCGGAGCTACTGCTGCAGCCGGTGGCGGGGGCGGCGGCGGCGCGGCGGCCACCGGTGCCTCACCACCGAAGTTGTAGCGGAAGCTCACACCGAAAGTGCGCGGCTGGTTGGTCAGGTAGCCAACGCGTGCAACGCGTCCGCGCTCCTGGTCCAGGCCCAGTCGTGCCGTCTCGTCACTGATGTTGTTGACGTAGACAGCGGCTTCCCAACGATCCTTGCGCACGCCCGCCCGGATGTTGGCGGTCTCGTAGGCCGGCAGCAGCGGGTCGAAGGTGAAGGTCGAGACCGACGGGCTGCCGAAGCCACGCAGGGTGAAGGTGCCGAAGCCCGGAGCCTGGTCACCAATCTGCGTGTAGCGGTCACCGACATGCTGGTAGTTGGCGGTTACGAAACCATCCAGCGACTCGGTGATCGGCCAGTTGTAGGTGGCATGCGCCGACATCTGCAGCTCAGGTACTGACGGCAGGCGGTTGCCTTCCTTGATGCCCGAGATCGGCGTGGTCACGCCGCCGCTGGTCGAGTTGACGCTGGTATCAATCTTGGAGCTGGTCATGCTCAGGTTGATGCCAAAGTCAAAGCGATCGGTCGGCTGCGCCGCCAGTTCCATCTCCAGGCCCGAGGCATGGGCGTTCGGCACGTTGACGACGATACGCGACGAGCAGGTGCCCGCAACGACCGGCATCTGCAGGTTGTTGATGTGCGCATAGAACGCCGCGATGTTGATGGTGGCGCGGCCATCGGCAAAGCCGATCTTGGTGCCAGCCTCAAAGTTCCACAGTGACTCTTCCTTGAAATTGTCACGGCCACCGAAGGTGACCAGGTCACCAGGCGAGCACAGCGGACGGTTAAGCGGGTCGTTGATGCCGCCGAGGCGGAAGCCCTTGGACGCCTGCAGGTTGACCTGCACGTTGTCCGAGGCCTCAATCGACAACATCAGTCGCGGATTGAATCCCTGTGATTCGGCGTGGCCCGGGCCCGCGCTCGGGTCAGCGAACAAGCCAGCGAAGTACAGGTTGCGATCTTCCTCGAAGTCGAAGTAGCGAATGCCGGCCGTCAGGCTGGAACGCTCGCTGGTCTGCCAGGTACCTTCGGCAAACACGGCGCGCTGCTTGAAGTCGTAGGGAATGTCCGAGTAGAACGGCGTATCCGGACCCGGCGTGCCAATGCGCATGCTGTCCAGGCAACCCGGATCGAGGACCGGGCAGGCGCCCGCCAGGGCCGGCAAGCTGCGGGTAACCGCATCGTATCCGGCGGCGTACAGCGACTGGCCATAGTGACGCTCGATGTCACTGTAGAAACCGCCAGCCACCCACTGGAAGCTGCCATCGTGGTCAGAAGCGAAGCGCAGTTCCTGGGTGAACACCTTGACCTGGGTTGCGTCGTTCAACGGCGCGTCGATGCGGACCTGGGCGGGCGTGCCGCCGAGATCGTAGGTCACGCTGCCAGTCAGCTGCGTGGCATCACGAACCACCAGGACGTCACGATCGGTGTAAGAACTGACCGAGGTCATCACCACATCACCGAAGTCATATTCGAGGTTCAGGTCGGCGAGCAGGAACTCGTCGGTGAACTTCTCCTGCAGCTGCGTGAACTGCTGGCGCTCGCCCAGGGTGATGCGCGGCTCCGTGGTCGTGTACGGATTGCCCAGCATGTTGAACAGGTCAACACGGTTGTAGCCGTCCATGTCGATATCCTGGTAGATCACGCGCGGCGTGATGGTCAGGTTATCGGACAGCTGCATCTTGAGGGCAGCACGGAAGCCATAGCGCTTGCCGCCGTTGACGTCCTGGTTGACGCTGCGATCGGGCTGCACGGCATCAATGAAGCCGCCCAGGTCCGAATAATAGCCAGCGACGCGGAATGCCATCGTCTCGCCCATCGGGACGTTCAGCACGCCACGCATGTTGTAGCCCACGTCGCCGCCATCGATCTGGCTGCCGCCAAATTCGAAGCTGCCACTGGTGGAGTCAAAGTCCGGCTGGTTGGTGATGTAACGAACCGTGCCTGACAGCGAGCCCGAACCGAACAGCGTGCCCTGCGGGCCGCGCAGTACTTCGACGCGGTTCAGGTCAAACAGCTCGAGGTCCGGGGTGAACAGCGACAGCGAGATCACGGACTCGTCGACGTACACGCCGACTTGTTCCTTGACGCCCGGAAGGTCGCGATCGGTCTTGCCGGCAGACACGCCGCGCAGGCCGACCTGGCTCTGGCCGGGGCCGAGGTTTTGCACGCTGAAGCCGGCAATATTGTTGGCGACTTCCTCGATGCTCGTCGCGCCACTGTTGCGAATCGACTCGCCGGTCTGTGCGCTGATCGAGAAGGGAACGTCCTGCAGTGACTCAGCACGCTTGCGCGCGGTCACTACGATCTCGCCCAGCGTCGTCTGCGCGACGGCACTGTGCGACAAGGCAAACGCGACAGCGGCAGCAACCAAGGTTGCTGGGCGCCGGCCCATGAAACTGCTCATCTTGTAGACCCCCATGTCTGCCCAGCAAATCCAGGCGTGTTGTTGGCGAGAGTCTCGCCTTTGCGCGCGATATCCGCAAGTCCGGCCTGGAATGTGGCGGGGCCGCCACAACCATGCATAGCGGCCGCATCGCCGCGCTGGTGAGAATTTTGGTGGGCCCGCTGGGATTCGAACCCAGGACCAAGGGATTCACGTTGCCCTGCCGTTTCCGGCCGGTGTGGACTATCTCTTCACCCGCGGCGCCAAAAGGCGTCGGTAGGGTGCGGGACGCTCTAGCCTGTCATTAAGGGCACTTCAGCCCTCAGGTAAGTCTCTGCACCTTCCGGCGGTGTACCGCCGGCTTGGCTCAGGATCGCCATCAGCCGCCTTTGCGCTGGGAAGGTTTCCCTGAATTCATCCCGTCCACTCGGAACCTTTCGGAACCGAGGCACCTTTTTCTAGAGTCACTCTAAAGATGAGTCCCCTGCTCTAACCGCTGAGCTACAGGCCCGGCGAAAGTGTAGCAAACGGCTAACCGCAGCCCGGCAGCAATCCGGAGGGAAGCGGCCAAACGCGATTTACTCTGCGCCAACTGTCACGCCGAGGTGCATCACCCAGGCAGTGGGGCGCCACCTGCCGCCTAAATAACAATCATTCTCATTTGTAAACTCAGGTTCGCATCGAAAGTCAGGACTTGCCACAATTGGCGCGCAAGTCGTGTCAGGACATCCTGCGCGGCGGAGAAGGGCACCCCTCATCCCTCTCAGGAGTTACTGAATGATGAACGTGAAGATTTCCCGGCGCCGGCTGCTGCAGGGCGCCCTGGTTGGACTGGCCGCCGCGCCAGCCGCAACGCTGATCAGCCAGCAGGCTTCAGCGGCCCCCGCCCTGGTGTCGGAATCCGACCCCCAGGCCAAGTCGCTGGCTTACACGCATGACGCCAGCAAGGTCGATGCCAAGGCCAACCCGAACTACAAGCCGGGCCAGACCTGCCTGAACTGCATCCAGTTTCCGGGCAAGACCGGCCCCGAGGGCGCCTGCAATATATTCCCAGGCAAGCTCGTCAAGGCTAACGGCTGGTGCAAGGTCTGGGTGTTGAAGCCAGGCTCCAAGATCTAGCTGATTCCACTCCGGCAAGTTCTCCTGTCGGTGGCCCGGTGACCTGCAAAGGCGCCGGGCCAAATTATTTGTTCATTCAGTCGGGATTCAGTCACCGGCTCCGATGATGTCATCGTCGGTACCGGTCGTCGGTTCTGGCCCGCCCGCCTCCAGCAGACTGGGGTGCCTCGGAGATCGGGTATGGCTTGCGACGGCCGGTCCGGCTTTTGTGCCCAATCGGGTGCTCACCCCGCCAGCAATGGTATGTTTTGTCACCGGCACCTGCCGGTGATCACCGCGAGAGCCCGGTTTGCTGCCCACACTCGACTTCGAAAAACTCCGTGACGAGACCGTCGGCGTAGACCTGCCGATCGAGACCGCCTTTGGCCAGCGCCTGATGCTGTACTGCGACTACACGGCCTCGGGACGCTCGCTGCTTTTTGTAGAGCGCTACCTGCAGGCCCTGCTGCGCGGTTACGCCAATACCCACACGGAAGACGACGCCACCGGCCGCAGCATGTCGCGCCTGCTGCACCAGGCCGAGGCCATGATCAAGCAGGCGGTCAATGCCGGGCCCGGCGGCAAGGTCATCGCCTGCGGCACCGGCGCCACCGGCGCCATCGACAAGTTGCAGCAATTGCTCGGCATCCGCGTTCCGCCGGCGACGCGTGAGCGTATCGGCAAGGAGCTGGAGGCCTGCTTCGGCGAGGGCAGCGAACAGCGATTCTCAAGGCACCTCGGCTCACGCCAGCCCGTCGTTTTCATCGGGCCCTATGAGCACCATTCCAACGAGATTTCCTGGCGCCATGGCCTGGCCACGGTGGTCACCGTGGGGCTCGCCGCCGATGGCAGCGTGGATCTCGGACAACTTGAACAACTGCTGCTTGATCCGAAGTACAAGGACCGGCCACGCATCGGCTCCTTTTCTGCAGCGTCGAATGTCACCGGCATCCGCACGCAGGTGCACGAGATTGCCGCGCTGCTGCACCAGCACGACGCGCTGGCCTGCTTCGATTACGCGGCCAGTGCGCCCTATGTCGAGATCAACATGAACCCCGGCGGCAAGGACTCGGCGCGCTCGATCGACGCCATCTTTGTCTCGCCGCACAAGTTCCTCGGGGGTCCCGGCGCCAGCGGCATCCTGGTGTTCAACGAGAAACTGTATCGCCGTGACCTGCCGCCCAGCGTGGCTGCCGGCGGAACGGTGGACTACGTGAGCCCCGAGGACCAGGACTTCATCGCGGACATCGAGGAGCGCGAAAAAGCCGGCACGCCGGGCATCCTGCAGACCCTGCGCGCTGCGCTAGTGTTCGAGATCAAGCGCCAGATCGGCGCCGCGCAGATCGAGGCGCGCGAGCACCAGATGCTGGAGCGCGCCTTTGCGCGCTGGCGCAGCAACAATGCCATTGAGATCCTCGGCAACCCGGATCCCTCACGCCGCGTTGGCATCGTCTCGTTCAACTTGCGCGACCCGCGTGGCGGCTACCTGCACCCCAAGCTGGTCACGGCCCTGCTCAATGACCTGTTCGGCATCCAGTCGCGCGCGGGTTGTTCCTGCGCCGGACCCTATGGCCATCGCCTGCTCGACATCGATATTGAAACGTCAGAGCGCTATCGCGAATGGGTGCGCCAGGGTTACCAGGGCATCAAGCCGGGCTGGTGCCGGGTGGGGTTTCACTTCGCCATGGACGACGTCGATGTCCAGTACCTGATCGATGCCGTGGACTGCCTGGCCTGTTGCGGCCACCGCTTCCTGCCGCTTTATGATTTTGACCCGGTCACCGGATTGTGGAAGCACCGCGAATATGAAGAGCAGCTTCAACCCTTGTCGCTGGCCGCGGCGCTGGATGCCCCCGGGCTGAGCAGGACCGCATTGCCACCTGCCGAACGTCAGGCCATTTATCGCAGCTACCTCGATCAAGCGCGGCAATTGGCCAATGGCCTGGGTGAGCCCCCCGCCTGTTGTGCGCCGGTGCTTGATGGACGCTTTGCCGAGCTGCAGTTCTTCTCGAGCTAGGGCCCCAAACAAGTACCCCGCCTTGCGGCGGGGCTAGTTCCCTCTTGGTTCGTCGTGTGCCGGTGGTCCGGCCTCTTTGTTGGTATCTCTCTTTTTTGTTGTCCGCGTTTACCCGGCTTTTCAGCCCGGAAACGCATTCCCCCAGCGGCGAGACAAGCCCGCCTTCCTTCCCCTGCGGGTGCACTGCACCCTCTGGTCTGCGCAAGTACAAACAACATACGTGCCAACTTGAACGGGCTCCTTTACTATCAATGGCTTGTGCAAATCCTGGGCGGCTCCGTCGACCGGATTATGTCCAAACCGTAAGAAATTCCGACAGAACTCGAGCCACTGACATGAACGATCCCAGGTTTCGCGGTCCCAAGGATCGGCGACCAAGCGCCAAGCCCATGCCACGCCGCAGGCCCAGGCCCGTGGAGCCCGTGGTACCCGTCGAAGATGGTGAACGCCTGCAGAAAGTACTGGCGGATGCGGGTCTTGGATCGCGCCGCGATTGCGAACTGGCGATCCGTGACGGGCGTGTTCGCGTCAATGGCCGGCCCACCCGCGAACTGCCTTGCCTGGTCCGGCCGGGCAAGGACCTGGTCGAATGGGATGGCGAGGTGGTCGAAACCGGTGGCCTGCGCGAGCGCAAGGCGCGCAAGTACCTGTACCTGATGCTCAACAAGCCCAAAGGTGTCATCTCGACCGCCAAGGATCCCGAAGGCCGACCGCATGTCGTCGGCATGGTGCAACGCGCCGTGCCACGCGGTGAACGTGTCTATCCGGTCGGCAGGCTTGATGCTGATTCCACCGGCCTGGTGCTGCTGACCAACGATGGCGACCTGGCCCATCGCCTGTCGCATCCACGCCATGGCGTCAGCAAGGAATACCAGGTGACCATCAATGGCACGCTGACGGCCGAGGCCATTGCCGAGCTCAAGCGCGGCATCTACCTGGCTGACCGCGGAGCCGACCCGAAGGAAGGCGGCGCCAAGCGCGCGCATATCGACCAGTTGCGCGTACTCAAGAACCGGCGTGACCGCAGCCGCGGTGACGTGTCACTGCTGTCGATCACGCTTTCCGAGGGCCAGAACCGCGAGATTCGCCGCCTGCTGGCCCGCGTCGGCGTCAAGGTGCGCAGGCTGGAACGCGTCTCGCTCGGCCCGCTGAAGCTGGGTCGACTTGAGCCAGGGCTCTATCGCGCACTGAGTGAGCGCGAAATCGCAGCGCTGCGTGAGGCCGTGCTGCTGGGCGCCCCCTCGCGCTGAGCGTCCGGGCGCCTGCCCGCGCCAGGACTTGAGCGATGCTGAAACTCCCGCAGGAAATACAGGCACTGCCAATCGCAGGTCACCTGCCTGCCGTGCTGCAGTCCCTGACAGACAGGCCCAACCTGGTACTGAACGCGCCGCCCGGCACGGGCAAGAGCACGGGCATACCGCTGGCCCTCCTGCAGGCTTCCTGGCGCAGGGGTCGCGTGCTGATGCTGGAACCGCGCCGCCTCGCCGCCACCGCAGTGGCGACGCGCATGGCGGCACTGCTCAGTGAGCCACTGGGCACGACGATTGGCCTGCGCACGCGGCTGGAAACGCGGGTGTCGGCGGCAACCCAGATCGAGGTCGTTACCGAGGGCGTACTCACGCGCATGCTGCAATCCGACGCTGCGCTTGAGGGTGTGGCCATCGTGGTGTTCGACGAATTCCACGAGCGCAGCCTGAATGCCGACCTGGGACTCGCCCTGTGCCTGGATGCCCAGGCCAACCTGCGCGAGGACCTGCGCCTCTTGGTGATGTCGGCCACGCTGGACACCGCACCCGTGGCGGCACTGATGGGTGAGGCCACGCAGCTTGCGGTGACGGCGCGCCAATATCCGGTGACCTTGCACCACCAGCCCCGGCCCGACCGTGAATCGCTGGTGCGCAGTGTTGCAGCGACGATCCGCAAGGCCCTGGCCGAAACTGCAGGCGACTTGCTGGTCTTCCTGCCGGGCGCGCCCGAGATCCGCAAGCTGGAGCGCGCGCTCGGCGGGGACTGCGCCGGCGCAACACTGCTGCCGCTCTACGGCGACCTGCCCGCAGCCCGCCAGGATGCGGCGCTTCGCCCCTTGCCCGGTCAGCGCAAGATTGTCCTGGCCACCGCCATCGCCGAGACTTCAATCACCATCGAGGGTGTCAGTACGGTCATTGATGCCGGCTGGGCGCGCAGCGCCCGATTGAATCCGGGCACCGGCATGACCGGCCTGGTGACCCGGCGCGTGTCACGGGCGGCGGCTGATCAGCGTGCGGGTCGCGCGGGTCGCACTGCCCCGGGACATTGCTATCGCCTGTGGCCGGAGGCCGAGACCTCACGACTGGAAGCGACGGCGCCTGCGGAAATCTGCGAGGCCGACCTCGCACCGCTGGCGCTGGAACTGGCGCGCTGGGGCGTCGCCGATCCGGGAACGCTGCGCTTTCTCGATACGCCGCCCGCAGCCAACCTGGCGCAGGCACGCGACCTGCTGACTGGACTTGGCGCACTTGATGCCGACCAGCAATTGACCGCGCAGGGCAAGGAAATGGCGGCCCTGGGCACCCATCCGCGACTCGCTCACCTGTTGCTCGAGTCTCGTCGCCTGGGCATGGCGACACTCGGCGCTGACCTCGCGGCCCTGCTCGAGGAACGCGACCTGTTGCGCGGAGTGGATGCAATGCGCGACCCCAGCCTGATGACGCGCCTGGAGCTGTTACGAAAATCCGTAGCTCCCGCCGGCGTTGATGGCCACGCGCTGAGCCGCGTCAGGAACCAGTCGCGGCGCTGGCGTCGTGCACTGGGTGTCGGCGATCAGCACGACCATGATCCTCTGCAGGCCGGCATCCTGCTGGCACTGGCCTATCCGGATCGCATCGGCCAGGCGCGCGGCGATGGCCAGCGCTACCTGCTCTCGGGCGGGCGCGGTGCCTTGCTGCGTGATGCGCCCTCGCTGGCGCGCGCCGAGTTCCTGGCCATTGCCACGCTTGATGCCGCCGGAGGCGAGCGCGAAGCTGTCATCTACCTGGCTGCGCCACTGAGCCGCGCCGCGCTTGAGGAGGCGCTGGGTGATCGGATTGTCACGCGCGAGTTGCTCACCTTCGATGCGACCAGCAAGCAGGTGATCGCCCGTCGCCAACGATGCCTGGGCGCACTGAAGCTCGCAGAAGCACCCTGGGCAGGCGCGGATCCCGACGCCCTGCGCGCGACATTGCTGGCCGGACTTGCAGGACTGGACGCGGGCGCCTTGCCGTGGACACCCGCGGCCCGCGCACTGCAGGCGCAGGTCGAGTTCGTGCGCCGTCATGTCGCCGCAGAGCGCGACACCCTGCCGGCCTGTGACGACGCCACGCTGATGTTGACGCTTGCTGACTGGCTGGGACCATGGCTGCAGGGCGCCAGTGCTGGCCGCCTGCGCGACATCGATATGCTGGCGGCGCTGCAGGCTCGACTTGATCATGGCGCCAGGCAGCGACTGTCAGCACTGTGCCCCAGCCACATCGAGGTGCCCAGCGGATCCAAGATACCGGTGGATTATTCCGATCCCGACGCGCCCTCCCTCTCGGTCCGGCTGCAGGAAATGTTCGGTCAGGTCGACACGCCGCGGCTCGCTGCCGGACAAGTGCCGTTGACGATCGTGCTGTTATCCCCTGCGCGACGCCCGGTGCAAGTGACGCGAGACCTCGCCAGTTTCTGGAAAAGCGGTTACGCCGAAGTGCGCAAGGAATTGCGCGGGCGCTACCCGCGACATTACTGGCCGGAGGACCCCACTACGGCCATGGCGACGCGCAAAGTACGTCCGCGTAGCTGAGCAGCGTCTGCCAAGGCTAAACTGGTTCCACCGCTTGCCCCAGGATCCACCCATGTTCCGTTGCCTCACCGCACTTTATTGCCTGTCACTTGCCATGACGGCCCATGCCGACGGCGCGCCGGATGTGGCGCCCGCAGCGATCCAGGCCCATGTGGAATTCCTGGCCGATGACCTGCTGGAAGGCCGCGCTGCGGGATCGCGCGGCTATGACCTGGCGGCGCGCTATGTGGCAAGCCAGATGCAGCTCATCGGCCTGCTGCCTGCGGGTGACAACGGCAGTTGGTTGCAGTCCATCAAGCTGCTGGAGGCCAACCGCGTCCTGCCGGCGGCAACGCTGGTCGTGCACGCCAATAGCGGCGATGACGCACTGGAATCCGTGGCCGACTTCATCCCGGGGTTCCACTTTGGCGGTAACAGCTCCAGCGTCACGGCGAAGATGGCCTACCTGGGCCATGGCATTCGCGCACCGAGCCTGGACCATGACGACCTCGCCGGTATCGACATCAAGGGCAAGATTGCCGTGGTGCTCTCGGGCGCGCCCGCGTCCTTTCCCAACAGCCAGCGCGCGCATTATTCCTCCCGCGCCAAGTCCGAGGAACTGGTGGCGCGTGGCGCCATCGGCATCGTGACGCTGGATACGCCCGCAGAGGAAACGCGCGTGCCCTGGGCGAAGAAGTCCCGCATGTCCTGGGTGCCCCGCATGCGCCTGGTCGATGCCGAGGGCAAGCCGGTGGACTCCGACCCGACCCTCCTCGGAACGGCCAGCGTCAGCCTGGCTGCCGCACCGCGCCTGTTTGCCGGCAGCGACACCAGCTTTGAGCAAGCCGTTGCAGCGACAACCGCCGGCAGCGGCGCTTCGTTTGAGCTGCCCGCGACGCTGACCATCAGCCTGAAGAACGCGCTGTCGCCTGCGGCCAGTTCCAACGTCGTGGGAATGCTGCGCGGCAGTGATCCCGCGCTGGCCGATGAGTACGTCGTGCTCACCGCACACCTCGATCACCTTGGTCGCGGCGCGGCAGTCAATGGCGACACCATCTACAACGGCGCCATGGACAACGCCACGGGCATCGCCATCTTGCTGGAGACCGCACGCGCGCTGGCCAAGTCGCCCGTAGCGCCGCGGCGCTCGATCCTGTTCGTCGCCGTCACTGCAGAGGAACGCGGCCTGCTGGGTTCACAGTATTTCGCCACTTATCCCACCGTGCCGCGCGAGGCGCTGGTGGCCAACCTCAACACCGATATGCCCACTGCATTGTTTCCGGTGTCGGGCATGGTCCTGTTCGGCGCCGATCACACCAGCCTGGGGGCAATGGCCCGTGCTGCGCTGGTCGCTGAAGGAATGGCCGAGGTTCCTGATCCCACGCCCGAAGAGGTGTTCTTTGTGCGCAGCGACCAATATTCCTTTGTGCGCAAGGGTATACCCTCGATCTATATCGACCCTGCCGGCATCTCAAGTGACCCCACTGTCAATGCCAGCGCCGTCACCCGCGAATTCCTGCTGCGCGACTACCACATGCCCAGCGACTCAGCGGCACTGCCCATTCACTGGCCATCGCTGGCACAGCATGCGCGCGTGAACGTGCGACTCACCCTGGCCATCGCCAATGCCGATGAGCGCCCGAGCTGGCTACCGGGCGATTTCTTTGGCGAGACGTTTGCCCCGGCGGCTGGTGGTGCGCGCCCGTGAGCAAGGCAGGCCTGGGGTGAGCACACGCATCAACATCGCTGCCTGGCTGCTCGCCGTTGTTGCCTTCCTGATCATCTACGGCTCGTTGTTTCCGTTTCGCTTCGAGAACATTGGCGCCGCGGGCCTGGGGGACTTGCTGGGGCGGCTGCAATGGGGGCGCACGACGCGCAGCGACATCGCCGCCAACCTGCTCCTGTATCTACCCTTCGGCGCCTGCCTGGCCTGGCTGATGGCCGACAGGCTGGGTGGCCTGCTGGCCATCCTGGTGGCTACCCTGGCCGGGACCGCGCTGTCGCTCGGCATCGAGTTGCTGCAGCTCTACGAAACGCGACGCGTTTCCAGCCTGGCCGACCTGGCGATGAATGGACTGGGCAGTTTCCTCGGTGGCGCACTGGCACTGGCGATTGGCTCTGCCCATCGCCGCCTGAGCGGCAGCGGCATCGCCGGCATATTGCAGCACCCGATTGCCGCAGCCCTGGTGCTGTCCTGGGTGGGCTATCGCCTGTCGCCCTTCGCCCCCGTATTCGATCCCATGGAGTGGTTGACCTCGATAGAAGCCGTTCGACTCGGCGGGTGGCTGGACCTGGGCGCGGTCCTGCCCCAGGCCCTGGCCTGGCTGGTCCTGTTGCAGACCTTCGAGGTACTCGCCGCGCGCGGCCGGGCCCTGGTCGCCGCAGGAATCGCCATGGCTATTGTGCTGGTGGGTCGCGTCCTGTTTGCCGGCATGGCGCTGGAACCTGCGGAATTGTCGGCCATGGCACTGGCGCTGCTGCTGGCGCATCCCCTGGCGTGGATTGGCAGTGACCGGGCGGCCGCAGTGTTGGCCGGGGCCATGGTGGTGATGATTGCAATTCGAGGCCTGGCACCCTTTGACTTCCAGCTCACCGCCGATCCATTCGGGCTGGCCCCCTTCGCCGAGTCCCTGACTCACTACCGGGCGACCAACCTGTCGGAGATGTTCCTGCGCTGCTTTTGCATCGGTGGCCTGGTGTGGCTGTTGGGGCGGGCGGGCCTGCCGGTGCTGGCGGCCACCCTGACAGCGGGTGGGCTGCTCTTCCTGGTCGAGGTATTACAGACCTGGCTGCCTGGACAGGCCGCCGACATCACCGATCCCCTGCTGGCCGTGGCCGCCGGTGGCCTGATCGCCGTGTTTGAGGGCGGCGGGCGGCGGCGGCGCAGTTGAACGCCCGGGGTATTTGAGGGTCTACTGTCCACTATGAGCACATTGCCCCTGCGTTTCGCCCTGCTGGCCGCCCTGTCCATCAGTTCTGCCCTGGCGCAGCTGCCCGAGGCCGTTGCGGTGGATACGCAGATGGCGGTCTACGATGAGTTCGCCGCGCGTTTCAGCGCCGGCGACTACGCCGCCGCCCTGCCTCTGGCGCAGCGCGTCATCGAGCTGACCCCGGACAAGACCGGCAACCACGTCGAGCGTGCCGTGGCCTACAACAACCTCGGGGCAACCCAGTTCCGGCTTGGCGATCTCGCCGGTGCCGAGGCCAGCTACCAGAAATCACTTGAGCTGCTGGAATTCACCCAGGGCATTTCTTCGCGCCGCATGATCACGCCGCTGGCGGGCCTCGGCCAGGTGTACGCCGCACGCGACCAGCACCTGCAGGCGGCTGAATACCGCGCCCGCGCCATTGCCGTCAGTCGCCGCGCGGATGGCCTGTTTAACCTGGGACAGGCGGAGTTGATTGGTCCGGTCGTCGAGAGCTACCTGGCCATCAACAACCTGCAGGGCGTGGACTACGAACGCCGCTATGCGGTGCAGCTGGCGGAACGCAATTTTGGCAATGATGACCCGCGGCTGCTGGCCCCGCTGTCAGAGCTGGCCGTCTGGTACGAAACGACGCGACGCTATGCGCCCGCTCGCGCCCTGTACCTGCGCATGAGTGACATCGCCGCCAATGAGGGCAGCAAGCTCAATGAAACGCTGATCTACTCGCTGCTCGGCATTGGGCGCACCTACCGCCTGCAGTTCATGCTGGATCCGGAATCGCTGATCGAACACGAGACCTATGTCGATCGCATCACCGGCCAGGAATTTCCCATGGTGGTAAACCCCAGGAGCCCGCGCCTGGATCGCGGCGGCCTGCGCTCACTGGAAGACGCACTGGATTTGTTGAAGGCGGCCACGGACCCGCCGCCGCGGCTGCTGGCCAATACCTACCTGGAACTGGGCGACTGGCAGCTGGTGGCCAATCGTCAGGAACAGGCGCTGGCCCACTACGCCGAGGCCTGGAAGGTCATCCCGGCTGCCCTGGCCGAGGGTGAGCGAAATCCGCTGGTTGAGCCGCGCCTGGTGTTCTACCGCCCGCCAGATGCCTCGATGCGCCACCGTGACAAGCCAGTAACGATGGCCACGCACGATACCGTCGAGATCACCCTCGACATTGACGCCTCGGGACGAGGTGTCATCACCAGGATCGGAGAGTCCGTGCTGAACGAATATCAACTCGCGCACCTGCAACGCGCCTTCGAGCGTGCCTTGTTCAGCCCACGCTTTGAAGATGGGCAAGCGGTGGCCACTGTGGGCGCTCGTTTTGTCGGCGAGTGGTACCGGCTGATCGTCGACGAAGCGAGCTCAGGTCCCCCCGACGGCTGAGCGCAGCACCGGCTGGCCACCAAGCAATGCGCGCACGGCCTCCTGGGCCGTCAGCTCCACCGCTACCTTGGCACCTGCATCGCGCATGGCCCTGCGTGTCGCCTCCGACAGCGGGATGGTGCTCGACATGCCACCACCCTTCTGCCGTCCATAGCCGGTGAAGGTAAAGGAATCCACCTTCGCCCCCTGGCTGTCATAGATCGTCAACAGGTAACGAATGGTGACGATGAAGGCCTCGCCCGCCAGGTCGCGCGGCGTCAACATCGCGAATTCCTCGAAGCGCGGCTCCACGATCATCTGTAGTGGCGGATGGATTTCGCGCGCCCGGCCGACATCCTCCACGGGCACGACCTCGGCGAACATGGCATCCAGCAGCCAGTTGAGGTTCTTCACGTGAGCACTGCCAAGCGTCACTTCATATTCGATGCCGTAGCGCTTTTCCTTATGGACAAAACGGCGAAACTCTTCCGGGTAATGCACGCCGACACGCGCTTGCAGCTTGTCCACCAGTGGCGGCGGCAACTGTGTTTCCGGCGCCACCTTGGTTGAGGTGCAGCTGGCCAGCAACAGGACCAGGAACAAAGGGTGCAGGTATCTCATCGACTGTGCCTCATCCTGGGGTCCGGCGGCCGGACTCATGCTCTTCGTCGGTCAGCCCGACAAAGGTACCGCCATTGCGCGCACACAGTATGCGCATCAAGGTGGCAAAACGGATATTGGTGAATTGCGGGACGTTAGGTGCCAGCGGAAAGCCAATGGCGTGGATGCGCACCAGGCGTTCGCCGCTGCGATCGGTGCGGTTGATGCGATCGACCACGTCCACCACTTCCTGGATCGAGGGCCCGGTGAATTCGTCACCCAGCACATAGAGGCTGATGCTGTTCTCGCGCGACCAGAACGTGCGGATCGCCGCCATGATGCCCTCGACCGGGCTGGAATTGGAGAACGCCTCCCAGCGACGGAAGCGCTCAAGTATTGCGTTACGCCGCGCTGGCGAGTCCGGGATCCACCTGCCGCGATACTCGCTGAACATGTAGCCACCCTCGTCGTCCATGACCTGGATGCCCTTGACCTTGGGATAGATCTCCAGCACCTCACGCATCTTCTGTTCGGCGCGACGCCAGCTGAAGCTCTTCATCGAACCCGAGGTGTCGACAATGAAGATCACGTACTCGCTGTCCACCGGAATGCCGCCCACCGGTTGGTCGGCGCTGCGGCGAAACTCGGGCCCCAGCAGCCGCTTCATCTCGTCGGTCAGCGACTGGCGCGCCACCGTCATCGTCCCGGTCAACTTGTCGATGGTCTCGGCCTCGCCGCGGCTTGCGGAATACTGGCCGCGAATCTTTGACAGGTCGCCACTGAGCCGGGCCACACGGCGCTGCTCCTCCGACAGTTGCTGGATGCGTGCGGTGAGTTCCCGTTCCAGCACCTCGCTTTCGCCGCGTATCTGGAACAGCTCTTCCTGTTGCTTCCTGATCTGCAGGTCGAGGTCGTCGCGCGCCTGCTCCAGCTGGATGGGCTCGCCCACCTCGTTCAGCACCAGTAACAGGATGATGGCACCCAGGCCGCAGCAGATGCAGTCCAGGAAGGACATGCTGAAGGTCTGGGTGTCGCGTCTTTGCCTGCGCTTCATGGCCAGTCCTTGGGCGGGCTGAGGAAGGCACCGCCGGTGGCCTGGGCAAGGCGCCAGAAGAAGGTCGGCGCAGTCGGGTCGCCCTCCATCGGCAGCAGGATGATGTTGATTGACGGTGGCCGCTGCCCCAGCGAGCGCACCGCATCGCGCATGTGGTCCTCGCGATCCTCGGCCTCAGCCAGTCGCTTGAAGGCAGGCGGCTTTTCCCCTTGCGTCGGCAAACCATCGGTGATCAGGATGACGTTGTCCGGTGCGGGCGACAGGCGCTTGATCACGGCAAAGGCGTTGATCAGGCTGGTGCCATCCTCCGGTGCGGTCTGACGCAGCTTCTGCAGCGCACCACCGAGCTGGCGTGAATCGTCTGCCTTGAGCCAGCGGTCGCCGCCTTCCGCCAGCGACCAGGCCTTGGTGTTGAAGGCATAGATCTGCACCTGCGCCTCCAGCGGCAACTGCGCCGTCACCCAGTCCACGGTACCGATAACCTGTTGCCATTTTTCCGAGCGCAGCCGGCGCTCGGGGGCCATGTTGCGCATGCGCAGGACATTGACCACAGTTTCATCGAGCATGCTGGCCGAGGCGTCCACCAGCAGCAGGATGCGCTTGCCGCCGACGCGGAGCCCAGTCAGGTACTGGCGGTCGCCATCGCCGGCCACGGCGTGCAGCTTGCTGCCGGTCTGTGTCATGTCCGCCTGGGCTTGCAGTCGCCGGTTCTGCTCCTCCAGGGACTTGAGGTCAGCCTTGAGGCGCTCCAGCGCCTCGCGCCGCGCCAGGGTGTCGAACTGGTAACGCGAGAGTTCCTCTTCCGTCTGCTGGATCTTCAGCAGCACCTCGCGCGACAGGCCCGCGGCACGAACCTTGTCCTGGTCGGTGCGTTGCAATGTGTTGCGCAACTCGGCCAAGTGCTTGTAACCATCGAGCACCTGTTGCTCGATCAAGCGGGCATCGGCGGCAAGGTCCTCGCTTTTCTTGATCTTCTGCAAGCCGGACTGCGCACTGATGATGGTGTAGAACAACACCACGGCACCAAAGCCGCAGGAAATCACGTCCAGGAAGGACATGCTGAAGGTCTGGGTCTGGCGCTTGGCCACGGTCAGTCCACCGCCACCAGCTCAAGGGTCAGCCCCGGCGTGCCCAGGCGCAGGCGATCACCGGCAAGCAGCTGCTGCGAAGTGCTGACACGCTCCTCGTTGATCCAGGTGCCATGGCGGCTGTGGTCCTGCAGTTGCACGCCAAAGGCACCGGCCACCAGGCTGCAATGGCGGCGCGAGACGCCGGGCAGGCTGCCCTCCAGCGCGAGGTGGCGCGTGTTGCTTGCGGTGGCCGTACCCAGCACCAGCGGTTCGGCGCTGATGGCATGGGCGCGCCCGGCGTGCACCAGGTGGGTCGGCGCCCGGCCGGTGCGCCTGGCCGCTGCCTGTGTCGGCAGTGGAAAACGGCGATCCAGCGCGATGGCAACACCCGCTTCGCCCTCGACGCGCAACTCATCCAGTCGCTGTGCTGCCGCCTGGGCTGCAGCAATCTCCGGCAGCGGGATCATCTCCAGTCCAGGCACGGCGGCCAGTCGCTCGCGCAGTGCCGGCAAGCCCGCGGCTCGTGCCGAAAGCACCAGGTGGGTCGTGCTGCCCTGCGGAACCGATGCTCGCACGCACTCCACCAGCTGCGAGTAGTAGGCCTCAGCCGCCAGCGCAAACTGCTCGCGGCGCAAGGTGGCACTGAAGCTGCCACTGCCGGAGTCAATCGTCACCTCGACGGCCTCATCCTGCGCCAGGGCTTCCAGCCAGCCGGGCAGGCGCTGGTGCAATTGCTGCTCCGTTGCCGCCTGGTGCAGCGGATCAAAGCGCGTGCGTCGCACCATCGCCTCGCTGATGAGCTGGGCCCAGGCGGCGTGCAGCGGCACCAGGCCCACCCGTGATGCCACATCAACGCCGCTGCGGCGCAGGCGCGTGGTTCCCGCCAGGCGGGTCAGCACCGACTGGTGACGGTGCAGATCCAGGTGCAGCACGCGTGCGCCAACATCCAGGCCAGCGCAGGCCGCCACCGCAAGATCCACCATGCCGCTGAACCGGCCAGGCCGCGGCCCTGGCAATGGCGAGCGCCAGCCCAGCCTGCTGCGGACGCATGGAAGCCGGTACGGCCAGCACGACCTCGTCAGACGGCTGGCCAACTTCCAGCCACAGTGCGGCGAGTTGCGCGTAGGCCAGGTCGGCATGCGAGCCAGCCAGCGAAACACTCTCGGGCAACGGCTCGGTGCCGAGGTCTGACCAGTAACGGTCATTCTCCTGCACCGGGCGCAACCAGGCCGCCTCGGCAGCCGCCTGGCCGGTGACCAGTCCTGCAGGATCGAGCAGCGCCACGCCCGGGCTGGCGGCAAGCCGCAAGCCATCGCGCACTGCCAGCAGTGCAACGTCAACCAGTTCCAGGCCCAGCGCAGACATGTTCAACGCACCTGCAGGTTTCGCAGCAGCCGGTGATCGAGATAGGTCTCGGAATCGAGCACCAGCCTTTCCTGCGCCAGCTGCAGGTTGTGCAGCAGGAACATCAGGAACAGTGACAGCAACAGTGCGATCAGCGTCGAGTTGAAGGCCACGCCGAGGCCTTCGGTCACGCCGGCGATGTCGCCGGTCACGGCCTTGTGTGCCTCGGACAGTGCATCACCAATGCCGCGCACCGTGCCGATGAAGCCGATGGCGGGAATGGCCCAGGCGATGTAGCGCACCATCGACAATTCCGAATCGAGGCGCTCAGCCTCGGACTGGCACAGCGTGTGCCCTGCCTCGGAACTGTCCTGCACATTGCGGGTGGCGCCAAAGCGCGCCAGCGAAGCCTTCGCCGTGCGCACCACCAACGAATGTTGGCTAGAGGCGGGCAGGCTTTCCAGCTGGCGCATGTATTCGCGCGTGTCCTCGGGGAGGATGCGCATGCCCTCCGGCACCTGCACCAGGTCGGCATCCAGCGCCGCGCGTTCATTGAAGGTAATACGGCCCTTGAAGCCGATGATGGCCGTGGCCCACAGCAGCAGGATCAGGCAGCTCTCCTGCTCGTAGTCCTTGATGATGACCCACATCGAGCGCTGCGGGACGTAGTTGGCGTCGCTCTTCATCGCTGCCGACTGCGCCACCAGCACCGCGTTGGCGTTGGGGCGCACCATCGCCACATAGAAGGCGTGGACCAGGATGATGGCGCCCAGCAGCGAAAAGATGCTGAAGAGGAATTCGTTGGGGTAGCGGCTCTTCATGGCAACCTCAGATATCTATCGGAAAGGAAATCGGGAAGTCCGCGCGGACTTTCTCGGTCGGGACGAATCTTTGCGGCGACGGTCCACCACGCGCAGCCCCGGCGGGCAGCGGTGGCAGGCTCTCGGATTCTTCCTCGGCGGCTTCTGCAGCCGGTGACGGCACCTCACTGGCCGTCGGTTCACTGGCTGCGGGCAGTGCCTCGGCTGGCGCTGCGGTGGCCGCCGGCGGCGGTGGCTTGGGCGGATCCAGGGCGCTGGCCACCAGCGCAAACATCAGCAAGGCAATCGACCATGCCAGTTTCTTCATGGCGTTACTCCGCATAGCGTGCGACCCGGAATCCCAGGTCGTGGCGTCCACTGCTGCCAGCGTCGCGTGTTGCCGTGCGCAATTCCGCTACCTTGCCGCTAATCCAGCTGGCGCCACGCACCACATGGGTCTCACCACCCTCCGGCCCCAGTGGATCCTCGACATACTGGCTGGAGGCCACGACATAGATTGAGTAGTAGTCGGTGGTCCACTCGAACACATTGCTGCCCACATCATGCAGGCCGAGGGGATTGGCCGGATAGCTGCCCACCGTGGCCGAAACGCGCTGGCCATCGTCGTAGCCGGAAATAATCACCGGCGTCAGGTACAAGGCCGTGGCATCTGCCCAGTTTCCAGCCTTCGCCGGCAGCGGCAGGCTATTGCCCCAGGGATACTTGCGCGACGCAGCCTTGCCGTCATGACGCGCAGCAAATTCCCATTCCGCCTCACTGGGCAGTCGATAACCTCGGGTGACGGGCCTGGCCAGCTTCATGCGGCCGCCTTCCGACACATAAGCGGGCGGCAGCTTGTCGCGCGCTGACAGCCAGTTACAGAAGGCCGCCGCGTCATCCCAGCTGACACGAACCACGGGCTGCCGATCGAGGTCGAGGGTTTCCTCGCGGAAGATGCCCGAGGCATGTTCCTTGCGAAACTGCCGGTAGTCACGGTTGGTCACCTGCCACTTCGCCAGGTAGAACGGCCGGCGCAACTCGACATTGCGTTCGCTTTCGTTGGAACGCCGCCCCGGTTCACGTCGCGGACTGCCCATGGTGTAGCGACCACCGCTGATCAGCACCATTTCCTGGCCCAGCGCCGTGGTGACCCGGTCTGGCAACTTCGCCAGTGCGGCCTCGGCACCGCTCATGAGCGAGAACGCCACGCGCTGCGGCTGGCCCTCGCGCGGCGTCACCGTGACGCGATGGCTGACCAGGCCTTCCTTGCGGATCTCGAATACATGCGGCGCCGCCGGCAAGGTCAGCACCTGGTTCGCCGGCCCGCGCGATGCGCCATCGACATACAGGGTGGCGTCGCTGGGCTCGCCCTGCACCTGCACTTCGCCCAGCACCGCATTCAGGCGATACACCAGCAGCCGCTCGGCCCGCGAGGCCACGCTGACCGTTTCTGTTACTGGCGCGTAGCCCGCGCGATTGACCACCACTTCCTGCGGCACGCCCGGCGGCACCGGCACCTTCAGCGGCGTACGCCCGCGATAGCGCCCGCCGAGGCTGACATCGGCGCCGGCCGGTTCTGAGCGCACCAGCAGGTTGCCATCCGGCATGCCGAGCTCGATGGGGCCGATGCTCAGGTCTTCGCCAGCGCGCACCGTCACTTCGCTGTCGAAGCGCCTGAATTGCGGATGCTCCAGTGACAGCGCGCGACGGCCCGCGTCGAGCTCGATCACCAGCGGCGTAACGCCCTGCGACTCGCCATCGATTCGCACCGCGGCACCCTCGGGCAAGCTGCTGATGGAGACCTTGGCAAACAGCGGTTCCAGCGCGATGGTCAGCGACTGGCGCTCACCGCCGCCCTCGACATCAAGGCGGATATTTTTCCCGGCATATCGTGCGGCCTGCACGCTCAGCTCGCGCGTGCCGGCGGCCAGCTCGAATTCCCCGGGCACGGCGCCACGCTCCACGCCATCCACACTCAGTGTCGCGGCGATCCCCTGGGTATCGATCATCACCACGCCGGGCAGGCGCTTAAGTGCAACATCTATGCGCTGCTCGGGACCCCGCTCAATGGTGACCGGCGCGCTGACCGCCTCATAGCCCGCTGCGCGCAACTCCAGCTGGTAGTCGCCGGGTAGCAGCAGGTGGCGACCGTGCAGGCCAACGCTGAGCTTGCCGCCACTGAACTCGACCGACTCTGGCTGCAGCTCGGGTGCCGTCTTCACGCTGACAGGTGTTGCCGCCAGCAGGAAGCCAATGACGGCGACCACCAGCAGCACCGCCGTGGCCGTGGCCCAACGACGCCAGCGAAATGCCACTCGCCGACTGCGCGGCCCAGGCAGCGGTGGCTGGTAGGCGATTGTGGGTACCGGGATCCAGTCACCCAGCAGCGCTGCGCGCGGATCGACCAGCGGTGGCAAGGTGGTGTTGGCTACACCGTCATGATCGATGCAGATCCACACGCGCCCTGCGTCATGCTTGATCTGCAGCCGCGCCTGCCCGATATCAATGCGTCGTCCTTCTGGCAGCAGCTCAGGTACAGCACCCGCACGCTTCAGGCCCAGTGCGGAGTCCAGCGAGACGATTTCAGCCAGCACTTCGCCTGGCGCACATGCCGGAACAACGACGGCCGCGCCCGGGCCACCTATGCTCAGGGGCAGGTCGTCGTCGGTCAGCGGGCGTTGGCCCAGCGGATCTTCCAGCCACAGCGCGCTCAAATCGCCTCCTCACAACGCACAGCCAGCGGCGGCAGCGAAGCGCCGGGCAGGATCTCCACCTCGCGGCGCACGTCGCGATAGCCGCGTCGCGTGCCAACTACCGTATAACGCCCAGGTAACAATTCTATTTCGCGGCTGGCAAAGCGCCCAAACCGCGCCACCCGGTATATCACGACCTCAGTCAGACCATCCGATTCGAGCCGGAGTTTCACCGGCACTTCAGCGGCCACGACCATTGTCTCTAGTTGTTGTGCGCTGAAACGCAGGCGCTCATACGGTGCCGCTGCCGCGCGGGCCGCACGGACCAGACCGCGCCCGTCGCGCCTGACCTCCTCCGACCACAGGCGATCCGGGTGCTCGATGAGTGCGGCAATGCGACTGGCGAGGATGGCGCGTGACTCGCATCTCTCCAGCGCCGCACGACCCGTGGCAATGCCAGCATCCAGCGCCAGCGCCTCGCGCCACGCCGCGGACGCCTCAGCCCACTTTTCGTCGGCCTCAGCAACACGGGCACGATCTTCCAGCAGGCGCAGGGCCGAAGCTCGCTGACCTTGCTCCAGCTGGGCCAGGGCATCGCGCGGCTCGCCCGCGTCTGGGCGCATGGCTTGTGCGCGCTGGAACGCCGTTCTCGCTTCATCGCTTCGTCCGCCAGCCAGGTGGGCGATGCCTGCGGCCATGGCGCTGGCATAGGCGTCATTGGCCTGGCGGCTGGCCAGCCGGTCCAGTGCCTCGCGCGCGCCGGGTGTGGCCGCATCCAGTGCCAGTGCGCGGCGGTATCCTTCCTGCGCCGCGGCCACCCGGCCTGCGCGTTCCTCGATAAGCGCCTGGTCCAGCGCCGCGAAGGCTTGCTCCAGCTTGTCCGCCCGGCTGCGCCCGGCTTTCGCCGCTGGCGAGCCCGGATCGATGACCAGTGCCAGGTCGTAAGCTTCGCGGGCCGCCTTGATGTCACCGTCATTCAGCGCACTGGCGCCATTTTTCAGTGCCGCGGCCAGCGCCGCGGGTTGGCCCGCCTGCAGCTGCTGCAAGACCGCCAGACCATCGGACCAAGCCTTGCCGGCAACGGAAAAATTCGCCAGGGCATATTGCTGGCCGGCCTCACTGTCATGCTCTCGCGCCTGGGCCAGCAGCTCCGTGGCCCAGCGCGCGGCAGCGCGTTGCTCGGCGCTCTCGGCGGCTGCCAGGTATTCGTCCCGCGCTTTTTCCGCCTCGGCCCTGGCCTGTGCCTGACTGGCCTCGCGTGCCAGCGCCTCGGTGCGGCGCTGGCCTTCTGCTTCTGCCTCGGCACGCGCCTGTTGCGCCAGCGTCGTGCTGCGCTCGGCAACCAGGTCAGGCAGCCAGATGAAGACGGCAACAGCCGCGGCGACGACGGCCAGCGCAGCCAGCGGCCACCAGCGTCTCGCAGGTGTTGCACTGGACTGGCTGCCCGTCGAGGTTATCTGCGGCGCAGCGGTGTGCTCGAACTCGCCCGCACCCATGGCCGCCTGGCGCAGGGCATCACGCACGGCGCTGACCGACGCGGGTCGTTGCGAAGCCGCCTTGGCCAGCAATCGCAGCGCCAGCTCGCGCACCCTGACCGGCACGGCGCCCCGCGGCTGCAGTGGTGGCAGCGGTTCGTGCAGCACGCGTTCGCGGCTGATGTCCGGGTAGTAGGGCGGATGACCGGCAATCAATTCGTAAAGCAGGGCACCCAAGGCGTAGAGATCATCGGCAGGCTGCGCCGTCTCACCGCGCAATTGTTGCGGGCTGGCGTTATACGGCGAGCCCCCAGGCGCAACGCTGGCCCCGGCCAGCGCGGAGAGCCCGAAATCCGTCAGGCGCGGATGGCCTTCGGCATCCAGCAGGACATTGGCGCACTTGAGATCGCGATGGACCAGTCCCTGGGCATGCGCTGCAGCCAGTGCCACGCAGAGTTCATCCAGCACGCCAGCCCAGCTGGCAAAGGAGCGGCCGCGAAACTGGCCCAGGTCACCACCCGGCAGGTGGTCCATGGCAATGACTGTCCACCCATCAATTTGCTCAAGGCCGTGGACCCGAACGGCAATACCTGTGGGCAGGCTGGCCGCGTGCTGCACTTCGGCAGTCAGCGCCGCCAGGCCGCCGGTCAGCGCCAGCGCGCGGGCATCGAGGATCTTGAGGGCGAGTTGCCGGGTGGATTCGCGGTCATCGGCCAGCCAGACCTCCGACAGGCCGCCGCGCCCAAGCTGGCGAACCAGTGCGTACCGGGCGCCAAGTTCCAGCCCGGGCTTCAGCTCGGCCATCGTGGTCAGCCTGCGCCGGTGGCGCCGGCTCCCTTCGCAGCAGCATCCGCGGGCAAGGAGGCATCAGGCAGGGTGCCGGTTTCCTCCTGGTACAGCTCGTGCAGCAAGCGGCGCCATTCCGCGTATTGCTCCTCCGCCGAACCTGTCAGCCGCAGGGTGCGTCCCTCGACATCGACCACCAGCGGCTCGGCCTCGGTCTCGAACGAGGTGGAGATTTCCTTGATCGCCGCGGTGTGGATCTTGGCCTCGTCGCGCTTTTTCATGCCGCTCATCACTGCAGCAACACCGCCGGCGGCGGCACCGTAGCGCACGGCATCGCTGATGCGCGCGCAATCATTGCTGGTGCAACTATCAGACACCAGCACCGCGGCAGCTACGGCAACCGCACCCAGGATGATGCGATTGCGCGCCTGCGCCTTGAGCTTCTCCTCGGCGAGGATTTCATCGTAGGTATAGCGGCGCCAGTTGCCGTAGGGATCCGATACACGCTCGGAGAAGGAAACATAGTTTTCGCTCACCGTGTCGACCATGCTGTAGTCACGCTCGCGAATCTGCTCGATGCGCTCCAGCAACAAGTCGCCTTCGGCCGGCAGGCGCTCGGCCCGCCAGGTGCCCTTGCGCGGCTCCTTGACCAGGTAGCCATTGAAGGCCGCCGGGGCAAAGGAACTGGCAAACCTGAGCTCGCTGACCCGACGCACGTTGGCCAGCTCCGCCCCGGTCAGCAGCTTGCGTGCGGCCAACAGGTCTTCGGCGATGGTGACGTAGACGTTCTGGAACGGGTCACGCGTGGCATTCTGGCCCTGCTTGTAGGAACGTGTATCGGCGCGGCCCTCATATTTCTTGTCGTCGATCCACACCTTGCCCGTGGCGTCCACGGCACGGACTTCCAGCACCAGGTCGGCACCAGTGGATTCGATGATTCGGCCGTCGACTGTTACGTCGAAGGTCTCCACCGCACGCGGCACGACGCGCACCGCGCCCCATTGGCCGGCACTTTCCAGCGTGTCGCGCAGCTTGGTTGGCAGGAAGCGCGCTTCCGCGCGGCGAATCTCCGGGAAGATGCGCTTCTTGGCAGCGAGTTCCTCATCCTCCTCGACCTCCGGCGGAATGCCCGGATCGAACAGGTGAATGCCCACGTCAAGCAGCTGGTCTTCGGGAATCTCCTGGGTCGATTGCGTGGCCTGCAGCAGGGGCAGGGGCCGGGTTTCCTGGACCACGCATCCCGTCGCCACGGTGGCGGCAAGCAGCAAAGTCGAGAGTCTCAGCATTCTGGCAAGGCTCATGATTCAGTCCGATGTGGCGCTCAGCGCCCCTTCTTGTAGCGCCGGTATTCTTCCCACAGCGCCGCGCGCAACTCGGGATCCGTTTCCTTCATCGCCGCCTCGCGAATCTGCCGCGCGACGATGTCGTCATCGCGACCATCGGGAATATCGCCGGGGATCTGCTGCGGCCCGGTGCCGCTGGCGCCGCTCGCTCCCGTGCCACCGCCTTGCGCCGTGGCCGAGCCCTCGCCTTCCGTCGGCTCACCGCGACCGCCCGTGGATTCGAGGCCGCCGCGGGCGCCGGGATCCGAACCGCCACTTCCACCACTGCCTTCCTCGCCCTCATCAGGATCGTCGGCGCCACCACTGCCGTCCGCGCTGCCATCGGCCCGCCCGGCGCGTTCGCGGGCAATGGCCTCCTGCACACCGCGCACGGCTGCATCAAATGTCCCGAAAGTTTCTTCCAGCCGGCGATCGATGGCAGCGCGGCGATCGCCACCACTGCCAACGTCCGGGCCCTGCCCGGCGCCGGAATCGCCTTCTGCCTGGTCGCCTGCAGAACTTCCGCCGGCGCCGCCACCTTCGCCTTGCGGCCCTGCGCCTGCGGCTTCACCAGCGTCACCGCCGCCGCCCGCCTGGGCTTGCTCGCCTGTGCCGCTGCCGTCATTGGCGCTGCCGCCCTCGCCTTCTTCGTCTTCCTCGCCTTCCTCAGCCGAGGACCCTGTGCCGCCGCCTGCGCCGGCGTCCGGGCCCTGGCCAGCGCCGGAGTTGCCGGAGGAATTGCCTGTGGAATTACCAGTGGAACCCTGGGCACCGCCGGATCCCGGGCTGCCAGGAGGCTGGCTTCCGCTGGGGCCGGGCTGGGGAATGGATGCGGAACCGCCACCGCTGCTGCTGCCGGGCAGGCCGCCAGAACTGCCCCCGCCGCTGGAACCCGGCGGCGGCGAACTGCTGCCGGGCGCGCCCGGCGAGCCGCCTTCGGAACGGGTCATCACGGATTGGGTCAGGCAGCCGGTCATGACGGCGGCAGTCAGGACCATCAAGCCCGTACGTATCCAGGGAATCAGATTCATCGGCCTCTCCCTGCAAAAACCGCCCATCCTGGCGGTCGGCCCCGGGTAAATATCACCCGGTTTGACGCCCCAGGGGCCGATAGGTTCATCGCTTGTGCGGCGCAGGACGAGATTAGCCCTCGCCACCGGCGACCGACGGATCCTTGCCTTGCAGGAATGAGGTCAGCTGTGATGCCAGCCGATCGCAGGCCGTACCCTGCACCCGGGCAATGAACGGCAGCGGGACCAGCACCCCGACGATGGCCGAGGTTCCCGTCACGTTGGTGGAAACCGACCCGGCCGACTTCGCGCTGTTGAGGTCCCAGACCACGGCTTCGTAGTCGGACTCCTTCTCCCACCAGCCAAAGCCAAAGCAGCCGCCGCCGCCCGGACCAACCACGCAACTCATGCTGCCACCGCTGTCGGTTTCGCGGGTCACGCCGTCCACCCAGATGATGTAACGAACGCCGCTATCAGCGACCCGCTGCGCCACGGCCTGGCGCGCGAGCAGGCGTGACACGCCCTCTGGCCGCTGCGGTGCCGTCGACGGCTCAAGCCAGGGGAACATGGAATCGACAAAGGCATCGTTGGCGCGCACCAGGATGCTGGAACCGGATGCCATCTTGTTGCCAACGCAGTCCATGAAATCGTCTTCAGCCGTGACGCCCTCGACATGGGGTTTGGCCAGCAGGACCACGGCCTCGTGGGCCGCGATGTCCGTGCCGATGTTGCGGCTCTCCTCGAGCGTCGCGGTCATGCAGCCGGACAATCCCACCAGCGACATGGTCGCCAGCAAGAAGCTGCGGATTTCATTTGCTGCTGTTGGCATGGCGCTCCTCCTGTGCCGGCCCGCCGCACGCCAGCCGGCGGCGACGGAAAATCAGTATACGCCAGCTGTTGCTGACGGCATCACGGGCCCACTTACCAGAACGACCACTGGCCGGCCGCGGCCGCCGGGCGCCATTGACCTCAATCAAATCAACGTAGGCCCCCGCTGGATACCATCCGCCGATGGCCCACGCCGACCTGCGCGCGTTCCTGCGTCACCTTGAAAAGAGCGACCAGCTGCTAAGGGTTCCTGACCCCGTCAGTCCGGAGCTTGAGAGCACGGCCTTATGCCTGCGTACCCACCGCGCGCAGGGTCCCGCGCTGTTGTTCGAGAAGGCGGAAGGATCATCACACGCCCTGCTCGGAAACCTGTTTGGCCACCGCTCACGCATCGAGGCTGCCCTGAGTGGCCGCCCGCTCTCATCGCTGCGCGAGCTCGGCGAATTGCTGGCTGCGCTCAAGGAGCCGCGCTGGCCGAAATCCCTGCGCGAGGCGCTGGTGGCCTGGCCTGAATTTGCCCAGCTCGCGCACTGCGCGCCGCGCCGTGTTGAGGACGCAGCATTTCGCGAGGTCGTGCTCGAAGGCGAGGCGGTGGACCTGGCGCGACTGCCAATCCAGCGCTGCTGGCCGGAGGACGCCGGCAAGCTGATCACCTTTGGCCTGGTCGTCACTCGCGGCACACGGCAGGCGCGGCAGAATGTCGCCATCTATCGCCAGCAGGTCATCGGGCGCAACCGCGTGATCATGCGCTGGTTGCCGCACCGCGGCGGCGCGCTGGACTATGCCGACTGGTGTGCCGCCCATCCTGACCGGCCCTTCCCCGTGCTGGTCGCCATCGGTGCGGACCCCGCAACGATGCTCGCTGCCGTCGCGCCCGTGCCTGACACGCTATCGGAGTACGAGTTCGCCGGTCTGCTGCGCGGTGAGCGCAGCCGCGTCTGGGCCAGCAAGCTCACCGGACTGGATGCGCCCGCCAGTGCCGAGATCGTGCTGGAAGGGGTGATCCACCCGGGTGACCGCGCGCTTGAGGGGCCTTTTGGCGACCACACCGGTTACTACAACGCCCAGGCCGAATTTCCGGTGTTCACCATCGAGCGCATGTCGTTGCGGCGCGACGCGATCTACCACGGCAGCTACATGGGTCGCGCGCCACATGACGAGCCGTCAACGCTGGCCTCGGCGCTCAACGACATCTTCGTGCCGATCCTGCGCCGCGTGTTCCCGGAGGTCGTGGATTTCTACCTGCCGCCGGAGGCCTGCTCCTACCGCATCGCCGTGGTCAGCATCCGCAAGCAGTACGCCGGTCACGCGCGGCGCGTGATGCTCGGCATCTGGTCCTACCTGCGCCAGTTCACCTACACCAAGTTCGTGATCGTCACCGATGATGACATCGATGTTCGCGATTGGTCGCAGGTGCTCTGGGCGCTGTCCACCCGTGTCGACCCGGTGCGCGACAGCCTGTTGCTGGAGCGGACACCGATTGACTATCTCGACTTCGCCAGCCCCATCGCCGGACTCGGCGGCAAGCTCGGGCTCGATGCCACCAACAAGTGGCCGGGAGAGACGGATCGCGAATGGGGCCGGCCCATCGTGCTTGACCCATCGGTAGAGCAGCGCGTCGACGCGCTGTGTTCGCGCCTGTTCGCAGGGCGCAAGGAGAGACCGTGAACGCCATCGTGGAGAAACCTGCGCTGGTCTGCCCGGCTGGCAATCCGCCGGCGCTGGCGGCTGCGGTGGAGAATGGTGCTGACGCGGTCTACCTGGGATTCCAGGATCGCACCAACGCGCGCGCCTTCCCCGGGCTCAACTTCAGCGATACCGAGCTCGCCGCTGGCGTGGCGAAGGCACATGCACGTGGCTGCAAGGTCTATGTAGCCCTCAACACCAACCCGGGTACGCGCGACCTGCCCTATTGGTGCGAAGCGGTTGATCGTGCCGCAGCCGGCGGCGCGGACGCGGTCATCGTCGCGGACCCGGCGGTGCTTGAGCACGCCGCACTACGCCACCCGAACCTGCCCAGGCATCTTTCCGTGCAGGGTTCGGCCACCACCGCGGCGGCACTGCGCTATTACCGCGAGCGTTTTGGCATCAGTCGCGCGGTGTTGCCGCGCGTGCTGTCCATCCAGCAGGTCGAGCGACTGGCAGCGCACCAGGTCGTGCCACTTGAGGTCTTCGGCTTCGGCAGCCTGTGCATCATGGTTGAGGGCCGCTGCCAGCTCTCGAGCTTCGTCACCGGCGCCTCGCCCAACCGGGATGGTGTGTGCTCGCCGGCCCGTGCGGTGCGCTGGGAAGAAAATCGTGATGGGTCGCGCAGCGTACGCCTCAGCGGCGTGCTGATTGACCGCTTTGACAGCAATGAGCCCGCCGGCTACCCCACCGTGTGCAAGGGCCGCTTCAAGGTGCTGGATGAGGTCTTCTACGCCCTCGAGGCACCGACCAGCCTCAATGCGCTTGACCTGTTGCCGCGGCTGCATGCCGCTGGCATTTCTGCCATCAAGATTGAAGGACGCCAGCGCGGCGCCGCCTATGTCGCGGCCATCACCCGGATCTGGCGCACGGCCATTGACCGCTTGCCCGACCTCCCCGCCAGCGCGCTGCAGGAGTGGCAAGGCTTGCTGAAGCCACATGCCGAGGGTCGCCAGACAACCCTGGGCGCCTACCAGCGCAAGTGGCAGTGAGGAACACGCCATGAAGCTCACGCTGGCACCCATTCCCTACCTGTGGCCGCGCGACGAAGTGTTCGCCTTCTATCAGGCCGCCGCTGACTGGCCGGTTGATGTCATCTACCTGGGCGAGACCATTTGCAGCAAGCGCCGCGAGCTCAAGCCGCGCGACTGGCTGGCGCTGGCGACGATGCTGGCCAGCAGCGGCCGCGAGGTGGTGATCTCCACGCTTGCCCTGCTCGAGGCCGAATCGGAACTGGCGACGCTGCGTCGCCTGATCGAGGAGGCGCCCTGTCGCGTTGAGGCCAACGACATGTCGGCAGTGCAGCTGCTGCGCGAACGCCAGATGCCATTCATCGGTGGCCCGACCCTCAATGTCTATAACGCGGCGACCGTACGGCTGCTGTGCGAGGACGGCATGCAGCGGCTGGTGCTCGGCGTCGAGCAAGGCCGCGAGATGATGGAGGAGTTGCACGCTACCGACATGAAGCTTCCGGAGATCGAGGTGCAGGTCTGGGGCCGGCTGGCGCTGGCCTACTCGGCACGGTGCTTTACCGCCCGGGCACATGACCTCACCAAGGACGATTGCGGATTCCGCTGCAAGGAGAATCCCGAGGGCCTGTCACTCACCACCCAGGATGGCGCGGCCTTTCTTGCACTGAATGGCATCCAGGTCCAGGGCGAGGCCATTCATGATCTTGGCCCCGAACTATGCTCACTGCGAGAGTCGGGCGTTGACCTGGCGCGCATCCAGCCACAGCCTTCGGGAACAGCACAAGTCGTGCAGCGCTTTCGCCACGCCATTGACGCCAATCTCGCCGCCGCGCGCCACGGGACCATCAACGGCTACTGGCACGGGGGGCGCGGCAGTGCCCTGGTCGAATTGAGCTGAATTCAGCGGGGGGCGTGGCGCAGCGCGCTCAAACGCGCCGTCAGGTTTGCGCCGCGCACCAGGGCGACACGGAGCCCAAGCGGTATGGTCTCCCAGGGCAGGCGATCCAGCAGGTTGCGCACGGTGAGCCCCAGCTCAACATCACCCGTCAGTTGCAGTCGACGGCGGAAGAACAGCGAATCGGCGTCCTCCACCCGTCCAGCCAGTGCGAGCAGGTCCGCGACTCCGCCACGCACCGTGGCCTCGGCCTCGGTGCTGGCCGGCAGCATCGACAGCTTGCGCTGCTCGATGGTGACGACCCAGCGCAGCCCGAGGTCTGCAATCTCGACACCGATGCGGCGGCCATCAAGCTGATCAAGCGCGCCGCTTTCCAGCGGACTGGCAAGGACATGGCGAAGTACCCGCTGCACCAGGCGGCGCAGCAGCGCGGTTGGCAGGATGTCGCTGGCGGCCACGGAACTTGCCTCACCAGCACCGGCTCGTGATTCAGCAAGTGCCAGCGTGAGCAGCGCCTGGGCACTGCCGGGTGGCAAGCCGATTCGACTGGCATCACGCATCGCGCGCAGTTGCATGGCCTGCTCACGCGTGGAATCGCGCTCAGTTACCCCATCATCACGCTTGGTGTAGGCGATGCGACGCACCACGCGACGACGCAAGGCCAAAAGGCGCCGCATGCCTGCGTCTACGGCATCAATCTGGCCGCGCAGCAGGGCCACCATGAGTCGGCGTTCAACAGCCATGCCGGCATCCTAGGAGCAATGCCCAGGATGCGGCGTTGACCGGGGTCAAGCCCGCTCACTATTGGTCAGGTGGCTGTGGAAACCGGTCCATCCGGCGCAAGTCCTTGAACCAGCGGGCCCACAGGCCCGCAATCGCAATGCTCGCCACGCCGCCAACCACCACGGCGGGCTTGAGCCCCCACCAGGCGGCAGTGACGCCTGACTCGAACTCACCCAGTTCGTTGGAGGCACCGATGAATACCGCATTCACCGCGCTGACCCGGCCACGGATCGCGTCGGGTGTCTCCAGCTGCACCAGCATGTGACGGATATAGACACTGACCATGTCGGCGGCGCCGAGCGCGACCAGCGCAGCCATCGAAATCCAGAAGCTGTGCGACAAGCCAAACACCACGGTGGCTGCACCAAAGATGCCAACACCTGCCAGCATCTTGACGCCGACATTGCGGGTGATGGGTTGCCAGGCCAGCAGCAGGGCAATCACCGCCGCGCCAACACCCGGCGCTGCACGCAACCAGCCCAGGCCATCGGGACCGACGCCGAGGATATCGCTGGCATAGGCGGGCAACAGCGCGGTCGCGCCACCAAACAGCACGGCGAAGAGATCCAGTGACACAGCACCCAGGATGACCTTGCGCCGATAAACAAAACGCAGGCCCTCCAGCAGCGTGTGCCAGCTGTCAGGTTCCTGCGAAGGCGCTGGTGTCTGCGCCTTCACGCCCATCATCAGGATGATCGCCACGGTAATCAGCGCGGCGACACTTGCGTACACCACCTCGGGGCCCATCAGGTAGACCAGGCCGCCAATCGCCGGGCCAACAATGATCGAGACCTGCCAGGTGGTGGAATTCACCGCCACCGCGCGGCCGAACAGGCGGTTGGGCACCAGGTTGGGTAGTAAGGCCTGGCCGGCCGGCATGCTGAAGGCCCGCGCCACGCCAAACAACACCATCACCGCAAAGACCGGCCACACGGCGTTGATGCCCGACAGCGTGAAGTACAAAAGCAGCAGCGCGCACAGCAGTTCAAGCGCATAGCAGGCCGAAAGTATGCGCGCACGATTCCTGCGATCAGCGACCTGCCCGGCAGGCAGCACCAGCACAACAAAGGGCAGGAATTGCGACAGACCGACCAGGCCGAGATCGAGCGGATCACGGGTGATCTCGTAAACCTGCCAGCCGACGGCGACCGTCTGCATCTGCACGGCGATGGACACCGCCAGGCGAGCCGTGAGGAAACGCAGGAAGCCTGGAAAGGCCAGCAGTGTGGCGACGCCCTGCGAAGGTCCCGAGGCCTGGATCATGCGCTGTGCTTTGGCCTCAACGCTCGCGCAGCAGCGCGAGCATGCGCCGCAACGGCTCTGCCGCACCCCACAGCAACTGGTCGCCCACCGTGAAGGCGGCAATGTAGTCGCCGCCCATGGCCAGCTTGCGGATGCGCCCCACCGCGATATCCAGCGTTCCGGTGACCGCCGCCGGCGTCAGCGCGGCAAGCGTTGCACCACGCTCATTGGGGATGACGCGCACCCATTCGTTGCCCGAAGCCAATAGGTGCTCAACATCGTCGAGTGGCATTTCCTGGCGCAGCTTGATGGTCAGTGCCTGGCTATGGCAGCGCATGGCACCGATGCGCACGCAGAGCCCGTCGATGGGCACCGGGTGGCCACTGCGGCCGAGAATCTTGTTGCCCTCGGTACCTGCCTTGTATTCCTCGCGACTCATGCCGTTGCCGAGATCGCGGTCTATCCAGGGCAGCGCACTACCGGCCAGCGGGTAGCCGATGTGCTCGATAGGCAGCGCCGGATCACGCAGCGCGGAAGTCACTTCATGATCAACCGCCAGGATGGCGCTGGCGGGATCGGCGAGCTCTGCCGCGGCCGAGCGATGCACATGACCCATCTGCTGCAGCAACTCGCGCATCTGCTTGGCACCGGCACCGGAGGCGGCCTGGTAGGTCATGCTGGTGACCCACTCGACCTGGTCCTCGCGGAACAGCCCAGACAGCGCCATCAGCATCAGGCTGACCGTGCAGTTGCCACCGATCCAGTTGCGCACGCCGGCATCGAGGCCGGCATCAATGACCGGCCGGTTGACAGGATCGAGGATGATGACGGCATCGTCGTTCATGCGCAGCGTCGAAGCGGCATCGATCCAGTGACCAGTCCAACCCGCAGCACGCAGCGGTGAATGCACAGCGTCGGTGTAGTCGCCGCCCTGGCAGGACACCAGCACATCACATGTGACGAGCGCGGCAAGATCATGGGCATCACCCACCGGTGCCAGCGCGCGTCCGATATCCGGGCCCGGCGCGCCTGCCTGCGAAGTGGAAAAAAATAGCGGCTCGATGTGCTGGAAGTCGCCTTCCGCACGCATGCGCTCGACCAGGACCGAGCCGACCATGCCACGCCATCCGATCAAGCCCACCCGCATCATGTCGCGCATCCTCAGCGATGTTGCAGTGCAACTGCCGGCACTATAGCGCAGCCCGGCGCGACCAGCCGAGACAGACGCGCGATGGCCGGCGACCCAAAGCATGGGACAATGGCCGCGATTCCACGAAAGAAATGGAGCCCCCAAGATGAGCAACGAGTCGGCCAAGATCATCCTGCCAAGCGACGCCCAGTGGGGTCCGGGATTTGACGTCGCCAAGGCGACTGATGCCTATGTGGCAACGATCCCGGCGGCAGAGCGGGCCAAGTCCGACGCCTATTTCGAGGGTGGCTACTGGATCGACCTGTGGGGCGCCCTGATTACCGTGCTGCTGGCCGCAGTGCTGCTGCGCTTCGGTGTCACCACCCGGCTGCGCAGCTGGGTCGAGTCGAAGATCAAGCGGCCATTCCTGTCTACCTGGCTCTTTGCGGCGATCTTCCTGGTGATCTGGGGCCTGTTGTTCCTGCCCTGGTCGCTGTACACGGGTTACTTCCGCGAACACGCCTATGACATGTCCAACTACACGCTGGCCAGCTTCCTCGGCGACGCCGGCAAGGGCTTGGCCCTCAACATGGTGCTGTTCGGATTCGCCATCACCGGCGTCTACGCCATCATCCGTCGCGTCGGTCAGCGCTGGGTTGCCTGGGCCACCGCATCCACCGCCGCGTTCATGGTGCTGACCATCATGATCAGTCCGGTGTTCCTCGCGCCCCTGTTCAATGACTTCAAGCCGCTGGAGCAAGGCGCGCTGCGCGACCAGATACTGGAGCTGGCGCATGCCGACAACATTCCTGCTGACAACGTCTACTGGTTCGACGCCTCACGCCAAACCAAGCGCATCAGCGCAAATGTATCGGGCATGTTCGGCACGATGCGGATTTCACTCAATGACAACCTGCTCAACGGCACCTCCGAACCCGAGATCCTCGCGGTGATGGCCCACGAGATGGGGCACTACAGCCTCAACCACGGCATCAAGATCACCCTGGCCTATACGCTGGTGATCGGCTTTGCCTTCTGGGTGGTGAATCGCAGCTTCAGTGCGATCCTTCGCCGCCATGGCCAGCACTGGGGAATTCGCGGCCTGGAAGATCCGGCCGGCCTGCCGCTGGTCTTCGCAATCTTCGCCGTGGTGTTCCTGCTGCTGACCCCGGTGACCAATTCGATCATCCGCACCGCCGAGAACCAGGCCGATGCCTATGGCCTCGATGCGGCCAGGCAGCCGCATGGTTTTGCCAGCGCGGCCATGCGCATCTCGAACTACCGCAAGCTCGAGCCCTCGGCACTGGAAGAGATGGTGTTCTTTGATCACCCGAGCGGCCGCACGCGCGTGCAGCGCTCCATGCAGTGGCTGGCGGATCATCCGCCCGAAACGCCCTAGGGCGCGTAGGCCATGAGGATGACGGCGAGCGTGACGCAAACCACCAGCGTCAGCTCGCGGCGCAGGCGCAGGTAAGACAAGGGCAGGAACATCGGGCCCAGCACCCGGTGTTCGTACATCCACCAGCCGCCGAAACCCGCCACCAGAACGGCGAGTGCCGCCGTGGGCGGCAGGAACCACGCCCCAGCACCCACCAGCGCCGGCAGCACAGCCATCGCCAGGCGCCTGGCTGCACCTTCATTGTTGCGGGCGAGGATCAAGCCCCAGTGCACGGCACCAATGAAGGCCAGCACCACGGCGGCATAGGCGATGGCGGCCTCCACCAGCTGCTCGCGCCATGGTCCTTCTGAAAGTATGAGCAGCGCCGCGGCAACCAGGATCAGGGGCAATACGCCAAGCCAGGCCAGGCCTTTCATGCCGTAAGCCAGGTCGCGATCTTCGTCCGTGCTCATGAGACGCTCCTCGCTCAGCGACTCGCCTGCAATCCTGCAGCCACCAGGCCGAGCAATCGTTCATCCCGCAACACTCGCTTGGCAGCCTCGATGTCCGGGGCAAAGTGACGATCATGGTCGTAGAACGCCACTTGTTCACGCAGCAGTGCATGCGCGGATTCCAGCACCGGGCTGGTCTTGAGCGGACGGCGGAAATCAATGCCCTGCGCCGCCGCCAGCAACTCGATGGCGACGATGCCGCGCGTGTTCTCTGCCATGGGCGTCAGCCGTCGCGCGGCAAACGTCGCCATGCTGACGTGGTCTTCCTGGTTGGCGGAAGTAGGCAGGCTGTCCACCGAAGCCGGGTGCGCCATGGCCTTGTTCTCGGAGGCCAGTGCCGCGGCCGTGACCTGCGCCAGCATGAAGCCGGAGTTCAAGCCGCCCTCTGCCACCAGGAACGCTGGCAACTGGCTCAGGCCATCATCAATCAGCATGGCAATGCGCCGCTCCGACAGCGCGCCGAGCTCGGCGATCACCAGCGCCAGGTTGTCGGCGGCAAAAGCCACCGGTTCGGCGTGGAAATTCCCGCCGGAGAGCACCTCGCCCTCGGCACCGAATACCAGCGGATTGTCCGAGACACCATTGGCCTCGATACGCAACACCTCGGCGGCGTGGCGCAGCTGCTGCAGGCAGGCACCCACCACTTGCGGCTGGCAGCGCAGCGAATACGGATCCTGTACGCGGTCGCAATTCTCATGCGAGTCGCCCATCGCGCTCTTCGCCAGCACCGCGCGATAGGCTGCCGCCACGTCACACTGCGCGGGCTGGCCGCGCGCGGCATGGATGCGGGCGTCAAATGGCGTGCGGCTGCCCAATGCCGCATCCACCGACATGGCGCCGCTGATGATCGAGGCCGCCAGCAGGTCCTCGGCGGCAAACAGGCCGCGCAAGGCCAGTGCGGTTGAGACCTGCGTGCCATTGAGCAATGCCAGGCCTTCCTTCGGTCCCAGTTCCACCGGCTCAATACCCGCGCGGCTGAGCGCCTCGGCACTGTCCATCTCGACGCCGCCCATGCGCACGCGGCCCTCGCCGATCAGCGTCAGCGACATATGCGCCAGTGGTGCGAGGTCACCCGAAGCACCGACCGAGCCCTGCGAGGGCACCAGCGGGTAGATATCAGCGTTCACCAACGCCAGCAGCCGCTCCACCAGCAAGGTGCGCACGCCCGAGTAACCGCGCGCCAGGCTCGCCGCCTTCAGCACCATGGTCAGTCGTACAGTGACATCGGCCAGCGTTTCGCCAACACCTGCGGCATGCGAACGCACGATGTAGAGCTGCAGTGTCGCCAGTTGGCTGGTGGAAATGCGCGTCTTGGCCAGCTTGCCGAAACCGGTATTGATTCCATAGAGCGCCTCGCCACGTTCCAGACGGCGACGCACGGCTTCAAGCGAAGTCTCGCAGGCGCTGCGCCAGTCTCCTGCCAGTTCGATGGCATCGCCACCGCGCGCAATCCGGCGCATTTGCGCGAGACTGATCTCACCCGGCGTCAAAGTCAGCTTGCTCATGTCAGTTCACCGACGGCAGGTCGAGGTGGTTTTCATTGGCACAGGCTACGGCATCTTCGTAACCAGCATCGGCATGGCGCATCACGCCAGTGGCCGGGTCGTTCCATAGCACGCGGCCGATGCGCACCGTGGCCTCCGCTGTGCCGTCGCAGACGATGACTACGCCAGCATGCTGCGAGAATCCCATGCCCACGCCGCCGCCGTGATGGATCGACACCCAGGTGGCACCCCCTGCGGTGTTGACCAGCGCATTGAGCAGCGGCCAGTCCGATACAGCATCAGAACCATCCTGCATGGCCTCGGTCTCGCGATTGGGGCTGGCCACCGAACCCGAATCCAGGTGATCGCGGCCGATCACTATCGGTGCCGAGAGTTCGCCATTGGCCACCATCTTGTTGAAGGCCAGGCCCAGGCGCGCACGATCCTTGAGTCCCACCCAGCAGATGCGCGCCGGCAGTCCCTGGAACTTGATGCGCTCGCGCGCCATGTCCAGCCAGCGATGCAGCTGCATATCATCCGGCAGCAATTCCTTGACCTTGGCATCGGTCTTGTAGATGTCCTCGGGATCACCGGAGAGCGCCACCCAGCGAAACGGCCCGATGCCACGACAAAACAGCGGACGGATATAGGCCGGCACGAATCCGGGGAAATCGAAAGCCTGTGCCAGGCCTTCGTCGAAGGCGACCTGGCGGATGTTATTGCCGTAATCAAAGGTGGCCGCGCCCTTGGCCTGCAGGTCCAGCATCGCCTGCACATGCACCTTCATCGAGGCACGCGCCTCGCGCTCGACGCGCACCGGATCGGATTGTCGCGCCTCTGCCGCTTGGGCGAGCGTCCAGCCGGAAGGCAGGTAGCCATTGCGCGGATCGTGTGCCGAGGTCTGGTCGGTCACCACATCCGGGACGATTCCGCGGCGCACCAGCTCGGGATAGATATCCGCGGCGTTACCCAGCAGGCCGATCGACAAGGCCGCTTTCGTGCCGCGCGCCCCATCAATCATTGCCAGCGCCTGATCCAGCGTTGTCGCCTTGCGATCGACGTAGCCGGTGCGCAGGCGAAAGTCGATGCGCGACTCGTCGCACTCGACCGCCAGCATCGAGAAGCCCGCCATGGTGGCAGCCAACGGCTGCGCGCCACCCATGCCACCGAGCCCAGCCGTCAGGATCCAGCGCCCCGCCGCCTGGCCATTGAAGTGCTGGCGTGCGCAGGCGCCGAAAGTTTCAAAGGTGCCTTGCACGATGCCCTGCGAACCGATGTAGATCCACGAACCCGCTGTCATCTGCCCGTACATCATCAGGCCCTTGCGATCGAGCTCGTGGAAATGCTCCCAGTTGGCCCAGTGCGGCACCAGGTTGGAATTGGCAATCAGCACGCGCGGCGCATCGCGGTGGGTGCGGAACACGCCGACCGGCTTGCCTGACTGCACCAGGAGTGACTCGTCGTCCTTCAGGCGGCGCAGCACCTCCAGGATCTTCTCGAAGGCATCCCAGTCGCGTGCGGCCTTGCCGATGCCGCCGTAGACCACGAGCTTGTCCGGATGCTCGGCAACCTCCGGGTCGAGGTTGTTCTGCAGCATGCGATACGCGGCTTCAGTCAGCCAGCTTTTGCAGGAGAGCGTGGAGCCACGCGGCGCACGCACCGGGCGGGGTACGGCCTTGCTCACGCCGGGAACTTCTTCTCGACGCTGTCGTAGTAATCAATCATCTGGCGCACGTACTGGCGCTTCTTCAGGTAGTTACCCGGGTAGAAGCTGCGCTTGAAGCCATAGATCACGAGGGACTTCAGGTCGCGCCGATCGAGGCCAAGGTGCTCCACTGCCAGGCGCCATTCATTGCTCACCGTGGTGTGGCTGACCAGGCGATTGTCGGTGCAGATGGTGGTGGACAGGCGATGGGCCCGCAGCGTTTTCAGGCTGTGGTCGGCCAGGCTGGTGTAGTCCGGGTTGGTCTGCAGGTTGCTGGTGAGGCAGATCTCCAGCGTGATGCGCCGGTCGGCAATGTAATTGCCCAGGCGCTCGACGTATTCCTCGCGATCCTCGATGGAGGGATCGCGGATGGCACTGGCGTCCATCAGGTAGGTGCCGTGACCAATGCGATCGGCGTGCAGGTCAGTGATGGCCTGGTAGATCGACTCCGGCCCATAGGCTTCGCCCGCGTGCACCGTCTTCTTGAGGAAGTGCCTATGCGCATAGTCGAAGGCTTCCTTGTGATCCCCGGCGGGGTGACCCGCTTCCTCGCCTGCGAGGTCAAAGCCCACCACCTGCACCCCCAGCGTGTCGCGCGCAGTCACCGCGGCCCGCGCCAGGTCCACCGCCGCCATCGGGAAAAGATCCTTGACGCGCGCGTGCGGATGCGCCGCATACAGCGTGGCGTAGTAGCTGCTGTAGGCCTCGGTGAACTTGCGCATGGCGCAGCAAATGATGCCGTACTCGAATGGCGGCTCGATGCCCTGCTTCACCGAGGCGCGCTGGTTGAAGCGATCACGCGCGCGACGCAGGCCGCGATCCACCGCCTCGATGACCTGCAGTGCGTCGAGTCCCGGTCGCACATGCAGTTGCGGGGCGAAGCGCACCTCTATGTAGCGCACGCCCTCGGCCTGGTTGTCCTCGGCCAACTCTGCAGCACAACGCTCCAGGGCCTCGGCGGTCTGCAACACCGCCACCGTGTACTGGAAGCCAGACAGATAGTCCGCCAAGTCCGAATAGCGATCCTTGAACACCAGTTCGCGCAGGCCGCCTTCCGTGTAGCTCGGCAGCTCCACCTTGTGCTTGCGGGCGAGCTCGATCAGCGTCTGCAGGCGCAGCGAACCGTCCAGGTGCAGGTGCAGGTCGGTCTTGGGCAGCGCAGCAAGAAATTCGGCAGTGATCGAGGACTGGGGCACGTCGGTTCCTGGGTGGCCCTGGGGGTGTGGAAGCATACCGCAGGGCCGGGACGGCCGGCTTTGGGTAAGCTGTCGCCCGGGGGAAATGCATGGATACCAGCGCCTGGACCCGGGTAGTAAGGAACGCGACAGTGGCCACTTGTGCCACTGGTGTTGCCCGTTATGGCCTGATCGAAGCTGGGTCAGTGGCCCTGGCCGGCGACAGGATCGCCTGGGTGGGCCCGGCCGATTCAATGCCTGCGCCTCCGCGAAACGCGGAACTGACAGAGGCCGATGGCGCGCTGCTGACCCCGGGCCTGATTGACTGCCACACCCACCTGGTCTGGGCCGGCTCGCGTCATGCGGAATTCGAGCAGCGACTCGATGGCATGAGCTACACCGACATCGCCCGCGCCGGAGGCGGCATCCTTTCTACTGTCGAGGCCACACGCGCTGCCAGTGAGACCGAACTGCTGGCGCTTGCACGCCCGCGCGCGCGGCGGCTGATGAGCGAGGGCGTCACCTGTGTGGAGATCAAGTCCGGCTATGGGCTGGACCTGGCAAATGAACTGAAGTTGCTGCGGGTGGCACGCCATGTCGGCGAGGCCCTGCCGCTGACCGTGCGCACCACCCTGCTGGCTGCCCATGCCGTGCCCCCCGAGTTCAAGGGTCGCGCTGATGACTATGTCGACCTGATTTGCAACGAGATCCTTCCCGCTGCCGCAGAGGCAGGACTGGCTGATGCGGTAGATGCCTTCTGCGAGGAGATTGGCTTCTCGACGCCACAAGTGTCGCGGGTATTTGCCAAGGCCCGCGCGCTGGGACTGCGGGTGAAGCTCCATGCCGAACAGTTGAGCAACCAGCATGGGGCGAAGCTGGCGGCGCGCCACCGCGCGCTATCTGCAGATCACCTTGAACACCTCGATGAAGCCGGCGCGCACGCCATGGCCACCGCCGGCACCGTGGCGGTATTGCTGCCCGCAGCGTTCTATTTCCTGCGCGAGACGCGCTTGCCGCCCATTGAGTTGCTGCGCGCCGAAGGTGTTGCCATCGCCATCGGCAGCGACCTGAACCCGGGCAGCGCACCCGTTGCCTCGCTGCTGCTTAACCTCAACATGGCCTGCACCTTGTTCGGGCTGACGCCTGAAGAGGCGCTGGCTGGGGTGACGCGCGAAGCGGCGAGGGCACTGGGCCTGCAGGATGAACGCGGCACACTGGAGCCGGGCAAGGTCGCCGACCTGGTGCTGTGGGACGCCGCGCATCCTGCCGAGCTTTCGGCACAGGTCGGGCTGGTCATGCCACGATTGATCATCCGCAATGGCCAGACGGTCGCATCGTCGGTTGAGGCCTAGCGGGGCATGTACAGCGCCGCATTTACCTGGGAACCGGGCGTCTACGACGCGGAATTCCACCGCTTGAACCAGGCCATCGACGAGGTCGCCCGCTCACTGCCCGGGTTCCTTGGTGTCGAGTCCTGGCAATCCGCGGATGCCTCGAGAAAGAACGCGATCTACTACTGGGACTCGCTCGAAACGCTCGAGGCGTTCTCGACCCATCCCACGCACCTTGAAGCCAAGAAGCAGTACGCCCGATGGTACAAGGGCTATCACGTGGTCATCTCCGAGGTGCTGAGGTCCTATGGCGATGGACGCATCCAGCACGTCACACCGACCAATGCCCGCTAGCCACGCCACAAGGCTCCGGGCCATCCGCTTCCTCCACACGCTGGCCGGGATGCCCCAATGAAAATCGACCACGTGACCTTGCTGGTGAGCTCCCTGGAAAACAGCATTCCCTACTACGGAAAGCTGCTGGGCCTGCTGGGATTCCGCAAGACCAGGGACCACGTTTGGACCGATGACGAGGGCTTCTATTTTCAGTTCTTGCAGGCTGCTGCGGGCAAGCCTGCCTATGAGCGATATGGAGCGGGCCTCAACCATCTTGGTTTCTCGGCGCCTGCGGCAGATGCCGTGCACGGCATCCGCCAGGCCATGCTGGCGGAAGGGTTTGAGGTTCCGGAGGTTCAGGATCTCGGTGGAGCCACTGCGCTTTTCATGAAGGACCCGGATGGCATCAGGTTTGAAATTAGCCACTATCCGCCCGGCGTGGCCGTGGTCGATTGAATCAAGGACCAGCTCATGACTCATTGGAAATGGATTCTCGCCTTCTCCTGCGCCGCACTGGTTTGTGCGACAGGCCTGCAGGCCGCTGAGGTCCCATCATCTGCGAAGACCGATGCAGAAATGTTTGCCGCTGTAGACCAGATATTCGAGCATTACGCCCGCGACGCCCATGCCCCCGGCTTTGTCTACGGCATCGTCGCCGGTGGCAAGCTGGTGCACCTTAAGACACTTGGCGTCCAGGATCTCGACTCAAACAGTCCGGTGACGACGGACAGCGTGTTTCGCATTGCCTCGATGACCAAGGCATTCACCGCACTGACCATCCTGAAGCTGCGTGACGAGGGCAAGCTGTCGCTGGATGCGCTGGCCGAGACCTATGTCCCCGAAATGCGTGACTGGAAATACCTGACCGAGGACTCACCGCGCATCCGCGTGCGCGACCTGCTGAACCACACCGCGGGTTTCGTCACCGACGATCCCTGGGGGGATCGCCAGCAATACCTGCCCGAGACTGAATTCACCAGGCTACTGCGCGAAGGCGTGCCCTTTGCCCGCGCACCTGGCCTGGCCATGGAGTATTCCAACCTGGGCTATGCCCTGCTCGGGCGCATCATCGGCAACGTTTCCGGCAAGCCCTATGCCGAGGCGATTGCCGAAGCCTTGCTGCAACCGCTCGGAATGTCCTCGACCAATTTTCATATTGATCCGGCGCTCAACGAACGCCGCGCACTGGGTTATCGCTGGGAAAACGAGGCCTGGCGGCCCGAGCCTGCCATGGCGCACGGCGCATTCGGTGCCATGGGTGGCATGCACACGACCGCCACTGACTACACACGCTGGGTGAAATTCCTGCTGTCGTCCTGGCCCGCGCGTGACGGTGTGGAGACGGGACCGGTACGGCGTTCGACCGTGCGCGAGCTTGGGCAGGGTTCAAACTTTGCGCGGACCTTGCCGGCGCGTCCCGCGAGCAGCGGCACGGGCGATTGCCCGCGCGCCCTGAACTACGGCATGGGCATGCTGGTCATTGCCGATTGCGAGCTCGGCACCTTCCTCAGCCACAGCGGCGGCTATCCCGGCTACGGCTCCAATGTCCTGCTGCTGCCCGAGCATGGCGTTGGTATTTTTGCTTTTGCCAGCCGCACCTATGCTGCTCCGAGTCGCGCGGTGTTTGATGCCGCACTCGCCATGCATGCCGCAGGATTTCTCAAGGACCGTCCGCAAGCCGTGAGCCCGGAACTGCAGGCCGCCTACGAGGCGGTCGGTGAAATATTCCAGCAAGGCGATGTGATGGCAGGCGCCGACATGCTGGCGATGAACTTCCTGCTTGATCGCGATGCCACTGAATGGGCCAGGCAGCTGGCCAGCCTCAAGCAGCAGGTCGGTGACTGCGACGCCAGTTCCGCGCTGAAGGCCAACCATGTGCTGTCAGGTGAGTTCACCTGGACTTGCGCGACGGGTCAGGTCGCAGGCGGCGTATTGCTGGCCCCGACCAAGCCGCCGCGCATACAGGCACTCCGGCTAGCGCCATCGGCTCCCTGAAGGTACCGCCAGGACATGGCAAACGCGATGCAGCTTAGATGCCGATAACAAAGTGCGCGCTACCCAACCACGCCCTGCTCGCCGACTACCGAGACCGCGGGGCCTACACCGATTGCTATGTGACGGAAATCGGGAAGTCGATTTCCCACGCTGAACTCGTCGCGGCTTTCTACACCACCTGGCTGTTCAAGCTGGAGCGATGGATCCTGGCCTGGGCTGTAGCCAAGCCCTCCACCGATGAACAAGCACGCGCGCTGGCCGAGGGCCATCTCGACAGCTTCGCCGCCTGGAGCGTTGAGGGCCGACGTGACAATCAACTCCTGCTCTGCGACTACCAGGGCAGGACCCGATCGTGGTTGATGACCGAGCCACTGGCTAGTGAGGGTAGGCCGGGAATGCGCCTGTATTTTGGATCGGCCGTTGTTCCTGTTGCAGGGACCGCTACCCGCAAACCGAAGATGGGGAATGCGTTCAACCTCCTGCTAGGATTTCACAGACTCTACTCCCGGGCGTTGCTGGGCTGCGCCCGGGCGCGTTGTTCCAGATAGGAATCCCTGAATCATGCTATCGGCACTCTCCCTTGGCCTCCTGTTTGCGTTTTCATCTCTTGCCAATCCTGCAAGCGCACCCGAACCCATCCTGGCCGAGTCACTGAATTGGTTCAGCCCACCCGGCAACACGCTGCTGCAAGCTGCCTGGGTGCTGGGGACCGAGAAGGAAGCCGCGCCCTACCTGCTGCGCGTGAGACTCGCCAAGGGTGGCAGGATTCCTGCCCACATCCACCCGGATACGCGAAATTCCACGGTGCTTGCTGGCACGCTCTACGTCGGCTTCGGCGACAGCGCTGATAATGCAAGCTTCGTCGCCGTACCCGCTGGTGGCGTCTATGTCGCGCCTGCTAATGTTGCGCACACCCTCTGGGCCAGGGATGGCGATGTCGAATATCAGGAAAGCGGCGTCGGCCCAACCGGAACAACGCCAATCACGCGCTAGGGTTGCTGGCCAGCGTCAAATCATCGGAAGGAGTCGCGGATGAATCGCCTTAGCTTGGGAATCATTGCCGGATTGGTCGTCACGATTGGCGGCTGTGTCGCGAAGGAACCTGCAGCACCGACCCTGCCGCACTGGTCCTTCTCCACCGACATGATCTTTCCGGCCGATGGATCCCTGAAACGCGCCGAAGACGGCGTTGCCCTCAAGGATGGCCAGATCGCAGTCGCCGACCAGTTTCATGGCTTGCGGCTGATTTCACCGGATGGCAGCAGCCGCCCCTTTGGTAAGTTCGCCGAGGCAGGCTATGTGCACAATCCGCCGGAAATCGTCGGCGGCCCCAATGGCGTTACGCTCGATCCGTCGGGCGGCCGTATCCTGGTGACTGACATGTTCCGCGGCGGCATCTATGAAGTGGATGTGGCGAGTGAAGAAACTCGGCTTCTTCACCAGCACCCTTATGGCGTGAACGTGGCCCGGCGCGATCGCGCCGGCGGCATCTGGTTTACCCAGTCAACCCACAACGGCCCGGAACACGGCGAGCATGAGTTGTGGCAGGCGGTAGAGAACCAGACCGCGGATGGCAAGATTTTCTACATGCCACCCGCTGAAGATGGCTCCCTCGGCGCACCTGAGCAGCGCGCCGACGGACTGGTCTTTGCCAACGGCATCGCCATTGACGAAGACCGCGGCTACTTCTACCTGTCAGAGACCATGGCGAGTCGCGTGCTGCGCTATCGCCTGGCTGCGGGAACGATCTCCGATCCCGAGGTGGTCTATTCAGGATCGCCTTCCGACAACATTGATCTCGACGCCGAAGGTCGCCTGTGGATCGCATTGCCACTCATGGGCGAGATTGCCGTGCTTGAACCAGGTTCGGACAAGGCCCATACCGTCATTCGCGTAAGCAATCCGGGCAGTGATGCCATCGTTGCCGAGATTCAGTCCCGCCTCGCCGACAAGAAGCCCTGGCTGGAATTGCTGACACCCGCGCTGTGGGCACCGAGTCCCGGACCGATGACCGGCACGATCATCACGCCCAATGGTGGGCCGATCTACGTCACTGGCCTCGGCAATGCGCTGATCAAGCTCGAGCGCTAAGGAAATAGCGATGCACATCTTCATGCGAATCGTCATCGGTGTAACCATTGCAATGCTCATGGTCGTGCCCGCGCCGCAGGCCGATGCGCGTGATCGCAGCGAGGCCGGGCAGCGCCAAAGCCTCATGCACGGTAGCGTCGAACGAAGCTATGTCGTGCGCATGCCGGGTGAGGGCGTACTGCGCCGAGGCAAGGTGCCGCTGGTATTGATGTTGCACGGCGGTGGCGGTAATGCGGCCAATGCCGAGCGCATGAGCGGCTTCACCGCCAAGGGGCGCAGGGAAGGCTTCATCGTCGTTTATCCAGAGGGCTCCAGTCGCGGCATGGACAAGCTGCTGACCTGGAACGCCGGGCACTGCTGCGGTTACGCCATGAAGAACCAGGCCGATGATGTCGGCTTCATCAGCGCGCTGATCGACAAGCTCGCCAGTCAATACCCGATCGATCGTAATCGGGTGTATGTCACCGGCATGTCCAATGGCGGCATGATGAGCCACCGCCTGGGTCGCGAGCTCTCCGGCAAGATCGCCGCCATCGCGCCCGTGGTCGCCACTATCTTTGGCGATGAGCAGCGCCCTGCCCATGCCGTGTCGGCCATCATGATCAACGGCCAGCTTGATACCTCCGTACCGCATGAAGGCGGCCCACCGGGCGGACGCGCTGCGCGCGCCTGGGACGGCACGCCAGCCAAGCCCGCGCTGCACCAGGGCGCCTTCTGGTCAGGCGTGAACGGTTGTGCAACCACACCGAAGAAATCCGATCGTGGTGCATCGCTGCACTGGAAGTACGAGTGCCCCGCCGGAACCGCGGTTGAGCTTTACCTGGTCAAGGACAGTGGCCATTCCTGGCCTGGCGGTGAGGCGGGATCACGTCGTGGTGACCAACCTAGCCAGTCGATGAATGCCACCGACGTGATCTGGGATTTCTTCAAGACGCAATCCAGGTAGCCAATGAACAGATGGGCACCCAGGATGATCCTCACCCTGTTGGTGACAGGGATCTCGACCGCTGCACTGGCCGCTGGTGACCACCAAGCCCTGAACCTGGGACCATTCACGCTTGAGAGCGGAATCACCCTCCCCAACACCAAGCTCTCATACGTCACCCACGGCAGGCTCAATGCCGACAAGAGCAACGCCATCCTGCTCGGCACTTACTACGGTGGCGATCATCATGGTTATGACTTCCTGATTGGCCCGGGCAAGGCACTGGATCCCACTCAGCACTTCATCATCGTCACCGACATGTTCGGCAACGGACTCTCCTCCTCGCCAAGCAACACGGCCGCGCCCATGGATGGCCCACGCTTTCCCGGCATCACGATTCGCGACAACGTCAGGGCGGCCCATGCCCTGACCAGTGGGCGGTTCGGTATCAGGCGCCTGCGCGCAGTCATGGGCTATTCCATGGGCGCGCAGCAAGCCTTGCAGTGGGCCGTAAGTTATCCGGATTCCGTCGTAGACGTCGTAGCCTGGTGCGGCGCCGCTCGCGAGTACCCGCAGGGGCTCGCCCGCCTGGCCGCTGCCAAGACTGCGCTGGTTTCGGATCCCGCCTTTAATGGAGGCAATTACAGGAAGCCTCCGTTGCAGGGCTTGAAGGCCTTTGGTCGTTACTGGGCGCCGTGGAGCTTCTCGGCGGAGTGGTTTCGCCTGCAGCTGCACCAACAACTTGGCCAGGCCACGCTGGAGGAGCACCTGCGTGGTCACTGGGATGCCTTCTACAGCCAGGTGGACGCCAACAACATCCTCGCGGTTACCGATGCCTGGATGCGCCACGACATTGGCGACACACCCGGATTCCAGGGTGACCACGAGAAGGCGCTCGCCGCCATCCGGGCGCGAGTCCTGCTGATGCCCTGCGCAAGCGACCTGTATTTTCCCGCTGAAGATGCACAGCGTGACGCAGCCTTCATTCCAAACGCGACCGTGAGGCCCATCCCCTCGGCCTGGGGGCATCTTGCGGGTCTCGGCATCAACCCCGCCGACAACTTGTTTATTGGCCAGGCCATCAGTGGATTTCTCGAGCCTGTCAGGAAGATGTTTGGTCGGCCACAACCAGTCACGCTGCGAGGTTACGATCGGCACGCCATGGAGCCGTTCATGACGCGTGACGGTCGCTACCTGCTGTTCAACAATTCCAACGACCCCTCGGTGAACACCAACCTGCATTTTGCCGAGCGCATTGACGACCTGACTTTCCAGTACCGTGGTGAATTGCAGGGCGTCAATACCAAGGCACTGGAGGGCGTGCCAGCAATGGATCGGGATGGCACCTTCTACTTTGTGTCCACACGCGACTACGGACAGACCCTGTCAACCATCTATCGCGGTCGCTTTGCGCAAGGCCAGGTCACCGCAGTGGAACTGGTGCCAGGAGTTTCACGCAAGGTTCCCGGCCTGGTGAACTTTGACGTTGACGTGAGTCCGGATGGTGAAACCCTGTATTTCGTAGATGCGATGTTCGCGCGTGGCGCACCGCAGACAGCCGACCTGGTCATCGCCAGGCGCAAGGGTGGCAGTTTCGAGCGCACTACCGACAGTGCGGCGATCCTTCGCCAGGTCAATAGTGATGCATTGGAATACGCCCCGAGCATTTCTGCTGATGGCTTGATGCTGTTGTTTACCCGTGTGCCAGTGGGTTTCACCCAACCGCCCGCGATATATGTGAGCCACCGCGACAATGCGGCGTCGCCCTTTGGCAAGCCCGAGAAGGTGGAGGGCCTGGGTGCTTTTGTTGAAGCGTCCACGCTGTCGCCGGATGAGCGTGCGTTTTACTATCATCGCAAGGATGGCAAGCGCCTGAGCATCTACCGCGCGACCCGGTAGCAGCTTGGCTGCCCGCCCCTGGAGGCTAGGATTTCATGAAATCAATATCCTTCGCAGCAAGCTTGCTGTTCATGCTGTGGGCCTCCATCGCCTGGAGCACTGACGACAGGCTTGAGTTCCTCAACTCTGGCAAGGTGCTGCCTACGGGCCTGCCCTTCTCGGAAGCCGTGCGCGCCGGCAATCTCGTGTTCTTGTCAGGCCAGATCGGCATCGTACCCGGCACCTTGACCCTGGCCCCTGGCGGAATCGCCGCCGAGTCGCGCCAGACCATGGACAACATCCGCACAACACTTGAGGCACATGGCCTCACCCTGAAGAACCTGATCAAGTGCACGGTGATGCTCGCCGACATGAAGGACTGGCCGGCCTTCAACGTGATTTATCGCGAGTACTTTGACGGGGGCTACCCGGCGCGCAGTGCGCTGGGCGCCAATGGCCTGGCGCTCGGTGCGTTGGTTGAGGTGGAATGCATTGCGGCCGCCAGCGACGCCAAGGATGCGAGCCCATGAGCACATCAGCACTGGAGCGCTGGCACACAATTGCGCGTACCGGCGACTCGCGTGGCCTGCAGGCACTGCTCGCCGACGAGGTGGTGTTTCATTCACCCGTGGTGCACACGCCGCAGATCGGCAAGGCGCTCGCCAGCATGTACCTCACTGGCGCCATCATGGTGTTCAAGGGTACGGGGTTTCGTTATGTGCGCGAGATCGTCGGCTACTACGATGCGGCGCTTGAGTTCGAAGCCGAGATCGACGGCATCAAGATCAACGGCGTGGACCTCATCAAGTGGAACGCCGAGGGGCAGATCGTGGATTTCAAGGTCATGATCCGCCCGCTCAAGGCCATCAATGTCATCCATGAAAAGATGGCGGCGATGCTCAAGGGCTAGGTTGCGGGCTATACTCCGCCGCGATGAGCAATAACCCGAAATTTGAATTCTTCCTAACCTAGCCGCCGGCTGCGCCAATAATGGCGCCGACTGGCGGCTGGCTTGTGGAGGAATTCCCATGCGTCGTGCCGCCATCGAGCGCCCCCGGACCCTGAAGGCCTGGCGTTTACACAATCGTATTGCTCACGGGGGTATGGACACCGCCTGCCCCTGCGATCGTCAGCCCGGCCGCTTCCGTAAGCGCCGGGCTACCGGCTGCCATCGCCCGCGCTGCTGGCTGTGCCGCTCGTCAAAACTGATGGGTGATCCGACCCTGCGGGAGGTTCGTGTCATGATTACATTTCGTGAAGACATCGCAGGCTTGGACTGCCTGTAACAAGGAGGATTCTCATGTCAGGACGTAAGTATGTTGATGGATTCGTGGTGCCCGTACCCAGGGCGAATCTGGCGGCCTACAAGCGCATGTCGCGCCTGTGCGGCAAGGTCTGGCGCGAGCACGGTGCACTGGAGTACATCGAGTGCGTTGCTGATGACGTGCCGATGGGCAAGGTCACTTCCTTCCCGCTCAGCGTCAAGCTCAAGCCATCGGAAGTCGTGATGTTCTCGTGGATTGCCTACAAGTCGCGCGCGCATCGTGACCGTGTGAACAAGAAGGCCATGTCCGATCCGCGGCTGGCCTCGATGATGGATCCCAAGACCATGCCCTTTGACGGCAAGCGCCTGATCTTTGGTGGCTTCAAGCAGATGATCAAGGCCTGAAGCCATGCGTAACCGGCTGGTGGCGACGCTCGCTGGCGTGGCTATTGCAGCTGCCGTGGGTTTCGCAACCGTCTATGGCATCAGCGAGTGGAAGCTGAGGGATTTTGAGCGGCCTCCCCTTAGCGATACACACCGCAGCCACGGATGGGAACCGGCATGAGCGGGCGCCGCAAGCCGGTGCAGGTGACGGTCAATGACCGCATGCAGCGTGGCTATCGCTACGTCTTGAGCGAGCCGGCGGGCAAGGCATTTCACCAGGACTTCACTCCGGACCTGACACCGAAGCAGATGCTGGCGCTGGGCGTGTTTGGCGGCAAGTACCTGACCGACTGTCGCAAGGAATTTCCGGCCGACTGGTTTGCCAGGGCCAAGCTCTGCGCCGAGCGCCACGACCCGAAGCTGAATTTCTTCGGCGTCAACGCCTCGCAACCACTTGCCGAGTGGCGCCGCAAGGGCTGGATTCATCCAGATGACCCGCGCGGCTGGTTCCAGTGGTACTGCCGCTACTACATGGGCCGGCGCTGCGAGGATGATGAACGCCAGGTCAAGCGCTGGAAGGCCATACGCCGCCACATTGGCCAGATTCGCGCCAATTGCATGAAGGGCGACCTGCTGTGCCGGCCGCGGCAGCGCCAGGCGCTGCTTCACTGGGCCTACGACAGCCGCTATCTTTGACCCGGCCCGCTAAAACAGGCGAGGTGAAAAATGCGTGGACGATGCCTCTGCGGCGAGATTGAGTTCGAGGTGGATGGCCCCCTGCCCAGGCTGTACCAGTGCCACTGCTCGCTGTGCCGCAAGCAGGGCGGCACCGCCAGCAACACCGGCCTGATCGTTGCCAAAGACAAGTTCCGCTGGCTGCGGGGCGAGGGGCACATCAGCTCCTGGGTCAAGGACACCGGCTTTCGCTCGCATTTCTGCTCGCGCTGCGGCTCTACGGTTCCCAATCCGCTGCGTAACCTGCCCTGGCAGTGGGTGCCTGCGGGCCTGCTGGAGGGAGGCGCCGGCCTGCAGGTCGCCGCGCAGATTTACCTGGATTCACGCGCGCCCTGGGATCCGCTGCCCGTGGGTGGGCGCCACCATGCAGAGATGCCGGAATTTGGTGAGTTCATCGCCTTCCTGCACGGTAAGCCATCGTGTTGAGCGGAAGGCTGCATGTCGAGACACGCCATGGGCTTTATGAGGTCATTGCGGGTCAGGCCGTCATCGCCCCACGCGGTGAATGGGTTCGCTACAGCACACCGGGGCCAGACGGCGCTGAATACATCGCCGTATGCCTGCCCGCGTTTTCGCCGGCCACCGTGCACCGCGACACCTTGTGAGTGCCGCGCTCAGCACGGCGCGCTGGGAAAGCCTTTGCGCGCGGCTGAACATCGTGAATGCCGCTGGCATCTTTCGCCAGCTTGAGCGTTATTACAGCGGCCGATCGCGTCGTTACCACAACGGCAGCCACATCAACCACTGTCTTGCCCAACTTGAAGCCAGCAGCCGCCCGGAGGCCCGGGACCCGTTGCTTGAGTTTGCAATCTGGTTTCACGACGTCATCTACAGCACCATGTCCGCGCGCAACGAATTGCGCAGCGCAGACCTTGCTGCGGCGGTGTTGAAAAGCGCCGGCGCTTCCGTTGACGCCCAGGAAGAGGTGCGCTCGCTGATACGCGCGACCTCCCACCGCGAGCCTCCACGCGGTATTGGCCATCAACTCATCACCGACATCGACCTGACGCCGCTGGGCGCCAGCCCGGGGGAGTTCAGGGATACGGAGGAACGCATCCGCGCTGAATATGGCTGGGTACCGCGCAAGCTCTATCGCATCAAGCGCCTCGACCTGCTGCGAGACCTGTGCCAGCGCCCACAAATATTCAGCCTCGACGAGTTCTACGATCGTTACGAGACCCAGGCCCGCGCCAACATCAGCTGGTTACTGGACCAGCCGCATGGTGAGACCTCGACCTTCCGCTGGCGCAGGCCGCCACCACAAAACACATAGGGTCGTTTGCGGCCAGCTTTGCCGGCCCGGACACAATGGGCATAGACTGAGCGCCGCGTGTTCTTAACCAGCCGAAGGGACGGGTGACACATGGACAAGCGGAAGGGATTGACCAGGTGCTGGGCGCTGCTGGCAACGGCGCTGCTGGCGGCCGGTTGCGGCCAGCCGGCCAACGCACCTGCCGTAGGTACGTCGATGGCGGAAGATGACGGTGGCGACAGCTTCGGCATCTGCAGGATGCTCACCGCCGCGCAGGTGGCCAGCGTGCTGCACGGCAGCGACGGCGGCACGGTCACCAGCGACGGCGGCTCGCTGATCGAGGGCGTCGATTCCTATCAGTGCTCCTACACGGCTGTGCATGGCACCGACATGGACCTGCTGACGGTCATTGTCACGGTGGCCCCGAGCGACGAGTTATTCGAACAGATCAGGGTCACGGGCTTCGCGTTCGACGATGACGATGCGATCGCCGTTGGCGATCGCGGCTGGAAGAAGGACGACAGTCCGGATGAATTCGAGGTGGTCGCCAACAAGGGCCGCTCGGTGCTGCGTATCGGCCTGATGGCCACCGATGCGCGCGGCAAGGCCGGGCAGATGGTCGCGCTGGCGCAAGCGGTAGCGGCAAAGCTGTAGCTGCCGGCTATTGGCACATGGCCCGTGCGTCCCGCTGGGCGATGTCTTCTGCGCCTCAGCTTCCCCGCGGGCTGATCCTGATCCGGTCAATGCCGACCAGCGTGCCCGTCGAATATCCATTGCGCCCGATGACCTTCAGGCTCACCGGGCGCTGGCCCTTCTGCATTGCGAAAGCACCCAGGGTGACGGTCACCGGACCCTCGACACGACGGGCAAAGCCATCGAAGCGCTCGGGCACCGGATGCTGATCCACCTCGAATGCCAGCTGGCCGTAGTCGGGGGCTTGGGTCAGGTCGATCTCGACCACCCACAAGCCGTCGGCCGGAACCGTCACCATCAAGTCGAGCGTGGCGCCGACCGACGTGTCGTACCAGAACAACTGGCTGCCGCCGCTCCAGGTCCGTCCAAAGGCGGCCATCGGTTGCGCATCGGCCCGCCCACCGGCGACCCTGACTGCGCCGGACTGCAGCAGGGCCTCGGCCTCGAAGGAGGCGCCGGTGGCCGGCACGCTACTACGCAGCAAGCGCTCGGCCGCAAAGGGCGCGGGCCGCGCCGGCACGCGTTCGCGCACCATGGCTGCTGCGGCAGCTTCCACGACGTCGGAGCGCTGCAGCATCTCGGGCCGGGCACGCTGCAGCGGTGCCTGGGCGCTGCGCAGGCACCGCGATGTCGGATTGGCATCGGCAAACAAGCCGTGGCACATCTCCAGCGCTGCACCGCTGCTGCATTCAAACTTCAGCGACCGGTCGCCGGATTTGGCGATGACGCAGCCGACCCCGGTGAGTTGCGGCATGACCCTGTTAATGATGCGTTGCTTCTCACCGGCCACGGCCCAGGACAGGCTGACACCCGCCCCGTGGCAGATCCAGCCCCACAGGCTCGGTGGCTTAAGCGGGCCCGTGACCTGGGGCGCAAGCGGCACCGGGAAGCGACTCTTGTTGTTTTCGAGGCAGCTGACCATGGTTGCCGCAAAGGGCTGCGGCAGCGACTGGAAACCCTGGGTGGTCCACTGCGCTGGCGGCATCTGCCTGATCCGCGTGATGAAGTTGTCCACGCGGTCAGACATGAAATTGGTTGCGACGAGCAGTGCGGCAGTGGCGCGGATATTCTCGAAGTAGGCGGCCGGCGCTACGCGGGCCAGGTTGGCGATGCCAGTGGCCTCATTGTGCAGCTGCTGGCTCTTATGCTTGCAGGCGTTGGCCGCAGCCTGCTGCCCGGTCTTGTTTAGCGACATGTCGACGCTGGCGATGCACTGCTTCATGAGTGCGTCATCGAAGCCAAGGTGCCCTTGGATCTTATTGCCGGTCAGCGACTTGAGCACGCGCTGGTGTAGCCAAGGCCTGGCCGACTGCTGATAGAAGATCTGCTCGGGCGCTACCCCGGCCTGGCCAAGGCCCAGGCTCTTGAGCGCGGCGCCGGCCAGCGAGCCAAGCGCTTCCACGCCTCCTTCCATGGCATCGACACCCGCGCCGATGCCCAACTTGAGGAGCTTGGCGCCTTCGGCAAAGATCTGCGCGATGGGGCCACAGATGACGTCCTTGCCCGGGAAGCCGGGCACCAGGTCGCAAGCCAGGGACACATCGCCGACCACGTAGATCAGGGTCAACCACTCGCCGCGCGATGCCGCATCGTAGATTTTCGCAGCCTTGTCGAAGGCCTTCTCGATGACCGGCCTCAAGGCGGTACTGCACAGGATGTCGGAAGGCGGTCCCGGCGGCAGCAGCTTGCAAGCCACCAGGGGTCCCGCCAGTTCGAGCAGGCGGACATAGTCGGGCTTGGTCGCCGCAGTGTAGATATCGATGAACTTGCGGGCCTTCGGGTCGTGGTCGGCGGCGCACTTCTGCATGCCGGCCGTGCTGCCGCCGCTCTGGACCAGGCAACTGATGACCACCTTCGACGAGCAAGTGTCGCTGTCCAGGACCTGGTACTTGCACAATTCGCCGACCAGGGAGTCGACGCTGACGGCTCCGGCAGCAGGGCTGATGAACAGCAGCGGGAGCAGCAACGCGGCCGTCGCCGCCAGGCGGCGCAGTCGGGCACTTGAAGACCAGGTGGGCAACGGTCGCATAGCGGATTCTCCCTGCTGCGGACCGCCCGTCCATGGCAGCCGTAGCCCTTGCCCCCGCGATAATATGCTCCCGCGGGAGGGAATTTGGAACAAGGCAATAGCCGCGAGCAGACCCAGCGATCCTCAGCAACCGGGGTCCCGGATCCTCCTTTGCCATTCTCGGGTGGCCGGATCCCGGCTGACGAAGTCGAATGGCAACAGGTAGAGCGACGGGTCATGGCGTTGTATTTCGTGGCGCCGGCGCTATCGTTTGCACTGCTGGTGACTGGCTTCAGTCTGGGCTGGCAGCGACTGTCAGCGGCGGGCGTGGCTGGGCTCGCGGGCACTGCGCTGGCGGTGGGCGGGCTGGCCGTGCGGGAGCGACGCCTGCTGTACATCCGCGGCGGCTCCATGACCCAACGCGCCTACCGTTACTTCATCTACGAAGGCCTCGCGGCCGTTCCCTACGGGCTCGCGATGGTTGTTGTCGGAGCGACAGCGATGGTGGCCGTGCTGCTGTTTCTGGCGGGCACAAGCTTTGAGGAAATGCGTGCGGCGGCCTGGACACGACCGCACCGTATCCTGCTGCCAGGGGGCGCGGCGCTGCTCTGCCAAGGTCTTGGATTCCTGATTGGCTTCAGGCGGGCCACGACCTCATTTGGTGACTGGCTGGCCGTCAGTCTGTTGGACCTGCCGGCCCGGCTGGCCGGACTGATCCTTGCAGCCATCGGATCACTCGCCGCGATCCTGGGCCTGCTTGAGTGGCTCAGGCCGCAACCCTTCCCGGACCTGCTGAGGTTGCTGCTGGCGGTGCTCTGACCGTCCGTCCAGCTCATAGCTGTTGTCCGTATGCGTCTGGCATTGGCGTCAATACAGCAAGTTCGGTGAACCTGACGCCGGGCGGCGTTCTGTCCTAGAATCCGCTTCGCGGAAAGGCCGCAAGCTTGGGGGATCGAATATCCGATTGCGGGCTCATCACTGGTGGCCAGAAAGTCGCCACCGAGGCCTTCGAGACTTGGTCGCAGGTCGGAGACACCGAACAGGCCCGGATTGTTCGGTAGCACCGACCGGTTGGCGTGGTCGAGTTGATCACACCCTGGAGCTTGCCAGTCATGATCTCGGTCCAGCATCTGCTGCCGACGAATCGCTGGTTCGATGAAGGACCGCCCGCGTACCGTTGCTGACTTCAACCGCTTTGGTGCAGAACGCCTGCCGGGGCATCTTGGCATTGTCATCACCGAAGTGACGCCAACTGGCGTGCGCGGCCACGCCGCGGTAACCCCCGCATTGATGGCACCCAATGGTTACCTGCATGCCGGCAGCGCCGTCACGCTCGCCGACACCGTCGCCGGTTTCGGCTGCATCGTGAACCTCCCCGAGGATGCCAGCGGCTTTACCACCATCGAGCTGAAGTCAAATCACCTGGCGACAGTGCGTGACGGCACCATCGATTGCCTGGCCACGCCAGTGCATATCGGGCGCACCACCCAGGTGTGGGATGCCACGGTCACGCACCAGGAGACCGGCAAGGTGCTGGCACTTTTTCGCTGCACCCAGATGGTGCTGCGTTCAACACCATGACGCCGCTGGCTGCCAGCAGCGTGGGCTTGCTGGGCTTGCCCTCAGATGAGAACTCCAGCTTCGAGCGCGGTGCCGCGCTGGCGCCTGGAGTCATCCGCGCGGCGCTACATTCGCCCGGAAGCGGGCTCACCACCGAGTGCGGGCCAGACCTCGCTGGCGAATCACGCTTTGTTGACCTTGGCGACCTGCCGCTCGCCGGACAAGACTTGCTGGCGCAGATCGCGCCCGCCATAGCCACGGCCATCCGTGACGGCGGGCGCTTGTTGTGCCTGGGCGGTGACCACGCGGTGACCCATCCGGTGCTGGCCGCCTATGGTGATCGCCACCGCGACCTGACAGTGCTGCACATCGACGCGCACCCGGATCTTTACGACAGCTATGACGGCAACCGCAATTCGCACGCCTCGCCTTTTGCGCGCGCCATGGAGCGCGGCAACATCAAGCGCCTGGTGCAGATTGGTATCCGTACGCTCAATGATCATCAACGCAGCCAGGCCAGCAAGTTTGGCGTTGAAATCGTGCCCCGCGCGCAATGGCTGGAACTCAAGCGCCTGAAACTCTCGGGTCCGGTTTACCTGTCGATAGACCTCGACGGACTCGACCCCGCGTTTGCGCCGGGCGTCTCGCATCCGGAACCGGGCGGCCTGACGACGCGCGAAGTCCTCGACATCCTCTGGAACACGCCCGGGTTGGTTGGCGCAGACGTCGTCGAACTCAACCCCACCCGCGATGTCAGCGACATTACCGCCGCGCTGGCAGCCAAGCTCGTCAAGGAGCTGGTCGCCCGCATGCTGGCCGGAGCCTGATGCCGCGCTGCGCCTTTTTGACGCTGTCGGATCCCACCGGGTATGTCATGGATGACGACCTTGCTCATGAACCCATGCGTGAGCTGGGCTGGTCGCTCGACACGCTGCCCTGGGACAGTACCGGCGTGGATTGGGGCAGCTACGACATCACCGTGATCCGCTCCACCTGGGACTACCAGCACCAGGTGGCGAAGTTCCTCGCCACACTGGCCAACATCGAAAAGACGGGCTGCCTGCAAAACAGCGTAGCCATCGTCCGCGACAATATCGAGAAGACATACCTGCGCTCTCTGGCGGCGCGCGGTATCCCCACCATGCCGACGCTGTGGCGTGATCGATTGCAGCCGGGCGAGTTGCCCTCACTGTTTAATGAGCTCGACACCACTGAACTGGTGATCAAGCCGACCATCAGCGCCACGGCACAGGGTGCCTGGCGCCTGACACCAGCGACGGCGAGTGCGCAGGCCAGCGAGATCGAGGCCTACTACGCCAATCGGGCCCTGCTGGTGCAGCCCTTCCTCGGCCAGGTCGTCAGCGAAGGTGAGTATTCACTGTTCTATTTCAATGGTGACTACAGCCACGCCATCCTCAAGGCGCCGAAGACCGGCGACTTTCGTGTGCAGGAAGAGCACGGCGGCTTGATCACCGCGATTAGGCCTGATGCCTTGATGCACCGCGCCGGTGAGCGCGCCATGGCTGCGCTGGAGGAGTCCACGCTCTATGCGCGGGTGGACCTGGTGCGCACGCCGGAGGGCGGGGATTTCTGGTTGATGGAGTTCGAGCTGATCGAACCGGCGCTGTACTTGCGCATGGATCCTGGGGCACCGATGCGATTCGCCCGCGCCGTCGTCAAGCGCGCAGGCGGCTAACCCGCACCCTCAAGATGGCTTTCAGCTATCCGCGCTACCAGCCGCGCAGCCAGGCGCGCGGTGCGGCCATCGATATCATGACGCGGATTCATCTCGGCAATATCTGCCACGCGCAGGTGATTGCTGCGAGCCACCAGCCCAACGAGCCGGTCGACCAGCACCGGATCGACGCCCAGCGCTGCAGGCGCACTGACGCCAGGTGCAACGCTGCCCGGCAGCACGTCCAGGCAAATGGTCAGGTAAAGGTGCGGAAACCTGGCGGCAAAGGCACGCAGGCTTGCGGTTAGCTGCGCCAACTGGTCTGGGCGCATGTCCACGTCCTCGACCCACTCCACGCCGAGTGACTCGGCGCGCTTGAATAGGGCCGCGGTATTGGACTGGCGACTAACGCCGAAGCAGCGATACTCGACGCGGCGGCCGCGACTTTTCGCGTCCTCCAGGATCTGCCTAAAGGGTGTGCCCGAATTGGCCCGCGCATCATTGCGCAGGTCCAGGTGAGCATCCAGGTTGATGATGCCGATGGCGCCCTTGTCACCGGCCGCCTCCAGCGAGTCACGCAACGCACAGTAGCTGGCCCAGGCAATCTCGTGGCCACCGCCCAGGCCGAGCAGCAGGCCATCACGCGCCAACACCCTGGCCCCGACGCGGGCGTAGTCAGCTTGTGCGGCTTCCAGTTCGTCGCCGGCGCAGCTTACGTCGCCAAGATCCCATACCGCCGACACGCGATGTGCGGCCAGGTTGGCCAGTGCACTACGAATGGCGACAGGACCCTCGCTGGCGCCGGCGCGCCCACCATTGCGCGTTACGCCGGCATCACTGGCAAGGCCCAGCAGCGTTATCGGCGCGCGAGCACTGGCCTCGGTCGAAACCACCTGATGCCAGCGACGGGCGAGGTCACCATCCGCCGCATCTACCCGGCCTGACCACACGAACTTAGTCCCTGGGTTCACTGCGCGGCGCTCCGTTGCGAAATCTTTTGACCATCGCGCTGGTGCGTTCGCGCAATCGGCGCAACCAGAAACGGGCCCAGGCAAATTCCAGCGCCAGGATGCCGAGTCCCAGCGGTATGACCACGATGGCGGGGCCCGGCAGGATGATCATGGCAATACCCACCAGCAAGACGGTGCCGCCCATGACACCGACGACAATGCGCCGCGCCCACTTGTAGGTGATGGTCTCGCGCAACCAAGTGCGTAGTCGGCCCAATATCTACTCCCGCGCGCCGCATCGGCCGCAGGGGCCGCGAACGCCTGATTCAGAACCTTGGCCAGAGCGGCGGTGCCGCAGGCTCATCCTGTGGCTTCTTGGCATCCGGTTCCGATGACTCAATGCCTGAAATAGTATCGCCTTCTTGCGTGCGATTGCGACGACGGCGACCACTGCCAACCCGCGGTGCTGTCAGGTCGAAGCGAAATGGCGGTTCGCCGCCACGCAACATGGCAATAGCCGCCTGGTCGAGCAGTGCCAGCCAGCCCCGCGCTTCCAGCCCACGCCCTGCCGCTGCTGCATCGGCGGCAGCGAAGAATCGCAGCACAGTCAGCCTCATCTCCTCTATGGCGGCCCGCAGCGGTGTTGCCGTTGCGGCCGCTGCCGGCAACTGCATCAGCGTGCGGCGCACCGATTGATCGAGCGCCGGCTCCACCAAGGCGCGGCTTGTGGTCAAGTCGGCGGCCGGCAGCGCGACAAGCACCGCCGACACCACACGCGCAAGCCCAGCCACTGCCGTGCGCAAGTCTGGCGCAGCCGAAACCACTGCTGCGGCCTGTGCTGGCAGCGATGCCGTTGCGCGACCCGGTGGCAGGCGCTCCGCCAGTGCGGCAGCAAATTCCTGCACCACGCGCAGCCGCGTGTTTTCAGGCGTAGGCGCCAGTACCGGCGCCGTGGCCGGACGCGCCTCGATCATCCGGCCGACAACCGCACGCAGGTCCGCCAGTTGTTCGCGTGCCGCAGGACTGGCGGCAACAGCATCGGCCACTATCGCTGGCAGGCGCGTCATGGTCTCGCTGAATACGCGCTGCAGTGCCAGCGGTGAGGCGCGAACCGAAAGTACTGGATCGTCGGCCACGACCTGCAGCAGTTGCGCAGTGCGCTGGATGGCTTCTGCCGGTGTGCGCGGCGGAGTGCCGGCGTTCGCGGCGAGCGCCGCACGTGGCAACATGCCGATGCGCTCCACCAGGGCTTGTTGGAGCTGACTCACAAAAACTGCGGGAACGCTGGACTGCGGCGCAGCTGGCGGCAGCGGCGAATTCGCCTGCAATGGCGCTGCCCTTGGCGCAGCCATGGCTGCAGGCGCGGGCCTGAGCGACACGCCGAGCTGGCGCAGCAGTTGCTGGCTCGCCCGCTCAATGGCAATGCGCGCCGCCGGCGGGATGTCGCCCTGCCTGGCGACGACCTGCAAGCTGCGCTCGGTCGCGGTGGCAATTAGTTGCTGCTGCACCGCCAGCGCCAGCCGGGGCGCCGCCTTATCGGTGCTAGCCGGTTGCAGCAACTGCAGCATCGCACTGGCCGCCGACTGCGGATCGCGAATGACGGCAGGCGGTGGGCGCAGCGTCGCGCCCTGGCCGAGGCGAGCGAGCACCTGGTTCTGAAATTCCTCCACCAGGATCTTTAGTGCCGCGGCCGGATCTGCGCTGCGCATGGCTGCTGAAACGCCAGCCACTGGATTCTCGGCAGCGACCGGTCCCACGGGCCGCAGCGGCTGCGGCACCGGCGGCAGCGCCGATTCCAGTTCAACAGGGGTGATCTTCATGGCCGGGCGAGGCGGCCCAGGGCACGATCATGCACTCGCGACAACAATGCGACGGCGGCCATGGCCCCGCAGGCCGCCAGGAACATGTCCCACTGTGTATCCCAGACATCGCCCTGGGTGGCCAAAAAGTCTTCCGCGGCCACGCCGGCGGCAATGGCAATCCACCATTCAAGGAATTCATAGATAGCGCTGATGGCGAGGCAGGTCATCACCGTTAGAAACGGCAGCCAGGCCCCGGACTTGAGCGGTGAGGAGCGAATCAGCACCTCGCGCACGGCAATCGCCGGGATGAAGCCCTGGGCGATATGCCCAAGCCGGTCATAGTGGTTGCGCGCCAGGTCGAAGGCGTCCTGCACCCAGAAACCCAGTGGCACACGCGCATAGCTGTAATGCGAGCCGAGGATCAGGATTAATGCATGCAGCGGCGATCAGCCAGTACAGCAGGGGCGTCAGCGGGTAGCGCCGGGCAGTGAAATACAGCAGGGGGAACACCGCCAGGACCGGGGCCACTTCCAGCCACCAGGTCATGCGGTGATAGGGCTCGATACCGGACAGGACCAGGGCCGGCCACACCACCAGGCTGCTGCCAATCAGTGCCCGATTCATGCTGCGCCCTCCAGGAGGAATGCCTCCACCACTGCCGCCACCTCAGCGGGGGCCTCATGGTGGAACATGTGGCCAAGGTCCTGCATCACCTCGATCCTGAGATTGCGCACTGTGGCGCGAAATCGCTCGTTCGATCCGTCATCCCCCAGCCGCGCGAGCATTTCAGACTTGCCCGCCAGCACCAGCAATACCGGGGCCACGATCTGCTGCCAGCACGCCTCGGCCTCGTCGCGACGATACAGATAGGGGCTCACCTGTTTGTGCGAAGGGTCAGCGCGCAGGCGCACATGGTCATCTTCAACCACCGACCAGCTTTCGGCGATAAACAGGGCGCGGACCGGATCCAGCCGGCTGTTGCGCCGACACAGGCGGTCGGCGAGTTCCTGCGCACTGCCGTAGGTGCTGAATTCATGACCCTCGCGCAACTGCTGCATCCACTGCCGGAAGCGTGCGGGCGCCTGTGCCGCCTCGGTGCGCGCCAGCCCGAAACCCTCGAGGTTCACTATGCGCTGCACCCGCTCCGGGCGAATGCCGCCATAGAGCATGGCGATGTTGCCACCCATGCTGTGCCCCACCAGGGTGGCCGGATGCGCAGGGCAGAGGTGATCAAGCACCATGTCGAGATCGGCGAGGTAATCGGGAAACCAGTAGCCGTTGGGACTCCAGTCACTGCGGCCAAAACCGCGCCAGTCCAGTGCCGCCAGCGGCCAGTCGGCCTGCAGTTCGTCGACCATGAACTGGAAGGTATCTGCGGTATCGGCCCAGCCGTGCAGCAGCACGACTGGATTGGCCGACGCTGGTCCCCAATGCGTGATGCCAAGCGCATGTCCACGCACTTCAAGCCTTTCGTGGCGCGGCTCGCGCCGAGGCGAATAGCGCTGGGCGCCAGCTGCCGTCATCACTCTACTTCGCTGCTGCCGGCCTCACGGCCAAGGCGGCGCACCAGCAACTTGTCGACGCGCCGCCCGTCCATGTCCACGACCTCGATCTGCAGGTTGCGCCAGCGGAATTTCTCGCCGGTCGCCGGAAGGTGCCCGAGCTGCGCCAGCACAAACCCGGCAAGCGTCGTGTAGTCATCGCCGGCGCGCATGTCACCGCGCTGCAGCAGACGCTGCACGTCATCGATGCCCATGCGCCCGTCGATCAGCCAGGACTGGTCGCCACGATCCACCGCCTCGGGCACTTCCGTGCTGCCCAGGTCCGGCAGTTCGCCGGCAATGGCGGTGAGGATGTCGGTAGGCGTTGCGATGCCCTCAATGGAGCCGTGCTCATCCACCACCACGGCCATGTGCATCTTTGATTCGCGGAAGATGTCGAGCATGCGCAGGATGCGCGTTGACTCGTGCACCACCAGCGGCGCGCGCGCATGCGCCGCAAGTTCGCCCGTGTCGGGATTGCGCAGCCAGTCCATCAACTCGCTGGTATGGATGATGCCGGCCAGCTCATCGAGTTCGCTGCGCGAGACCAGGTAGCGCGAATGCCCGCTGGCATGCACCAGGTCCCACACCGCATCACGGCCGTCCTCGGCATCGATCCACACGACATCGCCGCGCGGCACCATGATGCTACGCACCGTGCGATCCGCCAGGCGCAGGACGCCCTCGATCATCTGGTGCTCAGCGGCATGGAACACGCCTTCGCGCGTACCCTCGGCAATCATCGCCCGCACGTCTTCCTCAGTTACGCCGCTGTGCGCCTTGCGCTGGCGGCCCATCAGGCGCAGCACCAGCTCGGTCGAGCGCTGCAACAGCCATACCAGCGGAGCGCTGGCACGCGCGATCACTTCCATGGGCGGCGCCAGTGCCGCGGCAATGCCCTCCGGGTTTCCCAGCGCCCAGCGCTTGGGCACCAGTTCGCCAACCACCAGCGACAGGTAGGTCACGCCAACCACCACGATGACAAAGGCCAGGGTCTCGGCCTGGGCAGCCAGCAATTCAAAGCCAGACAGCCACGCGCCCAGTGGCCCGGCGAATTGCGCGCCGCTGTAGACGCCGGCCAGTACGCCGATCAGCGTGATGCCGATCTGCACCGTGGATAGAAACCGGGTGGGCTCAGACAGGAGCCGCAGTGCGGCACGTGCGCCCTTGCTGCCACTGTCGGCCAGCTGGCTCAGGCGGGTGCGGCGCGCGGAAAATACCGCCAGCTCCGCCATGGCGAACAGGCCGTTGACGATCAGGAGCACTAGCAGGATCAGGAAATCAGCGAGCATCGTATGCCCGCGCACGGGCGCTGGCGCCGCCGATTCTACCAGCAATCGCCCTTCCGGCCGGATATGCCCTCATGGGGACCTGTGGCGCTGCGAACTCAGAGTTCGCCGCCGTCAAGGCGCCTGAGCGCGATGACACTCGGACGCGCCATGTGGCCCTTGCCGTCCGGCCATTGGCTGCGCGGTGCCCGCAGTGTGCCACCCTCCCCCGGATGCTGGATGCTGAGGAACAGGCCCCGGGCATCCGGCGTGAGTTCGCATCCGCAGACCTCGGCACCCACCGGTGCGGTCATGATGCGACGGGCCTGGCCACGCTCGGGACCGTCCAGCGCCACGACATAGCAGCCGTCCGGTCCCGCTTCGGGCTGGTCACCATCGGTGACGATCCACAGGCGTCCCTTGCCGTCCAGCGTCAGGTTATCCGGCGCACCCAGCGCATCACCGCCGCTTGCAGCACCGCCCTTGAGCAGGATGCGCCACTGGAAGCGCGTTGCGCCGCAGTCAGCGTCAGCTTCTTCGATCTCGATCACGTGGCCGTAGGGATTGGGTCCACGCGGATTGGCTGCATCCACGCCGGTATTGACCTCACGCCCACTGGCCATGGCGCGCTGCCGGCGTGGCCGTACGCGCGCGATTCTTGCTCAGCGAAACATAGACGCGGCCGCTGGCCCCGTCAGCCGCCAGGTCCTCGGGACGATCCATGGGCGTGGCTTCGAGCAGGTCGGCCGCCGCCCGCGCCTTGATCAGCACCTCGCCCTGGTCGGCAAAGCCGTTACGTCGCGTCAACGGTCCGCGCCCATGGACCAGGGGAAGCCACTCGCCGCTGCCATCAGCGTTAAAGCGCGCCACCTGCAATACGCCGTCATCGAGCAGTTGGTCATTGGCCGCGATGTCGCCGCCGCGCACGCGACCGCGCGAGACGTACTTGTAGACATACTCAAAGACCTGGTCGTCGCCCATGTATACAGCGAGGCGGCCATCCTTCGCCTGCGCGCAACTGGCGCACTCGTGCTTGAAGCGCCCAAGCGCCGTACGCTTGCGTGGCGTCGATGCGGGATCGCGCGGATCCACCTCGACCACCCAGCCGAAGCGCAGCATCTCCGCCGGCTCCTGGGCCACGTCAAAGCGTGGGTCAACATGCTCCCAGCCATACAGGCTGTGCTGTCTTGGCGGCAGGCGCCGATGGGCCTCACGCATACGACGTGGCGCCTTCTGTAACGCGTCACCGTTGCCAAAACACTCATCCACGTTCTCTTCAGCCGACAGGTAAGTGCCCCAGGGTGTTTGTCCACCAGCGCAATTGGCCAGCGTGCCAATCACCAGCGTTGCCGCAGGGTCAGCCCGGGTGCGCAGCAGGGCATGGCCACGAGCGGGACCGGAAATCGAGAAAGGCGTCGTGGTGGTAATGCGACGAGCCCAGCGTGAGCCCGGACGGTGCCGCCAGCGTCCGCGGCGGTCTTGCTCAATCAGCGTGACACTGATGCCCAGCATGGCGTGGTTGAGGGCCACCACCTGCGGATGGCTGAGCATGTAGCGGCGCAGTTCGGCTGGCGGAAGGTCGCCGGTTTGACCCACCAGCCCAGGCAGGTACATCTCCGAACTGGGGTACTCATGATTGACAGCCAGCAGGCCGCGCCGCCCGCCGCGACCCAGCGGGAAGAAATGCAGGCCATCGCAGTTGTAGCCGAACTGGCGCGCGGCAATTGCAGGGTCCAGTGACAGCACGCCATGGCGACTGATGCGCGCATCAAGTGGCGGCGTGTCAGCGAACAGGGGGTCACCCCAGCGCAGGATCAGGTCATGGGTGTAGCCGCTGGCCAGGCGCACCTCGTCGGGATCTGAAGGCGCCGCCAGCAGCCTCTGCGCACTGGTGGCCAGCGCCAGCCCAAGCGCGCCACGCAGCACGGTGCGGCGATCAACTTGAAGGAAATCTGCCGGTCGACCCTGGTCGCTCATGCTGCTTACCTTGCCGCGCCCGCGCTGCAGCCGCAAGATACTTGTCACGGATGCACCCTTGAACACACCTCACGCAGAACGCCGGCTGATTCTCGGCTCGGCCCTCATCGGATCGATCGGTACTTTCGGCATGCACTTGTTGCTGCCGGCACTGCCGGCGATTGCCACCGCATTTGATACCAACGCAGCCAACACCCAGCTGCTGATCAGCCTGTCGCTGGTGGCCGTGGCCCTGGGCAACCTCGCTGTCGCGCCGATGTCAGATCGCTACGGCCGGCGCCCTATCGTGCTGATCGGCCTGATGCTTTTCCTGAGTGGCAGCCTGGCCGGAATCGTTGCGCCCACGCTCGAAGTACTGGTCGTGGCGCGCATTATCCAGGCCTTTGGCGGTGGCGCTGCCATGGCGGTGATCCGCGCCACCATCACCGACTACTTTGGGCCCTCACGCGCCGCCAGCGCGCTGGCGGCAACGGCAACCGCCATCCTGGTGGTGCCGATGTTCGCGCCAACCCTGGGTGGCTTGGCCATCCTGTGGCAAGGCTGGCAGTCGACCTTCGCGCTCGCTGCCCTGATGGGGGCGCTGGTGTTGCGATTCGCCTGGCTGCGCCTGCACGAAACCCGCCCGCCTGACCCGGATCGCAGTCGCCGGCCGCGCATGCTGGCCAGCTACCGGCAACTGCTGGCCTCGCGCACGTTTCTGGCCTATGTGGCTTACGGCGCCAGCATGATGGGCACGATCTATACCTTCGTCACCTGCTCACCCTATGTCGCCATCGACATCATGGGCATCTCGCCGGCGCGCTATGGCCTGTTGTTCTTCTTTCCGGCGCTGGCCGCCTTCATCGGCTTCTTCACTGCCTCACGACTGGCGCATCGCATCAGCGCATTGCGGCTGATGCGCGTCGGCGCGCTGCTCGCGACACTGGCCAGTCTCATCATGCTGGCCGGCCTGGCCCTGGGCCTGTGGCATCCGTTGATGCTGTTCCTGCCGGGCATGCTGGTGTGCTTTGCCAATGCCCTGTCTGCACCCAGCACCACCACGACGGCAATCACCCTGCACCCGTCCATTGTCGGTGCCGCCTCGGGGTTGCTGGGTTGCCTGCAACTATTTGTAGCCGCCGCGGTGTCGCAGGCGGTAGCCATGCTGACACAGGATTCGCCGCTGCCATTGGCGGCAGCCATGTTGGTGCTCAGCTTGCTGGCCGTGGCCATGCATGCACGCATTGCCCGCGGCGGGAATCAGGAGTCGACGTGACCCTGTTCCGGCTCGAGGCCGGAAGCCACCCGATAACGCAGGCGGACGCTGCCGATGCCGATGATGTCGCCATCGCGCAAGTGCGTGTGGCGCACGACCGTGTCATTGACGGATACGCCATTGCAGCTATTGGCATCAACGATGGTGGCGTGCGGGCCGCGGAAATTCAGGATGGCGTGCAGGCGACTGACGGTCGGGTCCTGCAGCACCAGGTCGCTCTCACGAGTCCGGCCAATGCTGATACGCGGCCGGGAAATCTCGAACACCAGGCCCTCAGGCTCGATGCCCACCAGGTAGCGACGCACGCGGGAATGGATGGCCAGGTCCGCGGCGATGTTCTCGCGATCGGCACGCAGATGGTCGATTTCCTCGCGTGCAGCGACCAACAACTGGCTGCGCTCCTCGAGGCGAACCTTCAATTCCGCCAGCGCGTCTTCCTGCTCAGCCTCAGGCTGACTTGAGGCGGCCTCGGCATCGGCCCTGGATTCAGTCAACCTGACCTTCAGGCCATCGCGCTGCAGGGTCGTTGTTGCCAGCCGCAGCGCCAGGTCCTCTATCTCTGAGTCCTTGGCTGCCAGCTGACGATTGCGTTCTTCCAGCTCGCGCTGCAAGGCCTGGATCCGCTCCTCGGCCCGGGCCGACTGGGCTTCCAGCGCATCCACCAGTCGAAGCTGGTCTTCCTCGGCGCGGCCCAGCCGGGACCCCAGGTCGGTCTCGGTCTCGATGTAGTGCTCGATGTCGGTGTCTTCGCCGGCCTGGACTGGCGCTGCAGCGGGGGCATCGCCGGGCAGCATCAGTTCCTCAACATAGATCGGCTGCGCCATTTCCCAACCCAGGTCGCTGACCATGGGCTGCTCGGGCGCCATCTCAATGAGATCCGACTTTTGCCGGCCTTCCATGTGCCGCTTTTCCATAATCCTGCCCCTGCTATTCGACCCTGATGACTATAACCGGGTGCCGCGTAAATGTGGCACAGGTCCGAATTCTGCGCTTTCGTGGTAGGCGGGGCCGGTAGCGCTCAGCAGAATTGTGATGCGCGTCACAGCTACCGGCAGCGATGCGCCAACGTGTAGCATTCGCGCTGCCGTCCGTCAGGAGAATTTGACCGTGCGTCATGTCTGGATGCTGGCACTGATACAGGCCCTGTGTGCCTCGGGCAGCTTCCTGGTGGTGCTGCTCGGCGGCATCCTCGGTTCGCAGCTGGCGCCCTCAGCTGCACTGGCCACGCTTCCTGTTTCAGTCATGGTGCTGGGTCTGGCCGCCAGTGTCCTGCCCGCCGGTGGGTTGATGCGCCGCTTCGGACGCCGGCCAGTGTTCCTGGCCAGCGCCGTGCTTGCTGCGCTGGCTTGCGTAGGCGCGGGGCTGGCCATCGCCGCTGCCAATTTCTGGCTGTTCTGCCTGGCAGTGTTCTTCCTCGGCGCTAACAACGCGCTGGTCATGCAGTACCGCTTTGCCGCCACCGAATATGTAGATGCCTCGCAGGGCAGCCGCGCCATTTCAACGGTGATGGTCGGTTCGCTGCTGGCGGCCTGGCTCGGTCCGGAGATTGCAGTTCGTGCGGCGGGCCTGGTGCAGGGCGCCTACTATTCCGGCTCCTTTTACAGCGCTGCGCTGCTCTACCTGCTGGCGGCAACGCTGCTGCGCTGGATCCCGGATTCGCTGCCGCCTGCCATCACGGATCTGCGCCCACCGCGGCGATTGCGCGATATCGCGCGACAGCCGGAGTTTCGCGTCGCCGTGCTGGCGGCACTCACCTCCTACGCGGTGATGAGCTTCATCATGACGGCGACGCCGATCAGCATGCACGTAGTCGACCTGCACAGTGAGGAGCACACCAAGCTGGTGATCCAGGGCCACCTGCTGGCGATGTATGCGCCCTCGCTGTTCAGTGGCTGGATCGTGGCCCGGCTGGGCATCCGCCCAACGCTGACACTGGGCACGCTATTGATGGCGGGCTGTGTTGCCGTGGCCGTGCTGGGCGGCCACGCCGTGATGCACTACGGCTGGGCGATGATCCTGCTGGGTGTCGGCTGGAACCTGTTGTTCGTTGCAGCCACGACGCTCCTGACCCACACCTATCGCGCCCACGAACGCTTTCGCGTGCAGGCTGCCAATGACTTCGCCGTGTTCGGCTCGCAAGCCTCGGCCTCACTGCTGGCGGGCCTGGTGTTGACGACTATTGGCTGGGAGTGGCTCAACCTGGTGAGCTTGCCCTTGTTGATTGCCGTCCTGCTGGCCATCGTCTGGCTGGGGCGCCAACCGAGGACGCAGCTGGCCTAGGCGGCCGGGTCGAGAAACTCGCGAATCGCTGCCACCTGCGCAGCCAGGTCCCCATCGGTCGTTGTCAGTTCAAGCATGGGCTGATCAGGGCGCACGCCCAAGCCTGCCGCACCCAGGACTACCAGGCGGCGAACTTCCCCGCGCTGCGTCGCGAGTTCGCCTGCAGCCTGGGCTGCTGTGGACACGGCAATGATGTCGACCTTGCGCAGGCGCAACTGGTCCAGCAGGTCAGACATGGCCGCCACCAGCGTGGCGACCCGGCTCGGGCCGCCCGGGCCGTCTGAATTGCCGTGGCCGGGTGGATCGATGGCATAGATCGAGCGGTCGTGCCCCAACTCGGTGGCGAGCGAGGTGAAATCAGCGCTGTCACCATCGGGACCGGGTACGCAGATGACCGGGGTGAATTCGTCGAAGCCGCCACTGGAGGGAAAAGCCGTGACCAGGTGCAGCTGGCCATAGCGGCAGTCCATGTACATGCGCCGGAGATGGACCCGGGCAGGCGAGGCAGGCTTGGAGCGCGGCATGGCGACAGGTTAGCCAAGACCCGCGTCGGTTGCCATGGCCCGTGATATGGTTTTGTGACCTCGTCGAGATGAAAACCCGGGATTCCATGCAGAAATTTGCCCTGTTGGCCATCACCCTGGCCTGGCTGTTGACCTCCTCGCCAGTTCACGCCGCCGGACCCGACCATGTCGCGGCCTTCCAGCAGTTGGCGCGCCTGGCCGGTAGTTGGTCGGGACGAATGGAGGATCCGCTGGCCGGCCCACGCGTTACCGTACGCTTCATGGTGGCCAGCAACGGCAAGGCGGTCGTCGAGATACAGAACCCGGACCAGCCCTGGTCCGCGCTAACGGTCTATGCCCTGGCCCATGGCGAACTCGAGGCCACCCACTTCAGCCCGGCCGGCAACCAGCCGCGCTGGCGCCTGGGTCGCAAGTCAACCGACACCCATCTGCTGCTGGAACTTGATGGCGGCCGTGGACTGGACGCCGGCGAGGACGGTCACGTGCGTGGCGGCGAAATCCGCCTGCTGTCCGCCGACCGGATTGAGCAACTCTGGTTCCACTACGTCGGACCCAAGCGCCTGGGAACGACCCACTGGTTCCTGCAGCGTGACCCGGTCGCCACGGAGGCCGCACCATGAACAAGATCATCCTCGGCCTGGCCTGCGCCCTGCTTGTAACGATGGCCACCGCCCAGGAACCGCCAGCGCCTCCCGCCCCGCCGCCGCTGGACTGCACGCCCGCCGAGCACCAGCAGTTCGATTTCTGGATTGGCGAATGGGCAGTGAGCACGGCAGACGGGCAACTGGCTGGCCACAACACCATCGAGCCGACACTCAATGGCTGCGCGCTGACCGAATTCTGGCGCAGCACCAGTGGTGGTGAGGGCCGCTCGATCAACTTCTATGACCGCAGCAACCAGCAATGGCACCAGCTGTGGGTGGACTCCACCGGCTGGAGCCTGCGACTGGCCGGGACCTGGAACGGCAAGGCCATGGTGCTCGGCGGCACCACCGCCGGCCCTGACGGCAGCAACTTTCAACATCGCGTGACCTGGACCCCGCTGCAGGACGGCAGCGTGCAGCAGCACTGGGAGTCTTCCCGGGACAATGGACTGAGCTGGAGCACTGTTTTCGACGGCAACTACCGCAACAACCGCTGAGTTCACACTGACGGAGATTCCGATGACTCGCCTCACCACTTTCCTTGCACTCGCCTTCACTACCCTGACCAGCGCCACGGCAGTTGCCAATGAGCCCTTGAGCGCCGAGACCATGTGGCAACTCAAGCGCATCGGCGCACCCGCACTGTCGCCAGACGGGCGAATGGCCGTGCATACCCTCATGGGCTACGACGCCGACAAGGATAGTGGCGATTCAGACCTCTACGTCGTGCCCACCGCCGGCGGAGAAGCGCGACGCCTGACCAGCGCCGCTGGCAATGAGTCCGAGCCGACCTGGAGCCCGGATGGCAAGTGGATCGCTTTTGTCGCCAAGCGTGGCGAAGACAAGCAGTCGCAGCTTTACCTGATCGCCGCTGACGGTGGCGAGGCCACGCGTGTCAGCGACATGCCCACGGGTGTGTTTGCACCGAAGTGGTTTGCCGACTCAGAGCGCATCGCCTTCCTGTCGCGCGCCTGGACTGATATCAGCGACACCAAGAAGGTCGCCGAGCGCATGGAAGAGCGCGAGAAGTCGAAGATGAAGGCCAAGACCTGGGATCGCCCGCCGGTCAACTACTGGGATCGCTGGATTGACGATCGCCAGACTCACGTTTTTGTGATTAACCGCAGCGGCGGGGACGCACGCAGCATCACCCTGGGCAGTGGCTATGAATTGTCCAAGCAGGAGCCGGGTACGGGCTCGTATGACATCGCACCGGACGGCGCGGAGATTAGCTTTTCCGCGAACATCGACCCCACTGGCGTCGATGGCAATTTCGACATCTTCATCATGCCGGTCACGGGGGGCGCGGCGCGCAACCTGACTACCGACAACCCCGCCAACGATGGCTCGCCGCGTTACAGCCCGGATGGCCGCTGGCTGTCGTACACACGCCAGAGCATCAAGGGTTTCTACGGCGACACGCAGCGGCTGTGGCTCATTGACCGTGCCAACGGCCAGCGTCGTGCCATCGCCTCGGGCTGGGATCGCTCTGCCGGAGGCCTGGTCTGGGCGCCGGACTCGAAGGCACTCTACGGCGCCATTGACGATGCCGGCACCAATCGCATCTATCGCTTCGACATCGCCACTGGTCGCCCGCAGGCAGTCACAAAGTCATTGTCCTACTCGTCCATCGCCATCGCCGGTAAGCCAGCGACACTGGTTGCCCTGCGCGACTCATTCTCCGAGCCGCCGACCGTAGTGCGCGTCAACCTGAAGGACGGCCAGTCCACGGCGCTGTCCACGCAGAACGACACGGCGCTGGCCAAGGCGAGTTTCGGCAAGGTCGAAAGCGTGACTTACACCGGCAGTGGCGGCGCGCCGATCCAGATGTGGGTGATCTACCCGCCGGGATTCGATGCCAGCAAGAAGTACCCGCTGCACTTGCTGCTGCACGGCGGGCCGCATAACGGCGTCACTGACGGCTGGACCTTCCGCTGGAACGCACAGGTGTTCGCCGGCTGGGGCTATGTCGTCGCCTGGCACAACTTCCATGGCTCCAGCGGCTTTGGCCAGGACTTCACCGACGCAATCAACCCTGACCAGATATCCAGGCCTTACGAGGACACCATCAAGGCCGCGGAGTGGTTCCAGGCCCAGCCCTGGATCGACAGCGAGCGCATGGTGGCCAGTGGCGGAAGCTACGGTGGCTTCCTGGCGAGTACCCTGCTCGGTCGGGCGCATCCCTTCAAGGCGTTGGTGGCCCACGCGGCTGTGTACAACAACTTCACCCAGTACGGGGCGGACTACGGCGCCAGCAAGCGGCGCCACTTCGAGTTCTGGGAAAAGCCGGAAGAGTTCGCCCGCAATTCGCCGCATACCAGCGCCGGCAACTTTGTCACGCCGACTTTGGTGATCCATGGCCAGCTCGACTACCGCGTGCCCCTGAACCAGGGCATTGAGCTGTTTCATACGCTACAGAATCGCGGCGTGGATAGTCGCTTCGTCTATTTCCCTGACGAGAACCACTGGATCCTGAAGCGGCAGAATTCACTGCACTGGTACAGCGAAGTGCGGAACTGGATTGCCAAGTACGCCGCACCCGGCCCCCGTTAACCACTGCTGGGCACGAGGCCCGCGGAGATCTTCATGCCCATCAATCGCAGACACCTGATCCAGGCCGCCGCCGCCGGCACACTGGCCCTGGCGGCCGGCCGCCTCGGCGCGGTGGCGCCCGCCAAGACCCTGCTGATCCTCGGGGGCACCGGCTTCATCGGCCCGCACCTGACGGAGCAGGCACTGAGTCGCGGCTGGCAGGTCACGCACTTCAATCGCGGCCGCCGTGATGCCGACGTCGAGGGCGTGGAAACGCTGACCGGTGATCGCAAGGGCGAGCTGGATTCACTGCGCGGTCGGCAGTGGGATGCGGTGATCGACAACACCGGCTACATCCCCAAGTTCGTGAAGATGTCATCCGAGCTGCTCAAGGACAGCGGCTACTGCCTGTTCATTTCCAGCATCTCGGCCTATGCCAGCTTTGCCAAGCCCAACGATGAGGATTCACCGCTGGGTGTGCTGGCCAATATCGAAGAGGAAAACGTCACCAACGACACCTACGGCCCGATGAAGGTGCTGTGCGAGCGCTACGTGCAGCAGACTTTCGGCAAGCGCTCCTGCATCGTGCGTCCCGGCTACATTGTCGGCCCGCTTGATCCGACCGACCGCTTCACTTACTGGCCGGTGCGTTACGCGCAGGGCGGCGTGATGGCCGCCCCCGGCACGCCTGCCGATCCGATCCAGTTCATCGACGTGCGCGACCTGGTGCGCTTCATGATGGACCTGGTGGATCGTCGCGCTAACGACGTGTTCAACGCCGACTCAGCGCCTGGGCAGTTCACGCTGCAGAAGGTGTTTGACAGCGCCCAGCGTGTCAGCGGTGCCAGGACCGAGGTGACCTGGATCGACGAGGACTTCCTCGCCGCCAACATGAAGCCCGAGGAGATGCGCTTTGCGCCCTGGTCGCCAATGAAGGGCGAGGACGCTGGTGGATCACTCACCTCGACCGCCCGCGCGCAGGCGGCGGGACTGTCGATCCGCGCGCTGGATGATACGGTGCGCGATACGCTCGCCTGGCATGCGACGCGGCCCGAGGACAAGCGCCTGCAATTGCGCTCAGGCCTCAGCGCCGAGCGTGAAGCCGAATTGCTCGCGGCCTGGGCCGCGAGCAAGACAGGCTAGCTACCAGGGCAGTTCGGAGCCGTCGTACTGCAGGAACCGCCCGGCGTCCTTCGGCGTCAGGGCGGCGACGACGGCAATCATCCCTGCCGCGCTTTGTGCGACCGATAGCGGCGCCTGGTCGCCACCCATGTCGGTGCGCACCCAGCCCGGGTGCATGGGCAGGGCAATGATGCCGCGCTCCTTCAGGTCGATGGCCATCGACTTCATCACCGCATTGACCGCCGCCTTGCTGGAGCGATAGCCATACTGGCCGCCGCTGTCATTGGCTGCCATCGAGCCGAGCACCGAGGACAGCGTGATGACCTTGCGCTGCTCACTGGCGGCAATGTTCTTCAGCAAGGCTTCGACCAGTCGCACGGGCGCAAAGACATTGACCGCCATCATGGTGGACCAGTCCTGATAGTTGATGGCACCGAGGTGCTGGACGCGCAGTGAATTGGGGCCCGGCGTACCGCGGCCGATGACGCCGGCAACATTGAAGAGCACATCGATGGCCTCTCCTTCGAGGTCAGCGACCAGCGCAGCGATGGCCGTGGGATCTGCCACATCCAGCGCATGGCGCTCGATATCGCCCGCCACCTGCGCCAGGGCCTCGACCCCTGGATCGCGCGCGCAAGCATGCACTCGCCAGCCCAGTGCCGCGTATTGGCGCACCAGTTCCAGGCCAATTCCCCGTCCCGCCCCCGTAATGAGTACCGTGGCCATTGATTTACCTCGTTGAAATTGCTGGTTGAATGGTACCGGAATGGTGCGGCTTTTCTGCGCAGCATCGCCGGCGTAGACTGGCCCGAACCAGGGTATTGCCAGGGGATGTCATGCGCACCGTCCGCCAGTTACTTGATCAGCGTCCGCCCGCCGTCCACACGGTCGATGCGGAAGACCCGATACGCACCGCCATCCAGATCATGTCTGACCACAGCGTGGGCGCCTTGCCCGTGCTGCGCGCCGGCAAGCTCGATGGCATCGTCTCGGAGCGCGACTACGCCCGCAAGGTCGTGTTGATGGGACGCAATTCCACCGAGACACCGGTGTGGATGATCATGACCTCACCGGTCATCACGGTCACGCCCGACGCCACGGTGAAGGAATGCATGCGCCTGATGACGGACAACCGCTTCCGGCACCTGCCGGTGGTCAAGGGTGATGCGCTGGTCGGGATGATTTCCATCGGTGACTGCGTCAAGGCGGTCATTGACGAGCAGCGTCACGAGATCGAGGACCTGCGCCGCTACATCGCCGGCTGACGAGGCGCTTCACCAGCTGCCGGTATTGGGCATCGATGCCCAGGGCTCCTGCGCCGGCAGGGCCGACCCGCGCTGCAGCAATTCCACCGAGATGCCATCCGGCGAACGGATGAACGCCATGCGCCCGTCGCGCGGCGGCCGCAGGATCGTCACGCCACCGGCTTGCAGCCGGGCACAGAGTTCATAGATATCCTCGACCTCATAGGCCAGGTGGCCAAAGGCGCGGCCGCTGCTGTACGGCTCCGGATCCCAGTTCCAGGTGAGTTCGACTTCAGCGCGCGCAGCGTCACCGGGAGCGGCGAGGAACACCAGGGTGAAGCGGCCCTTCTCGTTTTCGTGGCGCCGCGATTCCACCAGGCCAAGCTTGTTGCAGTAGAAATCCAGCGACGCCTGCAGGTCGCTGACCCGAACCATGGTGTGAAGGTAGCGCATGCGCCTACGCTAGCAGATTCGCCCGATCAGGCCAGCGTCCAGCCGGCCAGCGCGCCGCCAACAATGACCCAGGGCAAGGCGATCCTGCTTGTCTCGAAGGCGAGCAGGGCTACGGCAGCAATGCCAATCGCAATCCAGTGCGGCGCGTTGAAGCCGCCGGGAAACAACACGGCCGCGCCAAAAATCACTGCGAGGTTGCCGATGACTCCAACCACAGCGGCAGTAACCGCTGCCAGCGCGCCGGCAAGACGCACATTTGACGCGAGCCGCTCCACATAGGGCGCGCCTACCAGGATGAAGATGAACGAAGGCAGGAAGGTGGCCCAGGCCGCGAACATGGCGGTGATCATCGCTGTGACAGCGGGTCCCGCCGCGCCCGGCTGGTTCCAGCCGGCCATGTAGCCGACAAACTGCAGCACGATCACCAGTGGCCCCGGCGTGGTCTCCGCCAGCCCAAGGCCCGCCACCACCTGGGCCTGCGTCAGCCAGCCGTAGACTTCCACCACTTGCTGACTGACATAGGCCAGCACCGCGTAGGCGCCGCCGAAGGTGACGAAGGCGGCGACGGTAAAGAATCCGTACACCTGCGCGTACAGGCTTTCCGGACCGGCCAGCGATCCCGCCATCAGCGCCGGCAACGCCCACAGCGCAAGGCCTATGGCCAGTGTCGCCCAGGGAAATGTGGGCAGCGCGCCAGCGGCTGCGACCGGTGCTGGCTCGTGCTGCAGCAAGGCACCGGCTATCGCCGCCGCGGCGATCAGCAGCGGAAACGGCGCATCCAGCACCAGCATCGCCAGCAGCGCCACCAGCGCGATCAGCCAATGTGCGCCACGCTTCAGAGCGCGCCGCCCCAGGCGCAGCAGCGCGTGGAGGATCAGCGCAATGACCGTGGCCTTAAGGCCCAGCAGCGCCGCAGCGATGGCCGGTAGCTCGCCATACGCTGCGTACACGAAAGACAAACCCAGCAGCAGCGACATGGCGGGAAGGATGAACAGCACGCCCGCCACCACGCCGCCCTTCACGCCGTGCATGCGCCAGCCCAGGTAGATCGCCAGCTGCAGCGCCTCGGGCCCGGGCAGCAGCATGCAGAAATTGAGCGCATGCATGAAGGCGCTGTCACCCAGCCAGCGGCGGCGCTCGACAACTTCGCGATGCATGATGGCGATCTGCCCGGCGGGGCCGCCAAAGGAAACAAAACCCAGCCAGGCCCAGAAGCGCAGCGCAACGCGGAATGAAGGCGTCTCTGGCAGGCCTTCACTGCTAGTCACTCAGGCCTCGGTGATCGGCGTGTACCAGGGCAGTTGCTGGAAACGCGCCAGCCAGGCACGAATCGCCGGGAAGCTGCCCAGCGCAAAGCCGCCTTCTTCCGCGACATGGGTGTAGGCGTAGAGCCCGATGTCGGCCAGCGTGACCGCATCACCGACCAGCCAATCGCGGCCAGTCAATCCGTTCTCCAGCACAGCGAGCGCAGCCTCGCCCATCTTGCGGCGCTCGATGTAGCGCTCGCCCAGTTCCCCGGGTGTCTTGCCGAGCGACTTGAGCCAGTAGCGCACCGTGGCCACACCGGGCTCGAGGTTGTACTGCTCGAAGCACAGCCACTGCCACATGCGCGCGCGATCAAAGACATCGGCGGGCACCAGCGCACTGCCCTCGGCCAGGAAGCCGATGATGGCGTGGCTCTCCGACAGCGCACCGCGTCCCGGCACTTCCAGCACCGGGATGCGGCCATTGGGATTGATGGCGAGGAATTCCGGCTGGCGTGTCGCGCCGCCGACGATATCCATGGCCACCAGGCGATAGGGCAGGCCCAGCGCCTTGAGCACCAGGCGACACTTGTAGCCATTGCCTGAGGGCAGGTAGTCATACAACACGTAGCTCATGGCCGCGCACCGCTGAGTATGCGTGCAGCCTCGCTCGCGGCACGCAGGCCCGATTGGCTGGCGCCGTGAACCGTGCCGTAGGCGGACTGCTCGGTGTGCTCGCCCGCCAGCAGGATGTGGCGACCAACGGGCCGGGTGAGCAAGGCGCGCGCGCCGAAGCGCCCGGGCAGGCAATGCGAATAGGAACCGCGGCTATAGGGATCTGCCGCCCAGGCAGTGGCCGCACCGCGATCGAACTGGCGGCGCAATTCGCCGCCGAGCATCTGCACCAGTTCGTTGAGCCCATGCTCAACAGCCGCCGCTTCGCCTGCCGCTTCCATCTCATGCGCCAGTGGCCCAGCGGACATGCCCACGCAGACGTTGCTGTCCCAGATGCGAGTCAGGTAGCTCATGCCGCGGCCATCGTCGCGACGCAGGCGCAAGCCTTCACTCGCCTCGCGCGGAAATACATTCTTCTTGAAGCGCAGCGCCACCTTGTTCATCAAGCCCAGCGGCAAGTCGTGATGCGCCTGCATTACTTCCACCGGCAACTGCGGCACGAAATCCACGGCACCGGCCGCAATCACGCTGGCGGGCAGCGCCACGATGGCCAGACGTGCGCCGATCCAGCCGGCTGGCGTCTCGACGCGAACGCCCTGGCCCTGCCAGCGGATACGCGTCACTGGCGTGCGCAGCCGCACCTCGACGTCGCGTCCGTAGTGCGCGACCAGCGTGCCGTATCCCTTGGGCAGGGTGAGGTCATCACCACGGCGCTGGAAGTGAAAGCTATCCAGTGCGGAAAACGCGCCCGGCACGGCGCCTTCCCAGGCGGTCAGGCTGGCCACCGCCATCGAGTACCAGGGATCGGCACGCGTGGCCTGGGTCAGGGCAGCCTCGGCGGAGATATCCAGGCCGCGACGGCCTGCGGCGGTGACTTCGCGCTCCAGACGATCGCTCAGTGCGCGGTAGGCACTCATGTCAGCGCCGCCCAGGCGCTTCGCGCCGTCATGGATATGGCGCAGCGCGCTATCAGGCAGTACGTCGAATCCATTCTGGCGGGCATAGCCCACCCAGGCGTTGGTTTCAGAGGAGTGCAGCCAGGACGCGCCGCGATCCCAGGTCACGCCAACGGCTGAGCTATCGGTAAAGGCCCGCCCGCCAATGCGATCGCGCGCCTCCAGCACCAGCACGCGGTAGCCCGCTGCGCTCAGTTGTTTCGCCGCCGCAAGACCCGCGGCACCGCCACCCACCACCACCACATCCAGCGGCGCGGTCTGCGCCAGCACGCCACGATTGATGCCCAACGCCAGGACAGAGGCCCCGGTACCCAGCAGCAGCTGGCGGCGAGTGACAAAAAAGGAATTGGACAAGCAGGCCTCCAGGATCGCTATCCATCGAGATGAAGATGCTACGCCAGCCCGGCCGGCGCCGTCACACGCCGGGCCTGGGCCAACGCAACAAGACGGGTTGGCTGCGGCAAAAGAAAAGGCCCGCCGAAGCGGGCCTTCTCACATCGATTGCAAACGGAAGCGCTTACCAGCGCCCGCCGCCGCCACCGCCGCCGCCGCCGCCGCCGCCACCTGAGCGGAAGCCGCCGCCGCCACCACCGCCACCCGAGCGGAAGCCGCCACCGCCGCCGCCGCCGCCGCGCGGGCCGCCCTTCGGGCGATCCTGTGCTTCGTTGACGCGCAGTTGACGACCACCCATCGAGAAGCCGTTCAGTGCTTCGATGGCCTTCGGGGCTTCACCCTGCGGCATCTCGACAAAGCCGAAGCCGCGCGGACGGCCAGTCTCGCGGTCGGTCGGCAGGGCCACAGACTCAACGGTGCCGTGCTGTGCAAACAGCTCGCGCACTTGGGTCTCGGTCGCCGAGAAAGGCAGGTTACCTACATAGATCTTCATGACTCAAACTCTCACTTTCATATGATCGGACCATGCGAACACTCCCACCTGTGGCGGTGAGCGTCCCTGGCCACACACAACACGGCAGGATTCACGGTCGGGATCGTCGAGCGGGCTTGAGCCTGGCTAGGGCGAACCTTCGAACAGCGGGTCCTGTCACCTGATCGCCTGGCCCCTCTGCCACCATTCCCCTTGATTAGAAAGGGAATAGCAGGTCGTTCAGCCCGGCGAACGGCGCGGAGAATAGCACGGGTCGGGCCTGCACACCATTTTCCGGGTCTTTGCAAGCCCTCAGGGAAGTCGACCCAGCCTCCGCCCCTAGTCCAGGCGCTTGCGGAACCGGGCGGCCGCCAGGGCCAGCATGATGACCAGGAAAAGGGCCAGTTTGGCCAGCTCAGGGCCCATATCCCAGAGGCTGGCCCCGCGCAGGACCACCGCCCGGATGATGTCGTTGAAGTGGGTCAGTGGCAGGACCTGGGCGATGGCCTGGGCCAGGGGGGGCATGCCGTCGAATGGGAACATGAATCCCGACAGCAGGATCGAGGGCAGCATGGTCACGAAGGCCATCTGGAAGGCCTGGAACTGGGTCTGGGCCAGGGTGGATATGAACAAGCCCAGGGCCAGGGAAGCGGCGATGAACAACAGCGCGCCCAGATACAGATCCCACAAGCTGCCGACGATAGGCACCTTGAACAGCAGGTGTCCCAGCACCAGGATCAACGAGGTCTGGATCAGGCCAATGACTACATACGGCAGCAATTTTCCGGCCAGCAGCTGGCTGCGGGTAATGGGCGTGGTGATCAACAACTCCAGGTTGCCGCGCTCGCGCTCGCGCACCACAGCGCCTGAGGTGAACACCACCATGGTCATGGTCAGGATGACGCCCACCAGCGCCGGGACGATCTGCACGGCCGTGCGCTTGGCCGGGTTGTACTGGGTGCGGATCTCAAACGCCGGCCGGGCCTCACGGCGCTGGCCGTGACGCTGCAGCAGCGGCAGGTTGCCCAGCCCCTGGGCCAGGTTCTCCAGCGAAGGCTGGCTGCCATCCACCAGGATCTGGATTGCCGAGCGCCTCCCCTCAAGCAGGCGCCGCTCCAGGTCCGGTGCGATCACGATGCCGACACTGGCATCGCCACGTCGCATCAATTCCTGCAGCTCGCTTTCGCTGTTGGCCTGGAAGGCAATACGCAGGACCTGGGTGGCCTGCAGGTCGCCCACCAGCTGGCGCGACAGCGATGTGCGTGTCTGGTCGAGCACCACGGCATTGACATCTCGCACGTCGAAATTGATGGCATAGCCAAACAGCAGGATCTGCATGGCGGGAATGCCGATGATCATGCCGAAGGTAATACGATCGCGTGAAAGCTGGCGTGACTCCTTGGCGGCGATCGCCAGCATGCGCACCAGCCAGGTCATGCTGCGTGCTCCCGGCTGGAGCCGGGGCCGCTCAGGCGCGTGGCGGCCACGAATACGTCCTCAAGCGTGGCGTTGACGCGCTCGATGCGCGCTGTCCTGGCGCTTCCTGCCAGTGCAGCCTGCAGCATGGCCTCGGGGTCACTGACGCCGCGCTCAATCAGCACATGCAGGCGGCTACCCAACTGCGCCACGCTACGCACCGCTGGCAGCCCAGCCAGGGCACGGCGCACCGTGCCAAGATCTTCGCTCTCCACCTCGATGACTGTGGCATCGATATCGCGCGCCAGCTGCTTGGGTGAGCCTTCCGCCGCAATGCGCCCATGATCAAGGATCGCCAGGCGATGGCAGCGCTCAGCCTCGTCCATGTAATGGGTCGACACCAGGATGGTGGTGCCACGCGCTACCAGGGTGAAGAGGCTCTCCCAGAAGTCACGGCGGTTCTGCGGATCGACCGCACTGGTGGGCTCATCGAGCAGCAGCAGTTCCGGTTCGTGCAAGGTGGCCGCGGCCAGGGCGAGGCGCTGGCGCTGGCCGCCGCTCAAGGTGCCGGCGCGCTGGTCCATGAAGGCGCCAAGGTCATATTCCGTGCGGCGCTCGTCAATGCGCGCCTGACGCAGGCTGCGCGACAGGCCAAACACCTGGCCCATGAACTCCAGGTTCTCGCTCACCGTGAGGTCGTCCCACAGCGAGAAGCGCTGGGTCATGTAGCCAATCTTGCGGCGCAGGACCTCTGCCTGCTCTGGGACCCTCAGCCCCAGCACCGTGACTTCGCCGCGGGTTGGCAGCAGCAGGCCGCACAGCATGCGAATGGTGGTGGACTTGCCTGAGCCGTTGGGCCCGAGGAAGCCGTAGATCTGGGCGCGCGGGATATCCAGGTCGATGCCATCCACTGCCCGCGTCGCACCAAAGTGGCGCACCAGGCCGCGCGCCGAGATCGCCAGTTCGCTCACGGCACCTCGGCCGGTCCGAACACCACCTCGACCGGCATGCCGGTCGGAAGCGTGCGGGCCTCCTCGCCGGTCAGTACCACCTCGGCCAGGAAGGACAGGCGGCTGCGATCGCGTTCATTGAGTGCGTAGTAAGGGGTAAACGCGGCCTCTGCCGAAATGAAGCGCAACTCGCCCGTGTAGTCCTGTTCGCGCCCGTCCATGCGTACCGTCGCCTTCGCCCCGTTCGCCAGTTGCGCGCGCAGCGGTTGCGGTACAAACACCCGCGCATAGGGCTGGCCCGCGGCCAGCATGATCACCACGGGCGCACCGCGCGGCGGACGTTCGCCAAGCTCGTAGGGTAAGGCGTCAATTACGCCGTCTCCCGGCGCGCGCACCACCATTCGTTCCAGCGTGAGTCCGGCCTCGCTGACCTGCGCCTTAGCCTGTTCCAGCGCCGCGCGCGCCTGCGCCACCACTTCCGCGCGCGTACCGCTTTCCAGCAGCGCCAGGCGCTCGGATGCGGCGCGCAACTCGGCTGCCGCCGCGTCGCGCTGTGCACGCTGCCGGTCGAGGTTGGTCTCGGCCACCAGCCGTCGGGCAACCATTGATTCCAGGCGCTCGAATTCGCGCTTCTCTGACTGCTCACGCGCCAGTGCCGCCTCACGCTGCGCGCGAGCCTCGCGGACCTGCTCGCTTCGGGCACCGGCCACCAGTTCGGCAACGCGCCGCTCGGCCACCGCAGCCGCCGAGCTGGCTTGCGCCAGGCGCGCCTGCTGGGCCGACGGATCCAGTCGCAGCAGCACCTGCCCGGCGCTGACCGACTCGCCCTCGCGAACCTCAATGGCGATGATGGGCTCCTGGCTTTCCGCCACCAGTTCGACCCGGTCGCGCTCCAGCGTGCCGAGCAGGACGGTGTCTGCACCGTTGCCACAGGCCGCCAGCAGCAGCGCGGCCATAAGTATCAATAACTGAGGCATGGATCCTTCCCTGCTCGCGGATGGCAGTGGGCTGATAATATCCTTGCCCATCCTGTCCTGCATTGACCACGGTCAGACCGGCCCTGGAGTACAAAGATGCGATACCCAATAGCACTGATGCTGGCGATCCTGCTGGCGACGCCCGCCCTGGGCGCAGAGGGAGATTCCAAGATGATTGCGATCGCCATACACGGTGGCGCCGGTGTCATCACCCGCGCCTCCATGCCTGAGGAACAGGAGCAGGCCTACCGCGCCGACCTGCAACGCGCGCTCGACACTGGCTATGCGGTGCTCGAATCCGGTGGCAGCAGCCTGGATGCCAGCATGGCGGCAGTACGCATCCTGGAGGACTCGCCCCTGTTCAACGCCGGGCGTGGCGCGGTCTTCAATCATCAGGGCATTACCGAGCTCGACGCCGCGGTCATGGAGGGCGCGACGCTTCGTGCCGGCGCAGTCGCTGGCCTGCGCCACATCAGGAACCCGATTGACCTTGCGCGCGTGGTGATGGAGCGCTCAAAGCATGTGCTGCTGACCGGCCAGGGCGCGGAGGATTTCGCCCTTCAGGAAGGTTTCACGCTGGTGCCCAACACTTATTTCCACACCGCGCGGCGACGCCAGCAGCTGGAGCAGGCGCAACGTGGCGACAAGCTCTCCGCCGCCGAGATCGGCTACTTCGGCACGGTCGGCGCCGTGGCACTCGACCAGGCTGGCAACCTCGCGGCTGCCACCTCCACCGGCGGCATGACCAACAAGCGCTGGGGACGCGTGGGTGACTCGCCGATCATCGGCGCTGGCACCTACGCCGATAATCGTTCCTGCGCCGTGTCTGCCACTGGCAGTGGTGAGTATTTCATCCGCGCAGTGGTAGCCCACGAGATCTGCGCACGCGTACGGCTTGGCGGCCAGACCGCCTCCGCCGCGGCAAAGACCGTAGTGCATGAAACCCTGACCGCCATGGGTGGCGACGGCGGCGTCATCGTCGTTGATGCGACCGGCAATATCTCGATGGAGTTCAACACCGAGGGCATGTTCCGCGCGGCGCGCGATGCCTCGGGACGCAACGAGGTCGCGATCTACTGAGCGTCTTCGCGACCGTTACGGTCCTTGCGGAAAGATCCGGTCTGCAACTGCGCGTACTCGGCCTCCATCACATGGACGCGATTGCGCCCCATGTCCTTGGCGCGGTACAGCGCCTGGTCGGCCAGTTGCACGAAGCCATCGGGGCTGCGCCCGACTGCCGGCATCACATAGGCCACGCCCAGGCTGACGGTGAGCACCGGGCCTGCCGCTGAAGCAGCATGGGGAATGCGCAATTCGCGCACGCCATCCATGACATGACGCGCGAGCTCCGCCGCGTATTCGCGCGTGGCGTCATACAGCACGACCACGAATTCCTCGCCACCGTAGCGCGCCGCCAGGTCCAGCGGTCGCCGTGCGCTTCGCGCCAGCACCGCGGCCACCGCCTTGAGTGCCTCGTCCCCGGCCTGATGACCATAGCGATCGTTGTAGGCCTTGAAGAAATCGATATCCGCCAGCATCAGCGTCAGCGGTCGCTGCTCGCGGATGCCCTGCTGCCAGACATTGGCCAGGTGCTCATCAAAGCGGCGGCGATTGTAGATACCCGTCAGTCCATCGCGGCGCGCGTACTCGTTCAGCAACTGCCGTTCCAGCCAGCTGCGCCGGCGGGTGAACTCGACGTTGTAGGTGATCATGGCGCCGATCAGGTTGGTTAGCAGCAGGACCACCGAGTTATAGGCCAGGTCTGCGACTGGCATGCCAATCTGCCAGCCGGCCAGCACATAGATGACCAGCACCAGCGCGTTGGTGGTGACCGCGCCATAGAACGGCAGGCCCACCAGGAAGTAGATAAATATCGACGACAGGACCAGCGCGGTGAACAGGCGCGTATCGCCAAACAGCCAGGCCGTGAGCACCAGCGCGGCGATCGCCAGCATCGCCGTCGGGGTAACCACGCGAATGACCCAAAGGTAGGCCCGCCCGCCAGGCAGGAAGGTCGCCAGGAAAGCCACCAGCAGCGCCGGCAACAGCGCCGCGTAGCGGATGATGTTCATCGTCGACTCGCTGGCCACTGGCAGGATCAGGCGATCGAGCTGAGTGAACGAGAAGATGATGGCGATGGCCAGGCCCAGGTTGAGCCGCAGCTGGCCGCGCTGGCGCTGGTATTGCTCGCGGTGGTATTCGATTTCGATCGCAGGCTCGAACCTGAGCCACGGAAAGCCGGCCTTCAGCTGCGCCGATATGGGCGAAGCCTCAAGAGCCGCCTGGTGGGTGTCGGTCGCCATGGTGGGCATACGCTAAAGGCAGCGACCCACCGGCGACAAGCATAATCAGCGGGAGGTGCTTTTTCCGCTGTCGTCGCGCTGGCTACGCACGGCCTTGACGCGCGTGCGCCAGACCTCGAACGGATCCCAGCCTGCCGGCCGGCCCGCGTTCTCGATAGCGTCGTCATTCGCCGCCTGAATGGCGTCGTCGACTAGGGATTTCGGATTCTTGCTGTCCGTGGCTTTCATCGTCTGTCTTTCCATGATCTGCACTGGCCAGAGGGTGCCGATGCAGTGCGCGGCCATTATAGGCACGGATCCAGAAATCGTTAAGGGATTTCCTTAAATAGACTTACAAGCCTTTGATTGACATGAATATGTCAAACAGACTGGGTCAGGCTTCCGTCCGCATAGCGGCCAATGAACTCGGCAAAGGGCAGCTGTTTGGCGGATTCAACTCGCTGCTGTTCCAGCAGGGATTCGGCTGCTTCCTCGCGAAACTCGCCCAGGCGCCGCTCGTTGGGCGGGTAGAGGTCCTGGAAGTACTGCTGGTGCAGGCGCGACATGGACAGGGCCAGCTCATAGAAGGACAGGTCACGCTCGCGCAACTCGGTCATCAGGCGCTCGGAGGGCAGCTGGGCGGGATCGGCCAGCTTTTCGCGCTGGCGCGCCAAAGCCGCGCTGTAGGGCCGGCCCGGGTCATTGCCGTCCAGCAACTCGCAGATGCCCACCATCTGGTCCAGCAACTCAGCCGCCCACTCCGCCAGCGGGCGGGGCCTCCCATCGTCGTCCAGCGCCAGCCCCGGCTCGCGACCCTGGCGGGCCACCTTCACGTGGTTGTCCTCGTAGCGCGAGGATTGCGACTCCGTCATCTTCGGGCTGTCGCGCATCACGCATAGCGCAGCGAAGGCCTCGAGGAAATGCAGCTTGATCTGGTTGACGCCCACCGGATCGAAGGCACTGCAGTCGAGTGAGCGCATCTCCACGTACTGCACGCCGCCACGGCGCAAGGCATGGGTCGGACGCTCACCCGAATGCGCCACGCGCTTGGGGCGGATGAAGCTGTAGTACTCGTTCTCGATCTGCAGCAGGTTGGCATTGAGCTGTCGCCATTCGCCATCCACCACCACGCCTTCTGCCTGGTAGTCGGGATGCGGCTGGCCGACCAGCCGCGACAAGTCGCGCACATAGTCATCGAGTGAATTCACCGACACATGCGCCGAGGCCTGATTCTTGTTGCGATAGCCGATGTCGCTCATGCGCAGCGTCGTGGCATGCGGTCCATACACCGTGCCCCTGCCATGGGCGACGAGCCCTTCTCCCACCTCGCGCCCGGCAAAGAACGACTTGCACACCGCGGGCGAGGCGCCGAACAGGTACAGGATCAGCCAGCCGTGGCGGCGGTAATTTCGCAGCAGCGCGAAGTACGAGTCGTCAATGAAGGGTCGCCCACCCTGCTTCGCCCTGTTGACGTCAGCCAGCACCGCCCAGAACTTTTCCGGAAACGAATAGTTGTAGTGCACACCGGAAATTGCCTGCATGACGCGCCCATAACGCAGCCCGAGGCCAACGCGGTACACATGCTTCATGCGGCCAATATTTGAGCTGCCGTACTCGGCGATGGGGATATCGGCATCGCCGCCCATGACGCAGGGCATGCTGGTGGCCCACAGCAACTCGTCGTCGAGGTGACGGTAGACAAACTGGTGCAGGTCGCACAGGTATTGCTGCAACTCCCAGGTGGCAGCAAAAGGCGGCGTGACCAGCTCGATCAGCGCCTCGCTGTAGTCGGTGGTAATGTGCGGATGGCATAGCGCCGAACCCAGCGCCTGCGGATGTGCCGACTTGGCAATTCGCCCATCGGGCGTAACGCGCAGGGACTCACGTTCGACGCCCTTCAGCCCACCCTGCAGGACGCCGCGCTCACCAGCGTTGACCAGGCCGGCGAGCCTGCGCTCGAAGTCACGATCCAGGCGCGCCGCCATGGTCAGGGCAATTCCGCGGTGACTTCAATCTCGATCATGAAGCCCGGATCAATCAGGCGCTCGACCTGGGACCAGGTCGCAGTGGGCAGGGCATTGGCATCGTAGTACTTGAAGCGCATCTCGCTCACGCGCAGCAATTCCTCCATGTCCGTAGTCACGATGCGCTCGCGCACTACGTTCTCGAAGGTCGCCCCGTGGGCGGCCAGCGTGCGCTCCAGGTTGGCATACACCGCCTCCAGCTGCAGCGCCATGTCCCCCGGACCCACCAGCTTGCCTTCCGGATCCACCGCCACCGTGCCGGAGACGTAAAGCGTCTTGTCCACTCGCACGGCCTGGGAGTACCCAAACTCCTTCTCGAATCCGTAGAGGTGGTAGCTGGTACGCAGCCGCGCCGTGTCGCCGCCTACGGTCTGCGATTGTTCGCAGCCCACCAGCAGCAGCCCCGCCAGCAGGACTGGCGCCCAATACACTCTTGGCAACATCATGGCGGCATTCTGCGGCTACGCGGCAGCGGCGTCGAGTCGGAGCGCCAACGGAACCGGGGTTACACTCCTGGGTCTGACCCCCAAGGGGGGCACAAGCCCGCCAATAGCAGGGAATAGCGACCATGATTCAGCGAACTCCCGCACTTTTTGCATTGCTGGCCGCGCTGGCGCTGACGGCCATGCCTGCGGGCGCGGATTCGTTCCGTTGCGGCGTGCGCCTGGTCACCGATGGCGACACCACCGCCAAGGTCATGGCGCTGTGTGGCGAGCCCGATGCGGTTGAGCGGCGCGAGGTGTGGCGCCGGCCTGTGACCTGGTATCGCGGGCGCCCCTACTACACCACCTTTGATGAAGTGCCCATCCCGGTCGAGTTCTGGACCTACAACCTCGGGCCGCGCAAGTTGATGCGCCGCCTCAAGTTCGAGGACGGCCTGCTGGTGGATGTCGAGACCTTGTCGCACGGCTATCATCCGACGCGTGACGACTGAAGCACTGATCCGACCCATTGAAGCAACAGATGACCCGGCGGTGGCCGCGATCATCCGTGAGGTCATGTCGAGCTTCGGCGCCGATGGCCCGGGCTTTGCCATCCACGATCCTGAAGTGACCTGCATGAGCGCGAGCTACGCCGTTCCGCGCGCGGCCTACTTTGTCATCGAGCAGGAGGGTCGCGTGATCGGCGGTGGTGGCGTTGCGCCACTGGCCGGCGCCGAAGAAGACACCTGCGAGCTGCGCAAGATGTACTTCCTGCCCGAGGCGCGCGGCCGCGGCCTGGGCGAGCGACTGCTGCGTCACTGCCTGGCGCAGGCCCGCGCACTGGGCTTTTCACGCTGCTACCTGGAAACCCTCACCGGCATGGATGCGGCGCAGCGCCTTTACGCGCGCATGGGCTTCAAGGTGCTGTGTGGCCCGCTGGGCAATACCGGTCACTTTGGCTGTGACCGGCATTACCTGCTCGAGCTCTAGCGCGCCAATTCCGCCGCGATCCAGCGATCAATCTTCGTTTCCAGCATGGCCATGGGCAGCGCACCGTCGCGCAGCACCTGGTCATGGAAGGCGCGGATATCAAAGCGCTTGCCGAGCGCCTGCTCGGCCTTGCGCCGCATGCCCTGGATGCGCAGGTCGCCGATCTTGTAGCCCAGTGCCTGGCCCGGATAGACGATGTAGCGCTCCACCTCGGCCTCGATGTCGCTGGGGGCGAGCGAGCTGTTGTCCTTCATGTACTGGATGGCCTGTTCGCGGCTCCAGCCCTTGGCATGCAGGCCGGTATCCACCACCAGGCGCATGGCACGCAGCATTTCATCCGAGAGCCGCCCGTACCACTGCATCGGCTCGGTGAACATGCCGAGTTCCTTGCCCAGCGACTCGGCGTAAAGCGCCCAGCCCTCCACGTAGGCCACGTTGCCGCTGTGGCGGCGGAAGCGCGGCAGCTCCTGCAGTTCCTGCTGGATGGTCACCTGGAAATGGTGGCCCGGCGAGGCCTCGTGCAATGACAATGTTTCGGTTCCGTAGATCGGCTGCGCCTTCAGGTTGTAGGTGTTGATGTAGAAGATGCCGGGACGACTGCCGTCCTCGGGCGCGCTCATATAGGAACCACCGGCCGCCGAGGCCGCGCGGTAGGCCTCCACCTCGCGCACTTCATAGTCGGCGCGCGGGAAGCTGGAGAACAAGCGCGGTAACTCAGCATCAATGCGCTTCTTCAGCAGCTGGTAGTGGTCGATCAACTCCTTCGCGTTGGCGAAGAAGAACTGTGGGTCTTCCTGCACATGCTGGAAGAACGCCGCCAGGTCGCCCTTGAAGCCCACCTCGCGCATCACCTGTTCCATGCCAGAACGGATGCGCGCTACCTCAGACAGGCCCAACGCATGAATCGCCTCGGCCGACATGGAGGTGGTGGTATGGCGCCTTGCCTGAAGTGCATACCAGGCCTGGCCCTCGGGCAGCGCTGACCAGGCCACGGTGTCGCGGCAGGCCGGCAGGTACTCGTCGCGGATGAAATCACGCAGGCGTGCGTAGGCGGGGTTGAGCACCTCCAGCACCAGGCGCCGGTATTCCTCCTCCGCTGCCGTACGCTCAGCTTCCGTCAGGCTGGCCGGCAACAGTGCCACCGGACCGAAGAACACGCTGTCTTCCGCATGCGCAGCGATCAGCTGCTCCAGCTGCGGCACGACCTTGGCCATGACCATGCGCGGCTGCACTACGCCACGGGCCATGCCCTCGCGCATGGCTTCAATGGCGCCATCCACCCAGGCCGGGAATTGCCGCGCCCGTTTCCACCAGCGCTGGTGATCCTCGTAGGTCGCGAAGGGCTGCGGCCCGTCGCCCGCGCCCAGCATGGGCATGACCACCGCCATGCCGCCGTCGAACTGGCTGATCGGCAGGAGCCTGCCGGGAAAGCGCGAAGCCTCCAGCGACAACTCGCGCTGGTAGATGAACATGTCGCGCGAGAGCTGTTCCTGCCCGGTAAGGCCGGCGGGGTCAATCGCGCGCACAGCGTTGAGGTACTTTTGTCCCAGCGCCACTGTGCTTGCCTTGAATTCCGGCGAGGCGTCCAGCTCCAGCTGGTCGTGGTAGCGGTTGTCACCGATGAAGCTGGCGGAAACCGGATTCAGTGCCAGGTCTTCCTCGAAATACTGCTCAAAGTGCTGGTTGAGCTGGGCACCGGCCGTGAGCTTCGGCGCAGTCGTGGCGCAGGCGGCCAGCAGCAGCAGGGGAAACAGTGCAAGGAGTTTGACCAGCTTCAAGGGGATGCTCCCGAACAAGTGAAGGCGCGGATTATAGCGAGGTTGCAGCCACTGCCCGCCGGCTGACCTGGCGATAGCGCAGCAGCAAGAAAATTGCACAGGCAAACAAGCCCGCAATCAGCCCAGACCAGATGCCGGCGGGCCCCAGGCCGCTCTTGATGCCCAGCCACCAGGCCAGCGGAAAGCCGATCAGCCAGTAGGCCGAGAAGTTGAGCAGCATCGGCACCTTGGCGTCCTTGAAGCCGCGAAGTGCGCCGGCGGCACCGACCTGCACGCCATCGGGCACCTGGAAAATAGCGACGAAGAACAGCAGCATGGCGGCGGTGGCCTGAACCTGCGCATCCGGGGTAAATGCCGCGGCAATGTCCTGGCGTGCCAGCAGGATCACCACGGCAGAGACCGCCATGATGACCGCACACAGCACGATGCCTGCCCAGCCTGCCTGACCTGCGGCAAGCGGATCGCCGGCACCAGCGCGGTGCCCGACATGGATGGTGGTCGCAGAATGCAGTGCCAGCGGGATCATGAACATCAAGGCGCCATAGCTGATCGCCACCTGGTGTGCGGCGACCACTTCGGTACCGAGCGTACTCATTAATAGTGCGGCCACCACGAACAAGCCGCCCTCGGACACCACTGATCCGGAAATCGGTATGCCCAGGGCCAGTATTTCGCGCAGCGTCGCCAGGTTGGGCCGCTCCATGCGCTGGAACAGGGCAAAGCGCTGGTAGATCGGGTGGCGGCGCTGGTACAGGTGCATGGCCGCAAGCATCGACCAATAAGCGAGCGCGGTGGCCACACCGCAGCCAGTTGCGCCCAGCGCCGGCAGGCCGAAGGCGCCGCGCGTCAGCACCAGGTTGCCGGTGACATTGACTGTCAGCCCGACAAACGAGACGAGCATGATCGGCCGCGTCCAGCCAATGCCCTCGGTGGTAAAGCGATGCGCCAGGAAGGCCAGCATTGCGGGCATGCCAAAGCACATGGCATAGACATAGCCCGCCGCGTGCGGAATGGCGCGGGCATCGGTGCCGAACCAGTTCAACACCGACGTCACCATCAGTAGCCCCGCGACCAGCGGCACGGCCAGCATCAAGGCCAGCCACAGCCCCTGGCGAAAACGCCGACCCACATCCAGGTCCTGGCCAGCGCCATAGGCATGCGCGGCTATGGGCGCCAGCGCCATCATGGTGCCGAGGCCGATGAGCCAGAACATCTGGTAGTAACTGCCGCCCACCGCCACGCCCGCCAGCGGCTCTGGGCCCAGTCGGCCGGCCACCAGCGTATTGGTCAGCATCATCCCGGCCATCACCAGGTTGTTGACCATGAGCGGCCAGGCCAGGCGCAGGATGGCCTGGCGGTCACGCTTGAATTGCGGGGTCATGACAGACAGGAGGGGCATCGATTAACCACGGCCGTAACGTGGCCGATGCGTGAGAATGCTAGCATTCTAGTGGATGGCGGCAGGCCCAGTCGGGCCCTGCGCCCACTGCCACCTTCTGGAGGACACCCATGCTGGTCGGTACCCAGGTCAAGCGCGTCGCCGTCGTTGGCGGTTCGCGCATCCCATTCGCCCGCGCCCATGGCGTCTACGCCGAGGTTGGCAACCAGGAAATGCTCACCGCTGCCCTCAGGGGCGTGGTCGATCGCTACTCGCTCAAGGGCGAGCGCCTGGGCGATGTCATCGCCGGCGCGGTGATGAAACATTCGAGCCAGTGGAACCTGGCGCGCGAATGCATGCTCGATTCGGGCCTGTCGCCCGACACCCCAGCCTTCGACTTGCAGCGTGCCTGCGGCACCAGCCTGGAGGCGGCCATCCTCATCGGCAACAAGATTGCCCTGGGCCAGATCGATGCCGGCATCGCCGGTGGCGTGGATACGGTGAGCGACGCACCGATCGTCTATCCGCGTGCCTACCAGCAGCTGCTGCTGAAAAGCTTCCGAGGACGTTCCTTTGGCGAGCGTCTGAAGCCCTGGTTCGGGCTGCGCCCCGGTCACTTCAAGCCTTCCTTCCCGGGCGTGGCCGAGCCGCGCACCGGTTTGTCGATGGGCCAGAGCTGCGAACAGATGGCGCGCGAGTGGCAGATCAGCCGCTCAGCACAGGACCAGCTGGCCTATGAGAGCCACAGGAACGCGAGCAGCGCCTGGCAGTCGGGATTCCTCTCCGACCTGGTGGTCAATTTCCAGGGCGTCAAGACCGACAACAATGTGCGCGGCGATTCCAGCGTAGAGAAGCTGGCCAAGCTGAAGCCGGCCTTCGCCAAGGACGGCACGCTCACTGCCGGCAACAGCACGCCGATGACCGATGGCGCCGCAGCCGTGCTGCTGGCCAGCGAAGACTGGGTGCGCGAGCGTGGACTGCCGGTGCAAGCCTGGCTTACCTACGGCAAGGCCGCGGCCGTGGATTTTGTCGGCGGCGAGGGCCTGTTGATGGCGCCCGCCTACGCCGTGCCGCGCATGCTGGCCGATGCCAATCGCCGGCTGCAGGATTTCGACTTCTACGAGATCCACGAAGCCTTCGCCGCACAGGTGCTGTGCACACTGAAGGCTTGGGAGTCGGATGAGTTCTGCCGCAGCAAGCTCGGCCTGCCAGGCGCACTCGGCGCGATCGACCGCTCCAAGCTCAACGTGCGCGGCAGCTCGCTCGCAGTGGGTCATCCGTTTGCCGCAACAGGCGCGCGCATTGTCGCCACCCTGGGCAAGCTCCTGGCTGAGCGCGGCGCCGGCCGCGGCCTGATTTCTGTGTGCACCGCGGGTGGCATGGGTGTCACCGCCATCCTGGAACGCTGAGCGAGGAGACGGAACAGTGAAGCGCTACATTTCCTATCCGCGTACCGAAGGCGAGGCCTCGCGCCAGGCGCATTGCGACCTGCCGCCCAACACCTTCGAGCGCGAGATGAGCAAGGAAGGTTTCTTCGGGCCCGCCGCGTTCTTCTACCACCGCCATCCGCCCACCGGCTGGAGCAACTTCGAGGGCCCCTTGCAGCCGCGCGCCTTCGACCTCACGAAGATTGAGGCCGTTGAGCAAAGCCCCTGGGCAGCGTCTGACATCCTGCACAACGCCCATTGCCGCATGCGCTTCTGGCGCACCGCAGGAAAGATGGATCACCTGGTGCGCAATGCCGATGGCGATGAGCTCATGTTCATCCATCGCGGCAGCGGCCAGCTGTTCTGCGATTTCGGCCACCTGGAATTCAGCGAAGGCGACTACATCGTGCTGCCGCGCGGAACGATGTGGAGAATCGAGTGCAACTCCCCGGTCATGGCGCTCATGATCGAGGCGACCAACTCCACCTACATGCTGCCCGACAAGGGCCTGGTCGGCCCGCACGCCATCTTCGACCCGGCCATGCTCGACACGCCGCGCATCAACGAGGCTTTCCGCGCGCAACAGGACGAGAAGGCCTGGCGCGTGGCGATCAAGCGCCGCAACGAGATCTCGACCGCCACCTATCCGTTCAATCCGCTGGATGCGGCTGGCTGGCATGGCGACCTTTCGGTGTGTCGCATCAACGTGCGCGACCTGCGCCCGCTGATGAGCCACCGCTATCACCTGCCGCCCTCGGCGCACACCACCTTCCTGTCCAATCGCTTTGTGGTCTGCACGTTCGTACCGCGCCCGTTTGAAACCGACCCGGGCGCGCTGAAGGTGCCGTTCTTCCACAACAACGACGACTACGAAGAAGTGCTGTTCTATCACGCTGGTGAATTCTTCAGCCGCGACAACATCCACCCGGGCATGGTCACCTTTCATCCGGCGGGTTTCACCCATGGCCCGCACCCCAAGGCGCTGGAGAAGATGTTGGTGCAGACCAAGCCGGCCACGGACGAATACGCGGTGATGATTGATACCCGCGACACACTGGAAGTCGGCAATGCCAGCGAGGCAGTGGAGTGGACCGGTTACGTGGACAGCTGGAAAGGGAAGACAAAGTGAAGCTTGCGACGATTCATGACGGAACCCGCGATGGCCGCCTTGCGGTGGTCAGCAACGACTTGCGCCAGGCCGTCTGGGCCGAGGGCGTGGCGCGCACCATGCAGGCGGCACTGGATGACTGGCGCAGCGCCGAGCCGCGCCTGCGCTCAATCGCCAAGTCACTCGAAGGTGGCACGGCCGGTGGCGCGTTTGACTTCGACCCGGCACGCGCCATGGCGCCGCTGCCGCGCGCCCATCACTGGGTGGATGGCAGCGCCTACGTGAATCATGTGGAGCTGGTGCGCAAGGCGCGCGGCGCCACCATGCCGGAATCGTTCTGGACCGACCCGCTGGTTTACCAGGGCGGCTCGGACGACCTGCTCGGCGCGCAGGCGGACGTTCCCTTCAGCAACGAGGAATGGGGCATCGACCTGGAAGGCGAAGTGGCTGTCGTCACCGACGACGTGCCCATGGCCACCAATGCCAGCGACGCGCGCGCGCACATCAAGCTGGTGATGCTGGTGAATGACTGGTCGCTGCGTAACCTCATCCCCGGTGAGCTGTCCAAGGGCTTTGGCTTCTACCAGTCCAAGCCAGCGACGGCGTTCTCGCCGGTCGCGGTAACGCCCGATGAGCTGGGCGCAGCCTGGGATGGCGCCAAGTTGCACCTGCCGCTGTTGGTGCAGATCAATGGCGAGGCCTTTGGTCGCGCCAATACCGGCGTGGACATGACCTTCGACTTCAGCCAGCTGATCGAGCATGTCACCAGGACGCGCAAGCTCGGTGCTGGCGCCATCATCGGCTCCGGCACGGTGTCGAACTATGACCGCTCGCTGGGATCTTCCTGTCTGGCCGAGAAGCGCATGCTGGAGACCATCGAGCAGGGCAAGCCGGTCACATCATTCCTCAAGTTCGGCGACCGCGTGCGCATCGAAATGCACGACAACGACGGACGCAGCATCTTTGGCGCGATTGACCAGAAAGTGGTCAACGCAAATGGAGACGATTGAATGAAGCTGAAAGACGCCAGCCTTTTCCGCCAGCAGTGCCATATCAATGGCGCCTGGGTTGATGCCAGCGATGGCAAGGTCATTCGCGTGACCAACCCGGCCACCGGCGCTGAGCTCGGCACGGTGCCGGCGCTGGGCGCGGCGGCCACCACCGATGCGGTGTCGGCAGCGGCAGCGGCCTTTCCCGCCTGGGCGGCGAAGACCGCGAAGGAGCGCGCCACCATCCTGCGGCGCTGGTACGAACTGATCCTGGCCAACCAGGAAGACCTGGCAGTCCTGATGACCGCTGAGCAGGGCAAGCCGCTGGCTGAATCGCGCGGCGAGATTGCCTATGCCGCGGCCTTTGTCGAGTGGTTCGCCGAGGAAGCGCGGCGTGTTTACGGCGACATCATTCCCGGCCACCAGCCCGACAAGCGCCTGCTGGTGCTGCGCCAGCCGGTGGGCGTGGTCGCTGCCATCACGCCGTGGAATTTTCCCTCGGCGATGATCACCCGCAAGGTGGCGCCGGCGCTTGCGGCCGGTTGCACGGTGGTGTGCAAGCCCGCGCAGCAGACGCCCTACTCCGCATTTGCCCTGGCAGAACTCGGCGTACGTGCCGGCCTGCCGGCAGGCGTGTTCAACGTGGTCACGGGACCTGCCAAGGACATTGGCGGTGTGATGACCGGCGATGCGCGGGTGCGCAAGCTATCGTTCACCGGTTCCACCAGCATCGGCAAGCTGCTGATGTCGCAGTGCTCAGCGACCATGAAGAAGGTCTCGCTGGAACTCGGTGGCAATGCGCCGTTCATCGTCTTCGAGGATGCCGACCTCGACGCCGCAGTGCAGGGCGCACTGGCCAGCAAGTACCGCAACACCGGCCAGACCTGCGTCTGCGCCAATCGTTTCCTGGTGCAGTCCTCGGTCTATGACGCCTTCGCCAAGAAGCTGGTCGCAGCAGTGCAGAAGCTGCGTGTCGGTGATGGCCTCGCCGGTGAAACCGAGCAAGGCCCGCTGATTGATGCCGCGGCACTGGCCAAGGTCGAGGAGCATGTGGGCGATGCCGTTGCCAAGGGCGCGAAGGTTGCCACCGGCGGCAAGCGTCATGCGCTGGGCCACACCTTCTATGAGCCCACCGTGCTGACGGGCGTGACCAGGCAGATGATGGTGTCGGGCGAGGAGACCTTCGGTCCGGTCGCGCCGCTGTTTCGCTTCGAGACCGAGGCCGAAGCCATCGCCATGGCCAATGACACCGAGTTCGGGCTCGCTTCTTATGTCTACACCCGCGACCTCGCACGTTCCTGGCGCGTATCGGAAGCGCTGGAGTACGGCATTGTCGGCATGAACACCGGGCTGATCTCCACCGAAGTGGCGCCGTTCGGCGGCATCAAGGAATCCGGCAGCGGACGCGAAGGATCTCGCTACGGCTTGCTCGATTACACCGAGATCAAGTACGTCTGCGTCGGCGGCGTACAATAGCGACGCAGTTCCACTTTTCTGACTGTGCACGCGGATAAAATCTGCGCCGGCCGACGGGCTTGAACCGTCGGCCTTTTGTTTTGTTTACATAAGGGAATACACATGAACCTCATCAAGGCAGCAGTAGTCGCCGGCATCGTTGCCGCAGCCGCCCCCGCCGCAGCATTGGCCGACGGCCTTAGCTATTCATACGTCGACCTCGGCTGGGTCCAGACCGACATTGACGGTGTTGGCCCGAAGGCTGACGGTTTCGCGCTGGGTGGCTCCATTGGCTTTGCTGACAGCTTCTTTGGCTTCGCCGATTATTCGGACCAGAGCGTCAGCGGCGTGGACATCAAGCAGTACTCGATCGGTTTCGGCGGCCACTGGGGCTTGTCTGACAACGTCGATTTGGTCGGCAAGCTGGGTTGGGCCGGGTTGGAAGCGGGCTTCGGCCCCTTCTCTATTGACGATGACGGCATCCTGGCCAGCGTCGGCCTGCGTGGTCGCATTGGCGAGAACTTCGAGCTCGAAGGCAACGTCATTCACACCGACTTCGGCAGCAGTGGCGGCAGCGACACCGGCCTGGCCGTGGGCGGTCGCTGGTACTTCACTGACAACGTGGCCGCGGGCCTCGAGTTCAGCCAGAGCGACGACGTATCGTCCATTGAAGTAGGCGTTCGCTTCAGCTTCTGAGGCGTATCCTGCGTTGATCCAGATCGGGCGGCAGCAATGCCGCCCGATTTTGTTTCAGCCCTTCGCGCCCAGGCCGGGCTTGCGGTATCGTGGTGCTGTCCAGGGACCATTCCGCAACATGCCAAGCTTCATAGGCCAACCCGATTACCAGCACGGCACGCCCGCAAGGATTGGCGTGCTTGTCGCCAACCTGGGCACACCCGCTGCCCCCACCCCGGCGGCCGTGCGCAAGTTCCTTGCCGAGTTCCTCTGGGACCCGCGTGTCATCGAAGTGCCGCGTGCACTGTGGTGGCTGATACTGCACGGCGTCATCCTGCGCATCCGCCCGGCACGCAGTGCGCGCGCCTACCAGGAGATCTGGACCGAGGCCGGCTCGCCACTGATGGTGCACTCGCGCGCGCTGGCGGATGCACTGCAGGCCGACCTGGCACAGCGGCTGGGCGTGGCGCCAGTGGTAGCCTTGGGCATGACCTATGGCCAGCCGTCGATTGCGGCAGCGCTGGCCGAGCTGCGCCAGCAGAATGTTCGCCGCCTGCTGGTGCTGCCGCTGTATCCGCAGTATTCGGCCACCACGACAGCAGCGATTTTTGATCGTGTCACTGCCGAGCTGCAGCGCTGGCGCTGGTTGCCGGAGCTGCGCTTCATCAATAATTACCACGATGACCCGGGGCATATCACCGCGCTTTGCCAGAGCCTGCGCAGTCACCTGCAGGCCACACCGGCGCCGGATCACCTGCTGTTTTCCTTCCACGGCCTGCCGCGCAAGAACCTGACGCTGGGCGATCCCTATTACTGCCAGACCCAGGCCACTGCACGCCTGGTCGCTGCGCAACTGGGACTGGAACAAGGGCGGTGGTCGGTGTCCTACCAGTCGCGGGTCGGCCGTGAGCCCTGGCTCGAACCCTACACCGAGACACGGCTGCCGGAACTCGCTGCGTCCGGCCAGCGCCGCATCGCAGTCGCCTGCCCGGGTTTCTCGGTGGACTGCCTGGAGACGCTGGAGGAAATTGCGATTCGCAATCGTGCTGACTTCATCGCCGCCGGCGGCACCTCGTTCGACTACGTGCCCTGCCTCAACGCTGGCGCCGGACAGGTGCAAAGCCTGGGTGCGCTGATCCACAGGCACTGCCAGGGCTGGGTGGACACGGCGCAATGAGCGCGCAGCTGGGGCGATTTCTTGAACTCAGTGTGCACGCGCCGGATGTGCTTGCCTCGCTGGAATTCTGCATCGGGCTCGGCTTCACCCCCGCCGAGGTGGGAGCCACCTGGCCACATCCCTATGCCGTGGCCACCGACGGGCGCATGACTTTTGGCCTGCATCAATCCGAATTCGCTTCGCCGGCGCTGACTTTTGTCTTGCCCGAATTGCGGCGCGGCGTGGAAGCCCTCGACAAATCCGGCATCGAGTTTGCCTTCACGCGGCTTGGCGACAGCGTATTCAACGAGGCCGGGTTTGCCGACCCGGATGGCCACATGATCACGCTGCTGGAAGCGCGCACCTATTCGCCGGTCAGCCTGCCGCCCGGGCAAACCTCAAGACTCGGCTGGTTCGAGGAAGTCATGCTGCCGGTGGCCAACCTCGACATCGCCCAGGCGTTCTGGGAAAGGCTTGGCTTCATTGCCCTGGAGCGGCTTGAGCAACCCTGGCCGCAGGTTTCGCTCACCAGCGACACGCTGAACCTCTCGCTGGTCCAGGCGCCCGGGCTGGGTGGCCCCACGTTGCTGTTTACCGCAGCAGACATGGCCGCGCGCATTGATGCGCTCAAGGACGCCGGCCATGAATTTGAAAAGCGCTTACCCGCCGGGCTTACCGTCGGTGCCGATGCACTACTGAAGTCTCGCGAGGGATCGCGCCTGCTGCTGATGACCCGCGACTAGGGACGCTCAGGACCACCAGGCCAGCGCGTGATGATGACGCGCCACGCCAATCACATAGGCCACGGCCAGCAAGGCGACAGCCAGCGCCGCGAAACGTATGCGACGTGAACGCCCGCGACGCAGGGCGATGCTGCCAGCAACCACGTAGACCACCAGCCCCAATACCTTGGCGGTCAGCCAGCCACTCGTGCCCGGGTATTGCTCGATCATCACACACAGCGCGATGGCGCTCGCCAGCAGCACGGTATCGACCACATGCGGTGCGATGCGCAGCACCCGCCCCGACAGCACCGGTGATTCAATCACCATCAGCGCACCGCGAAATACGAACAGGCTGATGGACAGGAGCACGGTGCCCAGGTGCAGGTCGCGCAGCAGTGTGTAGGTCGTGCTCATCCGGCTTTCCCGTCAATGCGTGGCTGCAAATAGGTCGGTGCATAACGCCAGGCCCAGGACAGCAGTCCCGCCATCCACACCAGCGCGGTCATCAACAACAACCACGGTGCAGCAGCGGGCAGGTTTCCCGAGATGATCTCACTTGCCACGCGAAGTATTGCCGCCAGCTGCACCAGCAGGAAGCACACCAGGGTGTAGTTATCCATCCACAGCCGCCGGCCGGAGTGACCCAGCGTCACGCGTGTGGCCATGGCGACAATCAGGCTCATCAGAAAACCCATGCCCAGCGCGTGCAGTGGTGCGCGACCCAGCCACCATTCGCCATTCAGCGCGAAGCCGATATCGGCGACGGATTGCAGGGCCAGGCCCAGCGGCAGCCACAGGTAGGCCACATAGAGCGTCCACAGCAGAGGCACGTCGCGGCTCTTTAGCGGTTGCCAGCGCAGCACGCCTGCCAGCAACAACCAGGTGAGCGGCACATCCACGACCCACATCCAGTCGTAGCCACCCACCAATGCCAGCGCCAGGTGCAGGTAGAACAGGATGGTCACCACCACCAGGCGCCACACCGGACGATAGAGCTTGTAACCGGTAATCACGCTCTGCGAAAAGAACGGCAGCATGCGATGGCACACGGCATGCACCAAAGGCAGCAGGCAGCCCCACAAGCCGGCACGCAGCGCCACATGCGCAACTATCGCGTTGTCCGTGCTGATCGCGGCAAGCAGGGCGAGTTGCGCCACGCCGCCGACACCCAGCGCCAGCGCGCAGATCACCGCCTGCGAAACGATCTTCTCGGCGCGCAGCATTACCCAGAGAAGACCCGCCCAAGCGATGAACCAGCCGGTGGACAGCAGGGCCACGCCCAGGACCAGCCAGCCTGATCCCAGCCACAAGGCGGCGAGGCCAGCAATGACACCGGCAAGCATCAAGGTGAATGTCGCCACGTAGATTGCGCGCGGCGTGTTGGGGCCGTTCTGCCAACGCGGGAAGGTGGTGAACAGGAAGCCGAAGATGAAGGGGCCGACCAGGCCAAACAGCATCAACCAGCCATGCAGCCAGACGGGCGCCACTTGCGGGGAAAGCCCTGCGGGAACCACGCGGCCAGCGATTTCTACTACCCACCACGCGCCACTCAGCACAGCGGTGATCATGCCGACCAGGAACATCATGCGATGCGGCGCCGCAGAAAGGACCTGGAGCCTGCTCATATGGCGCGCGAGTAGCGCGGTATGGCGGGACTATCCGGCTTTTTCAGGTAGGCATCAAAGCACATGGCAACGTTTCGCATCAGCAGCCGACCGGCCGGTGTCAGCGAAAAGCCGCGCTCGGCAAATTCCAGCAGGCCATCGTTGGCGAGTGGCGCCAGCGCCGCAAGCTCGGCGGAAAAGTAGTCTTCGAAGCGGATATCCCACTCGCGATCGAACGCAGCGTAGTCCACGCCGGCGCGGCACATCACCGACTGGATCACGGCGCGGCGCAGGCGGTCATCGGCAGTGAGTCCAATGCCGCGATGGATGGCCAGCTGTCCTGAATCAATGGCGCGGTAGTAATCCGGCAGCGCCTTGTAGTTCTGCGCATAGGTGTTGGCAATGGCGCCGATGGAGCTCACACCCAGCGCGACGAGGTCGCATTCAGCATGGGTCGAGTAACCCTGGAAGTTTCGCTGCAGGCTGCCGTCCTGCAAGGCAATGGCCAGTTCATCGTCGGGCTGCGCGAAATGATCCATGCCGATGTAAACGTAACCCGCGCCAGTGAGCCGCTCGATGGTCAGCTCCAGCAGACCCAGCTTCTCGGTCGCTGAGGGCAGCTGCTCCGCCAGGATCTTCTTCTGCGGCTTGAACAAATGCGGCATATGCGCGTAGCTGTACACGGCAAGGCGGTCGGGTTTCGCGCCGATCACCAGATCCAGCGTGCGGGCGAAACTCTGCGGAGTCTGCAGCGGCAGGCCGTAGATCAGGTCAACGCTGACCGACTTGAAGCCAGTCTCGGCGGCGCGCGCCATCAGCGCAAAGGTGGCCTGCGACGATTGCACGCGATTGACCGACTTCTGCACTTCCGGGTCAAAGTCCTGGATGCCCAGGCTCATGCGATTGAATCCGGCTGCGGCAAGGGCATCGACCATGTCCGGGTCCACGGTGCGCGGATCCACCTCGATGGAATACTCGCGGCTGGCATCACTGCGCATGGCGAAGTGACGACCCAGTGTCGCCATCAAACCGGAAATCTGCTCGGCATCAAGGAAGGTGGGCGTGCCACCACCGAGGTGCAGCTGGTCTATCGGTCGCGCGTCATCAAACAACGCGGCCTGCATCTCTATCTCGCGCTCCAGGCGCTCGAGGTAGGTGACGGCCTGTGTGCGGTTTCGCGTAATGACCTTGGTGCAGCCACAATAGAAGCATGGGCTGGCACAGAACGGGATATGCACATAGATCGACAACGGCGCCGGCGGCGAGCAATCGTTGCTGGTGGCGGCGGCTGCACGATACTCGGCCTCGCCAAATCGCTCGTGGAACTGCACGGCGGTCGGATACGAGGTATAACGCGGCCCCGGCCGATCGTAGCGGCTCAGTAACCCAGCATCGAATTGAACCCTTGAATCCTGCACGTGCCCACCCTACCCGCGAAGCGCCCACCCTAGCGACCTGGTCGGCGCAGGATAACCGCAGAAGTACGGATGGCCGTAGCGCAAGCCGTTGGATGGCCTCAATTTTGCTGCTGGGGAGCCTGGGCCTGAGCCCATCGGCCCAGGCCTGGGTGGCCTGCGATTCGCGCAAGGTCCAGCCCCCCATACCCAGCCAGCGCGAGGCCCCCGACTACCCAGACGCTGCACGCAGCCTGGGCATCCAGGGCACGGTGGAACTGTCGCTGACCATCCTGCGCGATGGCAGCGTGGGCTGGGTACGCATCCTGAAAGCCGAGCCGCCGGGGTATTTCGAGGAAGCTGCGCAGGGTGGCGTGCGGCGTTGGCGCTTTGAGCCGGCGCGTACCGACGGCGAAGCCGTCGAATGCCGAACCCGCACGCGGGTGCGCTTTACGCTCAGCGATGCCATCGGTGGCGTAGTGCTTCAGGGTGGCGACCTCGCACAACCGCGCTATCCGGCTGAATTGCTGGCCAGCGAAATGGAAGGCCACGTCGAACTGGAATATCGCGTTGGCGAGGATGGCCGGCCTACCGCGCTGCGCGTGATGCAGGCCATCCCACGCGGCAACTTCGAGCAGGCGGCGCTGGATGCTGTGCGCGACTGGCAGTTGGCGCAAGCCGTGCCTGGAGAAATACACATGCGCCGTTTTGACTTCGCCTTGCCCGGCAGCGCACGTGCCACCCACCCTGCTGCAATCCTCGGCGCCGCGCCCCTGCCGGTAAAGGCCTGCGACCAGCAGATCTCCGGCGAGGTGCAACTCGAAGTCGACACCGACGCCACGGGCAAGGTCATCCACAGCCGGGTGCTGAGTGCATCGCCCGAAGATTTGTTCGTGGAAGCGGCGCTGGCCACCGCCCGCGGCACACGACTGGTGCCGGCTTACCAGAGCGGCCAGCCGGTGGCGGCCAAGGCGTTGCTGACGCTTGTTTTCCGCGCAGATGCCAGCAGTTGCCCGGGCTGGCCCGGCATGGCGCCACCGGCGCGGGGCCGTGGCCGGCCAGCGCCCCGCGTGAGCTGACACGACCAAGCGCACTCAAGGCGCGACCATCCGAGGCCGGCCTGCCCCATGTCCACGGCGATGGGGTTAGGATGTCGTCCTTGCCACGATGGAGTGTGTGATGACCCGTTGGTTAATTGCGGCCCTGGCCGCACTGCTGAGCTTTTCCGCCGCTGCCGATGAAGGCATGTGGACTTTTGATAACCCGCCGCGCGATGCCGTGCGCGACACCTATGGTGTCGACCTGACGCCGGGCTGGCTCGATCGCGTGAGGCAGGGCACCGTGCGCCTGGACAATGGCTGCAGCGGCTCGTTTATCTCCGCCGAGGGTTTGGTGCTCACCAACCACCACTGCGCCGAGGCCTGCATTGCGCAGAACTCCACGGCCGAACGTGACCTGCTGGCAGACGGCTTCCTGGCCGGCTCGCGTGATGAAGAAGCGCGCTGCCAGGGCTGGTCGATCTCGACGCTGGTAGACATGGAAAATGTCACCGCCAAGGTCAACCAGGCAACGGCAGGACTCAACGCCGCCGAGGCTGCCGAGGCGCGCCGTGGCGTGCTTGCCGGGCTTGAGAAGTCCTGTGAGGAAGCCGCCACCAAGGCCGGCGCCCCGCTCAAGTGCGAGCGCCTGTCGCTGTACCAGGGCGGCCAGTACTGGCTGTACAAGTACAAGCGTTATGACGATGTGCGCCTGGCCTTTGCGCCGGAGCGCGACATCGCTGCCTTCGGCGGTGATCCGGACAACTTCCAGTTCCCGCGCTGGTGCCTGGATATGTCGATCCTGCGCGTTTACGAGAACGGCAAGCCGGCTCGCACACCCAACCGCCTGCGCTTTGCCTGGCAGGGCGCCAGCGAAGGCGACCCGGTATTTGTTTCCGGACACCCGGGCAACACCGATCGCCTGCTGACGGTGGCCGAACTCAAGACCCAGCGCGAAGCCCACCTGCCATTCTGGCTGCTGCGCTTTGCCGAGCTGCGTGGGCGCCTGATCCAGTACAGCAAGCAAAGCCCCGAGGCTTTCCGCACCACTGAGCCGATGCTCAACGGCATCGAGAACGCCATCAAGGTGCGGCGCAAGCAGTTCGATGCGCTGCTCGACCCGGCATTGCTGGCCGCCGCCATGGAAGCCGAGGAGTCGCTGCGCGCTGCGCTGGCCGACAACCGGGAACTGGCGCCGGGCGCGGCGAATGCCTGGGACGACATCGCCAAGGCCCAGGGCGTGTGGCGCGACATGATTGTTCGCCACACCTTCATCGAGGGCCGTGCGGGCTTTAATACCCAGCTGTTCACCCAGGCCCGCAACCTTGTGCGCGCCGCTGCTGAGCGCGGCAAGCCCAACGAGAAGCGCCTGGCCGAGTTCACCGACACGCGCCTGCCGGCGCTGGAGCGCGGCCTGAAGGCCGCCAACCCGGTGTACCCGGAACTCGAGGTCGTGACGCTGTCGTATTCGCTGGAGCGGATGCGCGAATGGCTGGGCCCGGATGATGAAATCGTCCGTGCCGTGCTGGGTCGCGAATCGCCTGATGCGGCGGCCGAGCGCCTGGTGAAGACCACCACGCTTGCCGACCCCGCTGCGCGACTGGCGCTGTATGAAGGCGGCCAAGCAGCGATTGATGCCAGCACCGACCCGATGATTCGCCTCGCCGTGGCGGTTGATCCCGCAGCGCGGGCACTGCGCAAGCGTTTCGAGGACGAGGTCGACGGCCCGACGCGCAATGGCCAGGAGCAGATTGCCAAGGCGCGATTTGCGGTGCTGGGCACCGGCGTGTACCCGGATGCCACCTTCACCCTGCGCCTGTCCTACGGCGCAATGATGGGCTGGAACGAGAAGGGCGAGGACGTGCGGCCTTATACCGAGATGTCACGCGCCTTCGAGCGTGCCACCGGTACGGCGCCGTTCCGCATCCCGGAGACCTGGCTGGAGAACGTGCACAAGATCGACATGAAGACGCCGTCCAACTTCACCACCAACAACGACATCGTTGGTGGCAACTCCGGCAGCGCGATGCTCGATCGTGATGGCAACATCGTCGGCCTGGCCTTCGATGGCAACATTCATTCGATCTCGGGCAGCTACTGGTTCGATACGCGGATGAATCGCACGATCGGCGTGCATCCGCGCTATATGCGACTGGCGATGGAAGAGATCTACGGTGCCAAGGCGCTGTTGAAGGAAATCGACGCCAGGTAAGTCATGGTGATCCCGGCGTGGGTGGCTCGTTGCCGCCCACGCCGGATCAACTTTCCCACCATGCACGCAGGTAGTCGACTATCTGCGGGATGTTCATCCCCACCTTGACCACCAGGTACAACAGCGCACCGATGTAGGCTGCCGAGAACAGCGCCATCAGGTAGCCCAGCAGTATCACCACGCCATCGCGCTCGGCCATGCCCAGCGACAACAGCATGATGGTAATGCCCGGCACGGTGTTGGAGAACGGCACCAGCGGCAGCGGCGCCATCAGCAGCAGCACGGTCAGCACCAGTACCGCGCCATTGAGCACGTTGATGCCGGGCGAGCCAGATAGTCCCAGCATGCGCGGCTTGACCAGGTGCTCGAATTTCTCGGCCCAGCCGGCAGCCTTCACCAGCACGTGCTGAACGGTGAGCGAGGGCATGGCGTGATCGAGCACGCGGTCAGGCAGCCACACCACGCGATTGAGCATCACCGCCGTGCCGACCAGCAGCATGGGTATGCCCAGCGCCGTGCTCATCAGGGGCAGCGATACCGGCAACAGGAAGGGTGCGGCGAGGATGGCGCAGAACACCAGCAGGCCCTGCTCGCCCACCAATAACATCAGTTCGCGCAGGGTCACGGCATGGCCACGCACCGCACTCGCCGTCGTGGCGAGCGCCGCCGACAGGCGAATCTCCGGATTGCGAAAGCGAACAGCGGTCATGGTGGCGTCCCTGCAGTGCCGCCGCATTGTACCTGCGCGAGGTCCTGCGCCACCGGCACGGCGAGGAAGTTGAGACGCAAATTCATTTCTTCATGCACGCGCAATGCCCCCATCGCCACCGAGAACGGCACCAGGCCAAGCTGGGTGTGGGTCAGGCTGGCGATGGTATCGACGCGCCAATAGCTGCCCTCGGGTTCAATCGTTAGCCACATTTCCAGTGGCCGCCAGCTGCCCCGGATGCTCGCCTCCAGCGTGGCGACATAGCCCACCCGCCATGGGACCACGCGCACCGAGCGCAGTTCCAGCACGGGGAATTGCGCGGCATCGAGCATGGCCGGGCCGAGCAGGTTGCTGCGGGTGGCTTCGCGATCGGCCTCGGGCACCGGTGCGGCGAAGATGCCACCGATGCGCGCCCGTGCTGCCGGGTCGTCCACTACCAAAGCGGACCAGGGCATCGAGAACTCGAAGCGGGTGTCCTCCATGGCCGCCCCGACCGAGATGCTGCCCGACAAGGCGCTTGCGGTGACCAGGTGGTCGTGGCCCAGGCGGGCCAGCGGCCCGTCGCGAAACACGCGGATATCGATATTCACGCAGGCCGGCAGCCATTGGCCCGGCGCAGGCATGACTACGGGTGCTGCAACGGGTGGCGGCGCGGGTGGTACCGCCGGTGGCGGCGCCACACAGGAGGTGAGCAAGAGAATCGCCAGGACCGGGAACCGGCGCATTGCAGTATTCTCCAATCCCATATGGGCTGGAAAAATACCGCGGATCGCTACGGAGGGGTGGCTCAGGCGCTGCACTGGGGCATTGTGATCCTGCTGTTCGCGCAATTCACCCTCGCCAGTCGCGCCAAGGACCTGGCCCCAGGCCTGGCCAAGCTTGAACTGGTGAGCTGGCACAAGTCACTCGGCATCACGCTGCTCATCCTGGTGCTGATTCGCCTGGGCTGGCGCTTGTTCAACTCGCCGCCTCCGCTGCCGCCCATGCCGCGCTGGCAGGTGATTGCCGCGGGCATGAATCACTGGGCGCTTTACCTGCTGTTGCTGGCCCAGCCGATGGTCGGCTGGCTGATGTCCTCGGCTGCCAATTACCCGGTGAACCTGTTCGGCCTGGTTCAGTTGCCTGGGCTTGTCGGGCCCGATGCCGCCTTCAAGGAAAGGATGCACGACCTGCACCAGTTACTGGGGGCACTGCTGGTGTTGAGCATTGCCCTGCATGTGCTGGCTGCACTGAAGCACCAGTTCTATGACGAAGACGGCTTGCTCAAGCGCATGCTGCCGTGGCGCTGAACGCTCGCATCGTTGCGGCCTTTCTTGCCGCGTTGCTGTGGCTGCCGGCGGCGCTGGCGGGAAACTGGCAGGGCAAGCCAAGCAGCGGGGTGCTTAACTTCACGGCCACCCTGGCAGGCGGGGAATTCCAGGGCGCATTCGAGCAATTTGCCGTGAGCCTTGAAACCAACACCGATGGATCGCCCGCGCGGCTGCATGTGGTCATTGCCACCGACTCAGCAAACACCCACGAGGCCGAACGCGATGCGGCGCTGAAGAGCCGCGACTTTTTCTGGGTGGAGCAACACCCTGAGGCGCGTTACCAGGCGACTGAATTCAAGCGCGAGGGTGAGGAGTGGCAGGCCAGCGGCATGTTGCAACTGCGCGGGGTCACGCGACCGGTGACGGTGCGCTTTCGCCTGCAGCCCACGGGCCAGCGTTTACAGCTGTCCGGCAGCGCTGCAGCTACGCCGCCTGGAATTCGGCGTCGGCCAGGGCGACTGGCAAACCACCGAATGGGTGGGCGATGTGGTGAAGCTCGCCTTCGACCTCAGGCTGCCTGCGGCGAGCGCCCCATCCGACTGACGCCCCAGATCGCGAGCCAGGACAGGACGAAGCCCGGCACCAGTTCGTAGAGCTTGAAGATCTCGCCGTCGAGTTGCGGCCAGATCATCACCGTGAGGCCGCCGACCAGGATGCCCGCCAGCGCGCCATTGCGCGTCATGCCATTCCAATAGAGCGAAAGGATGACCGCCGGCCCGAAGGCCGCGCCAAAGCCCGCCCAGGCCCAGCCCACCAGCGACAGCACCTTGCTGTCGGGATCCATGCCCAGCAGGAAGGCGATGATGGCGATGCCCAGCACCGCGCCGCGCCCCACCCACAGCAACTCGTTACCGCCGGACTCGGGCCGGAACAGGCCGCGATAGAAATCCTGCGCGAAGGCCGAGGACGACACCAGCAATTGCGCCGAGGCCGTGCTCATCACCGCGGCGAGGATGCCCGACAGGCAGATGCCGGCGATGACCGGGTGGAACAACTGCGTGGACATGAAGATGAATACCTTCTCGCTGTCGGCACCGACCAGGGTTCGATCGAGCACCAGCACGCCGGTCATGCCCACGACGGTGGCCGCCAGCAGCACGACGATGACCCAGCCCATGGCCACGCGCCGCGCGGTCTGCATGTCTTCCACCCGCTGGATGGCCATGAAGCGCGCCAGGATATGCGGCTGCCCGGCATAGCCCAGGCCCCAGCCGAGCAGCGAGGCGATGCCGATCCAGCCCAGGGCCTCGCCTCCTTCGCCGGTGAAGGGATCGAGTAGTGCGGGGTTCTTGAGCTCCAGCGCATCCAGCGCCGGCAGCGCACCGCCAGCCAGGTAAACGCCCATGGCGCCGACCAAGAGCAGTGCAAAGAACATCAGCGTGCCTTGCAGCACGTCGGTCCAGCTCACGGCGAGGAAGCCACCGAAGAACGTATAGACCAGCATGACGATGGAGCCCCAGAACATGGCCTCGACATAGGGCAGGCCAAACAGCGACTCGAACAGCTTGCCGGCGGCGACAAAGCCAGCGCTGGCGTAGAAGGCGAAGAACACCAGGATGAACAGCGCCGAGAGCGTGCGCAGCAGGCGGCTCTTGTCCTCGAAGCGACGCTCAAAATAATCGGGCAGCGTGAGCGCGTCCGAGAGTTGCTCGGTGCGCGAGCGAAGTTTGGCCGCGATGAAGCGCCAGTTGGCCCAGGTGCCAACGATCAATCCGCCGACCAGCCAGATGGAATCCAGCCCGGCCAGGTAGGCCAGGCCCGGCAGGCCCATCAGCAGCCAGCCGCTCATGTCGGAGGCCTGGGCGCTTAATGCCGTAACCCAGCTGCCGAGCTTGCGCCCGCCGAGGATGAAGTCGCCGAGGTTGCTGGTGCGCCGGTAGGCAATGAAGCCCAGCAGCAGGCAGATACCCAGGTAGACCATCAGGCTGGCGGTAATCGCCATGTTGTTTTCGATCATGGCGCGACTATGCTTGAACGTCGGCCAATCGGCTACCCTGTATCAGCCATGGAACGCCTTCCCCCGGTCTACGACGACCTAGAGCAGTGCATCGAGGCCATACTCACCCGCGTAGGCAAGCGCGTGGTGCTGTGCGCGCCCCTCGGCGCCGGCAAGCCCACGGTGCTGCTTAATGCCTTCTACCAGCGCGCGCTGGCCGACCCCAGCATCGAGCTGACCCTGCTGACCGCGCTTTCGCTGGCGCGGCCGGGCTGGAAGAGCGAGCTGGAGCGGCGCTTTGTCGAGCCCATGGCCGAACGGGTATTTGGCGATGCGCCCAACCCCGCCTGGCTTGCCCCCAACCTCGCCGGCAAGCTGCCCGCCAACGTGAAGGTGCACGAGTTCTATGTGCAGCCCGGCAGCTACCTGCACTCGCCTTCCGCGCAGCAGAGCTACGCCAGCCTGAACTACACCCACGTGGCGCGCGCAGTGCTGGCGCGCGGCGCCAACGTGATTGCCCAGCAGGTGGCGCGCCGCCGCGGGCCGGAGGGCGACGACTACAGCCTGGGGGTGAACCCCGACGTTACCGTGGACCTGCTGCCGGCCATTGCCGCGATGCGCAAGGCCGGCCAGCCGGTGGCCTTCATCGGCCAGGTGAACGAGCAGATGCCCTTCATGTTTGGCGCATCCATCGTCGAGCCCGCGGTGTTTGATGCCATCGTCGATACGCCCAGCGGCCACCACGGCTTGTTCAGCCCGCCCAACCTGCCCATCTCCACGGCCGACTACCTGATTGCCCTGTATGCCAGCGCCCTGGTGCGCGACGGCGGCACGCTGCAGATTGGCATTGGCGAGCTGGGCGATGCCATCGTCTATGCGCTGATGCTGCGCCACCAGCGCAACCGGCTGTGGCGGCGCGTGCAGAAGGACATTGGCGCCAGTGCGCGCTTTGGCGAGCTGCTGAATGGCATGGGTGGGCAGGATCCCTTCGAGCTTGGCCTGTATGCCAACAGCGAGATGTTCGTGGATGGCTTCCTCGACCTGTACAAGGCCGGCATCCTGAAGCGCCGCGTCTACCCCGACCTGGCCCACCAGCGCAGGAGCAATGCCGGGCTTGCCGTGCCGCCCGAGGCGGGCGCCGGCGCGATATTGCACGGCGCCTTCCTGCTGGGGCCGCAGGCTTTCTACCAGGCGCTGCGCGACATGCCCGATGCCGAGCGCGCGCAATTCCAGATGGCGCCGGTGAGCTTTACCAACGACCTGGCCGGGCCCGACTGGGCGCTGAAGGTGGCGCAGCGCCAGCATGCAAGGTTCATCAACACCACCATGATTGCCACGCTACTGGGTGCGGCGGCTTCCGACACGCTGGACGACGGGCGCGTGGTGAGCGGCGTGGGCGGCCAGTACAACTTTGTGGCGCAGGCCCATGGCCTGCCCGGCGGGCGCTCCATCCTGTGCCTGCGCGCAACGCGCGAGAGCGATGGGCGCACGACTTCCAATATCCGCTTCGCCTATGGCCAGGCCACCATCCCGCGCCACCTGCGCGATGTGTACATCACCGAATACGGCGTGGCCGACCTGCGCGGCGGCAGCGATGCAGAAGTGATTGCCGCCATGCTGAACATTGCCGACTCGCGCTTCCAGCCCGCGCTGATGGCCGAGGCCAAGCGCGCCGGCAAGCTGCCGCGCGAGCACCGCATTGCCGATGAGCATCGCAATAACTTCCCGGCGGCGCTGGAGGCCGCGCTGGCGCCACACCGTGCCAGCGGCCTGTTTGCCGAGCTGCCCTTCGACAGCGACCTGACGGCGGATGAGATTGCGCTGGGCCGTGCGCTGAAGAGCCTTCAGGCCAAGAGCAAGACCTGGCGTGGAAGGGCGAGCCTGCTGGCCTCACTGCTGATGCCGATGCCGAGCGATCCGGCGGTTACGCGGATGCTTGAGCGGATGGACCTGGCGTCGCCGAAGTCGGTGAAGGAATGGGTGTGGAGGAAGTTGGTGGGGAGGGCGACGGGGCGGTGACGGGCGGTCGTGGAGGCGACTGATTAACGACCGCGTTGGCCCCCAGTCTCTTTGTCATCGCCGCTCGCTAATGTTTCCGTCGCCGATTACGGCCGGGACGTGACCTTGACCGAAATCGTACAGCGGCGTTGCCCAAAATAGTTTGTCGTCTGGAAATGGTACGTTGGGCCCGATCTCTTCGCGGATTCGTTCAAATTCTGGTTCGTACACCTCTTCGATGCCGCGTTCCTTCAACTCTGAGTAATGAATTGGCTCTTCAAGCGCCACTGCAGCAATCAGTCGATAGTCCTCGCTCGATCGTTCGAGCAATGCCTTTTCCCTTCTTTTCTTCGCTTCCGTCCAGTAGGTATCCCCTGGCAGCGATCGCGTAGATCCGCTGCTGCTCATCGAGCCAATACCAGAGATTGAAGCAGAGCTCTTTCACTTCTCTGGGGTCCAACGTCTGCGCTGAGCGGGCCGCGGTACAGCCCAGCCAGGCACCGCAGGCGCCACAATTTTCCGAGCGCCGGCGGCGCCCTTTGCCAAAACCTTCACGGACCGCTCCCACGCATTGTTAGACGGCCCTTCATAGGTAATCTGGGTATTCCCGATCTGTGCTCTTCGATACCGGCCCTGGCTCCGTCATTTCCCGAATTGCCTGCGGCGAAGCGAACAGACCAAACTTGAGACTAGGTAGCCCGAACATGAGTCCAATACCAGCAACGAGGAATGCCACCACGTTCTGAAAGCGAAGGCAGTGGCTAACCCCACCGGCTATAAAGACAAGCCCCGTAATAATGGGTACATAGCGCCGATTCTTGGAGCGACCCATCGCAGTAGGCCCCTCAATCATTTGCAATGGATCGACGGATACATCTGCTCCGCAGATGGGCAGCGAAAGTGCATATAGCCTGTCGACGAGTCTTTTCCGAGTAATCGAAAGATCTTCGTCGCTGGTATTGCGCCCACAGTGTCATGGGCCTCGACCTTTCCATCATGGCCACAAATTAAACAATGGATATCGCGACTAAACATAGGTATACCGAAACGTAGATGTCGATGATTGAAAGGCCACCTAAAACCGCGTTGAGCGGCTGCCGTACGTTCGGCACGGGTTTTGCAGTTCGCTTCGCTCACTGCAAAACGGATGACGAATAGGCAGTCCGTTCCAACTACTCGTTAGGCGGCGACGGATCACCTCCGCAGTTCACTTTCGACGAGAGTGATATTTGCCCGAGCCTCCGCGTTAGCGAGCGTAAGGGATTTGTTGAAAAACTCTCTAAAGTTCGGGACCAGCGTTTCTACGAGTATCTGACCTGCGCGAGGTGTAGGGACGTGTTCGACGGGCGGGGCTTTAGGGTCAGGCCTAAGAAATATTTCTGCCATAGGGCTGTGCATTGCACGCGCTCCTGGATCATCCGCTATACCCAAGGCCTCAAAATACCCTGCTGGCGAATCGTCTCGCATCCTTCCTCCAGAGAAGATCAACGATCTGTGTTGAGAAACGTCATGTTGGGCTGCAATTTCGCTGATCAGTTCTTGGTGCCGCGTCCAGTGCGCTTTGAACTGAGGATAGACTGAATCATAACCGGGGAGCTTGCTCGGACCGATGACGTTACCTGGATTCACCCTCCGGAGCGCTTTCCCATCAGTCACGTCATGAAATCCTGAAGGTAGAAACGCAAACCCCAAGCCGTTGAGGCCATAGATTAAGCACTCCATGGCAGAATCGAGACAAAAGAGAAGGCCAGAGAGATTGTATTCGGCATTACCGAATACTTGGCCGGGAGTTTGCCAAGCGTGCACATCCTCGTAATGCCTCTGGATACCATACATACGATGTTGGCAGGCGTAGATCCCACCCCGAAAACACCCGAACCAATCGGTTTCGTTTCCGAGGTTGTAGGACTGACATGCTAGAAGAGCGAATTCGTCCAACTCCTTCAGTGGTTTATCGTCGAAATCGATTTCATACACTGACACTGTGAATTTCCCAGAGCCGCCTAACGTTGGAGTGCACCCGCATGCGGAAGCGGGCGAAGCCCGCTGGAGCATGTCGGGTGGAACGACGGGTTGGGCGTCAGTAGCGCAACTTGAGCCATCGGGTCACTTGGAATCGCCTCATTGGCGGTGGAGACCTTACATCATTCATCAAATGCCAGTAGATGGTCCGCGCGTACGTGGACTGCAGCTTCGGGGGGTAGTCGTAGCTGTACATAGGAGGATTCTGCGTGTCCCATCTGAAGCTACGCGCAAACTCTGGGCTGAGGTATTGATAGATGCCCCATCGGACGTTGTTTAAGAACTCTGCAATGGTGCTGCTGTGGTAGTTCAGTATGTCCGTGTGGAAGCGATCGTAGAAATCCTCGAGCGCCAGGCTCGCCTCTTCGAGAGTCACAGAGACGCCCGCCGACTCAAGTAGCGTGCGGAGGTCCTTGGCGAGACGAAATGTGCGCAAGAAACTATGCTTCGAAACATTGCCGCAAATGCGAAGGAACTTTGACCGCGCCACAGTCAGTGTGACTTGCTTGTCGATCGATGGTAGCCACGCATCGATCTGCACCTCTTGCTTCAACCAGGAAGAGAAGTCATGAACTGCCGAGGATAGGCTCGGCCGCCGAGCAAGGCGATGAGAGCAGCGGTGTCGCCGCAACTTCTTCGAGACCCGCGAGGAAGGTCCTCGACATGAGGGGAGCTTCACGGTCTGACTCCGATAGGAAGTCAACCAAAATAATGTTGAAGAACTGCTGATGCAGGGGGCTGTCGAATCGGATTTGACTATCCGGATCGGTTCCCGTTACGGTGAAGACCATAGCATTCGCAGCCTCTCCGATCAGATCCCACACAGCTTTGAGCAGCACAACCTCAGACTCGATCGGTGACAGCATCTGACGCCTAACGTAGAGTTAAGCGAGCTGCGCGGCTGTCTGCGGAGCTCCGCTTGAACGCCGGGTTGGGCAGCGGACTACGTGGAGGTTGGGTCCATTGCAGCTGCGAGAAATGACACACGCCTTACTGGCACTTGAACTGTATTTCCGCGGTCGCATGCTTCCCCGGCCCCTGGTCATCAGATTGGCTAGATACTTGAACAAATTTCTTTCCCATGTTTGCACAAAACTGATTCCCTTCCTTGTACAGCTCGACTTTTACAGCGGACCCTGATGACTCCCAGCCCCCTTGTTTGCCGATCATGTATGTGTCATCTGATATTTTCACGATCCCGGTATTTGCAGCGCATCCTGCAACGATGACTGCAACAAGTACCGCATTGGAAAAACCTGCTTTCGATGCCCTGCTGAGTTTCATATCAAGCTCCTGTGATCCCCAAATCGTGAAAACTCCAAGCGCGTGGGGTTTGCGCGGCCCAACTACTAATTAGGCCCACCAACGACCCGATAACACTTTTGTCCCGCCGCATAACACCTCCACATCCGTGTAGCACCGAACCCCTGAATTCCCTCGCACCGGCGGCCAAGCATATCCAAGGCCCGGCCCAGTCCGCACCTCCCCCATGCAAGGAGCGTATGGTTATGCGGCCGCTGGCCGGGTCCCGGCCGCGACAAACACAATGAAATCAAGGAGGAACCAATAATGAAGAAGCTAATTGCCCTGGCCCTGCTGGCCCTGCCCCTGGCGGCATCGGCCGATCACCTGGACGTCATCGAGTTCAAGCTCAATGACGGCTGCAGCTTTGACAAGTACATGGGCGTGGTGAAGGACTTCAATGTCTGGGGCGCCAAGTACGGCTACAAGGCCGAGGTGCTGATGCCGATCCAGAGCCAGAACCTGGTCTCGCTGTTCTGGGTCGGGCGCAGCAAGGATGCCGCCGCCTTTGGCAAGGCCTGGGATACCTGGCGCAATGAACTGGGCGACCCGAACAGCGGGCCCGGCAAGCTGTGGCCGCGCTTCCTGGAGTGCTCGACCAACCTCAGCCGGCGTGGCTACGACACCTACTAACCCTTAGTTGGCCTAAAGACCGGCTGCGGGAGTGGCCGGTCGATTTGCCTGGCGAATTCGCGATGACCTCATCCAGTGAGGGAATCCATCGCAAGCCAGGCCAATGGCAGAAACACAATCCCAACCAGCACTGACATGCAGCCGGACCGGCCTGTCGGACGCGACATTGGACGTGCAGGCTGGCGGCGCAGCCAGTCGGCATGGCAGTTGGCGCAGAAAAGCTTTGTCCTTCCCGCAAGCCACGCCTCGATAGTGCGATTGGAATGGGCCGAGACCGTGGAGCACCGCTGCGCAACGAAACGCGGTCTCCTGCGGTCGCCGCGACCGCCGCAGGATGGGTGGCAACACGAACATCGCGATGACGCCAACGATGATCAGGATTTCGTGCGTTTTCATTGATTACCAACTCAATCCAACTTCAGTCGAGCCTGACATAGGTGAAGGCGGCGTCTACCACCCAACTGACGCGGTCGGTTGACGATTCTGCGACGAACGGTACCTCCCGCTCTGAGAACGGCCCCATTCGCACACGCGAGATCACCGTCTTTCCGTTATCGATTGTCTCGGCCGTGTACTCGAGAACGCCGGCAGCGATAGTGCCCGACATCGACTCGTTACGACCCCTGCTGCCGATACCGTGGTACGTGTACGTATCGGTGTCGGGCAAGTAGCCGAGAATGCTCATGCTCTTGCCGATCGTGCCATCCGCGCGCTTGTTTTCAGTATCGCAGATGATGTGAAAGTTGCCGTCGTACCAGCGGCATACCTCCACGTATTTGTCCTCGCGACCCTTGATGGTCCACCGGCCCACGATTGAACCCAGTTGGTCGTAACCTGGCGCGCGGGCCGTTGCGGGGGCGCTCGGCTGCGCCATTCCAACCAAGCCAATGGAAATCGCCCCAATGAAGAAGATCGCGGCAACGAATGCTTTCATGTGCTGAGCTCCATTTGCGGACCGTCTAACACCCATTCCCTGGATTTCGCTCGCGCCCAAGCATATCCAAACCCGGGCCCGCGGGCGCGCTTGTGGTGGTCGCGCTGCGGACGCCTGGCCAGCGGCCGGGCCGAAAGCGGCTCACTCAGCCTCTAGCGACGGCTAACCGCATCCCCCGGCCGACGGATCTTCACCGTCCTGCCAGAATTCCTTGCCTGCGCAGAAGCCGGAATCGATCAGCGACTTGCAGTCGAGTACCCCTTTGCAGACACACTCGCCGTCTTCGCACTTGTAGCGAGGCTGGCCGGGTACCCGTTTCACGCGGCTTGGCTTTGCCGGTGGAGACTTGGCGCGCTCTGCAGCAGGTTGGGCCGGAGTGGTGTTCCTGGTGTCCTGCGCCAGGCTCGTGCCGACGGCAATGGTCAGCAGGATAGCCAGCAGCGTGATGCCCAGGGACCTATGACGAGCGGATAGGTTGCTCATGGTCTCGCTCCTTCTGATCTACCGCGGGCATGATGTCAGGATTCCGTGAGCGGAGCTATTGCGTGGGCCACGTCCGTGCCGCAGTCGGATACCAGACTCCGACTGCAGATCACCCAGCCGCGTCCGTCGCGCGGGCGAGCTGAAAGCCGACGGGCCGCTCACCCCGGAGCGCCGTCCAGTACGCAAGACCCGCAATCCCGACCACCAGGACGACGACGACAGCAAGAAGCCGATAAACCCATTTCACTTTCCTTCCCCGGATTGGGTCGCGCCAACTCTCGGTCAGGTGGCGACTGCGGGAACTTTTGAACGCGAAAGGAGGCTGGCGAGGTATGCCGCAGCGGCCAGGTCGTAGGCCAGGCAGAAGTCTGGCCAGAAACTTGGCACGCCTGGGTTCGCGATCAGCTGGTCATGCACAAGGTCGTACAGGCCATGACCGGCAAGGGCCCAGACCACCAGCCAAAGCGATCGCTTGAATCCCGCGACTGCAACGGCCACGAATGCGACGATGGCCAGGGACTCCAGCGCGAGCACCTGGAAGGAGCCGCCGATGACCGCGAACAGCCCGTAAAGGAGGGCGATCACAATCATCACCGTGGGATAGAAGGCACGGTCGCGGTCGAGGCCAACAATGGTGGCGAACAGTCCGACGGCCAACGCCAGGAATACGCCTACGATGAATTCCATGTCATGTTTCCCTTGGGTCACCCTGGGGCTCGTCGATGATTTCCTGAAGTTCGGGCGAGATGGGCAGGCGCCTGAACATACTGATGTCGGAGCCGCCCGTATTGCCCACGGGAACGGCACCAACGGCTGACCCGATCGCGCCCAGGATCAGACGCGCAACCTGACCTAGCGCAGCGACAGGCCTTCTGCGGCGAATCTCCAGCCCGAGCATCAGCCAGTGGGTCCTGGAGTGCGGGCCAACAAACGCCTGACCAAGGACGTGGGCGCGCTCGAGATGCCCAAGCGCGGGCTCCAGTTTTCCCGCAGCGATCTGTTCCTTGCCGAGTGATATCTCGCGGTCAAATGCCAGGCGCAGCCTAGCGTTCATACAGCCTCCTTCACCATCAGCAGCGCATTGCCGGTGTAGTGGATCAGCGGATGCGGCACTACCGCCGCGCGTCGAGTCTCGACATATCCATGGCGGATGTAAAGACGGTGCGCCTGGATGTTCTGCTCGAACACGATGAGGCTCAGCTTGGCAAAGCCCAGCTGCAGCACGCTGCGCTCGGCCTCCTGCGGCAGCAGGGTGCCCAGTCCCTGGCCGCGCTGGGCGGCATCGACCGCCATGCCGCAGATGTAATAGCTCTGGTCCTCTTCCAGCACGCTATAGGGCACCAGCACCGGGTCGGCCTCCTGATAGCTTGCGTCCACCAGCATCGGGAATGCCACCAGCATGCCAACGACCGCACCCTCGAGCTCGACGAGCTTGCAGTTCTGGTAGCTGAACGGCGTGCCCTCGTTCTTTCGTGCCGGGCGTATCAGGCACTGCAATTGCTGCTTTTCCATCAGCCGCTCCCAGGGCTGGGCTAATGCTGCGCCTCGCTGACGCGGACGCCCATGTCAGTAAGGAACAGGTACAGGTCTGCAATCTCCTGGTCCGTGAAATAGGCAAAGCGGCTTCGCGCCACCCCGCTCATCATCTCCAGCTCGCGATCACCGAGGGCGATTCCCTCCTTCATCAGGCGGCGAAAGGCATCTGCGTCGTAGGCCCCGATGATGAGCAGGTCCGGCGCGGGATCCTCCCACGGCGTGTCCGCGCGCAGGCTGAAGCCGTGGCATTCATTGCAGGTCGTCATCGCGATGTATTCGCCGCGCGCGATGGCGGGATCCGCGTCACTGGCGCGGTGCAGCGGTGGCACCAGGTGCAGGAACGCTGGAATGGCAGCGTCCTTGCCCAGCGCCATGTCCAGGCGCACCCGCCACGGCAGGGAGGGCCTGGGCAGCTCGGCCTGCGCTACGGGCACGCTGCGCAGGAAGGCGAGGAGGTCCGCCACGTCTTCATCGCGCATGCGCAGGAAGTTATAGGACGGCATGGAGTACAGCGCCCTGCCATCGCGGCCGATGCCGTGCCTTAGCGCGGCCTCGAACGTCGCGGCACTTTCAGCGCGCGCGTATACGGCCAGGTTGGGGGCCACGGCATATCCCCACATGAGCGCCCCTTCCAGGTCGGCGCCATGGCAGCCGCGGCAACCGCGCGTACGCGCCAGGTGCTCGCCGCGGGCGATGGCGCCAGGATCCCCAGGGATGGCGAGCGCAAATGGCGGCGGAGTGTCGAATGAGCGTAGGTGCGCTTCGCTGGCCGCGTAGACCCAGGTCCCCGCACCGAGCGCGGCGAGAACAATTGCAACGAGGGCGCCAACCAGTCGCATTCAGCCTCCAGCAGCCAGGTGTCAGGGCTCAGGCCTTCCTCACAAACTCCGACTTCAGCTTCATCGGTCCGATGCCCTCGACCTTGCAGTCGATGTCATGGTCGCCCTCGACCAGGCGGATGTTCTTGACCCGTGTGCCGACCTTCACCACCAGCGAGCTGCCCTTCACCTTCAGGTCCTTGATCACGGTGACGGTGTCGCCGTCGCTGAGCCGGTTGCCGTTTGAATCCTTGACCACCAGCCCGCCCTCCTCGGGTGCGGCCTCGCCCGCCCGCCACTCGTGGGCACACTCCGGGCAGACCAGCTGCTCACCATCTTCGTAGGTGAGGTCGGACTTGCAGGCAGGACAACTGGGCAGCTGGCTCGATCGATGGGGCCTTCGGAATTTCGGGGCGCTCATTCTACGCGGATCTCGACCCGCTTCATGCGCGCCGAGGCGCCGGACTTGATGGACACATCCGCCTTGCGACACTTGAACTGTGCGGCGACCAGGGCGATGAGCTCGGCATTGGCCTTGCCGTCCACAGGCGGGGACTTGAGGCGCGCCAGCCAGCTGCCGTCTTCAGCCTGCGTGAGGTCCGAGACTCGCGAGCGGGGCTTGACCTTGACCTGGAGGATCACTGGAGCAAACCTGGCGCGGGTGTTGCGTGCAGTGGCGGCTGGTGTGATGAGGTCAGCGGGTTCATCTGGCGGCCGGCGGCCGAGCGCTCATTTCAGCACCACTGCTTTCCGCAGGGCTCGCCGTCATTGTTGCCTGAATTCGCCGATTGCGCGCATTGATGAATGCCACCGCATCATCACGATACCCCCTGTATTGATCGGCATTCCGCGGCACCGGGGCACTCCTGAAGTTGTCATGGGGTTCTGAAATCTTGACCTCGCGTCCAACTACAAGGTCTTGAAGTAGAAAGAACTCGACGAAACCACGGAAGTCGGCAAAAAGCATGAAGAATTCGGAGTAGCGACGTAACGGCTCGCTCAATGGACTCGCTTTGCCAGCATAGTGCCTGCGAATGCATTCCAAGGTGAGATCAAACCGATCCTTGATAAGTGGGTGGAACCCACGAGCGCCATTGATCGTCATTTTCCCGTCGATTCTGTTTCCTGGGAACACCATCATTCCGCCAATCGTGTATCCGATCGTGTTGAATGCCTCGATCTCCTCTGCGGGTATTAAAGATTTGATCTCCGGGACCTTCCGAAAGGAAGGAATCACCGTATCGCTAGCCAGGAAAAACTCGCCTAGACTGGATCGGTGGTGCAAATAGCAATCCGGTCTTGAGTCGCTGAGGTCGAAACGCGCCCCTCCGGGCAGGCGTTTGCTCCACAGGCTCTTGTGGTAACGCCGCAGCGTCGGGCTGGCGGCGTCAGGATCTCCTCCTTCAGGCGTATCGCTTCGGAAGTCAAACGCGATATCGATTCCGTTCCGCACGCCTACTACGCCCGCAGCCTAAGGTTGTGTTGAGGGGCCGAGGGGACCGCGCCAGCGGGGCCCGAGGTCCCGCTCGAACACGAAGTCAGGTTTCTTCATTGGCGTGGCCTGCCCCCTCACCATTCACTTCCGGCTACTTCGTGTTCCGGATGATGCCGGACTGGGTATCCGATGTCTTTTTCATAAGATTCGACAGGGCTGACTCCATTTTCGACATCCGATCCATTGCCATTTGCAGTCGCAATGATTCCATTTCACCCATCTCACTTAACGAATCAAGATCGTCCTTATTCAAGTTGAGTTGTCTGTCGAACTCGGCCTTTGGCATTGGCCGCGGCTGTGTTACAGATCGGGACATAGCCTGATGCCGAGATTGAAGCTGAGGCTGACCTGCTGCACTTTTCATTGCAGGTGTTTTTGCTATCGCCATAGGGCTTTCAGGTGGCGTGAGTTTGGAAGGTGCAGCAGTGGGTCTGCTCTTGCTGAGGTTCTCCCGCGCCTCGCTTTTAGCGTGGTTGATTTGTCTGACTCTGCCCATCATCTCTTTGAGATCCTCCTGTGCGGATTTGGCAGCTTCCATCATCACCAGGAAGGCCAGTACTTCTATATCACCGTCTATTCCATCTGCGGGTGTTCTTCCACGAGCATAATTTTGTGCCGCGTTAATGGCAGTGGTTTCCGATACATCACCGGTTGCCACTCGACGTGCCGCTTCCTGTCTTATCCATGCGCGTGATTGCGAATTTATTCTCGATAGCAATTGCGATTCTCGAGCTTCCGCTCCCGGCGGGAAGCCTGGTGGCGTTTGTGCCGCCACGCCAAACGTTGTTAGCGTCACTGCAAAAATCAGGACGATTGACTTGAGCATGTAATTTCTCCTGCTGGATACAGCATTCAACAATATCGAGCATTGCTCACGGGACAAGCCACGGTTCTAGTTGGTTGATCGAGTTTTCTTCAAGACCGCAGAACCGTAGTCTATCCCCCATAACTACTTCAGCCTCGAACATACTGGGTGCAAACGCGGCGATAGCACCGCAATCAGCTCACCGCGTGTGCACATCAGAAGCCTGACGTTCGAGCTAAGCGGGCGACAGGTGTTCATGAACCGCTACCCACTTCCCTCCACGGCGATGGAACACGATGGTCTCTCGCTCCTGTACCGTGCTTGGCCCCTGCTTCGTAGATAGCTCGGTCTGGACTGAATGGGTGAACACCGCGACGTCACCCAGGACCTGTACCCGCTGATCCGTGGACTTGCAGGAGTGGACGCGGAACCCATCCTCCTTCTCCCACTTTGCCCACTCAGCCTCGTACTCGGCGCGAGCGTTGAGTCGCCTGGGAGTGGTGTGGAAAACGAACGTGGCGTCCGGAGCGAACAGCGAGAAGTACTTCTTCGGATCGTGACGACCGAACGCATCCACGATTGCCGCTGCAGCGGCAGCCACTTCGCGCGACGCGGCCGACTGCTGGCCAACGGCAGGTGTCTGCGCGTTGGCACTTCCAGTTGCCAGCATCATCAGGGACGCAATCAGGGCGAGCGACTTCATGGGTGATCTCCGGAGTTGATTTTGGTGGAGGGGAAGCGACGGGTGTGTCGTTTGATGCCTAACGCTTTACGACGCCATGATCAGAACGCAAGAACGCATATTGCTCAACTACCAATTGAGTACGCGAAGCCGCGCCACAAAACCTGGGCCAACATGACGATGATTACCACAACTTGAAAGGAAGCGTATTTCAAACGACTCGAAGCGAGCGCAAGGACGGCAATAGTGATTTGTGAAGCAAACACCGCAGGGCGAATTCCACCGTAAATGAATGGTGCCAGAAGAAATGCAAAAGAAGCGTAGGTCGCAGCTACGAGCCACCAGAGTTTCTTGGCAACGCGAGCGTAGTAAGCCTTGAGATCGACATCAGTCAGCTCAGCCGGGAAGCAAAGCCGCGCGATGACATAGAGAATCCCAACGGGTAGAAGGAAGAGCAGAAATTCTGCGAATGTCCAAACAGCGTGGTCGCCCACGTGCCAGACCGCCCACCATAATTGCAGAAGCAGAAGCAGCGCCCAGACCGCAATTAGAATCAGGCGGTAGCTTACATTTGTGTTGGTCGACCGGAATAGTTCAGAAAAACCCCTGAGTATCTCGGCAACTGCGAGGCCCACAATAAGCGCATGGGCGACCAATACGAATTCCATTACTGACATGACTTTCTCGAAGGCCGTGTGCGCACGTATTCCACCTTCTCAACAACTACCCAGGGCCCACCTGCCTTGGTTTCTTCCAATAGCGTATTCACCACTCCATTGGCCGATTCCACAATCGTGAAGCGCGCTTGGGACCTTTCGGAGCCATCTCCATTTTCTGAGAAGAATTGGAAGCCGTTGGGAATGCGCTGGCCGTGCTCGAAGCTGAGATCACCGCGGCTGCCAAACCCGTGATACACATACTCCTTGCGCGCTTCGTCGTAGCTGTAGACGCCAAGTGCCTCGCGCATCCCGTCGGAGGTTTGTCTGCGCGCCCTGCACACGATGTGGCGCCTTCCTCCCTGTAGCCACGTGCAGGTTTCCTCCAGGTCCACTCGATCCTTGTGCGAGGTTTTCCAGGTACCCTCATAAAAGGCGAGTGCATCATGGGGCTCGGAAGGCAGCAGAGGAGATGGCGCCTCCGCAGAATGACTGTCAGGGCTGCTCGCCACTATGCACATGGTGACGAACGCCATGGCACGGATCGACCTTACCAAGTTTGTGGTGACCCAAATGCTCATGAAGTAGTGCTCCGCAAGCGCGCCTAACGCCATGCTAACCGGCGCGGAGCAGCACTGCGGAGCGTCCGAGTGAGCGGTAGCGAGCGATGTTGAGCATTTTGCTAGGCATGTTCCTATTTGTCTTGGTGTAACTTGCGATACACGGCTGGGCCAAGCGTTACCAGCAACACAATCGCGCCTGCTGTGTAGAAGATCAATTTCTCGTCAGAGATACCAAGTATGTTGATTGGAAGGCCAACTAAGCAGCCAACCGCGTAAAGTGCCAAGGCGATGACCAAGCCGACAATCGCGGCCGCAGAGCCTTTGAGATTCCAAGTGGTTCTCTTTTTTAACATCTCCAAAGGCAACTTCCTGACTTCGTCTGCGGAAAGGCCGTCTTTGTCAAAAAGACGATGCCCACCTTTACGCCCCAGAGCGAAATGGACAACGACGGCAGGCACGAGGATGGCAACTACAAGCCAGAATAGGAATGATCCAAATGTCCAGTTGTTCATAGATAACCTCCCGACGGTGATGCCTAACACCTGAGTTAAGCCGGACCGCGCAGCGGCTTGGCGATGTGATACACGATACCGCGTTAGCCGAGCCGCGAAGCGGTCTCGGCTTGAACGAATTGTTAGACGCCACCCACGGTGTTCCAGAATGATATTTCCGGAGGCCCAGCGAGAAAGACACCCGCAGCCTGGATGAAAGACTGGATGTGCGGTTGTTGCATGTGTGGCCCAAGGAACAGTTCTTGGCTCGGCCAGCGTTCTATGAGCGTGATCCGCGAAACGTCATTCGCATCCTGAAGCATAGTGATGCCGTGGCAATCCGACTCAGTGGCTCGAACTGTAGCTATGAGTGCACCAATCTCGTGCAGCGCTGTGTCCACTTGTTCCGGAAGCACGCAATAGTTAACGACGACAGTTGTTCCGCTCATGAAGACACTCCGTAATCTTTCTTGTGGCGTCTAACTACCAATTAGGCACACCAACGGCATAACACCCTCGTCCCGCCGCATAACACCTCCACATCCGTGTAGTACCGAACCCCCAAAATTCCTCGCGCCGGCGGCCAAGCATATCCAAGGCCCGGCCCAATCCGCACCTTCCCCACGCATTGAAGGCCAGGTTGGCATAGATGAGCACTGGGATGAGCCACAGCAAGGCCACCCAGGCGCCCTGGTGCAGGTAGATCAAGAACATGGCAAGGAACAGGCCCAGGTACAGGTCCGCCCCGACCTGCTTGCCCCAGTACAGCTTGGCAATGGCCCCGATGCTGCGGAAGAAATTTTCCTTCCAGCTGCAATGGATGCTGTAGGCCAAAAACCCGATGAGCGCGAGCCACACAGCGACCTTGAGCCCGGCCAGCGGCACCTGCAGCGACAACAGTGACTCGCGCGGCGCGAAGTAGATTGCCGATGCGGCAAACGCTGCGTAGCCGCTCCAGAGAATGGTCCTGCTGTTCAAGCGGCACCACATGGATCTAATTGGCCCATCATGGTCAGGCTGCAGTAACCGTGAGTTTGACGCCCAGACTCTGCAGTACCTTGAGCACAGTCTCGTAGCGCGGCTTGGCGCCAGGGGTCAGCGACTTGTAAAGGCTTTCGCGACCGAGACCCGCACCTTCGGCAATGCTGCTCATGCCGCGCGCCTTGGCGACGTTACCGACAGCGGCAAGAAAAACGTCGGGATTGGGATCCTCGAGTGCAGCGGTAAGGTACTCAGCAACGATCTCGTCGTTGGTGAGGTAGGCACTGGGATCAAATTCCTTGAGCTTGGCCATGATTGTTACTCCAATTCCGCGAGCAGGCGCCTGGCACGCGCGATGTCCCGCTGCTGGGACGATTTGTCGCCACCACACAGCAAGACAATCACAATTTCCCCGCGCGGCGCGAAGTAAAGGCGATAGCCGGGGCCAGTAAATATGCGCATTTGATGAAGCCCGCCGCCTAAGCTCTTGCTGTCACCCAGGTTGCCCAGTCGCACTGCATCCAGTCGCGCCAGGATGCGAGCAGTACTCTTTGCGTCCCGCAGCCCAGCCAACCACCTGGAGAAGACCTCGGTTCGCCGAATCTGGTACACAGACCGATCGTATCCGACTGGATACAACCCCGCAAGTACGAGAATCTCGCGATCTGCCTCCTGCAGCCAGCCGCTGTATCCTCTGGCAAGTGCAGCAAATATCTAGCGGCTATTTGGCCTTGAGCAGCTCATCCAGTAATGCCACCAGCTCGTCGCGAGTGTAGGAATAGGGCTGCCCTTCATTCAACTGCAGCAATCGTTCCATGGAGGCGCGTATTGTCTTCGCAGCTTGTCCTGCATTGGGCGTCACCATGTAGCGCTTCCTGGGCGTGTCGCTGGACATCATGTGCAGCACCGCCTCGGCGACCTCGACCGGGTCCTTCATCGCATCATTGCTCGCTGCAAAGTCCTCCAGGGCCTTGCGTGTCTTGTCGTCAACGACGGAGCCGCCCTCGCCCGTCAATGCCCTGGCGACATACTTGTCGCGAAACTCCGTCTTGAAGGAGCCCGGCTCCACAATGCCAACGTGCACGGGGGTGCCCGCCAGCTCAGCCGCGAGTGTATCGGTGTAACCCTCAACCGCGAACTTGCTCGCCGTGTAGCCGCCGTCGCTGGGAGTTGGGACAAAGCCGCTGATGGAACCGATGATGGTCGTGCGGCCCTTGCTCTCCAGCAGCATGGGCAGGAAGGCCTGGTTGATGCGATACGGCCCGAAGACATTGACGTCGAAGGTGAACCGGATATCGGACTCCGACCCGGATAGCAGCGGCGAATAGCGCGCCAAACCGGCGTTATTGACTATGCCCCACAGGCCGCGGCCTTGCTTCCTGACGAAGTCGACAGCCGCTGCAATGTCTTCATCAGAGGTCACATCCAGCCGGATCGCGCTCACGTTATCCATGGCATCGAGCATGGCCAGGTCTTCTGCCTTTCTGGCACCCGCATAAACGTGGAACCCGTTGCGCGACAAGGTTTCGGTGATGTGCAGGCCAATCCCCGCGTTCGCTCCGGTGACTAGCACCGCCTTCGTATTGGAGGCTTCCTCAGCGAACGCTCCCTGGCCACTGACCATCAGGATCAAGGCAAGGGCAGCGATAAGCATGTTTCTTGTTTTCATTAATCGCTCCTCGTTGGACAATCTGCTCAAGCCTCGCCAGGCGCGCCCCTGCACGCATCAGCATGTTTCGGTCACCGACTATCGAACAAGAAGGTCGCCGAATCCCCAGAGAAACGTCCCGGTCATCAGGAGTGACACCTCCAGGACCCCTATAGACAAACGCAAGTTGTGCGTTGCCTTTGCCGATGCCGCCTCGAAAGTTTCGTCTATCTCGTCCATCTTCTTCTTTTGCTGCTCGGCATCCGCCTGTTCTTCGGCGAGTCGCGCCCTGGCCCTGACTATCGCATTCCGGCGCCGCCACCTGAGACGGCTTGTAAGAATACGTTCCTGGAAAATAGCGCCGAGACCGGACCAGATCCCAATCATCACGACCAGGCAGCCAGCACGAGATAACCATTCGCTATCCATGAAGCGAATATTGGTCAGATAAACACCGAGGACAATTACTGCGAGCGCGCCTACCCAGGGAATGGTTCGAGAGAAAGGCGAACGACCGTTTGGATCTGCCATTGCTTAGGACATCCCTTGAAATCCAACGTCTGCCTTCACCGGCCGGAAACCAGCGGCGCGGAGCGCCGCTGGTTAACGGTCCGCTGCAAAACAGCGTTGGACAGCCACTTCACTACCGAGCGAGTAGTTGCCAGGCGAGTGTCGCTTGCGCAAAGAAACCGGCTGCGAAGGCAAGCGTGCGAACCCACGGAACGGCAAACGTATGGGAAAGAACCTGGACGACACGTGCCCAGAAGAACACCATGCATGCAGTGGCAGTGGCGCCATTGCTGATGTCGGCAGCATGAGCCACGAGTACCAATGCGGCGAATACAACCAGGTTCTCGACTGCATTAGCATGAGCCTTCATCAGCCGGGTGGCCCAACCCGATTGTGGTTTCGGATTTGTGGGATACCCGACCGCGTCGGATAGACCCCAAACGGAGATGCGGTCCAGGATGTAAGGAATCCACAGCAGTGCGGTTAGCACAGCTACCCAGGTCAGATACATAAGCTCAGCCTTCATGATTCTCTCCTTGTGATTGACATGCGATCGCCAAAGCACCTCACGACTGTTTTGTTGCTGCCCAACTACTAGTCAGGCGTACAGCCGCCACATCACAGCGCCGAGAGTCGTCCGCATAACACCCCTCCCTGTCGTGTAACGCCCAGTCCCTGGATACGCGTCGGGCCAAGCATATCCAATGCCGGCCCTGCCGGGTTAGGCCCCCGCCGCCGCCAGCAGCCGGTCGATCATCCCCTCGGCCTGGGCACCATAGCTGCCGCCAAACAGGTTCAGGTGGTTCAGGACGTGGTACAGGTTGTATAGCTCGCGCCGCGTGCCCGCGGCCGCATCCAGTGGCCAGTTGCCCACATAGGCCGCGTAGAAGCGCGGCCCGAATCCGCCAAACAACCTGGTCATGGCGATGTCGGCCTCGCGATCGCCGTAGTACACCGCCGGATCGAACATCACTGGTGTGCCATCAGCCAGCGCCGCGCGGTTACCGCTCCACAGATCCCCGTGCAGCAGTGAAGGCACGGGCCGGTAGCTTGAGAAGAACACGTCGAACACTTCCAGCAGTCGCGCACCACGCTCCTGCAGGCGCCCGCCATAGCCATTGGCGGCAGCCAGCTGCAGCTGGTGGCGCAGGCGCTGCTCGCGCCAGAACTCACACCAGTCCTTGAGCCAGCTGTTGGGCTGCGCCGTGGCGCCAATATAGTTGTCGCGCTCCAACCCGAACGCTACAGCTTGCTCACGATGCAGGAAGGCGAGCGCCTCGCCGAGGCACTGCTCGGCGCCCGCATCGGGTGCCGAAAGGTCCAGCCACTCCAATGCGAGGAAGCACTGCCCGTCGGCCTCGCCCTGCGCGCGCACGGCGGGTACGCGCAACGCCTCGCACTGCGCCAGGCGCGCAAGTCCATCCGCCTCAGCCTGCAGGATGGGCGCTTGCTCCTTTGCCATTAGCTTTACGAACACCGGGCCGTGGTTGGTTTCCCAGCGCGATGCGCTGCTGATGCAACCACCACCGACTGCCGCAGCAGGCGCGGCAGCAACAGCACAGCCCAGGGCCTGCCCGAGTGCAGCGGCGAGTGCCGCGCTCATTGCTTCTTGGCGATGCGCTCTGCCTGCCGGCGCAGCATGGGCCCGAACTTGGCCTGGTCATAGAACGACTCAAGCGCAGCAATATCCGGTCGCCCCCGTGTCAGTTCCTCGGGCGAGACTTCCAGCGGCATGTCGCAGGCGATCACGGTCAGGCGCCGCGCCAGGAAAGCCGCGTCGCGATGTTCGCGCAGGCGCGCCGGCAATTTTGATGCGCCACGGATGGGCAGCGCGGGCACGCGATCGAGCCCGTCGTAAAGATCTTCCAGCGTGGCGAACTCGCCCATCAGGGCAGTCGCCGTCTTCGGCCCCACGCCGGGAACGCCGGGGATGTTGTCCACCGAATCGCCGGTCAGCGCCAGGTAGTCGGCAAAGCGCTCGGGCAACACGCCGAAGTGGCCCGGCGATGTCGCCGTACTCCAGCCGCCGCCCCGCCACCCAGTCCCAGTAGGCATCGCCCTGGCGTATCAGCTGCGCCAGGTCCTTGTCGCGCGTGACCAGCACCGAAGGATGGCCGTGGCCGCGCATGCGTGTCGACAGCGTGCCGATGATGTCATCGGCCTCGTGGGTGGGGCTGCCGAACTCGGCAATGCCGTAGTGGCGGCACAGCTCGCGGCAACGCGCGAACTGCTGCTTCAGCTCCGGCGGTGCCGGGTCGCGGTTGGCCTTGTAGGCCGGGTAGATCTCGTTGCGGAAGGAACTGGCCAGGCTTTCATCGAAGGCCACGGCAATCATCGCCGGGCTCGTTTCCTCGAGCAGGTCACCAAGGAAGCGTGCAAAGCCGTAGAGCGCATTGACCGGCACGTCGTCCACGTCGGTCATCTCGAGGCCTACCGAGTAGTAGGCCCGGAACACAAAGAAGCTCGCGTCAACCAGGTATAGCGGCGGGCGCGGGCGGCTCACTGCATGAATCGTTGCAGCCGCGCATGCAACGGGCTGGTGCGCGGGAAGTGCGCCAGCAGGTATTCCATCTGGTCGGCCAGTACGCGGCGGCCCTTCAGGTAGATGTATTCGGCATAGGTGGGCGTGAAAGGCACGGCGAGCAGCTGCATGCCCGCCTGCTCCGGCGTGCAGTTGGCCTTGTCGTTGTTGCAGCGACGGCAGGCTGTCACCACGTTGTTCCAGGTGTCCTTGCCGCCCTGGAACAGCGGCCGCACGTGGTCTCGCGAAAGATGCTGGCCACTGAAGCGCCCGCCGCAGTACAGGCACAGGTTGGCGTCGCGGCGAAACAGCGTCTCGTTGTTGAGCGGCGGGATGTAGTCGCCGCGATGGCTGCCGGGGTTACCGGTGCAGCCCACGGTGGCCAGCATGGAGCTGACCCCGATCACCGTCTGCAGGCCGCTCCTGGCATTGATGCCACCGTGCAGGTCATAGAGGTGGCTGCCGAAGGCATAGGCCACCTGGCCCAGGCAATGCAAGCGCACGGCCTCACGGTAATCAATCCATTCCAGTGGCATGCCGGCCGCATCAGTGCGCAGGACCTGTTGCGACAGCCACGGCGGTACCTGCCGCCCCGGTCGGCCGGTCACTGCTTCCTGGATCTCAGGCACTGCACTCATGTGGCTATCCCTGACCTAATCGCGCCTAACAATACGGCACCGTTATGATATTTTTCAACACACTCCGAATAGCCCCCCTCCCTGGAGAACCGGATGTCATTGACCATAGGTGTGCCGCGCGAGATTTACGCGGGCGAGAAGCGGGTTGCCACCGTACCCGAGGCGGTCGAAAAGCTGATCAAGCTGGGTTTCAAGGTGTGTGTCGAAACCGGCGCTGGCGACGCCGCCCGGTTCAGCGACGAGGCCTACCGCACTGCGGGAGCCAGCATTGCCGGCAGCGCCCGAGAGCTGATGGCCGGGGCCGACCTGGTATTCAAGGTACGCGCACCGACCGCTGACGAAATCGGCCTGATGAAGACAGGCAGCACCCTGGTCAGCTTCATCTGGCCGGCGCAGAACCCGGCACTGATGCAGCAGCTGGCCGATCGCCGGCTCACCGTGCTGGCCATGGATAGCGTGCCGCGCATCTCGCGGGCGCAGAAACTCGATGCCCTCTCCTCCATGGCCAACATCGCCGGCTACCGCGCCGTGATCGAGGCTGCGCATCATTTCGGGCGCTTCTTCACCGGCCAGATCACTGCCGCCGGCAAGGTGCCGCCGGCCAAGGTATTCGTCATCGGCGCAGGCGTGGCCGGGCTTGCCGCCATTGGCACCTCGGTGGGCCTTGGCGCCATCGTGCGTGCGAATGACACCCGTCCGGAGGTTGCCGACCAGGTGGGCTCGATGGGCGCGGATTTCGTGCCGGTCGAGTACGTGGAAGAAGGCTCCGGCAGCGGCGGCTACGCCAAGGTGATGAGCGAGGGCTACCAGAAGGCCCAGCTCGCAGTCTTTGCCCAGCAGGCAAAAGAAGTCGACATCATCATCACCACCGCCCTGATCCCGGGAAAGCCGGCGCCCAAGCTGATCACCGCCGACATGGTGCGCAGCATGAAGCCGGGCAGCGTGGTCGTGGACCTGGCCTCCGAGCAGGGTGGCAACTGCGAGCTCACCGTACCGGGTGAAGTCGTGGTGCGCGAAGGCGTCACCATCATTGGTTATGCCGACCTGCCGAGCCGCCTGGCCAAGCAGTCCTCAACCCTTTACGCCAACAACCTGCTGCGCCTCACCGAGGAGCTGTGCAAGACCAAGGACGGGCAGATCAACGTCAATTTCGAGGACGAAGTGCTGCGCGGCACCACGGTAGTGAAGGAAGGCACCGTGACCTGGCCGCCACCGGCGCCCAGGTTGTCTGCTGCCCCAGCGCAGGCCAAGCCCGCTGCTGCACCGATGCCAGCAAAGAAGGGCGGACACGGCAAGCCTGAGCCTGCCTCGGCCAAGAGCCTGGCCATCCTGTTTGGCGTAGGCGCGCTGATGTTCTGGGTGGTGGGCGCACTGGCGCCGGCGGCATTCCTCTCGCACTTCACCGTGTTCGTGCTGGCCTGCTTCATCGGCTACATGGTGGTGTGGAATGTCACGCCGGCGCTGCACACGCCACTGATGAGCGTGACCAATGCCATCTCCAGCATCATCGCCGTCGGTGCGCTGGTGCAGGTGGCGCCACCCCTGGGCGGGGGACTGGAGGGGCGGCCCGATGCGCTGATCCTCGGGCTCGCCGTGCTGGCACTGGCGCTCACGGCCATCAACATGTTCGGCGGCTTCGCCGTTACCCGTCGCATGCTTGCGATGTTCCAGAAGTAAGGGGCCGCAAGCATGTCCTACAACCTGGTCACTGCCGCCTACCTGGCCGCAACCATCCTCTTCATCCTCAGCCTCGGCGGCCTGTCGAACCCCGAGACCTCGCGGCGCGGCAACTGGTTCGGCATCGCCGGCATGGCCATCGCGGTGCTCGCCACCGTGTTCGGCCCGCGCGTTACCGCGGCTGGTTTCCCCTGGATTGTCGGCGCACTCGCTGTGGGCGGCACCATCGGCCTGTACGCCGCGCGCACCGTGCGCATGACGCAGATGCCGGAACTGGTTGCGCTGATGCACAGCCTGGTGGGCCTCGCCGCCTGCCTGGTCGGCTTTGCCAGCTATGTGGATACCTCGATCATCTTCACCGGTGCCGAGAAGACCATCCACGAGTCCGAGATCTACATCGGCATCCTCATTGGTGCAGTCACCTTCTCGGGTTCAGTGATCGCCTTCGGCAAGCTCTCGGCACGCATCGGCGGCAAGCCGCTGCTGCTGCCCGGTCGCCACTGGTTGAACCTGGCCGGGCTGGTTGGCGTGTTCTGGTTCGGCGCCGAGTTCCTGCGCGCACCGGACATCGAGAGCGGCCTCGTGCCGCTGGCCATCATGACGGTCATCGCGCTCGCCTTCGGCGTGCACATGGTCATGGCCATCGGCGGCGCCGACATGCCGGTGGTGGTGTCGATGTTGAACAGCTACTCCGGCTGGGCCGCGGCAGCGACGGGCTTCATGTTGTCCAATGACCTGCTGATTGTCACCGGCGCGCTGGTGGGATCATCGGGCGCGATCCTCTCCTACATCATGTGCCGGGCGATGAACCGCAACTTCCTCAGCGTTATTGCCGGTGGATTCGGCACTGCCGAGGGCACGACGGTGACCTCCGCCAGCGGCGAGCCGGCAGGCGAAGTCACGGCCATCAGCGCGGTGGAAACCGCCGAGCTTCTGCGCGAATCGAAGCAAGTGATCATCGTCCCGGGCTATGGCATGGCGGTGGCCCAGGCCCAGCATGCGGTGTTCGAGATCACCAAGGTGCTGCGTGAAAAGCGCATCAACGTGCGCTTTGGCATTCACCCGGTCGCCGGACGCATGCCCGGGCACATGAACGTGCTGCTTGCCGAGGCGCGCGTGCCCTATGACATCGTCTTCGAGATGGATGAGCTCAACGAGGACTTCCCGGATACGGATGTCGCCATCGTCATCGGGGCGAATGACATCGTGAACCCGGCGGCGCAGGAAGATCCGACCAGCCCGATTGCCGGCATGCCGGTGCTCGAGGTGTGGAAGGCGCGGACCTCGATCGTGATGAAGCGCTCGATGGCCTCGGGCTACGCCGGTGTGGACAACCCGCTGTTCTACAAGGAAAACAACCGCATGCTGTTTGGCGATGCCAAGCAGATGCTCGACGAGGTGCTGGCCGCGCTGAGGGCCTGAGGTCCTGGCCGCTTGCCTAGCTGGGTTGCAATTCGCAGGACGCGACTGCCAATTCAAACTCCGCAATGTCCTTGCCGCCGTCCAGCACCTTTCCCTCTGCGTGCAAACGACGCCAGGTGGGTAGCGCAAGTTCCAGCCACTTGATCGCGAGATCACAGTGGTTCCTGCGCTCGCGCGCCGAGGAACTTTCCGCCAGACGCGCATGGACAACGCCCAGCAACCCCTGCGTGGCTGCCAGATCAAATTGCGTTCGCTCATCATTGGGTGTCCGGGCGGCCAGCGACAGGCGCATATCCAGCGCGCGCTGCAGCGAGACCAGCGCACCGGCAAGATCCTGCTGCGCCGTTTGCACATTGGCAATCTTGACCACCGTAAGTGCCAACCGCTCGCGTGCGCGCACGTCCTGCGGGTCGGTCGCAACCAGCGCAGCGCGCACTTCCTCGGCGCGCCGCAGGGATTCCAGCGCGCCCCGCCAGTCATTTTGTCTTTGCAGTACCAGGCCGATATCGCTGTGAGTATGCGCGACGGCGTGTCGCCACTCAGTGCTCAGCGGTTCCGATGCCAGGCGTCGCTCTTCAACGACCTGGGCGGCGCGATAGTGGCCAAGCGCATCGGTCAACCGACCCAGACGAATCTGGATCGCACCAATGCGCTTGTCGGAAAGCGCCACCTTGTCCTCCAGTTCGCTGCTGTCAGGGTGAGCGCGGGCGATGCGCCGGACAATTGCATCCGCCGTCAGCAGCAAAGACAAGGCCTGGGGAAGCTCGCTGGCAAAGGTGTGCAGCATCGACTGGAACTGCAGCGCATCGGCCAGTGCCAGCTGCACGCTGTCTTTTTGAGGATGTGTGATCGCCAGCGGCTCCAGCAAAGCCATGGCATCCCGATGACTGCCGGCCGCCTCGTCCTTGCGCACCGCACTCCACCACGCTGTAGCAACATCCAGGTGGGTTCGCGCCAGCAGCAGCCGCGTGTCGATCGAATCGGGCTGGGCGGCGAGTGCCGCCTCGAGCAGCGTCACTGCGCGCTGGTAGTTGGCCAGCGCGCTGCTTGTGTCGCCAAGATTGGAGGAGGTATTGTCGCCCTGGGTGGCGGCAAGGCTGCGGTAGGCGCCGGCCAGTTCGACCAGCAGTGCCGGATCGGCGGACGACTCGCCGACCAGTTTTTCCAGATATACCTGCGCGTGTTCTGCCACTTGCTTGCGGGCGGCCGTCGCCCCCGGCAGCGAGCGAATGGCGGCATAGACATCCACGATCAGCGCATTGGCCAGTGCGCGCACATCGGAGAAGCGCTGCTCTGCGCGCGCCTTTTCGGCGCGTGCGATGCGCGCTTCACGGGTGGTCGCTACCACGCCCCCCACCAACGCCAACATCACTAGGGCAGCTGCGATCATTGCGGTGCGATGGCGGCGAATGAAGCGGCCTGCGGCGTACACAAACTGGCTCCCGCGCGCCACGACGGGCTGATGATCCAGGTGCCGCCTCACGTCGTCGGCCAGGTGCGCGGCAGATGCGTATCGGAGCGTAGGCTCCTTGCGCAACGCCATCATTACGATGCTGTCCAGGTCGCCACGCAGGCGCCGCTGCCAGTGGTGCGATTCCTGTTTGCCCATCAGGCCCGCAAGGCCTTCCGCGGCAACACTCGGTCGGCTTGGATCCTCGCCAGTCAATGCCTCGATCCACGTCGTGCTGCGCTCGCGCCTGTGCGGATGCGCGTGCCGCCCGGTCAGCAACAGATACAGCATGGCGCCGAGCGAATAGACATCCGTTGCGGTCGTCAGGGGCTCGCCACGCGCCTGTTCGGGGCTGCAAAATGCTGGCGTCAGGATCGGCATCAAGGTCTGCGTGCCTTCCGGTGACGCACCGGAACCGGTGAGGTCCTCGTCGAGCCGCATCAATTTTGCGATGCCGAAGTCCAGCAGCTTGACGCTCCCGTCGACGGTGACCAGGATATTGCCTGGCTTGATGTCGCGGTGAAGCACCAGGTGCCGGTGCGCATGGTCAACTGCGGCACACACCTGCAGGAACAGCCGGAGGCGGGCTTCAATGCCCAGCTTGTTTTCGGCACAGTACAGGTCAATCGGCCGCCCCACGACCCTTTCCATCGCGAAATACGGCACGCCATGCTCAGTGGTCCCGCCGTCCAGCAACTTGGCGATGTTGCGATGCTCCAGCTTTGCCAGGATCTGGCGCTCGGCCTTGAAGCGTCGCACCATCGCCCGGGTCGCCCGACTGGCGCGCAGGATCTTGATGGCGACGCGTTGCTGATAGGCCTCGTCGGCGCGGGTGGCGTCATACACGTCGCCCATGCCACCGCTCCCGATCAGCGCCTCTATGCAATAGGCACCGATGCGCTTGCCGACCCAGGGATCGATGTCCGGCTCAACGCCGAGCTGCTCGTCCCACCATTCGCGCACCAGCTCCACTGCGGGCCCTTCCAGCGCGGCAATCTCCGGCGTTGCCAGCAGCGAAAGCACCTCCCGCATCACCACCTCATCGTCCGCGGCGATTGAGGCAACGTACTGCGCACGTGCCGCCGGTACCAGGTCGGAGGCGGCGGCAAACATTTCCTTGGCGCGCTGCCATTGTGCAGAGGTCATGGCAGGCGTCATGGCGGGCCACAGGGGGTCAATTCGCGTTGCAGCCATGCGCGCGCAAACGCCCATTCGCGCTTGACAGTGGCGGGCGACAGCTCCGTGACTTGCGCCACTTCATCAATGGTCAGGCCGCCAAAGAAACGTAACTCCACGATTCTTGCCTGTTGCGCATCCAGCGACTCCAGCAAGGTGAGCGCAGCATCAATGGCCTCGATCTGCGACGCGGCTGGCATGCCCGGCGATTCCAGGTGGATATCGGGCTGGTTCATCATCGAATTGGACTGTGGATCGGGGCCTGTAAACAGGCCATGGGTGCCGCCGTGGGCTTGCAGCAGCACTTCAAGTTGCAGGTGTTGCGCGCCCGCGCCGCGCTTCTGGGCATTGCGCGCACGAGCATGATCGACCAATACGCGGCGCATCACCTGCGCCACCAGGCGCAGGAAATGTTCACGGCTATTCCAGTTGACCAGCACCCGGTCACCCAGTCGCAGGAATGCCTCGTGCACCAGGGCCGTCGCTTCCAGAGTGTGGTTGGATCGTTCGCCGCGCAACTGCCGGCGCGCCAGCGCACGCAGTTCGTCGTACACCAGTGGCACCAGCGCAGACAACGCCGCCGGATCGCCCTCGCTCCAGCGCAACAGTAACGTGGTCACTGGACCCGGCTTACCGTTTTCCGGATCCCGCTCGTCTAACAGCTTGACGTCACCCAAACCGCCACCCGACTCCAGTAGCCACTCGCTAGGCAATTGATTTAGCGGCCATTATCCGCGATGAGCCGATTAATTTCAGCTTTACGCATATACCAGTAAGCAGCCTGCCAAACAGCCAGGCCGCGTGGTCATTTCGACACCGGGTGACAGGCACAGGTGACGGCAGGAGAGAGATTATGTCGGGTTCGCAGGCAGGATTTCCGAAGGCGCTGACGGGACTGGAGCGGTATGGTCGGCTTGGCGGCATCTGGATGCTGTCGAGCCTGGCGCTACTCGCCGGTTGCCAGGACGCTGGCAACACTACCCTGCCCCCACAAGGCACTACCACCATTGGCAGTGCTGGCGGCACGGTGGAGGGTCCCGACGGAGTGCAGTTGGTGGTACCCGAAGGTGCCCTGGATGGCGACGTGACCATTCGTATAGTGCGTTCCGAGGCCGGCGCACCGGCCTTGCCCGTCGGGTTGCCCGCTACCCAGGTCGTGTACCAGATCACGCCGCATGATCTGCGCTTTTACCGGCCCGTCACCTTGCGCATTCCCTTTGCCGGCACGGCTGCCGACGAAGCGACCATTCTGGTGGCCACACCTGGTAGCGACTGGCAGGCACAAGCCGCAACAGTCGAGAACAACATTGCCAGCGTCGAGCGCAACTCGCTTTCATGGTATTCGCTCTGGCTTGGGGGGGCTTGCTCGCTCCTTCGGGGCGATCCGTATCCTTGCCAACTAGCTACCTTAAACGTCAATGGTTTCAACTTCCCGGATGGCGCAATCAGACAAGCCACGGGGTTAAGTATACCGGTGGACATGTCCGCGGCCCGCGACTGCTCGCAGGGCAGCATTACCATCACCAAGTCGGGATCGGGGCCAGGGCGGCCGCCCACGCCACCGCAAACCCTGGTGCAGCAAACCATCCCGCTCACGCCGAGTCCCTCCCAGACTGGCCGCGTCGTCGGTACATTCGATTTTTTCACCGAAGTGACGGATGCCGACAATGGCACCGTCTCGTTCAACTTCCACTTTCAATGCACACGCGCGTTTCGCAACATCACCAGCTGGGCATATGCCACGCTGAGCTATCCCGTGCAGATTGCGCCACCGTTTCCGGCACCGTTGATTACCCAGCAACCGGCGGCCACCACCGTCATCGCAGGCGCAACCGCCAGCTTCACTGTGCTGGCGACAGCTCCGGCCGGACTTTCGGTTACCTGGGAACGCAGCAACAATGGCACCGCCTGGTCCTTTCTGGGCGCCGGCACGACGATACCTGGTGGCAGCACATTGGGCATTACGACCGCACTGGCGGACAGCGGCGCATTGTTTCGCGCCCTCGTGTGTAACGGCAGTGGAGTTCTCTACCGTTGCGTTTACTCTGGCAGTGCGCTGCTCACCGTGATTGCCACGGCCGTTGCCGGGGCGCCCGTCATCACGCAGAACCCCACCGCCCAGACTGCCAGCGTGGGTGGCAGCGCCACCTTCAGCGTCGTCGCCTCCGGCGCGGAAACCCTGACCTATGTCTGGCAATTGAATGGCGTAGCGCTGCCCGATTCGGGACAGCTGTTTACGGCTGGCCCCTGTACCGGAAGGGTCACCTACGCCGGCATTTTTTCAACCGTGACCGTGTCGCAATTATCGGCGGATTGTCATGGGGCCAGCATGCAAGTGACCGTGCGCAATGGCCTCACTCCCGACGCTGTCAGCGGCAGCGCAATGCTGACCGTGATTGTCCCCACGCAGTCGTTGTCGCTGCTTGCGGGCAGCGTCGGCGGCAGCGGGATGACGGATGGAACCGGTGCGGCGGCGCGTTTTTCCATGAACGGCATTGCCGGCATTGCGTTTGATTCACAGGGCAACGCATACGTATCGGACACCCATAACCACCGGGTGCGGCGCATTACGCCGGCCGGCGAGGTCACCACGTTTGCCGGGCCGTCAGCCATGATCAATGAACCATCCGGTATTGCCATCGACGCCGCAGATAATGTCTACGTGGCCAACCGGACCCGCAACAACATCCTGCGCATTACGCCGCAGGGTTCCGTGAGCGTGTGGGCTGGCAGCCCCTACGGCTCGCGCGGCGACTGGGACGCCGCGGGCACCGCGGCCCTGTTGTCCGACCCCAGCGGCCTGGCGATTGACGCGGCCGGCAATGTGTATGTCACGGAGTCGACAGGTTACCGCAACATGAAGATCCGCAGGATCTCTCCGGCCGCAGAGGTCACCACGTTTCATGATTTCGGACTCACTGGGGGCGGCATCGCAATTGCCATCGATGCGGCGGGCAACGCGTATGTGACGGGCGCCGGGAGCGACTCCCATGCCATCCTGCGAATTCCGCCAGGCGGCACTGCCAGTGTCTTTGCCGGACAACCCGGGACCGAGGGCAGCGATGATGGCGCAGGTACCGATGCACGTTTCCGTGATCCACTTGGCCTGGCATTTGATGCCAACGGCAATTTGTTTGTCAGCGATGCCAACAACAGGACGATTCGCCGCATCACCCCGGCCGGAGTAGTGACCACGGTCTCCGGTACGCCGGGCGGTTGTTGCTTTGACGACGGGATCGGTGGCGCGGCCAGTTACAACTTGCCAACGGGAATCGCTGTTGCGCCAACTGGCGAGCTGCTGATAGCCGATGTGGTGGTTATTCGAAAGCTCTCGACCGCGGGCGTCGCCACGACGCTCGCGGGCCAGGCGCAAGTCTCGGGCACGGCCGATGGGCAGGGCAGCGCTGCGCGATTCTCGAGTCCCGGCAACATCGTCCTCGACGCCAGCGGCAATGCCTTTGTGGCCGATAACGATCGCATCAGGCGCGTCACTCCCGATGGTGTTGTCACGACCCTGGTGACCGGCATTCAGGCACGCAACATGGCCGTTGATGCCGCCGGCAACCTGTACGTGGGCGGGTCCCAGGCGATCTGGCGGGTTACACCCTCGGCCACCGCGACCCTGCTGGCTGGCAACCGAAACGCGACGGACTACGTGGACGGCACTGGCACGGCGGCGCGCTTCTACCACATCGGGGGGCTGACGGTCGATGGCGCAGGGAATGTCTACGTATCAGAATTGCAGCATCACACCATCCGGCGCGTCACGCCCGCAGGCGAGGTCACGACCGTGGCCGGCGCTCGATCTCAGGAAGGCAGTATTGATGGCCCGGCATTATCCGCGCGCTTCAACGCGCCCACTGGCCTCGCCATCGATCCCTCTGGCAATGTTCTTATTGCCGACCGCGGGAATTACCTCATTCGCCGACTCACGCCCGGCGGAGTGGTGTCGACGTTGGCGGGCAGCGCGGGAATGCTGGGCCCGGTCGATGGGACCGGCGCCGCCGCACGATTCAATCAACCCCACATCCTGGCGTTCGATTCTAACGGCAGCTTGCTCATCGGCGAGGGTAGCTGCGTGGTTCGCCGCATGACCCCGGCCAATGTCGTAACGACCGTCATGGGTTTTCCCAACGAATGCACAGTCCGCCTTGGCTTCGCCCCGCGGCTGAATTACATGGGGGGTATCGCCGCACGCGATGCAAGCCGCTTTGTCGTCACCTCAGAAAGCGCCGTGCTGGACGCGACGAGTCCCTGATGCGGTGCAGGCGACGTCTCTCCACCTCTCGTAGGCGACCAGACACGGTTCCGCAAGCCTGGACAAGCCCCCCGGGGTCAGCTCAGGCGTCCGCCTCCGGCATTACCAGCCACATCACCAGGTAGACGATGATCCCGGGAAACGCGGCGCTCAGGATCGAGACGATGACGTAGAGCACGCGCACCTTACCCGGCGTCCAGCCAATCCAGTCGGCCAGTCCACCGCAGACGCCGGCGATAACCCGGTCATTGGAACGCTTCAACTTGGTTTGGGACATGGCAACTCCTCAGGCAGCGGTAACCAGGATGGCCACGGCGCAAACCAGGCCGACCATCCAGAACAGCGAGCGAATGCTGGCCTTGTCGGCCAGGTAGGCGCCCAGGTAGGCGACGCGCGCAGCGATGAAGCCCAGCGCCAGCATGTCCAGCCGGCCCTGCTCGGCCCCGAGCTGGTGGGCAATGATCACGACTGCGGCAAACAGCGGAAAGGCCTCAAAGGAATTCAGCTGCGCATGATTGGCACGCGCACGGTATCCCTGCAGTCCGGCGAGGAAGCCGCGCGGGTTGCGGTTGTCGTAGCGGACGCCAGCCTTGGCTACGACCACGGCCACGTAGGGCAGCAGGCCGGCAGCAAGAACACACCAGTAGGCAGTTGTCATGAAAAATCCCCCGGGCCCGGATGGGCTCGGGGGATTCTAGCAGCGTGCGCTCAGCCGGCGGGCGGGCGATTCGACGAGGGCGGCGGACGATCACTCGGGGCCGGCGGGCGGCGATTGGCGCGCTCGCGCATCAGGCGCTGGCGTTGCTCCGGCGAAAGTTCGCGCCAGCGCTCGCGCATTTCCTGGCGGCGCTCCGGCGGCAGCGACTGGAAGCGCCCGTAGGCATCGCGCAGCCGCGCGCGCTGCGCCGGGCTCAGGTCACGGTAGCTCTGCCAGCGCTTGCGCAGCTGGTTGCGCTGTTCAGGCGGCAGCGCCTGCCACTTCTGCCAGCGCTCCTTGGTGCGGGCCTGCTGCTCAGGTGTCATGCCCATCCATCGCGTGGCGCCTTGCGCCATCGCCTGCTGGCGACCCGGCGGCAGCGATTCCCAATTCGACTCGAAGCTGCCGAGCAACTGCTGCTGCTCGTTAGTCAGCTCGCTCCAGGCGACACCGGGCGCCGGCGATTCGTCGGCGAATACCGGCATGGCGGCGAATGCCAGCCAGGCCACCATGATTGCTGCGAAGTTAGCTTTCATCTTTCTCTTCCTTGGCAACCTTGGGTTGCGCAGCGGCACGGCGCAGTTCGCGATCCGCCGCCGGCGACTCCAGGTAATCCATGAACTCATCATCCGTATCCGCGGTCGCGGCGAGGAACTCCAGGAACTCCGCATCCAGCGGCGCCACCGGCGCGGGCTCGGCCTGCACCGGCAATGCCATCAGTCCGGCCGCCAGCCAGCTCAGGTGTCCGGCCATCAGCCGACACCATCGCTGACTTCATCCACGGCCCAGGCATAGAACTCCATCTCCTCGCCCAGCATGTCCCAGTCCTCTTCCGCCGATACCAGCTCCAGGTCCTCGATCACCGAGGCCATGACCGGTGCGCCAACCTGCGGCGACTCGCCGCCCACCCACAGGGTCACGGCCAGCACTGCGGCGGCGGCCATGGCACCTGCCGGCACCCAGCCTGCAAACCAGGCCGGACGCTGCTTCAGCTCGGCCAGCGCCGCGTGGCGCGCCTGCGTCAGGCGCGAGCGCGTGGCGCCATCGAGCGACTCGACGCTTTCGTCGAACACCGCGCGGGTACGCTGCTGCAGCTTGTCGAATTCCTGTTCACTCATTTCGTCCACTCCCCGAGCCGGTCCCGGAGGACCTGCATCGCACGGAAATAGTGCGTCTTGACGCTGCCTTGCGAGCAGCCCATGGCGCTTGCCGTCTGCGCCACATCAAGACCCTCAAAGTTCCGCAGCATGAAAGCCTCACGCTGCCGATCCGTCAAATCTGCCAGGGCCCGCTCCAGTTCTGCCAGGGCCTGGCGCCCGGCCAGATGGTCCTCTGGCGTCCCGGCGGGATCCGGCGCGCTCTCCACCGGGTCCGGCGTGTCGTCATCTGCTGACCGCGTCGGCCAGAACGCCATCACCCGGTTGCGCACCTTTCGCCGCCGCTGGCAGTCCAGGATCCGGTTACGCAGGATCCGGTAGAACAGCGGCTGCCACTCCTCGGCGGGGCGTTGTCCGTAACTGCGTGCCAGGCGGATCATCGAGTCCTGGACGATATCCAGGGCCTCATCGTGATCGCGCACCGACAACTGGGCAATGCGATAGGCTCGCCGTTCAATCCCGACCAGGAATCGTTCCAGCGCCCGTTCCTGATCCAAGGACTTCTCCCAAATCCGCTCCGGCTGGCCCATCGCCAGCGCTGGCATCGTCAGGGAAAGCGTAGCAGAGCTCATCACCAACACCTCCCAGCCACAAACACTCGAGACCAAACTGCCCTTGGTTGCTGATATAACGTCTGCCCCCGGCCGGCCGTTGACAAGCCGCACAGACATAAACGCAAGCTATTGAAACTAATAGACATTTGAGCGCCTCTCCCTTGTACCTGCAAGTCGCACTGGATACGCCGCTGCGCCGCGTATTCGACTACCTGCCCCCGGCAGGCGTCGCTGCTTCAGCCTTGAAGCCGGGCCGTCGCGTCAGCGTGCCACTGGGTCGGCGCGAGAGCGTGGGCGTGATTGTTGGCGCCAGCCAGGAGTCGGCCGTGCCTGCCGACAAACTCAGGCGTGCCCGCGCCCTGCTTGATGATGAGCCACTGTGGGATGACACCACTTTCGAGTTGCTGAAGTGGGCCGCCAGCTACTACCACCACCCCGCCGGCGAAGTGCTCGCCGCCGCCATGCCCAGCGCCCTGCGCGGTGGCGCTGCGGCCCTTCGCCCGGCAACCGGCTGGCGCCTCAGTGACACAGGGCGCGAAGCACTGGCGCAATCACCGCGCCTGGGTAAGCGCCAGCAGGAACTCATCGCCCTGCTCGGTGAGGGCATTGTTGCGGCGAGTGATGTAAGCGCAGCGGGACTGGCAGCGGCGCTTCGTGGCCTTGCCGGGCGCGGCTGGGTCGAGTCACTGGAGTTGCCCGAGGCGCCACCGCCCAGCGCCGGGCCCGGCTGCAAGGGCCCGACGCCGACGCCAGCGCAAGCCGCAGCGGTCAAGGCCATCAACGAGGCGGCACCTGGCTTCAATGCCTGGCTGTTGCACGGCATCACCGGCAGCGGCAAGACCGAGGTCTACCTGCAGCTGATCGAGCGCTGCCTGGCCGCTGGCAAGGGCGCGCTGGTGCTGGTGCCGGAAATTGCGCTGACGCCACAGCTGGTGTCGCGCTTTCGCGAGCGCCTCGCGGCGCCGGTGCTGGCGCTGCACTCGGGCTTGAGCGACGGCGAACGCTTTGCCGGCTGGCGCGCCGCCCGCGCTGGCCTGGCGCCGGTGGTCATCGGCACGCGCTCCGCCGTGTTCACGCCTATGCCCGAGCTTGGCCTGGTGGTGGTAGATGAGGAGCACGATCCCTCCTACAAGCAGCAGGAAGGTTTTCGCTATTCGGCCCGCGACCTGGCCGTGGCGCGCGCGCAGCGCCTGGGCATTGCGGTGGTGATGGGCTCGGCCACGCCTTCGCTGGAGAGCCTGGCCAACGTGGCGGCGGGGCGTTACCGGAAGCTTTCGCTGCCTGAGCGCACCGGCAGCGCTGGCAAGCCGCGCGTGGCGCTTATCGACCTGCGCCTGCACGCGGCGCATGACGGCCTGTCGCAACCCGCGCTCGCAGCCATCGAGCGCCACCTCGGTGAACAAGGCCAGGTGCTGGTCTACCTGAACCGCCGCGGCTACGCGCCAACCCTTTACTGCACCGGTTGCGGATGGGTTGCGCCTTGCCAGTCCTGCGACGCACGCATGACCGTGCACCTGGGCCGCGCCCGGCTATCCTGCCACCACTGCGGCGCCGAGACGCCGATGCCTTTTGGTTGCCCGGGTTGCGGCACGGAGTTGCGCCCGGTCGGCCAGGGCACGCAACGTGTCGAGACCTCGCTTGAGGAGTTGTTCCCCGGCGTCGGACTGGTGCGCATCGATCGCGACGTGATCAGGAAGCGTGGCGACATCGAGCGCGCGCTGGGCAAGGTGGCCAGCGGCAGCGCCCGCATCCTGCTGGGCACGCAGATGCTGACCAAGGGCCACGATTTCCCGGATGTCACCCTGGTGGTAGTGCTGTCAGCCGACCAGGGATTGTTTGGCGCCGACTTTCGCGCCAGCGAACGCCTGGCCCAGCAGATCGTGCAGGTGGCCGGCCGCGCCGGCCGCGGTGATCGCCCGGGCGAGGTGCTGATCCAGACTGCTTTCCCCGAGCACCCGCTGCTCGCCGGCCTGATTGCCTCGGGCTACGACGGCTTTGCCGAGCGCGCCCTGGCCGAGCGCAAGGCCACGCACTGGCCGCCCTATTCGCACCTGGCCCTGCTGCGCGCCGATAGCCCGGACCAGGCCGGCGTGTTTGATTTCCTGCAACAGGCCGCGGAACTGGCGCCGCGCCGTGGCCGGCGTGCGCCTGCTGGGACCGGCGGTGGCGGCGATGGCGCGCCGGGGTGGACGCTATCGCGCGCAGTTGCTGCTGGAATCGCCCAGCCGCGCTGCCCTGCAGCGCTTCCTCACGGCCTGGCTTGAGGCTGTCGATATGCTGCCTCGGCGCGGCGGCCTGCGCTGCTCCATTGACGTTGACCCGATCGAGGTGGACTGAGTCGCGCGGTGTTTTCGGGTAGACTTGCGCGCTGATTTTCCCCGGATTGAAGCGTGAAAAACCTGATCGAATCGCTGGTGTCGGACGCACTTGCGGCGCTGGGCCCTGAACTCACGGGCAACACCGCTGTGGCGCTGGACATCGAGCGCACGCGCGACCCGGCCCACGGCGACTTTGCCTGCAACATCGCCATGCGCCTGGCCAAGCCGGCGCGGCGCAATCCGCGCGAACTGGCCCAGCAGATCATTGCCGCCTTGCCGGCCAGCCCCTGGCTGGCGCGCGCCGAAGTGGCGGGCCCGGGCTTCATCAATTTCTTCCTCACGCCTGCGGCCTGGCATGCCGAACTGCTGCGCGTACAGGAAGCGGGCGAGCAATACGGTCGTGTTGAAGATGGCGCGGGGCGTCGCGCCCTGGTGGAGTTTGTCTCTGCCAACCCGACCGGCCCGCTGCACGTTGGCCACGGTCGCCAGGCGGCATTCGGTGCCACACTGGCCAGCCTGCTGGAGTTCGCCGGCTACAAGGTCAGCCGCGAGTACTACATCAATGACGCCGGTCGGCAGATGGACATCCTCGCGGCCAGTGTGTGGCTGCGCTACCTGGAGCTGTGCGGCGAAGCGCTGCCGTTCCCGGTCAACGGTTACCGCGGCGACTACCTGCGCCCCATCGCCAGCGCGCTGCATCAGCAAGCGGGCACGACGCTCAAGTGCAGCGCCAGTGAAGTCACCACCGGCCTGCCTGCGGATGAGACCGACGGCGGTGACAAGGAAGCCTATGTCGATGCGCTGATCAGTCGCATGCGTGAGCTGCTGGGCGCTGAAGGCTACGAGCAGGTGTTTGCGCTGGCGCTGGAACTGATGCTCGCCGACATCCGCAATGAACTTGAAGAGTTTGGCGTGCACTTTGATCGCTGGTCGTCCGAGCGCGAACTGGAGAAGGGCGGCGCCATCAGCCGTGCGCTGGCGCGCCTGCAGGCGGCCGGCCACCTGTTCGAGCAGGACGGCGCCACCTGGTTTCGCGCCACGGCGCTGGGCGATGACAAGGACCGCGTGGTGGTGCGTGACAACGGCCAGACCACTTACTTTGCCTCCGACATTGCCTACCACCTCGACAAGCGCGAGCGTGGCTTTGACCTGCTGCTCGACATCCTCGGCGCCGATCATCACGGCTATGTCGCGCGTGTGCGCGCCGGCCTGGTGGCCATGGGCGAGCCCGGTGAGTCGCTTGAGGTCACGCTGGTGCAGTTCGTCAACCTGTTCCGCGGCGAGGCGAAGATCCCCATGGGCAAGCGCGAGGGGCAGTTCGTCACCCTGCGCCAGCTGCGCGAGGAAGTGGGCAACGACGCCAGCCGGCTGACTTACCTGATGCGCTCCAACGACCAGCCGCTGGACTTCGACCTGGAGCTGGCCAAGTCACGCTCCAACGAGAATCCCGTGTACTACGTGCAGTACGCCCACGCGCGCGTGGCCAGCGTGATGCGCCAGCTGGCCGATCGCGGCCTGTCCTATGACGGCGCCAGCGGCCAGGCAGCACTGGGTCGGCTCGACGACGAGCACGCACGCGCCTTGATGACGGCGATCACCCGCTGGCCCGAAACGGTGTCGATTGCTGCCAGGCAGCGCGCGCCGCATATGGTGGTGCAGTACCTGCGCGAGCTGGCGGCAACGTTTCATGCCTACTACAACGCCCAACCCTTCATCGTGGACGATGCCGAGTTGCGCAATGCGCGGCTTACGCTGGTGCTGGCGGCGCGCCAGGTCATCCGCAATGCGCTGGCGCTGCTGGGTGTCTCGGCCCCGGAGACCATGTAGTGGTAGCACGCGACTACAAGCGCAGCCGGCCGCGCAAGGATGGCTTCTCCGGCTGGACCGGCCTGGCCCTGGGTCTGGTCGCGGGCCTCGGCCTCGGCCTGACGCTTTATTTGCTGGACCAGCGCGACAGCCAGGCGCCTGAAGTGGTCCCGGAGCCGGCCTCGACGCGCGAGGCCACCGGCACCGAGCCTGCCGACAGCTACGACTTCTACGAGATGCTGCCGAATTTCGAGGTGGTGGTCCCGGAGCGGGAACGTGACGTCAAGCGTGATGAGCGCAAGACTGGCGTGGAGAAATCCGGCGCCTATGTGCTGCAGGTCGGCTCATACCGCAACTTCAACGAGGCCGACCGGGTTCGCGCGCAACTGGCGCTGCAGGGCATTGAATCCAAGGTCCAGCGTGTCTCGGTGGACAACGACACCTGGCACCGCGTTCGCGTCGGCCCGATTTCCGACCTGAAAGACCTCAATCGCGTGCGCGAGCGCCTGCGCGAGGCCGACATGGACGTGCTGGTCATCCGCGTCGGCGACTAGTCGTCCCCGGTCTGGCGGAAATCCACACCTAACGAACGCAGCTTGCGATACAGGTGCGTGCGCTCCATGCCCACGCGCTTGGCCAGCGCGCCAACCTTGCCATTGCATAGCGAGAGTTGCTGCATCAGGTAGGCACGCTCGAATTGCTCGCGCGCCTCGCGCAGCGGCAGGGCCAGCAGGTCCTGTTTCACCAGCGGTTCGTCCGGCGTCTGCTGGGTCGCCAGTTGCTGCTCGATTTCCTCCAGCGCGATTTCCTCGCTGCCCCCCAGGATCAAGACACGCTGCACCAGATTACGCAGCTCGCGCACATTGCCGGGCCAGGGATAGTTACGCAGGCGATTCTGCGCCGCCACGCTGAACTTGCGAAATGGCAGGCGTTCCTCGTCAACCAGTCGATCAACATAGTGGCGCAGCAGGTCCGGCACATCCTCGGCGTAGTCGCGCAGCGGCGGGATACGCACCGTCAGCACTTCAAGGTGCGCGATGAGATCACGACGCACGCCGCCGTCCGCGGCATCAAAGCCAGGCTGCACCGCAGCGATGAGGCGCAGGTTGAGTGGGCGCCGCCCGCTCACACCCACCGGGCAGTAACTGCCTTCCTCCAGGTCCGCGAGCAGGAGGCGTTGTGAAGCCGGTGACAGGTCCTCGAGGCCATTTAAGAACAGGGCCCCGCCCTCGGCACGACGATAGGCCCCCGGCTCCTCGGCAGTACCGCGCAGTTGCCGGGCGGCAGTTTCGTCATCCAGGCTGGCGCAGGTCACGGTCTCGAAGGGCTCGCTGGCGTGCGGTCCCAGCGAGTGCAGGTAGCGCGCGAAGGCCTCGCGGCCGGTGCCGGCCTCGCCCACCAGCAGTACCGGCGTCTCATGCGCGGCCACCTTGCTGATGTTGTCGCGCAGCTGCTGCATCAGCTTGCTCTTGCCGACCGGTGTCACCAGCGAGGGAATCAGCGTGCGCTGCTGCTGCTTGCGCCGGCGTCCCGCTTCGAGGGCATGTTCAACGGTGCGCAGCAGCTTGGCGATGGACAGCGGCTTCTCGACAAAGTCGAAGGCGCCGAGGCGCGTGGCTTCAACCGCTGTCTCGACCGTGCCGTGGCCGGAGAGCATGACCACCGGGAACTTGAGGCCCTGCTTGGCCGACCATTCGCGCAGCAGCGTGATGCCGTCGGTATCCGGCATCCAGATGTCGAGCAGCACCAGGTCGGGCTCCTCGCGGCTGCGGGCGCGGCGTGCGGCCGCGGCGTTTTCCGCGACCTCGACCTCGTAACCCTCATCAATGAGGATTTCGCTCAGCAGGCCACGGATGTCTGCCTCGTCATCGACGACGAGAATCTTGGATGCGCTCATTGACGATCTCTCCTCGAATCATTGCGTCGCACTTCGCGTGCGACAGCCGGCAGCGACAGGCGCACGCGCGCACCGCCTTCCGGGGCATTGTCTGCGTCCACCTGGCCGCCGTGTTCTTCGACGATCTTGCGTACGATGGCCAGGCCCAGGCCTGTGCCCTTCGGCTTGCTGGTCACATAAGGGTCAAACACCTGGCCAATCAGCTCGGGGGCAAACCCCGGGCCATTGTCCGTCACCACCATCACCACCTGGTCCTCGCTGCGGCGGGCCTCAATGCGGATTCCCGGCGCCGAATGGCCGGCCAGCGCTTCCAGCGAGTTGGTCAGCAGGTTATTGAGCAACTGGCGCAGGCGACCGCGGTCGGCCTCAATCAGGATCGACGGTTCGATGTCCAGGTCCAATATGACGCTGGGCTCCTGGACATGGAACAGGTCAACGGCCTGGTGAATCAGCACACCGAAGTCGACCTCGGTGAGTTGCATGTCCGGGGCCTTGGCGTATTCGCTGAAGGCCGCCACCATCTGCTTCATCGCCTCAACCTGTTGCACGATGGTGTGGGTCGAACGCTCCAGCAGGTCAGCATCCGCCGGCGACAGGCCGTCGTGCAACTTGCGCCGCAGGCGCTCGGCTGACAACTGGATCGGCGTCAGCGGATTGCGGATCTCGTGCGCCAGGCGGCGCGCCACCTCACCCCAGGCACCTTCGCGCTGGGCGCGCAGCAATTCCGTCACGTCCTCGAACACCAGCACCAGGCCAACGACGGCCTCGGATTCCCCGGGCAGGGTGGTGCAGGCACAAACCAGGTCACGACGGCCGCCTTCACTGCGTATCGCCAGCTGCTCGCGCCACTCCATCTCGCCGGCATCACGGTGTGCCTGGATGGCCGCATAGACCGGGCCGAGCAGGGGTTGCTGCTCTGCCAGTTCGCGCAGCGGCTGGCCCTCGGCATCAGAAAAATCCACGCCCAGGATCTGGCTGGCCGCCTGGTTGGCCACCTTGAGGCGCAGGTCCGGCTCCAGCGAAATGACGCCGCTGCTAAGCCGCGCCAGGATCACCGCCAGCGCCGTGCGCTCCGCCTCGACATCGGCGCGGCTTTGCTCGGCGTCCTGTCGTGCCCGCGCCAGTCGCTTGGTCATGTCATTGAATGAAGTCACCAGGTAGCCAATCTCGTCGCGCGAGGGCAGCGCCAAGCGAGTGTCGAAATCGCCCTTGGCCACGGCGCGCGTGCCGGCGATCAGGTCCTGCACCGGTCGTATCAGTCGCTCGGAGAAATACAGCGCGCCGTACATCGCCGCCAGCAGTGCCACCAGCAATACCAGCGACAGCGTCAGCACGAAGCTCAGCTTCAGCGGTTCGCGCAGGAACGACAGGCGACCGTACTGCTGGTAGGCCAGCTGCACCGTCTCGGCGAGGTCCGCCAGGCGCTGCGGCACGGGATACACCGCGACCAGCGTGCGCGTGCCCTGTAGCCCGACGCCCTGGCCAATGCTCGATGCGGCGCGGATCAGGTAGCCGCCGGAGGCAGTGGGCTCGAGGCTCACATAGGGCCGACCCTGGCGCACCTGCAGCATCAACTCTTCCGGCACCGCACCCGGCAAGCCGTGTGGCAGGCCGGTGGCGCTGTAGGCCAGCACCTGGCCGCCGCTGCTGATCACCATCAATTCGTCGGCACCCGACAAGCGCCGATGGTTGTCGAGCACGCCAAACAGGCGGATCCCGGTGCTGGACTCGAGGTCCTCGGACATGCGCTCGGTGCGCTCGACGTATTCGCGCATGCGCAGGTCCAGCGCCGCGCGCGACAGGTCCAGCGCATCGGCCAGGCCCTGGCGCACTTCTGCATGGAACCAGCTATCGATGCCGCGCGTCAGGAACAGGATCGAGAAGGCAAACACCAGCAGCAGCGGCGCCAGCGCCAGGCCACCGAACATCATCAGGGTGCGTCCGCGCAAGCGCGAACCCGGCACATGTCCGCGCCAGTCGCGCAGGAAGTCGCTGAAGCGCCCGCCGATCAGGCCAACCAGCACCACCACGCCGGCAAAGTTGACGAGCAGGATCCAGGGTTGCAGGCGACCGAACTGCTGCGAGCCTTCTGCAGTGATGGCAAGCAAGGCCAGGGCCGCCACCCACAGGACGATGCCGATACCGGCCAGCGCGGGGATCCAGCGGCGGATCATGGCTTGAGCCCCCAGATGTACCAGTCGGTGGTGCGCGACCAGTCACGCCAGAACAGCAGCACCTTGACCGCGCCGGGCAAGCCGCCAATCTCGACGGTGGCGCGCAGCGACACCTCGTAGCGCCCGCCCTTCTCCAGTTGCTCTTCCTGCACCAGCGCCATCCCATCGATCCGGGCCAGCGCTGCCAGCGCCTCCTCGCGGCTGGAAAAATTCTGCTGCTGCTCGCTGCCCTGCTCGGCCACCACATAGCGATCGGCAATCGCGTCGTGCTCCAGCAGCCACTGCCGATCGACCGAGACGATATGTTCGTCAGGCAGGAAGCGCCGCTCGCCGTGCACTTGTGCTTCCACCTTCAGTGTCAGCGGCACGCCCTCGTCCAGGGCCCGTGAAGCGGCCTCGGACAAGCCGATATCCAGCCGGGCATGCAATTGCCAACCGACGGCTGTCAGGTCTACATAGGCATTGCGGATTTCAAAGCGGCTGTCGTCGGCCCACAGCGGGCACGAACCAAGGCTTGCGCACAAGAACGCAAGGACACGCACCCTCCAACCGCTTGCCCATCGCGTGGTAGACACGCTGTTCCTCAAGCCCGCTTCTCGAGGCAGGCGTAATAGAAGCCATCTGCATCTGCGGCGCCACTCGCCAGCGATATGCCGGGACCCGGACCCGCCGCAGGCAGGCCCTCCGGCAACAAAAGCCTAGCAGATGCAGTCACGTCCACGGCCGTGGCTTCGGCCGCAAGGAAATCGGCAATAACTGCGCCATTTTCTGCGTGCAGCAGCGAGCAGCTGGCATAGACCAGCCGCCCGCCGGGCGCCAGCAGGGCATAGCCCGAGGCCAGCAGGCGGCGCTGCTGTTCGGCGAAACCCGCGATGTCGGACTCGCGGCGCAACACCTTGATATCCGGATGGCGACGGATGACCCCGGTGCCGGAGCAGGGCACGTCCAGCAGGATCCGATCGAATGCCCGGCCATCCCACCAGTCCTGCGGCCGGTTGGCATCGCCGACCTTCTGGGTTGCCGTCAGCCCCAGGCGCTTGAGGTTGTCAGTAATGCGTCGGGCACGCGTGGCGTCCTGGTCCAGGGCCAGGAGTTCGGCCAGGCCCGGCTCGCGCTCCAGCATGTGGCCGGCCTTGCCACCCGGTGCCGCGCAGGCATCCAGCACGCGTTGGCCTGGCTTCAGGTCCAGGAACTCAACGGCCAGCTGCGCTGCGGCGTCCTGCACCGAGGCCAGGCCCTCGGAAAATCCCGGCAGGGCCATGACATCAGTGGGTTCTGCCAGGCGCAGGGCATCGCGGGCGAAGGGGCTGGTTGTCGCCTCCAGGCCAGCGTCGCGTAGCCGGCCCAGGTAATCATCGCGGCTGCACTTGCTGGTATTGACCCTGAGCCACATCGGCGGCTGGCAATTGCCTGCCTCAAGAATGGACTCCCAGTCCTGTGGCCAGTCGCGGGCCAGGGCGTCAATCAGCCAGGCCGGATGGGCGTAGCGTCCCTCGGGATGTGCATGGGCCCAGCTCAGCACCTGCTCGCGTTCGCGCAGGAAACGCCGCAGCAACGCGTTGACCAGCGGTGCGGCGCGCGGACTGCCCAGCACACGGGCGGCCTCGACGGTTTCAGCGACTGCGGCGTGCTCGGGTGTCTGCCCGTGAATCAGCTGGTACAGGCCCACCAAAGACAGCGCGCGGATCTGCGGCTCCAGTGATTGCAGCGGACGATCCAGCAACTGTGCCAGGCAGGCTTCCAGTTCAAAGAACCAGCGCATGGTTCCATAGGCCAGTGACTGCACCGCAGGGCGCGCATCAGGCGCACAGCCGGCGCGCTGCAGCGCGATCTCCAGCGTGCGCCCCTCACTGGCGACGACTTCAACAACCCGGGCGGCGTCGGCACGAACGCTCATCCGAGCCTCTGCCCGACAAGTTCGCGACCCTGGGCGAATTCCCGGGCGCTGACCACGGCGCGTCCCGCGCGCTGAACCCGCTGCAATGCCAGCGCACCCGCGCCGGTCATGACATCAATACCGGTGGGCCCTGCGGCGATGATCGTGCCAGGCGGCGCATCCGCCACGCCATCCACCACCCGCGCCTGCCAGATACGCAGCCGCTCGCCATTAACTTGTGTCTCGGCCACGGGCCAGGGATTGAAGGCGCGCACCTGCCGGTCTATCTCGGTCGCCGGGCGCGTCCAGTCGATGTCAGCCTCGGCCTTGTCGAGCTTGCGCGCGTAGCAGGCCCCTTGCTCCACCTGCGCGACGAAAGTCGCGCGACCCCCGGCCAGCAAGTCCAGGGCCTCGACGATCATGCCTGCGCCCGCCGTGGCGAGCCGGTCATGCAGTGAGTCCGCATTCTCGTCCGCGGCAATGGCCAGCGCCTCACGACGCATCACCGGGCCGGTGTCGAGCCCGGCCTCCATGCGCATGATGCACACGCCGGTCTCGTCGTCGCCGGCCAGGATGGCACGCTGGATCGGCGCCGCGCCGCGCCAGCGCGGCAGCAGGGAAGCATGGATGTTGATGCAACCCAGCCGCGGCACTTCCAGTATCGCGGGCGGTAGCAGCAGGCCGTAGGCGACCACCACCATGACATCAGCACGGTAGCCGGCAAGCACCCCGGCGGCGGCGGCATCGCGCAGGGTTGCGGGCTGCTGCAGGGGCAGGCCGAGTTCGAGGGCACGTTGCTTCACTGGCCCGGGCTTCAATTCGCGGCCGCGGCCGGCGGGCCGGTCGGGCTGGGTGTAGACCACCGCAACGGAATGTGGTGACGCCTGGATGGCATCCAGCGCCGGCACGGCGAACTGTGGAGTTCCGGCGAAGGCGACCGCCAGATGCGTTTGCATCGCCGGGGCGCCGTTCAGATCGCCGGCGCCTGGCCGGACGGTCGCACGATGGGTCCACCCTGCAGCTTGCGTTCCTTTTCAAGCTTCTTGCGGATGCGCTCGCGCTTCATTTCGGACAGGTAGTCGACGAACAGCTTGCCATCGAGATGGTCGATCTCATGCTGGATGCAGACCGCGAGCAGGCCATCGGCGTCGAGCTCGAAGGACTTGCCCTTGCGGTCAAGCGCACGCACGCGGATGCGCTGGGCGCGCTCGACGTCATCATAGATACCCGGTACCGACAGACAGCCCTCCTGCATGGTGCCGATGTCCTCGCGCGCAATCAGTTCGGGATTGATGAACACGCGTGGTTCGTTGTGTTCTTCCGAGATATCAGCGACCAGCAGGCGCTGATGGACATCCACCTGGGTGGCCGCCAGGCCGATGCCATTGGCGGCGTACATGGTCTCCAGCATGTCGTCGATCAGCCGGCGCAGGGCATCATCCACGGCGGCAACAGGGGCCGCCCGGGTGCGTAGCCGGGGATCGGGATACTCCAGTATTGTGAGGCGCGTCATGCGTTTGCGATCAATGACTCGTGTAATTGACTTAAGAATACTGCTAAAGTTCGTCGAAGCATGGACTTAGGTCGGTTGCCGGTCGTTTCCGGTAGGCCGCGCCGGGTGTCCTGAAGTATACGATCGTTCGGGCCACCCCGGCAGTGAGGGAGCAGCACGCATGGCACTGTCTGGTAATACATCCAACCAAAAATCCTTTATCAGCAAGATCGTTCCGATCGTGCTGGGGCTTGTTCTGGCGCTGCCCATCGGGCTGGCGAGCGGACAGGGCCAGGGCATCAACCGCAGCGTCATACCCGTAGCGGCTGACGCGCCTGAACGCTACACCGTTCAGACGGGCGATACCCTTTGGGATATTTCCTCCAAGTTTCTCAGTGATCCCTGGTACTGGCCGGAGATCTGGTACATCAACCCGCAGGTTGCCAACCCTCACCTGATCTATCCCGGTGACGTGCTGGCCCTGATCTGGGTCGACGGCCAGCCGCGACTGGTGCTGGAGTCCGGCGGGCCGACGCGCCTGTCGCCGCGAGTACGCGAGCAGCCATTGTCGGAAGCGATCCACGCGATCCCCTACAACACCATCCTGGCCTTCATGTCCAAGCCCACGGTGCTGGCCAAGGAACAGGTCAAGAAGGCGCCCTACGTGGCACGCGCCCGTGACGCCCGACTGATTTCTGCCACCGGCGACAAGATTTACGTGCGTCGCCTCGGCAAGGCCAGCAGGGGCGAGGAATTCAACGTCTATTTCGTAGGCGAGCCACTGCGCGACCCGGAAGATGGCGACGTGCTGGGCTACCAGGGCATGTACAACGGCAAGGCGGTGGCCGAGCTGATGGGCGACCCCGCCTCGATGATGGTGGTGGAGTCGGCGCGCGAGACCCTGGAAGGCGACATCCTGCTGCCCGCAAAGATCGAGGTGGGTCTGGACTTCATTCCGCGCAGCCCGAGCCGCGAGGTCAATGGCGTCATCATGGCGGTGACCGAGGGCCGCACTGTCACCGGCGAATACGACGTGGTGATCATCAACCGTGGCACACGTGACGGGCTCGAGCCTGGCCATGTGCTGGCCATCTGGGAAGCCGGCGAGAAAGTGAAGGACCCCACTGACAACCGCGTCAGCGGCAAGATGCAGCTGCCGGACGAGCGCATCGGCGTGTTCATGGTATTCAAGTCCTATGACCGCATGAGCTATGGCCTGACGCTGGAAGCCTCGCGCGCGGTGCGCGTTGGGGATTCCGTCCGCAAGCCCTGATCGCAGTTCACTGCTGAACCTTGAAAACGCCGGCCCCGAGGCCGGCGTATTCTTTTGAGCCACGCGTTTGTGGGTTATTGCAGCAAGAATTGCACCCGCGGCAGCGCAGGCCTGGGGTTATCAAGGCACTCCAGCTTTGACAGGGATGAGCGCCGATGCCGGTGCCTGGTGCCGATAGCGATCGCGAGCAGCAGCGCGCCTGGCTGCAACTGGCGCGCCGGCCTCGGCTGGATGCCAGCGAGGCGCTGCAGTGGGTCGCCGAACACGGTGGCCTGCTGCAAGCGGCCAGCCGGTCGGCGCCCGCCCACGATCCGGCAGCGCTGGCGGCGGATCTCGACTGGCTGGCCAGGCCCGGGCATGGCCTGCTCACGCCGGACTCGGCGCTTTACCCGCCACAACTGCTGGCGACACGCGGTGCGCCGGTGGCGCTATTCGTCAGCGGCGACCCGGCACACCTGAGTCGCCCGCAACTGGCTATTGTCGGCAGCCGGGCGGCGACGGCGGCCGGACGCGAGACTGCACGGCGCTTCGCCGATCACATCGCCCGCGCCGGCATTGTCATTACCAGCGGACTGGCCGCAGGCATCGACCAGGCCGCGCATCGCGCGGCGCTGGCGGCCGGCTGTACCACCGTCGCCGTCTGCGGCACCGGTCTGGATGTGTGCTACCCCAGCCAGCATGCGGAACTTGCCCGGCAAATTGCCGGCCAGGGTGCGCTGGTCTCCGAATTCAGCCTGGGCACGCCGCCCTGCGCCGCCAACTTTCCGCAGCGAAATCGCATCCTCTGCGGGCTGGCCCTCGGCGTGCTGGTGATTGAAGCTGCCCACCGCTCCGGCTCGCTGATTACCGCTCGCCTGGCCGGCGAACAGGGCCGCGAGGTCATGGCCGTGCCGGGTTCCATCTACCACGCGCTGGCGCGCGGTTGTCACCGCCTGATTCGTGATGGCGCGGCGCTGGTGGAGTCACCCGAGGAAGTACTGGCCCTGCTGGGTTTCGACAGCCCCGCAGCGGGATCGTCGGTTGCTACGCAAGCCCCTGCCAGCACTGGATTTTTTTCCACGCGGTTGGACAGCGCCGGGGAAATGCTGTTGAATGCGCTCGGATTCGAGCCGGCCGACATCGACCAGCTGGCAGCCAGAACGGGCCTCGCGGCCCACAAGATCAGCGGGTTGTTGCAGCTGCTGGAGCTCGACGGCAGTATCGAGTCACTTCCGGGCGGGCAGTTTTGCCGTACCCCACCAAGGCAGGACAATGAAGGAAAGCGTTCTCGACATCCTGATTCACCTGTTCGAGAACTTCCTGGATGCCGAGGACGAACCGGAACCAGATCGGGACGCATTGCGTCATGAGCTGGAGGCCGCAGGCTATCCGGAAGCGGACGTAGAACGGGCGCTGGCCTGGCTTGAGGGCCTGGTCGCCAACACGGATCGCCCGATCGGAGAGGGCACGGCCCGGGCCATGCGGGTGTTCAGCGGACAGGAGCAGCTGCGCCTGGACACCGATGTGCGCGGCTACCTGCTGCACCTCGAGAACCTGGGCATGCTGACCGCCTCGCAGCGCGAAGTGGTCATCGACCGCCTGCTGGCGCTCGATGCCGACGACATAGATATTGAACAAGTGAAGTGGGTCGTGCTGATGGTGCTGTTTAGCCAGCCAGGCCAGGAACAGGCCTATCAGCGCATGGAGGATCTGGTGTTCGAGGAGCGTCCAGACGCGATGCATTGATCGCGACTGCGCCGATTCGGCACGGTAGCCGCGGCGATCCCGCGGCTTTGGCGTCTCTGGGGATACAGGGAAACGACGAAGGACTATGACGGCAAACCTGGTCATCGTGGAATCGCCCGCCAAGGCGAAAACCATCAAGAAATACCTCGGAGCTGACTTCGAGGTACTGGCTTCCTATGGCCACGTGCGTGACCTGCGCGAGAAGGAAGGCGCGGTCAACCCGGACGGCGACTTCGACATGACCTGGCAGCTGATAGACAAGAACAAGCCCAAGGTCGACGCCATTGCCCGCGCACTGCGCAAGGCCAGCGCGATCTACCTCGCCACTGACCCGGATCGCGAGGGTGAGGCCATCTCCTGGCACCTGGCCGAGATCCTGCGTGAGCAGGGCGCGCTGGAGGGCAAGGCCCTGCACCGCGTGCGCTTCTACGAGATCACCAAGAACGCGGTGCGCGAGGCCGTGGATAACGCCGAGCCTAACGTCAACGAGAACCTGGTGAATGCCTACCTGGCGCGTCGCGCCCTCGACTACCTGGTGGGCTTCAACCTGTCGCCGCTGTTGTGGAAGAAGATCAAGCCGGGCCTCTCGGCGGGCCGCGTACAGAGCGTGGCGCTGCGCCTGATCTGCGAGCGCGAGGACGAGATCGGCCGCTTCATCAAGCAGGAATACTGGAGCGTCGAGGCTGACGCATCACGTGAGCGCGCCCGCTTCCCGGCACGCCTGGTCGAATTCGCCGGCGAGAAATTCGACGTGGACGTGCCCAAGGGCCGCTTCACCGCCACGGATGAGGCCACGGCGCGGCGCATCGAGACTGCGCTGGTTGCCGCCGCCAAGGGCCGGCTGACCGTGACCCAGGTGGAGCGCAAGCCCAAGCGGCGCAATCCGCCGCCGCCGTTCACCACCTCGACGGTGCAGCAGGAGGCCGCGCGCAAGCTCGGCTTCACCGCACGACGCACCATGCAGACCGCACAGCGCCTGTATGAAGCCGGCTTCATCACTTATATGCGTACCGACTCGGTATCGCTGTCGCAGGATGCGGTGAGCGAGATTCGCGAGACCATCCAGGCCAGCTACGGTGCCAAGGCGCTGTCGGATGGCGTCAATGTGTTTCGCACCAAGTCCAAGAATGCCCAGGAGGCGCACGAGGCCATTCGCCCGACCCTGGCAGCGCGCACGCCGCAGGCGGCCGATGCCGAGATCGAGGATGCCGACCAGCAGCGCCTGTATGCGCTGATCTGGCGTCGCGCCGTGGCCTGCCAGATGGCACCCGCCGTGTTCGACACGGTCGCAGTGGACCTGGAGCCCGGCGACGGCAAGGCCAGCGGCGCCAACCGCCATGTATTCCGTGCCAACGGCCAGACCCTGCTGGAACCGGGCTTCCTCGCTGCCTACCACGAGGACCACGACGAGGACGAGACCGACGTCGAGAGCGAGGACGAGCAGCGCCTGCCGGCGCTCGAGGTCGGCGAGGTGGTGGAGTTGCAGGCGATCCGCCCGGAGCAGCATTTCACCCAGCCGCCACCGCGCTTCACCGAGGCCAGCCTGGTCAAGTCGCTGGAGAATCACGGCATCGGCCGGCCTTCCACCTACGCCTCGATCATCGAGACCTTGCGCTATCGAAAGTATGTCGAGATGAGCGGCCGCGCCTTCATCCCCACCGACATCGCCAAGATCGTCACCCGCTTCCTGGTGAAGTTCTTCCAGGGCTATGTCGAATACGACTTCACCGCGCGCATGGAAGACACGCTCGACGAGATCTCCAATGGCGAAAAGGCCTGGCGCCCTGAGCTGCACAAGTTCTGGAAGCCCTTCTCGGAACGGGTCCAGCACATCGGCAAGAACGTCACCCGCGAGCAGGTCGCCGAGTCACGCGAGGTCGGCAAGGATGCTGCCAGCGGCAAGCCGATCAGCGTGCGCATGGGCCAGTACGGACCCTTCGTGCAGCTCGGCACCAAGGACGACGAGGACAAGCCGAAGTTCGCCAGCCTGATGCCGGGCCAGCGCATGGACGATGTCACGCTGGCCGATGCCCTGAAGCTGCTGACGTTGCCCAAGGCGCTGGGCAACTCGCCCGCGGGCCTGGCCATCAGCGTGGGTCGCGGCCAGTTTGGTCCCTACGTGAAGTACGGCGCCAAGTTTGCCTCGATCAAGGAAGACGATCCCTTCGAGGTCACGCTCGAACGCGCGCTGGAGATTGTCGCTGCCAAGGAAGCGGCAGATCGCGAGCGCACCCTCCTCGATTTCCCGGATGAGGGCATCCAGGTGCTCAAGGGTCGCTACGGCCCCTACATCACCGACAAGAAGCGCAATGCCAAGGTGCCGAAGGATCGCGACCCGGCCAGCCTGACCCTGGCCGAGTGCCAGGAAGCCCTGGCCAATGCGCCAGAGCGCAAGGGTCGCTTTGGCCGTCGCGGCAAGGCGCCGGCCAAGACCGCCGCCAAGGCCCCAGCCAAGCCGGTGGCGGCCGAGAAGAAGCCCGCAGCGAAGAAAAAGGTGGCTGGCAAGAAGGCCGCCAAGAAGAAAGCTGCACCGCGCAAGAAAACCGCGCCCGCCAAGGACCAGGAAGAGAAGGCCTGACCATGGTTGATCGCGTTGCAGTGCGCGATTGGCTGGCCACACTGCAGGATCGCCTGACCACCGCGCTTGAGGCGGCAGATGGCGGCGCGAATTTTCGCCGCGACACCTGGAGACGTGCGGAAGGCGGCGGCGGCGACAGCCGCGTGATTCGCGATGGCGCCCTGTTCGAGCAGGCTGGCGTCAATTTCTCCCACGTCAGCGGCGCACAGCTGCCAGCTTCTGCCACCCACGCCCGCCCGGAACTCAAGGATGCCCGCTTCGAGGCCATGGGCGTCTCGCTGGTGCTGCACCCGCGCAATCCCTATGTGCCCACCACGCACATGAACGTGCGCTTCTTCATCGCCGACCCCGTCGATGGCGCCAGCGTGTGGTGGTTCGGCGGTGGCTTCGACCTGACGCCTTACTACCCCTTCGATGAAGACGTACTGCACTGGCACCAGGTGGCGCGCGCCGCCTGTGCAGATGCAGCCACCTATGCGGCACACAAGCGCTGGTGCGATGAGTACTTCTTCCTGCGCCATCGCCAGGAAACCCGCGGCGTGGGCGGCCTGTTCTTTGACGACCTCAACGAGGGTGGCTTCGAGGCCTGCTTCGCGCATATGCAGCGTGTTGGCGATGCCTTCCTGCCCGCCTACCTGCCCATCATTGAGCGCCGGCGCCAGCATCCGCACGGTGAGCGTGAGCGCCAGTTCCAGCTTTACCGCCGTGGTCGCTACGTCGAGTTCAACCTGGTCTACGACCGCGGCACACTATTTGGATTGCAGTCTGGCGGGCGCACCGAATCCATCCTGATGTCGCTGCCACCCCTGGTGCGCTGGGAATACGGTTGGCAGGCCGAGCCCGGCTCCGCTGAAGAACGCCTGGCGCGGGACTACCTGCGTCCACGCGACTGGCTGCAGGAGCTGGCCGGTGCCGGGCCGGGCGCCCCTTGAAGTACCGCCACAGCTTTCATGCCGGAAATTTTGCCGACGTCTTCAAGCACGTCGCGCTGGTGGCTACGCTTGACCGGCTCACGCAGAAAGACCGCCCGCTGTTCTACCTGGAGACCCATGCCGGGCGCGGTCGCTACGACCTGGCGGCGCAGGCCGGGCCCGGTGAGGCTGCGCTCGGGATCGAGAAGCTGGCCGCGCTGCCCACCGTCGCCAGCTGGCCGGCGCCACTGCGGCGCTACCTGGTGCTGGTGCGTGAGTTCGGCACCACGACTGTCGGGCGCCTGCGCTGGTATCCCGGCTCACCCTGCATTGCCATGCACCTGCTGCGCCCTGATGATCGCGCCGCACTGTGCGACCTGCTGCCGGAAGAAGCCGATGCGCTGCGCCATGAATTCTCGCGTGATGCGCGCGTTGCTGTTCATTGCCGCGATGGCTTCGAGGCACTGCGCGCGCTATTGCCACCACAGGAAGTGCGCGGCCTGGTGCTGATCGATCCGCCCTATGAGTCGCAGGAATCCGACCTGGAGCAGGTCGCCGATGCGCTCACCGAGCTGGCTACGCGCTGGCCGCAGGGTGTGTTGATGGCCTGGTATCCGATCAAGCAGGCGGCCATGAGCGGTCGTTTCCACCGGCGGCTGCGCCAGTCAGGCGTGAAGCGGGTACTGGCAGCGGAGCTTGCGGTACACCCGGAAGACTCGCGCGCCGGCCTGAATGGCTCTGGCCTGGTATTCGTGAATCCACCCTGGCGACTGGACCAGGACCTGCGCGCCATCTTGCCGCTGCTGCACCGAGAGCTTTCACCCGAGGGGCGCGGCGGCACCAGCGTCAACTGGCTGGTCGGGGAATAAAAAAGCGGCGGCCGGTGACCCGGCGCGCCGCTGTCTGGGTCATGGCCGTGGCCACAACCCGTTTGCGCCCGCAGGCTTAGTCGGAAGAGCCCGGCTTCTTGTCGCCACCGCACTTGCCCTCGGCAGCCTTCTTGTCGCCACCGCACTTGCCCTCGGCGGCCTTCTTGTCGGCACACCGCCCGGCCCTCGGCAGCCTTCTTGTCGGCACCACACTTGCCTTCGCCGCACTTTCCTTCGGCAGCCTTCTTGTCACCACCGCACTTGCCCTCAGCGGCCTTCTTCTTGTCGGCACCGCATTTACCCTCGCCGCACTTGCCCTCAGCGGCCTTCGTATCCTCGCCGCCGGCGGCGAGCATGTAGCCCTGTGTCAAGGCGTTGAAGCCAAAGCTGCTGGCCTGTGCCGCGCCGGCCGCGGCCAGCGAGGTGGCCAGGGCAGCGCCAATGGCCAATGCAACAGGCTTTCTCATGATTCGATTCGACATGTTCAGTTCTCCAGTAAAAAAGTTTCAAGACCCCTCAAGCGTGTCGCGGGCTCAATTGCCCCACTCCACCGCCTCAGAAACCTGCCGTGCGATATCGTCCAGGGCCAACTGGCCCTCACCAATAATCGCAATACTTCCGCGCGGCGCTGGCAGGACCACGCCCACGAAATCCGGGTCAAAGAGCCGTACCGGCTCACTGACCTCCCGATGCGTCAGGAGCAGGACCGTCACCGGCCCCGATTCGGTACGCACTACCAGGTGCGGCACGACCTTGCCTTCAAACAGGCAGCGTTCCGCAAATGTCACTAATCCCAGGCCTGGCCGCAGGCGCACACCATTGGGTGCGAGCACTTTGGCGATGCGGGCCTCATCCATCGGTGTGACGGAACGAAACGCGCCCAACTCCTGGTGCACGTGGCCGAAGACCTCGTGCGCCAGCGACGGTCGCGGCTCGGCCAGCCACAGCGTCAAGCCAATCGCGAGTCCGCCCACCAGGCTGGCGGCTATCGCCAGCCAGCGCCGCTTCGGGACCGGGCGAACATTGCCCGGGCGCAGCTTGGCTGGCGCTTCCACCTTGAGGGCCCGCAACAGCAGGGCATCCATCGCCTGAAGCTCCTGCTGGTGACGCGCGCAGGAGGCGCAGGCCTGGCCGTGTGACACGAGGTCCGGGTGATCGGCATTCGGCTCGGCACCCACCTGACGGCGGAATTCAAGACAGTTCATGTGCCGTCCTCCGCGCTGCCCGGTCGCAGGAGCTGGCGCAGTTGCTGGCGGGCACGAAACAGGCGCGTCAATACCGCACCCTGCTTGAGTCCCATGTGATCAGCGATTTCCTGCGTCGTGTAGCCCATCAACACCTGCAACACCAGTGGTTCACGGTAGTCATCTTCGAGACGGAACATGGCCTGGCGCATCTCCGCGACCTGGGCATCATCGTCAGCCGCCAGCACTTCAGCTTCCGCCATTACCAACACGTCCAGGTCCACCAGCTCCAGGCGCTTGCGCTCGAAGCTGCGGGCAAATTCCCTGCGAACTATGGTCAGTAACCATGGCTTGGCCTTGTCCCAGTTCTCCAGCGTCTCCTGGGCCTTCCAGGCCCGCAGCAGCGCCTCCTGTACCACGTCCTCGGCCAGTGCCCAGTCGCGGCCCAGCCAGAACGCGAATCGCAGCAAGTCGGGGCGCAAGGACGCACACAAGGCGTCAAAAGGACCCCGCCGCTCCGTTTCTCCGTGATTGCGGTTCATGTATAAAGACCGGGCTCGCGCCGGGTTTATTTCCGGCATTTGGTCATGAACTCTAACTCAGCCATCGTGAGGCATTCATAACATGGGCCAGCACAGCCGCGGCAGCCATCCCGGTACCAGGCCGCGCCGAATGCGACGAGACGCCTTTTCCCGGAGGCTGATGCGCGAAACTAGCCTGTCCACTGACGACCTGATCCAGCCCCTGTTTGTCATCGAGGGCAAGGCGCTGAGCGAACCTGTGGCCTCGATGCCGGGCATCGAGCGCCTGAGCCTGGATCGCCTGGTCGAGGAAGCGGTACGCCTGGCGGCGCTCGGCATTCCGGCCATCGCCCTGTTTCCGGTTGTGGGCAGTGAGCGCAAGAGCAGCGACGGCCACGAGGCCTGGAATCCCGAGGGCCTGGCCCAGCGCGCGGTACGCGCGGTGAAGAAGGCAGTGCCGCAGCTTGGGGTCATCACCGATGTGGCGCTTGACCCCTTTACCACCCACGGCCAGGACGGGATCATCGACGACAGCGGATACGTCCTCAATGACGTCACCCTCCAGGCACTGGTACGCCAGGCACGCTCCCATGCCGAGGCGGGTGCTGATGTGGTGGCGCCCTCGGACATGATGGATGGTCGCATCGGCGCGATACGCCAGGCGCTTGAACTGGACGGGCATGTCAACACGCGGATCCTCGCTTACTCGGCCAAGTACGCCTCGAGTTTCTATGGACCGTTTCGCGACGCCGTAGGTTCCGCCGGCAACCTGGGCAAGGCCGACAAGTACTCCTACCAGATGGATCCCGCCAACAGCGACGAGGCCCTGCGCGAGGTGGCGCTGGATCTTGAGCAGGGCGCGGACATGGTCATGATCAAGCCCGGCCTGCCCTACCTCGACATCGTGCGTCGGGTGAAGGATGAGTTCGGCGCACCGACCTTTGTCTATCAGGTCAGCGGCGAGTATGCGATGCTTGCGGCCGCTGCAGCCCAGGGCTGGCTGGCCGAACGTGCGGTGGTGCTGGAAAGCCTCACCTGCATCAAGCGCGCCGGGGCGGATGGAATACTCACTTACTTCGCAGGCCGAGCCGCGGCCTGGCTGCAAGAGGAATAGACCGGCGATGACGGAAGGACCCGACCGCTACGCACTGTTTGGACACCCGGTCAGCCACAGCTGGTCGCCATTCATCCACGGCTTGTTTGCCCGCCAGTTCGATCACGTCATCGACTACAAGCTGCACGACGCCAGTCCCGAGGAGTTTCGCCACTCCGTCATCGGCTTCTTTGTCGATGGCGGCATGGGCGCCAACATCACGCTGCCACACAAGAACGCGGCAGCCGAAATCGTCAACGAACTATCCGCCCGGGCAGAGCGCGCGCGCGCCGTCAACACCATCATCCGTCGCAGCGCCACCTCACTGATCGGTGACAACACCGATGGCGCGGGGCTGGTTGCTGACCTGACCCGCAACCTCGAGTTCCAGATTCGCGGTACGCGCATCCTGATCCTCGGCGCCGGTGGCGCCGTCCGCGGCGTGCTCGCACCCCTGCTGGAGCAGGAACCGCGGGCGATCCACATTGCCAACCGCACGCTCGATCGCGCCCGCGCCCTGTATGACGAGTTCTCTGATCTCGGTGAGTTGAGCGCCAGCAGTTTCGATGACGTCGAGGACAGTCCCTGGGATATCGTCATCAATGCCACGGCCGCCAGCCTGGCCGGCGAAGTGCCGGCGCTGCCGCCACGCAGCGTCGGCGCCGACACCATCTGTTACGACATGGCCTACAGCCGCGGTGACACTGCCTTCATGCGCTGGGCCTACGCGCGCGGCGCGCGGCGCGCGCACAAGGGCTGGGGCATGCTGGTGGAGCAGGCTGCGGAATCCTACCTGCTATGGCGCGGCGTTCGACCGGCGACCGGCTCGGTGCTCGACGCACTGGCGCGGCTCTAGCCCGCCGCCAGGTACTCGTCCTTCAGGCGCACATAGTGCGCGGCGGCCGTCGCCAGGTATTCCACTTCACGCTCTGTGACCGTGCGTACCTGCCGCGCAGGATTGCCCACCCACAGCGTTCGTGACGGCACTTGCTTGCCGGGCGCCACGACGCTCCCCGCACCGATGATGGCCTCATCACCAATGACTGCGCCATCCATGACGATGGCGCCCATGCCAATGAGGCAGCACCGGCCCACCGTGCAGGCATGCAGGATGACGTTGTGGCCCACGGTGCAGTCCTCGCCGATCACCAGCGCATGGCCTTCGCCACCAGCCAGGATGGCGCTGGCCACGTGCAAGACGCTGCCATCCTGGATGCTGGTGCGCGCACCAATGGTGATGTCGTTGACATCGCCGCGCACGGTCGTGGCCGGCCAGATCGAGACGTCATCGCCAATGACCACGCGCCCGATGACGGTGGCCTGCGGGTCCAGATAGACCCGTTGACCAAGCTGCGGCGTCCAGTGTCGATAGCTGCGGATGTTCATGTCACCTCAGGGTCACGAATTCTTCGGCGCTGGTCGGGTGGATGGCCACGGTGTCGTCAAAATCGCGCTTGGTCGCGCCCATGCGCAGGGCCACGGCAAACCCCTGCAGCATCTCGTCGGCGCCCGCGCCGATGACATGCAGGCCGACAATCATCTGCTCGCTGCCCACGGTGATCAGCTTCATCCCGCTGCGGCGCTTTTTCGTGGATAGCGCGTAGACCAGGGGCACGAAGTCCGATTCGAACACCTGCACGGCGTCGCCATGTTCGGCGCGCGCCTCGCGCTCGGTGAGGCCCACCGTTCCGATTGGCGGATGACTGAAGACCACCGTGGGTATCCACTTGTAGTCGAGGTGCCGCTGCGACTGCCCGCCAAACAGGCGATCGGCGAGGCGTCGGCCCGCGGCAATGGCCACCGGCGTCAGCGCAGCACGGCCGGTCACGTCACCGATCGCCGAGATGCCCGCGGCACTGGTTTGCTGCAGCAGGTCGGTGGTGATGAATCCGTCGGCATCACAGGCTACGCCTGCAGCCTCCAGCCCCAGGCCCGTGCTGTTGGCATCGCGGCCGATGGCCCAGATCACCTCGTCGAAAGGCCCGAGCAGGCGCGCGTCCTCCAGTCTCAGCTGGTGTTGTGCGCCATCAGCCTCGACGGCGGCCAGCACCGCATGGTCCACCACCGCGATACCGTCTTCGCACAGGCTGGCCATCAGGCGCGTCGACAGCATGGCATCGAAGCTGCGCAATACCTGGTCGTAACGAATGACCAGCGTGACTTCAGCGCCAAGCGCCGCGAGCATGCCCGCCAGCTCCACGGCGATGTAGCCACTGCCCACCACGGCGACGCGGCGAGGCAGCGCCGCCAGTTCAAAGAAGCCGTCGGAGCTGATGCCACGACTGGCCCCCGGCAGGGCCGGGATGCGCGGATGGCCCCCTGTGGCAATGACAATCTGCCGGGCCTCGAATACCTCGTCGCCCGCGCCCACCCGTCCGCCCCCCAGCAGGGTCGCCTGCGCCTTGACCCAGCGCACTGCACGCTTTTGCAGGTTGCTCGCGTAGATGCCGTTGAGCCGCGCGACATAGGCGTCGCGGCGCTGCTTGAGCGTGAGCCAGTCATGGCCGCGCAGGCTGACATCGAAGCCGTAGTCCGCTGCCCGCCCGATGCCGTGCGCCAGCGCCGCCGCATTCCACATCACCTTCTTGGGGACGCAGCCCACATTGACGCAGGTGCCACCGAGGCGCGCAGGCTCGGCCAGCATGACGCTGGCGCCATGGTCTGCGGCGCGCTGCGCGCAGGCCAGCCCGCCGCTGCCCCCGCCAATGACGAACAGGTCCAGTTTTTGAGACACGCACACCCCGGGCCGGAAGATTCCCGATGATATACTCGCCGCGCTTTGCATTCAGGCATTGGAGGGCTTCGCGATGAGCTTCGTGATCTTCCTGGCGGTAATCGCCATCGTCTTGTTCTACAGCGTCGGTATCTACAACGGGCTGGTCAAGCTGCGCGAAAGCGTGAAGCAGGCCTGGTCCAACATCGACGTGTTGCTGGTCCAGCGCCATGACGAATTGCCGAAGCTGGTCGAGACCTGCAAGCGCTACATGCAGTACGAGCAGGAAACGCTCGAGCGCGTGATGAAGGCACGCTCCTCCGTATTCCAGGCCGCAGGCCGCGGCGACGTGCCGGCGGTAGGCGCTGCCGAGAGCTCGCTGCGCGCCGGGCTGGGACAGCTGTTTGCGGTGGCAGAAAACTATCCGCAGCTCAAGGCCGACGAGACCTTCCGCCACCTGCAGACGCGCATCAGCCAGATCGAGGAGGCCATCGCCGACCGGCGCGAGCTCTACAACTCCTCGGTCAACCTCAACAACGTCCGCATCCACCAGTTCCCCGACCTGGTCATCGCGCGATTCTTCTCCTTCAAGGAGGCAGCGCTGCTGGAGTTCAGTGAGGAACAAAAGCGCGATGTCGACATGAAGGCCCTGTTCGACTGAAGTGGAGCCGGGTGAATACTGGGCCGCTGTTGCCGGGCTGATCGTAGCCGCGGGCTGGGGTTTCTGGCGTGGCTTCCGCTGGTGGCACTGGTCGCGCCTGATCGAGGACACGCCCACCTCCCGGGTTCGCAGCGCCGCCCAAGGCTATGTCGAGCTGGCCGGCATCGGGCAGAAGATGCCTGGCGAAACCATCTTTGCGCCACTGTCCCTGCAGCCCTGCACCTGGTGGAGCTTCGTCATCGAGAAGCGCGTCCAGTCCGGCAAGCGCCGGCGCTGGAAGGTCATCTCGCACCAGACCAGCACCCACCTGTTCCACCTCAAGGACGAGACCGGCCTGTGCATCATTGATCCCGACGGCGCCGAAGTCCTGCCCCGGGTGACCGACACCTGGCGCGGTGACACGCCGATGCCGGTGGCCGGCCCACCACGCGTTCGCGGCTTTCGCGGATTTGGCGCCGACTATCGCTATCGCGAGTCGCGTATGCATGACGGCGACCCGCTGTATGCGATTGGCTGGTTCCGCACCGAGGGGCATATCCAGCCCGGCGCGCACCAGGAAGATGTGGCCGCGCTGCTGCGCGAGTGGAAGCGCGACCATCCCCAGCTGCTCAAGCGATTTGATCACGACGGTGACGGCGTGCTGACACTGGTCGAGTGGGAGAAGGCGCGCGAGGCGGCACACGAACAGGTGCAGGGCGACAGGCGCCAGCGCGCGGTGCAGCCCGGCACGCATGTGCTGGCGCGACCTGAGGGAGACCCACGCCCCATGCTGCTGGCGGCAGCCGATGAGCAAAGCCTGGCGCGCCGTTATCGCTGGCGCTCCGCCGGCGGCCTGGCGCTGTTCCTGGCCGCCACTGCTGCGGTCACCTGGCTGCTGCTGAATCCGGGAATCCAGGGCTAGGGCGGGCCGATGCGCATCGCCACCTGGAACGTCAATTCCCTGCGGGTTCGCCTGCCCCACTTGCAGCAATGGCTGGAGGCGGGCCCGGCCGATGCCATCGGCCTGCAGGAACTCAAGCTCACCGACCAGGACTTCCCCGAGGCCGAGATCGCGGCGATGGGCCTGCACGCGGCCTGGTTCGGGCAGAAGACCTACAACGGCGTGGCCATCATCGCGCGCCAGCCCCTCACCGACGTGGTGCGCGGGATTCCCGGCTATGACGATCCGCAGCGCCGCGTGATCACGGCCAGCCTGGGCGCGCTGCGCCTGATCAATGTCTACGTACCCAATGGCCAGTCGGTGGATTCGGACAAGTACCAGTACAAGCTGCAATGGCTGGCACGTCTGCAGGACTACCTGGCCGATGAACTGTCGCGGCACGAGAAGCTCGCCATCGTCGGCGATTTCAACATCGCACCGGCGGACAGCGATGTGCATGACCCCGTCAAATGGGAAGGCGCCGTGTTGGTCAGTGCAGCAGAGCGTGCGGCGCTGCAGTCACTGATGGCGCTGGGCCTGCAGGATGTGTTCCGCCAGTTCGAGCAGCCCGAGGCCAGCTTCAGCTGGTGGGACTACCGCATGGGGGCGTTTCGCCGCAATCACGGCCTGCGCATTGACCTGGTGCTGGCATCGCCCGCACTCGCCAGTCGCTGCCAGTCCTGCACCATCGACCGTTCGCCCCGCGCCTGGGAACGACCGTCCGATCACACCCCGGTCGTGGCTGCTTTTGACATAGGCTAGAAGCAGGCGGCAAAACTGCCACGGAGGCCGCAGTTTGTGGCCCCAGGAACGGAGTTTCCCCCGCGTAAACTGTGCGGAGCACATGGGATGGAGGCCCGGTGAAACGTGCCACAAGCTAATCGACGCAACGATTACGACGTCACTGACACCGTGCAGGTGAGCTCACCTGCCGCGGTGCGCGATGCCGTGCTGTCGCTCTATGCCAAGACCTGGCCCGGCTCGTCACTCAAGCCGCTGGAACTGGCCTTCACCGATTTCGAGAACCTCTTCACTGGTCGCATGCCGGGCTACCTCGGCGTCGACACCGTCTACCACGACCTGCAGCATTCCCAGGACGTGGTTCTGGCGATGGCGCGCCTGCAGGCCGGCTATGAACTAGGCCAGCCCGAGGGCGAGCGCCTGGGGCCGGAGCGCGCAGCGATGGGTTTGGTCACGGCGATGTTCCATGACGCCGGCTATATCCGCGAGGTCGGCGAGGAGGCGCTGGGCAATGGCGCCGTGTTTACCCGCAACCATGTCACCCGCAGCGCGCGCTTCCTGGCGCGCTACCTGCCGACCATCGGCATGGGCGACTGGGTGCCGACCGCCACCCGCATCGTCCACTGCACCGGCTACGAGGTGCCGCTGGACCTGATTCGCGTGCCCGACCTTGGCGACCGTGCCGTCGGTCACCTGCTAGGCACGGCTGACATGCTGGCGCAGATGGCCGATCGCTGTTATCCCGAGAAGTGCCGCGACCGCCTCTATGCAGAGTTCGTGCTGGGCGGCGTGGCCGCGCAGCAGGGCAGCGATGGCATCCAGGTGCGCTACGGCTCAGGACTGGACCTGCTGCGGCAGACCCCGGATTTCGTGGCCAATACGCTGTCGGGCCGCCTCGGCGAATCCTTTAATCATGCCTACCGCCACCTTGAGCCCCTCTATGACGGCAGCAACCCTTATCTCGCCGCCATCAACCAGCACCTGACCTACCTGCGTGAATTGAATCGCACGCGACGCTGGCCGATGCTGCGGCGCGAGCCGCCAGTGTTCACGGTGGAAGCGGAGCCGATGACGCAGGTGCGTCGCCAGGTGGTGCGCCAGCTGCAGGCCATCTGGTCGCGGCCTGACGAAAACGCTAGCTGATTTGCGCGTAGCGTGAGCGCATGCGCGGTGGCATGGAAATGCCACACACATAGCGCTGATGAATCTGCGGCATCAATTCAAGTATCGCCGCCTCACCCTCGACCCCGCGACCCTTGATGGTGCTCACCAGCAATTCTGGCGTCAGGGCCTTGAGGGCCAGGCGCGCCACCGGCGCAAAACTCAGGTGCCAGGGCTCCGGTTGCACGCCCTGCCCGGCCTGTTGATACGGGCGAAAGAACCCAAAGCGGCGCATGTTCTGGTCCAGCCAGCAGGTCAGCGGGTAGAAAGCCCCGCCGCGCCGGTACTCCGAGGGGATCAGCCGGGGACGATGACCGGCAATCACCGCCTTACCCTCGACAACATCAACATCCGTCCCCCAGTGATGGCGGCTGGCCCCGGGAAGTGCCGACCAGACCAGCAGGGCCAGTACACGCCTGCGCTCATCCAGCGCCATGACATCCACGACCTGTCCACGACGATCAAGTACCGGCCTTTCGCCGAAGAACTTGGCGTTCCAGATGCCGCGCTGACGCTCAAAATCCCGGAAAGATGAAGCCACCCGTAGTTCCAGGCCACCGGCAGCAGCAGCCCGGCGCAGGGCCAGAAACGGCCCTGCGGCATGGCGATGCAGCCAGCCATTGGCCTCGGGCACCTCCACCACGTGGGCCCTGGACTGTCCGGTCAATTCCCTGGGATTCACCGCGAGATCATCTCACCTTGCGCCGCGGGCGGGCGCGGCTGTTGCATGCTACGAAGCCCCGGCGCGCCCTACAAGTCGCGGGCGGGCGTATCATGGCCGCCGGGCCAGCCGGTTCGAACGGACAGATAACACAGGGGCGGCGGCCCGCGCAGCAGGGATGATGGGACAGTGAAGACCAGCTTCAGGGTACGGGCATTGATCCTGGCCGCCACGCTCGCCGTGGTGGTGCTGGCGATTGCCGTAATTCTCGCCCTGCTGGACTTCCAGGGCGACCGCAGCCAGATGGCACTGTGGCTGGAACAACTGGCGGTCCCGGCCGACCTGGCCGCGGATATCCAGTCGCTGCGCTCAAGGCAGTTTGAGGAACGCTTGCTGTGGCTCGGTGGCGCCGGCCTGGTGCTGCTGGTCGCGGCACTGTGGCTGGCCGGGCGCGCGACCTACAGCTTCGAGCGCCCGATCGCGGCGCTGCGTGACTCGGTCAACCGGGTCGCAGCGGGGGAATGGAGCACTCGCATCCGCTGCGACGAACCCGGCGCGCCGATGGAACTCGCCATGGCGATCGACCGCATGCGTGCGGTGCTGGGCGAGCAGGTGGCGGCCGGGCGCGCACTGGACGTCATGCTCGACAGCATGAATGACGCGGTGTTTGTCACCTCGCCGGAGGGCTCGATCAAGCGCATCAACCAGTCCGCCTCGCTGCTCCTGGGCTGGTCACCCCAGGAACTGCATGGCCGCGGGCTGGAATCCCTGGTCTCTGACCAGGATCGCGCCGGCTTTGACATCAGCAATGCCGCCAACGACACGCTGGAACTGACGCTCAAGACCCGCAACGGCCAGGTCATCCCGGTATCACTGTCCGGCTCGGTGATGGCCGCCGATGACCCCCGCTTCCAGGGCTGCATCTTCGTTGCCCGCAATATCACCGAGCGCAAGCGCGCCGAACGCAGGATTCGCTACCTGGCACGCTACGACACCCTGACCAAGGTGCCCAACCGCCTGCAGTTCCAGCATTCCCTGCAACAGGCCATTGCCCGCGCACGCCGCAGCGGCCAGGAACTGGCGCTGCTGTACATCGACCTCGACCGCTTCAAGGAGGTCAACGACACCTTCGGCCATACCGCTGGCGATCGTGCACTCGAGATCCTCAGCGAACGCATGATCAGCCGCGTGCCGCGCGAGGCCGTGCTCGGACGGCTGGCGGGCGACGAATTCGCACTGTTCATCGAGAACCTGCCACGCGACACCGACCATCGCCCGTTGCTCACCAGCGTGGCACGTGAATTTCTCGACGAGCTGGGCCGGCCGTTCCAGCTCGGCCAGCACGAGCTCTACGTGACCGCCAGCATGGGCATCGCGCTGTGCCCGCAGGACGCGCAGAACGTCGTCGACCTGATTCGCGATGCTGATGCGGCGATGTACCACTCCAAGCAGAACGGCGGCAGCAGCCACAGCTTTTACACTACCGACATGAGCGCCATTGCGGTGGAGCGGCTGATGCTCAAGAGCAAGCTGCGCCGCGCGGTCGAGCGCAACGAGCTGGTGATGCTGTACCAGCCCAAGGTGGACCTGCATGACGGACGCGTGGTTGGCGGCGAGGCGCTGCTGCGCTGGCGCCTGCCGGGTCATGGCGACATCTCGCCGGCCCAGTTCATCCCGCTGGCGGAAGAATCGAGCCTGATCCAGGAAATCGGCCTGTGGGTGCTCAAGCGCGTGTGCAGCGATTACCGCAGCTGGCAGGACCAGGTGCCGCAGCCCGGGCGTGTGTCCATCAACCTGTCGCTGAGACAGCTGCGCCAGGCCGAATTCATCACGCGCTATCGCTCGGTGTTCGAGGAGTCAGGCGTGTCACCGGCCAATTTCGAGCTGGAGATCACCGAGACCACCTTGATGACCGATGCGCGGCGCATGGTGCGCCTGCTTGATGAGTTGCACGCCATGGGCGTGCACCTGTCGATCGATGACTTTGGCACCGGTTATTCCTCGCTGTCAGCGCTGCAGCAATTCCCGGTCGGAACGCTGAAGATCGACCAGTCCTTCGTACGGCATTCCGTCGTTTCCAAGGAAGATGCCACGCTGATCCGCACCATCATCGAGATGGGCAAGAACCTGAGCCTGGATGTGGTGGCCGAAGGCATCGAGACGCGCGAGCAACTGGCTTTCCTGCGCGCGCAGAACTGTCACTACGGCCAGGGCCGGCTATTTGGCGAGCCGATGACGGCGCTAGACTTCCTCGGGCTGCTGGTCACCCAGGCCCGCGGCCAGCCCAGCTATACCGGCGTGCTGTCCCGGAACTAGAGCTTGGCGACGCGCGCGGCACCGTCGCGGCGCGAAAACACCTTGACCCGCTCACCCGGCGAAAAACCCTGGTCCTTGGCCTGCACCACCGCAATCGTGCGGCCACCGTCGAGCTCCACCGTGATCTGCCAGGCGTCCTGGCGCGTCATGCGTTCCTCGACGGCTTCGCCGGCCACGGCGCCAGCCACGGCACCTACGGCACCGGCAATGCGACTGCCTGCGCCGTGGCCAACAGTTCGGGCCGCTTCGTAGCCGATGATGCCGCCACCGACCCGGCCGAGCTGGCTGCGTCGACCCTCGATGGTGACCTCGTCAATATCCACCACCTTGCCGTAACGCACGTCCCAGGCGGTGCGCGCCTCGTGACGTGAATAGGACTTGCCGCTGGACTGCGTGGCGCAGCCCGCAAGCAGGACGGTGGCAGCGATGAACACGGCAAGCGGTGCCAGCAGGTGACGGGCAATCATGACGATACCTCCGGGGTGATCTGACCCCGATGCCTGCTTAACGTTCCGTGTTGGCCGCGGGTTGACGCGACAAGTCCTCAGCGATGGCATCCAGGGCGCGCGCGGAAACCTCGGTGGCCGCCTGGGCGAACGCGGCATCCAGCGCGAGGATGACTGCGCCGAGACGGTTTTCGGAAGCGCGCACTTCGGTGGACACCGTCCAGGAAGCTGTCGCCCGCCGGTCGGATTGCCGCCCCAGTGTGGCGGCCAGCGTTACACGGGCCACCGGCACGCCGCCTGCGGTGTAGTCCGCTTCCAGCCGACGCACCTCAAGGTCTAGCACGTGGGTCGAGCGAAACCGGCCCAGGTCGCCCTGCACTGACTGCAAGCGACCTGAACCCTGTAGGGTCTCGATCATGGCCGCCTGCACCATGCCGGAAACCGCCGAGCCCCATTGCGCGCCTGCGTAGTAGTCCAGGCGCAGGCCCGGAAACCGGGTGGCGATTTGCGCGGTGTCCAGCCCCGGCGCCGTGCTGGGACGCGGAATCAACACATGCGCTGCCAGCGGTGCGCCACCCGCCAGGACTGGCGCGGTGATGCGAAAAATCGTGGGCGCAGGTTCTTCGCTCTTCAGTCCACCGCAGGCAGACAGCGACAGCGCCACCAGGACCAGGGTCCAGTTCTTCATTTGGGTATCTCCACGCCACTGGGGGCCGGCTGATAGATCAGCCGCGACGGATCCTGCTCAAGGCTATTGCTCAGCGCCTCGAAGGCGCGCACGGCGCGACGCGTCTCGCGCACCATCTGCTCGATCTCGGCCAGGCCCTGGTCCGCGAAACGGTCAAAATTCTGCTCGTTGTTTGCCACGAACAGGTCCAGCCGCGCACTCATCTTGGCAAAGTTGTCGGCGGCATCGCGCAGGCGCGAAACCATCACCCCGACTTCCTCGCCACTGTGCTCGGTCAGCTGGCGTATGCCCGAGGCTGCCGCCTCGATCTCACCGGCTGCCGTGCGCAAATCCGCCAGCACCGCCCGGGCATCCGCCATGGTGGCGGGCAAGTCACGACTCGCCGCCTCGACGTTGGCAAGCATGGTGCCCACGGCGGCAATATTCTGGTCCGATAGCACCGCATTGACGCGATTGAGTGTCTCGCCCGCGCGCGCCACTACGTCCGGAAGGCTGCTGACGAACACGTCAAAATCCGATTGCTCGGCCGGGATGACCTGGTAGGTAATGCTGTCGACACGGGGCGCCTGCGGTTTCTCGGGATCGGCCGGCTTCAGGTCCACGAACAGCAGTCCGGTAACGCCCTGTAATGCCAGGCGAGCGACCGTTTCGGATTCGATTGGCGTGTCATCGGAGATGTCCGCCAGCACCAGCACCCGGCCCGGGTCGCGCGGGTCCAGCCCGATGCGCGCGACGCGGCCCACCGCCACACCGAGATAGCGCACCGAACCGCCCTCCGACAGGCCGAACACGCTGCCCTCGAAGTAAATCTCGTAGCGCTGATACTCGCGCCGATCACCCGTCTCGGTGTACCAGACGACAAAGGCAGTCGCCATCGCCAGTACCAGCAAGACGAAGGCGCCGACTGTGACGTAATTTGCGTCCCTGTCCATCAGGCCCCCAGCTGTTCGCGCACGCCGCGGCTGCGCTCATTGTGGAAATACTCGCGGATCCACGGATGCTTATGCTGGACAATTTCGTCCAGCGTCCCGGAAACCAGTTTGCGGTCAACGATGACCCCGACACGGTTGCAGGTGCGGAAGATCGTGTCCAGGTCGTGGGTAATCATGATCACGGTCAGTTTCAGCCCCTTTTGCAGGTATAGCACCAGGCGATCAAAGGCGGCCGCGGAAATCGGGTCCAGGCCGGAGGTTGGCTCGTCCAGGAACAGTATCGCCGGATCCAGCGCCAGCGCCCGGGCCAATGCTGCGCGCTTGACCATGCCGCCTGAGAGCTGCGCCGGATACTTGTCGGCGGCATCGTCCGGCAAGCCCACCATGCGTATGCGCAGCATGGCCAGTTCCCGCAGCAGCTTGTCACTGACCGGATAGTACTCCGCGATCGGCAGCTCGATGTTCTGTGCCACCGTCAGCGAGGAAAACAGCGCACCATGCTGGAAGGTGACGCCATAGCGGCGCTTGACCGCCAGCAATTCGCGCGCCGGCCGGCCGGTCACGCGTTGGCCCTCGATTTCCACGGTGCCCGACTGCGGCACCTGCAGCCCCAGCATGGTGCGCAGCAGCACCGACTTGCCGCTGCCCGAGCCGCCCACCAGGCCGAAGACCTCACCGGGAAAAACTTCCAGGTCGACACCGTCGTGCACCAGCTGGCGCCCGAAGCGATTGACGATGCCCTGGACCCTGATCACCGGTTCCATCAGATATCGAGCTCCATGAACACCACGGCGAACAGCGCATCGGCCAGGATCACCATGAAGATGGACTGCACCACGGCCACGGTGGTGAGCCGGCCGAGTTCGCGCGAGGAATCGCGCACCTGCATGCCACGCAGGGTGCCGATGGTGGCGATCAGGAAGGCGAACACCGGCGCCTTGATGATGCCGACCCAGAAGGTGGTGTCGGCAATGGCCTCCTGCATGCGCTCGACATACTGGTTCAGCGGGATATCCACCAGGTACCACGACAACAGCGCGCCACCCGCCAGGCCCATGGCATCGGCCACCACCGTCAGCGCCGGCAGGGCGATCATCAGGCCCAGCACGCGCGGCACGATCAGCACCTCGATGGGGTCCATGCCAATGGCCTGCAGGGCATCCACTTCATTGTTGAGCTTCATCACGCCCAGCTCGGCGGCAAAGGCGCTGCCGGAACGACCGGCGACGATGATGGCGGTCAACAGCACGCCCAGCTCGCGCAACACGGCCACCGTGACCAGGTCGACGACAAATATCTCGCCGCCGAACTTCACCAGTTGCTGCGCGCCGATGTAAGCCACGATCACGCTGATCAGGAACGCGATCAGCGCCACGATCGGCACGGCGTTGACGCCAGTCTCCATCACATGGCGTACAACCGACGGCAGGCGCAGGCGCTTCAGGCTGGCCATGGCGCGCGCCAGCACTGCAACCACGGCGCCGAGGAAACCCAGCATGTCCAGCGCGTTTTCCCGCCCACGGACCGCAAGGTGGCCGACCTCATGCAGGCCGCGGGCCAGGCCCGTCGGGCGCCCGCGCCCGAGGGCGACCTGGTGTTCACCGCCTCCTTCGCCGAGATCATCGATGACCTGCAGCGCCGCGGGTCGCTCACCCTGCCAACTGACGGTCAGGCCGGCATCCGCCAGGCGGCGCTCCAGCTGGCGCATCAGCCAGGCACCGGTCAAGTCCAGCGCCTCGACGGCCGAGGCATCCAGCCTTGCCGAACTACCCGCAGCCGGCGCCAGCGCGGCAACTGCCTGTTCCAGCCGGGCCGACTTCCTGGACCGTCCAGCGCCCGCGCAAGATCAGCGTTGACCCTTCTTTCTTGTCCTGCCACTCGATCTGCAAGCGCACTCCCCACCCCTGCGACCTGCCGATGCTAGCAGGGGGGTCCGGGCGCAGGTAGACGGGCATTGCTTCAGGGCGTCGCGACCGACACCATGGACACCAGAATAAGAGGATCCCGATGCAAGCCAGTGCCCTTGAAGACGTGCTTTTGCTGCTGGCCGCAACGCTCATCGTCGTGGTGGGTGTGCGGCGCCTGCGCCTGCCGCCGATCATCGGCTTCCTGGCCGTGGGCATGGCGGTGGGTCCATTTGCGCTTGGCTGGGTGGAATACACCGCAGACCACCAGCACGCTGGCCGAGTTCGGCGTGGTGTTCCTGCTCTTTACCCTGGGCCTGGAATTCTCGCTGCCGCGGATGATCGCCATGCGCGGCGAGGTGTTTGGCCTCGGCAGCCTGCAGGTCGGCATCACCACCACGCTGGTGGCGGTGGTGGCCTGGCTGCTGGGCGTGCCACTGGCAGTCGCCATCGTGCTGGGCGGTGCCGTGGCCATGTCCTCCACCGCCATTGCGGTGCAGCAACTCAGTGAGCAAGGCGAGCTCAACCGCACCCACGGTCGCCTGGCTTTCGGCACCCTGCTGTTCCAGGACCTCGCCGTCGTGCCCTTCCTGGCGCTGGCCGGTGTCATCGCCGGTTCGGATGTCGGTTATTCCACCAGCGAGATTTCGCTCGCCGTCGGCAAGGCCGCCATTGCCCTGATCATCGTGCTGGCGGCCGGGCGCTGGTTGCTGCGCCCACTGTTCCACGAGATCGCCGCTGCCGGCGCGCCGGAGCTATTCACCTTTGCCGTGCTGTTTGTCGCCATGGCAGCGGCCTGGGCCACCCACGCGGTGGGCCTGTCACTGGCGCTGGGCGCCTTCCTCGCCGGGATGATGCTGGCCGAGACCGAGTATCGCTACCAGGTCGAATCCGGCATCAAGCCGTTTCGCGACACGCTGCTGGGCTTGTTCTTCGTCACCGTGGGCATGCAGCTGGACGTCGGGCGCCTGTACGACCAACTGTTCATCGTCACCGGCCTGGTGATTGGCCTGTTGCTGCTCAAGGCGCTGATCCTGACGCTATCGGCGCGCTACTTTGCCGGCAACTGGTTCAAGGCCTGGCGCACCGGCATTGTGCTGTCGGAGGGCGGTGAGTTTGGCTTCGCGCTGCTGACGCTTGCTGCTGCAGAACCGGCTGATAGACCCGGAGATCACCCAGCCGGTGCTGGCGGCCATCACGCTCAGCATGGTGTTGTCACCCTTCCTGATCCGCCACAACAAGTCCATCGCCCGCTTTATCGTTGGCGACCAGGGACCGCCCGAGACGGCGCTCGGCCGCGCCGACGCGGCCACCGATGCGCTGGCCCATCGCGAGCACGTGATCCTCTGCGGCTACGGCCGCGTCGGCCAGAACGTGGCGCGGGTGCTGGAATCAGAAGGCTTTGAATACATCGCCATGGACCTTGATCCGTTCCGCGTGCGCACCGCACGCGAAGCCGGTGACCCGGTGGTCTATGGCGATGCCGCCGATGACCAGATGCTCCATGCCGTCGGACTTGAGCACGCCAGTGCAGTGGTGATCAGCTTCGCCGATCCGGATCGCTCGCTGCGCATCGTCGAGGCAGTGCGGCGAAGCCGCCAGCCCGTACCTGTCCTGGTGCGCACCGCAGACGACACGCGCCTGGAGGAACTGCTGGCCGCCGGTGCCACCGAGGTCATCCCGGAAACCCTGGAGGCCGCTCTGACGCTGGTGTCACACGCGCTGCTGGTACTGCAGGTGCCGATGTCCAACGTCATGCGCACGGTGGGCGACATTCGCCGGCATCGTTACAGCCTGCTGCGCAGCATCTTCCGGCGTGAGGGTGCCGAGCTGATTGACGATTCCCACACGCTGCGCGAGGAACTGCACACCGTGGTGCTGCCGCCCGGGTCCTGGTCGATTGGCCGGCCCATACGCGAGGTGCGCGATCGTGGCGCCGAGGTCTCATTCACCGCCGTTCGGCGCGGCGACATCCTCGGTCGCGACCCTGATCACAGCATGTTGCTGCGCGAGGGCGATGTGGTCGTGCTGTTCGGTACGCCCGAGGCGCTCGAGCACGCCGAGGCGGTGTTACTCGCCGGCTGAGGGCTGCGCCGCAAGCGAGGCGAAGCGCAGCTCGACTGATCCGGAACCAGTGTCGATGATGCCGCGCCCCTCTCCCGCACCCAGACGCACCGTCATGGTGCCGTCTTCCAGCCGGCGCGTTTCCGCGTCCGGCGCGTCAACATCAATGCGTCCCGAGCCGGTATCAATGGTCACGAACATGTTGGCCATGGCGCTTGAGCGGATTTGCACCCGGCCTGAGCCTGTATCCACGCGCAGCCGGTTCAGTGCCGACAGGTCGCCTTCAACGCTGACGCTGCCAGAACCCGTGTCCACGTCCAGCTCCCTGAGCTCCGACACATCCTCGGCTCGCAGTCCACCTGAGCCGGTATCGGCATGAATCGGTCCACGAAAGCCACGGATGGACACTGCACCTGAACCCGTATCGGCGCGCAGCACGCCCGCACCGCCTTGGATGCGAACTTCGCCGGAGCCGGCGTCGGCGGTTATCTCGCAGCGACAATCGGTGATGGAAACCCGTCCACTGCCGGTATCCGCGCGCACCGGGCCCTCGTGGATCGCCACCTCTGCATCGCCGCTGCCGGTATCCAGGTCCAGGCGGCCCTTGCCGTTCTCGGAACGCACGTCGCCGCGACCCGTGTCCAGCAACAGGCTGCCCTCGAAGCCGGTGGCCGTCGAACTGCCAAGCCTGTTGCGAATTTCCAGCCGCGAACCTGCCGGTGCCTTGATGAGTAGCTCCACCTTGATGGGCGCGGCCTCGTCCTCGTCGCCGGTCATGCGCCGGCGCTCGCCAAGGTACTTGGTATACATCACGCCACCCCACCAGTACCTGGGCGCGTCGTCGTGATAAAGCCTAGGAAAGGCTTCCTTGGGAAAATTCACGTGGAAGCGTGAATCCGGGCCCACGTCGCGGGTGCGGAATTCAATGGCCTTGGCGATTTGCTCGGCCTCGGCCGCGCTGCGGCCTTCGACACGCACCGTGGCGGTGACATGAAACCCGGCCTCCGAGCCTGCCACGACACGCACGTCACCATCGAAGTTCTGTACGTCGAGACTGGCTGAGGGATGCGCCTTGAATTGCCAGGCCCGAGTCAGCGTCGCAGGTGCCGCCATTGCGGTCAGCGAAATCCCAGCCAGCGTGAGCGCCAGGGCGCCGCGGATCATCGGTCTCATGTTTCTTGCTCCCACAATTCCTGGCCCCTGGCTCAGGCTGTCTCATCCCGGTAGCGGCGCAGCCAGATGGCAGCACCGAGCAGTGCGGCGGCGCCGACGATGCCCAGCCACAGGCCGGTCGAGGTATAGAAGTCGAACAGGGCCTGCGCCATGTCGATCTTGTCGAGCACGATGCTGCTGTTCACTTCTTCGCCCGAGGCCAGCGTCACTTCGACCTCACGCTCGGCGCTGTCCAGCAGCTGAAACAGCCCAAACAGGCGGCCGGTGAAAAAATCTTCCACGTACTCGGTGCGCAGCAGCACCTTCTCGAGGATCATCGCCGCCACCGGCGGCAGCACCGCCCACAGGAACGGGCCCTTGGGCGCCCAGGCCGAGGCCAGCATCAGGTAGGCGATGACTGGCGCGTACCACAGCATGGCGGTCAACGCCCACATCACCGCGATTCCCGCGCCCACACCCAGGGTGTCGGCCTGCCACATGATGGCGGCATTGCCGCCAGCCAGGGCCAGCTTGGTTGCACCGCCTGCGGCCACGATCAGCTGCGACAGCAGCGCACCGACTACGGCCACCATTGGCATGACCACCGCTGCAACCGTGAACTTGGACAGTACGGTCTCGGCGTCGGACAAGGGCAGCGACTTCCAGAACAGCACGCTGCGGTCGCGCCGGTCCGTGTACAGGGAATCCAGCGCATAGAAAAGGATGATGACGCCCATCACCATGAACATGACCAGTGCCAGCGCCGAGTACACCACCATCAGCAGCTTGACCTGCTTCTCCGCAGGCAGCAGGCCCAGCGCGCTGGTCGGGTCCATGTCGCCGATCGGGCCCAGGTGGACATTGCCGGTGAACACGGCCAGCACGAAGATCACCAGCACGATCGCCGGCGCAATCCAGATCGCGCGATGTTCCCAGGTCTCGCGGCGGATCAGCCACATGAAACGGTTCATGCCTGCGCTCCTTCCATCACGGCAACAAAGAGGTCGGCCACCGAGGGCACGCCCACCTCGCCGACCTGCGCCAGTGCAGCGCGGTCCTTGCCGTTGAACAACATGTGGACCCGGCCCATGCCCTGGCGCTCAGCTACCGGATTCAGGGCCCGGGCGGCAGCCACCTGGTCAGGGCGTACCGCGACCTGGGCGTATTGCTCATGGATATCGTCCATGGATGCGTCCAGGACGATGCGCCCATGGTTGATGAACAGCAGGTCGGTAAGGATGTGCTCGACTTCCTCGACCTGATGCGTTGTCACCAGGATGGTGCGCTGCTCGTCGAAATACTCGTTGAGCAGGGTCTCGTAGAATTTCTTGCGCATCAGGATGTCGAGGCCCAGCGTGGGTTCATCCAGCACCAGCAGCTTGGCATCGACCGCCATCACCAGCGACAGGTGCAACTGCGTGACCATGCCCTTGGAGAGCTCCTTCACCCGGCTGTCACGCTTGATGCTGGTACGCGCGAGGAAATCCTCGCAGACCTTGCGACGGAACCGCGGGTGGGTCGCTTCGACAAAGTCGATCACCTGGCGTACGCGGATCCAGCGCGGCAGCACGGCGACGTCAGCGATGAAGCAGACGTCCTGCATCAACTGGTGGCGCTGGCGGTGCGGGTTTAGGCCGAGCACGGACAGCTGCCCGTCATAGCGGGTCAGTCCGAGGATGGCTTTCAGCGCCGTGGTCTTGCCAGCGCCGTTGGGTCCCACCAGGCCGACGATGCGCCCGGCACCAACCTTGAACGATGCATCCTGCAGCGCATGGGTACTGCCAAAACGCTTGCCCAGGCCCTGGGCGGTAATCAGGTCACTCACGAGACTCTCCTCTGCCTCTGCCTCTGCCTCTTCCTTGTCACGGCCGGGTGTCAGGGTCGGCGCGGGCGCCGGCCCGGCCGCGGCCATGGCTTTCAGTAGTTCTTCGGGTTCAAAGCCCAGGCGCTGGATGCGCGCTGACATCTTTGGCCATTCCTCATCGAGGAAACGCTGGCGTTCGTCTTTCATCAGGGCGCGACGCGCACCTTCGGTGACATACATGCCGCGTCCGCGGCGCTTCTCCACCAGCTGCTCGTCGACCAGCTGCTGATAACCCTTCAGCACGGTGAGTGGATTCAGTCGATATTCGGCCGCCACATTCCGGACCGACGGCAGGGGGTCGCCGTCGGTCAGCACGCCCTCCAGGATCATTGCCACGACTCGATCCCGCAGTTGGCGGTAAATCGGTTGGGCGTCGTTCCAGTTCGTATCCATGGGTACCATGCCGTGTGAGTTGGCTATCTACATCACTACTTTAGCAGGACACTGGCGGCTTTCGCGCCAGCTTTCTGCAGGGTCCTTGCAGCGTCCGCAGCATCCATCTTGACGAGCTGGCCGCTCGAACGCTGGGCCGTCACGGTGATTTCCGGGAGGCTGGGTAGCGCGGCGAAACGGGCCTTGTGGGCGTCGTAGCGCTTGGCGCTGACCACCACCTCGGGCAAAGTGGCCACGGGGTTGTGGGCCGTGTACACCGGGGTGAGGGCACCGATTTCAACCGTTCCCTTTGGGGCGGCGGCGATGTAGCCCTGATCCAGGGCCAGTGCATGGAGTGACACGATTGCCACGGCGGCAACGGCACTGACTGACATACGACTGTTCTGGGATACCAACGTAAACATGACTATCTCCTTCCTTGCGTCTCTTTCAAAAAGGGCCTTCTGGCCCAGGTCCGATCTACTGATGTGCTCCTCTGGTGTTGTAGTGAACTATAACACCGATTCTATTGCAAGCCCTTTTTGATCGAGAATCCAGAGAAGCCGCGAATTCTCTTAACAATCAATTACTTATGAAGGCATATTTTTCTGGTGCCGGGGCCAATGAGGGGAAATGCCCGCCGTTTCTGCGCGAATTCGTATGCCAGCCATAACACCAAATGGCGCCAGGGAACGTTTGAACAGAAAGCGGGGCGCCGTACCCAAGTGAGTGGAGCGCCTGACGAAGATGCTTTCCTGATGCTGCGCTATGCGAAAGGCGAGGCCAGCGCATTCGATACGCTGTACGAGCGCAATCGCGCTGGCTTGTGGCGCTACTTCAGACGCCAGCTGCGCGACCCGGATGTCGCTGCTGATGTTTTCCAGGAAACCTGGTCGCGGGTGATTGCCAATCGCAAGTCGTATCAGCCCAGTGCACGCTTCACCACCTGGCTCTATCGCATCGCCCACAATTGCTGCGTGGATCACTGGCGCAAGAGTGGGCGCCTGGCCAGGCGCGAGGTGATGGACGCAGATTCGTTGATCGACTCAGCGGATGATCCGGCGCCGGGACCGCAGGCCCTCGCCATGCAGGCTGAAGCAGCGGCGGCACTGGAGGCCGCGCTGGCCAGGTTGCCGGAAGAACAGCGCAGCGTGTTTCTCTTGTATGTCGAGGGCGGCATGACGATTGCCGAGATTGCAGAAACCACTGGCGTTGCTGCCGAGGCGGCCAAGAGTCGCCTGCGCTATGCGGTGGCCAAACTCAAGGAGACCCTGGGCGCCGCGGCGCCTGAGTAACCAGATGAGCGAACTCCCCGAAAACAAGGATCCAATCGATCGGGAAGCCTGGCGCAAGCTCTTGGCCGAGCAGCACGCGGCCGTGCCGCCAGAGATCGATGCCAGGATTCGTGCCGAAGCCAGGCAGGCGCTGGCAACAACACCACGCCAGCGGCGTTGGCTGCTGCCCGTGTCACTGGCGGCCAGCGTGCTCGTCGCCGTGCTGTTGAGCACGCAGATGTCCGAGCAGACGGAGCCCACGGCGGTGACCGAATCAGATATCGCCATTGTTTCCGATGCAGACAGGCAAGCTGCGTCTGGCGGCGTCGCGCAGGATTTTGCCGACGAATCTTCTGGCGTTGTCGCAGATGCGCCCGCCGAAGCCATAGTTTCAGCGCGTGGCGCCGCGCCACCGCCGGCGTCGGCCCCGGCAGCACTGCCGCCACCCGCCCGCGGCCCGGAGGCTGCGCCCGCAGCGGCCAAGGCGGCCATTGCCGAACCGATGTTGCAGCGTGGATCTCGCGCGGAACGCACAGCAAACCAGGCGGTCGCCGCAGATGAAATGCTGCGCTCCTTCGCTGAAGCCGACGCCGAGAAGACACCGCAGGAATGGCTTGCAGATATCGCCCGGCTGCGCGCCGCCGGACGGGATGAAGATGCCGACAGCGAGCTGGCCCGCTTTGATGCAGCCTATCCCGGCTGGTGGCAGCAAACCGGGGAGACCCGCCCCTGATCAGGTGCCCACCACGGCACCGGTGATAAAATCGCCCGCTCACCCATCCCCGGCCCGCCGCCTGACGCGGGCCTTGTCCTGGAGTCCTGAATGAAGAAGCCCGTCACTGTCACCATCACCGGCGCTGCCGGCCAGATTGGTTACCAGCTCGCCTTTCGCGTCGCCTCGGGCCAGCTGCTCGGCCCCGACCAGCCGGTAAACCTGCACCTGCTGGAAATCACCCCGGCACTGGCGGCACTCAACGGCGTAGTGATGGAGCTCAACGACTGCGCCTTCCCCAGCCTGAATCGCGTGGTCGCCACGGATGATGCGCGCGTGGCGTTCAAGGATTGCGGTGCAGCACTTTTGGTTGGCGCCCGCCCACGCGGCCCGGGAATGGAGCGCAAGGATTTGCTGCTGGCCAATGCGCAAATCTTCTCCGCGCAGGGCAAGGCCATGAACGAAGTCGCCAGCCGCGACATTCGCGTACTGGTCGTCGGCAATCCGGCGAATACCAACGCACTGATCGCCTCGACCAACGCGCCCACTATCGACCGGCGCCAATTCACGGCGATGACTCGCCTCGACCACAACCGCGCACTGGGGCAACTCGCCGAGAAGACCGGCTCGCACACCACAGCTATCCGCCGCATGACCATCTGGGGCAATCACAGCGCGACCCAGTACCCGGATATCTCCCACGCCACCATTGATGGCAAGCCGGCACGCGCGCTGGTGGACCAGAAATGGTATCGCGAGCAGTTCATCCCCACCGTGCAGCAACGCGGTGCGGCCATCATCAAGGCGCGTGGTGCATCGTCGGCCGCCTCGGCCGCCTCGGCCGCCATTGACCATGTGCATGACTGGATGCTCGGCACGCGTGATGGCGACTGGGCCAGCATGGCCGTGCCCTCGGATGGCAGCTACGGCATCGCCGAGGGCGTCATCTATTCCTATCCGGTCACCTGCAAGGACGGCCAGTACAGCATCGTCCAGGGCCTGTCCGTGGATGAGTTCAGCCGCGAGCGCATGGATGCCACCCGCCAGGAACTGCTGGAAGAACGCGATGGCGTAAAGGACCTGCTCTGATGAAGCCATCAACCCGGGGAATTGCAGCAGTCGCGGCCCTGCTCGGGTTACTGGCATTCAAACCTGCACAGGCTGATGACAAGACACAAAAGCCGCCGCTGCATGCGCAGCACTGGATGGCGATTACCGGCAAGCCGCTGGCCGCCACTGCCGGTGCGCGCATGTTCGAGCGCGGCGGCAACGCGGTGGATGCCGCCTGCGCCATGCTCGCCGCCACCTCGACCATGTGGGACGTGTTGTCCTGGGGTGGCGAGACCCAGGCACTGATCTACAACCCGAACACCGGCAAGATCATCGCCATCAACGGCCTGGGCGTAGCGCCCGCCGGCGCCACGGTCGAGTTCTTCCGCAGCAAGGGCATGAGCTACCCACCCGAGTACGGCCCGCTGGCCGCAGTCACGCCAGGCACTCCCGGCGCACTGCTGGTGATGCTGGCCGAGTTCGGCAAGCTGTCGCTGGCCGAGGTGCTGGCGCCTTCCATCACGCTCGCCGACGGCTATCCCATCGATGCCGAGGTGGCCAATCGCATCGAGCAGATGAAGGCGCACATCAAGCAGTGGCCGTATTCGCGCGCAGTGATGCTGCCGCATCTGGGCGAGGCCCGCGAGGCGCCGCGGGCCGGCGAGATTTTCCGCCAGCCTGAACTCGCTACAACGCTACGCAAGCTAGTCGCCGCCGAGGCCGAGGCGCTGGCCGCAGGCCAGAGTCGCGAGCAGGCGATCATGGCGGCGTACCAGCGCTTCTACCGCGGCGACATCGCGCAGGAATTCGTCCGCGGCGTGCAGGAGCAGGGCGGGCTTATCACCCTGGCAGACCTGGCGAACTGGCGGCTGCGCCTGGAAGAACCACGCCACACCAGTTACCGCGGCGTGGATGTCTACAAGCTCGATCATTGGACCCAGGGCCCGGCGCTGCTGCAGGCGCTCAATATCCTTGAGGGCTTCGACCTCAAGGCCATGGGCTACAACAGCGGCCAGTACATCCACACTGTTTACCAGGCGATTAACCTGGCCTTCGCCGACCGTGACTTCTATTACGGCGACCCCACCTTCCCGCCGGCAGAGCCGATCCAGGGCTTGCTGTCCAAGGACTATGCACGCGCACGCGCGCAGCAGATCAACCCGGAGAACAACGATCCTTCAATCGGTCCCGGAGACCCCTATCCTTTCCAGGGTGAACGCAATCCCTATGCCGAGCTGCTGAAGAAGCGCACAGGCGACAAGGACGGCACGGGCAAGAAGGGCACGGGCGAGATATTGCGCACTGCCTCACTCCCTGACTTTGACAACAGTAGTTTCTATCGCGGCACCACGACCGTGATGGCAGCTGATCGTGAAGGCTGGATGGTCTCCATGACGCCGAGTGGCGGCTGGGTGCCGGCCACCATTGCCGGGCGCACTGGCATTGGCATGAGCCAGCGGATGCAGTCCTTTGTGCTGGAGCCGGTCGAGAATCCTTTCAACCTGCCCGAGCCCGGCAAGCGCCCGCGCGTGACGCTGACACCTTCACTGGCCTTCAAGGATGGCAAGCCCTGGATGGCCTTCGCGGTGCAGGGTGGCGATGGCCAGGACCAGAACCTGCTGCAGTTCTTCCTCAATGTGGTTGAGTTCGGCATGACACCGCAGGAAGCGGCCGAGGCCCCGAACATCAATAGCTACCAGATGCACGACTCCTTCGGCGACCACGCCATCTTCCCCGGTCGCATGCTGGTGAACGATCAATTGCCCGACTGGATACGCAAGGACTTGCGTCAGCGCGGCTACAAGCTTGAATTTGGTTCGCGCACCTCGGGGCCGATCAACGCCATCATGCTGGACCATGAAAATGGCGCAATGTGGGGCGGGTCGAGTAACCACGGTGAGGATTACGGTATCGGGTGGTAGTTACCAGCTATTTGATGCGCTGCAACAAAGCGTTGGTGCCACGCTTCTGTCAAATTGGCGTATAAACCTCCCACGCCCACAGGATGTGCGGGCGCAACAAGCAATAAATCGAGGGGTGTTTATGAAATCAAGGATCTGCGGCCTGTTGGCCGCTGCAATGCTATTTGCCTCTGGCGCGGTCGTTGCCCAGGAGCATGTGACTGACGGTCCGGTGTGGACCCTGACCAGCTATCAGTTCAATGACGGCCAGGGCGATAACTACATGAACTGGCTGCGCGCGCACTGGCTGCCAATCATGCAGGCCTCGAAGAATGCCGGCCTGATCATGGACTACAAGGTCTTCTTCTCCGATCGTACCAACCCGAACGACGGCGACATTACCTTCGCCGTGTTGCATTCCAGCGCCGGCAAGGCGTTTGATTACAACGCCGCCGATGACGCGGCCAGTGATGCCATTGGCAAGGCCCATTGGGACTCCGTGCCTGAGGCCGAACGCAATGCGGCGCGCGACTCGCGCTTCGCCATGCGCCGCTTCATCAGCAGTGGCTGGATACGCGAGGCGACGCTCAAGCCCGCCAAGTAATCAGCAGTCTCGTTGAGTCAGGAAGCCGGCCCCAGGGCCGGCTTTCTTTTTGCGCCGCAACAGCGAAACACCACGAGTTTCACGGCGATTAGGGTGCCCGCCCTAAACTCTGGATTCATCCTGCCAATAAGCGTATGGATATGCGCGGTGCCTCGCGCCGCGTAAGGAGAATTGAATGATCTCGGTAGCCTGGGTCCTGGCATTCGGCGCAACGATCTTCTGGGTGGCCTACCAGCGAGCAAGCCTGCTGGTCGCAACAACGGCACTCGGTGCTTTGCTCGCCGCCTACACGGCCTTCGGCGCCGGGCCACTGTGGTGGAAGGTGGTGCTATGGGCACTGTTCCTCCCGCACATCCTGCTGAACATCCTGCCGCTCAGGCGCTGGGCGATCTCGCGACCCTTCCTCAAGGTCTACAAGCGCATGTTGCCGCCAATGTCCTCGACCGAGCGCGAGGCGCTTGAAGCCGGCACGGTCTGGTGGGATGGCGAGTTGTTCAGCGGCGGACCGAACTGGGACAAGCTGCTGTCGGCGAAAGTGCCCAAGCTGACTGCCGAGGAACAGGCCTTCATCGATGGGCCTTGCGAAGAACTGTGTCGCATGATCGACGACTGGGACATCACCCATCGCCGCGCCGACCTGCCGCCGGAAGTCTGGGCCTTCATCAAGAAGAAGGGCTTCTGGGCAATGATCATCCCCAAGAAGTACGGTGGCCTGGAATTTTCCGCCTACGCCCATTCCTGCGTGGTGGTGAAGATCGCCAGCCGCAGCGGCACTGTGGCCTCAACCGTCGTGGTGCCAAACTCACTGGGCCCGGCCGAACTCTTGCTGCACTACGGCACCGAGGAGCAGAAGGACCACTACCTGCCGCGCCTGGCGCGCGGCGATGAAGTGCCCTGCTTCGGCCTCACGGCACCGCGCGCCGGTTCGGACGCCGGATCGATACCCGATACGGGCATTGTTTGCCGCGGCAATTACCAGGGCCGCGAGGTCATCGGCATCCGCCTGAATTTCTCCAAGCGCTACATCACGCTGGCCCCGGTGGCGACCGTCATCGGCCTGGCGTTTCGCCTGTTCGACCCGGACAAGCTGATGGGCGGCGACAAAATCGATTACGGCATTACTGCCGCACTGGTGCCACGCAATACGCCCGGTGTCAGCATTGGCCGGCGCCACTTCCCGCTCAACGTGCCGTTCCAGAATGGCCCGATCGATGGCAAGGACGTGTTCATTCCGCTGGATGCCATTATTGGTGGCCCGAAGATGGCGGGGCAGGGCTGGCGCATGCTGGTCGAGCAGCTTTCGGTGGGTCGCTGCATCTCGCTGCCCTCATCAGCAACCGGCGGCTCCAAGGGCGCGGTGTACTCCACCGGCGCCTATGCGCGCATCCGTCGCCAGTTCAACATGCCCATTGGGCGCTTTGAGGGCGTCGAGGCAGTGATCGCTCGCATGGCCGCGCGCACTTACATCATGGACGCGGCGCGTTCGGTGACCACGGGCGCCATTGATGGCGGCGAGAAGCCGTCAGTGCCTTCCGGCATCCTCAAGTACCACGCCACCGAAATGGGGCGCATGGTGGCCAACGACGCCATGGACGTGCAGGGCGGCAAGGGCATCTGCCTTGGGCCCAAGAACTATCTTGGCCGCGGCTACCAGCTGGTGCCGGTCGGGATCACGGTGGAAGGCGCCAACATCCTGACCCGCAACTTGATCATCTTTGGCCAGGGCGCGGTGCGCTGCCATCCCTGGGTGCTGAAGGAGATGGAGGCAGCACGCAACCCGGATCATCGCAAGGCCTTGCGCGAATTTGATGCCGCGTTGTTTGGCCACATCGGCTTCACCATCTCCAACGCCGTCCGCTCATTGATCACTTCCCTGACCTTGTCACGCATCGTCACCGCGCCGATGAGTGGGCCGACCAAACGTTACTTCGAGCACATCAACCGCTTCAGCGCCTCGTTTGCCTTTGCTACTGACGTGGCCATGCTCTCGCTGGGCGGTTACCTGAAGAAGAAGGAAAGCCTGTCGGCGCGTCTGGGTGACGTGCTCTCCAGCATGTACCTGGCCTCGATGGTGCTGAAGCACTATGAAAACCAGGGCCGCCCCGCGGCCGACCTGCCACTGGTCGAGTACGCCTGCCGTTCTTTGCTGTATGACGCACAGGAGCAACTGCACAGCTTCCTGCGCAACTTCCCGGTGCGCTGGCTGGCGGTGTTCATGCGCGTGTTCATCTTCCCGCGCGGGCTCACCTACTCGGCGCCCTCAGACCGGCTGATCCCGAAGATCTGCGAGCTGGTGATGAACCCCGGCGAAGCGCGCGAGCGCCTGTGCCAGTACGTCTACCGTACCCTGGAGCCCACCAATCACCTCGGCCTGGTGCAGGAGGCCATGGAACTGACCATCGCCGCCGAGCCCCTGGAAAAGAGGATCCGCGTCGATGGCATCAAGACCGGGCGCGTCACTGCGCTTGAGCTGCCAGGCCAGATCCGTGAGGCCCTGGCCGCGGGCATCCTCAGCGAGGCCGAGGCGGCGCAGTTGCGCGAGTACGACCGCAAGGTGATGGCCATCATCCACGTGGATGACTTCGACCCGGCTGAGCTCGCAGCAAGCCAGGATTCGCCGCCCAGCCAAGGCACAGCCCAGGTCGCCTGACCCTGCCCCGCCACGGCATATTTGCCGTGGCGGGTTACACTCGCCGCATGACGGCGGTAGCGGCAGTCCTCTACGAGGTCGAGTGCTCCATCGACCCTGAGGTCGTCGAGGAATTCGACGCCTGGCTGCCCGGGCATGTCCGTGAAGTGCTCAGCTGCCCCGGCTTCATTGATGCCCGGATCCAGCAACTGCAGACTGCCGCCGATGAGCCGCGGCGGCGGCGAATTGAGTACCGCCTGGTCAGTGCAGTCGCGCTCAGCAATTACCTGGAACATGATGCGCCGCGGCTGCGCGCCGATGGCGTCGCGCGCTTTGGTGAGCGGCTGTGCTGCAGCCGGCGCCTGTTGACCCCGGGAGAACACCTGCAGACCGAGGTGCTGGCCGCACCAGCCTGCCTGAATTGCGACACGCCGGTGCCCGGCCAATACTGCCCGGAATGTGGCCAGGCCCGCGGTATGCACGTGCTGTCGATGCGTGAAGTGGCAGGCGACATTACCCATTCCATCCTGCACCTGGACAGCCGGGCCTGGCGCACGCTGAAGTCATTGCTGTTTCGCCCGGGCGAACTGACCCGGGAGTTCATTGCCGGACGTCACCAGCGCTACCTGCCGCCTTTTCGCCTGTACCTGATTATCAGCGTGCTGTTTTTCGCCCTGACTTCCATCCTGCCGGGCGCCGAGATTCTCGAGCTAGAAAGCACTGATGATTTGGGTCTTGCCAGCAGCATCAATGAAATGGCCGTCCAGACGGCCGATGATCCCGAGTTGGCCAGTCGAATTCAGGATGCGCTGCCTGGTGCGAAGACCAGTGCGGAAGCAGCCAGTCGAATTGAGGCTGTGCTGGCAACCCGTGCCACTCCGAATCAAGCTGAAGGAACCGGCGCTACACCAGCGGCGCAGGGATGCAACTTTGAGCTGGGCGAGGGCTGGCTGGCCCGGTTCGGGCCGGCGCTTGAAAACGCCTGCAAGCAAGTCCGAGCCGACAATGGCAAGCGGCTGAACGCACTGTTCCTGAGCACTGCGCCCAAGCTGATGTTCCTGTTCCTGCCCCTGATGGCGGCCATCGCACTGCTGTTCTATTGGCGACCTCGACGACTGTATGTCGAGCACCTGGTCGCCTACCTACACACCCACGCCCTCATCTTCCTGCTGCTGACCGCGGCGGCGCTGGTCAACGCAGTATCGGCCATCAAGCTGCCATTCATGAACCTGCTGGGTGCCATCGGCGCGGCGATGATGCTGTACCTGCCTTACTACGTATTTCGCAGCATGCGTGTCGTCTACGCAGAAGGCCGGTGGAAGACCAGCCTCAAGTTTGCGGCCATGAGCATGATTTATTTCGTGCTGCTGGGCATGACCATCTTGATCGGGCTGTTCTACTCCATGCTGCAGCTCTAGCCCGCCATGAGCGCCCACCGTTCAATCCTGCATGTGGATATGGACGCGTTTTTCGCTGCAGTCGAACAGCATGATCATCCCGAGCTCGCAGGCCTGCCCGTCATCGTTGGCGGCAAGGGCGGTCGCGGTGTGGTTGCCGCGGCCAGCTACGAGGTGCGGCGTTTTGGCGTGCACTCGGCCATGCCAACCGCGGAGGCCCTGAGGCGCTGCCCACAGGCCATATGCGTCGCGCCACGCATGAAGCGCTATCGCGAAGTCTCGCAACAGGTGTTTGAGGTCTTTGGCGAGTTCACCGACCTGATCGAGGGACTGTCGCTGGACGAGGCCTTCCTCGATGTCACCGCCAGCCGCTCGCTGCTGGGCGACGGCGAAAAGATAGCCGCCGCGATCAAGCAAAAGATTCGCGAGCGCACCGGACTGAGTGCCTCGGTGGGCGTGTCGCACAACAAGCTCCTCGCCAAGCTCGGCTCAGGCATGAACAAGCCCGATGGCCTGACGGTGATACTGCCCGACCAGGTCACCGCCATCCTCGACCCGCTGCCGGTGGGACAACTCCATGGCATCGGCAACAAGACGGCGGCGCGCCTGGAATCACAGGGTCTCTTTACCCTCGGCCAGTTGCGCAAGGCGCCGGAGTCCGTGCTGTGGCCCTTGTTCCGGCGCGACACCCGCGAGATCCGCGAGCGCGCCTCGGGGATTGACGAGCGCGCGGTCGTGGCCGACGCCGCAATGAAGCAGATCAGCTCGGAGGAGACCTTCGAGACGGACATCAAGGACCATGCCGAGCTTTACGCACGGCTGGCCCAGCTGGCTGATCGCACCGCGTCGCGCTTGCGGGCCGACAATCTGAAAGCCGGCCAGGTGCAGATCAAGGTGCGCCAGCGGGATTTCGTCACCTTCACGCGCCAGCGCAGCTTCCATCCGCGCACCCAGGAATCGCGCCTCGTCGCCACGGTGGCCGAGGAGCTATTACAGCGCTGGTTCGAGCAGCATCCGCGTGTGGCCGTGCGCCTGCTCGGCGTCGGCGTGGCCGACCTGGCGCCCGCACGGCAACTCGACATGTTTGCCTCCCGGGAATCCACGGCCTCCGGCAAGCTGGATGAGGCCCTGGATCGAATTCGCGGCAAATACGGCAGTGATGCCGTGCGGCGCGGCAGCAGCAAGAAGGGATCCTGACCTCCCTGGGCCCCGCCCAGCCAGCCCAAAAGCACCGCTTTGCAGCCTGCCGCCCCAAAGGGCATCATGGTCGCCCTTCGAGCCGACACGGGCGCAATGCCCCTATGTATTCAAGTTTTTTCGGCCTTTCCGAAAAGCCGTTTGCCATCACGCCGGACCCCCGTTACCTCTACCTGAGCGAACGGCATGCGGAGGCCTTGGCACACCTTGCCTATGGCGTTACCGAGGCAGGCGGATTCATCCAGCTGACCGGCGAGGTGGGCACCGGCAAGACCACGGTGCTGCGCAGCCTGTTACAGCAACTGCCTCAGCAGTGCGATGTCGCGCTGATCCTCAATCCACGCGTGACGGCTGCGGAATTCCTGCAGGGCATCTGCGACGAGCTGCACCTGCACGTTCCTGCCGAGGCCGCCGGCAGCGTCAAGGCGCTGGTTGACCTACTGACCCAATACCTGCTGGATGCCCACAGCCGTGGCCGGCGCATCGTGCTGATGGTGGACGAGGCGCAGAACCTGAGCCCCGATGTGCTCGAACAGGTCAGGCTGCTGACTAACCTAGAGACCGCCACGCAGAAGCTGCTGCAGATCATCCTGATCGGCCAGCCCGAGTTACGCGACGTGCTGTCACGCCCGGACCTGCGCCAGCTGGCCCAGCGCGTGACTGGCCGCTATCACCTCGAGGCGCTGCGACGTCCGGAGACGACGGCCTATGTGCGCCATCGACTGCGCGTTGCCGGCGCCACCAGCGAACTGTTCTCCTCCGGCGCGCTGGCGGAATTGCATCGCCTGGCGGGCGGTGTACCACGCATCATCAACGTAGTGGCCGATCGCGCCCTGCTCGGCGCCTACACTCGCGAGGAGCATCGCGTGTCGGCAGCGCTAATCCGGCGGGCGGCGGCGGAAGTCTACGGTCGGCCCGTGTTGCCGCGCTGGGCTTCATGGGTGGCTGCCGTCGGCGCCACGGTGGGTGTGGCGCTGCTGGGCTTCGCCTTGTGGAATTCAGCTTCCGATGCACCAGCACAGGCGTCTGCGCAAGAGCAGCCAGTGCAGTTGCCCGTGGAAATTCCGCCGCCACTGCCCACGACCCCGCCTGCCCTGAACCTGGCCGATTTGCTGGCCGCAGCGGGTGAGCGCAGCTCTGACGAATCTGCGCTTCAGGCACTTTCCGCAGTTTGGGGCGTGCAAGTCGATCCGACGCTCGGCAGCGCCTGCGAGCAGCTGGCGACGCAGGGTCTGGACTGCGTAAGCCAGCGCGGCTCGCTGGCACAACTCAAGCAGCTTGATCGGCCGGCGGTGCTTTCCCTGCTGGATGCCGCGAGTGAACAACACCAGGTGGTCCTCCTGGGACTGGCCGGCGACCAAGCTTCATTGCTGATAGGCAGCGATCCAGTACAGGTGCCTATCGCCCAGCTGGCAGATTTCTGGTTCGGTGAATCGCTGCTGTTGTGGCGACCGCCCGCCGGCGTGCTGCGTGCCTTGCGCACCGGCATGCAGGGTGATGACGTGCGCTGGCTGCGCCGCAGCCTGGACCAACTGGCGGGCAATGCCGGCAGCGAGTCGCCAGGCGATTTTTTTGATGCCGGCCTCGCGCAACAGGTGACGGCTTTCCAGAAGAGTCGCCGGCTCGATGTTGATGGCGTTGCCGGCGTGCAGACTCAGCTCGCTCTCGATGCAGCGCTCGCACTGGCAGGCACGCCCACCCTGGGAGGCCATCGGCCATGAGCTTCATCCTGGACGCCTTGCGAAAGTCCGAACATGAGCGCCAGCGACAAAGTGGCCCCAGCATTGCCGAGTTGCCTGCCGGCCGGGCGATGCGCGAGTCGCCGACGATGATGCTGGCGGTCATCGCACTGATCGCCCTCAACCTTGGTGTGCTGGCCTTCTTCCTGCTGCGCAGTGGCGGCGAGGAAAACACTGCGGCCACGCTGCCTGCACTGGCATCGCCGGTCATTGGTGAAGCTGCACCAATAGCGCCCGCGCCAGCAGCAGTCGCCGATCCTGGACCTGCGCCAGACCACGGGCCGGTGGCCGAACTGCCACTGAATGAAGTTGCACTCGCGCCCGTGGCTGTGGCGCCCGCTCCTGCAGCGCCAGACCCGTCACTCTTGCCCACTGCCGCACCGCAGCCCTCAGTGACGCGCGACCCGCAGTACGTGCCCAACATCAATTCACTGCCTGCGCAGGTCACGGCGGGCCTGCCGCCACTGTCCGTCGACCTTCATATCTATATGGATGATCCTGCGCGGCGCGCAGTCTTCATCAATGGCCGGCGTTACCTCGCAGGCAACACACTGACGGAGGGCCCGGTCATCGAGGGCATCAGCCGCGAGGGCGTGGTCCTGACCTATCGCGGGCAGCGCTTCCTGCTGCCGCGCCAATAGCAGCAGCGCTGGAATCCCGGACTTGACGATGGCAACAGACGTGCTCGATGGGTCGCAGTTGTCGGCGGCGCTGCGCGCCGGCATTTACCGGGTGACCTCCCGCGAAGAGATCATCAACAAGATCAACGTCTTTCCCGTGCCGGACGGCGATACCGGCACCAACCTCGCGCTGACACTGCAGTCGGTACTGGCCTGCCTGCGCGACAATCCCGACGAGCATGCCGGACGCACGCTGGTCCGCGTTGCCGATGCTGCACTGGACGGGGCGCGCGGCAACTCCGGCGCCATCTTCGCGCAATTCCTGCTGGGGGTAGGTGACCGGGTGGGGCACCTGCCATCGATCTCCGTGCGTGATTTCTCCGACGCAGTCAGCGGCGGCGCCAGCTATGCGCGCGAAGCCATGTCGGATCCGCGCGAAGGCACCATCCTGACCGTACTCAGTGACTTTGCCCGCTCGGTCCAGCAGGCAGTGACCCGCGGTTCCACTGGCGCTTTTCCTGCGCTGTTCTCTGAGACGCTGGTCATTGCCCGGCAATCCCTGGAAGCCACGCGCACGCAGCTCGAAAGCCTGCGCCGCGCCAATGTCGTGGATGCGGGTGCGATGGGCTTTGTCGAGCTGCTGGCCGGTATGTCGGAATTCCTGCACACCGGCCAGGTGGATGACGCCAACGCGCCCACACCTGTGCACGAAGAGGGCATGGCGGCCGGGGAGACCCAGGACCTGGCGCATCGCTACTGCACCGAGTGCATGATCACCGGTGAGGGAATCGACCGACGCCAGCTGCGCGAGGCGCTTTCAGTGCTGGGTTCGAGCCTCGTCGTTGCCGGCACTCATCGCAAGGTCAAGGTGCACTTACACTTGAACGAGCCGCAGCAACTGTTTGAGCTCGCGTCACGCTTCGGTGAGGTCAGTGGCCACAAGGCCGATGACATGCATCGCCAGCAAGAGGCTGCCCACCATGTGTCCCGTCGCAAGGTCGCGATCCTCACTGATTCGGGGGCCGACCTGCCGGATTCACTGCTGGAGCAGTTTGACATCCACATGGTGCCGGCACGGCTGAGCTTTGGCAGCCAGAGTTTTCTCGACAAGGTAAGCCTGACACCCGAGCAATTCTTCCATGAGCTGGCCACCAACCCCTCGCACCCGAAGACTTCGTTGCCGCCGCCGGGAGATTTTCGCCGCGCCTTCGAGTTTCTCGGCTCGCACTATGAGTCGGTGGTCTATGTCGGACTCACGGCCCAGGTCAGTGGCACATTCCAGAGTGGCGAGGCAGGTGCCGCGCGTGCGAACACACACGCGCGGATAATCGCCGTTGATTCCAGTAACGTCTCGCTGGGCCAGGGACTGGTCGCCATTCGCGCGGCGGAAGCAGCGGCAGAAGGCCTGGACGCATCAGCGGTTGAGCAAGCCGCGCTCAAGGCGCGCGCTGAAACACGCACCTGGGCCTGCCTGGAAACGCTGGACTACGCCGTTCGTGGTGGGCGCGTCCCGGGATGGCTCAGGACGTTGGCGGACTGGCTGCATATCACGCCGTTACTGGCCGTTCATGCCAATGGCAGCATCGGGCTCGGCGGCATCCTGCTGGGACGCAAGCGCATGTTTGGGAAATTTTCTGAGTTCGTTAGTCGCAAGCTGCCTCGCGGCAAGCGTTGGCGTGTGGCGGTTGCCCACGCCAACTCCGCTGATGTCGGCCAGGCCGTACTACACGCCATCACCGTGGGACGCAACGACATCGAGGCCTGGCCGCTGATACCGCTGGGCACGGCTTTCGGTGTTCATGGCGGTCCGGGCTGTATTGTCGTTTCCGTGCAGGAATGCCACGAGGCCTGAGGGCGGGCTATTCCGCCGGGGTCGACTCGACCGGCCGGCCTTCCTCGCTCCAGCGAATGTAGTCACCTTCAAGGTGTACCAGGCGGGTGAAGCCGGCCTTCTCGAGCATGCTGATCGCTAGCCCGGCACGCTTGCCGCTGCGACAGTAGACAACGATGTCAGTATCACGCGCCGATTCCAGTTCGGAAATTCGCGAATCCAGGACATCGTGCGAGATATTGATCGCGCCCGGCACGTGGCCCGCTGCGAATTCCTCCGCTGTCCTGACGTCCAGGACAAGCAAGCCTGTGGGCTGGGTCGACAGGCGAAACGCCAGTTCATCGGGCGCCGTCGTCACGACCTCGGAGGCGCTGGCGGCAACGACCGAGAGCATCAGGGACAGGAAAAGAATTCGCAGCATCATGGCCTTAGCCCTCGAGTACGAAGGTGATCTTCATGCGCACCTTGAAGCCGGTGATCTTACCCTTCTCAACCGAGACTTCCTGATCGGCCACCCAGGCCGAGCTGACATTTTTCAGGGTCTTGTTCGCCCGCCTGACGCCACTGGCTATGGCGTCCTCAAAACTCTTGCTTGAAGTGGCGATGATTTCCGTGACTTTGGCTACTGCCATCCTTTCTTCTCCTCTATTAATCAATTACTTGCGATTGACATGATAACAGACGCTGATAGGCGCGTTTGGCGACAGATGGGCGCATGATCGTAGCATTTTGAAGCTATTAGCCACAAAAACCAGTTTCATGACACTGACTTTTGGATTCGGCGCGGGCGGCGCCCCGGTATGATGCGCTCGCATCATCGTCATGGCAGGGATCGGCATGAATTCGAATTTGTTGCTACGCAAGCTTCGCAGCGCCCTGGTGCGTGGAGTGGTAGTAGTCCTGCCGATTGGCCTGACGATCTGGCTGCTGTGGTGGATGGGCAGCTCGACTGAATCGTTGCTGCGCCGCTTGATCACCCTGGTATTGCCCGAGCGCTTCTACTGGCCGGGCATGGGCATCCTTGCCGCCGTCGCGCTGGTACTGCTGGCAGGCGTGCTGGTGAATGCCTTCCTGGTGCGCCAGCTGCTGGAGGCCTGGGAACGGTTCCTGGATCGCATCCCGGTGGTCAAGACCATCTACGGCGCGATTCGTGATTTCGTACAGTTGTTGCCGGCCGGAGGCGAAAAGCGCGACCTGCAACGCGTCGTTGCCGCCAGGTTTGGCGATGCGCGCCTGATTGGCTTCGTCACCCGCGACGAAGTCGGCGACATGGGCGTCGCCGACCCCCGGAACGAACTAGTAGCCGTGTATTTTCCGCTGAGCTACCAGATCGGTGGCTATACGGTCCTGCTGCCGCGAGACTCGCTGGAGCCGCTGGACCTGCCGGTGGAAACCGCCATGCGCCTGGTGCTGACGGGCGGGCTATCGGGCGGCCCGGCCAAGGGCCCGCCTACTGCTTGACGATCTCGGTCAGCTTGGAGCCCTCGAACGTCAGGTTGTACATCAGGCCCTTATTTGAATAGATGAAGCCGATGATCGGCTTCTTCGCCGTCTCGGTATCAATCTGCCCGCCGGCGCCGAGCGTGGCTAGCGCAACGCTGCCATCTACACCCGCCTTCCAGCCCTCGCTCTTGCGGAACTTGTCGAGTTCGCGCTGGCTCATGAACAGGATGACCTGGCTCTTGCGCTGGAGTCCCCATTGAAAGCCGATCGAGCCTGAAACAATGTTGTAGTAGGCCACGGTCTTTCCGCCCACCAACAGGGCGCCCTCGCCAAATTCTCCCCCAACAACCACGCCACCCTTGATGACCTTGGGGAACACCACCATGCCGGCGGATTTCCCGGCAAGCTCGCGCGCGGCAGAGGAGTGGTCGTATAACGCCTTGATGGCCTCACGCACCTCAGCATCGAGTTGTGCCTTCGAGGCGGCCTGCGCCACCGGGATGGAGCAGACAGCCAGTGCCAGAAGCGCTGCCAGGGGTCGCAGGATTCGGTTCATGATGAAAATCTCCTCAGGTCAGTCGGTAATCGCGCCCCTGGGTTGGCGCGGAAGGTCGTTATCTTAGCGCCTGGCGTCAGGCGCGGCCCGACCCCTCTGACCAGACAAAGGCGGGTTAGTGCCCGGGAAAGGGCGGCAATCAGGCGAACGCGGCGCGCGGACGGTGGCGGGTATAGAGCAACTCGATATGGCGAATACCTGCCGTGCAGCGGGCTACTCGCTTGACCGCCTGCACCAGGCGCAGCAGCAGGTTGTAGTGCGCGCGTGGACCGCCAGCAGCGTAGGCCTCGGCCACCACCAGGTGAAGTACCGTGATGCGCTCGAAACTGTCACGCAGGTAAAGGATCACGCCAACGGGACGGGACACCTTGCCTTCCGTCTCGATGGCGAACAGGCACTGCACATCGGTTGGCCCAGCCACCCGAACTCGCAGGCCAGAGCCTTCCTCGACAATCTCTGGTGGGCCATAGCGGTCAATGGCGGTCTGGATGCCATTGCGGACACGGCCCTGGCAATGGTTAAAGAACAGCAGGGACTCGAGCTGGTGGTGGTGCTCCGTCGGCAGGCAGGAAACGAAGGTAATTTGCCTTTTCATGCTCAAATCTGTTGGCACGCCAACCCCAGTTACGACTACAACTCCCGGCGGATCGTGGCTTCTTGTGAGCCTGCGCAATTGCGTCGCGACGCTGCCGGATACCTCTGACGGTGGCCACCTTAGGCACGTTCGCGGGGAGTTGTCGAGATTCACATAATCCGAGTCTTAGGGGCCTCATCCAGCGGCTGTGGCGAATCAGCAACGCCACGTGTCCGCACAGTGGACTGTTCCTGCCCCTTTGGGCTAAGCACACGGAATCACGGAATTTTCCGACTCAGATCACGTTGGCAGGCGCAAAACCGAGACTTGTATCTCGTTCGCCACGGAGGATTTTGTCAAAGATCTACCTCGCCGGGCCCATGCCGGCAGCAAGGCGCGTTTCGCGCAGATTTGCGCAACAAAGGCGGGAAGGAAATGTCGGGGTCAAACGTGAAGAAACCAGCTGATATACCCGCGGCCGCAGCCGCAGAGAACACTGCGCCACGCGCGCGTCACAACGGCGTCAACCTGATCGTGCTGTCCGCCGATCCCGCGCTGATCGATCAGTTGCGTGAGGCGCTGGCCGGCAACCACCGCGTCTGGCGCGCCGACGATGCAACGCATGCTGCCGACCTGGTGGTCGCTGCGGGCAATGCCTCGCTGCTGGTAGACGCATCGCTGGCAGACCACGACACCGCGACGCTGGTTACGCGCATACACCAGCAGTTTCCCGACCTGCCGATCATCGTTGCCGGCAGGCGCAATGACGAGACCGAACTGGCGGCACTGGTCTCTTCCGGAACGATCTTTCGCTTCCTGCACAAGCCGGCGTCGATTGAGCGCATCAAGACCTTTGTTGATGCGACCAACCGGCGGGTTGAGGAGCGTCCCACCGAGGTGCCGGCAGCGGCCCCGCGTGCCGAGACGCCCATGCCCATTAGCCTCCGCATTCCGGATTTCGTATCGCCGCTGGCCAAGTTCGATCCCGCCCGCGTGCAGGCCTTTGCTATCCGTGGCCTGGCCATCGTGGCAGCGATTGGCGTGGTCTACTTGCTGGCCAGCTACCAGCCCTGGCGCGGCCTGATGTCGCCGGCGCCCAATGCAGAGACCGCCACCGCGGCGGGATCGCCCTCGGGCAAGGACCCGGCCGTGCTGAAGTTGCTCGACGCTGCGGGCGTTGCATTCAGCCAGGGCCGCTTGATTGATCCGCCTGAAGACAACGCCATCGCCCTGTATCGCTCCGCGTTGGCGCGCGATCCAGGCAACCGCCCGGCCTTGCAGGGACTGGACCGGGTTGCCGACAAGTTGATGGGCGTGGCCGAGAAGGCCACCGTGGACGGTGATTTTGTCGCGCTGGCCAACGCGGTCGATGCCGCACGTTCGGCGCGACCCGATCATCCGCGGCTGGCATTCTTTTCCGCGCAGCTTGAACAGCAGCGCGAGCGAATCGCAATGGAACTCAGTCGCGCACCTGAGCAGGTGGCGGCGGCAACAGCCGCTGCCAATTCCGCCCGTGCCCAGTCGCTGGTTGAGCTGTCCAACGAACGAATTGCCAAGGGCAAGCTGGTCGAGGGTAATGACAGTGCACTGGCCCACCTGATCGAGGCCCGACGCGTTGATTCGCGCAATCCAGCGGTCGCCCAGGGCGCCATGGCCCTGTCGGCCCTGCTGCAGCTGCGTGCCCGCGAGGCCATGGGTGCCGGCAAGACAGACGAGGCCGCCATCTGGCTACAACACGCCGCCGCACTGGGCGTGGATTCCACGCGCGTTGCTGCGCTACGTGCCGAGGTAGACAAGTCTCGCCAGGGTGATTCCCGTGAGCAGCGCGCGCGCATGCTGGCGCTGGCCAATCAGCGCATTGCCCAGGACCGACTGATCGAACCTGCCACCGACTCCGCCCGCCACTACACCGACCTGCTGCGGGCCGCCGACCCCAATTACCCAGGCCTGGCCGAGACCAGTGCGCTGCTGGCGACGCGCGCTTTGGGCGAAGCTCGGCGCCTGACCACCGACAAGCGCATTCCAGCGGCTGAAGCCATGCTGGAAACGGCCATCGCCTCAGGCGCGGCACGCGCAGACACCGATGCCGTGCGCTCGGATATCGCTGCCCAGCAACTGGCAGCGACGGCGCGCGTGCCCACCATCCTGCAAGAGAACGAGATGCAGCGCCTGCACTACGTGGCGCCGCGCTATCCCAACCGGGCGCTGAACCGCAGCATCCAGGGCTGGGTCGACGTGGAATTCATCGTCCGGGCCGACGGCTCGACCGCCGACATCACCGTCATCAAGGGCGAGCCGTCCGAGATGTTTGATTCGGCCGCGACCGATGCCATCGAACGGTGGCGTTACCAGCCGCGCATGGTCAACGGCAAGGTCATAGACCAGCGCGTGGCGATGCGCCTGCGGTTCACGCTGGCTGACTGATCAGGCCCGCGATCGCTCGGCCGCCATGCGCTCGTGTGCGCGGCCGAGCCCAAAGGCCACTGCTGCCCACAGCGCGGCAGCCGCGGCCCCGACCAGGGCAATCCCCGAAAGACTGGCAGACCACGCGGAAACGATCGCATCGTGGCCCTTGGCCACGACAAAGTCGCTGGTGCGATAGACCAGCGTGTCGTTGACGTTCTTGGCCTTGTACTTGGACTCGCGATCCACCGTTGTATAGAGCATCTCGCGGCAGGGGCGAACGATGGCGTACTGCCCGACTCGCCGCGCGATGAATACACCCACCAGTGTCGCCAGCGTTGGTGAGGCGGCGATCAGCAGGAATCCGGCGACCACGAACAGCGGCACCAGGACGATCATGCGGGCGACGCCAAAGAATTTCGTCAGGCGCCCTACCGCAAAGACCTGCAGCAGCACCGTTGAAACGCTCATCACCAGTTCGATGCGCCCCAGGAATGCGGTGCGCGCGGCGCCGTCAGGGTAGTGGATGCCCAACAGGTTCGCCTGCTGCAAGTACAGGAAGGTATTGACCGCGGCCATCAGGAATACGAAGGCGGCAATGCCCGACAGGTAGCGCGAGGTAAAGACCCGCACGATGCCGGCGAAGGGGTTGCCACCGATGGGGCGCTCCGCAATGCGCTCGCCCTGACCCGACTGGCGCGCGCTCCAACCCATGAGGTATCGCATCAGCAGCAAGGTCGAGGTTAGCAGTGCCGCCGAAATCGGCAGCAGGTTGACCTCGCCAATTTCCTGCGCCAGGAAGGCGGCCACGGCGGAACCGGCAATGCCGCCGGCGCTGGCGCCCGAGGTGATGAACGCGAACAAGCGCTTGCCCTGCTCCTTGTTGAACAGGTCGGCCATGAAGCTCCAGAATACGGAGACCACGAACAGGTTGAAGACACTGACCCAGACAAAAAACGCCTTGGCGGTGCTGGTGTCGTCCTCATTGGCCGAGAACAGAAACCAGAAACCGATCAGTTGCGCGGCGAAGAACAGGTAGGTCCAGGGCAGGAACACCTGGCGAGGAAAGCGGCCACTGATCCAGCCGAATAGCGGCACTGCCGCCAGCATGCCCAGCAGCGTGTAACCAAACAGGTCGTCAAGATTCTCCACGCCACTGGTGACGCCCATGCTGTCGCGCAATGGTCGCAGGATGTAGTAGGCCGTAAACAGCAGGAAGTGGTAACCGAAGGCCGCAAGAAGCCCCGGAACTTCCTCCGGCCTGGCATTGACTACGCGCCCCAGCCAGGCGGCCAATGCCATCCGCGTCAGTTCCCGATCCCGGACTGGTCAAGGATAAAAGTGTATTCCTCGGCAATCTCGCGATAGCGCTGGAAGCGCCCCGACTTGCCGCCGTGCCCGGCCTCCATGGTGGTGCGAAACAGCAGTGGGTGCTTGCCGCTGTTCAGGGTGCGCAGCCGCGCCACCCACTTGGCGGGCTCGTAATACTGCACCTGGCTGTCCCACAGGCCGGTCGTCACCAGCATGGCCGGATAGTCCTGACGTGTGATGTTGTCGTAGGGCGAATAGGACAACATGTAGTCGTAGAATTTCTTCTGCTTCGGATTGCCCCACTCATCGAATTCGCCCGTGGTCAGCGGAATGCTCTCGTCCAGCATGGTGGTCATGACATCAACGAAGGGCACCTGGGCCACCATGGCGCGATACTCAGCCGGCGCCATATTGACCACCGCGCCCATCAACAGGCCACCGGCGCTGCCACCCATCACTGACACCCGCGCCGGATCCGCGTAGCGCTCCGCCACCAGGAATCGCGTGACGTCGATGAAATCAGTGAAGGTATTCTTCTTGTTCAGCAGCTTGCCGGACTCGTACCAAGCCCGTCCCATCTCCTGCCCGCCGCGGATGTGGGCGATGGCAAAGACGAAGCCGCGATCGAGCAGCGACAGGCGCGTAATGCTGAATGTCGGGTCCATGGAGATGCCGTAGGAACCGTAACCGTATTGCAGCAAGGGAGCCCGCCCGTCCCGCACGAAACCCTTGCGGTAGACCAGTGACACCGGGACCTTGGCGCCATCACGCGCCGTCGCCCAGCGAAACTCGGTGACATAGTTCGCCGGATCAAAGTCACCGAGTACCGGGTCGCGCTTCAGCAATGTACGTTCACCGGTACGAACATCGTAGTCATAGGTGGTCGCCGGCGTGGTCATCGAGCTGTAGATGTAGCGCACCACATGACTGTCGATCTCGGCGTTGTTACCCATATATGCCGCGTAGGCCGGCTCGTCAGAGGCGATGAAGAAATCACCATCACCCGTCCACGGCCGGATGCGGATCTTGCGCAGGCCGCCCGAGCGTTCGCCGATGGCCAGGAAGCCCTGGAATACGTCAAAGTCGTTGATGAATGCATCATCGCGGTGGGCCACCAATTCACGCCAGTTGTTGCGATCACCTTCCTTGCCGACATCCGCCTCCATCAGCCGGAAATTCTTCGCATTCCAGTTGCTGCGAATGATCCAGCGACCATCGAGGTGGTCCACTGAATACTCATGGTCGCGCTGGCGCGGCAGGAACACCTTGAACTTGAGCGCCGGATCCGCGGCGCTGGCATAGCGCACCTCGCTGGACACTGTGCTTTCTGCAACGATCAGCAGGTAACGCTCGTCCTTGGTGATCGTCACACCTGTGTAGAAACTCAGGTCATCCTGCTCATAGATCAGCACATCAGTAGCAGGGTCCGTGCCCAGCACGTGACGGCGGATGCGATAGCCCAGCAAGGTCTCCGGGTGCTTCTCGACATAGATGACGCTGGCGCTGTCGGCCGTCCAGGCGATGTCGCTTTCTGCATTCTCAATGCGATCGGCCAACACCACACCGGTGTCGAGGTCCTTGAAACGCAACGTGTACTGGCGCCGGCCCACGGTGTCCTCGGCCCAGGCCAGCAGGCGATTGTCTGGCGCGATTTCCAGCCCGGAGATCTGGAAGAAGTCATGGCCCCTGGCCATGGCGTTGCCGTCAAGCATGACCTGCTCGACCGCATCAAGACCTCCCGCCTTGCGTGCATGCACAGGATATTCCTGGCCACTCTCAAAACGGGTGTAATACCAGAAGCCCCGCTTGCGATAGGGAACGGTGCTGTCGTCCTGCTTGATGCGCGAGACGATCTCCTGGTACACGCGTTCCTCAAGGGCCTCCGTGTGCTGCGTCATCGCTGCCTTGTAGTCGTTCTCCGCGTTCAGGTAGGCGAGCACCGCCGGGTCCGAACGCGAATCGTCGCGCAGCCAGTAGTAGGGATCATTGCGATCACCGTTTGGCGAAGTCACTACATGTGGCTTCACTTCGGCAACCGGCGGTGCCGGCTCAGTCATCGACATGCGGGAAGACTCCGTATCCTGGGTTGCCTGGTGGGCACAGGCACTAAGCAGCAAGGCAGCGCCTGCCATGAACCAACGTGAAGGGCGGACAGTTTGCAGTGGCAACATGGGTAATTCCGTCAGGGAGGTGGATGTTAACCGAGCCAGGCCGTGGCGAGCGCATCGCCAGAGAGATATGCCGCCTCGACCCGGGCATCGAGGCACCAGTCGCCGCAGAAGCCCAGGCTCGCAGACTGGTCCAGCAGGAAGGGTTCGCCCAGGGGCTGCTCAACGCGTGCGTGACGCCAGCGCTGTGTGTCGGCCAGGATGATCTCGGGCAGCGTGATACCAACACGCTGGGCAAAGCGCTCGGTCATTTCACGCTGGATGAGGGCTGCCCCGGCCTCAAACTGGCGGCGTGAATACTCAGCAGAGGCGTGCAGCACCCAGGTCTCCAGGCCGGTTCGGCCCGGCTTGCTGCGATTCCGCGCAATCCAGGGCAGCACCTCGTCATCGCGCCAGTCGGCATCAACGACGCCAACCAGTGGCTCCGCCAGCGCGAGCATCACGGCCCAGCACGGTGCCATCAGCACTGCGGCAACAAGCTCCGCGCTGCTGCTGTGTCCTGCGGCCAATGCCGCGGCCGCCGGTGCAGGCATGGCCAGCACCACACGGTCGAACGGGCCCTGGATCTGGCCCCGATCATCGTGCAGCAACCAAGTCGCCGATTTTCGCTCGAGTCTGACAACGCGCACGCCGTAATCAATATCCAGGGACTCAGCCAGGAATCGGGGTAGTGCGCTCATGACCGGACTACCCACCCACAGCTCGGTGGTTTCCTGCTCGCCCCCCGGCCACGTTGGCATCCAGCGCTCCACGGCGCCGCTGAGCCCGGCTTCAGCGATCAACGCAGCGAATCCAGCGTCGCGCACGGTGAAGTACTGCGCTCCATGATCAAATGATGCGGCCTCGAATCGGCGCGTCGCCATGCGACCCCCGGGGCCGCGCGCGCGCTCAAGGACCCGCACGCTCGATCCCGTCGCCGCGAGACGCCGGGCACAGGATATGCCGGCCATGCCGGCACCTATGACTGCGTAGGTAGCTTGGGTCATCCGGATCCAGAAAGTGCCAAGGGTGGCGGTATTCTAGCCACAGCCGGGCGTGGTAGCCTGCTGACGATGAGCCTGTACATGCGCCTGATCCTGATCCTTGTCGCCATTGCCGTTGCTGGCTGTGTCACCAATCCGGCGCCATCCTATGCCGATCGGGGTGATGCCCGCCTGGCCGCCTACGCCAGGACGCCTGTCTGCTGCGACGATCCGGCGCAATTCTCTTTTACGACGATGCCCGATCGTGGCTCCATCGAAACTCGCCTGGACAGGCAAAGTGCGGTTTTCGATTTTCACAGCGGCCTCAGCCCGTTTGCGGCCTATGAACTGCCGCGTGGTGAGCAGCCGTACCGCGTGCGCATCAAGAGCCTGTTCGACAACAGCCGCGATGGCCTCGGCCGAGTCTTCTATCCGGTTGTCGCGCTGCTCGATGACACCTTCATTGTGGTGCGCCTCGCCGGACTGGATAGCCTGCAGCTCGACCAGGGGCTGACAACCCTGGGCGGCGAGCCCGGGCTCGCGCTCACCTTGCCCATTGATCCAAGCACTGAGCGCGAGCGCTACCTCGTGGTGTTCACGCCAGCTGCGCTGCTTGATGCCGCACCCGAGGAGCGTCGCGAAGGCGACCTGATGACGCCAGCTGCATCGGCCTGGATGGCGCGCAATGCGTCCAACATGGTTCCGCCTTCGCCCTATGGTCGTCTGCAGCTCTTGGTGGCGCCGGAAATGCCCGTTACATCGAAACCCTGAACGGGCTGGCTGCGCCGCGCTAGTTCTTGCGCGGCGTCCAGGCTTCGAATGCCAGCAGTAGCACCAGAGCGAAGCCCAGCGGCACCAACTGATATACCAGGCGATAGGCGAGCACCGCACCCAGCAGTTGCGCCTCCGAAACTCCTGGCAGTGTCAGCAGCAGGACGGACTCGAATACGCCCAGTCCCGCCGGGACCCCCGACAAGGCGCCAGCACTCACCGCTGCTACATAGATGGCGATGAAGGAGACGTAGTCTGGCGCTGCGCCCGCAGGCAGCAAAAAATACAGCACCGATGAGGCGCAGGCGATCTCGGCAACGCCCAGCAGGTACTGCCAGGCAGTCAGTCGTGCTCCTGGCAAATCCACTTTCCAGCGCAGGAAGCCGATTGAAGACTTGCGACGGATGACCAGCGCAATCCAGCCCAGGTGCAGGGCGAGGGATGCCGCGCCGATCAGCATGGCCATCGTGGTGCCGATGCGAAATATCGGCGCCACCTGGTTGTTGGCGAATAGCAGGATGATGGCTGCCAGAATGCCCAGCGCCATCGCATAGGGCATCACCGACAGCAGCATCAGCCTGGGCAATTCACCCACGCGCAGGCCGGCGGGCGCATACACCCGATAGCGCACCGCGCCTCCGGAAAATGCGCCGAAACCAACCACATGCCCCACCGGATAGGCAATGAGTGCCGCCAGGACCGCCCTGCGCCAGCCGGATATGGGGCGTAATTCCCTGAGCATCTGGGTTTCGTAGAGGGCAAGCGTCATCAGAGCGCCAAGGGTGAATGCGACGGCGAGCAGTGCCGCGGAAAGCGGTATGGAGGCGAAATAGCGGGCCACTTGAGCCGCGTCAACGGCAGCCAGTTCGCGTGCCAGTACCCAAGCGGCAACCAGCAACACCACGAGCGACACCAGGGCCGGCAGCTTTTTCATCCGGGCTGACCGAGGAATTCTGCCAGCACCGAGATGACTTCGGCGTTGGCCAATAGGTCGCGGTGACCGAGCCCACGCGTGGTAAACAGTTGCAGCGACGGCATGGCTGCAGCCAGCTGCTCGGACTCCACGTAGGGAATCATTTCATCGCCCTGGTCGTGCACCGCGAGCGCTGCTGCTCCGGAGTTCGGCAGGCTCGAGAGCAGGTCAAGTTCTGCAGAAGGCCGCCGGGAATGCGCGTCCAGCAGGGTGGGCAGGCGCTCGATGACGCGCGGTGACAATCCAAGCTCCGCGGCAAAGCGCAACGGCAGGCGGCTGACCCGGGACGGACTCGCGATCAGCGCCACGCGTGGCACCTTCAATCCCCCAGCCAGTGCCGCGCCGATGGCCGCGCCGCCCAGCGAATGGCCCACGACAGCATGTACAGGACCGAGGATCGCCGCCGCCTCCTGCAGCCATTGGCCTAGGATCACCGGACTGGCCCGCTTGCCTTGTGAGCGCCCATGTCCTGGCGCATCAAGTGCCATCAGTCGGCAACCGCGCGCGATCAGTGGCGCGGCCAGTGGCCGGAACTGGCCGGGCCGGCCGCGCCAGCCGTGCATCGCCACGACCAGTGGCCCTACTTCGCCCCAGGCCTGCGCGTACTGGCCCGGCAAGTATTCAATTTCACGGGATTGCGCGCCCGTCCCGAGTTCCCAGGGCTGCGGTGGATTGCGCCCGCCGGGCCGGCAGGCCATCTCTGCCATCACGCGCGCGGCCAGGCCGGGCGCAAGCATTCCGAGCCCCCGCATGAGGCGCCCGACAATTCGATTTTTTCCTGAAGGCATAAAAAAGGGGCCGGCACAGACTAGCGCGCCGGCCCCTATCGTCTCTGCCTGGCCTCAGCCGGCCGGCACTTCGTCCGGCGTCGCGCCTTCTTCCATCAGCATTTCGCCTTCGGCCGGTGCTGCGGTCGGTCCGCTGCAACCATCAACGCCGTCGATGAAGATGATGGACAGGTCGCCGTCGGACTGGATATTGCGCTCGCAGGAATAACTGCCCGAGGCCAGCATGGCGCTGAACTCCCAGTTACCCGGTGCCAACGGCAGGGTCTCACCCGTGCCATTACACATCGGCGCACCGGCCTCGTCGGTGGGTCCCGTCATGGCCACTTCGGTGACCATCATCTTGTTGTTGGCGTACTTGTTCGCTTCGCCAATGAATTCCTTGGGCGTCAGGCGGATGCGCACGCCTTCACAAACGCCGCCCTGGGATACTGTCTTGACCGTCAGCGTGCCGCGGATCAATGGCAGCGCGTCATTGGCGCTTCCGGTTCCGCCCTCACAGGCACTCAGCACGACCGCTGCGGCCATTGCCGCCCCGAGGACCCGCAGGCCCGATTGCACGTTAAACGACATCGTCAATCACTCCCCTTGTTGTAGTTGGCCACGAAGCGCTAGCCAGCAGGCGCACATGATAGATCAAACACGCCCGGACTGCCGCGCGCGGGGCAGCCAGGGCTTCTCCAGCTCCCAGAGTGGGGGCAGCTGACCCCGCCTGGCCAGCAATCCACCCCCCAGGGGCAGGAACTGGCTATCCAGACGCTGCCGATACCAGGCTACCGGGCGCAGGTGAACGCCGGAATCTGTCCGCGATCGATCGGCATTGTGCTGCCAGTCCTCCTCGGTCAGCACGCTGAAGTAGAGCGCTCCGCGGCACAAGCGGCCCAGGCTGGCCATCGCGCGCGCAGCTTCGCGGTCCGGCAGGTATTGCAGGACGTCATGGCAGATGACCAGATCAAAGGACGAGCGGGGCCGGAAGCTCGCCAGGCTGCCATAGGTCCAGCCAAGCCGCTGGCATAGGTACTGACTGCTCTCCAGGCCCTGGTAGCGTGCCGATGGAAAAGCCCGGGCGATGGGCGCCTGCATCTGGCCCAGCCCGCATCCAGCATCCAGCACCCGCTTCACCGTGAATCCAAGATAAGCGGTATAGGCGCAGATGAAATCGCCCAGGCGGTCGGCGTCTTGTTGTGAGGCAACCCTTGTGTGCGGGTTCTCGTAATACTGCCGGTAAAATTCTTCGCCGAGTTCGGCCATCGCAGGCTCCGTCGCCGCATTGGCGGCAGCCTATTATGCGATGGCTGGGCTACTCATCCTCATCGGCATTCGAAGCGCGCGGACCGAGGCCACCAAAGCGGAAGGTGAACGAGAGCCCGACGGCGTGAACCGAGTAGCGGTGCGGGATCGCGCCAAAGCCCAGCACGTTGGGCAATGTCGCCGGCCCGACGCTGGCAAGCGCCCAGTCGGATGAATCGTATTCCTCAAACGCGTAGGCCAGGCGCAGTTGCAGGCGCTCATTGACCCGATAGCCCAGGGTCATGCGCGCTGATTTCAGCTCGCTCTCCAGCAGCGGCAATGGCCCGTCTGCTGCCAGTGGTGAGGCGCTGGTCACGACTATCCGGCCCTTGGCGTCGGCCTGTGAATAATCCACGGAGACACGCCAGCGTTCATCCTCGGGGCGCCACTGCAGGCCGCCGCCCCAGGTGCGAAAGCGATCTTCATGATCGGCACTCCAGGCCACCGTCGCGCCAGGTACGCCCTCCTGCCCGGTTTGCCTGGTATCAATCCTCTGCAAGCCACTGCTGACATAGACCGTCAGGCGCTCATTGATCGCCCAGGAACCCATGCCGGCGAAGCGCCGGTCATCGCTGCCCTGCAAGCCCAGCGGGCTGCGTTCGTAGTCATCGCTGGCGTAGAGCGCCTCGGCGGCGAAGGACAGCGCCGGCAGCGGCGACCAGCTCAGCATGCCCTGGGCAAAATCACGATTGCGGTTGGCCTGGTTGAACTTGCGCAGCAGCGGATTCTCGGCGGGCAGCAGTGTTGGAACCCGATACAGACTGGCCTCACGATAGCTGTCGCCACCCGTCGCGTTCAATTCCACGGTGCTGTGCGGACGAAAACGGATGCGCCCGAATGTGCGTGTCTCGCGGCTGCGATCGACAGCCTGCCCAGTGCGCTCGAGTTCATCCTGGTCGGCGCCCGCGCCCACTTGTAGCCAGTCAAAGACATCAGCTTCGCCACTGGCCTCGAAACGGGTGCGCTCATAACTGTAGCGACGTGAGGTCGCCAGGCCGCCGGTAGCGCTGTCGCCGATTACGTACTGCACGCTGAGGTCCGGGCTGTTGTCGTCGCGGCGGTCAAATCGGTAGCTGCCCCTGCCGCGCAGCCAGTCCGTAGGTTGCAATGACAAGCCAACGCGGTGGTGGCTGGTATCGACCTGGCCATCCAGACGAGGCCGCGCCAGTGGCGTCGCGCCGAGGACCGCGCTGGTGCTGATGGGCAGGAAAGCATCATCCTGTTCCATCGAACCGTCGGTCAGGCGAAAGCTGAGTACCCCCTGCCAGGGCAGGCGCAAGCTGCCGTCAATCGCGACCTGCCAGGCCGAGTTATCCGGCGCCGTTGAGATCCGCCCCAACGAAGTGTCCGGCGCCAGCGGCGTGAAGGGATTGTCAAAAGTAACCGCGGTGATGTCGTTGTCGTAGGTCGAAAGCAGGTAGGACAGCCGCAGGAACCCGCGCTTGCCGCGCCACGAACTGCTGAACTCCAGGGTGTCGGTACTCGCCTCAACCGGCATCGGCAGCGCCGTGGCCACCGTCAACAGCTTGGCGTAGCCCATGCCCGTACCCAACTGCTCCTCGCGCCGCCAGTCCAGGGAAACATCAAAGCGCCCGCCGAGGCGCGCCTCCAGCGCCGCACCGAAACCTCTCCGCTCGCTACCCATGCGGGCGGGGTCCAGCGTCGCCGGCAGTGCCGCAAGCCCGGCCGTGCCACCGGATGAAACCCATCCCGCCGGCAGGACCAGGCGACCGCGACCATTGCGATCAAAGGGGCTTTGCGTCGTGTCGAAGCGGCGATGCGCCACACCATCGTAGTCCAGGCGGATTTCGCCCAGGCCCGCACGCCCGAGCGCAAGAGATGCCTCGCGGCTATCCAGCCCGAGATCGCTGCCCGCGTATCGCCAGTAATTGCCCTCAGCACTGCGGCTTGAGCCCTGCATGTCGGCGAGGGCATGGGCGCCCTTTTCATCAAGGCCATTCCATTCGCCGAACTTGGCCGAGTCATCACTGATCCAGCCCGCGCCCAGGCTAGCCTCGCCCTCGTATTCATCCTGAAAGGGGCAGGACGAACAGGTCCACTCAGACGTATCCACGTCCGCAGCCAGGGCCGGGCCGGTGGCGATTGCGAGCATTGCGAGTGTCAGTGTCTTGTTGCGCATGCTGGCTTCTCCTCTCGCCTAGCGCGCCAGCGCCGTGCCCGACGGGTGGTTGGAACCGTGGACCTTCGAGTGGCAGTTGTTGCAGCCGCCCGCCAGCAGTGATGCCGACGGCATCCCGCCTGGCAGCCCGGACGGCAGTCCGGGTACCGCGGAATGGCCCTGCTGCTGATGGCACTGCTGGCACAGGAATGGTGCGCGGCGCGTCAGCATTCCCGGGTTGGCCGAACCGTGCGGCGCATGACACAGGCCGCAGTCCTCAGAAACCGGTGCGTGCTCGAACAGGAACGGACCGCGCTTGTCGGCATGACACTGGTAGCAGGTGTCGTTGACCGTATCGCGCTTCAACGAAGCCTGGCTCATTGAGCCATGCGGCGCGTGGCAGGAGCTGCAAGCCAATTCACCTTCACGCAGAGGATGGCCGAAGGGTTGCAGGGCATTGGCATGCTGGAGTTGGTGGCAGTCCTTGCAGACCTCCAGCTGGGTCGCCTTGTTCATCACCGGATCGCGGGGATCATGACTCTTGTGGCAATCAGCGCAAGAGGTGTCACGACGCGAATGCGATCCAAGGTGCCAGTTGTTCGCATTCTTCTCATGGCAGCCCAGGCACATCTCATTCTGGGTCGCGGCCGATGTCTCGCTGCCGCGACCAAAACGGATGACCGGAGGGCGGCTTTCACCACGCGCCACCCGGCCCGCGTGCGCGCCGCCCGGGCCATGGCAGGCCTCGCATTGCAACTGACCGTGACCAAAGGGTGAATCCGGATCCTGCGGTCGCCCGTGCGGGGTGCGGAAGATCTGCAGCATCGCCGTGTCATCGTCATGACAATTCAGGCAGGTATCGGCACCCTTGCGACTGTACTCAGGGGCCGCAGTCTTTTCCTGGGCGGGTACATTGGCTTGCCAGAAAAGGCCGCCGCCCAGCAGGGCGGCGGCCATCAGCATCGGCCAGGGGCGACGGCTTCCCATTAGTTGAAGCGGAACTCGCCAACCTTGTGCATGACCTTCACGTCCGCAGTCTTGCCCGGACCGTGGCACAGCGTACAAGTCTCGATGAAGGCCGAGTTGATCGAGCCATCCTGGAACTTGCCCGCAGCGAAGTCAGCACCGTTTTGCCGCATATGCTCGCGCGCCAGGCTGTCCACATGGCAGGTTGAGCACACTGAAGCATTCGGGCTGATAGCCAGGTCATCCACCGGGTTGTTGCGCAAGGCGTTGGTACGAATGGTCGTCGCCAGTGACTGGCTCGGACCCACAGGATAGTAGGTGTTGGCCAGGTGGCAGCCTTCGCAATTGTTGAGCTTGCCGGGGAAATGCACCGTGCTGAAATCGTACCCGTTGTTGTTGTAGCCACAAACCTTGTAACCAAACACCGGCCCCGAGTGGATCGCGTGGACCATGCGCTTGAAGTCGATGGACTGCTCATCAAGCGTACCGGTCACAGCCTCGCAGCTGGTGGCCGCCACGCGACGGTTGATGTCAGTCGCGTTGGGATTGTGGCAGGTGCTGCACAGCTCATCGTTGCTGGTGCGCCCATCGCCATGCAGGGTCAGGTTCTTGTGGCAATCGTTGCACTTGTTGATGTCCACCACCCTGCGATAAGCCTGGGCGCTGGTGTCAGTGATGGCAAAGGCGCGGCTAACCGAGACGATGGGTACCCGCTCAAACGTCGCCGGGTTGCCATCCAGATCAAGTGCGGCGCGGCCTTCCAGTGATACCGAACCGGAGCCTGTTGCCGTCAGCGGTATCACATTGGTGGGCGAACCCGTCGTCGCAGTAAAGGTACCGTTGCCGTTGTCAGTCACGGTGGCGGGATTGTTGAAGGTAATGGACAGCGGCTGCGCCGGCGTGCCCGACGAGGACGTGGAACTGCCGAAGTTGGTGAAGTCTGGTCGGGTGGACCAGCCAATGCGTGCCGTCAGTGAGCCGCCCGGATTGCGGAACGGGCTGCCGGCCGCCAGGATGCTGTAGGGCTGGTTGGCGTTGGTCGGATCGACGACGCGAATGGTCACCGCCGGCCGTTCACCCGGCGCTGAGTTGGTGACCGAGACCACCTGGTATTCAAACCTCGCGCCAGCCTCCTGCTCGGGAATCTGGTGGATGAACTGCGTGCGCAGGCGTCCACCATCAATTGTGCTGGTCGGACCATGGCAGGTCAGGCACTGGTCATCGGTCGCCGACAGGTTGGCGGCGCTATGCCCGGCGCCGGTCGCGAAATTCACGTCGTCATGGCAGGCACCGCAGGCAGTTGAGTTTGCAACCGTCCGGTAATTGCTGGCCTGGGGCGTGTTGGTGTCATTCTCCTCGTGGCAGGTCTGGCAATTGCGGATGTCCTGCGGCCAGTGCAGGTCGGAATAGTCATGCACCGAATTACGGTAGCCGACGATGAAATATGGATTTCCGGCCACCACGCTCGGCAGCGTGTTGCCGCGGTGGATCTTGTGGATCATCACCTTCAGGTCAACTGTATTGGTGCTCTGTGCATCCACCGAGCCCGGGTTGTGGCAGGTCACGCAGTACTGCAGGTCAAAGCGCCGGCCACCGTGGAAGGCGAGCTGGTCATGACAGGCATTGCAGGTGTCGTTGTCCACCACCTCGCGCATGAAAATGTTGGTCGTGGCGCCACTGGAAGGCTGCCAGGTGTAAGGCGCATTGTTGGTGGTCGAGGCTTCAGTGCCAAACTGCAACGCAACGCGGTGCGTCAATGACGCGTCGTAGGTCATGCCTGCGACCTGGGTGATGTTTACGCCCGTGCGATAGGTGTAGGTGCCGTCACGGTTATCGGTCAGCACACCCGCTGTCGCCGTTTCGGTGGTGGCTTGCAGGGCCGGCACCGTGCCAGGAAAACCGGCAACTGGATTGTCAGTGCGCGTGACGTAATTCTGCCACTCGCTGGAGCGTCCGCCTGTGCCCTGTACCAGCCTGGCCATTGACACGCGCAGATCGCCAGGCTGCAGGCCCTGCAGCGCACGGCCATCGCTGTCGACGAGCTGGAATGAAATCGTGGGTTGGCCCGCACCGACGGAGATACCGGTAACGGTCGCGGTAATCAGCTTGGCGCTGCCGATGTCAGCGGCCCCAGGAGGGCCGGCCGGTCCCGGGGGTCCCGGAGGACCTGCGGCACCCGGAGGACCCGCGGCGCCTGCTGCCGGTGCACTATCGCTGCCGCTGCACGCGGCAAGAAAAATCCCCAGGATCGCGACCATCATTCCCGTCAGCCAGTGACGAGGAATGGGAATCATTCTTGTGGTCATTTCGGTGTCCCTCCCCAACAGAGACCTTCGCGCCCGCATCGTCCTGACGCGCAGTCTTTGTTGTTTGGGGGGGACGCTAGCTTGCAACGCGGCGAGCGTGTATCGGCAGATGCCGACGCTGGCTATGGGTTGTCCCGGATTGCCCTACTCCACCGTCACGCTCTTGGCGAGATTGCGCGGCTGATCCACGTCAGTCCCGCGCAGCAGTGCCGTGTGGTAAGCGAGCAACTGCAGCGGCACCGTGTAGACAATCGGCGCCTGGAAGTAGCTGATGTGCTTGGGCATGGTGATGACTTCCACGCCTTCGGAGGACTCAAATTCCGACTCCGGGTCAGCAAAGACATAGAGCATGCCGCCGCGGGCGCGCACTTCCTGCAGGTTGGACTTCACCTTCTCCAGCAAGTCATTGTTTGGCGCGACGGCGATCACCGGCATGTCGGCATCCACCAGCGCCAATGGGCCGTGCTTCAACTCACCCGCCGCGTAGGCCTCGGCGTGGATGTAGGAAATCTCCTTGAGCTTCAGCGCGCCTTCCATGGCAATGGGAAACAGCGCCCCGCGCCCCAGGAACAACGCGTGGTGGCGATCAGCAATCTTGGCGGCCAGGGCGCGGATCTGCGGGTCCAGTGCCATGGTTTGCTCAATCATGGCTGGCAGCTCGATCAGGCGCTGCACCAGCTTGGCTTCGCGTTCCGGCGTCAGGCCCTTGAACTTACCCAGCGCGATCACCAGCATGCCGAGCGCCGCGAGCTGGGTGGTGAATGCCTTGGTCGATGCCACGCCGATCTCTGCGCCCGCACGTGTCAGCAGCACCAGCTCGGACTCGCGCACCAGCGAGCTCTCGGGGGCATTGCAAACGGCCAGGGTTGAAAGGAATCCGCCCTGCTTGGCCAGGCGCAGGGCCGCCAGGGTGTCGGCCGTCTCGCCCGATTGCGATATGGATACGAACAGGGAATTCTTCGGCACCACCGGGTCGCGGTATCTAAATTCGCTGGCGATCTCCACGCGACAAGGCACACGACAGATCTGCTCAATGAAATAGCGCGCCACAATGCCGGCGTGATAGCTGGTGCCGCAAGCCACGATGTGCACCGATTCGGTTCGACTCAGCACGTCCATGGCCGCCGGGCCCAGGGCCTGGGCCAGCAACCGGCCGCCGGCGACTCGCTCGGACAGCGTTTGCGCAATGGCCTGCGGTTGCTCATGGATTTCCTTGAGCATGTAGTGAGCGTAGTCACCACGATCGGCAGCATCGGCCGACAATTCCGAGTGGTAACTTTTCCGCTCAACCGCCTGGCCCGCAGCATCTACGATCTCGACGCTGCGGCGGCGCACGCAAGCCACATCGCCTTCCTCCAGCACGATGAAGTCGCGCGTCACCGGCAGCAGTGCAGCAACGTCCGAGGCGACGAAATTCTCGTCCTCACCGAGGCCAATGATGACTGGGCAGCCGGCGCGCGCCAGCACGATGCAGTCCGGGTCCTTGCCCCAGATCACCACCAGCGCGTAAGCGCCGTGCAGTTCGGCCACGGTTTTCTGCACCGCCTGGAACAGGTCCTTGCTGCCAGCGAGGTGATAGTGAATACGGTGCGCCACCACTTCGGTGTCGGTCTCGGACTCAAACGCATAACCGCGCCGAGCAAGATCGGCGCGCAGTTCCTCGTGATTCTCGATGATCCCGTTATGGACGATCGCGATACCGTCCTTGGAGATATGGGGGTGGGCGTTGCGCTCGTTCGGTACGCCATGGGTGGCCCATCGCGTGTGAGCTATTCCCAGCGCGCCTGCCTTGGGGTTGCTGTTAAGGGCCTCGGACAGGCGGGCCACCTTCCCCGCAGCGCGTATCCGCGAAACCTCGCCACTGCCGTTGAGCACGGCCACGCCGGCGGAGTCATAGCCGCGATACTCCAGCCGGCGCAGTCCCTCCATGAGGATGGGGACAATGTCGCGTCCTGCGACAGCTCCAACGATTCCGCACATGCTGGTGGGTCCTTGCTCGTCCAGACCGAGGTTTGCTGCACGACGGGAGAGGGTCCCGGTGCAGCGTGGCGCACATTCTACGCCATGCCCCCTTTCCCGGTCGCGGCGACCGGTTCACATAATTCTGATCCGATTCAGGGCGTTACGATGTTGAACCAGAACGGGTAGGTATCCAGCAGGCCGAGGAATTGCCCAAGCGCCTCACCCTGACCCTCAAGCTGGGCACTGCCCTCGGCGGTGATCTGCTCCAGGGTCTGGCGACCCAGCAACAAGGCGCCAAGCGCCGGGCGAGTGACTGTGAGCATGGCATGCGCCGCCGCCCCCCGCCTGCCTGCCCAATGATTCAGCACGCCGTTTCGGACCTCAAGCGTGTAGTCCTGGCCACTGTCGGAAAACGAGATGACCAGGCGCAGGTGCTGGCCCGCCGCGCGCGTGCCATTCAGGCGCACGGCCAGGTAGTCAAACAGCATCTCCGGCGTCAGTGCCGCAAGGATCCCGGACTGGGCGGTGTTCAGGGTCTGGATGTCAGGCAGGCCATGCCGAAGCTCGGACGCACCCTGCAGGTAGGCGCTGCGCCAGACGCCGGATTCCGCCTGCCAGGCCAGCTGCTCGAATGCCGACGCTGCCAAGGCACGGGCTTCGCCATTGTCAGGCTCCGCAAACACCACTTCCTTCATCACCTGCGCCACCCAGCGATAGTTGCCCGCCTCATAGTCGCGACGCGCGCGTTCAAGCGCGGCCGCAGAACCGCCCATGTACTCAACAAACTTCTTTGCCGCGGGCTCCGGCGGCAGGGGATTGAGGTTGGCGGGATGGCCGTCGTACCAACCCAGGTAGAACTGGTACACGGCCCTGACGTTGTGGCGCAGCGTGCCGTAGTAGTCGCGGTTGAACCACAGCGAGGCCAGCTCCGGTGGCAACGCCATCTGCTCGGAGATCTCGGGGCCGCTAAGTCCCTGGTTCATCATGCGCACGGTTTGGTCATGCAGGTAACGATAGGTGTCGCGGGTCTTTTCCATGTAGTCACGCAGCACGGCATTGCCCCAGCGCGGCCAGTGGTGTGACTGGAAGACAAATTCAGCTTCCCCGCCGTAGAGGTTCAGGGCTTCGTCTATGTAATGCGCCCACATGCGCGCATCACGCACCTTGGCGCCACGCAGGGTGTAGACGTTGTGCAGCGTCGCCGTGCAGTTCTCCGCCAACCATAGCGCCTTGAACTGCGGGAACCAGGTGTTCATTTCCGCTGGAGCCTCAGTGCCTGGGGTCAGCTGGAACACCATCTCGATGCCGTCGACCGTCACCACCTCGCCTGTCTTGTTGATGGAGCGCGTCGGCGGGATCAGGCCGATTGCCCCCTGCGACAAGCCCATGCCCAGTCCGAACCCCACTGAGCCCGACGGCCCCCGCGGCAGCAGCGGCCCGAACTGGTACAGCACGCGGCGACTCATGGCATTGCCAGCGGTGACGTTTTCGCTGATGGCGTGTTCCATGAAGCCCGCTGGCGCGATCACCTGCACACGCCCGGCGCGAACCTCCTCCAGCCCAACCACACCGTGCACGCCGCCGTAATGATCGGCATGGGTGTGGCTGTAGATCACGGCATGCACCGGGCGTGCGCCCAGTTCGCGCGTCACCAGGTCAAGCGCTGCGGCTGCGGCCTCGGCACTGAGCAGCGGATCGAAGATGATCCAGCCGGTATCGCCAGCGACGAAAGTGATATTGCTGACGTCATAGCCGCGCACCTGCCAGATGCGCTCGCTGACCTGGAACAGGCCGTACTTCATGTTCAGCTGGGCATTGCGCCACAAGCTGGGATTGACGGTATCTGGCGCGGGAATGCCATCGCCAATAAAGCCGAAGGTATCCATGTCCCAGATGACCCGGCCATCAGGCCCGGTGAGTTTCAGCGATTCGGGCGCAGCCAGGAGTCCACGTTGGGCGAATTCGAATTCCTGGGAATCGGCAAACGGCAGGCGCTTGAGGACGGCGTTGTTGTGTTCGCGCGTGTGGCGGCTGGCAGCGACAGGTTCGCCACCAGGCGGGGCCGCCGAGGCCAGCGATGCGGTGGTGATTCCTGCAATTAGCGACAGTATCCACACCCGCATCATTTCGTGCCTCCTGGGTCTCGCCCCTTACCTGGGCGTCTTGGTCGGGCGCTTCCAGCTGTCAATGGTCTGCTGCTTGCTGCGCTCCAGCGTCAGCTTGCCCGCCGGGGCGGGCTTGGTGATGGTTGAGCCCGCGCCGATGGTAGCGCCCTCACCAATCGTGACCGGCGCCACGATCATGGTTCCGGAACCAATGAACACGCCGTCGCCAATCACGGTGCGGTGCTTGTTCACGCCATCGTAATTGCAGGTGACAGTGCCAGCGCCGATGTTGACCTTGGCGCCCACGGTGCTGTCGCCGACGTAACTGAGGTGGTTGGCCTTGCTGCCGGCGCCGATCTCACTGTTCTTCATCTCGACAAAATTGCCGACCTTTACTTCATCGGCCAGTTTGTTGCCCGGGCGCAGCCGCGCGTAAGGCCCGATGCTACAGCGCTCACCCAGGGTGCTCGACTCCAGCATGCTATTTGCCAGGACCTCGGAGTCTGCACCAATGGTGCAGTCGCGGATGACTACGTTGGGGCCGATGCGCACGCGATCGCCCAGGGTCACCTGGCCCTCGAGGATGACATTGATGTCGATCGACACGTCGCGCCCGCAGCTCACCTCGCCACGGACATCAATGCGCGCCGGATCAATGAGGGTCACGCCGGCGCGCATCAGCGCGATGGCGCGCTCAGCGCGGCGTGCCGCCTCGACCTCGGCCAGTTGTAGCTTGTCGTTCACGCCCATGACCTCCGTTGCCGAACTTGCGACAACTCCCACGACCTTGAACCCATCGCGCACCGCCGCCAGGATGCAGTCGGTCAGATAGTACTCGCCCTGAGCATTGTCGCAGCCAAGGCCCGCCAGCCAGCGGCGCATCGCTGCCGCCGGGCCCGCCAGCACGCCGGTGTTGATTTCAGGCACCGCCAGTTCCTTGCGACCCGCATCCTTGTGCTCAACGATTCGCGCTACGTTGCCTGCGTTGTCGCGGATGACGCGACCATAGCCTGAGGGGTCGTCCAGGATGGCGGTGAGCACGGCCAGTTGCCGCTCGCCGCTCTCGGCCACCAGCCCGGCGAGGGTTTCCTGCTTGATCAGCGGCACGTCGCCGTAGAGAACCAGCACTACATGGCCGTCAGGTATGCCGGGCATGGCCTGCATCAAGGCATGGCCCGTGCCCTTTTGCTCGGCCTGCAATGCCCAGGACAGCGGGCTGTCCTTGAAGGCCTGCTGGACCTGGTCGCCGCCATGCCCATAGACCACCGTGATACCGGCCGGGTCCAGCGCCCGCGCGGCAGCAACAACATGGGACAACAGCGGCTGGCCCGCCAGGGGCTGCAGCACCTTGGGCAGATCGCTATGCATTCGCTTGCCCTGGCCGGCAGCCAGGATGACGATGGATAGTGGCATCGGGCGATTGTACCGGAGCCCGGGGCTGGTCTTGGGGGCCTGTTCGTGACAGCGGGCCGTAGATGGGAGAATATCGCGGCGATGAACTCCAAGACAAAGCGAGAGATTGAGAAGAAGTACACGGACAGAGAGTTCGTTGCCAAGCTACGTCGCCTCGCCGACGGCATCGAAAGCGGCCAGCGCTTCGAGATCCAGATTGCCGGCGAGCGCATCTACGTGCCGGTGCGGGCTGAGTATTCCGTCGAACATGAAAGAGACGACGACGAGGAAGAGATCGAGTTCCAGGTCAAGTGGAACCCAAAGGAATCGGGCAGCAACTAGGCTAGAAATTTACGAATTCCAACGCGGTATGGAGGCCTCTTCATGCGATCGGCGCTGAAGCAGTTAGCGCCTGCAGGACTCCTCCTGCTGGCGCTGGGCGCCTGTGCCCAGATTTACCCGTTCCTGTACACGGACCTGTCCCTGGAGCCCATTACCATCGGGCCGGAGTGGACAGAGATCCATTACCCGGAATCCATCGTCACCACGCTGCCCGACAAGGTGTTGTTCCTGCGCCTGGAGCGCAAGGCGCGAGTCCCAAATTTCCACGACAAGGTGGTGGTTCGCGAGGGTGAGCGGATCGAGCTCTACGCCGAGGTCGTTGATGCCAGCGGCAAGAGCTGGCCGCTACCAGTGTGGAACCAGAATTCCTACCTTGCTCCCCGCCTGGCCTCCGGCCCGTACATGACGCTGACCAGCGAGGCGCTGCCGAAGAAACTGTTGCTTACCACCGTACGGCTGCGCAGTTCCGTGCCGCTGCAGGTGGATGAAGTGGTGTGGACCAGCTCGCGCAACCCAGGGCCGCCGGTGTCCGGGCCGTTGCCGGGGCGATTCTAGGAAGTCAGCAAGGTTTCGTTGGGGAGATCGAGCATGAATCTGCTGATTTTTGGTGCCACAGGCGCCACCGGGCAACATCTTGTGCAACTTGCCTTGGCGCAGGGTCATGCGGTGACAGCATTCGTGCGAGATCGGGCGCGGTTGAAGCTGCAGAGTCCCTTGCTCACCTTTGTGGTGGGTGACGTCATGCAATCGTCATCCGTCGCGGCAGCGCTGCCCGGACACGACGCCGTACTGTGCGCGCTGGGCACGATGCCCGAATCCAAGGCCGACCGGCTGCGGCAACAGCCCAAGGTCCCAGTGTGCTCGAGGGGGACCCGCAACATACTGGAAGCCATGTCGCAGCATCAGTGTCGCAGGATCGTCGTGGAGTCTTCTGTCAGCGTCGGTGACAGCCGATTCACCGGCATCCTGGGTGCAGGTGCCATTATCCGGCTGGTCCTGCGGGCGGTCATGGAAGACAAGGAGCTGCAAGAAGCCGCGGTCCGTGCAAGCACCGCAGATTGGACGATTGTGCGGCCCGTCAAGATGACCAATGGTCCGGCGCGCGGCAATGTTCAGGCTGGCGAACATCTGCGCTGGAATATCCTGTCCTCGATTTCACGGGCTGATACCGCCGCCTTCATGCTCGCGGCAATCACCGATCCGCGCACCGTGCACAAGGCACTGACCATCAAGTCTTGAACGCGAACCACTCTCGGGAGGAGGAGGCCATCAAGCTCGGGGGCTTTTCGACAAGCATATCGAGCCGCGTGGGCGCTGGCCTGCTGGTGTTGCCCGCATTCTTGCTGCTGAGCTGCGGCGGACAGGACACTCCACCAACAATTGCCGGGCGCGTTGATGCAGTGATGACGCCGCTTGTTGCGGCCCATGAATTCAGCGGTGCCGTAGTGCTGGTGCGCTCTGGCGAACTGGTTTACCAGCGCGGTTTTGGTATGGCCAATCATGCCGAGGGCCTGGCCTTTACCCCGGACACGCCCACCGACGGTGGTTCAATGGCCAAGACCTTCACGGCTGCAGGGCTGTGGTGGCTGGTACACGAACAGCGCGTCTCCATCGACGCGCTCACCAGCCATTACCTGCCCCACTTTCCGCATCCTCACACAACCGTCGGACAGTTACTCACGCACAGCAATGGATTGCCGCCCTATTACGAGATGTTCGATCCGCATTTCAAGCCTGACGAAATCCGCAGCACGAAGGCACTGCTTGCGGTGGTGGCGCGAGAGTTTCCCGAACCCGGCTTTGTGCCCGGCTCACGCTTTGAGTATTCCAACCTCGGCTACGACACTGCGGTACAGGTGATCGAGCAGGTCACAGGCCAGTCCTTCGAGGACTACCTGGTGGAGCGATTCTTCACGCGTCTGGTCATGGACAACAGCTTTGCGCGACCGGCACGTCTTTCCGATTGGCAAGGTGTGCGCACCCTGGGCTATCGCTGGAAGGACAATGCCTGGAAAGTCGTGGATGTCTTCGACCTGGAGGCCCACCTTGGCGCCTCCAACATCTACTTCTCGGCGGCGGACCTGGCGCGCTGGGCCAGCGCCAATGCGACCGGCAAGGCCATACCCGCCGAGGTCCTGGCCCTGGGTCAGCAGCGCAGCAGTATCTCCGGACAGCCTTCACCCATCACCGGCCTGAGCTGGTACTGCGACAGCGCAGCGACGCGCTGCTACTACACCGGCAGCATTAATGCCTTCCACAGCTTCGTGTACTGGGACCGTGCGCGCGAAGAGGCTGTCGTTTACGTCAGCAACAGCTCCCTGCCGCCATGGCCTGCGGCAACCCTGGCGCGTGATCTTGTGGCGGTTCTGGCCGAGCAGCCGCTGCCTGTCGAGGAACCTGTGGAATTCCTGCGCTACAAAGCCGAGGAAATATCCGCGACAACGGGGCGCTATGTCTCACCGGAACTGGGGATCATTACCCTGGCCCAATCGGGGGACAGCCTCTGGCTTCGCGTTGACGCGGGGCTGGCGTTTGATGTGTTCCAGGTCAGTCGCGATGCTTTCTACGTGCCGGGTCCCGATTACTGGTTGGCCTTCAGCGGCGAGCGGGCGGCTCCAAGACTGCACCTGAGGTCGGTGTTCGTAGATACCTCAGCAACGAGGGAGGAGCACCCATGACAGACGACGCCTGGCACGACCTCGGCATCGCAGAAGACCTGGCCCGGACGCCATTGCAGCAGCTGCAGCTTGGCGACAGCAAGGTCGCCGTGTCCTGCGTGGACGGAAAGTTTGGCGTGATCCACGGCGCCTGCAACCATGTTGGCGGGCCGCTGGGACAGGGCACGCTGGCCGGTGAGTATGTGGTCTGCCCCTGGCACAACTGGAAGTTCCACCGCCTGACTGGCGAAGGTGAACCCGGCTTCGAACAGGATCGCGTACCGCGCTTCGAGTTCAAGGTCGAGGGCGGTCGCCTGCTGGTGCGGGAAAAGGCCATAACCAAGCGCTCGCGCCTGCCGCATGACCGCCACCCGCTCGATCGCGACACCACCCGCGAACCGGGACCCATCCGGGTGGTGGGTATCTCCACCACCGTCATGGACAACAAGTTTCCGCGTTACTCGACTTCCGAGGCGCTGCTCGATACTGCGCTGGCCCACGCGCGCGAGCAGCACGGGCTGGAAACCCGCGTGGTCCGGTTGCGTGAACTCAAGTTCCGCGCCTGCGAAGGCTACTATTCCAAGAGCGCCAAGGCCTGCACCTGGCCCTGCAGCATTTCGCAGATGGATCCGAAGGACGGGATGCAATCTGTCTACGAAAACCTGGTGTTCTGGGCGGATGTTGTGCTGGTAGCCACACCGATTCGCTGGGGCGCGGCCAGCTCGCTGTACTTCAAGATGGCAGAGCGGCTGAATACCGTGCAGAACCAGATCACCCTGCGCGATCGGGTGATGCTGAAGAACAAGGTGGCGGGGTTCATCGTCACTGGCGGGCAGGACAACATCCAGGCCGTGGTGGGCCAGATGATGTTGTTCTTCGGCGAGCTGGGCATGCAGTTTCCCCAGTTCCCCTTCATTGCCCACAGCCGCGGCTGGACCGCCGAGGACATGGAGCGCAATGTCGAGATGGTGCAACACAGCGAGGAGCTGCACGAGGGAGCCCGGTCGCTGCTGAATCGCAGCCTTGAGCTGGCCACACGCCTGCAAACCTGTGCCGAACCGGAGTTCGCCAAGGCTGGTCGCAAGGCCTCTGGGCTGGAGCGGCGCGGTCAATCTTGAGGCGACGCACGTGTCTCAAACTGCACTGTCGCTGGAGATTCACCTCGACGACCTTTCGGGCCCGGAGATCCGCTCCCTGCTGGAAGAACACCTCGCGCATATGCGCAGCATCTCGCCACCTGATAGCGTCCATGCGCTAAATATTGATGCCCTGCGCCGCCCCGGCATCTGGTTCTGGACCGCCTGGCACGCGGACTCCCTGGCGGGCTGCGGTGCGCTGAAGGAGATCAACCCGCAGCACGGCGAGATCAAGTCCATGCGCACGGCGGCACAATTTCGTGGCCGCGGCGTTGCACGCATGATGCTTGCCCACCTGATCGAGGCTGCGCGCGAGCGCGGTTACACCCAACTCAGCGTAGAAACGGGCTCGCAGCCGGAGTTCGAGCCTGCATGCCGGCTCTATGGACGTTCTGGTTTTGAGTTCTGCCCGCCTTTCGAGGGCTATGTCGAAGACCCGCACAGCGTCTTCATGACGCGGCGTTTGTGACGTAGCATCACTGCACCATGACGCCCAGACAGACTGTCGAGGAATGGGTCGCCCGATTCAACCGGGCCGACATTGAGGGCCTCGCGGAACTCTATGCCGAGGATGCGACCAACCACCAGGTTGTCACCTCACCACTGATGGGCCGCCCGGCGATACGCCAGATGTTCGTCACCGAGTTTGGCCGGGCGCGCATGACCTGCCTGGTCGAGAACATCTTTGAGGATGGCGACTGGGCCATGCTGGAGTGGAAGGATCCCACCGGCCTGCGTGGCTGCGGCTTCTTCCAGGTGAAGGGCGGCAAGATCGTTTTCCAACGCGGCTACTTCGACCAACTGTCGTTCTTCAGGCTGCAGGGCCTGCCGGTGCCGGAATCCTACCTGGGCGACTAGCCGCCCTTGCGCATCTTGCGGATCTTCTCAATGGCGCGCAGCTGGGTGGCGGCACGGGCGAGCTCTGCCTGGGCCTCGGCCACTTCGATCGCGCCAGCGCGATCCTTCAGCGCCTCTTCGGCACGCTGCTTGGCGGCCAGTGCCTGTGCCTCGTCGAGGTCATGGGCGCGAGCGGCGGTATCGGCCAGTACGGTGACCTTGTGCGGCTGGATTTCCAGCGCGCCACCACCAATCCAGAACCACTGCTCCTCGCCCGCCTCATTCTGCACGCGGACTTCGCCCGCCTTCAGTGTGGTGAGCAGCGGCGCATGACGCGGCGCAATGCCAAGCTCGCCCTGCGTCGCCGGCACGAACACCATGGTCGCCGGGCCCGAGTGGATTTCTCCCTCAGCGCTGACGATATCGACGTGAATGGTGTTTGCCATGGTGGTCTCCTGATCAGGCCAGGGTCTTGGCCTTTTCGACGGCCTCTTCGATGCCGCCGATCATGTAGAAGGCCTGCTCGGGCAGGTCATCGTACTCGCCCGACAGGATCGCCTTGAAGCCGCGGATGGTGTCCTTCAGCGACACATACTTGCCGGGGCTACCGGTGAATACCTCGGCAACGTTGAAGGGCTGCGACAGGAAGCGCTGGATCTTGCGAGCGCGGGTCACGGTCTGCTTGTCTTCTTCCGACAGCTCGTCCATGCCCAGGATCGCGATGATGTCCTGCAACTCCTTGTAGCGCTGCAGCACGGCCTGTACGCCGCGCGCCACGCCGTAATGCTCTTCACCGATCACCAGCGGATCGAGCTGGCGACTGGTGGAATCCAGCGGATCCACTGCCGGGTAGATGCCCAACGTGGCGATCTGGCGCGACAGCACGACGGTCGCATCGAGATGCGCGAAGGTGGTGGCCGGTGACGGGTCGGTCAAGTCGTCGGCAGGCACATACACCGCCTGGATCGAGGTGATCGAACCGGTCTTGGTGGAGGTGATGCGCTCCTGCAGCACCCCCATTTCCTCAGCCAGCGTCGGCTGGTAGCCCACCGCTGAAGGCATGCGGCCCAGCAGTGCCGACACTTCGGTGCCGGCCAGGGTGTAACGATAGATGTTGTCGATGAACAGCAGCACGTCGCGGCCCTTGCCGCCCTGCTGCTTCTCGTCGCGGAAGAACTCAGCCATGGTCAGGCCGGTCAGCGCCACACGCAGGCGGTTGCCCGGCGGCTCGTTCATCTGACCGTACACCATGGCGACCTTGTCGAGGACGCCCGAATCCTTCATCTCGTGGTAGAAGTCGTTGCCCTCGCGGGTGCGCTCACCCACGCCGGCGAACACTGACAGGCCGGCGTGCGCCTTGGCGATGTTGTTGATCAGTTCCATCATGTTGACGGTCTTGCCGACGCCGGCGCCGCCGAACAGGCCGATCTTGCCGCCCTTGGCAAACGGCACCAGCAGGTCGATGACCTTGATGCCGGTTTCCAGCAAGTCCTGACCGCCCGCTTGCTCGTCGTAAGCCGGGGCCGGGCGATGGATCGGCAGGCGCTCCTTGCACTGGATGGGGCCCGCTTCGTCCTGTGGCTCACCGAGCACGTCCATGATGCGGCCCAGGGTGCCGGCGCCGACGGGCACGCTGATCGGCGCACCGGTGCGCTTGGCCGCCAGGCCGCGCTTCAGGCCCTCGGACACGCCCATGGCGATGGTGCGTACGACGCCGCCGCCGAGTTGCTGCTGCACCTCCAGCGTCAGGCCGCCCTCTACCAGCTGCAGTGCCTCGTAGACATTGGGGATGTTGTCGCGCGGGAATTCCACGTCAATGACCGCGCCAATGATCTGGACGATCTTGCCGGTTGCCGTGCTGGTGCCAGTAGTCATGCTCAATTCCTTAAACGGCGGCCGCGCCGCCCACGATTTCTGAAAGTTCCTTGGTAATCGCCGCCTGCCGCGCCTTGTTGTAGATCAGCTGCAGTTCGTCGATCAATTTTCCTGCGTTGTCAGTGGCGCTCTTCATGGCCACCATGCGCGCCGCCATTTCACAGGCGACATTCTCGACCGCGGCGCGATAAACCTGCGATTCGATGTAGCGCATCATGTAGCCGCCGATCAGCTCGGCGACACCTGGTTCGTAGATATAGTCCCAGTGTTCCTGCAAGTCGTCGGCGTCGAGCGTCTGCGCCGGCAGCAGCTGCTGCGGCTCGGCCTGCTGGCTCATGGTGTTGACGAAGCGGTTGCTGACCAGGAACAGGCGATCAACGCGCCCGTCGCTGTACATGTCGAGCATCGCCTTGACGGTGCCGATCAGGTCCGACGAGTGCGGCTTGTCGCCCAGATGGGAGACCGAGGCCACCACCGGCAGGCGCAGGCGCCTGAAGAATTGCATGGCCTTGGAGCCGATCAGGCACAGGTGCACCTCGGCGCCCTGGCCCTGCCATTCCTTGACCAGCGCCAGGGTCTGCTTGAACAGGTTGATGTTCAGCGAGCCGCACAGACCGCGATCGGTGCTGATCACCACGATGCCAACGGCCTTGGCCTCGCGCTCGATCAGGAAGGGATGTGACTGGTCCGGGTTTGCCTCACGAATGCGGCCAATCACCTGGCGCATCTTGTCGGCATAGGGACGCGCCGCCTTCATGCGCTCCTGCGCACGACGCATCTTGCTGGCAGCCACCATCTCCATGGCCTTGGTGATCTTGGCCGTGCTCTTGATGCTGGTGATCTTGCCGCGGATTTCCTTGGTGCTCGGCATGGATCAATACGCCCCGGTGGCGGCAAAGTCCTCACAGCACAGCTTCAGGCCGGCCTCAATGTCCTTCGACAGCTCGGGCTTGTCGTTGATCTGCTTCAGCAGCTTGGCGTGGCTGGCCTTGGCAAAGGACTGCAGCGCCTCTTCGAACGCCACAACCTTGCTGCGATCGACCTTGTCCATGTAGCCGCCGTTGACCGCGTACAGCGACACCGCCATCTCGGCCACCGACATCGGCGAGTACTGCTTCTGCTTCATCACCTCGGTGGTCTTCACGCCGCGATCGAGCTGGCGGCGGGTGGCCTCGTCGAGGTCGGAGGCAAACTGCGAGAACGCAGCCAGCTCACGGTACTGCGCCAGCGCCAGGCGGATACCGCCGCCGAGCTTCTTGATGATGCCGGTCTGCGCTGCACCACCCACGCGCGAGACCGAGACACCGGCGTTCATGGCCGGGCGAATGCCGGCATTGAACAGGTCGGTCTCCAGGAAGATCTGCCCGTCAGTGATCGAGATCACGTTGGTCGGCACGAAGGCGGTGACGTCACCGGCCTGGGTCTCGATGATCGGCAGGCCGGTCAGCGAACCAGTCTTGCCCTTGATCTTGCCGCCCGAGGCCTTCTCCACGTACTCGGCGCTGACGCGCGCGGAACGCTCGAGCAGGCGTGAGTGCAGGTAGAACACGTCGCCCGGGTAGGCTTCGCGGCCCGGTGGGCGGCGCAGCAACAGCGAAATCTGGCGATAGGCCCAGGCCTGCTTGGTCAGGTCGTCATAGACGATCAGCGCGTCTTCGCCGTTGTCCATGAAGTACTCGCCCATGGCGCAGCCAGTGTAAGGCGCCAGGTACTGCATCGAGGCCGACGTCGAGGCAGAAGCTGAGACCACGATGGTGTGGGCCATCGCGCCGTGTTCTTCGAGCTTGCGCACCACGTTGGCGATCGAGCTCTGCTTCTGGCCGATGGCCACGTAGATGCACTTAACGCCCGTGCCCTTCTGGTTGATGATGGTGTCGATGGCCATCGCGGTCTTGCCGGTCTGGCGGTCACCGATGATCAGCTCGCGCTGGCCACGACCGATTGGCACCATCGAGTCGATCGCCTTGAGGCCCGTCTGCACCGGCTGGCTGACGCTCTTGCGCCAGATCACGCCCGGCGCCACGCGCTCGATAGGCGAACGCAGGGTCGTCTTGATCGGGCCCTTGCCGTCAATCGGCGCGCCCAGCGAATCCACCACGCGACCGAGCATCTCGGGACCCACCGGCACTTCGAGGATGCGCCCGGTGGTCTTGACCTCGTCACCCTCGCCGATGTGGCGATACTCGCCCAGCACCACGGCGCCAACTGAATCCTGCTCGAGGTTCAGGGCCAGGCCAAAGGTGCCGCCTGGGAACTCGAGCATTTCGCCGTAGGCCGCGTCTGCCAGGCCATGCACGCGGCAGATGCCGTCGGTCACGCTGACTACGCTGCCCGTATTGCGCGCCTCGGTGGCAGCATCGAATTTCTCGATGCGGGCCTGGATCAGGTCGCTGATTTCAGAAGACTTGATGGACATAACCTTTCCTTAAACTAAGCAGACATCGCCGTGCCGAGCCGCTCAAGGCGACCCTGCAGCGAACCGTCAATAACCAGGTCCCCGGCACGCACGATCGCGCCGCCGATCAAGGACGCATCAATTCTGGTGTGCATGCGCACTTCACGGCCCAGGCGCTTCTTCAGCGCCGCCGCCAGGCGTTCCTGCTGCACGGCGTCCATGGGCATCGCCGACAACACTTCAACATCAATCACGTTCTCGAGCTCGGCCCGCAGCAACTCGTACTGCACGGCAATGGCCGGCAGGAATGCCAGGCGCCGGTTGTGCGCCAGCGTGGCGAGGAAATTGCGGCCGCCCTCACCTGTCGAATCGCCGGCGACGCCAACGATCAGCCCGACCAACTGCTCGGCCGAGACGTGCGGATTGCCGATCAGGCGGCCAACGCGCTGGTCCGCCACCACTTCTGCGGCGCGACCCAGCAACGTCGACCACTCGGCCAGCACGCCCTTGGCGCTGGCATGGGCAAACGCGGCGCGAGCATAGGGCCGGGCGATGGTTGCGCTTTCTGCCATGGCCTTGCCCTAGCCTCGCTCGATCTCGGTGGCGAGCTGGTTGATCAGCTCGGCGTGCGCCTTGGCATCGACCTCGCGGCCGAGCAGGCGGCCGGCACCGGTCACTACCAGCTGTCCGACCTCACGGCGCAGGCCGTCACGGGCCTTGACCGACTCGGTGGTGATCTCGGCGCGCGCGGCCGACACCAGACGCTCGCCCTCGGCCACAGCTGTGTGCTTGGCCTCGTCGATCAGCTCGCTGGAACGGCGGTTGGCCTGGTCCACGATCTGGATGGCGCGGTCGCGTGCTTCGCGCACGACCTCGCTGGCCTTGGCCTTGGCTTCGTCGAGGTCCTTCTGGCCACGATCTGCCGCGGCAAGGCCATCGGCAATCTTCTTCTGCCGATCCTCGATCGCCGCCAGGATGTGCGGCCAGCCGAACTTCATGACCAACCAGGCCACGGCGAAAAACGCCAGGGCCTGGACAATCAAGGTAATGGTAATGCTCATGCCTGTGCTCCCTGCCGCAGGGCCCCGCCAGGGGGGGGCCTTGCAGCAACTCAGCCTGTAGCCGCTGTTACTGCAGGCCCAGCGCCGACAGGAACGGGTTGGCGAAGATCAGCAGCAGCGCGATGGCCACGCCGATGATCGGCACCGCGTCGAGCAGGCCGGCGACGATGAACATCTTGGTCTGCAGCATCGGGGCCAGCTCGGGCTGGCGCGCAGCACCTTCGAGGAACTTGCCGCCGAGCAGCGCGAAGCCGATGGCGGTGCCCAGCGCACCGAGGCCAATCAGCAGGCCTGCCGCGATCAGGGTGTTACCCATGACGTCGGCGATCAGGTTGATGTTCTCCATTGAAATACTCCGTAGTTCTGGACAGCGATAAACGAAAAGAAACCGTTAGTGACGCGCGGCCGCCATGCTCAGGTAGACGATCGTCAGCATCATGAAAATAAACGCCTGCAGGGTGATCACCAGGACATGGAATGCCGTCCAGATGAAGCCCGAAATAAACTGCACCGGGATCATCATCCAGGTGGTGACCGATGACAGCGCGGCGCCCAGGGTCATGGTCGCAATCAGGATGAAGATCAGCTCGCCGGCATACATGTTGCCGAACAGTCGCAGCGACAGCGACACCGGTCGCACCGCTTCCTCGATGAGGCGCAGCAGCAGGTTCGGCGCCGCCATCATCACCTTGCCCACCGGGCCGGTGGCATGGAACGGCGCCGTCAGCATCTCGCCGACGAAGATGCCCACACCCTTGTGCTTGATGCCGTAGTACTGGATCAGCAGGAACACGCCTACGGCCATGCCCAGGGTGGTGTTGAGGTCCGCAGTGGGCACCACGCGCAGGTAGCCCACGCCACTGGCTGCAGCGAGCGCGGGCAGCAGGTCCACCGGGATGATGTCCATGAAGTTCATCAGGAACACGAGGCAGAAGATGGTGATGGCCAGCGGCGCAATGAACTTGCTGCGGCCATGGAAGGTCTCCTTGACCAGGCCGTTCACCATCTCGACCACCATCTCAATGGCGCATTGCAGCTTGCCCGGCACGCCCGAGGTGGCGCGGCGCGCGACGCGCAGGAACAACCACAGGAATGCGGCAGACAGCAGCAGCTTGAAGAGGATGCTGTCGAGGTGCAGCGTCCAGAACGGGCCATCAGCCACCTGCACCTTGAGGTGCACAAGGTGGTGCTTGATGTACTCCGTCATGGTTGCCGGCCCGCTTCCCGATGCCATCTAGCTCGACCTCACCTGATCCATGCCACACCCAACCAGAATCCGACTTGCGCCGCGATCACACCCAGCACCAAGGGCAGGGGCGAAAGTGCCGCGACTGCCAGTGCCAGCCACAAGGCCAGCGCCAGCCACAACCACTTGAGCGCCTGGGCCGCATACATGGCCCGGGCACTCTGCGCAGCAGGCGCAATGCCCGGCGCAAACATCTTCCAGCCAAACAGCGCAGTTCCCACCGCGACGATCAGCCCGCCCGCGAGGGCGGCTTGGGCCTGATTGGCGCCATTGAGCCAGCCAAACAGCACAGCCACCGGAACCGCGCAGGCTGCCTGAAGCAGCGCATAACGCAGTGCCAACTTTTTTCCGCGTCCAAGGGGTTGTGTTACCAAGACCGAGCGGACCCGCGAAAGCCGCCCATTCTAACGGCCTTGTTGCAGTGCTTCAATGTAACGATTGCGCTTGCCGGACAGGGGTGGGGGTCGCTGAGGAAATCCCCCAATCAGCGTATGTGCCCGAGGATTCCGTCAAGTTCATCGAGGCTGTGATAGCTGATCACCAGCTTGCCCTTGCCACTGGCGGCGTGGCGCAGCTCGACCGTCGCGCCCAGCTTGTCGGCCAGGTCGCTTTCCAGGCGGCGGATATCCGGGTCCTTCTCGGGTGTGGAGCTGCCCCCATCGTTACCTGAGCGTGGCGCCAGCAATTTGCGCACCAGGGCCTCGGTCTCGCGTACCGACAACCCCTTCTTGGCTACCACTCCGCCCACTTCTACCTGTTGTTTCGGGGTAGTTAAACCCAGAAGTGCGCGGGCATGGCCCATTTCCAGTTCGCGCCGCTCCACAAAGCCCTTTACTTCATCAGGCAGTTCGAGCAGGCGCAGGAGGTTGGAAACGGCCGCGCGGGAGCGACCCACGGCTTCAGCAGCTTCCTGGTGGGTCAACTCGAATTCGCGGATCAGGCGCTCCAGCGCACCGGCCTCTTCCAGGGGATTGAGGTTCTCACGCTGGATATTCTCAATCAGCGACATGGCCACGGCGGCCTCGTCGCCTACGCGGCGAATGACCGCCGGCACTTCGGCCAGGCCCGCTATCTGCGCGGCGCGCCAGCGCCGCTCGCCGGCAATGATCTCGTAACGCTGCTGGGCACCGCTGGCACTGCCCACCGGGCGCACCACGATGGGCTGTACCACGCCCTGGGCGCGGATCGAATCAGCAAGCTCGGTGAGGGTCTCTTCGCGCATGTCGGTGCGCGGCTGGTACTTGCCACGCTGCAGCAGGTCCACCGGCAGGTGCGCGAGTTCTTCCTGCGTGGGTGTGGCGGCGGCTGAGGGGCTGGTCGATGTCGCCGCCGGCCGAGGCGTGACCTGCCCCAGCAGCGCTTCCAGCCCGCGACCCAATCCCCGCTTCTTCTCGGCCATCTTCATCCCCGCATTGCAGCCCGGCAGTTTAGCTGCCAGCGCCGCGAAATATCACCCGACTAGTTGCCCGGGTCCGGGCCATCATCCTCGCGGCGCAGCATTTCGCCGGCCAGCGCCAGGTAGGCCAGCGCGCCACGCGAATCCTTGTCATGGAACATCGCCGGCACGCCAAAACTGGGCGCCTCGGCCAGGCGCACATTGCGCGGAATAATGGTGCGAAACACCCGATCACCAAAGTGCTGGATCAGCTGCGCGGCGACCTCGTTGGAGAGGTTATTGCGCGGGTCAAACATGGTGCGCAGGATGCCCTCGATGTGCAGGCGGGGATTAACACTGCCGCGCACCTGCTCAATGGTATTCACCAGGCTCGACAGTCCCTCCAGCGCGTAATACTCGCATTGCATCGGGATCAGCACGGAATCCGCTGCCGTCAGCGCATTGAGCGTGAGGATATTGAGTGCCGGCGGGCAATCGATGACCACGATGTCGTAGTTCCGGCGTATTGGCGCCAGCGCCCGCTCCAGCTGGTGCTCGCGACCTGCGGGCATGTTGAGCAGGCGCACTTCGGCCGCGGTGAGGTCCTGGTTGCCGGGCAACAAGTCAAAACCACCCGGATCCAGCGTGACAATCACGTCTGTCGCACTGCACTCGCCCAACAGCACCTCGGTGGCCGAACGCGCAAGCTCGCGCTTGTCCACGCCGCAACCCATGGTGGCATTGCCCTGTGGATCCAGGTCCACAAGCAGCACGCGCCGGCGCGTTGCCGCGAGCGAAGCGGCAAGGTTGACGGCGGTGGTGGTCTTGCCCACCCCGCCCTTCTGGTTGGCGACAGCAATGATGCGGTTCATGAGGTCGCGCAGATTGCAGGATTATCCCGGCGACCGGAAGGGGCGCGTGGCAAGTTCAGGCCCGGCCAAGCTCGACCAGGTGCCTGGCCGCATCCAGCCCTGGCACCTGAATTTCGTGTACTGCCAGTAACTTCCAGCCGCCGGGCAGGGATTCCAGCTCGGCCTGTGGATACTGCCCCTTCATCGCCAGCAGGCGGCCCCGGCGACCGCACAGGTGTCCGGCCACGCGGATGAATTCCCCGACCTTGCCCAGGGCTCGCGCGACGACCGAATCAAAAGGTATCACCGGGTTCCAGGCCTCGGCGCGCGAGTTCACCACCGTCACATTCACCAACTCCAGGCTGGAGACCACATGCTCGAGAAAGCGCGCCTTCTTGCCGGTGGATTCAATTAACGAAAAATGCCGGCCCGGATTGAGGATGGCCAGCGGCAGGCCCGGAAAACCCGCGCCTGCGCCGACATCGGCGATGCGCTGCCCGTGCAGGTGCGAATGAATGGAGAGCGAATCCAGCAGGTGCTTGCGCAACATCTCCGCCGGCTCGGTGATCGCCGTCAGGTTGAAGCGCTCGTTCCACTCCAGCACTTCGGCAAGCAGCTTCAGCAGGCGCGAAGCCTGCTTGTCATCCATCACTATTCCAAGGTCCTGTGCGCCCGCGCGCAGCTGTGCATCGAGTCCGGACATTGACATTGCTTAATCCTCAGCTGATGCGCACGACGGTTCGGCCCGTCACCGTGCCCTTCATATAGCCAGCAAATGCCGCCGGCAACTCATCGAAGTCGATGGTTCGCGTGACCAGTTTGTCGAGGTGGCGTGGGCGCAGGTCGGTCGCGAGCCGTTGCCACACGACCAGGCGTAACTCGCGTGGCGTAGCCGACGAGTTGATGCCCAGCAGGTTCACGCCGCGCAGGATGAAGGGCAGCACCGTGGTTTCGAGCTTCGCGCCGCCGGCCAGTCCGATGCTGGCGATGTTGCCCCAGAAGTCCACGGTGCGCGTCAGCCAGGTCAGGAGCTCGCCGCCGACATTGTCGATGGCCCCGGCCCAGCGCGTTGCTTCCATGGGTCGCTTGCCCAGGTCAATGTCCTGGCGCAGCAGGACCTGCGCCGCACCGAGTTCGCGCAGGTAGGCGGCCGCTTCCGCCTTGCCGCTGACCGCCACCACCTCATAGCCACGACCCGCCAGCATGTCGATGGCGAGTGAGCCGACTCCGCCACTGGCCCCGGTCACCACGATCAGGCCGCGCGCGGGGGCCTGGCCGTTGTGCTCCATGCGATGAATGGCCAGCGCCGCGGTAAAACCTGCCGTGCCGAGCGCCATGGCCTCGAACAGGCTGATGCCGGCAGGCAGCGGAATAACGCTGTCGCCGCGCACGCGCGCGAACTCTGCATAACCCCCGTCCACGCCCTCGCTAAGGTCGCAGCCGGTGACCAGCACTTCCTGCCCAACGCTGTAGCGCGGGTCATCGGAGTGATGCACCAGGCCGGAAAGGTCGATGCCGCCATTGAGCGGATAGCGCCGCAGGATCTTGCCCGCGCCGGTCGCTGCCAGCGCGTCCTTGTAGTTGATGCTGGAGTACTTGACGCGAATCACCACCTCACCGGGCGTCAGCGCATCAATGGACATCTGCTCGAAGCCGGCAACGATGGTGCCGTCGCGCTGGTGGATCCGGTAAGCCTTGAATTCGCTCATGCCCTGTCTCCACTGATGCGATCGAGCCAGACTTCCAGTCCCTGGCAGTTGAGTTCAACGTCATCGTCCAGCCAGCGGTGACGTCGCGCCGGGTCCTGCGGGAAACCATGCTCGTCGAGCCAGCCCGACAGCATCGCGTACATTTCCCTGCGTAGAATCTGGCTGCGCTGTGGATTACCGCTGTGGCGGCGGCCGAGATCGGCGAAGGCGCGTACCCGAACCTTGAGTTCGGCGGCCAGCCGTGGCAGGTCGCGCACCTCGGCATAGTGCGTCAGGTATATGGCCTGCGGCTGGTAGGACAACAACCGATCCACCGAGGCGCATAGCGCTTCCGGATCAAAATGCACCGGCGTGGTGGTCGGCATGATGAATTCGCGACCCTTCACGTCGAATTCGCGGTAGGAAATGCCAAAGGTGTCGCCGGAAAACAGCAGCTGGTGCTCCCGATCAACGATGCAGTAGTGGTGCAGGGCATGGCCGGGCGTGTGGATCAGCTCGAAGGTCCTGCCATTGAGCGCAACGCGATCACCATCAGCGACCTCTACGATCCGTGCCGGGTCGATGGGCACGATATCGCCATACATGGTGCGGTACTGCGCCTCGCCGTACACGGCAATGGTGCCCTCGATCAGCTTCGCCGGGATCGGCCAGGTGGCGCGCACCACGCGGATGCACGGCGCAGCGCGCATTGGGCAGCTGCCGCATCAGCGCGCCCGCCCCGCCGGCATGGTCCAGGTGCACGTGTGTGGTCAGCACCCACTCCACGTCAGCGGCATCAATATTCTTGCGTGCCAGCGCCGCCATCAGGTTCGGCACGCTGTGGGTAGTGCCCGTGTCCACGAACAGGGCCTTGCCGGACTCGATCACCAGGTGCGAGGCATCCAGCAGCGGGCGCACATAGTCGGTGTCAATGGCAGTAATGCCGGCGGCAAAGTCCGTGAGCTTGGCGTCAATTGTGCTGTTCACGCGGGATTCCTGCGACCAGCGGCAATGATCGCACGATGTGGGGTTTTGAGCGCGCCGTCGCAATATGCAATGCTGCCCGTCACTCTGGATCCATGCTGGGAGAGCGCCATGAATCGTCCCGCCCTGTTTTTGCTTGCCTGCCTTCTTGCATTACCGTCTGCGGCGGTTGAGCGCATTACCCGCGGCAACCTGGTCATTGAAGGAATCCCGGAAATCCCCAAGGCGCTGATTGAGCAAATGAGCCGCTACCAGCACGGCCGCAGCGCCGGCTTCGCCGGCTGGACGCCTGATGGACAACTGACGATCACTACGCGCTTTGGCAATGCCAACCAGTTGCACCTGGTGGCATCACCCCTCGGGCAACGACGCCAGGTTACTTTCTTCGAGGAACCCATCACAGGCGCCAGCTGGTCGCCCAACGATGCGCGTTATGGCATGGCGCTGTCGAAGGACAGCGGCGGCGACGAAAACTACCAGCTGTACTTCCTCGATCCGCGCGGTGGCGACGCCCGGCGCCTGACCGATGGCCGCGGCCGCACCGGTGACGCGCTGTGGTCACACGATGGCACGCAGCTGGCCTTCAGCTGGACCGCGCGCAACAACCGCGAAAGCGATATCTGGGTGGATGACCCGGCGGATGAGGCGCCCCCGCGCCTGGTGTTCGAGGCGCCGGAGGTGGGCTGGTATGCCAGCGACTGGTCGCCCGATGGCAAGCAGATGCTGCTGGGACGATTTGTTTCCATCAGCGAGTCCTATCTCTATGTCTACGACCTCGCGAGCCGCACCCTGACCGAGATCGAGCCGGCCAAAGAGCCGGTTGGTCGTGGCAACGCCCGCTTTGCGCGTGACGGCAAGGGTGTGTACTTCACCTCGGACCGCGGCCGTGAGTTTCGCACCCTGCGAAACCTTGAGCTGGCCACCGGCAAGATCACCGCCTTGTCTGCCCATATCAACTGGGATGTCGAGAGCCTGACGTTATCAAGGGATGGTCGCTGGCTCGCTTACGAGGTCAATGAAGAGGGGGCAAGCCGCCTGGTATTGATGGACCTGGAGAACCAGCAGGAGCTGGCTGGTCCGCAGCTGCCCTACGGCCTGATCGGCGGGATGGAGTTTGACCCCGGCAGCACGCGCCTCGGCTTCAGCATGCAGACGCCCGCCTCACCCACCGACACCTGGGTCTACGACCTGGGCAGCGCGGAGCTGGTGCGCTGGACCCAGAGCGAGATCGGCCCGCTGGATCCGGCCCGATTCGTGCCGCCCGCGCTGGTGCGCTATCCGACCTTCGACAAGGTGGCAGGCCAGGCCCGCACCATCCCGGCCTGGGTGTACAAGCCCGCAGGACCGGGTCCGCACCCGGTGTTGATAAACATCCACGGCGGGCCGGAGTCGCAGTCGCGCCCCTCGTTCAGTACCTCTGCCCAGCAATGGGTGACCGAGCTCGGTTATGCGGTGATTGCACCCAACGTGCGCGGCTCCACCGGCTACGGCAAGAGTTATGCCGCGCTGGACAACGGCATGAAGCGTGAGGACTCGGTCAAGGACATCGGCGCGCTGCTCGACTGGATTGCCACGCAGCCGGACCTGGATGCCTCGCGCGTGGTGCTGATCGGCGGATCCTACGGCGGCTACATGGTCCTCGCCGGCATGGTCCACTACAACGACCGGCTGCAAGGCGCGATCGACATCGTCGGCATCAGCAACTTCGTCACCTTCCTGACCAACACCGCCGACTACCGGCGCGATCTGCGCCGTCCTGAGTATGGTGATGAGCGTGACCCGGCGATGTACGCCCACCTGCAGAAGATCTCGCCGCTCAACAGCGCCGAGCGCATCACCAGGCCACTGTTCGTGGTGCAGGGCCAGAACGACCCGCGCGTGCCGGTGACCGAGGCGGAGCAGATGGTGGCGAAGATTCGCGCCGACGGCGGCGAGGTCTGGTACTTGCTGGGGCTCAACGAGGGCCACGGCTTTCGCAAGCGTGACAACGTGGACTACTACCAGTGGGCGGTAGCGTTGTTCCTGCAGCAGCTGAAGGCTGCGCCGGCAGCGAGCGTCAGCGCTTCGAAGTAACCAGTCCGGGCTGGGCGGCAAACCAGGCGCTCAACGCCTTGATGTCAGCCTCGGTCAGCGCCGCAGCAAACGCGCTCATCACTGCGTTGTGGCGCTTGCCACTGCGGTAGTCATTAAGCGCCCGCGCCAGGTAGTCAGCGTGCTGTCCGGCAATGGTCGGGTACTCGGGCAGCAAGCCCACGCCATTGCTGCCATGACAGGCCGCGCAGGTCGCTGCCGCCGCAGGCGCCGTTCCCTTCGGCACGGCCCCCGCATCCACCTGTCCGCGACTGGCGAACCACTCGCCAATGTCCAGCCGATCACGATCCGTCAGCGTCATGGCCAGGCCGCGCATGGTCGGGTGCCAGCGCGCCTTCTCCGCGTACTCGTTCAGCGCCACGGCCACATAGAGGGCGTTCTGGCCACCGAGCCTGGGTACGCTGTATTTCGGGTAGGCGTTCTTGTAGTTATCAATGCCGTGGCAACCCAGGCAGGTATAGGCCAGCTTGCCGCCGCGCACGGCGTCGCCTTCGGCATGGGCCGGCAACGCCAGGGTGGCAATGATCAAGGCCAGGACTGCGGGGAAACGTACCATTCGATTGATCTCCGGGCTGCGGCGCCAGTCGCCGCCTCGAGCGGGCCGCAATATTAAGGGCGGACCCCCGAAAATTCCACCACACCCCCTCCGCCGGGTGTCCCAGAGAGCGTCACCGCAGCAAGTTTGCTTGCGCTGTCGTTGCGTGTGGATCGCAGCCTTGCCCGCTCGGTCGCTGGCCGGCCGGCTCGCTCAGCCGGAACTTTATTCGCTCGCCAACCGGCCAACGCCCCTCGCGCAAGGCCAGCGGTCCCCGGCGAGAGAGCGACTAAGTTCGGGCGGAGCGAACGAGCCGGGGCCGGGGCCGTAGCGCGAGGCGGCGCAGCTGCAATCTTGTGGGAGCGACCAAAGATGGGGCGGCGCGAGCAGGCGGCGAATGACGTCGCGGGCCCTCTGCTACTCCACGGGAGAGAGGGAGAGGTCCTTGCTGTAGGTGACGTTCATGACGTTGTTGGTCCAGCCGGAAACCCGTTCCGACACCAGGTGCTTGGAGACGTAGAAGAACAGCGGGATCAGCGGTACGTCCTCCAGCAACTGGCGCTCGGCGGCAGCCAGCAAGGCGGCGCGATCACCGGGAGCCGCGCTCTGCGCGCGGGCCAGCGCCTGGTCGTAGGCCTCGCTCTGGTAGCGTGGCAGGTTGATGCCGAAACCGCTTTGCAGCACCTGCAGGAAGGACTGCGCGTCGTTGTAATCACCAATCCAGCTGGCGCGGAACATCTCGACTTCGCGCGCGTCGATCGCCTGCTTCAGCACACGGAAGTCCTCGGCCACCAGCCGTACCTCGGCGCCGAGCGCCTGTTGCCACATCGCGGCCACCGCCAGCGCGATGCGATCGTGCAACGGACTCTTGTTGTAGCGAAGCTCAAAGGACAACGGCCGCTCGACGGTATAGCCGGCGGCGCGATACAGGCGCTGGGCCTCACGCAGGCGCGTCGCATCATCCAGCTCAGCCCAGCTGAATTGTCCCGGCGTGTGCCCGGCTGTACCTGGCGGCACCCAGCCAAACGCCGCGATCTCGCCATCGCCCAGCACCTGGCGTACCAACACTTCGCGGTTGATGGCCATGGCGAGCGCCTGGCGCAGCAGGCGCGCGTCGCGAAATGGCGGGCGATCCAGGGCAAAGCCGTAGTAGTAAACCCCCAGCTGTGGTGAGAGCCGCGCCAGTTGCGTCCACGGCGCATCCGAGCGCGCCAACTCGCCCGGCGCGATGGTGTAACTCAGGTCCAGCTCGCCCGCACGAAAACGCGTGAGCTCGGTCACCGGATCGGCAATATGCAAATAGCGTACGACTGGAATCGCCACCTCGGCCGCGGCACGAAAGCGCTCGTTCCGGTTGGCGATGATTTCAGATCCCAGCAACCACTCGACGGGGCGGTAAGCGCCATTAACCACCACCGTGCCCGGCCGCGCGAATTCCCGCGGCGTGGCGGCCAGCGTCGGGCGGTGCACCGGAAAGGTGCTCGGGTGCGTCAGCATGGAGAGGAAATAGGGGCTGGGCTCGGCCAGATGCACGACCAGCGTGGCCTCATCGGGGACCTCAACGCCCAGCGCAGCCGGCGGCTTGCGCCCAGCAACAATTTCCGTGGCATTGGCAACAGGCGCCAGCATCAATGCGTATTGCGAGGCCGTGGCCGGATCCACCAGGCGACGGAAGGCAAAGGCAAAATCCTCGGCGACGACAGCATCACCGTTGGACCAGCGGCCATCGCTGCGCAGGCGGAAGCTGTAACTCTTGCCCTCATCACTGATGGTCCAGGACTCGGCCGCGCCTGCGACGACGCTGCCATCCGGAGCCAGGCTCACCAGGCCCTCATAGGCATCACGCAGGATGGTCAGCGCAGAATCCATGCGCGCCAGTTGCGGGTCCAGTGAATCAGGCTCGACGCCATTGCCGCGGCGCAATTCCTGTGGCGCCTCTGGCGCGTCAAGCCGCGCGATTTCCCATTGCAGCAAGGCCCAGAAGGCCCAGCCGGAGGCGGCCAGTACCGCCAGCAATGCCAGGCGGCGCGTCAGGCTCATGCGGCGCGCGATCGCTTCTTCAGGTGGACCAGCAGGATGGAAACGGCTGCCGCAGTCATTCCCGGCAATCGCGCTGCCAGGCCCAGCGTTTGCGGGCGATGCTCCAGCAGGCGCTGGCGCACTTCGTTGGACAAGCCGGCCATCGTCAGGTAGTCAAAATCCTCCGGCAGGCGGGTCTCGTCATGCCGTCGCTGGCGCTCAATCTCGGCCGCCTGGCGTTCGACGTAGCCCGCGTACTTGGCCCTGACCTCGAGCTGCAGCGCAATTTGCGGTGCCAGGCGCGCATCCGCCAGCTGCGGCGCGGCACCGATGGCCGCGATCGCGACCAGGTCGCGATAGGCCACGCCGGGACGTCGCAGCAGCTCAAGCGCGCTGTAGTCGCGGCTCAGCGGTGCGCCCAGCAGTTCGGTGGCCTGCTCGGCCGACAAGTCGCGCGGGCCGAGTCGCGCCGCCATCAGGCGGCTGACTTCCTGTTCCGTGGCATCGCGCTTCTGGCAGAAGAACTCCCAGCGCGCATCACCGACCAGTCCCAGCTCGCGGCCCTTCGGGGTCAGGCGGAAGTCGGCATTGTCTTCGCGTAGCAGCAGTCGGTGTTCGGCGCGACTGGTGAACATGCGGTAGGGCTCGCTCGCGCCGCGCGTCAGCAGGTCATCCACCAGCACGCCGAGATAAGCCTCGTCGCGACGCGGGCACCAGGCCTCGCGTCCCAGCGCGCCCTGCGCTGCATTGAGCCCGGCCAGCAGGCCCTGTGCGGCGGCTTCTTCATAGCCGGTGGTGCCGTTGATCTGGCCGCAGAAGAACAGGCCGGCAATGTGACGGGTCTCCAGGCTCTGGCTCAGGTCGCGCGGATCGAAGTAGTCGTATTCAATCGCGTAGCCCGGGCGCGTCATCTCGGCGCGCTCAAACCCACGGATGGTCTGCACGAAGGCCAGTTGCACGTCGGTGGGCAGGCTGGTCGAGATGCCGTTGGGGTAGACCTCGTCGGTGTCCAGGCCCTCGGGCTCGACGAACACCTGGTGCGCGGTCTTGTCGGCAAAGCGCACCACCTTGTCCTCGACCGAGGGGCAGTAGCGCGGCCCGATGCCCTCGATCAAGCCAGTGAACATCGGTGAGCGGTGCGCTGCCGCGCGAATGATCTCGTGCGTTTGCTCATTGGTGTGGGTGATGTGGCAAGAGACCTGCGCGGGGTGATCCGCCGTCGTGCCCAGGAAGGAGAACACCGGGCGCGGCTCATCGCCGGGCTGCGCCGTCATCGCGCTGTAGTCCAGCGATCGACCATCAAGGCGTGGTGGCGTGCCGGTCTTCAGCCGCCCGACGCGAATAGGCAATTCGCGCAGCCGTGCCGCCAGCGGCAACGAGGCCTGATCGCCGACTCGCCCACCGACGCTGCTCTCCAGGCCCACGTGCATGCGCCCACCGAGGAATGTCCCGGTGGCGAGCACCACCGAAGTCGCCGCCCAGCGCCGACCATCCAGGGTGAGTACGGCGCGAACACGCCCGCCCACGATCTCCAGGTCCGCGATTTCCGCTTCCGCAAGTTCCAGGCCAGCTTGCGCGCGCAGCATGGCCTGGATGGCCTGGCGGTAAAGCTTGCGATCAGCCTGGGCGCGGGTGGCGCGCACCGCCGGGCCCTTACTGGCATTAAGGGTGCGAAACTGGATGCCGGCCCGATCGGCCGCCTGCGCCATGGCCCCGCCCAGCGCGTCGATTTCGCGCACCAGGTGGCCCTTGCCAATGCCGCCGATGGCCGGGTTACAACTCATCTGCCCGAGGGTGTCCAGGCGCTGGGTGACGAGCAGGGTGCGTGCGCCCGCGCGGGCCGCGGCTAGCGCCGCCTCGGTGCCGGCGTGTCCGCCGCCGACGATGATCACGTCAAAGGTGCTGTGTTGAGTCATGTGAATCGGCGGGCATTTTACCGCCGAACGAAAAACCCTGTAATGAATCCACCCGGAACGGGACAATACGGCCCGGACATCAGGGGTTGGGGCACCGAATCATGAGCGAACGCCAGTATGCGCGGTCGAAACTGCTTGCCTCGATAATCGTGGGTGCCGCCCTGGGCCCGCACTTCATCGCCGCATCAGCACCATTGGCGCCACTGCTCGAGCTCAGCGCCTGTCGCCTGAGCGACGCCCAGGGGCTGGTCTCGCATGCGGCGCGCTGCGGAAAGCTGTCAGTGCCGGAGGATCCGCAGGACCCGGGCGGTGCACGCATCGAACTGGCAATCACCGTGGTGCCGGCCATTTCCACCCGCGCGCGCCCGGACCCGCTATTCCTGATTGCCGGCGGCCCCGGCCAGGGTGCACGCGAGGCCTACGCGCCGATGCTGGGCGCCTTTGCCGGGCTCAATCGCGAGCGCGACCTGGTGATGGTGGACCAGCGTGGTACCGGCGACTCCAACCGCCTGGACTGTCACTTTCCCGAGCGCGCCTGGCAGGCCAATGAACTCTCGCCCGAAGAGATCGCCACCGTTGCGCGCGATTGCCTCAGGGAATTGCCAGGGCGGCCAGGCTTCTACACCACCAGCATCGCCGTGCGTGACCTTGACCTGGTGCGTGCGGCGCTCGGCTATGCGCAAATCAACCTGCTGGGAGTCTCCTACGGAACGCGTGTCGTGCAGCACTACGCGCGACGCTTCCCCGAACGTGCGCGCGCCGTGGTGCTGGATGCGGTGGTTGCGCCTGAGCTGGTGCTCGGTCCCGAGATCGCGCTGGCGGCGCAACGCGCTGTGGACCAGATCTTTGCCCGCTGTGCCGCCGATGCCGAGTGCCACGCGCGATTCCCGGCGCTGCCCGAGCAGTTCGCCGCGCTGGCGCAGCGACTGCGCGAAGCGCCGATTGCGCTGCAACTGCCCGACCCGGTCACCGGTGAGACGCGTACGGTCGAGGCCGGCTACGGACACCTGGTCATGGCGACGCGCCTGCTGGCCTATTCCACTGACAGCGCTTCGCTGCTGCCTTACTTCATCCACGAGGCCAATACTCGCGACAACCTACTGCCGCTGGTGGCCCAGGCGGAAGTCATCAACAAATCGCTGGATCGCATGCTGGCCTTCGGCATGCACAACTCGGTGGTCTGCAGCGAGGACGCGCCACGTTTCACCCGCATTGATCGTGCCGCGCTGGAGCGGAGCTTCATCGGCCCGCTCATGGTGGATGGCATCATTGCCTTGTGCAGCGAATGGCCTGCCGGCGCCGTGGATGATGACTTCCATGAACCGCTCAATTCGCAGGTGCCCGCGCTGCTGCTCTCGGGTGAGGCCGATCCCGCCACACCTGATAGCTATGCGGTAATTGCTGCGCGCGGGTTTAGCCGGCACCTGAACCTGGTGTTTGCCGGGCAGGGCCATGGGCAGACACGCCTGGCCTGCACCCAGCGCCTGGTGCGCCTGTTTATCGAGCAAGGCAGCGCCGATGGCCTGGATACTGCCTGCGTGGATCAGGTCACTGCCGCACCCTTCTTCCTCAGTGCCGCGGGGCCCGCGCCATGATTCACGCCCAGAACCTGAGCAAGCGCTTCGGCAGCATTACTGCGGTCGATGATGTGAGCTTTGCCGCTGTTGATGGCCGCATCACCGGCATCCTCGGCCCCAATGGCGCAGGCAAATCGACGACTCTTCGTATTCTCTACACCGTGCTGACGCCTGATCGCGGCAGCGCCAGTATCGATGGCGTGGATGTCGTCGCAGAGCCCCTGCTGGCGCGCCGGCACATGGGCGTGTTGCCTCATGCCGCTGGCGTCTATCCGCAGCTGACTGCGCGCGAAAACATCAGCTACCACGGCGCGCTGCACGGATTGCGCGGAGTGGCGCTCACTCGTCGCGTGGACGAGCTGATCGAGCGCCTGGGCATCGGCGAATTCGCCGGCCGGCGCGCCAAGGGATTTTCCCAAGGCCAGCGCCTCAAGGTGGCGCTTGCCCGTACTCTGGTACACGCACCGAAGAACCTGCTGCTGGACGAGCCCACCAATGGGCTCGATGTCATGGCCACCCGCAGCCTGCGTGAACTGGTGCTCGAGCTGAGGCGCGCGGGTCACTGCATCCTGTTCTCCAGCCATGTCATGCAGGAGGTCGCGGCACTGTGCGATGACATCGTCATCGTCGATCACGGCCGTGTGGTGGACTCCGGCACGCCGCAGCAACTGCAGGCGCGTCATGGCGCCGCAACGCTGGAAGACGCCTTCGTTCGCGCCATCGGCACGCCGGAGGGTCTGGAATGAGCGCCCTGTGGATTGTTGCGCAGAAGGAGCTGCGCGAGGCCCTGCGCGACAAGCGCACGCTGATGACCAGCCTGGTGCTGGGGCCGCTGTTCGCCCCGCTGTTCTTCGTGCTGATCCTCAAGCTGTCCCTGTCGCGCTCGGTGACCGCACTTGATGAGGCGATACCGGTCACCGTGGCGAACAGCGCGGCGGCTGCTCACCTCGTGCAGCAGCTGCGCGAGTCCGGCCTGTCGGTCACGCTGCGCGATGGCGATGAGGTCGCGATTCGCCAGTGGCTGGCCGAGGACGGCGACCTGGTCGTGCTGCGCATCCCGGAGTCTTTCCCCGAGCGCTTTCGCGGTGCCTTGCCTGCCGCAGTCGAGCTTTATGCCGACGGCTCGAAGACCCAGGCGGAGCGTCGCGCGCGGCGCGTGCGCCAGGCCCTGGCGGTGCACTCCTCCACCATTGGCAGCCTGCGCCTGCAGGCGCGCGGTGTGTCGCCGTCCATCGTCAGCGCCGTGGTGGTCAACGAAATTGATGTCTCCACACCCAGCGCCCGCGCCACCCTGTTGCTCGGCATGCTCAGCTACATCATCTTGCTGGTGACGCTGCTGGGCGGGCTGTATCTCGCCATTGATGCCACGGCCGGCGAGCGCGAGCGCGGCTCGCTGGAATCATTGCTGACTGTGCCGGTGGCGCGGGAACGGTTGATCTACGGCAAGATCGCCGCGGCGGCAATGATGATGGCGCTGGCGCTGCTGCTGGTGACCAGCGCCACCGCAGTGGCTGTGCGCCTGGTGCCACTGGAATCGCTGGGCATGTCGGTCAACTTCGACCTGGCCGTTGCCGCGCAGGTCCTGCTGGTGGTGCTGCCCTTTACCCTGGTGGGCGCCAGCCTGCTGACCGTGGTGGCCTCGTTTACCCGCAGCTACAAGGAAGCGCAGTCCTGGCTCGGCATCGTCATGCTGGTGCCAACGCTGCCCATCGCGATTGCCGGCGTGCTGTCGGTTAACGCCGCGCCCGCACTGATGCTGGTGCCCAGCCTGTCGCAGCACCTGGCGATCCAGGGCCTGCTGCGCGGCGAACCACTGCCCGGTGCCTGGCTTGCGCTGTCGATGATCGGCACGCTTGCGCTAGGCGTGGCGCTCGCCTGGCTGGCCGGCCGACTGTACCGGCGGGAGTCCATCCTCGGCTGAGGGCGCAGGCTGCAGCTCGAAGGCGTGCGGCTCGGTGTAGGCCGGCACCGGTGCAGACTTGAACATCGACGGCAGGATCGTGTTGACGATGGTGTAGACGATCAGCCCGCCGAACAGCCAGTCCGGCACCTGGTACTCGTCGCGCAGGATCCCGGCCAGCACCAGGGTAAAGACCAGGGTCGGCAGCATCGGGATAGAGACGCGGTAGGTCTGGCGGAAAGTCTCCTTGAGCGCAATGCGCCGGTGCAGGCTCACGGTGAACAGCCGGAAGGGCAGCACGATGACGATGAACGCCAGGCCCACGCCCAGCGCCTGCAGGGTGAAGTTCTCGCGCTGAAGCTCCAGCCCGGCGTGGAAGAAATAGAACGGGATGAACAAGGACGCCATCGCCTCGACGGCGTGCAGCATCTTGTGCGACTCGAGCGAGGGCATGTGCTGGCGGTAAAACTGCGCCACCACGCCCACCACGAACGCGCCCACCAGGTAGTAAACACCCAGCTTCTTGGTGATCAGCGCGCAGGCCACCGCCACAATCACCAGGAAGGCGAAATCACTCTTGGGCGCCTTCGGCAGCACCACGCGGGCGAAGCCCAAAAACAGCCAGGGCAGCACCAGGATCATCGCCACCAGCGCGAGGGTGGAGAGGCCCAGGTCCTCGAGGCTGGTCGAGCGCAGGGTGAAGAACAGCGCCGCCAGCGCCACGATCTCGGTGGCAATGGCCTTGGAGCGAATCCAGAAGCGCTCCTGCTCGCTGCGCGCCAGGCCGTCGAGCGAGTCGAGGATGAAGCCGGTGGAGGGCGTCAGCAGTGCCAGCGACACCAGGATGGCGGGACGGATCTCCAGCGCCAGGAAGTGCATGATCAGCCAGGTCACGCCGGTGACCAGCGCGATCTTGATGAGGAGGTGCTGGGACAGGATGGCGGTGTGCCCGCGCAGCTCGGCAAAGTTGATCTCCAGGCCGGCGAACAGGAACAGCGAGACGATGCCCAGTGTCGACAGCAGCGAGACCGTCGGGTCGGTCTGGAAGATGCCCAGGCCCATGCCCACCGCCGCGCCGAGCCCAAAGGCGGTGATGGCGGCGGGGATGCCGAAGCGCTCGATCAGGCGCGGCACCACGAACAAGCCAAACAGCAGCGCGACGTAGGTAATCTCGCTGGTCAGGTCAATGCCAAACATGATGCCCCCCAATGGCCGCGGCCACGCCTTGCCCTCACGGTGCGCGGAGTCTAGCAGCCCGCGTCGCGAGCGCGACCTGCGCCCGTCAACTCGTTAGACTTGGCGGGAACCCCGGGATACTGAATGGCGTCGAACCTGATGATGACCAAGCTGCCACTCCTTGCTGCGCTTGCCCTGCTGGCCCTGCCTGCCGGGGCGCAGATCCATACCGTGCCGATGAAGGGACTGGGCAATGAGTGGGTCAAGCAACTGGAACTGCGCGGGCGCATGGACTGGGAGTGGATCGAGACTTATCCGATGCAGGTGTACTTCGCCACCCGGCAGGATTCACGCCGGGACGGCAACGTGGTGACGATGTGGCTGCGCATCGAGTACAAGGACCCGCAAAGCCCGGGCTCGCATCGCAGTGCCGTCAGTCGCGATGACTGGGACTGCGTCAAGCGCCAGCGCTCGACCCAGGGCCTGGTGTTCTACAAGTGGAACAACCTGGAAGACACCGACCCGGTGCGCTCCACCAACCTGCTGCGCAACTGGGAAAAGATCCAGGTCGGCACGATGGGCGATACCTTGCTGGACTTCGCCTGCAGCATCCACCCCACCCAGGACCTGGTGCCGATACCGCCGGTACCGCCGATGCCTTTGCCGCCGCCCAAGCCGAAGGGCTAGGGTCTCAGTTCCAGTCGGTCAGCTCCTCGCGCTGGTACAGCGCGCGGAAGGTCGGGCGCAGCTTCATCCTCGCCACGTAATTCTTCAGTACTGGCCAATCAGTCGCGGGCTTGGGCATGTTGCGCGACCAGCGCATGAGCATGGTGGCGAAGAAATCCAGCGCCGAGACGCGATCACCCGCGAGGTACGGGCCCGCCGCCTCCAGCTGCGCGCTGATGCGATCCCAGCAGGCCTCGATGCGCTGACACGCTTGTTCCTTCGCCGCCTCCGCATTGGCCTCGCCGGCGGCCTCGGCCGGATAGAACCAGTAACGGAAGCTTGGCTGCAGCGTGTTGGCCAGGTGCACCATCCAGGTGAGATAGGTTGCGCGGTGCTTGCTTCCTGGCGGCGGTGCGAGCCCGGCCTCGGGGTGGCGCTCGGCCAGCAACAACAGCAAACCGGATGACTCGAAGAGGGCATGTCCGTCAATGACCAACGCCGGCACCAGGCCATTCGGATTGAGCTTCAGGTATTCCGGCGTCTTGTGTTCCTTCTTCTGCAGGTCCACGCGGCGCGCATCGTGCTTTACGCCCAGCTCGATCAGCATCCAGTGAACACAAAGACTGGCGGCGCCAGGGGCGTAGTACAGGGTGTACATGACACGACTCCAGGGAATGGTGGCAATAGTATGCGGGGAAAGCCGGGGGTTACGGGAGGGACGAATGCAGCAGGTCTGCTGCACGGCCGATGCGGAATGCTGCCGGTCCTGGCGCCTGATCGTGTCAGCGCCGGGCGGGGTCGTGCGTTCTACTTCACAGGAGGACCACGATCATGTTCAGGACAGCAGAAACCGCCCAATTTCCGCCCCCCAGGTTTACCGCCCTGCGCTGGATTCCTGGTGATTACTCCCGCACCGCCATCGCCCGCGCCGACCAGGAGCTGCGCGATCCAGCTCACCTGGCCTCGCGTCTTGTGCTTGTGGATGGCTGCCTGTTTCGCTGCCTGGGCATCGCGCTGCCACCGCACTCGCCACCGTTTGGTGATGGCGAGACGATGGTGCTGCAGCTGGAACCTCCGGAGTGAGCCTCAGCTTGCGGGCGCAGGCGCGGCGGGCTCTGGCACGGCCTCGGCCATTCCCGGCGGAGCGTTGGAGCTCCACATCTGCCGATACAGGTACCAGGCGCTGTCGATCTTCTTCCACAGCTCGATGAACTTGCCGAAGTCGGTCGCAGCCTCAGACTCTTCATTGGTCTGGTAGGTGCCCTGACGGAAGGCAAAGTCACCGAATACCGAAACCTCCACCGTCGAGATCTTGATGCGCACGGTGCCGGGATTTGCGCTCTTCCAGAATTCCTCGATCGCAGCGTGGCCACTGACAATGGGCGCATTCGGCGGAAGGACTTCCGCCCTCGGGCTGTAAAGCAAGGCAAGTCCTGCGGCATCACCGCTGTTGAACGCGGCCACCCAGGCATCGGCTGCCGCCTGCGGGAAGGGCTCTGGCACAACCGCTTTTTCACAGCCCAGCAGGGCCAGTGCGGCCACCAGGGCGATCCATGGTTTCCAGTGGGTCAGGTTCATGGTGCGCTCCTCAAGTTGTCTGCCCCCCGCCGATCATACTCCCGGCGCGCGTCACGGGTTTTTCCCCTCCCGAAAGCCCTGCGGCCGCTAGTAACCACGCTCCAGGTCCACCACCGACAACAGCGCTTCGCCGGCCGCGTAACGTCGCAGGTTTTCCCGGACGATCAGCCAGCGTGGCTCGGTGGAAAGCTCCATGCGCGCCGAGACATGCGGCGTGATCAGCACATTAGGCGCGCGCCACAACGCGTGGTCTGGTGGCAGTGGCTCGGGATCGGTGACATCAAGCCCGGCCCCACCGAGGCGGCCATCTTGCAGCGCCGCGATCAGGTCGGCCGTTACCACGCTGGCGCCGCGCCCGACGTTGATGAACAGGGCGCCACGCTTGATGGCATCGAAGAATTTGGCATCGAACAGGCCCTGGGTGGCCTCGGTCAGTGGCAGGGTGTTGACCACCACATCGGCTGCGGAGGCGTAGGCATGCAACTCCTCCGGCAGTCCCACCGCCGAGACAAACGCCGGCCCATGGCGACCACTGGCGCGTATGGCGGTAACGGTCATGCCCAGCGCCTCGGCCCGGCGCGCCACCTCGACGCCGATTCCCCCCAAACCGACCACCAGCATGCGCCGGCCCTCCAGCGCCCACATGCGGCTGGAACTGACCGACTGCGGCCGCCAGTCGCCAGTCGCCTGCTGTGGCACGTAGCTGGCGAGGCCGCGCGCCAATCCCAGCGTTAGCGCCAGCACGTGCTCGGACATCACCGGGCCCGCAACCTTCTGCATGTTGGTCAGCAGGATCTTGCGTTCGCGCAAGCCTGGCAGCGAGACACAATTCTCGACTCCGGCCGATAGCACCTGGATCCAGCGTAGGCGCTTGCCTGCGCCGACCACCGCTTCGCTGCAATAACCGATCACAACATCGGCATTGGCGGCCTCGCGTGCCGCTTCCGTCGCGTTCTTGACCGCAACGAACTCCATGTCTGGCACCGTGGCGCGCAGCCAGTCGATGCGCCCGGGCTCGACATCGGCGATGACCACGCGGGCGCCGGGTCGCCAGCCAGACAGTTCGCGCACCGGCCTGGGTCCCTCCTGCAATCCAAGCTCTGCAATTAGTTCATCGATCTGTTGCGCAGCCAGCGGCGCTGCAGCGAAGCTCGCCAGCAGGAAGGCCAACACCTTGAGTTTCATCCGGTTTTTCTCCCTAGCTTCATGGGCCCAGTGGCAATCATCGCCCTGGAGCTGCAATCAAAGATACTCCCGGGCCGCACGCCGCGGTTAAAATCCCGCGGCAAAGAAAACTGGCGGGGATCCACCATGCAACTGCTTTCGGTCCTGATGCCGCGCGAGCGGCAGTTCTTCACCCTGTTCAACCGGCATGCGGCCCTGGTTGTCGAGGGCGCAAAGGCCCTCAACGACATGCTAGCCAACTATTCCGACGATGCCGGCCGCGATGCATGGATTGCACGCATCCAGTCCATCGAGCAGCAGGCGGATACGGTGACGCATGAGACCGTCATGCTGATGCACAACACCTTCATCACGCCGTTTGATCGCGACCAGATCAACAAGTTGATCCAGCGCATGGACGACATCCTGGACCTGATCCAGGACACCGCTGAGACCATGAGCCTGTACGACGTGCATGTGCTCACCCCCGAGGCTTCACACCTGGCCAACCTGGTGCAGATCTGCTGCGACCGCGTGCAGGATGCGGTGACCCAGCTGTCGTCGATGGACAACGCCAATGCCATCCTCAAGGTCTGCCAGGAAATTGACAAGCTGGAAACGGATGCGGATCGCGTGATGCGCGCCGCCATCTCCAAGCTGTTTCGCGAAGAGCAGGATGTGCGCCAGCTGGTCAAGCTCAAGGCGGTGTACGAACTGCTGGAACTGACCACCGACAAGTGCCAGGACGTGGCGCTGGTGATCGAAGGTGTCGTGCTGGAGAACGGCTGACGATGGATGCCGATGTCATAACCGTAACGCTGATCTCGCTGGTGATCCTGGCGCTGGTCTTCGATTTCATGAATGGCTTCCACGACGCGGCGAATTCCATCGCCACGGTGGTCTCCACGGGCGTGTTGAAGCCCTACCAGGCCGTGGCCTGGGCCGCGTTCTTCAACTTCATTGCCATCGCCCTGTTTGAGCTGAAGGTCGCTGCGACGGTCGGCAAGGGCATCGTGGCGCCCGGCTTTGTAGACAACTATCTGATCTTTGGCGCCTTAATCGGCGCCATCAGCTGGAATGTCATCACCTGGTACTACGGCCTGCCGTCGAGCTCCTCGCATGCGTTGATTGGCGGCATGATCGGCGCCGCCATCGCCAAGGCTGGCCTGGAGCCGCTGCTGGCGCCCGGCATCATCAAGACCTCGTCCTTCATCCTGGTGGCGCCGCTGATGGGCATGACCTTGTCGGGTCTCCTGTTCGTACTGGTGTCCTGGATTTGCCGGCGCCGAAGTCCGCGCGGCACGGATCGCTGGTTCCGGCGCCTGCAGCTGGTGTCCTCTGCGCTCTACAGCATCGGCCATGGCAGCAACGACGCGCAAAAGACCATGGGCATCATCTGGCTGCTGCTGATTGCCGCCGGCATCACCGGGCAGGATCACCTGCCGTTCTGGGTGGTGCTGTCTTGCTACCTGGCTATTGCCCTGGGCACCCTGTTTGGTGGCTGGCGCATCGTCAAGACCATGGGTCAGCGCATTACCAAGCTGAAGCCGGTGGGTGGCTTCGCCGCAGAAACCGGTGGCGCGATCTCGCTGTTCGTCGCTTCGTCCTTTGGCATCCCGGTGTCGACGACCCACACCATCACCGGCGCCATCATCGGCGTCGGCTCGGCACAGCGTGCGCGGGCCGTGCGCTGGGGCGTGGCCGGCAACATCGTCATCGCCTGGATCATCACCATTCCGGCCTCGGCCGCGATGGCCGCTGGCGCTTACTGGACCGGCACACACCTGTTCTAGTCGTTCGGCCGATCAGTCGGCGCGCTCGATCACCATGGCCACGCCCTGGCCGACGCCTACGCACATCGCCAGCAGCGCATGGCGACCCTGGCGACGCGCCAGTTCACGACCGGCAGTAATGACCAGGCGCGCACCGCTGGCGCCGAGCGGATGGCCCAGTGCAATCGCGCCACCGTTGGGATTGACGCGCTCCTCGTCGTCGGCCAGCCCCAATTCGCGCGTCACCGCCAGCACCTGCGCGGCAAATGCCTCATTGAGCTCAATGACCTCGCACTGATCCAGGCGCAGCTGCAACCGCGCCAGTAGCTTGCGGGTCGCCGGCACTGGACCGAGCCCCATGATCCTGGGCGCCACGCCTGCCGCAGTCATGCCCACGACGCGTGCGCCTGGCTGCAGGCTAAAGCGACGCACCGCTGCATCGGAGGCCAGCAGCACGGCAGCGGCACCATCGTTCAGGCCCGAGGCATTGCCCGCTGTGATGGATGTGCCCGGCCCGAGTATCGGCTTCAGCGTTGCGAGCTTGTCGAGGCTTGAGTCCGGCCGCGGCTGTTCGTCGGCACCGGGCTGGCCGCTGCCCGGCAGTGCCAGCAACTCGCCACTGCGCCATTCCAGCGCCCTGGCCGCGCGCTGCTGCGAACGCAGCGCATAGGCATCCTGATCAGGCCTCGAGATATTCAGTTCCCGTGCAAGATTCTCCGCGGTCTGCGCCATGCTGTCCGTGCCCCAGGCCGCCTGCAGGCGCGGGTTGATGAAGCGCCAGCCCAGGGTGGTGTCCTGCGGCGCGGGTGCTTGGCCTTGTTCATCGGCGGTCTTGCCCGTCACCCAGGGCGCGCGGCTCATGCTCTCCACGCCGCCGGCCAGCACCAGGTCCGCCTCGCCAAGCGAGATCATCCGCGCCGCGTAAGCAACAGCCTCGAGGCTGGACGCGCACAGGCGATTGACGGTGACACCGGGCACGCTTGCTGGCAGCCCGGCCAGCAGCGCAGCCATGCGCGCCACGTTGCGATTATCTTCGCCTGCCTGGTTGGCGCAGCCGAGCACCACTTCATCAATGGCGGCCGGGTCAATCGTGGGATTGCGCTGCAGCAATGCGGCCAGGGGCAGCGCCGCAAGGTCGTCAGTACGCCAGCCGGCCAGGCCGCCCTGCAAGCGCCCGAACGGGGTGCGCACGCCATCACAGATCCATGCGGCACGACTCATGTGAAGCCCTCCGACAGCCAGCCGCGCGGAATGCCGCGCTCAATGGCGCGCGCCGCTTTCAGTAACGGCGGCAGAATGACGCGCCGCGCATGCGCCGCAGCATTGGGCTGAAATGGCATGCCGATATTGAGCGCCGCCACCACCCGACCGTCGCGGCCGGCCAGTGGCACGGCGATGGAACACAGGCCCAGCTCCAATTCCTGTTCGACCCAGGCGTAGCCTTTGTCACGCACAGCAGCAACACGCCTGGCGATCTCACGCTTGTCGGTCAGGGTGCGCCGGGTCAGTGCGCGCGGCTTGCAGTCCGCCAACCAGGCCTTCAGCCGCCCCGCATCCAGCCCGGAGAGCAGGGCGCGCCCCATGGAAGTGCAGTAGGCCGGCAGGCGTGCGCCGACCGCCAGCGATACGGTCATCACGCGGCGTACCGGCACGCGCGCGACATAGACAATGTTCTGGCCGTCGAGCACGGCCATGGAGCAGCTTTCGCCGAGCTGGTGTGAGAGTTCCTCCATCCGCGGCTGGGCCAGTTCGCCCAGGTTCTGCCCGCCCAGATAGCCATAGCCCAGCTCCAGCACCCGCGAGGTCAGCGCATAGCTGCGCCCGGCCGGACGCAGGTAGCCCAGGTGCTCCAGCGTCAGCACCAGGCGCCGCGCCGCGGCACGAGAAATCCCAGTGTTTTCAGCTACTTGTGCCAGACTGGCGTTGCCCTGGGCCTCGGAGAATCCCTGCAGTACGGCCAGGCCCCGGGCCAGTGACTGAACGTAGTCGCGGCTGGCGCTGAAGCCGGCTATGGAGTCATCAGTCTGGCGGCGGGATGCGGGGGGCATGGCGGCGGGAATCCATCGGGTTGACGGCAAGGTTAGGGCTTCCTAGCATGGTGCGCAATACGCCCGCTTGCGCGCATAGCGCACAAACCCCCGGAAGGCCCGCCATGAGCTTTCGCCTGACCTACGCCACCATGTTCGACCCGCCCGAGGCGCTGCACGAGGGCTTTGAGCGCGCGCTGGATAAGGTCAAGGGCACGCTGGGCCAGACCCACGGCTGCCATATCGCCGGCGAGGACATCGCGCCTGCGCGCAGCACCACCCGCTACTCGCCGATAGACAACACCCTGCTGCTGGGACGCTTTGCCGAGGCCGGCGCCATTGAGGTAGACGCAGCCCTGGGCGCTGCGCGGGCGGCGTGGCCACGCTGGCGCGCAACCCCGGTCAATGAGCGCCTGCGCCTGCTGCGCCTGGCCGCCGACATCATGGAAGCGCGGGTCTATGACATCGCCGCCGCGCTGGCGCTTGAGGTGGGCAAGAACCGCATGGAAGCGCTGGGCGAGGCCCAGGAGACGGTGGATTTCTTCCGCTGCTACGCCGATGACTTCGAGGCCCACGACGGCTACGAGATTGCGCTGCCCGACGACCCGCTGACGGGCGTGGCCTCGCATAACCGCAGCGTCATGCGCCCGCATGGCCCCTGGGCCGTGATCGCGCCCTTCAACTTCCCGCTGGCGCTGGCCGGCGGGCCCGCTGCCGCGGCGCTGGTGACCGGCAACACCGTCATCATCAAGAGTGCAGGCGACACGCCCTGGGCGGGACGCCTGCTGGCGGACTGCATACGTGATGCAGGCTTTCCGCCAGGCGTTTTCAACGCCCTGTCGGGATCTGCCACCGAGGTCGGCGCGCCGCTGGTGGCCGATGGTCGCGTCGCTGGCGTGACCTTCACCGGATCAGTGGCGGTCGGTCGCTCGATCCTGCGCGAGATGGTGGGCGGGCGCTATCCGCGGCCCTGTATTGCGGAAATGGGCGGCAAGAATCCCTGCATCGTCACCCAGCATGCCGACCTGGAGCGCGCCGCCAACGGGATTGTCCGCTCGGCCTTCGGCATGGGCGGGCAAAAATGCTCAGCGCTGTCGCGACTCTATGTTCACGAGTCGGTGGCCGACGACCTGCTCAAGCGCATCGCCGCACTGACTGCGGCGATCACCATCGGTGACCCGACAGAGCGGAAGAACTGGTTGGGTCCAGTAATCAATGCGCGGGCGCAGCAGAGTTACAGCCGCCACCTGGAAGAACTCGAGCATGGCGGTGCGCGCTGGTGGCATCGCGGGCGCGTGCTCAGTGAAGGTGCGCACGCCCGCGGCCACTTTGTCGCGCCAACCCTGGCCGAGGTCGCGACCGACCACGCGCTGTGGCAACACGAGATGTTCCTGCCCATCCTGATGGCGCAGCGCTTCACCGAGCGTGATGCCGCCATGCGCTCCGCCAACGACACCGACATGGGCCTGACCGCTGGCATCTATGGATCGGATGACGATGTGCGCTGGTTTCATGAGCGCATCGAGGCGGGCGTGACCTACGCCAACCGCGCGCAGGGCGCCACCACCGGCGCCTGGCCGGGCTACCAGCCGTTTGGCGGATGGAAGGGCTCGGGTTCCACCGGCAAGGCCATCGCCTCCTTCCATTACCTGCCGCTGTACCTGCGCGAGCAATCGCAGACTGTCGTCGAGTAGGCCGTGGAGTTCCTCCCCCTGGCCGAGGCGATCGCGCAGCACGTCAAGGATGGCGACAGTGTCGCGCTGGAGGGATTCACCCACCTCATCCCGTTTGCGGCCGGCCACGAGTTGATCCGCCAGCAGCGTCGCGACCTGCACCTGATCCGCATGACACCGGATTTGATCTACGACCAGTTGATCGGCATGGGCTGCGCGCGCCGCCTGACCTTTTCCTGGGGTGGCAATCCCGGCGTGGGCTCGCTGCATCGCCTGCGGGATGCCGTGGAGAAGGGCTGGCCGCAGGCGCTGGAGCTGGACGAACACAGCCACGCCGGCATGGGTGTGGCCTACTCCGCCGGTGCTGCCGGCCTGCCTTTTGGCGTACTGCGCGGCTATCGCGGCAACGACCTGCCGGCGCACAACCCGCGCATCCAGGGCGTGACCTGCCCCTACACCGGCGAGGCCCTCGCCACGGTTCCCGCGCTTCGCCCTGACGTCACCGTCCTGCACGCCCAGCTGGCTGATCGCAGCGGCAATGTGATGATCAGCGGCATCACCGGCGCGCAGCGCGAAGCCGCCATGGCGGCCCGGCGCCTGCTGGTGACCGTGGAGAAGATCGTCGATGCGTTGCCGGGCACGATGAACGCGGTGATGCTGCCGCACTTTGTGGTCACGGCAGTCAGTGAAGTCCCGGGCGGCGCCTATCCTTCCTATGCCCAGGGTTGTTATGAGCGCGACAATGCCTTCTACCTGCGCTGGGATGAGATTGCCCGTGATCGCGATCGCTTCACCGACTGGATGCAGCGCCATGTGCTGGGCACGACCGACCACGCCGCGTTCCTCGCCAGCCTCGGGCGCGAATCATCATGAGTGACTTCAGCCGCGATGAAATGATGACCGTCGCTGCCTCGCGCCTGCTGTGGGATGGCTGCGTGTGCTTTGTGGGCATTGGCTTGCCCGGCACGGCCTGCAACCTGGCGCGCCTGACCCACGCCCCTGGCCTGGTGCTGATCTACGAATCCGGCACCATTGGTGCCCGACCCGAGGTGCTGCCGCTGTCCATTGGTGATGGCGAGCTTGCCACCACGGCCACCTGTGTGATCCCGCTGCCAGAGGTCTTTGGCCACTACCTGCAGGCCGGGCGCGTGGACCTCGGCTTCCTCGGTGCGGCGCAGATCGATCGCTATGGCAACCTCAACAGCACGGTGATTGGCAGCTACGAAAGCCCCAGCACCCGCCTGCCCGGCGCCGGCGGCGCGCCGGAAATCGTCAGCCACGCACGACAGACTTTCGTGGTGATGAAGGCCACGCCGCGCGCATTCGTCAAGAAGCTGGATTTCTGCACCAGCGCGGGACCGCGCGATGGCGCAGGCGGGCTGCGACCAACAACGGCGTCCGGCAAGGGCCCGCGCATGATCGTGACCGATCTTGGCCTGCTGCAACCGCATGCCGAGTCCGGCGAGCTTGAGCTCACCGCGCTGTACCCCGGTGCCACGGTTGCCGACATGCAAGCCGCCGTAGGCTGGCCGCTATTGGTCGCCGACTCGGTCGAGGAACTGGTGGCGCCGACACCCACTGAATTGGATACGCTCAGGTCCCTGCTTACCCGAACTGCAGCCGCACACCAGCGGCCCGTGGAGTTACCCGCATGACAGCCAAGACACTACCCGGCCCCAAGGCCCGCGCCATGATCGCCCGCGACAGCGAGGTGATCGCACCTTGCTATATGCGCGAGTATCCCTTCGTCATGTCGCACGGTCGCGGCACCGAGGTCTGGGACGTGGATGGCAATCGCTTCCTCGACTTCGCCGCCGGTATTGCCGTATGTGCCACCGGCCACGCCCATCCCGAGGTGGTGAGGGCGGTGCGCGAGGCGGCGGGAGAATTCCTGCATATTTCCAGCGACTACTGGCATGAACGCATGATCGGCCTGGCCGAGCGCCTCGCCGCCGTGGCGCCCTTCGGCGAACCGGCCATGAGCTTTCTCTGCCAGTCCGGTACCGAGGCGGTTGAGGGCGCGTTAAAGCTGGCGCGCCATGTCAGCGGCCGCGGTCGCTTCATCGGCTTCCTCGGTGGCTTCCATGGCCGCACCATGGGTTCGCTGTCCTTTACCTCCAGCAAGGTGACCCAGCAAGCCGGCTATGCGCCCACCATGCCAGGCGTCACGCTGGTGCCCTACCCGAACAACTATCGCCCGCTGTTTGCCGGTGCGGACCAGGGCCGCGCCGTGCTCGACTACATCAACACGCTGTTTGAGCGTAGCGTTCCCGCGAACGAAGTCGCCGCGATCCTGGTCGAGCCCTTGCAGGGTGAGGGGGGTTACCTGGTGCCGCCGCCCGGGTTCCTCGCCGGCCTGCGCGAGCTGTGTGATCGCCACGGCATCTTCCTGATTTTCGACGAGGTGCAGTCGGGCATCGGCCGCACCGGCAAGATGTTTGCCAGCGAGCACCACGGCGTGGCGCCCGACATCATCACGCTGGCCAAGGGGCTCGGCTCCGGCCTGCCCATCGGCGCGGTCCTGGCCAGGCGCAGCATCATGCAGCGCTGGACCCGCGGCGCGCATGGCAACACCTATGGCGGTAACCCGGTGACTTGTGCGGCGGCCTGCGCAACCATCGACCTGGTGCGCGACGGCTACGCCGCCAACGCAGCGCGCATGGGCGAGCGATTCATGGCCGGCCTGCACAAGCTTGCCGTGGATCGTCCCTGCATTGGAGAAATCCGCGGTCAAGGCCTGATGATCGGCATGGAGCTGATCGAGCCCGGCGCCGCACGCGTCCCCGCCAAGGCCTTGTGCGCTGCGGTGATGGAGCGCGCATACCACAACGGCGTATTGCTGTTGACCTGTGGCGTGAGCACCGTGCGCTTCATGCCACCGCTGTCGATCAGCGAGGCCGAGGTGGATGAGGGCCTGGCAGTGATTGGACGGAGCCTGGATGAAGCGCTGACGGTGGCGGCATGAGCGGCATGAGCGGCATCAATATTCGCGCATTGCCGCTGCTCGCGCTGTTGCTGGCGCCGGTCATCGGCCACGCCGGTGACCGCTTTGGCGTGGAGGACATCAGCCGACTGGCCGATGTCGCCGAGCCTGCGGCCTCACCAGACTCACGCTGGCTGGTCTACAGCGTCACCACCACCCATGTTGAGGCTGACCTGCAACAAAGCGACCTGTGGCGCGTGGCTTTTTCCGGCGGCGCGCCCACGCAACTGACCCACACCCCTGAGCAGGATGAGTGGGCTCCCAGTTACAGCCCGGACGGGCGCTGGATTGCGTTTCTCTCGGACCGTGGCGCGAAGGACGCCACTACCCAGCTGTGGCGCATGCCGGCAGGCGGCGGCGAGGCCGAGAAACTCACGGACTTTACTGGCGGAGTGCAGGAATTCGATTGGGCGCCCGACAGCCAGCGCCTGGCCGTTATTGCGCGCGATCCCGAATTTCCCGCCGATAGCCCGGCACCCAAGACGGCTCCGCCCATCGTCATCACGCGTTATCAATTCAAGGATGACGCCATCGGCTACCTCACCGACCGGCGGCAACATCTATATGTGTTCGACATCGCCAACCGCGAGGTCCTGCCACTGACCACGGGCGCTAACGACGAGTACCTGCCGTCCTGGTCGCCCGATGGCCACCACATTGCCTATGTCACCAAGCGCGGCGCGGATCCCGATCGGCACATTAATTACGACATCTACCTGATCGAGCCACGCGCCGGGGCCAGCGAACGCCAGCTGACCACCCATGAAGGCGCGGACCTCGACCCTTATGCGGAATCACGGCCGGAGTGGTCGCCCGACAGTCGGCAGATTGCCTACCTGCAAAGCGGCCCGGATCGCGAGATTTACTACGCGCCCTGGCAGCTCGCCGTCATTGATGTCGCCAGTGGCGCATCGCGCCTGCCGGCGGCGATCGATCGCTTCTTCTTCAAGCCGCGCTTCAGCGCCGATGGTCGCTCGGTGCTGGCGCTCGTTGAGCAAAGCCGCGTTACCCACCTCTCGCGCATCAACCTGGCCACGGGGGCCCTCACGCCGCTGACCACGGGCCTGCGTTTTGACGCCGATTTCGCCGAAGCGCCGGATGGGCGCATCGCCGTCCTCGGCGGCGATGATCAGCGCCCCTATGAACTGGCCGCAATAGATAGGGCCGGCCTGCGCACGCTGACCCACCACAACGCCTTCCTCGACGCTTTCACGCTGGCGCAGGTGCGGCCCATCTTCTTCAAGTCGGCCGACGGCACGCCGCTCGAAGGCTTCGTGGTCACGCCGCCGGATTACGTGGCGGGCAAGCGCTACCCCACCATCCTGCGCATCCATGGCGGGCCGGTTTATCAGTACAGCCACGAATTCCTCTATGACTGGCAGGCCTATGCGGCGGCGGGCTTTGTGGTGGTCGCCGCCAATCCGCGCGGCAGCTCTGGTCGTGGCCACGCCTTTGCGCGCGCCATCTACGCGGACTGGGGCCACCTTGATGTCGCTGATGTGCTGGCGGCAGTTGACCATGTTGTTGAACTTGGCATCGCCGACCCGGATCGCCTGGGCGTCGGCGGGCGCAGCTATGGCGGCATCCTCACCAATTACGTCATTGCCAGCGACAAGCGTTTCAAGGCTGCCGTCAGTGGCGCGGGCGAATCCAACGTGCTGGGCCTGTACGGACACGATCAGTACACGCGCGAATATGAGTTTGAGCTGGGCCTGCCCTGGACGAACGCTGACGCCTGGATACGCAGCAGCTATCCGCTGTTGAAGGCGGATCGGATCACGACGCCCACACACTTCTATTGCGCCGAGAAGGACGAGAACGTGCCCTGCCTGGGCAGCGAGCAGATGTATCAGGCGCTGCGCTCACTCGATGTGCCCACGGCACTGGTCATCTACCCGGGCGAGGACCACGCCATGGTGGTGCCGAGTTACCTGCGGGACCGGCTGACCCGGGACCTGGCCTGGAACAACCGCTACCTGAAGTCCGCCACCGCGCCGTGAGACAGGCCTCAGTTGGCAAGACGGTTATAGCGCGCGAGCACCTCGCGCAGCCGCTCATGCGAGATCGCCCGCGCATAGCGCCGCTGGGTGCCTTCCATGTCGCGCGCCGCCACCATCGCATTGGTGATCGCTTCCTCGGTGGCCTGCACCGTGGCCTCGAACAAGCCGTTCATGTCGTCATTGGCGACGAATTCCGCAGGTCCCTTGCCTGCCAGTGCTTCGGCGTTGGCGGTCGAGAAGGCAACAAAAATGTCGCCCGAGCCATTGCCCGCGCTGCTGCCCATGCGCGCCAGCCCCATGGTCGCGCGCCGCGCGATGCGCTTGAGCTGGTGCGGCAACAGCGGCGCATCGGTCGCCACCACGATGATGATCGAGCCGGTCTCGCCCAGTGGCGCCGGGTCGGTATAGGCACGATGCTCGGTCAGGTGCTGGCCGACCGGCACGCCGGCGATGCGCAGGCTGTCGCGGCGCCCATAGTTGGCCTGCACCAGAACGCCGAGGGTGTGCTTGCCGGTGACGCGCGAGGCCGTGCCGATACCGCACTTGAATTCGTGGCAGATCATGCCCGTACCCCCGCCGACATTACCCTCGGCCACCGCTCCGCCCCGCGCAGATTCAAGCGCGGCCAGCGCATGCTCCGGCTTGACGTGGAAGCCGTTGATGTCATTGAGGTGGCCATCCCAGGTCTCGGCCACGACGGGCAACGACCACCAGTAGCCGGTGTCATCGGCATCACCAACGGCCACGCGCCAGGCAATCACCGCATCGCGCACCACGCCCACGCTGTGCGTATTGGTGATCATCACCGGCCCTTCCAGCTGGCCGGATTCCTCGATCCAGGTGGTGCCAGTCATTTCACCGTTGCCGTTCAGCGAAAACCATCCGGCGAACACCGGGATGTCGTTACTGGCTGCGCCGCGTGGCAGTATCGCGGTTACGCCGGTGCGCACCCTGCGACCCGCATCCAGGTCGGCAATGAGGGTTGCGTGACCGACAGTAATGCCGGCAATGTCGGTGATGGCGTTGAGGGGCCCGGGCTGGCCCTCAAAGGGGACGCCAAGGTCGCGGGCCCGCGGATCGGCGCCTGCCTGGGCAGCAGAGAGCACAAGAAGAATGGCGAGGATTGACCGCATGATGACGACTCCCTTGTCACAAGCCAGCGCGTTATCGCCCGAATACTACATTGGCGCCGAGCAACTGGCGCGTGAACAACACCAGGTGTTCGCTCGCAGCTGGCAGCTGGTGGCGCACCACGAGCAGCTGACCGGCAACGGCGATCATGTCGTTGACCACATTGCGGGTACGCCGGTGCTGGTAGTGCGCGGCACTGACGGCGTGCTACGCGCCTTCGCCAATGTCTGCCGGCATCGCGCCGGACCGCTGGCCCTGTGCAACGGTCGCGCCGCGAAGAAGCTGCACTGCAAGTACCACGGCTGGACCTACGGCCTCGACGGGCAGTTGCGCATCGCCCCGGAGATGGCGGGCGCCGAAGACTTTCATGTGGAAGACATCCGCCTGCTGGAATTTCGCGTCGCCGAATGGCAGGGCCAGGTTTTCGTGGCGCTGGATCCGGCCACACCGGATTTCTCCGGGGTGTATGCCGGCATCGTCGAGCGCATTGCGCCGCTGGACCTGGCCACCCTGCAGTTCCAGCGCCAGGACAGCTACGACATTGCCTGCAACTGGAAGGTATATATCGATAACTACCTCGAGGGTTATCACCTGCCGCACGTGCATCCGGGGCTCAGCAAGATGCTGGACTATCGCGCCTACGACACCGAGGTGTTTGACTGGTATTCGCTGCAGCATTCGCCGCTGCGCAACAACGACGGCATCTATGGTGATGGCGAGGCCTGGTATTACTTCGTCTATCCCAACGTGATGCTCAACATCATGCCCGGACGCCTGCAGACCAATCGCATCCTGCCGCTGGGTCCGGATCGTTGTCGCGTCGTCTTTGACTATTTCTATGCGGATGATGCCGCGGTCAAGTCGCGCATTGCCCGTGACGCGGAATTCAGTGACGAGATTCAGCAGGAAGACATCGACATCTGTGAGGCGGTCCAGTTGGGGCTCGCCTCCGGTCACTACACGCCCGGCCGCCTGTGTCCCAAGCGGGAAGGCGGTGTGTGGCATTTCCAGAACTTGTTACGCACTGCCTACGGCAGCTGAAAGGGGTTTGCATGAATCGCGTCCTGATCGCCCTGCTCGCTGGGCTATTGCTGTGGGGATCGGCAGGGGCCGCCGAGCTCACGGTGGTGCGCGCCGGGCGCCTGCTCGATGTGGAGAAGAGTCACGCTCTGGAGGACCAGGCGATTCGCATCGAGGATGGACGCATCGTCTCCATCGAGCGCTTTGATGCTGCGCGCGTTGGCGATGCCCATCTCATCGACTGGTCCGCACACACAGTGCTGCCGGGCCTCATCGACCTGCACACCCATTTGACCGGCGAGATCTGGCAGGCCGGCGCCGGCGCGCAACTGATGACCTCTGCCGCCCAGGACGTATTGCTGGGCGTGGCCCACGCCCGCACCACCCTGCATTCGGGATTTACCACGGTGCGCGATGTGGGTACTGCGCGGGCCTACGTCGATGTGGCGCTGCGCAATGCCATCAACGACGGGCTGATCGAGGGCCCGCGCATGTACGTCGCCGGCGCCTACGTGACGGTGAGCAAGGGCGGCGGCGAGATCACCGGCTTCGCGCCGGATATCCAGGTGCCGGCCGAGATGCAGCGCGGCGTAGCCAACTCCGTGGACGAGGTGCGAAAGCGCGTGCGTGAGCTCGTCGCGGGCGGCGCCGACTTCATCAAGGTGATCGCCACTGGCGCAGTGCTGACGCTGGGCACGGCACCTTCGGCGCCCGAGTACAGCGAGGCAGAGATCCGCGCCGCCGTGGACGAAGCCGCGCTGCTTGGCACCTATGTCGCTGCCCACGCCCATGGCGAAGAGGGCATCCGTCGCGCGGTGCGCGCCGGCGTGCGCTCCATCGAGCACGGCTCCTACCTGGAAAAGGAAGGCATTGCGCTGATGGTCAAGCACGGCACCTGGTTGGTCGCCGATGTCTACAACGGCGACTACATTGACGAAGTTGGCCGTCGCGACAACTGGCCTGCAGAGACCTTGCGCAAGAACACCGAGACCACCGGTACCCAGCGCGCGGCGTTTACTGGGGCGCTGAAGGCCGGGGTGAACATAGGCTTTGGCACCGACAGCGGCGTTTATCCACATGGCGACAACGCGCGCCAGTTTGCCTACATGGTGCGCCACGGCATGACGCCCTGGCAGGCGATACGCTCGGCCACCATTGATGCCGCGCGCGCGCTGGGCAAGGACGCGGAAATTGGCTCGCTGGCCGCGGGCAAGCGCGCTGACCTCATTGCCGTTACCGGCGACCCGCTTACGGATGTTGAGCGGCTTCGATCCATCAGCGGGGTCATCAAGGATGGCCGGCTCGTTCACCTCAGCGGAGACCGACCATGAGCACCACCCCCGCCCCGCGCGGCGAAATCGGCTTCTGGACCTGCGTTGCACTGGTGGTGGGCAACACCATTGGCATCGGCATCTTCATGCAGCCGGCCTCGCTGGCGCCCTACGGCTACAACGCCTTCATCGCCTGGGCCATTACTGCGCTTGGCTGCGTAGCGCTGGCGCTGGTGATCGCAGCGCTCGCCCGGCGCATGCCCGGTGCCGATGGCCCGCTCGGCTATATCCAGGCCGCGCTGGGTGAGCGCGCAGCCTTCGTCACCATGTGGTGCTACTGGGCCTCGGTGTGGGTGGCCAACGCCGCTATCGCCGTAGGGGTTACGGGCTACCTGCAGTCAGCAGCGCCCTGGTTTGCGCAGTTTCCCGGGGCGGTCGTCGCCTGCGGGCTGATCTGGCTGTTCACCGCCATCAACCTGTTTGGCATCAAGACCGGCGGGCGCGTGCAGGTGGTCACCGCCACGCTCAAGATCCTGCCCATGTTCCTGGTCGTCGGGCTCGGCGCGGCACTTTTGTTTTCCGAGCCCGCGGCCTTTCAGTCGCAGGCCCTGCCGGCGCCGGTGACGCTGCCCGCAGTCATGGCGGCGGCTACCATTGCGCTGTTCGCCATGCTGGGACTGGAATCTGCCGCGGTGCCCGCCAGCCGCGTCAAGGATCCGGAACGTACCGTGCCACGCGCCACCGTGGTGGGCACGCTGGTCGTCGCCGCCATTTACATCGTGGTGATCCTGGTTGCGCTGCTGTTGATACCCGAGCAGCAATTGGCGCAGTCCGCCGCACCCTTCGTTGATGTGCTCGAGCGCCTGATGGGCGAAGGCAATGGTCGCTGGGTGGCGTTCTTCGTGGTCATCAGTGGCGCGGGCGCCCTGAATGGCTGGACCCTGCTGGGTGGCGAGCTCACCCGCACGCTGGCGGGGCATCGCTTGCTGCCGCCTGGGCTGTCGCGCCTCAACCGCCACGGCGCACCCTGGATCGCGCTGCTGTTCGTCGGCACGATGTCTACCGCGGTGGCGCTGATGAACTACAGCAAGACCCTGGCCGATGGCTTCACCTTCATGAGCATCGTGGTCACCGGCGCCAACCTGCCGCTGTACTTCTTCTGCGCCCTGGCGCTGTTGTTCCTGTGGTATCGCGATGCTGCCTCGCCCGGCGCCTGGGCCTGGACCTTCGGCACGCTCGGCCTCGCCTACTCGGTGTTCACCTTCGTCGGCGTCGGCATGTCCGAGGGCGCCACGGCCCTGGCCTGGGTGGTGGCGCTGGCCGCCTCGGGCCTGCCGCTGTATTGGTGGTATCACCGGGCGGGCGCCGCGAGATGAGCCGCGACCCACGCTACGACCTCCTGTTCGAGCCGGTGAAGATCGGCCCGGTCACTGCGAAGAACCGCTTCTTCCAGGTGCCGCATTGCAATGGCATGGGCCACGCCATGCCGGCGGCACATGCCGCCATGCGCGAGGTCAAGGCCGAGGGTGGCTGGGCGGTGGTCAGCACCGAGGAATGCGAGATTCATCCCAGCGGTGACGTCACGCCCTATGTCGAGAACCGGCTATGGGATGACGGCGACATTCCGCCGCTCGCCCTTTTGTGTGAGGCCGTGCATCGCCAGGGCGGGCTGGCAGCCATCGAGCTCACCCACAACGGGCCGACGGCTTCCAACCTCTATAGCCGTGAAATCGCGCTCGCACCCTCGCACCAGCCACTGAAGTACGGCTACCCGCAGCAGGCGCGGGCGATGACGAAACGCGACATCGCCGACTACCGCCGCTGGCACAAGGAAGCTGCCATCCGCGCAATGACCGCGGGCTTTGACATCGTCTATGTCTATGCCGCGCATGACTTGTCGCTGGCCATGCATTTCCTGCAGCGGCGGCGCAACCAGCGCAGCGACGAATACGGCGGTAGCCTGGAGAATCGCGTGCGCCTGCTGCGCGAAGTGCTGCAGGACACCAAGGACGCTGTCGGCCACCGCTGCGGCGTGGCGCTGCGCTTTGCCACCGAGGAGTTCCTTGGCCCGGATGGTGTACAGGCCGACGGTGAGGCCCGCGATATTGTCGGCATGCTGGCGGAGCTGCCTGACCTGTGGGATGTCAACGTCGCCGCCTGGTATATGGACTCGCAGACTTCGCGCTTTGCCAGCGAGGGCTACCAGCAGCCTTTCACCGGGTGGGTAAAACAATGCACCAGCAAGCCGGTGGTGGGCGTCGGGCGCTTCACTTCACCCGACACCATGGTTCGCCTGGTGCGCTCGGGTGTACTCGACATGATCGGCGCGGCGCGCCCCTCCATCGCCGACCCCTTCCTGCCGAAGAAGATCGAGGAAGGCCGCGGCGACGAAATCCGCGAGTGCATCGGCTGCAACATCTGTGTTTCCGGCGACATGACCATCACGCCGATCCGCTGCACCCAGAACCCGACCATGGGCGAGGAGTGGCGCAAGGGCTGGCATCCAGAGCGCATCCCGCCCAAGAAGTCTGAGTCGCGTGTACTCATCGTTGGCGCGGGTCCTGCGGGGCTCGAGGCTGCGCGCGCACTGGGCCAGCGCGGTTATGAGGTGCACATCGCCGAGGCCGAACGCGAGGCGGGTGGTCGCGTTACGCTTGAATCACGCCTGCCCGGACTGGCCGAATGGGCGCGGGTGCGCGACTGGCGCATGGGCCAGATCCTGCGCATGCCCAATGTCACGCTGTATCGCGACAATCGCCTGACTGAGCAGGACGTCATCGACTTTGGCGCCGAGCGCGTGGTGCTGGCGACCGGCAGCCACTGGCGCCGCGATGGATTTGGGCGCAGCAACACCACAATCATTCCCGGTTCCGACCTATCGAACGTCTACACGCCCGATGACCTGCTGCGTGGCGCGCTGCCCGAAGGGCCGGTGCTGATATTCGACGACGATGGTTTTTACCTGGCCAGCGTGCTGGCAGAAGCGCTGCAGGCCGCCGGACGCGAAGTGATCCTGGTGGCCAGCGACGATCGCATCGCCGGCTGGACTTCCAACACCCTGGAGTATCCGCACATCCAGAAGCGGCTGCGCGCTATTAACGTGCGTCTTATCGTCGGCCACAACCTGCTGTCGGTGGGCATCGGCTCGGTCATGCTGGATTGCGTGCATGGCGGCGGCCAGCAGGCCATCGAGTGCGCCAGCGTGGTGATGGTGACCTCGCGCCTGCCGGAAGACGCGCTGCAGCAGTCCCTTCAGTCACGCGAACAGGATTGGCGCGGCGCCGGCATTGCGGCGATTGACTGCATTGGCGATTGCCTGGCGCCGGGCCTCATCGCCCATGCGGTGTATTCCGGCCATCGCTATGCGCGCGAGCTCGATGAGCCTGTTGCGGACATTGCCTTCAAGCGGCAGCGCCCGATATTGGCCGGCACATGAGTAACCAGGCCGATCCCCGCGGCACGCTGGCCACTGCGCTTGCCCATACAGAGCGTCTCCTGACCAGTGACCCGGTCTGGGCGGCCGAACAGGCGATAGAGATCCTGCGGGTCGTGCCCGGGGAACCGAAAGCCTGGTTGTACCTGGGCGCGGCTGAAGGCCTGCGCGGTCGCGGCGATGCCGCCATGGTGGCGCTGGAGCGAGCAGTCCGGATGCAGCCCAGCCTGGCTGAGGGCTGGAGGCTGCTGGCTGATCATCGCGCTGCCGCGGGCGATGTTACCGGCGCCGACGCAGCCTACGCCAACTTCCTGCGTTACTCGGCCAAGGATCCGCGCCTGATGGAGGCCGCAGTACACCTGTGCGAGCAGCGGCTCCACCCCGCTGAAGTCATCTTGCGCAGCTACTTGCTGGAACACCCCACGGACGTTTCCGCTATTCGCATGTTTGCCGAGCTCGCCGCAAGGCTCGGCCGCTATGGCGATGCCGAGAAGTTGCTGGAGCGCTGCCTGGAGCTGGCGCCCAGCTTCACCGGCGCGCGCCACAACTATGCCCTGGTGCTGCATCGCCAGAACAAGCTGGAGCCGGCGCTGGCAGAGATTGATCGTGCGCTGCTGGGCAGCCCCAACAGTCCCGGCTATCGCAACCTGAAGGCCGCGATCCAGGGGCGCTTGGGTAACTACGACGAGGCCGTTGCACTGTTTCGCGGCGTGCTGGCCGAATACCCCAGCCAGGCCAAGGTGTGGATGAGCCTGGGCCATGCGCTGAAGTCGGCCGGCCAGGGCGAGGAATGCATTGCCAGCTATCGCAAGTGCATCGAGCTCTCGCCACAGCTGGGCGAGGCCTGGTGGAGCCTGGCCAATATGAAGACCTTCCGCTTCACCGAGGCGGACTGTGAAATCATGCGCGCGCAGCTGGCCACCACTACGCTGACCGACGAGGACCGCTTCCACTTTCATTTTGCCCTGGCCAAGGCGGCCGAAGATGCCGCCGACTACGAGCAAGCCTTCTCCCATTACGATGCCGGCAACCGCCAGCGGCGGGCCTTCATTGAATACGACGCCGATGAGAATCGCGACAACGCGGATCGATCCATCTCTTTGTTTTCCAAAGATTTTATTGCTTCCCGCCGCGGCCATGGCTGCCCCGCGCCGGACCCCATCTTCATCGTCGGCCTGCCGCGCTCAGGCTCGACCCTGCTGGAGCAGATCCTCGCCAGCCACTCACAGGTCGAGGGCACCATGGAGCTGCCCGACATCATTGGCATTGCCAGGAGCCTGGGCGAGCGCAAGACGCGCTCCGGGATCTCGAAGTACCCCGAGGTCCTGGCCGATCTTTCCGCTGATGACCTGCGCCAGCTAGGCGAGCAGTACCTGGAGCAGACCCGCGTGCAGCGCAAGGAGGGCGCGCCGCTGTTCATCGACAAGATGCCCAACAATTTTGCCCACACCGGGCTTATCCACCTCATCCTGCCGAACGCCAGGATCATCGACGCACGCCGCCATCCTCTGGGCTGCTGCTTTTCCGGCTTCAAGCAGCATTTCGCCCGCGGCCAACACTTCAGCTACGGCCTCAATGACATCGGGCGCTACTACTTCGACTACGTGCGGCTGATGACGCATTTCGACGAAGTGTTGCCTGGGCGCGTCCACCGGGTGTTCTACGAGCAGATGATCGAGGACACTGAGGGCGAGGTGCGTCGGCTACTGGACTATTGCGGGCTGCCCTTCGAGGAGGGCTGCCTGCGCTTTTACGAGAACGAGCGCGCCGTGCGAACGGCGAGCTCGGAACAAGTGCGCCAGCCCATCTACAAGGATGGCATGGAGCACTGGCGTCATTTCGAGCCCTGGCTTGGCGAACTGAAACAGGCGCTGGGATCGGTGCTCGAGTGTTATCCGCAGGTGCCGGAGTTCCCCGGCAGCGCGGCTTCAGTCTAGAATCGGCAAAACATAGCCCCGGGAGGGCAATCATGCAGAGCTCAACTCGACACAAGGCCAAGGACGCTCCGGCACTGCTCGCCCGTGCGCCACTGGCTACAGCGATCCTGCTGGCGATGTCGCCAGCCCAGGCCCAGCAGACCGCCACCCCAATGGTGACCGGTCGCCTGGATGAAATCGTGGTGACGGCGCAGAAGCGAGAGGAGAGCCTGCAGCGCGTGCCGCTGTCCATCCAGGCCTTTGGCACGGCCAAGCTGGAAGAACTGAACATCACTGGTTTTGATGACTACGTGAAGTTCCTGCCCAGCGTCTCCTACCAGACCTTCGGGCCAGGCTATGCCGCGGTGTACATGCGTGGCGTGGCCAGTGGCGGCGATGGCAACCACTCCGGTTCGCTGCCCAGTGTGGGCATCTACCTCGACGAACAGCCGATCACCACCATCCAGGGCGCGCTCGACGTGCACCTGTATGACATTGCCCGCGTTGAGGCGCTCGCCGGCCCTCAGGGCACCCTGTACGGCGCCAGCTCGCAGGCGGGTACGCTGCGCATCATCACCAACAAGCCGGATCCGAGCGGCTTTTCGGCAGGATATTCGCTGGAAGGCAATACGGTTTCCAAGGGCGGTCAGGGCTATGTGGCCGAGGGCCACGTCAACATGCCGATCAGCGACACGGCGGCTATCCGCCTGGTCGGCTGGACGCGGCGTGACGCGGGCTACATCGACAATGCGCCGGGACTCTCGCGCACCTGGCCGAGCTGTGATGTGGCCAACCCGGGCCCAGGCTGCACGCTGAGCACCGGCGCGCTGGCCGAGCGCGATTTCAACGAGGTAAACGTAGTTGGCGCACGCGCTGCGCTACGCGTCGAGCTGGGGGATAACTGGACCATCTCGCCGACCGTGATGGGCCAGAAGATGGAGGGTGATGGCGTGTTTGCCCACGACACTTCGCTCGGCGACCTGCAGGTGCGCAAGTTCTATCCGGACGACTCGTCGGACAAGTTCCTGCAGGCCTCGCTCACGGTCGAAGGCAAGATCGGCAACCTCGACCTGGTCTATGCCGGCGCCCACCTGAAGCGCGACGGAGATACCCGCGCGGACTACTCCGACTACTCGTACTTCTATGACGCGCTGTATGGCTCTGGCTATTACTTCTATGACGACGGCGGCGACCTGGTCCCCGGCCAGTACATTCGGGGCGCGGATCGCTACAAGATGTTCAGCCACGAGTTGCGCATCTCCACACCCAAGGAAAACCGCGCCCGCTTTGTTGGCGGCCTGTTCGTGCAGCGCCAGACGCATGACATCCAGCAGCGCTACCTGGTGGACGGCCTGACCTCCTACTACGAAGTCACCGGCTGGGACGACACCATCTGGCTGACCAAGCAGGAGCGCATCAACCGCGACAAGGCGATCTTCGGTGAACTGAGCTTCGACTTGACCGACAAGCTCACCGCCAATGTCGGCCTGCGCTACTTTGAGGCGGAAAACTCGCTGGAAGGCTTCTTTGGCTACAACGCCAACTTCAGCAGCCGCACCGGCGAGTCGCAGTGCTTCGACCCGAACCCGTTCCGCGGGGCGCCGTGTCGCAACCTGGATCGCGTCACCAAGGAAGATGACTTCACCAGCAAGGTGAACCTGGCCTACCAGTTCGACGGTAGCAAGATGGCCTACATCACCTGGTCGGAGGGCTTCCGTCCCGGCGGCGTGAACCGCCGCGGCACGCTGCCGCCGTACAAGTCTGACTTCCTCACCAATTACGAGATTGGCTGGAAGACCAGCTGGGCTGGCGGGCGCCTGCGCTTCAATGGCGCCTTGTTCCACCAGAGCTGGGATGACTTCCAGTTCTCGCTCTTGGGCCAGAATGGCCTGACTGAGGTGCAGAACGCGGCCCAGGCCGAGATCCAGGGCCTGGAGATGGATGTGTTCTGGGCGGCGACCGATGCGCTGACGCTTTCCGGCGGCATCGCGCTGATCGATTCGGAGTTGACCAAACCGTACTGCGGCTTCGTCGATCCGACCACGCAGCGCCCGGTTGCGCTTGATCCTTGCCCGGACTTCTATGACCGCGACGACGACGGCAGCACCACCGATACGGTGGCGCCGGAAGCACCTGCAGGCAACAAGCTGCCGGTGACGCCGGACTTCAAGGCCAACCTCACCGCACGCTACGAACTCAAGATGGGCTCGTGGGACGGATTCTTCCGTGCCTCGATGGTGCACCAGGGCAAGAGCCGCTCTGACCTGCGCGACTTCGAGAACGGCATCATGGGCGACCTGCCCGGGTACACGCTGGCTGACTTCTCTGCCGGCATTTCCCGCGACGGTTACTCCATTGAGCTGCTGGTGAACAACGTCACCGACAGGCGCACGGCGCTGTATCGCTTTGCACAATGCGCCGAGGCGGTCTGCGGCGGTACGCAGTACACCGCAACGACGCCTCCGCGGACGATCGGCCTGCGCTTCTCGCAGAAGTTCTAGGCTACTCGGGCTTTCAGGCCGACGGCCCCATCCGCAAGGGTGGGGCCGTTTTTGCACTTCCGGGAGCCCAAATTCCGCGCGGTGGCTGCGGCCGACACCCCTCGGGGCCTCAAATCGCGATCGCTGTCAGTTCAATCACGGTGTCGATCGAGCGGCCGTTCCAGCTGTAGGAGAAGTGCTTGGTCGGGGTGCAGGGCGCGACAAGATTCGGCCAGAAAACGCCAACACATTCGCCACCCGATCGCCTGACGCTGTCGTAAACGATTCCGTTTGCGCGAATTTCCCTAAGTTTCCGCGCCGTGTCTTGGCTTTGCGAATAATCGTTCGGGTCGTGCAGGCCTTCGTATCCTCGACGAATGTCCCGAAAGTCACCCTGGATCGCTGTTGAATAGCACCGCATCTGAATTTGTTGTGGCGGCTCTTCCGTGCGCAACAAAAATCTTTCGCGGTGAAACTTCGTCTCCCATATCGCCGTTTCGATCTCTCGGCTTGCGTAGAAAACCCCGTAGGTGCCATCTGAGAATCTGGAGCCTTCGGGATTTAGGTGGGCGAATGCCGCCATGATGGGGGTAGTGCCCGGCCCGACAACCCAGCGCTCGCGTGGGATTTGCGCCAAGGGCCCAGCGCCATCTCGTAATCTCGGATTCGTCAACCCGTCAAGCTCTGCCAGAGCATCAAAGTCTTTGGGGTCTGCGATCCGGTCCCAGGGGCCAACAGGCGGAAATCGGCTGGGCACGATTCGGTGGGCGGGCCGCCACTCCAGTGCCACCACTGGAACGGCAGCAATGTTGACTGTCACTTGCCGCCGCGCTGTGCGTCGAGATACTGTCGAACAACAAAAAGATCTCCAACGTTTCCTTCCAGCATCCTGTCGAGCGCGCTCTTGCCCTCAAAAATGGGCGCCCTGTTTGGTTTGGATATCCACTGATCCGCGTTCTCCGGCGTTGGCAGAAGAATTTCCAGCGCCTTGAAGATGCCCAAGATGTAGCTGATTCTTTCAAGCACATCACGACTAAGCGTCCCGGACTTTTCCTTCTTCCACTTGAAGTAGGTTGATGTCGGCGGATTGCCCAAAAGGACGCGTTGCTGGCCCGCCGACAAGCGCCACCGATCTGCAATGTTGAAGAACGCCCGCAGCGCGGGTCCTGATAGGTCTCGGGGTTTAACTGCCGGCGCCACAGTGAATGGTCGACTGGTCATGGCAATGGCTCCTTTCCGCGAATGCTAGTCCACCAGTGTATATTTGTCAAATAAACTACATGTATGGACTGTTTTGCCGCATTTTTCATGAAAAGACGGTGATTGCGCTATTTCGGCCGCCTTTCTCGCCCACCACCAAATGTGGAAACTCCCGGCCTATCCAGGGATGCGCGCATATGCCCAGCCAGCGAATTGGCTACTTTCCGATGCAGAAGCTGCTGAATATCTCGCCCAGCAGGTCGTCACTGCTGACTTCGCCGGTGATTTCACCCAGCGCCTGATGGGCCAAACGAAGCTCCTCCGCCACCAGCTCAAATCCTTCACGTGCCGCCAACCTGGCCTCGGCCGCCGTCACCAGTTCGCGCGCTCGCGTGAGCGCATCAAGGTGGCGGCGCCGCGCTGACCAGGCGCCCGCACTTTCGTGCTGGAATCCCGCCGCCGCCTTCAGGTGTTCGCGCAGCAACTCTAGGCCCGCGCCGGTCAGCGCCGAGACCTGCAACTCGACATCCGCGCTCTTGCTCGCCGGGCTTGCGGTTTGCTGGCCCTTGACCAGGTCGGCCTTGTTCCAGAGTCGAATGATCGGCACGCCCGCCGGCAATCCTTCCAGTTCAGCGGCATCGAAAGGCTGGCTGGCGTCGATGACGTAGAGCACGAGATCAGCGCGGGAAAGCTCGCTGCGGGCGCGGCGCACGCCCTCGCCCTCGATGCGATCATCCGTGTCGCGCAGCCCCGCCGTGTCGATGATGCGAATCGGCAGGCCATCAACAACGATGTGCTCGCGCAGCACGTCGCGGGTGGTGCCGGGAATTTCCGTGACGATGGCGGCGTCATGGCCTGCCAGTGCGTTGAGCAGGCTTGACTTGCCGGCATTGGGTCGCCCCGCGATCACCACGGTGAGGCCCTCGCGCAGGGCGCGGCCCCGGCTGGCGGCCTGTTCAATGGTGGTAAAGGCCGAGTCGATTTCCGCCACGCGCCGGGCGACTTCCGGTCCGCCGAGAAATTCCACGTCCTCGTCGGGGAAGTCGATGGCCGCCTCGACATAGGTTCGCAGCCCCAACACCTGGCCGGCGAGCTCGCGCACCGCATGGGAAAACTCGCCAGCCAGTGAGCGCATCGCGGCCTGGGCGGCCTGTGTTGAGCCGGCATCGATGAGATCAGCGACGGCCTCGGCCTGCACCAGGTCAAGCTTGTCATTGAGGAAGGCGCGCTCGGAAAACTCGCCGGGCCGCGCCAGTCTTGCGCCCAGCTCCACGACGCGGGCGACCAACAGGTCCATCACCACCGCGCCGCCGTGGCCCTGCAGCTCCAGCACGTCCTCGCCGGTATAGGACTGCGGCGCGGGAAACCACAGCGCAATGCCGGCATCAATGGTGGCGCCCTCGGCATCGCGAAATGTCGCCAGGGTGGCTTGCCTGGCCGCCGGAAGCTCGCCGAGCATTTTCCCGGCAATCGCTGCGGCCTGCGGGCCCGAGATGCGGATGACGCCAATGCCGCCGCGGCCCGGCGCAGTGGCGGGGGCAACGATGGTGTCAGTGTTGGGATTCATGGCGCCTATTCGTGGCGCAGCGCTTCGATGGGATCAAGACCCGCCGCGCGCTGTGCCGGCCACAGGCCAAACAGCAGGCCCACGCCTGCGCTGAAGCCAAAGGCCAATGCCAGCGACTCCCAGGTCACGAAGGTTTGCCAGCCTGCCAGCTTGGCCAGCAGCACGGCCGCGCCCCAGCCCAGCGCCATGCCGATCAACCCCCCCAGCACGCAGAGCGTGATGGACTCGACCAGGAACTGGCGCAGGATGTTGCTTCGCGTCGCGCCGAGGGCCTTGCGGATGCCAATCTCCCGCGTCCGCTCGGTCACCGTCACCAGCATGATGTTCATGATGCCGATGCCGCCCACCAGCAGGCTGACGCCGGCGATGCCGGCCAGCAGAAATCCCAGGATCTCCGTCGTTTGTTGCTGCGTGGCGAGGAACTGGCGCCGGTCGAGCAGCGCAAAGTCATTATCGCGGCCCGGCAACAGTCCGTGTTCGCGGCGCAGCACGCGCTCAATCTCCACCATCGCCTGCGCCAGGTCGCTGCCGCGCGCCACCTGCACCGAGATGTTCTGGATCTGCTCCTGTCCGGTCAGGCGAAACTGCGAGGTGCCCAGCGGGATGTAGACATCGTCATCGGGATTGCTGAAGCCGATGGCGCCCTTGCGCTTGTAGATGCCAATGACCTCGAAGGGCACGCTCTTGATCACCACCGTCGCGCCAACCATGGCCGCAGCAGTCGTGCCCAGCAGTTCCGGCATTTCCCCGCCCAGCACGGCAACCCGGCGCCGGCCGGCATCGTCTGCCGCACCAAACATGCGCCCATGTTCAACATCGAAGCCATTCACGCCCGGATGGTTGGGGCGCGCGCCGATAACATTGACATTGACGTTGCGCGCGCCGTACTTGACCTGCTGCCGGCCATTTTGTTCGGGTGACACGGCGGAGACGTGGCGCGCGTCACGCGCCAGTGCCGCGGCATCATCGGTGGTCAGCGTCTGCTGGTCGCGTGCCACGCCCTGCATCCAGCGCATGCCGGTGGTCACTGTCAGCACATCGGCGCCCAGCGAAGCAAGCTGTTCGTCCACTGCGCGCTGTGCGCCCTTGCCGAGCGCCAGCATGGTGATGACCGCGGCGACGCCGATGATGACGCCGAGCATGGTCAGCGACGAACGGAACAGGTTGCCGCGCATCGAGGCCAGCGCAATACGCAGCACCTCCAGGAAGGACATGTCAGCGCCCTGCCGGCTGCGGAGACTGTGCGCCCTGGCTGCCGCTTTGCTGGGTGATGCCCGGAATGCCGCCGCGGCGGTTGGCAAAATTCTGTACCTGCTGCTGGGTTTCTACCAGGCTCGCGCTTGGCAACAGCAAGACGCGATCGCCCTCAACCAGGCCGCCGATGATCTCGGCGCGATCCATGTCGCTGACGCCGGTCTGCACCGGCGTCGGCACATGCTGGCCGTCCTGCACCCTGACCACCCACAGCCCGCGCCCCAGGCCGAGCGCTGCACTGCCGCCCGGCGCCGGAGAATTGCCGACCGACTGGAACAGCTGGCGCATCAGGCCGCGCTCCTGCTCCGAGAGTTCGCCGCCCTCGCGGCGCTTCTTCATGATGGCGCGCACCTGAGCCGGGTCCATGCCTGGCGGCAGCGCGATCTCGCGCTCGCCCAGCTGGATGGTTTGCGCGGCGCCTGGCGCGGTGCTGGTTTCCTGCGGCGGCGTGAGCTGGGTGCGAATAGTCTCGGCATCCAGGCCAAGGATGGTCGCCGTTGTGTCCACGTCGCGCTGGGTGCGCAGCGCCATCACCGGCAGGGTCAGCACAGCCTCGCGGTGGGCTACGTCAAAGCTCGCGTCCACGTTCATGCCAGGGCGCAGCAGGCCCTCTTCGTTGGCGATGGAAATCAGCACCGAAAACAGCGTGACGTTCTGCTCCACCACCGCCTGTGGCTCGATCTTCTCGATGGTCCCACTGAAGCTGCGGCCCGGATAGGCGGCGACCGCCACACGGGCGCGAATGCCTGCCGCCAGCTTGCCGATGTCGGTCTCGTCCACGCGTACGCGCGCGCGGACCTGGGCCAGGTCGGCCATGGTCAGAAGCACCGTGCCTCCGCCCACATCCTGGGTGGGCGAGGAAATCACCTGCCCGCGCTCCACGCGCTTGGTCAGGATGGTGCCCGCAGAGGGCGCGCGCACATTGGTGTCATCGAGCGCAATGCGCGCGTTCTCCATGGCGACATCCGCCGAGATGACCGCCGCCCGCGCCGTGGCTACATCCAGCGCCAGCGCGTCGAAATCGGCCTGGTTGATCCACTGTTCGTCCAGCAGCTTTCGGCCACGATCGAGTTGCGCTTCCGCCGTAGTGCGCCGCGCGCGCGCCGCGACCAGTTCGGCATCGGCCTGGGCCAGGCGATTGCGCGGCGTGCGCGGATCGACCCGCACCAGCAGATGACCCGGATGCCACGCTGTCGCCAATCTCGGCGCCCAGCTCGAGGATTTCACCCGAGGCCTTCGATTTCACCTCAACCGTGCTGATGGGCTCAATGACGCCGGCGGCCTCGACCACAACCGAAAGGTTCCTGCGCTCCACCGCCGCGGACTCGTAGTTGGCCGGCGCGGGCGCACTGCCGCCACAGGCCGCAAGCCCGAGGTACAGGCAGGCCAGGAACAGGGACGGCAATTCAGGGCGTGGCATGGTTCTTTCCATTGTGGGAGATGTCACTGACGATTTCGCCATCGCGAACAAGTACGGTGCGGCGGGCGTGCTCTGCCACCTCGGCCTCATGGGTCACCAGGATGATGGTGTGGCCTGCGGCATGCAGCTCATCAAAGAGCGCGAGGATCTCGGCGCCGGTGGTGGTATCCAGATTGCCGGTGGGTTCATCGGCCAGCAGCAGTGCCGGCTCGGTGACCAGTGCGCGCGCTATGGCTACGCGCTGGCGCTGGCCGCCAGAAAGCTCGGAGGGCCGGTGGTTTGCGCGATCTGCCAGCCCGACCCTCGCCAGCGCGCGCGCTGCGCGCTCATGTCTTTCGGCCGGGCGCAGGCCGGCGTAGACCAGCGGCAACTCGACGTTGGCCAGCGCCGTTGCGCGTGGCAGCAGGGCAAAGGACTGGAACACAAAACCGATCGCGGTATTGCGGGCACCGGCAAGCTCGGCGTCATTCATGGTGGAAACCTGTCGCCCGTCGAGCCAGTAATCGCCCTCATCCGGACTGTCCAGGCAGCCCAGCAGGTTCATCAGCGTCGACTTGCCCGAACCCGAGGGGCCCATGATGGCCAGGTATTCGCCACGATGGACCAGCAGGTCCACGCCGCGCAGGGCGTGAATGGTGCTGCCGCCCATGCGGTAGCGCCGCTCCAGGCCTGTTGCGCGAATGACGGGTGTGGCTTGGTCGGGCATGGGACTCCTGTGCGGCGAGGCGCCCCCCGCAAGGAGTGGCTACGCCCCTATGGATGCGCCAGCCCGGAAAATCGTCACCCGGTGCGCTGCTTCTTGTCCTCGGCCTCCACCACCTTGTTGATCTTCCACTGCTGGGCGATCGACAGCGCGGTGTTGGTGAGCCAGTACAGGACCAGGCCGGCGGGGAACCAGGCAAACATGACCGTCATCACCACCGGCATGAAGGCGAAGACCTTGGCCTGCACCGGGTCCGTCGGCGTCGGATTCAGCCTGAACTGCAGGAACATCGCGCCACCCATCAACAGCGGCAGGATGAAGTACGGGTCGCGCGTGGACAGGTCCTGGATCCACCCCAGGAACGGCGCCTGGCGCATCTCGACGCTTTCCAGCAGCACCCAGTAGAACGCCAGGAAGAACGGGATCTGCACCAGCACCGGTAGACAGCCCGCCGCCGGATTGATCTTCTCGCGCTTGTACAACTCCATCATCGCGCGGGCCTGGGCCTCGCGATCGTCCTTGTGTCGTTCCTGGATGGCCTTCAGGCGCGGCGTCACAGTGCGCATCTTCGCCATCGAGCGGCCGCTGGTTTCCGCCAGCTTGTAGAACACCAGCTTGATCAGCAGCGTGACGATCACGATCGCCCAGCCCCAGTTGCCGACCAGGTCGTGCACCTTGTCGAGCACCCAGAACAGCGGCTGGGAAATGATGTAGAGCTTGCCGTAGTCGGTGGTGCGCTTGAGCTCGGGGTGCAATGCGCCGAGCTGCTCCTGCAGCTTGGGCCCGAAAAATGTTCGCTCGGTAATCAGCGCGCTGCCACCGGCGGGCACGCCCTGCGCGGGGCCCACCACCCGCAGCAGGAAATCGCGGTCCTTGACCCCCAGCGTGAACTGGTAGGCCTGGTCTGGCATGGGAACCAGCGCGGCGACAAAGTGGTGCTGCATCGCCGCCACCCAGCCATTGGTGATGCTGCGCGACAGCGTCTGGTCCTCGTCGTCCTCGACGTCGAGCTTGCTGTAGGTCTCGCCATCAAAGAATGCCGGGCCGGCGAAGGCGTAGGTCTCGACATCCCACATCGAGCGCTCGGTTTCCTGCCAGTGCCGCAGGAACTGCGCGTAGGGCGCCAGCTGGATCGCTGTTTCAGAGCCGTTCTGCACCGCGTATTCGATGTCCACGGCGTAGGCGCCGCGGCGCAACACCAGCGTCTTGGTGACCTGAAGCCCCGCGCCATCAGTCCAGTACAGCGGCACGCGCAACTCGTCCTGGCCTTCGGCCAGGCGGTAGCTGCTGCTGGTGGCCGAGAACATGGCCTTGTGGTTGGGCTCCGCGCGCCCGGCTTCGCCGCTGGTCAGGCCCGACTGCAGCAGGAACAGCGTGTCGGCTGAGTCGGTATTGAACAGGCGCACCGGCGTGCCTGGCGCGTCCTTCTTGCGCGGGTACTGCACGATATCGGCGCGCAGGAAGTCGCCGCCGGACAGCCCGACATCCAGGTCGAGCACATCGGTTTGAATCCGCACGCTGGCGGCCGTGGCACCGGCCGCGATTGTCTCCGGCTCCCCGCTCGGCGCCACCGCCGCAGTTGCGCTGGTGGCCGCGCCCACGGTGGGCAATTCATCGGCCAGGCCGTTGGCTGCGGCGCTGCCATTGGGTACATGAGCTGCCGCCGGAATAACTTGTGTCCCCGCGCCCTGCGTCGGGGCCTCGGCCGCCGTCACCGTCGTTTCTGCTGCGGGCGCTTGGCCATAGTCCTTGGTCCAGGCTTCGATGTTGAGCCAGGCGATCAGGAACAGGGCAAGCCAGAGGAAAAGCCGGGGGTTCTGCATGGAGCCTCTTGTCTTTAGCGGGCGGCGGTCAATTTCGGCGGCGGGACTGGGTCATATCCGCCCTCGCGCCAGGGGTGGCAGCGACAGATCCGTCGCGCCGCCAACCAGCTGCCGCGCCCCGCGCCGTGGGCCTCAATGGCTTCCCGGGCATAGGCAGAGCAGGTGGGATGGTAGCGGCAATTAGCACCCATCAGCGGACTGATAAAACGCTGATAACCGCGAACCAGGAACAGCAGCGCGGCCCTCATCGCGGCAACCGGCCAAACAGCTTGGCGAGACTGGCGCGCATGTCTGCAGGGCTCGCATCGCGGGCGGCATTTCGCGCCGTAATGAACAGGTCGGCGGGCGGAAGCCGGTGTTGCTGCAGCCGGAAGAGCTCACGAATCTGCCGGCGGATCCGGTTGCGCACGATGGAGGTTCGCGACACGCGCGTGCTCACGGCCATGCCCAGTCGCGGCTGGTCGAGGCTATTGGCCAGATATTGGAGTCCGAAGATGTCATCGCCCAAGCGCTTCCCCTGGCGGCGCACTCGCTCAAAGTCAGCGGCGGCGCGCAGCTTCTGGCCGGGCTTGAATCCGAGTCGGGCCGGCGTAGCGGCGTCCGTCAGCGGGCGGCCGAAACCGCGAGCCGCTTGCGGCCCTTGGCGCGGCGGCGCTTGAGCACCTGGCGGCCCTTCTTGGTGGCCATGCGGGCACGAAATCCGTGCGTACGCTTGCGCTTGATTTTGCTCGGCTGATAAGTGCGCTTCATGGCTTTGGCCCCGAACCTTCAAAAAAACAATGACATGCCCGCGCGGGCAAAGGGCGGCAAGGTTAAAGAGCCGCGGCGCGGCTGTCAACCACGGAAAACGCGCCTGCGCCGTGTCTGGGGGGCTGTGGATAACTCTGGCGCCGACTGGTCGGCGGCGATAGACTCTGGCCCTTCGCCAGGCCGGACGAAAATTAGAGAGGGGACCCCCTTGCAGGGCTCGCTTTGGCACCGCTGTCTCCAGCAACTGGAATCCGAGGTTCCGGAGCAGCAATTCAACACCTGGGTCAGACCCCTGCAGGCGGTGGAGCGCGACGGCGGCTTACTGTTGCTGGCCCCCAATCGCTTTGTGGTGACCTGGATCGAGGAGAACCTCCACAAGCGCATCGAGCAACTGGTCGGCGGTCCCGGCGAGGGCCCCGCCCGGGTGGTGCTGGAGGTCGGCTCGCGCCGTGAAGACGCGCCCGCTGCCCCGGTGGTGGCCACAGCCGCGCCGGTCGCCCCCCAGGGCAAGCCGCGCGAGACGCTGGTTATTGGCGGACGGATCAATCCGGACTTCACTTTCGAGAATTTCGTCGAGGGCAAGAGTAACCAGCTGGCACGCGCGGCGGCGGCCCAGGTCGCTGAAAATCCCGGCCGCGCCTACAACCCGATGTTCATCTATGGCGGCGTGGGCCTGGGCAAGACCCACCTGATGCACGCCGTGGGCAACCTGCTGCGCCAGCGCAACCCGAATGCCCGTATCGCCTACGTCCACAGTGAGCGCTTTGTCGGCGACATGGTGCGCGCGCTGCAGCACAACACCATCAACGACTTCAAGCAGGCCTATCGCACGCTCGATGCGCTGTTGATCGATGACATCCAGTTTTTTGCCGGCAAGGACCGCTCGCAGGAGGAATTCTTCCACACCTTCAACGCGCTGCTGGAGGGCCAGCAGCAAATAATCCTGACCTGCGATCGCTACCCGAAGGAGGTCGCGGGCCTGGAAGAGCGGCTGAAATCCCGCTTCGGCTGGGGTCTTACGGTGGCCATTGAGCCGCCCGAGCTGGAGACCTGCGTGGCCATCCTGATGTCCAAGGCCCACGCGGCCGGCGAGACCCTGCCCGAGGAAGTGGCGTTTTTTATTGCCAAGCGCATTCGTTCCAACGTGCGGGAACTGGAGGGCGCGCTGCGCCGCGTGCTGGCCAATGCGCGCTTTACCGGCCGGGCCATCAACGTTGAATTCGCCCGCGAAGCGCTGCGGGACCTGTTGGCGCTGCAGGAAAAGCTGGTGACGATCGAAAACATCCAGAAGACCGTGGCCGAGTATTACAAGCTGCGCATGGCCGACTTACTGTCCAAGCGCCGCAGTCGCTCAATCGCCAGGCCGCGGCAAATGGCCATGGCCCTGTCGCGCGAGCTGACCAATCACAGCCTTCCGGAAATTGGTGACGCCCACGGTGGGCGTGACCACACCACGGTGCTGCATGCCTGCGAGCGTATTCGGGGCCTGCGCGAATCTGACCGGCGGATTGAGGACGATTACCTCAACCTGTTGAGAATCTTGACCGCTTGATGTGGATAATGTGTGGGTTTGCGGCGGGTAGTTTCTTGTCCACAATCCACCCACAGGGTGGCCAGAGGAAACCGCCACCTGATCCACTGGCTTATGCCGGCGGGAAGCTGTTGCGGCACAAGGGTTTTCAGGGGTTTTCCACCGAAAATGCGATGCTCTATAACAGCTATAACAAATAAGAAGATAAATTTTTTGGAACAGAAATCAGATAACACTCACCAGGTGCACAGATGAAATTCAGTGCTGAACGAGAAAACCTGCTGGCCGCGCTGCAATCGGTGATTGGCGTAGTTGAGCGCAGGCAGACCATGCCTATCCTTGCCAACCTGCTGTTGTCAGCCAAACAGGGAAAACTGTTGGTGACAGCCACCGACCTTGAGGTCGAGTTGGTAGCCCAGGCGGAAATCAAATCCATGTCTGATGGCGACATCACGGTACCTGGCAGAAAGTTCCTGGATATCTGCAGGTCGCTGCCCGATCAAACAACGATCACGGTCACCCAGGAGGGTGAACGGGCAACGATCAAGGCCGGCCGCAGCCGCTTCGTGCTGTCGACGCTGCCAGCGTCTGATTTTCCGGTGATCGACGAACTGAGTAGTGACGGTGGTTTAACGCTGTCCCAAGCTGATCTGAAGCGCCTGATCGACAAGACGCATTTCTCAATGGCGCAGCAGGATGTGCGCTATTACCTGAATGGAATGTTGCTGGAAAATGACGGTAAAATGCTGCGAACGGTCGCGACTGACGGCCATCGTCTGGCATTGTGCGAAATGGAACTTCCCAGTAAGAGCAAGGGCCAGCAGGTCATCGTTCCACGCAAGGGCGTGCTTGAATTGCAGCGGCTCCTGGGCTCAGAGGGCGACGTTTCCCTGCATATCGGAACTAATCACGTTAGGGCCCAGATCGCAGGAGTTCGCTTCACTTCGAAGCTAATTGACGGAAGATTCCCTGAATACAGTCGGGTAATTCCGGCCAATCCGTCGCGCAATGTGCTGGCAGATCGTGAGCAACTGCGCGCATCCCTGCAGCGGACGGCGATTCTCTCCAATGAGAAATACCGCGGCATTCGCCTGGCATTGAAGAAGAATTCGCTGACCCTGCAGGCGCACAACCCGGAGCAGGAAGAGGCCGAGGAGCAGGTTGAGGTGAACTACTCCGGTGACGAGCTGGAGGTTGGGTTCAACGTCAATTACCTGCTTGATGCGCTGGGAGCAATCGACGGCGCCGAGGTCGAGTTCGGCGTGACCGACGGCAATTCGAGCTGCCTGCTCAAGTCGCCAGGCTCAACCAGTGCTCGCTATGTCGTTATGCCGATGAGGCTGTAAGAGCGGCAATGCCGCTAAGCTGGCTGCGGGTTGAGCGATTTCGCTGTCTTGAAGAAGTCGAGCTGGAGCCCGACCCGGGCCTGAATCTCTTTATCGGACCCAACGCCTCGGGCAAGACCAGCTTGCTCGAGGCGGTTTTCTTTCTGGGCCGGGGCCGCTCATTTCGCAGCCGCCGCCTGGATAGCCTGATTCGCCAAGGCGATTCTGACTTTGTGATTGCGGGCACCGCCGGCAGCGGCGCCGCGGCTGTATCGCTGGGCGTTGGTGGCAGCCGCGGCGGTACCGAGGTTCGGGTCGCGGGTTCGCCCGCCAAGAGCGCGGCAAGCCTTGCTGAGCACTTCCCGGCACAGATCATTGATCCAGAGATTCATAAGCTTCTGGAAGAAGGCCCGGGGCGTCGCCGGCGCTTCCTGGATTGGGGCGTGTTCCACGTGGAACCGACCTTTCTGCAGACCTGGCAGAGGTACCACCGAGCGCTTAAGCAAAGAAATGCCGCCCTCCGCTCCAGTGGCTCGGCGCAGGCCGCAGCCGCTTGGGACAGGGAGCTTTGCGAGCCCGGAGAGTTGCTTGGAGCGCAAAGGGATGCCTACCTGGAGAAGCTGGCGGTGCCGGTCAGAGAGGTTGGTCTGGCGCTCCTGGGCGCCGAGGTCCGGCTGGATCATCAGGCGGGATGGGACAGGGCCGGGGGGCTCTCCGCCGCCCTGCAAGGGTCCCGAGAGCGAGACCTGAGAATGCGCTCCACCCAATGCGGCCCACACCGCGGCGACGTCGTGGTTCGAATCGGCGATACGGTGGCGAAGGACAGGGTTTCGCGCGGCCAACAAAAGCTCCTGGCGGCAGGCCTGGCCCTGGCGCAGGTGTTGTTACAGGAACAAGACCAGCCGGGCCGCGGCGCCCTATTGCTGGATGACCCAGCGGCGGAGTTGGATGCTGAGAACCTGGGGCGACTCCTGGGGGTGGTCCGCGAGTTGCGCTGCCAGCTTTGGGTGACATCACTGCGCGCCGACATTCCCGGTTTGCCAGCCGGCGGGCGCGCGTTCCACGTGGAACATGGGACCATTCGGCCGGCCTAGCGACCGAGGCAAATATCCACAGCGAGCCAATTGCTGGGCTGGGTTGAGCGGCGAAGGCAAAAGTGAGAATGTTCCACGTGAAACGCCACTAAAGGCGTAATGCTGCACTGCAAAATGCAGCTCTTCGGCCCGCCTCTTTTCCACAGCTTCATCCACACCCCGCGCCCGCCGCCAAAGCACCCGAAGCGGCCATCAATGGACCCAACTCAAGCAACTGAAAAACAAAGCAAAAATGACCGCGCGTGCTACAATTTCGGCGTCTCAAATCCCGGTACAAAAAATGACCTCGGACAACAGCTACGACTCCAGCAAAATCAAGGTCTTGAGAGGACTGGAGGCCGTCAGAAAACGGCCCGGCATGTACATCGGCGACACCGATGACGGCACCGGCCTGCATCACATGGTGTTCGAGGTCGTCGACAACGCGATAGACGAGGCGCTTGCAGGACACTGCGACCGCATCGTGGTGACCATCCACGCCGATGAATCCGTCACCGTCACCGACAACGGCCGCGGCATTCCGACAGACATTCACGCGGAAGAGGGGCGCTCGGCTGCCGAAGTCATCATGACCGTGCTGCACGCCGGCGGAAAATTTGACGACAACTCCTACAAGGTTTCCGGTGGCCTGCACGGCGTGGGCGTCTCGGTCGTCAACGCGCTGTCATCGACGCTGACGCTGACCATCGCCCGCGATGGCAACGTGCATCGCCAGGTCTACAAGCTCGGCGAGCCACAGGCGCCGCTGGCCGTCGTCGGCCCGAGCGCCGAGCGCGGCACCACGATCCGCTTCAAGCCCAGCACCCAGATCTTTACCAACACCACGTTTTCCTACGACTGGCTGGCCAAGCGCCTGCGCGAGCTGTCGTTCCTGAATTCCGGCGTGCGCATCGAGCTCATTGATGAGCGCGAGGAGCGCAACGATGTGTTCCAGCACGAGGGCGGCGTCAGTGCGTTCGTGCAATACCTCAATCGCAGCCGCACCGCGATCCATCCGTCGATCTTCTACTTCCAGAGCCAGGAAGGTCCGATCAGCGTCGAGGTCTCCGCGCAGTGGAATGACTCCTATGCCGAGTCGATGTATTGCTACACCAACAACATCCCGCAGAAAGATGGCGGCACGCACCTGGCGGGATTTCGCGCCGCGCTGACCCGCAGGCTCAACGAGTTCATCGACAAGGAAGGTCTCGCCAAGCGCGAAAACGTCGGCCTGACCGGCGACGACGCGCGCGAGGGCCTGACCGCCATCCTGTCCATCAAGATGCCGGACCCCAAGTTTTCCTCGCAGACCAAGGACAAGCTGGTTTCGTCAGAAGTGAAGGGCGCGGTCGAGTCGGCCGTGAGCCAGAAGCTCGAAGAGTTCCTGATGGAGCGCCCGGCCGACGCCAAGGCCATTTGCATGAAGATCATCGACGCTGCGCGCGCCCGCGAGGCGGCACGCAAGGCGCGCGAGCTGACCCGGCGCAAGGGCGCGCTGGATCTAGCTGGCCTGCCGGGCAAGCTGGCGGATTGCCAGGAGAAGGACCCGGCAAAGTCCGAGGTGTTCCTGGTCGAGGGCGAATCGGCGGGCGGTTCCGCCAAGCAAGGCCGCGACCGCCGCACCCAGGCGGTGTTGCCGCTGAAGGGCAAGATCCTCAACGTCGAAAAGGCGCGCTTCGACAAGATGCTGTCTTCGCAGGAAGTCACTACGCTGATCAGTGCGCTGGGCACCGGCATCGGGCGCGAGGACTTTGACGCGGACAAGCTGCGCTATCACCGCGTCATCATCATGACCGACGCGGACGTTGACGGTTCGCACATCCGCACACTGTTGCTGACCTTCTTTTACCGGCAAATGCCGCAGCTGATTGAACGCGGGCATATCTACATTGCCCAGCCGCCGCTGTACAAGCTGAAGAAGGGCAAGCAGGAGCAATACGTCAAGGACGACGCGGAACTCGAGCAGCTGCTGCTGGCCGCCGCGCTTGACGGAGCGGCGCTGCATGTCAATCCCTCGGCGCCGCCTTTGTCCGGCACCGCGCTGGAATTGCTGGCGCGCCAGTACATGAGCGTGCGCGCCATCATAGGCCGCTGGTCGCGGCGCTATGACCGCAGGGTCCTGGAGCAGCTGCTGTCCATGCGCCCGGTAGACGAAGCGAGCTTCGCTGATGCGGCGTGGCTAGAGGGCTGGGCACACGAGCTGGAGCAGCGCCTCAATGCCGAGAGCAAGGGGCTGCACCACTACAAGATCTCGCTGAAGCGCAACGAGGCGGGCAACCCGCAGCGCATCGATGTCTCGCGCAACGAGCACGGCAGCATTACCGTCAAGCACATGCAGCGGGAGTTCTTCGAGTCCGGCGAATATGAGCGCATCTCGGAATTGAATCGCGCGCTGGCCGACCTGCTGGGCGAGGGCGCCTACGTCGCGCGCGGCAACGAGCGCCAGGAAGTGGGCGACTTCCCCACGGCCATGCACTGGCTGCTGGAGCAGGCGCGCAAGGGCCAGAGCATCCAGCGCTACAAGGGCCTGGGCGAGATGAACCCGGACCAGCTCTGGGAGACGACCATCAACCCGGAAGGGCGCCGCCTGCTGCAGGTGCGCATTGAAGACGCCGTGGCTGCGGATGACATCTTCACCACGCTGATGGGCGACCAGGTTGAGCCGCGCCGCGAGTTCATCGAGAAGAACGCGCTGGCGGTAGCGAACCTGGACGTGTGAGCGTGGGGGTGCCGACGGAGCCGCGCGCGCTTCGCTACGGGGCCCTGGCGATTGCGGTGACGTACCCGGTGCTTGCCCACCTGGCGGCGCAGGCCATCCATGAGGTCAATGGCATCAATGCTGTCTATCTCCAGGTCTTCGTAGAGCCTGGTGTCCAGGGTGATGCTTGTCCCGTCAAGTTCGAACAACCCGACCAGCGTCGCGCGGATTTCCTGAAATATGGATTCCTTGTCTCGCATGTATTCGCAAATCCTGGTCGGCCTACCCCCGGGCCGGCCAATTCTAAGTCGCCGCAGGCTTGTCCGCATAGATTTGCATCAGTCGCTGATTGAGCTCCCGCGAGGCAGACTGGGAGCGACCGGCCGCGGAATTGCGCAGGATCAATGTCATCTCCAACGCGCAGGGAAAGATGTGGGCAGGTGACGGGCACCTGATACCAGGGCAGGGCCTTGGACAGGGCCGGCGGATTGACGTGCAGGAATACGGGCGTCACGACTTTCGCGCTGCGCAGCGCAATGTTGGCGGCTGCGCGATGGAACGTCAGTGGCTGCCCCGCCACGGAGCGCGTGCCCTCGGGAAAAATGATCAGGCTTTCGCCTCTGGACAGCAATTCCGCAGCCTTCAGGATCATCTCGTCGGTAGGAGAGTTCGGCAGGTATCCGGCACCGCGAACAACGGCCGCGGTCAGTGGATTGCGCCAGATCGCCCGCTTGACTACGCACCCCGCGCCCGGGGTTGAGGCCAACAGCAGCACGACATCCACCAGCGTCGGGTGATTGGCAACGATCAGCTGTCCCGGCCGCCCCAGTCGCTCGTTCCCCGCCACCGAGCAGGTAATGCCGCGGCACCAGCCCATGAGGTTGATGAAGCCGCGAAATGCCTGGTGCACCAGCCAGCGCATTCGCGCAGTGCGGCGCTCGCGTGAGCGGGAAAGGATCCACACCAGGGGCACGATGGTGACTCCCAGCAGCAAGCCGCTCGTGCCAAACACGATGAAGCAGAACCAGGTGGCTACCAGGCGCAGATAGTACGAAACGCCGCGTGACGACCTGGCTTGGGTAATGAGGGAGACGGACGTCATTGGCAACGGTCCCGCTTGGGGAGGGGCGAATGTGGCAGGATTTAAGCACGATGGTTACTGGCCAACAACACGCGGATTCTCGCGGTCGGACCCGGATTTGGCTCTCCCTGTCCACGCCCGACGGGGGTGCCCGCCCGTTGCGGAAATTGCAGCGCCAAAACGAGCGAACCCTGAGCCGGGAGTTGCTGGCCCATTGCGCCGCCCCGCCGCCGCCGCGGCGAAGCCTGTCGCACTCCGGCGGCCATGCGGCAATTGCCATCGCGCCAGTCGGAAGCCGCGCCGGTGTCGATATCGAAACCATGAAGCAGCGCAATGTGCTGGGCCTTGCGGAGTTCGCTTTTTCATCCGGCGAGCTTGAACAACTGCGCCTGCTTGATCCATCTGCGGCGCTGGAGCGCTTTTACTTGCTGTGGACCCTGAAGGAAGCCTTTGCCAAGGCGCTCGGAATCCCGCTGATACCCGCTCTCAGGGAATGCCAGTTCCTGCACTTGGCGGAGGGCTGGCTGGGCCGGGTTCCGACCACCGAGAGCTGGTGCGCGATGGTGTGCAGGCCAACGTCGAGTTTGACGCTGGCCGCTGTGGTGGTCGGCAGGCGAACGGAAATCGGCGAGGAGTGGGATTGCGAGGAGTGGCCCAGCCACACTGGTGCAGGCTGGCCAAGATTGGCGTCCCTGTCCGGCGGTCCCGGGACTAGCTAGCGGTAACCAGTCGAGATCCTGGCCATCGTGCCCTCAATCCACTGCTGGACTTCAGCATTGAGGTCTCGCGGCAGGCGGCCCGTTGCATCAATCGGCGGCCCGATCACCACGCGGATGAGCCCCGGCCGCTTGAGTAAGCCGCGCCGTGGCCAGAAATCAGCAGCATTTTGCGCTACAGGAATCAGCTTGCAGCCGGCCTGGGAGGCAAGCAGCGCGCCCGACAGGCCATATTTGCGGGTCTGTCCGGGCGCCATTCGCGTGCCCTCCGGAAAGATCAGCACCCACATGCCCTCGGCCAGCCGTGCCTTGCCATAATCGAGCACCTGGTTTACGGAGCGATGCCCGGCGCCGCGATTGATCGGGATGCCCTTCAGCACCCAGGCCGCGAGTCCGACAAAGGGGATCCACAGAATCTCGCGCTTGTAGACCCAGGACTGCGGCGGGAACACGACCATCTGCGCCATGACCTCCCAGGCCGTGGTGTGCTTCCACATGGTGACGTGAGCGCCTTCGCGCGGGATGTTCTCGGTGCCCTCGATGACCCAATCGAGCCCGCACAGCACGCGGCCCAGCCACATATGCCAGCGTGCCCAGCCGCGCGCGAAGCCGTAAAGCCGTGGCGTCGGCAGCCAACCAAACAGGACAATGGCAAAGCCCCAGCCGAGCGAACCGATAAAGAATAGCGTGGTGTACAGCAGCGACTTGAGCCACTGCCATGGCGGCCAGTAGCCTCGGCTTGCTTGATCAGTCGCCATCAATTGCCGGGCAAGCGGGAAAGATCAGCCGTGTGCTGGAACAGGCGTTGCAGCGCAGCCAGCAGTGCCAGGCGATTGGCTCGCACGGCCGGATCATCGGCCATCACCATGACGTCATCGAAGAAAGAATCGACCGGAGCGCGCAGGGCGGAGAGCTTCCGCAGGGCCTCGGTGTAACGTCGCGCTTCCAGCAGCGCCTCGGTCTCTCGCCGCAGGGCCTCGAGTGCCTGCGCCAGGGTCCGTTCCGCCGGGTCGGTGAGCAGGCCGGCATCCACGCGGCTGCCCGCCTCCTCGCCGGACTTGCGCAGGATGTTGGATATTCGCTTGTTTGCCGCTGCCAGCGCGGCAGCATCCGGCAGGGTGAGGAAATCCGCCAGCGCCTTGAGCCGGGCATCGAAGTCCAGCGGTGAGCCTGGGCGCTTTTCGAGCACGGCGTCGAACATCTCGGTGGTGATGCCGGCGCCACTTTCGATGTAGTGCGCGCGAAGCCGCTCCATCATGTAGCCGTAGACATCGTCAACCAGCTCGGTACGGATGACCCCTGTGGCGGCGCCACTGATGCGCTCAATGTCGGTCAGTGCCGTACGCAGTGCTGCATCGATGGCCGCAGCAAGATCCATATCGATGCGCTTCTCGATCAGGATCCGCAGCACGCCCAGCGCAGCGCGGCGCAGGCCAAAGGGATCCTTGGCGCCGCTGGGCTTCTGGCCGATGGCAAAGATGCCAACAATGGTATCGAGCTTGTCAGCCACTGAAAGCGCGGCGCCCGGCCCGGTCGCGGGCAGCGCATCACCGGCAAAGCGCGGCAGGTATTGCTCCGTGATCGCCGTGGCTACCTCGGCTGGCTCGCCATCATGCTGGGCGTAGTAGCCACCCATCATTCCCTGCAACTCAGGAAACTCGCCCACCAGGCCGGTCAGCAGGTCGCACTTGGCCAGGCCAGCGCTGCGCTGGGTCATGGCGACATCGGCCCCGGCGGCGCGGGCAACGAGTGTTGCCAGCGCGGTGATCCGCAATGTCTTGTCGTGCAGCGATCCCAGCCTGGCCTGGAAGGTAACGGACTTGAGCGCCTCGGTTCGATCGGCCAGGCGCTGCTTGCGGTCGTTGGCGTAGAAGAAGGCGGCATCGGACAGGCGCGGGCGAACCACGCGCTCGTTGCCCTGGCGTACTTTCTCCGGGTCTCGGCTGTCGATGTTGGCAACAGCCACAAATACTGGCAACAGGCGACCCGCAGCGTCCTGCACCGGGAAATAGCGCTGGTGATCCTGCAGGGTGGAAATCAGCACTTCACGAGGCAGCTGCAGGAAGGTGGCGTCGAAGCGCCCGGCCAATGGCGCGGGCCACTCCACCAGCGCGGTCACCTCATCAAGCAGTGCGTCGCTGATCAGCGCCTCGCCGCCCGCCTGCGCAGCAGCTGCCAGTACACCGCTGCGAATTCGCTCACGACGTGCGGCGATATCGGCGATGACCTTGCCGCGTGTCTCCAGGGTCTTGAGGTAAGTTCCGGGCGATCGCAGGGCGATGGCCTTGGGTGCATGAAAGCGATGGCCGCAGGTATGCCGGCCAGCGGCCAAGCCGAGAATCTCGCAGGGCACGATTTGTGAGCCATGCAGCATCACCAGCCAGTGCACCGGGCGCACGAACTGAACCTCGCCTGCGCCCCAGCGCATGCGCCGGGCGATGGGTAGCGCGTCGAGCGCCTTTTGTACGATGCCGGGCATCAGCTCAGCAGCCGGCGCGCCGGCACGCTTGCCCGAGTAGGCGAGGAACTCGCCCTTGGGCTCGGTGACGCGGCCAAGCTTCTCGACTGCGACACCACAGGATTCGGCGAAAGCAGTAGCCGCGCGAGTGGGCGCACCATCCTTGAAGGCGGCGCTGACCGGCGGGCCGCGCCGCTCGATTTTCTGTATCGGCTGGGCCAGGGCCAGCAAGCGAACAGAGACCGCAAGCCGTCGAGGTGTGGCGTATGCGCGAACATCACCATGGGCGAGGCCGGCGGCGTCCAGCCCGGCAGCAAGGCCCTCGGCAAACGCAGCCGACAGCGCCAGCAGGCTCTTCGGTGGCAGCTCTTCGGTGCCGAGCTCAACCAGGAAATCCTGGCGCTTCACTTGGCATCTCGCGGGGAAAGCATCGGGAAGCCGAGCGCCTCGCGGCTGGCGAAATAGGCCGCGGCCACGGCGCGTGACAACGCGCGCACGCGCAGGATGTAACGCTGTCTTTCGGTGACTGAGATGGCCTTGCGCGCATCCAGCAAGTTGAATGCGTGGGAGGCCTTCAACACCTGTTCGTAGGCGGGCAGCGCCAATCCCGCTTCCAGTAACTCACCGCAGGTCCGTTCGTGATGATCGAACTGGCGAAACAACTCGTCGATGTTGGCGTGCTCGAAGTTATAGGTTGATTGCTCGACTTCATTCTGGTGATACACGTCGCCATAGCTGACGCGGCCCAGTGGCCCCTTGGTCCAGGTCAGGTCGTAGACGCTTTCGACCCCCTGCAGGTACATGGCCAGGCGCTCAAGTCCGTAGGTGATCTCGCCGGTGACCGGGCGGCAGTCCAGGCCGCCCGCCTGCTGGAAATAGGTGAACTGCGTGACCTCCATGCCGTTGAGCCAGACTTCCCAGCCCAGGCCCCAGGCACCCAGCGTGGGCGACTCCCAGTTGTCCTCAACCAGGCGTATGTCATGAGTCAGCGGGTCAATGCCGATTGCGGTCAGCGAAGCCAGATAACGATCGATGATGTCAGTGGGCGAGGGCTTCAGTACCACCTGGAACTGGTAGTAATGCTGCAGGCGAAATGGATTGTCGCCGTAGCGACCATCGGTCGGCCGGCGGCTGGGCTGCACATAGGCGGCATTCCAGGGCTCTGGGCCAAGTGCGCGCAGGAAGGTCGCCGGATGAAATGTGCCCGCGCCCATTTCCATGTCATAGGGCTGCAGCAAAACGCAGCCCTGTCCGGCCCAGAAATTCTGCAGGGCGAGGATCAGCTCCTGAAAGGTCTGCGGTGCGGTGGGGCGTTTTGTTTTCGGCATGCATGCGCGCCGCGGGAAATGTGCGGCAAGTATAGCGGCGGACGTGTCAGCGCGTGGCCTTGCGCTGGGCTGCGGCTGAGAGAAAGGGTGCAATCTCGTCCTCGCGCAACTCCCGCCATTGCCCGACCGGCAGGTCAGACAGCCAGATATGCATGATTCGTTCACGGCGCAGGTGACGCACGCGATAGCCTAGCGCTGAGCACATGCGGCGAATCTGCCGGTTGAGGCCCTGGCGCAAGACCATGCGAAAACTGGCGGGCCCGCTCTGGGTGACGCTGCAGGGCAGGGTCTTCTCGCCACCTATCCTGACGCCGGCGGCCATCATGGCGAGGAAGGTCTCCGTCACCGGCCGCTCGACGGTAACGAGGTATTCCTTTTCGTGGCCGTGCTCGGCCCGCAGGATCTCATTGACGATGTCGCCGTTGTTGGTCAGCAGGATCAGGCCCTCGGACTCCTTGTCCAGGCGCCCGATCGGGAAGATGCGCTCGGCGTGGCCAACGAAGTCGATGATGTTGCCTGGCACATCGCGCTCCGTGGTGCAGGTGATGCCCGCCGGCTTGTTCAGCGCGATGTAGACATCCTCGCGACTGGCACCCAGCGCGCGGCCGTCGACCTGGACCTCGTCGCCCGCGCCCACCTTGGCGCCCAGGGGCGCGCGTTGACCATTGAGCGTCACGCGCCCAGCCTCGATCCAGGCGTCTGCTTCGCGGCGCGAGCAAATGCCGGTTTCACTTATGAATTTATTGAGGCGCACGGGGCGGCGATTGTGGCTGCACAGCGAATCTACTGGAAGATCCGGCTGTGCACCAAAATAGTGCGTCTCATGGTTCGGATGCGCTATATTGGTGCACTTTAGTCAGATCAAAGCACCGCCGACGAGCGTAATACGTTGTTTTTATTAAACAAAATAAAAGGCGCGCTGATGGCACGCCGATTGCACTCTTGTCCATATCAGTTCCGCTTTCCACCGGTTCCTGGAGACCCAAGATATGAAACCCGCTGATGTATTGAAGCTGATCAAGGACAAGAACGCCGGCTACTGCGACCTGCGCTTTACCGATACGCGCGGCAAGGAACAGCACGTCACCATCCCCACGCGCCTGGTCGACGAGGACTTTTTTGTCGACGGCAAGATGTTCGACGGCTCCTCCATCGGCGGCTGGAAGGGCATCAATGAGTCGGACATGATCCTGATGCCGGATCCGTCCACAGCGATGATCGATCCTTTCTACCAGGACACCACCTTGCTGCTGCGCTGCGACGTGGTCGAGCCCTCGACCATGCAGGGCTATGGTCGTGACCCGCGCTCACTGGCGCGCCGCGCCGAGGCCTACCTGCAGTCCACCGGCATCGCCGACAACGCGCTGTTCGGGCCCGAGAACGAGTTCTTCATCTTCGACAGCGTGCGCTGGACCAACAACATGAATGGTTGCAGCTACGAGGTCGATTCGGTGCAGGGCGCCTGGAATTCCGGCACGCCCTATGAGGGCGGAAACCAGGGGCACCGGCCCACGATCAAGGGCGGCTACTTCCCGGTGCCGCCGGTCGATCGTTTCCAGGACCTGCGCACGGCGATGTGCCTGGCTTGCGAGGAGCTGGGCCTCAAGGTCGAGGTGCACCATCACGAGGTGGCAACCGGCGGCCAGGGCGAAATCAACGTTGGCCCCAACACGCTGATGAAGAAAGCGGACGAGGTACAGCTGCTGAAATACGCGCTGTGGAACGTCGCTCACGGTCATGGAAAGACCCTGACTTTCATGCCGAAGCCCATCGTCGGCGACAACGGCAGCGGCATGCATGTGCATATGTCGCTGAACAAGGACGGCAAGAATCTATTTGCCGGCGACAAGTACGCCGGCATGTCGGAGTTGGCGCTGTTCTACATCGGCGGCATCATCAAGCACGCGCGCGCCATCAATGCCTTCACCAACGCCAGCACCAACAGCTACAAGCGCCTGGTGCCAGGATTTGAGGCGCCGGTGATGCTGGCCTACTCGGCGCGCAACCGGTCTGCCTCGATCCGGATCCCCTGGGTTCCGAACGTCAAGGGTCGGCGCATCGAGGTGCGCTTTCCGGACTCCACCGCCAACCCGTATTTCGCCTTTGCGGCGATGCTGATGGCGGGTCTCGATGGCATCCAGAACAAGATTCATCCGGGCGATGCTGCGGACAAGGATCTTTATGACCTGCCGCCCGAAGAGGCGAAGAACATTCCCGAGGTCTGTCACTCGCTGGATATGGCGCTGGATCATCTGGATCGCGACCGCGAATTCCTCAAGCGCGGCGGCGTGTTTACCGACGACATGATCGACGCCTACATCCGCCTGAAGATGGCGGAGGTCACGCGGTTTCGCATGTCGGCACACCCGGTGGAATTCGACATGTACTACAGCCTCTGAGTCGGGGAGCGCCAACCCGGGCGGGGACGGACGTCACGAAACGCCGCCCCCGCCCTGTTAGAAGGACGGCGCTCAGGCTATGCTGCGGCCATGCGCGCATTCATGGTCATCGCAGCCTTGCTGATCCCTCTCGCGGCCCAGGCGCAGGAGATCTACCGTTGGGTGGACAAGCAGGGCGTCGTTCACTATTCCGATCAGCCGGGGTCGCCCGACGCCAAGCTGATCGAGCACGCCGGCTTGAATACCTACGAATCGGAGCCGCAGGGTGGCAGCAACTATCCCGCAGCACCGCCACCGGCGGGACCGGACTATCGCGGCCTGTCCATCTCCAGCCCGACGGCGAACGAGTCATTCTTTGGTGGCGGCCAGACGATCGCGCTGAAAGCAGAGCTGTCTGGCTTCCTCATTCCCGGACACCAGCAGGTATTTTTCTTCAATGGCGAGCGCGTTGCCGCGGCGCGGGATTTTTCTGCGGTGTTGACCGGTGTTGAGCGTGGCAGCCACTTCCTGCGCGCGGCGGTCCTCGACGAGAATGGTGTCGCTGCCATTTCCAGCGACCAGATTACGTTCCACGTGCGGCTGCCCTCAACGCAGAACCCACAGGGCGGCCCGCAAGTTCGGCCGCCACCCCCCAAGAAGCCGGGCGGCTGATTTCGCTGCACGACGCCCGGGCGTCGTCCTTCCATGAGTAGCGGGATCGCGCCAACCACGGCCGCGGTGGTGCTCGACGCGCTGGCGACCTCGGTGTTGCTGGTGGCTGGCAACAACCGAATCATCTGGATCAACGTTGCGGCGTCTGACCTGCTGGCGGTCGGCCGCAATGCAGCGGCGGGCCGGCGATTGCCGGAGCTGATGCTCGAAGGCGCCAGCCTGGAGGCTTTGGTCGGACGCGCCCGGGCGACCGGCGAAGCGCTGGTGCAGCGAGGCCTGGAGATTTCGCCCACCGGACGTAACGACACCCGCCACCTCGCGGATGTCCTGATCAAGCCCATGAGCGGCGCGCCCGGAACGATCCTGGTGGAAATCGCTGACACGACGCGACAGGCGCGCATGGAGCGCGAAAGCGCCCTGCTGGCGCAACAAGGCGGCAGTCGCGCCATGGCGCGGCAGTTGGCGCATGAAATCAAGAATCCACTGGGCGGTTTGCGTGGGGCCGCGCAACTGCTGGAGCGCGAGCTGCCGACCGACGAATTGCGTGAATACACGCGGGTCATCATCGGTGAGGCTGACAGGCTCAGGGCGCTGGTGGACAGCCTGCTCGGTCCGGCGCGGCCGATACAGCGAGTCGCGATGAATCCGCACGAGCTGGTTGATCACGTCTATCGCCTGGCGCGCGCTGAGGCGCCTGCGGGCGTCAGTGTCGAGCGCGACTACGATCCCAGCCTGCCGATGCTGGAAATCGATCGCGATTTGATGGTGCAGGCGATGCTGAACCTGGCGCGCAACGCACTTCAGGCCCTGGGCGACAGCGGCAAGCTGACATTGCGTACCCGCGTGCTGACCCAGGCAACGATCGGTGCCGAGCGGCACCGCGTAGTCGCCGCCGTGCAATTCGAGGACAGTGGGCCGGGCGTTCCAGAACACCTGGGTGAGACTATTTTCTATCCGCTGGTGACATCACGCCCCGGTGGCACCGGGCTGGGTCTGGCGTTGGCGCAGGACATTGTCACGCGCCATGGTGGGCTCATTGAATTCGACAGCCGGCCGGGCCGCACGGTGTTCTCGGTGCTGTTGCCGGCGGGAGGCGATCATGACGCCGTCGCTTGAGGTCTGGCTGGTGGATGACGACGCATCGATTCGCTGGGTGCTGGAGCGGGCGCTGCGCCAGGGTGGTCTTCAGCCACGCGCCTTTGAACAAGCCGCATCAGTGCTCGCTGCGCTGGCGCGGGAGCAACCCGACGTGCTGATGACTGATGTGCGCATGCCGGGGCTCGATGGCATGCAGCTACTGGAAACCGTGCGGCGGAAATGGCCCAGGCTCCCGGTCATTGTCATGACGGCGCACTCGGACCTGGACAGCGCGGTTGCCGCCTACCAGGGTGGGGCGTTCGAATACCTGCCCAAGCCCTTTGATATAGATGACGCCGTGGCGCTGGTGCGCCGCGCCGCCAGCCAGCGCCCTGGCCAGGCCGATGCACCCGGTGCCGCCACTATTCCCGGCATGCTGGGCCAGGCGCCGGCCATGCAGGAAGTATTTCGGGCCATTGGCCGCCTGGCGCGAGCCAACGTGTCGGTACTCATCACCGGGGAATCCGGTACCGGCAAGGAATTGGTGGCGCGCGCACTGCATCAGCACGGGCCGCGGCCGGGCGGGCCCTTCATTGCGCTCAATACGGCGGCGATTCCGCAGGAGCTGTTGGAGTCCGAGTTGTTCGGCCATGAGCGCGGGGCATTTACCGGCGCCGAGGCGCGGCGCATCGGGCGTTTTGAGCAGGCCGATGGCGGCACGCTGTTCCTGGATGAAATCGGCGACATGTCGGCAGCGCTGCAGATGCGCATGCTCAGGGTGCTGGCCGAAGGTGAGTTCTACCGGGTAGGCGGCAACACGGCCGTTCGTGTTGATGTGCGGGTGATCGCTGCGACCCACCAGGATCTTGAGGCGCGGGTGAAGGCCGGCGCGTTTCGCGAGGACCTGCTGCACCGCCTGAATGTGATCCGCATCCGCGTGCCAGCACTGCGTGAGCGGCGCGACGACATTCCTGAATTGCTGCGCCACTATCTTGTTGCAGCGGCCCGCGAATTTGGCATGGAGCCCAAGTGGCTGGCACCCGAGGCCGAACAGCGACTGGTGGCGCTGGATTGGCCGGGCAACGTGCGCCAGTTGATCAACACTGCGCGGCGCCTGACGGTGACCGCACCGGGACGCGAGATTAGGGTCGAGGACATTCCGCCAGACCTCGTCGCGGCGGCGGGCAGCGCGTCTGCCGGTGACTGGTCTCGTGACCTGGCGCGCTGGGCCGCACAGAACATTGCGCTTGGCGATGAGCCGCTGCTGGCCGAGGCCCTGCCCGCATTTGAGAAAGCGCTCATCGAGGCAGCGTTGGCACACACCCATGGCAACCAGCTGGCCGCCGCCAAGCTGATCGGCTGGGGCCGCAATACGCTGGCGCGCAAGATGCGCACGCTGGGGATTGTCAGCAAGAGTTAGCCGGCAAATACGCCACCCAAGAAAAAGCCCCCGCCGGCGAACCGACGGGGGCTGTATCGAAAGACTGAAATCAGTCTTGTCTGTTACGGAGCTGCCGGACGAGCGACCGTAATCGTCGGTGAAGTCCAGGTCTCCCAGTGAGCAGGGTTGCTCTTGTCGCCCAGCGCCTTGAGCACTCAGCACCTTCACCTGATAGTCGCCATCCGGCACTCGTGAAGTAGTCGCTCCGGCTTCTTGCCCTTACCATGGAACGCGGTCGCCATCCCAGGTGAAGGCAAAGAAGCCCGTTGCCGTGCTGTTCCGTCGGCAGGTAGTCGTCAATGCTGGCATTGGCGAGGGGCTTGCCACTTGGCGGCATCCCACACCTCCATGACAATGCGCTCCGACTGGTGGTCGAAGTGCATCAGGAAGAACGGGATGTCGTCTCCTACCATCGAGTAGGTCTCGCCAGCCGGTCGGTTGGAGTAGGACGCCCCAACAAGCTGCGCCAGCCACGGGAAGCCATTGGCCGTCGGCGTCAGCACCTGGATTGACTGGTAGTCACCGATGAAGCCCGCGTAAGGCACGCGCTAGACGTGCGCCACCACCCTGCGGGGTCAGCACGATGTAACCACCGTACAAGCCACGATCCGGAGCCCGCTGGCCTGGCGGTAACAGTGACGTCAACGTTGACCGTGCCGCCACCCGGAACGGTCACGCTTGAGTCGCTGAAGCTGACATCAGCAAAGGCATCCCAGAACGAGGGCGAGAAGGTGTTGGCACCCGTCGCCAGTGCCGGCTCATGGCTCAGGTCGTAGGTGACTGGCGTCTTGCTGCTGCGATTCTTGATCGTCATCTTGTGCGTTGACCGGCCCGTCCTCGCTTTCACCCAGCGCGAGCTCGCTGGGCTCGATTACTGACAGTGGCCTGGATAGCACCGGGAATGTCGATCATGCCAGCGCCCTGACGATGGACGTTGTCCAGGTAGCCCAGCGGTCGGAGCGCCCCACCAGGCCTTGGGTCGGCAGCTGTTTGCATGATCCGGCGGACACCGTCTGGGCCCATCCAGCGATTCGGCTTGCCGCAACAAGCGCCGCACCGCCCGCAGCGTGCGGAGCGGCCATGGAGGTGCCCGACAGCGTGGCATAGCTGCCCGACTCCACCGGATAGGTTGAGTAGATCAGTCCACCCGGTGCACCGATATTCGGCTTCAGGCTGAGATCGGCCGCCAGGCCGTAGGAGCTGAAGCTCGAAATCAGGCCAGCCGGTTGCGACCGGATTCACCACGGTCTGCGTGCCCCAGGTAATGCTTCCGCCCGCGAGCGCAGCCAGCGCCTGTCCGTCAACCTGCAGAATCGTCACCACCGGAATGGTGATCGGGGTTGGTCCCGCAACGGTCGCATTGAATGCGCCCGCCGCATTGTTGTACAGGACCATTGCGGCTGGCACCCGCAGTCTGTGCATTAGCCGCCTTGATGTGGAAGCTACATGTTCCACGACTGATCAGGGCCGCATCGCCGGCCGGAAAGCCCGCGAAGTCGGACAGCAGGCGCAACGGCCGTGATGGGGGTGGTCTGCGACAGGGTCATGCTGCCCGACGTCGGCGGAAGCGATGCGCCAGTCGAGCTGTTGAAGCCGATCAGCAGTCCAGCCGGATTGGCGGTGAAGGCCTTCTGTGTCGACATGGTGTTGTCAAAGGAAGCAACGCCCAACACCTTGTCGCCCACACCAGGTGCGCCAGCGGCATAAAGTCCGCTGGTGCCGCTGTTGCCGATAGAGGCAACAACCACCATGCCGTGCTTGTCCAGGCGGCTGGCAGCTGACTGCTGTCGGGTACTGCGGCCACTGGAAGGACGCGCCAATGCTCATGTTGAGCACCTGCATGCCGTCCGCGAGCGCCAGTTCCATGGCTGCGATCATGACGTCTGCAGTGGTTGAGCCATTGCAGCCAAAGACGCGATAAGCACCGAAGGTGACATCAGGCGCGACGCCCTTGACGACGCCATTGGCACCAACGATACCGGCGACGTGCGTGCCGTGGCCGGCGCAGTCATCCGGATCATTGTCCGGGGTCGGAACGGGATTGAAGGTCGGAGAGCTGGAGTCCGCGTTAAACGCATCGCCGACCAGGTCATAGCCGAAGGCCACGCGACAGCCCGCACCGAAGCAGCCACCCAGATCTGGGTGGTGGTAGTCGATGCCGGTGTCCATGACCGCGACCTTGACGCCCTTGCCCGTGAACCCGAGGGTGTTCTGGGCGTAGTCGGCGCCGGTCATGGCGATGGCACGTCGGCAAGATCAGGAGCCGCGCCACCGTGGAAAACGCTCTTCAACGGGGGCCTGGATGACCTCAACCGGCCAGATGGCCTTGACGCCGGCAAGCTGCTGCAGCTTGGAGCGGTTCGCCGCGTCGATTTCAACGGAATAGCCGTTGAATAGCGAACTGAAGGAGCGACGCTGCTTGAACTCCACGCCCTCGGCATCGGCGGCACGCAGGAAGCGGGCCTTTTCCGAGCTGAACTGCTCTTGAGCTATCACCGTCAGCAGTCGGAGCGCCCGTAGAGTTCTACAAACCAGAGGTTGCCGCCCTCAGCGGCGGATACAGGCACAACTTCCTGTGCCTGTGCAGAGGCGAGGCCGAGGGACAGCACAATCGCGCTGCACGCCAGCGTCGCAGTTAGCGACTTCTTCATTAGTTGAGGCTCCATTATTCTGGTTGCACAACGCTTCCCGTCGTCGCGCATCCCCCATTTATTCGTCGCGGGACGTGCGAGCACTGGGCCATGCCCAGAACTCGTGGAAGCGTCACCACTCCGAAAACCCATCCCCTGAGGCTCGGCAATCTCTGCGCCGTTACATCAGTTGGTGAAATCTATAACACCAAGGGTGTGCTTGGGCATCATTTTTTCGTAGCCGCAACAGCCACTCACAACGCCTTGTTTACATAAGGCAATCCAGTGTTGTTTTGTGCGCTGCAAACCAGACCGCTACAATCTTCGGCAATGAACGAATTCAACGACGCTCTCGACGCTGTTTTCCTCGGCAATGACCTGCGTTCCTGGGCTATTGCCCTGGGCCAGTTCCTGCTCTGGTACACCGTGTTGCCGCTGGCGAGGGTTTTCATCACTCGCCGACTGCGTGTGCTCAAGCCGGAGCAATCAGCGGCGCCGATGGAGCTGATCCTCGCGCTCTTGCGCCGGACCAACCGCTTGTTCATGTTGGCGGTGGCCACCTTCCTGGCCATGCGCTGGCTTGAAGTGCCCGAAATCCTCGATCGCTGGCTGACAACCGGACTCTTGCTGGTGATCTGGCTGCAGATCGCGCTGTGGGGCACGGCGACCGTGCGCCACCTCGTTGGCCAGAAGATGCTGCGCGACAAGGAAGGCGCGGCCAGCCTGAACATCCTGCGTTTCGTCGGCGTCGCCCTGGTCTGGGTGGTGGCGCTACTGTTGTTGCTCGCCAACCTGGGTATCGATGTCACGGCATTGGTCGCGGGCCTCGGCGTGGGCGGCATCGCCATCGCGCTGGCCGTACAAAATGTGCTGGGCGACCTGCTGGCCTCGCTCTCGATCGCGCTCGATAAGCCCTTCAAGGTGGGTGACTTGCTGGTGATGGGCGAGGAAAAGGGCAAGGTCGAGCACATCGGCATCAAGAGCACGCGGCTGCGTTCACTGACGGGCGAGCAGATCGTCATGTCCAACAGCGATTTGCTGAGCTCACGCCTGCGCAATTTCGGCCAGCTGTTCGAGCGGCGCCTGACGCTCAAGATCGGCATCATCTACGAGACACCACGCAAGTTGATCGAGGCTGTGCCCGGCATCCTGGAGGCGGCGATCAACGCGCAGCAGAAGACGCGCTTTGAGCGCGCACACTTCGCCAGCTTTGGTGATTTCTCGCTGAATTTCGAGGCGGTCTATTTCGTGCTGGACCCCGACTACAAGACCTACATGGACATCCAGCAGGCCATCAACCTGAAGATCCACGAGTCTTTCGGGCAGGCAGGCATCGAATTCGCCTACCCGACGGTGGTGCAGTACAACGCCAATTTTCGCAGCGGCCCGAACTAGGGCTTGGGCGAGCGTTCAGGTCCTGAGCGTGCCAGCCAGCTCTGCCACCGAGGCGAGCTTCTCTGCGGCCAGGTAATCGGCGATGCCGGCATTGATCTTGCGACACACCAGGGGATCGTAAAAAAGCGCCGTACCCACGCCCACGGTTGAGGCGCCGGCGATAATGAATTCCAGCGCATCGCCCGCGCTGGCAATACCACCCTGGCCAATGATCGGCACGCCATGGGCCGCGGCAACCTCCCAGACCTGGCGCACCTTGAGCAGCGCGATCGGCTTGATGGCCGGACCGGAGACGCCGCCCTGCACGTTGCCAATGATCGGACGCCGGGTCTTCAGGTCCACAGCCATGCCGGAAATAGTGTTGATGACGGCGAAAGCGTCGGTGCCCGCCTCGATGCACAGCCGTGCGTTCTCGCGGATATCGGTCTGGTTGGGCGAGAGCTTGGTGATCAGCGGCTTCTTGGTGGCCTTGCGGCAGGCGGCTACTACGCGCGCACTCATTTCCGGCACGTTGCCAAACTGCACGCCGCCTTCCTTCACGTTTGGGCAGGAGATGTTGATCTCCATGGCATCAATGGGTGAATCATCGAAGCGCCGCGTGACCTCGACGTATTCCTCGATGGTGGAACCGCAGACATTGGCGAAGAAGCGGGTCTCGCTGAAATCCAGCGTCGGCAGGATGTGATCCACCACATGGGCCACGCCCGGATTCTGCAGTCCGATGGCATTGATCATGCCCATGGGCGTTTCGGTCACCCGGCGCGGCGGGTTGCCGAGGCGTGCTGCGCCGGTCGTGCCCTTCAACACAATGGCGCCAACGTCCCGGTTGGAGAAGCCCTCGACCCGGGTGTACTCCTCGCCGAAGCCCACGCAGCCGGATAGCAACACGATCGGTGAGGCTAGTTTGAGGCCGCAGAACTCGACAGACAATGATGGGGTCGGCGACATCGCGGCATTATAGGCGGCCTGTGGAGGACCGAATGTTCCATGTCATCCTGCTTGAGCCGGAAATTCCGCCGAATACCGGCAACGTCATCCGCATGTGTGCGAATACGGGCGCGACGCTGCACCTGGTGCACCCGCTGGGTTTCTCCATTGACGACGCGCAGGTCAAGCGGGCTGGGCTGGACTATCACGAGATGTCGCGGGTGCGGGAGCACGCCGATCTGGCGTCGTGCCTGGCGACCTTGGGCAATTCGCGAGTGTTTGCCATCGAAACTGGTGGCGCGCGCCTGTACACAGAGGTGAGCTACCAGGTGGGGGATGCCTTCCTGTTTGGGCGCGAGACGCTTGGCTTGTCGCCCGGGGTGCTGTCGGGCTTTGCCGCGGAGCAGGTGCTGCGCCTGCCGATGATTCCGGGCAATCGCAGCGTCAACTTGTCCAACAGCGCGGCCATCGTGGTGTTTGAGGCCTGGCGCCAACTCGGATTTCCCGGCGGCACCTAGGCCGCCAGAACGCCTGCGAGACCCGGTCGGCCAGGAACGTTGCGCGGGCCGGATCCGGCCGGGCCCCATTCGTTCGCTCCAATAAAGTCGCTCACTCTTTGGGGCCTCGGCCACCTGGCCCGCGCCACGCGACGCCACGGATTGCGCCCGCGAGGTGGGCGGGTCCTCGCGAGAAAGCGACTTGGGATTTGGAGCGCACGAGCGAGGAACCCGACCGGATCCCGCGGGCGCTAGTCCTCGACGCCCGGATCGCGCGCCAGCAGCGCCTCGACCACGGCAGGTATGGGCATGCCTTCGTACAGCACGCGGTAGACATGTTCGCAGATGGGCATTTCGACGCCCAGGCGCTGGGCCACCTTCCACACCGCCTTGGCAGCGTGATAACCCTCGACCACCTGGCCAATTTCCTTGATGGCCTGTTCCACGCCGACGCCCTTGGCCATGGCGCCACCGAAGCGACGGTTGCGTGACTGGTCATCGGTGCAGGTCAGCACCAGGTCGCCCAGGCCAGCGAGACCCATGAAGGTCTCGCGCTGTGCACCCAGCGCGACACCGAGGCGGACGATTTCAGCCAGCCCGCGGGTGATCAGGAAGACGCGCGCATTGGAGCCATAACCCATGCCATCGGATGCGCCGGTGGCGATGGCAATGACATTCTTCAGTGCGCCGCCCACCTCGACACCAATGATGTCCGGCTGGGTGTAGGCACGAAAACGGTCATTGGAAATGCCCTGGGCGAGTTCGAGCGCAAACGCGTCATCGGGCGAGGCCACCGCAATCGCCGTTGGCAGGCCAATGCCCACTTCCTTGGCGAAAGTCGGCCCGGAGAGAACAGCAATGGGAACATCCGGCCCCAAGACCTCGCGCGCCACCTGGTGAGGAAGCTTGCCGCTGGACAGCTCGAATCCCTTGCTGGCCCAGGCTATGCGCGCCTTGGGCAGCAGCATTGGCTTGATCTGGGTGAGCACCGTGCGCAGCGCGCTTGAGGGCACGACGAGCAGCACGTCCTCGGCGCTGCCGACCGCGCGAACGAGGTCGGGCTCAATGGTCAGTGCGGGCGGAAACTTCGCCCCCGGCAGGTAACGCTCGTTGACGCGCGCGCGCGCCAACTCGGCCGGGTCATCCTCTTCGCGTCCCCACAGGGTCGTAGGGCAACCGGCGCGCGCGAACTGAATCGCGAGCGCCGTGCCCCAGGATCCTGCGCCGAGGATGACGATCGGCCGCATGGGCCGGCTCAGTTGGCCTTGTCTGCGGCCGGCGCCGGTGCCGGCTGGGCAGCTGCACGGGCGGCACGCTCCTGCAACGAGCGCTCATACAGCGGCTCGAAGTTGACGTGCGGCAACAGGAACGGCGGGAAGCCACCCTTGGTGACGACATCCGAGACGGTCTGGCGGATGTAGGGGAACAGGATGTTCGGGGCAAACGAACCCAGGATGCGATGGGTGTCCTCGGCGTTGAAGCCGCGCACTACAAATACACCGGCCTGCTTCACTTCGGCCAGGTAAACAGCAACATCGCCGTTCTTGGCTTCCAGCGTGACCGTGACCACCACTTCATGGGCATCCTGGCCCACGAGGCTGGAGTTGGTGCTCATGTTGAGGTTGATTTTCGGGTCCTGCGACTGCGCCGGCACGAACGGGCCCTTGGGCGCCTCGAACGACAGGTCCTTGATGTAAACAGTCTGCAGGGCAACGGCCTGCTCCTGGCCATTTGCTGCTGGGGCACCGCCTGCGGCAGCGGCCAGGTTTTCGCTTTCGTCAGCCATCTTGATTCCTCGGGTTACAGAAAAGGTCAGGCACCGGCCGCTTCGGCGGCCAGGAGCTGCTCAAATTCACCGCGCTTCAACAAGGCGGCGAGTTCTTTGGCGCCACCGATATGGTGGTCGCCAACAAAAATTTGCGGGACGGAGCGCTGGCCGCTGCGGGCGATCATCTGCTGGCGCAGTTCCGCGCCGTCCTCGATGTTGATCTCGGTGTACTCAATGCCATGCTTCTCCAGCATCGCGCGGGCCTGCGTGCAGTAACCGCAAAAGCCGCCCGTATAAAGCGTGACACTGGGGGTCGGCATCGCTTAGCCCCTGACGACGGGAAAATTATCCTGGCGCCAGGCCATGATTCCGCCACGCAGGTTGAGCACGCCCTTCACGCCCTGGCGCATCAGCGTCCTCGCCGCCGCAGCCGAGGTCGCGCCGCTGTTGCAACACATGATGAGGGTCTTCCCGGCATACTTCTCAAGAGGCTTGTTGCCATCCACAATCTGGTCGCCCGGTACGTTGCGGGCGCCCTCAACGTGGCCTTCCTTATATTGATCAGGGGAGCGCACATCGATCATCAAGGCGCCCTGGTTCATCATCCGGATAGCTTCGCCCGGGCTGATGGCAGCGAAGCCATGGGCTCGCTGGCGCCACTCGAAGACGAGCACAGCCACGACCGCGACAATGGCAAGGCCGGCAAGGAACGGATGGTTGGTGAAATAATCGAACAGGCGTTCCATGGTTCTGGGTGTCTTCCGCGCCCCTGGGGGCCAAAAAGGGCCGCGCATTATAGCAGCGGCCCTGAGAGTATCCGTGCGATGGCTCAGGTGGGGGCATTAATCTGAAAAAACAAGGGCTTGGAACGATTCTTGTCGCCCTGGGCCTGTTCCTGTGCCTGGGGTCGGGCGCCGTGACTGCGGCGTCCAAGGACCCGCAGGCGGATCTGCGCAAGGTACAGGAGCGAATCCAGGCCCTGCAGCGGGCCACCCGCGAGGACACGACCCGGCGCGACGCCCTGGCGACCCAGTTGCGCGATGCTGAAGACAAGGTCCGCGCAGCGCGGGCCCGGCTGACCGAAACCCGCAAGCGCCTGGCTGAAAGCGACCAGAAGCTCAAGGCGCTGGCTGGCGAGCGCGAAAAGCAGGAGGCGGTGCTTGAGGATCAGCGTGGCGTCCTGGCAGCACAGCTCCGTGCCGCCTATATGTCCGGCCGCGAAGAGCAGGTCAAGTTGCTGCTGAGCCAGAAGGACCCGGCCGCCTTTGGCCGGATGCTGGTCTATTACTCCTATCTGGGCAAGGCGCGCGCCAGCCAGATCGATGAAATTAGCGCAGCCGTGGCTCGCCTGGAGGAAGCCACCGCAGGTGAGGCGGCGGAGCGCGAGCGACTGGCAGCGCTGGAGGCCGAGCGGGTACAGGAGTTGGCCGCGGTGGACAATGCCCGCGCTGAGCGCGGACGTGCGGTAATGGCGATGAACAGCCAGATCCGCTCCAACACCGATACGATCTCAAGGCTCAAGCGCGAGGCCGCGGCGCTTGAGAAGCTCATCGCCGAGTTGCGCCGCGCCCTGCGCGACGCACCGCCACCCGGGGGACAGGCCTTCGAGCGGGTCAAGGGCAAGTTGTCCTGGCCGGTCGCCGGCAAGGTGGTGGCGCGCTTCGGCCAGTCGCGCGGCGGCGGCCTGCGTTGGAACGGCCTGCTGATCCAGACTGAGCGCGGCAGCAACGTCCATGCCCTGTATGACGGCAGGGTGGTCTATGCCGACTGGCTCACGGGCTTGGGGCTGCTGATGATCCTTGACCATGGCGGATACCTGAGCCTCTATGCCCATACCGAGGAGCTGTACAAGGAAGTCGGCGAGCGGGTTTCGGCAGGGGACGTGATCGGTTCGGCGGGGGACAGCGGTGGCCGGGCGCGACCGGAGCTCTACCTCGAGCTGCGCCGTGGCAGCCAGCCGGTGGACCCCCAGCCCTGGTTTCGCCGCCCCAACCCCTAACGACGGCTAGGGCTTACCTGCAAAATCTGCGGATTACGTCAAAGACCGCCAGCCCCTGTCCCGGAGAGGATGGCCATCGCAGGTCGAGCTAGGACCCGACAAGGACGTGTGTTTGCACCATGACTGACGCCCGAACACCAACAAGGCCGCCGGCGACTGCCAGGTTCAACCTGGATCCGTATGGGCATCTGCTGCGCATGCTGATGCCGCGTGCGGTAGGCATTGGATTCTATGACTCGCAAGGAACGCCCCTGTGGGTAGCTGACGGCTATGACGGACCGGATCCGCAGCCGCTGGTGGATGAAGCGCTAAAGAATGCGCCCGCCGCCACGACCGCACGGATCGACGGCTTCAGCCACGATCATGAAGGCGCGCCTGCCTACGTCTTCAGGCTGCGCGATGCGGAAGGCGCCCTGATTGCCATTGCCGCCCTGCTTACCCGCGATGGCGAGGTTCGCCCATTTTCATTCGTGCATCAAATGGTCAATCCGGCACTGGAGTGCTTGCAGCGCGAGCTTGAGTCACGCGCCAACGTGGGCGTGCTGTCACGCGACTTGCGTGCACGCGACGAAGATCTCGACTTCCTGCTGCAGATTGCGCCGGAACAGGGCGACAAGGACGCTGCAGGAGATGAGCTGGGTGCCCTGGTGCAGGCTTGCGTTGATCACCTGGGCTGTCACCTGGGCGCGCTGGTGGTGCCCGAGCGCAATGTGGCCTTGTGTCGCGCGCCCTCCGGTGAGGTGCCCGATGTTGAGGTGTTGACCAAGACGCATCGTCACCTGTTGAGCTGGACTCAGTTGCAGCGCCGCAACCTGGTGGTCAACCGGGTCTCGGCGGAATCGCAGGCAGCATTGCCGCCCTACAAGATCCTGGCGACGCCCGTGCGCCACCCCTCCGCAAGGGTGATGGGCTTCCTGGTCCTGTACCGCGACGCCAATGACGAGGATTTCGGGCCGCGCACCGAGCGGCTCATTGAATTGCTGTCACGCAAGGCCGCGGCGACGCTGCAGAACAATTTCGATGCGCTGACCGCCCTGCTGACCCGGCAGGCGTTTGAGTCACAGGTGCGCGCCGCCATCGCTGCGCGCGAAGCGCCGACCCAGGATTGCCTGGTGTACCTGGACGTCGACCGGCTGCACGTGATCAATGACAACTTCGGCATGCACGTGGGTGACGAGGTCATCGGCAAGGTCGGCGAAATACTGCGCAAGAAGCCGCGCCCCGGTGCGATTCCTGCGCGCATCGCTGGCGATCGTTTTGCCATGTACCTGCCGGACTGCACCCTGGACTATGCCCGCCAGATTGCCGACATGCTGCGCAGCCAATGCGCGGAGCTCACCTACAGCCGCGGTGACGGCACGGTGCAGGTCACCGCGAGCGGTGGTGTCGCCGAGCTTCCGGGTACGCAGAATGCACTGGCGCACGGCCTGGCCAGTGCCGAAATCGCCTGCAAGGCCGCCAAGGATCGCGGCCGCGATCGCATCGAGGTCTTTGAAGAGGCAGACCAGAGCATCATCCGTCGCCACGCTGACGTGATGATCGTGCAGCAGTTGCACCAGGCGCTGGAAGAGAACCGCTTTGTCCTTTATGCGCAACCGATACTGCCGCTTGCCGCGGATCGTGTGGAGCCGCGCTTCGAATTGCTGCTGCGCATGATCAGCGAATCCGGCGAGATCCTGCCACCGGAGAAGTTCCTCTCAGCCGCCGAGCGCTACCAGCTGATGCCGGCCATTGATCGCTGGGTCATCACCAACGCCATGGAGGCGCTGCGCTCGCAGTCCACGGCGTTGATCGGGCGGGAACTGAATTTTTCCATCAACGTGTCCGGTGCCTCGATTGCCTCGGATGAATTCCTGGAGTTCCTTGAAGATACCTTGCGACGTTCGGGGATTCCGCCCTCGGTGCTGTGCTTCGAGCTGACCGAGACTGCGGCGGTCTCCAACCTCGCCAAGGCCGATCGCCTGATGCAGCGCCTGCGCGTGCTGGGCTGCACATTTGCGCTGGATGATTTCGGCACCGGCTTGAGCTCGCTGGCCTACCTGCGCTCCCTGCCGGTGTCGGTGCTCAAGATTGACGGCAGCTTTGTCCGCGATGCCGGCAACAACCAGCGTACCGAGGCGATGGTGCGCGCCATCGCGCAGCTGGCCCACACCATGGGCATGGAAACGGTGGCCGAATACGTCGAGACCGACGATCTGCGTACACGGATGGCCGCGCTGGGCGTGGACTATGGCCAGGGCTTCGCCATTGGCCGGCCCGTGCCCCTGACCGAGGTGCTGGGCGATATTGGGCTCTACGAGGTGATGGCTGGACAGGCCGCCGGGGCCCGCTAAGCCTGCCCGCCGGCACGATTGCCGGTTAGGATAGCGTCATGAACCCGCAACGCACCGTCCTGGCACTGCTGTTAGGCGCGCTGGTCGGATTTGCCGTTGCCATCAGCAGTGGCGTGCTGGCCGAGCGTGGCAACAGCCGTGCCGAGCTTCCCGCTCAAGACACCCGCCTGCTGGTCGAGGTGCTGGATCGCATCAAGGGTGACTACGTCGAGCGGGTGGATGACCACGAACTCATGTCCCACGCGATTCGCGGCATGGTCACGGGACTGGATCCCCATTCCTCCTTCATGGACGCAGGTGAATTCGAGGACCTCAGGATCGCCACCGAGGGCAACTATTCCGGCATTGGTATTGAAGTCACCCTGGAGGGCGGCGCCATCATCGTGGTGACCGCGATCGAGGGCTCGCCAGCCGATCACGCTGGCCTGCAGCCGGGAGACTCCATCATTGCCATTGATGGCCGCGAAGTTGACCGTAATCGCCTGGGCGATTCCATTGCGCGAATGCGTGGACGGCCGGGCTCGCAGGTGCGTGTTACGCTGCTGCGCGAAGGCGAAGCCGAACCGCTGGAGATACAGATTGAGCGTGCCGAGGTCATCGTGCCCTCGGTTCGTCACGCCATGCTCGAGCCTGGCCTTGGCTATGTGCGCATCAGCCAGTTCAGCGATACCACCGGCGATGACGTGGAGCTTGCGCTGCATATGCTGCAACAGCATCCGCAGGGGCCCCTGCGCGGCCTGGTGCTGGACCTGCGCAACAATCCGGGTGGCGTACTTGATGCCGCAGTGCAGGTGTCGGATGCCTTCCTGGAGCGCGGCCTCATTGTCTCGGCCAAGGGCCGTACGCCTGATGCACGTTTCCGGCTGAAGGCCACGCCAGGAGACCTGAGCGACGGCGCAGACATTGCCGTATTGATCAATGGTGGATCGGCTTCGGCCTCCGAGATCGTCGCCGGCGCCCTGCGTGACCACGGGCGCGCCACCCTGGTCGGACGCACCAGTTTTGGCAAGGGATCGGTGCAGACCGTGCTGCCACTGTCGGATGGCCAGGCCATCAAGCTGACGACTTCACGCTACTACACGCCGTCCGGGACCTCGATCCAGGATCACGGCATTGATCCGGACCTGGAATTGCCGCGCCAGCCGCCGGCCAGGAACACGCCCTGGGGCGAGGTCGACTCAGATCCCGAGTTGCGTGCTGCGATCGATATGCTCAAGCGCAAGGGCGCATCTGTGCAGCGGGCCGCAGCGTCGGTTCCGGGGCGCAGCTCATGACCGAACCCTGGACCCAGACTGGCCGACTGGAGCGCCCGAAGCAGGAAGAAAAGGAAAACCTGCTGGGCAGCCTTGCCCAGGTGGACTGGCTGGTGCTGCTGGTGGTCGCCCTCTACATGGTGGTGGACCAGACCCAGCCACCGTCGCCGCGCCTGCTATTTGTCACGGTCGGGCTGTTTGCCGCGTTTGTAATTGCGCTGCGCTGGAAGGGTTTCCCGGTGCGCGATGCCGCACCGCGCATTGCCCTGGGCGCAGCGGCGATGGTGCTGTTCATCTCGATCGTTGCGACCCAGACTGGCGGCGCCGACAGTCCATTGACGAATCTCTACCTGCTGCCGGTTGTGCTGGTCGCCATGACGCTGGGCCGGCGCGGCACACTGGTGGTGTTCCTGGGCGTCTCGCTGGCCTACATCTCTGTCGTCATCGGCGATGGACCGATGGGAGATCCGGCGCGCCTCGCCGCGCGGCTGTTTGGCGAACTCGGTCCATTCGCGCTGGTCGGGCACCTGACGCAATTGCTGGCGGGGTCCATCGCGGCGGCGCGCCAGCGCATCGAGGAAATGGCCGAGCGCGACGGCCTGACGGGATTACTGAACCTGCGCACCTTCCGCTCGCTGGTTGAGCGCGAGCACTTGATCCGCGCGCGCACCGGTCGTGGTGGCTATGGTGTGCTGATGATCGACATGGACCAGCTGAAGAAAGTGAACGACGAATATGGTCACCAGGCCGGCAATGCGGCGATTACCACGGTAACGGCGGCGATGCAGCGCGCGATTCGCAGTTCGGACGTTGCCGCCCGCTACGGTGGCGATGAGTTCGTGGTGTTCCTCCCTGAGGCCTCACCGGAGATTGCCGAGACGGTCGCCCAGCGCGTACGCAACAACGTCTACAAGAGCCTGTTCCCGGTCGGCGGACGGCTGCAGCGCATCACCGTCAGCGTGGGCGCGGCGAGCTTTCCGCGCGATGGCCGCAGCCATGACGAGGTGCTCGCGGTGGCCGACAAGCACATGTACCGCGACAAGGCGCTGCGCAAACGTGCTGCCCAGGGTGGCGCCGGAACGCCCACAGTCGGGCGCGGTGATGGCGGCGTTCGCTAGTTGATGCATAGACTCCTTTCCGCGCTGCTGCTGTGCCTGCTGGTGTTCCCCGCCCATGCCGCGGGGCCGCTGGTGCTGTCCGGTGGCACTGTGATCGACGGCTACGGCAACCCACCGATACAAAATGGCGTGGTGGTCATTGATGGCGATCGCATCCTCGCGGTCGGCGCAGTGGGCCTGACGCCTATTCCCGGGAATGCCGAGGTCATCTCCACCGAGGGCATGACGGTCCTGCCGGGGCTGTGGGACTTGCAGGTGCATCTGATGCGCCTGGGACACGGCGACACAGCACGCTGGAACAGTGTGTATGGCCCGTTGGCGGAGCGCGTGGTGATGCCGATTGCGGCGGCGCAGCTGCTGGCGGCCGGCGTGACCAGTGTGCGCGATGTGGGCGCACCGCTAGACGCGGCAATCGCCCTGCGCGATCAACTGAAGAGCGCCGTCCTGCCCGGTCCGCGCGCATTTGTTTCCGGTCCGGTCCTGCGCAAGCTGGTGCCGGCGGGAACGGAAGCCTGGCAGTGGTCCGTGCAGGGCGCAGAGGACGCCCGCAGCAAGGTGCAGCGCCTGGCCAGTGCCGGCGTCGACTACCTGTTGTTGGCCGACGTTGACTTATGGACTGCCGAGGAGCTTTCCGCTGCCGTCAAGGAAGCCCAGGCGCGGAACCTGGCCGTGCACGCCTACGCCGAGCGGCCCGGGGATGTGGAGCGCGGCGTGACGCTTGGTCTTGCTGGATTCCTCAGCACCGGCATGGGCGCGGCCCCTGCGTTTCCAGATACGGTGATGCTGGCGCTGCGCCAGCGCTTGCTGAATCCGGAGCGCAGGCCGCTGTCCTGGTCACCGGCCATATCAGGCTTGCTGAACCTTGAAGCGCTGCGGGTCAACCCGGAGCCCCTGGATGATCCGGCGACAATAGCCGGGCTGCCGCCGCTGGTGGCGGCCGATGTTCTCGGCTCGTTGGTGGTGCTGGATCGTGTCACCTGGTTTGAGATGCCGGCGAGTCGCTCGCGCACCCTGTGTACCAAGCTGCGCCAGCTCGATGATGCGCGCCTGCAGTTGGTAATTGGCTCAGATTCCGGCGTGCCCGGGCATCTACACACCCGTGCGACCTGGCAGGAGATCGACTTCTGGGTGCGCGAATGCGGGCTGACCATGACCCGCGCAATCCAGGCAGCAACCCACGACGCGGCGGCGTCTGTCGGCGTCGCCCATGAGGTGGGTACGCTGGCGCCCGGCAAGATCGCTGACGTGATCGCCGTCCGCGGCGACCTGTTGCGTCATCCGGCGCTGTTGCAGAAGGTCGATATCGTCATCCAGCGTGGTCGCCGCGTACGCTGATGGAAGGCCTGTTTGCGATGGCCACGCGCGGCGCCGATAATCCCCGCCATGACTAATTTCATTTTGCGCGCCGCCATTGCGGCTGTGGGCCTGTGGCTGGCGACGGAGTGGCTGGCAGGAATTGAAGTCGACACGCCCGCGACCTTGTTGCTGGCGGCCGTGTTGCTGGGTTTGGTCAATGCCATCCTCAGGCCACTGGCGATCATCCTGACGCTGCCCATCACGCTGGTGACGCTGGGCTTCTTCCTGCTGGTGCTCAATGCAGGAATGCTGGCACTGGTCGCCGCCATGCTGCCCGGCATGACCATCGCCGGTTTCTGGGCGGCCTTCATGGGCGCGTTGATCGTCAGCGTGGTGAGCTGGGTGGGCAATGCCCTGTTCGCCCCGCGGCGTCGTTCCATCGACCTGCGCGCTGGCGGCGAGTAAGTCGAGGCTTGGGGTCAGCGGCCGGCGCCGGCGGCGGGGTTGCGCGGCATGGGTCGCAGGTAACCCGTAACCAGGGCCACGCCCAGCAGGATCACCAGCATGCCCACCATTTGCGACCAGCCCAGCGTCTCATCGAGGATCCACCAGCCCAGCAATGCAGCGATGGCGGGGTTCACGTAGCCATAAGTGCCAACCACCACTGGCGTCGTATTGACCGTCAGGAAGGCGTAGGCGGAATAGGCCAGGCAGGAACTCATCAGGGTCAGCCACAGGAAGGCGCTGAGACCCGGCAGTGACCAGTGCATCGCCAGCGGCTCACCGCTGAGTGCCGCCATGGCCATCAGCCCGGCACCGCCCAGCAGCATCTGCAGGGCAGTGAACATGAGCGGCGTGTTGGCCGCGTTCGCCTGGCGGTAGTAGATGGTGGCCAGCGACCAGCCGAAGCAGCCAAGCAGGATCAGCAACTGCCAGCCGAGTCCTTCCAGGCGAAAACCGCCCCGTGGCAGCAGTACCAGGACGACACCGATCAGGCCGACCAGCAGGCCCAGGCGGGCAGGGCCCGACAAGGCGCTGGCGCGCCGACCCATTGTCCCCAGCCAGGCAATCCACAACGCAGGCGTGGCATTGAGCAACGCTGCCGTATTGGACTGCACATACTGCATCGCCACCACGTTGCAGGCATTGCTGCCCATGATGGCGAGCCCGGCCATGGTCAGGACGTGGCGAACTTCGAGGCGCGTGAGCACAGGCGGCCCGCTTTTCCACCAGGCAAATGCCCCGAGTAGCACCCCGGCGCTCAGGAATCGCAGGCTCGCAGCGAACAGCGGCGGCTCCTCGCTGACCATGATCTTGGTCGCGAGGTAACTCGACCCCCACACCAGGTAAACGATCGCCAGTGCCAGCGATACCTGCGCGCGACGCTGCGAATCGGCCTCGGTCATGAACGCCTCTTCAGCAGGAATACTCCTGCTGCTGGCATGGCCTCAGGTCTTGGTGCTGCTGCGAGGCGTGGCCGTGCGGAAAAGCCACCAGCCCATGGCGGCAAGCGCCGCCAGTCCGGCCCAGCGACCCGGGCGCAGCGATTCTGCCACCGCCAGCACGTCGGCATTCTCGGAGATCACGATGGGAATCGCGATCAGCACGCCGATGATGGCTTCACCCGCAATCAGGCCGGCAGAGAACAACAGCCCGTTCTGCTTCAGCGCCTCAAGATCGCCGCCCGGATTGCGCCGGCGGTGCCAGCGCGTCGCCAGCTCGGCAATCAAGCCGCCGGCGAAGATGGGCGTGGACAGTTCAAGCGGCAGGTAAATGCCGACTGCGACGGCGAGCACCGGCGCACGCCAGCTGGCACCAATGCGGCGCAGGCGTTCGTCAATGGCGATGACAATGGCACCAACGATGGCGCCCGCGCCGACCATGTTCCAGGGCAGGCCGGAGCCGAAGATGCCGCTGGCGACAGAGGCCATCAGCGTGGCTTGCGGTGCCGGCAGGGCAGTGACGCCCTCGCGTGCGGGTGTGCCGATGCCGTAGGCCTCCAGCAGCAGGTTGAGCACCGGCGCCATGATCGCGGCGCTGGCCAGGGCGCCGATACCCAGCATGACCTGCTGGCGCCAGGGCGTGGCGCCGACCAGTTGCCCGGCCTTGAGGTCCTGCAGGTTGTCGCCGGCAATCGCGGCTGAATTGCATATCACCGCGCCGATCATGATGGCAGCGACCGGGCCGACGGTGGAGCCGGCGCCGAGCATGCCCAGCAGGATCAGCGAGGCGAACAGGATGGTGGAAATGGTGATGCCTGATACCGGGTTGTTCGAGGAACCCACCAGGCCGGCCATGTAGCCGCTCACTGACGAGAATACGAATCCCGCCACCACCATGATCAGGGCCATGGTCAGTGCGACGCCAAAGCTTCCGACCACCATCAGGTACAGGGCAAACAACGGCACGACAAACAAGACGATGCCAATCAGGATCATGTTCATCGGCAGGTCGCGCTCGGTGTGCGCCACATCCCTGGTGGAGGCGTTACGCAGGGCGAGGCCGCTGCGGATACCTGAGAACAGTGAATAGCGCAGTGTCCACAAGGACCACAGCCCGCCGATCAACATGGCGCCCACGCCGATGTAACGGATCTGCGCGCTCCAGATCATGTAGGCGGCATCTTCGGCGCTCACGCCCACCAGTTTCGCGGCCAGCGCCGGGTCGTGGTCGAACAGGAAGGTGTTGTAGATAGGTATGAACACCCACCAGGACAGCGCGCCACCAGAGAGCATCAGCACGCCGATGTTGAGCCCGACGATGTAACCCACACCCAGCAGCGCCGGCGACAGGTTCAGGCCAAAGAATCCAATGGTGCGGTCACCGAAGAAGCGCGCCGCGGTGAAGGCCTCGGGCGAGAGCTTGAGTCCGGAGAGGATGAACTTGAATCCGGCGCCAGCCAGGGCAGCGAAGCCCAGCGCACGCAGTCCCTTGCCCGGGTTCTCGCCCACCTTGAGCACTTCTGCGGTGGCCACGCCCTCGGGAAACTGCAGCTTCTGCTCCAGGATCAGGGTGCGGCGCAGCGGCACCGAGAACAGCACGCCGAGCAGGCCGCCCAGGCCGGCAATGGCAAACACCCACCAGTACTGGAAGGTGGACCAATGGCCCATCAGCACCAGCGCGGGAATGGTGAAGATCGTGCCGGCCGCGATCGAGGAGCCCGCCGAGGCGCCAGTGGCGACGATGTTGTTTTCCAGGATATTGGAGCGTCCCAGCAGGCGCAGCACACCCATGGAGATGACCGCTGCGGGAATGGCGGTAGCCACAGTCAGGCCGGCGAACAGGCCAAGGTAGGCGTTGGCGGCAGCCAGCAGCACGGTCAGCGCCAGCGACAGGACGATGGCGCGCAGCGTCAGCTGCGGCGCGGAATCAGGCAGGCTCATGCAAGTCCCCTTGTTATTACCAGCCGCACTGGCGGTCGCGGTTCTGCTCGTCCAGCCAGCCCATCAGCGGCTGGAAGTACTCGATGAGGGCCGAGGCATCCATTTGACGGGTACCAGTCAGCTTCTCCAGCGCATCCTGCCATGGCTGGCTGGCGCCCAGCGCGAGCATCTCACGGAATCGCCGGCCCGCCTCTTTGTTGCCGTAGACCGAGCACTCATGCAGCGGGCCCTTGAAGCCTGCCGCATCACACAGCGCCTTGTGGAACTGGAACTGCAGCACAAAGGCAAGGAAGTAGCGTGTGTAGGGCGTATTGCCCGGCACGTGGTACTTGGCGCCGGGGTCGAAGTCCGCCTCAGTGCGGGCGATGGCGGGTGCAATGCCCTGGTACTTGCGACGCAGTTCCCACCAGGCTTCGTTGTATTTCTCCGGCGGGATGGCGCCTGAAAATACGCCCCAGCGCCACTGGTCAATCAGCTTGCCGAAAGGCAGGAAGGCAATCTTCTCGGAGGCAACCTTCATCTGGCGATTGATCAGCGACTGTGGGCTGCTCTTCTGGCCAGCCGGCAGCAGGCCCTGACCGACCAAATAGTCCTCGGTCATCGACAGGTTGATGGTATCGCCCAGCGCCTCGTGGAAGCCGTCGTGCGCACCGGTGCGCAACAGGTAGGGCTTGTCCTGGTACATCAGGTAGTAATAGACGTGCCCAAGCTCGTGGTAGACGGTGTAGAGGTCTTCTTCGCTGACCTCGATACATTGCTTGATGCGGACGTCCTCGGGGTCGGCCATGTCCCAGGCGCTGGCGTAACAGACCACGTCGCGATCACGCGGCCGTGCAAACAGTGACTTCTGCCAGAACGAATCGGGCAAGCTGGAAAAGCCGAGGGACAGGTAAAACTCCTCGGCCGAGCGAACCATGCGCAGGGCGTCGAATCCCTGCTTCTTCAGCCCGGCGGTGACATCGAGAGCGGAGACACCCGGATACGGCTCCAGCAGGTCGAAGATATTGTTCCACTGCTGCGCCCACATGTTTCCAAACAGGTGGGCGGGGACGGGCTGGCCATCAGGGACCCGGTCCTTGCCATATTTCTTCTGCAGCACGCCGCGCGCATAGCAATGCATGCCGTCGTACAGCGGCTTCATCTGGTTCCACAGGCGCTCGGTCTCGGACTCAAACTCCGCCGCGCTCATGTCATAGCCGGATCGCCACATCGCTCCGAGGTCGTCGAAGCCCAATTCGGTGGCCCCCTCGTTGGCCAGCTCAACGAAGCGCTGGTAGTCGTCGCGCATGGGCGCGCTGAGGGAGTGCCAGCCGGTCCAGGCGGCCAACTGCTCATCGTAGTCACGGCTCTCCACCAGCGTGCGCGACAGGTCCTCGAAGTTGCGGCAGCTTTCCGGCCCGGACGGACAGAAGCGCCCGGAGCTGTAGGCGGACTCCATGGCCGCCAGGATGCCGGCAAGCTCGGCGCGCTTGGCCGCATCAGCGGGTGCCGGTGCTGCGGACCCCTGTCAGCAGGCGGCCAAGGATGCGCGCGGATTCGGCGGACATGGCCTGGCCACTGTACTGGCGCGACGTGGCTACTGCGGCCGAGTGGTAGGCGAGATAACGCTCATTGGCCTGGGCCGCCAGCGCCTCCGTGTCACTGGTGATGAAGTTCTGCTGCACCCAGTTGGCGTGCTGGGATTCATAACCAAATTTCTCTATCTCCGCATTGGCCCGCGCGGCGAATTGGTCGGCGGTTTCGGCAGGCGGTGACTTGCCACAGCCCACCAGGGCACCCAGTGCGACGAGGGTGCAAGCCAGAGTGCGTAGGCGCAGCGAGGTCGGGCTAGACATGTGACGTCCCTTATCCGGGGTTAATGGCAGCTGCGATCAGCATTGCGCTGCTGGAGCCAGGTCATGAGGGGTTGGTAATAGGCCAGCAGGGCATCGGCCTCAATGCGCGGATTTCCGGTCAGGGCCATCAGTAGTTCCGGGAGGGGCCTGCTACCACCTTTCTGCATGGCCTCCTGAAGGCGCGCTCCCGCCGCGGCGTTGCCATAGATGGAGCATTCGTGCAGTGAACCGCGATGGCCGGCGCTCTTGCACAGGGCCTCATGCAGCTGGAACTGCAGGACGTAGGCCAGGAAATAATCCACATAGGGCGTGTTGCCGGCAACGTGGTACTTCGCACCCGGATCAAAATACGACTCGCCGCGCGCTACTGGCGGGGCTACGCGCTGGTATTCGCGGCGCAGGTCCCACCAGGCCTCGTTGTATTTTTCCGCGGGAATGGCACCGGAGAATACGTCCCAGCGCCACTTGTCCACCACAATGCCGAAGGGCATGAATGCCACATGATCCATGGCCGAGCGCATCTGCCGGTTCACCAGCACCCGTGCCCGCTGCGACAACGAGTCGCTGACCTTGGCCAGCCCGAGCCGCGCATAGTGCTGGTCAGTCAGCGACAGTCCGACCATGCCACCCATCGCGCGGCTCAGTACAAAGGAAGAGCCCTCACGAAACAGGTAGGGCTGGTCGCGGCGCTCCAGGTAGTAATGCAGGCCGGCCATGATTTCGTGGGCCGCAACCAGGCGATCCTCGCGCGGCTCATAGCAGGCGCTGAGGCGCAGGTCCTGGTCGCCATCCACGTGGTAGGAAGTGGTGGTGCACTTTGCCTCGCGCCCGGTGGGCCGCATGAACATCGACTTATCCCAGAAGGAGGTGGGCATGGGTGCCAACCCCAGGGAAACGTAGAAGTCTTCTGCGACCTGCACCAGCCGACGGCCGTCGTAACCCTGCTCGATGAGTGCAGCAGTGACGTCGTGGTCGAAGATCCCCGGGTAAGGCAGCGTAACGTCATCGATCGCATTCCAGTTCTGGGCCCACATGTTGCCAAACAACTGGGCGGGCACCGGTTCCTTGTCTGCCACAAGCTTGCGGCCATAGACTTGCTGCAGCTCGCCGCCAACATAACAATGCATCGCCAAGTAAAGCGGCTCGATCTGGCCCCACAGTCGATCGACTTCGCGGCGCAGATCCTCGGGATCCATGTCATGGTTCGAGCGCCACAGCTCGCCAAGATCATCGAAGCCTGCATCCCTTGCGCCCTGGTTGGCCAGGGTAACGAAGCGCTGGTAGTCGCTGCGCATGGGTATGGCGAGGTCGTGCCAGTCAATCCAGGTGCGCTGCAGCCTGGCCGGATCTCGGCTGCTGCGCAGCTCGCGAGCCAGGTCGGAATAGTCGCGGCATGAACCATCAGGGGCGCAAGCTTTCGCCGTGTTGTAGGCGCCATCCATCTTGACCTGCAGCATCGCAAGTTCCACTGCCTGCCCGGGGTCTGCAGGCGGGGACGCGTCGAGGCCGATGGCGAGCAGGCGCAGTGCACGCGCGCTGTCCTCGGACATGGGTTGACCTTGCAGAGCGCGGGCCTGTCCCTGTGCTTCCCGCAGAAAGTCAGAGAAGGCCGTTTCGGCAGCAGATGAAGCTGCGGAATGGGCCTCCGTGACATCGGTCGCCAAAGCAAATGTCGCCTCCATGCGCGCCCGGTTCAGCACCTCCAGCTGTTCATTAATTCCAGCGATGATTTCATCAGCGTCGGGGGGGGCGGGTTCACCGCAGCTGGCCAAGAGCGCGACAGCCGCGCAAACGAGAATGCAGCGTGCGTGAGTCTTCCAGGAAGTCATCTTGCCTCCGCGCTACCAGCCGCAGTCGCGCCCGGCATTCTTGGTGTCGAGCCAGATCTTGAGCGGGCGGAAGTAGTCAATGATGGCGCTGGCGTCGGGTTCGCGGGAACCGGTCAGGGCCTCAAGCGAATCCTGCCAGGGACGACTGGCGCCCAATTTCATCATTTCCGCCAGGCGCCGGCCGGCTTCCTTGTTGCCGGCGATGGAACACTCATGCAGCGGCCCGCTGTGGCCAGCAGCAGTGCACAGCGCCCGGTGAAACTGGAACTGCAGCACAAAGGACAAGAAGTAGTCGGTATAGGGCACGTTACCCGGAATGTGGTACTTGGCACCTGGGTCAAAATCTGCCTCGGATCGCGCAACAGGCGCCACCATGCCCTGGTACTTACGCCTCAAATCCCACCAGGCCTGGTTATATTTCTCCGGCGGGATCTCTCCCGAGTAGACACTCCAGCGCCATTCATCCACCAGCTGCCCGAAGGGCAGGAAGGCAATTGTCTCGACAGCGAAGCGCATTTGGCGGTTGAGCACCATGCGTCCACGCATGCCCAGCGCGGCGTCGTTCTTGCCAAGGCCGGCGGCGGCAAGGTAGCCATCAGTGACCGACAACCTGGCCGTACCGCCCACGGCATCGGTCAGCGCGGGCAGGCTGCGCTCACGGAAAAGCCAGGGTTGGTCACGGTAGCCGAGGAAGAAATACATGTGCCCGATCATCTGGTGCAGGGTATTGAAGTCTTGCTCCGTGGGTTCGGCGCACAGGTTCAGGCGCACGTCCATGTCGCCATCAACATGCGAAGAGGTGGCGTGGCACATCACTGCGCGGCCGGCCGGCCGCTCCAGCATGGAGTTCTGCCAGAAGGACTGCGGCAGCGGATCGAAACCCAGCGAGGTATAAAAGCTCTCGGCGGTACGGGTCATGCGCGCGGCGTCGTAGCCCTGCTCCAGCAGCGCGCCAGTGATGTCCTGGCTGACGATGCCGGGATAGGGCTCCAGCATGTCAATGGCGTTGTTCCACTGCTGCGCCCACATGTTGCCGAACAAGTGGGCCGGGATGGGCTGCCCGTCGGGAACGCGGCGCGTGCCGTACTTTTCCTGCAACTCGCTGCGCGCATGGCAGTGCAGCGCCTGGTACAAAGGCTTGACCTGCTCCCAGAGCCCACGGGTTTGTTCACGAAACTCACCCGGCTCCATGTCATAGCGCGAGCGCCAGAGCTCGCCAAGGTCAGCAAACCCCAGTTCCTGGGCACCGGCGTTGCCGAGTTCGACAAAACGCCGGAAATCCTTGCGCAGTGGTCGCGCCTGGTCGTGCCAGCCGGCCCAGGCGGCCAGCTGCGCGTCGTAATCGCGGCTGTTCGCCAGGACGCCATCGAGCTGCTCGAGGTTCTGGCAGCTCTCGGGTCCAGCCGGACAATGCTTGCCGGTGGCATAGGCGGAACTCATGCGCGCCAGCAGCGTGGCCAACTCTTCTCGTTTCGCCGGGTCAGAGGGCGCCGGCGCATCGCTGGACAGGCGCAACAATTGCAGTACGCGCGCGCTTTCGGGCGACATGGGCAGGCCGGCGTACTGTCGTGCCTCGGCGCTGGCGCGCGAACCCAGCTCCAGGAAGCGCGCCTCGGCCTTTGCCGCGGCCACCTCATTTTCCGGTGACATGTTGGTTTCAAAGGCGAAATTGGCCGCATTGAAGGCCGCGCCGGTTTCCTCGAATTCCGCGCTGATACGCGCGACGAATTCGTCCGCCGTTTCAGGGCGGCTATCGTCTCCCTTGCCGCAGCCGGCCAACAGCAGCGCAGCAAACACCGCCACCCAGGGCAGGGAGTTGTGAGGATTCCTCAAGCCGCTCGCGCGGCGCTGGGTGCTTGTCATTTTCAGGCCGAGGGCGTCGTGCGATGCGGCGTCAAATCCTTTTGTGGCCCCTCGGCGCCGTGCATCCATTGCACAATCCGGCCAGAAATCGCCCATAGCAGGATGGAGAAGAACAGCAACACCAGGGCGATGCCGGCGAAGATGCCCAGCAGTCCGGCGTGCTCGGGGCGCACGCCGGCGTCGGCGGCGATCTGCAGCATCCACGGGTACTCGCCCATGTTTTCCGAGAAGGCGCCGATGTAACCGGCCAGCGTATTGGCGAAGAAGTTGATCAGGAACCAGACTCCCATCATCAGCGAGCCCAGTCGCAGCGGCGCCAGCTTGGTGACCATCGACAGGCCGACCGGGCTGATGCACAACTCGCCCAGGGTGTGGAACAGGTAACCCAGCACCAACCACAACATGCCGGCCTTCATGTCGAGCGTGCGCTGCATCTCAAACACCGCAACGACCAGGAAGGCAAAGCCAACCGTGACCAGTAACAGGCCGATGTACATCTTCACCGGCGTGGGCGGGTTGGCGCCACGCTCACCGAGGCGACCCCACAACATGGACATCACTGGTGCCAGCAGCACGATGAACAGCGGGTTGAGTGACTGGAACCAGCCGGTCGGCACCGTGAAGGTGCCCACAGAGCGGTCGGTGTACTTGTCGGCAAACAGGTTCAGCAAGCCACCGGCTTGCTCAAAGGCGGCCCAGAACATCATCACGAATACGAAGATGACGAAGATCACCTTGAGGCGATCGGCCTCAATCTTGGTCAGCGGCTCCTTCTTGCCACCGGCAAGGCGATGCGAACGCTTGGCGGCGGGCTCAATGCCCACATCGCCGATATAGCGCTGGGCAAAGGCCAGCTGGATGATGACTGACAAGGTCATGCCGATGCCGGCAGCGAAAAAGCCAACGCGCCAGCCGTAGGCCGGGTCCTCGCCCAGCGTGGAGCACACCAGCGGTGCCAGGAAGGCGCCGAGGTTGATGCCCATGTAGAAGATGGTGAAGGCGCCGTCGCGTCGCGCATCGCCGGCCGGGTACAGGTCGCCGACCATGGTCGAAATGTTTGGCTTGAAGAAGCCGTTGCCCAGGATCAGCAGGAACAAGCCCAGGTAGAAGCTGACTGCAGTTTCCGGAAAGGAAAGGCCCAGCGAACTCACCGAGACAGCGGCCGTGGTGCCCAGGCTGTCGAGCGGCGCGGCCAGGGCAAACTGGCCCAGGGCCATGAGGATGCCGCCGAGGACTACCGACTTGCGCTGGCCCAGGTAGTTATCCGCCAGCCAGCCGCCGAACAGCGGCGTCAGGTACACCAGTCCCGTGTACCAGGCATACATCTTCAGCGCCTGCGTACTGTCCCAACCGAGCCCCGGATTCACGGCGTTGGTGGCGGCGACGGCGTAGAGCACCAGCAGCGCACGCATGCCGTAGTAACTGAAGCGTTCCCACATCTCGGTGGTGAACAACAAAAACAGGCCGCGGGGATGCCCGAGGAAGGTGCCGGACGGAATGCGCAAGTCAGTGGTCATCAGGGATTTTCTTATGCTGCTTGGCGTGCGCCCCACGCCGGAGTCCGCCGAGTCTCGGTGATTTTGCGGTGCAACAGCAAGCGTCTTTCTACTCAGTCTCCACGGGTCGTCTTACCAGCACCCGTGCGAACAGGATGCCGATCTCGTAGAGCAGGTACATGGGCACGGCCATCATGGTCTGGGACACTGGGTCCGGCGGCGTGAGGAAGGCCGCGACGATGAATATTCCCAGCAGGATATAGCCGCGATTGCGGCGCAGCGTTTCGATCTTCACCAGTCCGGTACGCACCAGCAGCACGGTGGCAATCGGGATCTCGAAGGCCAGGCCAAAGGCAAAGAACAGCAGCACCACGAAATCGAGGTACTGGCTCATGTCGGTCATCATCTGCACACCGGCCCAGGCGGCGGCGGCGACAAAGAAGTTGAAGATCACCGGGAACACGATGAAGTAGGCAAATGCTGCGCCGGCGTAGAACAGGATCACGCTGCTGGCGAACAGCGGCAGCGCAAAGCGGCGCTCATGCTTGTACAGGCCGGGCGCAACGAAGGACCAGACCTGGTAGAGGATGAAGGGCATGGCCAGGAAGATGGCCGCCAGCAGCGCCAGCTTGAACGGGGTCATGAAAGGCGCGACCACGCTGGTGGCGATGAGGCTGGTGCCGGCGGGCATCAGTTCACGCAGCGGCGCCGAGATCCATAGAAATAGCTCGCTGGCGAACCATAGGCAGGGGATGGCCATCACCCCGACCGCGATGACCATGCGCAGCAAGCGGTCGCGCAATTCCAGCAAGTGGGAGATCAGCGAGCCCTCGGCCAGCGTATTCCCGCCCTCGGGAGGGCTCTCGCTCATGCCGCGTTCGGGCCTCCGGGCCCGGGCTTTTCTGCTGTGTCTGGCGTCGCGGGATCAGCCGCAGATGGTGGTGCAGGTGAAGGCGGCGCGGAAGGGTCAACCGAGAAGCCGCTCTGTGCGGAGGACACCTCGTCGTCCAACTGGGCGCGCAGCTGGCGCGCCATGGCGCGGGCACGGCCCAGCCAGCGTCCGACCTGGGAAGCGAGCTTGGGCAGCTTTTCCGGGCCCAGCACCAGGAGCGCGATGCCGAGGATCAGGATGATCTCGGTGAAACCGACTTCGAACATCGGCTTCAGGATTTCCTGGTGGTGTCAGCGTCCTTGCGCTGTTCGCTGTCGAAACTGGCGTCCGGGCGTGAATCCTGCGCAATCTGCTTGCCAGACTCCTCGCCGTCGCCGTCATTCATGGACTTCTTGAAGCCCTTGACCGCAGCGCCCAGGTCCGAGCCGATGTTGCGAAGCTTCTTGGCGCCGAAGATCAGCAGCGCGATGGCCAGGATGATCAGCAGTTCTCTGAAACCAATACCCATGTTGATGACTCCCACCCGGGTTATGCACGGGCCGACAGATGATACTCCAAGCGGAGCTCAGCTCTTGTGAGGCGGTACTCGCAATGACAGGGTGACAGGCCCGTCATTGACCAGTGAAACGGCCATGTGGGCGCCAAATTGCCCACTGGCCACCCCCGGCAGGCGCCGGCGCAGGCAGCCTAGCAGCTGCTCAAACAGGGCCTCGCCGTGGGCGGGTTCTGCCGCCGTGCTGAATCCGGGGCGCGAGCCCTTGTGCGTATCTGCCGCCAGGGTGAACTGTGGCACCAGCAGCATTTCACCGCCGGTGTCGAGCAAGGACAGGTTCATCTTTCCCTGCTCGTCAGCGAACACCCGGTAACCGAGCAGCCGCTCGGCCAGTCGCTCGGCGCCGGCCCCATCGTCGCCACGCTCCACGCCCACCAGCACCAGCAGGCCCGGACCGATGCGGGCGATGATTGCGCCGTCCACTTCAACGGATGCGTTGAGCACTCTTTGTAACAGGCCAATCATGCGGCGCTATTGAACCACAGCCGCGCGTGCCGTAGCTTCCGGCGCAGGGGGAACCAACCATGCAACGTCGGGATGTCATTCGTGGCCTGGGTCTGGGCGCAGCGGCGGCAGCCACTGCGGCCTGTAGCGGAAAGATTGCGGATAGCGCCGCCGGGCAGGAGGGGCGCACTTTCGAGTGGCGCCTGGTCACCACCTGGCCACCGAACTTTCCGGGACTCGGCACCGGCGCCAATGACTTCGCCAGGCGCATCGAGGCCTGCAGCGGTGGGCGGCTGAAGATCAAGGTCTACGGCGACAACGAACTGGTGCCGGCCTTCGAGATCTTTGATGCGGTATCGCGTGGCACGGCGCAGATGGGCCATGGCGCCGCTTACTACTGGAAGGGAAAGGTCGAGGCCTCGTCTTTCTTCTCCGCTATTCCCTTCGGCTTTTCCGCGCAGGAAATGAATGCCTGGCTTTATCACGGTGGCGGGCTGGAGTTATGGCAGGAGGCCTACGCACCGTTCGGGCTGCGGCCGCGGCCCTGCGGTAACAGCGGCACGCAGATGGGTGGCTGGTTCCGCCGCGAGATCCATTCGCTGGCCGACATCAAGGGGCTGAAGATGCGCATCCCGGGGCTCGGTGGCGAAGTCGTCGCGCGCGCGGGTGGCGTGGCCGTCACCATGCCCGGATCCGAAATCTTCACCGCCCTGCAGACCGGCGCCATTGATGCGACGGAGTGGATCGGGCCGTACAACGACCTGGCCTTCGGCCTGTACAAGGCCGCACCCTTCTACTACTACCCGGGCTGGCAGGAGCCAGGCTCAACGCTTGAGCTGTTGATCAACCAGGCCGCATTCGATGAGTTGCCGCCAGACCTGCAGGCGATCGTGGATGCCTGCGCCGCCGCCACCAACGACCTGATGCTGGCCGAGACCAATGCGCGCAGCGCCGATGCCCTGCGCTCACTGGTCGAGGATCATGGCGTGAAACTGCGCCCCTTCCCGGACGACGTGCTGGCGGAATTTCGGCGCCTGTCCGCGGAAATCCTCGAGGAAAAAGCCAAGCGCGACCCGCTGTTTGCCCGCACGCTGGCCTCTTTCCGTGATTTCGAGCGGCGCATCCGCCCCTACATCAAGGTCGCCGAGCAGGCCTACCTTGAACGGCGCTAGGCGCCTGCGCGCTCAGCGATAGATAACGCCGGGCAACCAGGTGGCCAGGGCTGGCCAGAACCACAACAACACCAGCATCAGTAACTGGATGCCGATAAAAGGTATCGCGCCGCGGTACAGGTCCGCCGTGGTGACTTCCGGCGGCGCCACGCCGCGCAGGTAGAACAAGGCGAAACCAAACGGTGGCGTCAGGAAGGAGGTCTGCAGGTTCACCGCGATCATCACGCCCAGCCACACCGGATCGAGGCCCATCGCCAGCAACACCGGCGCCACGATGGGCACGACGATGTAGGTGATCTCGATGAAGTCGATGATGAAGCCGAGCAGGAACATCGCCAGCATCACCAGCACCACTGCTCCCACCACGCCGCCAGGCAGGTCAGCCAGCAGGCCGTGCACCAGGTCGTCGCCACCCAGGCCACGAAACACCAGCGAGAACACCGAGGCGCCGATCAGGATCAGAAACACCATGGACGACAGGCGTACGGTGCCTTGCATGACTTCCCGCAGTCGTGCCAAAGGCAGTGCCCGGCGCAGCAGCGCCAGCAGCATGGCGCCCGCCGCACCGACCGCAGCGGCTTCGGTGGGCGTGGCGAATCCGCCGATGATGGAGCCGAGCACAGCGAGGATCAGCAGCAGTGGCGCGACCAGCGCCCGAAGCAGGCGCAGGGCCATTGCTGCGCCCGCTTCCGTGGGTGTGCTGCTGGCGGCAGGCGCCGGCAGTCGTTGGGGCCGAAAGCGAGCAACCAACATGACGTAGGCGATGTAGAGCACCACCAGCAGCAGGCCCGGCAACATGGCGCCGGCAAACAGGTCACCCACCGAGACTGTTTCGGGAGCGAAATTGCCCTGGCTTAGTTGCGCCTGCTGGTAGGCCGACGACAACACATCACCCAGCAGCACCAGGATGATGGATGGGGGAATGACCTGGCCAAGCGTGCCGGCGGCACAAATCGTGCCGGTGGCAATGCGCGGATCGTAGCCCTGGCGCAGCATGGCTGGCAGCGACAACAAACCCATGGTGACCACCGTCGCGCCGACGATACCGGTACTGGCGGCGAGCAATGCGCCGACTACGATGACGGCGATGGCCAGCCCGCCGCGGCCGCGACCAAACAGCGTGCCCAGCGTTTCCAGCAGATCCTCGGCAATGCGCGCGCGTTCCAGCACCAGGCCCATGAAGATGAACAGCGGCACCGCGATCAGCGTCTGATTCTGCATGGTGCCGAAGATCCGGCTGGGCAGGGCATCGAGGTAGCCGAGGTCAAAGGCGCCGAACAGCGAGCACAGGCCGGCGAAACCCAGCGACACGCCGGCCAGCGTGAACGCCACCGGAAATCCCGCCAGTAGCGCGGCGATGATCAGCAGGAACAGCATTAGGCCCAGCCACTCCATGCTCAGTCGCCCCGCAGGCGCGCCGTGGCGCGCAATACAGTGGCGACGGCCTGCAAGGCCAGCAGCCCGGCCATCAGCGGGATCATGGACTTCAGGATGTACAAGCCCTGCAGCCCGTCGGCCTCGCGCGAGCGCTCGGCAAGTTGCCAGGACAAATCTACATAGGGCCAGCTCTTCCAGGCCAGGAAGACACACAGGGGCATCAGCAGGAGCAGCGCGCCGGCGAGATCCACCCAGGCCTGGCCGCGAGCGCTCATGCGCCGATAGAAGATATCCACGCGCACGTGGTCATCGCGCTTGAGTGTGTAGGCGGCGCCCAGCAGGAATACTGCGGCATGCATCCAGCTGACAGATTCCTGCAGCCAGATGTAGCCGAGGTCAAAGGCATAACGCAGCACCACCACGGCCGTGCCGGCAATGACCATGGCCAATGTCAGCCAGGCGATGGCACGACCGGTAAATTCGGCCAGCGCATCAATGGCGGCGATGATGCGAGCGCTCAATTTCCAGGTTCGCGCTCTAGGCGGCGCAGGAACACGCCCATCTCGCGGGCTGCCTGCACATCGCCGTTGGCTTCAGCTGCGGTAATGCCGGCGCGGTAGACCTCAATTGCGCGATCTGTGGATCCGGCATCAGCGTGCGCCGCGCCAAGCGCTTTCCACGCGGCTGAGTAACGTGGGTCCTGGGCCACGGCCTGGCGCAGGTGATCGATCGCACCCACCAGGTCGCCTTCCTTGAGGCAGGTGGTGCCGAGCGAATAGCGCAGCAGCGGAGAATCCTGGCCACGCGCCAGCATCAATTCCAGGCTGGCGCGCAGCGCCATCAGTTGCGCCAGAACGCCGGGGTCAGCAGCAGGACCAGCGTGAAGATCTCGAGGCGTCCGGCAATCATGGCGACAATACAGACCCACTTGCCGAAGGTTGGCAGGTTCTGGAAGTGGGCGGCCACTTCACCGAGTGCCGGGCCGACGTTGTTCAGTGATGAGGCAATGGCCGACCAGGCCGTCACCTGGTCAACGCCCACCACCATCAGCATCATCATCATGACGCCGAAGACGATGAAGTAGATGGCGAAGAACCCGGCCACGCCGGTGATGACCTGCTGTGGCATGGGCCGGCCGCCCACGCGTACTGGCAGCACGGCGTTGGGGTGCACCAGGCGACGCAACTCAACCAGCGCCTGCTTGAACACTAGCAGCCAGCGAATCACCTTCATGCCGCCGGTGGTGGATCCGGCACAGCCGCCGATGAAGGCAATCAACATCAGCAGTACTGGCATGGCGCCAGGCCAGTCGACAAAAGCGGTGGTCACAAAGCCGGTTCCCGTCAGCAGCGACACGACCTGGAAGGCGGCATGGCGGAAAGATTCCGCGGGCCCGGCATAGGTGCCAGCGACCAGCAGGTAGAAAGTGGCCACGATGATGGTGGCCACCACCAGCCAGAAGTAGGCTTGGAATTCGGGCTCACGCCAGTACAGCGCCAGGTTGCCCTTGCGCAGGAAGGTGAAATGCAGGGCGAAACTGGCACCGCCCAGGAACATGAACACCGTGGCGATCATGTCCAGGCCGTAGTTATTGAAGTAGGCAAAGCTGGCATCGTGTGGCGAGAAGCCGGCGGTGGCGATGGTGGAGAAGGAATGTGCGATGGCGTCAAAGGCGTCCATGCCCGCAAGGTAGTAACAGCCGGCACAGACTGCTGTCAGCAACACATAGACCGCCCACAGCGCCTTGGCGGTCTGCGCGATGCGAGGCGTCAGTTTCTGGTCCTTCACCGGGCCGGGAGTCTCGGCGCGATAGAGCTGCATGCCGCCAATGCCCAGCATGGGCAGCAGCGCAACGGCCAGCACGATGATGCCGATGCCGCCGAGCCACTGAATCTGCTGGCGGTAGTAGAGGATGGAGCGCGGCAGTGCATCAAGGCCAGTGATCACCGTGGCGCCCGTGGTGGTGACGCCGGACACGGCCTCGAACACCGCATCGGTGAAGTTCATGGCCGGCGCCTCGGTCAACAACAGCGGCACGGCGCCCGCCAGACCCAGGCAGACCCAGAACAGGGCAACGATCAGGAAGCCGTCACGCAGGCGCAGGTCGCGGCGCTGGGACCTTGCCGGCAGCCACAACAGCAGGCCCGTTGCCGCGATGATGGCGAAGGAGGCGACAAAGACATCGGCTTGCCCGTCGCCATAGCCCAGCGCCACCAGTGCTGGCGGCAGCATGGTCACGCTGAACAGCGTGAGCATCAGGCCGAGGATCCGCTGGATCATCCGCGGGCTCATGGCAGGGGCCGCTCAACCAAGGCCGGAGCCGGGCTGGAACAGGCGGCCGACCGCCTCGATCTGGCGGCGGTCGGTCAGGAACAGGATGACATGGTCATCTTCCTGGATAACCGTATCGTGGTGCGCCATCAGCACTTCCTCGCCGCGCACGATGGCGCTGATGGTCGTGCCCTCAGGCAACTTGATCTGGTCGACCTGCCGACCGACTACGTTTGAATCGTGGCTGTCACCATGGGCGATGGCCTCCATCGCCTCGGCGGCGCCGCGGCGCAGGGAATGCACCCGCACCACGTCGCCGCGGCGCACATGGGCCAGCAGCTCACCAATGGTGATGGTCTGCGGCGATATGGCCACGTCGATGGTGCCGCCCTCGATCAGCTCGGCATAGGAGGGTCGGTTGATCAGTGCCATGGCGCGGTGGGCGCCCAGGCGCTTGGCCAGCATGGCCGAGAGGATGTTGGCCTCGTCCGAATTGGTCAGCGAGACGAAGACATCGGTGTCGTCTATGTTCTCCTCGAGCAGCAGCTCCTCGTCGGCGGCATCACCGGTCAGCACCAGCGTATTGCTCAGCGCTTCGGCCGCCCGGCGCGCCTGTGCGCCGTCACGCTCGATCAGCTTCACTTCGGAGCGATCCTCGAGTGCTGCGGCCAGGCGCCTGCCGATATTGCCGGCGCCGGCGATGACCACGCGGCGATTGGGCGCCTCCTCGGTACGCAGCTCCTTCATCATTGCCTTGATGTCGTCATGGGCGGCAATGAAGAACACCTCGTCACCGTCCTCGATGATGGTGTCCCCCTCGGGCTTGATGCTGCGGCCGCTGCGGTAAATGGCGGCAACGCGCACGTCCTGCTTGGGGATGTGGTCGCGCAACTCGCGCAGCTGGTGGCCCACCAGCTGGCCACCGCGCAGGGCGCGCATGCCGACCAGGCGCACGCGGCCATCGGCAAAGTCGAGCACCTGCAGGGCGCCCGGATTGCGGATCAGCCGCTCAATGTGGTCGGTGACCAGTTGTTCGGGACTGATCGGCACGTCCACCGGAATGGCGCCCTCGCCGAACAGCTTGTCGCGGCGGGTATAGGCACCGGCGCGAACGCGCGCGATCTTGGTGGGCGTGCGAAACAGGGTCCAGGCAATCTGGCAGGCGATCATGTTGACTTCGTCGCTGTTGGTCAGCGCGACAATCAGGTCAGCGCCTGCGCAGCCTGCGGCTTCGAGAGTCGCCGGATGGGCGGCATTGCCGGAGACCGTGCGCACATCAAGCCGATCCTGCAGGTCCCGCAGCACGTCCTCGCGGGTGTCAACGATGGTGACGTCATTGGCCTGCTCACGTGCGAGCTGCTGTGCGGCCGTGCGGCCCACTTGTCCGGCACCTAGTATGAGGATCTTCAATTCACAACCCGCCCTGGCGGAATGGCCGCCATGAGACCTGCGTGGCGCCCGATTCTAGCGCAAGCCGGGTCGGCACCGGCTTACAGCTGCTCCAGGCGGGCATAGGCGTACATCAGCCATTTCTGTCCGACGCGCTCAAAATTGACCTGCACCTGGCGGTGATCGCCATTGCCCTCGAAGCGCAACACGGTGCCGTCACCAAACTTGGCATGCCTGACCCGGGCCCCCAGGCGTATCGGGTTGTCCTCGCCGGCGACCGGACGATTGCGCGTTCCGGGCCGTTCGACCGGGGCGCTTGCGGCGCGCGCCGTGGCGCGGCCTGGTGAGTACACGGGCCGCGAAACCTGCAGGCGCGGCCGCACTTCCTCGGTGGCGCCTTCGGGGATCTCGGCGAGGAAGCGCGAGGGGTCGCGATGCTCGGTGCGCCCATAGATGCGCCGGCTCTCGGCATGGGTCAGGTACAGGCGGCGCATGGCGCGGGTGATGCCGACGTAACACAGGCGGCGCTCCTCCGGCAGCTTCTCGGCATCAAACGCCGAACGCTCGGAGGGAAACAGGCCCTCCTCCATGCCGACCAGGAACACGGTAGCGAATTCCAGGCCCTTGGCCGAGTGCAGGGTCATCAACTGCACGGCATCGTGGCCCTCGGCGGCCTGGGTCTCGCCGGACTCCAGCGTGGCGTGGGCAAGGAAATTGGCCAGCGGCGGCAGGCCGTCGTCTTCCTCCGGCGCAAAGCCTTCCGCGGCATTGACCAGTTCGTCGAGGTTTTCCACCCGCGCCTCGCCCTTGTCATCCTTCTGCCGTGCGTGATGGTCACGCAGGCCCGAGGATTCAATGACGATGCGCACCTGTTCATGCAGCTCGAGGCCGGCGATGGCCTGGCTCATCTGGCCGATCAGGTCGATGAAACCCTGCAGCGCGTTCTGTGCCCGGGTGGGCAGGCGCGGCAGCAGCGCCTGTGCGGCAGCCCACATGGTCATGCCGCCCTGGCGGGCGGCGACACGCATCTGCTCCAGCGTGGCGTTGCCGATGCCACGGGTGGGCAGGTTGACGACGCGCTCGAAGGACAGGTCGTCGGCCGGGTTCTGCACCAGGCGCAGGTAGGCCAGCGCGTCCTTGATCTCCGCGCGCTCGAAGAAGCGCAGGCCCCCGTACACGCGATACGGGATACGGTGCGCCATCAGCACTTCCTCGAAGCCGCGTGACTGGGCATTCGAGCGGTACAGGATGGCGGCATCGGCCAGCGCCAGGCCGCCGCGCTGGTGTTCACGAATCCGCTCGATGACAAAGTCTGCCTCGTCACGCTCGTTGAAGGCCGAATAGATGCGGATCGGCTCGCCGCCAGCGGCGGCCGTCCACAACTCCTTGCCCATGCGGTCACGGTTCTGCGCGATCACGGCATTGGCTGCACCGAGGATCACGGCGGTGGAGCGGTAATTCTGTTCCAGCTTGAAGACCGTGGCGCCAAAGTCGCGACGGAAGTGCTGCATGTTCTCCACCCGCGCCCCGCGCCAGCGATAGATCGACTGGTCATCGTCCCCCACCACGAAGGGCGTGCCGGACTTGCCGCACAGCAACTTAAGCCAGTCGTACTGGATGCCGTTGGTGTCCTGGAACTCATCCACCAGCAGGTGGCGAAAGCGGTCGCGGTAGAACTCGGCGAGCTGCGGCTGGTCACGGATCACCTCGAAGCTGCGCAGCAGCAATTCGGCGAAGTCCAGCACGCCGGCCTGTTCGCAGCGGCGCTGGTACAGGTCATAGAGCTTGATCAGCTGGCGCCGGGTCGGGTCGTCGCGATCCGACAGGTGCTTGGCACGGCGGCCCTCATCCTTGTTCTGGTTGATGAATCCAGACACCTCGCGCGGCACCCAGCGCTGCTCATCAAGACTCTGTTCACGCAGGATCTTCTTGATCAATCGCTGCTGGTCGTCATCGTCGAGGATCTGGAAGTGCTGCTGCAGCCCGGCTTCGCGCCAATGGCGTCGCAGCAGGCGATGCGCGATGCCGTGGAAAGTGCCGACCCACAGTGACTGGCCCGGCAGGTCGAGCAATTGCTCGATGCGCCCGCGCATTTCCGCGGCCGCCTTGTTGGTGAAGGTCACCGCCAGCAAGCCCTGTGGTGAGACGCCTTCCTCGGTGATCAGCCAGGCCACGCGGTGGGTCAGCACCCGCGTCTTGCCGCTGCCTGCGCCGGCGAGCACCAGGGCGGGCGCCAGCGGCGCCGACACGGCGGCGCGCTGTGCCTCGTTGAGGGGATCGAGCAGGGGATGGGGCGTCATGGGGCGCGCATTCTAGCAACGCGCCCCGCGCCTTGCCGGGAAGCTGGGCGCTACAGCGCGGCGCGGACCCGTTCTGCATTCCTGGCCAGATCCGCGGGATCGGCCGTGTCGCGCGAGTGCATGCCCAAATCATGGCCGTGGTAGCGCGGTATCACGTGGAAATGCAGGTGAAACACGGTCTGGCCGGCCGCTGCGCCATTCAACTGGGCGATCATGATGCCCGGCGGCGAGAAGGCCTTCTTCACCGCGCGGGCCACGCGCTGGGTGGTCTGGATCGAAGCCGCCAGCGACCCGGCCGGAAGCGAAAAAATATCCTCAGCCATGGCCTTGGGCACAACCAGGGTGTGGCCCTCGGCCTGCGGCATGATGTCCATGAAGGCAATGGTGTGCTCGTCTTCGAACACCTTGTGGCAGGGAATCTCGCCACGCAGGATGCGGGCGAAGATGTTGCTGTCGTCATAAGTCATGGTGACACCTCAGGGCCGCAATTCGACGGAGATCAGGCAATGATCGGGCCAGCGACCCTTGTCAGGGTAGGGCCAGGCTCGCCAGGAATCCTGCATCAGTGCTCGAGCCAGGCCGCGACTGAGCACGATGTGGTCAATGGCAGTGCGCGCACGCGCGTCCGGGATGCAGGCAAAGGGCCGGTGGGGATCGCCAGCATTGGTGAGGTCGGCCTCTGCCGGGCTGCCATCGTCAATTTCGGCCCACAGCTCAATGGTCTTGCCGCGCGCATCGCGGGCGCTGCCGGTCTCGCGGTCGAAGCGACGATTGAAGTCGCCGAGGACCGCGAAATATTTCCCCTCACGTGCGCGCTGGTCAATCCAGCGCTCCAGCAGCGGCACCTGGTCCTGCAGCATGTGGCAGTCGCGGCGCCGTTCGCTGAGTGGATCATGGTGGCAACCCGACTTGAGGTGTACCGTCAGCAGCCTTGTTTCGCGACGCTGGCCCGGGAACAGGGTCAGGTCGGCGCCCCAGCGGACATCGCCGCCGCGCAGGCCCAGCGCGCGATAGTCCGCGTTACAGCGATGGCTGATACCGCGGCGGATGGCAAAGCCCACGTTCTGCACATGGCTCCTGCGGGTAAAGCAGAAGTCGTAGCCGGGAAAAATTCGAGCGGCGGCCTCGGCGCCGTCCACTTCCTGCAATGCGATGACATCAAGATCGACCTCGGCGGCAAAATCACGCAGTCGGCGCAGCTCGCCAGTACCCCAGCGCGCCTTGGGTACCAGGTCGCAATACAGGGCCCGGTCGCTGCCCTTCGCCCGCTGGCCCTGTGCCAGGCAATGTGGCGCCAGTGCATCGAAGGTCTCCGGCGTCATCAGCCATTGCATGTTCCAGGTGCCAAGTCGCAGCGTCTCTGGTGTTGCCGACGCCATGCCGGCCACCACCAAGCCCAGGGCGAGTGCGGGCAGAACGATCACTTCGCTGCCTGGCGACGGTTGGCCACCAGGTCCTGCACCACAGCGGGATCGGCCAGTGTCGAGATGTCGCCGAGCTGGTCTGGTTCGTTGGCGGCAATCTTGCGGAGGATGCGGCGCATGATCTTGCCGGAACGAGTCTTCGGCAGCGCAGGAGCCCACTGGACGAAGTCGGGCGAGGCGATGGGCCCGATGTCCTTGCGTACCCATTGGCGCAACTCGGCCTGCAGTGCGTCGGTCGGCGCAATGCCGGCAATCAGGGTGACATAGGCATAGATGCCCTGACCCTTGATGTCATGCGGAAACCCGACCACGGCCGCCTCGGCCACTTGCGGATGGGCCACCAGTGAGCTCTCGACCTCGGCCGTACCCATCCGATGCCCGGAGACATTAATGACGTCATCCACCCGGCCGGTGATCCAGTAGTAACCGTCAGCATCGCGCCTGGCACCATCACCGGTGCAATAGGCGCCAGCGTAGGTCTTGAAGTAGGTGTCGATGAAGCGTTGCGGATCGCCATAGACGCCGCGCATCTGCCCGGGCCAGCTGTCGGTCAGGATCAGGTTGCCATCGGCCGCGCCCTCCAGCGTCTTGCCCTCGTTGTCCACCAGCGCGGCTTCGATGCCCGGCAACGGCAGCGTTGCCGATCCGGCTTTCAGGTCCACTGCTCCCGGCAGCGGTGATATGACGATGCCGCCGGTCTCGGTCTGCCACCAGGTATCGACGATGGGGCAGCGACTGTCGCCGACGACGCGGTAATACCACTCCCAGGCCTCGGGATTGATGGGCTCACCGACGGAGCCGAGCAGGCGCAGGCTCTTGCGTGAACAGGCCTGTACCGGCGCATCGCCTTCGCGCATCAACGCACGCAGTGCGGTAGGCGCGGTGTAAAAGATCGTGACCTTGTGCTTGTCGACGACCTGCCAGAAGCGCGACACATCCGGATAGTTCGGCACACCCTCGAACACCACGCTGGTGGCACCGTTCGACAGCGGGCCATAGACGATATAACTGTGGCCGGTGACCCAGCCCACATCGGCCGTGCACCAGTAGATGTCCTCCTCGCGGTAATCAAACACCGTGGCGAAGGTGTAGTTGGCAAACACCAGGTAGCCGCCGCAGGTGTGCAGGACACCCTTGGGCTTGCCGGTGGAGCCAGAGGTATAGAGGATGAACAGCGGGTCCTCCGCATTCATCCGCTCGGGCTCGCAGCTCGTGGGCTGGTTCGCGGTGATCTCGTGGTACCAGAGGTCGCGGCCCTCACTCCAGCCTGTGCTGGCGCCGGTGCGGCGAATGACGATGACGTTCCTGACCGTGAGGTCGCTGGCCGACAGCGCGGCATCCACATTGGCCTTGAGCGGGATCTTCTTGCCGCCGCGAACACCCTCATCCGCAGTGATGACCAGCGTCGAGGCGCAGTCGCGAATCCGGCCAGCGAGCGAGTCCGGCGAGAAGCCGCCAAACACCACCGAATGAATGGCGCCGATGCGCGCGCAGGCCAGCATGGCAACAATGGCCTCGGGGATCATTGGCATGTAGAGCGTGATGCGATCACCCTTGCCGTAGCCGGCAGCACGCAGGGCGTTGGCGAAGCGACAGACGTCCTCGTACAACTCCCGGTAGCTGATGGCGCGCGAGTCACCCGGATCATCGCCCTCGAATAGCAGCGCGGCCTTGTCGCCGTGGCTGGCGAGCTGACGATCCAGGCAACTGACCGTGACGTTGAGCTCGCCGTCCTCATACCAGCGGATGCGGAAATCCTGCGGATCGAAGTTGACGTTCTTGATGCGCGTTGGGAATTGCATCCAGTCAATTCGTTTGGCGATGCGCGCCCAGAACGCCTCGGGGTCACGGCGCGCTTCTTCCACCAGGGCCTTGCGTTGCGTGGCGTTGACCTGTGCTTGCTGGGCAAAGGCCTCTGGCACCGGATGACTACGTACTTCCATGCGGGTCTCCCTGACTGGGGCTCGGCGAATTGACCCCTATTCTAGCCGCCATGTGCGCGCTGCGGCATGTCTGCGGCAAGCCCTTACCGCCGATTTGATACACGTCAACGTTGCGTTCAGCACGCGGCGTAACGTGGGCGCGGTATTCAGGACTCATCTAACTGGAGCAGAGTAATGATTCGTGTAGCAAGCTGCGTCGCCGCCATTCTGGTTGCGGCATCACCGGCATCAGCCGACAGCCTGGATACCCTCATCAGTGGCGGCAAGGCGGGCCTCGACCTGCGTTATCGCTTCGAACAGGTGGACCAGGACCCCATGGCGCAAGACGCCAATGCCAACACCCTGCGACTGCGCCTGAACCTGGCCACCGGCACGGTGAATGGCTTCTCTGGATTTGCCGAATTCGACCACCTGCAGGTGATTGGCAGCGAGGACTACAACAGCACGCGAAATGGCAGGACCGCGTACCCGACGGTCGCCGATCCGGAAGGCACGGACCTCAACCAGGCCTATGTGCAGTTCAAGAACGACACCACCCAGGTGCGCCTGGGTCGGCAGCGCATCCGCATGGACGGTGAGCGCTTCATCGGCGCCGTGGGCTGGCGCCAGAACGAGCAGACCTATGACGCCTTCCTGGTCGAGAGCAGCGCCCTGACCGGGGCGAAGATCACCTACGGCTTTATTGACACGGTGCGCCGCGTATTCGGCCCAGACAGCGGCAACCCGTCGGCGACCTTTGACAGCAACAGCCACTTCATCAATGTGCAGCTGACCAAGTTGCCGGTCGGCACGCTGACCTTCTACGACTACTACCTGGACTTTGATAATGCCGCAAACCTGTCCAGCAACACCTGGGGCCTGCGTTACAACGGCAGCCACAAGCTGGCGGAGAAGACCAGCCTGAACTGGGGACTGGAATACGCACAGCAGCAGGATGCCGCGGACAGCGTCGCCAATGTTGACGCTGACTACACGCAGATCGAGCTTGGCCTCAAGCACGGCGCCTTCGGGGTCGTCATCGGCCGCGAGACGCTCAGTGGGGAAAGCGGCACGTTTGCCGTGAACCCGGCCTTCCAGACCCCCCTGGCGACCGGCCACAAATGGCAGGGCTGGGCCGACAAGTTCCTGACCACGCCCAGTGGCGGCATCGAGGATATCTATGTGGGTGTCAGCGGCAGCTTGGGCGGCTTCAACGCCCAGGCTGTGTGGCACGACTTCACCGCCGAGGCCACCAGCCAGGACTACGGCAGCGAATTGAACCTGTCGATTTCACGCAAGTTCGCCAAGCGCTACGAAGTGCTGCTGAAGTTCGCCGACTATTCCGCGGACGGCATGTTCACGGATACCCAGAAGTTCTGGTTGCAGCTGGGCGCGAGCTTCTAGACCGAGGCTTCCGCAAAAGTGTCGCAGGCCTTGAGGCTTCCCGCCTCAAGGCCTCGACGGAACCAGCGCATGCGCTGTTCCGAGCTGCCGTGGGTGAATGAATCCGGCACGACCTGCCCGCTGGCCTGGCGCTGCAGTCGGTCATCGCCGACTGCACTGGCGGCGCCCAGCGCCTCTTCGATGTCGCCCGCTTCCAGGATTGAGGCCATGCGCTCGACATGGTGGGTCCACAGGCCGGCGTAGCAATCGGCTTGCAGCTCAAGTCGTACGGATAGCTGCTTACCCTCGATCTCGCCGACACGCTTGCGCAGTTCCTGCACGCGCCCGGAGGCGCCCAGTAAATTCTGCACGTGGTGACCGACCTCGTGGGCGATGACATAGGCCTCGGCAAAATCGCCACGCGCGCCGAGGCGACCCGCCAGCTCACCGAAGAATGAGAGGTCAATGAATACGCGCTCATCCGGCGGGCAGTAAAACGGGCCCATCGCCGCCTGGGCATGGCCACAGCCCGAGTCCACCGCGCCGGAAAACAGCACCAGCGCGGGTTCGCGGTAGCGGCCACCCAGTTCTGCAAACTGCTGTGCCCACACCGCTTCGGTATCGGCCAGCACCACCGCAATGCGCTGGCGTTGCTCGGCCTCGTCGCTGCTTTCGGAGTAGGGCGCCGCGGCGTCCTGGCTGCCGCCGACCTGGGTGGTCTGCACGCCCTGCAGCAAGAGTGCGGGATCTACGCCGAGGAACATGCCGATCAGCACGATGGCGACGATGCCAATGCCACCACCTGCCAGTCCGACTCGACGACCGCGACGGTCCTCGATGTTGCCGCTCTGCCTGCGACCCTTCCAGCGCATGCGTACCCCTCAGATCAGGTTGTATTCCATTGATAGCAGCCAGGTCAGCGTGATCCACATCAACACTGCCAGTGGCACGCCGGCGCGCACAAAGTCCTTGAAGCGATAACCGGCGGCGGACATCACCAGCAGGTTGGTCTGATAGCCCATCGGTGTTGCGTAGCTGATGTTGGCGCCAAAAAGCACGGCCAGCACGAAGGGACGTGGGTCCAGGCCCAGGGTTGCCGCCATGGTAATGGCAATCGGCGTGCCGATAATTGCCGCCGCATTGTTGGAAACGAAGTTCGTGACAATGGCCATGAGCAACATCAGTGAAGCGACCATTGCGAACGGCGGCAGATAGTTACCCAGTGCTGCCAGCCCATGGCCCGCCATGGCAATCAATCCCGTTGCGGTCAGGGCCTCTCCCAGCGCCAGACTGGAAACGACGATCATGACCACCTTGGCTGACAATGAGTCGGTGGCCTCGTTCCAGCGCAGGCAGCCGGTCAGCAACATGGCAGCCACACCAACCGCAGAGGCGAGCACCATGGGCAGCAGGTTGAGGGCGGCCAGCAACACCACACCCGCCATGATTGCCAGCGACAGTGGTGCGCGCTGTGTGTGTGGCAATTCCATGATGGCATCAAGCATCAGGAATCCCGGCGCTGCGCGCAGCGCCTCTATGCCGTCCTTCGCGCCGCGAAGCAGCAACACGTCACCAGGGCGAAATGCAACATCGGCCGGATCCAATGCACTCGTCTGGCTCGGTCGCTGGATGCCGATGACCGCGAGGCCATGCTGCTCGGCAAAGCGCGAGGCAGAAGGCGCGGTACTGGCGAGTCCAGCCTCTGAGGCAATGAGCGCCTGCGCCATGGCCTGGCTCGGTGAGCCGGGCACCTCGAATTGTTCGCGTGGATGAACCCAGACACCGAGAACGGTTGCATATTCGCGCAACAAGTCGGGCGTCAAGTTCACCAGCAGGCGGTCACCCGAACGTAGCTGGACGCTCGGCAGGCGGGTTATCGCCTGGCCGTTGCGAATCAACTCCCGGGCCTTGAAGTCCGGGATGCGCTGCATGACCTTGCGCAATTCCCAGCCAACTGCGCTGCTGCCACCGTGAATTTCAAGCGCAACATCAAAGCTGCGCGGCTGGGCCTGCGGCCGATTGCCGAGATTGCTCGGCATCAGGCGCGGCACCACGAACAACAAGTAGGGCAGGGCCACCAGCGCGGCGATGACTACAATCCAGGCAAATTCAAACAGGCCAAAGGCCTGGACCCCCAGGTCCTCGGCAATTCCCACCACCAACAGGTTGGTCGAGGTGCCGATGGTGGTCGTCATGCCGCCAATCAACATGGCGTAGTTCATCGGCATCAAGGTCTGTGTTGCGCTGGTGTTGGTTCGGGTCGCGACCGAAACCAGCACCGGAATCAGCAGGATGACGACCGCCGTATTGTTGAGCAGTCCGCTGATGGCCATGCAAAAGACCAGCAGCAGGAAGAAAGCAAGCGTTGGCGCAATAGCCCACAGCCGCGCAAGTTGGCGAACAAAAGGCTCCAGCGCACCGGTCGCGCTGAGGCCACGCCCCAGCACCATCAGGAAGCAGATGGTGACCAGTGCGGTGTGGCCGAACCCAGCGAGGAATTGTGCAGGTCCCAGCGGGCGACCGCCGTTATCGTAGGGGAACAGGCCGAACAACAGCATCAGGGCCAGCAAGGCCAGCAGTGCGGTGCTCTGGATCGGCAGCCTCTCCTGGGCGAACAGCCAGAAGGTCACGCCGGTGATGGCGAGCACCGCAACAGCGTGAAAGTCGATGAAGCTCAGGTCCATCGGTTCAGTCTACTTCAGGTGAGCGGGACTCAGGGCAGGACGCGGGGCAGGTAGTGGTCGACCAGCAGCGCGGCAAACAGGATGGACAGGTAGCTGATCGAATAGCGGAAGGTGCGCATCGGCAGGTCGGCCCGATCCGAGTGGCGAAGCCGCCAGGCATGGCGCAGGAACAGGCCATCAAGCACCAGTGCCATCAGCAGGTACGGCAGGCCCGCCATGCCGGTCAGGAAGGGCAGGACGGTGATGACGGACAACAGCACCGTGTAGTACCAGACCTGGGCCTTGGTGTACTCGATGCCATGGGTGACCGGAAGCATGGGAATGCCAACGCGCGCGTATTCATCGCGCCGCGCAATTGCCAGCGCCCAGAAATGTGGTGGCGTCCATACAAAGATGATGAGGAACAGCAGCAGCGCATCGGCGTGCACTTCGCCGGTCACCGAAGTCCAGCCCAGCACTGGCGGCGCTGCGCCGGCGGCGCCACCAATGACGATGTTCTGTGGCGTCGCACGCTTGAGCCAGATGGTGTAGATGATGGCGTAGCCGATCAGCGAGAAGAAAGTGAGGATCGCGGTCAGCGGATTGACCAGCAAGGCCAGGATCAGCATCGAGCCTGCGCCCAGCACAAAGGCAAACGACAGTGCGTAGGCTTCGGAAACCGTGCCCTGCGGCAGCGGCCGGTGCCGGGTGCGGGCCATCTCCGCGTCGATGCGGCGGTCGAGCACGTGGTTGATCGCCGCAGCAGAAGCCGAGGCCAGCGCGATACCGGTCGTTCCCCATAGCAACGCAGGCCAGGGCGGCATGCCCGGCACCGCCAGGAACATGCCGACCACCGCGGTGAATACGATGAGCGAGACGACACGCGGCTTGGTCAGCTCGAAGTAATCGCGGGCAGAAGACCGCATCGGTGCTCCAGTCGTGCTTTCCATGGGCCTAGAGTCGCAGCCGCGTGTGGCCGCCCTCTGGCCTGGGGTGCAGGTGCCGCAGCATTGCCACCATGGCGAGTACCACCAGGGCGGCGCCGGCATTGTGGGCGGTGCCCAGCCACAGCGGCCAGCCCTGCCAGATCAGGTTCATGCCGATCAGCACCTGGATGGCCGTGGCAATGAGCAACGCTGTTGCCGTCCTGCGCAGCGTCGGTGTCTGCGCACGACGCCACACACCCATGACCAGCAGGATCACCGCCAGCACCGTGACATAGGCGCCCAGGCGGTGCACGTAGTGGATGGCAACACGCGCCGGCGCGTCGAGTACACCGCCCTCGTAGTCAATGCCGAGTCCGCGCCACAGCACGAAGGCATCCTGGAAGTCCATGTCCGGCCACCAGCTGCCGTGACAGGCAGGAAAATCACTGCAGGCTGCCGCCGCGTAATTGGTGCTGGTCCAGCCGCCGAGGGCCACCTGCGCCATGATCATGGCGCAGACCACCCAGCCCAGACGCCGCAACGGCCTTTCCGCGGCCTTGAGGTCGCGCCGCTCCGGCCGCAGGGCCAGCCACCACAGCATGGACAAGGTGGTCAGGCCACCCAGCAAGTGCAGGGTCACGATCAGCGGCTTGACCAGCAGGGTGACGGTCCACATGCCGAGCAGGCCCTGCATGACCACCGTGACCAGCAGGATCCATGGCAACACCCGCGGTTGCATCGGGTCGCGGCGATTCCACGCCGACATCGCTGCGAGCGCGATGACCAGCAGGCCGAGGCTACTGGCGATGTAGCGATGCACCATCTCGTTCAGCGCTTTCTGGTAATTGAAGGGCCGGTCCGGGTAGGCGGCATTGATTTCCGCGACCTTGTCCTCGAGCTGCGCCGGGTGTGCGTGGCCGTAACATCCCGGCCAGTCCGGGCAACCGAGGCCGGCGTCGGTCAGGCGCACCCAGGCACCTACCACGACGACGATCGTGCACAGCACAGCACCCATGAGGGCGATGCGCCGGAACCACTGCATTCTTGAACTTGCGGCCATGGCTAACCTTTTATCCCAGGTTTCACTTCGTCCTAACCAATCTGCGACAAGCGCAGCAACCGCTCCAGGTCCTTGAGCATTTCTCCAGCAGGCGTTTCCGCGGCATAACTCATCATCAGGTTGCCCAGCGGATCCACCACGAACACTTGCCCAGCGTCGAGCCCGGCAAATATCGCCTGCAACTGTGCGCCCTGCGGGCCCGCCAGGGCGACGGCCAGCAGGCCAGCTGGTTGATCCCGCAACCAGGCCTCGTCGCAGCAGCGCCCATGGTAGAGGAAGACACGGCGCAGGCGCGATGCATCCTTGTCGAGCGCAAGGTGCGCCTGGCCCATGCGCTGCAGTGCCAGCTGGCAAGTCGCATCGCAAGCGCCCTCACCCAGGTAGACCAACGACCAGTGCTTGCGAAACAAGGGCTCGGCGGCGTGGGTGCCAGCTGCCAGCGGCAGCGACAATTTGGGCAGCGGGCGCGGCGGCTGGATCAGTTCGCCACGCGAAATGGAACTTGGTGGCTGCCATCCCGCTACGTAGTAAAGCCAGGACGCCAGCAGCATCGGTACCAGGAAAACACCCGCCAGCAATAGCAGGCGGCCACGGCCACGGCCGGAGTTCGCACCCGCCGGGCTCATGAGCTGGCTCCCTCGCGTCGTAGCCCCATCACTACCCAGGCGCCAAGAACGGTCGCACCCAGCGCAGCCCACTGCACGGCATAGGCGAAGTGCTTCTCCGGCGGCATGCCCGGCGGCAGCCAGCGCCGCACATAACCCTCCGGCTCATGCGCATCCAGCAAGATGACCTGTGGATGCACCTCACGCTCGAGCCAGCCCGCCAGCTGTTCCATGCGCGGAAAATTGACGATGCGCGGCCAGCCGATCGGCGGCGGCGCAATCAAGTCGATGGGCGGGCGGGGAATGACGTCGGCGCGACCGGTGACGGTGCGCGGACCCGGGTCTACGGCCATGTCCGGCAGCGCCCCACGCGTAGGACCCAGAGGCACCCAGCCGCGGTTGACGATGATGATGCGCCCGTTGTTGAGCAGCAGGGGCGTCAGCACATGAAATCCCGGCCGGCCCTGCTCGGTCATGTTGTCGAGCAGGAATTGCCGCGAGGGGTCGTAGGCACCGACAACCTGGATGCGCTGGTAACGCTCGACGGCGGCAAAGCTCGAGGGCAGCGCAACGGCCGGCGTATCACCGGAGGCAAAACCGTCGAACAACACACGCTTCTGTTCCGCCCGTCCCAGCTGCCATTGCGCCAGCGACAGGCAGGCGAGGATTCCCGCCAGCGCGGCCAGTGTGGAGCCTATGGACGGCGCAAAGCGCCGCTTTCCCATCGCCGTCATCTGGCTATACTCCGCCCTGACTCCAGCCTGGGGGGCATGCGATGTCGATGGTCGTAATCGTGGTTCTGGTCATCTTTGTTGCGATCCTGCTGAGCCTGGCGGTGGCCTTGTACCACCTGGTTACGGGTTCGAAGGGCAACTCCAAGAGCATGGTGCGGGCCCTGACGGTGCGTATCTCGTTGTCGGTGGCGCTATTCATCCTGCTGTTCGTCGCCTGGAAGGCGGGCTGGATCGAGCCGCACGGCCTCGGTAGCTGACGCGCCTTGTAGCATGGAGATCCCGACCGGTCAGTCGGGATTTTCCTCCAGCGCGCGGATTTCCTGCAGGTTGCGCCAGCAACCCTCGACGTCCATGCCGAAACCAAAAACAAAGACGTTCGGCACGGTGACGCCAACGAAGTCGGCTGCAATCGCCGGCGGCTCGCCGCGATCCTTGAGTGCAAACGCTGCCGTCAGTACCTCCTTCGCACCCAGCTGCATCAGCCGTTCGCGAATCGCCACCAGCGTGCGGCCCTCATCGAGGATGTCATCCAATAGCAGGATGGTGCGACCGGCTACCGATTCGTGTGGGCCAGCTACCCAGACCAGTTCGCCGCCGTGGGTGTCGTGGCCGTAGCGACGCACGTGCACATAGTCCACTTCGAGGCAAAAGGGCAGGCGTGGCAACAGGTGGCCGGCAAACACCAGGCCACCGTTCATCACGGTGATGGCCAGCGGGTTGCTGTCAGCGAGGCGGGCAGTGATCTCGCTGGCCATGCGGTCAAGCGCAGCGCTGATCTCGGCGGCAGATGTCAGGTTCCGGGACGGGGGCAGGGATTTCACAGGTACTTCTCGATACGTTCAAAGAGGTCGACACGGTCAACCAGGTCGGTCAGGTAGTCGAGCTTGTGGGTCTCGAGTACCAGCACCGGCGAAAGATCATAGTGCTTGAACCAGCCCTCGTAGAGGCGATTCAGGCGCTGCAGGTAGGCGGTCGGGATGTCCTGTTCCATTTCGCGCCCGCGCGAGCGGATGCGCTGGCGCAGTGCGCGCACCGGGCAGCGCAGGTAGATCATCAGGTCGGGCGGGCGTAGCGTCGCGCTGATGGAGCGGTACAGGTCCCAGTAGGTGGTGAAGTCGCGCTTGCTGATGTGCTTCTGCAGGTGCAGGTTGCGCGCAAAGATTTCCGCATCCTCGTAGATGGTGCGGTCCTGCACCACGGTGCCCGGCTCGTCCTGCAGCTCAAGGTGCAGGCGGAACTTGTGGGTGAGAAAGAAGACCTGTGAACGAAACGCCCAGGTCTTCATGTCGGCGTAGAAATCCGCCAGGTAGGGATTCTGTTCGTTGGGTTCGTAGAACGGCTTGATGTCGTAGCGCCGGCACAGGAACTCGGTCAGTTCTGTCTTGCCCGCACCAATGTTGCCAGCGATTGCGACGAAGCGTTTGCCTGCAACTGGCTCGGCTCCCACGCCCGCCTCAGAACCAGTACACGAATATGAACAGGCCGAGCCAGACTACGTCGACGAAGTGCCAGTACCAGGCCGCGGCCTCGAAGGCAAAATGCTTGTGTGGCGTGAAATGGCCCTTCATGCAGCGCAGCCAGATCACCAGCAGCATGATCGCGCCCACCATGACATGCAGGCCATGGAAGCCGGTGAGCATGAAGAAGGTGGAGCCGTAGACGCCGGTGCCCATCTGCAGGCCCAGCTCATTCCAGGCATGGGCGTACTCATAGACCTGCACGCCGAGGAAGATGAAGCCGAGGATGAAAGTCAGCGCCAGGAACAGCTTCAGTACGCCGCGCTTGCCGTCCTTGAGCGCATGGTGCGCCACGGTCAGCGTCAGGCCGGAGGTGAGCAGCAGCAGGGTGTTGATCGCCGGCAGGCCCCAGGGGCCCATCACCTCGAAGCTGCCATCCGCTCGCGGGCTCAACTCGCCGGGGCCGTTGCTGGGCCAGCCGGCCTCGAACCCCGGCCACAATAGTCCGGTGAGCGCCTTGTCGCCCTCGCCGCCGAGCCACTGCACGGAAAACTGGCGCACGTAGAACAGCGCACCGAAGAAAGCGGCGAAGAACATTATTTCCGAGAAGATGAACCACATCATCCCCATGCGGAACGAGCGATCGACCTGCTGGTTGTAGAGGCCGGCCTCGCTTTCGCGGACCACCTCACCAAACCAGGCGTAGAACACGATGAACAGCAGCACCAGGCCCAGGCCCATCATCCAGCTGCCAAAGCTGGCGCCATTGAGCATGGCGGCGGTGCCCGCCATCAGGATGAAAAGCGTCACTGAGGCAAACACCGGCAACTTGCTGCCATGCGGGAAGTAGTACTGGCTGGAATCGTGGGCGTGGTCGGCCATCAGCGTCATCCTTCTCGGGGCGTCGTCGTGGGCGCCTGCTCAGCCAGGCGCTCGGAATCATAGAAAGCGTAGGACAGCGTCAGCCGGTCGATGCCCGCGGGCAGGTCACGGCTGACGATAAATCGTACCGGCAGCTCGCGCTGCTCGCCCGCGGCAAAGTGCTGCGGGGTGAAGCAGAAGCACTCGGTCTTGCTGAAGTGGCGCTGGGCCCGGGTCGGCGAGATGCTGGGCACGGCATGGCCGGTGGCGGCAACGCCGGCGAGGTTGCGGGCGACAAAGCGCGCCTCGACCAGTGCGCCCGGATGGACTTCCATCGACGACACCTCTGGTGCCAGCGTCCACAGGCCGTTGACCGAGGCAGTGAACTCAACCGTCACGCTGCGGCTCTGGTCGGCGGAGCCTGCCGTGGTACTGGAGGCTTGCACCAGTCGATCGCGCGAGCCGATACCGGCGATTTCGCAGAACACGTCATACAGCGGCACCAGCGCGAAGCCAAAGGCAAAGCTGCCGGCGACCATCAACAGCAGGCGCGCGACCAGCGAGCGATGCGAGCGCTTGCGTGGGGACTCGCTCATAAGCCCGCCTCGCCAAGCTTGAGCCAGGCGAAGGCGACATAGAACACCAGCGCCAGCGCGCCCAGCACCAGGGCCAGGCGGATGTTGCGGCGGCGCAGGTCCTTGTCGTCTGGCCCGGTCATGGCGTCACTTGATCTCAGGGGCTTTCTCGAAGGTGTGATACGGCGCCGGCGAGGGCACGGTCCACTCCAGGCCGAAGGGCTGGTCCCAGACCTTGGCGGTCGCCTTCTCGCCACCACGGGCGCAGCGGATCAGGATCCACACGAACAGCAGCTGCGACAGGCCGAAGCCGAAGGCGCCGATGCTGGAGACCATGTTCCAGTCAGTGAACTGGTTGGCGTAGTCCGGGATGCGCCGCGGCATGCCGGCCAGGCCGAGGAAGTGCTGCGGGAAGAACAACACGTTAACGAAGATGGTCGACAGCCAGAAGTGCCACTTGGCCAGGGTCATGCTGTACATGTGGCCGGTCCATTTCGGCAACCAGTAATACACGCCGGACATGATGGCGAACACCGCGCCCGGCACCAGCACGTAGTGGAAATGCGCCACCACGAAGTAGGTGTCGTGGTACTGGAAGTCAGCCGGCACGATGGCCAGCATCAGCCCGGAGAAGCCGCCGATGGTGAACAGGAAGAGGAAGGCCAGCGCGAACAGCATGGGCGGCTCAAAGCTGATCGAGCCGCGCCACAGCGTAGCGGTCCAGTTGAACACCTTCACGCCGGTCGGCACCGCGATCAGCATGGTGGCGAGCATGAAGAACATCTGCGCCACCAGCGGCATGCCCACGGTGAACATGTGGTGGGCCCAGACGATGAACGACAGGAAGGCGATGGACGCGATCGCGTAAACCATGGCCTCGTAACCGAAGATCGGCTTGCGCGAGAAGGTCTGGATCACCTCCGACACCAGGCCGAAGGCCGGCAGGATCATGATGTAGACCTCGGGGTGACCGAAGAACCAGAAGATGTGCTGGAACAGCACCGGGTCACCGCCGCCCGCCGCATTGAAGAAGCTGGTGGCAAAGAAGTAGTCGGTCAGCAGCATGGTCACGCCACCGGCAAACACCGGCATCACCGCGATCAGCAGGTAGGCGGTGATCAGCCAGGACCAGGAGAACAGCGGCATCTTCAAGAGCGTCATGCCCGGCGCGCGCATGTTGACGATGGTGACGATGACGTTGATCGCTCCCATGATCGACGAGGCGCCCATCAGGTGAATGGCGAACACCGCCATCGGGAAGGCCTGGCCGCTCTGCAGCACCAGCGGCGGATATAGGGTCCAACCCGAGGCCGGCGCGCCGCCCGGCATGAACAGGGTGGCAATCAGCAGCATGAAGGCAAAGAACAGCAGCCAGAAGCTGAACAGGTTCATGCGCGGCAGCGCCATGTCGGCCGCGCCGATCTGCAGCGGGATCATCCAGTTGGCCAGGCCCACCGTGGCAGGCATGACCGCGCCAAACACCATGACCAGGGCATGCACCGTGGTCATCTGGTTGAAGAAGCCGGGGTCAATCAGCTGCAGGCCGGGCTGGAACAGCTCGGCGCGGATCAGCAGTGCCATCAGGCCGCCCACCAGGAACATGCACAGCGAGAACACCAGGTACATCGTGCCGATGTCCTTGTGGTTCGTCGTAGTCAGCCAGCGGCTGATGCCCTTGGGCTTGTGGTCGTGGTTATCGTGGCCCATGTGCTTCACTCCGCCTTCTGTTCTGCAAGCCAGGCATCAAATTCGGCGCGCGGCTTGGCCACGACGACTATCGGCATGAAGCCGTGATCAGCGCCACACAGCTCGGCGCACTGGCCGCGGTAGGTGCCCGGCTTGTCGGCATCCACTGAGATCCACATCTCGTTGATGAAGCCCGGGATGGCGTCGCGCTTCATGCCGAAATCCGGCACCCACCAGGCGTGGATCACGTCCTGGGCGGTTAACAGCAGGCGCACCTTGGTGCCGGTCGGGATGACCAGCGGCTTGTCTACTTCCAGCAAGTAATTCGGCACGGTGGTCGGGTCGATTCCGGAGCCGAGCTGGCGCGCTTCGTCGCTGGCGCGGTCGAGGCGGCTATAGAAGGACACGCCGCTGCCCAGGTATTCGTAGTGCCACTGCCACTGGTAACCGGTGACCTTGACGGTCAGGCCCGAGTTGCTGGTGTCCTCGATCTTGATCAGCTTGGCCAGCGCCGGCAGCGCCATGCCCACCAGGATCAGCACCGGGATGATGGTCCACACCGCCTCGAGCTTGGCGTTGTGCAGCATGGTGGTATCGGGCACCGCGCCCTTGGACTTGCGGAACTTCACCAGCGACCAGGTCATCGCGCCGAAGGTGAGGACGGCAATGACCAGGCAGATCCACAGCATGATCATGTGCATGTCGTAGATTTCGCGTGACAACTCACTGACGCCGATGGGCATGTTCAGCAAGCTCCAGTCGGCCCGGGCAGGTACTGCGGCGAGCGCCAGCAATACGCCAGGGATGACCCTTGTCTTGATCTTCAGGTTCACCATGAAAACCCCGTGCTCCATGTTCATTGCGCGGCCCGCCAGCATTGGCCGCCAGGTCCCGGAGGATGCAGGTAATACCCCGGCTCAGCAGGCATTTTGGGTCAAACGCGAGAGGCGCGCATCGTAAGGGACGCCAAGGCCTGCCGCAACACGAAGTGGCCGCCCAAGCCTGGCGCCATCGGCCTGATCAGGAATCGTGCAGCAGCGCCCTGCAATCAAGGACCTGGGCGGTACTGGCCGGATCCGGCTTGGTCTGCCAGGGAACGATGCCCAGGCAGGGTGCGCTCAGGCGCCGGGTCAGGGTTTCGATATTGGCTTCAAGACGCGCCATGCCCGGGTCGATGACATTGCCCACCCAGGCGGCCAGGGTCAGTCCGCGGGCAGCCAGCGCTTCGGCAGTCAGCAGTGCGTGATTCAGGCAGCCCAGGCGCAATCCCACCACCAGGATCACCTCCAGCCCGAGCCGCTGTGGCAATTCGGCCAGCGAGCGCTCATCGTCCATCGGCACCAGCAAGCCACCCGCACCTTCGACGATGACGCAGTCCGAATTGGCCTGCAGCTGGTGAAAAGCGCTGTCGATGCGCCCCATATCCATGGCTTGCCCGGATTCGGCGGCCGCGATATGCGGCGCAATGGCAGGCTGGTAAAGGCAGGGATTAACGATCGAATAGGGCTGCGCATCACTGGCGGCGGCCTGCAGCAGCAAGGCATCTTCATTGCCGCTGCCCGCTGCCGCGAGCCCGGCGGCCACCGGCTTCATGCCGGCGACGCGCAGGCCAGCCTGCTGCAGTCGCTGCATCAGCGCGGCGCTGACCAGGGTCTTGCCCACACCGGTGTCGGTGCCGGTCACAAAGAAATCCCTGCGCATATCAGCCACTCCTGCGCCCGATACTGTCGGGCGCGACCGTGAATTCACCGCGGCGCTGCGAGCGCTGCGGTGCCGTGGCACCTGGCGCCCAGGCCTGGCCGAAGATCACCTCGTAGCTGGCCGGCAGCAAGCCATCGCTGCGATATGCCTCGTATGCGTTGGTGGCAGCAACAAGGCGCGCGCGCGTGGTCAGGCCGCGGGCTCGGCCGATGGTGGCATTGCCGGCACCAATCGCCTTGAGGTCGCGCATCAGGCCGGCCATGTCTGCGTACTGCAGCGACATCCGCTCGATGTCGAGCACCGGTTCTGCCAGGCCAGCCCGCATCAGGCCCTCTCCAATCTGGTGCATGTCGGCAAACGGGCTGACATGGGTGTAGTCATCAGCCTCGGCCCAGGCCGAGCGCAGCTCATGCAGGGTGGCGGGCCCGAAAGTGGTGAAGCAGAGCACCCCGCGCGGACGCAGCACGCGGCGGAACTCACGAAATACCGCATCGAGGTCATCACACCATTGCAGCATCAGGTTGGAGAACAACAGGTCCACGCTGGCGCTCGCCAGTGGCAGGGCCAGTGCATCGGCGCAAACGCGATCGAAACGCCGGAACCATCCCTGCTGCTGGCCGGCGACACGCAGCATGCCTGGCGCGATGTCCATAGCCACGACGCGCGCCTTACGCCAGCGATCGCGCAGCGCTCGGGCGCCGTGGCCCGTGCCACAGCCCAGATCAACGATGGTTTCCGGGGCAAATCCCAGCCAGTCGAGTCGACCCAGCAACAGTTCGCGAACCTGGCCCTGAAGTCGGGCGGCGGTGTCATAGCTGGTGCTGGCGCGATCGAAGGACCGGCGCACAACACGCTTTTCCAGGCGATATTCTGATTCAGTCATTTTCTTGCAAGAAATCTGCTAATAGCCGCATGAAGCCAGCATGATCGGAGCAGAACGGCGCATGAGCTGCTTCCGGGAAGAGGCAAACCCGGGCATTTGGCATGGTCTCCTGCAGGTATTGTCCCGCCGCCGCCGGCACCAGGCGGTCCTGGCCACCGGCAATCACCAATGTGGCGGCCTGGATGCCTGGCAGCTGCTGGCGCAAATCGGTATCGCGCAACACGGCCAAGCTGTCGGCCAAGGCGGCGCGATGGGTCTCGCCGGAGCGGCAGGCAGCGACACGTAACTCACGAAGTACGCGCCGTTCCTCACGGTCGCCTTGCGCCTGCAGCGCGGTGAAGCGCAGAAGCGCCGCAGGCGCATCCTGCGCCACGGATTCCTCGAATTCACTGAATGCCGGCGCGGGCATGCCCCGGTTCCAGCCCGCTCCATTTACGAATCGCGGTGTGGCTGCCACCAGGATCAGGCGATTGACCTGTGTGGGGCGCGCGATGGCCAGTGCCAGGGCGAGCGTTGCGCCCAGTGACCAGCCCAGCACATTGCAACGCGCGGGCAGTTGTTCGGCCAGCTTGGCAACCCAGGCCTCCAGGCCACCGGCAATCGCGGGGCGCTCACCTTGACCGGGCAGGTCCAATGCGAGACCGCCCAGGGGCAGCAACGTACGGCGTGTCATGCCGAATCCCGGCAGCGTGACCAGGACGGGCGCACTCATGCAGATGATCCGGCGAGGCTCTCGGCCAGGGCGGTAACCAGGCCTGAGACTTCGCTTTCGCGATGCAGGGCTGAAAGCGTCACGCGCAGCCGCGAAGAACCCTCCGCGACGGTCGGTGGGCGAATGGCACTCACCAGGTAGCCGCGGCGCAGCAGGCGCTCGCTGGCCGCAAGCGCATCGGCTGCGATGCCAACTACAACAGGCTGGATGGCGGTGAAGGAGGGCATCAGTGGTAAATGCTCGCGCGCGGCTTCACGACGAAATTGCTCGATGCGCGCCTGCAGCTGTTCGCGATGCCAGGGTTCGTTGATTGACACGGTAAGCGCCGCACGGGTGGCAGCGGCAACCGCCGGTGGCAACGCGGTCGTATAGATGTAGGTGCGCGCGCGCTGGATCAGCGTCTCGATCACATCGTTATCGGCAGCGACAAACGCGCCAAACGTGCCCAGCGCCTTGCCAAAAGTCCCCATCACAATCGGCACGTCGTCGGCGCCCAGTCCATGGTGGGCAATGCTGCCGGCGCCTTGTGGGCCCAACGCGCCAAAGCCATGCGCATCATCGACAATCAGTGTCGCGCCGTGCGCGCGACAGGTCGCTGCCAGGGCGGGTAGCGGCGCCAGGTCGCCATCCATGCTGAAGACGCCGTCGGTGAGCACCAGCGCGGCGCGGCCCGGTGCCTTTGCCAGGCGAGTGGCGAGCGTCTCGACATCGCCATGCGGATAGCGCCACAGCCTGGCGCGAGTGAGTAATGCAGCGTCAAGCAGCGAGGCGTGATTGAGTCGGTCCTGGTGGACGATGGACCCGCGATCCGCCAGCGCAGAGACCACGCCGAGATTGGCCATGTAGCCGGTACTAAACAGCAAGGCACGCTCGCGCCCGGTGAATTCAGCCAGTTCCCGCTCCAGTGCTGCGTGTTCTGGATGATGGCCGGTCACCAGGTGCGCGGCACGGGCGCCAACGCCGTGACTGCTCGCCGCGCGTGTGAAGGCGGCAATGACCGCCGCGTGGTTGGCCAGCCCCAGGTAGTCGTTGCTGCAAAAATCCACGCAGCGCTGGCCGTCGGCGATGACTGTGGCGCGAGCTTCACCGCCCGCCTCGCGGGCCACGCTGCGACGCAGCCGATAAAGCCCATCGGATTTCAGTTGCTGCAGTCGTGCCGCCAGTGGTCCGGCGTCCGGGCCCGTCATGGCAATCAGTGCTGTGCCGCGGGTAGTGCCTCGGGACGAATGCCCAGGCGCTGGAATAGCCGCTGGTCGTGAACGGTGTCCGGATTGGTGGTAGTCAGCAGGCGCTCGCCGTAGAAGATGGAGTTGGCACCGGCGAGAAAGCACAGCGCCTGGGTCTCATCGCTCATGCCACTGCGTCCGGCCGACAGGCGCACATGGGCGCGCGGCATGAGGATGCGCGCCACCGCGATCATGCGCACAAAGTCCAGCGGATCCAGCGCTGCGCTGTCGGCCAGCGGGGTGCCGGCCACCGGCACCAGGTGATTGATCGGCACCGACTGCGGATGCTCCGGCAGCGTGGCCAGCGTATGCAGCAGGCTGACGCGATCGGTCGCCGCCTCACCCATGCCGAGGATGCCGCCGCAGCAGACATTGATGCCGGCCTCGCGCACGGCCGAGAGCGTATCGAGGCGATCCTGGTAGCTGCGCGTGGTGACGACCTTGTCGTAGTACTCGGCCGAGGTGTCGAGGTTGTGGTTGTAGTAGTCGAGCCCGGCGTCCTTCAGTTTCGCCGCCTGCGCCGGCGTCAGCATGCCCAGCGTCGCGCAGGTCTCCATGCCCAGTGCACGGACCTCGCGCACCATCTCGGTGATCACCGCCAGGTCGCGGTCCTTCGGGCTGCGATAGGCCGCGCCCATGCAAAAGCGCGTCGCGCCATTGGCCTGGGCGGCGCGAGCGCGACCGACGACGTCCTCGATCTGCAGCAAGGCCTCGCGCTCAAGACCAGTGTCGTGGCGCACGCTCTGCGAGCAATAGCCGCAGTCCTCGGGACAGGCGCCGGTCTTGATCGACACCAGGGTCGAGACCTGCACGGTGTTGGGGTCGAAATGCCGGCGGTGCACCAGTTGCGCCTGGTGCATCAGGTCGGCAAAGGGCAGCGCGTGAAGTTCGCGAACTTCGTCCAGCGTCCAGTCAGTGCGGGTTTCACCAAGGCGGGTCAGGTCGAGGGTCATGTTTGCATCCAAAGTCGCGGGAAATTCACTTCGCCTGCCGTCGGGGGCCGGGGCAGGCTGCTCTGGTGCGCGAGTATTGGAGCCATGGCTGGCACTGTCAACCTGGCGCAGGGGCCTGGGTTTACCATCAGTTGCAACTGCTCTCCGGGCAGCTTTTCCCGCCCACTTGCGTGCTATGCCTTGATCCGGGGCAGCGCCCGGCACTGGATCTTTGCGCCGCCTGCGAGGCTGACCTGCCCTGGCTGGGGGCATCCTGCCCGCGCTGCGCCGAAATGGGGCACGGTCTACTGCCCTGCAAGCGTTGCCGACGTCAGCCACCACCTTTTGACCGGGTCATCGCCGCGTTTCATTACGACTTCCCGGTGGCCGAGTTGATTCGCGACCTGAAGTATCGGGGCGACATTTCGCGGGGGCGCGTCCTCGGAACGTTGCTCTCGCGTCGCATCGCCACCCATCGCAGCCAGGTTGAGGCTGTCTTGCCGGTGCCCCTGCATGCCCTGCGCGAGCGCGAGCGCGGCTACAACCAGGCGCTGGAGATTGCCCGCTACGCAGCCCGGCCACTGGGGCTGCCGGTGCTGCACGGGCTGGTGCGGCGCAAGCGCGCAACGCTGGAGCAGGCGGGCCTGGGCCGGCGTGCCCGGCGCGTCAACCTGAAGGATGCGTTTGCTGTGCGCCCGGGCGCTGTGCCATCACGCCTTGCCATCGTTGATGACGTCGTGACCACGGGCGCGACGGCGGTGGCGCTGGCTTCATGCCTGCGCGCAGCAGGCGTCGAATGGATCGAAGTCTGGGCGGTGGCGCGCGCCTAGCGGTACAGGAAATCCAGCGCCAGGCCGATGAAGACCACCAGGCCAAAGTAGTGGTTGTTATTGAAGGCCTGGAAGCAGCGGGCGGGTTCGCGCTGGCGGATCAGGCGCTGCTGGTAGGCAAAGATGGCGGCGCCCGCAATGAGGCCCGCGTCGTACCAGCGCCCGAAACCCTCACCATCACCGATCAGCCACAAGGACAACAGCACCATCACCTGCATCACGCCAATGATCAGGCGATCGGCATCGCCGAACAGTATCGCAGTGGACTTGATGCCGGCAGCCAGGTCATCGGCGCGATCCACCATGGCATACATGGTGTCGTAGACCGCCGCCCACAGTACGACCGTGGCGAGAATCAACCAGGCCACGCTCGGCACGGCACCGGTCAGCGCGGCGAATGCCATCGGTGACGACCAGCCGAAGGCGAGCCCGAGGTAGAACTGCGGCAGGTGCACGAAGCGCTTGAGGAAAGGATAAGTAACGGTGAGCGCGCCACCGGCTGCGGCGTACATCTGCGCCAGTGGATCCAGCTGCAACGCCAGCCAGATCGCGATCAGCCCCAGCGAGAAAAACAGCGCCAGGGCCTCGCCCGGACTGACGCGCCCCGAGGCCAGCGGCCGCCCACGCGTGCGCTCGACCCTGGGGTCGATCTCACGGTCGGCGTAGTCATTGATGACACAACCCGCGGAGCGCATGACCACGACGCCGGCCATGAAGATCAGGAAAATGTCCGGGGTAGGTCGGCCGGCGCCCGCTATCCACAGTGCCCACAGCGTTGGCCACAGCAGCAGCCAGATGCCGATGGGACGATGCAGCCGCATCAACAGCGCGTAGTCATTTAGTGAGCGGCCCAGGGCCATGCCGGCGCTGCGCAAGGGCGTCGGGCGCCAGCGTGGCTTGTAGGTGGGGTCGCGCGGAGCGCGGCGCGGTGGCGCGGGACGCAATTCTTCGCTCATGACAGTGAGGATGGCAGGAAGACTTCCTGCACCAGGAGTCGGTCGCCATTCATCGCAAACCAGGAGCGTCGTGCCCACAAGTGCTTGGGCCGGATGGCGCAATTTCGCGCGGCGCGCTCAAACAAGGCATGACCGGGTTGCAGGCGCGAAAATTCCAGCAGCCCGCGCTGGATGCCGGGCACGTCCGCCAGGCGTGCGCCGAGGGCGGAATCACCCAGGGCCGCCAGCCAGGGGTGGCGGGCCATGGTGGCTTCCGGGATCAGCGTCTGCGCAAAGATCCACGCATCACCGCCGCAGGTGAGCTCGACTTCGCGTACATGTCCGGCCATCGAACTGGCATCGAGCAGCGCGCAATGTGCCGGCGACAGTTCCGTTGCCTGCTGGCCGACCACCACCAACCCCGCGCAATCCGCGCATCGTGCCTGTAGCCGTGCAGTCAGCAGGCCTGGCTCGGAGAGCCAGGCGCGCACGGCTTCGTTACTGGCGTCAGCCAGGGTGGCGGACCAGTCTTCGGCCGGTTCAAGGGTGGTGGCGGGCGCGGGCATGTTCATACTTTACCGTAGCGGGTTCCTGCACCAATCCATCGGCGCTTGAGCGGCGCAATGTTATCGGGATGTGCGTCCAGCATCACGTCTGCTGCCTGCTGGACCCGTGGCAGCAGGTCGGCGTCGCGCATCAGGTCGGCGACACGCAGCTGCAGCAGGCCGGTCTGGCGGGTACCCAGCAACTCGCCTGGGCCGCGCAACTCCAGGTCGCGCCGCGCCACTTCAAATCCATCATTGGTGGAGCGCATGACCTGCAGGCGCTCGCGCGCCAGCGCCGACAGCGGCGCATGGTACATGAGCACGCAATGGCTTTCGGCCGCGCCGCGACCAATGCGCCCGCGTAGCTGGTGCAGCTGCGCCAGGCCCATGCGCTCGGCGTTCTCGACAACCATCAGGCTGGCATTGGCGACATCGACGCCAACCTCGATGACCGTGGTGGCGACCAGGAGCTGGATCAGGCCCGCCTTGAACCGCGCCATGGTCTTTTCTTTTGCGGTTGCGGGCATGCGCCCGTGCACCAGCCCAACCACGATTCCGGGCAGGGCCGCGGCCAAGGCCGCTGCGGTCTCCTCGGCCGCCTGCGCTTCCAGCGCGTCGGATTCCTCGATCAGCGGACACACCCAGTAGGCCTGGCGTCCCTCGCCGCAGGCCACCTCGATGCGCTGGACCACCTCATCGCGACGGCTGTCGGGTATCACTGCGGTGCTGACTGGCGTGCGCCCGGGCGGCAATTCGTCAATGACCGAGACATCCAGGTCAGCATAGGCGGTCATCGCCAGGGTGCGTGGTATCGGCGTGGCGGTCATGATCAATTGATGTGGAAAGCGCCCCTTGGCGCTGCCCTTGTCCCTTAGCGCCAGGCGTTGATGCACGCCGAATCGATGCTGCTCATCCACGACCACCAGTGAGAGCTGCTTGAACTGCACGCCTTCCTGGAATAGCGCATGCGTGCCGATCACCAGGCTGACGGTGCCGTCGGCTATCGCCGCCAGGGTGCTGGCCCGGACGCGCGCGGTCAGCCGCCCGGTCAGCAGCAGTGACGAAATCCCCAGCGGCTGCAGCCAACGCGAGAAATTCTGTGCGTGTTGATCGGCGAGCAATTCCGTCGGCGCCATCAGCGCGGCCTGTCCGCCGCATTCAATAGCCGACATTGCCGCCAGCGCGGCGACGACAGTCTTGCCGGAGCCGACATCGCCCTGCACCAGGCGCAGCATGGGGTGGTCGCGACGCAGGTCGGTATCGATCTCGGCTGCCACGCGTTGCTGTGCTGCAGTCAACGAGAAGCCGATGGACTGCATCAGGCGTGCAGCCAGCTTGCCCGCCGCCGCCAGTGGCCAGGCGGGATCCGCCTGGGCCTCGCGGCGCAATTGCCGCAGCGTTAATTGATGCGCGAGCAGTTCCTCGAAGGAAAGGCGACGCTGCGCCGGATGGTGGCCGCTGGCCAGCAAGGAAAGCTCGGCCTCCGGCGGCGGACGATGAACGTACTCCAGCGCCTCGGCCAGCTGCGGAAACTGCAATTCCCGCGTCAACGCCGCAGGCAGCCAGTCGGGCAAGCCCTGGCTGGCCAGTCCGGCCAGCGCCTGCGCCGTCAGCAGGCGCAGGCGACCCTGTTGCACGCCTTCGGTGGCCGGGTAGATGGGCGTGAGTGAGCCCTCGACGGCCTGCGCATCCGGCAAGTCGGCGAGGCGATATTCGGGATGCACGATTTCAAGTCCGAGCGGTCCGCGCCTGGCTTCGCCGAAGCAGCGCAGGCGGGTATTGCGGGCCAGTTGCTGTTGCTGCGCGCCACTGAAGTGGAAGAAGCGCAGCGTCAGGAAGCCGGTGCCATCGCTGAGTCGAATCAACAAGGAACGTCGCTTGCGAAAGGTGACTTCGGCCAGCTGGATCTCGCCTTCCACCACCGCGCGATCACCAGGCTTCAGGCTGCCGATGGGCACGACGCGGGTGCGATCCTCGTAGCGCGCCGGCAGCAGGAACAGCAGGTCCTCGACAGTTTCGATGTCGAGACGCTTCAGGCGGCCGGCCAGTGACGGGCCAACCCCCTTGAGTAGGGTCACCGGCCTCTCGGCGAGTGTCACGGCACCAGGATGCAGTCGATCTCGACCTGCGCGCCGCGCGGCAGCGCAGCAACACCGATGGTGACCCGCGCCGGGAAGGGCGCATTGAAGTATTCGGCCATCACGCTGTTCACCACGGCGAACTGGCCAAGGTCCGTCAGGTAGATGGTCACGCGTACGGCATCGGCCAGGCGACTGCCGGCGGCGTCGGCCACTGCGGAGAGATTCTCAAACACGCGTCTCGCTTCGGCCTCGAATCCGCCGGTGACCAACTCGCCCGTGGCCGGATCCAGCGGTATCTGTCCCGACAGGTAGATGGTGTCGCCGGCCTGTACGGCCTGCGAATAGGGGCCAATGGCCTTGGGGGCCTGGTCCGTATGAATGATGCGTCGCGTCATTGTTGGCTCCGTCGTTGGCCGGGTGGCCGACAGGATAGCGGTGTCAGGTCAGTGTGCGCTCGACCTTCAGCACTTCCGGCATGGCACGTATGGCGCGAATCAGGCGCGCAAGGTGCGAGCGGTCCTCGACCTGCACCTCGAACATGATCACCGAGGTGTCGCCGGAGGCCGAATCCACGTTGACGTGGCTGATGTTGCTCTTCTCGGCAGCGATCTGTGCCGCGACCTGCGCCAGCATGCCCATCCGGTTCTCGACCTCGACGCGCAATTCGGAACTGAACAGGCGGCCCTGTTCCTTCTGCCAGGAGGCGGAAATCCACTTGTCGGGCTGCTTGCCATAGCCGGAAATGTTGGAGCAGTTTTCCCGGTGGATCACTACGCCGCGGCCGCTGGACAGGAACGCGACCACCGGATCATAGGGAATCGGGAAGCAGCAGCGTGCATAGCTGACCACCAGCCCTTCGGTACCAGCAATGCACAGGGGCTCCAGCGTACCGCCGACTGCGGGCTCGGCATCACGCGGCAGCAAGCGCCGCGCGACCAGTCGTGAAATGCGCTCGCCCAGGCCCACGCGCTCCAGCAATTCGCGCCCGTCACGCAGGTTCAGCGCCTGCGCCACCTCATCCAGGCGGCCGGCCGGCAAGCCCTTGACCGTCAGCTTGAATTCGCCGAGGGCCTGGTTGAGCATCCGCGTCCCCAGGTTGACGGCTTCGCCGCGCTTGAGCGTGCGCAGGTAATGGCGAATGGTCGAGCGGGCCTTGGCGGAGACCACGAAATTGGCCCAGGCTGGATTCGGCTGCGCACCCTTGGCGGTGATGATCTCGACCGTCTGGCCATTTCGCAGCACGGTGCGCAAGGGCACCAGGCGCCTATCCACCTTGGCGGCAACGCAACGCTGGCCGACGCCGGTATGTACGGCAAAGGCAAAGTCCACGCAGGTGGCGCCACGCGGCAGGCGCATGATGTCGCCACGCGGCGTGAACACGTAGACCTTGTCCGGGAACAAGTCGACCTTCACGCCCTCGAGCAATTCCTCCGCCGTGCCTTCCTGTAGCTGCATCACGCTTTGCAGCCACTCGCGGGCGCGACCCTGCTGGGCGTCAGCCGTGCTCTCGCCGGTCTTGTACTGCCAGTGCGCGGCGATGCCGGATTCCGCGAGGCGGTGCATATCGCGGGTGCGGATCTGCACCTCGATCGGAATGCCATTGGGGCCAAACAGCGTGGTGTGCAACGACTGGTAGCCGTTGACCCGCGGGATGGCGATGTAGTCCTTGAAGCGCCCGGGCATCGGCCTGAACTGGCCGTGCACCACGCCGAGCACCCGGTAGCAGTCATCCGCCGAGTTGACCACGATGCGCAGGCCAAAGACGTCGACGATCTGCGCCAGTGGCAGGCGCTTGCGCCGCATCTTGGCGTAGATGCTGAACAAGTGCTTTTCGCGCGCCTCCACTTCGGCGGTTACGCCGGCAGTTTCCAGTGCCGTACGCAAGGCCTTGTTGATCTTCGGCAGGAATTCCTTCTGGTTGCCGCGCGCGCGCTTGAGCTCGCGCTCAATGACGCGGTAACGCTGCGGATAGAGGGTGCGAAAGCCAATGTCCTCAAGCTCCAGCTTGATGGAATGGATGCCCAGGCGATTGGCGATCGGCGCGTAGATGTCCAGCGTCTCGCGCGCCACGGCGCGGCGCTTCTGCGGTGGCATCGACGACAGCGTGCGCATGTTGTGGGTGCGATCGGCAAGCTTGACCATGATCACGCGGATGTCGCGCACCATGGCCAGGATCATCTTGCGAAAGCTTTCGGCCTGCGCTTCCTTGCGGCTCTTGAACTGGATCTGGTCGAGCTTGGTGACGCCATCGACGATTTCGGCGACTTCGCGGCCGAAGCGCTCGGCGATTTCCGCCGCTGAGGATGGCGTGTCCTCGACCACGTCATGCAACAGGGCAGCCGTGAGCGTTGCGCCATCCATATGCAGGTCAGCGAGGATGTCGGCCACCGCGATCGGGTGGGTGATGTAGGCCTCGCCGGACTGGCGCTTCTGGCCCTGGTGTGCGGCCGCAGCAAACTCGTGCGCTTCGCGCAGGCGCTCGACCTGGTCCGGGGGCAAGTAGCCCTCGACCTTGGCGATCAGTTGCGGAAGTCCGGGAGCGCGTCGACCACCCGGCAGCAGCCCAAGGATGGAGGACGCGTAGTTCATTGGCGCAAGCGCCCCGGGGTCAGTCCCCCAGGCCCAGCTGCGGTGCGCGGAAGTCCGTGTCCAGATCCATCGGCGGCTCGATGATGATCTCCGGTTCCGGCTCGGGGTCCGGCTCGCTCATGAGATCCATGGTCACCTTGCCCTCGGCAATCTCGCGCAGCGCCACCACCGTGACCTTGTCGTTCTCCCAATCAACGCGGGCTTCCGCGCCATTGGCCAGCTGACGCGAGCGCTTGGAGGCCAGGAGGACGAGGTCGAACAGATTGTCGACCGAATGCATGCAGTCTTCGACGGTGATGCGAGCCATGGGAAAAGTCCATTAATTCAGGCAATTGGACCGGAAAGGATACCGGAACCGGGGTGTCCGGGCCAGCGCCGCGTGACAAGGCTCAATCGTCGGGGCGGGAACGCCGGTCGCGGCCCAGGCGCCGCTCGCCGCTGGGCTTCTTGGGCGTGGAAAAACGGTCATTTTCCTCAGCGCGGCGGCCATCGCCTGCGCGGCGGTCTTCATGGTGGGCATAAACGCAGCTGCAGTGCCCGGGCTGCTGGCAGCCGTCCAGCGGCAGCTTAGGGGCATCTTTCGACAGCCAGCGCTTGTGCTTGAGTTCAAGGGCAGTCTTGCAGGCACCTTTTCCGGCCTTGACCGAAATAGCGTGCCACTTGCGACTACCTGGTGACCTGTCCTTGGTATGCATCCGGAAATCCCTCCCGTGATGTGCGCATCCTAGCCAAAGTCCTGGCCCCGCGTCAGCTATCTCCTGCGGGCTTCAACAGCCCCTGGACGTGTTCCGCCAGACCGGCCCGGTCGCTGCGCGACTTGTCTCCCTGGCCGCAAAATACCGCCTCCAGGTCGGCCAGGGCCGCAGCAAAGTCCTGGTTAACCACGATGAAGTCAAACTCGCGCCAGTGGGTCATTTCCTTGACGGAATCGGCCAGGCGCCGGGCGATGGCGGCGTCGCTGTCAGTGCGGCGGCTGCGCAGGCGATTTTCCAGTTCAGCGCGCGACGGCGGCAGGATGAAAACATGAATAGCTTCGGGCAGGTGCTGGCGCACCTGGCGCGCACCCTGGATGTCGATTTCCAGGATCAGGTCGCGGCCCTGGTCCAGTGCCGCCTCCACCTGCCGGCGCTCGGTACCGTAAAGGTTACCGAAGACTTCGGCGTATTCGACAAAGGCGCCGGCATCGACGCGGCGCTGGAATTCCTCGCGGCTGACGAAGAAGTAGTCGTGTCCGTCGACCTCGCCACTGCGCGGCGCACGGGTGGTGCAGGAAACAGAGAAGGACAGCCTGGGCAGGCGCTGCATCAGCGCCCGCATCAGGCTGGTCTTGCCGGCGCCGGAGGGCGCCGCGACGACGAACAAGTGGCCGCGACCAGTCATAGGAGTCCGTTGGGAGTGTCGTCGCAGACTACCATGCCGCACAATTTCACCAAATGCAGCAAGCCCGCGCACTGACACGAGACACGCTGGTCGCGGCCGCGAAAACATTGGCGCGACGTGACCCGGACCTGGCCGATTTGCTGGGTCGCCATGGCGTGCCGCCGATGTGGGGGCGGCGGCCGGGCTTTGCCTGTCTGGTGCAGATCATTCTTGAGCAGCAGGTGTCACTGGTCGCTGCGCGGACGCTGTACCTGAGGCTGGTACGCGTTGCAGGCAGCGTGACGCCCGAGGCGATCCTGCAACTGGGTGAGGATGGCCTGCGCAATGCCGGGCTGACACGGCAAAAGGCTTCTTACTGTGTCGGCCTGGCGCAGAAGTTGTTGCGGCAGGAAATTGACCTCAGCGCGATTGCAGGCGGCGAAGATGGGGCCGGGCGAGAACAACTGCTGGCGGTACCCGGGCTGGGTCCGTGGACCGTGGATGTCTACTACCTGATGGCCCTGCGCCGGCCCGATGTCTGGCCGCAGGGCGATCTGGCGCTGGCCATCGCGCTCAAGCGCGCCAAGCGCCTGCGCGAGAGGCCCGATGCCACTCGCCAGCGAGCCATCACAAAAGCCTGGGCACCCTGGCGCTCGGTGGCGGCGCGGCTTCTCTGGCAGGCGTATCTTGCACATCGATCCGGCAACCCTATATAGGCGAAGCGATTTCCCTTCGCCCGACCCGCTTTGGTTATTGTATCGGCGCTGGTCGTGGCAGCTTGCGGAAGGATGGTGATCATGACTCGGGTATTTCATCGCAGTCCGGCCGATGTGCTGCCTACTGCCGCAAGCGGGAAGGGCGCCTACCTGTATGACACGTCGGGCAAGCAGTACCTTGATGCCTCGGGTGGCGCGGCCATCTCGATACTCGGGCACGGTCATCCGCGCGTGCTGGCGGCCATCCACCAGCAGGCCGATGCGCTGGCTTTCGCCCACACCTCGTTCTTCACCAACGCGCCAGCAGAAAGCCTGGCTGAATCGCTGATAGAGGGCGCGCCGGCCGGGCTTTCGCAGGTGTACTTCCTGTCGGGTGGATCCGAGGCCACCGAAGCGGCACTGAAGCTGGCGCGACAGTTTCACGTTGCCTCCGGCGAGCCCCAGCGCGACATCTTCATCCATCGCCGCCAGAGTTATCACGGCAACACCCTGGGCGCGCTGTCGGTCAGCGGCAACCACAAGCGCCGCGAAATCTACGAGCCGCTGCTGCTTGCTACGCGTGCCATCGCGCCCTGCTATGCCTATCGCCACCAGGCCGCCGGCGAATCGGTCGAGGATTACGCCGAGCGCAGCGCCGCCGAGCTTGAGGCCGAGATCCAGCGCGCCGGCCCCGATCGTGTTGCCGCCTTCATTGCGGAACCGGTGGTGGGCGCAACGCTGGGCGCGGTTGCAGCCGTGCCAGGATATTTCGAGCGCATCCAGGCGACCTGCCGTCGCCATGGCGTGTTGCTGATTGCCGATGAGGTGATGTGCGGCATGGGCCGCACCGGCAGCCGCTATGCCTCGAGCAAGTTCGGTATCGAGCCCGACCTGGTGACGGTGGCCAAGGGTCTCGCCGGGGGCTATCAGCCGCTCGGCGCGCTCATCGTGCATCGCCGTGTCTATGAACGAGTCACCGCTGGCAACGGGCACTTCGTGCATGGGCACACCTACTCCGGGCACGCATTGGCCTGTGCGGCGGGGTTGGCCGTGCAGCGCGTGCTGAAAGAAGAGGCACTGATCGAGCGAGTACCGGCACTGGGTGAGCAGGTGATGGCGGCGCTGGCGGACGCGTTGGGCCAGCATCCCCACGTGGGCGACATACGCGGCATGGGTGTGCTGATCGGCGTCGAGCTGGTGGAATCACGCGAGACCCGCCAGCCCTTCCCGGCGGCGCGCGGCCTGGCGCGCGCAATCAAGTCCACTGCCATGGCGGAAGGGCTGATCTGCTATCCGGGCTCCGGTACTGCGGATGGGGTCAATGGGGACCATGTATTGATCGCGCCGCCGTACAACTGGACCAGCAATGAGGTTGCCGAGTTGGCCGACAAGCTGGGCCGTACGCTGCGCCAGGTGTTGAGTGCCTGACGCCAGGCTGATCATCGGCGTAGCGCCCAACGGCGCCCGACTGGGGCGCGACGATCATCCCGCCCTGCCAATCACGGCCGCAGAGCTTGCGGTCTGCGCGCTGGACGTGGCCGCGGCAGGCGCCGCGCTCCTGCACCTTCACGTACGCGACGCCGCCGGCCAGCACAGCCTTGACGTCGGGCGTTACCGGGAGACCCTGGCCGCGATTCGAGAAGTGACTGGCGATCGCCTGATCCTGCAAGTGACCACGGAAGCGGCGGGCCAGTACAGTGCAGCCCAGCAGCGCGACATGGTGGAGACACTGCAGCCGGAGGCGGTATCGCTGGCCTTGGCGGAGTTGTGTCCTGACGAGGCCGCCGAGCCTGAGGCGCGCGCGTTTTTTTGTGGCCTGGCCCGCGCCGGCATCCTGATGCAGTTCATCTTGTATTCACCCGAGGAGTTGCTGCGCTTCGAGCGCCTGCGCCAGCAGGGGTTCTTCGGTGTGGAGCATCCATTCGTCTTGCTGGTGCTGGGACGCAAGGACAAGTCGAGCGCGGCCATGGGGCAGCAGATGAAGGCCTATCGTGAGGTGCTGCCACGCAGATCTTTTCCCTGGGCGGTGTGTGCCTTCGGCCGTGACGAGCTGGCGATGGCCATGGAGGCGGCGCGCCTGGGCGGGCATGCGCGTGTGGGTTTTGAGAACAATTGCCTGCTCGCTGACGGATCCGTGGCGGCAGACAACGCGGCGCTGGTGCGGCAACTGGTTGGGGCATTGCCCGCTACGGGTAGGCGACCGGCGGGTGCTGCGGAAGCCCGGCAGCTGCTATCCGGTATTGAACGGACCCTGGCCTAGACCCGAGCCGGGCGACCGATGGCATGCGCGCCGATTAGTCGTGGCACTGCCGTTATTTTCATTGCGTGTTGTCAAAATGTGCGGAAGTGTGATTATTGTCACGTCGGGAATGCTCAGGACTCCCTCAGGATTCGTAGGGGCTTTGCACCCGATTAGTCTTTTGGATTAGGCATCACTAGTCCAAGCGATCAGGAGTACACGCCCGATGTCAGGGAAAGAGGGACGGCACATGAAGATGAGTTTACGGGTCCTGTTGGCCAGCGCCCTGCTGGTGCTGGGCACCGCCCATGCTGCAGGCGGCCTGCAGCTGAGCAACCAGGTCTTCCAGGAAATCGAGGTCATCGGCGCGGACGGCAAGCCCGAACGCAAGAGAATTCCCGCCGCCACCATCGTGCCCGGGACCGAGGTGTTCTACGTGATCACCTACCGCAACACGGGCGACCAGCCCGCCGACAACGTTGCCATCACCAATCCGGTGCCAACCGAACTTGAATTCGTGGGAGTGCAGGGACCCGGGCCCACCAGCGAGGTTTCCGTAGATGGCGGGCAGTTGTTTGGCGCCCTGGCCGGCCTCTCGGTTACCGGTGTCGATGGCAAGTCACGTCAGGCGCAGACGCGAGACGTGACCCATGTGCGCTGGGTGCTCAACAACACCTTGCCGCCCGGTGCGGGCGGCGCAGTTTCGTTCAAGGCCCGGCTGAAGTAGCCGGCTGAGTTTTTGCAGAACCGACGCTTTTGCAAGGAGTGCGAGCAGTGAAATCCATATATCCAAGAGTCCTGGTAGCGATCCTGATGCTGGCAGGCGTACAGCAGGCGCAAGCCCTGGGTACGCTGCAAGGCACCAACGTTGCCAACACGGCCACCGTGAACTACACGGTCGGCGGTGTCCCCCAGCCGGGGGTGCCCAGCAATACGACGAACTTCCTGGTGGACCGGCGCATCAACCTGACAGTCGCGGAGGTGGGCGGTCTCGCCACCAACGTGATTCCAGGCGCGATTGACCGGGTCACTATGTTTACCGTGACCAACACGACCAACGGCACCCAGGACTTTCGCCTGATCGCGACCAACGACGCCGCAGGCGCCGGCACGGCGTTTGGCAACACTGACAACTTCGACGGATCGAATATCCGCGTCTTTGTCGACAACGGCAACGGCATCTACGAGCCGGCGCTGGACACGGCAACGTTCATCGATGAGCTTGGCGCGGACCAGACCCGGACGGTGTTCGTCCTGATAGACATCCCGGTCACCCAGGTGAACGGCGACATCGCCGGCGTCACCCTGCAAGCGCGCGCGGCTAACGCCGGCGGCGCGAGTGTGCTGGGTGCCGATGCGACGCAGACTGCCGGTGCAGATACGCCGGGCGTGGTCGACACCGTATTCGGTGACGCCGCTGGCGCGCCGAACACCGCGGGCGACCTGGCGCGTGACGGCAGCCATAGTGATGACGACGAGTACGCCGTGGTTACGGCGGCGCTGACGGTCATCAAGAGCCAGGCCGTCATCAGCGACCCGTTCAATGGCGCGGTCAACCCGAAGGCGATTCCCGGCGCGGTGATCGAGTATTGCATTGACATCAATAACACCGGCGCCACGCAGGCCGATGCCATCGTGATGACCGATGCGATTCCCGCCAACACGACCTACCAGCCGGCCTCGATCCGGGTGGCGGCGGCTGGCGCAGGCACGACTTGCACCAGCGGCAGCGGCACGGCTGAGGATGACGACGCTGCCGGTGTGGGCGATGCCGGCGACTTCAACGTGACGACGGCAGGCGCTGTCACGGTGCGCGGCGGCAACATTGCGGCGGCGACACGCTACAAGGCCTTGTTCCGCGTCACCGTGAACTGACGCGGGACTTGCCGAGCAGAAGACGTCCGCCGGGGTTGCAAGGCCTCGGCGGACTTTTGCTAACAGAAGAGCCGATGCACGCGAGCAATGCTGGAAATCGATGGCTGGGCATTACGGCAACACTGTTGCTGGCGCTGGTCATCGCCCCGGCATCGGCAGTTACCATCAGCAATACGGCGACAGTTTCCTTCCTGGATGGCCCGACGCCGCGCAATATCACCAGCAACACCGTCACGCTGGAAACCATTCCGCCACCGGCGCCCGCCATTGTTGAATTCCTGCGCTTTGCCCCGGGGTCGCCGGGCAGCGTCGCCACACCGGCCGATGGCGGTTCCTGCCAGGACGGCATGGGAGCTTTCAGTCCACTACCGCCGGTAACGGATTCTGCCGGCGCCAACATCAATGTCGTGTCGGCGCCGATCTTCGATGCCGCCTCATTCCAGCTGGGCGAGGCCGTTTTCGTGCGCCTGACCGACGCCAACCGCAACCTCGATCCCTTGCTGCGGGATTTCATCGACCTGCGCATCACCACCAGTACCGGCGATGAGGAAGTCCTGCGCCTGCAGGAAACCGCGATCGATACCGGTATGTTTGTCACGGCCTTGCAGGGCGTTGCCATGCCGCCGGCGGCAACACGTTTTGATTGCCGCCTTTCGGTGGTCCAGGGCGCCAGCCTGCTGGTGGAGTACATCGACATCCTGTTTCCGGCCGACATGGCGCAGGACAGCGCCCTGGTCGATCCCTTCGGCGTCGTCTTTGATTCCTCCACCGGCGCACCGGTCAATGGCGTGACGGTAAACTTGCTGGATGCCTTGACCGGCCTGCCGGCGACGGTGTTCGGTGTCGACGGCAGCAGCAGTTATCCGTCGACGGTTAGCAGCGGCGCAGTGGTGAGCGATGCCAGTGGCCGCAGCTACACCCAGCCACCGGGCGGCTTCCAGTTTCCGGTGGTGGCGCCGGGCACCTACATCCTGCAAGTGACGCCGCCTGCCACCTATGGCGCGCCGTCCGTGGTAGCGCTGGTCGTGTTGCAGGCGCTGCTTGATCCGGCGGGCAATCCCTACGTGGTCGGTCAGGGCTCCTTCGGTGACGCCTTCGCGCGTCCGGCAGCGCCAGGCTTCCGCGTGGACATCCCGATTGACCCCGTGCAGACCGGCCTGCTGCTGCAAAAGCGCGCCTCCACGACGGAAGTCTCGGCCGGAGAATTCCTGCAATACCGGCTGACACTGCAGAACCTCAATACCGTTGGTGCAATCGTCAATGCCGAGATCAGCGACACGCTGCCGCCGGGCTTGCGCTACCAGGCCGGCTCGCTGCGTATCGCCGGCCAGCCGGCAGCGGACCCCATCATCAGCGCCGATGGACAGGGTTTGACCATTGCCGTGGGCACCCTCGTCGGGGGTGGCGTGGTCGATGTCAGTTACGTTGTCCAGGTCAGCGCCGGCGCACACGCCGGCGACGCGATCAACCGTGCGACCGCCACCGCCAGTGGTGGGCTCGAGTCCAATGTGGCGGTGGCTGCGGTACGCATCCGTGAGCCATTCTTCAGCGGTCAGTTCACCATCATCGGCCGCGTGGTCGAGGGCGAGTGCAATACGCCCTGGCATGAACTGAAAGGCGTGCCGCAAGTGCGCATGCTGCTCGACGATGGCACCTACGTGCCCACTGACCGCGATGGCCAGTTCCACTTTGAGGGCGTCCGGCCCGGCACGCACGTGGTGCAACTGGACCTCGACAGCCTACCCCCCGAGCTGGAGGTGACGCCGTGCCTCCAGAACAGTCGCTTTGCTGGGCGCTCGTTCTCGCAGTTCGTGGAAGCGCAGGGCGGCAGCCTGTGGCGCACCGACTTCTACCTGCGCCGGCGCGATGGCCAGGTCGGCATTCGCCTGCATAGCGCGCTGGTGGCAGAGGATGTGGGTGGCGCGTTGGCCTTCCGCATGGAACTGGATGGTGGCCGGGTTGCCGTGCAGAAACTGGCGGCCACCGCGCAGCTGCCGGAGGGCGTGAGTTTCACTCCGGGTAGCGCGCGTGTGGATGGTGTCGCAGTCGCTGATCCGGTGTTCGCGGATGGTTACCTTACCTTCCGTCTTGGCGATCCTGGCGCCCATTGGCGCCACGTCATTGAGTTTGGCGGCCGTGCGGCAGGTGCCGTCAGGCCTGGTGAGGTCCGTGAGCACACGCTGCGCGCGCAGTTCGACTCAGGCATGGCCAGCCTCAAGCCGGAAGGCGCGGTCGCAGTGAACGACCTCATCGCCACGCTGCAGGGCACAAGCATCAGGCGCATAGCCGTGGTGGGGCACACTGACCGCCAGTTGCTGACCGCCGCTCGCACAAAGATCTTCGCCGACAACATCGTGTTGTCGCAGGCGCGTGCCCAGACTGTGGCGCAAGCGCTGGCCAGGGGCCTTGGCATGTCGATGGAGCAGTTCAGCACCGACGGCAAGGGCCCGGGCGAGCCGCTGGTGGTCGAGGACACACCGGCGGACAGGGCCGTCAATCGCCGCGTTGACGTCATCGTCTTCAGTGAGGATGCTGAGACCATTGCGGGACTGGACTGCCCGACGGGGGGCTACTTGAGCAAGGCGGTGGCGAGCTTCGTCCTGGCGGACAAGGCGAGTGCGCGTACGCCGATGGCAGAAAGTGCGCTGGCCTGTGTGGCAGTGACGGAGCGCAGCGAGAGCGACAGCCATCGTCAGGCGACCACCGTGACCGGCGCGGGTGAGTTGCTTGACGCTGCAGCCACCACCCAGCAAGCACAAGTCCGGCGGCAGGCCATTGTCGGCAGCGCGCAAGCCGCCGGCGCCGAGACCAACTGGCTGGACCAGCAATCGCCGGGCATGGCGTGGCTGTTTCCTGCTGCTGGCCACAATCCCCGCGCACCCACACAGCGCGTGGTGATCAAGCATGAGCCCGGCCAGACCGTGGCCCTGAAATACCGGGGCCAGGCGGTGGACCCGCTGAATTTTGATGGCACGCGAAGCGACGCAGCGCAAACCGTGGCCATCAGCAGCTGGCGTGGCCTGCCACTGCGCGATGGCGAAAACTATTTCACCGCCGAGGTGATGGACGCGCACGGTGCAGTCGTCAGGACGTTGTCCCATACCGTGCACTATGCCAACCAGGTGGCTCGCGCCGAGCTGGTGCCCGAAGAGTCGGTGCTGGTGGCCGATGGCCTGCAGCGCCCGGTGATCGCAGTGCGCATGCTGGATCGCAGTGGCCACCCGGTGCGCCACGGCGTGACCGGCGCTTATCGCCTGAATGCGCCCTACGTGGCCGCGCCACAGCTTGATGGCGAGCAGCAGCGACAACTGGCTGGCCTCGATCGCCACTCGCCCACCTTCCGTATCGAGGGTGACAATGGCGTGGCCTATATCGAACTGGCACCGACCACGGCCAGTGGCAGCGTGGTGCTGGGCTTCAGCTTCCCGCGGGATGAGCGCACCACGCACAACGCAGAGTTGCGGGTCTGGCTTGAGGCGCAGCCGCGCGACTGGGTGGTGGTCGGCTTCGCTGCGGGAACCGTCGCCTACAACACCCTGAGCGGCAACATGCAGGCGCTTGCGGGATCGGGCGAGGAGGACGGCGGATACACCGACGGCCAGGTGAGCCTGTATGCCAAGGGCCAGGTGCTCGGCAAGTGGCTGCTGACGCTCGCCTATGACTCCAGCAAGCCCACCGGGCGGCAGGGCCGCAGCAGCGTGCTTTCGACCATCGACCCGAATTCCTTCTACACGCTTTATGGTGATGGCAGCGGCCAGCTTTACGATGGCGCGAGCGCCGAGAAGCTGTACCTGAAGCTGGAACGCGACCAGTTCTATGCGCTGGTGGGTGACTACGAGACCGGCCTCGACCAAACCGAGCTGTCGCGCTATAGCCGCACGCTGACGGGCATCAAGAGCGAGTTCCGTGGTGAGCGCATCAGCTTCACCGGCTTTGTTGCCGATACCGCGCAGAATTTTGCCCGCGATGAGATCCACGGCAACGGCACCTCGGGCCTGTACCGGCTGAGCCGCGGTCGCATCGTCATCAATGGCGAGCAGCTGCGCATCGAGACCCGCGACCGCTTCCGCTCGGAGATCATCGTCAGCAGCCGCCAGCTCCGGCGCCATCTCGACTACGACATCGACTATGACGCCGGCACGCTTCTCTTCCGCGAGCCGATCAATAGCCGCGACTTCAACTTCAATCCGATCTTCATCGTTGCCGAGTACGAAACCGTCGGCACTGCTGACAAGCACCTGAATGCGGGTGGTCGTATCGGCGTACAGCTGCTGGATGACAGGTTGAGTATGGGCGCCACGTTGCTGCGCGATGAGGCGGCACAGGGCAAGTCCAACCTCGGCGGTATCGACGCGAAGTTCCAGATCACCCCTGAAACTGAATTGCGCATCGAGGGCGCAATGAGTGATGGCTCGCTGTCGAATCGCGATGGCAGCGCCTACCTGGCAGAAGTCGAGCACCATAGCGGGACGCTGGATGCGCTGGCCTATGTGCGACGCCAGTCGCCCGGATTCGGCGTGAATCAGCAAAATGCCGCCGAGGGCGGCACGCTCAAGGCCGGCCTCGACGCCCAGTTGCGCCTGAACGAGTGGCTGGCGGTGCAGGGTCAGGTGTATCGCGAGGAGAATCTGGACAGTGCGACGACGCGTGAAGTTGCAACCACCGGGCTGGAGTACCGCGGGGAACACTGGGGCGTGCGCGCCGGCGCACAGCTTGCGCAGGACGAGGCGATCACTGGCGAGAAGGCGGAGTCCCGCCAGGTCACGGTGGGCGCACATCGACGTTTCCTGGACCAGAAACTTGAGCTGATGATGCAGAACGAGTTCAGCCTCGGCGGCGACAATGACAGCGTGGACTTTCCCAGCCGTTACCGGCTCGGCGCGGCCTACGCCCTCAGCGAGGATGTGCGCCTGGTGGCTTCCCACGAGATCACCGATGGCGAGGACTTCGACAGCTCGACCACGCGCCTGGGGGTGGAAGTGAAACCCTGGAAGGGCGCGCGACTGAGCAGCACCCTGAACCAGAGCGAGATTTCGGAATACGGGCCGCGCACGTTTGCGCTGTTCGGCCTGACCCAGTCCTTGCTGGTGGGTGAGCGTTGGGGTTTTGATCTGTCCACCGATGCCAGTCACACCATGGACCACGCCAGCACCGCACCCCTGGTGATCAACGAGCACCAGCCCATGGCCTCGGGTGGTGTGCTGGGCAACGGCGCGCTGACCGAGGATTTCGTCGCGCTGTCCGGCGGCGCCACTTATCGCGCCCCGCTTTGGTCGTGGACCGGTCGCGTCGAGTCGCGTGATGGCCAGACATCAGACCGCAATGGCTTTACCACCGGGTTCCTGCGCCAGGCGAAGGCGGGCGTGGCCTTTGCTGCCTCCGGCCAGGCGTTCCGGGTTGACCAGGCCTCAGGGTCACAAGGCCTGCTGGCCAACGTCAGCCTGTCCTGGGCGTATCGCCCGTTGGGCCGACAGTGGTCGCTGCTTGAGCGCCTGGAATATCGTCACGACGAATTGAGCAACGGTTCGGGACTCACCGGCGGCGGCTTGTTCGGTGCCAACAGCCTGGCCATCAATGGCGATGCGAAGTCGCGCAGGCTGATCAACAACCTGGTGATGAACCGCGTTTCGCGCGCCTGGCAGGAAGAAGACACGCGAGGCAACTTGTTCGAGCTGAACCAGCGCAGCCAGTGGTCGCTGTACTACGGGTCCAAGTACGTGTTCGATCGCTTTGACGGCAGGGACTACAGTGGCTATACCGACATGCTGGGTACGGAATGGCGCTATGACATCACCCGCAAGATCGATGTCGGCCTGCGTGGCAGCGTGTTGCACGCCTGGCGTGCGGACAACTACGAATACTCGGCAGGCCCCGTGGTCGGTTTCTCGCCTTTTGAAAATGCCTGGATCAGCGTGGGCTACAACCTGCACGGATTCCATGACCGGGACTTCGCCTCTGCGCATTACACGGCGCAGGGACCCTACCTGACGCTGCGCTTCAAGTTTGACCAGTCGACACGGCCAGGTGTGGGCGAAAGCGGGGCTTCGCCATGAATCGCTACCGCAGGCACATGCGACTGGCTGTCGCACTGGTGGGCGCCATGGCCGCCCAGATTTCCTGGGCCACCACCTTCCCCAGCGCCGCGGGCGTTGACTACCAGACCAGCGGCTGCCAGCGCGCACCGACCATTGGCGACTGGTATACGACGGCGACCAGTAGCAACACCACGCGCTACAACGACTTCCGCGTAGAGGTGACGCCGGCGATGGCGCCGGCGACGGTGGTGATCGTCGATGCGGAAAGCACCGCCGGTCCCGGTCCCAATGACGAGCTGATAGGTGCGTCCGATCCGACGCGTTTTGAGTTGCGAAACGACTCGGGCACCCTCCTGATCAGCGGTGTGACGGTTCCGGCGGGCAGTGCCAACGGTACCAACGTGACCTTCAGTGGTATTGCCGCGGGCAACTATCGTATCCGTAGCTATACGGGTTCCGACCAGGTGCCCGGCCTGGCGACCGGCGCCTACTGCGATCAGACGGTGGCCGATAACGACGACGACAACGCCTTCCAGATCCAGGTCAATGGCGCGGCGGTCATCGACGGCTTTGTCGGCGTACTGCAGGGATCGTTCCAACAGCGGAATGGAGTCGCGATTACCTACCAGTCGTATTTCCTGGTCGGCCCCACATTGAGCGATAGCACGCTCGCCCTGCGAAATTTCGACCTGGACGGCAGCGGCCCGGTGTCCTACAACCGACCACCTAATGGCGCCGGCGCGCCGATGGCCGGCACGACCTCGGGCAACGGCGTGTGGAATAACGCTGGCAGCCTCAACGCGGGCCAGGATTCAGTCGCAGCAGACAACGCCTTCCCCGGTGGCGCCGATGCGGGAATCTGGGGCTTCACCATTGCCGGCTGGTCCAGCACCAACCAGGCGATCTTTGAGGCCAGCGATGCCAGCAATCGCTATGCGCTGACTGACGTTCTGCCGACACGTGCGGGCAATTTCGCACTGGTTGCCGAGACCACCCGCTCGACCAACATTGGCACGGCCGTGGATCATCCTTTCACGGTGACCAATAATTTCTTCACCAACGACATCATCAACTTCGCCACGAGCGGCACTGCGGCGAACTGGACGGTGCAGCTGTTCCTGGACAGCAATAACGACGGCATTGGTGACACGCTGCTGACAGACCTGGACGGCAATGGCCAGGTGGATACCGGCATCCTGACGCCGGGTCAGGCCCGCAGCTTCGTGCTGCGCGTTACGCCAAATGCCGGCGCGCTTGGCCAGGACGTCACCACGATCAGTGCGATCTCGTTCATGGACACGCGGGTGGGCGCCAGCAACACGACGTTGACGGTGGCCAAGACCACGCGCATTCGTCCGACCATTGCCAAGGCCTTCTCGCCATCTGCCATCGCGCAAGGGGGCAATTCGACACTGACTTTCACGCTCACCAACCGCAATGGCCTGGCCTTGACCGGGGTGGCCTTCACCGACAGCTATCCCGCAGGACTGGTGAATGCCACGCCACTTACCGTGGGCGGCAGCTGCACGGGCCTGACGCATACCGCCACGGCGGGCGGCAGCAGTTTCAACGTCACCGCAGCAACGGTGCCCACGGCCACCCTGCCGTCGGGGCCAGTAGGGAGTTGCACCATCACGGTCCTGGTGACCGGCACGACCTCGGGGACCAAGAACAACACCACCAGTGGTGTGACCAGCACGCCAACCAATGATGGTGCGGGCCCGCCGTCGAATACCGCCACGCTGACGGTGGGGGCGCCGCTCACGCTGGTGAAGAGTTCACAGGTGTTCTCTGATCCCTTCAATGGCACGACAAGCCCGAAGGCCATCCCTGGCGCACTGGTCAGCTACACGATCGTGGCCGCCAACCCGGGACCGGCTGCAGTAGATTCAAATACGGTGTTCATTGTCGACGCCGTGCCCGCCAACACCGACTTGTTCGTCGGCAATCTCGGTGGTGCTGGCTCCGGGCCGGTGGCCTTCACTGCGCTGACCAGCGGGCTGACCTATGTCTTCACTTCGCTGGCCTCGGCCACCGACGATGTGAGCTTCTCCAACAACGGTGGTGCGAGCTACGTTTACACGCCCACGGCCAACGCCAACGGCGTGGACCCGGCGGTGACCCACCTCCGCATCAACCCGAAGGGCGCGTTCAGTAGTGCCTCGAGTTTCCAGCTGCTGTTCAGGGTGCGGGTGGAGTAGGGCGCTACTCGACGTTCTGGATCTGCTCTCGCATCTGCTCGATCAACACCTTCAGTTCCACCGCCGCACGGGTGGTCTCCACATCCTGTGACTTGGAGGAGAGCGTGTTGGCCTCGCGGTTGAATTCCTGCATCAGGAAATCCAGCTTGCGGCCCACCGCTTCCTCGCCGGCGAGCGCCTTCTTCAATTCGGTCACATGGCTGCGCAGGCGATCGAGTTCCTCGTCGACATCGAGCTTCTGCAGCGCGATGACGATTTCCTGTTCCAGACGCTCGGGATTGCCCTCGGCGACAAAGCTGCCAATGCGTTCCTGCAGGCGCGCCTGGATGCGGGCGTGAACCTCAGGCAGGCGCGCGGCCACGGTATCGGCCAGGCCCAGTACGGCTTCGGCTCGCGTGGCCAGCATCTCTGAAATGCGTCCGCCTTCGCTGGCGCGCGAACCGGCGAACTCGGCCAGGGTCTCGGCCAGCAACTCATATGCGGCAGCGACCAGCGGAGTGGCGTCGCGCTCGGCTTCGCGTAGCACGCCCGGCCAACGCAGTAGTTCGGTGGCACTGACGGTGCCGACCTCACCCAGCTTCTGGCGGATAGTGCTGGCCTGGGTGATCAGTTGTCCGAGCAATGCGGTGTCGAGTTCCAGCTCGCGGCCTGATGGCCCGGCATTGCGATAGAACAGGGCAGCATCCACCTTGCCCCGGCGGGCGGTGTTGCCGATGGCCTGGCGAAAGTCGGCTTCCGCACCGCGGAATTCCTCCGGCAGGCGCAGGCCGACCTCGAGGTAGCGGTGGTTGACGCTGCGAATTTCCCAGGCCAGTACGCCGCCGTCGATGCTGGTCTCGCGGCGGGCAAAGCCCGTCATGCTTCTGATCATTGGCCCGCTGGTGTTGTAAGCTTGCGCGCCAGCATAACAGGAGGTCTGGTGCAGATCGAAGTCGCCGAGGCCACCCTGCTTGGGGACCGTGAAGAGAACCAGGACCGGGCCGCCGCACTGACGGGTGAGCATGCCTCGTTGCTCCTGGTTATGGACGGCATGGGCGGCCACTCTGATGGCGCGCTGGCGGCCGAGACTGGTCGCAAGGTCTTGCTGGAAGCATTCAAGCACGTCGACAAGCCACTGTTTGATCCGCAGGGATTCCTGCATCTCGCGCTGGGTCGTGCTCATGCCGCCGTGGCCAAGCTCGGCATCGGCCTGCCTTATGAGGCGCGTCCGCGGGCCACCTGTGCCGTGTGCGTGGTGCAACGTGGCGAGGCCTGGTGGGCGCACATTGGCGATAGCCGTGTCTATGTGCTGCGCGCGGGCAACGTCCTGACGCGAACGCGCGATCACAGCCATGTCGAACAGCTACTGCGCGAGGGCGCCATCAGTGAGCACGAAGTACATGCTCACCCCATGCGTAACTATGTTGAGTGCTGCCTCGGTGGCGAGCGCACGCTGCCGGAAATGTCCGTCGCCGGCCGCCAGGCCCTGCAGCCAGGAGACACGCTATTGGCGTGTACGGATGGGCTATGGTCGGGCCTCAAGGAGGCGGACATCGGTAGCTTCAGCAATGAGAATGGAACCAGCTGGTCGAGCGCACTCAATGAGTTGGCCAAGCGTGCGGTCAAGGCCGGTGCGCCGCACAGCGACAATGCTTCGGTGGTCGCACTACGTTGGCTGAGCTGACTTCGGGAGAATGAGGATGCGACCAAGCAAGCGGGCAGCGGATCAATTGCGACCGGTGAAATTCACCCGGCGCTTCACCCGTCATGCGGAGGGATCCGTGCTGGTGGAATTTGGCGCAACCCAGGTGCTGTGCACGGCCAGTGTCGACAATGGCGTGCCACCGTTCCTGCGCAACAGCGGCAAGGGCTGGGTGACGGCCGAGTACGGCATGCTGCCGCGATCCACCCACACGCGCATGGCGCGCGAGGCCGCGCGTGGCAAGCAGAGCGGGCGCACCCAGGAAATCCAGCGCCTCATCGGTCGCTCGTTGCGCGCCTGCATTGACCTGGCCGCGCTCGGCGAGCGCACCATCACCGTGGATTGCGACGTGCTGCAGGCCGACGGTGGCACGCGTACGGCCGCCATCACCGGCGGCTACGTGGCGCTGGCCGATGCCGTCAACGGCATGATCAAGCGCGGGCAACTCAAGGCCAACCCCATACACGGGCAGATTGCTGCCATCTCGGTGGGCATCCATGACGGCACGCCGGTGCTCGACCTCGACTATGCCGAGGACGTGGACGCCGAAACCGACATGAATGTGGTGATGAACAGCGGCGGCGCCTTCATCGAGGTGCAGGGCACGGCCGAGGGACACGCGTTTCGCCGCGAGGAACTCGACGCGCTGTTGAACCTGGCCAGCACGGGCATCGCCGAACTCTGCCAGTTGCAGCAGGCGGCCCTGGCCGAATGATCCCGCTGATCGCTGGCGAGGTGGTGCTCGCCACGGGCAACGCCGGCAAGCTCGCCGAAATGCGCCAGATCCTTGCCGGCCTGGCCTGGACCCTGCGCGCCCAGACTGAATTCGGCTTCGAGTCTCCCGTTGAAGACGGCGAGACTTTCGTGGCGAATGCGCTGATCAAGGCCAGGCATGCAGCGGCGGCCACAGGCCTGCCCGCCATCGCCGACGATTCCGGCCTGGAGGTGGATGCCCTGGGCGGGCGCCCTGGCGTGTACTCGGCGCGCTATGCGGGACCTGCGGCAAACGCCGAGGCGAACAACCGCTTACTGCTGCAGGAACTCTCCGCCGTGCCGGAGGCGAAGCGCAGCGCGCGATTTCGCTGCGCCATGGTGCTGGTGCGTAATGCGCAAGATGCTGCGCCGGTCGATAGCACAAGGGGTCTGGGAAGGGCGCATTGCCCTGGCGCCCCGTGGTGTCGGTGGCTTTGGTTACGACCCCCTGTTCCTGCCCGCGGGCGGCGAGCAAACAGTTGCCGGAACTGACGCCTGCCTTCAAGAACAGGCACAGCCACCGCGCCCAGGCACTGCGCGCGCTTGCTGGCGGCAGTCGGTGGCGCCTGAAGCCTACTTGACGGTCTTGATCCAGCTTCCCGGTACCGGTTCCTTGTCCGGGTACAGGTCGTTGTAAAGACGCAGCTGCTGCTCCGACATACTTGTCGATGGCGGCATCCTTGGCCAGCGCCGCAACGGTCAGGCCTGAGGTGGCCTTGAGGATCTGCAGCCGATGCGGCTCGGCCAGGGCAAATTCATTGGAGCGCAGCCGGCGGAAGGTGTTGGCGGCAGACAGGAACAGGCGATCACCTTCCGGCGCGGGATTTCCCGCGCGACTGGCGCCCTTGAAGATCCACATCAGGTTGCCGTAGTTGATGACGACGTAGCGCACGTTGCTGCTGGGACCGAATGGTGAGGGATGCTGGCGCACGACGGCGGTGAAGGCATCGAAGCCACCGATCTTCAGGTCTTCCGGCTGGTCGAGCCGGAAATTCGCCAGGCCGCGGGTCACGAACTGCCGGGGGCTGGTAATTCCCGGTGGCGGGGCCTGGGTGGTGACTTCCAGGACGTGGTCCTTGCCCGGCGCAATGGCCAGGATCTTGTCGGGCTGATTCTGTACCTGCCAACCGCTGGGAAAGGCGACGGTGAACTGGAAGTCAGCGTGATAGAAGCGGTTATCGCGCACCATGCCCTGGCGCCGGCTTGAACCTACGGCCAGGCCATTGACGGCCTTGAGGAAAACCTCCTGGTTCTGCTCTTCGCCGGTGGCCACCTGGCCTGCGCGCTTGGCCGAGCGCACGGCATTCTGCAGTCGCGTGTCGTTGTCAGGATGGGTCGAGAACAAGCCGTGGTAGATACGCGCATCGCGGTTCTCGATCCGCGCGCGTTCACGCTCAAACAACTCCTGATCCTTCAACACCGAGACCACCTCGATGATGGCCTCGGGGTCGTAGTTGGTGGCTGCCAGGTACTCGGCGCCGAGCTTGTCGGCTTCGAGTTCAGCCTCGCGGCCGTAACCACGGATGATGGCCTGGCCAGCGACATTAGCGAGGTCGCCCAGGGCCGGCTGGCCGGTGAAGATGGCCGCGGCTGCACTGGCAATGCCGGCCAGCGTTGACTTGCTCTGCTGCTGCACGCCATGGCGTGCGGTGATGTGGGCGATCTCATGGCCCAGTACGGCGGCGAGCTCGGCCTCGTTCTTGAGGTAGGGCAGGATGCCGCGCGAGATGTAGACAAAACCGCCAGGCGTGGCAAAGGCGTTGACGTCGTCGGTGTCGACGATGGTGAACTTCCACTCAAGGTTGGGACGGTGGCTGGCGCGGGCGAGTTTCTCGCCGAGGCGCTGCACGTAATCCTGCAGGTCGAGGTCATCGTACACACCCATCATCTGGGTGATCTGCACGTGGGTCTGCTTGCCGAGCTTGATCTCGCTCGCCTCGGACATCATCGCCATCTCGGCGCGGCCCGAGACCGGGTTGGTGGCGCAGCCGGCGGCAACCACTGCGGCCGTCAACAACACAAGTGCGAGTCTGGTCTGCTTCATGATTCCCTCCCGGTCATCCTGCTTATAGCTCCCGCGACTGGCGCGAGACAAGGCGTCCTTCCAGGGTTGGACGCGAGCGGACGCAAAAAGTTGACTGCAACTTGTGCAGGCCCTGAAAAAGCAAAAGGCGCCGAAGGGCGCCTTGATGCTGGAACGCTTTCCGCAATCAGGCCTGCTTGAGGCCGTACTTCTTGCGGAACTTGTCCACGCGACCGCCGGTGTCGAGGGTCTTCTGCTTGCCCGTATAGAACGGGTGGCAGCTCGAGCAGACTTCCACGTCCAGGTTCTCGGCCAGCGTCGAACGCGTGATGAACTTGTTCCCGCAGGAACAGGTCACGGTGATTTCCGTGTACTTCGGGTGAATTTCTGCCTTCATGGCCAGATCCTGATTGGGCTTGCTCGAGAGGGCGCGCAGTCTAGCCAAAGCAGCGCTCACAGGCAACTTCGCTGCCGAAAACCTTCCGGGCCTCAGGCTAAGTCACAGATCCTGCGGAAGTTTTTTCCTTATCCACAAATCCTGTGGATAACTCTGTGGATGACGCTAGTAGCAAAATCCCCAGAATCGCTAAAAACCGCTTTCGATACGTTTTGCTCAAATTTTGACCATGCCATATTTGCTTTAATTAACAACAACTTACATGGCTTCAGTTAAGGCACATTGCGAACAATGTGACGAAAGTCCCTCTTGGACGCCAGACTCTGGCGGCTGTGCAAAACAACTTCTCAGCCGGCGGCGGGAAGGAAGGCGGCCTGGACGTCATTCAGGAAGCGCATCCCCAGCTCAGAAGCGCGAAAACGCCCGCCAGCCTCGATCATCAAGCCGCGGGCCAGCAGCGACTCGAGGGTCGGCTTGAGCCGGGCGGCCGGCAGCCCCGTGGCGAGCTCGAATTCGCCCGGGGAAAAACCATCCTGCAGGCGCAACACATTCAACATGTATTCGAATGGCAGTTCCGTCTCAGGAATTTCGCGCCGCTCCCAGGCTCGGCTGGATCCCGCCTCCTGCAGGTAGCGCCGCGGTGATCGATGGCGCTCAGTGCGAACCACCCCGCCTGCGACAGTCAGCTTGCCGTGGGCGCCTGCGCCGATGCCCAGATAGTCGCCGTAGCGCCAGTAGTTGAGATTGTGGCGACAACGATGACCGGGACGCGCATAGCCTGAGACCTCGTATTGCTCGAATCCAGAGCGCGCCAGCAGGCGCTGGCAGGACAACTGCATGCCATAGGCGCTGTCGTCATCGGGCAGGTCCGGCGGGCGATGGTGAAAAGCCGTGCCTGGCTCCAGGGTCAGCTGGTAATGCGACAGGTGAGTGGGCCCAAGTGCGATCGCCTGCTGCAGGTCGTCGAGCGCCTGGTCTTCAGACTGGTCTGGCAAGGCATACATCAGGTCAAGATTGAAATTCTTGATGCCGGCGAGGTTGAGCTCATCCACCGCCATGGCGATTTCCCCGGGCCCGTGTATGCGCCCCAGCGCGCGCAGCCGGCCGGCATCAAAGGTCTGGGCGCCGAGCGAAATGCGGTTGATGCCACCGGCAGCATAGTCGCCAAAGCGCCCGTGCTCGATGGTGCCGGGGTTTGCTTCCATGGTGATTTCGGCATCGCTGTCAAAAGGGAGCCGCTCGCGCAGTCCGTTCAAGAGGCGCGAAATTGCCCGTGGATGAAACAGGCTGGGCGTGCCGCCGCCGAGGAAGACGCTGGAGACCGACCGTCCGGCAGCAAGGTCGAGGTCGCTGTCGAGGTCGGCGAGCAGCGCAGTGATGTAGGCATCTTCCGGCAGGACATCCGGTGCCTGGTGCGAATTGAAATCACAGTACGGACACTTGCGTACGCACCAGGGCAAGTGAACGTAAATGGCGAGCGTGGCCGACATGCGCCCATTCTAGGTGAAGCGCGAACTACCGCCTTGATTCCAGCACTTTCCCGTGACACGCTCCGGGGATTATCGCCAAAACCCATCGGATGCCGCCATGAGCCAAAGCAAGTTCAAGCTGACCAACCTCGCGACTGGCCAGTCATCCGAGCTTGAAACACAGTCAGGCACGCTGGGGCCGCAGGTACTGCCCATCGCCAGCCTGGCGAAAGACCACGGCGTCTTTACCTTTGACCCGGGCTTCATGGCCACGGCAGCGACTGAGAGCCGCATTACCTATATCGATGGCGACGAGGGCGTATTGCTCTATCGTGGCTACCCGATCGAGCAACTCGCGGCGCACAGCTCGTTCCTCGAAGTGTCCTACCTGCTGTTGTACGGCGACTTGCCGGATGCCCGCCAGCTCGAGCAGTACAAGCAGTCGATCACCCGCCATACGATGCTCAACGAGTCGCTGCAGAAGATGTTCAGCGGCTTTCACCACAACGCCCACCCGATGGCGATGGTCTCGGCCATCGTGGCCTCGATGGCCGCCTTCTACCACGACACCACCAACATCTACGACGACCGCCACCGCGACATCTTTGCGCATCGCGCCATTGCCAAGATTCCGACCATTGCGGCGGCCGCCTACAAGCACGCACTGGGCCAGCCTTTCGTGTATCCGCGCAACGAGCTCGATTACTGCGCCAACATGCTGCACATGTTCTTCGCCGTGCCCTGCGAGGACTACCAGGTCGACCCGTTGCACGCCAAGGCCCTCGACCTGCTGTTCATCCTGCACGCCGACCACGAACAGAACGCCAGCACCTCGACCGTGCGCCTGGCCGGCAGCACAGGCTGCAATCCCTATGCGGCAATTTCCGCCGGCGTTTCCGCTTTGTGGGGGCCGGCGCATGGCGGCGCCAACGAGGCGGTGCTGGAAATGCTGGAAGGACATCGGCCGCGCCGAGGCCGTGCCGCAGTTCCTCGCCAAGGTGAAGGACAAGACTGATAGCGTGCGCCTGATGGGCTTTGGTCACCGGGTCTACAAGAACTTCGACCCGCGCGCCAAGATCATCCGCGAGATGTGCCACCAGGTGCTGGACAAGCTCGGGCACTCGGACAACCCGATGTTCGAGCTGGCCCTCAAGCTTGAAGAAGTCGCGTTGCAGGACGACTACTTCGTCAGCCGGCGCCTGTACCCGAACGTCGATTTCTATTCCGGCATCATCTACAGCGCATTGGGCATTCCGCGCTCGATGTTCACTGTGATGTTCGCCATTGCCCGCACCGCTGGCTGGGTCTCGCACTGGCAGGAAATGATTGCCGACCCGTCGATGAAGATTGGCCGCCCGCGCCAGCTCTATCGTGGCCCCACCCAGCGCGACTACACGCCGCTGGCTAAAAGAGGGGCGTAACGGCTGCGGGGAGCCCCGCCGTCAACAGGGCGGAGAGTTCTTCGCGTGATGCACGCTTCATCGGCTTGCCATCTACGGGACTGAAGGGCGCCTGGCGGATGCCGTCGGGCCCGAACACCACGACCTCAAGCTCGCAGTCATCCAATGCAAAGCGGATGGCTGGCAGGGCGGTGGCCACATCGCGCTGCAGCTTCACCTTGCGCTCGCCTGCCTGATGGCGCACGCCGGCCTCCAGCAGGCAAATCACCACGGCCTCGGCCGTGTCTGCGAACACATGCAGGGTGATGTCATTGTGCGCAGACGCAGTGCCCGCCAGTACCGGGCCAACGAGGCGTGGATCAAAGCCCTGCAACAAGCGCATGGCTCGCAGGGCTGAGTGGCGCATGTGTTCGAGTTCGGTGGCGTGGCTGTCTGCTGCAAACAGGCGCTGGTGCTCAGCCAGGGCCGCCTCGATTTCCGAGTTGCGTGGCAGCACGGCATGGTTGCTGACACCCAGGCGCAGCGCCGCCTTGCGCTTGGCCACGCCAAAGTCCGCATGGCCATGCTCGATCATCAGCCGGGCCGCTTCGCGCGCCAGGGCCTGGCGCAGGCGATCGTGGTTGGCGGACTGCCGGGCCATGGCCTCCCCTAGAAAATCGGGTCTTCGTAATTGCGTTGAGGCGCTGCGGCGGGATCACCTGCACGCTGCCTGCTGGCGCCAGCCGCCGGCAGGTGCTCGGCGAGGAAGTACTCGAAGATTGCGCCGGGGTCTCCCGGCGCGGCGAGTTCGCCGGTCTCCGGGGAAATCCGCGCGTTAATGATTCCCGCCGGCATCTCGATTCGCTGCTCGGGGCGACCACTCAGCGCCTCACGCATGAAGTACACCCACATGGGTAGTGCGGTGCGGGCGCCTTCTTCCTTGTCGCCCAGCGGGCGTTCCTGGTCGAAGCCAATCCAGGCCGTACCCACCAGGCCCGGGTTGAAGCCGCTGAACCAGGCGTCGCGACCGTCGTTGGTGGTGCCGGTCTTGCCGGCCAGGTCACCGCGCCCCAGTGCGCGGGCACGTTGGGCCGTGCCTACCCTCACCACATCACGCAGCATGTCGGTGATGATGAAGGCGTTGGCTTCGGAGATTGCGCGTGGCGCCAGGGCATCGGCATCGGGCGGCGGCAATGCCAGGCCGAAATCCGCAGCCCGCAACACGCCGAGACCGTCACCGGCAACGATGTTGCGCAGGGCGCTGGAGGAGGCGGCCTCAGGCGCCGCGCAGTCGCGACAGACCACACGCGGTGTGGCCTGCTTCATGATGGTGCCGTCGGTGTTTTCCAGGCGCCCGACCAGGTAGGGCCGCACGGCCGAGCCGCCATTGGCAAAAGTGGCGAAGCCGGTCGCCATTTCCAGCGGCGTGAGTTGTGCCGTGCCCAGGGCGGCGGTCAGGTCTGCCGGGATGTGTGCGCCGGGCAGCCCAAAGCGCTGCACGTAGTCGCGCACGTACTCCACGCCCAGGAAGCGCATCAGGCGGATGGTCACCAGGTTGCGTGACCGGGCCAGCGCCTCGCGCAGCCGGGTCGGGCCGTAGAAGCGGCCGGTGTCATTGACCGGGCGCCAGTCCTTTTCCTCCTCGGTGCCGTCCTCGGCCAGCTTGGCTTCGTAGACCACCGGGGCGTCGAGTATCAACGAGGCGGCAGTAAAGCCCTTCTCCAGCGCAGCTGAGTAGACGAAGGGCTTGAACGAGGAGCCGGGTTGGCGCCGCGCCTGGGTCACTCGATTGAACTTGGCGCTGTAAAAGTCGAAACCGCCGGACAGGGCCACGATGGCGCCATCCATTGGATCAAGTGCAACGAAGGCGCCCTGGACCTCGGGCCGCTGCACCAGCAGGGCGCGATCACCGCCCGAGGGCAGCAGGTAGATCACGTCGCCTGCCTTCAGGGCATCTGCAGGAATCTTGGGTGCGGGTCCGAAGATGCCCGCACCCAGCGCCGGCCGGGCCCAGCGCAGCCCATCGACGGGCAGCCGGTAAGTCTTGCGGTCGCGGCCGAGGGCGGTGGCGTCCTCACGCCCGGTGTTGAGGACGACAGCAGGCAGCAAGCCGCCTACCACGGGCCAGGCCTCCAGTTGCGGGGCCAGCCTGTCAGGATCGGCCTCACCCACCTCCAGGCGCCCGGCGTGGCCACGGTAACCGTGGCGGCGGTCGTACTCGAGCACAGCACTGCGCAAGGCTACGTCGGAGGCGCGTTGCAGGCGGCTATCAATGGTGGTGAAGACGCGGAAGCCGTCGCTGTAAATGCGTGCACCGAATTCCTCGAACAATTCCTGCCGCACCAGCTCCGCAACATAGGGCGCCTCGATTTCCACCCGGGGCCCATGCAGTTCGCGCGACAGGGGTGCGTCCAGGGCTTCGCGGTAGGCGCGCTCCTCCAGGTAGCCCAGTTCGCGCATGCGCCGCAGGGTGTAGGCGCGGCGCGAGCGGGCATTGTCGACGCTTGCTGCCGGGTTGAGCCGCGAGGGCGCCTGCAGGATGCCAGCCAGCGTCGCCGCTTCAGCGGCATTGACCTCCGCCAGCGGCTTGCCAAAGTAGGTTTCTGCGGCGGCGGCAAAGCCATAGGCGCGCTGGCCGAGGAACTGGGTGTTGACGAACAGGGTGAATATTTCCTGCTTGGTCAGCTCGTTTTCCAGCGCCAGTGACAGGAATATTTCGCGCAGCTTGCGCCGCAGCTGCCGCTCCTTGGTAATCAAGGTGGTACGCACCAGCTGCTGGGTCAGGGTGCTGCCGCCTTGGGACATCTCCATGGTGGTCGCGGCCACCAGTACGGCGCGGACCATGCCCTGCCAGTCGATACCGGGATGCTCAAAGAACCGATCGTCCTCAGCGGCCAGGACCGCCTGCACCACGACCGGCGGAATGTCCTCCCAACGCACCGGAACACGGCGTTGCTCGCCCAACTGTCCCAGCAACAACCCGTCGCGGGTATATATGCGCAAAGGCACCTGCAAGCGCACGTCCCGCAGCTGGGCCACATCGGGCAGGGTGGGCTTCAGGTAGTAGTAGGTGGCCAGGAAGGCCAGCATGACGCTGCCTGCCAGGGTCACCAGCAGGGTTGCGAGGAAATAGAGTCCGCGCCGGGTCCGGGCCTTCACTGGATCATGTGCCCCAAGTTGCTGCGCAAGGCGGCGATTATGCATAGTAGCGCCGCGCAAGGCTCGGCCGCGCGGCAGGAAGCTTCAATGCAGACCGTGACCTCTGGCACGGCCAAGGACATCGAGGGCGTGCAACATGGTCGGCGTTGTCGGCTGATGGGGGACTCAAGTGTCTGGCTTTGTAGCCGACCTTGGGGGACAGGCGGGAGGCCGCCAGACCCCTTTTTGGCCACCCCGGGCGGGGCTGAAGGTGCCTGTCGTTGCATTTTGCGATTCCGGTCACGTTCAATTTAACAATTGCTTGTTATATAGTTAGCCGTCAAAGTTGACATAGCACAACGTGTTGGCGCCGCAGTGGCCTGACCCGAAAAGGAAATTTCCGTGTTCAAGCTGCCGAAGATCTCGCTGGGTTCGCGGCACCGACCATTGATTGGTCTGGACATAACGACGTCCTCGATCAAGCTGATCGAGTTGTCGATGTCCGGGGGCCAGTATCGCGTCGAGGCCTACGCGGCCGAGCCAACCCCACACAATGCAGTCAACGAAAAAGCCATTGTGGACGCCAATGCCGTAGGTGAGGCGATTCGCCGCGCCGTCAAGCGCGCCGGCGTTCGCAGCAAGGAATGCGCCATTGCCATCAGCGGCGATGCGGCGATCACCAAGGCCATCCAGATGCCGCAAGGCCTGGCCGATGCCGAACTCGAGCAGCAAATCGAGATGCAGGCCGACCAGTACATCCCCTTTCCCATGGAGGAGGTCAGCTACGACTTCCAGGTCATGGGCCCGTCGGAGAAGGACCCGGACATGCGCGATGTCCTGCTGGTCGCCACGCGATCAGAGAACGTCGACCAGCGCGTTGCTGCCGTGGCGGCAGCCGGGTTGATCCCCAAGCTGGTGGACGTCGAGGCCTTTGCGCTCGAGAACGCCTGCCGGCTGTTGACCCACCAGATGCCCGACGGCGGCATCGATCGCACCATTGCCGTGGTCGACTTTGGTGCCAGCACCACGACTTTCAGCGTGCTGCGCGACCTGGTGGTGGTCTACACCCGCGATTTCGCCTTCGGCGGCCAGCAGCTGACCGAAGAGATCATGCGCACTTACGGCCTTTCAATGGAAGAGGCCGGGCGTGCCAAGAAGGAGGGCGGCCTGCCCTCCAACTACCAGCCCGAAGTGCTGGATCCGTTCATTGACGACATGACCCAGCAGGTCAGTCGCTCGCTGCAGTTCTACCTGGCCTCGGGCAGTGGCCGCAGTCAGCCCGAACAGATCATTATTTGTGGAGGTTGCGCCAACATTCCGGGCGTGGCCGACGTGATTGCCAGCCGGGTCGGAATCCCGGCCGAGCGCGGTGACCCACTGGGTCAGATGAAGGTAGCCTCAAAAGCCAAGGCGCTTGGAGTGTCGCGGGATGCGACGGCCCTCCTGACAGCGTGTGGACTGGCACTGCGGAGCTTCGACCAAAATGCCAAGTATTAACCTACTCCCCTGGCGCCAAGCCCAGCGCCAGCGGCGAGAGAAAGAATTCCTGATCGGCCTGGTTGGCGCAGTCGCCTTTGGCGCACTGGTCGCCATGCTCGGCCAACTGTCGGTCAGCTCGATGATTGACGCCCAGCAGCGTCGCAACGAGTTGCTGAAGTCGGAAATCGCCGAGCTCGACAAGTCCATTGAAGAGATCCTGGCGCTGGAAGAGCAGAAGGCCCGGATGATCTCGCGCATGGAAGTCATCGATACGCTGCAGGCCAGCCGGCCGGAAGTGGTGCGGTTGTTCGACGAAATGGTCGGTACCTTGCCGGAAGGCGTTTACCTGACCTCGGTCAAGCAGACTGCGCGCAAGCTGGAGTTCAACGGCGTCGCCCAGTCCAGCACCCGGGTGTCGTCCTTCATGCGCAACATTGACGGTTCTGCGACGCTGGCTGCGCCTGACTTGAAGGTCATCCAGACTGGCCAGAACACGGGTCCCGGTGCGCAATTCAAGCTGATGGCTGAACTGCGCGCGCCGGTGGTGCAAGAAAGCGCGGCCGAAGCGCCGAGCGCCAAGCCTGCGACCAAGAAGAAGGTCCAGGAGGCTCGCCGATGAACAACTTCATCGAACAAGTCCAGCAACTGGACTTCAAGGACACCGGCCGCTGGCCACTGTTGTTCCGTGTCCTGTCCATTGCCATCGTCTTCGTCGTGGCCGCGTCATTGCTGTACTGGCAGTTCGTGGTCAACGGCAACCTGCCGGACCTGCGCACGGCGCAGGGTGAGCAGGCTTCGCTGTGGAAGACCTTCGACGAGAAGCAGCGCAAGGCCGCCAATCTTGAGGCCTACCGCCAGCAGCTGGCTGATATTGAGCGCAGCTTTGGTGCCATGCTGAGGCAGTTGCCCGGCAAGACCGAGGTGCCGAGCCTGTTGGTGGATATTTCACAGACCGGCCTGGCTTCGGGCCTGCGCGAGCGGCTGTTTGAGCCCTCGTCCGAGCAGAAGCGCGATTTCTACGCCGAGCTGCCGATCAAGATCCAGCTGGTTGGCGGATACCATGACTTTGGCGCCTTTGTCAGCGGCATTGCCGCGCTGCCGCGCATCGTCACGCTGCACGACATCGACATCCAGCAGACTCGTTCGGGTGGCGGCACCCGCAGCGGTGGTCGCGGAGATGCCAGCGATGAGCTCACGCTCAACCTGACTGCCAAGACCTATCGATACCTGGACGAGAGTGAGGCTGCCAGCGTGAAGGCGGCCACCAAGATCCGGGCAGGTAGCAAGAAATGATCAAGCGCATGCCAAATAAGCTGAAGGCCCTGCGATTTGCCGGCCTCATGGCGCTGCCGCTGCTCGGGGGCTGTTCCGACGGCCTTGACGACCTGCGCGGCGAAATTGCAACGGCCAAGGAGCGCCCGGGTGGTCGCATCCCGCCGCTGCCCGAGGTCAAGCCCTACATCAGCCACGAATACCAGATGGCCGAGAGGCGCTCACCGTTCCTGCAGAGCCTGGCGGGCGAAAGCCCTGCCGGCCCACGCCCCGACGTGAAGCGCTCACGCGAGTTTCTTGAACAATTCCCGCTCGATACCTTGAGGATGGTCGGCACCCTGAAACTGGGTGGCTCGAATTACGGGCTGGTGCAGACCAAAGATGGTCTGGTGCACCGCATATTGCCCGGAAACCATGTGGGCCAGAACGATGGCCGCGTGACCTCGGTCAACGAGTCACGTATTGCGCTGGTTGAAATCGTACCGGATGGATTGGGCGGTTACATCGAGCGGCCTGCTGCGCTCGCGATCGAATGATTTTGGGAGAACGACTGATGGCTGGCAATGACATGGCGATGGCATGGACCCACGGCGGATTGCGCGGCAAGGCGCGAGCCCTGGGCGGTGTGTTGGCCATCCTGGCCATCACATGGGCCGGATTCGCGCAGGCACAGGATGCTGCGGTCCGCCTGACCTCGGTCGAGGTGAACGCCGCGCAGGGACAAGTCCTGCAGGTTCACCTGCGAACCGACGGTCCGGCACCGACGCCACTGGCCTTTACCATTGACAGGCCCGCGCGCCTGTCCGTCGACCTTCCGGGAGTCGGGCTCGCGCTCGAGAACCGGCGCATCGACGTTGGTAACGGCGGTGTGGACAGCATCGTGGTTGCCGAGGCCGCAGGCCGCACCCGCGTGGTCTTCAACCTGGATGCACTGGTGCCCTACAGCGCAGAAGCCAGTGGCAATGGCGTGATCGTGACCCTGGGTCGCGCCAGCGCCGAAGCCCCGGCACCGGCGCGCGCCGCCGCCAGCAGTCCCGGCAGCCGCAACATCTCGGGCGTGGACTTCCGCCGCTCGGCTGACGGCGCAGGCCGCGTCATCGTGCAGCTCTCTGATCCCACCACCCCGGCCAACCTTCGCCAGGAAGGTAACCGGGTTGTCGTCGACTTCACCGGCGTGACGCTGGGTGAAGAAGCGATGAAGCGCTACGACGTCGTCGACTTCGCAACGCCGGTCACCACAGTAGATGCGGTTCGCGTTGGCAACGATGCGCGCATCGTGGTCACGGCCGCTGGCGACTTCGAGCAGCTGGCCTACCAGACCGACAACGTCTACGTCGTCGAGGTCAAGGCCCGCAGCAAGGCTGCGGCTTCGGCCGAGCGCAAGCGCGAGTTCAAGGGCGAGCGCCTGACCCTGAACTTCCAGGACATTGATGTCCGCGCCGTGTTGCAGCTGCTGGCAGATTCCAGTGGCCAGAACATCGTGGTCTCGGATTCAGTCAAGGGCCGCGTAACGCTGCGCCTGCAGAACGTCCCCTGGGACCAGGCACTGGATATCGTGCTGCGTACCAAGGGCCTGGACATGCGCCAGCGTGACAACGTCATCCTGATCGCACCGCAGATGGAACTGGCCGCGCAGGAAAAGGCCGAGCTGGAGTCGCAGAAGGAGATCGAGGAACTGGCGCCACTGCGCACGGAATTCCTCTCGGTCAACTATGCGAAGGCCAGCGATATCGCCCGCCTGATCAAGACCAGCGGTGGCGGTTCGCTGCTGTCGTCGCGCGGCAGCGTGACGGTGGACGACCGTACCAACACCTTGCTGGTGCAGGACACCTCGAGCCAGCTTGGCGCCATCCGCAACATGGTGTCGACACTCGACATCCCGGTGCGCCAGGTGCTGATCGAGTCGCGCATCGTCATCGTCAGCGATGACTTCAGCCGCGACCTCGGTGTGCGTGCAGGCTTCACCCGCCTGTCTGATGATGCCGGCGACCTGTTTGCCGTCAGCGGCAGTGCGCAGTCGACCGACACGATCATGAGCTCGGTGCTGGACAACCTGGCCACCACGGGTTCGCCGTTCCCGGCTGAAGTGCCGTTTGGCAACTTCGACCGCTACAACGTGAACATGCCTGTGGCCAACCCGGCCGGACGCGTTGCGATGGCGATCCTGGATTTTGACGACTACCTGATCGACCTCGAGCTTTCCGCGGCCCAGAACGAAGGCCGTGGCGAGATCGTCTCGTCGCCGAGGATAATCACCGCGAACCAGCGCGAGGCCGTGATCGAACAGGGCGTGGAAATCCCGTACCAGGAGTCATCCTCAAGCGGTGCGACCACGACCCAGTTCAAGAAGGCCGTGCTGTCGCTGAAGGTCACCCCGCAGATCACCCCGGATGACCGCGTGATCCTCGACCTGACGGTCAGCAAGGACAGCGTCGGCCAGCTGGTGCCGAGTGCGACCGGCGGCTTCGTGCCCTCGATCGACACCCGCAACATCCAGACCCAGGTGCTGGTCAAGGACGGCCAGACGGTCGTGCTGGGCGGCATCATGGAGACCGAGCGTCGCGAGTCCGAAAAGAAGGTCCCGGGCCTGGGCGACATTCCGATCTTTGGCCACCTGTTCAAGTCGAAGGGCACCGTGAACAATCGGGACGAGCTCCTGATCTTCGTGACGCCCAAGATCCTGCGCGAGGGTTCCTCGCTGCAGTAAACAGGCCGGCGGAAGCGCTTGCACAGGCCAGCGATTCCAATGCACAGTCACACGGCCGCCTTCGGGCGGCCGTGTCTTTTTCAGGGCCGCTGCACGGAGTCCTAGTTGCTGCCGAATATCTTCCTGGTGGGACCAATGGGTGCGGGCAAGACCGCGGTGGGCCGGCGCCTCGCTGCCCATCTGGGTCATGAGTTTCACGACAGCGACGCCGAGATCGAGTCTCGCACCGGTGTGGATATCGCCTACATCTTCGAGCTGGAAGGCGAAGAGGGCTTTCGCGTCCGCGAGCGGGCGGTGATTGATGAACTCAGCCAGTTGCCGGGCATTGTCCTGGCGACCGGCGGTGGCGCTATCCTGTCGGCGGAAACGCGTGAGCGCTTGTCGAGTCGGGGGGTGGTTGTGTACCTGGAGGCGAGCCTGGACCAGCAGTGGCGGCGTACCCGCCGCAGCAGCCATCGGCCGCTGCTACAGACTGACGACCCGCGCGCCCGCCTGGAGCAACTGTGGGCCGAACGCGAGCCGCTCTACCAGTCCATCGCCAGGATCACCGTGCGCACGGGTAGTCGCAAGCTGTCAGTCATGGTGGACGAGATCGCCGCTGCGCTGAGGGAGCTCGAATGACGCAGCGACTCGAAGTCCGGTTGGGTGAGCGCAGCTATCCGATACTGGTCGGGCCGGGCCTGCTGGCACAGCCCGCCGTCATGGCCGAGATTGTTGGCCAGCGCGACCTTATGGTGGTCAGCAATCCCACCGTGGCACCGCTGTGGCTACCGGCGCTGCGATCGGGCCTGGCTGGCCAGCGCCTGGTCGAGTGCATCCTGCCCGATGGCGAAGCACACAAGACACTGGCTGCGGCCCAGCAGGTCCTGGATGCCCTGGTGACGGCGCGCTTCAATCGTGATTGTCGTGTGCTGGCCCTGGGCGGCGGTGTCGTGGGCGACATTGCCGGTTTCGCTGCGGCCTGTTACCAGCGCGGCGTGGATTTCGTGCAGCTACCCACCACCTTGCTGGCGCAGGTCGATTCCTCAGTCGGCGGCAAGACTGGAGTGAACCATCCGGGCGGCAAGAACCTGATCGGCGCCTTCCACCAGCCGCGCGCCGTGGTGGCCGACACCAGCACGCTGGGCACCCTGCCGCCGCGCGAGCTGCGCGCGGGTTTCGCCGAGGTGATCAAGGCCGCGCTGCTTGCCGATGCGAGGTTCTTTGACTGGCTGGAAGAACACGCCGAGGCGGTCATGGCGCTCGAAAACAACGCCGTCGAGCAAGCCATCCTGCGGTCCTGCGAAATCAAGGCGCGCATCGTCGCTGCCGATGAGCGCGAGCAAGGGCAGCGCGCATTGCTGAACCTCGGGCACAGCTTCGGGCATGCCATCGAGACTTGCCTTGGCTACGGCAAGTGGCTGCATGGCGAGGCTGTCGCAGTGGGGCTGGTGCTGGCGGCCAATCTTTCGGTACGCCAGGGCACGCTGGCTGTTGCAGATGCCAGGCGCATCGATGCGCTGCTATCCCGCGTTGGCTTGCCGGTGTCACTGCCTGAACTCCCGGCTGGTCGCTTGCTGGAATTGATGGGCATGGACAAGAAGGTGCGTGCAGGTAAGTTGAACCTGGTGCTGCTCTCTGGCATCGGCAAGGCCTATTGCACGGCTGATGTTGGCGCTGAGGCCCTTGCGGCTACGCTGGCAGGCGACTGAGCATGCGTGATCCGGATACAGGCTTGGCGGCTTACGCTGCGTTGGAGCAGAGCTCGCTGGGACGACAACACGCAGAGCCGAGGGCCGCCTGGCGCGGTGAGTTCCAGCGCGACCGCGACCGCATCGTCCATTGCAGCGCCTTTCGCCGGCTGATCTACAAGACCCAGGTCTTCGTCAATCACGAAGGCGACATGTATCGCACCCGCCTCACGCACTCGCTGGAGGTGGCGCAGATTGGCCGCTCTGTGGCGCGTGCGCTGGGCTTGTCCGAGCCGTTGACCGAGGCCATCTGCCTGGCCCACGACCTGGGCCATACGCCCTTCGGTCACGCCGGCCAGGACGTGTTGAACGAATGCATGCGCGACTATGGTGGCTTCGAGCACAACCTGCAGTCGCTGCGCCTGGTGGACCAGCTGGAGGAACGCTACGCAGAATTCCCCGGCCTGAACCTGACCTTCGAATGCCGCGAGGGCATCCTCAAGCACTGCTCGGCCAGCCATGCCAGGCAACTGGGCGAACTGGGGCGACGCTTCCTGGAGCGGCGCCAGCCGGGGCTGGAGGCGCAACTGGCCAACGTTGCCGATGCCATCGCCTACAACAACCACGATGTGGATGACGGCCTGCGCTCCGGGCTGATCGATGTCGCGGAGCTCTCCGAGGTCACGCTGTTTGGTCGCCACCACGATGCGGTAACCACCCGCTATTCGGACCTCACAGATCGACGTCTGGTGAACGAGATCGTGCGACGCATGATCAACGACGTGGTCACCGACCTGATCGAGGCCACGGCGGCGAGGCTGAAGGAACATGGCCCCGCCAGCATCGAGGCGGTGCGCGCGCATGGCGGGGTGCTGGTGGGTTTCTCGGAGGCCAAGCAAGTCGAGCACGATGAACTAAAGCGTTTCCTGCGTACCCGCCTGTATCACCACCAGCACATGCAGGAGTCGCGCATTGAGGCCAGCAAGACCCTGCGCGAGCTGTTCGAGGGATTCCTCTCTGACATTAGCCTGATGCCGTCAGAGCACTGCCAGGCCGCGGAGCACCTTGAAGCCGAGGCCGGCATGGCCGGACGCGCCCGCGCGGTGGCCGACTACGTGGCCGGCATGACCGACCGCTACGCATTCTCCGAACACGCCCGGCTGTTCCCGCGGCAATAGCCGCCAGCGGTGGCGCAGCACCCTTTGGCCGCCCGGGGCCCCACTCGCTCGCTCAGCCGGAACTTTATTCGCTCGCTTCGGGGGCCCCGGACGTTCGTCGGCGCTCCGCCACTCCCTCCGGATCGGGTAGCATTGCGCCACGATTTGGGAGGGACAAGTGGCCAGGGCAGATATTCCAGCGCGCGAGCGCCTGATTTTCGCAATGGACGTGGCTGATGCCGACGCGGCACGCCGTCTGGTGGATACGCTGGGCGACTCCGTGGTGTTCTACAAGCTGGGGCTGGAGCTTTTCATGTCCGGCGGCTATTTCGAGCTGCTCGACTGGATGGTGGCTCGCCATAAGCACATTTTTGTCGACCTCAAGTTCTTCGACGTGCCCGCCACCGTGGCTGCAGCGGTGAGGAACCTGCACAACCGTGGCGTCACCTTCGCCACCATTCATGGCAATCAGTCGATCATGGAAGCCGCGGCCGCCGCCAAGGGTGACGTCAAGATTCTTGCCGTGACTGCGCTGACTAGCCTGGATCGCGGCGACCTCGATGACCTCGGCTTTCAATGCGATGTAGAACAGTTGGTGCTGTCGCGTGCGCGCCGCGCGCTCGAGGCAGGCTGCGATGGCGTGGTGTCCTCAGGACTGGAGGCGAAGCTCCTGCGCGAGGGCGTGGAGGATCGCCTGATCGTAGTGACGCCCGGCATCCGCCCGGTGGAGAACCGTCCCAGCGATGACCAGAAGCGCGTGGTGAATGTGCAGCAGGCCTTCGAGAACGGCGCTGACTACATTGTTGTCGGCCGCCCCATCCGCGATGCCGCCGATCCGCGTGCAGCCGCCGAGCAGATCCAGGCCACCATTGCCGCGGTGTTCAAGCGATGACTGCGGTGCTCAAGAACGACCTGTTCCTGCGCGCGCTGCTGCGCCAGCCGGTGGAGCGCACGCCGGTGTGGATGATGCGCCAGGCGGGGCGCTACCTGCCCGAGTACCGCATGGTGCGGGAAAAGGCCGGCAGCTTCCTCAGCCTGTGCATGAACCCGCAGCTGGCCTGCGAAGTCACGCTGCAGCCGCTGGATCGTTTTCCGCTGGATGCCGCGATCCTGTTCTCGGACATCCTGACCATTCCGCATGCCATGGGTGTCGGTTTGGAATTCGAGAGTGGCGAGGGCCCGCGCATCGCGCGGCCGGTACGCACTCGCGCAGATCTTGATGCCCTGCCGCTGCCTGATCCGGGCGACGAGCTCAGCTACGTGATGGATGCGGTGAGCCTGATCCGCCGCGAACTGGCCGGTCGCGTGCCGCTGATCGGCTTCGCTGGTTCGCCGTGGACCGTGGGCACCTACATGGTCGAGGGTGGCAGCACCAAGAACTTCTCCAACATCAAGCGCATGTTGTATGCCGAGCCCGCGCTGATGCATGGCTTGCTCGACAAGCTGGCGCGCGCAACGCTTGCTTATCTAAACGCGCAGGTTGAAGCCGGCGCCCAGGCGGTGATGATCTTTGATACCTGGGGCGGGGTACTTTCACCCGCGGCTTATCGCGAGTTCTCGCTCAATTACATGCAGCAGATTGTCGATGGCCTGATTCGCGAGCGCGATGGCCGGCGCGTGCCCGTGGTGCTGTTCACCAAGGGTGGCGGCGCCTGGCTGGATGCGATGGCGGCCACCGGCGCTGATGCGCTGGGCGTGGACTGGACCACGGATCTGGCTGTGGCGCGCAAGCTGACCGCCGGCAAGGTGGCGCTGCAGGGCAACCTCGATCCCAGCATCCTCTACGCCGACCCGGCCACCATCCGCGAGGAAGTGGGGCGGGTGCTGGCGAGCTTCGGCAAGGGTCCGGGCCACGTGTTCAACCTGGGCCACGGCATCCACCCCGATGTTGATCCCGAGCACGCCGGCGCAATGATTGCGGCCGTGCACGAGCTCTCACCGGCATTCAATGGCTGAGGCTGGACGCCGGGTGCCAGTACATCCCACCGACGTTTGACTGCGCACACTGGCGCTGTCGGGATCCGGCCGGGTTGTGCTTGTTCGCTCGCAATACTCGCTCTCTCGCAGCAACCGCGGCCACCCCGCCAGCGCTAGGGCTCAGGTCGCGCTGGGGCTCTTCAATTCGTCGCGCAGCGTGCGGCGCAGGATCTTGCCGACATTGGTCTTGGGCAGTTCATCGCGGAAATATACGGCCTTGGGCACCTTGTAGCCGGTCAGTTCCTTGCGGCAGTAGGCCACCACCTGCTCTGCGGTGAGCGCTGGATCCTTCTTCACCACAAACACAGCGACAACCTCGCCGGACTTCTCGTCGTCCTGGGCCACGGCAGCAACTTCCACCACTTGGGGCATCTCGGCAATGACGCCCTCGATCTCGTTCGGGTACACGTTGAAGCCCGACACCAGGATCATGTCCTTCTTGCGATCCTCGATGAACACGCGGCCCTGCTCATCCATGCGCCCGACATCGCCGGTACGCAGCCAGCCGCCGGGGAACATCACCTTGGCAGTGTCCTCGGGGCGGTTCCAGTAACCACGCATCACCTGCGGGCCGCGCAGGCAAATCTCGCCGATCTGGCCCAGCGCCAATTCGCCACCGTCGTCATCGAAGATCGAGATATCGGTGGAGGGCACGGGATAGCCGATGGAACCGGTGAACTCCGGGTCGTCCTGGCGATTGGCGGTGCCGACCGGTGAGGTCTCGGTCAGGCCCCAGCCCTGGCAGATATGCCGGCCGGTTACCTTCTTCCAGCGCTCGGACACCGCGGCCTGCACGGCCATGCCGCCGCCCATGGCGACTTTCAGCTTGCTGAAGTCCAGCTGGTCAAAGCCCGGCGTGTTCAGCAGGCCGTTGAACAGCGTGTTCACCCCGGTGATGAAGCTGAAGCGCACCTTGCCAAGCTCCTCGACAAAGGCCTTCATGTCGCGCGGATTGGTGATCAGGATGTTGTGGCCGCCGACATAGGTGAAGGTCAGGCAGTTCGTGGTCAGCGCGAAGATGTGATACAGCGGCAGCGCGGTGATGACCACTGCATCCTCAAGGTCGAGCAGCTCGGGCATGAACGACACCAGCTGCAGGGTGTTGGCCACCAGGTTGCGATGGGTCAGCACCGCGCCCTTGGAGACACCCGTGGTGCCGCCGGTGTACTGCAGGAAGGCGATGTCCTCGCCGGTTACCGTGACTGGCTCCAGCGTCATGCTGGCGCCAGCGGCGAGCATTTCATTGAAGCGCACCGTTCCCGGCAGGCTCCAGGCCGGCACCATCTTCTTCACATGGCGCAGCACGAAATTGACGATGGCGCCCTTGGGGAAGCCCAGCTGGTCGCCAATGCCGGTGACGATTACCTTGCGAATGGGCGTGCGGCCAATGACCTCGGCCAGGGTGGCACAGGCGTTCTCGAAGATCAGGATGGCGGTGGCGCCGGAATCCTTGAGCTGGTGCTCCAGCTCGCGCGCGGTGTAGAGCGGATTGACGTTGACTACGACAAAGCCGGCGCGCAGCGCACCGATGGTGGCAATGGGGTACTGCAGGACGTTGGGCATCATGATCGCCACACGATCGCCCTTCTTGAGGCCGGCTTCCTTTTGCAGCCAGGCACCGAAGCGCCGCGACAGTTCATCAATCTGCGCGTAGCTCAGCGTGCGGCCCATGTTGGAGAAGGCGGGCCGCGTCGGGAACTTGCGGAAGGATTCCTCAAACAGGTGCTTGAGCGAAGCAAACTGGTCGGGATCGATCTCGGCAGGGGCGCCTGCTGGATAGTGCTTGAGCCAGATCTTTTCCACGCCAGGTCTCCGCGGTGCTTGCGACGGGTGCCTGGCCGATCTTATAGCAAGGGCCGCAGTTGGGCCCAGAGGTTGTCCAGCATGATCGGCTGGGCCTTGGCGTTGGGATGGATGCCGTCGGGCTGGAACAGCGTTTCCTGCAGGGCAATGCCCTCCAGGAAGAACGACACCAGGGCGATGTTGTGTTCCCTGGCCAGGGATCCGTACACGGCGTGGAAGTCCTCGGTGTAGCGCTGGCCGTAGTTGGTGGGAATGCGCATGCCGGCCAGGATCACCCGCGCGCCCGCAGCCTGGCTCTGGGTTATCAGTGAGCTGAGGTTGCGACGAATGCCGGGCACCGGAAGACCGCGCAGGCCGTCATTGCCGCCGAGTTCAATGATCACCACCGCGGGCTTGTGCAAGGCTAGCGCCCGCGGCAGGCGCGCCAGGCCGCCATCCGTGGTCTCGCCGGTGACGCTGGCATTGATCACGCGGTGTCCGTAACCTTGCTGGCGTAGCCGCCGCTCAAGCAACGTGACCCAGCCATCGCCGGGACTCAGGCCAAAGCCAGCGGACAATGAATCACCGACAACCAGGATCCCCGGTGCTTCTCCTGCAAGGGCAGGGAGCGCCAGGACGGCTGTCAGGCACAACGACAAGGTGGCCAGGAAACGACGCATGGAAAGGAAGACCGTTCTGCAGGCAAAAAGTTTGCGCAAGGAGGTTAGCAGCCCGGAAGGACCGCTGACCATCCTTGACGATGTCAGCCTGGACGTTGCTGCGGGCGAGACCGTGGCCATCGTCGGCGCCTCCGGTGCCGGCAAGTCCACGCTGCTGGCGCTGCTCGCCGGCCTGGATGAGCCCAGCGCTGGCGCCGTGTACCTGGAGGACATCGAGCTTTCTGCCCTGGATGAAGATGGTCGCGCTGCTGCGCGCGCCCGTCATGTCGGCTTCGTGTTCCAGTCCTTCCACCTGGTGCCCTCACTTACTGCACTGGAAAACGTGATGCTGCCGCTGGAGCTTGCCGGCAGCGACGATGCCCGCAGCACCGCGCGCAAGGCCCTCGATGAAGTGGGCCTCGGTCCGCGCCTGGGCCATTACCCGCGCCAGCTCTCCGGCGGCGAGCAGCAGCGCGTGGCCATCGCGCGCGCCTTTGTTACCCGGCCCTCGGTGCTGTTTGCCGATGAGCCCACTGGCAACCTCGATGCCGCCACCGGCAATCGGGTCATCCAGCTGCTGTTTGACCTCAACGCCGCAACTGGCACAACGCTGGTACTGGTAACCCATGACCGCGAACTGGCCGCGCGCTGCAATCGCGTGATCGAGATGGACGCCGGTCGGCTGGTGCACTGAAGTGAGAGCCCTGCGCTTTGCCCTGCTGGCCTTGTCGCGCGACTGGAAGTCGGGCGAGCTGGCCGTGCTGCTCGCTGCACTTATCGTTGCGGTAACCGCGCTCACCGGCGTGGGCTTCTTTACTGATCGCATCTCCCAGGCTGTGGCGCGTCAGGCGGGCGAGGTGATTGCCGCTGACCTGCGCCTGCAGTCAAGCCGACCGCTGTCGGCGAAGTATCTCGCCGATGCCGAGCAACAAGGCCTGGCGACCGCCGAGACGGTGTCGTTCCCCAGCGTGGTGTACTTCGGTGCAGATTCCTCGCTTACCGCTGTGCGTGCCGCGGGCCCGGGCTACCCGCTGCGCGGCATGGTGCGCATTGCGCCGGGACCGTTTGAACCCGCAACAGAAACCACCACGCTGCCGCAAGCCGGCGAGGCCTGGCTGGATTCACGCCTGCTGGCGCGCATGGGCGCAAAGGTGGGCGATACGGTGGAGCTGGGCAGCAGCAGCTTCGTTGTCGGCCAGGTGCTGGACTACCGCCCTGACCAGGGCTCGGCGTTTGTCGACCTGGCGCCGACCATGCTGATTGCGCTGGCCGATCTTGAGGCCACCGGCCTTTTGGGGCCCGGCAGCCGCGCCACCTACTCGCAGCTGTTCGCCGGGTCAGCGTCTGCGGTGAGTGACTTCAAGCTGGAGTTGCAGCAGCGCAAGGGCGCGGGCGAGCGGCTGGTGGATGTGTCCGAGGCCAGCCCACAGATCCAGACCTCTACCGATCGCGCCGCGCGCTTCCTCAATCTCTCCGCGCTGATCACCGTGCTGCTGGCGGCCATTGCCGTTGCTATGGCGGCACGGCGCTATACGCGCCGGCATCTGGACAACGTGGCGCTGATGAAGTGCATGGGCGCACCGCAGCGCCTGGTGCTCTCAATGTCGGTGATCGAGCTGGGCCTGCTGGCATTGATCGCAGCCGTGATCGGTTCGCTCCTGGGCCTGGTGGCCCAGCAACTGCTGGCCTGGCTGGTCAGCGACCTGGTGCGCGCCGAACTGCCAGCCCCCAGCGCGGCGCCCGCCCTGCTGGGCGCGGTGACCGCGACGGCCATCCTGGTGGGCTTTGCCCTGCCGCCCCTGTTGCAGCTCAAGAGTGTTCCGCCGGCGCGGGTGCTGCGTCGCAACCTTGAGCCGCCACCGCTGCGCTACACCGTGTCCTATGGCCTGGCGCTTGCCGCATTGGCCGCCGTGCTGTTCTGGCTGGTGCGCGATTGGCGCCTGGTCATGTATGTGGGCCTGGGCACTGGCCTCACCCTGGCGGTCCTGTATGGCGCCGGCAGCCTGCTGGTGCGCCTGGCCGGGCGCATGCGCGGGCGTGTGGGCGTGTCCTGGCGCTATGGCCTGGCGAATCTTGCCCGGCGTGGTCGCGAGAGCGTGGTGCAGGTGGTGGCCTTTGGCCTGGGCCTGATGGTGCTGTTGCTGCTGGCCGTGGTGCGAAACGACCTGTTGCTGGAGTGGAAGGCCAGCCTGCCCACCGATACGCCCAACTACTTCCTGATCAATATCCGCGATGACGAAGCCCGCGAGCTGGCGCAGTTTGTCGAGGAACGCGGCATCGGCACGCCGACGCTGTATCCGATGATTCGCGCGCGCATGACCGCAATCAATGACCTGTCGGTGAGCGACATGAGCTTCGCCACCGATCAGGCGCGCGGATTTGCCGAGCGCGAGCAGAACCTGTCGTGGTCTGCCGAGCTGCCGGCCGGCAACAAGCTGCAGTCTGGTGAGTGGTGGCCCAGCACAGCCGGCGGCGAGGCCCTGGTCTCGGTGGCCAGCGACTACCAGGAAGAATTCAACCTCAAGATCGGCGACATGATCAGCTTCGACGTGGCGGGGGAAGAGCTCTCAGCCAGGGTGAGCAGCTTCCGCGAGGTGCAGTGGGATTCCTTCCGTCCCAACTTCTTCCTGGTGTTCTCGCCGGGCAGCCTGGATGGGCGCATCGGCACCTGGCTCACCAGCATGTATATCCAGCCGGAACAAAAACCTGTGCTGGTGGACCTGGTGCGGAAGTTTCCTTCGGTGTCGATATTCGACATCGAGGCCATCCTCACCCAGATACGCGCGGTGATGGATCGCGCTTCGCTCGCTGTGCAGTACGTGTTTGGCTTCACCCTGATTGCCGGGCTCACCGTGCTGCTGGCGGCGATTCAGTCCACGCGCGATGAGCGCCGCTACGAGAGCGCGATGCTGCGCACCCTCGGCGCCAGTCGGCGCGTGGTACTGCAGGGTGTCGCAGCGGAATTCTCGGCGCTGGGCATGCTGGCGGGCATCCTCGCCGCCTTCGGTGCCACTGGCGCGGGCTGGTTGCTGGCGACCCAGCTGTTTGATCTCGACTTTGCGCCCAACCCCTGGGTGTGGGTGCTGGGGCTTGGCCTGGGCGTCCTCATCGTGGGCGGTGCGGGCACTTTTGCTGCACGGCAGGTGGTGAATCACCCGCCCGTTAATATCCTGCGCGAGGGCTAAGCCCAGTCAGCGGCCGCTGACCTGCAGGGTCACTTTTTCCAGTGGCGTGGTCTGGCCGCGTGAATTCACGCCCTCTATAAGCAGCTTGTAGCGGCCATTGGGCAGCAGCGTGGAATTCAGGCCCAGCAGCAGCTCGCCATTGGTGTCGCGTGCCACCCGATTGACGTACAGCACGGCTGTGCCGTCCGCGCGCGACAGGTTGAGGTTGAAGCGGTCGTAACGATTGCTGCGCATCTGGATGATCAGGTCAAAGCGCTGCGGCAGCTTGGCGCTGTGCAGGTTCACTTCAAGGCTGCTGCGCGGATCGATGCGCAGGCGCTGGGTGCCGGAGGGGGGTTGCAGGAAGCCCAGCGCTTCCTGCTTGGCCATCAGCTCCATGCGGCCCTCGGCGATGTTCCAGCGCCAGCCGACGTAGGCCAGTGTCAGCACCAGGATGAGGCACAAGGTGATCAGCGTGGCGGCCGTGCCACGCCGTTGCCACCAGGGCTCGCGGTCTTGGTCATCCATGGGAAACCCTTTCTGGGGTCGAAGTGCGTTTATTCTATGCACACGCGATCACAGGAGTGTGCGCCATGTCTGCATTGCAAAGAGTCATTCCCGCCCTGTTGGCGGGCCTGGTCATTTCGACCTCCGCCGGCGCCGAGGCGCCTGCGACTTCGCTCACGGTCTACAGCTCGGCCCAGCCCGGCGGCATCCCCGCCGACTGGTACCGGCCGCTGCCAGGCATGGGAACGCCCTCAGCCAGCCAATTACCGGGCTTTGCCGTGGTGCGGGTGGATCGTGACCTGGAGCTTGCCGCCGGGCGCGGCAAGATCAAGTTCACCGACGTGGCGGCATTGATCGACCCGACCACGGTGCAATTTCGTTCGCTCACCGACCCTGCCGGCACGCGGGTGCTGGAACAGAATTTCCAGTTCGACCTGGTGAGCACGCAGAAGCTGTTGTCTCGCTATGTGGATCGCAAGGTCACGGTGGAATCGGCACGCGGCGATGGCGTTGCCGTATTGGAGGGCACGCTGCTCTCGGCCAACGATGGCCTGGTGCTGAAGGGTGCCGATGGCCAGATCCATGCGCTGCAGCGGTGGCAGGGCCTGCGCTTTGGCGAGCTGCCTGGCGGGCTGATCACCCAGCCGACGCTGGAGTGGGACCTGCAGGCGGCGAAGGCGGGGCGCCATCGCGCCCGCGTGGCCTACCAGACCGGCGGCATTACCTGGTGGGCCGACTACAACCTGCTGTTCAGCGAGGGCAAGGACGCCAACAGCGGCTACCCTGGACGTGGCGGCCTGGGTGAGCCTGCTGAACCAGTCGGGCGCCACTTACGACAATGCACAGCTCAAGCTGATTGCCGGTGACGTGAATCGCGTGCAGGCGCGCGGCCGAGCGCCAATGGCCAAAGCGATGCGCAGCATGGCGATGGAGGCCGACGCGGGTTTCGAGGAGAAGGCCTTCTTCGAGTACCACCTCTACACCCTGGGTCGCCCGGCAACGCTGCCCAACAATTCCACCAAGCAGATCGAGCTGTTCGACGCCGCAAGGCGCGTGCCAGCGAAGAAGCGCCTGGTCTATGACGGCGCAGGCGGCTATGGCTTCAATGGTGGCCTGGCCACTGATCGCGGCTTCGGCCCTTCGGGAAATTCCGAGGTGGCGGTGTGGCTGGACTTTCGTAATGACAAGGCCAGCAGCCTGGGCCTGCCGATGCCGGCGGGCAGGGTGCGCGTGTCGCAGACGGACCCGGCTGACGGCAGCATCGAGTTCATCGGTGAGGATGCCATTGGCCACACGCCCAAGGACGAGACCGTGCGCGTGAAGCTGGGCACGGCCTTCGACGTGGTGGGCGAGCGACGCCAGACCGACTTTACGGTGGATACCCGTGGCCGGGTGATGGAGGAGGCCTTCGAGATCAAGCTGCGCAACCACAAGGAACAGGCGGTGGAGGTGATCGTGCGCGAGAACCTGTATCGCTGGAGTCAGTGGCGCATGCTGCAGCAGTCGGCCAACTACGAGAAGCGCGACGCCCAGACCATCGAGTTCCCGGTGCAGGTGCCGAAGGACGGCGAGGTGGTGCTGACTTACCGGGTTCGTTACAGCTGGTGATCAGCTAGGGGTTGCCTGGGTGGTGGGTACGAATGTAGTAGGAATCGTTGATTGCATGTGCCCAATATGGGCACTATCATGCCCAGTATGGGCACAAAGACCGAACGTCCCCGCAAGAAGGCCAGGGCGCAAGACAAGCCGTCAGGGGTAACGGGGCAGATTGCTTGCGCGCTGTTCACGGCAACCCAGCAACGGGTGCTAGGGCTGCTATTCGGGCAGCCTGAACGTAGCTTCTACCTCAGCGAAATCCGCAATCGCACCGGCACCGGAACCGGCGCGTTGCAGCGCGAGCTGGGCCGCCTCACCGATGCGGGCCTGGCAACTGCCTGGATGATCGGCAACCAGCGCCACTACCAGGCCAACCACCGGTCCCCAGTTCATGGCGAACTTATTGGCTTGATCCGCAAGACGGTCGGGGCGGCAGATCCGCTTCGCCGGGCGCTGGCGGCGCTTGCGCAAGACATCGTGTTGGCGGTGTTGTATGGCTCGGTGGCGGCGGGAACCGATACCGCATCAAGTGACCTCGATCTGCTAGTCGTATCCGACACATTGACGCTCGAGGTGCTCTACCGTGCATTGGCGCGCGCGGAGAAGGCGCTTGGCAGGAAAGCCAACCCAACGCTGTATACGACCGCCGAGTTCAGGCGGCGGCGGGGTGCCGGACAGTCCTTCGTGAATCGCGTTCTTGCGGGCGATACGGTGGTGCTGTTTGGAGACCCGAATGCCGCTGGTGGCGCTGGATAATCTGGTCCGATCACGCTCCCTGAAGCTCGAACCCGCGCGGCAGTCAGAAATAGATGGTCTTGTTCACTCGGGGTGTGCGCGCCTGCAAGATGCGCGAATCAAGTCGCTGAGCCACGACAGCCGATTTGACCTGGCCTACAACGCGGCACATGCCCTGGCCCTCGCAGCATTGCGCTGGCATGGCTATCGCTCAGATAACCGATTCCTGGTGTTCCAGTGCCTGGTGCACACGGTTGACCTGCCCAATGAGCAATGGCGCGTACTTGATCAGGCGCATCGCAAACGCAACCTGGCCGAATACGAAGGCGTTACCGAAATTGATGATGGGCTGCTGGCCGCCATGCTGCGGGTGGCCACTGAAGTTGAACTTCGGGTTCTTGGGCTTGGGCCGGTGAGCACAGCAAAGACCGACTCGTAACGTACTTCAGGGGAAGGCTGCGGTCGCGCATTTCTATCCTGTATGGAGCAATTAGCCTAAGCCCCCAGCCCAACCTCCGCCCCCACATGCAATTCCGAGCCGATGCCGGCCTCGATCACACAGTTCTGGCCAAAGGTCACGCCGCGTAGCGCCGGGTCGTAGCGATAGCCGCGCAGGGTGCGCAGTGGCTCGCCGTCGTCGTTGCGCGATCCGTCCTGCTGGTCGGTGGTGGTGATGGTGCAGCGGGTGCAGGCCTTGGCGCCGCGCAGGATGATGTTGCCAATGGCAAAGGTGCCGGCACGATCCTCTTCGTAGGCCGCCATGTCGTCCATGACGATGTTGGGACGAAATCGCCCCATGGGCACGGCGCTGAGCAGCCGCGAGTTGAGGTCGGTGAGCGAGGCGCGCGAGATCACCAGCAGCGGGTAGCCATCGGCAAAGGCCACCGTGTGTTCACTGTTGGCCACACGCCGCGGCCGGTTGGGGTCGTAGCGCACCAACCGCAGGCGATCGCCCAGCAGCTTGGAAAACCACTCCGCAGCGGCATCGCCGCCATCCAGTGCCTCGCAGTCGTCCTTCCAGATGCGCACACGCTGCACACGCTCGATGACGTCGGACACCAAGAGCGGCGGGCGGTTGGGGGCTTGAAGCATCAGGCCCTCGGCGGTCATCGCCACATCCACCGTGGCCAGGTGCGGGTGGCTGCGCTGCGAGACAAAGCGCCCATTGCGATCCACCACCATCCACTGGCGGTCGTGCTCAAGGCCGGTGGCACCCAGGCGGGCGCGGTCGAGGTTAATCCCGCGACAGGACTTTACCGGGTAGATGTGCAGGCTCGCGATGCGCGCCATCAGGTCGCCTTGGTTGCCCAGGCGGGAATTCTAGCCCCAATAGTCCTTGCGCAGTTCGCGCTTGAGCAGCTTGCCGTTGGGGTTACGTGGCAATTCATTGCGGATTTCCACCCGCGCCAGGCGCTGTTGCTTGCCCACGCGCTCATTGGTCCAGGCGCAGATGTCCTCGGCGCTGGCAGCCTGGCCTTCGCGTAACACCACCAGCCCCAGCGGCGTCTCGCCCCATTTCTCGTGTGGGATGCCGATCACGCCGCAATCAAACACCGCCGGATGGGTTGCCAGCACCGCCTCGATATCTGCCGGAAAGATGTTCTGGCCGCCAGAGAGGATCATGTCCTTCTTGCGATCGACGATGTAGAGGTAGCCGTCCTCATCGAGCTTGCCCACATCACCGGTGCGCAGCCAGGGCCGACCGGCCTCGTCGTGCCACAGCGCCTCGGCGGTCGCCTCAGTCCGATCGTGGTAGCCGCTCATCACGAATCGTGACCAGCCAACGATCTCGCCGCTCTCGCCGGTGGCGACGCGCCGGCCTTCGTCATCGATGATCGCAAGATCGGTACCCGGCACCGGCTTGCCAACAGAACCCGTTCGCTCACCCAGGTCTTCGGGGTCGAGCGTAGTGATGATGCCCTCGGTGAGCCCATAGAGCTCGATCAGCCCGCAGCCGAACTGCTCGGCTACTTGCAGCTTCAATGCCGGCTGCATGGGCGAGCCCACGGTGCACATGTATTGCATCGAGGCTACCGCCTCGGGATCAAAGCTCGGATGTTCCAGGACTTTCTGGAACTGCAGCGGCACCATCGCCACATGGGTGCAGCGATGGCGCTTGATCAGCGCAACAAAATCCGCCGGGTCGAAGTGATCCATCACCACGATCGAGCCGCCGGCCAGGAAGCTGCACAGCATCGCCAGCCAGCTGATGTTGGAGAACAGGCCCACCGGGCAGATGGCCACTGCACCGGAGTGGTAACGGAGCGCGATACCGACGTCGTAGGCCCATGCGATGCGTCGGCGCTGTGAATGCACGATGCCCTTGGGCAGCGCCGTGGTACCGGAGCTATAGATGATGTTGAAGGGATCGTCGTCCTGCGGCTCGACCTGGCAACGCGCGCTGGGCGCGGCATCGCGCCAGCCGGCGTAGTCGCTCCAGCCACTGCCACCGCCCACGCAGATCCAGTCTTCCTTGGCGATAGTGGCAACGCGCGGGCGCAGGGCATCAAGGCGGGCACGCTGGTTGGACGTAGCAATCACCGCAAGTGCGCCGGAGTCGATGATCATGCGCTCCAGGCCCTCGTCGGTAACCGAGAGGTTAATGGGCACGGCACAGGCGCCGGCCTTGATGACGCCAAACATGGCCTCGACAGTCTCAAGGCTGTTGCTCATGACAATGGCAACAGCAGCACCGCGCCCGATGCCGCGCGCGGCGAGGGCATTGGCCACCTGCTCGGTGCGCGCATCAAACTCGCCCCAGTTCAGCGTGATGCCGTTGCAGGTCACCGCCGGGCGCTGGCGCCGCCAGCGGCCGTTGAGGCGCAGGATGTCGGCAATCAGTGGGCTTGGCGCGTCAATCAAGGGGGCGACTCCAGGGGCCGGGCGTCAGTTCCCAAAGTTAAGGTCGCGGCGCGGTGGGCGCCTCCTACCTTAGTACTACTGCCGACCCGTGTCTGCTAACGGGCGTCGCCGCCTTGGTGGTAACGTGGCGGCTTCCGGCCAGCCCAGTCCGGGCAAAAGGCCGAGGTGCAATGGTATGGATGCCACACACCGTTCTCGCCAGAGTTGCCTGCGCGGCCAATGGCTGGCCCTGTCCCTTGCGACCCTGATCGTTGCCGCCTGCGGTGGCAATGATGGGGAGGCGCCTGCCGCTGCCGAGACGACGGCCAGTGCCCATGAATTCAAGGTCGACCCCGCGGTCCATGCAAGCCTGCTCGACATGGGCGTTGATGCGGACACGGCCAACTATTTCGCGGCAGTCCAGGTCGAGGCAGTCAGGCAGGAAGATCGCGACTATCACTATCGCTTTAGCTTCCCGGATGGCGCCCGTCGCGACCTGAAGATCAGTTTTGAGCCTGGATCAGCGCCCGCATCCGAAGGAGGCGTCGTCGTTCTTGATTCGCGATTCGCGCGGCAAGCGGATGACTTGACCTTTGAGTATCGGCTGTGGGTGCCGGCCGGGGACTTGCCGGCCGGGCTGCGTGAGCGCCTGTGGCCACAGACGACCGGCAACCTGTTGGAGCAACTGATGAATGGTGCCTTGCCCGTCGCGCGGGCCCAGGAGGCGGCACCGTCCGGCATAGAAGTTGCCGTCATCGACATGATCAAGAAGGCTAGCGAAGCCAGTATCAGTGAGGCCCTTGAGCACTACGAATCGCTGGGCCCCGCGGTCAAGAACATGAAGCATATTTTTGAGATTGCCTCCGCATCCATGGACGTATTGGCCGCCGTTGACCTGAGTATCGACTACAGGAAAAGCGAAACGTCCCTGGATGCGTTGCGCGCATGCGCCTTGAACCCAAGCAATTTCCTGGCGCAGCAAGCCAACGACGTTGATCCGACACAGGCCCTGGGCGATGCGCAGTCCGATCTCAAGGAAATCTATACGGTGCGCTACCTCAATCTCATGATCGGCCCGATCGCCGGCACCAATCCGATCCTAGGGCTTGTCATGACGCCGGCCCTGGCCTGGAGCGACAAGGGACTGAAGCAGCTTGCGGACAATCGGGTGCGGGACGCGAGTTCCGGTGTTACGGCCTGCGTCGGGCCGCTACGCGCACTGTTCGTTTACAAGTTTCAGCAGGGCCACAAGCTATGCGACGACATCTGCTACAACCACGAAAGTTCCGCGTCGGTCAACGCCGGATTTGACCTGGAACCCGGGCCCTTTGGCAATGTGATGATCAGCGGTGAGCCGGAGGGGACCTTCAGCGTGAAGGGCGGCTTTAGCCTTGCGCAGGGCGGCCTGAATCCGCCCTATAAGGTCAGTGAAGCTCGAGAGGTCAGCGTCAAGCCGACGGTGCGCCTGGACATGGACCTCGGCGATCAACCCGCGGGAATGTCATTCACGGACTTGCGCGAATTGATGGCCGCCGGCCGCAAGTTCATGACCGTAGTGGCGATGGCCGAAGGCGACTACCAGATGACCCAGACCGGTGTCGGAAACAAGAACAATATGCCCACCGAGGAGACCACCACCCACAATATGGAGCTTAAGGAGAGGGTCAGCTGCAGCTTTTCCAACATCGACTTGTCGGCAGGGGGTAGTTTTTCGGGCGAAGTCCTGGAGTGGCCGCAATGGGGCAGGGTCGCGAACGGGGACGAGAGCCGGGGTAGCTGCACTCTGACGCTTACACCCAAGACAGTCAGCCCATGAACTCTGGCGATCAGCGCGCGCCCAGCGCCTGCAACATGCGATGCACCGCCAATAGCTGCGCGCCATCGCGCAGCGCATAGTTGGAGCCGCCGTAGCCCCACCAGTCCCAGCAGCCCTGCGGATTGAAGGGCGAGAACATGCTTTTCTTCACCTGTGGATACAGCACTGCGATGTTGTTGGCATCGGCCCAGCGGTTGTAGCCCGCGCCCTCGGCAAAGGCGCGTCCGATAAAGCCCGCGCCCTGGCGGCATCCGTGAAAGGCCACATGAATGCGGCAGGGCTCGCCCGCCAGGCAGGCCTTGGGCAGATAGACCAAGCCGGTCTGGTCCAGTGACGGGACACCATCTCCGGCGGCCTGGTGCTGGTCAAATTCGCGCAGCTCACCCGCTGGCGCCGTGTCGTCTGGTGTTGCCAGCCCGTCGTAGAGGTGATTGAGCATCTGCCCTGCGGCATCAAAGTCGCAGCTGTTCAACCAGGGTGAGGCTGTGCCATCACAGGCGCCGCCTGTGGCCAGCGTCGGGAAGCCGTGCCCCGCTGCCACCTGGGTCTCGTAGTGGACCTGCTCCACCGGCAGGAAGGCCTTGTAGTAACGCAGCAGCGAATCCGTGACGGCAGCGCCCACCCGGGTGTCCCTGGCGCCATGGAACATCCACACCCGATCAGGTGATAGCCAGGAGGGGTCGTCGATGCGCTTGGCCGCGGCAGCCTCGCGCGTTTTGGCTACCAGGGGCCCAACGTCAGGACCGGCAGGCTGGCCATGCAGGCACTCGTTCATGGCCCGATCGAGTGTGTCCTGTGCGCAGAACCAGGGGCCGGCGGCAATGATGCCTGCGCCCTGCACATCCTTCGCATAGGCCACCTGGAACTGCACGGCCATGTAGCCGCCCGATGAAACGCCGGACACCGTGAGGCTGTCGGGCTGGATGTTCAGCTTCGGCAAGGGTTCTGCGGCCATGGCGAACGGCGAGGCCAGAAGCAAAAGGACCAACAGCGGGCGGCAATTCATTGTGGCAACTCCATGCGGGACGGGAGCCAGAAAGCAAAAAGCCCCCGACAGTGGCTTAACACTGCCGGGGGCCTGTTACTCAAGTCAACGCCGCAATCAGAAGCGGTATTCGGCCGATGCCGTAACTGTCCGCGGATTGCCGTAGAACGCCAGGACCGAGGCCTGCACCGTCGGGAAGTTGTAGCCCGAGGTGATATGGCGCTTGTCCATCAGGTTCTTGCCATGCAGGCCAAAGCGCCAGTGGTTGTCGTCGGCAGTCCAGCTGATGCCTGCATCGACCAGCCAGAACGCTGACTGGTCCAGCATCGGGATGGGATTCTCGAACTGCTGGGTGTCACCGCGATAGGCGGCCGCACTGGTGAAGGCGAGCGTGCCCGTCGCCACTGGCATGGCGTAGGTCAGGCTGGCGCTGCCAGTCCAGTCCGGCGTGTTCTGCACATCGCGCGTGCTGGAGATGTTGACGCCATTGACCATGAACTCGGTGTACTCGGCATCGATGTAGCCGAACGAGAAGTTGCCAGACAGGCGATCGGTGAAGCGAATCGAGCTTTCAAACTCGATGCCCTTCATGTCCGCCGCGCCGGCATTGGTCACAGTGCCCACGAACGAGACCGGGGGTCCCGGGATGATGACCGAGCCGGGGATCTGCACGTCGGTGTAGTCGGCGAAGAAGATTGCCGTGTTGATCTGCGCACGACCGTCCATGAGGCTGGTCTTGAAGCCAAACTCCAGCGATTCTACGTCCTCAGGCAGGAAGCCTCCGCGCACGTCCGCGTTGGCATAGTTGCCGCGAGGATCGAAGCCACCACCCTTGAACCCTTCCGAGTAGGAGACGTACATGTTCACGTTATCGCTGGCCTCCCAGGCCAGGATGGCGCGCGGCGTGAAGGCCGTATCAGTGCGGGTTCCGTTGAATTCCGGCACGACCTGCTGGCCGCCCACCACCACCGGTGCGGTGATGCTGATCGCCCCGGAATTGCCGAAGTACGGTGAGTTCACCCCGAGGAAGGTCTGGCGCACGATGCGCGAGGTGCGCTCGTCATCGGTGTAACGACCACCAATCGTCAGGCTCCAGGCATCGGAGAAGTCCCAGGTGGCCTCGCCAAACAGCGCCCAGGTCTTGGTGTCGACGTCGCCCAGCGTAAAGCTGGTGGCCGTTCCGAACACCACGTCGAAGGCGTTGAAGGCGTTGGCGTCCAGGTAGTAGGCACCGCCAACAATGGTGAGGTTGTCCTTCTGGTAGGTCAGCTGGAATTCCTGGCTGAACTGCTCGTTCAGGTAGACCACCGGGGCGTCAAACGACTGCAGCGGCGTGGAATCGAAGTCGATCGGCGAAGCCGAGTCGTCCTCGCGATCTGAAGTGATCGACTCCAGGGTCAGGTTGTCCGAGGGTGACCAGCGGATCTTCAGCGACATTCCCTTCGACTCGACGCTGCTGTGGCGAATGGGCGGGAAGTTGGTGATACCGGCCAGCGTGTCGTAATCGCCCGAGAGCAGCGCAGGCTGCGCCGCGTTCGGCAGCAAGCGGTAACCCTGGCGTGGTGAGGAGTCATCTTCGGTGCGATCGGCAGCCAGGCTGATCAGCAGGCTGTCAGTGGGCTCCCACTCCATCGACACGCGTGCCGCGAGCACGTCCTTGTCGTAGTTCTCGTCACCCGTGGTGAGGTTGCGACCGAAGCCATCGCGAGTCAGCTTGGCGACTGCGCCGCCGATGCGGAAGCTGTCAGAGATCGGCATGGAGCCGGCAATCGTGCCCTCGATCTGGCCATGGTCGCCTGCGGCCAGGCGCACGCGCATGGAGGGGTCGTTGGCATCAAGCCGGCGGGTTACGTACTTGACCGCGCCACCAATGGTGTTGCGACCGTACAGCGTGCCCTGCGGGCCGCGCAGCACTTCGATGCGCTCGACGTCATAGACGTCCAGCACCGCACCCTGCGGGCGGTTCATGTAGACGCCGTCGAGGTAGATGCCTACGCCCTGCTCGAAGCCGGCCACCGGATCCTGCTGGCCTACGCCGCGGATGAAGGCAGTCAGGGTCGAGTTGGTGGCGCGGGAATTCTCCAGCGTCACGTTGGGCACCATCTGCGATACGGCAGTGATGTCATCAGCACCAGCGGCTACCAGTGCATCGGCGGAGATCGAGGTCACCGCGATGGGCACTTCCTGCAGCGATTCCTCGCGCTTACGTGCCGTCACTACGATCTCGCCCAGTGCGGTGGGTCCGCTCTGTGCGAGGGCGGGTGCGGGAAGCGCAGCAGCCACCGCAGCGGCTAGCAGCACATTCCTTGTCTTACCCTTGAAGCTCATGCAAACCCCCTTGTGTTGCGTTCGCGCCACAGCGCGTGCCCGGGGCAATCCCGGGTCATGGCGCAAGGTACTCCCGGCGCACTAGCCGGGCACTTGTACCTTAGTAGCATTTAAGCGGAGAGCAGCGCGGCCAATGATGCCCGGGCGCCGTAAGTGGCGGCGCGGCGAGGGCGCAACATGCTCAGCATGATCGGGCTGCTGCTGGGATTGGGGTTATTGATCCTGCTGACCATGCGCGGGGTCGAACTCCTGATCGCGGCACCTTTGTGCGCCCTGCTGGTCGCGCTGACCAGCGGATTCGACCTGTTTCCACAGCTCGCCGTAGTGGATGTGCCGAACTTTACCGGCGCCTACATGCAGGGCTTTACCAGCTTTGTCGCGGCCTGGTTCTTCATGTTCCTGCTCGGCTCGCTGTTCGGCAAGTTCATGGAAGCGAGCGGTGCCGCCGAAAGCGTGGCGCGCTGGATTGTCGGCCACGTCGGCGTTGGAAACTCACTGTTTGCCGTGGTGCTGGCCTGCGCCGTGCTCACCTACGGTGGTGTCAGCGTGTTCGTCGTGGCCTTCTCTGTCTACCCGATGGCGCTGTCATTGTTCCGCGCTGCCAACCTGCCGCGGCGCTTCGTGCCAGCCACCCTGGCCTTTGGCTCGGTGACCTTCACCATGACCTCGGCGGGCTCGCCGGAAATCCAGAACTGGATCCCGATCAAGTATCTCGGTACCTCGCCCTGGGCGGGATGGGAAGTCTCGATACCGGTGGCCATCGTGATGGCTGCGCTGGGCTCGGTGTGGCTGCGCTTCATGATGCGTCGCGCCCTGGCCGCAGGTGAGTCCTTCGAGGACCGCGCTGATGACCCCGCGGTAAGCGAGCGTGACCTGCCGCATCCGGCCACCAGCATGCTGCCGCTGCTGGCGGTGCTCGGCCTGTCGTTCGCCTTCCATGATGCGCTGAAGGAATCCGCGCTGATCGTCGCACTCACCGGCGGCATCCTGGTGAGCCTGCTCGTCCATCGCCGGTTCATCAATAACCTTCACGATCCCATTGCCACCGGTGCACTGGGCGCGTTGATTGCCATTGCCAACACCGCAGCCGTGGTCGGCTTCGGCGGCGTGGCCAAGCTCGCCCCGGCATTTACCATGGCGGTGGATTTCATCACCCAGATCCCTGGCCCGCCGCTGGTGGGTGCGGCTATTGCGGTAAGCGTCATCGCCGGCCTGGCCGGGTCCGCCTCAGGCGGACAGGCGATTGCGCTACCCATCCTGGCCCCGCATTACATCGCGCTCGGCGTCAGCCCCGAGGCCTTGCATCGCATCGTCGCCATCAGTTCTGGCGGCCTGGATTCACTGCCGCACAACGGCTATGTGGTCACCACCATCCGGGCAATTTGCCGCGAAAAATACGGTGGCGCCTACCCTGCGATGGCGGCGCTGACGGTCATCATCCCGGTCATCGGCGTGGCACTCGCCGTGGTGCTGTTCGGGCTCTGAGCGATGAAAGGGGTTCGACCCCTCTCTATACTGGGTGAATGATGCAGGCATGGTTGCTGGCCCTGATCGCGCTCGCCTGGATAGGCGTGCTGTTTGCGATCGCGTGGACCGGTGACCGATTCGCCGCAGCGGGGCGCTCGCCTGTCCCGCGCTCGCTGATCTACTCGCTGTCGCTGGGTGTCTACTGCACCTCCTGGGCCTTCTACGGCACGGTGGGCCAGTCCGCCAGCCTGGGCTGGCCGCTGCCGCCTACCTATGTCGGCACCATCGTCCTGTTCCTGCTGTTCGCTGGCCTGCTCGACAAGCTGATCCGCGTCAGCCGCCGCGAGCGCATCACCTCTGTCGCAGACTTTGTTGCTGCGCGCTATGGGCGCGATCGCAGCCTGGCCGTCGTTGTCACGCTGGTGGCGAGTTGCGGCGCGATCCCGTACTTCGCCTTGCAGCTCAAGGCCATTGAGCAATCCTTCGGTGCGCTTACCGTGGGGCCCGCGGCCCTGGGTGGTGATACCGCGCTCTACATTGCTGCGGCGCTGGCGCTGTTTGCCATGCTCTTCGGTACGCGACAGGTGGATGCCACGGAGCATCACCCCGGCCTGATGCTGGTGATTGCGTTTGAGTCGCTGGTCAAGCTGGTGGCCTTCATGGCCGTGGGCCTGTTCGTCACCTTCGGGCTATTCGACGGCTTCGGTGACTTGTCTGCAAGGTTGGCAGCGCAACCGGAATTGGCGGCCAGTCGCGGCGAGCCCTCCGCCACGGCGCACTACCTGGCACTCACGGTGCTGGGCTTCTTCGCCATTTTCTGCCTGCCACGACAGTTCCATGTCGCTGTCGTGGAAAACGGCGGACCGCAGGACTTGCGCCTGGCGCGCTGGCTGTTCCCGATCTACCTGGTGGCGATCAGCATCTTCATCCTGCCCATCGCCAATGCCGGGCTGGTGATGGGTGCCGGCAACGCCGACTTGTTCGTGCTGACCCTGCCGCTGGCGGCGGGGCAAGAGGGCCTGGCGCTGTTTGCCTTTCTCGGCGGCTTGTCCGCAGCAACCGGCATGGTGATCGTCTCGGCCGTCGCCTTGTCGACGATGTTCAGCAACGAGATCGCGCTGCCCATGCTCATGCGCCTGTCGCCAAGGCTGCGCGAGCAGCGTGACCTCACCGGCGTGTTGCTCGGCGTGCGCCGCATTGCCATCGTCGCGCTACTCGGCCTGGGCTGGTTGTACTACCGCGGCATTGCCCGCAACGACGCGCTGGCCTCCATTGGCGAGATCGCACTTGCCGCGGTTGCGCTGTTTGGCCCGGCCGTGATCGCCGGATTGTATTGGCGTCGCGCCTCGCGATTTGGCGCGCTGGCGAGTATCGCCGTCGGCTTTGTCCTGTGGTGCTGGACCTTGTTGTTGCCGACGCTGGCACAGGCCGGGATCGTCACTTCTTCCATTGTCAGCGCCGGGCCCTTCGGCATTGACTGGCTACGTCCCACGGGAATGCTGGGAATCGACGGCCTGCATCTGCTGGCCCATGGCCTGTTGTGGAGCCTTGGCGGTGCGACGCTTGCGCTGGTCAGTGCGTCCTGGCTTTCTTCGCGCAGCCTGCTTGAACGCCTGCAGGGCGCCTCGTTCGTTGACGCGCAGCAACCCGGTGCCTCGGATGCGGCGGCCAATGCGCATGCCTTGTCGGTACGCGAGTTGCAGGCGCTGGTGGCGCGCTTCGTTGGCGACGCGCGTGCTGTCGCGCACTTTAGCGACATCGGTGCAGCCAGCAGCGAGGCCCGTGCCACGGTTGAGCAGCTCGATGCCACGCAGCGATTGCTCGCTTCGGTAGTAGGCGCCTCGTCAGCGCAGCGCTTGCTGGACGCCGCGGCAGCCGGGCGGGCGCTGGCGATTGAGGATGTGGTGACCATGATGGACAGCGCCTCGCAGGCGCTGCAGTTCAGTGGCGAGCTCCTGCACTCGACGCTGGAGAATGTGAGCCAGGGCATCAGCGTGGTGGATAGCGAGCTGCGCCTGGTGGCGTGGAATCGCCGCTACCTGGAGTTGTTTGAGTATCCTGAGGGCACGGCGCGCGTGGGGCGGCCCATCGAGGAGTTGTTGCGCTTCAATGCCCAGCGCGAACAGCTCGGCCCCGGTGATCCGGAGGAGTTGGTTACACGCCGCCTGGCCCACTTGCGACGCGGCACTTCCTATACCTACCAGCGCGAGCGTCCCGATGGCTCGGTGCTGGAGATCCGTGGCAACCCGATGCCGGGCGGCGGCTTCGTCACCAGCTACACCGATGTCACCGAATACAAGCGCGCCGAGGCAGCGCTCAAGGAAGCCAACGAGTCGCTGGAGCAACGCGTACACGAGCGTACCCGCGCACTGTCGGCCATGAACGATGAGTTGCTCGATGCCAAGGCCGAGGCGGAGCGGGCCAATGTCGGCAAGACACGCTTCCTGGCGGCGGCTGGCCATGACTTGATGCAGCCGCTCAATGCTGCGGGCCTGTTCGCCGGTGCGCTGGCGCAGAAGAGCCAGGGCACCGACCAGCGCGCGCTGCTTGCCGACCTGGAATCCTGCCTGCATTCCGCCGAGTCATTGATCTCCGACCTGCTGGATATCTCCAGGCTCGACACGCGGGTGATTGCGCACGAGGTTGCCGATATTCCACTGGATGAGATCCTCGATGGCCTGGATGCGGAATTTCGCATGGCGGCCGAGCAGCGCGGATTGAAGCTGAAGGTGAGGCGCACCCGCCTGGCGGTGCGCTCGGATCGCAAGCTGCTCAGGCGCGTATTGCAGAACTTCATTGCCAATGCCCTGCGCTACAGCGAGGCTGGCCAGGTGCTGGTCGGCGTGCGCCGGCGCAAGGACAGCGTGCGCATCGAGGTGTGGGACACGGGTATTGGCATCGCGCCTGATCAGCACCAGCGCGTGTTTGAGGAGTTCTTCCGCGGCCAGCGCCGGCGCGATGCCGATGACGCCGGCGGCTTCGGCCTGGGCCTGGCGATCGCCGAACGCATTGCCCGCGTGCTGGGCCACCGCGTGGGATTGCACTCAGCGCCGGGTCAGGGTTCAGTGTTCTGGATCGAGGTCGCGCGTGCAGAGCATGTGCCGTTACCTGTTTCACCGCAGGCCATCTCGGCCCGTGCCGTTGGCCAGCTCAATGGCCTGCGCGTGTTGTGCATAGACAATGATCCATCGGCGCTGCGCGGCCTGACCACCTTGCTGGCCTCCTGGGGCTGCGAATCGCTGGCTGCATCGGGCATTGAGGAGTTGGTGGCCAAGCGAGCGCTGGGCACATGGCGGCCGGATGTGATTATCGTCGACTACCACCTGGAAGGCGGCGCGACGGGCCTGGATGTGGTGCGGCACCTGCGTGCGGTGGAGCGGGCCAATGCGCCAGTGCTGGTGGTCTCCGCCGATGCCAACGATGCAGTGCGTGCCGAGGCCGAAGCGATGGATTGCATCTTCCTGCGCAAGCCGCTGAAGCCACTGGCAGTGAGGAGCGCCCTGCGGCGCCTGCTGGAAGAGCGGCCCTCGACAGGTAACGCTGCCTAGCGCGGATTGCGAATCGAGAAGTCGACGAAGGCTTCGATCATTTCCCGCTGGGCTGCGATGCGCGCGTCGATAGATTGAGCGCCGGGTGTCTCAACGCAGGCTGCACGCAGTGCGCCCCGGCTCATCATCCAGGCCTCGAATGACGTGTCCTGATGATTGAGGATGATGCCGTCTCGCACCTGGCAGTCGTAGATCTCGCCATCGGGCACCACGGCAAAGCGCCGCGCATTGGCGGCAATCAAGGCGCGGCTGAATTCGCCAGGGACATCACCGTTCTCCTGCGCATAAAGGTAGGCCTCGCTCATGTCCACGTCTTCATGGCAGGCGAGAAAACCGTCTCGGCCGGCCTGCGCCAGGTCGTCGGCATGTTGCATCAGCACGCCGCCCTCGGCGGAAAGCGGATCGTTGCCAGGCAGGTAACCTCGATTTGGATTGAGGCCTTCATCATTAAGGCGACGGCCGAGGCGAAAGCCGGCTACGTTCACCAGTGGCAGCAGCGACAAGTTGACCTGAGCGAGGCTGGCTAATGGCACGGTTTCCAGCCAGGCCAACAAACCCCAGGGGCCGGCGGGTTCCTCGCCGTGAAAGCCGCTGGCGATCAACAAGTGCGGGGCATCGTCACTCGCGCTGCGCGAGTGCATATGTACGATGGCTTGGCCACCCACTTCGCCGAGTGTGGCCAGCGAGAAGTTGCAGCGCCCTGCGCTGTAGGCGAGCCGCGAAAAGTAGGCTTCACAATTGTTGCTGGCAGTACCGTCGGCCAATTTCCAGGTCCAGCAGTGCGCGGCTTCCGTCACGGGCGCCTAGCGATCCGCAGGCGTGAAGATGCCCGGTTCGGCAATGTCGAGTTCGCGGAACACGACAGAGGCTTGGGTACGGTTGCGCACGCCCAGCTTGGCCAAGGCTGCGGAAACATGCGCCTTCACCGTGGTTTCCTCGATGGCCAGTTCGGCGGCGATTTGCTTGTTGAGCTGGCCCAGGGCCACAAGCTCAAGTACTCGGTACTGCTGCGGCGTGAGGCTGTTGAGCCGCTCGGCCAGTGCGCTGCGATCGGCTGCGACCTGTCGCGCCGGTGTCATGGCCCCAGGCGGAAACCAGTGCCCGCAGTCGGCGACGGCGCGAATGGCCGAAAGCAGGTCAGCGGGCGCAGCGGACTTCGGCACATAGCCGGCTGCGCCGAAGGCCTGGGCCTGGCGAATGATCTCCAGGTCTTCATGGGCCGAGACAATCATTACCGCCGTACCCGGATGCTGGCTGCGGAGCCAAGCGAGCGGCGCAAAGCTGCGCCCACCCGGCATCATCAAATCCAGCAGCACCAGGTCTGTCTCGGGCGGTCCCGCCACAGCTGTGCGCAGCGATTCCACATCGCGTGCCTCGATGATTTCGGCATCGGGCAGGGCCTGCATTACTGCCTGGCGCAGGGCGGCGCGAAACAGGGGGTGATCGTCGGCTATCAGGGCACGCATCGGCACATTCTAACGTCCCGGCGTTTAAATCTTGCTTCCCGTCGTTTGACTGTCGCAACATGCGCCCACGCGCCCAACAGGGCGCCTAACCGACAAGAACGAGGGGGACCCATGAGATTCAACTGGAAGCTCGTATTCATTGGCGGCCTGGTCTACTACGCAGCACAGTGGGTGGTCGGCGCGGTCACTGGCCCGCTGCTCCATCAAGGCATCCTGGTCGAGGTGTACCAGGCCCACGCCAGCTTCTGGCGTCCGGAACTGAACCAGGTTCCGCCAGACATGGCGGCGCTGTTGCCACGCTGGATCGCCAGCGGGCTGATCGCCTCGTTCCTGGCGGCAGCCGTGTATGGCTGGGTTCGCCCGGCGCTGTGCGGCGCGGGGTGGAAGCGCGGCCTGCAATTCGGCGTGATCATGATCATGCTGACCGTGGGCTTCATGCTGGGCTGGTCGGGTATCTTCAACCTGCCTGATTCGTTGTGGCGCTGGTGGCTGCTTGAAGCCATTGCCTACTACGTCGTCGGCGGCATAGCGCTCGGCTGGGTGGCCGAGAAGCTGGATCCGGTCAAGGCCTGATCGACGCACCGTGGCCCGGATCCTGCGGGGTCCGGGCCTTTCTTTCGCCCAATAGAAAATGAGTGGCCCGCCATGAGCCTCGATCGTCTCGACGCAAGATTTCCGGACAAGCGCGCAGTCATTACCGGCGGGGCCAGTGGGCTGGGCCTGGCGGCCGCAGAACTCCTCGCTGCACGAGGCTGGAAGCTGGCGCTGCTGGATCTTGATGCCAGCCGCCTGCAGGAAGCCGCCGCGAGCCTGGTCCAGCGTGGCAGCCCGCGCTGCGCCACCTATGCGGTGGATATTCGCCAGCAGCCTGCCGTGCAATCGGCGATAGACAATTTTTCCGGCGCCTGCGGTGGTCTTGATCTTGCGCTCAACTCGGCCGGTGTGGCGGTCGCCGGCGGATTCCTGGAGACACCGCCTGCGGACTGGGACTGGATCATGCAGATCAACGTGCACGGTGTGGCACACAGCTGCCGCGCCGAGCTGCCGCACATGCTCACGGGTGGTGGCGGGCTGATCATCAACGTGGCAAGCGCGGCCTCGTTCGCCAGTGGCGGCGAGATGTCCTCCTACAATGCTTCCAAGTCTGCCGTGGTGGCGCTGTCGGAAACGCTGTTCATCGAGTTTGGCAATCGCGGCGTACATGTGGCCTCTGCCATGCCGGGATTCTTCCGAACGCGCCTGATGGAGCATGCACGCGCGCCCTCATCGGCGCGAAATTTCGCCGTGCGCATGATGGAGCGCTCCAAGGTCACGGCCGAGGAAGTGGCACTGGAGATCCTCTCGCGTGCAGCGACAGGCGACGTGCACATCGTGCTGCCGGGCCACTATCGCTGGCTATGGCGTTTCAAGCGCCTGGCGCCATTCACCTTCATACGCTGGATGCGATCACTGCGCGAAAAGGCGATTACTGCAGCCAGGGCCAAGGGCCGCTAGACTGCGGCCATGGGCCTGTTTGATCGCAGCGACAAGGGCGGCCTTCCGCCACCGCCCGCACCAACCCGGCGCGGCGCCAATCCGTGGAAGTTCTCGGATACTGCAGAGAAGCACGAGTCTGCGTCGGATGACGAAGCACCGCGTGAGCTGAAGGGCATCTTTGACGTGCTCGACGAGGCGATCAAGGAGAGTCAGCACGGGGGAAGCGAAAGCGCTGACTCGCCTGCACCCAGCAGGCCGCAGGATCCCGTGGACAAGAAGGGGCGCAAGCGCAGCTCGGGCAGCGCGCTGGCCTGGATTATCTTCGGCGTGTTTGCCGTGATGACGCTGATCGAGTTCTTCGACGGTGGCGAATCCATCTTCTCGCTGGTGCCGCTGGTGGTCATGGTGTTTGTTGCGCAGCGCTGGCTGCGTGAGAAGAAGCGCCGCGAACAGCAGGATCCGGAAAGCTAGGGCCTGCGCGTCCAGACCAGCAGCTGGTTGTTGGCGGGCATGGCGTGATCGGCGACAAGCGTGAATCCCGCCTGCCGGGCCAGGGCATCGACCGCCTCGAAGTCGCGGATTCCGCTAACAGGATCCCGCGCCTTGAGCCAGTCCTCGAAGGAAGCATTACTCGCCGAGCTGAACTGGCCGCCGTAATTGAACGGGCCATAGATGGCGAGCGTGGCGCTGGGGGCCAGCAGCTCGGGCAGGCTGGCAAAGAAAGCCTCAACTTCGAGCCAACCCATGATGTGCAAGGTATTGGCGCTGAATACGCCATCGACCTGCAGTGTGGGCCAGGAATCCTGCATCACATCAAACTCGATTGCCGGGCGCAGGTTGGCTGGGCCCTCGGCGGCAATGCGTTGCTGCAGCGCTGCGATGTCCCCGCCACGCTCACTGGGTTGCCAACTCAGCCACGGCAAGTGCGTGGCGAAGTGCACAGCATGCTGGCCGGTGCCGCTGCCCACCTCAAGCACGCTGGAGCAGGGCGCGAACGCCTCGCGCAGCACCGCAAGGATCGGTTCCTTGTTGCGTTCACAGGCTTCGGCGTGGGCCAGCATCACCTGATTATGCTGCGCGCAACGCCGTAATCCATGCCGACGCAATGATGGCCAGGGCCAGTGCGCCAGAAATCCATTGTGCGCGGGCATTGCCGGGCTCGGGCAGCCTGACCCGCGCGCAGGCAACGCCAATGAAGGCACCGACGATGAAGCCCATCAGGTGCGCGAGGATGTCGGTGTTCTCACCGCCGGTGCCAGTGAAGGCCAGCAGCGCGATGCCAGCGATGAGGGGCGCGGAGCGTCGCGCCCACGGCGACCAGCGGCGCAGGTGCCGACGCCAGCCGTAGGCTGCAATCAATCCGAGTGCGGTGAACACGGCGGTGGAGGCACCCAGCAGTCTATGACTGGGTGGATGCAGCAGGGCATCAATGCTGTAGGCAATGCCACCCCCTACGAGGATCAACAACCAGGCCAGGCCAGGCCCAAACAATCGTGCGGCGGGATAACCGAACAAGGCACCAAAGCCCAGGTTGGACATGAGGTGGCCGAGGTCGGCGTGCAGGGTGAGCGCGGTGAGTGCGCGCCAGACTTCGCCGCGCTGCAAGAAACCCGCATCGAGGATGCCGCGGCTCTCCCAGTTGTAGCCGCCGGCCCCAGTTGCTACCGCCAGCGTGATGACCATCAGCACCAGCGCATAGGCCATGACGCCGTACCAGGCGTGGGGGTGCTCAGGCCACACCAGGGCGGGCTCCGGGCGTCGCCGATTCTCGCGCAGGTACTGCCGCAGCTGCTCCACGGCGCGGACATGGTCGCGCGGGTCCACCCACAGGCTGTCGCCGGCCGGCCCCGGGCGGCGCTCATGGCCGATGCCGAGAGAGGTCAGCACCAGCGCGAATTCCGCGCAGGCATCCGGGGCAAGCTCGTCGGTGAGGGGGATCAGTATCACGGTGATCCAGGGACATGGGGCCGGGGCCTGCTACATCAAGCACGATTCATGCGCTAGAGTAGCGCCATGAGCACACTCTTTGTCTTCTTCGCCCTGAGCAAGGCCATCCTGTTCCTGCCAGCCAGGTTGTTGGGCGCCCGTGGCTGAACACGAACCCACGATCCACGCGCCGCGGCGTGCGACGCCCGAGTCGAACGAGAAGCTCGGTCGCTACATCTTCATGGGCGCCGCAGTCATCGCGGCCATTGGCGTGGGCTGGTACCTGTACAAGCGCGATGCCACTGCACCCGATACCGCACTGACAGAGGAATCACCCGCAGTTGCCGCCGAGCCTGCGGTGCGTCACCCGATTGATGCGCCACTGGTAGACGAGCCACAACCCGCGCCCCATGTGCAGGATCCGACCGCCGCGGAACGAGTTGCCGAATTGATTGGCGCAGCGAAGTTCGAGGCGATGCTGGTGCCAGATGACCTGGTGCGGCGCATGGTGGTTACCGTGGATAACCTGACCCGACCCAAGGTGGCCACTCGCCTGAGTCCCGCCAAGCCCGTGGCCGGTGGGTTTGTCGCCCTGGGCGGCGAAGACGACCGGGTCATTGGCGTGGCCAACTTTGAGCGTTACGCACCCTGGATCGAGTTGATCGAGGGTGTGCGCACCGACAGCGCCGTAGCCCTGTACAAGCGCCTCTACCCACAGTTCCAGCGCGCCTACGAAGACCTGGGCAATCCCGGCGGCTATTTCAATGACCGCATGGTTGAAGTCATCGACCATCTGCTGGCGACCCCGGAGTCGCCGGAGAACATGGCACTGACCCAGCCCAATGTGCTGTTTGAGTTTGCCGACCCGGAACTCGAGGCGCGTTCGGCGGGGCAGAAGTTGCTGCTGCGCATGGGCTCAGGCAATGCCGCGCGGGTCAAGGCCAAGCTCGCCGAGTTCCGCGCCAGGATTGCTACCGCGCCCTAGGCCTTGGGCGTCCTTTCAGGAAGTTTCACAAACCAGCCTACCCAGGCTGCGGACAGCAAGCTGGCCATCACCAGCCACAGGACAGGCGTCCACAAGTCAACACCAGGCTTTGCCAGAAGCAGGTTGACCAAAGCCAGGGCCGACGCTGCAGTGAAGAACCAGCCCGGCAGGGCCAGGCGCCAGTCACGTGTCTGCCGAAAACTTACAAATAGGGCCGGTAGGACCAGGGCGATGCCAATGCCGACCAGCGCAAACAAGAAGCAGGTGTTCAGCGTGTACCAGGGTTCCTGCGTCCCAAAGTCTGATGTTACAAACCACAGTAACCAGAGCGGCGCAAACATCGCTGTAGTGGTGATGCGATAGCTGTTCTGCATGGTGACAGGCTGCCACGCACCGAAATTTCGGCCAATCATTGCTGCTCCCCCTCACTGGGTCGCCACGTGCCCTCGCGGCGCATATCTGCGCCGCCCTCCAGCTTGCCGTTGCTGCGGATCATAATGCCATGCAGGCCGGATTCCTCGCCGCGGCCCGATTTCACCGTAACGCCCCGCTCCGCGAGTGCCTGCAATAGCTCGGGCGAAAACTTACTGACTTCGCCAAAGAAATCGTTGCCTCGCGCGATCAGGTTTGGCAGGTCTATGGCCTCCTGCATGCTCATGCCCCAGGCCAGCACGCCGAGCAGGGTCTTGGCGTTGTAGGCGAGGATCGCTGTGCCCCCCGGTGAACCCAGCGCGGCGACCAGCTTGCCCTGCTGGTCCAGCACGATGACCGGCGTCATGGAAGAGCGTGGGCGTTTATGGCCGGCAACAGCATTGGCAACCGGCTGCCCGCTCTCCACGGGAACATAGGAAAAGTCTGTGAGCTGGTTGTTGAGCAGGAAGCCACCGACAACCCGGCCCGAGCCAAACAACGATTCCACCGAGGTGGTCATCGAGACAACATTGCCGGCGGCATCGCTGATGACAAAGTGGCTGGTGCCCGCCGGTTCATCGGTGGCGTCCCGGCCGCGGCTCACCGAAAGCTCACCGGCGGCCGGCGCCGGGCCTGCGCGTTCGCCAATCAGTGCAGCGCGCGAGGCAACGTAGCCAGCATCCAGCAGCTGCTGCAGCGGAACATCGATGAATGCCGGATCGGCAATGTAACGATCGCGATCGGCGTACATCAGGCGACTCGCCTCGGCCAGCAGGAACCAGGCCTGCGGATCAGCCGCGCTTCGACGGGCAATATCGGTGCGCTCGAGCATCGCCAGCAATTGCAGCAAGGACACGCCGCTGGATGGCGGCGGCGGCACGCAGACGAGATAAACCAGGAATGGGCCACAGATCGCATCAGCTACGCGTGGCTGGTAGCTGGCGAGGTCCGCCATTGTTAGCGTGCCGGGCAGGGGCTCGCCGTGTGTGCGGGCAATAATGGCCTCGGCGATTGGGCCCTCCAGCAGCGCACGCGGGCCACGCGCGGCAACTGTGCGCAGCGTTGCGGCGTAGGCCGGATTCATCAGTATGTCCCCAGCCTGGACCGGCGAGCTATCGGCGCGAGACAGCAACGCCACCACGTCGGGCTGCTGCGATTGCGGGAACGTTGTCAGGTTCCTGAATCGCGCCAGGCGCTGCGGCACGATGAAGCCGTCCTCAGCCGCGGTGATGGCGGCGCCAAACAATTGCTGCCAGGGCAGCTTGCCGTGCAGCGCGTGGGCACTGCCGAGCATGGCCAATGCGCCGGGCGTCCCTGTGGCGCGACCGCTGATCACGGCGTCGCGATATGCCAGTGGCTTGCCGTCCGCGCCCATGAACATGTCCGGCGTGGCACCGAGCGGGGCCATCTCGCGCCCGTCGAAGGCGGTGACACGATGGCTTGCCGCGTTGTAGTGCATGAGGAAACCACCGCCGCCGATGCCGGAGCTCTGCGGCTCGACGAGCGACAGCATGGCCTGCACGGCGACTGCGGCATCTACCGCACTGCCGCCTGCGCGCAATACCGAAAGACCCGCCTCCACGGCATAGGGATTGGCCGCGGCCACGCTGGCGATAGCTGTTGATTCGGGGGCCCTTGGCGGCGACCCCGCGCAGCCCGTGATCAGGGCAACAACGCTGACGAGCAACAGGCGGTTCAGGATTCTCAACAAGGCGTCTCCGGCAGGGACTCGCCATTATCCCCATCGGCGCCAATAACGCACTGCAAAAAGATGGCTTTCAGCGCGATAGTTGTCGGGCACGCCTTCCAGGAGCAGCATTGAGGCGAAGGAGGGACCTACCAATGCACGACGAACTGACCTCTTTGCCCGCTGTGGGACCCAGCATCGCTGCCGACCTGCGCCATCTGGGAATCCACTCCATCCGCGACATGGCGCAGGCTGATCCCGAGCAACTATTCTCGCGCTTGTGTGAAATCACCGGACAGAAGCAGGATCCCTGCGTCCTGTACTCGTTTCGCTGCGCGGCCTATGCCGCCCGGACCTCGGATCCGGAGGCTGAGTTGCTGAAATGGTGGAACTGGATGAATCGCAAGCTCGACAGCTAGGCGATCGCAGTGCCCCAAGAGACAAGGCCCCCATCGGGGGCCTTGTTGTTTCCGGCGCATTGCGTATTACTGCGCCTGTGCCGCCAGCGCTTCGTCCAGCATCTTCACCAGCGCGTCGCGGTCGTAGCTGAATGGATGGCGATCATTCAGTTGCGCCAGTTCCTCGATCTGCTTGCGGATGGTGATCTCGGCCTCGCGCTGGTCTGGCACCACCAGGTAGCGACGCTTGGGCCTTTCGGCACCCAGCGCATCCTGCACCGCCAGGGCAACATCATCCGGTGCCTTGAAGCGATCGCGGCTGGCCAGGCGCGTGGACATGGCGGTCAACTCGGCCGCATACAGCGAGTCCTCGATCTTGTAGCCGACTTGTTCCATGCGACGCTTCAGTGAATCGCCGATCTCGGAGTTGTAGTTGCCCGGCTCCACGGCGCTGACGCCGACACCAAAGCGCGCCATCTCTGCAGCCAGTGAATCGGTGTAGGCCTCGACGGCGTGCTTGCTCATGCTGTAGTGGCTGAACAAACCGCCCGAAAGGATCCCGGAGATGGAGCTGATGTTGACGATGCGACCCTTGGCCTCGATCACCAGCGGCGCAAAAGCCTGGGTAACGCGGTAGGGGCCCATGACATTGACGTCGAGCTGGAAGGCCAGTTCGGAAGCGGGCACCTCGATCGCAGGACCGACGATGGCGACACCTGCATTGTTGACGATGCCGTACAGGCCGCGTCCGGCCTCGGTGATTTGCTTCACCGCTGCAGCAATCTCATCGGGCTTGGTCACATCAAGACGAACAGAGGCCACGTTCTTGATGGCGTCGAGCTCGGCGAGATCGGCAGCCTTGCGCGCACCGGCGTAGACAAAGTAGCCATTGGCAGCGAGCAACTCGGTGATGTAACGGCCAATGCCGGTGCTGGCGCCAGTGACCAGCACGGCTTTTTGCGGTGCCGGTGCTACGACCAGGCTGGTGGCGTGGGCGGCGCTCGCCAGGCCGAGGCCTGCCAGCGCGAAAGCGAAGAAGGTAATCAGCTTGTTCATGTGGGCATCCTGTCCAGTAAGAAAACTGGCCCCCCACTGAGGAGGGGCCAGGTGCCGACAATAGCGGATGCGTGATGGGAAGGAAAAAGCAATCGCTCAAGGATCCGGCACGAAACCACAAGGAAACGGTTCTGGCGTGTGACGCGCGAAGCGCGGCTTGGGAATGATTCCCTGGGCCAGCAAGTTGCGCTGCGAGTCATAGAAGATGCTGATCACGGCATCGGGTGTTTCACTGGCGCGCTCAAACTCGGTGTAGCTGGCACGTGATTCCACGCGCTGGCCGTGGCCGGTGCCGAGTCGTTCTTCCATCGCCTTGGCGCTCCTGGATGCAGGCGCTGCAGCGCTGTCTTGTGCCTCATTGCGCGCGCCACCCTGTGCATCGGGCCAGGACGTCGCTGGCATGGGTTGCGGACGCAGCTTCTCGCGATACAGCGCAACACCAATCACACCGACGTTGTCGGGGCGATGGGTGCGCGCCGCGTAGGAATCAGGGAGTGAGGTGAAGTAGAACGCGGCCACTTCGCTGAGGCTCTTGCGCCATCCCTCGATTCCCACGCGACCACGCGGGTCCAGCACATAGCCGCCCTGCTGGGTGGAGGCCGTGCGACCGTCAAGCACGTTGACACCATCCACAGAGGTGACGGCGAGCAGCCGGCCACCGCTCTGGTTGCGAATGCGGATTTCATATTCATGGCCAGGCTCGCCAGCCACGTGGCGCTGGCCCTTATGCCAGTACATCGGCAGCACCTTCTGGCTGCTGCGGTCGTAAATCTCGACCTGGGCCGGCACGCCGGCGCAGGCCAGCAGCGGGAATATCAGGGCCATTACGGCGCTGGTGCGAACGAGCAGGGAAATCATGGCGGCCTCCGGTGTGTCTGCCTTCAGGGAGTACAAACGCCGTGGGACTGGCAAAGGGGTTGTGACAGCAGCCGATTTCTGTGACTTCGCACAGGAACTGGCCATGGCAGCCCGGCTTGGGGACGTGTAGGATTAGCTAAGTTAGCTAGATCAGGACACGCGCATGCGCCAGGTCAATATCCATGAAGCCAAGACCACGCTGTCGAAGTTGATCGAGGCGGTCGAGGCAGGCGAAACCATCGTACTGGCGCGAGCCGGCCAGCCGGTCGCGCGCCTGGTGGGGCTCAAGCCGGCCAGGGGCGTCAAGCTCGGCGGCCTGCGCGGCAAGCTGCCCGCCCGATTGCTGGAAGACATCGCCAAGCCCTGGTCACCTGCGGAACTGGATGAACTGTTCGGGGGCCGCCTCGAGCCATGAGGGTCCTGCTCGATACGCACATCCTGCTCTGGGCCCTGGCCGACAGTCCGCGGCTGTCACCGCGCGCCCGGGCGGTCCTTGCTGACCCCAATAACGAATGCTGGGCCAGCAGTGCCAGCGCCTGGGAGCTGGCCATCAAGGTCAGCGCCGGTCGTCATCGGCTCAAGTTCGCGCTGGATGAACTGGGCTCTGCAATCTCGGCGGCCGGGATCCAGAGCCTCGATGTGACCTGGCAGCACGCCCTGGCCGTGCAACGCGTTGAATCTCCCCACGCCGATCCGTTCGACCGCTTGCTATTGGCGCAATGCGCAACGGAAACCCTGGTGCTGCTCAGCGCGGATCGCCAACTGGCGGGCCTGCCCGAGGTGCTTGAGGCCTGATTCCCCGCCCGAGTTGCAATCACAGCCTTATCGGCGCAGGCTTTCCGCGACCAGTGATTTGCCCAAGGATTCATGCGCTTTCCTGCGCGCGGGCGGTCATTCGGATTTAGGGGGGGCGTCATGAACAAGACCGTTACCTACGCAATCATCATTGCGTTGATCGCCGGCGTGGCCGGCTATGCCATCTACGGCTACGTACCGCGCGATCAGGGTCCGAAGTACCTGCCCGAGGCACTGGTGGGGGCGACCCTGCTGGAAGGCCTGGGCAACTACGATTTTCCGGTTACCACCGACACGCCTGAGGTGCAGCAGTGGTTCAACCAGGGGCTGATGCTGACCTTCGGCTTCAACCATGACGCGGCAGAGCGCTCCTTCCTGAAGGCCACCGAACTCGATCCCGAGTGCGCCATATGCTGGTGGGGTGCGGCGCTGGTGATTGGGCCGCACGTGAACAGCGGCATGGAGCCCGCCAATGCGCCCAAGGCCTGGTCACGCCTGCAGCGCGCCCTGGCACTCGATGCAGAAACAACGCCACGCGAACAGGCTTTCATTCGCGCCCTGGCCGCACGCTATGCAGAGACGCCGCCAGAGCCGCGACTGCCGCTGGACCAGGCCTATGCCGAGGCTATGGGGCGTGTGTCAGAAAATTATCCCGATGACCTGGACGCGGCGTCCTTCCACGCCGAGGCGCTGATGAACCTGCAGCCCTGGGATTACTACGACGCTGACCTGAATCCCAAGGGCAACACCGCCGAGATTGTCTCGATCCTGGAGTCGGTGATGGAGCGCAATCCGGATCACGCGCTGGCGCTACATCTATATGTACACGCGGTCGAGGCCTCGGCCACACCCGAGCGCGGTGTGCTTGCCGCCGATCACCTGCGTGAACTGATTCCCGCCTCCGGCCACCTGGTGCACATGCCCGCACACATCTATGGCCGGGTGGGGCGCTGGCACGATGCGGTGATCGCCAACCAGCTGGCGATCGCGGCAGACGATGCCTACCTGCAGATCTGCGGCCCGAACGCCCAGGGCCTGTATCCGCTGGGTTATGTGCCGCATAACCATCACTTCCTCTGGTTCGCTGCCAGCATGGAAGGTAGCAGTGCGATCGCCCATGAGGCTGCGCGCGAAACCGCAGGTCGCGTCGACCTGCCAGAACTGATGCGTACGCCCGGCTATGAGGGCCTGCAGGGCCTGTGGATGACGCCCTGGTTTGAGCGCGTGCGCTTTGGTCGCTGGGAAGAAATTGCTGGCTTGCCCAATCCTGCCGAAGACCTGCCGTATGTATCGGCCATCTGGCACTACGCCCAGGCCATGGCGGCGTTGCGGCAGGGGCGCATCAAGGAAGCGCATGGACATCACGCGATACTGAAGGAGCTCGCGGTCGATCCCGCGCTTGAAAAGATGATGGTGTGGGAGCGATATCCGCTGTCACTGGCCGCCAATATCGCCAGGCTCACAGTCGGCGCCGAGCTGGCGCTGGCGCGTGATGACAGCGCCACGGCTATCGCTAATTTGCGCGAGGCTGCGGCCATCGAGGATTCAATTCCCTACGACGAACCACCCGGCTGGCATGCGCCAGTGCGCCAGACCCTGGGCGCCGTGTTGCTTGCGGCCGGCAAGCCGCAGGAAGCGGAGGAGGCCTATCGCGCTGAGCTTCGCCGCAACCCGGACAATGGCTGGTCGCTGTACGGACTGATGCAAAGCCTGCAGGCGCAGAAGCGCGGAGCCGATGCCGCCAAGGTGGCCGCACAATTTGAAGCCGCGTGGAAAAACGCGGATGTGAAGCTGGCGTCGTCGCGGTTCTAGCCAGCCACTGGTTGCAACGCGTGGGCTAAGCGCGAAGACTAGGCCCCCAAGTCTTCGCTCGGGGTGCCCATGCCGTCGCGCTACTACTTCTGGGTCGGGTCGATCCTGGCCCTGGCTGCGTCGCTGTACTTCGCAGGCGAGTTTCCGGCCGCCTGGCTAACCGCGGGCGTGTTCGGCTTCTTCAGCATCATCGGCGTGTGGGATGTGCTGCAGTCGAAGCAGGCGATTCGGCGCAACTATCCGGTGCTGGCCTGGATCCGCTTCTTCCTCGAACATATCCGCCCCGAGATTCGCCAATACTTCTTCGAGGCCGACACCGATCGCACGCCGTTCTCGCGCGCCCAGCGCTCGCTGGTGTACCAGCGCGCCAAGAATGTCATCGACAAGCGGCCCTACGGTACGCAACTGGATGTCTATGAAGAGCACTACGAGTGGGTCAACCACTCACTCGCGCCTGCGCACATCACTGACAATGACTTTCGAATTAGCGTAGGCGGGCCGGCTTGTCGCCAGCCGTATTCCATTTCCGTGTTCAATATTTCGGCCATGAGCTTCGGCGCGCTCTCCGCCAATGCCATACGCGCCTTGAACAAGGGGGCAAAGAAGGGCGGCTTTGCCCATGACACTGGCGAGGGCTCCATCAGTCGCTATCACCGCGAGCATGGCGGCGACCTGATCTGGGAAATTGGCTCTGGTTACTTTGGTTGTCGCAACCCGGATGGCAGCTTCAACGACGAGCTGTACAAGAAGAACGCCACTGACCCGCAAGTAAAGATGATCGAGCTGAAGCTCTCGCAAGGGGCCAAGCCCGGCCACGGTGGTGTGCTGCCCGGCAAGAAGGTGACGCTGGAGATTGCCGAGGCCCGTGGCGTGCCCGTGGGCGAGGACTGCAACTCACCGGCTGGTCATTCCGCCTTCCGCACACCGACGAAATGATGCACTTCATCGCCCGGCTGCGCGAGCTCTCTGGCGGCAAGCCCACGGGCTTCAAGCTGTGCATCGGCCATCCCTGGGAGTTCTTCGCCATCTGCAAGGCGATGCTGGAGACGGATATCACCCCGGACTTCATCGTGGTGGATGGCAGCGAGGGCGGAACTGGCGCCGCGCCGGTCGAGTTCACCGACCATGTGGGCACACCGCTGCAGGAAGGCCTGCTGCTGGTGCACAACACGCTGGTGGGCCTGAACCTGCGCGATCAAGATCCGTGTTGGGGCCAGCGGCAAGATGATCTCGGCCTACGACATCGCCCGCGCCATGGCACTCGGCGCTGACTGGTGCAACTCGGCGCGCGGCTTCATGTTCGCGCTGGGCTGTATCCAGGCACAGACCTGCCACACCGGGCTGTGCCCGACCGGAGTAACTACGCAAGATGCGTTGCGGCAGTTGGCGCTGGACCCGGACGACAAGTCCGATCGCGTGTACTACTTCCATCGCAATTCGATGGAGGCGCTGGCTGAGCTGGTGGCGGCGGCGGGGCTCACGCACCCCAATCAGGTGGGCCCGCAGCACATTGTGCGGCGCGTTTCGGCCAATGAAGTGCGAATGGTGTCGAGCCTGATCGAGTTTCTGAAGCCAGGTGACTTGCTCAACGACCGCGCCAGCCACGCGGTCTATGCAGCGTTCTGGGATATGGCCTCGGCGGCGAGCTTCCAGCCGATGCCGAACGGCGGAACGTAGTTGCCGCACTTTCCGATCCGATTGGCACTCGCCAGTGTGCCGACTGCAGTGGCGGCCCTGATGACGCTGCTTGAAGTTCGCATCTTCGCCTGGCCCGGGCCCTATATGTGGCATCCGGAGTTCATCGACCTGCTGTTTGGCTTGTTCGTGCTGGCTCCGCTGGTGCCGCGCTCAGACACGCTGGCGCTGCGCGTGCTGGCGCTGGCCCTGGCGAGTGTTGTCTTTCACCACATGGCGGTGGGCGCGGTGTTTCACACGCAATCGGCCTTTGCGCCTGGTGTGGAGTTGCGCTTCATCACCATGATCCCGATTGTCATGGCGGCGACTCTGGCCATGGGCCTGGCAGTGCAGTGGCTGGCGTCATTGGAATTCACGAATGCGAACTGGGCCAGGCTGCAAGTGTCCGGCTTCGTCAGCGGCCTGGTGTTCTTCATCGTCTGGGAGCCCATGATTTCCGGGCTGGACGGCGAGTACGTAATGCTGCTGCCCTGGCTGCTGTGGCACCTGTCGCTGGCCTGGGCGCTGGGGCCAAGTGGATACACCGCAACTCAAGAGTAGGCCGGCCGGTTTTTGGGTGATCGGTTGAGCTATTGATAGGCCGGGCAAAGTGGGTCGTCGGTAGGCTCGGCTCCATGATGGGAATAGTCACTTGTAAAGCGTAAAGTGACGCTTTACACTCCGCCGTGATCCAAAGCTTCCGCCACAAGGGCCTGGAGGCATTCTTCTTGCGCGGATCACGGGCAGGGATCCAGCCACAGCACGCCAAGCGGCTGCGTTTGATCCTCACGGCGCTGGATGGCGCGAGGCGGCCAGCGGACATGAGTGCCCCGGGTTGGCGACTCCATGGACTGCAAGGAAATCTGGCGGGCTACCACTCGGTGACGATTAGCGGGAACTGGCGACTGATATTCCGGTTTGTCGGGACAGACGCAAGCGATGTGGACTACCTGGATTACCACTAGGAGAATGTGATGTCGCGAATGAATAATCCGGCTCATCCCGGTGAGGTGCTGCGCGAGTACTTGCCGGAAGGCTTGCCTGTCGCGGAAGCGGCGAGTCGCTTGGGCGTTTCGCGCCAGGCATTTTCCGCATTGCTGAATGGCCGCGCAGGTGTCAGCGCGGAAATGGCGCTACGTCTGGAAGCGGCCCTGGGCACCAGCGCCGAGATGTGGGTTCAGATGCAGGCGGCTTTCGATCTGTGGCAGGCCCGTCGGCAGGGCAAGCCGAAGGTAAAGAAGTTCGCCGCCTGATGCCCGTGATCATTGACTCTCCAAGGACGACCCACTAGAAACGGCACTATGAAAACAAAAATCCTGTCCCTGCTCCTGGTCCTCTTCACCACCACCAGCCTGGCGCAGGATGCGGCCAAGCTCGCGCCCTGGCTGGAATTGCCTGCCAGCTGGAACCGCATCGTGGAGGAGGGCGTAATCTCGGCCGCGCCAAACAAGATCGCTGCCGGTGCCACCTTGCTGTTCATGGTCGAGCCGATCAAGAACGAGGCCGGCAAGATCGATGCTGACTACGAGCAGGCGCTCAAGGATCTGGGTCCCTGGCGCGCCGTGGGCAAGCCCAGCGTGCAACCCGCGGGCAATGGCTGGACCTTCAAGATGGGTGTGGGCGTTGCCACGCTCGATGGCAACAAGTACACGGCCCTCACCGCTGTGGCACGCAATGGCAACCAACGCGCGCGCTTCTGGGCCATGGCCGACAGCGATGCCACCTACAACACCTGGCAGGGCGACATCGTCAACGCCATAGCCAGCGTGCAGGATGCCAACGCGCCAGCGAAGCCGGCAGCAGCGGCGGCAGCAGCTCCGGCTCCGGCAGCAACATCAAATGCAGGTACCAGCAAGGGCATCCCGGGCGTTTACGTTGGCATTGAGCGCGGCATGAGTTCCAGCACCGGTGGCAACGCCATCGTCGATGCCGAGGAAGTGGATGTGTTCTATGCCGACGGCAGCTACCGCCGTGGCATGCCGGTGCGTGGGCTCGCCTCCAACCTGGCCTGGGAAAAGTCGCAGCAGGCGATTCGCTGGGGGCGCTGGCGTCAGGAAGGCAACAATGTCATCGCCGATCGCTCGGGTTACGTCACGCAGTACACGGTGCAGGGCGGTGACCTTGTCGACAGCCGTGGCCGCAGCTGGCGCAAGGTCTCAGCGCCGGCCAATCGCCACATCGAGGGCGCCTATGCGCGGGCGGACTATCGTGACGGCAGTGCGCCGCGACTTATCCTTTACGCCAATGGCAGCTATGAAGATCGCGGTGACTTCCTGCGCATGATCGGCGGCGCCTGGCACCTGGTGGTGCCGGATGGTGACGCGATGCTTTCGCGCTGGTCTGACGACCAGGCGCGCCGCGCGCTGGGCGCCAGCGATGGCAGCTACGAGTTCAGCCAGTTCACGCTGACGCTGAACACCAGCGACGGTCGCCAGTGGCAGATCAACGCCTACATCCCGCCGGGCGAGAGCACCAGTTCACCACGACGCCTGGTCATCAATGGCCGGCAGCTGCTGCGCGACTGACATAAAAAAACCGCGCCCTGGGGCGCGGTCGCTGATTCTCCAGCAGGGAGGGGGATCAATGCAGGAGGACTCACTCAACTCAATGGAACACCAACTCCGGATCCGTCAGCGGATGCCGGGCGATGGCAGCAGACCACTGCTTCAGGTTTTGCTGCCAGAATTCGATCTGTACGCGCAGATGCTCAACGGTCACGCCACCGCTTAGCGCCACGGTCTGGGTAATGGTCAGGTCGCCTTCGCTATCCACGCCGACCTGCGCCATGGGCAAGGTGTTGGCCAGGGCCGCGGCAATCTCCGGGCCCTGCTCGCCTGCGGCAGATGTCCAGGCCATGAAGCGAAAGCCAATGTACTCACCGGGGTGGCCACGGGCTTCGGCCAGCAGCGTGGCAACAAAGCGGATGCCGCGATACATGGCCACCAGGAACATGTCATCGGGCTGGCTGTCGACCGCAAGCTCGGCGTCACCGCGCAGCAGCATCTCGGCCAGGCGCGCACGGGTGATATGCCTGATCACCGGGATCGGGGCGGTGTCTGCGACCGGCGGTGCAGAAGGCTCCCTCAGCAGCAGTGCGGTTACGTTTCCCATGGGTAACAAGTATCGACCGGTGGCGCGCACAGGCCATGATCCAAACCCTGCATGGACCACCCGCTAGAAGCGGGTCTGGCGGCAAGGCAAATGCCCTGCGCGGGTAAGTGATTCATTGACGCTTGTACGATTTCCCGCGAATAATCGGCCATGAGCACACTTATCGCCAGAATCCCGGTTTGCATAACACTGGCCGGGCTGATGGCCTGGTCCGCGATGGCCCAGCTGCCGCCACCGCCGCGACCCGCCTCCATTCCGCCGCCCAAGCCGCTGGTGGCACCCGACCTGCGTCCCATGCCGGTAGTGGTGCCGGCGTTGCGGCCTGCGCCCGAACTGCGGCCCATGCCGATGGCGGTTACCGAGACCGGCACGCTGACGCCCAACTCCGGACGCTGGCATACCTTTGTGGCGGTGAAGGGCCCGGGCTTCGGTGCAGCCGAGCGGGTTTCGGTGAGTTGGTACCCGGGTGATAACGACAGCCAGCCCCTGGGCGGCCAGGTCACCGCGACGCTACGCAAGCGCACCGGCGCCGACGAAGTGGAAATCGAGATGCCTGCCGGTGCAGGTGGAAGCATCGGTGCGGTGGTGCGTGTGTATGTGCATATGGCCAACACGTTGAGGCCGCAACTGGCGGGACGATTCACCATTACCGATGGCACGCGCGTGCTACCTCCACCAGCAGTAGTGCGGCCGATGGATGGCGAGGTGAAGCTGCGGCCGAACAACTTGCCTGTTCCGGTCATCGTCAAGACTGAAGCCGAGGGACCCACCAAGCTGCGCATCGAATTCACCCAGGCTGCATCATCCAATCCGGCGATTCGCAACCTGACGATTGGTGCGATTGCAGATGGCATCACTACGCCGGAGGTCACGGCCAATGTGCCCGGCAGTGCCAGTGGTACAGCGCCTGCCTCTCACGTGCTGGGCGGGCTGATGCCCGGAATTACCTACGACATTTACGTGCGCGCCAATTTCACTGACGGCCAGTTCACGCCGAGCAAGATCACGCGTGTAGAGATGCCAGCGGCGCAGAATCCGCCCGACCTGGCGGCCAGAGTGACTGCATTGAACCGCGTTACGCTGACCTGGTCGAAGATGGAAGGCGCGCTGCACTACATTGTTGAGGGCAGTAACCTGGAGCGGCGTGAGACCAAGGACAATTGGCAGAACATAGACGGGGTGATGCCCGGCGATCACGAGTGGCGAGTGATAACGGTCTATGGGCCGGCGGGTATCTACAACGTCAACAATCCTGCGACGGTGCGCTTGGCGGTGGCTGGAGACCAGGTGAAGAAGGCGCGCTACCGGCTGACGATAAACGGCTTTCGCGTCAATCACGTCACCCACGATGACCTCTTCAGCCTGGACGGCAAGGGTGATGAAGTGTTCCTGGCATTTCGAGTGTTCCCTTGCCAGATGTACGCGCCAGACTGGCATGCCAAGTCGACCTGCGAACGCGGCAACGTCCAGCGCACCGGTGTTTTCGGTGACAAGAATGGCTTTCCCGGCGCTGAGCGATTCATGGCAGGTAGCAGCAGCGCCGCCGGCGGCCTGCGCAACGGCGACACCTATCCAGGCCCCAATCCCGCGGAGCGGTCCAGGCCGCTAACCACGGGCGACCTGCCGCAGGTGATTTGGGAAGGGGAGTTTGAACCCGACCTTCAGTACACTGAAGTCATTACTTCGAGACACGATCCTCAAGGCACCCTTCAATCAGTTCGCAAGGGGAGCAAGGTCTTTGTTGTCCCGTCGATCTGGGAGTGGGACAGGGGCGAGCTTCTCGACGACATTTACGACGATTGGCAATACCGCGCATGGTCGGGGCCGCCCGGGCAAACGCCAGATTACGAGTTCTTTCAGCACCGCTGGGAACTCGGTGGCGCAAATTGCCTGACGACGGCCTGCGGCCCCAACCCTCAACGGTTGGACCAGACACGCCCGATCGGCGCCAAGCCACAACCCAGCACGAATTCCCGGTGGTTCAGCTACGAGGATAAGAAGCTGGAGTTGACCTATGAGAGTGCCGCCAGGATCCTGTCTGAAAACCCATCGGGGCGGTTCTCATTCCAGCTAACCGATCCCGTCATAGAGGGCCTGGAGCTGGGCGGCGATTACACGATCTACCTGCAGCTGGAGCTAGTGACGGGCCAGTAAGGGGCCGCAGAAAAGAAAAGGCCCGCGTCGTAAGGCGCGGGCCCTTTTTTCATCGCCTGCGGCGAAACACTAATCCGTAAAGCGGAAGCTGTAGGACCCCGCGGTCGCGTCGTAGCTTGCCGTCAGCAACTTCGGCGCACGCAGCGCGCTCGCGTTGGCAGGTACTCGCTGGCACGTCCTGGGTGAAGCTCTGGCGCATTTGCAGGTAGGAGCGCGCGATCATCGGTTCAAAGAAAATTGACTCGCCCTTGTAGTAGCCGATGATCATGGTCTTTTCGAACTTGCCCTCGATTTCCATGTCGGTTTCCGGCACCGCGTGCATGCCCATCTTCGGAACGCACAGGCCCACCAGAACGCCCATGCCAGGGATATCCAGATCCGGCAGCGTATAGCCAACAGGCGGTTCAGCAGGCTTGGAAACATCGCTGCAATCGATAGCCAGCAGTTCTTCCGCGCTCAGCGAGTTGAAGTGCATGTCGAAGTGCGGAGTCAGGAACGGCCCCGGCGGGTGGCCATGCAACTCCCAGTAGAAGGTCAGGGTCTTCACGCCCCGTGCTGCCGTCACTGCGGCGGGCATCTTGACGACCACATCCACCACCGGCGGCATCACCATGGGTGCATCAAGCGGTACCGACTCGACTACCTTCATTGGCAGCGTGATGCCGTAGGCCAGCAGTTCATCGCCCTTCATCTCGGCCCAGCTGCAGATCTCGCCGGCAAAGGCGGGCTGGCATTCGCCGGCCACTACCTGCATCTGTGGCTCGCGGCTGCAGCCAGAGGCAAGGGCACAAAGGAGTAGTGCGCCGCTCAAGGTCAGCTTGTTCATTGTTGATTCCCCCCGGAAACGAACATCCCTTGTACTCCCCTGCGGTACTTCGGGCAACTTGGCGGCCAGACCGCGCCAAAAAAGGGCCCGCATCTTTCGATGCGGGCCCAGGCGACCCAAGAGGGGAGATAGAAGGGTCGATCAGTTGCCGGCCACCATCGATACCGCGACATAGTTCGCGTTGATGGTCAGGCCGTCGGCGCTGAAGCCGCCGCGGGCGTGCATGGCGCGGAGCTTGCCGCCACCACCGATCGCTGCGGACAGCGCCTCGGCGAAGGGCGCGAACTCGCGGAACACCTCGACGCTGTCGCCGCGGCCGATGGCAAACAGGGTCTTGCCACTGGCCGGCACCACGGTCACCGGGTTCGCCAGCTGGGTGATGTCGATGATGCGGTGGCCGAACTTGATGTGGTGGCGCTCGCCCAGATCAGTGTTGTTCTGGTCGATCACCAGGCCATCGGCGCCCATGCGCAGGAACGGCGCGCTGGTACCGGCTTCGGTCCAGCCAATGCCCAGCTCGGCACGCAGGTCGATGAAGTCCACCACCGTGCGACCGAAGAAGTCCGGCGGCGCGAAGCCAAAGGGCGTCACGAAGCCGAACACGCGGACCGGGGCGTCCGCCACCAGGCGATTCAGGTCGAGCGCAGCCGTGGCCACTTCATAGTTGTCCGGGTCGGCATCCACCGCGGGAGCAGAACCGGTGCCGGCGAAGTTGAAGATCTCCACACGACGACCGTCGATCGCGGCCAGGTCCAGGGCGAGGTTGCCCGGGTTCGAGGACACGATGCGGCCCAGCAGGTGCGTGATGTTCATGCGCACGCGGCCCTGCGTGGCATCCAGCACCCAGGCATCGCCAGTCTGCGAGGCCTGGCCGAAGGCATGGATACGCTGGCCGACCGAGATCGCGATGGGCCGCAGCAGGTTGCGCCCGCCGCCGTCACGCGTGACCTTGGTCTGGTCGCTGATCAGCACGGTGATGTCGCCGCGCACGAAGCCGATGGCATTGCCGACGCGGAACATCGTGCCGCCGCGTACCGTCAGCTCGTTGCCGTCGCGGGCGATGACATTGCCCACCAGCACGTCGAAGCGATCGCCGACCACGCTCGAGGCCGCGAACACGCGCAGTGCGGTGAACTTACGGTCGCTGGTGGACAGCACGCCGAAGGCGGCAGTGCGGGCGCCGGCCGGCAGCGCGGCCATCGCGGCGAGGCCCGCCGCACCCTCGAACTCGACACCGTCAATCTCGAAGGTGGTCTCGGCATTGGTGTTCACGGTGATCTGGCCGTGACGCGCATTGGTGTGCAGGAACGGCCGGATGTCGATCAGGTAGTTGCTGGCCGCGGTGTCCACGCTGACCAGCGGCCCGCGCACGCGGATTTCCTTCTCGTCCACCGGCTGGATGGTCGCCACCACGAAGGGCGCGGCCTTGGCGATCACCGGGTCACTGCTGATGTCCACGCGATGCGTGGCCGCCAGGTCGAAGTCCAGCTGCAACAGCGCCGGGATGCCTTCCTGGATGTTGACGTGGTTGCGGTTGTCGAGCCGGATCGCCAGGTCGACGACACCCAGCGGGTTGCCGTCCTTGTCCACGACCGTCGCGGCCTTGGCCTCACCGCCGACCTCGACGCTGACATCCGCGTTCGCGAAGTCGAGCCTGATCGAGGCGCGGGTGTAGACGCCGGTCGGGATTGTCGCCGCGGTGACCAGCTCACTCAGGCTGACCAGCTCGACGAAGTCCACGCGCTGGCGCGTGGGCAGGGCGTTGACCACCGTGCCGTCGGCCTTCTGCAGGGTTAGCGAGACGACATCGACGGCATAGGAGAGGAAATCGCCGTCAGCGTCGGTGAGGCCGACCAGCAGCGTGCCGGTCTTCTGCGCCGGCGGCGGGGTGCTGCCCGAGGGGGCCGGGTCGCTGCCGCCGCCACCGCAGGCCACGAGCGCCAGGGCGAGTAGCGGGGCCAAGGCCAAGGCCTTGAGTTTATTGATAATTCCTGAGGACAACATGGCAAACCCTCCCGGGTTGGAGCTTTCGTACCCCCTAGAACGTGGGAGGCGGGGAGTGGTTGACGGCCCAATCCGAATAGAATCGCGGCTGGCGCAGGGAGGCGGGTGGCTGAATGAACAAGAACAAGAAGATGCTGCTGGTGGACCTGGAGAACGTCCAGAAATTCGACCTCAGGCAGGTGCCGAGCTCGGTCGAGGTGAAGGTCTTCGTGGGCCTGTCGCAGAAGAACCTGCCCACCGACCTCGTCGCGCAGACCCAGGCCCTGGGCTCACGGCTGAAATGGGTGCTCATCGACGGCAACGGCTCCAACGCCCTGGATTTCCACATCGCCTGCTACCTTGGCGAGGGCCTGGCCCGCAACCCTGAAACCGAGTTCGTGATCCTGTCCAGGGACAAGGGCTTCGATCCGCTTATCCGCCACCTGGCAAAGCGCGGCCTGAGTTGCCGGCGGGTGGAAACGGCGGCTGGCATTGTTGGTGCAGCCGAACCGCAAGCTGTTGTGGCCAAGCCCGCGGCGGCCGCAGAGCCTGACCCGCGGCAGAAGGTCCTTGAATTGCTCAAGGGCATCGACAAGAACAAGCGCCCGCGCAAGCGCCAGACGCTGATCAACTACGTCGCAAACCACTTCCGCAAGAAGTACTCGGCGGAACAAGTGCGCCAAGCAATAGAACAGCTGGTGCGGGGCAAGCAGATCACCGACACCAATGCCGCGGTGAGCTACAACTTCTAGCAGGCCGGCAGATGCCCCAGGATTGCGCGACAGTGTTCATCCGGGGCTGGTCTCCAGCAACGCCAGCCAGATGAGCCTAGGGGAACCGATAGACCACCGAGGCCGATACGCTGTTGATGTTGTAGTCATCAACCTTGTGATGTGAACCCATGAAGCGATACACGATACGCTCGTCCAGGCCGTGGTCGAACTCGAAACCCAGCGCATAGGTGGCATCGCTGCCCGAGGCCCGGTAGCTGCTCTGGAACGTGCCTTCCGTGTAGGTCTCCCGGTTTTCCCACCAGTACACGCCCACATACCCCAGCGCATACCAGCGCGGCGCTATGGGCCAGCGCCCCATGACACCGAGTTCCCAGCCCTCGGCTTCCTGCAAGGTGCGCACCGGTCCCGCCGACCAGGAATCGCCACTGCCGTCGGATACGCCCCGGAAGTCAGTCTGGCCGAGGTCCCGGTAGCCGCCCTGGACGGCCACGTTGTCGGTTATCTGGTAGCCAACGAACACACCACTGTTGACGTCTCGCCTGTCGGTGGTGACGCCAGTGACGGAACCGTCCTGGTTCGAGGAGGGCGAATCGCTGTCGCCGTTACCCAGCGTGACGCCGCCATAGAAGTTTTTGGCAGCGGTGTTGGCCGGGATGAAGGCCCCGTCCTTGTCATCGTCATCAGCCGCCAGGGTCGGGCCTGCTGCCAGGGTGGCTGCCAGCAGCAGGGCCAGCGGCAAGCAGTGCGTACTCAAGGTTCTTGTTCTTGCAAAGCCAAGCATGACTCCCTCCTTGGAAGGTGTGGATTGTCCCTAAAAAAACCAGCACTGATGGTGATTTAGGCCTTGGCGCATTGTCAAGGCGACGGGCTCGTTTGCCACGTTCCGGGGTTAGACTGCCCCGATGCAGCCATTCCTGTCCATGCTGGGCACCGTGGCGGCGGCCTACCTGGCCGTGTGCCTGCTGCTGTTCTTCGCCCAGCGCTCGCAGATCTACTTCCCGGTGCCGGAATCCGCCGCGCCCGGCGCCGAGCGCGCTGGAGGTTAAGAGCGAGGGCCTCACGCTTCGGGTCTGGGCCCTGCGCCGCGAGGGGCCGAAGGCGCTGATCTACTTCGGCGGCAATGCCGAGGATGTTGCGCTCAACCTGCCGGGCTTTCGCGCCGCCTTCCCCGGGCACTCGCTGTACCTGGTCAACTACCGCGGCTATCGGCGGCAGCGAAGGCCGGCCCAGCGAGGCGGGCATCAAGGCCGATGCGCTGGCCGTGCACGCCGCCGTCGCCGCGCGGCACACACATATAGATGTGATGGGCCGCAGCCTGGGCGCGGGCGTGGCCACCTACCTTGCCAGCGAGCGGGCCACGGGCAAGCTGGTGCTGGTGACGCCCTTCGACAGCATGGTGAAGGTGGCGAAGCACTATTACTGGTGGCTGCCGGTGGGGCTCTTGCTGCGCGATCGCTATGAGTCAGATGAGCTGGCGGCGAAGGTGACGCGCCCCGGTGCTGGTCGTCATCGCGGGCAGTGACGAGATCATTCCGAGGGAGCGCTCGGAGGCGCTGGCGGCGGCGTTCAGGCCAGGGCAGGCGCAGATCGTCGTCATCGAGGGGGCGGGGCACAATACGCTGGATTATTCGGGGGAGTATTTGGGGGAGGTGAGGGGGATTCTGGCACCGCGAGTAGCGCTGTCTCAGGACGTGATCGGCCTGTTGGAATGGTTGACTAATCCTCCAATAAAGATAGTCTCAACCCAAGGATCGCTCCAAGAAGAACCAGAGAAAGGCTGAAACAAGGACTTACGCTCATGGACGCAGGGACAGTCTCGATTCGCTCCGTATTTGGCCAAGACCGCCGCCTGGTCGTCCCGCTATTCCAGCGTCCTTATGTGTGGACGCAGAGTCTTCAGTGGGAGGCCCTTTGGGAAGACATTCGAGGAGTGGCCGAAAGGCAAGAACAGGGCCTGAAGGTCCGCCCTCATTTTCTCGGGGCAATAGTCCTCGACCAACAGCCTGGTCCCTTGGGGAAACTAGAAACAAGGCTGATCATTGATGGCCAGCAGCGCCTCACAACGATCCAGATCATTCTCGAGGCGTGTGTTGACGTCTGTAACTCACTGGGTCTGGATCGACATCAGCGAGCGTTCATCAAGCTGACGCGAAACGATGACCCGATGAATTCAGATCCAGATGAAGAATTCAAAGTCTGGCCGACCCAGGTAGATCGCGACGCATTTCGAGCGGTGATGCGTTCCGAGTCGGTTGAACAAGTGGGCGCCGGCCTGAAAAAACGCGAATTGCGGTCCATACGCAAGCATCCAATTTTCCTCGGCTACCAATATTTCTATACAGAAATCCTGAGTTGGGTGCGGGCGGCGGAAAACGTCGGAGGAATCCCGGGCCGATGCGCTGCTTGAGACTATTCGCGATGCGATCAAATTGGTCGTTATCGACCTCAAGGAAGATGATGACGCGCAACTGATTTTTGAAACGCTGAATGCCCGCGGAACTCCACTGTTGCCGGCGGATCTCGTCAAGAATCATCTTTTCCATGAGTTGGAGAAGCGAGATCCAGCAACAGTCGAAACTTACTACGACAAATACTGGCGCAAGATTGATGAGGCGAATGAATATTGGCGTGAAGTCTCGGGTATCGGGCACGCAAAAGGGCGAGGATCGACTGGTTCCTCTATGCATGGCTGGTGATTCAGCTACGTGACGAAGTGCAGGTTGCCCAAGTTTATAGTGCCTTCAAAGATCTAACTGGTGACGGCAACCACGGCGATACCAAGGCGGTCCTGGAATCGCTTGATAAGTATTCGCAGATATATCGCTATATGGACTCGAGCGATGGACCGGAATTGGTTCGCCGATTTCTGCAGCGCATGAAGGCTCTCGATATTCGCTCGGTCGATCCGCTGATCATGGAGGTGCTAGCAAATCTTCCGGATGAAGATCCGTGCGCCCATCAGATATTTCAAGACATCGAATCATTTCTCATTCGCCGCATGGTCTGCCAGCTGAGCACGAGGGGATACAACAAGTTGTTTGCTGAAGTCACCGCGGTGATAAGTGGCGACGCTGCCAATGTTGCGGCGTCTATCAGAAGCAAGCTTGTGGCCAAGAATATGCGGAAACCAACCGGTGGCCGGACGACAAGGAATTTGGTGATGCGCTTAGAACGTCAGCACTCTATCGAGTGATCAAGAGAAGTAGGCTGCGCATGCTACTGGAGAGTCTCGAAGGTGCACTACACGAAGGCAAGACAGAGCAACTAATAGTTGAAAAGCTGACCATTCAACATATATTGCCACAGGAATGGGCTGCCAATTGGCCGCTTCCCGACGGCATTGATCGCGAGGTAGCGACAAACCAAAGAAACGGGTTGTTACACAATTTGGGAAACCTGACGCTACTTACCCGAAAGCTAAACCCTCGATATAACGGGTCTTGGGATTCCAAGATTCCGGAGATTCTCAAGCACAGCGCGCTGAACCTAAACAGGGCCTTACCTAGCGGAGGCTGGGGTGAGACCGAAATCGAATTGCGCGGGGCCAAACTGGCGGATGTGGCGATTGCCATTTGGCAGTACCCAACGCAGCCATGATCCGGCGGGCCTGGCTATGAGGCGAGCCCGTCTAGGCGCCTGATGCGAGAAATCTCGCCAACCTGACCATCACCATCGTGTCGTGCTTGCAGTACTCCAGCAGCGATCGCTGCAAAGATTCACGCCGTTCCGGGGTCGTCCCGGATGCCGTAGCCTCGGCATAGGCGCGTGGTGCACCCATGCCATCCTGAACCTCGCCCAGACTCGAGTAGGTGGAAGCTTCTCGCGCGATCGTTGGCATGATCGCCTTGATCGACCAGCTGCCATGCATGTCTGGGTGGTAGTAGTGCTTCCTGGCGATAGGATGCAGATCCACCAGGCGATCGGCCAGCGCTTCGAGTGGCTCACGCAGGTCCGGACAATGCTTCGCAAGTGTCTCAATGCACTTGCGCTCGAAGGTCGTGTACATGAATACGGGACCTGTCAGTTCCTGCGGCCTCGAGCAAAGCGGTTGCAACCGCCCGGGCAGGTAAATCGCCAGCTCAGGTCCAGGCACTCAGCATGGGTCAGCGTGCCATCTGCGCGTTTCGACGTGCAGTGACCACTGGAAGGGAACGTCCTGATAGGGGCGCGTGCCAGCCCAGCGGGGAACCGGATTGCCTGTGGTCTCGAAATCCAGGTAGTAGCGCGGATAAGCAAAGGAAGCCATCTCGGAGCGCGCCTCGGCAGACAGCCAGGCTGCGCCACTGCGGACCGCGCGCCAGGCACGCAACTGGGTCTCACCGCGTACCAACTCCTCTGGAATGTCGCGTACGTCGTGAGTAGCCGGACGCCAGAAACCCGTTGAGCTTCGCTCCGCCCAGGCCGGGCAGGTCGGCTACTGGATAAGGCGTCTTCTTCCAGCAGTGGTTCTGGAATGGGCATGGGTAAGGCGTCCAGCAACGCGTACCGATCACCTCTTCGGGTTCCTCGCACTCCAGCATTGCTTGGCCGCGGCGAGCCATGCTGGAACCTGCTCACGCAGGGCCGCGATTTCGTCTGTCACGTCTTCTTCGACCAGAAGGCCTGCGTAGTCACCATCTCCCTGATAGACGAACTGGTTGTTGATGTGCGCGAGTGAAACGCGCCTGGGACGAACAGGAGAGCTCAAAGATCCAGGACTGGATCGCGCAGTCGGCGATGTGCTGCCGTCTTGACCGAGTCGTAGCCTTCACTTCCACCAGCCGCGGACCGTCGTCGTCCGCGTATCAGAATGTCGGCGCGGACCAGCAGGCCGTCGCGTTCCAGGGTCGCCTCGAATATCGGCGAGGTGGACGACGAGGCCAACTCTCCTGGGTCTGGTTAATGGCAGATCGAAGATCCGTGTCGTATTCGATCAGGATCCCGCCACCGGTGTCGTACAGCTGGCGTGCGATCTCACCGACTTCGTGCCCATATCGAAAATAGCCTGTTGCCCCGGGTCCTCCTCTGCCAGGTCCGGGCGATGTTTCTCCAGCCAGAGCTTCTTGGGGCACTGGCGAAAGGACATGAGCTTCGACTTGGAAAGGCCGTATTTCATGGCACGACTCTAGACCTATCAGGGCGCAGCCAGAACCTTTAGTTCAACACTCTCCTGTCCACCTCCTCAAGGTGCTTCGAAATCACCCCCACCTACCTGCTGCTGCGCGTGCTGCCAGAACTCGATCTGGTGGCGCAGGTGGCCTGTCGTCACCCCGCCCGCGACGATGACCTGCTGGTCCACCATCAAGTCACCGTCCTTGTCGACATACGCCCTGGCAAACGGCAAGGCCGTGTGTAGTTCTTCCAGGGCTGCGGTCAGAACACCTGGCGAAAGGCTCGCGTACATGGAAAGCCTGAACCCCTCGTAGTGTCCTGGCTGGTCGTCACTCTCGGCACCCAGGGTCGCGACAAACGGAATGCCAGTGGTGCAACGCCAGCTGTGCCGGTTGTCGTCGTCAATCTGCTCGACCGTCAGCCCGAACGACTTCAGCAGCTGCCCGAAGTCATGGAAGGTGAGGGTATTGAACACCTTGGCGCTCTGGGTGCGCTGGCCGAGGTGCAGCTTGTAGCCCAGCGCGGCGTTGCCGTCATAGCCCAGGCACTCGATCATCACGCCAAGCAGCTCACGCGCCAGCTTGCGGCAGTCTGATTTGCGCTTCAGGCTGACAAACTTGCGGAAGTTGCCGGCCTGCCCGCCGGGCTCGAAGCCGCGGTTCAACAGCGCTTCCCTGATAACCGGCGTCATGTACTGATCCGCAGGCGGGTTCCACTCGCCGGAGGACACTTCGAACAGGATGCTCTCGTCCGGTTCCGACGACACCTGGGCGTAGAATTTCACGTCCTTGGCGACTTCAAAGTCCAGGATGAAAAAGGAAAAGTCTCCCAGCTGCCAGCCCGTGCCACGCTCGTTCGCCGGCCACCAGCAGGCGTACTCCAGGCAATGGTTCACGGTGGTCAATGCCGCCTCGACCAGTTCAAGAGGGAGCATGTCGCCGTTTCCCGCCGCCAGGACGTAGCCGTCATCGGAGAAGGGGCGGGGTGGCGGTACCAGTGTCAGCTCAAAGTCGAGATTGTCCGTTTCCATAAAGCCTCCCTGATTTACACATCAATTATCGAGCCGCCCCTGGCTTCATGGCGCGACCCACCCAGGCCTTGAATTCCGCGCTGCCAACCCCATTCACCCACCTGCATCAAGAGAGGAGCCGACGCTCCCCGCCAACCCGCCCTCCCGGGCAAGGTGGCTGGCCCGAGAGGGCGATGTGGCCGGTCCCGGCAACCAAGCGGGGAGCCCTATCGAACGTCGGCTTCTGTCACCACAGACAGGAGGCAGCCATGGGCGACATCGAGGACATGATCGGGCGCGAGCCGCTCAAAGGGGTCCCCGCGGTGAGCTGGAGGTTCCGATTCCCTGGCCTCGTATGAGGCGCAGGCGTTGGCCGGCGACGGCGCAGCCATGAACCAGCTGGGGTCCTGCTACTTTAATGGCATTGGGTGCCCGACGAACTACCGCAAGGCAAAGCATCGATACCAGCGCGCAGCCCGTTCGGCGTGCGGTATGCGCAGGAGAACCTGGCGCAGTGCTATCTGCAGGGATTGGGAGCCGAAAAGAGCCTCGGCCGGGCGCTCGCCTGGCTTGAGGCGGCAGCCCAACAGGGCCATGAACCGGCTCTGGCCGAACTGCGACGCATCCGCGACGAGGTCGTGGACCCCGAGGTCACGCCTTGAGCCACCTGCCCCCACATCATGGCATCGCCCCAAGTTGGGAAAAGGAGCCGCCCATGTCCAACCAGATTCTCGCTAGGGCCCACACCTTCCAAGTACTGAACCTGTTGCCCGAAGGTGCTGCCGCCCAACCACGTGACGAATGCCAAGGCGCTGACGAACCTTGGGTTCAGGAAGTTTGCCCTGAAGCAAACGAGATCCCCAACCAGCCAGTGCTTTCACTGGCAGGCAAGCGAGACTATGGGCAGCACTTCACGATGACGTAAACTCCCATGGTGTTCACAACCTATCAAGTGCGGTCAGCTACTTTGTGCCGGCACGAATATGAAAATAGAAGTTCAATGAGCAAGATACGGACCAACTCTTTCGATCTAATTGACCACCCAATCCAACTTCAGACCACAGATTTTGACGTATCGAAATCGTAGTATCTTGCGCGAGTGCGGATATGGGGCGTAGTTCGAGTAAATCCAAATGCCGCATAATTGACCGAAATGAAAACCACTTGAATATTGCTTCCAAGCAGATGCGATTTCAAACCTGCAAAAGGCCGAACGTGAATCCTTCCGGAAAGAGGTCGGATGGACGGGTCGTGGGAAGGCGGTCCAAATTCCACTTAGGCCGCGAGGCTTCAGCGTAAATGGCCCATCGCCGCAAACGTTCCTGACTAGCAAAACGCAAGCCATCAGTTTCTTTTCTGGTGCAGGCGGACTTGATATCGGCGCCCGGTGACGGGGTCAAGGTCATTGCAAGTCTGGACATAGACGCAGATAGCGTATCGACGCTGCGGGCCAATAAAGCATTTGGAAACGCACAGCATTTGTACGGCGATATCTGCGAAGTCAGTGCCAAGACCTATCATTCAATACTAAGACTAGCGAAACCGGACAAACTGCTGTTTATCGGCGGCCCTCCCTGCCAGCCATTTTCCAAAGCGGGTTATTGGGTTACAAACAAAAAGCGCCGCGGCAAGAAAGATCCAGAAATATGATAGATCAGTACTTGCGGCTAATTGCAGAATTGCGCCCGGATGGATTTGTGCTGGAAAACGTCGAGAGCATACTGCATCCAACAAATTTAGATGCCGTGGTGGCTCTTGAAGAGGCAATTGATGTCTTGGGCTACAGTTTGGTCAAGTTTCGTGCGGACGCCGCGGATTTTGGTGTTCCACAGCGTCGCAAGCGCGTTTTCTTCTTGGCTTCGCGCCGAAAACTTAATGGGGAACCAACCAGGACTCATGCGGGCTCTCCCGGCAAATTGGTCGACCAATTTGCTTTGTTCCAAGACGGCCCGCTTCGGCCTTTGGAGCGGGTGGTCGATTGGATCGCCGCATTCGATAGGGATGAGTTTTTTGAGGTGTCTGAATCAATGGCGGGCAAGACCTATGAAATGGAAGTCTCAGAAGTTCCGCCTGGACAGAACTATTTCGCGCTAACCGCACGCGACGGATATCCAAACCCAAAATTTGCCGCGAATAAGCGATTTTGGAATTTTCTACTAAAGCTGCATCCGCTCCTGCCTTCGTGGACCATTCCTGCGCAACCGGGTCCTTGGGTCGGCCCATTGCATTGGAACAATCGCCGATTGCGTGTTCCGGAAATTGCAGCGATTCCGACATTTCCTCAAGACTACTCGTTCATCGGGTCTCGCAGATCCATACAACGTCAAATTGGGAACGCAGTTCCGCCACTTCTGGCAGGGCGATGGTCGGCTTCCTGGTATCCCAGCTATGAGTAGACCAAAGATTGTTAGTCTGTTCTCGGGTGTAGGTGGTATTGACGCAGGTTTTGAGCGCGCAGGCTTTTCAACTGTGTTTGCCATCGATGTTTGGGAGATGGCGTGCAAGTCTCTCGGAGCAAATTTCCCAAAAATGGAAGTTTCTTCCACGTGTATAGAGACAGTGGATTTTCGGTCACTCTTGAAGAAGTACGGGACTATCGATGGTGTGATAGGCGGACCGCCCTGCCCGTCATTTTCGAAATCACGCTTCTATCGCAAAGAAATGGATCGGGGAATTGACGATGCAAATGGCCTACTGACTGTATCGAATTACTTCAGGGCAATCAAAGAACTCAGGCCAAAGTTTTTCTTCTTTGAGAATGTCCACGGGTTTGTCTACAAACCCCACCAATCGGCACTCGAGTACGTCAAGCGCCGGAGCGATGAACTTGGGTACAAATTGACATTTGACGTTGTCGACGCGGCAAACTTCGGTGTACCGCAGAATCGAGAGCGCTTTATTTGTGTCGGTGTAAGGAAATCTCTTCCGGACTTCACTTTTCCAGAAGCAACCCATGCCAATCCGACGGCTGTGGCTCTTCGAGGGCAACGATGGGTGACATGTGGAGATGTCCTCAACGACATAGATTACGATCTCCCGGAAGACGCAAATATGGTAGCGGGATCAAGACACAGCGATCTACTCAGGTTAGTACCTCCCGGCGAAAACTACCTCTTCTTCACGAAGGAGAGAGGGCATCCTAAACCGTGCTTAGAGTGGCATTCAAGGTATTGGTCGTTCCTACTCAAACTGTCACCGAATAGGCCTTCTTGGACTATTCAGGCAAGTCACTCCAATAACATGGGGCCTTTCCATTGGAAGAATAGATTTCTACGGATAAGGGAGATTAAGCGTTTGATGTCGATGCCTGATGACCATGTCGTCTTGGGTAGCTACAGGGAACAGTGGCGGCAAATCAGCAACGCTGTGCCTCCTTTGCTCGCCTACCGATTTGCCCGAGAAATCCGAAAGCGCTACTTTGCATAGTGAGGGCCGCATGAGTGTTCGTGATACAACTGTATTGAATGCTTCCGATTTGCGGTACTTATTAATAGATAGTTTGCGTCTATATTCAAGCAACGTAAATTTTATCGATGGCAAGAACCCGTATAGATTCTCGATCAATAGGAAGGAATTCTATGTTTTGATCAAGAACGTTCACGAATCAGGCGACGGTCGTAGCAATCCGGATGAGTGCAGAATCCAAGTGTCTGAATCGCAGGCTTTCAACAGGGTTTTGAGTGGTCGTTCAGACGTGGTGGTGCTTGGGTATTACGCGGACAAGAAGGTCTTTACCGCTTGGAACCCATTCCTAATGCGGCCACGATTCAATGAAAAGCAGACTGTCTCTCTATATTCCAGGTTCTCCGTTCAAGAAAGCGCGGTACACAGTGGGATAGCGAACTACGTCGACTCAAATGGGCAGTCGGTCATTAGTTTTAGGCCAGAGTACCTCGGCCTTTACTTGGACAACGTCTCCAATATTCATCTCTTGAGCAACCAGCAACTGATCGCGTTATCGGGTAGATCCGATGAACTGGAGGAGGAAAGGAGCGACGGCACTTTCGACGCTGACGGCGAGCGACTGGTTGTTACGCATACGAGGTACTCGAGAGATCCGAAGTTCCGAAAACTGATCTACGATGCCTACTGTCATAAGTGCGCCATGTGTGGAATTCAGTTGGAGTTGATTGAAGCTGCGCACATCGTGCCGCATTCGCATGAAAAGGGTACCGATGAGGTTGGCAATGGCGTGTGTCTTTGTTCGTTACACCATGCAGCCTACGATCAGTCGCTGGTCTATTTCGATCGTGCATTTGACATCAAGATCAATAATCGGAAGATGAAGTACTTGGAGAAGATTGGCCGCGATGCTGGATATAGGAAGCTAGTCTATTTGACGTTCGGGAATCTACGAGTGCCGGACAATGATGTGTGCAAGCCGATCTTTGAGAATATCGATCTTGCAAATCAGATCAGGGGTATTGAATGGATGAGGTGTCGGACTGATTTGTTGACCTAATCGGACGGACTGAATGTAACTCAATTGTCTTTAGCAATGGAATTGCGGCTACATCGAATTGGATTGGCCTGGGCGCGTGTGGTTTCCGGCAGATAGAGGGCCTCGCCGTGCCGCGCAGAGAGTGCGCGTCGTTAGCATTGAAAGGTCATCAGCCGAGTGTGCGTCTTTGGCAACTGGGTCTTTTCATTACTCGATTTCAAGGTAGAATGTCGCCCGTACATCACGAGCAGAGCTAACGCTCTCGCCAACCTGCCTACCCGGGTAAGGTGGTTCGCCGAAAGGCAGATGTGGCCAGGCCTGGCAAGCAAACGGGCAAGGACAACATCGAGATCGTTGGCTTCCAACCACTGGAGGCTGACATGTCATTTTTTGATCCACAGGCCCGGCGTCTTCCGGCCATCTTTGCACTCGACACCTTGGCCAGGTTTCTGGAGTACGCGCAGTGCATTCCGCGCCGCTTCTCCGATCATCTGCAAGTCTGGCAGGGCAGTAGCAAGACGATCATCGAGGCCAGCGGCCAGCACGTCGACCGTGCGGGCGCAAATTGCGAGCATGTATTTGCAATAACCGTAGTGGAATCGACCATTGCCTCGGATCCCGTTCGCCTGGCTGAAGTAGCCGACCGGTTTGGCCTTGGCTACGTCGTAGCGCGCGGGCCCGATAAGCTGGAATTCGGCTGTCGCTTCCCGATCAAGTCGGGTGATGTTGTGGGCCAAGAGGCGGTGATGCGCTCATTGCGGGCGCGTGTGCCGATTCTTGCGGCTGCTGCGCGGGAGGCACTGGAGCCAGCCGCCAGCTGTCCGAGTGATGACTACGCAAGGCGACCATGGAAGCAAGACGAGTTCGAGACTGCAGCCAAGCGAATGACTGGCATGGGCGTTCCGATGGAGGTCGATCCTGGCGGCTTCTGCCTGACGGGCCAGGTGGAGCCTCCAGAGGACAAGGGCAATGATCCGGTACTGGCAGCACCGGTAGCCCTGCGAATGTGCACGCAAGGTCGGCATGCGATCGCTGGGCCGGGGCTCAAATTTGTGACTCGCCACGACCTGCGCGGAATTCCTGCCGAGGATTTGTTCACGCTCGCCGCGAGGCTGAACGAGTTCGAGAGAAGCGGCAGCATGGCGATGCCCACCACCGGTGCCTGGACTGTTGGTGATGACTGCCTGTTGTACGGGGGCATTATCCCGGACACCGTCCACCAGCATCAGTACATAGAACAAATACCAGCGAACCTCGTTTACAGGCTCGCGTGGCGTTCACGGTTTGTTCTGCCAACAATCCGCCAGTTCCGCGAGCAATTGGCTGGTGCTGGCCCCAAAGCGCCTTTGCGGCGCCCAAGCCGAGGCAATGCTGATGCGCAGCGCTACAGCACCAACGCGATGGCGCCCGAAAGGCCCGACAAGCAGTGGATTGAAGCCTACACGCCAGATGAACATGCGGTTCTGGCGAAATATCTTGGTGTGGCCTGCGCGGAGGCTGGACGAGATATTGCAGTTGAAGACGCATTGGTGCGTCTTGAGATCCCGGCGCTGGGCGATCTGGAATCTCGCGTGGCGGTGGCCGTGGGGCAGATCGCGTTGGCCGGCGTCAGTCGATCGCTCGACTCGCACCACCTGTTCTCTGCCAACTGGAATTCCGGTGAACCGGGAGTCGAGCTGCCAGCCAGGTACCAAGCGACGTTGCTGCCGCAATACAACTACGTCGTCATTACCGACTCGCGGGGCACGATCGAGTCGCACGGAGTCCAGCATGTGGCGGTTGGCTCATTCCCCAGATGCAGCAACGATGTTGCCAAAGCGGGGCAGGTCATCTGCGATCTCTGGCGCCACCTGAAGGAGCAGTCTGGTTGCGAACGACCGCAAGGGGTTACCGAGGAAGGCTGCATTTCAATTGGGCAAGCGGAGGCACTGGTGAATCAGGTGTGGCAGGCCGATGCTGTAGCCACCACGGATCGTTGACCCGATCCAGCTGTTCCATCACAATCCGCACCGTACATCACGAGCAGAGCTAACGCTCTCGCCAACCTGCCTACCCGGGTAAGGTGGTTCGCCGAAAGGCAGATGTGGCCAGGCCTGGCAAGCAAACGGGCAAGGACATCATCGAGATCGTTGGCTTCCAACAACTGGAGGCTGACATGTCTGTTACAAATCTTCATTCCCGGCAAGCGTCGGGCATCTTTTCGCTGGAGTCCTTGGCCACCGCACTTGGGGCGGCAGGCTGTGGGCTCGAACGCTACCCCGAGCGGCTGCATGTCTCGGTGGGCGGCCACGCCGTCATTGTCGAGACTGAGTCCAGGTCCACCGACGAGCAGGGCCGTCGGCTCGAGGCTATCCGCGTGCGCTACTGGGCCTCGATCGCTGAAGAGGCCAGCCCGGAACTATTGTCAGACATCGCTGACCGCTTCGGCCTCGGCTACGTCGTGCCGGGCGATGCCGGCCGGCTGGAGTTCGGCTGCGCCGTCCCGGTGTACGACGAGGACGTGTTCAGCCAGCAGGCTGCCCTGGAGTTGTTGCGGGTCTATGTGCCGCTCATCCCAGGGGCTGCGCTGGCCGCGCTGAGCGGCAAGCCAGTGGGAGCGAAGGAACCGCCCGAGTACCGTCACTGGTCGTCCGACAGTTTCGACCACGCCGTCCAGCGCCTGGCGCAGATGGGTGTCAGTGCAACTGTCGACGAGGATGGAGAGGGCATCTCGGCCGACTTCTTCCCGCCAGATGACGACGGCACCGAACCGGTCCTGGCCTCGCCTGTCCGGATGCGAATGACGTTGCAAGCAACGCACCCCGTTGTAGGCCCCGGGCTCAAGTTCATCACTCGCCATGACGTGGCGGGGGTGCCGCACTCGCACCTGCCGAAGCTGGCCAAGGCGCTCAACAAATACGAGGTGGCCGGCGCCATGCCGCTCGCCGCGACGGGCGCGTGGAGCGCCTGCGGCAGCTACCTGATCTATGGCGGCATCGTCCCGGATGTGATGGGCCAGCACGTCACCTGGAAGCAGCTGCCAGCAAACCCTTGCCTACAGGCTCGCCTGGCGGGCACGTTGGGTGCTGCCGCTGATGCACGCATTCCGGGGCGCCACGACCGAATTGGTCGTTCCGCCCACGCCGCGTCGTCGCAAGATCGGCGGCTACCGCACATCCGACCTGACGCCGCGACGCTCGGGGAAACGCCGCATCGACAACTACACGCAGGATGAGCATGCAGTGATCTCGGCCTGGCTTAAGGTACCGCCGCCGTCTGCAGCGAAGGACGTCAGCGTTGAAGAGGCCCTCGACCGGCTTGGCACTCCGGAGGTACACGAGCCACACACGCGCCTGGCCGCGGCAGTGGCTGCAATCGCGCTGGAGGACTGCCGCAATGAGTTGCCGAACTGGACGGCAGTAAGGGTAAGTGATGGCCAGCTGTTAGAGGCGCGGCCGCGGCCGCCGGAATGGCGGTCCGGGCGGCGTCCGGAGGCGCCGGCATCGAATCACCTTTTCACCATCAACTGGGCAACCAGTGGACCTGGTTTTGACTGGCCGGCAATGTACCGCGCGACCTGGATGCCACGGTACAACGTGTTCGTACTCACCACCTCGCACGATACCGACGAAATCTTTGGCACTTGCGACGCGGCCATCGGGCACATCGAACCGGGACAGTCCGAGGTCTTGCGCGGCGGCCACGTGGTTAGGGACTTCTGGCAGCGTCTTGTGACGCAATTCGACTCAAGCCGTTTCGAGAGCGTCCTGCGCGAAGGCCAGATGCGGGCAGTGCACGTGGAGGCGCTGGCAAACGAGGTGTGGGGCGGGCAGGAGGACGAGGAAAATGAAGCCTGAGGTGGGTGCAGGGCGGCGGGGCTGGTCTTTGCCGCCCCGCCTGCCACAGAATGCCTGGGTCGAACGACAGGGCGCTAACAAGAAGGACCGCGAGTGTGGCCACCCGATCCAAGGACACTGAGCCCAGGCAAACGGTAGCGGACTACGCCACGCTAAAAGCCCGCCAGCGCGCCGAGCGCGGCGGGCATCCAACCAACCTGGCCCTGCGCGTTCATCGCGCGCTCAGCTGGTTCGGTCGCGCCGAGAAACTGGAGAAGGATCTCGACGGGCGGTTCATTTTCCTGTGGATCGCATTCAACGCGGCCTATGCCACGGAGATCGACGAGCGCGAACGGCTGCCCGAGCAGGACACGTTCCGCGAGTTCCTGGGCAAGCTGATCGCGCTGGACACCAAAAAGCAGGTACAGGAGCTGGTGTGGAAGGAATTCACCGGCAGCATCCGTGAGCTGCTGAAGAACCGCTACGTGTTCCAGGACTTCTGGAATGCCCACAACGGCACGCTGGCCCGTGACCAGTGGGAGCCGCGGTTCGAGCGGGCCAACCATGCAGCGAAGGCGGCGCTGGCCAGGCAGGACACCATCACGGTGCTGTCCATTGTGCTCTCGCGCATCTACACGCTGCGCAACCAGCTGGTGCACGGCGGCGCCACCTGGAACAGCTCGGTCAACCGCGCGCAGGTGCGTGACTGCGGCAACCTGATGGGCAAGCTAGTACCGGTGGTTATCGAGATCATGCTCGACAACCCGAAGACGCTGTGGGGCGATGCGTGTTATCCGGTGGTCGAGAAAGGCGAGGTGTAATCAATGTTCCAGCCCCGCGACTACGTTTCGTTGGTTTTGATCGACGAAGGTGGCCTAGTTGACCCTAGTGCAAAAGCCCTCGTTTTGTTCCGCTCGTATGCGCGCAAATTTTGACGCAAAACAATGGATGAGACTCTAGCTAGGTGAGCGGCCAAAGATTAGGCTAGGGCGCGGGTGGCGCCGCGTGAATAAGGCTAAGCTGGGCGGGAATGACTGTAGCGAGGGTGGCGTGACAAAAGAGCAAGGACATGAAGTGGATCTGAAGGCACTCAGAGATGCGCTAGCCGAATTCGTTGGTGACCGTGATTGGGGCCAATTTCATACACCGAAGAACCTGGCCACCGCGCTATCAGTAGAAGCCGGGGAGCTTCTTGAGCATTTTCAGTGGCTCCAGGACGGTTCATTGTCCGAATTGGGCGACGTCAAGCTTTCCGAGGTTCAAGATGAATTAGCGGACGTGCTTCTCTACTTGGTCATGCTCTCGGATAAGCTCAGTATAGATTTGCTGGCAGCAGCTGCGGCCAAACTTGAGAAGAACGCCGTCAAATATCCTGTTGCCAAGGCGCGCGGCACAGCCAAGAAATACTCAGAAATCTAACGGGTTCCAATGATCGTCTATCAGGCGACCAAACACGGATTCTTGCAGGATGCATTCACGCGCGACATAGAGGACGTGATCCTCAGCCAATTCAGAACACGCACTGGGCGTACTGTTGCCAAAATGGAGATCTTGGCATGGAAAAATTCTCTACTCGCCGCAGCGAAGGTCATAAACGATCCCGCCGTACCGGACGATTGTGGTGTTGGCATTGAGTACGGAATTCCTCAAACGGCGAAAAGAATAGATCTGGTTCTTTCGGGATTCCATGCGGGCGGTGGCAAACAGTTGGTAATCGTCGAACTAAAACAATGGACACAGGCCAAGAAAACCGAAAAGGATGGAGTTGTCTCCACGCGATTTGCGAGGGGCGAGGCGGAGGTCAGTCATCCGTCCTATCAGGCTTGGTCCTATGCGCGGCTACTAAATGATTTCAATGAAGCCGTCTACTCGGCCAACGTGGGCCTTCGCCCATGCGCCTATCTTCACAATTACGAAGACGATGGGGTCCTCACTGATTCCTTCTATAAGGAGCACGTCGAAAAGGCTCCTGTTTTCTTTCGCGGTGACGAACAACGCGAAAAGCTCCGCAATTTTGTTGCAACACAACTTCATCGCGGTGATCGCGGCAGCCTTTTGCACGAAATTGAGCAGGGCCGCGTCAGGCCCTCGAAGGGGCTAATTGACGCATTGGCCGGCATGCTGGCAGGTAACCAGGAATTTGTACTGGTGGATGATCAGAAGGTTGTCTACGAGACTGCGATGGCAGCTGCGAGAGCCGCATCGCCAAGCAAGAAGAAGGTGGTCGTCGTCGAGGGTGGTCCAGGAACCGGCAAGTCGGTTGTGGCTATCAACCTCCTGGTTGCGCTAACTGCAGGCGACAGCTTGGCGCAGTACGTGACCAAGAATGCCGCGCCACGGGCAGTGTTTCAGAGCAAGCTCACGAACTCTCATAAGAGATCGAGAATCGAGAGTCTTTTTACGGGTTCAGGGTCGTTTACGGAATCGACACCGAATAGTTTCGCAGCGCTTGTGGTAGATGAGGCGCATCGTCTAAATGAGAAGTCTGGACTCTATGGAAATCTAGGTAACCATCAGATCAAGGAAATTGTCGCAGCCGCTGAATGTTCAATTTTCTTCATTGATGAAGATCAGCGCGTAACCTGGAAGGATATAGGCGAGAAGAAGGTCATTGAGAGGATTGCCAAAGAGGCAAATGCTGAGGTGGTAACGCTTGAACTGGCGTCCCAGTTTAGGTGCAACGGTTCGGATGGTTACCTTGCATGGTTGGATGACGTGTTGGGCATAAGGGAAACAGCGAATGTGTCGCTTGATCCGGAAGAATTCGATTTTCAGATATTTGCTTCGCCCGAAGAGCTTCAGCAGCTGGTCGTTGAGAAGAACCTAGAGCGCAATCGCGCGCGGATGGTGGCTGGGTATTGTTGGGACTGGAGTAGCAAGAAGAATCCGAGATCCATGGACGTCGTGATTCCAGGCACCCAATTTGCCATGCAATGGAACTTCGCGAAAGACGGCGGACTGTGGATTGTTGCGGAGGAATCCGTTGACCAGATCGGTTGCATCCATACTTGCCAGGGGCTCGAGGTTGACTACATTGGTGTCATAGTGGGTGGGGATCTGGTGGTTCGAGACGGTGAAGTAGTTACGTGCCCTGACAAGAGATCCAAGCAGGATCAGTCCATTAAGGGCTACAAGAAAGAGTTAAAGAAAAATCCGGTTGCGGCCCGGAAGAAAGCGGACCTGATCATCAAGAATACGTACCGAACATTGATGACCAGAGGAATGAAGGGTTGCTACGTATATTTTGTTGATAAGGAGACCGAGCGGCACTTCAAGTCGCGAATCGGCTAGCGTTCAGCGCTCGAAACTTGGCCAGAAGACGCTGATCGCAAGCAAATCCCAGGATTCACAGCCTCTCGGTAGCCCCCTCAACCTGGCCATCCCCCGCGAGCCGGGCGTAAGCTCGGCCCTTCGCGTCCGGGATTGCGGGGAGCACCGATGGGCGTCATCGAAATCTTTCTGGTGTTCTTCTTCACCATCGGCGCGCTGTATTGCTGGCCCACCGCGCGGGCCGGCGCCTGGGTGATGCGCGGCGTCGCGCGCGCGCAGGGCTGGCAGGGCGAGCCCGAGACCAAGGCGATGCGCCGCGCCGCTGTTCTGGTCGCTGATGGCGCATGTGCTGGCCTCGGCCGTCATGGATGCGGTTACCGGCACCCGCCAGTCGCTGCTGTTCCTGATCCCGACGCTGGACAAGCCGGCCTGCGCGCCCAACTGCTTTTCCTACACGCCCGCGGCGGAGCTATCGCTCGGACATCCAGTCGCTCGGCAGCTACTACGCGACGGTGGTCGGGCCGACGCCGGGCCATTGGCTGATGTACGCTGTGTGGCAATTGCCGGGCATGGCCGTGGCGGCGCTTTCGCTCGTCAAGATGTGCCCCTGGGAGACTGCAGGGCAGGGCGCAGGTGCTCGGCGTCGCGATCGTGGGCGTGATCAGTGTCGTCATCGGCCTGGCGCTGGTGCAGCCGCTGTTCGTGGCGTTCCTGGTCGCTGCGATTTCGGCGGCCTGAGCAAACCCGGGCAACCCACGCCTTATCGCTTCGCGGCCGCCTTCGCCCTCGCCTTGCGCCAGCGTGCGAAGGCGCGCCGGAAGGCGGCCTCGCTTTCGTAGCCGACGTCGTTCGCCACGCTGCCGATCGGCCGCCGGCCCAGCGCCAGCAGGGCCTGCGCCTTGTCCATGCGCAGCCGGGTCAGCCAGCGCAGCGGTGTGGTCTGCATCAGCTTGCGGAAGCGTTGCGCGAATGCGGTACGCGACATGCCGGCAGTCTTCGCCAGCGCGGCCAGGGTCCAGGGCCGCGCCGGTTCTGCATGCATGGCGGCAAGCGCCCGCGAGATGCGCTCATCGCCCAGGCCGGCCAGCAGCCCGCGCGACACCGCGTTGCGTTCCATCATGTGGCGCAGCACCGCGATGAACAGCAAGTCCGATAGCCGGTCCATCGCGACCTTTCGGCCCGGCGCCGAGCCTGCCGCTTCGCCCGCCAAGAGGCGCGCCAGGCCCTCGAGGCGCATCGAGTCGTTGCCCACCAGCAGCAGGTCCGGCAGGTCCTCGAGGATCTCGTCGGCCAGCGCGTCGCCAAAGTCGAAGCGGCCGGAGATCAGCTCGGTGACGCGGCCGCCCTGCGCCTTGGGCAGCCGTGTCTTGCTTCCCTTCACAATCGGGCCGGCGGCCAGCAGGTGTCCGTCGCCGCGCAACAGCACCACCAGGTCACCGGGCGCAAGCTCGAGCGGTGCGGCCTCGCTGCGGTGCAGCCAGCAGCCGCCGCGCACCAGCAAGTGGAAGGTCGGGCTTGCCGCAGTGTCGGCCAGCTGCCAGTTGCCGCTGACGCGCGGGTTGGCATACACGGTGGCGCGCAGGCGCGACGTATCCAGTAGTACAGAGATAAGGTCAGATCCTGTACTTACGGTGCCGTTAATTGTACTTCCAGACATACAGAGTTCCGGTCAGCTTGGTAAAATATGCACCATATTCACACGATACCAGAGAGGCAATTACAGAATGACCAAGATGAAGTGGACGATGCATACCCCCGAAGCCGCACCTGAGGCCTCGCGCCCGTCGCTGCTGGAGGCCAAGAAGACCTTCGGTTTCGTACCCAACATGCTCGCGGGCCTGGCGGAGTCGCCGGTTGCGCTGAAGGGCTACATGGCCCTGTCCGATCTTTTCGCACACTCGAAGCTGACACCGGTCGAGCAGCAGGTCGTCTTGCTTGCAGCGTCGATCGAGAACGAGTGCGAGTACTGCTCAAGCGTGCACACCGTGATCGCAACTAACACCGCCAAGGTGCCTGCGCCGGTGATCGAGGCCCTGCGTAACGGCGGCAAGCTGCCTGACGCGAAGCTCGATGCGCTGGCCACCTTCACACGGACGGTAGTGCGCAAGCGCGGCCGGGTTGACGAGGCCATCGTGAAGCCGCTGATCGAGGCCGGCTTCCAGCCTGCCCATGTACTGGACGTGATGCTCGGCATCACCATGAAGACACTGTCCAACTACTCGCATCACATCGTCGGCATGCCCCTCGACAAGGAATTCGAGAGCGGCCGCTGGGCCAGCCAGCGCAAGGCTGCCTGACCAGCACGGACGCCAGCGACGTCGGGTGATGGACCAGGGGAAGCGGGTTTTGCCCGCTTCCCCTTTTCTTTGGGCGCGCCGGGCTGGCAGGGCCGGCCCTTAGTGAAGGATTGCCCGGGACAGCAGTTCGCATTCGCGCACTGGGACGCCCGCGCGGCGAAAGGTGTTGTGCCATTCCGCGCGAACCGTGCTGGTGATGCCCTCGAAGATACCGATGGCATCTTCTTCGCTCATCAGGAAGCGACCATGACCGGAGAGCAAGTTGACCCTGGTCGCGGCGCGGCCATGCAGGCCACATTCCAGCGCCAGGCTTCGCTCCTGCGACACCACGGGAAACGGGGTCAGGTCATAGGCAGGGCTCAGGCGCCAGCCTGCGTCCTTGGCAAGCACGGCATGATTTCGCGGGTGATCGTCCAGGTTCGAGATTGCCGCGTTGAAGATCATTCGGCGATACAGCTCACGTAAGTCCCTTTCCGGCGCCGCCGAGGCCCGGCGAACTTCGTCCGCGAGGAGCAGGTAGGACCAGCCTTCCCGCACCGAGACACTGTCATCGATGCGCAGAAGCGTCACGGCGCTGGCCATGCGGTGCCGGCGATAGCCCTCTTCCATGGGGTCACGGTCGAACCTGCGCACCAAGAGGACGTCCCGGTTGGCGACCGTGGCCAGGCGGCTGTCTGCAACCTCGATTCCACAGGCCCTTGCCAGTTCGAGCGATGCATGCTCGCAACGTGGCTGGTTGTAACGATCATCTGCTCGCGCAAACTTGGCGATCCAGAGCGCGCCGTCATCCTCTACGACCGCCTTTGGCCGCGCTCCGCCCATCGCGGTACCACCAAGCAGCAACAGCTCTTCTGCCTGGTCAGCGGCGCTTCCAGGCGGCGCTGGTTCGTCGTTGACCAATGCATCGGCGGCCTGCTGCAGGCGCGCAAGATCCAGCGTCTTGTTGAATTTCCTGGCTGGAAAGGGAGGTTCGGGATTGTGGCCGAAGCCGAGCGCACCCGCGCGATCGTCCGGCGCGTTCAACAGGTAGTCGAACTCTGTCAGTGGGCCGTTGGTGTGGCGCTCGATAACCTTGCGGCCCCACGAGTCCGGCATGGAATCGCGGATTGCACCAAAGAACCCACCCATCCGTGCTGTCTCGAAGTTGCCGGCCTGCAGTCGCAGCTCGACGGGATCAAGCTCGACGGCGTTGGGCCTCTCGCGATAATTGCGCCCATAGATGAACTGGCCGACCGTCTCCCCGTCGCGGGTTTCCCGGAGGCGGAACCGGCCAGCGGTCACGAACTCCGTAGCGCTGGGCGGCACGATGTAGACGTAGCAGTCGCGTTCAGAAGTTGTCATCAAATGCCCTTCTCTTCGGGGCGGTCGTCGGGCTTCGGGCAGATTCGAGCGCCTTGCCCTCGGCATCGTTGTCTGGTTCGGCGACCTCATTCATCTGCGCCAGGAGTCCGAGTGCCCACAGCCCGCCAAGATAGGCAGCGATGGCCGTGGTCGGTTTGCCGGCCTCGACTTCGGCCAGGACCTGGCGGGAAATCCCAATCCGTTCGGCCAGGCGATCGCGGGACAGCTTGCGTCGCAGCCGTGCCGTGCGGATATTGCGCCCTAGCGTCTGGAGCGTCCGGGCAACGGCAAATGGGGGGTGTTGCGCGATCTTGCTGACCCTGGGCATGTTGGCTCACTTCCGCGGTGCGGCATTCCTATGGCTGCGGGGGAACATATCCCCTCCACGAGCGGCAGTCAATGCAGAATGTAGTATTAATACACCATTAAAGCGATATAAGTATGTTTAAACGAACATTACTACGGAGATTAGGATGACCACCAAACTCGCCGTCGCCATCATCCATGGCATGGGCGTGAACACCCGCCCGGGCTTTGCCGATGGCCTGGTGGCGGATTTGCGCAAGCACCTCACCAAGGCCGGCAAGGACGCCACCGAGGTGGCCTTCAAGTCGCTGTACTGGGCCGACATCACCCAGGCCCCGCAGGAGCAATACCTGAAGGCCGCGCGCTCGGCCGTGCCGCTGGACTTCATCAGCATCCGCGAATTCATCGTCGGTGCATTTGGTGATGCCAGCGCCTACCAGCAGACCGGTGATGCAAACAACAGCACCCAGGCGCTGATTCACCAGCGCATTGAGCAGCAGCTCAACGACCTCTACGTCAAACAGCTGGGCGGGAACAGCGTGCCGCTGATCACCATCGCGCACTCACTCGGCTGCCACATCATCTCGAACTACATCTGGGACGTGCAGGCCAGGAACGTGGCGCTGAAGCACTTAAGCGGCTTCGAGAAGTTCTGGAGCCATGCGGGCATGATCACCTTCGGCTGCAACATCCCGCTGTTTACCTTTGCGCACCGCAAGGTGCTGCCGATCGAGTTTCCCTCGCCGCGGCTGTCGCCCGAGCTCAAGGCGCTGGCGCGCTGGTACAACTACTACGATCGCGACGACGTGCTGGGCTATCCGCTGAAGCCGCTGTCCAAGGCCTACGCCAAGGTGGTGGATGCCGACATCGAGGTGAATGTGGGCGGGCTGTTGTCGAGCTGGAACCTGACCTCGCACTCCCATTACTGGGAGGACAACAGCTTCACCAAGCCGGCCGCACGCTTGCTCGCGGACTTTATCTAGGCGGTAGACGATTGTAAGCCGTTGTTTTTAAACTATATAAATAGGGCGCGGGGAGTCTTCTTTAAGTTACCGATTGGAGTTAAAGAAAAACGCCATTTCCTTTAATATACCAATCACGTATTAAAGGAGACGTGTATGGATAAGTCTCTGTTTCAGGAGGCTGCTCCAGGGGAGCTGGTTCGGATAACAGCACCGGAGCCCGATTGGGCTTTTGTCCCGGCCCCTCTCCCGGCGCAATGGCTTACGCCTCCTGGCCTTACCTCCCTGCTGGTCGACGCCCGGCAATCCCTGGCTCGCCTTGATGGTGCAGGAAGATATCTTCCAGCCAACACCTTCCTGCTGCGACCCCTCCAACGCCGCGAGGCACTGCGCTCATCTGCACTCGAGGGAACATTCGCTACTGCAGAGGAACTTCTTGCCTACGGCTTGGAACCAAAGGACCCAACCTCAACAACTGATCCAGCCAACGCATGGCGTGAGGTGTTCAACTACGATGCGGCATTGCAGCAGGGGCAGGACCTGTTGGAAAAGCTGCCCTTATCCAGTCGCGTCATTCGACAGCTTCACGCAACACTCCTCAATCGAGTTCGGGGGACGGACCGCACGCCAGGAACATTTCGCAACCGGCAGGTTCACATTGGCTCGACCAAGCGATTCATTCCGCCGCCTCCAAATTTAGTTGAGGGGCTGATCGCCGACCTGGAAACCTACATCAATAATGCCGACGGCACCGACCCACTCCTAAAAGCGTTCCTTGCGCACTACCAGTTCGAGACCATCCACCCCTTCCTGGACGGAAATGGGCGCATTGGCCGCCTGATGTTGTCGCTAATGATCTTCAAGGACTGCGGCCTTCAAGCGCCCTGGCTATACCTCAGCCCATACTTCGAAAGGCACAAGGACGAGTACATTGACTGCCTCTTCCACGTGAGTACGAAAGCATCGTGGCAAGACTGGATTGCGCTGTGTTTGCGAGCGACGATTTCAGAGTCGCGCGATGCCCTGGCCCGAATTGACAAGCTCATCGAGATCAAGCGGCGCTACGACAAATTGCTTGCAGGATTGCCCCGGGCACCAGGCCGTCTGCAACAAATGGTAGACCGATTGATAAGCTCACCACTCACGACAGTTCCGGAGGTGGCCAGGTTATTCGGTGTCACGTATCCAACTGCGAAGAGCGACATTGAGAAGCTCGTTGCGCTCGGAATACTCGAAGAGACCAAGCGACGAAGCAAGCCTCAGTACTATATTTCGATGGATTGCTTCTCTGCCGCATACTCGGAAGAGACGAGCTAGCGGGCAGGGGTAGACTGACCAGGACGTCCAAGTCAGCACGAAGCGAGGCATTCATGGAAGGTTTAGTGTCCCCCACACGGCGGCGCATTGCGTTGCTGCTGGGCTGCCTGGCGCTGGTGGCCCTGACCTGGTTCTCGCCCATCGACTCCAGCGCGGAGCAAACCGTCGACGCCGGGCTCAAGCGCGCCTTTGCCGCCTTCGCCGTGGCGCGCGGCATGAATGCCGCGATCTCCATGCTGCAGGGCACCGAGATAACGGTCGGGCTCGGGGTCAATGCAACACTCAGCGTGGGCGAGGTCCTTGATCCCTTCAACGACCTGGTCGAGCAGTTCTCCGACCTGATGCTGCTGGCCACTGTGTCATTTGGAATCCAGAAACTGCTGCTGGCCACCGGCCAGTTGCTGCTGCTCAAGGTCGCCGTGGTGCTGCTGCTGCTGGAAGCGGCACGCCGGATCTGGTTTGCTGCTTCGATGCCGCGATGGCTGCTGGTGTTCGTATTTGTTGGGCTGTTCGCCAGGTTCGCCGTGCCAGTGACCGTCGTCGTCACCGGCTGGGTGTCCACTGTGATGCTGGAGGAGCGCTACGAATCCAGCCGCCAGGCCCTGATTGCCGCAGAACAGGAGGTCTGGGAAGCCAGCGCCGACGTGTCGGTGAAGGTGCGGCAATGGGTCGATGGCATCAAGGCACGCCTGGATGCCTCGGTCGAGAACCTGGTCAACCTGATCGTGATCTTCCTGTTCGAGACGGTCATCGTCCCGCTCGGCATCCTCTGGGGGCTGTTTGTGCTGGCGAAACGCAGCCTGCGCTCGCTGGAGCGACCGCGTAGCGCGCAGGCTTAAGCCGGCGCCTCCGCCCGGATGAACCAGGTCGAGGACGGCGCCCACACGCCCTTGTCGGTCACGTAGGGCGTAAGCGCCTCGGTCAGGGCCTCGATCACCTGTGGCTTGAGCCGCTCGGCCTCAGCGCCGGCCAGGCGGATGATCTCGCCCGCCGGCCCCAGTGCCATGGCGAACTCGATCGCATCCTTCAGGTCGCGGCCGATGCAGATGTCGCAGTCATAGCGCTCGAAGCTGATGCGCTTGAAGCCTGCGCCCTTGAGCATGAGGCTCACCATGTCCGGGCCCGACATCGAAAACGGCCCCGGTCCGCAGTGCACCTGGCCGGATTCCGCATGGTCGATGACCCGGCACGATCTCGCGTACGCGCAGCTCGGCCTCGTGCAGCCAGGGGTTTTCCTCGCGCCGGCGCCAGACAATCTGCGTGAACGTGCCGCCGGGCTTCAGCGACTCGCGCACGTTGCGCATCGCCGCGCCGGGCATCTCGAAGAACATGGTGCCGAAGCGTGCAAAGGCATGGTCGTAGGGGCCGCGAAGGTCGTCCCACTGCGCATCCACGGTGAAAAACTTTGCATTGGTGACGCCTTCGGCGCGGGCGTCTTCCTCGGCAGCCTTGATGAAGTTCTCGGCGCAGTCGGCGCCCACGGCTTCACCCTCGGGACCCACCGACTTCGCAATGCGCGTGGTGCTGTCGCCAAAGCCGCAGCCGATGTCCAGCACGCGCTGGCCACTCCTGAAGTCGCAGCGCTCCAGCGCCGCATTGCTGTGCTGGGAGAGCCCGTCGATCAGCAGGTGCTTGAAGCGCACGAACTTCTGGAAAAGGATCGTGTTCCAGGCCTCGACCACATATATTGTTGCTGTTGTCCATGTGCCCCCCTTGGCTCATTCCATGCGCAGCGACAGGCAGCTGAGCCCGCCATCCATCTTGCGGTACTCGGACATCTGCAGTGGCAGCAACTCAAAGCCGAGTGCCACCAGGCTGCGCGCAAGCTCCGGATATCCCGCCGGGATCAAGACCCGGTCATTGATGTGGATGCAGTTTGCTGCATAGTCCTCGGCCGCGCTGGTGATGATCAGCTCGTAGGGCGCAAGCGCCTCGGTGCGCGGCAGGTCATGCGAGACCAGGAGCCAGTTGCCGCCCAGCCAGGACATGCCGGTCTTGAGGTGCAAAAGCCTCGGCACGCTGCGGATGTCCAGGGTGTCGGCGCGATACCCCATGCCTTGCAGGATGCCCGCCAGTTGCCGCGCGCCTTCTTCATTGGTGCGCTGTGAGAGCCCGATCAGGAAATGCTCGCCGATCTCGCAGACATCGCCGCCATCCACGGTGCCCGGCGCGGTGATGCGCGCGAGCTCGCCGTAAAGATCCTGCAGGACCGGCAGCATGCTCGCGGTTTCACCGGCACGACTCGGCGCACCCGGGCGGGTGAGGATGGCGCCGCGTGCGGTAACGATCGCGGTGTCTTCCACGAAGGTGCTGTCGGGGAAGCGGGGGTCGGCGGGGAGTGTGGTGAGCGTGAGCCCGCAGTCGATCAGCGCCTGGCAGTAGGCCTGGTGCTGGCTCAGCGCCAGGGCGTAGTCGGGCGGGCCTTCATTGGCGTCGGTCAGGCCTTGCGCGTAGTTCGCGGCCGGCGGACGAACGATGGCACGGGTGTAGCGCATGGCTGCCTAGTAGTGCGGTGGTACTTCGTGCTGCTCGCCGGCGGAATCGCCCGAGGAGCGCAAGTCCGCAATCTGGTCCACCAGCCGGCCGTTCTGGGCACGCAGCCGCTCGATCTCCTGCTGCTGGCGCACCACCACGTCGCTCAGCTCCTGCAGGCCCTGCTCCAGGTGGGCAAGCTTGAACTCCAGCGATTCAATGCGGTCTGGGGCGGTCATGGTGCGGGGGATTGTGGCACAAGAGGGTAGATATTGAGCCATTGGCGAAGCGAAGCCACTGCAATGCTGTCGCGCCATGCTAATTTGCAAATATGTCAGATGTGACATAGAGTTGCGGTCGTGAGCACCGGCGGTAAGCCGCTCGTATGGCTGCATGGTCAGGTAAAGACACCGCCTTTCAGTCCAGCAGCAAGGCTGGAGGCTGGTTTTCTTCTGCGGCTGCTCCAGGACGGGCAGCGGCTGGCAATGCCGCAGTCCCGGGCCATGCCTACAGTTGGGAGGGCTTGCCATGAATTGCGTATCGACGATCTGACGGTGAGTTGGCGAATTGTTTACCGGATCGATGACGACGCGATCGTCCTCGTGGAAGTTTTCGAGAAGAAGACTCGCGTGACACCTAAACGTGTCATCGAAGTCTGCAAGCGACGTCTTGGGGAGTACGACCATGCGTGCAAGTAAACGCAACAAGCTCAGTCGCAGGGGCTGGAAGGTGGGTAATGCCGATGAGTTTCTCGGCCTGACGCCCGAGGAAGCGGCCTATGTCGGCCTACGATTGAAGTTGGCCCAGGGACTGAGGACTCGCCGTGCACGACGCGGCGTGACCCAGGCGCAACTTGCAGGAGTACTGCAATCCAGCCAGTCGCGGGTAGCCAAGATTGAGGCGGGTGACCCTACCGTGTCGATTGACCTGATGATCCGCTCGCTGCTGGCGTTGGGGGCCTCCAACCGTGACCTGGCGCGGATGATCACTAGTGCGGAGTCGTAATCCCACCCATTAGAATGTCGCTCCCCCCACCCTGGAGCATCCGGATGAAGACTCTACTCGCGGCAATCAGCCTGACCCTGGCCCTCGGTACTGCCGCAAGCGCTGAAGAGGCGCACAAGCACGACTTCGCCCCCGACGTGGCCTCGTTCCACGAGATCCTCGCCCCGCTATGGCATGCCGAGGCCGGACCGGAGCGCAACACCGACATCTGTTCCTCGCTGGTTACCTTGCAGGAGCGTGCCGATGCGATCGACAGCGCTGATGCCTCAGCGCTGGTGCAGTCCGTCAGTGCGCTGGGCGATGCCTGTGCTGGGGACGATGCAGCCATCGAGGCCGCGTTCTCTGCCGCGCACGATGCCTTCCACGCCTTGATCGGCAAGTAAAAAGAAAAAGCCGGCCCGATTGCCCGGGCCGGCTTTTTTATTGGCGAACGATCAGCTAGTCGGAATGGCTGGCCCGCTGGTCTGGTTCCACATCCAGCGCCAGACAACCCAGCTATCACCACTGCGCTTGTACAGCGCCATCCACTTGCCGGTGGTCACCTCGGCACCTTCGCCTGCAGCTTCCGTTGGGTTGAGCTGCCAGGTGCCGTAGGCACTGGCGTAGTCGCCCATGAAGAAGGCTTCGTCCAGGGTGGCCGTCTGCTGCACCATGCTGGTGTCGTAGCCGGAGTTCATGACCGCCATGATTGCCTCACGACCTGATGCGGCCGCCTGGCCCTGTGGCATCTCGATCGCGTCTTCAGCAATCAGCGCCGAATAGGTCTCCAGGTCGCCGGTATTCCAGGCAGCCACAAAGCTGTCGACCTGGGCGCGCAGGCTGGCTTCATCAGCTGCGGTGTCTGGCGCTGCCACCTCGGCAGGCTTCTGTACGCAAGCGGTCACGAGCAGCAAGGCCGCCAAAACGGCCAGTAACTTGTTGTTTTTCATGGGTCCTCCCTGATTAATGACCCCCCATCCTACGTCAGCTGACCAATTGGCAGCAGAATTTGCCTGGAATCGGGCGCTGCAAGAAAAAACAACAATTGGGTTGGTCGCGTGCGCAGGGGGGTGCAGCGATGTTCTACCTGCCGCGCGATCGTGCCGAGGCCCAGGGACGGGGATGGGAACCCTTGCGTGCGGGCGACTTCCCCTGGCCGCTGCCGGGTGACGCCTTCTGGCGCATCCTCGGAAATCCGGCCAAGGCCGCCCAGAGCAAGCGCCCGATCTGGCGCCGCCAGCTACATATATATGTCTCCGATCCTCCTGCCTGGCTCATCGCCATCGAGGGCGAAACCGATCCTGAGGCGCGACATGATCATGTGGCCTACCTGGTGCAGGCTGGCACCGATTTGTTTGCGCTCACCGGCCGAAGCGATGTCATCCACGACTTGAATGAGCGCTTGGGTGGGCCGCGCCCCGAACGCCTGCTCGACTACGTGGATTTCTTCTCCAGCTTTGTCGCTGGTGATGACGGCCCCTTCCTGTTGCCACGCAACGATGCTGAGCGCGCTGAAGTCATCGCCGAGGATTCCTTCGCTGCCGATGCCGAGCGCGCCCGCGAGAAGCTGGTCCTGCAGGAAGGCGAGGTGGCCGCAGCTGGCGATGGCGGGCCGCCGCCCTGGCGGCTGGAATTGTTGCCCGATGTCGAGGACAAGGAGCGCACGCATGTAGGCGCCACCATCATTTACGGTGACGCCGCGTTTTCTGCCACCTTTGCCGTGGCCGCCGATGGCGCCATCGAGATGGTGGACGACGATCCGCTGGCCAGCCTGCAAACAGTGACCCAGCACCGCTTCGTCGAGGAAGAGGGCACCAGCTGGTTGATGCGCCAGTGGGGCAGCCGCAAGAAGGAGCCCGTCACGGCGGAGGAATTTCTCAAGCGCGTGTACCAGGCAGATTCGATGGGCGACGATTTTGACTGCCCACGCCTGGAACACCTGGAAGTGGAGGGCAACGTCGAGTTCCCGGCCTGCCGCCCCATCCCCTGGTTGCACTGCAAGGGCGTGGATTTCCGCGGCTCGGTAGTGCTGGACGACTGCGAAGCCAGCGATCGCGTGCTGTTTCGCGATTGCCGCGTGCTGGGTTCGTTCTCGGCAAGGCGCACCAGTTTTGCCAAGAGCTTCGGCCTGCGTCGCTGCCAGATCCTGGCGCTGTGCACCGACCTCGGCCCGCCGGCTGCACGTGAACAGGATCGCTGGGGCCATCGCCACTTTGGCTGGCCAGTCGCGCTGTGCCTGGATTCGGCGCGCATCAATTCCGACCTGGATCTTGAGCGCACTACCTGCCATGCCACTCTGCGGGCCAAGCGCTTGAGCGTTGCGGGCAACGCGGACTTCGCTGGCCTCAGGGTGATGCCGTTGGTGGTCGGCATCAAGGGAGGCGACAAGGACCCGAAATGGGCTGCGACGAGTTCCGCCGTGGCCATGGACCTGAGCGACGGAGAATTCCAGGGTGCGCTGAACCTGGGCTGCGCCTTCGACCATACGGCCATTTCGCAGATGAGCGCCTTGCCGCGGCACTGCCACCGCCCGATTGTCGCCGGCGTGGCGCTGCTGGAAGGCATTCGCGTGGCTGGATCCTTGTGGTTGCGTGGCCTGGGCGTGCTGGGCCTGGCAAAAACTCGCGGCAGCGAATTTCACGCCGCTCACCTGTCACTACGCCAGGCGCGCATCGGCGGCAGCCTGCAGAACTACGGCCTGCCCAGCTTTGTGCAGCCACCCCCCACCCGGATCCTGGGCGATACCGATCTCACCTGTGCCCAGTTTGGCAATTACGTTGAGCTCAGCACTTTCTTTATCACCGGCGACCTGGACATGGGCGCCCTCGAGGCTCAGGCGCTGTTCCTCGCTGCACGCTGGGAGCCGCACACCAAACCCGACGAGGAGTACGGCGGCGCTGAATCCTGGCTCGACCATCTGGGTGGTCATGGTGATGCACGCGCCAGCAGTTGGCGCTATTGCCACGTCTCCGGCGGCTTGAACCTGAACAACGCGCGCATCTCTGGCGGTGTGTTCGGCGAGGGGCTGCAAGTCCTGGGTACGATGCGCGCGCTGGACGGTGGCAGCTTCGGCAGCATCAAGATCCGTCCGTTGCCCTGGCTGGAGTTTGTCGACGATCCGGCGAGTAAGGGCGGTGCCAAGACCCAGGTGATGCATCGGCACCGGCCGCGATTCGGAGCCCTGGAAATTGCGACGGCCACGATCAATGGCACGGTGGAGATCTTCGACGCCGACGTGGGTCGCCATCTGCTGGTCAACAGCACCGCTATCGCCGGCGGCCTGGATTTGTATGGCCGCGAGACACTGGTGGAGACCTGCATACAAGCGTTCCGTGAGATGGGTTACACCAATCGCGAAGAGGAAATGCGCAGCTTCATCGGCGGCCAACTTTCATCACCGCCGCCGAGTACCAAGGTGGGGTTTGATCCGCGCAGCTTGAACGATACGGAACGACTCAGCGTTACGGGTTGCAAGATTGGCGGCAACCTCGACCTGCGAAATGCGCGGGTGAAGGCGAGCATCGAGCTGGGTGACACCCACTTGGGTGGAGACCTGTCCACCGCGCAGCCCGTGGTCGTGGGCGGCGTGGAGGGCAGGGCCGCCATGATCTTTGAGGGCGGGCAGCATGCGGTGACGCCGACCCTTAACCTGGAGGGCTGCTCGGCCGCCTTGCTTGCGGTACATGGCGATTGCATCGACGCGCTGGCCGAGGAGCAGCCGCCAGAGAACCTTGGCGAGATGTCTATTCGTACCGAGTGCCGGCGTTTCGATTTTGACAGCCTGGACTGCCGCGGTGATGCGCGCCTGTGGCGCCTGGCGGCGAGTCGCGCGATCTCGGGCCGACACGCCAAGGTCGGCGGCAAGCTGGTGTTGTACCTGCAGGGCAAGGGTGCCAATGATGCGCTTATTCGCGGCAGCGGCGAGGGTGGGGTCGAGGTAAACCTCGAGCGGGCTGAGTTTCGCCAGCTCACGCTGGTCGAGCCGTTTCCGCGCAAGGTGCTATTACGAGGCATCCAGGTCACCCATTGGGATCCATGGGCGGCCGGCGAGGAAGACTCGCTAGACGATCCTGTGACCATTGAAGAGTGGGAGCAAAAGAAAAACCTGATGCTGGACCTGCTGTCGCACATGCCGACCAGCGACCCCTCCGTCTATCTGGATGTGGAAAAGCACTTTCGCTCGCAGGGCTACGATGACCAGGCCAATGCCGTCTACCGCGCACTGCGTGAGCGCCAGGCAGTGCAGGAAGAAGACGCTGCGGGTGCCGAAGCTGGCGTGTGGGCCTGGCTGGTGGCGCTTTCCATTCCCTTGCTGTGGGTGCTGATGCAGTCAGGGCTGGTACCGGCAACTTCCGGCTTGTTTCCCAAGCCTTTGGACCTCACCACGACCTACGGTTTGATCGTGGGCCTGCTCGCGCCCTGGCTGCTGGCCTGGCGTTTTCCGCCACAGGCACCGCGCAGTTCGCTGTCGGACTGGCTGGAGAAATTGAAGCTGCCCGAGGGGCTGCTGCGCGGCGGCGCACTTGCGCTTGGCATCGCGCTGGTGTTCAGCTCCGAGGCCGTGCGTGCGGTATTGGCAGTTGCGGCGCTGACTTTCTGGGCTCACCTGCTCTTGCTCCTGCCATTTGCAATCGCCTTCAAGCGCCTGCGCAGCCTGGTTGTCGGCCGGCTGATGCAGGGCCTGGGCACGGGCTACGGAACCTCGTCGCATCGCCTGGTCATGGTGTGGCTGTTCCTGCTGCTGGTGCCCATGAGCGTGGTCATGCACGAGCCACGCAATGTGGAGCCCACGCTGTTTGCCCGTGGCGCGCTGAAGGTCAGCGGCGACCTCCGCCCAGACACCGAGCAATGGCAGTGGCGCTGGGGCGAGCCGCCACCGATCTGGGCGTGGATGGCGGTAGAAGCCACGGTGCCCATCATTACGCTGGGCGCAGAGGACAAGTGGGAGTCGGCAGATCGACCACCCGCGGTGCTGGCGTGCCTGCCGGCTGGGGCGGCGAACTGCCGTGACATCGTGGTGCCGTTTGGCACCAGCGCAAAACAGATCGAGGCATTCCTGCGCATGATGGGCTGGATCTTCTGGCCGTTGGCAGTGGGTGGCCTGGCGGCGGCATTCGTACATAGACGTGGACAAGGGGGATAGACATGGCGGGCGATGTACTGGCGGTGAAGGAAAAGGTGCGGCGCTACATGACCGAGTGGTTCCAGAGCCTGCAAGTGGACAAGGACGGTGACTTCACCTTCCGCCACAACAACACGCAGGTGTGGGTCAGCGTCGCGCCGTTTCGTGACGAGAACACGGTGGTCAAGATCTTTGCCGTCACCAACCTGGACGTGCCGGAGAGCCTCGAGCTCTACAAGCACATCGCCACCCAGGGCAGCTACGGATTCGGCACGCTGGGCGCGCGCGAGATCGAGGGCAAGGTGCGCATCCTGCTTGGGCACTCGCTGCTGGGCGAGACCGTGGACCCGGAAGAACTCAAGGTCTCGTTGTTCATGGTCGCGGGTCTCGCCGACAAGGTGGCGGTGGAGATCAAGGAAAAGTTCGGCGGTCGTCATTTTCACGAGGAGTAGGTGATGACGATTCCCGCAGACCTGGCCCTGCTGCTCGATCACGCGCGTGCCGAGGCCAAACGCCACGATCACGCTGAGGTGACGCTGCTGCATGTGGCCGCGGCGATTCGTCGGCGTAATCCGGAACAGTTCAGCACCAGCTATGGCGACAGCGGCAGCAAGCGCCTTGACGAACTGCTGGACGATGCCCCGCAGGCCCAAGGGCGCGATCATTGACTCGAAGGAACTGACCGAGTTCATCGCCTCGGTGCAGGATGTGCCCAATGCTGCAGACCAGGTGAGCGCCGCTGTTGGCGGGCTGCTAAAGGGCGAGCGCCAGGCCGCGGCACCGGGCCATGTGAATCCGCGAGGCACTGCTGGCGCACCTGAAGTCTCGCATCGTCGGCCAGGACGAGGCACTGGAGACCATCGTCAGTCGCCTGACGCTGACGCGCATGCAGTTCGACCTGCGGCCCAAGCGCCCCGATGGGGTGTTCCTGCTGGCCGGCCCCAGCGGTGTGGGCAAGACCGCGCTGGCCGTGGCCCTGGCCGAGGGGCTGTTTGGTGGCGACGGCCACCTGATCAAGCTCGACATGAGCGAGTACTCGCACGACTGGGCGGTGTCGCGGCTGATCGGCCCGCAGCCGGGCTATGTGGGCTCGGACCAGCCCGATGGCTGGCTCACCACCCGGGTGCGCAAGCAACCCTATGCGTTGGTGCTGCTGGATGAGATCGAGAAAAGCCACAAGGTGGTGTGGAATACCTTGCTGCAGATCTTCGAGGACGGCCGCCTGACCGACGGCCAGGGCAAGGAGGCGGATTTCTCCAAGTCCGTAATCCTGATGACCTCAAATCTCGGCAGCGAGAACTTCCGTCGCAAGAACCCGATTGGCTTTCGCACCGACGAGTCGGTGGCCGACGAGCACCAGGAGCGCGCCATCGAGGCCGTGACCGAGGCCATGCCGCCGGAGCTGGTGAACCGCCTCGATGGCGTGATCGTCTTCCGGCCATTGACGCCGGAAGTGATCCACGAAATCGCCAACCGTGAAATTGCCGGCGCGCTGAAGCGTGTGCGCGAGCGGGGTTACGAGGCCGAGGTGCCCGAGGATGTGATCCGCTGGATTGCCGAGCAGGGCTACGACCCGGCCTACGGTGCGCGCCACTTGCAGCGCAACATCGAGCGCCACTTGCTGGGCACGCTGGTTAGCCACCGGCCGTCGAAGTTGAAGGCGACGGTCAGTGCAGACGCGGTGAGCTGGATCGCCGCCTAGTCCTTGCGGCGCATGAGCTGGCGAATGCCCCAGGCCGCGCCGCCGGCAACAAAGAGTCCGGTCAGTCCAGATCCCAGCGCATAGGCGCCCTCGCTCAGGCCGTAGTGCTCGGCAATCGTTGCGCCGGCGAGTGCAGCGACCAGCGCTACGGGAATGCCAACCCACCAGAACAGCTTGCTGCGCAGCGGGCCCGAAATGAGGCTCGGCACGACGTTATCGCCACGCTGGCGTCGGCGATTGAAGAAGCCGATAAAGAACATGCCAAAGAGGAATCCGAAGGATCCCGACAGTGGCCCGGCGTTAGGGCCCCACAGCGACATGCCGACGGCGGCGCCAATCGGATAGCCCAGAATCGCCGCAAAGATCAGCGTGACGCAGCCGATATGAAACAGGGGTCCGTTTTTCACCACACCCCCTTGCGCAAGGCGTCAGCCGGCACAAAGCCACTCGCACAGGCATTGCAGGGCGAGACGTACTTATAAGGCGCGCCGACTGCATCACCGATGACAACGAACTCAGCGCCTGACGCATAACTGCCGAGTTCGGCAGCATTGGCCTGCGGCCCGGCCCGCACCGTGATGTCGCGTGTGAGTTCCCACAGTCCGGCCGGTGCAACAGTAACCTGATGCCCACGCGCGTTGATGCTCACGCGCTCGTAGTACTCGCCAGCCCAAACATAGGTGGTCAGCTCATCGCAGGGGCGCGAGCCGCTGCAACCACCACGCAAACTTGCCGGACTTGAACCAGGCAGCACTTCGACTGCCGGGGCGTCCCCCGAATTTAGGCCGCCGATCCCGCGCCACTCACCCTCGCGCTGCTGGAACAGCGTGTAAGGGCAGCCCAGGCTGCCGCAGGTGAACACTGAGGGCGCACCCTCGCAATAAAAATTCTCGGCCAGGTCCACCAGGAATTCATCCTGGCCATCGGCGTTGATATCGAGTCGCCAGAACTGCGCCTTGTCGGCGGGCAGAAGCTTGCCGTCCATCTCAGTGCAGGTCGCGCGCATTTGCGCAGAGGCTTCGATGACAAACTCCGGGCAGCTGGCCGAGGCGCCCTGAGCACAGCTGGTCAGACTGATGTGAGTGGCCAGCGTGGCCGTGTTGCCGGCGACGGGAACTTCCTCTGCGGGAGTACAGCCGGCAAGCAGCAGTACCAGAGGTGCAAGCAGGGGTTGTTTCATTGTTTCATCCTCAGGGTGTCGCGGCGGCCAGTGACCACATCAGGAAAAGCACCAAGGGCAGGGTTACCGTGACGACCATCGTTGTGACTGCCAGGGCGCGCCAGTACGGCAGTGGGCCCATACGCGCTGAAATAATCTTCGTGCTGACCAGCAGGCCCGGCAGTTGCAGCACCAGGAATGTGGCGAGGCCGGCATTGACGATGCCGGGATATTGGTTCACGTAGCTAAGCGCCGATCCCCGGCTGGCCATGGCAAACAGGTGATCGGCGTAAGGATCGAATACCGGCACGAAGAACATCACCACGGCGGTGATGCCCGCCCAGGCAAGCAAGGCAAGAAAGGTCGTGAAGTAGCTGCGCCGCCATGTCAGCGCAGCGGCATCTGAAGCGCGCGACACAAAGCGCGGCACGCCGGCTGCCAGCACCGCGCCCAGTGCGGCGAAGATCAGCAGCATGGCGGTCAGCCCGAGTAGCGCCAGGAATACCCCGTCGCCAATGCCTGGCGTGCCGGTGAGGCGCAACTGCAGGCCCATCAGGAAGACCAGCGGCAGGTACAGGCTCAATGGCAGGCAGATGACCGAGATCACCATGGCACGCAGGTAGCCCGCCAGGCCGTCAAACATCTCGGTGCGCGCCAGCAGCGACAGCGGCGTGATGAAGAACGCGGGCCACAGCCAGGACAGGTACTGGCCCAGTGATTTCAGGTTGAGGATGTCGCCGTAGGAGGTCGGAATGGCGTCCTGCCGGATCATGCCCAGCGTGTCTGCATTGACGCTGCCGGTGAACCAGTCCCAGGCGAAATCAATGACCAGCGCGCAGAGCCAGCCGGTCAGCGCCGACAGATAGATTTCCTCGAACCTGGGGGTCTTGCCTGGCAGGCGCCAGCAGACCAGCCAGATCAGCAGCGCGCCGATGAGGGAAGAGAGCGCGGCATAGACCACCAGCGCGACGACCAGGAAACCGATAAGGAAGAAGATGGCAAAGGGGCCGATGAGGGCCACTCCCTCGGCGGCGACCCAGCCGATAGCCGTTGGGTTCGGCGTGCGGAGAACCTCCCGGCGCGGGTACTTGTTGGCCATTCTTCTTCCCCCGGGTCCGAGGATGCCGCAGCCGATGCGAATTGGGCAACCCTTCCGCTGGCCACCACTGCGTAATTGCCGGGTTAGAGCGCTTTCGCGGGCAATTCTCGCCCGTTTAAGTCCCTAGCCTGTGTGCTTGAATTCAGTCCCGCAAATATACATACTCAATGCATATTGATATCGAGTGGAGTGCGGCCAAGGCTGATGCCAACCTGCGCAAGCACCAGGTCAGCTTCGAAGAGGCTGCGACTGCTCTGCTGGATCCGCTGGCGCTGGCCACGGAGGATTCGGTCTCAACAGGTGAGCCGCGCTGGATTCTCGTCGGCATGAGCGTACAGCTAAGGATCTTGATCGTGGTTTACACGCTGCGACGCGGCGAGCGAATCCGGGTTATCTCGGCACGGCGGGCCACGCAAATGGAGAGAGTTCAATATGCGCAAACAATATGACCTTTCCAAAGGGAAACGGGCCCGAGACATTCCTCATCTCGCCAAGCTACAGGCGGAGGCAAAGGGGAAGACCCGGATAACCATCATGGTGGACAATGACCTGCTGGTCGCCTTCAGGGCCAAGGCGCAGGCTGAGGGAATTGGCTATCAAACCCTGATTAACCGGACCTTGCGTAAGGCAACGAGTTCGTCACCAGTTGATGAGGCGACGCTGCGAAAAATCCTGCGCGAGGAGCTCAAGCACGCGTAGTCACCGGTCAGGACGAGAGGTAGAATGCCCCCTCGCCAACCCCCCCCCGCTTGAGGACATCACCTTGAGTCACAAATTGTTGGCCAGACTTACTGCGCTGGCCGTGCTTTGCTCTTTTGTTTCGCTGGCTGCAGCGCAGCAGGAAGTGCTGCCTGCGGCCCCGCAGTCGGTCCCGGCCGCGGATGCCGAGCTGATCGATCCGCCGTCGCAGCTAGACGCGGTTCCGGTGCCGCCACAGTCGGTGCCCGCGGCAGATGCGGAACTCATCGATCCTCCTACGGAGCTGGACTCAGTCCAGGCCCCGGCGCCTTCAGAGGCAGCGGAATCTCCGGCGGTTGAGGCGACGCCTGTGCCTGAGGCGCCCGCTGCAGCGGCTAATGGCGCCAAGCGCATCCTGGTGCTGCCCATCGAATTCACCGTTTACGAGAAGTCAGTGGCGGGCATGGAGGCTGTCAAGGACTGGACCGACGCAGCGCAAAAGAACCTCGGCGAGGCCGCCGTGGCTCATCTGGGCGCAGACAGCCGCTTCCAGACCCAGGCCTTCCCCTCGATCGAGGGCGAGGCCGTGCTGCGCGAGCACATCGAGCTGTTCAAGATTGTTGCCAACACCATGACGGGCGTACTGCAGTGGGGTGGCAAGGCCTTTGCCGACAAGCGCGCTAGTCCCGATTACAGCATTGGTGATGGCCTGGCCTTCCTGGCCGATGCCACCGGTGCAGACTATGCCTTCATCATGGCCGGCGGCCAGGTCAAGCAGACCGGCGGCAGCGCCTTCATGCAGTTCGTCGCAGCAGCGGGTGGGGTCTATGTTCCCGGCGGCGGCACCTATGCCATGGCCGGCATCATTGACCTGCGCAGCGGCGAGGTGAAGTGGCTGAATTCCGCTGCGGGCGAGCAGATGTTTGGCATGACCGGTACCGATACCCGGACACCAGCAGCAGCCCAGGAAGTCGTGGATCGCATGTTCAAGGACTTCCCGTCCTCGCGCTTCGCACAATTCCCGGCGTTCTGATCGTCGTCATGCGCTCTCCGATTGTCCTGCTACCACTATTGTTGCTGGCGGCCGCGCCTGCGCTGGCCATCGATGAGGCTGAGCAACGCGAGCGCATCGAGTTCGAGACGCAGAAGTTCGAGAGCCACATCCAGAACAACGAACTGTTGTATCGGGACGTGGTGCTGAATGATTACCTGCAGGAAGTGACCAACCGCCTGTTCCCGGACCAGCCGGGACGCTTTCGGGTGCGCACTTTCCGCGACCCGAACTTCAATGCCTTTGCGGTGAACTCGGGTGGCATCTATTTCCATACCGGCACGCTGCTGCGCCTGACCGACGAGGCGCAGCTGGCTGCGGTGCTGGGCCACGAAGGCACCCATGTGACGGCCGATCACATGTACCGTCGGATCGCCGCAACCAAGAAGGCTGCGGGTATCGGCACCTTTCTCGGACTGGTCGGCGCCGGCTTCGGCGTGCCGCCGGTGCTGGTGGATGTGGTGGCCTTCTCCAGCATGGCCGGCTTCTCGCGGGAACATGAACGCGAGTCAGACGACGGTGGCTTCGAGCGCATGTCGAATGCCGGCTACGATTCACGTGCTGCGGGCGAGGCCTTTGCGGTGCTCGAGCGCGAGCTGGCCGCGCGCGATATCAAGCAGGGCGGCTACTTCTTTGCCAGCCATCCGCAGGTCAAGGAGCGCGTCGAGACCATGACCGACCTCGCGCTGGGATCGAAAGAGGGCGGCGAGCGGGGCAAGGAGCGCTACCTGGAAGTAACCCGTGCCGCGCGCATGGACGCGCTGTTGCAGTTGCAGCAGTCCGGTGATGACAAGGCGCTGATCTTCCTGCTGGAGCAGGAAAACCTGCTGGCCATCCTGCCGCCTGAGGCACGTTACTTCCTGGCCGAGGCCTACCGCCTCAAGGCCCAGGGCGTGCGCCGCGACAAGAAGGACAAGAAGCGCCCTGAGGCCGAGCTTGAGGCTGAGCGCGCAGCCCATGCTGAACGCGCTGCCGCCGAATACCGAACCACCATTGCTGCTGCGCCGGATTTCGGCCCGGCTTATGAGCCGTTGGCCATGTACCAGATGAAGCAGGGCCAGAAGGCCGAGGCGCTGACGTTGTTCACGCGCTTTGTAGAGTTGACGCCCGACCCCAGGCAGAGCGGCTATGCGCGCCAGTACATTGAAAGACTCACCCAGGAGCTTGCCCCATGACATTTCGTTCGATGGCCCGTGGCCTGACCCTGATTGCTGCGCTGGCAGTGGCCGCCCCGGCGCTGGCCTGGAAGCCGGTCGTGGCGGGCCAGCCCTTCGTGCACAAGAAGAGCGGGTTCTCGGTGCAGATGCCAGAGGGCTGGAACTGGATGAAGGGCGCCATGGTGCCGGGCGAGGTGGCTTCCACCCGCGACGGTCCTGACTTGCAGTTGATCTTCGTCGACTGGCGCAAGCACAAGGGTGCGTTCTACTCGATCAAGGAAGACGCAACGCCGGACATGATGCCGCAGGAAGTGGCCGAGAAATTTGCCGCCCACCTGCGTGAGTCAGGCGGGCGCAGCAACATGGAGATCCTGGCCAATGAGCCAGTGGTGGTTGCGGGCCTGCCGGGGTTTCGCCTGCACCTGACGTCGCGGCGTTCAGTCGATGTCGGCTCGGTTCGCTATGAGGACATCATCGTTGGCGTGAATACCCCAATGGGCCTCTATACGATTTTCTATCGCGCGCCGGTGTTGCACTACTTCCAGCGCGACACCGCTGCCTTTGATGGTGTGGTCGCCAGCTTCGTACTTAATGAGGCGCCGGCGAAGAAGCGCTGATCGGTCAGGCGAGGTAGTCCAGCTCGTGCTGGTGCCGCAAGCCAAGGATCCTGACTTCATCGCGCAGCGGCAGGAATCGATAAAGCGCCACATAGCCGGTCTTGCCAAAGGAAATGACCAGCTCATGCAGGCCGTCCGGGCGTGGCCGGCCGATCAGAAGGCCGTGGCTTCCGCGACCTGGTGCCCTTGGCAAGGCGCTCGACCCAGGCATGTACGTCCTCTGCGCGATACACCGCGCCGCCATTCTCAATATCGGCATCGCCGGCCAGGGCCTCGGCGACGAAAGCCTGCATCTTTTCCTCACGAACGGCGTGTCGCTCGACGGCCTCGATGATCAGGCTGTGCGGCGACTGACCGGACTTGCGCGCCAGCGCGGCGATACGCGCCTTGAGGGCTGCCGGGAGCTTGATTGAGGTGGTGGCCGCCATGGCAGGCTCCTGAATTGGTGGTGTCACCATGGTAGTACCTCGATAGCCAGCGGGGCAACGTCCAGCATGGCTGGCGCCGGGCGCCACACGGCATCAGGAAATGTGGGCGAAACCACCTAGAATGAGCGCCCCCTGATCCCTGCTGCGGAGCCTGTCCCCATGTCGCATCGCCTTTCCGAGACTGCGGAAGAAGTCACCCTGGCGCCCGCAGGCCCCGCGACCGCCAGCGTGATCTGGATGCATGGCCTGGGCGCCGATGGCCACGACTTCGTGCCGCTGGTGCCGGAGCTGCGTTTCGCAGCCAACGAATCAACGCGCTTTATCTTCCCGCACGCCCCGGTGCGCCCGGTCACGCTGAACAACGGCATGCCAATGCGGGCCTGGTATGACATCAGGGCGCTGACCCGCGAGGGTCGTGCCGACGAGGAGGGCATGCGTTCCTCGGCTGCCCGTATCGAGGGCTATGTGCGCCAGGAGATCGAGTCCGGCGTGCCGGCGAACCGCATCATCATTGCCGGCTTCTCGCAGGGTGGGGCGGTGGCACTGCATGTGGCGCCGAGATTCCCGGAGCGCCTCGGTGGGATTCTCGCGCTATCAACCTACCTGGTATTGGTGCCCAAGTTGGCGGCGGAGAAATCACCCGCCAACCAGGACTTGCCCATCTTCATGTGCCACGGCCTCTACGACCCGGTATTGCCGCTGGAGTTTGGTGCCCACTCGCGCGATGCGCTGCGGGCCGAGGGCTACGCGGTGGAGTGGAAGCAGTACCCGATGCAACACCAGGTTTGCCTGCCAGAGATCCAGGACATTGCCACCTGGCTTGCAGCGCGCCTGCCAGCCTGACAAAAGAAAAGGCCCGCAGGATGCGGGCCTTTCCGTTCCAGGCAAAATGCCGAATTACGGCTTAAAGCGCTTCCAGACGTTGCCAGCGATGATCGTCATGCAAGCGGCGGCAACGAAGGTGCCGACACTGCCGAAGATCGTCGCCAGGTAACCGCCAACCGTCGGGATCTCGTTGAAGACGCCCGACAGGCTAGCCAGTACCAGGGCAGTGGCCAGAACGCGGACATGGTCCTCGCCTGCGACTCCCCAACCCGCGAACAGGCCAGCCAGAACCAATATCAACGCACCATAGGGCACGGCGACAAAAGCACCAGCCACAGCGATGAGAAGGGCAACAAGGCCCACAATCTTGTTCGGATTCACAATTTCCCCCTAGTCAGATTTACGTTTTTTTAATTTGGCGGACCGCCCCTGCGGGACCGCTGGCCGATCCTACGCCTGCCGGATGGCGTTCTGGAAGAGGCCATTGCTTGTGGATAAATCACAAGTTCTTGATTTTATTAGCCGAGGAAAAACCAAATTGCGAAATTCGGCAAAAACTCAAGGGTCTGGCAGCCGAACTGGGGTCATCTGCTGAGCCAGGACCCGGCCTAGGCTGTCGCCTCAGATTCAGGACAGGGAGCCGACCGTGCAGAAAAAGATCGACCGGTTTGGAGAACTGCTGGAGACAGGCATGGTCGGATTTGGACTCATCATGACTGTGTGGTTGCTGCTGGGCTAACCATGGGGGAGGGGGTAAACCCCTCCCCCGATTTCAACTCAGGACTTGCCGTTGGCCCCTTCCTTGCGGCCTTCGATGAAGTAGTACAGCAGGTAGGCGACGCCGATCAGTCCGGGAATCAGCGCGAAGTTCTCCACGCCATCACCCGCCACTTCCTTGAGTCCCAGGAAGACGCCAATACCGACGCCAATCAGGATCATGCCGGTCAGCAGCGGACGCGGCTTCTCCTTGTCACTGCTGTCCGCCAGCTCCGGCGGAGGTTCCATGCCCTTTTCCATGGCGGCGATGCGCTCGGCATGGCGCAGCTCGTGGCGGCGCACCTTTTCCTTGTGGCTGGTGATCACGGAGACCATGGCGATGCCGATGCCGAAGATGATGGCGACAATGGGAATGAATGCACCAATTGAACCTGCGTCCATGACCGTACTCCTTTGTATTGACGGTAGTTTTCAGAATCCAAACAGGACCGACAGCACCAGCTTGATCATCGGCGACTCGCCATGCAGCAGCTGGGCGGCGATGAATCCCGCCACCAGGCCTGCTGCTGCGTCGAGTTCGCGATTAACAACTGCAAGTGAGCGTCGTACCCTGTCCATGGCTATTGATACGCAGCCAGCCGGGCTTTGGTTTCATGAAACCTGACAGGTCCCTGCTGCGTATCAACCCTGAGGAACCCTGCCCGGAGCGGTCTTGGACGACACCATCATCAAGCTGATCCAGGCGGGGCGCTCCGAGGAGGCTTTTGAGCACCTCGTGCCGGCCTACCGCCGGCGGGTCTTTGGCCTGGCCTTCAGCGTGCTGCGTCACCGCGCCGCCGCCGAGGACCTGGCGCAGGAGGTGTTCGTGAAACTCTGGCAGGCACTGGATCGCTACGATGGCAGCGCCAAGCTTTCGACCTGGGTCTATGCGATCACCCGCAACGCGGCGATCTCTGCCCTGCGCAAGGAACGCCCGACTGACTCGATTTCAGACCCGACGGTCATGCATGAGGTGGAGTCACGCGGCCCCGACCACACTCGCGATGGCAGCGGCGACGCGGCCTTGTGGCAGCAGGTTGAGGCCTTGCCGTCCAAGCAGCGCCAGGCCGTGACGCTTTTCTACCAGGAAGACCGCACCGTGGAAGAAGTGGCTGAGATGATGGGCATTCCAGCCAATACCGTTAAGACGCACCTGCATCGCGCGCGGGCCAGCCTGGCGCTGGCGCTCGGACCCGATGCCCGGGAGGCTGCAGCATGAACAATGAAGACACCAAGGTCGTGGACATGATGGATGTGCGCCTGCGGCGCCTGCATGTCGGCCTGGATACGAGTCCCGACTTTGACGGCCGCGTGTTTGCCAGGGTTGCTGAACTGGAACGGACGACAGGCAAGGCGCCGGCGAACCTGCGCGAGCAGTTCGAGCGCCGTCGTGCGCGGGTGCTAAAGCGCCTGCGTCGCGAAGCCTGGCTCAATGGCATCAGTGCCTGCGTGCTGGTGCTGGCTGGTGGCGCGCTGTTGCTGCGCTTCCTGCCGGGCCTGATGCAGCTACTGCCGCCGTTGCCGGTGGCCGAGAACAACACCGCGACACTGATAACAGTCCTGGCGATGGTGGCGGCGACTGCAATCGGCGCGATGAAGGCTTCTGGCGCGCGTATTCGACTGCGCTGAGCGGCTCCGACTCAGTCCTGCCAGTAGGGCGCCTTGTCCGGGATGACCCAACGTATGCCACCGCGCGGATCTTCCCGGTCACCCTTGTAGCGCGGGATCAGGTGCAGGTGCAGGTGCATCTCGGTCTGGCCGGCCGCCACGCCATCATTGATGCCAATGTTGTAGCCAGCCGGCTTCAGTTCCTTGTCCAGTTCCTTCTTGGCGCGCGCCAGCAATTCCAGCATCGCCTGCTGCTCGTGCACGTTGGCCTCGAACCATGACCCCACATGGCGCTTGGGCAGGATCAGCGTGTGACCCTCGGACACCGGGTAGGCATCGCGGATGATCACGGCCAGTGCCGTATCGAAAAGGATGCGCTCCGCAGGCAGGCTGCAGAATGAACAGTGACGTGACATGGGCAGGAGCATAACCTCCTACGAAGGGAGCATCCATTCAGAACAGGACAAGCGCTAGGATTGACCCTCGGCCCAGGGGCAGGAGCGGCGAACCATGTTGAAGAAAATCGCGTTGCTTGGATTGTGGCTGCTGGCGGCGGTCGCCCAGGCCGGTGATCTTGGCCTGGTCGAGAAGAAGACCTTCAATTACGGCAACTACACCACGACAGTGGGGGGTGCCGAGATCCAGGGCGTGCAGGTGGGTTACGAGACCTACGGCAGCCTGAATGCCACGGGCGACAACGCGATCTTCGTTCCGCACTACTACTCGGGTAATTCGCATGCCGCTGGGCGCTACAGCGCGGCTGATGCGGCGCCGGGCTACTGGGACGCCATCATCGGCCCGGGCAAGGCCATTGATACCGACAAGTACTTCGTCATCAGTGCCGATGCGCTGGTCAACCTCGGCGTCAACGATCCCAAGGTGGTAACCACGGGTCCTGCCACCATCAATCCGGCCACCGGCAAGCGCTGGGGCATGAGCTTCCCGGTGGTGAGTTACCACGACACGGTGAGCATCCATAAGGCGCTGGTGGATTCGCTGGGGGTGAAGAAGCTCCATGCCGTTGCCGGCGCCTCGGGTGGATCCGTGCAGTCGATGATCTGGGCCGCCATGTATCCCGAGTTCGTTGACCGCGTCGTGCATGTCATTGGTCCGGGTTTTGATGCGCCGCCTTTCCTGATCGCATTGCTGGATGTCTGGACCACGCCAATCCGCATGGATCCCAAGTGGAATGGCGGCGACTACTACGAGGGCGAGGCGCCGAACGAGGGCGTGGCCCAGGCGCTCAAGATCGTGACCCTGACCTCGACCCACTGGGACTGGGCTGCAAGGGTATTTGGCTTTGCACCGGCGGACCCCGCCAAGCCGCCTGCCGAGGCCTTCGGTAACCAGTTTCGCATCGAGGCGGCGCTGAATGCCCTGGGGCGCAGCCGCGCGACCCAGGTGGATGCCAATCACATGCTCTACATGTCCAAGGCGAATGCGCTCTACCGCCTGAGCGACGAGGAAGTGAAGGGCATCTGCGCCAAGTTCCTGTTTGTGCCGGCATCGTCCGACATGATCTTCCCACCCTTCTTTTCCGAACGCGCCATGGCGAAGGTCAAGGCCAATGGTGGCCGTGCCGAGATGTTCGTCATGGAAAGCGATGCTGGCCATCTTGCCGGCTTGTTCGAGATTGCCAAGGCCGCCGAGGCGATCCGCGCCTTCCTCGCCAGCGACTGAACGCGCCAGGCCCTGTGATAACGTGGCGCGCGTGAAGACCCGCGACATTGAAGAAGGCCCGCTGCCTGCCGACGCCACCATCGCGCTGCGGCAGGGACGCGTCATCGAGGCGATCAAGATCCTGCGCGCGCGCGAGGGCCTGGGCCTGAAGGAGGCCAAGGAGCGCGTCGAGCGTGCGCTTGCTGCCGACCCGGCGGCCCAGCACGAGATCAACCAGCGTGGAGCCGAACTGCGCCGCACCATCATTCGCTGGGCGCTGATCATCGACGTCATCGTCGTGGCAGCGGTGATCTGGTACTTCTTTGGGCGGAGTTGAGATGCTCGCCCAGACGCACCAGCCTATTTTCGGCGGCGCACCATAGCGCGGATCGCTAGTCCCACGGCCAGTGCGATGGCCACATCACGTACGGCGACCAGCGAGGCGGTGGAGACCACCACCAGGCAACTGGCCAGCGCCAGGATCGCAATCAATGGACCTGCGGGCAGGGCCAGTGGCGCGGGGCCTGCAGTCCTGCGCAGGCGCAGCAGGGCAGCACTGCTGGAACCGTAGACAAGGATGCGCACTACGACGAACACGGTGACGATGTAGACAAAAGTGCCGGTGATGGTCAGCAGCCAGGCACAGAAGGCCATCACCAGGATGGCGTTGCGTGGCGACTGGGTAGCGGGATCAACTGCCGCCAGCGCCCGGGGCATATCGCCACTCTCGCCGAGCGCGAAGAAGATGCGCGGGGCCACCTGGATCGAGGCCGCGAGACCACCTGCGGTAACCAGCACTGCTGCAATGGCCATGGTCATACCACCCAGGCTGCCGGCCAGTGCCTCTGCTGCATCTGCCAGCGGGCGCTTGGAACTTGCCAGGTCGGGCAGGGCGGCAAAGCAGGCAATCATCAGCAACAGGTAGAGCAGGCAGGACAGCCCCAGGCCACCCAGCATGCTGATGGGCAGGTCGCGCTGTGGGTTGCGCATTTCACCAGTGATGATCGCGGCCTGTTCGAAGCCAAAGCAGGCAAACAGCGCCAGCAGCAAGGCCTGGTTGAGGTCACCGAGCTTGCCGGGCGTCGCCTGCGGCAGGGTCACGCCATCCAGGTGCCACAGCCCGACCACGGCCAATGCGATGAGGGGCAGCAGCTTGGCCGCCGTCAGCCAATTCCCAAAGGTGGCGCCCTGGGTGACGCCACGCAGGTTGATGGCGGTGACGACGACAATGAATACGGTAAACGCCAGGTTGCGGTGCAGCGGCGAGTCGAGCAGGGGCCACAATGCCGCCGCGTAGTCCAGCATGATGCTGGCAATGGCGGCGAAGGCCGCCACGCGGGAAATGGCATACAGCCAGCCCACGCCAAACCCCACCAGTGGACCGAAAGCACGCCCGGCATATACGGGAGGGCCGCCGGTGACATCAAAGCGACTGCCGACCTCGGCCATGGATAGTGCCAGCACCATGACGACAAAGAAGGCGGCAAACAGCACCGGCAGGCTATAGCTGCCCGCATAGGCCGCTATGGCGGCGGGCATGGCGAATACGCCGGCACCCACCACCGTGTTGACGGTTATCGCAGCAACATCTATGCGGCGCAGGCCGCGGCGGAGTCCAGGGGAACTAACCCCTCCCCCGGAGGGGCCAGTTCCCTGGAGCGTGGTCACCCAGCCGGAGTCGCGGCAGGCTTGATCTCAGTGCCCGCATCAGCGGTGGCACGCCAGCTGCCGTCGGCCTTGGTCCATACGGTCAGGTATTCGCCGTTGGCGGCAGGTATCTCACCGGCGCCGTCCGGATCAAAAGTAAAGCTGCCCAGCTCATAAGCCAGGTCGCCGGAAGCGGCAACGTGGACATGGTTGGTGGTCCAGCTGATGGTGGAGTCAGGCATTGCCGTCAATTCCGCATGCATGGTTGCCAACGCCGCCTCACGACCGTGGGTCACCTTGCCATCAAACATGGTGGCGATTTCGGCGGTAAAGATGTTGTTAACGATAGCGTCTGCATCCCTGCTGACATACAACTGGTTCCACTCAGCCGAGCGGGCCGTAATCGCTGCCGCCTCTGCGGCCGTGTCCACGGCGGGCGCTGCGGCCTGCTGTGCACAACCGGCCATCAGGCCAGCGCTGGTCAGGGCCACGACGGCCAGGATTGAAGTTCGCATTCTTACCCCCTCAGGTACTTGATTTAAGTGCAATTCCATCTGCAGCGCCGGCATCGGTATTCGGTCGTTGCCGGGCAATAGTAATCCCATTGCCCGGTCAAGCAAGCCGATCGGGGGTGGCAGCCGTGTCGCGAACCTAGTTGTTGATTCCTACTACTGAGCCACTGTCAGCAATTACCCGCCAGGAACCGTCGACCTTGGTCCAGACTACGAGGTACTCGCCGAAAATAGCAGGCAGCTCGCCTGGGCCATCACGGTCCATCGTATAGGAGCCCAACTCGTAGGCCAGATCGCCTGACCCGGCGACCTGCACTACCGCAGGTTCCCACTCTATGAACATGTCCTTGGATTCGGCGAAGGTCTGCTCCAGTTCCTGCTGGATCGTCACCCTGCCGTGCAGCATGTGGGCGCCGACCAGCGAGACCGCATTTTCCATCAGAATATTCTTGGCGATGGCGGCAGCGTCCCTGCTGGCATAGAGCTGTTCCCATTCCGCGGAACGCGCCTTGATCAGCTGCGCCTCCTTGGCGATATCCACGGCGGGCTCAGTGGGTTGCCTGCTGCAGCCCGCGACAAGGCTCGTGCACAACATAGCCGTCAGTGCCATGGCGAATTTCTGCATAGCTCAAACCTCCTGAGGCCCCTCAAGTGGTCGGTGTTTTGCAGCGCCACCCGCATCTTTGGTGCGGTTCAGGCGACTGCGCGTCGATTCTAGCGTCATCCAGTTTCTGCGCAAGTCTTCGCGACAAGTCATCCACGCTGCCGAGATCATTTGTGGCGGCTGCCATGGTCCCCGCTAACCCAGGGAACAGGCCTGCGATGGACGGTGATGCACAAGGCACTTGAATCGCACGCGCTGTCGCGGCATTGTTAGGCGGGCCCGTCGCGCCACGGTCGGGTGATCCAATCCTTTAACGGGTTAGTCCAGCACACTATCGCGGCGCGGTGGGCCTCTTTGACACGAGGCCCTGATGCCCAGTCGGTCGTTTACGCGCAGGCAGCTGAGCCGATCCAAGATCGACTTGTTTGTCGAATGCCCGCGCTGCTTTTATCTTGATGTTGCACGCGGCACCGGCCGTCCTTCCGGCCCACCCTTCACGCTGAATTTAGCCGTAGATTCCCTGCTGAAAGCGGAGTTCGACAGCTATCGCACTGCGGGCGAAGCGCATCCGCTTTTTGAGGAAGCAGGCATCGAGGCCGTGCCCTTTCCACATCCGGAACTGGAGCGCTGGCGCCACAATTTCACTGGCCTGCGCTGGCTCGATGAAGAGACTGGCTGGACCCTGTTTGGTGCCATTGACGACGTGTGGCAGGAGGAGTCCGGCGAGTTGATCATTGCCGACTACAAGGCGACCGCCCGTGCGCAAACACCCACCCGGGAGGGCCTCTATCCGTCCTACCAGCGCCAGATGGAGGTCTACCAGTTCCTGATGCGGCGACAGGGGTTTGAGGTCTCCAATCGCGCCTGGTTTGTCTACTGCAATGGCATCAAGGACGCCGCGGACTTTGGTGGCACGCTGAGATTCACCATCCACATGGTGCCTTACGATGGTGAGGATGCCTGGGTCCTCGGCACCTTCCGTCGTGCCGTGGCCACCGCAACCGGGTCAGTCGTGCCGCAACCCGGGGAAGAGTGCAAATGGTGTGGCTACGTGGAGAATGCCTCGACTCAAGCGTGATGCTTGTACATGCCCTGGATTGGCGTGACAAATTCCTGGTCACGGGTTTTCTGCATTGCGCAGGCCATGGTCAGGCTGAACAACGCGTTTTCCTTGCCGATGCGCTCCACGGCCTCGTCCACTTCGGCTTGGCTGGGTTCGGGCCGCGTGAAGTAGCGCGACCTGCCCGGGGCCAGCCAGTTGACCGCAGCGGCCAGCGACCTGGCGGAGTCGACGCGCGACTCGATATGCACGCAGAGATTGGCCAGGTGCCTGAGGGTGCGGCTCTTGTGGCTGCGCAGGTAGCGATTGATGCGCAGGAAGGGTTGCAGCTTCAGGATCCGGTACTCGTTGGCCGCAGCCAGGTCCTCAAAGAAGTTGGCGTCGTAGCGATAGAAGCAATGTCGCCCCCAGCCCTGGGTGGGCAAGGTGTGCAACATGTAGCCGCCCGGGCGGCACAGCCGGTGAATGTTGCGAAACACCTCGAACTGGTTGAAGCAATGCTCGGCGGTGCCAAAGTCAGTGACCAGGTCGAAGGTCGTATTGAATCCGTACTCGGTGACCAGGTCCTTATTGAGGTCGAAGCACAGGGCACCGTGCTCACCGTTGATGTCGATGCTGGTGTACTCGGTGAGCCCGAGCCCAAGGTACAGCTCGCGGCCGTTGAGCTTGCCATTGGGTGATGGCTTGCCGTGCAGTGCAAACAGGTCCCGGAGTTCGCGCGCCTGCGCGCGCTGCGATCCCAGTTCACACACACTGGATAGACCGACCCAGCCGCCTGACTCGGCCAGCACGCGAAGCAAGTTCCCTTGCCCGATTCCGATGCCCATTGCCGGCTTCCTGCCCACGGGGACCCTGGTGGGTCGTAGCTTGCGCTTCGTTGCCACGGGCCGTAAAGGGCCTGGCGATCGGGGCGTGCCCGCGGGTTACTATGGCGCCCGTCGGGCCTTCCGCAGGAGCCATCTGTATGACTGACCAGCTAGATACACGCCTTGCCAACCGCATCCTGATGGGCCTGGTCATCGGCGCAGTCGCCGGCAGCCTGACATTGGTCGTCGGCGGTTTCTTCCCGCAAGTGCTGACCTGGGCGCGGTGGCTTTCCGACACGGCGCTGGATCCGCTGGGCCAGGTCTTCCTGCGCCTGCTGTTCTTCGTGGTCATCCCACTGGTGTTCGCCTCGTTGACCGCGGGCATTGCCCAGCTGGAGCGGCTCAGCCACCTGGGCCCGCTGGCAGGGCGCACCTTTACGCTGTTCTTCCTGAACATGTCGATTGCCGTGGCGCTGGGCCTGGCGATGATGAACATTGTCGCGCCGGGTGATGCCATGGACCCGGCGGCCAAGCAGCAGCTGTTCGAGGAATATGGCGGCGCGGCCCAGGGTCACATCCAGCGCCAGGCCGAAAGCCCGAAGATGTCGCCGATGACCGTGGTCGACATGTTTATGCCGCGCAACCTGTTCGGTGCCTTCGTTGGCAATAACCGCAACATGCTGGGCGACGTGCTGCCACTGATCCTGTTCGCCATCCTGGTGGGTGCGGCCGCGACGCGCCTGCCGGACTCTGAACGAGCGCAGGTGCGAACGTCGCTGCACCTGATCACCGACCTGATGACCCGGATCGTGCACTTCGCGCTGATGCTGGCGCCCTACGCGGTGCCGGCCATGATCTACAGCGTGGTGGTGAAGATAGGCTGGGACATTGTGCTGGCGCTGGGTGTCTTCGTGCTGGGCTGTGTGGCCGTCATGTTGCTGCACTTGTTCGGCACCATGTCCATCTGGCTCAAGGTGTTTACCAAGCGCAAGCCGCTTGAATTCTGGCGCCAGATCAGGCCGGTACTGGTCACTGCCTTCTCTACCAGCTCAAGCGCCGCCACCTTGCCGACGGCGATGGCAGCCGCCAAGGACTCGCTGGGCGTCCGGCCCTCGGTGGTGGGTTTCGTGATGCCGCTAGGCGCCACCATGAACATGGCGGGTACGGCGCTCTATGAGGGCTGCGTAGTGCTGTTCGTGGCGCAGGTGTTTGGCGTGGACCTGAGCCTGGCGCAACAGCTCACCCTGCTGATGCTGGCCGTGTTGAGCGCTGTTGCGGTGGCCGCAATTCCCGGTGGCTCGCTGCCGCTGATCGCCGGCCTCCTGATCGCCTTTGGCATTCCGCCGGAAGGCATCGGCATCATCCTCGGCATCGATCGCTTGCTCGACATGACCCGGACCATGGTCAATGTTGGTGCCGACGTGGTGACCGCCGTGGTGGTGGACGAGAAGACTCGACTGGAAGCTTAGACCGAATCAGCCGTTTGCCACTTCGATCGTTGGCGGCAGCAGCTTGTACATGACCGGTGTCACCAGGCGCGCCAGCAGCGTCGAGCTGATCAGCCCGCCGATGATCACGATCGCCAGTGGCGAATAGAGGCCTGAACCCTGGATCGCCAGGGGCGTGAGGCCGCCAATCGCAGTGAGCGAGGTCAACAGGATCGGCAGGAAGCGCACTTCGCCAGCCTTGGCGATGGCATCGTCCAGCGCCACACCTTGTTCGCGCAACTGGTTGGTGAAATCCACCAGCAGGATCGAGTTCTTGATCTCAATACCCACCAGCGCAATCATCCCGATCAGCGAGGTGAAGGACAGCGTATAGCCCGACAGCAACAGGGCGACCAGTCCACCGGTGATGCCCAGTGGCACTACACCGAAGACGATCAGCATTGAGCGGAAGCTGCCGAACTCCAGCACCAGCACGGCGAGGATGCCAAATACCGCCACCAGCATGGCAACACCGAGGCCGGCGAAACTCTCCTCGCGGGCCTCTACTTCACCTGCGGCTTCCCAGGTATACCCGGGCGGCCAGGCATAGGTTTCCATCTTGCGCATCACCTGCCGGGTCAGGTCATCCGTGGCATAGCCGGTGACTGGGTGGGCAGTGACGGACACCGCTCGCTCGCGGTTGTGCCGGGTAATGATGCTGGGGGCGGTACGAAATACCGGATCGGTGATCTGGCGCAATGGAACCTGCTGGCCGGTCAAAGAGGACACCTGCACTGATTGCAGCAGGTCCAGGGTCGGGCGCCCCTCGATGGGCAGGCGCAGCGTGATGTTGTAGTCGTCACCGTCGCGATCGCGGAACTGGCCAGCGGTGAGCCCCGCCACCGCCAGGCGCACGGTGCGATCCGCCTCGACTGCCGGTACGCCAAACATGGCGGCCTTTTCGCTGTCGATGCGCAGGTCAATATCAGTGCGCTGCAGTCGCAGGGGATTCTTGACGTCGCGGGTTCCGGGCACCGATTCGATCAGGCGTTCGATATCGGCAGCGAGGACGCCCAGCGTATCGATGTCCTGGCCACGCAGGCGCATCTCGATGGGTGCAGCAATGGGCGGGCCATTCTCGAATTGGTGGACGGTAATCTTCGCTGCCGGGTAGTCGCGGAACTTGGCGCGCAGTCCATCCAGCATCTGGCGGGTGCGTTGCGAATTGTAATTCCTGACCTCGCCAAACACCTCGGCGGTATTGGCGGCCAGGCCGCCGCCGATCACGTTGTAGTAAATCCGCGGGTTGGGATGGCCGAGGTTGGCAAACCACCACTTCACCTCGGGTTCCGCAGCCAGCGCTTGCTCGACAAAGCGCAAGGCGCGATCGGTCTCTTCCAGGCTGGCGCCCTCAGGCGCGGCGACCCGTACGCGAAACTGCGGGATGTCGGCGGTGGGAAACAGGCTGAAGCCGATCAGCGGTATCAACAACAGCGACAGGCCGAATACGCTAAGCGCCGCCAGCAGGGTGGAGCGCGGCCAGGCCAGCACGCGACGCAGGGCCGGTCCATAGATGCCGTGGATCGCTGCCATCACCTTCGACAACAACTTGTCGGCAATGACATCCGAGCGATCGAATACCACGCGCAGGCGTGCCAATGGCACCGAGGCCCAGGGCCGCTTGGGGCACCAGCGCTCCTCGCCGCGCAGCAGGCGGCTGGCCAGGAACGGGATGATGGAAATGGAGACGAAGAACGAGGCGATCACCGTGAACAACACCGCAGCGGGCAGCGAGCGGACGAAGTCACCCGCGCCCTCGGGCAGGAACAGCAGCGGGACGAAGGCCAGCAACAGCGTGGCGGTGCAGCCCAGCACCGCCAGCCAGATCTGGTCGGTGGCGGCAATGGCTGCCTGCAGGCGTGGCATGCCGGCGCGAACATGTCGCGCGATGTTCTCGACCACGACGATGGAGTCGTCCACCAGCAAGCCAAGCGCGACGACGAAGCCGGCGATCGATAGCTGGTTCAGCGAGAATCCGAGCCAGGTGGATGGCGGCGAGGCCGATAGCCAGCGAAAGCGGGATGGAGATCATCACGATGCCGGCGGCGCGCAGGCCCAGCGGCAACAAGGTGAGGATGACCAGGCCAATCGCGATGGAGAAGTCCAGCTGCAATCGTGACAGTCGGCGATCCACATTGCGGCTCTGGTCGAAGCCGCGCTCCAGCCGCATGCCTTCAGGCAACGCGGCCTGGTAAGCGTCGAGTTGAGCGAAGATGGCATCGCGCACCTCGAACACGTTCTGGTCGTCCTTCATGCTGGCAGTGACAAAGGCGGCGCGGTTGCCGTTGAAGCGGCCGGTGTAGCGTTCCTCTTCTGCAGACCAGGAGATCTCGGCAATGTCACGCAGGCGCACCACGCGGCCGGCACGGGCATGGATGACCGTATCGCCCACTTCAGCCAGGCTCTGGTAGCTGCCGGAGGTCTTCAGGTTGTAGCGTCTGAGCCCCACATCGACCGCACCCCCGGGAATGCTGGCGTTCTCGCCCTGCACCGCAGCGATGACCTGGCCGAGCGTGACGCCGGCACCGGCGAGGCGCTCGAGGTCAATGGCGACGCGCACCTCCGGCTGCGGATAGGCCCAGGTATCTGAGCGCCGCACGCCGGGTACGGTCTCCAGCAGGTCCTCCAGGCGCTCGGCCTGTTGCTTCATCTCGCGCCAGCTGGCATCGGTGCTGGCCAGCGCAAACTGCACGATATTCACCGTGCCCGGGGTGAACTGGCGGATGTCGATGGAGAAGATGTCGGCTGGCAGGATCGGACGCACGACGTTTATTTCGCGCACGACCTCATCGTAGCGACGGTCCGGATCGACCCCGTAGATGAACTCGATCTCGATCAGCGCCATGCCATCCAGCGCCGTGCTCTTGAGCTTCTTGATCTCGTCAAGTTCCGACAGTGCGTCCTCGATCGGATCGACGATCAGCTTCTCGATGTCCTCGGGATCTGCGCCGGGATAGGTGACGACAATCAGCGAGCCCGGGAAACTTGAGGGTCGGGTCCTCCGCGCGCGGGATGGTGTCCAGCGCCCACAGTCCGGTGGCGACCAGCAAGGCGAACACCACCAGGGTGAATTGCCAGCGGCGGACTGAAAATGCCCACAAGCTCATGAGCGCAATCCTCAGCGTGCGTCGATGATGCGCACGGCCGCGCCGTCGCGTAGCCAGGCAGCGCCATCGATCACCACGCGCTGGCCTGGCTTCAGGCCGGAGGTGATTTCGACCTGTTCACCGACCAGCTGGCCGGTCTCTACGGCAACGCGTCGCGCCACAGCCTCGCCCTCGGCGACCACATAGACCATGGCCGCTGTGCCATTGGCCTCGAGCAGAGCCGTGATTGGCACTACTGCGACCTCTGGCGCTTCGCCGACGCTGACCTCGACCTTGGCGACCAGGCCCTGGATGAAGCGCTCGCCCTGCGGATCCACGGCGAGCTTCATCTCGTAGGTTCCGGTGGCCGCATCGGCGGCGGCGGCCAGTTCGCTGACCACGCCGGAGAACTGGCGGTCCGGATAGGCATCAAGCGTGATGCGGGCGCTGGCACCGATTTCGGCGCGGACGATATCGCGATCAGACAGCGTGGCGCGTACGATCCAGCCACCCGAGGTGTTGCCGACCACCAGCACCGGTTGGCCGGGCGCCACCAGTTCGCGCGGTTGCGACAGGCGCCGCAGCACCACGCCATCGCCCGGCGCCACGATTCGCGAGTGACGCGCATTGAACTCGGCAGCGCGCAGGCTGGCATTGGCCACTGCGCGTGCGGTGGACAGGTCCTCGACCTGCTCGCGGGTGGCGACTTCATCGGCAAGCAAGGCCTGGCCGCGCTCAAAGTCGCGCTCGGCCTTGTCGGCAACGGCGCGGGCCTGGCTGACGACGGCGGCAACTTCGTCGTCCACCAGCGTGGCCAGCAACTGTCCGCGACGGATGCGTTCACCCTGCTCGACGTGAATGGCACCGATGACACCACCGGTCTTGAAGCCGATGCGGATCTCATCCGCCGGCGCCAGCACGCCAATGGCGCGCAGGGATGGAGGCGACGGCGTGGTGGCGACCGGTGAGACACGCACCGGCGTGCCTCGGCAGCGGTCTGCAGACCTGGTCGTTGCCACAGGCAACCAGCAGCACGGCGAGGCCAACAAGCAGAGCCGGGCGAATGACGGTTTCGGTATAAGTGCTCATGATGACTACTCGCCGCCGCTCGCGAACGCCAGTTGGGCGAGCGCGCTCAGGGCCTGGAAATAGGTGACGTTGACGTTGAGCCGCGCGGCTCGGTGAGTGAACGGCGGGCATCAAGGAATTCGGCAGGGGAGACTTGTCCGAGGTCACGCTTGCGCGAAACGATGGTAAAGGCATCGGCGGCCGCTGCCTGGCGCCGGCTGGCCGTGCGCAGTGAGGCTTCGGCCACCTGGAAGTCGGTCAGTGCGGTTTGCACTTCGATTCGAATTTGCTGTTCAGCCAGCGCGCGGGTGGCCTGTAGTTCGCGCGTGCGGGCGCGCGCTTCGCGTACACCGGCGCGATCCGCCCCACCATTGAACAGGTTAAAGCGCAGCACGAGTGAGGCCATCACGTAGGCCTCGGAGTCGCTGGTAATCCCAGGCCGCGCCCTGCGTGCCGGCATCCACCGCCAGGCCCAGCTGCGGGCGGAATGCGGCCTGCGCCACTGTTCGGCAGCGTCGGCAGCAGCCAGCCCGGCGTCAATCTGGCGCAGTTCGGCGCGGCCCAGTGAGTGCCCTTGTGCTCCAGCTGCGCTTCTCGCGTCACCGACCGGTGTGCTGCGGGCGGTGACGATGGCGGCCACCAGCACGGTGTCCAGCGGCCTGTTGCGCAGCAGGTTCACGTAGCGCCGCGCGCGGTCGTCCTGGGCCCGAGCCTGGGCCAGTCCCTGCTCGACTTCCAGCAGGTCGGCCTCGGCGCGCAGAACCAGGTCGCGGGTGACCTTGCCGTTGCGATGCAGGCTTTCATTCACGCGCAGGTTTTCCTGCGCGAGTTCGGCGGTGGCCAGCAGGATGTCGACGGACTCCCGCACCGCCATCCAGGCGTAGTAGGCCTGGCGCATGTCGCGGGTGACGCGTGCACGCAAGGCAGCGAGTCCGTGCCGGCCTGATTCAAAGTCCTGGGAAGCAGCGCGGTGCGCCGCGGGCAGGCGTGCGTCATAGAGCGGCTGGCTCAGGCGCAGGGGCTGTCGTGCTCGCGCTCACGCAGGAAACTGAAACTTACGTTGTCGATGGGCGTGAAGGGCGCGGGCTGGCCCGCGGCGGTCAGCAGCGTGTTTAGCGATGAGTAGGCCGGGTTCAGCAGGTCGCCAACCGGGAACTCGATCTCGCGCCCGCCATCGGCCTGGGAAAACCGCAGACTGAGGTCCACACTCGGCAGGAAGCGAGCACGTGCTGCATCGAGCACAGCCTGGCGCTGCTCGACACCCGCTTCGGCACCGGCCAGCGTCAGGTTGGCCTCCAGCGCCTCGGCTACCAGCCATCAACAATCTGCTCGATCGCAGCGGGCTCGGCCGAGAGCGCGGCGCAGGGCAGCCAAAGCCCCAATAGCAGGCCGCAGGAAGGCGGATTTAGCAGATCGTTGAGTTGATTGAACACGTGTCAAACCCTGTGCAAAAAAAAGCTCAGGCTGTCGCGCCTGGAAATATTTTTCCGTGGCCAGCATGTAGCGCAGCATGTCGTAGGAACCCTCCATCAACTGCGACTGCTCCACACCCATACGGGCAATTTCCTGCGCCTTGTTGCTGGCGATCTGTATCAGGCCATGGGTAAAGGCCCACAGCATCACGCAGGTCTGGACAGGGGACCGATGTCCTTGCGGATCGAGCCGTCGGCCTGACCGGCAAGCAGTGCCGAGACGATGACTTCAGTGACCGAATCCCCCGCCTGCGGCAAGGCATCCTCGGCGGGCTGGCCATCGGCCTGATGGGCATGAAATCGACTGCAGGCATCGAATTGCCAGGGATTCTGCTGCTGGTAGAGCACATAGGCCCGGCCGATGAATTCCACTTTGTCGATGCCCAGCGTCCGTGCCGCTGCGGCCGTGACGAAACGCTGCGCGCAGTTCACGCAGCGCGCGCTCGGCGATCGCCAGCAACAGGTCGTTCTTGTCCTTGAAGTAGACGTAGATCAGTGCGCGCGACAGGCGCGCCGAGCGCGCGACCTGTTCCATGGTCAGCGCATCCCAGCCGACCTCGGCGTAGAGCGTCTCCGCCGCATCGATGATCTCGATGCGCCTGCGCTCTTTTTCCTCTTCGCGTCTTTCCGCCAGATACGACATGGCCGCAGGCTACCCTTGTGTTGACACTGTGTCAACTAGTGAACATATGTCCAAAATCAGCAATACCTGGGAAATCAATCGACCCGATTGCGTCGCTCACCATTAATAAAGGCCAGGACGTTCCCGGCCAGTTCATCCAGGCAACGCTGACGCGATTCCCGGGCAGCCCAGGCGACGTGCGGAGTGAGCAGCAAGTTCGGGATGCTGGGTCGAGCAGGGCATTGCCGTCCACCGGCGGTTCCTGCTCCAGCACATCGATACCGGCACCGCCGAGTTGGCCCTTGCGCAGGGCAAGCGCCAGGGCGCTGGCATTCGACCAGTGCGCCGCGCGCGGTGTTGATCAGCAGGGCATCCGCTTTCATCTGTGCCAGCTGCGTCGCGTCCAGCATGCCGCGAGTCGCGGGCGTCAGCGGGCAGTGCAGTGTCAGCACATCGACCTGCGGCAGCAACTCGGCCAGGTCGACGCGACCCTCGACCCTGTCCGCGCCCGGACGATTGGCAATGCGCACGTCCATGCCAAGCGCCGCGCCGAGCTTGCTCACGCCGCGACCCAGCGCACCGTAGCCAACGATGCCGAGCACGCGCCCCTGCAGTTCGCGGATCGGGTACGGGAACACCGAAAACTGATTCGCGCTGACCAGCCGCCACTGCGCGCCAGCGGAATCGTATTCGCGCAGTCGATGCGTCAGCGCCAGGATCATGGCAAAGACGTGCTGCACCACCGAGGGCGTGCAGTAGTCGCGCAGGTTGCACACAGCCACGCCATGTTCGCGCGCCGCGACCAGGTCGACGTTGTCCACGCCAGTGGCGGTCAGGGCAATGAGGCTTCAGCGCGGGACTGGACTCTATCAGTGCGCGATCAATGCGTGCCTTGTTGGCCAGCACCACCGCGCAATCGGCTACGCGCTCGGCAATGTCGCGGCAGCCGGTGTATGGCATGGATCACCAGGCCCGGCAGGGCCTGCTCCAGGCGGGTGGTATCCAGGTCGCCGCTGCTGACCGTACCAAGATCGAGGAAGACTGCGCGCATACTGCGATTCCTCTCCTGGCTTTCGCAAACTATAGGGCTGCTGTGGCTTGTTCGTATTACCAGGCTGCGCTCGGCAACCAGAGTACGGTCACGGGCAGTTCAGAGAGCTACCGCATTGCGGGCGCTCATGCTAACAAGCCAAGGGCCAGTCGCTGGCCAGCCAGACTGGATCTCGCGCAGAGTGCGAGTGGCCTGGTGCTCGGCCTGTTCATGTGGGCACACATGCTGTTTGTGTCCACCATCCTGATCAGTGCGGATGCCTTCTGGACGGTCGCGCGCTTCTTCGAGGGCGCCTGGCTGTTGCCTGGAACGCCGCAGCCCCTGCTGGTATCGGTGATCGTCGCTGCGGTGTGGCTGTTGGTGGTCGTGCACGCGGCACTTGCGCTGCGCAAGTTTCCGGCCAGTTACCGCCAGTACACGGCGTTTCATCAGACACCAGCAACGCCTGGGTCACCAGGACACGACGCTCTGGTACTGGCAGGTCGATTACCGGCTTCGCCCTGTTCTTCATGGTGGCCATTCACCTCTTCACCATGCTGGTGAATCCGGGGGACATCGGACCGTACGAGTCCGGCGATCGTGTCTGGTCCGATCATTTCTGGACGCTGTACCTGCCCATGTTGTTCGCCGTGGAGATCCACGGCGGTGTCGGCCTGTACCGCCTCGCCATGAAGTGGGGCTGGTTTGAGGGCAGCGACGCTGTGCGAAGCCGTCGCAATCTGCGCCGCGCCAAGTGGACACTGACAGCATTCTTCATCGTGCTGGGCCTGGCCAGCCTGGCGGCCTACATGAAGATCGGCATGCAGCATGCACCGCACTATGGCGAGCCCTACCTGCCATGAAGATCATCTACACCGATGTGCTGGTGATCGGCGGCGGGCTCGCGGGCTTGCGGGTGGCCATCGCCGCAAAGCGCAGGGGCTTCGAGCCCCTGGTGTTGTCGCTGGTGCCGCCCAAGCGCTCGCATTCCGTGGCCGCACAGGGCGGCATGCAGGCGAGCCTGGCGAATGTGCTGTCGCGGCGCCGGTGACAACGAGGACATTCACTTCGAGGACACCGTGCGCGGCAGCGATTGGGGCGCCGACCAGCAGGTCGTGCGCATGTTCGTCAACACCGCGCCGAAGGCAGTGCGCCAGCTGGCGGCCTGGGGCGTGCCCTGGAGCCGCGTGCGTCGTGGCGATCATCAAGTCATCATCAACGGCAAGCCGGTCACGCTGACGGAATCCGACGAATCCCACGGCCTGATTGCGCAGCGCGACTTCGGCGGCACACGCAAGTGGCGCACCTGTCATGCCTCTGACGGCACTGGCCACGCCATGCTCTACACCATGGACGCACGCGCCACCAGTGATGGCGTTGAGGTGCGCGAGCGCAGCGAGGCGCTCGCCCTGATCCATGACGAGCATCGCTGCCATGGTGCGATCGTGCGCGACCTGATCACCGGTGAGCTGTATGCCTGCCTGGCACGAGCCACGGTAATTGCTACCGGGGGAGCGGGGCGCCTGTATCGGGTGACTACCAACGCGGTGATCAACGAGGGTATGGGGCACACACTGGCGCTGGAGACCGGCAAGGTCGCGCTGGGCAACATGGAGGCCGTGCAGTTTCATCCGACGGCAATATTCCCGGCCGGCATCCTGGTGACTGAGGGATGTCGTGGTGACGGCGGCCTGTTGCGCGACGCTGCCGGTCACCGCTTCATGCCCGACTACGAGCCTGACAAGAAGGAGCTGGCCTCGCGCGACGTGGTGTCACGACGCATGGAGCAGCACTTGCGTGCCGGGCACGGTGCACACCACTTGTCGGGCCAGCACTTGTGGCTGGACATCACCTTGCTGGGTCGAGAGCATATCGAGCGCAACCTTCGTGAAGTGCATGACATCTGCCGCTACTTTCTCGGTATTGATCCCAGCCGCGAGTGGATCCCGGTGCGACCGGCGCAGCACTACACCATGGGTGGCGTACGTACCAATCACAGTGGCGAATGCCCGAACCTGGCCGGGCTCTTTGCCGTGGGCGAGGCCGCTTGCTGGGACCTGCACGGCTTCAATCGCCTGGGCGGGAACTCCGTAGCCGAGACCGTCGTCGCCGGGATGATCGTTGGCGAATACGTCGCGGACTATTGCGAACGAACCGAGGCGGATGTGTCTACGGCCCTGGTGAGGGACTTCCTGTCGCGCGAAGAGTCGTCGCTCAAGGAGCTGAGTCGCGAGGGCGCGAAATCTGCCGCAGCGCTGCGCCTCGAGATGCAAGAGATCATGACCGACAAGGTTGGCATCTTCCGCGACGGCCCGGCGCTGGCCGAGGCGGTAGATCGCTTGCAGGACCTGCTGCGGCGCAGCCGGCATGTAGGCGCATCGATGGCAGCTGGCGCCAACCCGAGCCTGGTGATGGCTTACCGAACGCGGAGTATGCTGAAGCTGGCGCTGACGGTGGCCTGCGGTGCGCTGGCACGCTGCGAGAGCCGCGGCGCGCACTACCGCGCGGATTATCCGCGTCGCAATGACCGGGACTGGATGAGGCGAACTCTGGCCAGCTGGCCGGATGCCACAACGATGTTGCCGCGGATCGACTACGAATCACTGGACATCATGAGCATGGAACTGCCGCCGGGATGGCGGGGCTATGGCGAGCAGGACCATATTGATCACCCGGACACACCGCGTCGCCTGGCCCAGGTCGAGCGCAAGGAGGGACTGCTGCCCTACCTGCAGCTATTGCCAGAGCACCTGCGCGGCAGCAACGAGCGAATTGGCGAGGAGTCCACGTGAGTACCACTGCCCGCCGGCTGTCTATTCGCGTACTGCGCTGTAACCCTGCTGATCCCGCATCGGTCCCGGCCTTCGAGACCTATGAGGTGGAGGAGTGCGGGGGAATGACCCTGTTCATGGTGCTCTCCACCATTCGCGAGCGCCAGGATGATTCCCTGCAATTCGATTTCGTCTGTCGCGCAGGCGTCTGCGGCAGCTGCGGCATGCTGGTAAACGGCCAGCCCGGCCTGGCGTGTCGCACACTGACCCGCGACCTGGGCGACGTCATCACCCTGGCCCCGTTGCCCGGGTTCGCACTGATCGGAGACCTCTCGGTCGACAGTGGCCGCTGGATGAAGGCCATGAACGAGCGGCTGCAGGCCTGGATCCACAGCCGTGATCCCGAGCGCAACTTCGATCGACAGGAGCAGCGCATGGATCCTGAACTGGCCGAGCAGATCTACGAGCTGGATCGCTGCATCGAGTGCGGTTGCTGCGTGGCGGCTTGTGGCACGGCGCAGATGCGACAGGATTTTGTCGGTGCCGTTGGCCTGAACAAGATCGCAAGGTTCCGCCTGGATCCGCGCGATGAGCGCAGTGACGATGACTTCTACGAACTCATCGGTGACGATGACGGAATCTTTGGATGCATGTCACTCCTGGCCTGCAATGACTTCTGTCCCAAGGATCTGCCCTTGCAGACGCAGATCGCCCACTTGCGTAGAGTGCTCGCCAGAAAGGGATTTTCATGAACAGATCATCAGTCGGCGCCTGCAAGATCGCAGAAACCAGCGAGCCTCGCTTGCGCAGCATCGAGGCGCCCGCGAGCCCGGTGCCGGCCGAGGCCGAGGCGCTGCCCTTGCCGCAGTACCTGGTGGATACCTACTCCTGGGCCTACCTGCGTCCGCGCAGCCTCAGGCTGCTGGACCGGCACCTGGTGGTCAACGGCATCCTGTGGGGCAACTACCACGGGCTGGTCAGCGCGGCCTGTACAGAATTCCAGCCGGGCGAGCGCGTGCTGCAGGCGGCAAGTGTTTACGGCAACCTATCGGCGCGCCTGGCCGATCGGGTCGGCCCGCGCGGCCAGCTCGAGGTCATCGACATTGCGCCGTTGCAGGTGGAACACTGCCGCAAGAAGCTGGCCGGGCGCAACAACGTCTGTGTGCGCGTATCCGATGCCGCCCATGCTGTTGCTGGCGCATACGATGCGGTGTGCTGCTTCTTCCTGCTGCACGAAATCCCCGACGCGAAGAAGCGCCAGGTCGTTGATGCTTTATTAGCAGCGGTGCGTCCCGGTGGACGGGTGCTGTTCATTGATTACCACCAGCCAGAGTGGTGGCATCCGCTGCGCCCGGTGATGGCGGCGGTGTTTCGCTGGCTCGAACCCTATGCCAACGGCCTGCTGGCCTGTGAGATCCAGGACCTGGCGCAGCGCGCCCAGGATTTTGAGTGGCGCAAGCTCACACGCTTTGGTGGGCTCTACCAGCAGGTGATCGCCACCCGGCTCCCAAGCTGACCAGGCCGTGGGCTCACCGGACTCTCAGCCACCCGGCGGCGGCAAGGACGGCGGCTGCGTGTGCAGCCGCGGCTGCCTGGGCGAAAGTGGTTGTTCGGGCGCAAGCTCGAGCGCCGGGGGAATCCGGATCCGCGAGGTCGCGGGAAATGGGTGGCTCTGGGACAGCCAGTCCGGCTGCAGGACTGCCGGCGCGTTGGGTGCCGGGGCGGTGCCTTCCGAGACCTGGTAGCGCCCCGCCAGGAAAGCCGGGCGACCGGGCAGCGTCAGGTAGATGCGCAGCTGGTCGGTCTGCAATTGCTGTGACCAGCCGGTGCCGACCGGGTTGGCGGGAACCTGGATCTCGATCACGTCGGCGCCATGGCGTCCGCGAATCGTCACCGACTGGGACATGGTCGGCTTCTGCGACGCATCGTCTCCCGGAAAAGCTACGGCCTGGGCCGATTGCGCGCTGCCGATGCCCCGGCCTTCGATGCGGACGAACGCCCCCCACCTGCCGTGATCGGGGCTGAGCGCGGCGGGCTGGTAGGCAACCGGTTCTGCATTGCGCAGTCGCAGGTTGCCGGCCTGCAGCTTCCCTTCGTCAATGCCCCGCTGCACTACCTTGACGCGCAGGGAGTCCAGGCGGAAATGCAGACTGCCTGGCAAGTGGCAGGGCCCCCTGGCCTTATGCCAGATGCCCTGGGATGCCACTGAGGAGCTCCCTCCAACAATCCCACCTTCCGGCATCATTAACATGTTCTGCGCATTGACTTCCTGGGTCATGCCGTCGCCATTCACTACGTTGGAGTCAGTGCTGACGAATTCAACGAGCTCGTAATCCTGCAGTCCGCTCTTGCGTCCCCCGACCCACCGGCAGTCGAGGAAGACCATGCCATCAAATCCCAAGGGACCGGTGCGGTTGCCGACGTACACTGTGTCGCAGCTCTCACTCGAATTGGCCGCAACCGGCGGGAATTGAGTCAGCGACGTCTGGCCCACGACCAGCGATGGGTCCGCAGACTCGTAACGAATCGTGCGATTGTCCTTCCTGGGTACGTCCTTGGGCTCGGTGATTCGCCGGGTGTCCACTCGCATGGAACCGCTGACGGGATCACCGACCTTGAGAGCCGGGTTGTTGCTGTAGCAGCCAACCGATTGCACGACCTTGCCGGTGTAGTCCACTTGCAGGATATCGGCCCGGGACGTGAGGGCAGTGAAGCCGACGAGGCAGGCCAGCAGCTGGGCAAGGTCCAGGCGACGTAGCATGGCGCTCAACCCCTGAATTCCGGCAGGACCGGCTGGCCGCGATTGACCGACGGTCCCGGGATGATCGTCTCGGTCTTGCTAGAGCTACCGATCCCGCCGACCTGGCCGGAAACCTCGGTGGTGGTCTTGGTAAAGGTACTGGTCACCCGCCCATCGGAATTGTAGGTCGTGCCGGAGCCTTCCTCGGCCGAAGCGCCCACCTTGACGCCCCAACCCTTGACCTCCGCCCCGACCTTGGTGCCCGTGTAGATGGTGGTGGATCCCTTGCTGTCGCGGCTGATTTCCGCGGTCTTCTTGCCGGACAGAGGGCCGCTGCCAGGCATGGAGATCTCGCCGCTGGCCTTGACCTCCTTGAAGCCGCCGTCCTTGTCCGTGGTCACCTCCACGCTGACCTTGCCGGCATCATTCTCATAGCTGGCGCCACTCTTCTTCTCCTGCACCCAGCCATCGCGGTCGAACTTGACCTCGCTGAAGAGTTCCAGGCCCTTTACCAGGTCATTGACGAGGCCGTAGGTGGTGCCCTCGCAGGTCCGTTCCATCTTGAAGAACCCGACCCGCCAGGACTGCGATTCCTTGACCTTGTCATCGCAGGGCGCCAGCTGCGCTGCCGCCCGGTTGGCGTCCTCCAGGGCCTGGCGTTCGAGCTCGACGCATTGCTCGATGAATGGCGAATAGTTGGTGGCCTGCAGCAGGTTCGTCAGCAAGCCGTAATAGGTGACTGCGTTGTTCGCCTCGATCTCTGCCTTGAGATAGGCGCGGAAGTCGGGGTCGCGGGCCATGCCGGCCAGGGCCGTGGCATAGCGGTGCCAGAGGTGCTGCACGCGCCGCGTGGCCAGGTCCGCCTTGACGGCGCGGGCGAGCAGGGTGGACTGTACATCGGCGACCAGCCCGCGGATTTCCGGGCAGGCCGCCACCGGGGGCTCCTTGGCGTGGCGCGCGAGGATGGCCTGCAGTTCCTCCATGAAGGGCTCGGCGACGGCGGCATCGGCCTCAGCCAGCTCGTGCAGCGCATCGGCTTCGTCCTGCAGGAGCGTGGCCATTTCCGGGATGCGCGCATTGGCCGGGCTGAACACCCGCAGGATGGCCTCGTAATATTCCAGGCGTTGGCCCGGGCGAATCTTCTTGCGCCAGCGTTCATCCAGGATGCGCGCCGCCTCATGGGCCGAGTTGAGTTGCGCCTCATGCTTCGGCACGGCTTCGGCGTAGCCGTAGTAATAGATCATCGCCGCCTCGACGCCGGCCGGTCGCTGGATGTGGGGCAGCGAACCGGGCTGCCCGCGGGAGAGGTCGACGAAATGTATGGCGGGCAGGGCGACGATGTCGCCGAACTCCAGCTCCTCCTGCGCCGCCTCGGCGCGTTCCGCGCGGGTCAGCCCGGCATCGGGTTTCCCGTCCCGGGCACGCACCGTGTGCTGCGGCTTCATCAGCTTGGCCGGGCGGCGGTAGTAACCCTGCAGGAAGTGCTTGCGGGGATCGCCGCCGAGCTGCGCCTCCACCAGCGCCAGGCTGAGCGCGGATTCCGCAAAGTAGGGCTCGCTGGCCACCACCTGCCGCAGCAGCGTCGCGGCCTCGTGGAACTGGCCCAGGCGCATGCTGTTGTAGCCCTGCAGGTAGTCGGTCGCCGCTGCCGGACCGATGCCATAGGGCGGGTCGGGCTGGATCGCGCGACGCTTCATCTCGGCCAGCAAGGCCTGCGACTCATTGGCCAGGCCAGCGTCGGCCAGCACCGCCGCCATGTTGAAGGACACCTGGCCATCGTCCGGCCACTTCTGCTGCGCCACCAGCAGGCTGGCCAGTGACTCGGCCGGGCGACCCGCGCTGAGCTGCGCTGCGGCCAGCTGGATCAGCGCCCCGGGCTGCTGCAGGTCCGGGTGGTTCTTCAGCTTTTCCAGGTAGGTGCGGTTCTTGTCCGCGCCGACCAGCTTGCGCACCTTGGCCATGGCGGCGGCATGGCTTACCGGTTGCAGTGGCACGTCGCCCATCAGCTTCTTGTTGTCGCGGATGAACGCCGGTAGGGCCGTGCGCACATTCACCTCGCGAAGGTCCGCCGAGGTTCGAATCGAGACGGCCGGGCCCTTCCAGTCCATGCTTGCGGAGGCATCCGCGCGCAAGGGCTGCGCTGGCTTGATGTGCGCGAACATGGCCGACGGGCGCGGGGCAGCGGTTGGCGTGGAAGCGCTGGCCGCCCGCGGCGGCGCGGCCCCCGGGGATGTGGCCTTGGCGGTTGCGGCCGCGGCGGGGGCGCCCTTGAATTGCAGCTCGGCCAGCAGCGCGAAATAAGCAGCGACACCTGCATCACCAGCGACATCGCCGACCACCAGGTAGAGCTTGCCCTGCTCGATGAACGCGTCTGCCTGCAGGATGCCCTGGCCGCCCTGGGTGTTGGCGCTGCGCCGCAGGCCCGAGGTGCCATCGGCGAGGAAGGCCTCGCCGGGGTCCTCCTCGTGGATGAACTGGTGGCCCGCGCCGAGCTTCTTCCATTGTCCGGCCAGCCAGGCTTCAGGATTGCTGGGTACTGGCTGTGGACCGTGCAGGGTGATGGTGGCGCGCCCGGCCCGGCCAGGTGCCAGGCGCAGCACCAGCTTGTCGGGCGTGGTGGATTCGGCCACCAGGCCCTCGGGCAGGAGCAGCGACCAGCCGGAGAATCGCAGCCGCTCGCTGGCGCCGGCGGGCAGCGCGCAGCAGCAGGCAAGAATCAGGGCGGTCAGGAATCTGTGCATGGGCGCGTTCCCCGGCTTGGCGTGGCCAACCCTAGACCGGAAGGGGTGGGGTCCGCAATGACAGCAGTTCAGGTCGAGGGAATGGTCGACCCGACCGGGTGGTGATCAGAAGGTCATCCGGATCCCTGCCAGCAGCGTGCGCAGCGCACCGGGGCGGGCACCGGCCGGACGGAAGGCCACGTTGTAGGTCTTGTCGGTCAGGTTCTCGACGCTGGCGAACAGGCGCAGCTTCTGTGTCAGGTCGAATTCACCGGAGAGATCCACCAGGGCGCGCGCATCAATGCGATCACTTGCCCCAATGGGGCCGGCGCCGGCACGGGCGCGGCTCTCGGCCACGTAGTTCATTGACATGAACACTCGCCAGCGAATTGACTCGATGCCGCCATTGAGCGTGAGCTGGTGCTCGGGCACATAGGGCATGGCATCGCCGCTGGTTACGTTCTGCCACTCGGCGAATCCGCTGCTGAAGCTGCTCAGGAACTCACCATCGGTATAGGTGTAGACAGCCGACAGCGGCAGCGACCAGGAAAGGCCCAGTGCCGGCCCTGCGTCGAAGGCCGCGGTCAGTTCCAGTCCCTGCACGCGCGCCCTGCCGCCATCAAACTGCTGGCCGATGCTGCAATTGCCGCCGGTCGAGGCCGTGCAGGTGCCCACCAGGTTCTGGTAGTTGACCAGGAAGCCGATGGCCTCGACGCTGGCCTGGCCTCGATTGAAGCGCAGGCCGGCCTCGTAATTCCAGGATTGCTCGGCATCGGCGGTCGAGCCCGGTGAAGGGTTTACGAAGCCGCGGTGCAGGCCTGCCACCAGCAGCAGGTCGCTGCTGGCGCGCCAGGTGGCGCCGAGTCCGGGCATGAAGGCATCCACGGTCGAGCGCGCCACCGTGGGCGCATTGCTGCGCGTCGGGTCGTTGCTGGCGTAGCGTGACTGTTGCAGCGAGATCTGTTCGTAGCGCAGGCCGGGGGTCAGCGTCAGCCGGCCCCACTCAATGGTGTCGCGCACATAGGCGGCCCATGCTGCAGCTTCACCCACGCGATTGTCCTGGCTGCCCGGCGCGCCAGCGCTGGTGAGCACCATCACGCCGTCCTGCATCTGGTAGCGATCGTCCTGCTGGAAGCGGTCTTCCTCATCCCGGTGATAGCGCAGCGAGAATTCCAGCGCGTGGTGGACTGTGCCGGCATCGATACTGGCGCCGAGCACGCTCTGCACTCCTGTGGCGTAGTACTCGCGGCTGTTGTTACGCATCCGCAGTGCGCCGGCGGCGCTGGTCGTGCCGGGCGCTCCTACCAGCGCTGCGTACTCCACCGGGAAGGCGGCGGGGTTGGCCAGCACATTGGACAGGCTGGAATAGCCCGTGTCACCAGCGTTACGCACGTCGTTGAGCTTGTACCAGGCACGCGTGGTGTCGGTGCGATAGGCGATCGTGGTGAGGTCAAGATTCTCGCCCAGTTCAATTCGGTGGCTGGCCTGCAGGGTGCGGTGACGCACACTCATGTGATCGAGCTGGCTGGCGCGGTAGCGCCGAAGCGGCGTGGCTAGGAAATCGGCCGGCGCCAGGCCCAGGTAGGTCTCGTCGGAGTCTTCATCCGAGTACTGCACCTTGAGTTCAAGTGACTGCGCACGTGTGGCGCGATCGTTGGAACGCAATGCGAGCTTGGCCACGTAGTCGCCGATCTCGAAACCGGTGGGTCCGCCGCCGTCGAGTTGCTTGAAGCCGTCGGCCTGTTCCTGCAGCGCCTCCACGCTCATGCCCAGGTCAAAAGCGGTGCCGGTATCCACGAAGCCACCGACCAGGCCGTGCGCACGCAAGGTGCCGTGGTCGCCACCGGTCAGGTGCAGGCGACCCGCAAGGCCGCCGTCAATCGCGCCCGGAATCTCGTTGCTATACATGCCGACCGCGCCGGCCACAGTTTGCGGCCCGTACTTGATCGCCGCCGGGCCCTTGCTCACTTCCACTGCGCGCATGCGGGTGATGCGCGGAAAGTAATAGGCCGAGGGCGCAGCGTAGGGCGCCGGCGCAATGGGAATGCCATCTTCAAGCACTGCGATCTTGGCATTGCGATCGGTGCCTGAACCGCGAATGCCGATGCTGGGGCGCAGGCCAAAGCCTTCCTCTTCCACCAGGTTCAGTCCAGGCACCTGGCGCAAGGTGCGATTCACGTCGGCGAAGGAATGTCGTTCGAGGATCGATGCATCAAGGACGTGCACGGCACCGGCGACTTCGGCGCTGCCGACGCGTGTCGCGGTAACCACGATGCGATCGAGCAGCGCGGGCCCTGCCTCGGCAAGTGCCACGGTAGTAGGCGCGGCCAACGCCAGGGCAAGGCAGAAAAGCAGGTTGGGGGAGTGATTCCGGTTCATGGCGCCGGAATATATGAGAATCAGTCGTATTTGGCAATGCGAATCATTCGCATTGCCAATATCTGAGGATCAGTCTCGCAAGTTCTTGAATTGCAAAGGCCGATCGAGGTCGGCCTTACGCAACAGGGCCATCGCCTCCTGCAAATCATCGCGCTGCTTGCCGGTCACACGGAGCTGTTCGCCCTGGATGGCGGCCTGGACCTTGATCTTGGAATCCTTCAGCAGGCGCTGCAGCTTCTTGCCGCTGTCCTGGTCGAGGCCGTGTCGCAGCAGCACCTGCTGGCGCGCGGCGTTGAGTGCAATCTCCGGTTCCTTGGCGTCTATGCAACTGGAGTCAATGCCGCGCTTGGCCAGCTTCAGCGTAAGGATGTCGAGCATCTGCTTGAGCTGGAAATCCACCGGTGCCTGCATCAGCACCACGTACTCCTTCAGCTCGAACTTGGCGCCCGTGTCCTTGAAGTCAAATCGCTGCGTCACCTCGCGATTGGCCTGGTCCACGGCATTGGTCAGTTCGTGCTGGTCGATCTCGGAAACAACATCGAAGGAAGGCATGTCAGGCTTTCTCCGCTAGCAGCGCGTCAATGCGCTGGGTGAGTTCGCGATTCTGTTCCAGGTAATGAGCGCCGGTGGCCGGGCCGCTGAAGCCGGTATGGATGTAGCGCACTTTGCCCTTGCGATCCACCAGGAATGTGGTGGGGTAGGCCTTGAAGGCGGCAAGTTGCGGCAGCTTGGCCAGTACGTCGTCATTGTCAGTGCTACCGGCGATCAGCACCGGGTAGTCGATGGCGTACTTGCTGGCAAAATTTCGCGCCGCCGCCGAGGCGCTGGCAAAGTCCGCGGTGTACTCGAACATCAGCTGCACCACTTCCAGGCCACCGGCGCGACGATCTACCAGCAACTCGCGGAGAAACAGGGCCTCGTCATGACAGTTGGGGCACCAGCTGCCGCCGATGGTGACGATGGTGACCTTGCCGGCAAAGCCGTCCTTGGGAAAGGCCACTGGCTTGCCGTCCAGATCAGGGAAAGTGAAGCTGAGGCGATCCACGCCCTTCTTCAGGCCCACCATGCTGGCGGGATCCTCCAGCTTTGCGCTGTCGTTGCGCACTCCTGACCAGGCCTCGTAAAAACCAGATGCGCCCGAATGAAATTCGCCAGCCAGGCTGCCATCTGCAGCCAGGCGACCGAGGTAGAGATAAGCGCTGCCGCCATCAAAGCGCGACAGGAACACGGTGTCACCGCGCACTTCACCGGCAATGTAGCGATCATCCCCAGTCGGGCGCAGCACCGTGCCGAAGACCTCGTGGCCTTGCTGCTGCAACTCGGCAATGGCCATGCGCTTGCTGCCGTCCTTGGCGTGGAAGGTCAGCTCCCAGCGTCCCGAAAAATCCTTCGCTGCGGACTCGGGCTGCGGGAAGAAGCGAAAGGTCTCACCGGGCATGGCGATCATGCGGGCGGTGCGGATTTCGCCGCGCGGACGCAGGAAGCTGACGCTGCCCTCGAGGCGGCCATCCACCCAGGCCAGCTCCATGCGGTGCTGATAGCCGGGCATCTGCAGGTAAATCACCTTGCCCGATTCGCTGACCTCATCGATACGCACCCGCTCCGGGCCATTGACCAGGTACGCGATGCGTTGTCCCTGGTCGTGAGCCAGCTCGAAGCCGAAGGGCAGGTCGCCGCCTGCAGTTTGCAGCATGCCGCGGTACGCGCCATCGGGCGCTTCAGTCGGGCCCGGTGGTGCCGCCTGGGTGCAGGCCAGCAGTGTTGCGGCGGCGGCCAGGCTCAATATCAGGCGGATCATGGGCTAGACCTCGAAAGCGGGCATCAGGAAGCCATCGGCAGACACTCGCCAGGGCTCCCAGGCTACGGCCAGCATACCCACTTCAATGTCGGACTTGCGCGGCGTGAGCGTCAGGCGATCGAGTTCAACTGATTCAGCGTCGTGGGACTCCACCAGTGCCGCGACTTCTTCCTCAATCTTCTTCACCAGCGCATCGCGATCCTGCTTGAGTCCCTCGAGGCTTTCCTCGGCGCGGGCAACGTCGCCACGCTCGCTCATGACACGCCCGGCCGATCGCGCCGCGGTGCCGGCGCGGCCCACGCCGCCGCGTCGGCCACCGAATATGGCGCCCAGCACCGCAGTTGCCGTCGACACCACGGTGTCGAGCTTGCGCTGCGAATATTGCGACTGCTCGCGCTCGATCTTGTCTTCGGCGCGGCCGAGCTTGTCGTCCAGGGTCTTGAGCTTGCTGGCGTACTTGGCGCGCAGCTTGATCACGGCCTCATCGCGATGCTCATGCAGTGCATGCGACAGGCGAGCACGGAAGTCGCCCTCGGATTCACCCGGTGTTGAGGTGAGTTTCAGCGCGCTGCAATTGAGCAATTCCACCGCGGCGGACTGGTAAAGGTGGGTCTCCAGCAGCTTGCCCCAGTCGCGATAACTGGATTCGCGCAGGGCCTGTGCCGGCAATTCGCTGTAACCGGCGTCGGCGACGGGTTCGTTGGTCGTCAGCGCATCGAGGTTAGTCACCGGGGTGGCTTCCGTCCAGGCGGGCGCGGCCTCACCCTCCCCGAAGGGCACCAGCAATGCCAGCTTCTTCCAGGCATCGACACCGGCTCTCTTGTCGGCGTAGTGCAATTGCGCGGTTGCCGCCAGGCGCGGGCGATAGATCAGTTTGCCGGCACCGGGCTTGGCCACCAGGAATAGCTCGCGGGTACCGGCAGGCAGCACAGGACGTGCTGCGGGTGTGGTGGCGGCAGCAATGGGCTCTGCGGGCGCCATCGACTTGCGCCCGGCCATCAAGCGCGTGATCTCGGGCAGCGTCATCGGCCCGCGCAGGTAGGACAGCACCCAGCGGGTGCTGAACAGCACCGGCGCGTCGTCATGCACGTTGCGCATCAGGAATACGCGCGGCGCGATGCCGGCCATCAGCTTCTCCAGCGTCGGCCGGTCGAAGCCAGCGCCAGCCAGCGAACTGCTGAGGCCATCAATAACCCGCTGCTGGTCGCGCTCGGTCTGCAGCCGGCCAATAAACCAGGTGCCGGCATTCGACAGGCCCTTGTAGTCCAGGTCCACGGGATTCTGCGTGGCCAGCACCATGCCCAGGCCAAAGGCGCGCGCCTGCTTCATCAGCGTCAGCATCGGCAGCTTGGAGGGCGGCATGGCGCTCGGCGGGAAGTAGCCGAAGATCTCGTCCATGTAGCACAGCGCACGCAGGGCAGAGGTGCCGGGCTGCTGGCGCATCCAGGCCACCAACTCGTTGAGGATCAGCGTGACGACAAACATGCGCTCGGCATCAGTGAGGTGGGCGATCGAGATGATCGAGACGCGCGGCTTGCCCTCGGCGGTGAACAGCAGGCGCTGGATGTCCAGTGCCTCGCCTTCCATCCACACCCCAAAGCCTGGCGAGGCCAGCAAGTTGTTGACGGCCATGGCCAGCTCAAGGCGTTCCTTGGGCGGATAGAAGGTGTCGACGTCGAACACGCCGACCTTGTCGAAGGAAGGCTTCTGGATGGCGCCGATCAGGCCCGCCAGGTCCAGCGCGTGGCCCTGGCTCCAGGCGGCATCGACGATGGAAGAAAGCAGGATGTGTTCGCGGCTCTTCAGCGGGTCCGCGGCGATGCCCACCAGGCCCAGCAGGCCCGAGACCGCGGCGGAGATACGATCGCGCGTTCCGGCCGGATCACTACCCTCCGCCGGGGGTGCGAAGGAGCGCAGCACCGACAGCGGCAGGCCAGCGGTGCTGCCCGGCGTATAGATGGCCACATCGGCCGACTCGCGGAAGCGGCGAATGCGATCGCCATCCTGGCCCCACTGGCCCAGGCCCTTCTGCCAGGTGGCCGCGGTCTTTGCGGCGAAGTCATCCGGCGACATGCCCTTGCGGCTGGCTTCGGCTTCGTCGATCCAGGGGCGGAACTCCGCTGCGCTCAAGTCCGGGAAAGGTCAGCATTAAATTGGCGATGTCGCCCTTCGGGTCGATCACCAGCGCCGGGATGCCATCCAGCGCCGCTTCCTCCAGCAGGGAAATACACAGGCCGGTCTTGCCGCTGCCGGTCATGCCAACGCACACGGCGTGCGTGGTCAGGTCCTTGGAGTCGTACATCAGCGGCGCTTCGGCCACGGTGCCGGCATCCGCATCAACTTCACGGCCTATGTAAAAGGCGCCCAGCTTTTCAAAATCCGACATGACACGTCCCCTGGTTTTGGCCGATTATACGTGCCACTTGCGCCGGGGTTGTCCGGCCTCAACTGGAAGCCGAAGACATGTCGATGATGTACAGGCGCTTGCTGGTCGCAATTACCGGTCTGACCCTCGCCCTACCGGCCATGGCCGGGGACCCCAATGCCGAGGCCAACGCCTACTTTGCCAAGGCCTACGAGGAATTCGTCGCCTCGGAGCCCACCATGGCGGCTTCGCTGGGCCTGCGCATCCGCTACGGCGAGTGGAGTGACCCGAGTGAGGCCGGCAACGATGAGCGCCTGGCCCGTGCAGAGCGCCAGCTCGCCGGGCTACGTGAGACCGTGGACCGCGAGAAGCTGGATCGCAGCACGCGCCTGTCCTACGACGTATTTGTCGAGAGCCTCCAGCGGCGCATCGCACGACATCAATGGCGTAACCACAATTACCGCTTCGACAAGAACGGGCCGCAGTCGTCGCTGCCCGCATTCCTTATCAATACCCATCGCGTAGAGTCGGTCGCGGATGCCGAGGCCTACATTGAACGCCTGCAGGGCATCGCGCCTTACATCACCGAGTCCCTGGCCCGTGCCGAGCAGTCGCGACAGGATGGTGTGCTGCCGCCGAAGTTTGTCTTTGCCTATGTCATCGAGGATGCGCGCAATGTTACGCGCGGCCGGCCATTTGATGAGGGTCCTGCCGACAGCCCGCTGTTTGCCGATGTGCACGCCAAGTTTGGCAAGCTGGATTTGACGGCGGAACAGCGCGAAGTGCTGGAGGCCCGCGCTGAATTGGCCCTGCTGGAGTCAGTCAAGCCGGCCTTCGATGCCATTGTCGCCTGGGCCGAGAAAGCGCAGCTCACGGCAACCACTGACGATGGCATCTGGAAGTTGCCTGACGGTGAGGCCTACTACAACTACCTGCTGTCGAACTTCACCACTACCAACATGACAGCGGATGAGATCCATGAATTGGGCCTGCGCGAAGTTGCGCGCTTGCATGGACAGATGCGCGAGGTCATGACGCGGGTCGGCTTCAAGGGTGACCTGCAGGCCTTCTTCCAGTTCATGCGCACCGATCCGCAGTTCTATTACCCGGACACGCCGGAAGGCAAGTCGGCCTATCTGGCAGAAGCCACGCGTGTCATCGATGCGATGCGTGAGCGGCTGCCTGATCTCTTTGTCACCTTGCCGAAGGCCCAGATCGAGGTTCGTGCCGTCGAAGCGTTCCGTGAGAAATCTGCAGGCAAGGCCTTCTACCAGGGCCCGACAATCGATGGCGCGCGGCCTGGTGTGTACTACGCCAACCTGTACCAGATGGCCGAGATGCCCAAGTATGAAATGGAGGCGCTGGCCTACCACGAGGGCATACCGGGCCATCATATGCAGATCGCCATTGCCCGCGAGCAGGAAGCCTTGCCGCAATTCCGCCGCTTTGGTGGCTACACCGCCTACTCGGAGGGCTGGGGCCTTTACAGTGAGCGCCTGCCCAAGGAGCTGGGCTTCTATTCAGATCCCTATTCCGAGTTTGGCCGGCTCTCCATGGAGTTGCTGCGCGCCATCCGCCTGGTCGTGGATACCGGATTGCATGCCAAGCGCTGGACGCGCGATCAGACCATCCGCTACCACGTCGAGAACAGCTCAATGCACGAGGACGCAGCGGCCAAGGCGACCGAGCGCTATATCCTGAGTCCCGGCCAGGCTACGGCCTACATGGTGGGGATGCTCAAGATCCTGGAATTGCGCCAGCGCGCCAACGATGCCTTGGGCGAGAAGTTTGACGTGCGTGAGTTCCACGATTTGGTGCTGCGTACCGGCGGCGTACCGCTGACGGTGTTGGAGTCAGAGCTCATGGAATGGGTTGCGCAGCAGCAGGCTGCTGACCCTTCATAAGCCGCAATGGCCATGACAACTCCGGCAGCCCAGGTCCAGCCGTTCTTTCATGAGCCCACCTCGACGTGGAGCTACGTGGTTGCCGACCCCGCGACGCGTCGGGCCGCCATCATCGATCCGGCGCTGGATTTTGACCTGAAGTCCGGGCGTTGCGCCGCAGATGCGGCGCAGAAGATCGTTGACCATGTACAGGGAAACGAACTCACCGTGGACTGGATCCTGGAGACGCATGCCCATGCTGATCACCTGTCGGCCGCGCCCTGGCTGCAGGACGTGCTGGGCGGCAAGATCGCCATTGGTGAGAATATCCGCGAGGTGCAGAAGACTTTTGCCCGGGTCTACAACCTGACCCGCACCCTGGCGACGGATGGCAGCCAGTTCGATCGCCTGTTTCGCCACGAAGAGAAGTTTGCCCTGGGATCGCTGGAGGCAAGGGTCATCGCCACGCCCGGTCACACCAATGACAGCGTGAGCTACCTGATTGGCGATGCCTTGTTTACCGGCGATACCATCTTCATGCCCGATGGCGGCAGCGCGCGCTGCGACTTCCCGGGCGGCGATGCACGTAGGCTCTATGCCTCGATCCAGCGCCTGTTTGCCCTGCCACCGGAGACACGGATGTTTGTTTGCCACGACTACGGCCCGGGTGGTCGCGAGGTGCGTTGTGAGACAACTGTGGCCGAGCAGATGCAGGCCAACATCCATGTGCGTACTGACCTCGGCGAGGAAGAATTCGTAAAGATGCGCGAGGCCCGCGATGCCACGCTTGACCTGCCGGCGCTGCTCTACCCGGCGGTACAGGTGAACATCAATGGCGGCAGGCTGCTGCCGGCCGAGGATAACGGCCGTTATTACCTGAAATTGCCGATTTTCCCGGCCAAGCCCGGCAAGGCTTGACCGGCCGCCCGGGGCGCGACGATACTGGCTCGCACATGAACGCGACACCGCAATCCGCCAATGTCCGCTGGTGGTGGGCCATTTCCCAGGAGTGGGCGCTGGTCGCGTAGTTTTTTCTTTTGACAGACACCAGGACCCATCTCCGCCGGACAAGCGAGGTGGGTATTTTTTTGCCCATGAAACTGCCATTCGACATTGCTGCTGACCTTGACACGCCGGTGTCGGCCTACCTGAAGCTCAGGCCGCTCAGCCCGTGTTTCCTGCTGGAAAGCGTGGAGGGTGGCATGCGCGTGGGGCGCTACTCCTTCGTTGGTTTCGGTGACCGCCAGGAGTTGCGCCTGGAGGCCAGTGGCCTGTGGCTGGATGGCAAGCCACAGGCGCGGCCTGGCAACGCCGCCGCGTTACTGGAAGTGCTGCGCCAGGCGCGCGCCCGTGCGCCGCAGCTGCAGCCGCTGATCGAAGGCATTCCACTGGTCGGCGGCCTGGTTGGATATTCGTCCTACGACCTGGTGCGCTACTTCGAGAACCTTCCTGCAGGCCCGGCGCCGCTGCCTGGCGTACCGCAGGCCTGCTATGTCGCGCCGAAGTCGATGCTGGTATTTGATCACCTGACCCGCGGCGTCAGCCTTTTGCATGACGGTGACGAATCCGAACGCCAGCAGCTGAAGGGCGAGGTCATCAAGCTGCTGCGCGGCCCCTTGCCGGGCAACGGCCAGTCGTTTAGCTACGCTCCGGCCACGGCCAGCCTGTCACGCGGGGAGTTCATCGAACGGGTACGGCAGGTCCAGGGCCACATCTCTGCCGGTGATGTGTACCAACTGGTGCTGTCGGTGTGCTTCAGTGGCGAGTGCAACGTCGATCCGTTCCAGGCCTATCGCGCGCTGCGCCTGCTCAATCCTTCGCCCTACATGTACTTCTGTGAGGCCGGCGGGCTGCAGGTCGTGGGCTCTTCACCGGAGGCGCTGGTTCGCCTGAACGGCACGTTGGCGCGCCTGCGCCCTATTGCCGGCACACTGCCACGTGGTAGCGACAGCGCCACCGATGAATCCCATGCCAGGCAGCTGCTGGCCGACCCCAAGGAAAACGCGGAGCACGTGATGCTGGTGGACCTGGCGCGCAACGACCTCGGCCGTGTTGCACGCGCGGGCACCGTGCGTGTTGAACCGTTTCGCGTCATCGAGCGCTACAGCCATGTGATGCACATGGTCAGCGGCGTCAGCGGTGAGCTGGCGCCGGGGCGCGATGCCTTCGACCTGTTCGCAGCCGCCTTTCCGGCCGGCACCCTGGTGGGTGCGCCCAAGGTGCGGGCCATGGAGATCATTGATCAGCTGGAGCCGGTTAGCCGCGGCCTGTATGGCGGCACGGTGGGCTACTTTGGCGCGTCTGGCGACATGGATCACGCCATCACCATCCGCACGCTGGTGTTTGCCGACGGGCGCTACAGTTACCAGGCGGGTGCCGGCATCGTCGCCGACAGCAACGCCGGCCGCGAACACGATGAAGTGATGGCCAAGGGCGCGGTAATGCGTCGCGCACTGGAAATGGCGGGAGCAGGGCTATGACAACGCGGCTGCTCTTGATCGACAACTACGATTCATTCACCTACAACCTGGTGCAGGCCTTCATGGTCCTGGGTGCCGAGGTGCTGGTGCATCGCAATGACCAGATCAGCATTGAGGACGCCCTGGCGCTGAAGCCCTCGCACCTGTGCATTTCGCCAGGCCCGGGCACGCCGGCTGATGCTGGCAGTTCGATGAAGATGATCGAGGCCTTTGCCGGTCACATTCCGGTGCTGGGTGTTTGCCTGGGTCATCAGTCCCTGGTCGAGGTCTTTGGCGGCAAGGTGGTGCGCGCCGATCGCCTGATGCATGGCAAGACCTCGCTGGTGCAACACGATGGTCGGGGTGTCTTTGCTGGCCTCGACAATCCCTTTGAGGCAGGTCGCTATCACTCGCTGATTGCCGCGCGCGACAGCATCCCGGAAACACTTGAGATTACCGCCTGGACTGAAGAGGGCGAGATCATGGGTGTGCGCCATCGCACGCGCGCCGTCGAGGGCGTGCAGTTTCACCCCGAGAGCATCCTCACGCCGCAAGGCCCGCGCCTGATGGGCAATTTCCTTGCCATGGAACCCGCGCAATGAATTGCCCCGGACAGGCCGCGCTGGAAGTGTTGCTCAAACGCCAGGACCTGGATGAGGCGCAGGCCTTTCAGCTGATGATCGACCTGACCGCCGAGGACATGACGCCGGCCATGGCTGGTGCGCTGCTGGTGTCACTCAACATCAAGGGCGAGACAGCTGATGAAATCCGCGGCATGGCGGCGGCGATGCGCTCCTTGTCGCGCCGCCCGCAAATTGCCGAGGGGGAGCCGATTGCGGATATCGTCGGTACCGGGGGAGATGGCTCGCACAGCCTGAACCTCTCAACTGGTGCGGCGCTGCTCGCTGCCGCAGCCGGGTTGCGCATCGTCAAGCATGGCAACCGTTCGGTAAGCTCACGCTCCGGCAGTGCGGATGTGCTTGAGGCGCTCGGCCTGCCGCTGCCACTGGACGAAGCTGCCGCCGGGCAATGCCTGGCGCGCACGGGATTTACCTTCCTGTTCGCGCCGCATTACCACCCGGCGATGAAATCCATTGCACCGGTGCGCAAAGCGCTGGGCGTGCGCACGGTGTTCAACCTGCTGGGGCCACTGACACACCCGGCCAAGGCGCCCTATGCGGTGATTGGCGCCTGGAGTGTCGATGTTGCCCAGCGTATGGCCGAGGCGCTGTGCGGCTTGCCGATCAAGCGCATGTTTGTGTTGCACGGCGAGGGTGGCTGGGATGAGCCCACACCCGCCTCGCCCTTTACGCTGTTTGATGTCAGCCCGGCTGGCGTGAGCCGCGGGCAGCACAGTGTTGATGACTTTGGCCTGCCGGCCTGCAAGGAAGCGGAACTCAAGGGTGAGGATGCCAGCCACAATGCCGCGCGTCTGGCTGGTGTGCTGCGCGGGCAGGAGCATGGCGCTCATCGCAATGCCCTGCTGATGGGTGCGGCGCTCGCCTTGCAGGTGACCGGGCGCTGCGCAGATTTGCGCGAGGGCGTTGCCCAGGCTGCTGCGGCCATCGACGATGGTCGTGCCAGCCAGTTGCTCGATGAACTGGCCCGCTTCGGCGCTGGCATCCGTCGATGAGCGACTTTCTGTCACAGATGCAGGCGTTGAGCGTCGCGCGCGTGCGCGAAGCGCGATCGCAGGAATCGCTTGCCGCATTGCGCCAGCGCGCGATGAAGCTGCCTGAAGCGCCGCCACTGCGACTGCACGATCGCTTTGACCTCATCGCAGAATTCAAGCGTCACTCTCCTGCACTCGGGGCGCTTGGCACCCCATCGGATGATATCGAGGGTCGCGTACGGGCTTACGCTAATGCAGGTGCCGCCGCGGTATCGGTACTGACCGAGCCCGTGCAATTTCATGGCAACCTCAGCCACCTGGTCCGCGCCGCCGCGGCGCTGGCACCGCTGGGCGTGCCGGTCATGCGCAAGGATTTCCTGGTCGACCCCTACCAGCTCTACGAGGCGCGTGCTGCTGGCGCCGGTGGCGCGCTGCTCATTGTCCGCATGCTGCCAGCAGCGACACTTGGCGAAATGATCGACTGTGCTCGCGAGCTCGGTCTGTTTGTCCTGCTGGAGTGTTTTGACGAAGCGGACATCGAGGCGGTCTCTAACGTTATTGCTGTTGCTACGGATAGGACGCGGCCGGGATCCGGCGGGGGTATTCCCTCGCTACGCGACAAAGCGCTTCGCTCGGAAACACCCACCGCCACCTCGGCCGCGGGAAAGAGCAGCCAAAGCGCTGATCGGAGTGAACTCCCGGGATTTGCGGACACTGCAGGTAGTGCAGACCCGATTTGCGGAGTTGGCTTCCAGACTGCCCGCGTTGCTGCCGGCGGTCGCCGAGAGCGGCATCGAGACGCCAGAGGATTGCAGCGCGATTGTGAGCCAGGGCTATTCGCTGGCGCTGGTCGGCGGCGCGCTGATGAAGGCGGCGGATCCCGCCGCACCGGTCAAGGCGATGCTGGCGGCAGGCCGGGCGACATGAATCTGCTGGTCAAGATCTGTGGAATTCGCGATGAAGCCGGCATACAGGCGGCGGTGGCGGCGGGGGCCGATGCCATCGGTTTTGTGTTTCATGCTGATTCACCCCGCAACATTGAGCCGGCACAGGCGGCGCGGCTGGCAGCGATGATTCCTGCGGGGATCTTGCGTGTTGCAGTGACCCTGCGACCACAAGCGGAGCTGGTTGCCCGGGTGCTGGATTGCCTTGAGCTGGATGCCTGGCAAAGCGAGCTGGCGGATTTTTCGAGCCTGTCGCTGCCGGGTTCGGTGACACGCTGGCCCGTGTTGCGATCAAACGCGGCGTCGGTGCGGCCGTTGCCTGGACGGGTGCTGTTCGAGGGCGCGCACAGTGGCAGGGGTGAAGTGGCTGACTGGAGATCGGCATCCTCACTCGCTCGTCGAACCGAGCTGATCCTCGGTGGCGGCTTGAGCCCGATGAATGTCGGCGTAGCCGTGGCGCAAGTGCGCCCGTTCGGGGTCGATGTGTCCAGCGGCGTGGAGTCGGCACCAGGCATCAAGGATGCGACGTTGATTGCGAAATTTGTTGCAGCCGCGCGTGCTGCGGCTGCGGGAGTTGGGAATGACTGAGAAGGCATCGGCGGATGAGGCGCGGCGCTGGCTGCTGGCGGAACTCGCTGGCAAGTATCCGGATGAGCGCGGTCGCTTCGGCCCCTTTGGCGGGCGCTACGTCCCGGAGACCTTGGTGCCAGCGCTGGATCGACTGGCCGAGGGCGTTCGGCAGTATCTGCATGCAGCGGACTTCCAGAAGGAATATGCCGCGGAACTTGCGCATTGGGCCGGGCGACCCACAGCACTGACGCTGGCACGTGGCCTGTCTTCTCGCTGGGGCGCCGAGGTGTGGCTCAAGCGCGAGGACCTGGGCCATACCGGTGCGCACAAGATCAATAACGCCATCGGCCAGGCCCTGCTGGCCAAGCGCCTGGGTGCAAGACGCATCGTCGCGGAAACTGGTGCCGGCCAGCACGGCGTTGCCAGCGCAGCCGCCTGCGCGCGCCTGGGCTTGCCCTGTGTCGTGTACATGGGCGCCGTGGATACGGCACGACAGGCACCCAATGTCGGACGCATGAAGTTGCTGGGTGCGGAAGTCATCGCGGTCACTGCAGGCGACCAGACGCTGCGTGCTGCCATTGATGAGGCACTGCGCGACTGGGTCTCTGATCCTGAGGGCACTTACTACCTGCTCGGATCGGCGGTCGGGCCGCATCCCTATCCCTACCTGGTGCGCGAGCTGCAGTCGGTGATTGGACGCGAGGCGCGCGCGCAGATGCTCGAGCAGGCCGATGCCCTGCCGGATATTGCCGTGGCCTGTGTGGGTGGTGGCTCCAATGCCATCGGCCTGTTTCATCCCTTCCTGCGGGACGAGGCGGTTGCGCTGCTGGGCATCGAGGCCGGTGGGCGTGGGCCGGGCCTCGGTGATAACTCGGCAACACTGTCGCAGGGAAGTCCTGGCGTGCTGCAGGGCAGTTACACCATGGTGCTGCAGGACGGCGATGGCCAGGTACAGGAGACTCACTCGGTGTCTGCGGGGCTCGACTACTCCGGCGTGGGGCCAGAGCACGCGTTGCTGCAGGCCGCGGGCCGGGTGCGCTACGAGTCAGTGACCGACGACGAAGCACTGGAGGCCCTGGGTGAGTGCTGCCGTGCGGAGGGTATCCTCGCAGCAATCGAGAGTGCGCATGCTCTGGCCGGTGCCCGGCGCTACGCCAAGGCGCATCCGGGTTGTCGCATCCTCATCGGCCTGTCCGGACGTGGCGACAAGGACATGTCCACCTTGCAGAAGACCCTGCTGAAGGAGGGCACATGAGCGCTCCCGGTGCAGTGATCGCTGCCGCCATTCGCCAGGCCACGGGCGCGGGCCGTCCCGCCCTGGTTGCGTTCCTCACGGCGGGCTTTCCAGACAAAGGGCAATTCGCCAAGGATCTTGCTGCCGTGGCGCAGGCGGCAGATATCGTTGAGATCGGCGTGCCGTTTTCAGATCCCATGGCCGATGGCATGACCATCCAGCGCTCCAGCCGTGGTGCACTGGCCCAAGGCGTCAACCTGCGCTGGATACTCGCGGAGCTTTCGGGCCTGGTGGTGCGGCCGCAGGCACCGCTGCTCTTGATGAGCTACCTCAATCCGTTGCTGGCCTATGGCATGGATTCGCTGGCACTGGATGCAGCCGCAGCAGGCGTGAGTGGTTTCATCATCCCGGACTTGCCCTACGAGGAGAGCCGGGAGATCTGTGCAGCACTTGAGCAGCGCGGCCTGGCGTTGATCCAGATGGTCACGCCAGTGACGCCGACGGAGCGCCTGCTGATGCTTTGCCGTGAGGCGCGCGGATTTGTCTATGCGGTCACCGCGACCGGCACCACCGGCAAGCAGGTGGAGGTACCTGATGCCGTGCTCGACTACCTGGACCGCGTGCGTGCGGCATCAGCCGTACCGGTCTGCGCGGGCTTTGGCATCCGCAACGCAGCCCAGGTGGCGCGACTGGCGGGTCACACCGATGGTGTGGTCGTGGGCTCAGCGCTGGTCGAAGTGCTGGAGCGGCGCGAAGATCCCGCCGCATTCCTGGCCAGTCTCGGTCAGTCGTCTCCGCCGCCTGGTACGCCACGGCGATAGTCCAGTGGCGGCGCACGGTCGCCGACGATCGGCACATAGCGATAGTCGGGTCCGCGGCGCTCCTCAAACTCTGCCCTGGCACGGGCCAGTAATTCCGGGTCCTGGTACAGGCGCACGGCCATGCGTGCCAGCGTGCGCGAAGCCTGGTACATGCCCTTGTAGCCGATGCTCATGCCGCCCGCGGCAATGGCTTGCCAACTATGCGCGGGCGTGCCCGGAATCCAGGTCGCTGTGCGCAAGCCGGTGGTGGGGATATTCCAGCTCATGTCGGAGACATCGGTTGAGCCGACGCCACCTTCCTCATAGCGCATGTCCTGGACCTCGGACTGCGAACCGAGCGCGAGGCGTGGATTTCCCAGGCTGGTATAGAGCTCCTCAGCGAAGACTTGTTGGGACTCGTCGTATTCGAAGCCGCCCACCTCGCTCAGGCTGGTGTGCATGGCTTGCGCGAGCACATCGTTGGGCAGCAGGCTGTGCACGCCACCAATCACCTCATGCTCGACACGCGTGCCCGTGCCGCGTGCTGCGCCTTCGGAAGCCTCAACCAGGCGATCGAAGATCTCGGCCACGATCTTGGGATCCTTGTGGCGAACGTAGTAATAGGACTCGGCAAAGTCCGGCACCACGTTGGGCGCGGAGCCACCGCTGGTGATGACGTAGTGGATACGCGCATCGCTGGGCACGTGCTCGCGCATCAGGTTGACCATGTAATTCATCGCCTCGACGCCATCCAGCGCTGAACGACCGCGATGTGGCGCGGCTGAGGCGTGGGCGGAAATCCCGCTGAAGCGGAACTTGGCCTTCTTGTTGGATAGTGAGTTGCCAGGCAAGGCCGCATTGATGCTGGAGGGATGCCAGTGCAGCACGACATCTACGCCCGCCATGGCACCGTCGCGCGTCAGGTAGACCTTGCCATCACCGCCCTCTTCGGCGGGCGTGCCGTACAGGCGGATGGTGCCGGCCTGATTGTTGTCCTTTAGCCAGTGGCGCAGTGCGATGGCGGCTGAAACCGAACCCGCGCCCAGCAAGTGGTGACCACAGGCGTGCCCCGACAGCTTGCCCGGCAGGCGATCACGACGGGGCAATGCCGATTGGGTGATGCCCGGCAGGGCGTCAAACTCGGCCAGCAGCGCGATGACGGGTCCACCCTTGCCATAGCTGGCGACGAAGGCGGTGGGCATGCCGGCGATGCCGGCGGTGACCTCAAACCCAGCGGCGCGCAGTTCCTCCTGCAACAAGCCTGAGCTCTTGTGTTCCTGGTAGCCGACCTCGGCCCATTGCCAGATCGATTGCGCGATCTCCGCGTCGCGCGATTCGCGCGCCTTCAGGAATGCATCCAGCGTGGCGCCTGTGTCGGTTGCCAGTGAGGAACTGGCAAACAGGGTGTTGACGATGACCAGAAAAATCTTGCGCATACAATGCAGCCCTGAGGTCCAATTCGCGGGGGAGCATACTGGTGTCAGCCCGGGCTTTCTATGGGAAATCGCCGGCAAACAGAATTGCTACGATAATCAGTCCGCTTGTGCAGTGCAGCAGCTCCCGGTGAGTCAATGAAACGGATCTACAGCGCGGAATCCCTGGTGCAGGTGGTGCATATGCAGAACCTGCTGGCCGCAAGCGGCGTGGTGACCGAGGTGCGTAACGCGCGCCTGGCCGGCGCGCTGGGCGAAATTCCCTTCATGGAAACCTGGCCGCAGCTATGGGTGGACGACTACGCTGAGTCGCGTGCCAAGTCAGTTGTCGAGCAGGAACTGTCGGAGCAACCCACGCAACACGCATCGTGGTGTTGTCGGGGATGCAACGAGACGGTCGAGGGCCAGTTTGCCACCTGCTGGAATTGTGGAGCCGCGGCGCCATGACTGCACAACGCATTGTGCTGATCAACCATCGCTTTTGTGGCCCGCCAAATTCCGGCAATGGCGGCTATGTCTGCGGCCTGTTGTCGGGTGCGGTAAACACCGCGCTGGAAGTGCGCCTGCAGCGCCCGCCGCCGTTAGATCGCCCACTGCACGTACAGGTCTCGGACACCGACGAAGTGCAACTGCTGGACGGTGAGTCGGTTGTGGCGACCGGCCGTCCGGCTCGGTTCAACCTGGATGTGCCCGCTGCGCCCAGCTACCGCGAGGCAATGGAGGCGGCGCTGCACTACGCGGGCTTTCATGATCACCCTTATCCCGGCTGTTTTGTCTGCGGCCCACAGCGCCAGCGCGGTGATGGCCTGAGAATCTTTGCCGGCAGGCTTGGCGAGGGCCCGCTGCATGCAGCACCGTGGATGCCGGATGAATCGCTGGCGGGTGCAGATGGCAAGGTGCTGCCGGAGTTCATCTGGGCAGCGCTGGATTGCCCCGGCGCGTTTTCAACGCCCGCCGCGGGAACTGGCGCGTTGCTGGGCCAATTCTCTGCGCGTATCGGCCGCAGGGTGCGGGCCAACGAGCCTTGTGTGATCCTGGGTTGGCGAGTCGGCGGTGAGGGGCGCAAGCACTTTGCCGGTACCGCCTTGTTTGACGAGAACGGCGAGCTTTGTGCTGAGGCGCTGGCGACCTGGATCGAGCCGCGGCGCTAGCGCGAGCGTGCGCTGAACAGCAAGCCAAGCCCCGCTGCGCCCAGGCCCCAGCCCAGCCACACGGGCTGGGTAGCCAGCGCCAGCCAGACAATGCCACCCAGGAAGATCGCTGCACCGGCGAGGGATTTCTGGCTGCGGGCCTGGCTTGCCTGCAACTCCTTGCGCAATGCCTCGACCGAGGCTGACTCGGTGCGCAAGGAAAGGCGTTCGTCATAGGCCTGGCGTATGGTGCGGCGTGCAATGACCGGCAGGACCTTCAAGGCCTCGGCAACATCGGGCCAGTGTGCCCGCGCACTTTCGGCCAGCGCCTTGGGCCCGGCGCGTTCCGACATCCACGCACGCAGGATGGGTTGCGCGGTCTTCCACAGGTCAAGGTCGGGGTAGAGCTGCCGACCCAGGCCCTCGATATTCAATAGCGTCTTCTGCAACAGGATCAGTTGCGGTTGCACCTGCATGTCAAAGCGCCGCGCTACCTCGAACAAACGCAGCAGCACCAGGCCGAAGGAAATGTCCTTGAGCGGCTTGTTGAAGATGGGCTCGCAGACCGTGCGTACTGCGCTTTCCAGTTCATCCACCCGCGAACCGGGCGGGACCCAGCCGCTCTCGAGGTGCAGGATTGCAACCTTGCGGTAGTCACGCTCGAAGAAGGCGAGGAAGTTACCCGCCAGGTACAGCTGGTCACGCGGATCCAGCGTTCCCATGATGCCGAAGTCCACCGCTGCATAACGTGGGCGCGCCGGGTCCGAGATATCAACGAAGATATTTCCCGGATGCATGTCGGCATGGAAGAAGTTGTGGCTGAACACCTGGGTGAAGAAGATGACGACACCGTTCTCGGCCAGGCGCTGGATGTCGGCACCGGCGGCGCGCAAGCGCGTCATGTCCGAGATCGGCACGCCCCGGATGCGTTCCAGCACCAGCACATCGCGCCGGCAGTAATCCCAGTACACGGCGGGCACGTGCAGCATGGGGGAGTTCTCGAAATTACGCCGCAGCTGCGAGGCATTGCCGGCCTCGCGCATCAGGTCGAGCTCGTCGAGGATGGTCTTCTCATACTCGGTCACCACCTCGGTCGGGCGCAGGCGACGGGCATCCGGCCAATATTGCTGTGCCAGGCGCGCCAGTGCATGCAGCACCTCGAGGTCGCGGCCAATCACCTTGCGCATGCCCGGACGCAGCACCTTGACCACCACCTCGGTGCCGTCGGCCAGCGTGGCCACGTGGACCTGGGCGATGGAGGCGGCCGCCAGCGGCTTTTCGTCAAAGCTGGCAAATATTTCGGTGATCGGCTTGCCTAGGGCGTGCTCTACCTGTTCGCGGGCGATGCTGCCGGGGAATGGCGGCACACGATCCTGCAACTTGGCCAGCTCGTCAGCGATGTCCAGCGGCAGCAAGTCGCGCCGTGTCGACAGGGCCTGGCCGAACTTGACGAAGATCGGCCCGAGTTCTTCCAGCGCCAGGCGCAGGCGTTCGCCGCGGCTCAGGCTGCGGCTGCGGGCAAACCAGGTCCATGGCGAGAGGTAGTAGAAGAAGCGCAGCGGACGATAGAGGTGGGTGGCGCGAACGAAATCATCCAGGCCATGGCGCACCAGCACGCGCTGGATGGCCAGTAGGCGCCTGGCCACGCGCATCGAGATCACCTCGGCCTCCCGCGTGACTCCAGCTGGGAAACCCTGGCTTCCAGTCGGTCGGTGGCCTCGCGCAGCTTGTCCACATCGGTGAGGAATGCCTCGGCTTCTGGTGCGGATGGCAGGTCGCGGCCTTCTTCGGTGAGGTACTCGGCGCTGTTTTGCGCAAAGGTTTCCAGCGCCCGCTGGCCAAAGGCGAGGACATCGCGCGCAGCGTGGGCGAAGTGGTGTGCAAAGGCATCGCCGGTGACGCGCGAAAGTTCTTCCTCCAGGTCAGGCTGTGCAGCCTTCAGCAGTTGCTGGAACACCTGGGCTACCTCCGCATCGCCCTCGATGCGCACCTGGCCCTGGCGCATGGAGGCGACTGGGTCGGTGGCGGCCATGCGCGCCAGTGAAAAGGGCGAGCCTTCGATGACCACGTCGGCCTGCCCGGCATCGCGCCCGAGTTGCAGGCGTCCTGAAACCGCGCTGCATTGCAGGCGTATCGGCGTGGCCGCCAGGCGAATGGCCAGCGTGCGACCCTCAACGCGCGCCAGCAGTCCGCGTGCACGCGACGAACCAGCGATATTGCGGTTCAACATCTCTTCGAAGGGTGCGAGCAGGGGATCGGTGGGCATGGGCCGCTCAGTAAACGTGGCCGACGTGCAGGGCCACAATGCCGCCGGCGAGGTTGTGCCAGCGGCAGTCCTCCAGCCCGGCGTCTCGCATCATGGCGGCCAGCGTGGGCTGGTCGGGATGCATGCGAATGGATTCGGCGAGGTAGCGATAGCTGTCCTCATCATTGGCCACCCACTGGCCCAGGCGCGGCAGGACCTTGAAGGAATAGGTGTCATAGATCGGCTTCAGGCCCGGTGCGGTAGGTCTGGAGAATTCCAGCACCAGCAGCTTGCCACCCGGGCGCAGGGCGCGCCGCATGGAGCGAAGCGCCGCCGGCTTGTCGGTGACATTGCGCAGCCCGAAGCCAATGGTGATGCAGTCGAAGCTGGCATCGGGAAAAGGCAATTGCTGGGCATCGGCCTGCGCGAAGCCAACGTTGCCGCAGATCCCGGCATCGAGCAGCGCGTCACGACCTCGCGAGAGCATTTCCCAGTTGATGTCAGAAAGGATGACCTGACCGCCGGATCCAACCTGGCGTGACATGCCCTTGCCGAGGTCGCCTGTGCCTGTCGCGACATCGAGTGCGCGCATGCCAGGGCGCAGCCCGGTCTGGGCGAGTGCAAAGCGCTTCCACAGGCGATGCAGGCCACCGGACATCAGGTCATTCATCAGGTCGTAACGGCCGGCCACCGAGTCAAAAACGCCACGCACATGCCGCGCCTTTTCTGACGTGGCAACCTGCTGGTAGCCGAAATCAACGGTATTCGGGGCTTCGCGCTCGGGGGTCATGACGGTTTCCGTGGGCCGGCCCCGATTGTACGGGGCGGCGCCGGCAAAGCCCACGGGTCAGGCCTCAGGCAGCGGTTTTCTCTGGTAGCCCAGGCGCTCGCAGCGCTCGAGGTAACGGGCCCATTTCTGCTGGTATTGGCTGCCGAGCTCGTGCAGGTATTGCCAGCTGTAGAGGCCACTGTCATGGCCGTCATCAAAATGCAGGCGTACGGCATAGGTGCCAACCTGGTCCGCCTGGGTCACCCGCACGGCTTCCTTGGCCAGCTCCAGCTTGCCTTCACCTGGACCATGGCCACGCACCTCGGCGGACGGTGAGTACACGCGCAGGTATTCAAAGGGCAGGGCAAAGTGCGTGCCGTCGGTCCAGGCCACTTCCAGCACACGGGACTTCTTCTTCAGGCGGATTTCTGAGGGCGCATCCACCGGGCTATTTCACTTTGCGCGCGCGCGGATGGCTCTCGTCATACACACGTGCCAGGTGCTGGAAGTCGAGGTGGGTGTAGACCTGGGTCGTGCTGATGTCAGCATGACCAAGCAGTTCCTGCACGCCGCGCAGGTCGCGGCTGGATTCCAGCAGGTGGGTGGCGAAAGAATGGCGGAACAGGTGAGGGTGAACCGGGATGCCCAGGCCTGAGCGCTTGGCCCAGCGCTGGATGCGCTGCTGGATGGCCCGGCCGCCGAGGCGCCCGCCGTTCTTTCCAACAAACAATGCAGATTCTCCCGGCTGTACCAGCTTGGAGCGCTCCGCCAACCAGGCTTGCAGCGCACTCACCGCGTGGCGACCGACCGGCACGATGCGAGTCTTTGAGCCCTTGCCCAGTACGCGCACGGTGCGATCCGCCAGGTCGATGTCGAGCACTTCAAGGCCAGCGAGTTCCGACAGGCGCAATCCCGAGGAATACAGCAGCTCCATCATCGCGCGGTCGCGCACGCTGAGCGGTTCCAGGGTCGGGCTTTCCAGCAGGCTGGCCACCTGGTCGACGTCTAGCGTTTGCGGCAATCGTCGCGGCGCCTTCGGCGCCTGCACACCCACCGCCGGGTTGGCGCCGAGTTCCTGTTCGCGGATCAGGTAGTTGAAGAAACCACGCAGTGCCGAGAGCCGGCGCTGGATGCTGCGCGCCCCGAGCCCATCACGATATTCATGGGCCGCGAAGCTGCGTACGTGGGTGTTGTCGAGTGCTGCCCACGCGGTGACTTCCTGGCGCTCGCAGAATTCGCGAAAGCCTTCGAGGTCGCGGCGGTAGGCGGATTCAGTATGCGGCGACAGCCTGCGCTCCGAGCGCAGGTGCGCGAGGTAGCGCTCAATCCAGCCGGGGTCCGGCCCGGCCATCAGCTGCGCGTGAGCGCCGCAGCGATCAACTCGGCGATCTGGGCCAGGTAGTCCGTGCTCATGGCCGGGTTGAATCGTTCGGCATCACTGGAACCGCAGGCCAGCAGGCCCAGCGAGCCCTTTTCACCCAGCGGTATCAATGCGGCCGAGCCGATGGCGACGGTCTCGGCACCAAACAGGAAATTGCGCTGCGAGTCACGCAGCTGCCCGCATCGCGGGCGGCCGGATTCCAGCAAGGGCGCAAATGAATGGAAGGCCGGGTCGTCGGTATTGGCGATGCGCAGGAAGCGGCTTTCCGGCGCGAGTGCGCCCAGCCTGGCCGGTTGCAACACCAGCACCGCCTGCTGGGCGCCAAAGTCTTCGCACAGCGAAGTCTCGATGGCGCTGATGGCCTCAGCGCGGTCGCGTGCCGCGACCAGCCGCTCGGCCAGCCGGTGGATGCGGCTGTTCAGCAGGTCATTGTCGCGCGCGATCTCCATGTACTCAGCGAGCTTGTGCTCAAGCTGGCGGGAGCGATCACGCAGCACCTCGACCTGGCGCTCGAGCAGGGACACGGTCGTGCCGCCGCCGCGTGCATCGGGCAGGCGCATCCTGCCCAGCATGCTGGCGTGCCGGTCAAAGAATTCCGGGTAGGCCTCCAGGTAGGACGCGACTGATTCCTCGTCCACCTCGGCAATTTCAATACCGCGTAGCGCTCTGGGGTTCATAGGCTTGCGACTCCCTCATAGGCAGTTTCTGCGGGCCCAGTCAGCCAGATTGGCTCACCCGGTCCCTTCCAGCTTACTTTCAGTTGTCCACCGGGCAGGTCGACGGCGACCGTCTCACCCAGCAGGCCGTGGCGACGGCCGACGGCCACAGCCGCACAGGCACCCGTGCCGCAGGCACGCGTCTCGCCCGTGCCGCGCTCGTGCACGCGCAGTCGAATGTGGCCGCTGTCGACCACTTCCATGAAGCCGACGTTGGTGCGCTTGGGAAAGCGCGCATGTGTCTCGATGGCGGGGCCTAGCCGGTCGACCGGCGCCTCGGCCACGCTGGGCACGCGAATCACGGCATGCGGATTGCCGATGGACACCGCAGCAATCTCCACTTCGCTGCCGCCAACGGACAGCGGATAGACATGTGCCTCGCTGCTGGCCTCAAAGGGCAGCGAAGCCGGGTCAAAATTCGGCACGCCCATGGCGACGGAGACCTGGCCATCGTCATGCACCCGGGCCTGGACCGGCCCGCCGGGGCTTTCCATCAGCAACTCGCCGGCGCCGAGGCCCTGGCGCGCGCTCACAAAACGCGCGATGCAGCGTGCGCCATTGCCACATTGCTCGACCTCGCGGCCATCGGCATTGAAGATGCGGTAATACACCGCGCTGCCGGGATGGCGTGGTGGCTCGAGCATCAGCGCCTGGTCGAAGCCAATGCCGGTGTGGCGGTCGGCCATTCGGCGCAATGCAGCGGCGTCGGGAGCACCCTTCGCAGGCGCGTCGAAGACGATGAAGTCGTTGCCGAGCCCGTGCATCTTGGTGAAACTCAGGCGGGCGGGGATGTGACCCTTGGGCATGAGCGAGGATTCTACCGCGATCGAAAGGAAATATGTGCGGGCATTCGCTACCATAGCCCGCCCACGGAAACTGACCATGAGCTCCAGGAACCCCCGCATCGGATTTGTCAGCCTGGGCTGCCCCAAGGCCCTCGTTGATTCGGAACGCATCCTTACGCAGCTGCGCTCGGAAGGTTACGAGGTCGTGCCCAGCTACGACGCCGCTGACCTGGTGGTGGTCAACACCTGCGGCTTCATTGACGATGCAGTGCACGAGTCACTCGACGCCATCGGCGAGGCGCTGGCACAGAATGGCCGCGTCATCGTGACCGGTTGCCTGGGCGCCAGGCCCGAGAAGATCACCGAGCGTCATCCGCAGGTACTGAAGGTCACCGGACCGCATGCCTACGAGGAAGTGGTGGGAGCGGTGCACGAGCACCTGCCGCCAAAGCACGATCCCTACCTCGACCTGGTGCCGCCGCAGGGCGTGAGGCTGACACCGCGCCATTACGCCTACCTGAAGATTTCCGAGGGCTGCAATCATCGTTGCCGCTTTTGCATCATCCCCTCGATGCGTGGCGACCTGGTCAGCCGGCCGATCAGTCACGTATTGAACGAGGCCATACGCCTGAAGAATGCCGGCGTGCGCGAGCTGCTGGTGATTTCGCAGGACACCAGCGCCTACGGGTCAGACCTGCGCTACCGCGCTGAAGCCTGGGGCAAGCGCGAGATTGCCACGCGCTTCATCGACCTGGCCCGCGAATTGGGCGAGCTGGATCTGTGGGTGCGCCTGCACTACGTCTATCCGTATCCGCACGTGGATGAGGTAATCCCGCTGATGGCGGCGGGCAAGGTGCTGCCTTACCTGGATATTCCCTTCCAGCATGGCAGCCCACGGGTGCTGAAGCTGATGAAGCGCCCGGCCCATGCCGAGAACACGCTGGATCGCATCAAGAGCTGGCGCCGTGAGTTGCCCGAGCTGACCCTGCGCAGCACCTTCATCGTTGGCTTCCCGGGCGAGACCGAGCAGGACTTCGAGATCCTGCTGCAGTGGCTGGAGGAAGCACAGCTTGATCGCGTGGGCTGCTTCAAGTATTCGCCGGTTGAGGGTGCGGCGGCCAATGCGCTGCCGGATCACGTGCCGGAGGAAGTGAAGGAAGAACGCTGGCACCGCTTCATGCAGGCCCAGCAGGTCATCAGCGCCAACCGCCTGCAGGCGCGTGTGGGCAAGACCGTCAGGGTGCTGGTCGATGCCATTGAGGGTCGCACTGCCGTGGCGCGTAGCGCAGCCGATGCGCCGGAAATTGATGGCGTGGTGAAGATCACGGGGCGCGGTGCGTCGGCCTTGCCGGTGGGCGAGTTCGCCGAGGTGACCATCGCCGGCGCCAGCGAATACGACCTGCAAGCCAGGCTCGCAGCGTCATAGCGTGAGCGTCCCATCGCAAGGTGAAATCCTGATGCAGGCCCGCCTGGCTGACATCACCACCCTTGCGGTCCACGCCATCGTCAATGCCGCCAACGAATCGCTGCTCGGTGGCGGCGGCGTGGATGGCGCCATCCACCAGGCCGCGGGACCCGGCTTGCTGAAGGAATGCCGCGCGCTGGGCGGTTGCCCTACGGGCGAGGCGCGCATCACCGGCGGCCACGGTTTGCCCTGCGGGCATGTCATTCATGCGGTCGGACCGGTGTGGCATGGCGGCGATGCCGGCGAGCCTGCTCTGCTGCGCTCCTGTTACCTCAATGCACTGGCCCTGGCCGAGAAGCATCGCCTGGCGGTCATTGCGTTTCCGTCCATCAGTACCGGCGTATATGGCTATCCGAAGGAGCCGGCCGCGCGTATTGCCATCAGCAGCGTGCGCGAGTTCTCCTTGCAGGCACGCCACGTGGGCGAAGTCATCTTCTGCTGCTTCTCTGAAACCGACCTGGCCCTGTACCGGCGCCTGCTGGCGCTGCCCTTCCCATGAAGACACTCGGCTTACTGGGTGGAATGAGCTGGGAATCGACTGCGCATTACTACCAGCTGATCAACCGCGACGTCGCCGCCCGCCTCGGCGGATTGCACTCGGCGCAGCTACTGCTCTACAGCGTCAACTTCCATGACATGCAGCTCATGCAGCGCGAGGGTCGCTGGCAGGAAGCGGGCGAGGTGCTGGCGCGGGCTGCGGTGAGGCTGCAGGTCGCCGGTGCAGACGGACTGGTGCTGTGCACCAATACCATGCACAAGGTGGCCTCCCAGATCGAGGCCGCCGTGGACATTCCCTTGCTGCATATCGCCGATGCGACTGCGACGGCGCTGCTGGACGATGGGCGGCAGGTGGTCGGGCTGCTGGGCACGCGCTTCACCATGGAAGAGTCGTTCTATCGCGAGCGGCTGGAATCACGCGGCCTCAAGGTGTGCGTGCCGCAGAAGTCGCAGCGCGATCAGGTCAACGAAGTGATATTTGCGGAGCTGTGTCGTGGGCAATTCCTGCCGGCGTCGCGTGCTGCGCTCCGCGAAATCATCATTGACCTGGTGAGTGCGGGTGCCGAGGGCATCGTATTCGGCTGTACCGAGATCGGCCTGCTGCTGGATGCGACCGATGCCAGTGTTCCCGTATATGACACGACTGCGCTGCACGCCCGTCGGGCGGTGGACTTTGCGCTGGAGAAGACATGATGGACATTCGCATTGCCTCGACCGACGAAGACATCACAGCCTGTTGCGAGGTGATGCGCGAATTGCGGCCCCATGTTGCTGAGGACGAGTTCTTGACGCGGGTGCGCCGCCAGGAAACGCAGGGCTATCGCCTGGCTGCCGCGTGGCGCGGTGATGAGGTGGTCGGTGTTGCTGGTTTCCGCACCAGCGAGAACCTGTTCTATGGCCGCAATCTCTACGTGGATGACCTGGTCACCCGCGCAAGTGAACGCTCGCAAGGCGTTGGCAGTGCCTTGCTTGACTGGCTCTACCAGCGGGCAGCCCAGGAAGACTGCCGCTGCCTGCACCTGGATTCAGGCGTGCAGCGCAAGGATGCCCATCGCTTCTACCTGCGCGAAAAGATGCCGCTGGTGAGCTACCACTTTGCAAGGCTGGTGGAGTGAGATGCGCGTACTGGTGACCGGGTCGTCGGGGCGCATTGGCGCCGCCGTGGCCCGGCAACTTGCCCCCCATTGCGAGGTCTTTGGTCTGGATTGCTTGCAGGGCGAGGCGACCCGGCACCTCGGTGATATCCGTGACGACGCACTGCTGGATCGCGCCACCCGCGGCATGGACGCAGTGATACACGTGGCCGCCCTGCATGCGCCGCATGTCGGCGTGGCCAGCGAGCAGGATTTTCGCGAGGTCAATGTCGGGGCGACGCAGAATCTGCTGGCGGCCGCCCTGCGTCATGGTGTCCGGCGCTTCGTGCTGACCAGTACCACCTCGGTTTATGGCTGCAGCACCCGCCGCACGGGTCGGGCAACCTGGGTGACGGAATCACTGCAGCCGCAACCCGAGGATATCTACGACGAGACCAAGCTTGCGGCGGAGGCGGCACTGGCATCGGCCTGTGGCGCGGCAATGTCCGGCGTGGTGTTGCGCATGTCGCGCTGCTTCCCGGAAGCAGCAGGTCTGGAGGCGTTCTATCGCCTGTTTCGTGGCGTGGACCAACGCGATGTTGCCCGGGCACACGAGCTGGCCTTGAATGTGCCGATCGCTGGACATGAGGTGCTGAACATCTCGTCGCAGACGCCCTTCAAGGAAGCGGATTGCGCCGAGCTGTACTCCGATCCCTGGGTAGTCATCGAGCGCTACCTGCCGGGTGCGCGGCGGCGGTTTCTTGCGCGAGGCTGGGAATTGCCTGCGAGCATTGACCGTGTCTATTCAGTGGACCGTGCACGCAGCATCCTGGACTACCAGCCGAAATATGGTTTCTTCGACGCACTGGAGGAGGCTGCATGAAGCAGGCACTCGCCCTGGTCAGCGTGTTGGTGCCGGATTACCAGGCTGGAATTGATTTCTTTGTGGGAAAGCTCGGCTTCGAGTTGACCCAGGACCTGGCCATGCCGGAGGGCAAGCGCTGGGTCGTTGTCACGCCGCCGGGCAGCCGGGGCGCGGGCCTGCTGCTGGCGCAGGCGGCCAACCCGCAGCAGGCAGCGCGTATTGGCGACCAGACCGGAGGACGCGTGTTCCTGTTCCTGCACACCGATAATTTCCAGCGTGACCATCAGCGCATGCAGCAGGCCGGCGTGCGCTTCCTCGAGTCACCGCGCACTGAGTTCTACGGCGTGGTCGCGGTGTTTGAGGATCCCTTTGGCAACCGCTGGGACCTGATTGAGCCGAAATGATCTTTCGCCTACTGGCCGACGCGGTCCTGATCCTGCACCTGGCGTTCATCGTCTTTGTGGTCGCCGGCGGCTGGCTGGCCCTGCGCTGGGCGTGGATGCCCTGGCTCCACCTGCCTGCTGCTGTGTGGGGAATAGTGATTGAACTGAGCGGCTGGATTTGTCCGCTGACCCCGCTGGAGAATGCCCTGCGAGCCAGCGGCGGCGAGGCAGGCTATGCGGGCGGGTTCATCGCTGAGTACCTGCTGCCGTTGATCTATCCTGACGAACTGACACGCGCAGTCCAATTCGTGTTGGCAGGCGTCGTGATTGCCTGCAACCTGCTGGCCTATTATTTTGTCTGGCGATGCCGCCGCAGCCGGGGTTCCTGATGCACAGACTCCTGATGATCTTCTTGCTTGCCTGGCCAAGTATCGCTGCCGCGGAATGCACCTCGCTGTCCGTGGCTAGTTGGCTGTTGGGTAATTGGGTGGCCTCGGCAGGCGCGGGCAAGGTGCATGAACGCTGGCAGCGTTTGGGGCCGCGCACCTTTGAAGGCCAGGGGCTCAATGAGTCGCCAGAGGGTGTTGTCGCCGAGTCGGAAACCCTGCGCCTGGTCGAGATGTCCTCCGAAGTCTTCTATATCGCCAAGGTCAGCCACAACGCGGTTCCCATTGCATTCAAGCTCGAGGACTGCAGCGACGAAATGCTGGTATTCACCAATCCTGCTCACGATTTCCCCAGGCGTATTGAGTACCGCAGGAATGCCCTGGGCGGTTTCTCCGTAGTGGTAAGCGATGGCGGTGAGCGCGGCTTTGAGCTTACGTTCAGCGAGCATCGCGATGCAGAGTGAGTTCGAGATCGTGGTCTTTGATCCCCGCTACGAGGCAGATTTCGCCCGCCTCAATCGCGAGTGGATCGAGAAGTTCTTTTTCATGGAGGAGTCCGACAAGCGGATCCTCGCCGATCCAAAGCGCTGGATCATCGACACGGGCGGTCAGATCTTCTTTGCCCTTGAAGGCGAGCTTGCTGTTGCCACCATTGCACTGGTTCATGCAGGCGATGGCCATTTCGAGTTCTCCAAGATGGCTACCGCGCCCTCGCACCAGGGGCGCGGCATCGGCGAGCAACTTGGGCGCGTGGCCATTGCTCACGCCCGCAAGATCGGCGCCACCAAGCTTTGCCTGTGGACCAACAGCAGCCTGCACAACGCGATTCGCCTGTACCAGCGCCTGGGCTTTCGTCACCAGGCCTTGCCGGCCAGCACCGAATACGCGCGGGCAGACGTCTACATGGAACTGGATGCGGAGGGTTTGCGGTCATGAACAGCCAAGGGTATCGGCAACCACTGTCCATTGCGTTGGCCGCGAGCGTCCTGCTGCTCTCAGCCTGCATGCCGGCAGTCGATTTCGAGGACGATCGCGCGCTGATAGAGGCAGAGATTGCGGGCTCAGCCAGTGCCTGGAATCGCGGCGACCTCATCGGACACCTGGCGCTTTACGTGCCCGACGTCACCTTCATGACCAAGACCGGCCCGCGGCCAGGCGTGGAGGCCATCGAGAAGGCTTTCCGCGAAAAATATTTCGATGCCGGCAAGCCCAGGCAGACGCTTTCCTTCGATCACATCGTGGTTCGACAGTTGGGTCCTGATTCAGCCATGGCTACGGGCCAGTTCTTGTTGAGCGGTGGCGGCCTGGAAGACCAGTCCGGCTGGTACACCCTGGTGTGGGTGCGCACCGAGGACGGCTGGCGCGCGGTGCACGATCACTCGTCCTAGCCATGATCCCGTTCATCAAGGTTTGCTGCATCGCCAGCGTCGATGAGGCGCGAATGGCAGCAGCGGAGGGCGCGGCGGCGCTGGGCCTGGTGTCGCAAATGCCCAGTGGCCCCGGCGTCATTGACGATGATCTGATCGCGGAAATTGCTGCCAGCGTTGCGCCACCGATGCGTACCTTCCTGCTGACGGCCAGGCAGGACGCGGAGGCCATTGCCGAGCAGCACCGGCACGCGAGAACCACCACGCTGCAACTGGTGGACCATGTGACATCGACGGAACTGAAGAGATTGCGCAGGCTCCTGCCCGCCGTGGGCCTGGTGCAGGTCATCCATGTGCGTGACGAATCCTCCATTGCCGAGGCGATGGAGGCGGCGCAATGGGTGGATGAGATCCTGCTCGACTCAGGCAATCCCGCGCTGCAGCTCAAGGAGCTTGGCGGCACCGGGCGCGTTCATGACTGGATGCTGAGTCGCCGTATTCGCGATGCCGTTGCGGTGCCCGTGCTGCTGGCCGGGGGGCTGCGCCCGGACAACGCAGCACAAGCCATTGCCACTGTAAGCCCTGCGGGACTGGATGTCTGCAGCGGCTTGCGCACCGGGGGTATGCTGGATGCCCTCAAGCTACGTGCCTTCATGCGGGCCGCGGCTTCAGCTTGAACAACAACACCTGGCCGGGAGGCTGAAATGATTGGATACGTAACGCTCGGGACCAATGACATGGCACGTGCTGCCAGGTTCTACGATGAGCTGCTCGCCGTGATGGGTGCGAAGCGCCTGATGGAAATGGACACCTTCATCGCCTGGGGCGTGGCGCCAGACAAGCCGATGCTGTCGGTGATCAAGCCCTATGACAAGAAGGCAGCGACCTACGGCAATGGCACGATGATCTCACTGGTCGTCGACAGTAACGACAAGGTCGATGCAATGTACAAGAAGGCGATGGAACTCGGTGCCAAGGACGAGGGGCCGGCCGGGCCGCGCACGATGCCGGGTTTCTACGTCGGTTATTTCCGCGACCTGGACGGCAACAAGCTCAATGCCTATTGCTGGAAGACCCCGGCCTGAGCCCATGGGCAACTTCCCGGGACATTGTCACTGCGGGTTGCAGGCGTTTGAGTTCCGCACCACGCGGGCGCCTGCAGACTGGCCGGTGCGCGCCTGCCAGTGTTCCTTCTGCCTGATGCGAAATGCCATCTACACCTCGGATCCCGAGGGCGAGTTGCACTGGAAGCAGCGCGATGACGCGCAGATGATCCGCTACCGATTCGGCCAGGAAACCGCGGATTTCCTCTTCTGTGGCCACTGCGGCAGCTTCCTCGGTGCCGAGGCGGAAATCGACGGCGGTGTGCGTGCGGTGGTCAACGTGCAGGTACTCGATCCGCCGCCCGCGGGCATGGCCGAGCCGCAAGCCGTGTCGTTCGACGGTGAGTCAACGGCGGGGCGCGAGAGCCGCCACGCCGCACGCTGGAGCCGGGTTTCGCGCTAGCGCTGCAGGACGTAGCTGCCGGGCGCGTCGGCGATCGGCGCATAACCTGCGGCTTCGCTACCCAGGGTCGGGGGCGCCACGCGTCCCTCGGGTGAGTGGGCGTTCAGCCACTCATTCCAGGTCGGCCACCAGGAGCCGGCCTTGACTTCGGTTGTCTCAAACCAGGTGTCTGCCGACAAGTCCTGCTCGGCGGGGCGCGTACTGCGCACGCGATGGCGGCGCTTGGGATGAACCGGTCCGCTGACGATGCCGGCGTTGTGGCCACCGCTGGTCAGCAGGAAGGTGAATTCCGCTGATCCAGAAAGTCGCCCGACCTTGTACACGGACTTCCACGGCGCGACGTGGTCGGTCTCGGTACCGACTACGAACATCGGCACGCGGATATCGGACAGGCGCACGACCTCGCCCTCGACCTTGAAGCGACCCTCGGCGAGGTCGTTGTTCAGGTACAGGCCCTGCAGGTATTCACTGTGCATCTTCCAGGGCATGCGCGTGCCGTCGGCATTCCATGCCATCAGGTCAATCATCGGGTCGCGCTCGCCCTTGAGGTAATTCTTCACCGCCGGTTGCCACAGCAGGTCGTGGGCGCGCAGCAGCACGAAGGCGCCGCCCATCTTGGCGGAATCGAGCACGCCCTCCTTGAACATCAGTGCCTCGAGCATCGCGATCTGGGCCGGGCTGATGAACAGCGACAACTCGCCCGGTTCGCTGAAGTCGGTCTGCGCAGCAAACAAGGTGATGTCCTTGATGCGCGTATCGTCCTGGCGCGCCAGGGCTGCTGCAGCGATGGAGAGCAGGGTGCCGCCGATGCAGTAGCCTGCAGCGTGGATGCGCTGGCCCGGCACGATGGCGCTGACCGCGTCGAGTGCGGCGTACACGCCCAGGCGCAGGTAGTCGTCCATGCCAAGTTCGCGATCTGCGGCGGATGGGTTCTTCCAGGAGATCATGAACACCGTGCGACCCTGGTCCACCAGCCACGCCACCATTGAGTTTTTTGGTGACAGGTCGAGGATGTAGTACTTCATGATCCAGGCCGGCACGACCAGCACCGGTTCGGCATGAACATCGGGCGTGGTGGGCGAGTACTGGATCAACTCGATCAGGTCGTTACGATAGACCACCTTGCCCTCGGTGACGGCAATGTGTTCGCCGACGCGGAAGGACTCGGTACCCGGCGTTTCGCCGCCTTGCAGCGTGCGCTCCAGGTCCTCAAGGAAATGCTTGTGGCCGCGGGCCAGGTTCTGGCCTTTCTCGGCCACGGTCTGGCGGATGACTTCCGGATTGGTCAGCGGGTTGTTGGCAGGTGAGGTGACCTCCGCGGCCTGACGGGCGGCGAATTCGACCAGCCTTGCATTGCGCGGCTGCAGGCCATCGATGTCGCGGGTTGATTCCTCGATCAGGGCCAGGTTGTTCTGGAAGGCCTGCGCCATGACATTGAACGGGTAGTGCTGCCAGGCCTCGCCGTCAAAACGACGATCGCCGGTGCTGGTGGGCGCCATCGGCTTGCCTTGTGCCGCCTCGGCATTGAACTGCCACAGCTGCATGGCCTTCTGCAGGGCGCATTGCTGCAACTCGTATTGGCGCGCCGGAGATGCGGCCAGGTGCAGCCACCAGTCCCACCACGCCGCGCCGTAATCCTGCGGCGCAATGCCACCGGTCATCTTGGCCAACATGGCGCGGAACTCGCGATCCACTGAGTCGAGCTGCTGCGCCTGGTCGGTCATGTCTAAGTCCTTGAAACTGTCGGATTTCTGGCTGCGGACATGATATTTTGCGCTGCCAAAAAAAGCCAGCGCCCGACAGTGACGCCGTTCAGGTTTCCCGCAGGGGAATCTCCGGATCGGCCAGGCGCGCGGGATCAGGCCGGCCATGCTCTGCAATGAACTTGCGAGCGGCCATGTAATCGCGAGTGTTGTTGACGGCATCAAGCGCAATGAGCTCACCATTGCGTAGATAGCAGCAACTGAAGGAATTGCCAGCGGGATCGCCACGCATGACGATCTGGTCGAAGCCTTGCGACAGGCCGACGATCTGCAGCTTCAACTCGTACTGGTCCGACCAGAACCACGGCACCTTGTCGTGTACCAGCGCACGACCGCAGAGGTTGGCGGCCGCAGTGCGCGCCTGCTCGAAGGCGTTGTCGACCGACTCCAGGCGGATACGCCGGCCATAGCGCGGACTCGGGTGGTTGCAACAATCGCCGATGGCGTAGACATCCGGGTCGCTGCTGCGGCAATGCTCATCAACAGTAATGCCATCGTCGCAGGCCAGCCCCGCAGCTTCGGCAATCTCGCTGTTGGGCAGCAGGCCGACGCCAACAATGACGATGTCCGCCGGAAAGCGCTCGCCATCACTGCAGGCCACGGCGTCCACACGCGTCTCGCCACCGAAGGCCTGCACCTGGCGGCCCATCAGCAGGCGCACGCCCTGGGCCGTGTGGCGTTCACTGTAGAAGCGGCTCATCTCGGCGGCGACCACGCGGTTCATTACGCGATCAGCCATTTCGATCACCGTGACATCGAGTCCCAGCTGGCGAAATGTTGCCGCGCATTCCAGCCCGATATAGCCGGCGCCGACGATGACTGCACGCTGTCCGGCGCGTGCCTCTGCGCGAATGGCGTCGACATCGGCCACGGTGCGCAGCAGGTGAATGCCGGCGAGTCCTGCGCCGGGCACGTCCAGCGGCCGGGCGCGGCCACCGGTGGCCAGGATCAGGCGGTCGTAGCCGACGTGGCTGCCATCATCAAGCAGCAGGGTGCGGCCTTCGGCATCGAGCTTCAGCGCGCGCCGGCCCAGCATCAGCTCACAGTGAATGCTGTCGTAGTAGGCGGCATGGCGGATCAACAGGCGATCACGCTCCAGCTTGCCGCCGAGGAAAGCCTTGGATAGCGGTGGGCGCTGGTAGGGCAGGGATTCTTCGTCCCCGATCAGCACCAGTCGGCCCTTGTAGCCTTCGCGGCGCAGGCTATCTACCGCTTGTGCCCCCGCGTGGCAGGCCCCCAGAACGACAATTGTTTCGGCCATCGGGTTTGATCCTCCGCTGCGGGCGAACTCTATACTGGCAGCCGCCGTATTCCCATACGCATGGCCGGCTCGTGTCGAACATGTAAAGGCGGACCGATGAGCGAACCACAAGCCAGGACCCTGGTGCAGAACGTCGGCCTGATGCTGGGCCTGGCAGCGTTTGCTGTTTCGCTGATGGTCGAGGCGCCGGCGGGCATGCCATTGGCGGCCTGGCAAACGGCAGGCGTGATGGCCTTGATGGCGATCTGGTGGGCGACCGAGGCGCTGCCGCTGGCCGCGACTGCGCTGGTGCCGCTGGCCGTGCTGCCCATGCTGGGCGCCGCGAGTGCCAGCAGCCTGGCGGGTGGCTACGGCAATCCGACCATCTACCTGATCCTGGGTGGCTTCCTGCTGGCACTGGCGATGGAGCGCAGCAACCTGCACCGGCGCATTGCCTACAACATCGTAGCCTGGGCGGGCGGGCATCCGCAGGGGCTGATCCTGGGGATGATGTGTGCTACCGGATTCATCAGCATGTGGGCCAGCAATACCGCGACCGCGCTGATGATGCTGCCAGTGGCATTGTCGGTGGCGCAAATCGTCTCGCCGGAAGGCTCAACGGATGACCTGAACTCGCGCAACTTTTCCACCGCCGTGGTGCTGTGTGTTTCCTATGGCGCAACCATCGGCGGCCTGGCCACGCTGGTGGGTACGCCCACCAACGCCCTGGTGGTGGGCTTCATGCAGGAGAACTTTGGCCAGACCATCAGCTTTGCGCAGTGGCTGGCTTTCGGCCTGCCCACCGTGTTGTTGCTGATGCCCGTGGCCTGGCTGGCACTCGTTCGTTTAGCCTTTCCCTTCAAGCTGGGCTCGCAGGCTGCTGCGCACCATGCCGTGCTGGCCGCCGTGGCCAGCCTCGGTCCGGTGAGCGTGCAGGAAAAGCGCGTTGCTATCGTCTTTGCCGCAACCGCGGGCGCCTGGGTCGGTGGGCCGTTGCTGCGGATGATTCCCGGGCTGGATGGTCTCAACGACACCAGCGTGGCCCTGATCGCCGGCGCTTCGCTGTTCCTGATACCCACGGGTGCCGCACGGGGCGGCGCATTGCTGCAGGGGCCGGACCTGCGCCGCGTTCCCTGGGATGTATTGCTGCTGTTCGGTGGTGGCCTGGCCCTTGCCGTGGCAATCCAGGACAGCGGCCTGGCCGAACAAATTGGCAAGTCTTTGTCGGTGCTCGGCACCTGGCACTTGGTGGCGCTGACTGCGGCTGTGGTGACCTTGCTGGTGTTCTGGACCGAGCTGAACTCGAATGTCGCCTCGGCCGCGACCTTCATGCCCATCCTCGCGGCCATCGCTGCCGGTACCGACTACCCGGTATTGCAGCTGGTGGCGCCGGCGGCCATTGCCACCTCCTGCGCCTTCATGCTGCCGGTGGGGACGCCGCCCAATGCCATCGTCTTTGCCAGCGGGCGCATCACCATGCGCCAGATGATGCGCGCTGGCTGGTATGTGAACCTGGCGGCGATCGTGATCATCACCGCGGTGTCCGCCATCGTGCTGCCCTTCATCAGCGGCTAGGCCATCTTGTAATGAATGCCCAGCGTCTTCAGCGCACGACCAATGCGCAGCAGGATCTGCTGGCGCTCCGCTTCACTCATCACTGGGCCACCATCCGGCGGATCCCAGTCGGTGAGCGATTCGGCATGGAGCCGCCAATCCACCTGGCCATCGCGGGCTGCGCCACTCTCGATTTGCAGGTGTGCGGTGCGGCCCTCGGTGGCATAGATCACCACGTGGGCATCTGGCAGGGAGACGCGGTAGCCGGGGCCGTCGACCGTGTGGTCGTCAATGCGGTGCAGCATTTCTGTGGGTGCAGGCATGGTGATACCTCCCTCAAGCCTGGTGCAGCATCCTAGCGCGTTACTTCATGAAGCGCTTTGAGGCGACCCTCCCAGTCCCTGGATCAATCTGGCAGCAAAAGCTGGAGAACGAGTCCACTGTCATCTCATGTTGGAAATTGAGTTCTTGGCGACGTCATGCCGTGCGCGCAGCGCACCGTCCGCGGCTGTGAAAACAAGTTGTATGCGAATGCGGTGTGGCGAGGCCTTGCGCACCTGCGGCTTCAACGCGTCCTTGAGTCCGCTGGTCGGCTTTTCCACGACCAGGGTCAGCGTGTAGTCGCCATCGACGAGCGTTTCGGTGACATCGATGCTGCCATCGGACCGGGTGCGACTACTGAGTGGTGTGGGGGTGGCGCTGCGCCCGGTGGCGGCGTAGGCGCTGGAAGAGGCACCGCCTCCGCCTCCGCCGCCGGCCAGGCTGCTGACCGACGAGATAGCGGCGGACAGGATGCCGCCGCCGGGCAATGCGCCGCCGAGCAGCGAGGCGCCGTCTGCAACCTGGTGCATGTCCATGCCCTGCGCCGCATCGAGCGGACCGAGCGTCATCGAATTCAGCTCGGCACGATAGCCGCTGCCGTCCGGGAGCGTGACGACGCAGGCCGTCGCGCCGCACTCGATGATAAGGCTCGCGCCACTGGCCACGGCGCCGCCTGCCGCCTGCAGGCCTGCGTGCACCTTCTCGCCGAAGGTCGCGCCCTGGGTTTGCTTGGACACCGTGACATTCATGGAGATGCGATTCGGCATCCCGGTGTCGACGTTGTTGGCGCCCGCCGCCATGGCGGTGGTCGCAAATGCTAGCGTCAGCGCTGCAACGGGCAGGGATCTGTACATGGTGTACCTCCAGGTGAAGTCGGCACTATGCGCTATCTGCCGCCGCGCCCACCTGACCTGTGTCAAACCGCCACCCGGGCCTGAGCCGGTTCGCTTGCGGCTTGCCGGCCAACTGGCGGATCCCAGTCGGTGAGCGACTCAGCATGGATCTGCCAATCGATCCGCATCATTATCCTAACTGACAACATCCCCATACTTGGCCCGCGCGCTGTCCTGGTCAAGACATACAAGTTGCGGAGGTCCACCACCTTCGCTGTCACTCTCGGGATACGTCAACTCCCAATACCTGCCGTCCGCCGGGTCACGATAAAGCGTATCCCAGCCTGATTCGTCGGCTCCAATTTGGGTGAGCTGGTCCTTTACGACGCGGTCAATGCGCCGGCAGGTGGAATTGGCCTCCACCTTGCCGCCAACCAGCCGCCATTTCCCGACCAGTGCGGTTTCAGTTGGCAATAGCTTCATGGACCCACCACCGTGATTCTTGCCCCTGGCGGGATTGGCCCGTTGGGGATTACAAATTCCCGAGCACCGCCGCGTGTAAGTCCACCCTGCAGGAATCCAGCGTTATTCCTGAAGACGGGTGAAGCTATTCCGGACGCTGGTGTTGGAAACCGAATCACCGTAAACGTGTCGGAGGCGCCAACTGTCAGTCGTTGCCACAATTGGGCCGCGTTCATTCCGGCGATATCGTCAGCAGCAACAACAAACACGTCTTTGGCCCCAGTGCGTCCAAGTGTCGTCAGCGGCCGGCTACCGGCAACGACCCGCGCCAGCTCCGAGGGTATTGGATTGGTAACCGCCCTTGCAGTCTGTGCACCACCCCTGCGCACGGTACCAGCAGCACCGCCGACAAAATAGCCTATGTTCCCCAGCCGGGCACCGGCCTGGCCATCTTCACTACGGGGCACATCAAACCAATCAAAGTCGGAGTCGCCAAATATGAGGAACACGGGCGCCGAACCCAACATGATGTTAGCGAAGCGCGCCGCCAGGCCGTGCAGGTAGTCGTTGCCCGACCCGCGCAGCACCGGATCAGTGGCAGCCGCGGGAGTGAGTACGACGCTGGCGGCATCGGTAATCTGCCCATTGCGCTGGAAGCAGGCCATGGCACTGCCGTCCTGGCCACAAGGGTCCCGGTCGGCAAAGTTCGCTCCCTGCCACGTGCCCGACCCGGGCATATCGAGCCAGAATCTGAGGCCAATGACCGTCAGGTGCGCGCAGTTGCCGGTGGACCCGGTCAGGCAGGGTCGATCTGACTCGAAACCGTTCAAGTCGACCCGCGACAGGGGATTGTTCCAGGCGTAGCTGTAGCGGTTCAGGCTCTGGCTGAAGTAAGGCGCCTGTACCACTGGATCTGCGCCCATGAACCTGCCCAGTTGTGGGTCGTAGAGCCTGCCGTTCATGTGTATCAGGCCAAGCTGGTCGAGGTGCTCGTGGCTGGTGAAGCCATCGCGGGTCGTGGCGGCAAACGCAGCCAGGTCGGCCGCGGAGGGTGGGCCGTTACCTGACACCGCGCGCCGGGCGCCGAAAGCATCGAAGCCGGCTGCTGCAGCGACCGTGATGCCGCTCGCGCCCAGGATCCTGTCGGTACTGCCGAGGTGATCACGGGTCAGGTACCAGGTCTCTGAGGCGGGGCTGCCGGTCGATCTCTGGAAAATTGCAGCCGTTCCACCCGGAACCTGGATGTAGTGGCGATAACGTGTGGTCCCAGCACTGGTGACCTTCTCCATCAATCCGCCAACATAGATGGTGGATTCAGCCACCCCCGCCAGCGTGGCCTGCTGCCGCCAGCGATTGCGGCCAGGTGTGTAGGAAAACTGGCTGCTGTTGCCGCCGGCGGCGGTCAGGGAGGCAGGCAGGTCGAAGCTGAGCCAATTGATCGACGTACCGTTTTGCGTGGCCATGTTGCCGCTGGCGTCATAGGTGTAGCTGCGCACACCCGCGGTGGTTACTGCATGGCGCTTGCTCGGGTGATAGCCATACGACCCGATGTCGGACTTGTAGGTGATGTTGCCGGTAGCGTCATAGGCAAGGTCCAGGTTCAACTGGCCATTGAGTCGCGACTGATCCAGCCGGCCGAGTGCGTCGTAGTCGAACTCCTCGGTCAGTGATCGATTCAGGTCACGGCGGCGAGTGAGATTACCGCTGGCGTCCCAGTCCCAGCTAAGGTCTTGCAGGCTGGTGCTGGCGCCGACACCGGCCTGGCGCGTAGCCAGCAGGCCGGTAACCGGGTCGTATGCACTGAATACACGGATGCTGGTGCCTAGCGATTCATCAAGGACCCGGCCGCTGGCGTCGACCGCCCCCAGTTGCCACGGCACCGTAGCGGGTGCGTTGAAGTCGCGAATCCGGCTCAGATGGCCCTGCGCGTATTCGTAGCCGAGCTTCAGGCGATAGCCATTGGTGCTGGCGGGATAGGTGAGGCTGTCGAGGAAACCACTGGCGCCGTAGCCATAGTCGTAGCGATAGCTGGCGTCTGAGTTGATGGTGCGGGCCGACATACGGCCCAACGCATCATAGCTGAGCGACTCCGAATAGCCGGGTCCGGCCAAGCTGGCGAGCTGTCCGATATTTCTTGCAGCAGCGGCGGCACCCCAGGTCCAGCTGCTGCTGCCTTCAGGTTCTGCGCGAGAGACCAACCTGCCCAGGAGATCGTAGGTATAGCTGGTGTTCTGGCCACGGGCATTGCGTTCAGTGATGCGCTCGCCCAGTGCATTGAGCGTGAAAACAAGGTTCCCGCGATTCATGTCGTTGATCGACGTCAGCATGCCCGAGGCGCTGTAGCTGCCTGTCATCACGATGTTGCCTGCTGGGTCAGTCGCTTGTAGCGGCAGTCCGCGGGCATCGTATTGATAGCTGCTGCGCCCGCCGGCGGCATCCGTAGCCTGCAGCAGGTTGCCCCAGGCACTGTAGGCAAGGCTCTGGGTGTAGCCGCGAGGGTCGGTCTGCTGCGCGGTCAGGCCGTCGTATTGCCATTGCAGGCCGCGCACCAGGTTTCCCGCCGACCTGTAATCGGTGGCGGAGCGCCGACGACCCAGCAGGTCGTAGGTGTAGTCCGTGTAACCCTCGTGAGCCAGGCCTGACCAGTGTGGCCGATATAGGCGCGACGTCCTGCCGCGGGAGTCGAAGTCGGCGCGTACTTCGCTCATGCCGCCACCCGGCATCTGGCTGGCGGCGCGGTACGGGCGGTCGTGATTGTCCAGGTCGATCAGTCGGCGATGGAATTCCGTTCCTGTGCTGTCGAGCGTGCGCTCCAGGAGTTGTGCCCTGGAGCGAGAATCACAGGCACTGGTACAAGCACCCATCGTCCAGAGGCTCTTGCCAGCATCAGCGCGCGTCTCGCTGCTGGGCGATCCGTAGGCGTCGTAGGTCCAGCGTGTCACCAGGCCGTTCGGGTCGGTGATGCTGGTGCGCAGCCCTGAGCCGTAGTCCCAGGCCAGTTGAGTCGCCTGCGACAGTGCATTAGTGATTCGCTCGGGGAACTGGCCGCGAGATCCCCAGGAGATGGTGGTGACCCGTGCGGTCATGCCGATGCCGACCACGCTGTCACTGCCAAGGTTGCCGAAGGCGTCGTAGCCCAGAGTGCGCGTGACCTGCCACAGGGCGCTGCCCGGTTCCGTGATCTCGCGCGACGGCCGACACTTGGCGCCATCCCAGTCAGCGGAATAGCCCTGGGTTACCGGACTTCCTCCTGGCAGGGTGTGGCTGCGGGTGATCTGGGTGGCTAGCGGCTTTCCTTGGCACCAGTTCTGGGTGTCGTTAAGCCAGGCGCTGTGCAGAATGCGTGTGGTGTGACTTGCGCCGGGATTCAGGCCGCCGGTGTGCTCAGTCACTGTGACGCTGCTATCGCTAATGAGCCCGGAGCCCGAATCCACGGCAGCAACGCTCTGTTGAACCGACGAGTGCACTTGGCCCGCGAGAGTGCCTTCGGCCTCAAAAAACTGGTCGGTGCGCAATCTGACGTAAGGCTGTCGGCGCAATCCCGGGCCAGTGCCCAGGCTGAGTGCCGCCCACTCCAGGATTGAATTCGAAATTGGCGCGGCGCTGGCAGTACGGCGGGCGATGGTGGTCGGCGCCCCGACGAAGGGAAAATCTTGCCGATAGGTGATTTCGATAACACCGTCGCCGGGTACGGCCTGGTCGCTGATCTCGCGGCTGGCGAAGCCGAGTCCGCCGCGACCGTGCAGGTTGCGCCGCAGTCCCTGGTAGTGGAAGTTCGTGGTCATCATGGCGCCAGTGCCGCTGCCGTCGCTGATGGACAGCGCCGCGACAACGGCACCCGTGCCAGAGACGTCCTGATCCGGGTACGTTGCGGCGTTGCCCCGCTGGTAAATCGCGGGATCGCTCAGTGGCCTGTAAGTAAAGCGCGCGGCGCGGCCGAAACCATCAATGGCCTCGAGCAGGAGGTCCGGCACAAGGCCGGTGTGCTCCCTCAGGCGAAGCTGCAGGCCATCATGCGTTGCAATGTCCTGCAGTCCATCGCCATTCCAGTCTCCCTGCAGGAACGCGCGGGGAGAGTGATGCGGCAGCGATGTGCTGATAGCCGGGTTCAACGTTGACCCGATGGAGACCATGGCCTGCCAATCGCTGCTGCCCGTAACCAGCAAGTCGTCACGACCATCACCATTCCAGTCCAGGGGCAGCGCATGCCCGTAGCCCGAGCCGGGCACTGCGACCTCGGTCCCTGTGCCGTACAGGTAACAGCCGCTGAAGCGAACCCGCCAGCCACCGCTCCAGTGGGGATAGGCGAAATCGCTGCAGCCGTCACCATTGACGTCCGGTGTCGTGCCATTGGTGAAGGCGCCGTCGAAGAACTCGACAGTGCTGCCATCGGCAGTGATCCGGGCCAAGGTGTAGTTTTCATTCATCAACAAGTCGGCGCGACCGTCGCCGTCGTGATCAAATTGGCGTCCCGGCGGGCCGATGAATTCACCGCCCTCGGCCCATTCGTACATCACTTGCTCATAGAGCATCGCCGCAGTGGCGGAGAAGCCCCCGCCCGCTTGTGCATAGCGGACATTCACCACCAGCGTGTATCCGCCGGAATCCATCTCGGACCAGGCGATGTCATCGAGTCCGTCGCCATTGATGTCGGTGCCGCGAAAATCCACAAAGCCCGCGACGGCAATCCCCGTGTCGACGGCTGCGCTGAGGCCTGTGCTGGTTCCCGTCAGTAGTTGCCAGCGACCGTTGCTGCCGACGAACAGGACATCGGCGCGACCATCGCCGTTGTAATCCAGCGGCGTTGCGCCCATGGGCGCAGCGATGCCGGTGTTTACCTCGGGTGCTGTACCGCTGGCGGGTGATATCCGGTAGCGCAGCGTCGGTGCGGCGCCACTGCCTCCCAGCCAGGCCAGGTCATCACGGCCGTCACCATTGATGTCGGCCGCCCAGGCGCTGCGCGAGGCAGGCATCCAGTAAACGTTGTGCAGCGAAGCCGCAATCACCTGTTCGCTGCCGAGCCCCGACTGGCCGTCTTGCCAGGCGAAGGTGGTCGGCGCCAGGCAATCAAGCGGATCGCGACCACACTCCTGGATTGCCATGAGCCGGCTGCGTCCGGCGCTGGACAGGTTCGGCTGGTACTGCAGGTCATAACGACGCAGCAATGTGGTGCCGTGATTGATGTCAATGCGATCCAGCCGCCTGATCTCGCGCACTGGCGAGCCGGCGACATAGCTGAGGTCCACTTCACTGGAAGGCCGGATCTCGTAGGTGAACGATACGAAGTGCGAAGCGCTGATGCCACGTGTTGGGTTGGCGTTGTAGGCAATGCGGGCAATGCGATAGCTGCCGTTGCTGGCATCCTCGGTGTACTGGAAATCGATGACGTTGCCGTTGCGATCACGGATGCGGTTGATGGCCCATGCGCGCGCGCTAGTGGTCCCATTCATTCCGACCGAACCATCAATGCGCGAGTCACTGGTTGCGCCGTACTCGCGAATGAGCCCATCGCTGCCTTCCACAATGAAGGACTGCGGGCCTGTGCCCGCGGCTCCCAGCGGCCGAATGCGCGCCTGTGATTCGATCTCGGTGCGGTATTCGGCGGCGGCGGTTCCGTAGACCTGGCCGTTGCTTACAACCAGGCGTTGGCCATCCAGGCAAAAGCGGTCGCTACCGAACTGCGTGACCGCGCCGGCGACACCGTCCTGGGCAATGGTTTGCGGGCAACGCTCCATCTGCGACAGGCCGCCCAGTGACCAGCCGACGCCAAGCAGCCCGCCCGGACGGCGATGGCGATATTCCAATGACAAGGTCGGCGCGAGGCTCGCAGTGCCGGGCGGCACCCAGATCGGGATCGAATAGGCGGCCTGCCCATCGTCGGTTACCGAAGCAGCACCCGGACTGCGCCCGGTGGCTGCCGCCGCGAGGGTGCTGGCAAAGCATAGCGTGGTCAAACAGAAGGCAGAAAACAGACTGCGTGTGGTTACATCCATGGCCGATCCTCCTTGGCCGCCCGGCGTCCTTCCGGGCGTGAGGCCAAGGTAGGCAAGCGCCGCGATGCCTGTAGCGCGGCTATCTGACCTGTTTTTGCCGATTCAGCATCGTCCGCAATGCACTGGCCCGGCTCTCGGCTTAGAATTGCCCCGCTGCCGGGGTATTAGGGTCTGTTGTCAGGAGTGGGTCATGAAGCTGGTTACTGCAATCATCAAGCCGTTCAAGCTCGACGACGTGCGCGCCGCGTTGTCGGAGATCGGCATCTCCGGCATGACGGTGACCGAGGTCAAGGGCTTCGGCCGCCAGCGTGGCCACACCGAGCTTTATCGCGGCGCCGAGTACGTGGTGGACTTCGTGCCCAAGACCCGCATCGAGGTTGCCCTGCGTGACGAGCTGGTCGAGCAGGTGGTCGAGGCCATCATCAACGCCTCCAAGACCGGCAAGGTAGGCGATGGCAAGATCTTTGTCAGCACGCTCGAGCGTGTCATCCGCATCCGCACTGGCGAAACCGACGAGACTGCTCTTTGAGCGAACCGCAATCGCTGGACACATTGCCCGATGCCGTGCGCAAGCTGGCGCTGGGTAGTGCGCGCCGGCATGTGTTCCTCTGCATCCATGGCAAGTGCGCACCAAAAGAGCAGGCGCAGGAATCCTGGAATTACCTCAAGCGCCGCTTGCGCGAGCTCGGCCTGGCGGATGTCGAAGGCGGCGTGCTGCGCACACAAGCCCAATGCCTGCGCGTGTGCTGTGAAGGCCCGGTGATGCTGGTCTACCCGGAAGGCACCTGGTACCGCCGCGCCACACCGGCGAACCTGGAGCGCATCCTGCAGGAACACCTGATTGGCGGGCGCGTGGTCACGGAGCTCAGCTTCGCCGCCAACCCGCTGCCTGCCGCAGAGTAATGCCGTGAGTGAGCAGGTAGTACGCATCCATGCTCACGGTGGACCCGAAGTCATGCAGCTGGGCGCGGTGGACGTGCCACCGCCAGCGCGCAATGAAGTCCGCCTGCGCCATAGCGCGATTGGCCTCAATTTTATCGATGTCTACGATCGCACCGGCCTGTACCCGATGCAGTTGCCTGCCGGCCTGGGACGTGAGGCCGCGGGTGTCATCGAGGCGCTGGGCCCGGGCGTGCGCCGCTTCAAGCTGGGCCAGCGCGTGGCTTATTGCGACAGCACCACGGGCGCCTATGCCACGGCACGTAATGTTTCTGCGGCCAAGCTGGTGGCACTGCCGGCAGAAATCGCCGACGACGTTGCCGCGGGGCTGATGCTCAAGGGGCTGACCGCCTGGTTCCTGCTACGACAAACCTATCGCGTGCGTCGTGGTGATCCTGTGCTCATCCATGCTGCCGCCGGTGGTGTTGGCCTGATCGCCGTGCAATGGGCACGCGCGCTGGGTGCCGAAGTCATTGCGGTGGTCGGCAGCGAAGCCAAGGCCAGGCTGGTGCGCGCCCACGGTGCACAGCACGCCTTGACGGTAGCGCCTGCCGAACTGGCCGCTGAAGTGCGCCGCATCACCGGTGGTCGCGGTGTACCGGTGGTGTATGACTCGGTGGGCAAGGATACTTTCTTCGCCTCGCTGGATTGCCTGCGGCCGCGCGGATTGATGGTGAGCTTTGGTAATGCCTCAGGGCCGGTGCCGGCTGTTGCGCCGCTGGAGCTGACGCGCCGCGGCTCGCTGTACCTCACGCGGCCAGCGCTGTTTCACTACATCGCGCGCCCCGCCGACCTGGCTCGTGGCGCGCGCGAACTGTTTGCGGCTGTCGCTCGCGGCGACATCAAGCTGAAAATCGGCCAGCGCTATGCGCTAGCCGATGTGGCGCGTGCGCACCAGGATCTGGAGGCGCGTCGCACTACGGGCAGTACCGTACTCATTCCCTGAGTCGGGTCAGGGCTTGCCGAGGCTGGCCTGGATGCCGTCGACGGCCTTGGGGTAGTGCGGCTGCACACCCAGCACCTCGCGCATGCGCGTGGCATCCACCAGCCGGGACTCCTCAAGAAAAGATATCGCCGTTGGCGGCAGTTGTTGCCGCAACGCTTCGAGTGGCACGGCAGGCGGGGTCGGCAATCCGCTGAGCCTGGCGACGATGGCGATGAAGGCCGTGGTGGACAGGGGATCGCCGTCACTGATGTTGAAGATGCGATTGGCCGCTTGCGGGCGAGTCGCCGCAGCCACGCAGGCCAGCACCAGGTCATCCACATGGATGCGATTACCAGGTCCTGCCTGCGCCTCAGTCAGCGTGGGAATGCCGCGACGAATGCGTTCTACCGGCAGGCGGCCGGGTCCGTAAATGGCCGGCACGCGCAGGATGACCCACTCGACGTCGTTTTGGCTGCAGTACGCGCGCAGGCGAGTTTCCGCATCCAGGCGCCGCGTTGCCCGCGGTGTCTGGGGCTGGGGCACCGTGTCCTCGGTGACGCGTTCTCCCTGACGATCACCGTAAACACCTACGGTGCTGACATAAACGATGCGCCGCGGCTGCGCGGCCAGCGAGGTCAGCAGCTGTTGCATGCGGGTGTCACGGTCGCTGGTACGCGGCGGCGGGAACAGGCAGGCCATGATGCTGCCGTCGACTTCTTCCGCAGCGAGGGGCATGGCAGCAGCCCGGTCAAGGTCCCAGGGCCTGGCATCGTTTCCGGCTGCAATAAGCGCTGCACTCGAAGGCGCGGCCGAGGTGGTGGCAATCACCGGGCCTAATGCCGAGAGTGCCGGCAGCAGGCGCTGGCCGGTGTAGCCGCAGCCGACAATGATGAAGCGAGGCGTGTCCACCCCCCCAATCATACGATTGATCGACTGCCCGCCTGACGTCTAACGCATGTCACCAATGTCATGCGGCGAAATCGGCATGCGCGGCGCCATCTTGCGAATTCTGCTTATTGCCGCGGCATTGGCGCCTGTCGTCGATGCCCATGCCGCGAAATTCCGTGCCCGCGCGGAAGACTGGAAGCCCGCGCGCATCTCGCCACTGCCGCAAGACGCTGTCTTGCCATCCCCCGAGTCCCTCGAGGCCCAGGGAACGACCATCGGGCGCATCCTGGTGCAAGTCGAAGAGATCTTTGACACTAGCCACGCGGGCGAGGACTCTGGCTTGTACCGGGCCGCCAACGCCCTGCACATGGAGACACGCCCGGCCACGGTGCTGGCCGCGCTGTCCTTTCGCGAGGGCGAGCCTTTCCGAGCGGCCGCGCTGGCGGAAAGCGAGCGCATGTTGCGCAGCAAACGCTACCTGTATGACGCTGTAGTTCGTGTCGCCGCGTGGGATGAAGCGAACAAGCGCGTCGATATTGAGGTCTCGGTCAAGGACGTGTGGACGCTAACCCCGGGGCTCAGCTATTCCAGCAACGGTGGGGCGAGCAAGTCGCGCATCGAGATCGAGGAGTTGAACCTGTTCGGGCGCGGCAAGAAGCTACAGTTCCTGCTGCAGGACGATGTTGACCGTACGACCACCGCGCTTGCATGGAAAGACGCCAACGTATTTGGCTCACGCTGGCAGACCGACCTCAAGCTTCAGGACCTCAGCGACGGCAGCCGCCAGTTCTTTGACATCGGCCGCCCCTTCTATTCGCTCGATTCGCGCTGGGCCACCGGCCTGACGCTGGATCATGACAAGCATATCGAGACGCGCTACGACCTTTCGCGGCCGGTCGATGCCCTGCAAGTGGATCGTCGCCAGGCCGAACTGCGTTATGGCTGGTCGCCGGGGCTATCTGATGGCTGGACGCGACGCTGGTGGACGGGCCTGCGATTCGACCAGAAGGAATTCGCCGAGGCACCGTTGATATCACGGGCCGAGCTTCCCGCTGACCAGAAGTTTTCCTATCCCTGGATCGGTATCGAGTGGGAGCAGGATGGCTATGCCGAAGTGCGTAACCAGGACCAGATCGGCCGCATCGAGGACGTCAATCTCGGCACCACCTTCAGTGCCAGCCTGGGCTATAGCAGCACCGGATTCGGATCAACTGCGGACGCCTGGCATTTCCGTGGCGAAGCTACCCACCGGCGGACACTCAGTGAGGATCGGGAGCTCAAGCTGATGATGTCCACCCGTGGACGGGTGGAATCGGGTGATTTGCGCGACGCCATGCTGCAGGCAGAGGTGCGCCACGACTGGCGCTTGGGCGAGTGGCAGCGATTGCTTGTGCGCGCCGTGGGTACCTTTGCCGAGGGGCTGGACCCCGATCGCCAGTTGCTGCTGGGTGCCGAGGAGGGACTGCGCGGCTATCCGTTTCGCTACCAGGGCGGAACCTCCAGCGCGCTGCTGACTATTGAGCATCGCCTGTACACCCACTGGTATCCCTTCCATCTGTTCAATGTCGGCGGGGCGGCGTTCTTTGATGCCGGCCGCACCTGGGGCCCGACCGGCCTGGGCCTGTCAAACCAGGGCTTGCTGAAGGATGTCGGACTGGGGCTGCGAATAGGCAATTCGCGCAGCGGCGCAGGATCGGTCATCCATGTCGACCTGTCCTACGCGCTGGATACGGTCCCCTTCAATGATCGCTTCCAGGTCACCATCACAACCAAGCGCAATTTCTAGCCCACAAATTCCGTTACGGCAGCCCCGGCGGCAGTGATAATGCGCCGTCGTCAGGGGAGGGGCCGAATGCGGGTCAAGTTGCTGCCTACGGGCAGGGAATTCGTCGTTGATCCACAGCGTCCTGTTTTGGACGCTGCCCTGCAGCATCACCTGAACCTGCCTCACAGCTGCAAGGGCGGCTCCTGCGGCACCTGCCTGGTCCGATTGGTAGAAGGGAAGGTGAGTTATCCCTCGGGGCGGCCGCGTGCGCTGTGCGATGACGACATCACTGCCGGTCACGCCCTGATTTGCCGCGCCCATGCCGAAACCGACCTGGTGATCGAAATCCGCGAGATTCGCCACGTCACCGATGTCGAGGTTCGCAGCCTGCCCTGTCGTGTGGCCAGGCGCGTGGTGCTGGCCCCGGATGTCATGGGGCTTTGGTTGCGCCTGCCGGCAGTTGAGCCCTTTCACTGGCAGGCTGGCCAGTACGTTGATGTAATGCTGTCGGGCGATCGCCGCCGCAGTTTTTCACTCGCCAACCCGCCACACGACGATGAACACCTGGAACTGCACGTGCGCCGCGCACCCGGCGGCGAATTTTCCGAGCAGGTCTTTGCCTCACTTGGCGAAGGCGGGCTCCTGCGCATCGAGGGACCGCTGGGGCAGTTCATCTACCAGCCCGGCTCGCGGCCGCTGTTGCTGATTGGCGGCGGCACGGGTTACGCGCCGCTGAAGGCTATCCTGCGCAAGGTGCTGGAGACCGAGAGCCGGCGCGAGGTGACCCTGTATCGCGGCGTGCGCACGGTGACGGACTTGTATGACGAAGACTGGCTTCAGCAACTGGCGGCAAAGTCGCGGCGCTTTCGCTATGTCCCGGTGCTGTCGGATGAACCGCAAGATAGCAGCCACGCGCGCGGGCTGGTCCACGAAGCCGTCATGCGTGGCGTCGCCGGGCTGGCGGGCTTTGATATCTACGCAGCAGGACCGCCAGCAATGATCGACGCGGTGCGCGGGACGCTGCCGACCCTGGGTGCCGATCCGGCACGCATATTCTTTGATTCCTTTGACTGGTCGCACGATTCCCAGGCGCGCACGGTCTGATCAGGCGCGCGAGCCGGTCTCGCGCCAGCGCATCAGGGCATGGACCAGTGCGGCATCGTCCGGGGCATCCGCCAGTATCAGCGGCGAGCCGAGACCGTAGCGCACCGCGGCTTCGGCCACGCGCGCGGCGCCGGTCAGCAGTGCCGTGGAATCCATCAACTCACGGCAACGGGTGGTAACGATGCCCATCAAGGTGTCGAGGACCTCGACGCTGGTGGCCGTATAGGCCTGGATGCCGCCATGGCGCCACAGTTGTTCAACTTCGGCCTGCAATTCCGGCGTCGGGCGCGCCGGGGCGCGAGTATAGACCTCGGCATAACTCACGGCCGCGCCACGCGCGCGCAGGGTGTCGCCCAATAGCTCGCGGCCGCCAACGCCGCGCACGATCAATACGCGCTCATTGGTCAGGTGGGCGAGTTGCGGCATGGACAGCAGCGACTCGGTATCGGAACCCTCCGCGGGAATCAGCGAGACGCGATAGCCGGCCGCGTTGAGCGCAGCAGCGGTCGCTGGCCCAATGGCCGCCAGGCACAGGTCGCGGCGCTGTTCCAGCAAGTCCACGCCGAAGCGCACGGCATTGGCACTGACAAAAACCACGATGTCATAGCGATCGGCCGGACCCACCGAGGCGCGCACTGCAGCACGATCCTGCCGCGGCTTGATGGAAAGCGCCGGGTAGCTGACCGGCGCGCCGCCTTCGCTCTCGATCAAGCGGCAAAGGTGCTGCGCCTGATGCTCAGGCCGGGTCACCAGCACGCCGATGCCATTGAGGCGTTTCATCTCAGCCGCGATCCTGCCTGGCGCCCGCAGCCAGCAAGCGCCCGGCACCCGCGGCGAGAAGCTTCTCCGCCAATGCGCGACCGAGGGCCTCGCCCTGATCAGGCGAGCCGGTCATCTCGTCGTGACAGGACTCACTGCCGTCCTCGGCACCGACCAGGCCGCGCAATCGCAACTGGCCCGCTTCGAGGATGGCGAAGCCCGCAATAGGCGACTGGCAGCTACCACCCAGGCGCGCAGAAAAGCCGCGCTCAGCGGCAATGCAGCGACGGGTATCTTCGTGTGCCAGTACTTGCAGCAAGTCACGAGTGCGCTGGTCATCGCTGCGGCACTCGATGCCGACGATGCCCTGGCCAACGGCGGGCAGCATGACTGAAGTGTCCAACCGCGCCGTGATGCGATGTCCAAGGTCCAGTCGCTCGAGTCCGGCAGTGGCCAGGATGATGGCGTCGTACTCGCCTTCGTCGAGCTTGCGCAGGCGAGTCTCGACATTGCCGCGCAGCTGGCGGATCTGCAGGTCAGGCCGCGCCAGCAGCAGCTGGCACTGGCGGCGCAGGCTGGAGGTGCCAACGCGTGCGCCGGGCTTGAGTTCATCCAGCGAGCTCGCCTGCGCAGACAGGAAAGCATCGCGCGGATCGGCGCGTTCAAGCACGGCAGTGATGGTCATGCCCTCGGGCAGGACCGCCGGCACGTCCTTCATGGAATGCACGGCCAGTTCGGCGTGGCCCTCCATCATCGCGACCTCAAGCTCCTTGATGAACAGGCCCTTGCCGCCGATAGCCGCCAGCGATCGATCGAGGATGCGATCGCCCTCGGTGACCATGGGAACCAGGCTCACCGCCAGGCCCGGATGGGCCGCCTTCAGGCGGGTACGGACATGCTCGGCCTGCCAGAGCGCGAGGCGGCTGCGTCGGGTCGCAATGCGGATTTCGCCGGTCATTGGCGCATTCTGCCATGCCCGCCGGTCACCCCGGAGGCTGCGAAACATGCCGCCAGGGGCTAGGATGCAGGCTAAACCGGGGCACAAGGCCTCCAGGGGGACGACATGCGCAAGGAAATTCTGGCGGGATGCCTGATGTTGGCGCTGGCCGGGGGAACTGCGGTTGCAGAGGACTCGGCCCATGCGAGCTTCGGCGACGACCGGTTTTCTGCCGGAGAGCAAGTGCGGCTGGACGAAGATGTCCCGGGCGATGCCTTCGTAGCTGCCGGGCGCAGTCTCCTTGAGGGTCGCATTGAGGGTGATGCGGTGGTCACCGGCGGTGAAGTCGAGGTTCGCGGCCAGGTGGGCGACGACTTGTACGCCGCGGGCGGTGACGTGCGCATTGAGGCCACGGTCGAGGGCAACGTGCGCGCAGCGGGCGGTACGGTCCGGGTGGCCCGGGGCGCCGACCTCAAGGGTTCGGCCTCGCTGGCCGGTGGCAGGGTAGAGGTCGCCGGGACGGTGGGCCGCACCCTCCAGGTATTCGGCGAGCACATCGACATCAACGGTATTGTCGGTGGCGACGTCAGCCTCACAGGCGAGGACATTCGCATCGGACCTGACGCACGGATTTCCGGGCGGCTGACCTATCGCAGTCGCAATGAGGCCAATATTGATCCCCGCGCCCAGGTGGCGGGCGGCATCGAGCGCAAGCCACGCAAGATCCGCGAGTGGGGCAAGGGCATGGGAGAAATCGCCTGGGGTTTTGGCCGGGCCTTGTTCTTCCTGGGCCTGGTGGCACTGGGCGCGCTGTTCGTCCTGGTGGCGCCGCGCTTCAGCCGCGCGGCGCCGGCTACCGTGAAGAGCGACGTGCTGGCGAGCCTGGGCCTGGGCCTGGCCATGCTGGTGTGCATTCCGCTCGCGGCGGCCTTGATGATGATTACCATCATCGGCATACCGCTGGGCCTCACCGTACTGGCGGGCTATGTGTTGTTGTTGATGCTCGGCTACCTGGTGGGCGCGCTGTTCATTGGCGATTTTGCCCTGGCACGACTCGGTGCTGAAAAGGCCGACTCGGTCGGCTGGCGAATCCTGTTCCTGCTGTTCGCGTTGGTTGCCCTGGCGTTCGTGCGCCAACTGCCAGCGCTCGGTGGGCTGGTTGCGCTGCTGGTCTTCCTGGCGGGTGTGGGAGCGTTGACCCTGCACGGCTGGCGCAATTGGCAGGCGCAGGATGCGCCGCGCGGGACCTCAGCCTTTTAGCCGACGGGTCACTTCGGCGATCAGGCGCCGGCTGATGGGCACATGGCCGCCCTCATGGCGCAGGCGCACCTGCGCGCGCCCATCGTCATCGCGCTCGATCGCCTCGATCTGCTCGACGGCGACCAGAGCGTTTCGGTGAACACGCAGGAATTCCGGGCCGAATTCGTCTTCCAGCGCCTTCAGCGGTTCCTCGATCAGCACTTCGCCGCCGCGATAGCGGACCGTGGTGTATTTCTGGTCTGCGACAAAGCACAAGACATCGGCAACCGGCACCAGGCGTAGTTCTTCGCGCACGCGAGCCGCTATCTGGGTCCGCCGTCCGCTGCCCGGACCGTCGGCAATCTGGCTCAACTGCGCGCGCGTCGGCTGGCTGGCGCGATCGAGCGCCTCGCGTAGGCGATCCGCGCGGATGGGCTTCAACAGGTAGCCCGAAGCACGCACATCAAAGGCTTCAAGGGCGTGTTCATCGTAGGCCGTGGTGAAGATCACCGCAGGCGGCTCCGGAAAACCCGCCAGGTGACGCGCCGCCTCCAGCCCATCCATGCCCGGCATGCGGATATCCATCAGGATCACGTGCGGGCGCAGGCGATCAGCCAGGCGCAGGGCCTCGTCGCCCGAGGCTGCGCTGCCAGCAAGCTCGATATCCGGCAGCTCGGACAGCAGCTGCGCAAGGCGTTCGCGCGCGGGTGGTTCGTCATCGACCACGATGACGCGCAGTGTCACGACTGATCCAGCTTGAGCGGCAGGCGCATGACGACGATGAACCGGTCGGCGGTCTCAATCACCTCGAGGCTGGCCTCGCCGTGGTAGAGCAGGTCGATGCGTTGGCGCACGTTATCGAGTCCGATGCTGTGGCCGGGGCGCCGCGCTACCAGCCGTGGCTGCACGGGATTCTCGATGGTGATCAGGGCGTGGCTACCTTCGAGGCCACCGCGGATGCTAATAGTGCCGCCGGTCGCCAGGGGCTCGATGCCGTGGTACACGGCGTTCTCCAGCAGAGGCTGCAACACCAGTGCGGGAATCAGCGTGTCGACCGGCAGGGCCTCCAGCGCCCATTCCACGGTCAGGCGCTCGCCCAGCCTGAGCCTTTCGACGCGTTCGTAGGACCTGGCAATCTCGACCTCATCGGCCAGCGGGATGCGCTCGCGATACTCGCGCAACGAAGCGCGAAACAGGTCCGACAGGTCGGCGATGGCCTGTTCCGCCAAGGCCGGGCGCGAGCGGATCAGCGCGGCGATGGTGTTCATGCTGTTGAAGAGGAAATGCGGGCGGATGCGTGCCTGCAAGGCACGAACCCGGCTCTGCGCTTCTGCCTGGACATTGCGCCGCCACTGTTGCGTGACATACAGGTATCGCAGCGCAAGGCCGCCGGCAATGGCGCAGATGGCGAGATTGCGCAGCAGGAATCCCATATGGCCGCGACTGCCCGTGGGTGCTTCCAGTCCCAGCAGTCGTCCGGGCGAAGTGGTGAGCCACCACGCGGCTTCTGACACCACGCCGGTGACCAGCAGCAGCAACAGCAGTGCAAGCGCCGAACCCCAACGCACGTCGAGTGCATGCAATCGCGCGCGCGCGGCGCACAAGGCAGCGGCAGAACCGAGCCCAGCCCACAGCAGGAACAGCGAGGCATGGGCAAGCCCGCTCCAGAAGTGACCATCCAGGTCGTGCACGGCCAGTGTCAGCAGGACGGCTACCAGTTCGGCGATCAGCACCGTCGCCAGCACGCTGCCCGGCGCACAGAAGTCTGGCAACCAGAGTGGCGGCGGCGTGCGACTGCTGGTGCGGCTTGGGGTCACGGCTTCAACCATCATCCTTGTCTGGATACAGCCTGGCCTTCAGGCGAAAGATCGAGGAGATGTCCTCGTCGCCAAAGCCCTGCTCTATCAACTCACGATAGGACGCAAGCGTGCTGTCTACCGAGGGCAGGGCAGCGCCGTGGGCGGCGGCCATGTCGCGGCAGATGCCAAGATCCTTCTGGTGCAGGCGCACGCGAAACCCCGCCGGGTACTCGCCGCGGGCCATGAACGGCGCACGGTGGACGAAATACCAGCTGGATCCTGCGCCCTTGCCCAGCACGTCAATGACCTTGTCCAGCGGCAAGCCCTCGGCGCGTGCAAAGGCCATCGCTTCGGCGACCACCTGGATAATCCCCGCACACATGATCTGGTTGGTGGCCTTGGTGGCCTGGCCGGCGCCGCAGGGACCGAGCAGGACCAGCGACTTGGCCAGCTTCTCCAGCGCAGGCCGCGCCTGCTTAAAGGCCGCCTCATCACCGCCGCACATCATCGCCAGCGTTGCATTGCGTGCACCTTCGACGCCGCCACTCACTGGGCAGTCCAGGAATTGCGCGCCCGCTGCCTGGCACAGCCCGGCGGCCTCGCGCGCTGTTACCGCGCTCACGGTGGAGCAGTCCACCACGATGCTGCCGGGGCGCAATGCAGCGCCCATGGCCTTGACGATATCAAGCACGTCTTGGTCGGCACTGACGCAAAGGATGACCAGATCGACTGATTTCGCGAGTTCGGCAGGGTCCTTGAAGAGGGTGCAGCCGGTCTCGGCGGCGAGCACCTCGGCCTTGGCGCGACTGCGATTCCACACGCCGGTGAGCAGTCCCGCGCGGGCCAGGTGCCCTGCCATGGGCAGGCCCATGGCGCCGAGTCCGATGAATCCAACTTTCATGATGTCAGGAGCCCACGCGCCCGCCTGGCGCGGGGCTCATTGTGCCCGAACCGGGCGGCGACAGCGCCTAGCTGCAGTATTCGTCCACGGCCTGCTTGGCACGGACGCGAGCCTCGGCCAGTTCCTGGTCTGACAGGTACTGGCGCTGGCCACCTTCTCCTTCGCGGAACAGGCGACGTGATTCGACGTAGGACTTGTAGCGATCCTGTGCCTTCTTGCAGTTCTCGGCGCGCGCCTTGGCCACGTCGGCCTGCACGCTTGCCACGGTACCGCCGCTGGCTGCGGGTTCATCGGACGGATAGCTCGTTGACGAGTTAGTGCCAGCAGATTCCGGCGGCGACTCCTCGCCACCACCGCTGTCACGTACGTACACGTTGACTTCCTTGGCATCGCTGGGCGCGCGTGGGCGGTCGGTGAAATGAACCTGGCCCTTGGCGTCCTTCCAGGTATAGACAGTCTCCGTCGCATGGGCGCTGCCCATGGCGAGGGTACCGATCAACACGCCATAAATTATCTTGCGCAACATCTCGACCTCCTGGTCGCAACGCCGTCCCTAAAGTGCCTTCGTATCCAGCTCGCCGGTACGAATACGTACCACAGTGCCGAGCGGCGCCACAAAAATCTTGCCGTCGCCAATCTTGCCTGTCCGGGCCGCTGCGGTGATGGTGTCTATCACCGCGTCGACGCGGTCGTCTTCAACCGCGATCTCGATCCGGACCTTGGGCAGGAAGTCCACGACATATTCAGCCCCACGATAGAGCTCAGTGTGTCCTTTCTGGCGGCCAAATCCTTTGACCTCCGTCACAGTGATGCCCTGAACCCCGACCTCGGCAAGGGCGGCGCGGACCTCGTCCAGCTTGTAGGGCTTGATGATGGCGGTGACCATTTTCACGGTATTTGCTCCTGTCGGGAGTGTAATGGAATGTGGGGGCGGTGGTCACCGAAGGCCGGGATTTCTGCTGTCACGGGCAGCAAATCGGGGCATCGGCACGGCTCGGGCGGGCGTAGCGTCCCGCCATGGCCGTACTTGACGCCATCTTGCCCTCCGTCGAAGCTTGCCTCCCACAGGAGCGCAACGATGAACTTCGACCCCAAGAACCTCGACGACCTGGCGCGACGCCTGGCCGATTCCGTGCCGCCCGGGCTGACTGCACTGAAGGACGACCTGGAACAGAATTTCAAGGCCGTGCTGCAAAGCGGCCTGTCGCGGCTGGACCTGGTGACGCGCCAGGAATTCGATGTGCAGTCCGGCGTATTGCGCCGCAGTCGCGAACGACTGGAGGCGCTGGAAGCGCGACTCGCCGCCCTGGAGCAGGCTGCCGCCAAACGCTGAATCGCGGCGTCGGTGTGCTGCGCCGGCTCACTTGAGCCTGGCGGCTGTCACCACCCGGGCGCAGCTGGGCCTGGATGCACCGGTAGTGACCGTCGAGGTTCACTGCGGCAGCGGCCTGCCGCAATTCTCACTGGTAGGACTGGCCGAGACTTCCGTGCGCGACAGCCGCGACCGCGTGCGCGCTGCACTGGCGCATTGCGGCCTGGAATTTCCGCCAGGGCGCATCACCGTCAACCTGGCGCCTGCCGATCTTCCCAAGGAAGGAGGCCGATACGACCTGGCCATTGCGCTGGGCATCCTCACGGCATCAGCGCAGTTGCCGGCGAAATGCCTCGTCGGCAAGGAGTTCTACGGTGAACTGGCCCTGTCAGGCGAGTTGCGTCCGGTGCGCGGCCTGCTTGCAGCAGCCGTTCATGCCACCCGCGATGGCCACCAGTTGGTGGTTCCGGCAATCAACGCGCATGAGGCGCGCATGGCGGCGGGTGCACAGGTGGCCGCGGTAGCCAGCCTGGATGACATCTGTGCTGCACTGAAAGGTCGGAAGCCGCTGAACTTCGCTGCCGATGAACAACTCGCGGCAGAGCCAGTCGCGAGTCCCGACCTGGTGGATGTGCGCGGACAGCAGATGGCGCGTCGCGCACTGGAAGTGGCTGCGGCCGGTGGCCATAGTGTGCTGATGCTCGGTCCGCCGGGCTCAGGCAAGAGCATGCTGGCCGAGCGCCTGTGTGGCCTGCTGCCGCCACTCGATGACGCGCAGGCACTGGAATCGGCCATGCTGCATTCGGTCGGCGTTGTTGCACCCAGCGCGCAGCACTGGCGCCGACGACCCTATCGCGCGCCGCATCACAGCGCCTCGGCGGCGGCAATCATCGGCGGCGGAACCCGCCTGCAACCTGGGGAAATCTCGCTGGCCCATCACGGCGTGTTGTTCCTGGATGAGCTGCCGGAATTTCGCCGCGATGTGCTGGAGGCCCTGCGTGAGCCGCTGGAGAGCGGGGCCGTGAGCGTAGCGCGCGCCAACTATCGTGGCTGTTTCCCGGCGCGGTTCCAGCTGGTGGCGGCGATGAATCCCTGTCCTTGTGGCTATGCTGGCGATATGCGCGGACGTTGCCGCTGCAGCGAGCCACAGCGCCGCCGCTATCTCGCCAAGCTTTCAGGTCCGCTGCTCGATCGCATTGACCTGCATGTGGAGGTGCCGCGGCTGGATTACGCATCGCTCGCGCGCAACGATGTCGTGCCGGAAACCAGTGCAGTGGTGGCGGGCCGGGTATTGCTGGCGCGAGAGCGGCAGGCGCATCGTGGCGGTGACAATTGCAGCCTGCCCATCCAGGAATTGGCCAAGGCCTGTCATCTGGGTTCTGCCGAGGAGTCCCTGCTGTCCAGCGCATCTGTTCGCTTGGGCCTGTCGGCGCGGGCCTGTCATCGCGTGCTGCGGGTGGGCCGATCGATCGCCGACCTTGCCCAGGCAGAAGAAGTCGGCGTCGACGCGATTTCCGAAGCCCTGGGCTATCGGCGCCTGGATCGCCAGGCGCCGGAATCCTGAGCTCAGCGGCTCTGGTTCACCATGTGCTCGACTGCGGCGATGACCGCTGCATCAGACAGGTCCAGCCGGCCGCCCTTGGCGGGCATCATGCCGGCCACGCCCTGGAAGCCCTTGATGGCGTGCTTGTTCAGGGTGTCCGGGCCCTGGGCAATGCGCGCCGCCCAACCGGCCTTGTCGCCGACACGCGGGGCGCCGGCGATGCCTGCGGTGTGACATACGGCGCAGGCCGACTGGTAGGTACCGGCGCCATCCACGGCTGCAGCAACCGTGGCGGCTGGCTCGGCAGCGGGGCTTGCAGCCGGTGCCACGGCCGGGGGTTCCTCAATGGCCAGGGCGCCATTGTCCTGCCCAGCCACCGCAACGCGGCCGAAGGGCCGGATACGCTCATTGGCCTTTTCCTGCAGCAGCGGGTCGTCCACCAGCCTGGCGCCGGTGATGTCGTCGTCGGTAAAGCGCGAGAAGATGAACAGGGCGATCGCGATGGCAATCAGGATGCCGAGTATCCCGCTGAAAACGTTCTTGAAATGCTTGTCGGTCTTGGCCACGGGGATCCTCGTTCGTTGACTGCTGGCGTGAAGGGCGAATTATACCGACCGTAGCCCGGAGCCGCCAAAATGACGCATTGGACGCTGTGACGCCCGGGCCGCTAGAATCGCGCCTCTGCCAGAGGCTTGAAGCACCCGACACCTTGGGGCCGGCCTGCAAAGCGCCCGTAGCTCAGCTGGATAGAGTGACGGTCTCCGAAGCCGTAGGTCGTGGGTTCGAATCCCGCCGGGCGCGCCATTTCCAGTACAGGCCCTCCGCAGGAGGGCCTGTTGAACACGAGAAGGGACTTCTTGCCAATGAACTGGCGCCATGGATTGCTGGCAGGCATTTCGCTGGCTGTAATCACTGCCGCGTTCTGGATCCCCGCCATTCCGCAGGATCCGGCTTATCACGCCTTCGCGGATGGGCGCAGCGGGCTAGGCCTGCCCAATTTCTGGAATGTCGCCAGCAACCTGCCGTTCCTGCTGGTCGGGTTTCTTGGCCTGGGGCAGTTGCGCTTGCAGGCCCAGGAGCGCCGTGCCGGTTACCAGGTGTTTTGCATCGGCGTGATGCTGGTGTCGCTGGGCTCGGGCTGGTACCACTGGGCGCCGGACACGCCGCGGCTGGCCTGGGACAGGTTGCCGATGACACTGGCCTTCATGGCCCTGTTCTCGCTGGTGCTGCAGGATCGGGTCTCGGCCCAACTTGGCCGCGCCATGCTGTGGCCGCTGGTCCTTGCTGGTGCGGCCAGCGTCTTCTACTGGGACTGGTCTGAAGAACAAGGCCAGGGCGACCTGCGGCCCTATGCGCTGGTGCAGTTCCTGCCGCTTTTGTTGATACCGCTGATGCTGTTGCTGTGGCGCGGCCGCTGCATCCGGGATACCTGGATGTGGGCCACGATCGGTGCCTACGCACTGGCCAAGCTGGCGGAATATCTTGACTCGCAGCTGCTGCAGGCCACGGGCTTCTTGAGCGGCCACAGCCTGAAGCACTTGCTGGCTGCGCTGGGGGCATGGTGCGCGGTAGTAGCGCTACAGCCAGCCGCGTCGCTTGAAGAACCAGTACGGCAAGATCGCTGATATCACCATCGCCAGGACGGCGAGTGGATACCCCAACGGCCAGTCGAGTTCCGGCATGGAATGGAAATTCATGCCGTAAATGCTGGCGATCAGGGTCGGCGGCAGGAATACCGTGGCCGCCACCGAAAAGATCTTGATGATGTTGTTCTGCTCGATGTTGATCAGGCCAAGCGTGGCGTCGAGCATGAAGCTCGACTTGTTGGCCAGGAACGAGGCGTGATCCGATAGCGCCACCACGTCGTGGGACATGCTGCGAAAGCGCGCACGCGTTTCGTGCGGGATCTGCGAGACATTGGCCTGCTGGACGAAGGTGAGCTGGCGACCCAGGCTGACCAGGCTCTCGCGTGCCTTGGAGGTCAGGTCGCCATCGCGGCCGATGCGGCCCATGACTTCTCGCAGGTCACGCGGGGCGGTGCCTGGCTGCGCCGGCGGGGCAAAGACATTGGCGGAGAGGTCATCAAGGTCAGCACCCACGCGCTCCAGCACGTCGGCAGTGCGCTCGATCACGGATTCCAGCAGGCCGGCCAGGATCGCCGCGCCCGAACTGCAGGCGGCAGGATGTCGCTCGGCATAGGCAGTAAACCGCCGGAATGGCAGCGGATCGACATAGCGATTGGTGATCAGCCGATTGCTGGAGAGGATGAAAGTGATGGCAGCAGATTCAGGGCGGTCGGTATCAATCTTGGTGACCACCGTCGCGGTCATGTAGAGCGTGCCGTCTTCCTCGTAGAGGCGGTTCGAGGTCTCGATCTCACGCATCTCTTCGCGTGAGGGCACCTCAATGGCCAGCAGCCGCTCGACGGCGCGTTCCTCATCGAGCGTGGGTTCGAGCAAGTCGACCCACAGGCACTCCTCGGGAATGATGGCCGGCGGCGGCTCTAGCCGCCGCAGGCCATGGGTGCCGGGGACAAAGCAGTTCAGCATGCCGTGATTTGCACGCTGGCCCGGGTGGGCTCAGCGCCCGGCCAGTTCGCGGGCGGCGAGATCGTTGACGATCTGGAACAGGTCTTCGGTACTGCCGGCCATGGTCATGTCAGTGACGTACTTTCCATGCACGACGATCATTGGCGTGTGGTCCGCCATGTAGCGTCGCGCCATGTCCTCGGCCTGGCGCAGGCGGTTTTCGATGGAGAATGAGCGATAGTGGCGGCCGAAATCTTCCGCGCTGACACCTCGCGCCATCAGGAAATCGCGCGCAGCCTTCTCGGTGGCTGGCAAGTCAATCTTGTTGCCGGCGATGACTGTCAGCGGACGGCGGTTAACATGCAGCTCGCGGAATACCTCGGCGTGCAGGGTGGATACCTTGTTGAGTCCCTCGATGGTGTAGAAGAGGCGCGCGTCCTCGCGGGTCAACTCGTTCCAGATTATTGGCAGGCGCCGCAGCTGGATATAGGCAGGCTTGTTGCGCTCCCAGGACTCGACGCGGGCTTCCAGCGTGTAGCAATGGCCACAGCCGTACCAGAAGATCTCGACCACCTCGACCTGGCCCGGGCTGGTGCTGACTGGCTGGGCAGCCGGCAGGACGATGTAGTGCTGGCCTTCCACCCACTTGGTCGGGACCGTGGCTGCAAGCGCAGGCGTGCTGGCTTCCACGGCCTTGTGTACCGCGCTGGTCGAGGCGGTAGCGGCTTCTACGGTTTCGCCATCGCTCTGGCCGGCAGCATCCAGTTCGTTCCTGGGCTCGGTGGGCTCGGCCTCGCTGGCCGGAACCGATTGGGCGGGGGCCGATTCTGCTGCGGGCGGCGCTGGCTCAGCCGGCGTTTCCGCTGTCTTGCCACAGCCAGCCAGGAGGGCAAGGCAGGCGATTGCGGCAAGAAAGTGTCTGCTGGTCATGTTCTTCTCCTGTCTCTGGACCCGGGCTTGGAGTCGCCCGCTGCCCGAGGGTTCAGCGCAGGCCCTGGACGTATGAAGCCAGGGCACGCATTTCTTCTTCAGAGAGCTTCGAGGCAACGATATGCATGATGTCGTTGTTGATGAACTTGCGCGAGCCATTGGCATAGGCCTGTAGCTGGATCACCGTGTAATTGGCGTGCTGCGCGCGCAGGGCCGGGTACTGGGCCGGGCCATTGCCCTCGCCACGCGGGCCGTGGCAGGCAATGCAGGCCGGCAGGCCGCGCTCGGTATCGCCACCGCGGTAAAGCGTTTCGCCGCGCTGGTAGATCGCCGGGTCTGCCTCCAGCCCAGCTGGCTTCAGTCGCGCGTAATAGGCGCCCAGATCCGCCATGTCCTGCTCAGACAGGATGGAGGCATTGGGCGACATCAGCACGTTGTCGCGGGTGCCCGACTTGAACAGGGCAAGTTGTGCGGCAATGTACTCCGCCGACTGGCCGGCGAGACTCGGCCACTCCGGATTGAAGCTGTTGCCGTCCATGCCATGGCAGGCGCCGCAAACGGCGGCCTTCTGGGCGCCGGCTTCGGCGTCTCCGGCCGCGGTGGCCAATGGTGCCTGCAACAGCAAGGTAAGGGTGGCGAGGGCGGCAAACAGGGTTTTCATCAGCGGGAAACTCCATCGGGTGGCAGGCGGGTCATTGGCGATGCTGCTAGACTCTCCGCCAGCGAGCCCCGAATTATACGCAAGCCACAGGGTCCGCCTCCACCGACGATGTCTTCTTATCCCCAGGCCCGGTTTCTTACCAGCGCTAACGCCGCATCACAGTTCGGTGAGGACACCGGCGCTGAAGTGGCGTTTGCCGGGCGATCCAACAGCGGTAAGTCCAGCGCAATCAACGCCATCCTGAGTCGGCGTGACCTGGCGCGGACCAGCAAGACCCCGGGGCGAACCCAACTGGTCAACTTCTTTGAATTGGTGCCCGGCGCCCGGCTGGTGGACCTGCCCGGCTATGGCTTTGCCCGCGTTCCGCCGGCCATGCGTGCTCATTGGGGCCAGCTGATGGAGGCCTATTTCAGTGTTCGTGAGTCCCTCGGCGGCTTGTTTATCGTCATGGATGCGCGCCGACCCCTGTCAGAGACCGACTGGCAAATGCTCAGGTTTGCCACTTCGCGGGAGCGCCCGGTCCATGTGTTGCTGAGCAAATGCGACAAGCTGAAGAAAAATGAGGCCCGCGAGACGCTCAAGCGTACCCAGGCGCAGCTGGAGGGAAATGCCACGACACAGCTTTTCTCCGCGGTCACTGGCGAGGGGCTGGATGCGGCCCGGGGTGCCATGGGCAACATGCTCGGCATGCGGGTCAAGTAAGAAAAACGCCCGGCGGTCCTCGCAGACCGCCGGGCTGACATCCCGGCATGGGGTACATTCCGGGTAACCCGCTCAGGGAGGGTAGCGGGGAGCGCTCACTTCGCTCAGGTACTTGGATGCAGCAGGCGGGAAAATAGTTCCGCGTGCGGACGGCCGGCAGGTGCCTAGTGCGCCTCGTCCCAGTTGTGGCCCAGCCCCGCGTCCACCTTGAGTGGAACATCCAGTGACGCCGCGCCGCTCATGATCGAGATCACCGAGTCGCGCACTTCTTTCGCGGCACCCTCGGCCACTTCCAGCACCAGTTCGTCGTGAACCTGCATCACCAGGTAGGCACTGCCGTCAGCCGACCGCAGCCAGTCATGTACCTGGATCATCGCGCGCTTGATGATGTCGGCTGCCGTGCCCTGCATTGGCGCGTTGATGGCGCTGCGTTCCGAGTACTGCTGGGCCTGGCGATTGCGCGAGCGAATGTCCGGCAGGTACAGGCGCCGGCCAAAGACCGTCTCGACGTAACCGAGTTCCTTGGCAATGCTGCGGGTGCGATCCATGTACTCGCGCACCCCGGGATAGCGCTCGAAGTAGCGCTCCACGTATTCCTGTGCCGCGCCGCGATCGATGCCGAGTTGTCGCGCCAGGCCAAAGGCCGACATGCCGTAGATCAGGCCGAAGTTGATGGCCTTGGCTGCACGGCGCTGGTCGGCACTGACGGCAGCAGGCTCGATGGAGAAGACCTCTGCAGCCGTCGCCTGGTGGATATCGCGATCCTCGGCGAAGGCTTTTAGCAGGCCAGCGTCGCCAGACAGGTGGGCCATGATGCGCAGCTCGATCTGCGAATAGTCGGCCGCCAGCAGCAGGTAGCCCGTCGGCGCAATAAAGGCCTGGCGGATGCGCCGGCCCTCGGCAGTGCGAATGGGGATGTTCTGCAGGTTGGGGTCACTGGACGACAGGCGTCCGGTCACCGCCACCGCCTGGTGATAAGAGGTATGCACACGCCCGCTTTTCTCGTTGATCTGCCCAGGCAGCTTGTCGGTGTAGGTGGACTTGAGCTTGGCCAGGCCACGGTATTCGAGGATCACCTTGGGCAGCGGATAGTCTCCGGCCAGTTCTTCCAGCACATCTTCTGCAGTAGAGGGTTGCCCGGTCGGTGTCTTGCGCAGTACCGGCAGGCCCAGCTGGCCGAAGAGGATTTCCTGCAGTTGCTTGGGGGAATCGAGGTTGAAGGGCTGTCCGGCCACCTTGTGGGCCTCGGTCTCCAGTTCCAGCAGACGCTTGGCGATCTCGGTGCTCTGCGCGCGCAGTGCCTCGCGATCCACCAACACGCCACGGTGCTCCATTTCAAACAGCACCGGTACCAGCGGCTGCTCAAGTTCGTCATAGAGCCTGGCCAGTTGCGGCAAGGCTTCGAGCCCCGCGCGCAACACCTGGTGCAGTCGCAGCGTGATGTCAGCATCCTCGGCTGCGTACTCCGCGGCCTGTTCAAGGGCTACCTGGTTGAAGCCAATCTGCTTTGCGCCCTTGCCGGCGACCTGTTCGTAAGGAATGGTGTCGATACCGAGGTATTTCTTGGCACAGGAATCCATGTCGTGGCGCGTGCCGGTGGAATTGAGCACATAGGACTCAAGCATGGAGTCATAGCGCATGCCGGCCAGCCGAATACCGTGATTGGCCAGCACATGGGCGTCGTACTTGAGGTGATGGCCCAACTTGGGCCGCTTCGGGTCTTCCAGCAGCGGTTTGAGCTGCTCCAGTACGGCCTCGCGATTCAACTGCTCGGGGACGCCGGCGTAGTCATGCGACAGTGGAATATAGGCCGCATGGCCGGGCTCTACGCACAGTGACACGCCAACGATCTCCGCAATCATGTAGTCGAGGCTGGTGGTCTCGGTATCCACCGCGATGAGCGGCGCCTGGCGAAGCCTGTCGAGCCACTGCTCGAGTGCGTCCTGGGTCAGGAGGGTCTCGTAGCTGTGGTCCTTGACCACGGGCGCCGCCGGAACTTCCGGCGCAGCCACCGCTACCGCCTGTGAGCTGGCGCTCGCATCGCCGCCTAGCAACTGGCGCAACAAGCCCTTGAGGTCGAGCCGGCGATAAAGCGTTTCGAGTGCGATTACATCAGGCGTGCCCAGCGCGAGGTCCAGGGGTCCTTCGTTGAGTTGCACGTCTCGGCGAATGGTGGCGAGGCGGCGTGACAATTCCAGCTGCGGCAGGTTGTCACGCAGGCTCTCACCCACCTTGCCGGTGATCGCCGCTGCGCTCTCGATAATGGCATCGAGGCTGCCGTATTCATTGAGCCACTTGGCCGCGGTCTTGGGCCCGACCTTTGGCACACCCGGAATGTTGTCCGAGGTATCGCCCACCAGCGCCAGGTAATCGACGATCTGTTCCGGCAGGACATCGAACTTGACCTTGACGCCGGCGCGATCAAGGCGTGTGTCAAACATGGTGTTGACCAGGGTGATCTGCTCATTGACCAGCTGGGCCATGTCCTTGTCGCCGGTGGAAACCACCACCTGCAGTCCCAGGCTCGAAGCCTGGTCAGCCAGCGTACCAATCACATCATCAGCCTCGACGCCCTCGATGCGCAGCATCGGCAGCCCCATCGCCGGAATTGCCTCCAGCAGCGGCGCGATCTGCGAACGCAGGTCATCGGGCATCGGCGGGCGATGCGCCTTGTATTCCTCGAACAGGTCGTCGCGGAAGGTGCGCCCCGGCGCATCGAAGACTACGGCAATGAGTTCCGGTTGCTCCTCCTTGAGCAACTTGTTGAGCATGTTGAGTACGCCGACGATGGCACCGGTGGGTTCACCGGCAGCGCTGGTCAGCGGCGGCAGCGCATAGAACGCGCGATACAGGTAGGACGAGCCATCGACCAGCCAGAGACGCTTGGGGGAGGACATGTCAGGGCCCGGCGGGCGGCTTGTCTTTTGCCTGTTCGGGTTCTTCGGTTTCGACAGGCGTTGCAGCAGCCGGTGGCGTCATTGCCGGACGAATTTCCACCGGCGTGGAGACTTCCTGGTCAGGAATATACAGCGGCCCGGTCTGTCCGCAGCCGGCCAGCAGGATGGCAAGCGTGGTCAGGAGTGACGGGATTCTAAGTGCTTGTAACAACATGGCGCGAGTATAGGGCAGCTGTCAGATGCGGCGTTCAATCACGGCCATCGTCAGGCGTGCGATGCAGGTGAGTTGGCCCTGGTCGTTCCTAACCTCCACACCCCACACCTGGCTGCGCTTTCCAATATGTATGGGCCGGGCCGTGGCCTGCACTTGGCCTTCGCGCACTGGCCGCAGGTGGTTGGCGTTGATCTCCTGGCCGACCACCTGGAAGAGTGCGGTATCCACGGTCATGGCTGCGCCCACGCTGCCGACCGTTTCTGCCAGTGCGACTGCGGCGCCGCCATGCAGGATGCCGTAGGGCTGTACCGTGCGGGTGTTCACCGGCATGCAGCCGGTCAGGCTGTTGTCACTGATGTCGGTGATCTCAATTTCCAGGTGCCCCGCCAGTGTATTGCGATGCACGCTGCGGATGTCTTCAGCGGTAAAGGGCTTGAACCAGATGCTCATGCGCGATTTCCCCCATTTCGGTTAGTGTACCGGCGGCAGCCGACTTGCCGCTAATATCGTCAGGCCATGACCGAAGATACTGTCGTTCCAGCACCACCACAGCCCTCAGTAGCTGTGGCTGGCGAGCCCCGGCGCTTCCCGGTGCGGCGCATCTTCTGCGTTGCGCGTAACTACGAAGAGCATGCCCGCGAGATGGGCATCATCGAGCGCGAGGCCCCCTTCTTCTTTGCCAAGCCGGCGGACGCCGTCATCGCCTCAGGCAGCGCAGTGCCGTATCCGCCCCGCACAGCCAAGCTGCACCATGAGGTTGAATTGGTCGTCGCATTGTCGGGTGGAGGTCGTGATATCCCGGTGTCCGACGCCCTGGGCAAGATCTTTGGCTATGCGGTGGGCAACGACCTGACGCGGCGCGACCTGCAGGCGGAGGCCAAGAAGCAGGGCCGTCCCTGGGAAGTGGCGAAGGGCTTTGATTGTTCGGCGCCGATTTCACCCATCGTGCCGGCCGTCAGCAGTGGGCATCCGGCTGCCGGGCGTATCTGGCTCGAGGTCAATGGCCAGCTGCGCCAGCAGGGCGACCTGTCGGAGATGATCTGGTCGGTGCCCGAAATTATTTCCGAGTTGTCCACTTACTTCACGTTAGCGGCGGGCGACTTGATATTTACTGGCACCCCGGCAGGTGTTGGCCCCTTGCTGCCAGGGGACCGGGTTGTGGGCGGTATCGACGGCATTGGAAGACTGCAGCACGAGGTAATTTCCGGATGAAGCTTTTCAGTTACTTTCGCAGTTCCGCCGCCTGGCGCGTGCGTATTGCGCTGAACTACAAGAACGTTGAGCACGGCACGATTCCAGTGCACCTGCTGCGCGAGGGTGGCCAACAGAACAGTGAGTCGTTTCGCAACGCCAATCCGCAGGGACTGGTGCCGGCGCTGGAAGTCGACGGCCAGGTCATTGGCCAGTCCATGGCGATACTCGAATACCTGGAAGAGACCCATCCGGAGCCGGCGCTATTGCCAATGGAGGCCTGGGCACGGGCCGAGGTGCGCTCGATGGCACTCGCCATCGCCTGCGACATCCATCCATTGAACAACCTGCGGGTACTCAATTACCTCAAGGGGCCGCTGGAGCAGGGGCCTGCTGCGGTATCGACCTGGTACAAGCACTGGGTTGCGGCCGGGTTTGCCGGGCTTGAGGTGCTGGCGCTGCGCCATGGTGACGGCAAGCACATGTTTGGCGACTCGGTGACGCTGGCCGATGTCTGCCTGGTGCCGCAGATGTACAACGCGCGGCGCTTTGAATGTGACGTCAAGCATTACCCGACGCTGGTGGCGATCAACGCCCACCTGTCACGTCAGGCGGCATTTGCCTTTGCCCACCCGGATACCCAGCCCGATATCGAGTGACTAGGCCACCCGCACCGGGATATTGAGGGTCTTGATCTTCGATTCCCAGGTGGCGGGGCCGCTCTGGTGCACCGACTCGCCGCGCGCATCCACGGCCACCGTGACCGGCATGTCGCGCACCTCGAATTCGTAGATCGCCTCCATGCCCATGTCCTCGAAGGCGATGACTTTCGCCGAGCGGATGGCCTTGGAAACCAGATAAGCCGCACCGCCGATGGCAATGAGGTAAGCAGCCTTGTGCTTGCGGATGGCCTCGATGCCAGTGGGGCCGCGCTCGGCCTTGCCGATCATGGCGATCAACCCGGTCTTCCCCAGCATCATCTCGGTGAACTTGTCCATGCGCGTGGCCGTGGTGGGGCCGGCGGGACCCACGGCCTCGTCGCGTACCGGATCCACCGGGCCGACGTAATAGATCACGCGATTGGTGAAATCCACGCCCGGCGGCAGGCTCTTGCCCGCGTTCAGCAGCTCGGCAAGGCGCTTGTGGGCGGCATCGCGGCCGGTGAGCATCTTGCCGTTCAGCAGCAGGGTCTCGCCCGGCTTCCAGCTGCCAACTTCTTCGCGGCTCAGCGTATCGAGGTTGACGCGGCGCGCCTCCGGCGACGGACGCCACTCTACTTTCGGCCAGTCCGCCAGTGAGGGCGGATCCAGCGCCACCGGGCCCGAGCCATCCATGACGAAATGCGCATGCCGGGTTGCGGCGCAGTTGGGAATCATGGCAATGGGCTTGGAGGCCGCGTGGGTCGGGTAGGTCTTGATCTTGATGTCGAGTACGGTGGTGAGGCCACCGAGGCCCTGGGCGCCGATGCCCAACTGGTTGACCTTCTCGAACAGCTCGATACGCAGCTCCTCGAGCTTGTTGGCCGGGCCGCGCTCCAGCAGTTCGTGCATGTCGATGGTTTCCATCAGCGATTCCTTGGCCATCAGCATGGCCTTTTCCGAGGAACCACCAATGCCAATGCCCAGCATGCCGGGCGGGCACCAACCCGCGCCCATGGTCGGCACGGTCTTGAGCACCCAGTCCACTACTGAATCAGAAGGATTCAGCATCTTGAACATGGCCTTGTTCTCGGAGCCACCGCCCTTGGCGGCGACCGTGACATCCACCTTGTCGCCGGGTACCAACTCGACCGAGACCACGGCCGGCGTATTGTCGCCTGTGTTCTTGCGGGCAAACAGCGGGTCGCCAACCATGGAGGCGCGCAGCTTGTTGTCCGGCAGCAGGTAGGCGCGGCGCACGCCCTCGTTGACCAGGTCCTCGATGCCACGCCTGGTGTCGAAGCGCACGTTCATGCCAATCCTGAGGAACACGTTGACGATGCCGGTGTCCTGGCAGATGGGACGGTGGCCTTCGGCGCACATGCGTGAGTTGGTCAGTATTTGCGCAATGGCGTCACGGGCGGCGGGGGACTGCTCGCGCTCGTAGGCGCGCCCGAGATGGGTGATGTAGTCCACCGGGTGGTAGTAGGAGATATATTGCAGCGCGTCGGCCACGCTCTGGATGAAATCATCTTCACGAATGACGGTCATGACACCTTCTCCTGCGAATCTGCAGCGGCCTCGACTACCGCCATGGTTGCGGTCATCTTCGACACCAGTCGTTCCTCACCGCCCGCCAGGCAATGCACGTCGGCTTCCACCACGCTTACCTGGCGTCCGGCCTTCAACACCCTTGCCCTGCACAGCAGCCTTTCACCGCGGGCCGGACGCAACATGTTGATCTTGAACTCAATGCTGAGCACTGACTTACCGGGGCCGGCCAGCGACCAGGCAGCAGCACCGCAGCAATGATCGGCCAGCGTGGCCTGAACGCCGGCATGCACGTAGCCGTGTTGCTGCAGGTGCCGCGGTGCCAGCGTCAAGGTGGCCGAACATTCGCCCGGTGTCAGCGACACGGCCTCGATGCCAAGGTCGGCGACAAAGGGCGCGCTGTGGAAGATGCGGCGCAGTTCCTCAGCGTTGAACTGGGTCATCGGCACTCCGGGCCTCGTAGTGGCTCGCTCAAGGGGCCACGAGGTGGCTATTATGCCGCCTTCGCCAGTCACAGCGGATGACATCGCATCGTGCCAGGTTCGTATTCGGCCCTTTCGCTCATTCGCCATGCGCTGCAAGGTCATCGTCGCTGGCCCAAGCTGTGGCGCAGCCCCGAGCCCAAGTCCGGCTACGACGTGGTCATCATCGGTGGCGGCGGGCACGGCCTGGCCGCGGCCTACTACCTGGCCCAACAGCACGGCATCAAGAACGTCGCGGTGCTGGAGCGTGGCTGGATCGGCGGCGGCAACACCGGGCGCAACACCCAGGTAACGCGTTCGAATTACTACTGGCCGCAAAGCGCCGCCTTTTACGATCGCTCGCTGCAACTCTTTGAAGGCCTGTCACGCGAGCTGAACTTCAACGTCATGCTGAGCCAGCGTGGCATCCTGACGCTGGCCCACAGCGAACACGAACTGGAGCACCTGCGCCGCTGGACCAATGCCATCCTGGTCAATGGCGTGGATTCACAGCTGATGTCGCGTGAGGATATTCGTCGGCGTGTGCCGCTGCTGGACCTCGATGGTCGGCATCCGATAGCCGGTGGCTTCATCCAGGAACGTGGCGGTATCTCGCGCCACGATGCCGTAGCCTGGGGCTACGCACGCGGTGCCGACAATCTTGGCGTAGATCTGCTTCAGCGCTGTGAGGTCACCGGTTTTGAATCCGCCGGCGGGCGCATCAGCGCCGTAAACACAAATCGAGGGCGGATTGCTGCGGGCAGTGTCCTGCTCTGTGCCGCGGGCCACAGTGCGGGATTGGCCGCACAGCTGGGAATCCACCTGCCGCTGTCACTGATGTCGCTGCAGGCGATGGTGAGCGAGCCGATCAAGCCCTGCCTGAACACGGTGGTGCTCTCGCCCACGGTGCACGGCTATGCCAGCCAGTCGGATCGTGGCGAGATCGTGCTGGGCGGCGCGGCTGATGGCTACACCAGTCATTCGCGCCGCGGCAGCCAGAATGTATTGCAGGACGCAGTGGCCTCGGTGCTTGAGCTGTTTCCCGCGTTTGCGGCGTTGCGCCTGGTGCGTCAGTGGGCAGGTACCGTGGATATCACCCCGGACACCACGCCAATCATGGGACCCACGCCCATCGAGAATCTCTACATCAACTGTGGCTGGGGCACCGGCGGCTACAAGGCGATTCCCGCCGGTGGCGAGACCATGGCCTGGACAGTGGCCAACGCTCGCAGCCACGCGCTGATCCGCGATTTTGGCCTGGATCGTTTCGAGCGCGGCGCCTTGATCGATGAGGGCGCCGCCGCCGGCGTGGCGCACTGATGATGCAGATACGCTGCCCTCACTGCGGACTGCGCGATGAAGATGAGTTCAGTTGTGGCTACACGCCAAGCCTGCGGCCCGAGCTGGCTACCGACGATGCCAGCTGGGCGCGCTACCTGTTTCCTGGCGCCGGCCACTTGCCAGAACAACTCGAGTCCTGGTGCCACAGCTTCGGCTGTGGGCAGTGGTTTGATGTCACTCGTGACCAGATGAGCCACCGCTTCATCGAGTCCGACCCCACATGAGCCACGGACCTTACCGGCTCGACAAGGGCGGACGCATCGATCGCACGCGCGTGGTTACGTTCCAATTCAATGGCCGCGAGCTGCAGGGCTTTGCCGGCGATACCCTGGCCTCGGCGCTGCTGGCCAATGGCGTGCAGGTCATCGCCCGCAGCTTCAAATACCATCGACCGCGCGGGATCGTTGCGGCAGGGCCTGAAGAACCCAATGCCCTGATGGGTGTGGAGCACGAAGGTCGGGTGACGCCCGTCATCCAGGCCACAATGCAAGCCTTGCTGCCTGGAATGATGGTCACTACCGAGCGCGGCTTTCCCGGCCTGGGACTTGACCTGCTGCGGGTGCTCGATTTCACCCATGCGCTGTGGCCAGCGGGCTTCTACAACAAGACATTCATGTGGCCGGGCTGGCACAGCTGGGAGTGGATGATCCGCCGCCTCGCTGGGCACGGGCGACTGCCGCCTGTGCCCGGCACTGAACGCAGCTATCACCACACCCTGCATTGCGACGTGCTGGTCTGTGGTGGCGGCAAGTCCGGCATTGCCGAGGCGCTGGAGGCGGCGCGTACCGGACAGCGTGTGGTGCTCGTTGAGCAGGAGGCCCGACTTGGTGGCCAGGCCTTGTCGGAGCAAGGCAATGATCGCGGCATCCCGGCCTGGCTGGAATCGGCGCAGGAGGAATTGGCGCGCAGTGATCGAGTCACAGTGCTGCGCAGCACCACTGTCCTGGGTTTCCACGACCACAAGCTGGTGACCGCGGTGGATCGCTCTGACCTGGCTGCTCACGGCGTGCAGCGCTACTGGAAGCTGCGTGCCGCTGAAGTCGTGCTGGCGACCGGCGCCACCGAGCAACCGCTGGTGTTCCCCGACAACGATCGTCCAGGCGTAATGCTTGCTGGCGCGGTGCGGCGTTACCTGCAGGATTTCGGTGTCTGTATCGGGCGCCGCGTGGTGATTGCCACCAACAACGATGAGCCCTACCGCCTGGCGCAAGAGCTCAAGCGCGCAGGCGCGACCGTGCCGATGATCGTCGATACGCGCGCTCAAGTTCCTGCCGCGCTGGTAGAGGAGTGTGAGCGTGCGGGCATTGCCCTGTGTCATCCGGCGTTTGTCTCAGGCACTCGCGGGGCGAAAGGGATCACCTACGTGGTGGTGCAGCACGCCACCACGGGTGAGCCCATCAACATTGCTTGTGACGCGGTGGCGATGTCCGGCGGCTTCAATGCAGCCACCCAACTGCTGACCCAGGCTGGCGGCACGCTCAACTGGGATTCATCGTCAGCAAGCTTCCGCGCGGGCGTGGTGCCAGCGGGTGTGCGGGTGGTTGGCTTGGCGCGAGGCAGCGAGATCGCAGTCGGGCCGCGCTGGTCGTCGGCACTTCAGGGCCGCCAGTGGCTGGACTTCGCCCATGATGTTTGCGTCAGCGACATTCAGCTTGCGGTGAGCGAGGGCATTGATTCCGTCGAGCATTTGAAGCGCCACACGACTGCAGGCATGGCGCTCGACCAGGGCCGGACCAGCGCCATTAACGTGTTGACGGTATTTGCCGAGCTGACAAGCCGCGACCCGGCTGAGTTGGGCACGACGACGGCGCGAGCTCCCGTATCGCCGGTGGACTTGCGGGTCTTGGCAGGCTCCAGGCGTGGCGCGCTTTATGCAGCTGAGCGCAGGACACCAGCGGATGCCTGGCATCGGCAGCACGGTGGCGTGATGCAGGACTACGGTGGCTGGCGCCGTGCCGCTTGGTATGCGCGGGCCGGGGAATCACGTGAGGCAGCTATCGAACGCGAGGTGCTGGCCGTGCGACGTGGCGTCGGGCTGTTCGATGGCTCGCCGCTGGGCAAGATCGAGGTGAAAGGACCCGACGCTGGGCGTTTCCTTGATTTCATCTACGCGAGTTCGATGACGAGCCTTGCCGTCGGGCGCTTGCGCTACTCACTGATGCTCAACGACAACGGCATCATCATTGATGATGGCGTGCTGGCGAGGCTGTCTGAAGATCACTACCTGGTGGGCACGACTTCCGGTCAGGCCGGGCGCATTGCCGCCTGGCTGGAAGCCTGGCACCAGCGCGAGTGGCCGACCCTGGACCTGGTGATTGCACCGGTGACTTCGCAATGGGGCGTGGTCACGATTGCAGGACCCCAGGCGCGCGACCTGTTGCTTCAGGTCACCACTGACATGGACTTTTCCGCCGAGGCATTTGTGCATATGAGCCTGAAGACCGGGCAGGTGGACGGTCATGCCGCGCGAATCCAGCGGGTCAGTTACACGGGTGAGTTGTCGTTCGAGGTGAGTGTCGCTGCGAATGCGATGCCGGCGCTGTGGGAGAAGCTGGTCACCGCGGGAGCATCGGTTGGCGTGACCGCCATCGGGCTGGAGGCCTGGCTCATCCTGCGCATGGAAAAGGGCTACCTGCATGTTGGCACCGATACCGATGGCACCACCAACCCCTTCGATGTGGGGTTTCGCAAGGCCCTGCAGCGCAAGACGGGTGATTACATTGGGCGGCGCTCGCTTGGCCGCACGCACGATCAGGATGCTAACCGGCGCCAGCTGGTCGGACTGCAGCTTGTTGGTGAGTCTTCACAATGGCGCGCCGGGGCACAGCTGGTGACGACAACGGGTGCCCGGCGCAGTGAAGGCGTGGTGACTTCCGCCTGCCACAGCCCGAGCCTGGGCGGGGCCATTGCCCTGGGCATGCTGGAACGTGGCCAGCAGCGCATGGGTGAAGTCGTAACGCTGTTTGACGAAGGACGGACTTGCCAGGCGCGCGTGGTGAGCCCGGTCTTCTACGATCCCGAGGGGCGGTGCTTCCATGCTTGAACTGCAAATCAAGCAAGACGCAGCGCCAGCGCGCAGCAAGGTGGATCTGCGCGTACGGGTCGCGGCTGGCAGTGCAGCCTTGCTGTCGCTTGCAGCCATGCGCGATGCAACTGTGTTGCAGCTAGGCCCGGATCGCTGGCTGCTGCTCAGCGACAGGCAGGACGCCGGCGCGCTCATTGCCGCCTGCAGCGCGGCACTGGGCGATACCTTGCACCTGGCCTGCGATGCCAGTTCTGCTCTGGCGTGCCTGGGTATTTCGGGGAATTTTGCGCGCCGCCTGCTGGCCATGGGCTGTGGGCTCAACCTGGACAAGGACATCAGTGCCGGTACACGACACTGGCGCACGCGGTTTGCGGGCCTGGCGGTGGTGATCCACGCCGTTGGTGACAGGCAATTCGACCTCTATGTGGATCGCAGTTGTGGCCAGTGGCTGGCAGACTGGCTCACCGAGGCGGCGACCGACCCCATCCTGAAAAGAGATAACAAGAATGCGAGCATCTAGTGAAGGTCCGGCGTGGTCATCACGGGCAGTGTTCCTGCTCGCGGCGATTGGCGCCTCGGTAGGCCTGGGCAATATCTGGAAGTTTCCCTACCTCACTGGCGTTAACGGCGGCGGCGCCTTCGTGCTGATCTACGTCGCGGTAGTGGCGTTCATCGCCATCCCTATCCTGATTGGCGAATTGATGTTGGGTCGGCGCGGGCGTGCCAGCCCGCCGCAAGCCATGGCGAATGTGGCCGAGCTTTCGGGTCGCTCGCGGCGCTGGGGCTGGGTGGCGGGCATGGGCCTGGTCGGCGGATTCCTGATCACCACCTACTACAGCGTCATCGCTGGCTGGGCCATGGCCCATGTGTGGCCGGCTTTCGCTGGTGAATTTGCCGGCATCGACAAGGTGGGTGCCACGACGAAATTCAATGCGTTGCTGGCCAGTCCGTGGAGGCTGGCGGCCTGGCACGGCGCCTTCACGATCCTGACTGCTGCGATCGTTGCGCAGGGCCTGAAGGCAGGCATTGAGCGCTGGATCAGCATCCTGATGCCAGCCTTGTTTGCATTCCTGATCGGGCTGGTGATCTACGCCAGTGTTGCCGGTGACCTGCAGGCGGGGCTCGCTTTCCTGTTCACACCGGACTTCAGCAAGATTACCGGCGCGGTGATGCTGGCCGCCGTGGGCCAGGCCTTTTTTTCCATCGGTGTCGCCATGGGCATCATGATGATCTACGGCGCCTACTTGCCGAAGAAGGAATCGCTGACCCAATCAGCTGTCTATATTTCACTGGCCGACACGGCAGTCGCGCTGCTCGCCGGCATTGCCATCTTTCCCCTGGTGTTCGCCAGCGGCCTGAACCCGGCAGAAGGACCCGGCCTGGTGTTCGTGATCCTGCCCATCGCATTTGGCAAGATGACCGGCGGCGCCATTGTCGGTGGGGTGTTCTTCGTATTGCTGACCTTTGCTGCACTCACATCCTCCATTGCGCTGCTGGAGGGCGTGGTGGCCTGGCTGGAACAGAACCGTGGCTGGTCACGGCCCAAGGCCACCTGGCTCGCCAGTTTCCTGGCGTGGTTCATTGGGCTGGCGACGGTATTCTCGTTCAACGTCTGGGCGGATGTGTACCTGCTCGGGCAGTTTGAGGCTTTCGCCAAGAAGACACCCTTTGACCTGATCGACTACCTGACATCCAACTTGATGATGCCGGTTGGCGGCGTGCTGATGTGCCTGTTTATCGGCTGGAGCATGCGTCCCGATATCGCCAGCGAGGAGCTGGGATTTGGCGATGGCGCAGTGTTCAAGGTCTGGCGGCTGGTATTGATTCGCTGGCTGGTGCCGGCGTCCATCCTGGCCGTGCTGGTGGCGAACCTGTAGCGAGGGGCAAATCGTGGCACTCGTGGTCCTGTTGCGGGGAGTCAATGTCGGGGGTCACCGGACCTTCCGGCCCACTGACCTTGCCAGGCAACTGCAGCACCTTGATGTAGTCAACATTGGTGCAGCAGGAACCTTCGTGGTCCGCAAGCCTGTGACCCAGGCGGCGCTACGCGCCGAGTTTTCATCCAGGCTGCCCTTCAAGGCGGAGATCGTGATCTGCCGGGGCCGCGAGATCGTGAAGCTGACGGCCGCAGATCATTTCGCGGATCAGACCAAGGGCCATGACATCGTGCGTTTTGTCAGCGTGCTGGCCGGACGCCACCGTTGCGAGCCCGAAATACCCATCAGATTCCCGGAAACCGGCACCTGGCAGCTGAAAATCCTGGCTCGACACAACCGGTTCGTCATCGGCATGTATCGGCGCAACATGAAGGCCATTAGCAAGCTGAGCTCGATGGACAAGCTCTTTGGCGTGGCTGCCACGACGCGCAACTGGAATACGATGGAAACCATTGCTGGAGTACTGACATGAACATTGCCGACGCCCAACGTGACATGCGCTTTGCCTACTACGGTGGTGCACCGGGCATGTTCACCTCAGGCATGGTGTGGCTGATCGCAGGATTCGTTGCACTATTGCAGACGCCAGAGCGCGCAGTCTGGGCGCTGTTCATCGGCGCCATGTTCATTCACCCCGTTGGCATATTGCTGGTGCGGGCACTCGGACGTTCGGGCAGCCACAAGCCGGGGAATCCCATGGCTGCGCTTGCACTGGCGACCACGTTCTGGCTGGTGCTGTCGTGCGCGCTCGCCTACGTGGTGTCGCTTTATCGCATCGAGTGGTTCTTCCCGGCCATGCTCTTCGTCATTGGCGGCCGCTACCTCTGCTTCTCGACCATGTACGGTGGGCGCATCTACTGGGCCTGTGGAGCTGCGCTGATCATCGCCGGCTACGGGCTGGCACAGGCGCAGGCGACGCCAACCCTGGGCGCGTTCACGGGGGCGGCCATCGAGGCTGTGTTTGCGATCGCCATCTTCCTGCCGGCCCGCAAGGAATTTGTGGTCCAGGCATAGGGGACCGCAGCCATGGCTGAGAACAAGACCAGGCAGACTGCCGCGAGCGTGCGCAAATACATCGCCGCCATTGATGATGAGACCCGTCGCAGCGATTGCGAGCGGCTGATCGAGATGATGTCCAGGGCGACCCGGCAGCCGCCGAAGATGTGGGGCAGCAGTATTGTCGGCTTTGGCAGCTATCACTACCGCTACGAGAGTGGGCGCGAGGGCGACATGATGATCACCGGATTCTCGTCGCGTAAAGGGCCCCTCAGCGTCTACCTGGTGGCCAGTGGCGCCGACCAGGATGAGCTGCTCGGGAGGCTGGGCAAGCACAAGATGGGCAAGTCGTGCCTCACCATCCGCCGCCTGAGCGACGTCGACATCGGGGTCCTGCGCAAGCTCGTGCTAGGCTCGGTGGCCGAGGTGCGTCGGCGGCATCGATAATGATACGCAAGCATGACCTGGCCTACGCCGCATTCCTGCCGCCGGCGATTCTCGGCATCATCTCGGGCATTGCCTCACTTGTTCCAATGAACACCGGCACCGCTGGCGGTATCGGGCTCCTGCTCCTGGTGCCCCTGGCCTTGGCAGCGCTGGTGAGTGTTCCCTTCGGTCTCTACTCGGCGATGGCGCTCAGGCGGGATGCGGCACTGGTGGCGCTCGCCGTCGCGACGGTCCTGATGCTGATCCAGCTGTTCGCCGAATTGGGGTCGGTGAAATTCCAGAACGCCCTGTGGCCAATCTATGGGGCGCTTGTGCTGGCGCTTGAGGCGCTCTGGTTCCTGTTCCGGCGCCGACGCTACTATGCGACAAGCACGTGAGGTTCAAGATGCAAAAAGGGCACATCTGTTCGCTGGTGTCGCTGTTGCTTGTGCTGACGGCCTGCCAGGCGCCGGAGCAGCCGATGACTGACGAGAAGTTGCAGGCATTCGCAACAGCTTATGCCGCGGCCTGGTCCAGCCAGGATGCCGCGAGCCTGGCCGCACACTATGCCGAGGACGGCTCACTGAAGGTCAACGATGGCGCCCCGGCAGCGGGCCGTGCTGCTATCGCTGAAAAGGCGCAAGCCTTCATGAGCGCCTTTCCCGACATGCTGGTGCGCATGGATGAGGTCAGTGGGGACGGCAGGCACGCCGTGTTTCGCTGGACCTGGACCGGCACCAACACGGGGCCGGGCGGCACGGGCCGGGCGGTCAATATCAGTGGCCACGAGGAATGGACGCTGGATGCGAGCGGACTGATCGCCGAGTCCAGGGGCCATTACGACGAAGCCGAATACCAGCGCCAGATGGAGGTCAGCAGCAATGAAGGATGATGCAGAGTCCACGGCCAGCAAGCGCAGGAATGCCGCCGGCATCGGCGTCGCACTGGGCGTCGCCTTTGGTGCGGCAATGGGTGCCGCGTTTGGAAATGTTGCGATGGGTGTTGCAGTGGGCATCGCCATTGGAGCCGCGATCGGTGCCGTGGTGGGTCAAAAAAGGCACCCGTAATGCCGATGAGCCGCTCCAGCGCAACTTTGGCAATCTGGAATAGGCTGGCGTCCTGGCCCGGTGGCCGCTGGCTGTTCTCGCGGCTGGTCTGCATCAAGGCGCCCTATTTCGGCAGCATCAGCCCGCGCTTCCAGGAGCTGAGGCCACAGTATTGCCGGGTCACCATGCGCAAGCGCCGCGGGGTGCTCAATCACATTGGCACGGTCCACGCGATCGCCATGTGCAACCTGGCAGAGATTGCCGCCGGGACCATGACCGACGTGACCGTTCCGTCAACGCACCGCTGGATCCCCAAGGGCATGACGGTGAGCTACCTGAAAACCGCACGGAGCAGCCTGACCGCCATTGCAGCGCCGGAGTCCGCAATGGACCTGTCGGGCCCCAGCGAGTATCGGGTCAAGGTCGAGGTACAGGACGAGAAATCAGAGGTGGTTTTTGTGGCGACCATCAACATGTGGATCTCGCCGAGGAAAGACCATGACCGATAAAGCAGTGATGGAAGGCGGTTGCCTCTGCGGGGCGATCCGCTTCTCGATTGCGGGGCCGCCATTCATGACCGAGTACTGCCACTGCAGCATGTGCCGGCGCAGCACCGGCGGGCCTGTGGCCTGCTGGATGGATTTTCGCAGCGAGCAATTGACCTGGGTCCGCGGCGAGCCGAAGGAATACCACTCCTCCGAGCATGCCAGGCGCGGCTTTTGCGAAAGCTGCGGCAGTTCCATCAGCTTTCGTGATACCCGATACCCGCAGTACGCAACGCTTACCATCGTTTCGCTGGACAATCCGGCGCTGGCGCCGCCGAAGCGCCACATTTACGTCGAGGACCAGCTGCCCTGGTTCGTGGTCAAGGATGATTGCGTGCGCTTTCCGCGCGGTCCGCAGAAGGCCGGGAGCTAGTCGGGTGCGAGCTGCCCTACTTCTGTTGTGCATCTCCCTGGTGATCCCGACGCGAGCGCAGGAAATCGAGGCGCCAGCCGCAGTGGTCGCCAACTCCTGCGACGACGCGCTCATGTACGAAACGGCGGACGCGCATCCGGAAATCAGGTGGGTATCACCGCGACCAGGTGCCCCGGGCGATCGGGCGCTGGGATGCCTGTTGACGCAGGACGCCGACAACGGAACGCTGGAGACCAAGGCCTACATGTCGAGCGGGCTTTACCAGTTCATCCGTGAATGCCGCCAGGAGGATGGCGACATCTACCGCGTGTTCGAATACAAGAAGAAGCAGAAGCCTTACCTGCTGCGACTGCACCGTGATCCGATGGTGGACCCCAAGACCTATATTGTTGTTCTCTCGAGCCGCAGGCCCAGCGGCAACTTCAGCCACATGGTGGTGGAACGCGCCAACGCCGCGTTAAAAATAAAGCGCTGCCCAGCGGACAGTGCCATGTCTAAGTAGGACTCGGCCTCAGTGCACGAATGAGGCAATGCGCGTCAGCCAGGTGTAGTCGCCCTCGATGGCCATCAAGGTGATCAGCACCAGGATGCACAGCGGCGGCGCCAGGATGGCCAGCTTGAGCGCGAGGCGTTCCCAGGCCATGTGCATGAAGATGGCGACGATGAAGCCGGCCTTCAGCAGCATGAAGACAATGATCAGCGACCAGCGCAGGTAACCCTGCAGGTGGTAGTAGTCCACCATGTAGGAAAAGGTGCTGAGTACGAATAGCAGCAGCCAGATCCACAGGTAGACCTTGATCGGGTGTTGTTGGCCTTCGGTGCTGGACATGGTGACGCCCTACCAGAGATAGAAGAAAGCGAAGATGAATACCCAGACCAGGTCGACGAAGTGCCAGTACAGGCCCGCGATCTCGACCATCTCGTAGCTGCCGCGCTTGTCATAGAAACCGGTGCGCACGCGGTTGGCCACCACCAGCAGGTAGATCACGCCCGCCGAGACGTGAAGGCCGTGAAAGCCGGTAATCATGAAGAAGGCCGAACCGAACTGCGCTGCACCCCAGGGATTCTCCCAGGGACGCACGCCTTCCATGATCAGCTTGGTCCACTCGAAGGCCTGCATGCTGACAAACATGATTCCCAGCACTGCCGTGGCCACCATCAGGGCGACGGTCTTCTTCTTGTCGCGACGATAGCCGTAGTTCACCGCCATGGCCATGGTTCCGCTGCTGGTAATCAGCACGAAGGTCATGATGGCAATCAGCAGCAAGGGCAGGGTTGTGCCGCCCACCGTCAATGCAAAGACCTCGCTGACGGGCGGCCAGTTGTCCGTCGCCGACATGCGCACGTTCATGTAGCCGGTCAGGAAGCAGCTAAAGATGAAGGTGTCGGAGAGCAGGAAGATCCACATCATCGCCTTGCCCCAGGGCACGGAGAAGGCTTGCTTGTCCGCGGAGAAATCCGCTACGACGCCCTGCAATCCGGGGGCCGCGGTTTGTACGTCATGTGACATGGAAGCGAGTCTCCCTCAGGTCAGCGCCAGCACTGCGAACAGCACCAGCCAGACCAGCAGCAGGTAATGCCAGTAAACAGAGCACAGCTCAATGCTGAGCCGCACGGAATCCAGTTCTGCGCCACGCCAAAGCTTGCGCGCGGTCCGCGCCCAGGCCCACAGCCCGCCCAGGACATGCAGTCCGTGCACCGTGGTCAGGACGTAAAAGAAGGCCGTCGTGGGGCTGCCGGTCATGTAGTGGCCGCTGGCCGCGATGTCCATCCAGGCGACGTATTGGCCGGCCAGGAAGCCGACGCTCAGCAAGCCGGTAATGGCCGTGGCATTGACCACTGTGCTGCGCTTGTCCTGCGCGACAGCACGCCTGGCCATGTGCAGCGCGACGCTCGCCAGCACGAGCATGGCGGTATTGGCCCACAACACGACCGGCAGCGCCATGTGCGACCAATGGCCGTGGTGCGCCCTCATCCAGTAGGCGGTAATGAAGATCGCGAACAGCGACGACACCATGGCCAGGAACACCACCAGGCCAACGCGCTGGGGTGGCAGCTTCAGCAGCGGGCTGGCCATGTCCGCAGGCACATCGCCAGCCACCCAGGGCTTGGCAGTCAGCTTGCGTACCACGAACCACCACACGACGATGCCGGTGGCGAGCGCGATGTACATGGAGGTCATGCTGTGCATGGCCGCGCCTCAGTGGCCGCCGCCCGCAGCACGCGGGTCGTTCTGCGGGATAAAGTCCTGCTCTACCCCCGGCACGCTGTAGTCGTAGGCCCAACGGTGCACGACCGGCAGGTTCTTGCCCCAGTTGCCATGCTGTGGCGGCGTGTGTTCGGTCTGCCACTCCAGCGTCGTGGCATTCCAGGGGTTCGGGCCCGCCTTCTTGCCCTTGCTGAGGCTGCGGATCATGTTCCAGAAGAACAGGATCTGTGCCGCGGCAACGATCAGTGCCGCGACCGTGATGAACGCATTCGCGCTCTGCACGGATTCCGGCAGGAAGTCGGTGATGCCCATGGAGTAGTAACGGCGCGGCAGGCCCATGATGCCGATGTAGTGCATCGGCAGGTAAATGGCGTACGCGCCCAGGAAGGTCAGCCAGAAATGCGCGCGGGCCAGGCCCTCATCCCACATGCGGCCGGTGATCTTCGGGTACCAGTGATAAATCGCGCCGAACACCACCATGATCGGCGAGATGCCCATCACCATGTGGAAGTGGCCGATGACGAAGTAGGTATCCGAGAGCGGCACGTCCACCGTGACATTGCCGAGGAACAGGCCGGTCAGGCCGCCATGGATGAAGGTGAAGATGAAGCCGATGGAGAACAGCATCGGCACCGTCAGCTGGATGTTGCCGCGCCACAGCGTCAGCACCCAGTTGTAGACCTTGATGGCGGTGGGGATGGCAATGATCAGCGTGGTGGTAGCAAAGAAGAACCCGAAGTAGGGGTTCATGCCACTGACATACATGTGGTGCGCCCACACTACGAAGCTGAGCGCGCCGATCGCCACGATGGCCCAGACCATCATGCGGTAGCCGAAGATGTTCTTGCGCGCATGGGTTGAGATCAGGTCGGAGACGATGCCGAAGGCAGGCAGCGCAACAATGTAGACCTCGGGATGGCCGAAGAACCAGAACAGGTGCTGGAACAGCAGCGGGCTGCCGCCCTCATGATCCATGGGTGCGCCCATGGACATCAGCGCGGGCATGAAGAAGCTGGTGCCGATCATGGCATCGAGCGACATCATCACCGCGCTGACCAGCAGGGCCGGGAAGGCCAGCAAGCCGAGGATGGTGGCGACGAAGATGCCCCAGATGGACAGCGGCATGCGCATCAGCGTCATGCCACGGCAACGCGCCTGCAGGATGGTGGTGACGTAATTCAGGCCACCCATGGTGAAGGCGACGATGAAGATGCCGAGTGAAACCAGCATCAGGATGATGCCCCAGGTGGCACCCGGCGTTCCGGGCAGCACGGACTGTGGCGGGTACAGGGTCCAGCCGGCGCCGGTAGGCCCGCCAGGCACAAAGAAGCTGGACAGCAGGACGATAACCGCCAGCAGGTACACCCAGAAGCTGAGCATGTTCAGGTACGGGAACACCATGTCCCGCGCGCCGAGCATCAGCGGGATGAGGTAGTTGCCGAATCCGCCGAGGAATAGCGCCGTCAGCAGGTAGATCACCATGATCATGCCGTGCATGGTCACGGCCTGGTAATACTGGTTCGGGTCAATCAGGTGGAAGCTGTCAGGGAAGCCCAGCTGCAGGCGCATCATGCCCGAGAGCACCACTGCGATAATCCCGACAAAGATGGCGACGATGGAATACTGGATCGCGATGACCTTGTGGTCCTGGCTCCAGATGTACTTCTGGATGAAGGTATGCGGGTGGTGGTCCTCCGCCTCGTGGTCACGATCGGCAATGGCTGTGTGGGACATCAGAAGTCCCTCCTGGTCGCGAGTGCGCCCGCAGTGCTTGTGGGGGTGGGCGGCTCAAGAGTGTTGATATAGGAAACGACGTCAGCGATGGCCTTGTCGTTGTACAGGAAGCTGGTCAGTGCGGTCATTTGCCTGCCATTGAAGTCCTGGCGGTGACCGCCGCGAACTCCGGTGCGGAAGTTATGGATCTGGCGTGACAGGTACCAGTCGCTCATGCCGGCCAGGCGCGGCGCGTTCTGCGACCAGATGCCCTCGCCGCTGGCGCCGTGGCAATTGGCGCAGGTGGTGTAGAGCGACTTGCCGCGTGCGGCGTCGCCCACGACAGTCTGTCCTGCATCAGTATCCGGCAGGGCCTCGATGTAGGCGGCGACATTCCTCAGCGTGGCATCGTCAGCCAGCATCGAGGCAAACGCCGTCATCTGCACACCGTAGGTGTCCTCGGCATTGCTGCCGCGCAAGCCGCGCTGGAAATTCTGGACCTGGCGACGGATGTACCAGGCTTCCTGGCCCGCCAGCTTCGGCGCATTCATCGCCGGGTTGCCTTCACCACTGGCGCCGTGGCAAGCCGTGCATACCGCATACATGGCCGCACCTGACGCGGCGTCGGCGACGGCTGCGGCCTGGGTCTCGGCAAACGTTGGCTGGGCAGCGATCCAGGTCTCGAAGTCGCCCGGCGGGTCAACAATGACCCGGCCGCGCATGGCGAAGTGGGCCACGCCGCAGAGTTCCATGCACAGCAAGTCGTATTCGCCAACGGCGGTGGGCGTCAGCCACTGGTAAGTGACCATGCCCGGCACCAGGTCCATCTTTACGCGGAACTGTGCGACGGTGAAGTTGTGCAGCACGTCCTTGGAGCGCAGCAACATCTTGACCGGCTGGCCCAGGGGCAAATGTAGTTCGGGGTTATAGACCAGCTTGTCGTCCTGGCCATTGGGATCATTCGGGTCCATGCCGAAGGGGTTGTCCACGGTCATCAGTCGCGGGTCGGTCCGTCCCAGCTTGTTGTCTGCACCGGGAAAGCGGTAGGTCCAGTGCCATTGCTGGCCGACCGCCTCAACGGTCGAGGCGTTTTCCGGCACGGTGACGAACTGGCCCCAAACCGACAGGCCCGGCGCCAGCATCGCGATGACGCCGACGGAGGTCACCCCGGTCAGCCACCATTCGAGCTTCTGGTTTTCCGGTTCGTAGTCTGCCTTCTGCCCCGGCTTGTGCCGGTAGCGGATGATGACCCAGGCCAGGAACAGGTTCAGTACGACGAACACGATGCCCGTGACCCAGAAGGTCAGGATCAGCGTGTCGTCCATCTTGGTCCAGTTGGAGGCGATGTCGGTGAGCCACCAGGGGCTCCAGAAATGAAATGCGACGGAGGCAATGACCAGCAGGATGACGACGACTGCGATAAGCATCGCTTATTCCTCCTGCGGATCGCTGAGGCGATCGCGGTCAGCACGCCGGCGGCGTTGCAGGGTGCTGAAGGGGTTAACGAAATGGCTGTCTGCCGCGGCAAATAGCGCCTCGGGATGACGACGCTGCATCATGATGCGAACTGCATCTTCCTGGTCCTTGCGGGTGTAGAGCAGGATCAGGTACTTGCCGGCCTCGATATCATCGTGAAATCGGGCCAGCTTCTTGTTCTCGTTTTCCATGCCGATCAGGCCACCGGCCCAGGCGCCGAACATCGTGGCGACTGCCACGACAATGGCAAACACGTAGGCAGGTACCGTGCCAAAAGGCCCGAAGTAGTTCAGCAGCGTGGCGCCCAGCAGGCCGACCACGAACCCGATTGCCGCACCCAAGAAGCCTTCACGGATGACATCGAGGGTTTCGAGGTAGTTGCTGGAGTGGATCTGGCGCTTCTTGAGGCCCGATTCATCCTTGGCAATGACATGGACGAAGAAATCGTCCAGTCCGGAGTCATGCAGGTCGTCGGAAATCTGACCTGTGCTATCGAGGCTCGGCGCCACGTAGTAAAGACATTTCATTAACGGCCCCCCGGCTGTTGATCGCGTGCTGACCGGTGGCTGGCTTGTTGTTGTCGTCCAGGCCCGGTAGTGAGTTCTCGATGGATTCGTTAGGACCCCTGCTGGTCATCAAGAAGCAATAAGTGCTTGCCGAAATGAGTCTCGCACATGCACGCGGGCATTGAAAGATTGGCGGGGCGATTTGCCTGCCAGATTCATTTTGCAGCGCGAAAACACCCGCGGCTGTGGTCGTCGACCACGCCAACCGCTTGCAGGAAGGCGTAGCAAATTGTCGAGCCCACGAAACGGAAGCCCCGGCGCCTGAGATCCTTGCTCAGCCGATCGGACAAATCGGTGCGGGCGGGCAGCATGGCCGGGCTCTGCCTGTGCACCTGGTTGCCACAAAAGTCCCACAGATAGTGATCGAAGCTGCCAGCCTCGCGCTGCACCTTGAGGAAGGCGCGGGCATTGGAAACCGTACTCTCGATCTTGAGTCGGTTGCGCACGATGGCGGCGTTGATCATCAGCAGCTCGATCCGCGCCGGGGTAAAGCGTGCCACGCGTGCCGGATCGAACTGGGCAAAGGCCTGTCGATAACCCTCGCGCTTCTTGAGTATGGTTTCCCAGCTGAGCCCGGCCTGGGCGCCTTCCAGCGTGATGAACTCAAACAGCACCCGGTCGTCGTGCACCGGGACACCCCATTCGGTGTCGTGATAGGCAATGGAGAGCGGCGTGTTCGCCCAGGCGCAGCGACGCACCGGTGCCATGCGTCAGGCCAACGCTGTTGGACGTGGCAGTGCAAACAGGCGCACCTCGCCGGCGTCGTCCTGTAGCTTCAACATGCGCTCGAAGTGAAAGCCCTGGCGGTGCAGCAGACGAATGGAATCCTGGTTGTCGGGCGAGGTAATGGCCAGAACCTGCGCCATCGCCTGGTGGCGCCAGCCCCATTGCAGCGTGGCCGCGGCAGCTTCGCTGCCAAAGCCGTTGCCACGGTATTGCGGCAGGAAAGCAAAGCCCAGATCAGGTTCGGGCAGGACATCACGCTTGAGCAGCCCGCAGATGCCAATGGGCGTGTCCTTGAGCGTGAGCCCGACCCGCCACAGGCCAAAGCCGTGCTGGGCGTAGCTCGCAATCGGTCCCTTGTCGAGGTAGGCCTGCGCGCCTACGGCATCGCGCACGCCGCGATCACCGATGTAGCGGATGAAGTCCGGGTCATTAAGTAGCTCGACGATGAAGTCCGTGTCACGGGCGTCAAGTTCGCGCAGCGTGAGGCGCGCCGTGGTGATTTCCAGTGCTGCGCGGCTCATGACTCGAATAACTGCCCGGCGATGTCCTGGAATGACTTGAACTCCAGGGCATTGCCCGCAGGATCAAGCAGGAACATGGTGGCTTGCTCGCCGGGCTGGCCACGAAAGCGAACATACGGCTCGATGATGAAGTGGATTCTGGCCTCGCGCAGGCGCTGGGCCAGCGCCTCCCAGGCGGGCATTTCCAGCACCGCACCAAAATGTGGCAGCGGAACGTCGTGGCCATCCACCGGATTGTGGGCCTTGTCCTTCGTCACCCCGCCTTCAACCTGGTGACACACCAGCTGGTGGCCGAAGAAATTGAAGTCGATCCAGCTTTCGGAGCTGCGCCCCTCGGCGCAGCCCAGCAGCTCACCATAGAAACGGCGCGCGGCGGTCAGGTCATCAACCTCGATCGCCAGGTGGAAGGGCAGCTCGGAAACTTTCATGGTGATCGCAGCCGCTGGCTACTTGCGCCGGCCAAAGACCAGCAGTGCAACACCCAGCGCGATCGCGGCGCTGCTGGCCCAGTGCGGAATGGCAATCGTCTCCCGTTCCTTGAGCGAAAATTCCAGTCCCACGATATTGGCCTGGTGGGCCTCGCGGGTGTAACTGAACTCGCCCTTGGCCAGGCCGAAGGCGCCGGCGGCAACGAGCAGCACGCCGAGGATGAGCAGGAGGCTATTGGTTTTCATGAATTCCCCTCAGGGCTTGGCCCGGATGACTGACCATAGCGGCAAAAGGGTGCGGTCTGCAAAGCCCAGGCGTTCATAGATGTCGCGGGCCCGGCGGTTGTCGGGATAGCAATGCAGGAAGGGCCGCAGTCCTCGCTGCAGGCTGGCCTGGCACAGCAAGGCAATGAGCCGATGGGCGTGGCCCTGGCCTTGATGGTCGGGATGAGTGCAGACGGCGCTGATCTCCTGCCAGCCGTCGATGCGCATGCGCTCGCCAGCCATGGCGGCGAGAACCCCATCATGGTACAGGCCGATGTAGCGACCCATTTCAAGCGTGCGGGCGCGAAAGAAGCCAGGAAACACCAGGGCCGTCAGCGCCAGCATGTCCTCGCGATGACGCTCATCCATTTCAGTGACGCCCTCGGCATCGGCCAGCGGCGGCTGGCCGCTACAGACCATCTGCAGCACATCTGACTTGCGCTCCACGCTGAAGTGCTCGCCCAGTGGTGGCTTGACCGCCAGCAGGTAAAGCAACTCGCCGGGTTCGAGCAAACGATCCAGCGCTACTCCGGAAGCAGTGTCTTCAGCAGCCACTGCGGCGAAGGGTGCAATAGCGGCGGGATAGCGGGCAGCGAACCCCTCGCTGCGCGCCAGCGAGGCATGCGCCGTGCTCAGCGAATGCCAGATCGGGTTATCAAGCGGGTGGCTGGCGCTCGGCGGTGGCTTCATTGGCAAGCTCGGTCACGATGCGGCGATAGGCTTCGCGAAAGGGGATGCCTTCCTTGACCACCAGCTCGTTGGCACGGGCGGCGGCATGGATGGCAGGGTCGAGCTTGATATTCTCCGCGCGAAAGCGGATGCGCGCCAGCGCTGGCGGCAGGATGGCCAGCACCTGGCCGCAGACATCAATGCTGCGAAACAGCGGGGCCTTGATCAGCTGCAGGTCACGGTGATAGCCGGAGGGCAGGCGCGAGGTGATTGACAGCGCCTCGGTCAGGCAGGCCAACGCCGTGGCCGAGCGACCACGGATCAGCTCGAACACGTCAGGGTTGCGCTTCTGCGGCATGATCGACGAGCCCGTGGTGAATTCCGCCGGCAGCTCCACAAACGCAAACTCCTGCGTGTAGAACAAAAGCAGGTCTGAGGCGAGGCGGCCAAGGTCCTGCATCAGCAGGGTGATCTCGAACAGCACCTGGGCCTCGGCCTTGCCGCGTGACAGCTGCACTGCGGTTACGGGTTCCTGGACCTCGGCAAAGCCCAGGCGCTCGCGCGTACCCTCGCGCGAGATGGGCAGGTTGGGCGTGCCGTAACCTGCGGCCGAGCCCAGAGGATTCTTGCCAATCCGGCGCTGCGACTGGCGCAGGCCGTCGGCATCATCACGCAGCTCGCTGGCAAAGCCACGCGCCCACCACGCCACGGTGCTGGGCATGGCCTGCTGCATATGGGTGTAGCCGGGCAGGGCGGTGTCGCCCTGGGCGCCGGCGATGGCCTGCAGAGAATCAGCGACCGCAGTTGCGCCGGCTGCCAGCTCCTCGACGATGTCGCGCAGGTACAGGCGTATCGCCGCCAGCACCTGGTCGTTGCGCGAGCGACCAAGGTGAATGCGTGAACCGGCCGCGCCGATGCGCTGGGTCAGCAGGGTCTCAAGCGCGGTCTGGCCGTCCTCGTGTTCCAAAGTGACGCGCCATTCGCCGCGCTGGTGCGCTGCACCGATTTCGGTCAGGCCGTCGCGGATCTGCTCCAGGTCATCAGCCGACAGCAAACGCGCATCCGCGAGCATCTCGGCATGGGCAATGGAGGCACGCACGTCGTAGGCGACCAGGCGATCGTCCAGGGCATGGTCTTCGCCCGCAGTGAAGTCGAGTACGCGTGAATCCAGTGGCGTGCCCTTGTCCCAGAGGCGGCTCACTTGCCGGCTCCCCCCGTGTGTTGCTCGGCGGGTGTCAGGGCCTGAATGTCGGCGACGATCAAGGTGCCCGTGCCCTCGTTGGTGAAGACCTCCGTCAGCAGGCTGTCGCGCAGGCGATAGGAGATAACGTGTACGCGACGCACGCCGCCCTTGATTGCAGCCTCGATGGCGCTGGCCTTGGGCAGCATGCCGCCCTCCAGGCTGCCGGCGGCCTGCAGTTTCGCCAGCCCACGCAGGTCGGTGTAGCTGACCAGCGACAGCGGGTCTTCCAGCTGCTCGAGGATTCCAGGCGCACCAGTGCACAGGATCAGCTTCTCGGCGCCGAGTGCCGCGCCAATGCTGGCCGCCACGGTGTCGGCATTGATATTGAGCACGCAGCCGGCATCATCCGAGGACAGTGGGCTGACCACGGGCATCAGGCCGGCTTCGAGCTGCTTGTTCAGCACCTGGGTTTCGATGGAGACAATGTCGCCGACGAAGCCGTAGTCGATGCTCTCGCCGTCCACCACCACGGGCGGGCGACGGCTGGCGCGCACCAGGCCGGCGTCGACGCCGGAGAGGCCCACGGCATCGATACCCAGTTCGCGGCAAATCGACAGGATGCGCGTGTTGATCAGGCCGTTGAGCACCATGGTGGTTGCATCAATCGACTTGTCATCGGTGACGCGCCGCCCGCGCACCATCCGCGGCTCGATGCCGAGCGAGCGCTGCATCTCGTCAAGCTGCGGGCCGCCGCCATGCACCAGCACCACGCGGATGCCGAGGTGATGCAGCAAGGCGATCTGCTCCATCAGTGCGCGGGTCGAGGCGATGTCGCCGAATACTGCGCCACCGGCCTTGATGACAAAGGTCTTGCCCTTGTACAGGCGAACATAGGGCGCTGCGCTGCGCAGGCCGGCGATGACAGCGCTCTGGTCGGTACGATGATTCACCATTTCTTCCTCAGCTCCAGGGTCAGTGTTGTCGGGCAGGCAGGGTGGCGCCGCCCAGCAGTCGATAGAGTACCGCCATCTGCACGACCAGGCGGTTATGGGCTTGCTGGAGCACGCGGCTCCTGGGCCCGTCCAGCACATGATCGGCGACAGCAACGTTGCGCCTGACGGGCAGGCAGTGCATCAGCTGGCAATCCTCTGCGGCATTCTTGAACCAGTCTTCCCGCACCATCCAGTCGGACAGGCCGGCGCGCAGTCGCGCGTCTGCCTCGGCATCACCGTAGTGCGAGGTTGCTCCCCACTCCTTGGCATAGACCACTTGTGCGCCGGCCATCGCAGTAGTGCGATCAGCAGTTTCGCTGACACTGCCACCCGCGGCCGTCGCTGCACGACGTGCCTTGTCCATGATGGCCTGTGGCAGGGCAAAGCCCTCTGGTCTTAGCACCACCACTTCCATGCCGCGCTGTGCCGCCATGTGCACGGTCGCCGCGGGTACTGCCAGCGGCAAGGCACGCGGGTGATTGGCCCAGGACAGGACGAACTTTCCCTGGCGTGCGATGCCCGTGTCATCCAGGGTCTTCCAGTCCGCCAGCGCTTGGCAGGGGTGGTTCGCGGCGGACTCGAGGTTGATCAGCGGCTTGCTGCACAGGCGGGTGATTTCACCGAAGGTGTGCTCAGCAAGATCGGCAGCAAGGTCCTGGCCGTCGGCAAAGGCGCGCACGCCCAGCGCGTCGCAATAGGAAGCGAGTACCGGCAGTCCCTCGCGGATGTGCTCGGCCGCTGCAGCGTTCATGGTGACGCCCAGGCGCGTCTCCAGTTGCCAGGTGCCGCTGCCGGGGGTGATGACAAAGGACTGCCCACCGAGTCGTGCCATGCCTGCCTGCATCGAGGCCAGTGTGCGCAGCGATGGATTGAAGAACACCAGCCCGAGGATGCGTCCGGCCAGTGCCTGCGGCTCGGGGTGATCCTGCAGGCGCTGTGCGAGTGCCAGCAGGTCGACGATCTCGTCGCGCTCAAAGTCAGCCAGGTCGAGGAAGTTCTTCACGCTCCGATCTCCAGCAGGGCCTGGCGCAGCAGGGCGACATGCGCCTCGCCCAGGGTGTAGGCGGGCAGCAGTCGCAGGATGTGGGGATCACCGCTGGTGCCGGCGAGGATGTCGCGCGCAAGTAGTGCGGCCTGGACCTGTTTTGCGGGCACGCTGGTGCAGAGGCCCAGCAGGAATCCCTCGCCCTGGAAACCTGTCACCGGGCCCACCTGGCAGGTGGCGCGGATATGGGCGGAAACACGCCGGACATTCTCCAGCAACTGTTCTTCATTGAGCGTGTCGATGACGGCCTCGACCACAGCGCAGGCCAGTGGACCGCCGCCGAAGGTCGTGCCGAGTGACTCCAGTGTCAGGGCAGGTGCGACACGCACACCACTCAACAGCGCGCCCACTGGAAAGCCAGCGCCCAGGGCCTTGGCCATGGTGATCATGTCCGGCAGCACGCCGTAGAGGTTGGCGGCAAAGGGATGGCCGGTGCGGCCCACGCCACATTGCACCTCGTCGAAGATCAATAGCGCGCCGGTCTCGTCGCAACGCTGGCGCATGGCCGCCAGGTAGTCGCGACCCATGTCAAAGGCGCCACCCACGCCCTGAACCGGCTCAACGATGACCGCTGCCGTCTTTTCGGTGATGTTCGCGAGCGCCGGGATATCGCGCCGTGGCAGGAAGCGCACGTCAAAGGGTGTGCGCGGAAAGGCATACCACTTCTTTGCCGCACCCCAGGTGACTGCGCCCGCGGCTGCGGTGCGCCCGTGGAAGGCGCCTTCCAGGGCAATGACTTCGCTGCGACCAGTGACCTTGCAAGCGATGCGCAGTGCATTCTCATTCGCCTCGGCACCGCTGTTGACGAAAAACACGGTATCCAGCGGCAAGCCGGCAAAGGCCACCAGCTTCTGTGCAGCACGTGCACGCACCGCCAGCGGTACAGCATTGCTCTGGAACAGCAGCTCGCGCGCCTGCCTGCCCAGGGCCGCGATCCAGCGCGGATGGCCATAGCCGAGCGCGGCCACGGCGTGGCCGCCGTAGAGGTCGAGGATCCTGCGGCCGTCGTTGGTGATCAGCCAGACGTCATCGCCACCGACGACGTCGATGGCGTATTGGGCAAACACCGGTGCCAGGTGATCTGGTGGTGAGGGCGTAGCCATGGCTTCAGGTCCAGCCCGGCGCGGGCGTCGTCAGTCCCGTGGTCTCGTCGAATCCGAGCAGCCGGTTGAGCCACTGCAGGGCGCCGCCGGCCGCACCCTTGACCAGGTTGTCGACGACCGACATCACCACGATGGTGTTGCCATCGGTGGCGGCCGAAAGATGCGCGTAGTTGCTGGTCGCTACATCCTTGATGCGTGGCGGCGTGTCGAGCACGCGCACGAAGGGGTGGCCTGCATAAAAATCACGCAGGGCTGCGATGGCTGTCGCTGAATCCATGGGCTTCTTCAGCCTGGCCTGCAAGCTCACATGGATGCCGCGGGCAAACGGCCCAGAGTGCGGCACGAAGGCCAGCTGGCATTCCCGACCCGAGGCAGCCTTGGCCAGCGCAGCAATCTCCGGCGCGTGGCGATGACCCAGCGGGTTATAGGCGTAGAGGTCACTCTGGCGCTCTGGATGATGGGTGCCGGCCGTCGGGCTGCGACCTGAGCCCGTGCTGCCGGTGATGCCGGACACAAACAGCTGTGGCTCGACCAGGTCCTGGGCCAGCAGGGGCACGGCGGCGAGCAGCGTCGCCGTGCTGAAGCAGCCCGGGTGGGCAACATGAGGCGTCGGCGAGCGGGCCAGGTGTTCGGGCAGGGCACAGGTGAACTGCGCCGCGCGCGCAGGCGCACCATGCGGGTGCCTGTACACGCGCGCATATTCATCCAGGTCGGCAAAGCGATAGTCGGCGGAAATATCCACCACCGTGACGCGGTTACCGGCGGCCTCGGCACGGGAAATCAGCGTGTCGAGCAACTGGTGCGACACGCCATGTGGCGCGGCTGCGAGCACGGCGCTGTGCGGCAAGCTGGCGACGAGGTCCAGCACCTCGGCTTGCGACTTGTAACGCAGCTTATGGCAGGCCACCGCAAGGTGCGGGAAGGCCTTGGCCACGAGCTCGCCCGGCTGGCTGTCCGAGGCAATCGCCGCGAGTGAAAGCCTGGGGTGGCCCAGCACCAGGCGCAGCAATTCACCGGCCACGTAGCCGGTGCCGCCCAGGAGGATGGTCGGGACGGATCCACTCACTCGAGGATCTCCTTGCGACTCGCCGTGGCATCCAGGCCCACGGCCTTGATCAGGTGATCGCCCAGCGCCGCGCCATTGGTCATGGCGTTGAAGGCGGCGACATTCATCTGCTCGAGGATGATGTCAACGCCGACCGCGTTGTCGGTGGCAGGTCCGGTAACGACAGCAGGCTCGATGCCGAAGCGCTCGCGCAGCAGCTTGACGCCACCCCAGGCGGCCACCGGGTCGTTGGCGGAGAGCACCACGGCCGTCAGCGCCTTCCTGATATCCGGCGCCTCGAGGATGGCAGCAACGCCATAGGAACCCATCAGCCCATCGCCCAGCTCAAAGACGATGACATCGGGCTTGCCGGCAGCCATCTCGGTCATCATGGTGCGCGTCAATGCCGGGCCGCAGGCAGGCGTGCTGGTGACAATGCCCAGGTCAGTGAAGATCATCGAGCGGCGAGCGCCTGAGTCTTCCATGGCGAGGATGTCGCGACGCAGCGAGACACCGGTAGCCTTGAAGCAATCTATGACCAGGCCGCGATGGCGCATGCGGGAAATCATGGCGCAGGCAGCGGCAGTCTTGCCGGCCTCCATGCAAGTGCCGGCCAGGGCAATGACCGGTACGCCGCCGGTTTCCAGCGGGGCGTCGTAGTCGAGCTTGCGCACGCCAACGCGCGCGGGCACGCCGATGCGCTCACCCAGGTACGGGAAGTGCAGCACCGTGCCCAGCACCTTGCAATCAAAAGGCTTGCCGCGATCCGGATTGACTGAATCGCAGATTCCCAGCACGCCGCCGATGTTGAGCATCTGGATCACGTCGCCGGGCACAAGCTTCTCGGGAATGTGGCCGGAGTAGCCGAACAGCGCCTTGCGATGGCCGAGTGCGCCGACCACGACGTTGCCGCGAGCTACCTTGGCCATGCGACCGCTGGTGAGCTCAAGGGTGTTGTAGTTGGCCTTGTCGGTGAGCACCTCGACCGCCAGCACCACGCCTTCCTCGCAGGGAATGTCGGTGGAGATACGCAGTTCGTGCGACAGGCCACAGGCTTGGGTCACGGAGGCAATCTTGTCGACGATGATCGACTTCATCATTTCAGTTCAACTCCCTTGCTTGCCAGCGCGCGTCCAGAACACGCCCGGTAGCGACACCATCTTCGAGAAACCGTGCGCGTCGGTCGGGCTCCATTCGCCCGCTGCCTCGCCGTACACGCCCTTGGAGGCCTTCATCAGCGACCATGGCGAATCAACACCCTCGACAAAGGCGCTGCCGGTACGCAGCAGCACGGTGACCTGCCCGGTGACGCGCGCCTGGCTGGAGGCAAACAGCGCCTCGATATCGCGACACACCGGGTCGAGGTTCTGTCCTTCATGCACCAGATCGCCATAACTGGCAGCCACCAGGTCCTTCATGCGCTGCTGGCGGCTGGTCAAAACCAGCTTTTCCAGTTCGCGATGGGCTTCCAGCAGCACGGTGGCGGCGGGCGCCTCAAAAGCCACCCGACCCTTGGTGCCAATGATGGTGTCACCCAGGTGAATGCCACGGCCGATGCCGAACGGCGCAGCCAGTGTTTCCAGTGCCTCGATCAACGCGACCGGCGCCATCGCCTTGCCATCAATGGCGACAGGAATGCCCGCCTCGAAACCGATGACCAGGCGCCGTGGCTCACGCGCAGTGCTGAAGGCATCGCGCGTCGTCACCCAGGCGGATTCCGGCAGCGTGGTGTCGGAGCGCAGCGTTTCCTTGCCGCCTATCGTCGTGCCCCACAGTCCGCGATTGACTGAATAGGCCGCGCCCCAGGGCGGAACCGGCAGCTTGCGTTCTTCCAGGTAGGCCAGCTGGGCGGGGCGCTGGAAGGCCTGGTCACGCACCGGCGCCAGGATTTCGAGCCCCGGCGCCAGCGTGCGCAGGGCCACCTCGAAGCGGACCTGGTCATTGCCGGCCGCCGTGCAGCCGTGCGCCACTGTCCCGGTTCCGAGTTTTTGTGCCATGGCCGCGACGGTCTGCGCCTGGATCGAGCGCTCGGCGCCAACGCATAACGGATAGAGCTGGCCGCGACGGATGTTGCCCACCAGCAGCCAGCGCAGCACACGCTCGAAGTAGTCCTGGCGCGCATCCACCAGGTGATGTTCGCTCGCGCCCAGTTGCTGCGAACGCTCGCCGAGGACGCGCGCAGCATCGGCATCCAGTCCACCGGTGTCCACGGTGACGGTAATGATCGGGCGAGCGTAGGTCTCCTTGAGCCAGGGCACGCAGAAGGAGGTGTCCAGGCCACCGGAGAATGCGAGCAGGATTGGCGCAGCGGCGCCATGAGTTGATGTGGTCATGTTGAACTCAGACTCGAAAGCTGTCGTGAAGCCGGTTGATCAGGCGCCGCTGGGCCACACCGTCCTCGGTGGCAACGAAAATGGTGTCGTCACCAGAAATGGTGCCGACGATCTCCGGCCACTGCGCACGATCGAGCACGATGGCCACGCTCTGCGCGGCGCCGGCTGTGGTGCGGACCACGGTCAGCGATGGGCCGGCCGGGCGGATATCGCGGACAAACGCCGCGACGGCGGAAAAACTATCGAGCGCCGGGGCCGGATCCTCGGGCAGCACATAACGATCGCCCAGCTTGGCCACGCCCAACTCGCGCAGGTCACGGCTGACACTGGACTGGGTCGCCTGGAATCCCGCCTTTTCCAGCAGTTGCACCAGGTCTTCCTGGCGGCCGACGCGGGCACGACGCAGGATGCGCCGCAGCGCTTCGCGCCGCGCGCCCGCCGAGGGCTCGCCTTGGGGATGAGTGTGAGTCTGCATAAACTTGCAGACATTCTGCATAATTATGCAGGTGCCGTCAACGCTCGATTTGATATTCGATGTCGGCGCTGGCCTCTTGGCCTGATTCCAGGCGAATCGCCCAGTTGTTGCCGATGGTGTAGCGCAGCTTGATGGTGTTGATTTCGTCCACCAGCGAGATGCCGTAGCTGACATAGAGCTTCGGCGAAAGGAACTTGCCGAGCACCAGCGCGGTATTGTCGGTCGAGTCCTGGGCAACCCCAACTTCATCGAGCCCGACATAGCGTCCCAGCTGCCCGGCCACCAGGGCGCTGCCCTGGGCGATCAGCTGGGTGCGTTGTGCATCCAGGCTGCCGGCATCGGTGTCCTGCAGGCTGTCGAGGGACTGGCCGACGATCAACAGCGAGGCGATCTGCGTCTGTGGCAGCGGCGGTTCCGAGTACAGGCTGAGTTGCGGCTTGCGCAGGCGCCCGCGCACCAGCACGCCGACCTTGCGACCGGGCAGCGCGCGGCTGGCGCGCAGGTCAACGCCAGGATCGGTGACGGGTCCACCGGCGAACAGCAGCTTGCCGCGCTCAATTTCCAGTTCACGCGTGTAAGCGCGGTAGCGACCTTCAATCACCTCAAGCTCGCCGGTGCCGACAGCCAGCTCACCTGGGCGGCTCCTGGTGCGCAGGCTGCCGCTGATGCGGCCGCTGAGGCCATAGGCATTGAGCGACACCTGCTCGCCCAGCTGCAGCCGCACATCGGTTTCCACCTCAAAGCCGGCAGCAAGGCGCTCGGTGGACTCCACGCTGACCAGTTGTTCATCCGGCGAAGGCAGCACGGCACCCGCGGTATCTGCCGGGTCGATGGTGGCCTTCGGAATCTCCACGCTGCCGGTGACCTTGATGCGCCGCCCATCGAGTGCAAAGCGCAGGTCGGGTGTGGCAGTGACCTTGGCCTCGGGCACGTTGACCAGGAGCAGGTTTTCGCCGCGCAGGGCAAGGCTGCCGGTCAATGCCTCGCCACGCCAGTTCATGCGGCCGTTGACCTGGAGTTGGCCCTCACCGATGTTCGCGCTGGCATTGAGCGCCAGCCCGCCATCCTGCAATTCCATCAGGGCATTGATGCCGCGCAGCCGCAGGTTGGCCTGGTAGAAATCAAGCCCGCCCTCGGCGAGCGTTGCCTTGCCTTGCAGCAGCGGTCGTTCGAGGGTGCCGGCCACATCGAGGTCGACCTTGAGTTCACCGGAGGCGCGATCGACATCCGGCAAGAGGAGCGGTAGCAGGTCAAGCTGGCTGGTCGAGCCACGCAACTGGCCGGAAAGGGCTAGCGCGCGCCAGGCCAGATCGTCGTTGCGAACAGCCGTCAGCTCGGCAGTCAGTTGTGCCGCGCTGGCATCCACCAGCGAAACAGTCAGTTGATGCTGGCGAGCGTTGGTCTGCAGGCCGACGATCGTGCGGCCCAATTCAATGGACTGGCTGCGGCCACTGGGCGTGCGGTACTCAAGCACAGCACCCCTGATCTCGGCGTTAGCGGCAGCCACCCAGGGCAGGCCGGGCACGCCACTGACACGTCCCTCTGCAGTTAACAGTCCGCGATAGTGCGGCTGGCCCGGTACTTTCAGGTTGAGTGCTTCCAGCGGGAAGGCCTCGGTGGCCGCTCGCGCCGACCAACCTGAGTCACGTTGCCAGCGTGCCTCGACGCACACACGTCGCGGGCCGTCGCGGAAACAGGCCAGGTCCAGTTCGGCACGTTCAGCGGAAGCGGCCAGGCGCACCGGCGCATCCAGTTGCCAGGGCGTCAGTTCATCACTGCGCGCCACCAGTTCGCGGGCCAGCAGCGTGTAGTCGCCATCTTTCCAGCGGCCCTGGCCGAGCAGGTCAATGGCCTGGCCGCCGGCGCCTGAGCGCAACTCGACCTGGTGATCCTGCAGCAAGCCATCCAACGACAGTCGCGCATTGGCGAGGCTTTGCCCGGCGATCACAACGCCGCTGCTGCGCAGGCGTGCCCAGGACGCTCGTGCATCGTCAAGGTTCAAGTCAGCATCCAGCGACAGAACCGCCGCGCGATGTTCGCCGATGCCCAGGTCCCGGCCCGTGATGGACAAGCTGACATCGGCACCACGCAGCTTCATTGATGCCTGCACCAGCCCACGCAGCTCGGGCAGGAAGCGCGAAAGCTCGCCGCTGTCGAGTTGGGCGTCGAGGCGACGGGTCTTGCCAATCGCACCGTTCAATGCCAGCCGCGCTGATCCAAGCGTCAGCGTCACCTGGTCAAATTCCGCATGGCCGGCGTTGTGCCGGACCAGGCCCTGACCACCCGCGGCCTGGCCACGAAAGCGCCCGCTGAGCCTGGAAATTGCACCTGCCCAGGGTGAGTCTGGCTCGAGTCCATATCCCGAAGCCACGACATCGAATGAAAGCTTGCCGTCGAGATCCTTGCGCCAGGCGGCGGGATCGAGTGCCTGGGCTTCGGCCACCAGCGTCCAGGCACGGGGTTCCTGGCGGCCGAGCGAACCGCGCGCCAGCACGCGTCCGCGCAGCAAGGCGACATCGGCAGCTTCGACAATCAGCTGGTCGCCGGTGACCAGTCCGCGAGCCTCGCCGCCGATCGGCAACAGCCCGGGAATGCTGGCTGTGCCTTTCACCTGGTAGGCCAGTGTTTCCCATCCCTGCAGCCGCAGCTCACCTTCAGGAGAGCGAAATATTTTCTCGCCCAGCAGGGGCCAGGCCAGGTTCCGCCAGGTGGCCTCGGCCGAGAATGCCTGGATGTCGGCGCTGTCATAGCGCGCCGTCGCCTCAATGCGGGTCTTCAAGTCAGCAGTGGAGAGTGCGAGCTTGTCGACTTCAAGGACGCCGGCGTTGAATCGGGCCGTCGACTGAATCCGGATTCCCGTCGCGGGAATACCCGGACCTTGAAGGACACCGCTGATGCCATAGCGCGAGATTCCGCCTCCCGCAATGAAGTTGCCGTTGAGCGGGCCCAGTGGGGCAGGCTGCCACCATTGCGCGAGGTCCAGCGACTGCATCTGGATCTCGGCGCGCCACACAGGATTCGTCGCCAGGTCAGTCAGCGTTAGCGCCGCCGTGGCCTGTCCCGGCACCCGCACCTTCACTGCGCCCTCCATGCGCTGCAGGTCGCCTTGCAGCCGGAGTTCGCCCTGTAGTTCGCGCGCGGGCCCTGCGGTCCAGGCGGAATTGGCGTGAATGACCAGCGGATCGCGCGCCAGCATGCGCCCTTCGCCATGGGCCACTGTCCAGTTGCCCGCATCGGCTGACAGGCCAGAAAAGCGGATCTGGGTGCGGCTGATGTGAACCGTTGCGCCAAGCTGCTTGAGCTGCAGCGTGGTTCCGCCGCTGCTGGCGATGATGATCTCCTCGACCGAGAGCCTGGCGAGGTTGGCGGAGAGCCAGCGCGGCATGAAGGTTGGCGGTGTCGCAGGTTCGTCGGTCCGCGTTCTCACAGTGACCTGTATGCGACGGGCGCTTACATCCTCTGCTGCAATCCGCCCGCCCAGCAATTCGCTGGGCTCGTAGTCGGCGGACAAACCCTCAATGACCATGTCGGCGCGGGCGTGGCGCAGGCTGATGCGCTCAATATCCAGGGGTCCGGCCAGGCGCCCGCGTGCACCCTCGACCTCGATCTGCACCGAACTGAGTTCACCGAGCCTTCCCACTGCGAAGGCCAGGCCGGATTCAGTCAGCAGCAGCCAGCCAATGGCGGACGACATGGCGCCGAGCAACAGCAGCAGCAACGCGGGCAGCCACTTGCCTTGCGGGATTCGCATCACAACTCCGGGGTGAAGTTGAGGTGCAAGCGCGGTTTGCGCTCTGGCTCGGAAATGGATTGCGCCACGTCCAGGCCAATGCTGAGGAAGGGCAAGCGATAACGGATGCCCAGGCCTGCCGAATACTCCAGTGACTCGCCAAAGTCGTCGAAGGCACTGCCGGCATCCACGAAGGCGGCTACGGCCCATTGGTTGCCCAGTTCGCGCTCGACCTCCACGCTGGCGCTCAGCAGGTGCCGGCCACCGATGTGGTTGCCGTCCGCATCGACGGGCGACAACTCGTCAAAGGCATAACCGCGCACGCTGCGATCACCGCCGGCAAAGAACCGGTAACGGGCCGGCAGTTCGGAGAAATCTCCCACCGCGCTGCTGCCCAGTTCGCCGCGCAGCAACAGCCGCCATTGCGGGGCCAGGTCATAGCGGCGGTCATCGCGTAGCAGCAGGCGAATGAAGTCGGTGTCCGAGCCCAGTGCGCTGGTGGAGCCCAAGAGTTCGGCGCTGAGTCCGCGCGGCACGGCGTCGGCACCGAGGAAGCCTGCAGGCAGCAGCGCCATGGATACGCCCGGCACCAGCAGGCGACCGTCCAGCCGGTCAACACTCGTTCCAGTCGGCGTCGTCACCAGGACCTCGTCACGCGTCGCCAGCGCCGTAATTGACCAGGCGCGCTGCCAGCGCCCGCGTACCTGGGTCAGTACGGCGCGAAATGTTGCGCCGGTGGTTTCAACATCAGCGCGCTGCTCGCGCAGTGCGCGCAGTTCGAACGAGAGCTTTTCCAGTGCCGGATCGGCCCACGGCAGCGTGTAGGACAGTCGCAGGGCCTCCTCGACATCGGAGACGCGCAGCTCGGCGCTGAGGCGGTGACCGCGTGAATTCAGGCGCCGGTTGTCCCAGCCGAGCGTTGCGCGGGCGCGGGTATCCGTGGCATAGCCTGCCGCCACGCGATACACATTGCGCTTGCCAGGTTCGGAGCGAATGCGGATCGGTACCAGGCGGGTGACGGGGTCGCGCTCCTCGGGCATCACTTCCACGGCAGCGAAGTAGCGTGAGTCATCCAGCGCGAACTGGGTGCGCAGCAGCGCACCGGCGTCGTACCAGTCGCCGGCCTGGTAGCGCAGGTAGCGCCGCACCAGGCCGGCATCGAGGAAATCCTGCTCTATGGTGCTGGCACCAAACTGGTAGCGCTCGCCGGTCTCCAGCGTCAGGCGCGCGCGGGCCTCCAGCGTGGGGGGATCCACTTCCAGCACGCTCTGGGAGTAGTGCGCATCGAGATAGCCGTGGCTGGCTGCGGTACGCTGCAGTTCGCCCTTCAGCTCGTCATAGGCAGGGTGACTGAGGCGTGTGCCCGTAACCAGTTGCACGCGTTCAAGCACTTCCCGCAGGAAAGGCTGCTCACGACCGGGACCGGTCACCTCGACCCGCTGCTCCACCAGGATGATCGGCGGGCCACGCTCAATATGCACCAGCGCCCGCCAGCCGCCCGCTATGGCCGTCAACCCGGTGGTAACGGTGGGTTGGTAGAAACCAAAGGGACGCAACGCCGCGCTGACTTCGCGCTCGGCGCGCTGCACCAGTCGCCCGACCATGTCTTCATCGAGTTCGGCCGAGCGGGCGTGGCGCTTCAGGCTAAGGAAGGCGAGTGCGTTATCGCGCAGGGCGCCATCCACGCCCTTGATCTCGACTTCAAGGGTCGGTGTGCTCGCCGCTGCCGCGCTACCGAGCCAGAGCAGGGCAAGTGCCCAAGGGATAACGCGCATGGGCTCAGTGACCCCGGCGCCGCAGCGCCAGCACCATGATCACCACGATGCCCAACAGGGCCAGCAGCGGCAGCAACAGCGCGACACCTGCCAGCAAGGCTGCCACCAGCAACTCGCCTGCGGAGAACAGCGGATTGGCCAGGCCACCGCTCAGGGCGCCGGTCTTGGCCCGCCCCAGCGAAGTGAGCGACCAGGCAGCCGCAGTCGCCGAACCCCCCGCGACGATGGCAGCGAGCCAGCGCAGCCAGGTGGGCAGGTCGGCCATGACGCTGGCGGCCACTACGATGCCGGCGGCAATGGCCACCGGGGCGGCGAGGACATCGAGTGCATGGTCAAGGCCGGGCACGGCATAGGCCGCAACTTCCAGCACTGTGGCGACGGCGAGTGCGACCAGTGTCAGCGGATGCTGCAGCCAGGCAAAGCCAGCGGTCAGCTCGACCATGCCGAAGTACCCGGCCAGCCCAACCATCAGCAGCGGTACGAAGGCACGAAATCCTGCGGCAGCTGCCAGCGCGATGCCGGTGACGACCGGCAACGCCCACTCAAGCACGGTGAGGTCCACGCGACGGCTCTAGCGGTCCCAGCGCCGCACGCCGGGCTCTTCGCAGAGGGGCCGCGTGGCACCGGCGTTGTACCAGTCCTCGATCAGCCGGAAGGAAATCGATTGCGGAAACGGCAGCAATGGCGATCCGCCAGCGATGTCCTGGCGGCTGAACCAGCGGGCATCCTCCAGTTCCTGGTCGCCCAGGTGTATGGCCGTGCTGGTGGCCTGGGCCTGGTAACCCAGCATCAACGATGAGGGAAATGGCCAGGGTTGCGATGAGTGGTAGCTCATCTCGCCAACATCGACTCCGGTCTCTTCCTTCACTTCACGCCGTACCGTGTCCTCCAGGCTCTCACCGGGTTCGACGAATCCGGCGACGGTGGAGTAGCGACCCTCGGGCCAGGAGGCCTGCCGGCCCAGCAGCACCTTGTCGTCGTGGTAAACCAGCACGATGACTGCCGGGTCGATACGCGGGAAAGACTGTTCCTTGCACTCTGGCTTGCTGCACTCGGCCACATGCCCGGCGTCGCGAAAGCGCGTGGGCGCACCGCAACGACCGCAGAAACGATGTCGCTTCTGGAACGCCACCATGGCGCGTGCGTAGGCCAGCAAGCCGGCCTCGTCGTGAGGCAACAGGCCAGCGGCCAGGCGCAGGTCGGCGAACTCCGCGCCATTGAGTGTCTCGGGTTCGATGGCGCCATCGAGTTCACAGGCGAACAGGGCGAGCCCGCGATATTCGCCCAGCAGGATCAGCTGTTCGGCACGCCCCTCGGCCCGCCATTCGGCGGAAACCTTGAGCAGGCAGGCAGAAGCCACGGGCTCGCGGCGCAGCAGGCAGCGCGAGCGCCAGACCGGCACCAGGCGTGCGGCCGGGCTCTCCAGGGTGCGCGCCAGCGCGGCCGCGTCCTTGCGCGGCAGGCTGAGGCGATCAACGTGCGGGCCTGCAAATGCATTGGGCCGCCGGGTTCCGGGCAGCATGGGCGATCGTTCCAGGGTTGTGGTCGGCGCATTCTAGCAGTCAGCGACCTGCAGGCTCGGCCGGGCGGGTGGCCGGGAGGCTGCGCAGAATTCGCAGGATGTCGGCCGGTCGGAGTAGCGTGGCACCACCAGCAGGCTGCCGCAGCCGGCGCAGTCGTCCAGGCACAGGTCACTCTGGCGTTCCAGCTCGCCCAGCAGGTGGCAGGCATGCTCAAAAGTGATCTGCGGGTGCTCAAACAGGCTGGCAAAGGTCTCGTAAGCCTCGCAGAAGCTTTCGCCCCAGCGCAGGCGCTCGATTGCGCCCGGCGCCTTGCCGGCTTCTTTCTGGATCAGCCCCAGCAGGCACAGCAGCGTGGCCAGGCTGGCGGCCTCGCGGCGCATGTCGGCGTTGCGCATGAAATAGGCCACCTGGCGCGGTGACTTGCCGCGATGGCGGCGTATGCCACGCGTAGCGCCCCCGGCTACATAGGAGCGATAGAGCTTGCGGATGCGGTCATCGGTCAGGCCGGTCCACTGGCGGATGGTATTGGTGCGGGCCTCGTGGCGGATCAGTCGCAGCGCCAGGTCCAGGCGCAGCCGATCGCGGGTGTAGCGGTCATCAGTGATGCGCATCGCAATGCTCCTTGACGGCAGTTCCAGTCACTGGTATTTTTTCACCAGTAAAAAGATACGCCGTCCAGGGCCTGGACGGAACAAGAAATGGCACGTCAAGGGGGACAAATGCCATGAACCGGCAACAGCCATTGGCGCTGGCGCCGCCGGCAGGGAACGCCGAATGGTCCGAGAGCCCGTTGCTCGACCCGTCGACCCGCCGCGCGCTCAGCTCCACCAACCAGATCTTCCTCGAGCTGGCCGCTGACTTTGCCTACGAAGGGAAGCTCGCGCTGATTCCGGGCCTGCCGGCGCGTGCGGTGCGCGAGATTGGCGATGCCGATGCGCGGCGCAGCCTGTGCGACGAACTTCCCTATGCCTTGTTTGACCTGCGTTTTGCCGATGGCCCCTGGTGGCAGGCCCAGGCGCTGGCCTCCTCCAGCGTGCTGGATGCTGCGGAAAGCCCATCGATCGAGGCCCGCCTGCTGGCTTTCTCCAGGACCGCGACCACCCTGGCTTGGCATCTGTGCCAATCACGCACGCCCGGCGCCAGGCTGGTGCTGGGGGCGAGCCCGGCGACGCTTGCTGCCCTGCAGAACCTGCCGCTGGCCCTGATCGAGCCGTTGTCGGCGCGGGTTGCGCCGGTGCTGAGTTCACGATTTCAAGCCCGCGCGCACTTCTGGCGCAGCTTTGCCGGCTGCGCCACCGACCCGCAAGCCGGGCAGGTGCTGTGCCTCAAGCGTCTGGGCCTGCAGTTGCATGGCGCCGACAGCGCCCGCAGCCAGCAACTCAAGCGCCGCACACCGCGGCTGGGCCCCTCACTGGCCACCCTGCGTCGTCGCCGCCAGCCGTAGTCCGTAAGCACATAGTTGCCCGGGGACGGGGGCACGGCTACGCTCGTCGCCTGTTGACCCATCATTTGTTCCCGCAAGGCACCCGATGAAGGCACTTTCAATACAAGGCCTGACCAAGACCTATGGCAATGGCGTGCAGGCCCTGCGCGGCATTGACCTCGACGTCGCCGAGGGTGATTTCTTTGCGCTGCTGGGCCCCAATGGCGCGGGCAAGACCACGGCGATTGGTGTCATCACCTCGCTGGTGACCAAGTCCGGCGGCAAGGTCTCGGTGTTCGGCTACGACATTGACCAGGAACTGTCGCGGGCGAAGACCTGCATCGGCCTGGTGCCCCAGGAAATCAACTTCAACATGTTCGAGAAGGTGTTCACCATCGTGGTGAACCAGGCCGGCTTCTATGGCATTCCGCGCAAGTTGGCGGTGGAGCGCAGCGAGAAGTACCTGCGCCAGTTGCAGCTCTGGGACAAGCGCGACCAGATCGCGCGCTCGTTGTCCGGCGGCATGAAACGCCGCCTGATGATTGCGCGCGCCCTGGTGCATGAGCCAAAGCTGCTGATCCTGGATGAACCCACCGCGGGCGTGGATATCGAGATTCGTCGCAGCATGTGGAGCTTCCTGCGCGACATCAATCGTAGTGGCACAACCATCATCCTGACCACGCACTACCTGGAGGAGGCCGAGAACCTCTGTCGCAACATTGCGATCATTGATGGCGGCCGCATCATCGAGAACGACACGATGAAGGGCGTGATCCGCAAGCTGAGCCAGGAAACCTTCGTGATGAACTTCCGCGAGGCCGTCTCGACCTTGCCTGAACTGCCCGGGTTCATCGCGCGCTTGACCGATGACCACACACTGGAGGTGGAGGTTTCCAAGGAGCAGAGCCTCAACGAGATTTTCGCCCGGCTCAGTGCCGCGTCCATCGAGGTGGTGAGCATGCGTAACAAGGTCAATCGCCTTGAGGAGCTGTTCATGCGCCTGGTCGAAAACAAGGGCGCTGCCGGCGCCCAGGGAGCCTGACATGGCCGAAGTTTCGCTCGCCCGCATCCAACGCATCGGCTTCGAGACCATCGTGCGCCGCGAATTTGGCCGCATCATTCGCATCTGGGCGCAGACGCTGTTGCCGCCGGCGGTCACGGCGACGCTGTACTTCATCATCTTCGGCAGCCTGATCGGCCGGCGCATCGGCACGATGGACGGCTTCGACTACATGCAGTACATCGCCCCGGGCCTGATCATGATGTCGGTGATCAGCAACTCCTACGGCAATGTCGTCTCCAGCTTCTTCGGCGCCAAGTTCGGCAAGCACATCGAGGAATTGCTGGTGGCACCGCTGCCCAATTGGTTGCTGGTGCTGGGCTATGTCTCCGGCGGCGTGATGCGCGGCATCCTGGTGGGGCTGGTGGTCACGGCGGTGGCGCTGTTCTTCACCGACATCCCGGTGGCCCATCCGTTCCTGGTGCTGGCATCGGTGCTGCTCACCGCCATCGTGTTTTCGCTGGGTGGCCTCTTCAACGCCATCTTTGCCAAGAATTTCGACCAGATTTCCTGGTTTCCTACCTTCGTGCTGACACCGCTGATCTACCTTGGCGGCGTGTTCTATTCGGTTTCGTTGCTGCCGGGCTGGGCCGAGACGCTGTCCTATATCAACCCGATCCTGTACATGGTCAATGCCTTTCGCCACGGCTTCCTCGGCACCAGTGACGTGGCACTGGGCCTGGCCTTTGCGATCATGACCATCTTCGCCGTGCTGATGTTTGCCATCGTGGTGACACTGATGAACCGGGGGACCGGCATCCGGGAGTAGGCCATGTGTGGCCGCTACGCTTTCTTTTCGCCCGCTGAGGCCGTCAAGCGCGCCTTCGCGCTGGATGGCTTTCCCGAGCTTGAGTCGCGATACAACATTGCGCCAACCCAGGACGTGCCGGTGGTTCGCGTCAATGCGCAGCAAGCGCGCGAGGCCGCCTTGCTGCACTGGGGACTGGTGCCGCACTGGGCCAAGGAACGCTCCATCGGCAATCGCATGATCAATGCCCGTGCGGAAACTATCGCCGACAAGCCCTCTTTTCGCGTGGCCTTCCGTCGCCGGCGTTGCCTGCTGCTGGCCAGTGGCTGGTATGAATGGCAGCAGGCCGGGGATGGCAAGCAGCCGTGGTTCATCTGCCAGGAGCAAGGCGAACCGCTGGCCATGGCTGGCCTGTGGGAGAGCTGGCAGGATCCGGCAGCGGGCACGACGCTTGAGTCCTGCACCATCATCACCACCGAGGCCGCAGCGTCAATTGAGGATATTCATCACCGCATGCCGGTGATCCTGCCGGAGGCCCACTGGGAGCCCTGGCTGGATCCGGGCTACTTCGAGCCCATGCCCCTGCAGGACATGCTGGTGCCCGACGCGGGTACCAGGCTGCTGGCCTGGCCGGTCAGCCGGCGCGTCAACAGTCCGCGTAATGAGGGATCCGGGCTGATCGAGAGACAAGCCCCAGGCGCCGCGAACGACGCCTGAGGCGATTGGCTTACTTCTGGGTCCAGGCCCCGGCGCTGTTCTGGTAGTACCAGCCGGCGCGTGCCTTGGCGATCCAGCGCTGGGCAAAGGTCGAGCGGATGTCGGATTCCCAGCTCGGGTTGTTGTTGGCCGCGGCAATCTCGCGATACAGGCCATTGCGGTCGGCATTCTCGTCCGCCACCAGCTTGCGCACCTTGTTGCGCTCGGCCAGCGCCACGGCATTACCGTCGCGCAATTCCACCAGGCCGTTGGCGGTCAGGCCCACGGCGCCGGAGTCGTAATGCGCCGACAGTTCGCCATGGCGTGACTCCATTGAGGCCGTCAGCGTGCGGATGGCCGGTGTCGAGACATTGAGGTCAGCCTGGGCGTTGGCTACCGGGATGATCAGGTCCAGCGTGCCGCGCAGTGCGGCGACCACGACATCAGACGCGGGATCGAACAAGGACGAAGTTTCCTTGCCCTTCTCTGCGCCCCAGATGTCCTCAATGATGCGGTCCGCGGCCTTCTCGGCAGCGGCAGCCGGGAAATAAACATTGACTGTAATGCAGGCGGAAAGGGCGAGGCAGCCGGTGGTAATGGCGGCGGTCATCCAGCGAATCATGGCGTGGCACTCCTTGGTTTCAGGGCCCGTCGAGACACATCCTCGTGGCAGGCGGCTGAATGCTTGCTGAACCGGCCAACAGTCTAGCGCAGTGCGCGGTTACTGGATGACCGGCGCCTGTCCGTCGATGATGGCGCTGAGCTGGGCTACCAGGCGCCGCCAGGCCACGCGCTTCTGGCTGCCGATGACATCAATGCGCGGGATGCCCGAGCCCTTGACGATGTAATAGCCGGCCCCGGCCTTGGCCACGCCGTCCATCTGGCAAACATCATTGACCAGCACGCAGCTCAGGCCAATCCGGTCATAACGGAAAGTATCAAAGAAGCGCATGACGCCTGCCTGCAGCGCAGCCGTTACCGCGCCGCCGCTGCCGCCGCCGATGCTGGAGAGGTTGGCTACGGCGCGCTGGCTGATGCGATGCGGTGACTTGTCACCCGGCGTGGTGTGGAAGCGCGCATCAAAGGCCTCTGGCATCCAGTTGAAGGTCTCAAGTCCCTCGACCTTGCCCGACAGTCGCCCGGTCATCATGCCGAACGAGAATGTATTGGTGACGCGCTCCAGGTCGAGGTTATCAATGTCGATGCTGGCGAATAGCCGTGGAAACTTGCCCAGCGGCTCGCGCATCTTCAGGTCGCGGATCACGATGCTGCCATCAAATACGCTGGCTTCGATGTTGCCGCCCAGGGTAACCAGGCCGTCGGCCAGTTCCAGCCTGGGGATGCGTCCGGACAGCTTGCCGGAGAATTCCGGCCAGCCCATGGCGCGGCCGATCTGCGCCACGCTGATGGGCTGCAGCTCGGCATCGAAGCGCACGTACATCTGCGGAGCGCCGGCGTGACGGATACGCAGCGTCTCGACCAGCAGGCCGCCGTCGAAGATCGGCAGCAGCACCGGGTCCAGCAAGCGGAAATGGTTCCCGGTCGTGGTGAACGGGATCTCGGCCGCGCCGAACTCGATGCCCCACAGTCGCGCTTCACGCCAGGCGAGGTAGGACTTGAAGACCTCGCTGTCGACCTTGGGCCCCAGTTCATTGCGCAATGCCTCGTCGAACCAGCTGAAGCTTCCCGACAGGCCGGCGACAAAAAGCGAACCGGTCTGGCTGTCGAGTGCAACATCATCAAGCTTGAGTTCAAGCCGACTGGGCAGGCCCTCATCGATGTCGGCCTCGCCGGAAATAGCGCCCGCGCCCTGGATGTCCTTGAAGGCGGTGGAGAGCAGGTAGGGCTGGACGTAGGCGGGCAGCGCCGTGGCCAGATGAACCGCGGCAATGCGCGTACGTGCCTGGGTCAGCAGGGTGTCGCCAAGCAAGTCGAGCGTTGCAGAACCGGAAACCTGGGCGACGCCGTGATGATCCAGCGCAAATGCGCTGGCCTCAAACCGTGAACCATCGGCGGACAGGATGCCGTCGAACTCCAGGTCCATGGCATTCACGCCGAAATCCAGGAACAGCGGATCGCTGTAGGCCTGGCCGCCCGTCAGGACCAGCTTGCCGCCGGCGCGAAAGCTGCCGGCCGTGTCGGCCAACAAGGCCAGTGTGAGTTGCGCGCTGACAGCTTCGCCCGCCAGTGTTCCTGCCTGGTCCGCGAAATCCAGCTGTTCGAATGCCAGCGACAAGTCGGCGCCGGCGATGTTGTCTTCACGACCGCGGGCGCGAGCCGTTCCACCGACTGCAGCGGCGACGGCAAAGCCCTCGGGCAATTCCAGCCAGGGCTGTGCGAGCTTTGCCACCGCCTCGAGGTCAAGCGCCTGAAGATCGGACTCGATCTCCCAGTGGCTGCCGTCCAGTTTGATCTGGATCACCGCCTGGCCACCGGCGAGTGCAAAGGAATCAAGGTTCAGCCGCAGGCTGCCGTCGGCCTGGCGCCTGGCGGTGAAGCGCGTGTCCTGATCGCCCAATGAACCGAGCGTGCCCGACAGTCGCCCACCCTCACACTTCAAGGTGTCGCCCGAGATCGTGAGGTTTGCACAGTCGACGGAGAGTCTTGCCAGCGGGCCGGTGGCGCTGATGCCTGATACGCGCCCGGCGCGGACGGCGACCTGGCCATCAGATTTCCAACGCGCATCGAGTTGCTGGATCTGCAGGCCCGGGAAGTCGACCTGGGCCGCGCTGATGCTGACCCGGCTCGCGGCCTCAGCAGTCATGACCGGCAAGACCAGCAGGCTCGCGGCCAGGGCACAGGCTCGGCCCTGGGTCATTGATGCTGCCCGGGATTCTTCCAGAACCGGCTCATCTCCAGGTAGGCAAACGAGGCGGACCAGGTAATCAGGACCAGGCCAACCAGGGATTCCGTACCGACGACAAAGCGCAAGGGCCCCTGTGGGACCAGGTCGCCAAAACCCAGGGTCGAGAAGGTCGTGGCCGACATGTAGACGGCATCCAGCAGCCGGAAGGGTTCCACCCCGGCAATCACGCCCATGCCGGGAACCTGCACTGTCAGGTACATGCCGATGCCGAACAGCCAGATTTCGCCAATATGCGCGGCCAGCACGCAGAAGATCATGACCAGGATTCGCGGGCGCGGGGACAGTTTCCAATGCGGCATGCGGCGGTTGAGCTGCTGCAGCACTTCGTAGTGCATGCCGACGGCCAGGCCCACCATGATTGCGGTAGCACCCATCGCGATCCAGTAGGTCGACAAGCTGATCGCGTCAGCAAAATCCGGTGTCATGCGCTGGTTCCCGAAGGAGGTATTGCTGCGTGCAATTATGCTCCAGGACCAGGCGTCAGGTCAGGTAGCGCGCGTTACCGAACGGCGAGCCGGCGGGCATCCCTGCCACGCCGGCCCGCCATTCAGTCGATCCAGGTTCAGTCGTTGGGGCCGCTGCGCTCGATGTGACGCGTGACCTCGCCGGTCTCTGCGTCGCGGGTCACGGTCACCGTGCGTGAAAGCTCCGCGCCATCAGGGCGGACCACGTCGGTCGTCACCACGCGACCATCATCGGTGCGCACCATTTCAGTCTGGCGCGTCGTCGTGCCCTGCGGGCCATTGATGGTGGTGTTGTTGATGAAGCCGTTGTCGGTGCGCGTGCCGCTGGAGTTCACCGTGCGGGTCTCGCCATTCGGCAGCGTGGTGACGGTATCGCGGCTGCGCGTGCCGGCCTCGGCATCGCGGACCACGATGGTCTGGCTGTTGCCCGTGCCACCATCACGATGGGTCCAGCTGCTGTTGCTGGTCCAGCCATTGTCGGTGCGGCTGCGGGTCGTGGTGCGTTCCACGACGTTGTCGCGCTGGCGGTCGGCACCCGGGCGATGCTGCGCCGGGCGCGGGCCTTGCTGCGCCGTGCTGGCGCGCTGTGGCCGCGCACCGGGCTGGCCGGCATCGGCCTGGGCGCTGCCCAGGCTCAGGACGACTGTACTGGCAGCGAGCAGCGCCAGGATGGCGGGACGAAGTGAATTGTTGCGGGTCATTTTCTACTCCAGGGTCCGGGCTTGGCCCGGTTGAGGGGGGTTACGCTGTCAATAACGTGGGTGCCGGCGATCGGTTGACGACGGGAATCAACAAGGCGGCAAGAAGTTGCAGGACTTACGTTAAACTGCGGGCAACCGGCTTCAGGGAGAGAAAAAGATGGCGGCCAAGCGCGCCCTGGTCGTGGACGATTCCAAGTCCGCCCGTATCGTGCTGAGCAGGATGCTGGAAAAGTACGCCATCGAAGTCGATGCCGCGGAATCTGCCGAGGCTGCGCTTGAGTACTTGCGCGCCAATCGACCCGACGTGATCTTCATGGATCACATGATGCCCGGCATGGATGGACTGCAGGCCGTGCGCCAGATCAAGTCCAACCCGGAAATCGCCACCATCCCGATCATGATGTACACCTCCCAGGAAGGCGAGTTGTACGCAGGCCAGGCCCGTGCCCTCGGCGCCGTCGGCGTGCTGCCCAAGTCGATTCGCCCGATTGACGTCACCAAGGCGCTGTATCAGCTGAACCTGCTGCCAGATCGTCGTGATATCGAGCTGCCGGTATTGCAGCCTTACCAGGGCGAACTCGCCGCTGCAGAGGCAGCGGCCAGGTCGGAGGCGGACGCGGCAGCTGCCATCCCGATGCGCGGTCAGTTCGAGGCGATGCTCAGGGAACAGAATCTCGAGCTGCGCCGCTTCATGCTGGTGACGCTGGACTCGCACGCCCACCGCATCTCCGCCGAGCTGCGCCCGCCGGTACCGGACCCGTTGCCAGAACTGGCGCCACCGCCGCGGCCCCTGGGCTGGATGCTGGCAACGCTATCGGCACTTGCGGCCCTGACCGTCGTCGGGTTGTTGTACTGGCAATCGCTGCAGGCGATGTCGCGTGCCAACGCTGCCATCGAGGCCGCGACGGCCGCGAACCTCGAAATGCAGGGCCTATTGGCCGAGTTGCGCGCCGACCGATCGGCGGCGGTGGAACCTCTTCCCGCCATCGCAGGCGAGGTACCGCGCGTAACCACCCTGCAAGTGCCATTTGGTGAGGCTTCACTTTCGCCTGCGCGCCTCGATGCGCTGCGCGGCATGCTGGCACAACTTGAGCGCGAGGGTCTGCGCGGCAAGGTGCTGGTGAGTTCCTACGCCGGGAGCTTCTGCCTCAACAGCGTGGGAGAGCAAGGTTATACGCTGGCGCAGGCAGCCTCGCCGGCGGCGAATTGCGAGCAGATCGGCAATCCGCATGCGGACCAACAGGGCGGCGTGTCACGACAGCCCGTGGCCTTTGCCAATCTCGCGGCGACGGTGCAAAGCCGCACCGGTGGCGAGATTGAATTGCTGTACTCGGCGGGTGTGCGTGACCAGGTGGCGGTTGAATACCCGGCCATTGAGCAGGCTACGGCTGGCCAGTGGAACGCCGCAGCACAAGCCAACAACCGCATCGAGATCGTGGTGCAGCCCAGTGAGTAAGCGCCTGCTGGTTTACGGTGCCAATGGCTACACCGGCGAGATGATCGCGCGCCAGGCCGTGGCGCAAGGCATGGATCCCATCCTGGCGGGTCGCTCGACCGGCGCGGTCAACGCGCTGGCCAAGGAACTCGGTTGCGCGGCGCGGGTATTCTCACTCGGTGAGCCTGCGGCGGCTGCGAAGTCGCTTGAAGGCGTAGGCGTCGTGCTGCATTGCGCCGGCCCGTTTTCTGCGACCGCCCGGCCAATGATGGAGGCCTGCATCACCGCTGGCGCACACTACCTGGATATCACCGGCGAGATTGATGTGTTCGAACTGGGCTTCCAGATGGATGCCCGCGCCCGCGCCGCAGGCATTGTTGTTTGCCCCGGGGTGGGCTTCGATGTGGTACCGACGGATTGCCTGGCCCTGACTTTGAAGCAGGCCATGCCCGATGCGACCACGCTGGCGCTGGGCTTTGACAGTCGTTCGGCCATGAGCCGGGGCACGGCGAGTACCAGTGTCGAGGGTCTGGGCAAGGGCAGCCGCGTGCGTGTCAACGGCAAGATCACGCAAATCGGACTGGGGTCGCGCTCGCGCCGCATCGATTTCGGCGCCGGCGAAAAGATGGCTACTGCGATTCCCTGGGGCGATGTCAGCACGGCCTACCGCACCACCGGCATTCCCAACATCGAGGCCTATGTGCCGGCGTCGCCGCGCGCAATCGCAAACTTGCGCCGCCTGGACCGGCTGGGATGGCTGGTCAGTTCCAGGCCGGCACAGGCCTTCTTGAAGTGGCGCATCCGTCGCGGTAAGGCCGGGCCCGATGCTGGTGAGCGCGAGCGCACGCCGGTTTACGTCTGGGGTGAGGTGGGCAACGCCGCCGGCAAGAAGCTCGCGGCACGCGTGCGCGTCGCCAATGGCTATACCGTGACTACCGACGCAGCCATCCTTATCGCGAAACGATTGCTGCAGCCAGGAACGCCGGCAGGCTTCACTACGCCTGCGCAGTTGATGGGTGCCGGGTTTGTTTCGACATTGCCGGGGGCCACGCCGATTGTCCTTGCATGAGCTGAGCCCCGATGCGGCGCCGGCCGCGGCGCTGCCCACCCAAGGCGCCATGCCTCCCTTCCAGCCCCCGCGCTGGCTAGCCAACTCCCACGTCCAGTCGGTGTTGCCGAGCCTGCCGATACGCCGCGGTTCCGTCGAGCGCTTTGCCGCCCCGGTGATGGCCGCCAGCCAACCGTTGGTGCTCGACTGCGGCGAGGGCGTGCGCCTGATGGGCCTGTATTCGGCGGCGCGCGCGCCTGGCCCAGAGCGCCTGGCCGTCTTGTTGCATGGCTGGGAGGGCAGCGCCGAGTCGCTGTACATCCTGTCGCTGGCTCAGCGCCTGCACGATCATGGCTTTGCCGTGATGCGCCTGAACCTGCGCGACCATGGCGGCACCCATGCGCTCAATCGCGAGTTGTTCCACTCCTGTCGCATCGGTGAGGTGGTTGGCGCCATATCGCGCCTGCAGTCGCTCTATCCCCGGGCGCAATTGTCACTGGCTGGTTTTTCGCTTGGCGGCAACTTCATGTTGCGGGTGGGCGCGCGGGCGCGTCCTGCGGGGCTTCGCATTGCGCGCATCGTTGCGGTCTGTCCGCTGCTGGACCCGGCGACGACGCTCGCGGCACTGGAGTCCGGCCCGGCAATCTATCGCCAGTACTTCCTGTGGAAGTGGCGCCGCTCGCTGCGACTCAAGCAGGCGGCCTGGCCGGGCGAGTTTGATTACGGCAACTTGCTCGACGGCTTGACCATGACGGAAATGACGCGGCAGATGGTGGTGCGCTACGCGGGCTTTCCTGACCTTGAGACCTACCTTGCCGGCTACGCCATCACCGGCGAGGGTCTCGGCGCGCTCGAGGCGCCGACCCGGATCATCCTGGCCGAGGACGACCCGATGATCCTGTCGCGCGACCTGGAGCGAATCGCCCGGCCGCCGGCGCTGGCCGTGACTGTCACAAAGCATGGCGGCCACTGCGGATTTGTCGAGAGCCTGAACGGGCCGAGCTGGATCGATCGCGTAGTAGCCGATGAACTGGAATCACCTACCGCCGGCAAGTGAGAACGGGTTCCCAGTTCGGGAAGCGGCCCATCCGGGAAGTCAATTGGCGGCTGCTAAGCTATTCCCGTCCGATCTGGACAACATGATCAGGAGCGAACTTGTGAGCAACGCAAAGTGGTTACTGGCAGCAGCAATGCTGTTCGCGGGCGCGGCGGGTGCCGCAGACCAGGCAACCCCTCCCGCCGAGACCAGTGCAGCGAGCGAAGCTGCCAAGGTTGAAAAGGCGCGTCCGGGCAAGGACGATGACTGCGATGGCGTCAAGTGCGCCAGCCAGACGACGCCAGAGGCGCAAGCCCTGGCCATCAAGCAAAAGGGATTGCCCGGCAAGAGCTCATCGAAGAAAGAAAACGAGGCCCAGCAGAAGAAGCACTAGTCAGCCGCCCGGGCTCGAGCGCATGTGCTCGAGCCATGCCAGGTAACGTGCCAGCAATGCGGCATCGGCTTCCGGTGGGGTCCGGGTCATTAGCTGTGCGATGAAGCCCGAGGGTTGCCCTGCCAGCAGGAACGCCAGGCCTCGCGATGTGGCCTCGCGATCCTCCGCATAATCGACCGCTACGCCCGAGAGAGTTGCCAGCAGTCGGCACAGCAGCGCATTGGCGGCCAGGCCACCGCTGGCCACCAGTCTCTGTGGGGCCGCCGCATGAAGGCGCATTTCATCCAGATTGGCCTTGATCAGGAAGGCAACACTCTCCAGCACCGCGCGACATTCCTGCAGCGGTGTGCCCTCGCCAACGAACTGCGTTACGAAGTCCGGCCGCCAGAACGGCGAGCCCAGGCCGGAAACCCCGTTGAGGAACAGCGGCGCCTCGTCGTCCACCAGGGGTTCGCGCGCCAGCAGCGCCAGTAAACGGGCGGCGTCGGCACCCTGGTGATGTTCCAGCCAGGTCAGCGCGGCGCCGGCGCCATTGACCGTGCCTTCCAGCGCAAAGCGCGCGTGTTGGCCATCGTCATGGATCAGGCTGGTCAACAGCGGCAGAGCAGGCAGCGGGGACTTCAGCGGCAGCAGCGTGAAAGCGCCGGTACCCAGATTGACGTAGGCCGCGGCCGGATCGAGCAGGCCGGAGGCGTAGGGGACGACCGACTGGTCTCCCGTGCACAGCCTCAGCGGGACCTGTGATCCCTGCAGTGAGACGACGCCGAAGTCCATGATGTTGCTGGTGACCGGCGGCAGGATCGCCGGTGGGATGCCAAACAACTCCAGCATCGGCTTGGACCAGCAACGCTGGAACGGCGACCACAGCAGCGTCCGTGAGGCATTGACCGCATCGCATACGAAGGGGCGGCCCTCAAGTATCCGGTGCATGAGGAAACTGGCCAGCGGCCCCGCTTGCAGGCGTCCCTCCGCTGCGGCCTGACGAACGGCGGGCAGGTGGTCCAGGCACCAGCGCAGCTTGCTGGCACCGTAGTGTGGTGAGAGCGGCAGCCCCGTGAGTTCGTGTACGCGGTCAGCGTGTCGCGTCAGGCCTTTGAGCCACAGGGCATTGCGCCGGTCCTGCCAGGAGATGACGGGCGCCAGCAGCGCACCTGTTTCACTGTCCCAGCAGGCGATAGTGGAGCGCTGCACGGCCAGGCCGATGCTGTCCCACTGCTGCACCGGCACATGGCCGGCCAGCTCCTCGAGGGCTATCGCAATACTGGCGGCGAGTTCATCGCCATCGTGTTCAACATGGCCCAGCGCGTTGTGCTGGGTCGCCACGGTGACCAGCGCGAAGCCAAGCCGCTGGCCCGCCAGGTTGTAGGCGGTGGCACGCGTGGCATGGCCGCCCTGGTCCACGGCGACATAGGCACGGGTCATTCTGCCGCGGCCTCAGCGGCCAGTTCCGTGGCGAGTCGCTGCGGTGCCATGGATTCCACCAGCGTTGCGCCGCGCGCATGCAGTGAGCGGGCTTCGCTGGCCCGCGTGACCTCGTAGACGGCCCAGCGCCAGGGGCCTGTGGGCAGTAGCTCGCCCGGCAACAGTGCCCGCTGGTCACAGAAGAGGTATTCGGGTTGCAGTATCTCCGCCTGCGGCAGGTGGCTGGCGAGATCGCCATCGAACACCCAGCCGATGGGTAGCGCGCTGAGTTCACGCACCAGCCGACAGGCATGCGCATCAAAGGAGATGGCAATGCACTGCTCGTGGGCAGGCTGCAGGACTTCCAGTATGGGCCGCAGGCAGGCGGCGTGTCCGTGCCGGAACAAGCTGGCGCGCTTGATCTCAATGAAGGCGCGAGCACGGGGGTACTTCAACAGCAGGGCGACGAAGTCGGCCAGCCGCGGCAACGCGGTGTGGGCATGACGGTCTCCGAAGCGCTGTGGTTCGCCGGCATCCACAGCCGCCAGCTCGGCCGCCGTCATGGCCAGCAGGTCGCCCGTTGAACGCGTGGTGCGTTCCAGCCGCGCGTCATGGATGACCCAGGGCACCAGGTCCTGCGACAGCTGCACGTCAATTTCAACGTGGGTCAGGCCGAAGTCGAGGGCCGACGCGCAAGCCGGCAGGGTATTTTCGGGAAAATGCTCCACATCGCCGCGGTGAGCGACGATTTCGGGGCCGGTGAGCGATGAGGGAGAATACTTCCTCATGGGGTCTCCCCTGGGCAGCGGCGCAATTATAGTGGGGTTGTTCGCCTTGCGTGAGGAGGTTGGTGTGGGAAGGGGGAATGGATCGTGGTGGATAGGCCTGGTGGCGCTGGTGGTTCTTGTCGGCTGCAGCCGGCAGGAGGCCCAGTGGCGTGAGGCAGCGTCACGCGACGCGACGGCGGGATACCAGGCCTACCTCGAGCGCTATCCCGGCGGACCCCACGCTGATGAGGCAAATGCGCGCATCCGTGAACTGCAGGAGGAGCGTGAGTGGAGCCGGGCGCTGCGCCTCAACACGCCCGAGGCCCTGCAACGTTACCTGGCGGGCTTTCCGCAGGGTCTCCACGCGGGCGACGCCCGCGAGCGCCTCGCCGACTACCTGCTGCTGCGCCAGCCGGCCGGCGACAAGCTGGAGGTGACCAGCGCGCCGCCGGAGTCCACATCACCACCCTGGGCAATCCAGCTGGGGGCATTCGGCAGCCGCGCGGCGGCGGAGTCCAGCTGGCAAAGGTTGTCGCAGGTACATCGCGACGTGCTGGGTGAGCGCGAGCCGCAAATTGCACAGCTGCGTGATGGCACGACGTCGCTTTGGCGACTGCGGGTTTCGGCGCCGGGCGAGGCGCTGGCGCGGGACTGGTGCCTGGAACTGGCGGCGCGCGGCGACGCCTGCCTGGCCGTGCCGCAATAAGGACTACCTCAACCGGTCACCCGCCGCCATAGCGCGCGGCTCACCAGGCGCAGCTTGTCGTTGAGCTTGAACCGGTTCAGGTTGGTCTTGATCACGCCTTCGGTGAAACGCGTGCGCTTTGAGTAATCGATGTGCACGTTGACCAGTATCGGGCGGTGGGCTGCGGCGGCTGCCAGCGCTGCACTGACCACGCGGTCAATGCCTGCGTCACTCTCCAGCGACAGGTAGTCCACCTGGGTGGCCTTGGCCAGCGCCTCGAAATCCAGTGGCGGCAGCACAGTGCAGGTCTTGCGGTTGTAGGGCACTTGCTGCGCTTGTGCGATCTGCGCCAGCTCGCCGTCGTTGAACACGAACCAGGCGACGCCAATGCCCTGGGCCACGGCGGTAGACATCTCCAGGCCAGTCATGCGCATGGCGCCATCGCCGACGATGCCGACAACCGTGCGATCCGGTCGCGCCAGCTTGGCGCCGATGGTGCCGGGAATGCAGTAGCCCATGGCGTTGAAGTCAGACGGCGAGAAGAAGCCGCGCGCTGAATGTATGGGCATCAATTCGGCGACCAGGAAGGTGTGGTTGCCATCATCGGCAATCACGATGCCGTCATCCGGCAGGTGACGGCGCAGCGCATCGAAGAATCGCTGGGGATTAACTCGCGAGCCTGAATCGTGGGTCAGCCAGGACTGGCGATAGGCTTGCTTGTCACTGGCAATCTGTCCTGCCACGGCCTCGCCGCGCTTCGCGCCGTTCGGGACATCGCCCAGCGCAGCAATCAGCGCGCGCAGCACGGCGCCGGCGTCACCTTCCAATGCCACTGCCGCCGGGTAATTGGCGTTGAACACCTTGGGGTTGATGTCAATGTGGATGAGCCCGGCGGGTACGTCACAGCCGTAGCTGCCGGTGGGTATTTCGCTGAAGCGGGTGCCGATGGCCAGCAGGCAATCGCAGTCACGAAATGCATTTTCCGACGCCGGCACTGCCGAAGGCCCCAGCGCGAAGCCGGCATGCAGGCGATGGCTGGCAGGAAACGCCGAGAGTCCCTGCAGTGTGGTTGCCACTGGTGCACCCAGGGCTTCTGCCAGTGCGGCCAGTTCAAGACCGGCGTCCACCGCACCCCAACCACAGAAGATTCCGGGATGGGCAGACTGGCGCAGCAGGCCGGCGGCACGTTCGATGGCCTCGGCCTTGGCGCGGTGGCCGGGCTTGCCGCCACGCTCAAGTACCGGTAACTCACCGGCCTCGCCCGGAATCAATTGCAGGTGCACGGGAATCTCGACGAAGACCGGTCCGGGCTCGCCGCTGACAGCAGTGCGCCAGGCCTCGAAGATCATGGGCACGACCTGGTCGTGGCGTTCCACCCGCCAGCGTCCCTTGGTGATGGGCGCCAGCAGCGCGTGCTGGTCCATGTCGTGCAGCTGGTAGGCGCGACCCAGGTCAGTGCGCACACCGCCGGCGATGACCAGCATGGCAATGCCATCAAGTGACGCTTCGCCAATGCCACTGGCGGCATGGGTAACGCCCGCCGCAGGTACTATCGCCAGCGTGCCGATGTCGGCACCGGTGCGGCTGATGGCATCGGCCATGAATGCACCACCACCCTCATGCGCCACCAGCACCGGCGTGATGCTCTCGGAGGCCGCCAGCTCGTCGTAAAGCTCGGTGTTATGCACACCCGGAATGCCAAAGGTGTGACGGACGCCAATCTGTTCCAGCGCGTAGCGCGCGAGCCAGGCTGCGGTTTTTTGCATGGACTTATCCTGGGGGCTCAACGAGAACCCCGCCATGCTAGCCGACTCTGCCTGTTGGCCGAAACGATTGCGGTCGATTACCCGTGGCGGTATTGCTCAGCGCAGCTGCCACTCGCCATTGCCAACCCGGCAGGCACGGCCTTCGCGATAGATCCGCTTGCCGTAGCGGTCGACCACCATGCGAAAGTCGCGGCAGGCGCTGCCACGGCGGTAGGAGCCGCCATAAGGCGTGACCTGGTAGTGCATGCCGCGCGGACCGTCCCAGTAGACGGGCTGGCCATCACGGCCGAGTTCCAGGGCGTGGCCAAAGCAGGCACGGTCAGAGCGGTCCATGTCGCGACCAATCTCGCGGCCGAGTACCGCGCCAACCGATGCGCCGATCAACACCGCAATCAGGCGGTCATCGCGGTCGGATACCGCAGCACCGGTGGCACCGCCGAGTACCGCGCCGATCACCGTGCCGGCTTCGCGGCGGTCGCAGCGGCCACGGTACACGCCGTAGTCGCGATTCCAGCGATCGCCCGTATAGCCGCGGTAGTGGTTGTCGTGCCTTGCGCGCCAGCCATGGGCGGGTGCGTAAGTGGGCGGGTGGGCACCCGCGCTCGGTGCCACGGCCAGCGCCGTAGTCATGGCCAGGGTGGTTGCCATCAGTCTTGCCAGGTTACGCATCGCCATTCTCCTCGGGCGGCTATCGCCCACTCCGGCAATGACCGGAGCGTGGCTCAAGCTTCGCCTGTCGAGGATGAATGGCGGCTGAAGACCGGCGGCAGGCCTAGAAAGCGCTGATTCCCGTCAATTGCCGGCCGATGGTGAGCTGGTGGATGGTCTCGGTGCCCTCGTAGGTGATGACACTCTCAAGGTTCAGCGCGTGGCGGATCGGGACATATTCCGCGCTGATGCCCGAGCCGCCGAGCATGTCGCGCGCGTCGCGGGCAACATCCAGCGCCATGCGGCAGTTGTTCCACTTGGCCAGCGAAACCTGTGAAGGTGTCATGCGGCCCGCGTCCTTGAGTCGCCCGAGTTGCAGCGACAGCATCTGTGCCGTGGTGATGCCGCGGGCCATTTCCGCAAGCCGGATCTGGATGGCCTGGTTGGCGGCGAGTGGGCGATTGAACAACACGCGAGTCTGGGTGTAGTCGAGCAACTGGGCGAGGCAGGCCTGGGCGGCGCCAATGACGCCCCAGGTAATGCCGTAGCGCGCCTGGGTCAGGCACGACAGCGGGGCCTTCAGCCCGATCGTGCTGCCCGGCAGCATGTTTTCCTCCGGCACCACCACGTCCTCGAGGAACACGGCACCGGTGACCGAGGCGCGCAGGCTGAACTTGCGCTCGATCTCCGGCGCGGCAAAGCCCTTGCTGCTGGTCTCGACAATGAAGCCGCGGATGCCTTCCTCGGTGCGCGCCCAGATGATGGCGAGGTCCGCGATCGGCGAATTGGTGATCCACATCTTGGCGCCGTTGAGCACCCAGTCCTTGCCGCGACGCTTGGCGTGGGTCTTCAGGTTCGACGGGTCGGAGCCGCCATGCGGCTCTGTCAGGCCGAAGCAGCCGATCAGTTCGCCGGTTGCCATGCGTGGCAGGTACTTTTCCTTCTGTGCCTCGCTGCCGAAGGCATGGATCGGGTACATGCACAGGCTGGATTGCACCGAGACAAAGCTGCGGATACCGGAATCACCGCGCTCCAGTTCCTGGCAGATCAGTCCATAAGAAACGGCATTCATGCCGGCGCAGCCATAGCCCTCCAGCGAACTGCCCAGCAGGCCCTGGGCCGCCAGCTCAGGGATCAGCTCGCGTGGGAAGGTGTGGTTCTCAAAGTGCGCCTGTATGCCAGGCAGCACTCGTTCATCCACCAGACGCCCTACGGCATCCTTGACCATGCGCTCTTCATCGCTGAGTGCGCTCTGTACGTCGTAAAGGTCCATCGGGTCAGCGGCGATTGCCATGGGTCGGGTCTCCGGCCCCGTCGAGACGCGGGGTCGGGCGTAATGATAACGGAGAGTGACCGCGGCCGGCTCCCGGGCCGGCCGCAGTGACCCGGATCGCTCAGCCGGCCGACATACCCAGGCGGGTCATCAGGCCCTGCAGGGTGCCATGCACGTCGTGGGCTCGCGCAACAGCCGCTTCAAGATCGCCGGCACCAAAGGCTGCGGAGGCCGTATTCCAGCTGTCCTGTGCGGTGGTGAATATCGTATTGGCTTCCGTCAGCATGGCGGCATCCATGCCCTTGGGCAGCCGGCGCATCTTGCCGAGTTCAGCCAGGCGCGAGCCGATGGCGCTGATCTGGCCCGGCAGGCCGCCTGCCAGGTTGGCCCAGTCGGAGTTCAGCGTCTCCATGAAGGCCTGCTTGGCGGTGGCAGCCGCCGTGGCCACGGCCTCGGCCCGTGCTGGCACGTCCTTCACCGCCGCGATGGCATCCTTGTAGCGCTCTTCATTGAGGGCGCCGCGGGCCTCGTCGAGGCTTGCCTTCACCTCGCCATATTGATCCGGGACGTACTTCAGCGCGTCTTCGCTTATGGCTGCCAGCGCATCCTCGGCCGCGGTAACAGCGGCCTGCGCCGGATCCTTCTGCGAGCAGGCGACGGCCAGCAGGGCCAGTGCCGTGATGGCGACGAACTTGATTCCGTTCTTCATTGAACGACCTCCTTGGTAAGCATGAACGATGCGGGAAGACTAGGAGCCGAAGGCAGCAACGGCCTGGTCAATCGCGACCCTGGCCTCGCGGGCCAACAGCACTGCCGTTTCAGCGTCACCGCCATTGCCGGCATCGGCGGCCTTGCCCCAGGTTTCCTTGGCAGCATCGAATGACGCGACGGTCTCCTTGAAGGCGTCGCGGCTCATGCCCTTGGGCAAGCGGCCGCCGGACAACTTCACGATCCGGTTGTCCACCGAGGCAATCAGCGCCGGCATGGTCTTGACCAGCTCCACCCACTCGTTGCCCATCTCGTACTTGACCTGCGCCTTGCGGATGGTGGCGTCGGCGACCAGCTTGCGCACTTCAGCGGCAATGCCCGGGGCGGCCTCAACGATGCCCGAATAGTCTTCCGCGGCGAGGCTCTGCTTGAGTCCGTCGACCCTGGCGCTGGCAGCAGCAAATTCCTCGGGCAGGTACTTCTGTGCCTTCTCGGCTACGGCCTGCAAGGATTGGTCGATATTGGCGACTGCCTGCTCGGCGGGTTCCTTCTGGCTGGCGCAAGCGGAAAGGCCGGCAGCCAACAACACCGCCAGCGCAAGACTGGCCATGCGGATCGTCGTCATGGGTGATTCCTTATTCGTTGTCAGTATCTAGCCTCGACCGCAAATAGCCTACGCCCTCTGTATTGCCCTTGCACAGATGGCCGTGGCGGGGGCCGTCGCCGCTGATTACCATGCAGGTCGGGTCACCGCCGGAGAGCCTGTTGAAAATTCCAGAGATCCTGATGATCGAGACCATTCACCAGCCAGGAAGCCTGGCGCGGGTGCTGCAGGTGATTGCCGAGGCCGGCCTGACCATTGATCACTTGCATGCGGTGCGCCGCGAGCAGGGCCGGACCCTGTGGGAACTGACGCTGGACATGGACGAAGAGGCCGATCGCAGCCTTTACGCCAGGATCGATGCCCTGCCGATCGCCCGCTTTGTCGGCAAGTCAGACCGCGTATTTGACCGGCATCGCGGTGGCAAGATCCGCACGGTCTCATCCATTCCCATCAACACGCAGCAGGTCCTGCGCGATGTCTACACCCCGGGCGTGGCACGGGTCTGCCTGGCCATCCAGCGCGACCCGGAACAGGCCTGGCAGTACACCAGCCTCAGCCATACCGTGGCCATCATCACCAACGGTACGGCGGTGCTGGGCCTGGGCAACATCGGTGCACTGGCTGGCTTGCCGGTCATGGAAGGCAAGGCGGCGTTGTTTGCCTCGCTGGTGGACATCAACGGCGTGCCTATCCTGATCGATGAGACAGATCCCGCCCGTTGCGTTGAGCACATCTGTGCGATCGCCAGTTCCTTCGGTGCTATCCAGCTTGAGGATTTCGCGGCGCCACAATGCTTCGAGATCGAGGCTGAGCTGCGCCGGCGCCTGCCACGGCCGGTGTTGCATGACGACCAGCACGGCACGGCAGTCGTGGTGCTGGCGGCGCTCACCAATGCTGCGCGACGTTCGGGTCGCGAGATCAATGGATCGGTCATTGGCCAGGTCGGGCTGGGGGCGGCCGGGCTCGGCATCGTCCGCCTGCTGATGTGCCACGGCGTGGGCAAGGTGCTGGGCGCGGATCGCAGCGAGGCCGCCCTGCAGCGGCTTGAGTCCATGGGTGGAACACGCTCGACGCTGGAGCAGATCATGGCCAGCTGCGACATCGTCGTGGCGACCACCGGGGTGAAGGGCCTGATCAAGCCCGAGTGGGTGCGCCCGGGTCAGGTGATCCTGGCGCTGTCGAACCCGGATCCGGAGATTGAACCCTTGCAGGCGGTCGAGCGCGGCGCGGCTTTTGCTGCAGATGGCAAGGGCATCAACAACGTGCTGGGTTTTCCGGGGTTGTTCAAGGGCGCGCTGCTGGCGCGGGCGCCGCAGATCACGGACGCCATGTTGCTGGCCGCTGCCGCGAAGATTGCCGAACTGGCGCCGGGGGACGACCTGGTGCCGGATCCGCTGGATCGCAATGTCCATGCGGCGGTGACTGAGGCGGTGCGCGTAGTGGCACTCGCCGAAATGCAGGCGGGAAACTAGGCCGGAGCGCCCATCGCCCCGCGCAGCTTGCGCATGGCCGCGACTTCGATCTGGCGAATACGCTCCGCCGATACGCCGTAGTCGTCGGCAAGCTCCTGCAGCGTCTGCTTCTGCCCTTCCAGCCAGCGCGACCGCACGATGTGCTGGCTGCGCTCATCCAGGCTTTCCAGGGCGGCGGCAAGGGCCGTCGAATTCACTTCCTCGGCCTCGTCCTGCTCCGCAGCGATAGCCGGGTCGGAGTCGGGCGCGGGCAGGTACAGCGCAGGCGAGTAGCTCCCCTCATCGTCATCACCGGCATCCGGTGCCGGATCGAACGAAAGGTCGCGCGCCGACAGGCGCTGTTCCATCTCGCGGACCTCGCGGGCCTCGACGCCGAGTTCGCGGGCCACGGCATTTGTTTCTTCGTCGGACAGCCAGGCCAGGTTCTTCTTCATGCGCCGCAGGTTGAAGAACAGCTTGCGCTGGGCCTTGGTCGTGGCCACACGCACCAGGCGCCAGTTGCGGATGACGTACTCGTGGATCTCGGCACGAATCCAGTGAATCGCGAAGCTGACCAGGCGCACACCCACTTCAGGGTCGTAACGCTTGACTGCCTTCATCAGGCCGACATTGCCTTCCTGGACCAGGTCAGCGACCGGCAGTCCGTAGCCGCGATAGCCGCGTGCCACGTGAACCACAAAGCGCAGGTGCGACAAGATCAACTGGCGCGCAGCCTCAAGGTCGCCCTCGTCGCGGAACTGGCGCGCAAGCGCCTGCTCGACCTCGCGGCTCAGTACCGGGATCGCAGACACGCGCTCGACGTAGGCTTCGAGGCTGCCAATGGGTCCCGCCAGGGCCAGGGACTGGTTCTGCAGGGTTAGCGCGGTTCCGCTCATGGGTCGTCGTTCCTCAGGCTGCACAGGCGGAGTGCTTCTCCGCGGGGCCAAATTTAGCACTCTGTTCTTTGGAGTGCTAATCGCCTTGGAAGTTCTGTTGTGCCAAGTCTTTAAAATCAATAACTTATAAATATCATGCGCGAGGTTCTATGCGCTGCAGGTGGTAGGCGGCAGTAATCCAGGCCCCAATCCAGCCCAGTAGCGCACCAGCGCCGACCAGGGCCAGGGTTTCGTTCGCCGCGAGGCCGGAAAGCACAAAAGCACCGCCGTAGGCGCTGGCGACGCGAGCCAGTGGCGCCTCCAGGAACAGCAGCGCAAGCCCGATTAGCAGTGCAGCGAGCACTCCACCGCCAAAGCCATACCAGAGACCGGAATAAAGAAATGGCCGGCGCACGAAACCGTTGCTGCCGCCCACCAGCTTGGTCACCTCGATTTCAGTGCGACGACCGTGGATTTCGAGGCGGATGGTGTTGCCGACGATGGCGAGTACACCGAGCGCAAGCAAGGCGGACGCGAGCAGGACCAGTTGGCGCAGGGCATCGAGGATGGCGTTCAGGCGGCGAACCCAGGCGGTGTCTGCCTCCACCAGCTCAACTTCAGCCAGCTCGCGCAACGAGGACGCCAGGGCATCGACTGCAGCTTCCGTGTCATGCAGTGGCGCGGGCCGCAGCTTGATGGCCCAGGGCAGCGGATTATCACTGAGGGCTTTCAATGCCTCGCCAATGCCGGACATGCGCCGGAATTCCGCCAGACCTTCGTCGGGGCTGACCAGGACGGCCGAGCCCACGTCATCGCGGGCCTGGATGGCCAGGTGAACTTTTCGCGCCTGCTCAGTGGTGGTGGCCGGGCGCAGGTAGACCGAGAGCTGGACGGTATCGCCAAGGCCCGCGGTGACGGCGCTGGTATTGACGACCAGCAAGTGCAGGGCGGCGGGCAGCGCCAGCGCTACACCAATGGCGGCTATGGTCAGTGCCGAGGCCAGCGGTTGCCGGGCCAGGCGGCCGAGCGAGCCGACCAGGGTCTGGGCATGACGCTCAAGCCAGGTGCCCAGGGCACCGGCCAGCCCCGGGCGCCGGGTGGGCTGGGCGCTTTTCAGTTCTTCAGGCAGCGACATCGGGATTGCCTTTCAGTCGGCCCTGTTCGATGTGAATGCGGCGCACGCCAAAACGCTCCAGCAGGTGCACGTCATGGGTGGCCACCAGCACCGTGACGCCGACGGCATTGAAGCGCTGAAACAGGTTCATGACCTCCAGTGCCAGGTCGGGATCCAGGTTGCCAGTGGGTTCATCGGCAATCAGCACCGGCGGCTTGGTGATCACCGCGCGGGCAATGCCGACGCGCTGTTGCTCGCCCGCAGACAACTCCAGCGGGAAGAGTTTTTCCTTGCCCAGCAGGCCGACCTGGTCCAGTGCTGCGCGTACGCGCTTGTCCATATCGCGGCGGGCGACACCGGCAATGGCCAGTGGCAGGGCGACGTTGTCAAAGACCGGCCGGTCATCCAGCAGCTTGTGGTCCTGGAAGACCATGCCGACCTGGCGCCGGAACGCCGGGATGCCGCCGCTGCGCAGCGTTGCGGTCTGGATGCCGTTGACGGCGACCTGGCCACGCGTCGGGCGCTCGAGCAGGGCGATGAGGCGCAGCACGGTGCTCTTGCCGGCACCGGAGTGGCCGGTCAGGAAGCACATTTCACCGCTGCCGAGCTCGAATGAGATCTCCGACAGGGCCTCGCGGCCGTTCGGGTAGCGCTTGAATACTCTGTCAAAACGAATCACATGGATTCCCCGCGGCCAGCCCGCAGCAGGCCATCAATATAGGCCTCAGCGTTGAAGATACCGAAATCACCCACCTGCTCGCCAATTCCGACGAAACGGATGGGAAGGCCGAAGCGCTGCGCGATGGCGATGACCACACCGCCGCGCGCCGTGCCGTCGAGCTTGGTAATGGCGAGCCCAGTGACGCCCACGGCCTGGTGAAATTGCTCGGCCTGGCGCACTGCGTTCTGTCCCAGGCTGGCATCGAGCACCAGCAACACCTCGTGCGGTGCTGCGGGATCATGGCGCTTCAGTACACGAGCGATCTTGGCCAGTTCGTCCATCAGGTGGGCCTGGGTGTGCAGGCGCCCGGCGGTGTCGACGATCAGCACGTCCGCGCCTCTTGCGCGCGCTGCCGTCCAGGCGTCGTGTACCACGGCGGCAGGATCTGCTCCCGTGCCCTGGGCGATGAGCGGAACATTGTTGCGGCTGGCCCAGGCCGCCAACTGCTCGACGGCAGCAGCGCGAAAGGTATCGCCAGCAGCCAGCATGGGCTTGAGTCCCTGCTGCTGCAGGTGTGCGGCGAGTTTGCCGATGGTGGTGGTCTTGCCGGAACCATTGACCCCGACTACGAGGATCACGGCGGGCCGTTGCTGGCGATCGATTTCCAGCGGCTGCTGCACCGGGCGCAGGATCTCCAGCAGCGCCTGGCGCAGCGCGGCAATCAGCGCATCAACATCGGCGAGTTCCTTGCGGGCGACGGCCTTGTGCAGCCGCGACAGGATGGCCTCGGTCGCCTCGATGCCGACGTCGGCTGTCAGCAGCCGGGTCTCCAGTTCTTCCAGAAGTGCGTCGTCGATCTTCCTGCCTGGCAGCAGGTCGGCGACCCACGAGGTTCCGCGATTGACGCGCGCGCGCAGTCGCGCGAGAAAGCCGCCGGTGCTGGCAGGGGTGGTGGTCGCTTGGTCGGTCATGCGCTCGGGACGGGTGACGGGGCCACAATTCTAGCGGCCAGCGTCCATCGCCGCCCAAATGAAAACCCCGCCGCCAGTCTTGCAGGACCAGCGGCGGGGTTGGTGATCAACGCTCAGGGTTCCAGCAGCGGCGAATTACTGATGACGAAATTGGCGCCGCTGAATGCCACCAGGGTTGCCGCCTGGCCCTGCATTTCCGTGGTTACGGCGAGGCTGGCGGTGGGGTCCAGCAAGGAGCCATGGGAGCCCGAGGTGTAGTGCACCCAGCGTCCGTTGCCCGGACCCACTGGCGTAAGGCCCGCGGCGCTTGCCTTGGTAAATGCTGCGGCATTGACCAGGCGCTGGGTGGCGTTATTCGGCACCACCACGTCGTTGATGACCTGGCTCAACAGTACCGGGCGCGCATTCACGGCCCTGGCGATGTAGTTCAGCGGATCGCCCGCATCCACCACGGTCTGTGCGTCGCGGAAGAACTGGTCATACAGCGTCGTGCCCTGGTTGATGCCACTGGCCGCCAGGCCGGCATTCACTGAAGTCCGCAGCGCAGGCGAATCACGCAACAGGCCGGCAATGCCGCCGCCTGGGACATTCAGGTAGGAACTGATGATCGCCGTGGGCAGGGCGCTGGCCACGGTGCCGACGATGCCACCCAGTGAGATGCCCGAGTAGTGGATGCGGCTGCTGTCGATATCGACGGTCGTCCCATTGCCGTCCAGGTCCAGCGCGGGCAATGACCGCGCCAGCTGCACGATGTCTGCCGCGGCCTGGCGCAGGTTGTCGCGGCTGGTCAGCAAGCTGGTCAGGTTGATGATGTGGGTGCCCGAGCCGTCGATCATGCCGTCGGCGCCCGGGGCGCCGGTCGCATTGTTGACCACGTCGAGGTTAAAGGTGCGCTCACGCCCGGCCTGGTACAGCGGGTTGGTGAGGCTGGTGATGCCATGCAGCGGGATGTCGATGGCCGCGACCACGAAGCCCGCCTGGGCATAGGCGGCAGCGATGGCTGCAGCCTGGGTGCGGTCCCCGCGCAGACCGTGCTGGAAGATTACTACCGGCCAGCCGAGGCCAGGCTTGGTCTGCCCCGAGAGGGCATTCGGCACGGTGACAAAAAGCGGTATGTCGAGATTGGCCTGCGCCACAGGCACTGGGTTGAAGCGCGACAAGTGCGTTGTCGTCGCTGCACCCGGCACTGCCGTGAACGGGTTGCCGCGCCAGGAGCCGGTGAGCGGCGCCGTCGGGCTGTGGAAGTAACGCACGTTGAGCGTGCCGGAATGCACATTGGCAATCGGCGGCAACAGCGGGCTCAGTGCCGAGAGGTTCAGCCCGGTGAACGGCGCAACGATCGCTGTCGGTGCCGCAGTCGCTGCGACGATGTTGAGCGAGTCTGCCGTGGACAGGGTAGAGAAGGAGAAAGTCAGTGCGACGTTCGCTGCAGGCACGCCCACGGCGCCGGCGATGGCGAGGTGCGCACCGGTCAGCAGGCAGATGCCATTCATCGAGGCGTTGGTGATGGCCGCGCAGGTCGGCTGGGCATTCTTGATGGCCTGGTAGTCGACGTCTGACGTCGCAGCATTACCTGCGGTGTCGCGCAGGCCGTTGGTCAGCACGACCAGGTAACCCACGTTGGTGCCGGCGGTGGACGGCGTCAGTGGCCGCAGCGGGATGACCTCAAGCGTGGAGCCACCCGAGTCAATCGAGGTGGCGACGCGTGCCGTGTAATCCGTGCCATAGACCAGCGGGCGACGCACGCCGACGGTCGCCTTGGTGGCGTTGTCGACTGTCACCTCGATCATGATGACGGTGGTCGCGCCAATGGTCGTCGCATTGATTGGCGCCGAGAATCGGGCGGTGGCGCTGGCGACGGTGGAGAAACCGTCAAGCGCATTCAATGCCACGACGTTGGGCAGGAACGGCGTCGCCGGGATATTCAACGTGCCGTCGGTGCTGCCATTGAAATAGAGGTCGGTCGGAAACGGCAGGATGCCGCCGAGCGGCACGAACAACGCCTTGAAGGCAGTGACACCACCCGATCCCGGGTTGCCGTTACCGGAGGTCGGATCGGTCGGTCCGACGTTCGAGGGCGAGGAGTCAGAGAAGCAACCTCCGACCAACATGCCTGCGAAAAGCACGGCGACAGCGTGACGAATCCTCATGTCATTTCTCCGGTAGCCAGTTCGACCACGGTTCGGGCGCGTATCATCGCGCTCAGCGTTTCAAGGCAGACTATCGTCGGCCAAGACCCCAATGCAAGTCTAAGGGATGATGTGGTTCCCATGCGCCGCTTTCAGTCAACGCCCGCCAGCAATGCAGTGCAAAAAAACAAGCGCTTGATAAAGCTCAAGCCAGGCGCAGTGCGCATCATCGGCGGCGAGTGGCGCAGTCGGCGAATCCGTTTCGATGCGGGCCCAGGCCTGCGGCCAACTCCTGATCGCGTTCGTGAGACCCTGTTTAACTGGCTGGCGCCAGTCATTCGCGGGTCGCGCTGCCTGGACTTGTACGCTGGCAGCGGAGCCCTGGGACTGGAAGCCCTTTCCCGTGGCGCGCAACAGGTTTGCTTCGTCGAGTCGGATGCGCACAGTGCGCGCCAGCTTCAGGCTGCAGTGAAAATGCTGGCGCCCGAGCGTGCCGAAGTCATACAAGGCGATGCCAGTCGCTGGCTCGCTGGTCCTGCCCGGCCCTTCGACGTCGTGTTCCTGGATCCGCCCTTTGACTCGAAGCTGCTGCCCGGCGTGATGGCGCAGCTGGAATCCGCTGGCTGGCTGGCGCCCAGGGCATGGATTTATCTTGAGCATCCTGCCGGGGGCGAAGTGCCGGTGCTACCGGCAGGCTGGGTGATGCATCGTTCGAGCAAGGCGGGTGCTGTCGGCTATCATCTCGCGCTGCGTTCAGCGGTAACCGGGGAAGGCCTGACGTGAATATCAAGCGCAATGCTGTCTATCCGGGGACCTTTGATCCCATCACCAATGGTCACAACGACCTGGTTCGCCGTGCGGCCGGTATCTTTGATTCGGTCATCGTTGCCATCGCAGCCAACCCCAACAAGGCGCCGCTGTTCTCGCTGGAGCAACGCGTGGCCATGGCCAGCGAGGTGCTCGCCGACTTGCCGAATGTGACCGTGGAGGGCTACGCCGGGCTGACTGTCGGCTTCGCGCTGGAGCGAAACTGTGGCGTGGTGATCCGCGGGCTCAGGGCGGTCTCGGATTTCGAGTTCGAGTTCCAGCTTGCCAACATGAGCCGTCACCTGGCTGCCGACGTGGACTATGTCTTCCTCACGCCAAAGGAACAGTTCACCTTCATTTCCTCGACGCTGGTGCGCGAGATTGCCCTGCTGGGCGGTGATGTCTCGCAATTCGTGCATCCGCTGGTCGAGGCCGAATTGAAGCGCAAGGCGGCCAGGTCCTGAAGGGTCAGGCCCCGGCCTGGCATTGCGCACACCAGTAAGTGCTGCGCTGCCCCTGCACCTGCTGACGAATGCTGCTGCCGCAGATCCGGCAGGGTTCGCCCGCGCGGTCGTAGACAAATAACTTCTGGCTGAAGTAGCCGGGCATTCCCTCGGGATTCACGTAATCGCGCAGCGTCGTGCCACCGGCGACGATGGCTTCCTGAAGTACCTCGCGTATGGCATGGACCAGTTTTTCCATGCGTGCCCGGCTGAGCCGACCGGCAGCCACACCCGGGCGGATACCGGCGCGAAACAGCGCCTCGCTGGCGTAGATGTTGCCAACCCCCACCACCTGCCTGGCGTCCATGATGAAGGTCTTGATGGCCGCCTTGCGCCCACGGGCACGCTGCCACAATCGCTCAGCAGTGAAGTCGTCACCCAGCGGCTCCTCGGCCAGGTGCTTCAGCAGCGCATGGCTTTGTGGATCACGGCGGGTAAACAACAGGCAGCCGAAGCGCCGCGGATCGTTGAATCGCAACACGCGCCCTGAATCCAGGCACAGGTCGACATGATCATGCGGCTCTACGGGCGTGCCTGCGGCCAGCACGCGCAGGCTGCCTGACATGCCCAGGTGGATGATCACGGTGCCGACACTGGTGGTGATCAGCAGGTACTTGGCCCGGCGTCCCACGGCGAGGATGCGGGCGCCACGCAGGGTGGCGGGCAGCTTGTGCGGGATCGGCCAGCGCAGGCGCGACTCGCGGACAACGACTTGCCTGATGCAATGACCCACGAGCCAGGGCTTGATGCCCTGGCTCGTGGTCTCAACCTCCGGCAGTTCCGGCATTAAGGTGCCGGAGCGACCTCAGAAGCGGGTCGAGAATTCAACACCCCAGCGACGCGGCTCGTTGATGAAGCCGGTCAGGTTGTTGAAGTCGATGCCGCCCACCGCGACGATTTCGTCGGTGATGTTGCGGCCATAGATGGCGACTTGCGAGTCGTTGGCAAAGTTATAGCCAATGCGCAACCCGCCCTCGAGCAGCGCCTTGCCGCGGAACTCGGCTGACTCATACAGCATGAAGCTGATGTCGCTGCGATAGGCCCAGTCGGTGAAGACGAAAAACTCACCGCTGCCCATCGGCATGCCCCAGCGTGCAGTGAAGTTGGCAATCAACTCCGGCGACTGTGGCAGGCGGTTGCCATGGATGCTGACGGTTCCGGGTACGGTACCGGGCGGATCCAGCACGGTGCAGCCACCGCCGCAGGGAACAACAGCCAGGGAGGCGTCATCAATCTCGGTGTCGTTGTAGCTGACGCCCAGCGTTGCGAACAGGCTGTCAGTCAGGAATGCCTCGGCATCGAGTTCAATGCCCATGCCCTTGGTCTTGTCGGCATTGAGCAGTTGGGTGGTGTTGCCAGCGCCGCCCACGGCAGTCAGCTGCTGGTCATCCATGTCGAAGCTGTAAGCCGTGAGGCTGATGCGGCCACGGCCACCCATGATCTCGGTCTTGATGCCAGCCTCGAGGGACAGCACCGTCTCCGCATCGGCGACTGACACGCCGTCGAAGAAGCTGAACAACAGGCGGCCCTGGATGCTGGGTGCGCGATAGCCCTTGGCTACGCGGGCAAACACATTGGTGTCATCACTGAGCTTCCAGGTGCCGCTCAGGTCCCAGCTGAAGTCCTGGTCCGAAGTGGCAACGGAAATCGGTCCCAGCTGGTTCGGTGCGCCAAAGCCTGACAGCGATGACAGGGTGCGCTCGGCCGAGAACTTCTTTTCATCGTCCGTGTAGCGAATCCCGGCGCGGACATTGAAGGCGTCGCTGACGTCATAGTCCATCGAGCCGAAAATGGCCCAGGAGCGGTTGTCCGCATGCTGTACTGCGTAGCCGTCACGAACGCCGCCACCGAGCGTGTTGTAGCTGAAGCTGTCAATGGAGATGCCTTCGTCGAAATAGAACACGCCGGCTTGCCAGTCAAAGGCCCCCCACTCATTGGATTCCCAGCGGAACTCCTGGGTGAACTGGCTGTGGTCCGGCAGGCCGTCGGCAGACTCGGCCGGGAAGGCAATCACGCCAGGGCCAGACAGGCCCGGCGGCAGGAACACCGCGCCGAAGCCGCCGTCAATATCGCCGCGGCTGTACATGCTGACGGTTTCATAGCCGGTCACTGAGTGCAGCGTCACGCGGCCCGTGTCCCACTGCAGCCGAACGCTGGCACCTGTGGAGTCCAGGTCCTGCTCGTTGCGACCGTCGAGGGAGACCTGATCCGGGCGGAAGCCGCTGACCAGGTGGTTGGTGCCGGGCTGGAAGATGTTGGCGCGGAACACGCGCGCCGTGCCATCCAAACTGCGGGTGTGGACATTCAGCAATGCGCTGAAATCATCGTTGGGCTGGTAAAGGAACTGGGCGCGCGCGGCGAGCTCGTCAAAGCCCTCCAGCGAGTCGCTGGCCCCGGTGAAGGTGTTATCGATCCAGCCCTCGCGGCGCTGGTACATGCCCGAGAAGCGTACCGCCCAGTTCTCGCCAACGGGTCCGCCAATGGCGCCCTCGGCATTCATCGAGTAGTCCTCGCCAAAGCCGGCCTGGAAGTAGCCGCCGGCCTCGCGCGAAGGACGTACTGAGCTGACCTTGATGACGCCAGCAGGCGTATTGCGCCCGAACAGCGTGCCCTGCGGACCGCGATACATTTCAACCTGGTCAACGTCAAAAACCGGGAAGCCCTTCAGGATCGGGTTTTCCTGCACCACGTCGTCATAGACCAGCGAAACAGGCTGCGAGGCATTCAGGTCGAATTCCGTGTTGCCCAGCCCGCGGATATAGAAGCGCGGGAAGGCGCGACCGAAGGAAGACTCGATCAACAGGCTCGGCATGCGTCCGGACAGGAAGCGGATGTCGTCGCCACCGGAACCCAGTACGTCGAGCTTCTCGCCACCCACGGCAGTTACGGAGACCGGGACGTCCTGCAGGTTTTCGCTGCGACGTTGGGCGGTGACCATGACCGTCTCAAGAGTGGCCACTTCGCCTCCGGCCTGCGGCGCGGCAAGGACAGTGGAACCGTACAGGGCCAGTGCAACGGCGGTCGCAATGGACGACTGGGTGACGTAGGACATTTTCTGGAACTCCCCTGGGGAACACGAATGCGGGCAAGCCCGCGGATTTTGCGCGAATTCTAGCGGAGCGGGAGCCTGGAAATAAGCGTCATCGCGAATCCGCCGGCACAAAAGAAAAAGGGCCCCGGTGGGCCCCTTTCATATCAGTGGCTTGCAGCCACTTACTTGATCTTGGCTTCCTTGTACGCCACGTGCTTGCGGACCACGGGATCGTACTTGCGCACTTCCATCTTCTCCGGATGGAGGCGCTTGTTCTTGGTGGTGGTGTAGAAATGGCCGGTTCCGGCCGACGACACCAACTTGATCTTGTCTCGCATGGCAGCCTCCTCAGACCTTGGTGCCGGCAGCGCGCAGCTCAGCCAGCACGACGTCAATACCCTTCTTCTCGATTGTGCGCATACCGTGGGTGGAGACGCGCAGCGTCACCCAGCGATTCTCGCCCTCGACCCAGAAGCGTTGGGTATGCAGGTTCGGCAGGAAGCGGCGACGCTTCTTGATGTTCGAATGCGAAACCTTGTTGCCTGACACCGGGCGCTTGCCGGTGACCTGACAGACTCGGGACATGTTCATCACTCCAGTCAGCGGGCCGCGGCCAGGCGCAGGGCCGGCACGGCAGGGTCAAAAGAGCCGCGTATTAGACCAGCAGCCCCTGCCCGGCGCAAGGGGCTGGGGGCCTACAGCACTCCTCTCTCGGCCAGCGAGATACAGGTGCCGTCCCCCACGATCAGGTGGTCCAGCAGGCGTATTTCCACCAGGGCCAGGGCGTCGCGCAGCCTCTGGGTGATGAATTCGTCGGCCTGGCTGGGCTCGGCAACCCCCGAGGGGTGGTTATGGGCCAGGATCAGCGCTGCGGCATTGCGGGCGAGGGCCTGCTTGACCACCTCCCGGGGGTGGACTGTGGCGCCGTCCACCGTGCCCTGGAACAGCTCGCGAAAGCAGATCAGCCGGTGGCGGCTGTCCAGGAACAGGCAGCAGAATACCTCGTGCTCAAGGTCGCGCAGGCGGGTGACCAGGTAGTCGCGGGCCGCCTTCGGGCTGGCCAGTATTGGCCCGCTCTGCAGCCGTTCCAGGTGGTGGCGTCGGGTGAGTTCCAGTGCCGCTTGCAAGATGGCGAAACGGGCCGGGCCAACCCCCGGATTCCTGCACACGGTGATCTGGTCTGCGGTCAGCAGGCCGCGCAGCGAGCCAAATCGCGCCAGCAATGAGCGGGCCAGATCCAGTCCACTGGTGCTGGGGCGCCCGCCGGCGAGCAGGATGGAAATAAGCTCCGCTTCCGAAAGCGCACCGGCACCGAGGTCGAGCAGCTTCTCGCGCGGGCGTTCATTCAGGGGCAGGTCGTGGATTTGCATGCCAATGATCCTCGGTGATCATTGTTGCGGACACAGGCGCACAGGGAAGCGCGTGTTCGCGCTGCAAACCACGACAAACAGCGAGCGCGGATCGGCGTCGCGTCGGGTCCCTGATCTCAGGGATAATGTGCCGGCGTCGGCCTCGAGCCAGCGCGTCCAACAAGAATCAGGCGGGTGTCCGATGCGCAAGCTGCAGGTGATGGTTCTCGACGAGCGGGTAGGTCGGGAATTTCCGCTGCCGGCCTATGCCACCGACGGCTCGGCGGGCATGGACCTGCGCGCCTGCATCGACAGCGCCATGGTGCTGTCGCCTGGCGAGACGATGCTCATTCCCACCGGCCTGGCCATCCACCTGGATGACCCGGGCCTGGCGGCGGTGTTGCTGCCACGCTCAGGACTGGGCCACAAGCACGGCGTCGTGCTGGGTAACCTGGTGGGCCTGATCGACTCCGACTACCAGGGCCAGGTCGGCGTATCGCTATGGAACCGGGGGCGGGTGCCCTTCACCATCGAACCGGGAGAGCGCATCGCCCAGATGGTGGTGGTGCCGGTGGTACAGGTCGAGATCGAGGTGGTCACCGAATTCACCGCCTCGGAGCGCGGTGGCGGCGGATTTGGCAGTTCTGGCCGGAGTTGAGTGTTCGCCGCAGGGTGCTACTGGCCCTTCAATTCCTTGAAGCGCACGGTGTCTGACTCGAAGCGCGCAATCGTGGTGACCCGTTCCTCGCGCTTCTTAGCAAGGTTGGCTTCGTAGGTCTCGATATCAGCCTCTGAGCGCTCGATGTCGGCACTCAGGCCGTCGGGCATGGGCTGTGCGTTCGCTGCGGTATTGATCGGCTTGAACTTGGCTTCGCGCTCCTTGAGCTGGGCGTGCTTGCGACGCAGCGTCTTGAGCGACTCTTCCTGGATCGTCAGCTGGGCATCCAGCAGGTCCAGGCGTCGGTCGCGCAGGGCATTGATTTCCTCGACGGACTGGTAGGTCTGCAACAGCACGCGATCACGCTGCTTGCGCTGGGCCACCTCGCGCAGCGCTTTATCGGTCGCGGTTTGGGTCCGGGCTTCTTCCGGGGTCGTCGAGCCTTCCTCGCGGCGTACCGATACGCCATGAGCATTGAGTACGTCGCGGTCCTGTTCGGCGTATTCAGGAGGAACACTCTGGCCATAGTGCACCTGGCCATTCTTGTCGACCCAGCGGTAGACCTTGCCCTTCTGGCTGGTGCCTGATTGGTTGGCGGCCAGCGCAGGGCTCATAGCCAGCGCCAGCAGGATTACTGAAAGGCCAAATCGCAGGTTCAGGACATTCATGGGATACCTCTGTCGCACAGTCTGCGCATAACACGCGGCGCAACCCGTAACTGCATCACGCTTCTTCGCTGACCCCGTAGAGCTTGCGGTAGTCCTCAAGCTGGGCTAGCTCCTGGCTTGTGCCAGACGCCTGCAGGTGCGTAATCAATTCCGCAAGCGAGATGATGTTTATCACTGGCAGGCTGAACGTATTCTGAACCTCCTGCACCGCCGACAGGATGCCCTGGCCCCGTTCCTGGCGATCGAAGGAAACGACGACCCCGGCCGGGATAGCCCCCGCGGCCCGGATCATCTCGATGGAGGCGCGGATTGCGGTGCCGGCGGCAATGACGTCATCGAGGATTAGCACGCGTCCGGCCAGCGGCGCACCAATGAATTGGCCGCCTTCGCCGTGGGTCTTGGCTTCCTTGCGGTTGAAGGCAAAGGGCAGGTTGCGGCCATGCTGGTCGGCCAGTGACGCAACCGTGGCAGTCACCAGCGGGATGCCCTTGTAGGCCGGGCCAAACAGCATGTCGAATTGAATGCCCGAGGCCTGGATGGCACTGGCATAGCAGCGCCCGACCTGGGCAATGGCCGCGCCGGTGTTGAACTGCCCGGCATTGAAGAAGTAGGGGCTCTTGCGGCCCGACTTCAGGGTGAAGGGGCCAAATCGCAGCACTTGCTGCGCCAGGGCCAGTTCGATGAATTCCCGCTGGTAGTCCTGCATGCGATTCCTCAGCCGCGCTTGCGTATCATGTTGCCACGTCGATGGGGTCTGCATGCGAATCATCACACTAAACTGCAATGGTGTCCGCTCAGCGGCGCGCAAGGGCCTGTTCGAGTGGCTGCCCAAGCAATCGGCAGACGTGGTCTGCCTGCAGGAAACCAAGGCCCAGGTAGACCAGCTGGCGGATCCCATGTTCCGGCCCGCGGGATTTCACAGTCATTACTTTGATGCTGAGCGCAAGGGCTACAGCGGCGTGGCGGTGTACTCGCGCAAGGAGCCGACGCGGGTCATCCGCGGTTTTGGCGTGGATGAGTTTGATCGCGAAGGGCGCTACCTGGAGTTGCAGTTCGACGGCTATTCCGTGGTCTCGCTGTACCTGCCCTCGGGGTCCTCCGGGCCGGAACGCCAGGCCTCGAAGTTCCGCTTCCTCGATGCCTTCCTGCCCTACCTGCAGCGACTGGCGCGACGTCGTCGTGAGTACGTGCTGTGCGGTGACTGGAATATTGCGCACCAGCCCATCGACCTGAAGAACTGGCGCGCCAACCAGAAAAATTCCGGCTTCCTCCCGGAAGAGCGTGCCTGGCTGGATCGCCTGTATGGCGAGATGTCCTGGGGCGATGCCTTTCGCAGCGTTGATCCGCGACCTGAGCAGTACACCTGGTGGTCGAATCGCGGCCAGGCCTGGGCCAGGAACGTAGGCTGGCGCCTGGACTACCAGGTAACGAGCCCGGGGCTTGCGGGCACCGCCCGGTCGGCGGAAATCTACAAGACCACGCGCTTTTCGGATCACGCGCCACTGATCATGGACTACGCACTATGAGTGAAGCCCGGCGCAGTAATGGCTGGTCGGACTTGCGCGCCGCGCTGGGCAACAATCGCGTGGTGGCTTTCCTGCTGCTGGGGCTTGCCTCGGGCCTGCCCTACAACCTGACCGATGCGACGCTGCAGGCCTGGCTCAAGGACCTCAACGTATCCAACACGGATATCGGGCTGCTCTCGCTTATTGGCCTGGCTTACACGCTCAAGCCGCTGTGGGCGCCGCTGCTTGATCGCTATTCATTGCCGTGGCTGGGCCGTCGGCGTGGCTGGATAGCCTTTTTCCAGGTGGCGCTGGCCGGGGCACTGGCCTGGCTGGCCTTCAACGGTCCGGAAGGTGGGCTGATGGCCTTTGCCATCGTGGCGTTGGTGGTGGCCGCACTGTCGGCATCCCAGGATGTGGTGATTGATGCCTACCGCACGGATGCCGCGCGCATCAGCGAGCGCGGCCCTGCGGCGACCGCTGCCAACCTTGGCTATCGCGCAGCGGCATATTTCGCCTTTGCCGGCGCGCTGATCCTGGCCGACCAGTTTGGCTGGCAGGTTACTTATCTGGTCATGGCCGGCGCCATGCTGCTGTTTGTGCCGGTGACAATCTGGGCGCCGGAACCGGAGACGCAGGTTGCCGTGCCGAGGACACTCGCCGAGGCGCTGACCGGGCCGCTGCGGCAATTGCTGGGCAATCCCGGGACCATCGCCTTGATCGTTGCACTGGTCCTCTACAAGGTGGGCGACGCTTTTGCGCTGCGCCTTTTCACGCCCTTCCTGATGGATGTGGGTTTTTCCAAGACGGAAATTGGCCTGGCCACCAAGTCGGTGATGCTCGGCGCCAATATCGCCGGCGCCATCGCCGGCGGCCTGTGGATTGTCCGCTTCGGGCTGCTGCGTTCACTGCTGTTGTTTGGTGCCTTGCAGGCGGTGACCAACCTGCTCTACATGGGCGTATCGATGGCCGGCCACGACATGACGGTGATGGTGGTGGCTGTTGCGCTGGATAATTTCTTCGGCGCCATGGGAAACACTGCACTGGTGGTCTTCATCATGGCGATCTGTGATGTGCGCTTCAGTGCCTTCCAGTACGCGCTGCTGTCGGCCCTCGCCGTGCTGCCACGCAATGTGCTGGGCTGGCCTGCGGGCTGGCTCGCCGATGAAATCGGCTGGACCGCCTTTTTCGGCGTAACCTTCCTCACCGCGCTGCCCGGGCTTCTGGCCATGTGGTTGCTGCGCGAGCGCATTCGTCGCCTCGAGGTGCCCGGTGCTTGAATCCCTGGTGAAGTTCTTCGTGCTGCTGTTTGTCGTGGTCGAGCCGATCACGCTGGTGCCGATGTTTGCCAGCATGACCGAGGGCGCCAGTGATCGTTACCGCCGCAAGATGGCCATCAAGGCCGTACTGGTCTCCGGTGCGGTGCTGTCGCTGTTTGCCCTGGCCGGTTCCTGGTTCATCAACATCATGGGCATCAGCATTCATGCGTTTCGCATTGCCGGTGGGGTGATGCTGTTCCTGATCGCGCTGGAGATGGTGTTCGCACGCGAGTCCGGCACCAAGACCACCAGCGAGGAGAAGTCCGAGCTGCAGCAGCGCGCCGACATCTCGGTGTTCCCGCTGGCATTTCCCTTCATCGCTGGCCCCGGGGCACTGGCCACCGTGCTGCTGACCTTTGGCACATTGAAGCCGGGCGCAGCCCTGACCTTCGGCCTGCTGGCGGTTATTGCCCTGGTGCTGTTGATCACGCTGGCACTGTTGTGGCTCACGCCGTTGGTCAACCGCGCCATGGGCGTGACCGGTGCGCATGTGGTGAGCCGCCTTGCCGGCGTGGTGCTGGCGGCTCTCGCGGTGCAGTTCATGATTGATGGCCTCAGCGGCGCCTTCAGCGCAATCTAGGCCTTGCGGAATTCGAGGTCGAAGACCTCGTGGCCGAGGCGCTCACCGCGGCGTTCAAAGCGTGTTGAGGGCCGACTCGCTGGGCGGGGCACGAAACGTCCATCTTTCGCCGTGTTGGTGAATTCCGCCGCTGTATTCAGCACTGCCAGCATGTGTTCGGCATAGGGTGCCCAGTCAGTGGCGAGATGAAACGCGCCACCCGCCTTGAGCTTGCGCGCGACGAGCGCCGCAAATGCGGGCTGCACGATGCGCCGCTTGTGATGGCGCTTCTTCGGCCAGGGATCGGCGAAGTACAGCAGCACTTCATCCAGGGCGCCATCTGGCAATTGTTGCTCCAGCACTTCCACTGCGTCGCGTGAAATCAGCCGGATGTTGCGCAGTGCATCGGCCTCGATGCCAAGCAGGCAATGGCCAATGCCGGGCGGATGCACTTCGACGCCGATGAAGTCATCCTGCGGCCTCGACCGGGCCAGTTCCAGCAGCGTGTCGCCGTCGCCAATGCCGATTTCCAGGATGCGCGTCGCGCGTCGGCCGAACAGCGCGTCGAGGTCGAGCAGGGCCGGTGAGTAGTCCACGCCCCATTGCGGCATCAGCTCGGTGAGCGCGCGCTGCTGTGCCGGTGTGATGCGTCCTGCGCGGCGGACAAAACTGCGGATGGCGCGTCGCGGCGTAGCCTCGCCGGACTCAGACATCATCCGGTCCAGTGATCAGATCGGGAGTCAGCTCGGAGAGATTGCGACAGCCGGTAAGCGCCAGCGTGCGGTCGAGTTCATCGCGCAGTATGTCGAGCGCACGACTGACACCGGGTGAGCCGCCCGCACCCAGGCCATAAACCGGGGCGCGACCCAGTAATACGCCCTCGGCGCCGAGCGCGACGGCCTTGGCAATGTCGCTGCCACGGCGAACGCCACCGTCGATCATTACCGAGATTCGTCCGCGCACGGCGCGCATGACTTCGGGCAGGGCTTCCAGTCCGCTGATGGCGCCATCGAGCTGGCGACCACCGTGATTCGACAGCACGATGCCGTCGGCACCAAGCGCTACGGCACGTTCCGCATCATCGGCACGCAGGATGCCCTTCAGCAGCAGCTTGCGCGGCCACAGGTCGCGGAAATGCTGGATATCGTCCCAGCACAGCGCCGGGTCAAACATGTTGTGCCCGAGAAATACCCTGACGTCCTCACCCGGCGCCAGCTCACGCTCGACATTGACGAAGCGCGGGCGGCGCGTGGCCACCGTCGCCATCCAGCGCGGATGCCTGAGGATGTCGAGCTTGGTGGCCAGGGTGAAGCGCTGCCGCGGCAGCAGGCCGGTCTTCATGTCGCGCTCGCGCTTGCCGGTGACGGGAAAGTCGCTGGTCAGCAGCAGCCCCTCGAATCCCGCGTCGAGCGCGCGCTTGATGATGGCATCAGTGATGGCGCGTCGCGCAAAAACGTAGGCCTGCAGCCAGAGCCGCCCCGGTGCCTGCCGGGCAATGTCTTCCACCAGGCTCATGGACACGGTGGACATGGCAAAGGGCACACCAGCGGCGGAGGCTGCACGCGCGAGTGCCATGTCGCCATCGGCCCAGGACAGCCCGTTGAGTCCGGTCGGGCCAACCACCACCGGCATGGCTGACGGCGCACCGAGCATCTGTGCAGTCAAATTGCGCGTGCTGACATCCACCAGCGTGCGCGGGCGAAAGCGCAATCCGGCGAAGCCCTCGCGATTGGCGCGCAGCGTAACCTCGTCCTCGGCGCCGCCGTCGACATAGGTGAACACGAAGCGCGGCAGTCGCCGGCGTGCAATGGTGCGCAGGTCCTCGATGTTCACTGCATGCCGGTAGTTCATGTTCAAGCCACCTGTCCCGCAATTCGCCCACCCAGAACGCATCCACCGAGGAACGTGCCCTCCAGGCTGCGCTTGCCACTCATACCGCCACCGCCAAAGCCTGCCGCCTCACCCGCAGCAAACAGCCCCTGCATGGGCTGGCCGGCACGATCAAGCACCCGGCACTGCAAGTCGGTCTGCAGGCCGCCCATGCTCTTGCGGCTGATCACGAACTCGCGAATGGCCATCAGCGGACCGGCACGCGGATCGAGGATCTTCTGGAATGCGCAGGTGCGCAGCCGGTCGCCGGCCCAGCGCCGCGCAAATTCTATCCGGCGAAGCTGCTCGTCATTGTGGAATCGTGGCCCGCGCGCGATGCGCGCATCGTAGTCGGTGGCGGCCTGCGTAATCGTCGCCAGGTCCACGGTCTCGGCGGTGGCCAGCGCATTCATGCGCTCAACCAGCTCGGGCAGGGTGTCGGCGACCACCACATCCTCGCTGTTGCGCGTGACTTCCTCATAAAGCCAGCGATTGCCAAACAGCAGGTCGCGCAGTACGGCCAGGCGCTTCTTGTCGCGGAAAGAGGGGTTGAACTCGGCGCCGGAAATGGCCAGCTCCTTCAGCGCAATGCGCTTGTTGAGCAGCTGCCAGGTGTAGCCACCGGATTGCCGGCAGACCTGGCTGACGAGATCGTGGGTGTCGTAGCCGGTGACCAGGGGCATGGGGCCAATGCGTTCGCCGCGCGCATTGAGCCACAACGCCGACTTGGGCGGCACCAGCGACAAACCGTGGTGGGCCTTGCGTGGCCGCCAATGGCGGATGCCGGCGGCGTAATTCCACTGCCAATCCAGGTGCGTGATGCTGGCGCCGACGGCTGCCGCGGCATCGTGCAGGCTGCCATCAGCAAAGCGATGGGCGCCATTGAGGATGACTTCCGGAGGCGTCCCCCAGTCGGCATGCCAGTGCTGGCGCACACGCTCGATGTCGCCATTGATGCCGCCTGCGGCGATGACGATGGATTCCGCGTTCACCTCGAAAGACTGGTCGCCTGCCTCTATGGCGCCGCGCAGGCCGGTGACTGTGCGCGCCGAAGTCAGCAGCGCATCAACGCGATGCCCCAACGCTAGTTGCAGGAGATCGCGCCGCGGGTGGTTCAGCAGGTGATTGGCCAGGACGGTGGCGAGTTCCTGGCCCGTGCCCCAGACGATGTGCCAGCGTGGCACGGAATTGCCGGGCACATGCAGGCCACGCTCCGCCCACATCGGCATGGGCATGAACTCGATGCCCAGGCCGCGTAGCCAATCATGCACTTCGGGTACGCAGCGATGAACGTAGGCTTCTGCCCAGGCCATGGGCCAGCGGTGTTCCGCGCCCAGCTCGCCAAACCGGATCCAGTCGGCCAGGCCCAGCTCAACGCTGTCCTTGATGCGGTGGCGCTTCTGCAGCGGCGTCCCGGCAAACCAGATGCCGCCAAAGGACTCACGGGCCAGGCCGCCGAGGCGAGCCTCGTCATCACGATCGAGCAGCAATACTCGCCGGCCGCGATGGAGTGCCTCCAGCGCCGCGGCGATACCGGTGATGCCGGCACCGACAATGGCAACTTCCGCCTGGTAACGAATCATGAAGACCCCCGACCCCGATGCGGAATGTACACGTGCCCGGCGACTGGCGCGACGTGGCTGACTAGGGCAGATTGGCGGCATGGACGCCAAGCCAACCGATGGACCGGTCATTGGCCTCGCCCTGGGCAGCGGGTCGGCGCGCGGCTGGGCCCATGTAGGTGTGCTGCGGGAGCTGGCCGAGCGTGGCATCCAGCCTTCAGTCATTGCTGGCGCCTCGGTAGGCGCGCTGGTGGCGGCAGCATCCGCGAGCGGGCAGCTGGATGCACTGCAATCCTGGATTAGTACCCTGACGCGGGCTGATGTCTGGCGCCTGCTGGACGCCAGCTTTGGCGGCGGCGGTGTCATTCGCGGCAATCGCCTGATGCAGGCGATCAGTGAGAGTATTGATGATTGCGACATTGAAGCCCTGCCGATGCGCTTTGGTGCGGTGGCCGCTGACCTGAACACCGGCGAGGAAATCTGGCTACGCGAGGGCTCCATGCTGGCGGCTGTGCGTGCCTCCAGCGGCATGCCGGGCTTGTTCACGCCCATCTGGTACCAGGGGCGCTGGATGATTGATGGCGGCGTGGTCAACCCGGTGCCGGTGACGCTGTGTCGCGCGATGGGCGCTGACTATGTGATCGCGGTCAACCTGAACGTGCCGGTGCACAAGCGTTGGCGTGCGCAGCACTCAGTTGCGGTGGAGCCAGAGCCTGCTCCCGAAGCGCCTGAGTCGAATGGCTTGCGTGAACGCTGGAATGACTTGATGGCGGGATTGGTTGACACATTTCGGCCATCCCGCAGCAAGGACCCCGGCTTGTTTGACGTGATGGCCGGTTCGATACACATCATGCAGGACCACATTGCCCGCAGCCGCATGGCCGGTGACCCGCCCAACCTGACGGTGAGCCCCGATCTTAGTCACTTCCAGTTGATGGACTTCCACCGCGCCGAGGAGGCAATTGCTCTGGGGCGCGCCGCAGTGCGCATGGTCGAACCCGCGCTTGAGCGCCTACGACTCTAGGCCGTAGGCCTCCAGGTACTCGTCGTAAGTGCCGGTGAAGTCCACCACGCTGCCGTCCGGCTTCAGTTCGATCAGGCGGTTGGCCAGCGCGCCGACAAACTCGCGGTCGTGTGAGACGAAGATCAGCGTGCCGGCATATTTCTCCAGGCCGATCTGCAGCGACTCGATGGTTTCCATGTCCATGTGGTTGGTGGGCTCGTCGAGCAGCATCACATTGGGCTTGGTGAGGATCAGCTTGCCGTAGATCATGCGGCCCTTCTCGCCGCCGGAAAGCACCTTCACCGGCTTCTTCACTTCATCACCGGAGAACAGCAGGCGCCCCAGCGTGCTACGCACCAGCTGGTCGTCGTCAGCCTTGCTGGTCCAGGTGGACATCCAGTTGAACAGGTCCACTTTCATGTCGAATTCGGCCTGCGGATCCTGTGGCATATAGCCGGGCTGGGCATTTTCAACCCAGGAGACCCGGCCGCGACTCGGAGTGAGCTCGCCGGCCAGGCAGCGCATCAGCGTGGTCTTGCCGATGCCGTTGGGACCGATGATGGCCACACGCTGGCCGGCCTCGATGGTGAAGCTCAGGTTGGAGAAGACATCGGCCTCGGCGCCGGGATAACGGAAGGCCAGCTTTTCTGCGGTCACCGCCGAGCGATACAGCTTCTTGCCCTGCTCGAAGCGGATGTACGGATTCTGCCGAGACGAGGGCTTGACCTCCTCGATCTTGATCTTCTCGATCTGCCGGCGGCGCGAAGTGGCCTGGCGTGCCTTGGAGGCATTGGCGGAGAAGCGCCGCACGAACTCCTGCAGGTCCGAGATCCGCTCCTTGGCCTTGGTATTCGCAGACTCGACACGCTGGCGGGCCTGTACCGAGGCCAGCATGAAGTCGTCGTAGTTGCCCGGGTAGACCGTGAGGTGCTGGAAGTCCAGGTCGGCGATATGGGTGCAGACCTGGTTCAGGAAATGGCGGTCGTGGCTGATGATGACCATGGTCGCGTCGTACTCGTTGAGGGCGCGCTCCAGCCAGCCAATGGAATGGATGTCGAGGTTGTTGGTCGGCTCGTCGAGCAGCAACACGTCGGGGCGTGAGAACAGCGCCTGGGCCAGCAGCACACGCAGCTTGAGGCCGGGCGGAATCTCGCGCATCTGCACGTTGTGCTGCGATTCCTCGATGCCGGCGTCAATCAGGATGCCACCCGCGCGGGCTTCGGCGGTGTAGCCACCGTACTCGGCAAACTGGCCCTCCAGTTCGGCAGCACGCATGTAGTCGGCGTCCGTGGCCTCCAGGTCCGCATAGATCCTGTCGCGCTCCTGCATGGCCCGCCACATCTCGCCGTGGCCCTGCATCACCACGTCGAGCACGCGCTCATCTTCGTAGGCGAACTGGTTCTGGTTGAGCTTGCCGAGGCGCATGCCCGCCTGCAGCGCGACATCGCCGGCGCTGGGCTCGAGTTCGCCACCGAGGATCTTCATCAGCGTGGACTTGCCGGAGCCATTGGCACCAATCAGTCCATAGCGGTTGCCATCGGTGAACTTGACCGTGACCTGCTCAAACAGCGGCTTGGCGTCGAACTGGATGGCGAGGTTGATGGTGGAAAGCATGTCGATCCGGTAATTGCAGTGGCCGCAGCTGTTTATGGCCGGCCGTCAGGGTGGCTGGAAAAGGGGAGACGGGTCGCGTCGGGGGCGCGATTCTAGCCGAGGCTGGGCGGCAATTGGTTAAATCTTGCGCAGCGGGGGCGGGGCGATCGTCGCAGCAATTGCCGCCCCCAGGCTTCGTCCCTAGAATCGGGGCCCTGTGCGGGTGTAGTTCAATGGTAGAACTGCAGCTTCCCAAGCTGCTAACGTGGGTTCGATTCCCATCACCCGCTCCACTTCACCCCAACGCGGCCGACCAAGAAACCGGCCCCTGGCAAAGGCGCCTGCCATGGATTTCGGGTACTCCAGCAAGACACAGGAACTGCGCACCAGGGTCAGCGGCTTCCTTGATGAGCGCGTGATGCCTGTGCTCGGCCAGTGGGATGAGGCGGTGGCGGCAGGCAGCCGCCATCCGCAGGTGATCGAGGACCTCAAGGCGCTGGCCCGTGATGAGGGCCTGTGGAACCTGTTCCTGCCGGGCCTCAAGGATGACGAGCCCGGCACTCGCCTCAGCAACACCGAATACGCACCGCTCGCCGAGATCATGGGGCGGGTGCTGTGGTCATCCGAGGTGTTCAACTGCAGCGCGCCGGATACCGGCAACATGGAAGTCCTGCACATGTTTGCCACGCCGGCGCAGCGCAAGCAGTGGCTGGTGCCGCTGCTGGATGGGGCCATCCGCTCCTGCTTCGCCATGACCGAACCCGATGTTGCCTCTTCCGATGCGACCAACATCCAGACTTCGATCCGCCGCGACGGCAATGACTACGTGATCAACGGGCGCAAGTGGTTTATCTCCGGCGCCATGCATCCGCACTGCAAGCTGGCCATCGTCATGGGTATCACGAGCCCCGACGCCGAGCCGCATTGCCGCCACAGCATGGTGCTGGTGCCGATGGACGCGCCGGGGGTGACGGTGGTGCGCAACCTGCCAGTCATGAACCATGAGTCCCCCGAGGGGCACTGCGAAGTGCTGTTCAGCAAGGTGCGCGTTCCTGCCAACAACCTGGTGCATGAAGAAGGCGCGGGCTTTGCCATTGCGCAGGCGAGATTGGGACCCGGGCGCATACATCACTGCATGCGTTCCATTGGCCAGGCTGAACTGGCGCTGGAACTGATGTGCGAACGCGCCGCGGAGCGCAAGGCATTCGGCCGTCACCTTCACCAGCACGGCGTGGTGGCTGAGTGGATTGCGCGCTCGCGCATCGAGATCGACCAGGCGCGCCTGCTGGTGTTGAAGACCGCCTGGCTGATTGACCAGCACGGCGTGCAGGGTGCGTTGCGCGAAGTGGCGATGATCAAGGCGCTGGTACCGGGCGTGCTGACGGCGGTGTGTGACCGCGCGATGCAGGTGTTTGGTGCGATGGGCCTGTCCAATGACACGCCGCTGGCGACGATGTGGACCTGGGGCCGCGTATTGCGAATCGCGGATGGCCCGGACGAAGTGCACCTGCGCACCGTGGCCAAGCTGGAAATGAAGGCAGCGGCCTTGCGCCGCGGCGCTACCGCGCCGTTCCTGCGCGTGCCACCCGACGCCTGAGTCCGGCGCCCGCTCAGGTCTTCTGGAACCTCAGCATGCGCTGCTCGTCATGGCTGGCCTTGCCGGCGACATGGCCGACATCGGCCAGTGAGCCGATGTCTTCTACCGTCATCCCATTCCTGGCCGCCAGCGCCAGGTACATGGCCATGGGACGCCATACCACCGGAAAGCCCTTCCAGCTGCCGGTCTTCTGCGTGCCAATCTTGACGTTGGCGTAAAACGATGCGCCCGGCTTGAGGTGGTGCCCGACAAAGGTGAAGGCCTGCCCGAGCACGGCATCAGGCATGTGAAACAGCACCGAGAATGCCCAGGCGAAGTCAAAGCGCTCGGCAAGGTTCAGCGAGGCGAAATCACTGCTGCAAATCAGCTGGGGCTCCTTGGTGGTGAGGCCCGTCTCCTCGAGTTCCACACGGCCCTCAATGATGGCCTCCTCGCGCGCCTCGATGCCGCAGTAATGGCCATCGTCGAGGTAGCGGATCAGCGGAATGCCGCCGCGAAGCGTGCCGCAGCCGATGTCCACCAGTCGGTGCTCCGGCTGCAGGCCATGGCGACGCAGGAAATCGATCTGGAAGTCGCGCTTCATTTCCCACATGTGGGCAGGGCCCACCAGGCGGTGGCGCCGGCGCAGGTGACGATCGCCCAACGAGAAGGTGGCGCGCAGTTGCGCGGCAAGTTCCGAGGCTTTGGTGGCAAGACGTCGCATCCAGCGGTCTTCGGGCATCACGATCTCCAACCAGGCTTGGGTTCGGGCTGCAGGGACGGGCGCGATTATAGGCTGGCCGCGCGGACTGTGGATGGCGAGATGCCGCCTCGGCGCGGTTACAATCCGGGTCCTGGACGTGGGAGTGCGACGTGAACGAATGGATACTGGGCTTGCTGGGCGGAATACTGATCGGCTTGTCGGCCACGCTGTTGCTGTGGTCCATCGGGCGCATCGCCGGCATCAGCGGAATCGTCAATGGCGTGGCGACTGCGCCGCGCGGTGATCGCGCCTGGCGAATCGCCTTCATGGTGGGCGTGGTCGCAGCGGGTGGCATGGCCATGCAGTGGATGCCAAACGCCCCTGGGCCGGCGCAGTCCGGATCGACGGCGCTGCTGGTCGTCGGCGGCCTGCTGGTGGGATTCGGCACGCGCATGAGCAACGGCTGCACCACGGGTCACGGCGTCTGCGGGCTGGGTCGCTTGTCTGCGCGTTCGCTGGTGGCGGTCATGGTGTTCATGGCCGCGGCCATCGCAACGGTCTATGTGCGCCGCCACCTGCTGGGTATCGCGCCATGATTCGCGTCATCGCATCCGCGCTGCTCGCTGGTGTCCTGTTCGGGATTGGCGTGGCCATTTCCGGCATGACCAATCGCTTCGTGATCTTGGGATTCCTCGACCTCTTCGGCGAGTTCAATCCACAGCTCCTGTTTGTGCTCGGCGGTGCGGTTGGCGTGACGGCACTCAGTTTTCGCCTGGTGCTGCGACGCAGCGCGCCGATGTTCGGGACGGCTTTCCAGTTACCCACACGCAATGATCTCGACATGCCGCTGCTGCTCGGTGCGGGAATCTTCGGGGTGGGCTGGGGGCTGGTGGGATTTTGCCCAGGACCGGCGCTGGCCGGACTGGGCGCTGTCCTGCAGGATGCGCTGATATTTGTCCCTGCCATGCTGCTGGGCAGCGCGGCCCACTGGCTCAGCCTGCGCAGCGGGAAGCGCTAGGACTGCGTTCACACTGCGGCGTGCCGGCAATGGCAATTGCCAGGCCGATCATGCGAGCATCCCCCCATGAGTAGTACAAGCGCAGCATTGGAGGCCGCGGCCCGCGCCTGCTGCAGCAAGGCCCACGGGCCTTACTCGGGCATTCGCGTGGGTGCTGCCATTCGTTCAGCGAAGGGCGCGACATTCACCGGCGTCAACGTCGAGAACGCGGCGTTCCCGCTGGGGAACTGCGCCGAGGCCAGTGCCATCGCCGCGGGCGTACTGACCGAGGGCGCAGATTTCCGCATCGCCGAAATCGCCGTATATGCCGAAAGCGCAGGCGGCGAGATCGCCGCCTCTCCCTGTGGCGGCTGCCGCCAGCGCATCCGCGAATTTGTGCTGGATGAATCCGTTGCCGTGCACTTCTGTGGAGCCTCCGGCCGCCAGATGCTGACGATTGGAGAATTGCTGCCGCATTCCTTCAGGTTCCCCGCAGCACCTGGCAAGCGCTAGGGCCATGCCGGGCCGCCATGACTGAAAGAACCCGACTGCTGATCCAGGAGACGATCCGTCGCAAGCGCGACGGAGCGGTCCTCGACGCTGCGGAGCTTGCGGATTTCGCCCAGGGCGTCGCCGACGGCGGCTGGTCTGATGCGCAGGCGGCCGCCCTGGCGATGGCAGTCTTCTTCCGTGGCATGACTGCTGATGAATGCGCACAGCTCACTTTTGCCATGCGTGATACCGGAGAGGTACTCGGCTGGAAGGCGCTGGGCGTGGAACGCCCGATCCTCGACAAGCATTCCACCGGCGGTGTCGGTGACCTGGTGTCGTTGCCACTGGGCTCGATGCTGGCGGCCTGCGGTGCCGCTGTCCCGATGATCTCCGGTCGGGGCCTCGGCCATACCGGCGGGACGCTGGACAAGCTGGAGTCCTTGCCGGGCTACCAGGCGCTGCCTGACCGTGCGCGATTCGTGCGTGTAGTCAAGGAAGTGGGGGTGGCGATTGTCGGTGCGGACGAGATGCTGGCCCCGGCTGACCGGCGCCTCTACGCGATTCGTGATGTCACGGCGACGGTGGATTCGGTCGCCATGATCACGGCGTCGATACTTTCAAAGAAGCTGGCTGCCGGACTCGAGGGACTGGTGCTTGACGTGAAGACCGGCAACGGTGCTGTCATGCCGGAACTGGCGCGGGCTCGCGCACTGGCCCACAGCCTGGTGGAGACAGCAAGGCTTGCCGGACTCTCGGTCACCGCGCTGCTGACCGACATGTCGCAGCCACTGGCGCGCTCCGCCGGGAATGCGCTGGAGATGCTGGAGTCTGTGCAACTGCTGCGTGGCGAGGCCTGTGATTCGCGACTGCTCGAGGTGACGCTGGCGCTCGGTGCCCAACTGCTGGTGATGGGCAAGTTGGCAGTCAATGAGGCCCAGGCGCGACAAATGCTCAACAAGTCAATCAGCAGCGGCCAGGCGGCGGAGCGATTTGCGCGCATGGTCGCCGGCCTCGGCGGACCCGCCGATGTCATCGACAACGTTGAACGCCACTTGCCCAAGGCGCCGGTCATCGTAGACGTGCCTTCACCGAGTGCTGGAATTGTTTCCGCGATCGACACCCGCGCATTGGGCTTCGTTGTAGTGATGCTGGGGGGTGGTCGGCAATTGCCGGGCGAGGCGCTCGACCTCAGTGTCGGCCTGGATCGCCTGCTGCCGGCAGGCGCGAAGGTTGCGCGCGGTGAGCCACTCGCGCGTATCCATGCCGCCAACGCGGACGCAGCCCAGGCCGCCACCCTCAGGGTGCAGCGGGCCTATACGATTTCCGCAACGACTCCCGAACTGCCGCCGCTGGTCCGCCGATTGGACGAGGACGTTGTTTAGGGTTATGAAGCACGCATGAGCAGCGCTGTTACACCCTCAACTCGTCGCGCACTGATCCTGGTGCTTGATTCTCTGGGCCTGGGCGCCTTGCCCGATGCCGAGCGCTATGGCGATGTCGGCGCCGACACCTTTGGGCATATCGCCCAAGCCTGTGCCGAAGGTCGTGCCGAAGTGGGGCGCTCCGGGCCACTGGTCATTCCCGAGCTTGCCCGCATGGGCCTGTTGCACGCCTCGGCGGGCGCGGCGGGCCGCTGGCCTGCCGGCTTCAAGCCGCACCCCGAACCGGATGCGGCCTGGGGCTGGTCACGCGAACTGTCCACCGGCAAGGACACGATCTCTGGCCACTGGGAAATGGCCGGCCAGCCGGTGCTGTTCGAGTGGGGTTATTTCCGCGATCGCAAGGAATCGATGCCCAAGGCCTTGCTGGACAAGCTGGCGCAGCGTAGTGGCGTTGCCGGGTTCCTGGGCAATTGCCATGCCTCGGGTACACAGATCATCGAGGACCTTGGCGCCGAGCACATGCGAAGTGGCTTGCCCATCGTCTACACCTCGGCTGACTCGGTCCTGCAGATCTGCGCGCACGAGGAGACCTTCGGGCTTGGGCGCCTCTATGAGGTTTGCGCCATCGCGCGTGAGCTTTGTGATGAGTACCTGATCGGTCGGGTCATTGCCCGGCCGTTCATCGGCAGCACGCCAGCGGATTTTCGCCGCACGCCGAATCGTCGCGACTATTCCGTGCCGCCGCCCGGGCCGACGCTGCTGGATCACGTCATCGACAGCGGTGGCAATGTGGTCGGCGTGGGCAAGGTGCCGGATATCTTTGCGCACCAGGGCATCAGCCATAAGGTCAAGGCCAGCGGTATTGATGAGCTGATGGCCGCAACCGGCAAGGCGCTTTGCAACGGGCCCAATGGCACGCTGGTGTTCACCAACCTGGTGGACTTCGACCAGGAGTACGGTCACCGCCGTGACGTGCCGGGTTATGCGCGTGCGCTGGAGTCCTTTGACGGCATGCTGGGCGTGCTGAGGTCACAATGTGCGCCGGGTGACCTGATCGTGCTCACCGCCGATCATGGCAACGACCCGACCTGGCCGGGGACCGACCACACGCGCGAGCATGTGCCGGTACTGGCCTGGAGCCCATCCATCACGCCGCAAGCCATTGGCTGCCGCGAGAGTTTTGCCGACATCGGGCAGACGCTGGCGAGCTGGCTGGGTGCCAGGCCGCTGGCCGCTGGCCAATCATTCCTGGAGATCCCATGACCTCACCTCACCTGAATGCCAAGCCGGGCGACTTTGCCGAGTTGCTGCTGCTGCCGGGCGACCCCAAGCGTGCGCGCCACATCGCCACGACGCTGCTGGTCGATGCCAGGGAGGTCAATGATGTGCGCAACATGCTCGGCTACACCGGCTTGTGGAAGGGCCAGCGCGTCTCGGTGATGGGCTCAGGCATCGGCATTCCCACCGCGATGCTTTATGCGCAGGAACTGATTCGTGATCACGGCGTGAAGCGCATCGTGCGGGTCGGCACCTGTGGCGCCATTCGTCGCGACGTCGCCATTGGCGACCTGGTCATCGCCATGGGCGCGAGCACCGATTCACGCGTCAATCGCCTGCGCTTCCGCGACCTGGATTTCTCTGCCACGGCGAGCTGGAGCCTGCTCGAGCCGGTGGCCGCCCTGGCCGCCAGCCGTGGCCAGAACCTGCGCGTCGGCAATATTTTCTCCAGCGATTTCTTCTATCACCCGGACAAGAGCCTGGTGGCCTTGCTGGAGCGCTTCGGCGTGCTCGGCATCGACATGGAAAGTGCAGGGCTCTACGGCGTGGCGGCCGAACTTGGCGCCGAGGCGCTGGGCGTGCTGACGGTCAGTGACCACATCACCCTGGGTGGCGAGATGAGCGCAGAGCAGCGTGAGACGGGCGTCGACGCCATGGTGAAGCTGGTCCTCGACGCGTTGCTGAAGGGCTAGTCCGCAGTCGACGCTAGATCAGCGAGTGGTACACCTTCTGTACGTCCTCGTCCTGCTCAAGCTTGTCGATCAGCTCCAGCGCCTCGGTGGCCTGGTCCTCAGGCAACTCCATTGGCGTCGTGCAGATATATTCCTGCTCGGCTGACTTGGGCTCGATGCCGCGCTCTTCCAGGCGCTTCTGCAAATGGCCAAAATCCTCGAAGGCGCAACGCACCACCAGCTGGGCTTCGCCAGCCTCACCAGTGCTCTCGCCCATCTCTTCCAGGCCGTGGTCGATCAGGTCGAGTTCCAGTTCATCCTGGTCGATGCCTGCAGGATCCAGGCGAAAAACGCCCATGCGCTTGAACATGAAGCTGACACTGCCGCTGGCGCCCATGTTGCCGTCGTTCTTGCTGAAGATATTGCGCACGCTGGCGACGGTGCGGGTGGGGTTGTCAGTGGCGGTTTCCACCAGCACGGCGACGCCATGGGGCGCGTAGCCCTCATACATCACGACCTGGTAGTCGGCTGCTTCCTGGCCGGAAGCGCGACGAATCGCCGCCTCGACCTTGTCCTTGGGCATGTTGAGGGAGCGCGCATTCTGGATGACGCGGCGCAGTGCAGGATTCGAGGCCGGGTCCGAACCGCCAGACTTCACCGCGATGGTGATGTCCTTGCCGATCCTGGCGAATTGCTTCGCCATGCGGTTCCAGCGTGCAAACATCGTGTGCTTGCGTACTTCGAACATGCGTCCCATGGTGGCCGCGGATTCTAATGCCTGGCGCTGCGACTTGCGAGGAACAAGGCAAGTCCGAGCCCGATCCAGCCGCCGACGATAATCCACTCATAGGGCCAGATCAGGGCAGCGGGGCTACCCGGCATGAACAACAGGCCGATGCCCACGGCGCAGCTCAGTGCAATCCAGCCAATGGCGTTGCCCTGGCCGGCGCGATAGGGGCGGGGCATGGCGGGCTCACGTCGGCGCAGCACCAGGAAGCTGGCGGCGACAAATCCGTAGGCGACCACCACAGCGAAGCTGCCGGCATCGATCAGCCAGACCAGCAGGCTGCGACCAAACAGCGGCGCAATGATGCTGAGCAGGCCGATCAGCAGGATCGCGGCTACTGGCACATGGGTGCGCGGGTGCAGGGTGGCGAGGAAGCGCGGCAGCATGCCGGACTCTGCCATCGCATAGATGGCGCGCGAAGCGCCGACGATGAAGGCATTCCAGCTGGTCAGGATGCCGCCAATGCCGGCGATCACCAGCAACACCGTGGCCCAGCGTCCACCCCAAACGTTGCCTGCGGCCTCGGCGGTGCTCAGCGGCAAGCGGAGCGCGTCGCCAGACAGGCTCACCGATACGCCCAGCACGATAAACACGTACCAGGCGAGCGCCATCACCACCGAGATCACCAGCAGCGTGCCCAAGGCCTTGGGTGGCAGGCGAATCTCCTCGGCAGCCTGGGGAATCACGTCGAATCCCACGAACAGGGTGGGGGTCATCACCAGTACGCCGAGAAAGCCACGGCCGGCGCTGGCGAATGCCGGGTCGAGCCTGGCGGTATCGCCCAGCGTTGCGGCGCCGAACAGGAACACGGCACCGATCAGCAGGATCATCAGCACGACGCTGGTCTGCACGATGGCAGCAAGGCGCAGCCCGGCAAGATTGATGGCGGTCATGACAATGGCGGCCAGCACCCCGATGCTGACAAAGGACAGGTGAACCTCAGATCCCGCCACCGTCCACAGGTAGCCCGTGCGCAGCTGAGGAAACAGGTACTCGATCGCGGTTGGCAAGGCGACGGCCTCGAACATCACCACGCTGACATAGCCCAGCACCAGCGCCCAGGTGCAGAAGAATGAGCCGGTACGCCCCAGCGCGCGCAGGCTGTAGACATGCTCGCCACCCACCTGCGGCATGGCTGAGGCCAGTTCGGCATAGGTCAAGGAGATGAAGAGTACGGCCAGACCACCGACCACAAAGGCCAGCGCAGCGCCCAGCGGGCCCGCATCGTGGACCCAGAGCCCGGCGATCATCACCCAACTCCAGCCAATCATGGCGCCGAAGGCCAGCAACAAGGTCTCGCGCCGGCCCAGCACCTTGATGAAGTGGGATGATTCCATCGGCCGATCGTACAGCAAGCCCACCGTGCTGCCGGTTACGATGGTGGCGGGCAGGGAGGTCGAGTCATGAGTTCCGGTCTGAGCAAGCTGGTTGTCTTTGGCCTGCTGAAAGTAGTGCGGGCGGCGCTTGCACGCTCACCCACGCCCGAAATGATGCGTACCGAGATGCGCCGTGCCGGCAAGCTGGTGGCCCTGCAGGAGCCGCTGCTGAAGTCGGCGCCATTTGCCCTGGGCGGTGGCAGTGCCCACTGGATTGATTCGCCGGGCATCAAGCCCAGCCGGGTCATCCTCTACCTGCATGGCGGCGCCTTCATTGCCGAGTCGCCTGCTATTCACGACCCGCTGCTGGCAGCGATCTGCCGCGCCTCGAATGCGCGTGGCTTGATGGTGAACTATCGCCTGGCTCCGGAAAACCCGTTTCCAGCCGGCAGCGACGATTGCCTGGCGGCCTACAAGTACCTGCTGGCGCAGGGCATGGCGCCTGAGAACATTGTCATTGCAGGTGATTCTGCCGGCGGCAACCTGGCCGTGGTGACGGCCATACGCGCGCGCAACGAAGGCCTGGCGCCGGCTGCCGGGATGGTGTTGCTCTCGCCGGTGCTGGATGCCAGCTTCAGCGGTGATTCGATTCGCCGCAATGAGGGCATCGACCCGATGTTTCGCGCTTCGATCATAGAGGGATTCGCCCCCTACTATGGCGCTGGCATCGATCGCCGTCATCCCTGGTTGTCGCCGTTGTGGACCGACTTGTCGAGCCTGCCGCCCGCGTTGCTGATGGCCGGTAGCTCGGAAATCCTGCTTGATGACTCGGTGCGCTATGCATCACGCGCGGCGAATTCGACGCTGGTGATCTGGCATGACATGCCGCATGTATTCCCGGCCTTGCGCGGTTTGCCTGAAGGCCCCCAGGCCATCCAGCAGATTGGCGCATGGATACAGCAGAAGGCGGTGCCAGTGATCCTCAAGGATCACTGACACCGCCGCATTTCAGCGTGACTGCGGGTCGTGCTTCTGGCGGTAGATGCGCTTGCTCATGTTATTGGCCTGGTTGTGCAGCCTGGCGCGCTCCTTGCCGGTCACCACGCCATCTGACTTGGCTCGGGCTTCATTGCGCGCCAGCCTGACTTCACCGGCGACCATGCGACGCGTTTCGGGCCGGGTCAGTTCACCCGAGCGAACACCCTGCACAATGCGGTCCTTCTGGTTCTGCTGGCGTGCGTCCAGGCCCGGCGTGCCCGCCATTACGGGCATGGAAACCACGGTAAGGGCGGCGACGAGAGCAAGTTTCCTGTACATAATGTCCACTCCTCAAATGTCTGCCACGATTTGTGGCATTCGTGACAGATAACGAAGCTCACCCGTCAACGGTTGACGAGGACCAGCAAAATGCACGCACTTGCCCGCCACATAGTTGATGTCCCGGACTTTCCCAAGCCGGGCATCTTGTTTCGCGATATTGCGCCGCTGATGCGCACGCATTTCACCCAGACCATCGAGGCCGTGGACGAGTTGTTCACTGGCGAGGAGTGGGCGGGTGTAGACGCCGTGGCCGGCGTCGAATCGCGCGGCTTCATCCTGGCAGCGGCGCTGGCCGAGCGCCGCGGCAAGGGATTCGTGCTGGTGCGCAAGAAGGGCAAGTTGCCGCCGCCGGTGGTCGACCGCGAATATGCGCTGGAGTACGGCACCGGCGTGCTGGAAATGCAGCGCGGCGAGGGCAGGCTGCTGCTCATTGACGATGTGCTGGCCACCGGCGGCACACTGGCCGCTGCGGCTCAGTTGTGCCGGGATGCAGGCTACGGCGTGGACGGCCTCGGCGTGCTGATTGACCTGGGCATGGTTCCTGACTTTCGCTGGGATGGCCGATTGGTGCGCAACGTCATTTCCTATGGCTGAGGACCCGCCGCCCATCCTGGTGGTCATGGCATTGCCAGAGGAATCCGCAGGGCAGTTTGAGCGCGCTGGAGTCGATGTGCTTTACACCGGCGTGGGCAAGGTCAACGCCGCCGCACACCTGGCTGCACGACTGGAGGCCTGCAAGGCAGCCCACCTGCCCATGCCCCTGGTGGCTAATTTTGGTACGGCAGGCAGCGCCTCGCTGTCGCCGGGGACGCTGGTGAGTTGCCGGCGCTTCATTGACCGTGACATGGATGCGAGCCTGCTGGGCTTCGGGCCTGGCGAGACGCCCTTTGATCCGCTTCCGGCAGTCCTGGAATTCCCCAGCTATTTTGCAGGCCTGCCTGAGGCGATATGTGGCAGCGGCGATGGATTTGCCATTCGCAGCTGTGTCGATCGCTGCGATGTGGTGGACATGGAAGCCTACGCGCTGGCCAAGGCCTGCCGGATTGCAGGCGCCAGCCTGGCCTGTGCGAAGTTCGTCAGCGATGGTTCCGGCAGCGCTGCCGCTGGTGAGTGGCGGGAGCGGGTTTCGGCTGCGGCGGAGGCTTTCGTCTCCCTCTACCGTGAGCTTGCTGTCAGTCGTTGAAGCGCGAGCCGCGCTTGGCAGCGATGTAACCCTGGACAATCTCCAGCGCCGTGCGCTCGCAGGGGGGCAGTTCTGCATCGCTTGTCGCCAGGGGCTTCACGCGCGCGCCCCAGCGCACGACATGGGCAGACCAGGTCAACCCGGCGCCAAATCCGGTCAGCAGCAAGCGCGCTCCGGGCTTGATGCGCCCGTCTTCCAGCGCCTCGACCAATGCCACCGGGACAGTGGCTGCCGACATGTTGCCGTAGCGCTGGATGTTCACGAAGCAGCGCTCCATGGGCACGTGGGCGCGTTTGCACACCGCCTCGATGATGCGCAGGTTGGCCTGGTGCGGCACCACCAGGTCGATGTCCTCGGGCTTGAGGTCCTGCGCGCGCAACACCGTTTCGCAGGCGTGGCTCATGCCCAGTACGGCACGCTTGAAGATTTCTGGGCCGTCGAAATTCCAGTCGGTGTCGCCCAGCATCCAGCCGCGGTTGGCGTAGTTGCTGCCAATACCATGTACCTGCAGGATCTCGCGGATGTCGGCGTAGCAGCCCAGCTTGTCGGCCATCACGCCCTCATCTGCATCGGTGGCCTGCAGCACCACTGCAGCACAGCCATCACCAAACAGCACTGAGACGTTACGGTTGGTCCAGTCCATCAACGTCGAGATCAGCTCGCCACCAATGACCACGGCGTTCCTGACGACGCCGGTCTTGATCATCGAGCTCGCCGTGGTCAGGCCGTAGAGGAAGCTGGTGCAGGCGGTATTAATGTCCATGGCGCCGGCATTGCCGGCACCGAGGCGCTTTTGCACCCAGGAGGCCATGTTGGGCACCTGCTCATCCATGCTGCAGGTACCAAAGATGATCAGGTCAATGTCGTCGGCGGTCAGGCCTGCGGCGGCAATGGCACGGGCGGCAGCAACGCGACCAAGTTCACCCAGCGAGACATGCGAGATGCGCCGCTCGTTAATGCCGGTCCGGCTGGTGATCCATTCATCGGTGGTATCGAGAAAGACGGCCAGGTCAGCATTGCTGAGTACGGCAGGTGGCATGCACTTGCCCCAGCCCGAAATGGTTGCGTTTGGCACGACAGCTCCTGGCCCCGGTGGTCAATGGGCGCGATTGTAGCGCCCCGTATTGGCTGTAGTTCAGCCCCGATTCAGGGCAGCTAGTGGAATATCCATATCATGCCTCGCAACCGGGGTGGCATTATCCAGCCTGCAATTCGGGAGGGCGCATTATGGAACGCACGATTCTTATCCTCATGACCGGACTGGTCCTGTTGGCCTGGGGCGCAACGGCGACTGCTGGCGATGTGGCCGTGGGCAAGCGCAAGGCAGAGTTCTGCAGCGAGTGCCATGAGCCCGCCGACTACGCCGGAGAAAAGGCTGTGGATATCGAGGGCTGGATTCGCGAGGTCATTGCCACCGGCAAGGTGCCCAGCGGCAAGAAGCACAAGAAGAACCTGGCCGAGCGAAACCTTTCGGATGCCGACATTGCCGACATCGCTGCCTATCTTGCTTCGGAGCCCTGATTCCTGGGATGAGGCACCCACAGTTGCCGATCATGAACTTGGCCGGCCAGCGCAAGCCGAAACTGGCAAAGTAGCGCCCGTGCGCTAAAGAATGCGGGCCAGTGGCCGACCTTGGAAGGATGGCCACTGATTGCGGGCAGGGCCGCTCGCGCTACCACGCAGGCGGGCGATATTTGTGCCAGATGCTGATCCAGCCACCGAGCCGGCCAACCAAGAGCCCATTCCTGTCCTGAGGAGCCTGCAGGGCCGCCTTATCCTGCTGGTCTGTGGCTTGGTTGTGGGTACGGCGATTGTCTCCGTTGGACTGGTGGTTCGCGAGTCCATGTCGGCGCTGGTGGCGCAACAACTGCGGGAGATGGAGCAAGTCACGGGCGCTGCCGTGGCGCGTATGGGCCTGCGCTCCAAGGCGCTGGAATCCCGCGTCGAGGCGATTGCGCGCGACCCCGTACTGGCGGCGGCAGCACTTGAAATCAGCCGTGGCCAGCCAGACCTGCAGTCCCTGGCAGATATCGAGCAGATCCTGGTCAGGCATTCCCAGTTCGAAGCGCAAATCCTGGCGCTCAGTTTCTATGCAGCTGACGGACGGCTGGTGCGAAGGGCGGGCGGATCCAACAGGCCACGGCCAAATTCGCGGACGCAGGCAGATGACGGGACGCCACGGGTCGTGGCAGCTGTGTTGCGCAGGTCGCAGGAGGCCTCGCACGTTGTCGGACCGGTGGTGGCCGAGAACACGCTGGGCGAAGCACATCCCTGGCTTATTGCGGCAGCGCCGCTGCAGGGAACGAATGGCCAGTTGCTTGGCGTGGTGTACGTCGAGCATGACGTGCAGGAATTCGTGCTCACCATGCGAGCCGAAGCCAAGCAGCGCCTCGCTGCCCTTGGGGCTGACCTCGTGTTCCTGGATGCAGGTGGTGGTGCCATTGGTGAACGCCTGGCGGGCGAACTGGCGGGTGAAGTGACAAAGATCCGCGACTGGCTGGGGGCGACACCCTCACGTGCCGCAAGCGAGGTCATGGACTTATCACCCGGCGCTTTCGTGGTGGCGGCCGCCGGCTTGCCGGAGACGGCGCTGGGGTCGGGCCACTATGCAATTATCGCCCTGATTGCCGGCGAGGATGCCGTGGCGGCGCGAGCGCGATCACCGTTGCTCGGCAGCCTTGCCGCCTCGGCCGTGTTGCTGATCCTGGCCGCCGCGCTGGGCATCATCTTTGCGCGAGGCATCTTCCGCCCACTGGAGCGACTGCTGGCTGCGGTCAGGTCCTTTGGTGAAGGCGCCGACTTCCAGCAAGTGCACGCGGGCAATGACGAGGTTGGCCGCCTGGCCAGCGCCTTCCAGGACATGGCCACGCGGGTGCAGGAGCGCAACCGGGCGCTGGGTCACGAAGTGGAAGAACGGCAGCGCGCAGAGGGCGAAAGCCGGGAGCGGGCGCAGCGCCTGGAGGCTTCCGAGGCGCGTTTCCGGCAGCTATATGAAAGCATGCCCGCGGGCGTCGTGACCGCTGCAGAGGATGGCACGGTGCGCACGGCGAATCCCGCTGCACTCTCGTTGCTGGGCTTTCGCAGCGAGTCCGACCTGCGCCGTGCAAGTCTTGGCGCTGACATCTGGATCGGCCCGGGAGAATACCTCGATGTCCTGCAGCGTGTGCGTCGCGAAGGTGAGGTCGCCAATCTCGAGATACGCCTGCGCCGTCATGATGGGCGCATCTGCTGGGCGCTCGCCAGCCTGTCCGCGGTATGGGGCGTCTCGGGAAACGTGGTGGCCTTCGAAATGGCGCTGGTGGATATCACCGAGCGCAAGCAGGCCGAGTACTCCCAACGCGCCAGCGAGCTGCGTTTCCGCCGCCTGTACGACTCCAACATGATGGGCGTGGCCTTTGGCAGCCTCGCCAACGGCATGATCCAGGAGGCCAATCCCTACGTGCTGTCGCTTATCGGCTACGAGGCCGGCGAGCTACCGCTGTCGGTAGCCTCGCTGCTGCCGGGCGACTGGGCGGACATCACCACGCGCCTGCGCCAGTCTGCCAGCCTGCGCCAGCCCATGCAGGCCTTCGAGCGAAACCTGGTGCGTCGCGATGGTACCGAAGTGCCGGTGCTGATCAACGCCGCGATGCTGGATCCGGCCCGCGAGGATTTTGTCGCAGCAATTGTCGATCGCTCGGAGGCGGTGACGGCCGAGCGGCTCAACCGCGAATTGAAGGACTTCTTCCAGTTCGTGCTGGATTCCATCGAGGTCCGCGTGGCCTATGTGGATGCGCGCGAGCGCATTCGGTTCTTCAATCGCGCCTACCTGGAGTGGTACGGCGAGGATGCCGATGCGGTACGCGGCAAGTCGATTGCCGAGATCGTGGATGCTGCGCGTTATGCGGTTTTCGCACCTCACCTGCGCGGCGTGCTGGCAGGCGTGCCGCAGCGCTTCGAGTACCAGGCCGGTTCCGGGAGCGACACCCGGAGCTTCCAGACCACTTACCAGCCCCACGTCGGCGCGGGCGGCGAAGTGCTGGGCTTCTTTGCCGTATCACACGAGATCACCGAGACGCGTGCGCTGGAAGCGCGACTGCGCCAGTCGCAGAAACTCGAGGCGGTGGGTCAGCTGACCGGCGGTATTGCCCATGATTTCAACAACCTGTTGTCGGTGGTCATCGGCAACGTGCAGCTGGTCGAGCGCACAGCGACGGACGAGGCCTCGCGCCGGTCGCTGCAAGCGGCTTTGAAGGCAGCGGGCCGTGGCGCCGAGCTGACCCGTCGACTGCTGTCATTCTCGCGCCGCCAGGCCCAGGCACCACAGGCACTGGACCTGGGCCCGCAGCTTGAGGGCGTGCGCGACCTGATTGGGCAGACATTGGGTGGAAGCTTCCAGATCAAGGTCCAGGCGACCGACGACCTGTGGCCCATTTCGGTGGATGTGTCCGAACTGGAAAATGCCCTGCTCAACCTGGCAATCAATGCCCGCGATGCCATGCCCGGCGGCGGGCGCATCGATATCAGCGCGGAGAATGCGCTGCTCGACGCTGCTACAGTTTCTGCACTGGACAACCTGGAGTCGTCCGAGGTTGTGCGGGTGACGGTGCGCGATCACGGCTGCGGAATGGATTCGGGAGTTGCGGCCCGGGCCTTCGAACCATTTTTCACCACCAAGCCCGAGGGCAAGGGCAGCGGCCTGGGCCTGTCGATGGTCTATGGCTTCGTGCGACAGTCCGCCGGTGCCGTGCGCGTGCGCAGTGCTTCTGGCTCCGGCACCACGGTGGAGATGTTCTTCCCGCGCTCTTTCAGCAAGCCGAGTTTGGCGGGAACTGCGGTAGCTGAACCGCTGCGCGGAAATGCGGAACGGGTATTGGTGGTGGAAGATGACGCCGAGGTCCGCGAGGTGACAGTCGCCATGCTGGAAGGATTGGGATACCGGACGCTGGAGGCAGCAGATGGTTCCGCGGCATTGCTGCAACTGGCCCTGCATGAAGACATCGAGCTGGTGCTCTCTGACATCAAGATGCCTGGCCCCATGCAGGGGCACCACCTGGCGGCCGAAATTGCCCGGGTCTACCCCGCAGTTCCGGTGCTGCTGGCCACCGGGCATGCCGATCTGGACCCGGCCATTGGCCGGACCTCGGCCTCCGCCGGCTTGTTGTGGAAGCCCTTGAATTCCGGGGATCTTTCGCTACTCATCCGTTCCACCCTGGAGCGTTCCCGGTCGGTGCCCAGGGCCGAAATGGCCGGCACCTGATCACTGCGAGGTAATCAGCTACCCTATGACGATGGCGCGGCAAGTCAGAGTAGTGCTGGTGGACGACCATCCCGTTATCCGGGACGGTCTGTGCTTCCTGTTGTCTGAACAGCCCGACCTTGAGGTCATTGGGGAAGCCGAGAACCCGTCATCTGCACTGGAGATGTTGGGGCAGGTCGAGGCTGACGTGCTGGTGTTGGACCTGACACTCGGTGGCCAGGAAGCCTTGCCGCTGGTGCAGGAGATTCGCGGGCTGCATCCCGAGCTCAGGATCCTGGTGCTGTCCATGCACGACGAGATGCTCTATGCCGAGCGCCTGCTGGCCATGGGCGTGCATGGCTACATCATGAAGCAGGAGCCCCCGGCGGAATTCCTGCGCGCTCTGCGCAGGGTGGCTTCTGGCGAGATCTATGCCAGCGCGGCAGTCAGCGAGCGACTGCTGTCGCGCGTGCGCCATGGCCGCGCCACGCCTGCAACTGCGCAGACCGGCGGCGGTGTACTCACCGAGCGCGAACAGGATGTGTTGCGTGCGGTCGCCAAGGGACTGGGTACCCGTGAGATCGCAGAGGCCCTGGGCATGAGCCCGAAGACGGTGGATTCCCATCGACGCAACATGCGCGAGAAGCTTGGGCTCGGCAGTGCCCGCGACCTTGTGCGATATGCCGTGCGTTGGGCGGAGGACGGCGGTGAGCAAGACGGGGCCTGAGCGGCGCGCTCCAGCGCCTGCCAGGAGCGAAACTTTCGCGCTCGAGCTCCTGCTTGAGAAATCCTACGACATCACGGTCATCACCGGACCCGACCTGGTCATCCGCTTCGCCAGCAACAGCATTACCGATTTTCTGGGCTGGTCGGCGGAAGAACTGGTGGGTCGCAATGCGGCATCCCTGATTCATCCTGACAACCTGGAACAGATGCAGCGTCGGCACGCCGAGCACATGGCCGATCCTTCCCTGTCCGGGACGCGGCAATCCGAGGCACGCATCCTGCACAAGGACGGCCGCTGGATCTGGTTCGAGTCCCGCGGCATCAATGCCATGCATCTTCCGCCGCCCTTCGGCGGGATCATTACGCACCTGCACGAAATTGCCCGACAGCGCCGCGCCGAAGGTCGCCTTGAGCGTGCCCTGGCTGCGGTTAATGCCCTGGTCTATGAGTGGGACCCGTCCACCGACGATGTCGATCGCTTTGGGGGTGGAGCCCGGTTTCTCGGCCTGCCCAAGGCCGACTTGGGCATACGAGTACAGGACTGGGCGGAGCGCGTGCATCCGGAGGATCGTGAGCGCGTGCTGGCCACCATTGATGCCGCGCGCATCGCCGACACGCGCCTTGAACTGGACTACAGGGTGCAGCGTGGCGATGGTCAGTACACGACGGTATGGGAGCGTGCGCTGACCGAAAGCGGGCGAGGCGGCGACAGGCGCGTGCTGGGACTGGCCGTCGATATTACCGAACAGCGCAGGGTCGAGCAGGAATTGCGCCAAAGCGAGGCGCTGGTCCGTACCGTCTTTGAGGCCGAGCCACAGTGCGTCAAGGTCCTGGATGCCAGCGGCCGCGTCCTGCTCATGAACTCCGCCGGCCTGGCGATGCTGGAGGCCGACAGCCCGGAACAGGTCATTGGCCAGGTCGCTTCCGCGATGGTTGCACCCGAACATCGCGAGGCCTTTGACGCGCTGAACCAGCGCGTGTTGGCGGGCGACGGCGGCACCGGCCAGTTCGAGATCATCGGCTTGCAGGGCCATCGTCGCTGGGTGGAAGTCGTTGCTGCACCCATGCGCAGCGACAGCGGCGATATCACCAGCATCGTGGCAGTGACAACTGACATCACCGACCGGCGCAAGAGTGAGGATTGGTTGCGCTTGCAGCAAAAAGTGCTGGAGACGCAGGCAGAGGGCGTAGTTCTGGCCGATGCCAGCGGCACCATTGTCTATGCCAACCGCGCTTTCGAGGAGATGTTCGGCTTTGGGTCGCGTGAGCTGGTGGGTATCTCCTCGGTGCGTCTGACCCGGTCGCCAACCGTGGTGCTGGCGGCCGCACGTCGAGTGAAGGCAGGCGCCAACCCGATACGCTTCGAATTCGAGGGCATCCATAAGCGAGATGGGCGGTTTCGCGGTAAAGCGATCCTGAACTCAACACTGATCGCTGGCGAACCCCACTGGGTGGTCGTGGTGCAGGATGTTTCCGAGCAACGTGAGCTGGAAAGGGCATTGATCGAGGCCGCGAGTCGCCAGCAGGAGCGCGCCGGTTACGACCTGCACGACGGACTGGGCCAGGACCTGACGGCGATCTCGCTGTTTCTTCGTGGCTTGCAGGATCGCGTTACGGTCGGGCAGCCCGGGTTGCAGGACGATGTCGAGGAGATTCGTCGCATGGTCGGCCAGGCCATTGAATCGACCAGGGCCCTGGCCAGAGGCATGTCTCCGCTGGCGGTTGACGAAAAGGGACTGGCCGAGGCTATTCGCGGACTCGCGGTTCGCAGCCGCGAGGCATTCGACCTTGACGTGCGCCTGCGCTGTGACCTGGCGCCCGACGAGGAGCCTGAATTGTTCGTGGCCATGCAGCTTTACCGGGTGGCCCAGGAAGCCCTGACCAACATCGCCCGCCATGCCAATGCGAGCAGTGTCCGCCTGGCCCTGAGGGCGGTCGGTAACGAGATCAGCCTCAGGATCCAGGACGATGGCACTGGCATGCCGGAGGGCCGGGCCGCAGGTGACGGAATGGGCCTGAAGATCATGCAGTATCGTGTCAACATGCTGGGCGGCAACCTGTTGATCCGGCGCCGGCGCGGCGGTGGAACGCTAGTGCAGGTAACCTGTGGATCCGGTCGAGAGGCCGGGCATTCCAGCGGCGGCAACACACTGGAGACGCCAGGGTGAAAACATCTACGGATGAGAAACGGAAGATCTTGCTGGTGGACGATCATCCGATCGTGCGCCAGGGCCTCAAGCGCCTGATCAGCACTGAGCGCGACCTCGAAGTCTGCGGCGAGGCCGATTCAGCCCGCGATGCCCGCGTTGCCATTCGCGAGCATAAGCCCGACGTGGTGGTGGTTGACCTTGCGCTGCGGGAGGGTGACGGCATCGAGCTGGTCAAGGATGTTCGTGCGCATCACCCGCAGCTGCCGATGCTGGTGCTGTCCATGCACGATGAGTCGATCTATGCGGAGCGCCTGCTGAATGCCGGTGCCAATGGCTACATCATGAAGCAGGCGGCCGGAGACCTTTTCCTGACGGCGCTGCGGCGGGTGCTGGACGGCGGCATCTATGTGAGCGAAGCCATTGGCTCGAAGATGATCCGAAAGTTTGCCGCCGGCGGCGGCTATATGGCGGCCGACCCCATCGACCAGCTGTCCAATCGCGAGTTGCAGATCCTGCAGATGATCGGCCAGGGGCGCTCGACCCGCGAGGCGGCCGAGGCACTGAACCTCAGCATCAAGACCATCGAGTCCCACCGCCAGCGCATCAAGCGCAAGCTGCAACTGGGCACGGCCTCGCAGCTGGTGCAGTACGCCGCCAACTGGGTGGCCGGCAAGCGCGACTGAGACGCCGTTCACGTTCCTGATTCTCTTTTTTCGCATTTTCCAGCGGTGATCTAAGGCTTTCCCTCATTTGAGGGCCAAGTCCGTCAAGTCATGCGCGTGCTCGCCGATACGGACAACGGGTCCTTGCGATATTGGGCACGACGACTTGCACGAAAGTATTTCAAGCCAGGATGAGCCGATTCCTGCCGCAATAGTTGGCGGAGGGCTGCTGCGCGCACCGAGTCGGGAGCCGGCATACCGTCGCTATGAGCGACTGGTCCGGCTCGCACCTGATGGGCTGTTCGAATGGGACCTGGCAAGCGGGGCGGCATGGTTCTCTGAAAAGTGCGCGCAGCTGCTGGGCCTGGATACCCCGGTGGGCTCGAGCTTCTCCGCACTGCTGGATTGCATTCACACGGACGACCGTGAGCCGCTGCTGCGGGCCCTGCGCCTGCATGTGGAGCAACGTCAGCTGCTGGATGTGGAACTGCGCACCGCCGATCCCTCGCAGCGCTGGCTGCGGCTGAAGGCCGAGGCCGAGGTGGACCGTTCTGGGCGCCCAATACGCTCGGTCGGGATCATGACCGATGTCAGCCGCGAACGGCTTGCGCGGGAGCGCTCCCGGCAATCCGAGTCGACCATCCGGCAATTGCTTGATGGCCTTCCTTCGCCCACGGCCTTGCTTAGCGCGGGGCGGCTGCTGGAGATCAACCGCGCCTGGCGCGATGGCGCCGGCGGCGAGGTGCTGACTGGTCTGCGCTTTGGCTACGGCGAGGACTACCTGGCGCTGCTGAAGTCCAGCAAGGACCTGCTGGCGACGCAGGTTGCTGCGGGCATTGCCGAAGTGGAGGCAGGAACCGCGCCGCAATTTTCGCTGACCTTTGCCAGCCGAGGACAGCGCGCCAGCACCCACCAGTTGCAGGTCCTGCCCCTGGTCGAGGCGGGCCAGCGACTGATCGTTGTCTCCATCGAGGATGTCAGCGACCTGGTCAGTGCCAGTGACAAGACCATACAGCTGCGTAGTTTCTACGAACGACTGCTCGACTCATTACCGTTGCAAATTGCCTACGTTCGCCGCAATGGCGAGTTTGCTTATGCCAATGCGGCGTACGAGCGCTGGTTTGGCCTGCCCAGCACCGCCATCGCCGGGCGCATCTTGAGCGACATCATCAGTCCGGCAAACTACGCCGAGATCGCGCCGCGCGTTGATATGGTGCTTGCCGGCAGCCCGGTCGAGTTCGAATGCACCCACGCGGCTGAGGGTGGCGAGCGCCGCCTCGCCGTGACTTACCTGCCACATCACGATGGCGAAGGCGAGGTACTTGGCTTCTACTCCGTAGTCCGTGACGTTTCTGCGGAGCGGCGCCTCGAGGCGGGCATGCGCCAGGTGCAGAAGATGGAAGCGGTAGGCCAACTGACCGGCGGCATCGCCCATGACTTCAATAATTTGCTGAACGTCATCATTGGCAACCTGCAACTGGTGGAACGTCCCATGGCTGCCGATTCCAGGCTGCGCAGGAATATCGAGACCGCGCTGCGCTCGGCCCTGCGCGGTGCGGACCTGACCAAGCGGCTGCTGGGATTCTCGCGCCAGCAGCGTCTAGAGCCCCACATAACCGATCCGGCAGCACTGATCGAGAACATGCGCGAGCTCGTGGTCCGCAGCATCGGCCGCGCCATCGAGATTCGCATTCGCCTGCGCGGCAAGCATCCCATCAAGGTGGACCCGGGCCAGCTGGAAGACGCCGTGCTCAACCTGGCCATCAATGCGCGCGACGCCATGCCTGAAGGCGGCACGCTGACGCTGGCCACCGAAGACGTGGTCGTGGGAGCCAACGACCCCTTATCCCTTGAGGGTATCGTCCCCGGAAACTATGTCGCCGTGATGGTGGAAGACACAGGCACCGGAATGTCCGAGGCTGTGATGGCGCGGGCCTTTGAGCCTTTCTTTACGACCAAGCAGCCCGGCAAGGGCACTGGACTGGGCCTCGCCATGGTGTATGGCTTCGCGCAGCAGTCGGGCGGCACCGCGGTCATTGAATCGCGGCCGGAACGCGGTACGGTGATCAAGCTGCTGTTTCCGCGGGCGACGGGACAGGCGGTCCCGCGCGAACAAGCACCTGCACTGATGCCGACCAGGGCGATCAGTGGTGGCGAGCGAATCCTGCTGGTCGAGAACGATGAGGACGTGCGTGCGACGGCGAAGGCGGGGCTGTGCAGCCTGGGCTACCAGGTGGTTGAGGCCAGCAATGGCAATACTGCCTTGTCGATGCTCGCCGAGTCGCAGGTAGACGCCATGTTCAGCGACGTCATGCTGCCGGGCGGAATGCTGGGCACGGACTTGGTGCGTCGCGCGCGTGAGCACCGACCCGGATTGCCAATCGTGCTGGCCACCGGTTTTGCCGACACCGGCGTCCTGAACCGGGTGATGGCCGAAGGCAACGTCACGGTATTGTCCAAACCATACTCGCTGGAAGAGCTGGCGTCGCAGCTGCGCGCCACGCTGGATGGGGACCCGAAATATGAGTGAAGGTGCAAATCGCCTCCTGGTGGTCGATGACCAGGACGACATGCTGGACTTCGTCAGCCAGGTGGCGGAGCAGCATGGCTACGTCATCGAGACGGCCAAGGATGCAGATTCGTTTCGCGAGCGCATGCAGAGCTTTGATCCCACCTTGATCTCGCTGGACCTGCAGATGCCGGGATCCGACGGTATCGAGCTGCTGCGCTACCTGGGTCGCTTTGGCTGCAAGGCCCCGGTACTGATCAACAGCGGAATGGATTCGCGGGTACTCTCCAGCGCCGAACAATTCGGTCGTTCGGTCGGCGTGACTATCGCCGGCACGCTGCAGAAGCCCATCATGCTGGAGGACCTCGAGGCGGTGCTGCTGCGCCATCGTGTTCCGGAAAGCCAGGTCGACCCGAAGGAACTCGCTCGCGCAGTGGATCGCGGCCAGCTGGTCACGCACTACCAGCCCAAGGCCACGCGCACGGCGGGCGGTTGGCGGGTGGTGGGTGTCGAGGCGCTGGTGCGCTGGCAGCATCCCGAGTACGGCATGGTCTATCCAGATCTCTTTATCGGCCTGGCCGAGAAGAATGGCTACATTGCCGCAATCACCGACTTTGTCCTGCAGGACGGCATTCGCCAGTTGCGTGAATGGGATGCGGCGGGCCTCATCCTGGCGCTCAGCGTGAACCTGTCACCCAAGCTGGTGCGCGACATCGAGTTCCCGGATCGTCTGACCCAGCTGATGAGCGAGAGTGGGCTGCAGAACTCCCGCCTCACGCTGGAGATCACCGAGACCGCGGCGCTGGAAGATCCGACACGGACCATCGACATCCTCACCCGGCTCAGGGTGAAGAGCTTTGGGCTGTCGCTGGATGACTTTGGCACTGGCTATTCGTCGCTGACCCAGCTCTATCGCATGCCCTTTGGTGAGCTCAAGATCGACAAGTCCCTCGGCATGGACCTGGAAAACAGCCGCGAGGCGCAGGCCATGGTCCGCGCACTGATTGACCTGTCGCATAACCTGGGCATCAAGGTATGCGCTGAGGGCGTAGAGACCGCGCGGGCGCTGGCCCTGCTGGAGGCCGCCAATTGCGACTACGTGCAGGGCTACTTTCTTGGTCGGCCGATGGCGGCCAGTGCCCTGCTGGCCCAGTTCGGCGGTGGCCGCGAACAGGTCGCGCTCGCCGGCTGATTGATCCGCGTTCCAACCATTTGCTGCCGGGCTTGCTCTAAGCTCTGGTAAGGCAGTTTATTGCCTGATCGCAGGCAATACGGATCGAGGCAAACCCCCTTGTTTTTGACGTCCAAAGACACGACGGCCGACGATTCTGAATTAGTGGCCAGGGCGCGCGAGGGCGACGTCGCGGCCTTCGAGGCGCTTTATCGCAGCCATGTCGGGCGCGTCCATGGGCTCTGCCTGCGCATGAGCGGCCATCCCGAGACAGCCGAGGACCTGGTGCAGGAGACCTTCCTCAATGCCTGGCGCGGCCTGTCCAGCTTCAGTGGTCGCAGCAGCCTGGGCACCTGGCTGCATCGCATCGCGGTGAATGCCTCGCTCGCCAAGGTGCGCTCACCGCAGGGTCGTGGCGAGTTCAGCCTGACCACCGATGAGGGCAGTGAGATGGAGTTCGAGGAACAGGACCCGCTGGATAATGCATTGCCGATGGACCTGGAACGCGCCATTGGGAAGTTACCCAGCGGCGCCCGCCATGTCCTGGTCCTGCACGGTGTCTATGGCTACAGCCATGAGGAAACCGCCGACATGCTTGGCGTAGCCGTGGGCACCAGCAAGGCTCAATTGCATCGCGCGCGGCACTTGTTGCGCGGACACCTGGAGACGGAGAGAGGCACATGACCACCATTCCTTTTGGACGTGATCCGCGTGAGCGTGATGCCGTGCTGTCCCAGGTTGTGAAATTGCCGCAGGAGATCGCACCGGGTCGCGACCTGTGGCCACAAATCCAGGCGGGCCTTGGCGCGGCCCCCGCTGCGGTGGCAACACCCCGGCGCTGGCCTGTGGCCCTGGCCGCCGGCGTGGGCATTGCCGCGGTTTCGGCGCTCTTGACCTGGGGCGTGATGGGTGGGCGCAGCGCCGACGATGACGCGACCACCATGGCGGCGTCGAAGCTGCGGCGGAGTCCAGGTGCTGCCTGTAAGTTACGGCCCGAACACGGCAATGGGCGACGATCAATTGCAGGCACGCGAGCAACTGCTGCTGCAATTCCAGCAGCGGCTGGCCGGCCTGTCGCCGGAGACCCGCGAGGCGGTGGTGGCCAACCTGGCGATCATCCAGCGTGCGGCGGACGAAATTGACCTGGCGCTGGGCGAGGATCCAGGCAATGGCCTGCTCAACAGCCTGCTGTTCAATCTTTATCAGCAAGAGCTGCATCTATATTCAAGTGTGGTCACGGCAAACATCGCTGCTGACCGGAGGACCTGATGATGAATTCCAGACAAGTGATGATGGTCGTGGCCGCGCTGGCGCTGGCCAACACGGCTTATGCCGAACAGAACCTGAGCCACCGCGCGACGGTCAAGCCCGATGCGGTGATTGACGTCACCAACGTACAGGGCTTTGTCCAGATTACGGCCTGGGACAAGAATGAGGTGGAGCTCGGTGCCAGGCTCGAAAGCGACAAGGACACGCTGGAGTTTGAGGCCAGCGAAGATCGTGTACGCATCAAGGTGGTGCGCCCGAAGATGCAGAGTCACTGGGGCAAGGACGATGATGCCGAGCTGACACTGCGCGTGCCGGTAGGCGCCCGCCTGCAGATCCAGACGGTCAGCGCCGATATCACTGCTGCTGGCGTGCGCGGCGACCAGCGCCATGAAACAGTCAGCGGCGATGTGCGCACGCAGGCCTATGACAAGCCCCTCACGGTGCGCTCGGTCAGCGGTGACAGCACGATTGAAGGCAATGGTGGCGCGCTGGAACTCAGGCTCGAGACGGTGAGCGGCAATCATGTGGTGCGCAATGTCGCCGGCAACTTCGAGGGTGGCAGCGTCAGCGGGGACCTGGACCTCGAACTCAAGGATATCCAGCGCTTCAAGGCGCGCTCGGTGTCTGGCAATGTCACCGTCGCGATGGCGGCAAGCCCCGCGGGCCAGTACCAGGCCGAGTCCGTCAGTGGCAACGTGCGCTTGACCCTGCAGCCGCCCGTCAACGCCGAGTTCGATGTCGAGTCCTTCAGCGGCAACATCACCAGCTGCTTCAAGGCCCAGGCCCGGGACAAGAGCAAGTACGGTCCGGGGCGAGAATTGCGCTTCACCGAAGGAACCGGCGGGGCCAGCGTGCGGGTGAAGTCAATGAGTGGCAACGTTCGCGTCTGCGACCGCTGATCAATGCACTGCTAGAATCCGGGGGAACCTCTGGACCCCCGGATTCATGCAAGCCAGAAAGCTCGTAACGCTGATTGCCGTGGCCCTCGCCGCCCTGGTCCTGGTGACCGGTGCGGCGATATGGCTTTGGGCGAACAGTCATGCGGCTGCCCGCTTTGCCGGTGGCAAGCTCAGTGAGCTGACTGGCCTGCCGTCCACGATCGGGGCACTGTCGGTGGGTTTCTTGCCGGGCCCGGCGTTGCGGCTGCAGCAGGTCGAACTCGGCCAGCCCGAGGGATTCGGCCCAGACGCCCTGCTGGCGATCGAAGATGCGAGCGTCAGCCTGTCCTGGGCCAGCCTGTTGTCGAGATCCTTCGCGTTGTCGTCCGTGGCACTGGATGGCGTGAGCCTTCGGCTGCAAATCACCGACGCAGGCGGCGACAACTGGAGTTCGCTGGTAGAGCGGCTCGGCGAGATGGGCGGTGAGGGGCCTGCCACCTTCAGGGTGGATGGTTTCAGCCTTGAACGCGGAATGATCGACTACCGCAACGCAGGCCAGGCCGAAGCGACCTGGAGCACGACCCTGGCGCTGAGCGCCGAGGGCATCGTGCCGCGCGAAGTGTTTCCGATGAAGCTGCGGCTGGCCGGACAGGGCTCGGGTTACACCGCGCACCTGAACATGGAGGCCAAGGCAAGCCTGGATCCCGATGCTGGCAGGCATGCCGTGGACGAGGCACGCCTGACAGGCTGGTTGGGCGGTGGTGAGTTGCCACTGGCGGGCCTGGACTTCTCCGGCGGCTGGTCGCGCGCCGAGGTCAACATTGCGCAATCCAGCGCGAGCATTAGCTCGGGCCAATGGCTGGCGGCGGGCCTGAACGCCCAATGGCAACTGGAATTGCAGTTTTCGGATGTGTCCATCGTGAACTTCGAACTGCAGAGCAAGAGTTTCGCCCCGCGCGCAGTGGCCAATGCCGTGGGCACGCCCTTGCCTGAGACGGCAGATCCAGCGGCTTTCACAAATGCGACCATTGGGCTCGTGGGCACGGTGGATTCAGGAGGCGTGCAGATCTCATCGCTGCGCGGCGAACTGGACGAGACGAAATTCGAGGGCGAGGCGGGCATCCGCTCTGGCGCGCCGCCGAGGATGCGCCTGAACCTGGATCGCCTGGTGCTGGATCGCTACCTTGAGCCCGATAAGCGCAGCCAGAAGTCCAGCGTGGAGGCGACGCTGGAGGATTCCGTCAAGGCGCTGGAAGCACTGGAGATCGACGCCGAGCTGCGCTTTGATGAACTCGTGGTGCGCGATGTTCGCCTGCGCAAGGCGCTGATTCGTGTGGAGCCCTCGGATAAGCCTCGGCCATGAGGGCGTCGCGTCGCCTGGCATTCCTGCTGCTTGTCGCAAGCGCCCCGGCCTTCGCTGCCGAAGTTGCCGTACTCGAAGTCGGTGAGCGGGATCGAAACTATTACGTACGCTACGAGGCCACGCTGCAGGCGGATGCCGCTGCGGTCATGGCCGTGCTGACCGACTACCCAAGCTATCCACAACTCGACCCGCGCATCCTCGAAGCACAGCTGGTTGATTCCGGGACCCCGCAGCGAATCCTGTACACGCGACTGAAGGGATGCCTGGGGTCGGTGTTCTGCAAGTCCATGGATCGCTATGAGTCGCTGCAGGAGAGCCCATCGAAGTTGGTCGCCACCGCCATCGCTGGGCGTGGTGACTTGGTGAGCGGACGCACCGAGACACGCGTCGAGGCCTTGTCGCAGGGCTGCCGGGTCAGTTACACGACTGAGTTTGAACCGGCTTTCTGGATGCCACGCTGGCTGGTGCGCTATCCGATGCGTAAGACGCTAAGTGAGGGCACCCGCGCCATGTTCGAGGCGGTAGAGGTGCGTGCCCGCGAACTGCGAGAGCCATGAGCCGGGCCAGCACGCGCACGCTCGCGCCGCGGCTGCTGGCCTGGCATGCAGGGCAGGGTCGCCACGACCTGCCCTGGCAGAAGAACCGAACCCCTTACCGGGTGTGGGTTTCGGAAGTGATGCTGCAGCAGACCCAGGTCGAGACGGTCGTTCCATACTTTCAGCGCTTCATGCGCAGCTTTCCCACCGTGCGAGCCCTGGCCCATGCGCCACTGGATGAGGTGCTGCACCTGTGGTCGGGCCTGGGTTACTACGCCCGCGCCCGCAACCTGCATCGTGCTGCGTGCCTGATCGTGGAGCAGCACGGTGGAAAGTTCCCCCGCGGCTTCGACGATGTCCTTGCCCTGCCCGGCATTGGCCGCTCGACCGCAGGCGCCATCCTGGCGCAGGCGCGAGGCGAGCGTCACGCCATCCTCGATGGCAACGTCAAGCGTGTGCTGTGTCGTTACTTCGGCGTTGAAGGCTGGCCGGGTGATGCTGCAGTGGAGTTGCAGTTGTGGGACCTGGCGGAGCGCTGCACCCCCAGGGCTCAGTTGGCCAATTACACCCAGGCGATCATGGACCTGGGCGCCACGTTGTGTACGCGTCGCGCTCCGGACTGTAGTCGTTGCCCCTTGTCTCGCGGTTGCCAGGCGAGAGAACTGGATGCACAGGAGACCTTGCCGACGGCCAGGCCAAAGGGCAGCGCACGCCGACGCCGCAGCGTCGAGATGCTGTTCGTTGTTCGCAAGGGCGGTGAAGTGATGTTGCGTCAACGCGCAACCAGTGGCCTCTGGGGCGGGCTGTGGACGCCACCCGAATTTACCGACCCGGCGGCAATGCGCCAGTGGTGCCGCGAGCAGCGCCTGACCGGGAAACCTCGAGCCTTGCCGCTCGTGCGCCATGTGTTCACGCACTTTGACCTCGACATCGCGCCGTGGGTATTGGCGCTGCCGGCGGCCAGTGCCGTGGAGGCAGGTATGGGGGTCTGGTATAACCCCAGGGGTTCGAGGAAGTTGGGGCTGCCGGCACCGGTGGCGAAGTTGATCAGTACAGGGGTGATGACATGACCAGGATGGTGCAGTGCGTACTGCTCAAGCGCGAGGCCGAGGGCCTGGACCGGCCCACCTACCCGGGCGAGCTGGGCCAACGCATCTTCGAGAACGTCTCCAAGGAGGCCTGGCAGAAATGGGTGGGGCACCAGACCATGCTGATCAACGAGTATCGCCTGACGGCGATTGAGCCCAAGGCGCGGAAATTCCTGGTCGAAGAGATGGAAAAGTTCTTTTTTGGCGGGGGTTCTGCGGCCCCGGCGGATTTCGTCAAGCCAGAGGGGCAATAGGGCCGTGTCCAGGGCCCTGAATGTGAGGAAGGTCTCGGAACCGGGCTGCCCGGGCAGGGCATCCTGAGCGCGCCATGCTCGATTCCATCCGCAATGCCAGCTTTAACTCGGCTCTTCGCGAGTCGCAGGCGGGCATTTCCCGCGGGCTGGGCATGGCCACAGAAGCCGCTCGACAGATCGCCAGCGCGACCACTGCCGAGCCCGCCGACCTGACCAATGCCGCCGTCACCCTGCTGCAGGCCAAGGCCCAGGTGCAAGCCTCTGCCAAGGCCATGCGTACCGTGGACAAGGCGCTCGGATCCCTTCTGGACGTCCGGGCCTGAAAACGGTTTAATACGCGCCCTTCCGACGGCGGCCAGGTAGCTCAGTTGGTAGAGCAGCGGACTGAAAATCCGCGTGTCGGCGGTTCAATTCCGCCCCTGGCCACCATTTAGAAACAATACGTTAGCGCGATTCTAAGCGCTGCTCTCAACCCAAACAATTCCCCAAGTAGGCGCTGTGTAGGCATGACAGCTGCGAACTCGTTCTCGTGGCGAGAAGCAGTCGAGATCGTTGGACCTGATGACTCAACTTGTTGCAGTCGGAGCTTAATTGGGTTCTACCCCGTTTCCACCCATCCTCAGCGCCCCATCGTTAAGGCAGTCATTCCAGATTCTCTCGAGGATGCCCAGGCCGTTCAATCGACCTGGGCATTGGCCGGGAGTTCGTACTGGGCGTGAACGTCAAGTTCTAGGCGACCTTGCCGCTTATGGCGGCACTGAGGCTGGCGCATCGAAAGGTGCGCCAGCCTCTTTCTCGTCCCACGGATCTCTCCAGTGGCGCAGCCTTGGCTTCGGGGGCGTGTAGTTCACATGTTGCCAGAGTGGGCCGCGCAGGCCCGCCTTGCGCAGGACGTCGAACAGACGGTGATTGAAGCGCAGACCCAGAGACGGCACCACCCAGTGTGGGCGTGTCGCAGCGCGACGGGCAATGACCTCAAGTACGCGTGAGCGGAACTCGCTTTGTCGTGCCGCCAGCTCCACATCCACCGCCTCACGATCGTCCTTGAATGCCATCAAGATTGCGCTGTGGGGATTGAGCGAGTCTATGAAGTCCAGCGATCGCTCAACTTCATCCAACGTCTCCTCTCGCGTGCCCAGGATGAAGGTGTGGCAGTCCTTGATGCCGGCCTGTCGGCAAATGCGACTGGTTAGGCGGATCTTGTCGGTGGTGAAGCCTTTGCGCAGCCGGGCCAGGCCCTCGTTGGTACCAGAGTCGGCGCCAATCTCGACGCCGGTGCAGCCTGCACGCGCCATCACGTCGGCGAGGGCCTGCTCAAAACGCACGGGATTGATGTAACAAGTCCACGGCGTGCTCATTTTGCGCTCGATCAGCGCTTCGCAGATCTCCTGCGCATGACTCGGGGGCAGGTTGAATACAGCGTCCACGACAAAGACGTGACTGATGGTCGGGTGGGCGCTAACCGTGGCTTGCCATTCGTCCGCGACCACATCCCCGACTCGCTGGCGGATCCCGCGGCCCTCGATCAAGGGGTAGGTGCAGTACTCACACTGCATGGCGCAACCGCGCTTGGTCTGGATTGAGGTGATTCCTGAATGCTGGTAATAACGCGGATCAACCCAGCGCCGATCTGGCCAGACATTGATCCTGATGTCTAGAAAGTCGCTTCGATTCAGTCTGCTCGCAAGCGGCGTGCCCAAGCCGACCATCAGGTTGCGAATGCCGGACGTGTCTTGCGAGCCACTGGCGAGCTTGGCAATCAGTGCCGCAAACGCTTGTTCACCCTCGCCGACGATGCCGTAGTCAAGGCCGAAGCGCTGCATCAATTCCTGCGGAATGATGCTGAAGCCGCCTCCACCCATAACGATGGGGGCGCGGGTGCGCCCGCGGATTGTTTCGACGACCGCCTTGTAATAGTCGAGTGTCGTGCTGCTGCCGGTGTAATCGGCGTTCTGGATGTTGCGCATGCTGACGGCGACGAGTTCGGGACTAAACTCGTCGAGGCGTGCCGCGAGAACCTTGAGGGGCTCATCCTCGAAACAGAGGTCGATCAGCGTTCGCTCATGCGCTTCACCGGCGACACTCATCATGTAGAGCACGCCCAAGGGCAGGACGGGGTCGGGCAGGTGCTCACGGTTCGGGGAAACAAATGCGATTCGCATGCGAGTGCAGTCTCCGCGTCGTCAGAGCCGATGTGCGCGATCCGGGTCGCCATGATGCCATAGCTGCCAGGGGCGTAAGATGCCGCGCATGAGAATGCCGCGCCTGCGCATCCTGTTGCTGCGGCCGGTCCGCTGACCGCTGATCCGGAGACGGTGGTCATCCTGGGTGCCAGCGGCACGGCAGGCGACGGCATCCTGAAAGCGGCGATGGCCACGCCCGGTATTCGCACGATTCGTGTCATCACCCGCCGTTCGACACCGCGCATGGAGGCGGGTGCGGCTTCCGGCAAGGTGCAAATGATCTTGCACGCGGACTATCTCGACTACACGGCCATTCGCCAGCAAATCATCGATGCCGACGCGGTGTTCTGGGCGATAGGGACGAACTCATTGGGCGTGGATCAGGAAACGTATGCACGGATCCACGTCGATTTTCCCATGCGTTTCCTGGGCGAGTGGCTGCAGGCATCTGCAAAGCCAGCGGCGAGCTTTCACTACATCAGCTCCAGCGATATCTCGGAGGACTCAAGGATGATGTGGGCCCGCGAAAAGGTTCGCGCCGAGCGATCGCTGATCGGACTGGCAGAGGGATCGCGGATCCGGGTCATCGCTTACCGACCCGACTACATCGGACCTACGGACGAAGAGGCGCATCTGGGCCAGGACTTGCTCTATGGGTTCTTCGCGCCGGTGGGGGTTGCCGTCAAGGCCATGCAGATCGGCCAGGCCATGATCGAGGTCGCGGCGCGCGGCAATGAATTCGCCCATGGCGACAAGCTCGGAACCCGGAAGATCATCGGTTACAGCAATGCGAACGAGCGGCGCCACGCCCAAACGCCGGTCGTCGTTCCCTGAGCAGCGCCCGGGCTTCGAGCGTCTGGCTGTCGCCTCTGGCTGGGATCCGTACCGGATCCAATAATGGACACAGTCCAGAATAGGTGCTATAAAGGCGCCCATGACGAAAAAGTTCGAGCAGCTGCTGCGCCAGAACAGCATGCAGGTGACGGCTCCGCGGCTCGCGCTGTTGAGCGCGGTGTCATTGAGTCCCCACGCCACGGCCGAAGCGCTGATTGAAGATGTGCGGGCCGTCATTGGGTCGGTCTCGCGCCAGGCTGTGTACGACACGCTCGGCATCCTGGTGGAGAAGAACCTAATCCGCCGGATCCAGCCGTCCGGTGCAGCAGCGCGGTACGAGGACCGGGTGGGCGACAACCATCATCACCTGATCTGCCGAGGCTGCGGAACGATGCTGGACATCGACTGTGCCGTAGGCGCAAGGCCATGTCTTCAGGCGAAAGACGACCACGGTTTCGAGATTGACGAAGCCGAGGTCGTCTACTGGGGTCACTGCGCGAAATGCCGGAAGACGGCCACGCCAAGACGCAAGCGCGGCGCCTAAGTCGCCGCCACCGACAACCACATCCAGTACAACTACTTCATCGAGAGGAAGAGCGAATGAACGACCGAAACCCAGCTAGCACAGGAAAGTGCCCGGTGATGCACGGCAGTGCCACATCGTCGGAGATGTCGAAAATGGAGTGGTGGCCGAAGGCGCTCAACCTCGACATCCTGCACCAGCACGATGCGAAGACCAATCCGTTGGGCAAGAGCTTCAATTATCGGAAAGAACTGAAGAAGCTCAAGGTCGAGGCACTCAAGAAAGATCTCAAGGCCCTGATGACCAAGAACCAAGCCTGGTGGCCGGCGGACTGGGGCCACTACGGTGGCCTGATGATCCGCATGGCGTGGCATGCGGCTGGCACCTACCGCACGGCTGACGGTCGCGGCGGTGGCGGCACGGGCAACCAGCGTTTTGCGCCGCTCAACTCCTGGCCCGACAACGCGAACCTGGACAAGGCGCGGCGCCTGCTGTGGCCGATCAAGAAGAAGTACGGCAACAGGATCAGCTGGGCCGACCTGATGATCCTGGCGGGCAACATGGCCTACGAGTCCATGGGCCTGAAGGTCTTCGGCTTTGGCTTTGGCCGCGAGGACGTCTGGCATCCGGAGAAGGACATCTACTGGGGCTCGGAGAAGGAATGGCTGGCCGCCAGCCGCTACGGAGGCGATGACCGCGAGTCGCTGGAAAATCCGCTGGCGGCGGTGCAGATGGGCCTGATCTACGTCAACCCGGAAGGAGTCGGTGGCAAGCCCGACCCGCTACGGACGGCCAAGGACGTGCGCGTGACTTTTGCCCGCATGGCGATGAACGACGAGGAAACCGTCGCGCTGACCGCCGGCGGACATACCGTCGGCAAGGCCCATGGCAATGGCGATGCCGGCCTGCTCGGGGCGGCTCCGGAGGGGGCTGATGTTGAGGAGCAGGGCCTGGGCTGGATGAACCACGGCAAGCGCAGCGTCGGCAGCGATACCGTGACCAGCGGCCTCGAGGGCGCCTGGACCACGAATCCCACGAAGTGGGACAACGGCTATTTCCACCTGCTGCTGAACTACGACTGGGAATTGAAGAAGAGCCCGGCCGGCGCCTGGCAATGGGAGCCCATCAACATCAAGGAAGAGGACAAGCCGGTCGACTCGGAGGATCCGTCGATTCGCCGCAACCCGATCATGACCGACGCCGACATGGCCATGAAGATGGATCCGGCGTACCGCAAGATTTCCGACCGCTTCTACAAGGACCCCGCTTACTTCTCGGAAGTGTTTGCACGCGCCTGGTTCAAGCTGACCCACCGCGACATGGGACCGAAGGCGCGCTACTTCGGCCCGGATGTGCCGAAGGAAGACCTGATCTGGCAGGACCCGGTCCCTGCCGGCCGCACGGACTACGACGTTGATGCCGTCAAGGCGAAGATCGCGGCCAGCGGCCTCACCATCGGCGAGATGGTGTCGACCGCCTGGGACAGCGCGCGCACCTTCCGCGGTTCGGACATGCGCGGCGGTGCCAACGGCGCCCGCATCCGCCTGGCTCCGCAGAAGGATTGGGAAGGCAACGAGCCGGCCCGCCTCGCCAAGGTGCTGCGCGTGCTGGAGAAGATCGCAGCCGAGACCGGCGCCAGCGTGGCCGATGTCATCGTGCTGGCGGGCAACGTGGGCATCGAGCAGGCGGCCAAGGCGGCCCGTGTCAAATTGACAGTTCCCTTCACGCCGGGTCGCGGCGATGCCACGCAGGAGATGACGGATGCCGCGTCATTTGCAGTGCTGGAACCCCTCGCCGACGGCTACCGCAACTGGATGAAGAAGGACTACGCGGTGAGTGCCGAGGAGCTGATGCTCGACCGCACCCAGCTGATGGGCCTGACCGCCCACGAGATGACGGTACTGGTCGGCGGCATGCGCGTGCTCGGCACGAACCATGGCGGAACCAGGCACGGCGTGTTCACCGATCGCGAGGGTGTCCTGACGAACGACTTCTTCGTGAACCTCACGGACATGAAGTACCTGTGGAAGCCAACCGGCAACGGCCTCTATGAGATCCGCGACCGCAGGACCCGCAAGGTGAAATGGACGGCGACCCGGATCGATCTGGTCTTTGGATCCAACTCGGTACTTCGCGCCTATACGGAGGTCTATGCACAGAACGACGGCAAGAGGAAGTTCGTCAAGGACTTCGTCGCGGCGTGGACGAAGGTGATGAACCTCGACCGCTTCGACAGGACTTGACCAGGGCGCACACAGATCGCTACTGACTGATCGCAAACGAAACGGCGGCGCCTTGGGCGCCGCCGTTTTGTCTATTCACCGATCCACACCCTGCCGGGTGCCAACTCAGAACCGCTTGCGCAGCGTCAGGCCGTAGGTGCGCGGCTGGCTCGGGTAGCCGGAGTAGCTGCCGAACTGGGCCACTGACGGGAAGGCGCTGATCAGGAAGTCATCGTCGGTCAGGTTGCGTGCCCAGACCTGGATGTCCCAGCCGTCACGTGAAAAGCCTGCCGACATGTTGATGGTCTCGACCTGCCGCGAGGCCACCGCGTTGGGCACGTTCTCGATCACCCTTGCAGTGCTTTCGCGATGGAGGTCCGTGCGCACGAAGGCGTCGTAATCCCCAAAAGTCCACTTGTAGGTGGCCGCGACGGAACCGGTGACCGATGAAATACCGGCGGGTCTTGTTCCCGTCAGGTCGCCCGAAGTGGGGTCGGTCGGCAGGTTCTGTACTACCGGTCCGCCAAGGAAGGAATCGTATTCCGGGCTCAGGTAGGTGCCAGCAATGGCAAACTCCCAGTGCTCGTTCGGCACCAGGGTCAGGTCAAATTCGGCGCCCCAGACTGACTGCAAGCCGGCGTTGTCCAGCCCGAAGCCGGTACCGCGGAAGGTGTTGGACTGGAAGTCCTTGATCTCCTCGTCGAACAGCGCCACGTTCAGCGCAGCCCGTGACCATTGGCCCTTGAAACCAATCTCATAGACGGTCGATTCTTCCGGCCCGGCAAAGCGCGTGCCGTAACGGCCGTAGTACGGATTGGCGAAGCCGCCCAGTGGCGAGCGATCACCCACCGCCGGCTGTACTGGCTTGGTGTCGCGTGACAGGTTCCAGGAGGTGGCCTTGTAGCCCGTGGAGACACCGCCGTAGACCATGATGTCATCGTTAATATCGAATGCCAGACGTGCGGTGTAGGTGGTCTGGCTGTCGTCCGAGCGGCCGTTGGAGAACGGCACGATGGGCGCGAGGAACTGGAAGGGGTACAGGCCCAGCGCCGAGTTACACAGTGGCGGCGGGTTGGTGGCCGAACACGGTGTCACGCTGATACGGTCGGCCATTCCAGCCTGGACCGGGAACGCTGCAAAGTTCGCCGGCGTTGGTGGCAGTCCGGTCAGCGCCGCGAAGGCTCCGCCAAAGCCGATGGTGACAAAGTTGAGTGACGAGAAGATGTCGGTATTGACCTGGCCGATCGACACATTCTTGTCCACCGTGGCATGGGCCAAGCCCGCGGTGATCGTCAGTCGGTCGCCGATCTTCCAGTCCACTTGGCCGAATATCGAATTGACCTCACTGTCTTGCGTGGTGCTGATGACCTGGCCATGTCCGCTCTGCAACAGCGTGCCCGGAGGCATGCCGAGTGAAGTTTCCAGGCCGCTCAATACCGTGCCACTGCCGGTCTGCGCAAAGATGAGACCGGTCGCGTAGGCACGGATCGAGTTGCCCCAGGCCAGCGTGTTGGTGTAGTCGACGCTTTCGTCGAAGTAGTATCCGCCCAGGACGGCAGTCACCGGACCGCCGTTGTCGAATACCAGGCGCAGCTCCTGGGTGAAGGTGTCGATATCCGAGTCATTCAGGTTGGTCGCCAGGATGTCGGCGCTGGTGAAGTCGGCGTCGTAGTCAAACAAGGCCTTCTGGTTGCGCTTGGCCGTGATCGAGCTGAACGACCAGTCGCCACGGGACCAGTCCACCTGCAGCGACAGGCCATCGTTGTCGACGCTGTTGTGCGGGTCCTTGTTGAAGTAGCCGCGCCGGTCAGAAATGCCGCCGGTATAGATCTGGCCGCCGATGGCCCGGACCAGCGCCCCGGTCGGGCCGTCCTGCAGGTTCGATACGCCGCAGCAGAGCTCGTCGATCTCGCTCATGTCCGCAATCAGGCGGAAGCTGAGGTTGTCCGTTGCGTTAACCAGCAACTGCCCGCGCAGGTCCCAGCGGTCACGGTCATTGAGGTCGTGGCCATTGGTCAGGTTCTTGAAGTAGCCATCGCGCTCGTTGTAGTTGCCTGAAATGCTGAATGCCACACGCTCGCCGATGGGACCCGAGTAACTGGCCCGCGCCGACTTGGCGTGGTAGTTGCCCATGCCAACCTCAACCGAGCCGGTGGGCTCAAACGAAGGCTTCTTGCTCACTACGCTGATGACGCCCACCGAGGCGTTCTGCCCGAACAGGGTGCTCTGCGGACCCTTCAATACCTCGATGCGTTCAACGTCCACCAGGTCGCCGATGGCCGAGGCCGAGCGCGAGCGGTACACGCCGTCGATGAACACGCCCACCGAGGACTCGATGCCCGGGTTGTTGGCGCCGTTACCGAAGCCGCGGATGATGAAATTGGTCTGCGTCGAGGTCTGCAACTGTGAGGTGCGCAGTGAAGGCACCGCCGTATGCAGGTCGAGGATGTCGGTGATGTGCGCCCGCTCAATGGTCTCGGCCGAGGTCACGCTGACGGCTGAGGGTATGTCGTTGAGCGTCTGTTCGCGCTTGGACGCGGTGACGACGATCTCGGCAAGGAGGCTCGTGTCCTGTGCGGATGCCGCACCGGCGCCGAGGATCGTGGAAACTGCAAACGCCAGAACGCGGGAATGCTTCATGGGCTGACACCTTTTGTTATGCGCATATGACAAACCCGGGCAGCGCCCGGGGTCCCCAAAGTAGGTCGGAGTGTAGCCCCAAGGCCGGCAAATACGCCAGTTCCCGCCTTGCCCTAGGCGGGTGGCGGGGCGTGAATCAGCAGCCTGATTTCCGGGGTGAGCACCTTGAACAGGCGCCTGGCTTCCTCAGGAGGCAGGTGGACGACAACCCGGGTGGCGATGCTCTCGCCGCCGAGCCACAGGCCAAGGCCCTGCCAGCCTTCCAGTAGCCCGTACTTGATGCGCCGCATGCGGCTGCCCAGGTCGGCCGCCTTGGGCTCGCCGCGCACGACCAGCACGAGGTCGGGCTCAAACTGCAACCGGAAGGTCATCGGTGCCGTCTTGTCATCTGTCAGCGTGAGCTGGGCCACGCGCTCGCCCGCGGTCTGTGACAACTCGCCGCTGGCTTTCTGCCCCTTGGCAAGGGCCTTCTTGATCTTCTCGTCCCGCGCCTTGTCGGCCTCATCCGTGGTCTCGATCTTGATCTGCGGTCGATCCGGCTCCTCAACTTCGGAGACCAGGGCAAAGGAGGTGCCTGGCCAGCTGCGCGCGCCGGCACCCGAGAGTCGCGACTGACCGAACTCGGCCTTGTCGAGGCTGAAGCGATGCACGCGCACGCCCTCGATCTTGAGGTCGATGGCCGGGCCGCTCGCATCGAACACCAGGTAGAACTGCTTGGACTTTGCGGCGGCAAGTTCCGCGGTCAGGTAGGAGCGGCGTTGCAGGACATTGTCTGATGCCACCAACGGTGCCGAGTACAGTGACAGCAGGCAGCCAGCCATGACCAGGGTGCGCGACAGGCGATTGAGGTAACGCATCAGTAGAGGTAGACCTTGGTGCCGGCCGGCGCGGCCTTCCAGACGGCCTCGAGGTCGGCTGCGCCCAGGCGAACACAGCCATGGGTGACGCTCATTCCGAGTGAACGCTCATAAAGCGTACCGTGGATCATGTAGCCATCGCCCAGGTACAGTGCATAGTCGCCCAGCGCCGCGCAATCAATCCGGTCCCTGAAATTTTTTGGCAGCGGCTCGCCGTTCTCGACGTAGTCCCAGTCAGGGCGGGTCCAGCAGGGGTCCTTGCGCTTGTACAAGACCTTGCGCACACCACGCGGAGTCTCGAACACCCAGACGCGGCCGCTCTTTTCATCCTTCAGGATGGCGCCGGTGCCCGCTGAGGCGATGGCCTCGCGAATGACTTCGTCATTACGCATCAGCCGCAAGCGGTTATGCGCAGAGTCCACCACGACATAGATCCCCGCCGGACGCAGCGCCTTCATCTTCTTTTCCAGCTGCTTAAGGTTGTCCTTGGCCGGCAGGTCGGCCGAGATTGCAGGCGTTGCATCCGTGGCCGGCCCATAGCGGTAACCGCCCAGCCAGGCCAGTGCCGAGGCCACGACCAGCAACAGGCCGCCTGCAATAGCTGAAAGCAGCAGCACTGGGCGTGGACGAGTGGTTGGGACCGGGACTTCTTCGTCGCTCATGTGCGATTCCGCGGCGCCTCGCCGTCACCCGGCAGCCGTGCCACGCCAACGATCGTTACCGGTGTCCCGACGGGCACCAGGGTGAATAACTTGTCCATCTCGGAATCGCGAACGGCAACACAGCCGTCGGTCCAGTTGGAGCCGCGGCCACCATGGCCATGGATTTCAATCAGCCCGCCGGGTCCGCGCCCATGGGGGATGGCGCCATTGCGGCGCAGGGCCTGGAATGCCTTCAAGTCCTCGGCATTCGGGTAGTTCAGCATCAGTGCTTTATACCAGCGGGTCGTGCCGTTGGCGCGCCGCTCGGTGACCTTGTAGCGCCCTTCCGGTGTTGCGCCATCGCCGGACGACACCTTGTCTGACAGCGCGTTTCGTCCCAGGTCCGCCTTGAACTGCGCGACCACCTGGCCATTGCGCAGGACATAGAGCCGCTTACCCAGCTTCTCGACAATGATGGTGACCTTGTTGCCCTGGCTGCCGGCGACGGCCTGGTCCGCCCAGGACTGCCAGCGCTGTCGCCATTGCGGGTCGTTGAAGCGCTCGTAGCGCCGGCCCAGTGTTTCGCGTATCGATTCGACCTCGGTACGGGCGGTCTTGAGGCCTGACTCCAGCAGCGTGAGGTCACCACGCTTGCGTGCTCCTGCGGCCTGCACCAGTGCCAGTTCAGCGCGGGCAAAGGCGCCGCGCGCGCCGGTTTCGCGTGGAGGCAGGAACTGCACGTCAGGTGCCAGCACCGCCAGATCGGCATCAAGCTCGGTATGCAAGTCATGCAGGGACTGCAGCCGGTCGGCCCGGGCCTGACGGGCCTGGGTGATAGCTTGTTCTGCCAGTGTTTGAGTCTCGGCAATGGCCTGGTCGAGGGATTCAAGCCGTGAAAATCGGAACCAGCGTGAGCGATCAACAGCGTAGAGGCGTTCCATGGTCGTCGCGGCAAGTGTGGCGCTGGCCAGGGGCTGCCTGGCGAGTTCTGCAGCCTCTCGCCTTGCTGTTGTCAGGGCAGTCCGCGCGGACTCGACTTCAATGGTTGGCAGGGCGGGATAGGGATAGAACACCAGCACCAGCCCGGAGATTGCGGCGATGATGGCCGCGCCCAGCCCAAAGACAAAAAGGGGGCGGCCTAAGCCGCCCCCTCGAACAACAGGCTGTGCGCCCCGTCTTGCCATCATGCTAGCGACGGCGGGCCTTGACCTTGTCCATCGCCGTCTGGATGGCGGTGGAAATTTCCGTCGACTTGGCTGTCACGCTGTCGGCCTGCGACTTGGCACCGAGGTAATCCTCGGCAGCAAACGCAGTCTCGGCCTCGGCGACCGTCGCACCATAGGTGGTGAGGTCGTTGGCCCACAGGTCCATGTCGGCGCGTGAGTCCTTGCTCTTCGGCGCCTTGGACAACGCGTCACCCGCAGCGGCGAGTGCTGCCTTCGCACCCTCGATCGCGACGGTCGCTTCACCCTTGGCCTTCTCCTTGCCCGCTGCGGCAGCGACGGTCGCTGACTCAAAGCTGGCCTGGGCTTCGGTGTACAGCGCTTCCGAATCCTTGTAGCTGCGGAACAGCACGAACTTCTCGTCCTGTACCGCCTTCTCGGCATCGGCGCGGTTCATCAGGTCCTGCGCCTGCTGCAGCGCTTCACCGGCATAGCTCTCGGCACCTGCGGCCTTGGCAGCATCGGCGGCAGTCGAAACCGACTGCATCGCCTGCTCAGGCGGCTCGGAACAGGCGACCAGGCCCACGGCGACGAAGGCTAGCAGCCCGGCACGCAAAATATTGGTACGCACAAAAACTCCTTGGTTGATGGTGGCTCGCAAAGTCCGCTGGCGGCAGGGTTCCGCGCGGCGAACCGGCGGCAATTTTACGCCTGCGCAGCATGTGGAGTTTGACTATTTAGGCAGCACCCAAGGCGATCCGCTAAGGTTCAGGGCGGGTCGGGGGCTCGGAACAGTCCACCAGGACAGGGGAGCAAAGGATGTCAGATTACGGACTCATCATCGGCGGCAAGAAGGTCGCCGCGCGGGATCATTTCGATGTCATCAACCCGGCCAATGAGCAGGTGCTGGCGCAATGCCCGTCGGCATCGCGCGAGCAACTCGACCAGGCGGTCGAGGCAGCGGCTTTGGCCTTCAAGACCTGGTCCCAGGTCGCGGATGCCGAGCGCGCGGCCGTTTGCGGCAAGATCGCCGAGGCGATCACCAGGCACTCAGAAGAGCTGGCCCGACTGCTGACCCAGGAGCAGGGTAAGCCATTGAATGGTATGGGTTCTCGCTTCGAAGTCGGCGGCGCTGCCGGGTGGGCAGCGTACACCGGCAGCCTGTCGCTTCCCGACGAAGTGATCCAGGACGACGCCCAGGCCCGGGTCATCCAGATGCGCAGGCCCCTGGGCGTGGTGGGGTCCATCGCGCCGTGGAACTGGCCGCTGATCATAGCCATCTGGCATGTGGTGCCGGCCATTCGTACTGGCAACACCGTGGTCATCAAGCCCTCGCCGTTTACCCCGCTCAGTACCTTGCGTCTGGTGGAGATCCTCAATGAGGTGCTGCCACCGGGAGTGCTCAACTGCGTAACCGGTGGCGATGAACTGGGCCAGTGGATGACGGCGCACCCGGGCATCCAGAAGATCGTGTTCACCGGCTCGATCCGTGCCGGCAAGAGCGTAATGAGCAGCTCAGCCGCTAGCCTCAAGCGCGTGACGCTGGAGCTGGGCGGCAACGACGCCGGCATTGTCCTGGATGATGCTGATCCGGCGACCATTGCGCCGGCCATCATTGGTGGCGCCTTCATCAATAACGGCCAGACCTGCGCGGCGCTCAAGCGTCTCTATGTGCCGGATGCGCTCTACGACGCCTTGTGCGAAAAACTGGTCGAAGCCACGCAGGGCGCTGCCATGGGCGACGGCATGGACGAGTCCTCGCTACAGGGTCCGATCCAGAACAAGCGCCAGTACGACCGCGTGGTCGAGTTGCTGGAGGACGCCCGTGCCCAGGGTGGGCGCGTGCTGTGCGGCGGCAAGATTCCGGGCACGCCCGGCTATTTCATTCCCTACACACTGGTGGCAGACGTCACCGACGGCATGCGCCTGGTGGATGAGGAACAGTTCGGGCCGGTGCTGCCGATCATCCGCTACACCAATCTTGAGGATGCGATCCGGCGCGCCAACGCCCTGGATGTCGGCCTGGGCGGTTCGGTGTGGTCTGCGAGTGCCGAGCGCGCAGCAGGGGTGGCGGCGAGGCTGGAGTGCGGCACGGCATGGGTCAATGCCCACGCCGCTATCGCACCGCATGTGCCTTTCGGTGGCATGAAGTGCTCAGGCATCGGCGTCGAGAACGGGGTTGAGGGCCTGAAGGCCTACACCAATATCCAGATCGTCAGCGTGGCGAAGCAGGTCGCCTGATTCAGGTCAGGGCGTTGGCTCGCGGGCCAGTGCCTTCCTGTCGCGCAGGCGTCGAGGAAACCCAGGCGATGAACATGTTGAACAGTTCGGCCTGGGTCGAGACACCCAGCTTGGCGTAGATGTTCTCGCGATGAACCTTCACGGTCCCTGGCGAGATGCCCAGCGACTGCGATACTGACTTGGTCGAATAGCCGCGCAGCACCAACTTGACGACCTCGCATTCGCGCGGTGTCAGTACGTCCTGGCCAAAGCTCGTGGCGGCTTCCTGCACCAGGCGACCGATCTTCAACTCGGCCTTGGTGCCCTTGTGCAGGTGGGTCGTGGTCCAGTGCGTGCACGCCAGCGCATAAAGCATAGGCTGCACGGCCTCCAGGTTCTCTACGTCCTCATCGCTGAAGCGCTGGCATTTCTCCGAGCGCTCCAGGCTCACTGCAAAGGTGACACCGGATTCCAGCGGCCACAGGTAGCCCACTTCATCGCCGATGCGCCCGGTTGAATAGTGCGCGCGGTGATATTCACTCTGGAGAAAACCGTCGGGCGCGATGTCATCCAGCCGACAGACTTCCGGGTGGTCAAGGGACTGGCTCATGACATAGAAGGGATCGAGCAGGTAGAAGGCGCCGACATAGGTGGTGAGTCCCTTGCGACGCCAGCTGTCCGAGAAATTTTCGCAGAGCATCTCCGGGTTGGCGTGCTCGCGGTAGATCATCACCATCCACCAGTCGAACTGCACCACTTGTCGCAGTGCATCAATCAGGCGCTGTGCGAACTGGTCACTACCGGTACTGGCGGCAACCGGTGGCAATGCCTCGCGCAGTAGCGTCAGCCACGGCGGGCCGATGCCCTTTTTGCTGCCGTCGTCTACGCCAAAAGCCATATTGCCCCCATCGAAGGAAGGCCAATACTAGCACCCGGTCGGCGACCCCCTGCCGACCGGTGGAGGTTGCCCAGACTTATGAGTGCATTCGGGATTGCAGGACTGCAGCTTGAGATCGCCTACGGTGACAATCGCGCCTACCTGCGCTCGGAAATTGAGGCCGTGGCCACGCGGTTTCCCTGGGTACGCATGGTGGTGCTGGGCGAGTTGTCCTCCTTCGGCTCAGGCACGGCCCGGGCTGAGGCGCCAGGCGGGCCTACCGAGCAGGAGTTTTGCCGCATCGCGCAGGCCCTGGATATCTGGCTCATCCCGGGCTCCTTCTATGTCCGCGCCGGTGAACGGGTTCATAACGTGATCCCGATAATCAATCCCGCCGGAGAGGTCGTGGCGCGGCATTCCAAGATGTTCCCATTCATGCCATACGAGACTGGCGTGACCCCGGGCACCGAGTTCGTGGTCTTTGACGTGCCAGGCCAGGGGCGCTTTGGCGTGTCCAATTGCTACGACATGTGGTTTCCGGAAACCACGCGTACCCTCGCCGCCATGGGCGCCGAAGTCATCCTGCATCCCTCCATGACCAACACCATCGATCGCGAAGTGGAACTGTCCATCGCGCGATCAAGCGCAGCAATCAATCAGTGCTATTTCTTTGACATCAATGTCGCCGGGCGCCTGGGCTTCGGCCAGTCCATTGTCTGCGGCCCAGGTGGCGAAGTGATTTACCAGGCCGGGCGGGGCCGTGAGATCTTTCCCGTGGAGGTCGATTTCGACCAGGTTCGGCGCGTGCGCAAGCGCGGCTGGCACGGCATGGGACAGGTCCTCAAGAGTTTTCGCGATCGACCAGTGGATTTTCCTGTCTGCGGCGACAGGGGGCTGGTATTCGATGGATTGCGCAGCCTGGGACCCATGCAGATGCCGGGCCGCGAGTAATTCGATGACACATTCCTTGTTCACACTTGTTGGAAAAACCAATTTCTCTGGAGAGCAGCAGCCATGAATAGCCTCAATTCCTACCAGAAGTCGGTGCTTGCGCTGGCCGTCTCGAGCGTCCTCGGCAGCGCTTCGGCTGCCGCGCAGGCCCAGGAGACGGCAGCAACGCCCGTGCTTGGCGAGGTCGTCGTGACCGCCACCCGACGCGAGCAACGGATCCAGGACATCCCGTTCAACATCTCGGCAGTCAGCGGCGACGCGCTGGAGAACGCCAACATCACCGACTCGGTCGATGCGCTGCGCGCGATGGCCGGTATCTCGATGTTCGATCGTGGTTACCGCAACTCGGGCGTCACCAACGGCATCATCATCCGCGGCATCAACGTCGATCGTGGCACCGAGGGCGACGTGCCGCTGGCAGCGCCGCCGACGGTGGCCACCTACATCGACAACACCGCGCTGTTTGGCAACTTCATCCTGAAGGACATTGATCGCGTCGAAGTGCTGCGCGGCCCGCAGGGCACGCTGTACGGATCGGGCTCGCTGGCCGGCAACGTTCGCTACATCATGAACAAGCCGGACCCGAGTGGCTTCAGCGGCAAGGTCAGCATTGGTTACGGGCAGACCGACGGTTCGGACGGCCACAACTTCAACCCGGACTTCATGCTGAACGTTCCCATGGGCGAAACCTTCGCCATGCGAATCAACGCTGGACAGGTGAAGAATGACGGCGTGGTGGACTACCCGCATGTCTACGCCCTGGATGCCAGTGGCGCGCCGCAAATCAACGGCACGGTGATCGCGGGTACGCCGATCTACCGCAGTGTCAAGGATGCGGACGAGGTGGATATCAAGTACGGGCGTGTCTCATTCCTGTTCTCACCCAGCGACACCTTCAATGCCCAGCTGTCCTACCAGCGCCAGGAAGATGAAGTGGGTGGGCGGCGCCAGGTCACCCGAGGTCCCGACCTGGTCAATGGCGGCAACTACGGCAAGTATGAGTTCGGCGCGATCCAGCTTGAGCCTTCGTCAAGGGAAGTGGAGCTGACTGCGCTTGAAATGGAAATGGACCTCGGCTTTGCCACGCTGACCTCAAGCACCTCGCATTACGAGCACACCGGCTATGGCATCAGCGATAACTCGGGCGTGTATGCGCGCAACGGCTGGTTTGCCTTCTACGGCAGCTCGCCCAGGCCAATCGCCCAGGCGCATCGCTTTTATGACGACTCGGCGGTAACCCAGGAACTGCGCCTGGTGTCGAAGGGCGATAACAAGGTCGACTGGGCGGTGGGCCTGTACTACGCCGACCAGGACTACGACCTCGGGCAGAACAGCTTCCTGCCGGGCTACATCCCCTACATGAACGCCATCAACCTGTATGGCCTGGCGCCGTTCACAACCGAGCAGGACTTCCTGTTCCGGCGGGCGCAGAAGTACAAGGAGAAGGCACTGTTCGGCGAAGTCACCATCAACTTCACGGACGACTGGCACCTGACGCTGGGCGGGCGCTACTTCGACAACGACGTGGACGTTGCTGCCATCGTGGACGTTCCGATCTACTCGGGGCCGGGCAACCCGCCGGGAATCGCGAGCGAAAGCATCAGCGACAGTGACTTCCTCTACAAGGCCAACCTGGCCTGGGACGTCAGCGACAGCGCAATGCTCTACGCTACGGTGTCGCAGGGCTACCGCCATGCCGGCGCCAACGCGGTACCGACCAGCGGCAAGTACGGCGAGAACCCGGCGTTCTTTACCTTTGACTCGGACGCGGTCGATAACTACGAGATTGGCTACAAGGGCACGACCGAGCGCCACGCCTTTGCGGTGTCGGTGTACTTCACCGACTGGGATCACCCGCAGCTCAACACCTCGACGACGAACTGGGGCTTCTTCGGGGCCATCAATGGCGAGTCGGCCGAGACCAAGGGCCTGGAAGTCGAGCTCTCGGGCCAACTGTCCGACAGCCTGAGCTACAGCCTCGGCTACACCTACGCGGATGCCGAGCTGACCGCCGACGTGTTCCAGCCAGCCGGCAATTTCTATGGCGGCCCGCTGTACACGGACATGATCGCGGCCGACGGCGACCGGCTGCCGGGTACGGCCAAGAATGTTTTCAACGTTTCGCTGCGCCATGACATGTCCATGGGCAACGGCATTGCGGTGAGCACGGTGCTGAGCGGCTACTATCAGTCAGACGTGGTGAACAGCCTCGGCGATGACAACTGCCAGACCAGCTTCAACACCATCGGCAACTGCCGCGACAGCGCCAACCCCGCGTCGGCGTACTATGCACCCACTTCGGTGTTCAATCGCAGCTACGCAGAGATCGACAACTTCAATCTGTGGAGCCTGAGCAGCACCTTCAGCAAGGACGCCTGGTCGGCGTCGCTGTACATCAAGAACCTGTTCAATGAGGAAGGCACGACGGGCGTGTTCCCCTTCCTGGTGGGCGGTTCGAGGCCTGATGCCTCGCAGCAGTACTTTGGCAATAACTCACGTGACTATATTGCCCAGCCGCGCACCATTGGCCTGGTGATCGGCTATCGCTTCTGACGCCCTGAATGCAGGAAGGCCGGAGACAGTCCGGCCTTCCTGCCCTGCTAACATGCGCTTGCCGGTTTCCCGGCGCAGGGCCGAAGAGCCAATTCACAGCGCAAGCATGACAACTTCATCACCGGGTCAGGAACAACTGGCTGAGCAGGTCACGCGCCTGATTGACGCTGGTGACCTGCGCCAAGCGCTGGCCGCCTGCCAGCACCTCAACCAGGGCTTCCCCGACTACGCCTACGGCTGGTATCTCGCCAGCTACCTGATGAAGAAGGTTCGCCACTTCGCCGATGCGCTCAGGGCCATTGATCGGGCGCTGGCGCTGTCGGCCGAGGACAAATACCTGCTACACAGGGCCAAGTGCCTGTTTGAGGCCAGCCAGGTTGCTGCCGCCACTGAACAGGCCGTCGCCCTACATGAGCGGGCGTTTGACGACGCCCACCTGCACAGCGAGCTCGGTTCGCTGTTTCACATGCTGGGAGATCATCCGCGGGCACTGGCGCAGTATTCACACGCCATCGCACTTGACGACGCCAATTCGCAGTTCCATTTCAACAAGGCCGCGGTGATGCGCTATCTCGGTGATGCTGCCGGGGCCGAGCTGGAGTTCGACCGGGCCATCGCACTCAACCCGGCAGAATTCGAGGCCTACAACGGCCGCGCGCAGTTGCGCACCCAGACCCGGGAGCGCAATCACATTGCCCAGTTGCAGGCTGCCGTGACTGGGATCCAGTCGCCTGCGGGCCAGGTCCAGTTGCACTACGCACTGGCCAAGGAACAGGAAGATGTGGGGGACTACGCGGCATCCTTTGCCAGCCTGAAGCAAGGCGCCGATATCAAGCGCAGGCACATGCAATACAGCGTGGATACCGACCTGCAGATCATCGCCAAGATCCGCGAGGTCTATGGCGCTGCACAGCTTGGCAGGGGTATTGCAGGCTGTGAGGAGGCGGGCGCGATCTTCATCATCGGCATGCCCCGTACCGGCACGACACTGGTTGAGCGAATCCTGGGAAGCCATTCGAGCGTGTTCTCCGCTGGCGAGCTGAACAACTTCTCACTCGAACTGGTGCGACTGACCCGGGCGACTGTCGGTATTGCGCCGGCATCGCGCACGGATTTTGTGGCGATGACCGCCGGCATCGATTTTCGTGCGCTTGGTGAGGCCTACCTTGCAGCCGTGCGGCCCCTGCGTGAGGGAAGCCCGGTGTTCATCGACAAGCTGCCATTCAATTACCTTTACGCAGGACTGATCCACCTGGCGCTGCCGCAGGCAAAGATCATCAACCTGCAGCGCCACCCGATGGACACCTGCTATGCGGTCTACAAGCAGTTGTTCAAGGATGCCTATCCGTTCTCCTACAACCTGGATGAGCTCAGCCAGTACTACATCGCTTATCACCAACTGATGCAGCACTGGAATGCAGTGATGCCCGGGGTGATCCATACGCTTCACTACGAGGACGTAGTGGCCGACGTGGAGGGCGAGGCGCGCCGGCTGCTGGCCTACTGCGACCTGCCCTGGGAAGAGCAGTGCCTGCGTTTCCACCAGAACACCCAGGCCTCGACTACCGCAAGCGCCACGCAGGTGCGCCAGCCCATCTATGACAGCTCGGTAGGCAAATGGCGCCGCTATGCCGGGGAACTGGAAGCGCTGCACCTTCAGTTGATGGAGGCTGGCATTGATGTCGACTGAAGCCCGGAGTGTGGAAGGTTATCTGGCGCGGCTAACCGTGTTGCTGGCGATCCTGGCGCTGATGGCCTGCGCGGCGCCCGCGGCCCCCGCGGCGCCGTCCGCACCCCTCGCGCCCGCTCACCTTGAGGGCCGCATTACGCTGCGCAGCGTGGCACCACCGGAAGCATTTGTGGCCCACCGCGATGACTACAACGTCGCCAGCCAGGCGAGCCTCGCTACAAGTCGCCTGCCTGACGTGTCCTTCGAGCTGCTGCAGCTTGACCAGGTGCTGGTGCCGGCGGTTCGCGGCTCAATACCCGGCGAGCACCCATACTGGGAGTTCATCCTGGCCCCCGGCAGCTTGTGGCAGGAACCAGGCGACAATCAGTTCTCGCGCGCGGCCCTGCCTTTCACCTTGCAGGAGGTCAATGCCAACTGCATGCATCACGGCGTGCTGAGCTTGCGCTATCACCATGACGGGCGCGTGTCACAGCCACGCTATGAGATCAGCAGCGAAACCTGTGGCTACTTCAAGTTCGACATGAAGGGCGAGCTGGAGGCGAGCTACACACCCTACAGGCTTGCGCAAGGCGAGGCCCTGGCATCGAGTTACCGGCTGGAACTCGCCGCGCGCCTGCCCAGGAGAACCCTGGCCGAGCTGGCGCGGGACTACCCGGGCGTGGACGTTACGGCCTTCGCGCATGCAGCAGATGTGGCGCCTGAGCACCTCACAACCTGGGGGGTCATCGTCGACGGAATACACTACGCGGGCGGCTGTCCGACCCGCACGGTGGAGTATCCCTTCTGCGGAGAGATGCACCTGCCGTCCTATTCGCTGGCGAAGTCGATGTACGCTGGCTTTGCACTCGCCCATCTGGAGAAACTGCTGCCGGGCACGCGCAACAGGCTGGTGGCCGACCTCGTACCCGAGTGCCGCAACAGCGGTAGCTGGAACGACGTGACGCTGGAAAACCTGCTCGACATGACCAGCGGCAATTACCAGTCGGCAGTCGAGAACGCCGACGAGCACGCGCAGCATGCCGACCAGCGTTTCTTCATGCCGGCGACTCACGCCGAGAAGATTGACTACGCCTGCAACTTCTTCCCCAGGCGGGCGGCTCCGGGCGAGCGCTTCGTCTATCGCAGCAGCGATACCTACATCCTGGGCGTGGCGCTGGCAGCGCTCATCAAGGAAGTGTCGGGCCCGCAAGCGGATCTCGTGGCGGACCTGCTGTGGCCCGAGATCTGGCGGGAAATTGGGCTGGATCCGGCGGTGAGCGTAGTGAGGCGCACACGCGATGAGCTTGCGCAGCCATTCACAGGCTACGGCCTCACCCTGACGCCTGATGATGTCGCCAAGCTGGCAGCGTTCCTCAATCCGCACAATGCGCGGCTGGCGAGCCTGCTGGACCCCGCCATGATGCGTGCCGCCTTGCAGCGCAACCCGGCGGATCGCGGCCTGGTGGCCTCGGCGGATGGCGTGCTGTACTACAACAAGGGCTACTGGGCGTTGCGGGTCGACAGCCTTCCCGGCTGCAGTGGCGAACAGTACATTCCGTTCATGGCGGGCTACGGCGGCATCGTCCTGGCGCTGCTGCCCAATGGCGTGAGCTATTACTACTTCAGTGACAACCACCAGTTCAGTTTTCGCCGCGCAATTGCTGAAGCGGCGAAGATACGCGGCTATTGCGCGCCGAATGCATCGGCCCAACTTCCCGGTAACAAAGGCAGGTCATCATGAGCATCACGGGTGATAACGTAGCTGTGGCGTCGAAGCCTGTCTTCATGGGCTTGCGCAAGGCTTCGGCCAACGGCGAGGTCGCGCGGTTGCTGCTGGCTTTCCTGGCATCCGCGGGCATCTACTACGTCAACATCATGCCGGCACTGGTCAGCGGCCTCATCGATGGTGCCGGCTTTACCAATCGTGAAGCGGGAATGGTGGGATCGAGCAACGTCTACGGGGCAGCGGTGGGTGCCTTGCTGGTGGTCTTCCTGATCAAGCGCATCAACTGGCGGCGGACTTCGTACGCACTGCTCGTCACCCTGATTGGCATCGACCTGCTGTCGATGCTGGTTTCCAGCTTCGAACCGCTGGTGGTAATGCGCTTTCTGCACGGCTTCGTCGGCGGCGCACTGGTGGGGATCGGCTTTTCGATCATCGCCAGGACCACGCAGCCTGACCGTACCTTTGGCTACCTGCTGCTGGTCCAATTCGGACTCGGCGGTGTTGGGCTGATGATCCTGCCACCGCTGGTGCCGGTGATGGGAACCAGCGTGTTGTTCTGGGCATTGATCCTGTTCAGCCTCGCCACCCTGCTGATGGTGCCGTTCCTGGGTGACTACCCAGTCGCCAAGGTGCAGAAACCGGCGGTGGCGGTGGAGGACGGGATCCAGCGCAAGCCACTGGCGCTGAGCCTGCTGGCCACCTTCCTGTTCCAGGCCGGCAACATGGCGGTGTATGCCTACATCATCGGCCTGGGCGAGGCTGCGGGTCTGGGCATGGGGCTGATCAGCCCGGCGCTGGCCGCGGCCGCCTGGATCGGCATTGCCGGCTCCGGGCTGGTCATCGTGCTGTCGACGCGCTATGGGCGCACTTTGCCATTGGCGGCGGCCATCATCGTTACCGTCATGGCCACCTGGGCCCTGCATTTCAGTGGTGTCGAGCTGGTGTACATCGTGGCCAACTGTCTCGTCGGCATCACCTGGGCCATGGGCATTCCCTACCTGCTGGGTATGTGTTCAGAGTTCGACAAGGCCGGGCAGATGGCGGCCCTGGGTGGTTTTGCTTCCAAGATGGGGCTGGCCTCAGGGCCCATGGTCGCGGCGCTGGTGGTTGGCGCGGGTGATTATTCCCTGGTGATCAATCTCGGCGTGGCGGCAATTGCAGCGAGCCTGATTGCGGCCTTCGTGCCGCTGCGCCTGCTCGACCGGGCGTCAAGAACTATCTAGCTAGTCACAGACGGATCCCGGGGCGGCAGCAGGTCCTCCAGGAAGAAGGAGGAGAGCATCGAACGGCCGGAAAGGCCGGACTTGCGGTACAAGGCCCGTGCCTGTTCCCGGACGGTTCGTTCGCTGGTCTGGCGAATCTCGGCAATTTCCTTGTGGCTGAGGCCTTTGAGAAGAAGCAACCCCACTTCGGCCTCCGCCGTCGAGAGTTTCCAGCGCGCGAACTGTGCTTCTATTGCCTTGCCCAGGCCACGAATCAATTCCCTGGATTCGCTGCGCCATTGCTCTGCCTCGGCGAGGGCCTCGCCCAGGGTTTGCCGGGTCCGACGCAATTGACGCCACAGGAACCCGGTCCCAATGGTGGCAGCGATCAGCACCAGCGCCTCAACGCCCAGGTGTAGTGCGCTCGCACCTTCGGTGCGATCGATAAACAGGTCTATGGCGATCAGCACGGCAATCAAAAACAGGAGCGCCATGGCGGCCTGGGTGGGCCGACTGTCATGCACGTCATATGACATAGCTAACGTCCTCTGGGGCTATCACGGGTCTGTAGGTCAGGCGACGTATGGTAGTGGCATGGGATTTCACCAGTATGGGTACCTCCCGCAAGGTGAACAGGAGATGCCCGCCGTGGAATCCACAGAAAAGACAATTCGGGTCTGGGATCCGATCGTGCGCATCGGGCACTGGACTCTGGTGCTGACCTTCTTTACCGCCTACTTCACCGAGGACGAATGGCTGACGCAGCATGTGTGGGCTGGCTATGTCCTGGCCGCCGTAGTCTGCCTGCGCCTGGTCTGGGGCCTGATCGGTAGCAAGCACGCCAGGTTCTCGGACTTCGTTCGTTCGCCGAAGACCATACTGGCCTATGTCCGCGACTTGGTGGCCCATCGCGCGCGAAGGTATGTCGGACACAATCCGGCGGGTGGCGCAATGATTGTTGCTCTGCTCCTGGGTTTGTCCATGACCAGCTATTCGGGGCTCATGCTCTATGCCATTGAGGAAGGTGCCGGCCCGCTCGCCGGTTGGGTTGCCAACGACACTGCATCAAGTGGCCGGCTTGCGCCGATCAGTCCAGCGCTGGCTGATGAGGCCGAGGCGGAAGAACCAGGAGAGGAGGGTCGCGTGCATCGGAACGCAGACGATCCGCGCGAGGAATTCTGGGAAGAAGTCCACGAGTTCTTCGCCAACTTCACCCTGTTGCTGATCGTGCTGCATATCGCCGGTGTGGTGCACGCCAGCTTTGCGCAGCGTGAAAACCTGGTGCGTGCCATGTTCACCGGCCGCAAGCGGGGCTAGGCAAGCTTCCGTTATGCTCCGGGCGGTGAAGCCCTGGCAGCCCGGCGATGCATTTCCCAGCCTCGAGCCCATCGGCATCGTGCATAGCGGCTACGAGGAAAAAGTAGAGGCACCGCGCCAGCCGCAGGCGGCGCGTGGCCAGCGTGGGCGCATCGAGTTGTTCCCGGGCCGAAATTTCGAGCACGCACTGGAGGACCTGGAAGGCTGGGAGTACCTCTGGGTCATCTATGCCTTCCACCTCAACAGTGGTTGGCGGCCCAAGGTGCTGCCACCGCGAAGCGAGTCTGGTCGCAAGGGCGTATTCAGTACGCGCTCGCCACATCGCCCCAATCCCATAGGGCTCTCCGCCGTGCGCCTGGAGCGCATCGAGGGGCTGACCTTGCACCTTGTTGATGTCGACATGGTGGACGGCACGCCGGTGCTGGATATCAAGCCCTATGTGCCTTATACGGACGCGCATCCGCAGGCGCGCAGTGGCTGGCTGGAGGATGCTGGCAACAGTGGGCGCGGCGAGACGCCCGCTGATCCTGTCGCGCCCTGGGACGTGCAGATCGAGCCACTGGCGCAGGAGCAGATCATCTGGATCGAATCGCACACCAAACTGAAGCTGGGCGAGCGTATCCACGCGACCCTGGCTTTGGGCCCCAAGCCCAATCCTTACCGGCGCATCAAGCCAGACGGCGATGGTCTTGTGCTTGCGATCAAGGACTGGCGGGTTCGATTTGGTGTTTCAGGGCGCAGCTTGCTGGTGCGCTCACTGGCTTCTGGATACTCATCGGCCAAGCTGGCCGCAGGCGAAACTGGTGCGGGATCGACAATCGCCCTGCACCAGGAGTTTGTTGCGCGTTACGGCTAGGAGCACCGCCGGCTCCTGGGTTGTGAAAACCACAACACAGGAGCCGACGGTGTATCAGCAAGGAAGCGCCGTCCCTGGCACTTCCTGCCAATCAATCGAAATGAAATCCATGGCGATGGAAGTGCCAGCGCTTCCAGCGCTTGCCATCGCAACGGGTAATTGGCAGCCGCAGTACTTCGCCGCTGGTGGCTGAAGTGCCAAAGTTGGTGATGTAGGCCGCATCGTCGTAACCGATGGCCACACCACCAGGGAAGGTCAGGCCTTCCAACAGGACCTCGGTGCTTTCACCGGGGCACTGGCGTAGCAGGCGGCCAATACCCAGGCCCGGGTTGGGCGGCCCGGGCGGGAAGGGACCGACATGGCCGCGCGCGACTTCAAGGACGTACATTGCACCGCCGAAATCGAAGGTGACATCTACGACCGCGGTGAGTCCGCTGGCGAAGGCAGCAGAACTGCTGCCATCGCTCTCGATCCTCTGTACCTGCGCCGCGCCCTGGAAGAACGGGAAGGAGGTGAGCAGGCCGGTATAGAGGGCGCCGTCGGGTCCGTCGGCAACCGAGGTGGGCACCGACTCGCGCGTGCCCGGTGGTGCCGCGGGAACATGGAAGGTGCTCATGCTGCCATTGGCCTTGACCTCAATCAGTGCATTGGCGCCGGCGTCGGCAATGATGCGCCGGCCCGGCAGCGCCACCAGCCCGTAAGGATTGGAGTCGATGGCTCCACCACCGGGGTTTGCAGCAACTTCATTGGCGGTGATGTCGGCTACCACCTGGTAGCGACCGTTGGGCAGCATGCGCAGCAGGTTGCCGAACAGGTGGGCATTGCCACCTAGCGTGCTGCGTAGCGCCGGGTCACCACCCCAGCTCATGGTGATGTAGGCCGTCATGCCGAAGAAGGAGATGTCGACCGGCCCACCCTCGGCGGAGCCAGTTGGCAGTACCAGGGAAGGCAATCCGGTGAGGACGCGCTTCACATGGCCATTGGGCAGGATGCGGGTGATGGCGCCGGTTTCGCCATAGCAGCGCATGACCGAAGGAGCTGGTGGCGAGAAGGTACAGGCGCCGGTGCCGCCGCTGCCCGCTTCGGCCACATACAGCGCACCAAAGGGCGCCAGGGCAATGCCGCGCGGGTTGCTGAGGCCGCTGGCGATGGTCTTGGCCTCCCCGATATCAGCCAGTGCGGGGCTGGCGACCAGACCCAGGCCTAGCGCGACCGAAGCCAATGCCAGGCCCCTCGAATCCATTTGTATGGTCATACGGTAGTCCTCGATTTCTGGTTGTTGCCAAAATGTGGGGGGCAAAACCCACCCAGGGGCAGGAATCCTGCTGCTACCGCTGCCCAGGAGCCATTGCGGGGACATGACCGGAGCCTGATATCTGCATGACATGACCCGTCGAACAGTAGAATCAGCCCACCCGAGGGCAATGCGCTGCCACGTGGCAGTCACGGTCGTGCATGGAAGCGATACGGACCCCTGATTCGGAGCCGACCCAACTCCAGTTCGATGGCTGGACGTTCTTCCGTCGCTCGGGCGAGCTGGGTCGCGAAGGCCGCAAGACCTTGCTGCAAACCCAACCCATGCAAATCCTCGATGAACTGCTCGCACGACCGGGTGAGCTTGTCACCCGTGAGCAACTCATTGCCAAGCTGTGGCCCAAGGGTGTGGTGGATTTCGACACCGCCCTGAACAGCGCCGTGTTCAGGCTGCGCACGGCGCTCAACGACCACGCCGGGACGCCTCGCTACATCGAGACCATTCCCCGGCGTGGCTATCGGTTTATCGGCCAGCTTGATCAGCCAGTCCCAAGCAAGGTCGAACTCCACAGCGCAGCAGGGGTAAGCGCGTTCGCCCCGTCACGCCGCGGGTTATTTGCAGGCGTGGGGACCATCGTAGTCGTGCTCGCAGGATTGGGCTGGTGGTTACAGCCGTGGGCAAGTGTTTCGGCCAACTTTGGGCAGTCCACCAGGGTCGTTGACCCAAGGGCCCACGAGTTGTATGTGCGTGGCCAGCACCACTTCCGACGCCATACGGCGGAGGACCTGGTTCTTGCCCACCAGCTTTTTCAGGAAGCGCTGGTCATTGACCCGTCATACGCTCCCGCATGGGCTGAACTGGCAGGCGTGTACTTGCACCAGACCATCACTGGGAAGATGGTGCCGGAGCGCGGCCTGTCGCAGGTGCGCGATGCAGCGGAGCGTGCGATTGCACTGGATCCTGGCAATGCCGCTGCCCATGTGCGACTGGCGCAGTATCGGCGCAACCTGGGCGACGCAACCCAGGCAAATGAACTCATGCAGAGGGCTCTGGAGATTGGGCCGAACGATCGGCTGGTGCTGGGGATGGCCGCATCGTATGCACTAATTGAAGGGCGGCTTGATAGGGCGGTGGAGCTGCAGCGCAGGGTCGTGGCAATGGAACCCCTGGCAGTCTCCGGGCGCTATAACCTCTTCATGTACCTGATTTACGCCGATCGCCTCGAGGAGGCGCGCATTGAAGCGCAGGCACTGGCCGAAACGCACCCGGGCACGACAAGTGCCGCCCAGGCGCTGGGCCGCCTCGCACTGATCGAGGGTCGCTACGACGAGGCACTGCAATTTGGCCAGCGACTCACCGATCCGACCGAGCGACAGCAAATGCTGGCCATGGCCCTGCACGGCCTGGGAAGAACAGTCGAGTCAGATTCGGCCCTGGCTGCACTGATGAGTGTTGCCCCGAGGCCAGATGGCATTGCCGTTGCCGAGGTGTTGGCCTTCCGGGGTGAAACCGAGCAAGCCTTGCACTGGCTGGAAACCAGGACTGATCCGGATGGGATGGCGCTCTGGCAGCGTTCCGATAGCGTGCAACGTGAGCTGGCCAAGTACTCATTCTTCCTGCGGCCCCTGCACGGTGAGCAACGCTGGAACGCCTGGCTGCGATCAGAAGTCTCGAACTAGGGCGGTGCGGATATTTGATGCTTGGCCCGCCGCGTCGGTCCAGGCCAGCACCAGGTCGTTGCCGCGACGGATCATCTGCGGAAATCCTGACAGGCGCGCACTGCTGATTTCTGCGACGACGTGTACAGGCCCCAGTTGACTATCGGCCGAGACGCGGCGCAGGCGCAGTTCGCCGGGGCCTGACTGGCCGCGGTGCATCCAGCTCACCACCGCGTCGCCATCATCCAGCAGGTCCACGTCTACGCGGCCTTCGACCCCTGCGACCTCAATATCCATGGCCGCTGCAAATGAATCGCCGCCATTATTGGAGCGCGCAAAACGAACGCGCGGCGTCGCGTTGGCGGCGGTAAACCATGCGACCGCTACATTGCTGCCTTCAGCGGCAATGGCCGGGCCATTGACTGGGCAGCCTGCAATTTCCCAACCATCATCGGCCACCGGCTTTCCGGGCAGCCAGCGGCCGTCAACAAGGCGGGAGACGTAGATGTCGCGGATCTCCTTGTCGGTACGGTTGCGGTACACGGCCACCGGGCCTGAAGCGGCAATAGCCACGTCGGTCTGGCAGCAATCGCACACCAGCTCGTCAACAAGTTGCTCAGCGGTGATGGCTTGCGCAGGGGTGATGATCGCGGTGCGCAGTGTCATGCCAGTGGCGGGGGCGGCGCTGGCGTGGCTTTCGTGATCCGCATGGCCGTCCTGTGACGTGTTGCGGCCATCCAGCCACATCACACCCGCGCCGCCTGGCGTGGTAAACAGACTGACAAAACCATGCTCGGTTCGCGTGCCGTCAGTGTGCGGAAGGGAGGGTTCGCTCCAGGTCCTGCCACCGTCGGTCGATACGGAAATGCCCACGTCATAGGCGTAGGTGCCACCAGCGCGCTTGATCAGCCAGTGTGCCGCCCAGAATTCATCGGTGATCGGTGCCACTGAAGGGAAGTCGGCCCAGTTGACGAACCAGTTGTCGCCGCGCGCCACCGTGCTGCTGGCAGACCAGCCGGTGTCGGTGAGGCTGGCGAAATTCAGTGATACATCAGCTTCATGGCGGGTCAGCCAGCTGAGCACGACTTGTCCGGAGGGACTGCGCGACAAGTGTGGCTCGGCACTGCTGAGGCCAGCCGGACTGGCCAGTGCAGTGAGGTTGAAGGGCCGTTCCGCGGGCTGGCCGCAGCCCGCGAGAATTGCGGTGATTACGATGACGGTCGCTCGGCACAGGCAGGCCGGGAATGTGTTCACCCAGTTACCTCAGTTCTTCACCATCAGCGCATAGCGATGTCCGGAGCCGATCCAGGACAGTGCAGGGTATTCAACCAGGCGCGCCTTGTTCTGGCTGGCAAGCTCTGCGAGCTCCTCGATGCGCATGGTGCTCTTGGGTGGCTTCTTGTTGAAGGGCTGGCGCAATTGCCGCAGGCGGTTCTTCAGCGAGCGGTAGTCGAAGAAGGTCATGATCACGAATCGTGAGGCCACCCGCAGCAGCTCGGCGACCAGGCGTTCGCGCTGCTCCGCCAATGGCAGGTGATGGCAGAGGCGAATACAGACGATGCCGTCAATCGAGGCATCCGGGAACGGGATTCGGTTGGCCGACGCGGTCAGCCAGGCCTGGGGTGCGCGGATCTTGCTGGTCTTGCGCCCGTACAGCACCTGGCCCAGCCCGATATCTGCCTCAATCAGCAATTCGGCATGCGCGGCGAGCGCAGGCGTGACCCGGCCACCGCCACAAGGTAGCTCGAGCAGGCTCCGGGAGCGGGGCTGGGTCGACAACAATCGTTCCAGCAGCTTGAATTCGCGCTGGGTGCTCATGCGCTTCAGCAGGTAGTCCTTGTATTCCTGGTTGTAGGCGGCGGCGGCCTCCAGGTCTTCGTACTGGCGCTGGTAATCCTCGGCAGGCTGGGGAGCGCTCTCGCCCGTGGCCTGGTCAACGGCCTCATCAAAAATTGCCAGCCGCGGGATGCCATCATGGATTTGGAATTCATGGCCCGAGCGGGAGCAGACCATCTTGTCGCTGGTCAGCGGGCTGAAGGGGCTGCTGCAGCGCGGACAGATCAATCTTGCGCGAATGTCAGCGGAGTGAGGGCTTAGCATCTTGTTTGGATCCCAGAATAAAAATTCGCGTGTCGGATCTGAATGGGCGGCCACTATACTTTTGCCGCCATCCCAGGGTAGTTGTGTCCAGAACATGCACATTGTAGAGACCAGGAAGAACGCTGTCGTGCTTGATTCGGCCCGGGTCACCAAGACTTTCAAGCAATCAGGCAAGGCCCGGCGGCACTTTCGCTGCGAAATCCATTCCTTGCGCCGACTTTCTGGTCTGGCCGGGATTCCGCAATTGCTCGGGAGCGACGAAGCCAACCTGAGCATCATCATGTCGCGGCTACCTGGTATGCCGATGACCGGACCCGGAGCGGTGTCGGTCAGTTCAATCAGACGATTGCGTGCACTTGTCGAGGAAGTCCTGGAACGCGGCGTGGCACGGCACTCGATGCCCAAGCGCGATGTCCTTCTTGACGATGATGGCCAGATCGGCCTGGTGGACTTCGAGCGGGTGACGCTGCGGCATTGGCGCTACAGCCCGATCTGGCTTGCAGCCTGCATGGTTTCACGCTTTCATCTGCTGCGGCTGGTGGGCGAATATGCGCCTCAGTTACTTTCGCCAGCCGAGGCCAGGAAATTGAGAATCCAGGGCCACATCAATGCTCTGTACCGACGGGTCATCCTGTTTCGGCGGGCTATGGGAGCCCGACCCTAGGGTTGCGGCACCCAGGCTGCCGGACTGCCAAAAGACGCAATTCTGCAACTCAGGATGCAGCTACAGCACCCCCGATTTTGGTCTATGCTTTGCGCCTGAAATCCGTTCCCTGCCGCAGGAATGTTGCGATCAGGCTACGGGCTTGAATAAACATGTTTCCCAAAGGGGGGAGAATCCTGTGAAGTCAAACAAGAAGCTGTTGCTGGCCATGGCGGCGACGCCGCTGTTCGCTGGCGGATTTACTGCCACGGCTCTGGCCCAGCAGGCCGCCGCACCGGTCTTTGAAGAAGTCATCGTGACCGCGCAAAAGCGCGAACAGAGCATCTATGAAGTCCCGGTGGCCATCAGCGCCTTCTCCGCGGAGACCATCGAGAAACAGGGGGTCACTGACCTCACGGACATCGGCAAGTTTGTCCCCAACCTCAACGTCACCGGTTTCTCTGCGGGTCACACTTCCTCGGCCAACCCGTTCATCCGCGGCATCGGCCTGCAGGACCACCTGATCACCACCGACCCGGGTGTCGGTGTGTACGTTGATGGCGTGTACCTGGGTCGCCAGGTCGGCCAGAACTGGAGCCTGGCTAACATCGAGCGCGTTGAAGTGCTGCGCGGCCCGCAGGGCACGCTGTACGGCCGCAACTCGATCGGTGGTGCCATCAACATCATCACCCGCAGGCCCGGCGAGGAAGAGGGCGGCAAGGTTTCACTCACCGCCGGCAGCCGCGGCCGCATTGCCGGCGACTTGTATGCCGACATGCGCCTGAGCGATCAGTTTGCGATGTCCTTCACCGGCGCATTCACGCGTCGCGATGGGCTGGGCAAGTTCGTCAATATTCCGAACGCGCGCAAGGAAGTGGGCGAGTTGCAGGACATCTCCGGCCGCGTCTCCATGCTGTGGACGCCGTCAGATCGCCTGTCGTTCCTGCTCACTGCGGATGCCAATGAGGGCGACAACGGCCTGCGTCCCTATCGCACCCTGATCGACGAGTTGGGCGCGAGCTGCCGCGCAGCGCCACCTGTCGGTGGTTGCGCGACCATTAATGGCGGGGTCTACGGTGCGGGTTACCGCAATTCCGACACGGCCTCCAATCCCTACAACAACAACACCGGGCAGTCCGAGCAGATTGCAGTCACCAATGAGGCCTATGGCGTCTCGCTGACCATGGACTTCAAGATCTCTGACAGCCTCAATATGAAGCTGCTGGCCAGCGATCGCCACTCCGAGTATTCCTCGGGCCTGGACGACGATAGTTTCGAGGACGACTTCCTGTCCTTCCCGGAAGACGGCGAGGCGGACCAGAAGTCCGTTGAATTGCAGTTCAGTGGCCAGTCCGGTGCCTGGGACTATGTCGCGGGCCTGTACTTCTTCGAGGAGGAGGGCGCCAACATCCAGGTGCCAAACGTATTCCTCGGTGGCGCTGGCACCTTCCTGCTGGCCCAGGAAATGGACAGCCAGGCGGTGTTTGCCAATGTCGGCTATCAGGTCAACGACAGCCTGCGCATTGCGGCGGGCCTTCGCCACACCAAGGATGACAAGCGGGCGATCACCATCATCAATGTCATTCCAGGTGTATTCGATCTTGGCATGCTGAACGAGACTTCCTCGCGCGATTGGTCCGAGACCAGCTGGGACCTGTCGGCGTCCTGGGATGTGGGCGCCAACATGACCATGTACGGCACCATCCAGAGCGGCTACCAGTCGGGCCAGTTCCCGCCGCGGCCGTACTGTCTGTTCGGCAACGTCACCAGCTTCGCCACTTCACCATTCACGGTGAATCCGACAAATTGCTTCGAGGCGAACGACAACGTGACGGCGCGGAACTTCGAGGTGGGCCTGAAGGGACAGCCCTTTGACACGCTGCAGCTGAGCGTTGCGCTGTTCCATACCAAGTACGAGGACCTGCCGTACCAGGTCAGCACAGCCTCATCGGCTGGCTTCAACACGCAGAACATCATTGTTGACCAGGACTCGCAGGGCATCGAGCTGGAGGCCACCTGGGCACCGACGGATAGCTTCCGCCTGCATGCCACGGTGGGTTACATCGATGCTGACGTGAAGGATCCCAATCCGGCGGCAGTGGCGCCATTGACCCCTGAACTGACGATGTCCTTCAGCCCGGAGTTCAGCTTCCCGACTGCCAATGGTGGCGAGGTCACGCTGCGGGCCGACTGGTCGTTCCGTGACGACATGTGGGGAGAGCCCTCATCGGATCCGGGTCGCTTTACGGCCATTGAAAGCCGTGACCTGATCAATCTCAATATCGGCTACCAGTCAGCGGAAGGCGACTGGAGCATCGCCGCTTATGGCCGCAACGTGACGGACGAGCGCTATGACAACGCCCGCCTGAACGTCGGCGACTATGTGCTGGTGATGCTGAGCAACGATGCCAGCGAGTTCGGTGTGCGCTTCACCAAAAAGTTCTGATCGAACGCTGACACTGACGAGCAAGGGCCGGGGAAGCGATTCCCCGGCCCTTTCCTATAGTGCTGCCGAAGCGGCATCACCTCGGAGGGAATGGGCCAACAGGTGTCATGGGCGCCAGCGGATGCGTGAGTTGGCCGCTGACCTCGACGACATAGGGCGTCGATTCCTGATGCGTGAACGGGTAGGTGAATTCAGTGGCCTGGAATGGCCCGTCCTTAATGGTCATGTCCTTGGGACCCGGGCCCGCCAGTGTGAGCTTGCACTGGTATTGCTGGATACCCATGAGGTCGACATCGGGCGCCACCTCGATGGTGATGACGGCCACGGCCGTTGTCACATTGCCGGCAGCGTCGAATTCAATGGGCACATAGCCGCCGAGCTGCCCACCCGCCCTGGCAATCTTGTCCGGCGTCGGCGTGATTTGGCAGGAGACAATCCCGCCCAGGATCTCCGTGGGCATGTTGATCAATTCCAGCGGTACCCGGAAGGTGAACTTCGAACCGGCGGGTGCCGTCTGGGCTGAGGCCTGGAATGTCGCGCCGGCCAACAGGGCCAGCGTGACGATCAGGCTGAGGACGTGCTTCATGGCAATACTCCCGGGTTGGTCAATTACTTAAGTGCCTGGTGGCGGCCTGAGTTGCAGGGGTCTGCGAGGCAGCTCGATCTGCCGCAGGCGCGTGCCGGTCATCTGCAGGGGTGCGGTCTCGATGACCGAAGGCGGAATCGGTATCGGCCGGCGGCCCATCATCTGCAGCGGCGCAGTCTCGATGACCGAAGGCGGAATCGGTATCGGCCGGCGGCCCATCATCTGCAGCGGCGCAGTCTCGATGACCGACGGCGGAATCGGTATCGGCCGGCGGCCCATCATCTGCAGCGCGGCGGTCTCGACGACCAGCGGCGCGATGGCTGCCGGTTGTCGATCCAGTATGTCCGGTGCGACGGGCTTGCGCATTGCCCCCAAGGTGACGTTGAAGCGTCCGACAAATACCGGTTCGGCCTGGTTGACTACGGTGGCGAAAAGCCTGACAACGCCGCCTGTGGGTCCGCCAGCACCATTGGGCACCTGGAACTCGAATTCATCGGCGGAGTGCCGGCGAACAATTGTTACCGAGGAACTGCCCACTGCGGGCTGGCTGTCATCGTCACCCGGAAACCAGCGAATCAGGGCAGAGGCGGCAGTGCCGATACCTTTGCCCGATGCGCGCACGTAGCTGTACACGCCACCAGTATCCGGTGTGAGCGTGCCAGCGGCCCTTGTGGCTGGCCTCGCCAGCAAGTGGCCTGCGGGGCGCAAGCCGATAGGGGCCAGGCGCGGGGGTGCAGAGAGAGCGGCGGGTGCTGTAAACCAGCACTGGTATTGCACGTCGTAGAGGGTCTTGTCGCCCTGCCGGTACTGGCGATCCTGCAATCGGTCGCCACGCTCGCACTTGGCGGGGCAAGGATTCTTGTCCGGGTTGGCGCTGTCGACCCAGCCCGTCCAGAAAGTGCCGCAGCTACGACGTGCCAGACCGGCAGGGGGTGCCAGCTGGCCCAGCGCCACAGCGCTGACGAGCAGCAAGGCGGACGCTGTGACGACGCGGCGAGCCCAATCCACTGTTCTTGTAACTCCAGCTGAAACGCCGCCTCGTTGCAGAAGCTACCACCAACCCCGGAAGTTTGGAATCACGTGCGGGCTAGCGCGCTGTTCAATTGCTGTCGGGTCAGGGTGACGATTACCGGCGACAGGGCCACAAGCGATATCAGGTTGGGCAGGGCCATCAGCGCGTTCAAGGTGTCGGCGATCTGCCAGGCCAGGTCGAGGTGGGTCACGGCGCCGGCAAAGGCGGCCAGGCTCCAGAGTATCCGGTAGGGCAGGATCACCTTCACGCCCAGCAGGAATTGCCAGCAGCGCTCACCGTAGTAGGCCCAGCCAAAGATGGTTGTCACGGCAAAAACGGTAACTGCGAGGGCGACGATAGCGGCGCCATACCCGGGCAGTGCTGACTCGAATGCCAACTGGGTAAGGACGGCGCCCGTCTCGCCACTGGTCCAGGCTCCGGAGGCCACGATGGCCAGTGCCGTCATCGAGCACACCACGATGGTGTCGAGGAAGGTGCCCATCATGCCGACGATGCCGCTTTGAACCGGGCTTGAGCTGATACCCGCCGCCTGGGCGATGCCCGCCGTGCCCAGGCCTGCCTCGTTGGAGAAGACGCCGCGGGCCACGCCATAGCGGATACCGGCCATTACTGCCGCACCGGCAAAGCCGCCCGTCGCCGCCGTCGGCGTAAAGGCATTGGTCACGATGGTCATGAATGCAGCTGGCACTGCCTCGGCATGGACGATGAGCACCAGCAGCGCGCAGACGACATAGGCAACGACCATGGTCGGCACCAGGCGATTGGCCACGGCCGCAATTCGCTTGATGCCACCGAGCACCACTGCGGCGGTCAGGACCAGCAGTACCGTTGCGATGAGCCAGTTCGATAGCCCGAATGAATTGCCAAGCGCCGCAGCAATGGTATTGGACTGCACCATGTTGCCGATGCCGAAGCCGGCGAGCCCGCCGAATATGGCGAACATCGTCCCCAGCCACGCCCAGCGCGAACTGAGGCCCTTCCTGATGGCATACATGGGGCCGCCGACCCAGCGCCCGTGCTCGTCCTTCTCGCGAAAGTGCACCGCCAGCACCACCTCGGCGTACTTGGTGGCCATGCCGACCAGGGCAGTCATCCACATCCAGAACACGGCCCCCGGACCACCCAGGGCGATGGCGGTGGCGACCCCGGCGATGTTGCCGACCCCGACCGTGGCGGCAAGTGCTGTCATCAGCGCAGCGAAGGGCGTGACGTCCCCATGCGCACCAGCCTCACCAACACGGCCTCGCCACAGCACGCCGAAGCCGGCGATGATCTTGCGAATCGGCATGCCGGCGAGGCGCAGCTGCAGGAACAGGCCCGTGCCCAGGATCAGGAGCAGGGTGAAGGGTCCCCAGACAAAGTTGTTCAGCTCACCCAGCCAGGCCTGCAGGTTGCTCATTGGTTTTCTCCGCCCGGGCGACAACGCACAGATACAAGGCCAGGGTGCCAGAGGATAGCAGCGCAGGCCTCCGACCGGGCTGCCCGCCCGGTCACACAGGCAAAGAAAAAGCCGCGGCATTGCTGCCGCGGCTTTCCCGATTAGGTCAAGACACTCGTTTCAGAAGTCGACTGACAGCCTGCCGTAAATCAGGCGGCCCGCACGACCGAAGGGCGAGTAGTTCGAGAACGGCGTGTTGCCGGTGCCGTTGCGATTGATCCGGTACGCATCCGGATACTCGTCGAACATGTTTTCGGCGCCGATGGCGAACTTGAAGCGCTCACCAAAAGTGTAGCGTGCCTCGAGGTCCACCAAGGTCTTGCTGCCCATGCGGAAGTCGAGCGCTGCCGTGGTGCCCGGGTCAAGCGCCTTGCCGTAGCGAGTGGCCTTGAAGGTTGCGCCAAAGTCATTCTTCTTCCAGTTGACGATGGCGGCGAACTTGTTCTCCGGATTGCCTTCCTCGAAGGTCAGCACGTTGATGCGGTCAAACAGCACCGGTGGCGGGGTCAGCGCGCCCAGTTGTGAAGTGGCCGGGACGCGTGTGACGTCGGTTGAGTTGAAGTTACCCAGCAGGCTGAAGTCGAAGGTGCCGGCACTGTCGGTTTCCAGGGGCCAGTTGACCACCACGTCAACACCCTGGGTTTCGGTATCCACGCCATTAATGAAGAACCGGCCACCACCGATGGCGACAAAGCCCTGCAGGGTCAGGTAGTCACGAACTGCCTGCGAGGTCAGGTTCTCCGACAGCACGATGCGGTCATCAATGTCGATGCGATAGGCATCGATGGTGATGGTCAAGCGATCGAGGCGAATCACGGCGCCGATGGAGAAGTTGGTCGACTCTTCGGCGTCCAGCGGTGTGGCGCCGAGGGCGACAGCCACCGGATCCGAGACCGGGAAGGTGGTGATATCAAACGGCACGCCGTTGATGAAGTTGGTCGAGGTGGTGGCAAAGAACTGCTGCTGCAGGGATGGGGCGCGGAAGCCATTCTGCACCGAGCCGCGCAGCGCGAAGCTGTCGGTAAAGTCGTGGCGCAGCGCGATCTTGCCCGAGACGTTGCTGCCAAAGTCCGAGTAGTCCTCGACACGCAGTGCGATGGATCCCAGCGTGTTGTCCGTCAGGCTGGCCTCCAGGTCGATGTAGGCGCCGACCGCAGTGCGATCTTCACTGACTTCGTTCGACGGGCGGAAGCCCGGGAACACCTGCGCGCCCGATGCTGTCGGTTGGCCACCCAGCAGCACGCCGCCGTTGCGGTAGGAATCTGGCTCACCGGCGAAGATCGAATATCCTTCGCGACGTGCCTCGATGCCTGTTGCAATATTCAGCGGTGATGCGAGGCCACCGAGTTGGATTTCCTTGACGCCGGAAAAGTTGAATACGAGCTGGTCGTAGTCAAAGCCACCCGCGTCGAACACGGTGCCACTGGCTGTCCCCAGCGAGCGGTTCAGGGTGTTCTGGATGGTGAACTGCATCTCGTTGAAGCCGTACACCAGCGAGGAATCCATGTCCCAATCGCCCCAGCTCCAGCTAAAACCGGCGCCGGCACTGTAGTCCTTCACGTCAGGCTGGATCTGCGGCAGGAAGCCGTCCGGATAGATCTCAATGACGTTGCGGGCATCCAGCGCGCGGCGATAGAAGCCGGCTGACAGGGCCTCGCGGTCCTGGTAGCTGGCCCAACCATAGAACTTGGCGCCATTGCCCACATCTGCGCCAAAGTTGGCAAACAGGGTCAGCTGCTCCATGTCGGGCTCGCCGAACCAGGAATTCCAGCGATCAAAGGTCGCTTCCCGTGCATCAAAGCCGCCACCGACCGGTGTCGGGTAATTCTGGCGCATGTCGTAACCGGTGCGCTCGGTGCGCGCCTGGTCCTTGTACTCGGCGGCCACGGTCAGGAAGCCCGATTGACCCAGGCCGAAACCCTTCCACACGGAAAGGGTGGTGGTCTCGCCGTCAGTGAGGCTGCGGCTGATATTGGAAGGGGCTGACCAGGTGGCACCCACGGGGGCGGCGCCGGTTGGCACTGTGTAGTTCGTATCGCGCATGCCGTAGGTCACCGTCGCACCACCACCGCCGCTTTCTTCCTTCAGGCGAATATTGATGACGCCGGCGATGGCATCCGAGCCGTACTGCGCGGAGGCACCGTCACGCAGCACCTCGACCGAGCGAATGATCGCGGTCGGAATGGTGTTCAAGTCCACGGCTGCCGCGCCGCGGCCAATGGTGCCGTTGACGTTGACCAGCGACGAGGTGTGCCGGCGCTTGGAATTCATCAGTACCAGGGTCTGGTCTGGAGCCAGGCCACGCAGGGTGGCGGGGCGGATGGTATCGGTGCCGTCGGCCAGGCCAGGCCGCGGGAAGTTGAATGAGGGCAGCGCAGTCGACAGCGCCTGGTTGAGTTCGGTGACACCGGAATTTCTCAGGGTCTCGCCACCGATGACATCAACGGCAACCGCAGTCTCAAGCGAGGAGCGGTTGGCAACGCGGGTGCCGGTGACGACGATCTCGTCCAGTCCATCGGCCTGTGCGGCGGCGACTTGCGCCGTGGCAGTGTGTGCAGCGAGGATCGCTGTGACGCTGCTGGCCAGTACGGCTGACAGTCTCGTTAGTTTGATCATGATTAACCCCTGTTGTATGGCCGCAACACGGCCCGCGATTTCACGTGCTTCACACTAGCAGATCGCACTGTCCTGCACAAAAAATGGGGAAATAGCGCTTCGTACAGTAGATTGTCCTGAAGCGGCCGTATGTTGTTCCGCTACGGCAACAATGAGCTAGTTGTGCCATCGGCTATTTTTCACGCCCAATGACTGCGCCAATCGCCGGCAAGTGTCGGTAGATTCCCTCGGCGCCGTCCCAGAAATCCTGGTGCAGCACGATGCGGCCCTCGTTATCGAAGCGCAGGTGGGTCATGCCCACGGTATCGCTGTGGGCGGTGCGCCAGAGGGCCTTGAATTCAAACTTCATGTGCCAGCGCAGGTAAATATCGTTGCCGTCGGCCACCGCGCCCAGCAGCGTGACCTGCATATTCCCGGCGCGGCCCGCCGTGGCCTGCAGGTAGCTCACCAGCGCATCGCGCCCGCGCAAGGTCGTCAGCGTGTCATTGAAATAGAGCTGATCCGCATACAGGGCGGCCACCCGCTCAGCGAGGTCTGGCGCATCAAGCTGCGCATACAGCGCCGTGAACCGGCTGCCCGCCTGGGTCGCGTCCTGCGGCGATCCCGGCGTGACGGCCAGTGCCGCAAGGTAATCCTGGGCATAGGGGCGGGGTGCAGCGCTGGTGCAGGCGGCCAGCGACAGAAAAAGCAGAAGCGAAAGGCAACGCATGGGCGTGCTCCCGTTACAATTGGTGCCCCACGTTAGCGTCCTGCCCCCGGAGCGACAAGAGATGAAGGTCTACGACAAGGTCCTGGAAATGGTCGGCAAGACGCCGATGCTCAAGGTCAGCAAGCTCGATACCGGGCCTTGCGCGCTGTACCTGAAACTCGAGCTGATGAACCCGGGCGGGTCGATCAAGGATCGCATCGGCATCACCATGATCGAGGAAGCGGTGAGTCGCGGCGACCTCAAGCCCGGCGGCACCATTGTCGAGGCCACTGCCGGCAATACCGGCATCGGGCTGGCGCTGGTCGCCGGGCAGATGGGCTTCAAGGTCATCCTGGTGCTGCCGGACAAGATGAGCCAGGAAAAGATCTTCAACCTGCGCGCCATGGGAGCCGAGGTCGTGCTGACCCGCTCCGATGTCGAGAAGGGACACCCCGAGTACTACCAGGAAGTGGGTGCGCGTATTGCCTCGGAGAAGGGCGCTTATTACATCAACCAGTTTGCTAATCCGGATAATCCGAAGGCGCACGAGACCACTACCGGCCCCGAGATCCTCGAGCAGATGGGCGGCAAGATGGATGCCATCGTGGTCGGCGTGGGTTCCAGTGGCACCATCGCCGGGCTGACCCACTTCTTCAAGAAGCATGCCCCGGAGGTGGAGATCATCCTCGCGGATCCGGCGGGTTCGGTGCTGGCGGAACTGATCAACGACGGCAAGATGGGTCCTGCGGGATCCTGGCTGGTCGAGGGCATTGGCGAGGATTTCGTGCCCTCGATTTGTGATTTCTCCATGTGCCGTAAGGCCTATAGCATCCCGGATGCGGAGTCCTTTGCCACGGCACGCGCCATCCTGCGCGAAGAAGGCCTGCTGGTGGGATCATCAACAGGCACGCTGGTGGCAGCGGCGCTGCGCTATTGCCGCGAGCAGAAGACCCCAAAGCGTGTGGTGACCTTCGCCTGCGATACCGGCAACAAGTACCTGTCCAAGCTGTTCAACGATTTCTGGATGGAAGACCAGGGCTTCACCCAGCGCAAACAACATGGCGACCTGCGTGACCTGATCGGCCGCCTGCATGGCGAGCGCGCCACCATCGTGGTGGGGCCGGATGACGTACTGACCACCGCACACAATCGCCTGCGCAATGCCGGCTTCAGCCAGCTGCCGGTGATGGAGGGCAATACGCTGGTGGGTTTTATCGACGAGGACGACATCATGCGTCGCGCCTTCGGTGACCCGCAGCGCTTCACCGACCCGGTGCGCACCACCATGCACACCAACTACCTGGTGGTGGAGCCGGGCACGCGCCTGGGTAACCTGGTCGCCATGCTTGATGTACAGCCTTATGCAGCGGTCATGCACGAAGGCAGCTTCCTTGGCCTGATCACCCGCGCGGACGTGCTGAATTACCTGCGCCGGCAAATGCCGGCCAGCCCGGTTGCAGCCTGAGGAAGACAGAGCCATGAAGAAGACAGACCGCAAGCTCGCCTTCTCGACCCGCGCGATCCACGCCGGCCAGGCGCCGGATCCCTCCACCGGTGCAGTGATGACGCCGATCTATGCCGTATCGACCTACGCGCAGAAGAGCCCCGGTGTGCACCAGGGCTTTGAGTACTCGCGCTCGCATAACCCGACGCGCTTCGCCTGGGAGCGCTGCATCGCCGACCTGGAAGGTGGCACGCAGGGCTTTGCCTTTGCTTCCGGGCTCGCCGCGACCTCCACCATCCTGGACATGCTGCCCACGGGCAGCCATGTGTTGTCCATGGATGACCTGTATGGCGGCACCTATCGGCTGTTTGAGCGCGTGCGCCGCCAGTCCGCCGGCCTGGACTTCAGCTTTGTGGACCTGGCTGATGTTGATGCTGCAGCCAGGGCCATCAAGCCCAATACGCGCCTGATCTGGATCGAGACGCCGACCAATCCATTGCTGCGGCTGGTGGACATCGCGGCGATTGCCAAGCTGGCCAAGGGCAAGGACATCCTGGTGGCCGTGGACAACACTTTTGCCACGCCGTGGGTCCAGCGACCCCTGGAGCTCGGTGCGGACATCGTCATGCACTCGGCCACCAAGTTCCTGAACGGCCACTCCGACATGGTCGGTGGCATCGCCGTGGTCAAGGATGCTGCCGTGGCTGAACGCCTGGGTTTCCTGCAGAACGCGGTTGGTGCGGTGAGCGGCCCCTTCGACAGCTTCCTGGCCCTGCGCGGTCTCAAGACCCTGCCGCTGCGCATGCGCCAGTCCAGCGACAGTGCGATGGCCATTGCGAAATGGCTGGAAAGTCATCCCGCCGTGGAGCGCGTGCTGTATCCGGGCCTGGCGTCACATCCGCAGCACGCACTGGCGAAGCAGCAGATGCAAAACGGTTACAGCGGCATCGTCACCTTCTTCATCAAGGGTGGCCTGGCCGAGGCACGGCAATTCCTGGAGCGTGTCGAGCTATTTACCCTGGCTGAGAGCCTGGGTGGCGTCGAGAGCCTGGTGGATCATCCGGCGATCATGACCCATGCCTCAGTACCAGCGGAGACGCGCAAGGCACTGGGCATCAGCGACACGCTGGTGCGACTGTCGGTCGGCATCGAGGACACCGATGATCTGATCGCTGACCTGGCGCAGGCGCTGGGCTAGGCGCGCGCCGCCGGCCTATTGCAGGCCGGTGACGACGCGACCGTCGGCGTAGATGGTCAGCGAGTCGCCAGGCACGGCGGTGGCCATGACGGTGCTGCTGCCAAAGCGCACGGTAATGTCATAGGTGCCGAGCCAGGGTGCACCCACCAGCAGGTCGTACTGGTTTTGGGCATGCAGGCCGGACCCGGACTCCACTACGCGGGTAATGACGCGATTCGTCGCTGAGCGTGGCACCAGGCGCACGATGCGCCCTTGCTGGTTGCGCGCACCAGTTGAACCGAGCACACGCAGCTTTATCGTTGCGCTCAGGGCCAGGGCGGCGCGCATCTGGGTGTGGGTGGTGCCCCAGCGCGCGATAATGTCGGCAACACCGTTGCCGTCGAAATCACCACAGGCCAGCAGGTCGTTGTGGCTCAGCAGGTCATCAGCGACCAGCAAGGTGCCGGGCAACGACGAGCGCAGCAGCTGGCCATTGACGTTGAGCAGCAGGTGCGGAACGCCAACGCCGGTAGCCGTCACATTGTGTGCGACCAATACATCCTCGAATCCATCGCTGTTGACGTCGCAGACATTCAGGCCATAGCCAAAAGTCGACTGCGAGGCGTCCTGGTCAACGATGGCTCCGCTGTCGAATACGCCACTCGCGTTGCGATACAGCCTGGTCACTGCACCATCGTGGTGAATCAGGTCCAGGTCGCCATCGAGGTCAACGTCGATGAACTTCATGCCCTCGTCGGCACGCACGGGCAGGGCCGCCGCAACGCTGCCGTCGCTGAACAGGCCGCCACCGTCGTTGAGCAGCAATCGTGAGCCGAACAGCAAGTCAATCCGGCCGTCGCCATTGAAGTCGGCCGCCTGGCCGCCGCGGGGAACGAAGTTCGCACCGGCGGGATTGGTCGTCAGGCCCGCGGCAGCGGAACCGTCGGTGAAGCTGCCTGTGCCATTGTTGAGCAGCAGCCAGTTCTGCGCGCCGTCGCCCAGGCTGGTGTCGTATGGCGCAAACAGGTCAATGTCGCCATCGTTATCGTAGTCGGCGGCCATTGCCGTGCCGGCGAAGCCGCCGATGCCGAGTGCCGTAACCCCGGCGTCGGTGACGAAAGTGTTGGCGGCCTGGTTCAGGTGCAGGATCGCCTGCGACAGCGGGTCGGTGGCCAGCGACAAGGTCGTGCTGAAGATATCAGGCCGGCCATCACCGTTGAAATCAGCCATGCGCGAATCGCCGGTTGTCCGCCCAGCGGCAAAAATGCCGGTCAGGCCAGCGACGGTCATGTCGGTTGCGGTCAACAGGCCCTGGCAGTTGGAAGTGGCAGCTACAAGGTCCAGGCAGCTATCGGCATTGCGATCGTTGACCGCGAGGCCCGCGAGCGGGATGTCGATTCTGGTTATCGAATGCGTTGAGGAAATGACAACCGGACCATCGGTGCCAATCCGGCTGTCGTTCATGGCAATGACCCGGTAGTAGACCGGGTTGAGGATGCCCACTGCCGTGCGTGTATATGGCGAGGTAGTCGCCTCGACAAAAGAGGAATTCGGGCGGCGACCGACCAGGTTGATAGGGGAGCTGGCGGCATAGATACGATACAGGTTGGCCTGCGCCGCAGTGGCGAAGTGAATGACGTGGTCGGCGCCGGCGGTAACCACGGTGGCCCATTCCACCGGGCCGGGTACCGGGCCTGGCGTGGCCTGGACCGGGACGCTGGAGGGGCCACGGCCACCGGAGGTCTGGCCGATGACGCGATAGGTATAGGTGCGCAGGTTGGTGAGCCCGGTATGCACATAGCTCGTCGTCGTGACGTCCTTGACCTCGCCGGAACCGCCGGTGTTGTCGGACCACTGGATTACGTAACTCCTGACTCCGGTTACCGCATTCCAGCTCAGGCTGACCTGTCCTTCGCTGGCCTCAGCCGTGGGGAAGGCCGGCGCCGCATGCGGTGGGCTGTCACAGGCCGCCAGCAGGATCAGTCCGGCGGCGACGATTGCCGCACGAACGGCAGGAAATTGGGCAAGTACCATGTGTTGAATTCCGGTGTCAGCGTTGGCGTCCGAACGGAATAGACGCCCGGAAGGGGCGAACAGTTCCTCAGGACCTGAGGGGCGGATTATAGCGATGTCGGTGCGGGTTCCGCGGCCTTACTCGACGAAACGGCTGAGGATGCGGCTAAAGCGGCCCGCGTCATAGCGCTCATCATCGCGCAGGTCCTTGAACAGGGCGTCAATGTCAGCTTGCAGGGCGCCCGCCCGGCCGGTCTCGGCGAGGAGCAGTGTCACCGCCATGGCCGCCTGTTCTGCCGCTGCATAGTCCGGATATTCACCCCGCGACGCGGCAGCGACGATCGACTCGAGCATGGCCTTGCGCTGGGCCACGCCTGGTTCACGTGCCAGCATCGGGCCAACGATGTTCAGCTCTCCTTCGATGACCAGCGCGGCCTCGCGCATCGCCGGCAGTCCGCGCCCCGCCGCCCGGTGAAGTTCCAGGGTGGCCAGGCGTAACCGCGCAGCGGCCTCAGGGTCCAGGCCCTCCAGTGCAGCAGCCAGCAGCGCGAGTGCACTGTCCTGGACCTGCAGTGAGCCTGCCGGCAGCGCGCGCGCCTTGGCGTCATCGCGCCAGCGCGCAAGCTTCATGGAGCGATGGCAGGAATAGCAGTTGAACAGGGCGAACTCGGGCATCACGCCCTGGCTGGCGTTCTCACCGGCAATCATCGTGAGGTTGCGCCGCGCACTTTCCAGTAGCCCCGTCAGCCACACCTGCACATGAGACGAGCCTGGCTTGCGCGCTGCGTAGTCCGCATCGCGGCGAAAATGTTCGCGTCCGCCAGCCGTGCGCCAGAGTTCCGTGTAGGTATCAAGTTCGAAGCCGAGCCGGGGATGGCCCGCAGCCATGAGCGCATGCGTGGCCATGCGCTTGCCGGTTCCGAGGTGGCAGTCCAGGCAAATGGCCGCGCGCGGGCCAGCGCTTTCCAGTGCCGCCAGACCGGCTTTCAGGTTATCGGCATGGCCAACCCGCGGGCTGTCATCATGGCTCGCGATCCAGCCCGAGGAAGCGCCGTGGCAGGCCTCACAACCTACGCCGTCGTCAATATGAAAGCGGGCACCGCGCTCTGCGGGCGTCACGTGATCAGTGTGGCAGTCCAGGCACAGTGCTTCACGCGTGGCGTTGCCCAACCCCAGGCGTCGCGCCATGGCCGTGGAGGCCTCGCTGCGTAGCGTACGGAAGGCATTGGCATGCGGGTCGAAGTGCGACCAGGTGACGTACTCGTTTTGCAGGACGGGCGAGCCCGTCAGTGGCTTGGCGGAGCCATGGCAGACCGTGTTGGCGCAGGTCGCGACGCCGAGATGCTGCGGGATCGCCTCAGCGAAAGCCGGCGATGCCGCCAGCCCCGCCAGCAGCAGGCTTGCCATCCAGGGAGTCGTCCTGCACTTAGTCTTCGACATACCAGGGCTCGCCTTTGTCATCGAGGTACAAGCGTCGCATCTCGCCAGCACTGAAGGGCCGTGATCCGCGCCTGCCGAAGACCGCCACTTGTCCGCCGGTCTCGTCCACCGCGCGATCACGTTCCAGCGGCCGCGACAAAGATAGCGCAGCATGGGTGGTGGGGTAACTGGCAATCAGTTGCGGGTGCGGCTCGGGACTGAAGCCGTAGAAGTTGGGCTGGGTATCCGGGGCGGTCAGTTGCAATACCTTGAGGCCAGCCACACCGTCAGCGACATAGGCAAACAGCGAGGCATTGGTCGAAGCCACTACTACATCGCGCGAATCACGCAGTGCGCCCTCGCCGGTAAAGTGCCCAGTGAGTCGCGGCCGCTCCGGTCGCTCGATATCAATGATGGCCAGTCCGTTGCTGCCATCGGCCACATACAGCCAGGTGCGTGAGGCAAACAGCTTCTGCGCCGCAGCAAGCGCTATCTCCGCGCCAGGCACCAGGTGGGCGCGTTCGGGCACCGTCACATCCACAACCCTGAGGCCCTGGTCGTCGGTGACAAACAAGTAGCGAAATTGCAGCACGGCGGCGCGGGCATCGCGCAGCGCAATCCTGGACACCACGCGCGGCTTGAGCGGCACGCTGAGGTCGACGATGACCAATCCGCTGTCTGCGATGACGTAGGAGAGGTTGCCACCCACGGCGACGTGGCGCGCGCCATTGATCACACCGTCCGGATTCCAGGTCAGGGCACGGCTCAGGCGATTATTGCGAAACTCCCCATCCGCCAGCGTATTGATGTCGACCAGGATCAGGCCCTCGCGGGCGTCGGTAATCACGGCGTAGTTGTAGATCGCCTCGAAGGGCTGCTCGAGATTGTCCTTGCGCATCAGCTCGCCGGTGTTGCGTGCCGGATGCACGGGTTGCGTGGTCGGCAACACCACGCAGGTGGCGTCCTGGCTGGCCACACGCACGTCCTGGCCAAGCCTCGAGAAGGGCGCACTGACTATGCGCTGGCTGACACCCTTGTTGCCGATGTTGGCGACATCGTAGACCCCCATGCCCCGGCTACCTTCCGCGACAAACAGGTACTCGCCGCGCAACTGCAGGCAGTGTGCCGGGCCGGAACGATGGCGATGGGCTTCCTGCAGGACGCGGCCCTTGTCCTGGTGTGCGCGGAACCAGTCCGGATAGGCAAAGCGTTGCAGGTAGCTGCCGATGACTGCCTGCGGTTCCTCCCACTCGGTGACCTGCACGGCGGCAACTTCGCGCTCGGTGCCCACCCAGGCATTCAAGCCGAGGAAGTTGATGTACTGCGTGCCCTGGCCCAGGGTCTGCGCGAGGATCGCGTTGTTGTCGCCCTGGCGTGACAGGTGACAGTCGCTGCACACGCGAGTCTCGGTCTTGCGCTCGGTATGCGGATAGTGCGGGTTCATCGCCTGCGAGCTGTAGCCGGAGGCGGCTATGGGCGGCTGCTGCACATAGATGCGCTCGCGGTTGGCATTGGTGGATGACAGCACCAGCGCCGAGGAAGAGCGCACCGGGGCAATCTTGTGGCCCTCGGTCGGGCCGCGTAGTCCAAGCATGAAGACATCTTCACGCGCGACCTGCGGGTTGTAGCTCGACCAGTTTCGGGCAATCCCACCCTCATAGCGATGGGTCTCGGTTTTCCAGTTGGCCTCGACTGGCAGGTGGCAGCCGCCACAAGCGGTGGTCCAGGAACTGTGGCAGGCATAGCATTCCATCTGCTCATCGGCATGCGCGAGCTGCGAGGCAGGCAGCGCCGGGCCCCAGGCCTGGCCCTGCGGATCGCGCGGCATCAGCTTGGCGCGTGCGGCCTTGGCGTTGTAGGCCGGATGCCCCTGGCTGACGCTGTCCTTGACCAGTGACATCTCCCACTCGCGGCTGGGGTCGAGCACCGAGCGCTGCAACAACTTGCCGTTGATCCACTCAAACCTGCGCCGACCATCGGGGTTACGCAGCACGCTGAGGTCGCCACCATTAGGGCTAGCTGCAGGTCCCGAGCTGCGCAGCGTGGGATAGGTGGTTGCCGTGCCGTGACAGTCCTTGCAGTCAATCTCCACCGCCTGCGCCACTTCGCCATAGAGATGGCCATTGCCATGTGCGTCCTGGGCAAAGTGGCAATCCACGCAATGCATGCCGACATCCACGTGCACGGATGACAGGTGAACGGCCTTCTGGAATTTCGCCGGGTCATCCGCCGCCACCTGCTTTCCTTCGGCGTCGAGCAGGTTGCCTTTGCGATCTCGCTTGAACACTGCGCGGAAATTCCAGCCGTGGCCGTGGTAGTCGGCGAACTGCGTGTCATTGAGGGTGGGATTCAACTCCGACACACCGCGCAGGAAATCAAGGTCGGACCACTTGCCGCGCGCCGCTGCGCCTTCGGGGTTGCGATCCAGTATCTTGCGCATTTCCTCGGCGCTGGGGTAGCGCTGCTGTTCTGGCCACATCGCCGGCGCATCGGACTCGTAGTCCCACATGGTGTAGCCGAGGAAGGTGTTCATGAACATGTTCGGCTGGTGCATGTGGCAGACCATGCACTGGCTGGTGGGAATCGCGCGGGTGAACTGGTGGGTGAGCGGGTGGGCCGGCTTCTCCCTGGGGATGGTCGGGTCCACGGTCTGGGTCGTGCCGCCATGGCCGTGGCGGGCGTAGTCGCCGGAGTGCCGCGGGTCGCGATCATTGGCATACACGACATGGCAGGCGGCGCAGCCGGAGCTGCGGTAGTCACCCGGCTGGTCATTGGTGCCGAGGAACCAGGTGAGCGGGTCGTTGAGCCGTGTCTTGTGGATGTTGAGCACGGGGACCGCGATGCGTGCCCCGGTGCCGCGGCCGCGATTGGACTGGCGGATATCTGGCCGACCCGGTTCCTCGAGCCGCTGTATCTGCCCGATCACATTAGGCATGCCGGTTTCTGCAAACAGGTTCGACAGGTTGCGCCCGCCATCCTCAAACACGCGAAACACATCGGCAGGCCGCAGGTTCTCCCAGCGCGGCAGCGGATACAGGCGCTCGACAATGCCGTGTGCACGACGCTCGTCCTCGCTCGCGGGCGCGCCTTCGAGGATCGCCGCCTGGCCGTCGCGGGTATAGGCCTCACCGAGGATGTAATTCTTGAAGGGCAGCAAGCCATTGTTGTATGCAGCGCCGCCCCAGAACATGGCGATGGTGGACATCAGGCTGCGTTCGGCGGCCAGGATAGTCTTCATGTGACATGCGCCACAGGCCTCGCGCACGATGCGGTAGTCCGAGGGATTGACGAAGCGGATGAACTCCGGCGCCTCACGATTGAGCAGGGTGTAGCTGCGCTCCGGGTTGGCGCTGGCGGGGGTGTGCCAGGCCTGTGGGTAGCGTGGCAGCACATGAGCGCTGTCACGGGCCAGCGAATAGGCTGTTGCGTCGGTGGCGGGTCCCTGCCAGCGCACGGTCGCATCGCCGCCATGGCAATCACTGCAGCCCAGTACCACTGCAGGTGTCGCGTGCATGGTCGGCTGGTCGGTGCTGGTGTGGCAGGCCAGGCAGCCCGCGCTCTTGGCCGCCGCAGCCTCGCGTGTCTGGGCCAGTGGTGCGGAGGGTGCCGTGAGGTACTGGCGCACCACCGCCGTGCCCGTCTCATCGCTGGCGCGGGCCACCACCAAGGTGGAGATCAGTAACAGCAGGGCAATGCGCATCAGTTTCATCAATACACCAACACGATGTTGCCGAGTATTGAATAGGCCGTGTCACTGCCATACAAGGCCCTAAACCCGGCGCCAGGCAAGAGTGCCGCTGCCGACATCCTCAGCACGATGTTCTGGCTCGCCAGCGGTCGCCAGGTCAGCGCGACCGACAGGTCCAGCCCAATGCTGCGATCGATGCCGACCTGGCTGCGCGCCACTTCCAGGCTCGCGGTATCGGCAAACCACAGCCCGTTGGCATTGGCACTGATGCGCAGCGTCGGGTGCAGGTCAAGATCCGCGCCCAGGCCGATCAGCACCAGGCCGGGATTGGTGAAGTTGGACTGGCCAAATTCCTTGGAGGAGCGCAGGGAATTGAGCATGCCATTGCGACCGGAAAGCGTGACACGACCGCCGCCAATCAGCGGAACGGGCTGGCGTATCCAGAAGCTGGTGTCGGCACCCGCGATCAGCGGATTCTCGAAGATGGCGTCAAAGCCGGTGGCCAGGTCGTCGAAGGGATCTTCATCACCGGAGGCGTAGACAAGCGTAGCGCGCGGGCGGATCCAGTCGTAGTCACGCGAGGCCTCGGCCGCGGCAAACCACGCACGGATGTCGCCAGCTGCCTCATTGAAGGTGCCGCGATCTTCCTCGCCGACGGCGACATAGCCACTGACCGTCAGGTTCCAGCGACCGATGTGGCCATCACCGTTGTAGCCGAGGTAGGTCACGTCGTAGTCGCGGCTGCGCTCCAGGCCCAGCGAGGCGGGGCGCTGGATGAATCCATTGTCGTCGTAGCGGACTTCAGCGGCCTCGCGATTGCGGTTGTGCACCAGTGCCAGTTGCGAGGTGAAGCCCAGCCAGGGGAAGTCCTGGCGATAGAGGTTGGCGACGAACAGGTCGTCGTCACGAAACGCATCGCCCCCGAGCTCGATGAGGTTATTGAGTCCGCTGTTGGTATCCTTCTCCAGCCGACGAAACCAGGCCAGGTTGTATTGCCAGCGGTTGTTGTCGCGGGTGCCGAACAGGCGCATGCCAAATGGGCTGTCCTGGAACAGGAAGCCGCGGAAGTCGGCTGTGAACGGCTGGATGCCGATGCGCAGGCTGTCGAAGTCGTAGCGCTCTGAGACATTGCGCAGGTGCTTGTCGACAAACAGCGCCTGCACGCCAATGACACCCTCGGTGCGCGTGGTACCGAAGTCAGCATTGGCCTTGAGGATGCCGCGCTCGCGGGCCTCGGCATGATTGAAGTTGAACACCGGGGTAAAGCGGATTTCCCAGTCGGGTGGCCGGAACACCGTATTGCCCTTGTAGAGCACAGCCTCGACGATGAGGTTTTCGGCAAACACGCTTTGCTCACCGTCACCGATGGTGTCGAGGCTGCCGGGCCCACCGCTCGCGGGACCGGCAACAGGAACCGGAAATCGCCGCGGCTCAACTACCGTATCGCTGACGATGCCGAGGTTGACGAACCAGTCTCCACCAAAGGCCGGGTGGTCACCCTTGAGCCAGTTGTTGCCGCTATAGGGATCGAGCAGGTTCTCGCGGTAGCCCAGCAGGCTGACGATGCGCCAGCGATCCGGCATCTCGGTGAAGTCGGCGATATCAGCAGCGCGTGCCGGCGGCAATCGCGTTGGGTCACAAGGTGTTGGCTCATAGGGCAATACCGGCACGGTGGGGCTTCGCCGTCCGGGCTCCACCGCCTGCTGCGGCGGGCAACGCTGTTCGGCCAGCGAGCTGCCTGTCGATTCCTCCTGCGCAAGCGCGGGCAGCGGCAGCGCTGCGGCAAGCACCAGCAAGCAGGCCTTACTTGCCTTCACAGACGCCCTCCGCAGTGGAGTCGAGGAAGGGCGCCTGCGGGCAATTGACGTAGCGCAGGCGGGTTCCCGCAGGTGCCAGCTGGTCGGCACGCATGGCAGCGGGTGCGTTGCCGAAGGCGCCGCCCAAGGCCAGGCCGGCGCGATGCAGTCCAAGGAAGGCGATCATGTCGTCCTGGTCCACGCCGTCACCGGATACTCCGATGCCTCCGACCAGCTGGCTGCCGCGATAGATTGGCACGCCGCCGGGAAATATCTGCAGGCCGTTGGCCAGCGCGGGAATCGCGCCTGCGCTGCCGAAGCCCAGGTCAAAGCCGCGTACACCCGTGCAGTTCTGTGGCGTGTCCGGCGCCAGGCCGGCGACAAAGGCCACGTGCTGGATGATGGCGTTGTGGGCCAGGTCGAGCTGCAGGCCGGTGGAGAAGATGCTCCATTGACCGGCGGGATCGCTGAGTGGACCGGCGGGTGCGCTATCCACGCCGTCGGGATAAAAAGGCCGCGCCAGGTTGGCGATGGAGCGCGTGCCGTAAGCCACCGCACCATCAGACAGCGCGGCGGGCAGGCCGAGGAAGCCCCGCAGTCCGGTGACGTACTGCGTGGGTGATTCACTGCGCAGCACCGCCAGGCCACCGGCGAGGTAGGTGACAGTTGGCAGTCCCGACAATGCCGCTGCTGCGGCGGGCGAGGACATGAAGGCGGCACTGCGCGCTTTCTGCAGCGACACATCAATGCCGAACACCGGGCCATCGCGACCGCGCGCAATGCCCAGCACCACGCCGCTGGAATCCACCACCGACACCGTGACGCGGGCGTGTGAACCCAGCGGCCGGCGAATCTGTGCCCGTGCTGAGCGTGCAACCGTGAGCGCCTCGGCGATCAGGCGTCGCACCTCGGCGGCGCTCAGCGCGCCGATCGCTTCCGTGCCTGCAGCAGGCCGGTAGCGCTCGTTGTTGGCAGTGTCGACCAGCACAAAGGCATCCAGGCCCGGGAAGTCCAGCGTGTCTGCGCGGATACCCGAAGCCGGCTGGCCGAAGGCAGTGCCTGCCTGCACGACAGCTGCGGCATAGCCCGGCACGGCGAGCAATACACCGGCAACGCCATTGAGGCTGGCAAAACTCGGTGCGTTCGTCGGTGTCGAGCGCAGCTCAGTGAAGCTGGCGTCAGCCAGGCGCAGGCTCTTGCCATCGGCCGTGATGCGCTCGGCGCGGCGATCATCCGGTGCGGCCAGCCCGAATGTTCCGGCCAGCGCGATCAGCTCGTCGAGGTCCTGGTCGACATCGCTAATGTCGGCATCCAGTCCATAGACGCTATCAGCAATAACGCCGACGCCGCCGACTGGTGTGCCGGCAAGAAAAAGCGGCAGGCCGCCGGGGTCCGCCGCCAGGCCCAGCGGTGAGCGCTTCGGACCCGCATTGGCCGCGGCGCCGGTGAAGCGCGTGGAAAGATCGGAGCAGGGCAGCTGGCTGAACTGCACACCAAACAGGGGTCCGGCCGGGGCCAGCAATTCACCGGGATTGAAATGGTCCTGGACGATCTGGCTGGCCGTGCGGCTGCCGAAGGCATGGCCCTCGCTGGAGAGATAGGCACCGGTCAGCGCCTTGGCAATCGCTGCCAGCGTATCGGGCACGATGCTGACGCCCTCGAGCCCGCCATTGGCGCCGTTGGTTTGCAGCGTCACGCTGGTGGCCGCGCCGCTCATGCGAAAAACCGCAAGCACATTGCCGACGCGATCCACCACGGCGATGGTGGCGCGGGCATTGCGCGCTTGCGCTTCGGCAATGGCGCGCGCCAGCACGCCTTCGACACTGGTGAGTGTCAGGAAGCTCGTGGGTCCCGCGCAATTGCCGTCGCAGACCACCGGGGGCGGCGATACCGCACCCGGTGGCGCGCTTTCGCTGCTGCCACCGCCACAGGCCGATAGCAGCACGCCGGTCAGGGCAAGCAGGAAGCGAAACCGTAATGCCGAATTCACTGGGCTTCCGGCGCGGTCCAGGCGCCGTGGCGCGACTGGTGGAAGCGGTGGCACATGACGCAGTCGCTGGTCACCTTGCCCTCAGGGACGCGGCGCGAGTCACCCGAACCGTGGCAGTCGCGGCAGGTCGTGATCGTCGGAATCAACACGTCTGAGGAGTTCTCGGATGTGCTGGCGCGATGGCAGTCTTCGCAAGCGGTCAGCGCCGTGTCATGTCGCGCATGACTGAAATGGGCCGCCGGAAAATAGCGCTCGGTCAACTGCACCGGTGCGACTCGCCAGGGCGTGGCCACGCTGCCGTTGCCCCCGACCTCATGGCAGCCTTGGCAAGTGCGGCGCTCAAAGAGGTCGCGAGCGATCTCCTCGGCGCGGGTCTTTGCCTTCTCCAGCAGCCAGTCGCGCTGGCGCGTTGACAGCGGCCGGCCGGGCCGCGCCAGGGAGCGGCTCTCGGGCGATCCCGCCTGCGGGTCGGGGTAACTTTCAAGGAAGCTGCGGCTGTAGTACTCCACCAGGCGCTTCATCACGACGCTGGCATCACCATGCGGGATGGTTGCGTCGGGAAACGCGGGGTCAAAATCCAGCCGATGGCACTGGGCACAATGCTGCTGCATGCGAATGGGCTGCATGCCGGTGCCCTCGGCGGCCGGCTGGTGACAGTTGCCGCAATTGAGCACCTGGATGCCTTGCGGGCTATCTACACCCTCGGGCAGCAGGTGGCTGAGGTGGGAAAATTTCAGGCGCGAGCGTTCGCGCAGCTCGGCGCGATCCAGTGGCAGGCGAATGGTCCGCGCCTTCTGGCCAGCCTGATCGGGCGGCACCCGCAGGCTCACCCGAAACTCCGGGTGGGCCGTGGCGAAATCGCCCGTGTCCTGGGCCGTCACGCCGGGTCCAGCCGTTTCGACCAGGTTGGCATGGCACTGGACGCACAGCTTCTCGTCGCGACGCAGCAGCGTGGCCGGTTCATTGTGCTCGGCGTGGCAGCTGGCACAGCGCGCGGTCTCCAGGCGGGTCACCAGGCCGGTATCAGCATCAAAGTGCCGACCCACGGTGGTGGCGTGGCAATCCAGGCAAGCGGCATTACGCACGCGCTGGAAGGGCAGGCGGTGGCAGGTCTCGCACTGCGTGCCGACATTGGCATGCACAGTGGCGAGTGGCCCCGACAACCAATGACCGTCGTCGGGCAAGGCCTGCGCGCGCAGCGTGTCCCGCACTCCGCTATCCATCAGGCCACTGGCGGGAATAAGCAGGGTGAAGGCAATGATGGTGAGAAAGCTGATCCAGGACGGGCGGCGCATGGACCAGCCGACCGCCGGCAGGTCCAGCCTGGGTGCCTCTACCGTAGTCGCTGCGCGTTGAGCTTCGGGATCGAGCTCAAAGGTCAATGCCAGGTCAAATCCCTGCGGCGGCGCAATGACGCGCAACAGGTTGTCACCGATGCGCAGCGTGTCGCCCTGCCGAAGGCGGGCTTCACCGGTGGGTATGCCATTGACGACAACGCCGCCGGCCACGGCAGAGCGAATCACCGGACGTCCCAGGTGCAGGACGATGCGTGCATGTTCCAGCGCCACTCGCCGGTCCTTGATGAACAGCACCTGGTCGGTCGCACGACCCAGCGTCAGGGCCTCACCCTCGAAGCGGCGGTCCTTCTGCTCGATGGCACCGGCACTGGGGTGGCTGAGGAATCGGATCAGGACACGCATGATCGGCTACCAGTAGGTGAAGACGACGATGACGTGGGCCATCAGCGCCGCCAGCAGGGCAAGTGACGCGGGCACGTGCAGGTAGAGCCAGGCCGCCAGCCAGGCTCGCAGTTGTGCGTCGCGGACCAGGCGCGAGAGCAGTGCGCGACGCGAGCCGACCAGGTTCATCAATTCCTGCAATGCGCGGGTGGTCTCGCCGTCATGGCTTTGCGCAACCTGTTCACCCAGCCAGTGCAGCAGCGTGACCTGGCCGGGATTGGGCACGGGCCGCTGGTCGGTGACGCCCGAGGCCGCCTCCAGCGGCAGCACCACGCGTGAACGATCGCGTCCGAGCAGGAGCGCCAGGCCACTGCCGCCAATCATCGTGCGGTCGCGATTGCTGGCGATGACCATCGGGTACTCGCCACCCAGTTTCGCGGCCAGTCTCACGCACAGCCTGTCGATCTCGACCAGGTCAGCCTGCATTTGCTCCAGCGTCTGCGCTGCGCGCAGCTGATTGATCTGGCCGGGGTAGCGCAGGTACAGCACCACACCCAGCACACCGCTGGCCACCACCAGGAGTGTCAGCAGGTAGGCCAGGCTGTGGATGTTCCAGCCCAGCTGGAAACCGGCATGCAGGGTCACGACGACCACCAGCGCTGTGCCCAGATAGACGTGAGCTGACAGCCAGCCGCGCACCGTGCCCAGCGTTGAGGCATAGGCGCGCTTGCGCAGGCCATAGGCCATTAGCCAGAAAATCAGCACTGCACCAATCGAGCCCAGCACGTAGCCGAGCCAGGTGCCGCCATTGGCAGGCTCAGGCGGCTGGTGCCAGGCATAGGCCGCAATGCAGGCGATGACCACCGCGAGTGCGATCCACAGGTAGCGCAGGCGGCCATGGGCGAGCATCGAGACATGGGTATTACTCATGTCAGCGACCCGCCTCATGCACCAGGTCAATGAATCCATCGGGTCCAATGCGAATCGCCGCGCCCGTCGGGCAGGCGCGTACGCAGGCCGGTCCGCCGGAGAGGTCCTTGCACATGTCACACTTCACCGCGCGCTTGGCTGCCGTGCTGTCTTTCGGCTGAGCGCTGGCCGCTGCGCCTGGCCCTGGGCCGCGGCCCAGCAACATCCAGGACAGCAGGCCGGGCTTGGGCGCGGCCTCGGCGGCCATCTGGATCACGTCATAAGGACAGTTGCGCTCGCAATTGCCACAGCCGATGCAGTTATCGCGAATGTAGACCTCGCCATTGGGTGCGCGACGGATGGCATCCGGCGGGCAGTCGGTCATGCAATGCGGATCCTCGCAGTGGCGGCAGGAGGTGGGCACGTGGACCTGTGCATAGGTGGGGCCCGCCTCACGATCCAGACGCGAGGTGCCGCCGTGGGTCTCGGCACAGGCCTTCTCGCAGTTATCGCAGCCGACGCACAGCTCCTGGTCGATCAACAGGACATCGGTGGCCTCACCCAGGCCTTGCTGCATCAGGAAGGAAATCATGTCGCCGGCCTGGGGCTGCGTTGACATGCGCGTGGTGTCGGTCAGTCGCTTGCGCATCTTGTCGCGGACCTGTGCGGCCAGCAGCGGGTCGCGCTCCAGCAGGCGATGGAACCCGTCGGCACCGAGGCTGATAGTCTCGGTGGCGACGGTGGCGCGTACCGTCGCATTCCGTACCGTGTCGCCCAACAGGCCCATCTCGCCGACGTAATTGCCGGCGGCGACATAGGAGATCACGACCTGTCGCCCACCCACGCTGCGCGTCACCGCCACCGAGCCGCTGCGGATCAGGTGCAGGTCGTCGGCATTGTCGCCCTCGCTGAACACGGACTCATCCGGCTTGAAATTGTTCAGGCGCGCACCGGCCGCGATCGGGCGCAGCTCCTCCTCGCTGGCATCCGGGGCGAAGCTGGTCTGGATCGCGCGAATAATGAAGTGCTCATCAATGATCCGGCGCACGCCGTCGACGGACTGGATCAGCTTCAGCACCTCGCGCCGCGGCGACTCGATCAGGATGCAGCCGGGCCCGGCGATGGCTGTGCCGGAGCGCCGGCGCCCCGACAGCAGGCTCATTTCGCCGAAGAATTGCCCAGGCCCGAGCTTGAGCGAGAAGCTGCGTTCCTCACCGAGCTCGATCTCCACGCTGCCATCGAGGATGGCAAAGAAAGTGTCGGTGTAGTCATTGCGGCGGAAAATCGTGGCGCCGGCCTTCAGCACATGCACCGTGCTGCCGAGGATGAACTCGCGAAACTGCAGCGGGTTGATTTCCTGGTACAGCGCTACGCACTGTTGCATCCACTGCAAATTGGCATCGACAGCCATGGCTTGCGGCAGCGCGCGAAACTTGTCCGCCAGCAGCGGCTGGTCGGCGGGCTCGACGCTGCGCCCCAGCGCGTATTCCACGGCTTCATAGCCCTGGTTCATGGCCTGCTTGATCAGCGGATATCCACCCAGCGCGCCAATGACATAGAGGCCAGCGACGCTTGATTCGTAGCGCGTGCTCAGGCGTGGCAGGGCCGCGGCGTCGCTGCCGGAGAACTCAATGCCGCAGGCCTCGACAAAGCGCCGCGGCGGGATGGCGCCAATGCGCGCAATGATGCGATCGCAGGGAATCCGCGCTTCGCCGGTCGCGGTATCCAGCACCAGGACGTAGGGTCGTTCGCTGCCCGCCACTGGCTCGACGCGCGAAACACTGCTGCGGAAAAAGCATGAGATGCGCTCCTGCTCGATGGCCTGGGTGATCAGGCGCAGGTTGCCATCCTTCACGCGACTGAACTCGTCGCTGCGATTGACGATGATGACCTTGTTCTGGCCGACGAGGGCAGCGGCATTCTCGATCGCTGCATCACCTGCGCCGACCACCACGATCACCTCATCGCGATATTCATCGGGGTCGTCGAGCTGATATTGGACGCAGGGCAGGTCATCGCCCGCTACGCCGAGTTGGCGCAGGTTGCCTTGCAGGCCGATGGCAAAAACGACCCTCTCGGCCGCGATGGTTTCGCCACTCTTCAGGCGCAGGGTGAACGCAGGCTCACGGCCGCTGATGCTCTCGACCGTGGCGCCATATTGGACATTGATGCCCAGCGCCTGGATGTTTTTCTGCCAGCGACCGAGGACTTCTTCGCGCACGCCCGCGGCAAAGTCCAGCTCGCTGCGCAGTGGCAGCACGCTGGGCTCGGCCATGACGTGCTTGCCCTTCTGGTAGCGCTGGATGGTGTGGGCGTGCACGGCGCTGGCTTCCAGCAGCACGTGCGAGACGCCGAGCTTCGCCGCATGTGCGGCTGCGCTCAGGCCGGCAGGGCCCGCGCCGACAATGGCGACCTGGAAGCGCTGCATCAGCTCCCTACCGCCGCCGGCCGCTCAACCTCCCGGCGGCCGTTGGCCTGGAGGGAGAAGGGTACTGTTGTTGTCCGTAGGCGCCGTACTCCCTGGCGTCTGGCCGCGACCCCCGAGTTGTCCATTGGAAAGGTCGATGACAGTGCCGTTGTCATCGGTCGCGGTGATCGGGCGCTGGCTGCCGAGGCTCGACGGTGGGGTCGCCGGATCGCCTGGCGCTGAGGAATCGGGTGCTGACGAGCCGGGTTTGCCGGCGCCGCGCCGGCCCACCAGGCCCGACTGCAGGCTGTTGTCATCAGTCTGGCTGACCACGCCGTGGGAAAGTGGTCCCGCGCCATCCTGCAGCAACCACGGCGGTGCGGCTGGCAGCATTTCGGCATCATTGCCGTCGGCCGGCAGGAACGCGCTCTGGCCGGCGGTCAGGTTGAGGGTCTTGCCGCCGCCGCTGTGGACGATAGCGCCCTTGAATACGGACAGGTACAGGCCCTTGCGCGCAGCCGCGGTGGCGCTGGCCGCCGGCCCGTCATTGCAGTCGCCATCGCACCAGGCGGCGGCGTAATCGGTGCCGCGAATGCCGAGGGTGCCCACCGGCGTGCGCACCTCATAGCCCTGGCCACCGTCGGCGCCGATGGCGCCCGTGGAAGCACGGAACCCGCCCTTGATCAGTGTTGCCACACTGCTGCCAGTGGCCGTGGCGGTACTGGCGCGGGTGGGCGCACTTACCGCATCAGGCATTCTGAATTCGTTGATGCGATAGCGTGAGTTGGCACGAATGGCGATGCGTGCGCCGTCATTCATCAACAACTGGGCGCGAGCGCGCTCCCCAGTCGCCACCACGTCACCTTTCAGCACCGGATCGCCCTTCCCCAGCGGGGATGCGGCGGGGCGCTCCACGGTGACCGGACCGGCGACGAATAGCGCCTTGCCGGCGTCATCCGCCAGCGCCAGTGCGGGAGCGAGGGCCAGGCCACAGACCAGTAACCAAGCAGGGAGATGGCGGATATTTTGGTGCAGGACTTTCATGGTTTTCCCTTGCTAGCGTCGTGAGTACAGCAGCGACAGGCGGAACTCGATGCGCTCATAGTCATATAGAGCGATGGTGGAGTCATTGCGCGTATAGCGCAGCGACGGCAGAAGTCGCCAGGCACCCATCGGCAGCGTCAGGCCGTCCAGGGTGGCGCCGACTGACCCATGGGTGTCACGGCGATCGGCGCCAAAGAAGAACCCCGGCGTGTTGTCGTAATTCACTTCCTGGAGTGCGAGGTCCACCTGTAGTTGCATCCCGCCCAGCGGCAACCGCGTATTGATGCGCGCGCCGCTGCGGTTGTTGCCAAAGGAAGACGTGTTGCGCCGCGGATCGTCGCCACCGAAAAAAGCCGTGATCGCAACGGCGGCGCCGTCATCGCGCGCGCGGCTCACCGTCACGATGCCCAGGCTGCGATCCACGTCGTAGAAGTCCAGGCCACTGTCGTCGTGGCGAACCGTTCCGCGGTTGCCGCGCAGGCCCACGGTCCAGCCGCTGTCGAGGTCATGCAGGACGCCGAGTTCGGCGCCAAACCCGGACAAGTAGGATTCGCTATCCAGCCAGGCCGTGTGCCCGCCGAGGCTAAACTGCATCCGTGTCGCATTGGCCCCCAGGACCAGGCCGAGGTCAGCGGCGATGACAGTCTGGTCCACGAATGAGGCGTCGGTATTGGCGCGGTGCCCGATTTGCATGGTCGTGGTCAGCCGGGAGGCCGGGCCGATCGGGCCCTGATAGCCGATGCCCGCCGTCAACTCACCAAACGGCGAGGAGGTGCGCACATTGTCGGGGTTCAGCGTCAGGCCCAGGAATGTGCGCGAAGAAGTAGCAGCGTTGGCGTTGCTGTCCTGGCCGGCCGTCAGTCCCAGCCAGCCCTGTACGCCGCCGCCCGATTGCTCGGGCGTCATCGCCGCCAGGTAGTCGTCCACGAGTTCGCGCTGCTGCGGCGAAAGTTCCTGTGACTTCAGGAAGTCAAACTGCCGCCGGGCTGCGTCACGATGTCCGCTCTCCAGCTGCGCGCGCCCGAGCTCGATGCGTGCGTCATGGTGGCGCGGTTGCAGTGCGAGCAGTCGCGAAAGGGTGGCAATGGCCTCGCCGCTGCGGCCGCTGTCGAGCGCGGCGACCGCAAGGAGGAAGTCAAAGCTGGCCGAGCCGGCAAGCTCCGCCTCAAGTGGTGCAAGCAGTTGATAGGCCTGTCCGGCCTGGCCATCGAGGATCAGCGTGCGTGCTTGCCGCAATGAACCCGCAAAATCCTGCGCAGGCGTCTGGGCCAGTGTTGGGCCCGATGCCGCCAGTAAGACAGCAGCCAGCGCGGCGCAGAGCGCGCCTAAGTATTGTTGCCGCCCCATTTGCATCCCCCCGGATACGACCGAAACGACATTATTTGCTTCTGAACTCGAAAACTCCATCCCAATCGGGGGCCGGGGGCTGCTGCGTGAAATGGGTGATGCGCTGCAGGAACAGCGTACTCGGTCCGGCAGCCGGGCCCGAGGACAGTGACCCGAAGGCCGCCGCAGCTTCATGCCAGCGCCGCGCGCGATAGAGCGACAGCGCCCCGGCATAGGCACGCACCACCTGCAGCTGCTCGGCGTTGGCCTCTGGCTGCAGCACCAGCGGCTGGAAGATGGCGACCGGTTCCTGCTTGCCCTTCACCCGCACCAGGTCGAGTTCCATGAACAGCATGTCCGGCACCGCGGCGGCGGTTGCCTCGCTGACGATGATGGGAACGCCGTACTGCTTGGTCAGGCCCTCGAGGCGCGACCCCAGGTTGACGGTGTCGCCGAGCACCGTGTAGGCGGTGCGGAATTGCGAGCCCATGTTGCCTACGTTCATTTCGCCGCTGGAGATGCCGACGCCGATTTCCAGCTGTGGCAGGCCGCGGGCGGCGAATTGTGGCCCAAGCTCGCGCATGGTGCGGATCATCTCGAGCGAGGCCAACACGGCATGCCGGGCATGCCCCTGGTCCGGCAGGGGTGCACCCCAGAACGCCATCACCGCATCGCCCATGTACTTGTCGATGGTGCCGCGATGGCGCTGGATCACCGCAGTGATGGGCGTGAGGAAGTCGTTCATCATGCGGGTCAGCTCGCGCGCATTGAGTCCTTCCGAGATCGTGGTAAATCCGCGCACGTCGGAGAACAGCACGGACATGTCGCGGCTTTCGCCTTCCAGCGAGACCTCGGCACCACCACTGTCGATTTCGCGGACGATTTCCGCAGGCACGTATTGCCCAAAGATGCGCGACAAGTGCTGGCGCCTGAGGGTTGCGGTGAAATAGCCCCAGGTCAGCTGCAACAGGGCCGCCAGCGTGGTGTAGAACAGCACGCCGCCCAGCGGCAGGACAATGCCGGCACGGCTCCAGAACCACAGGTTCAAGCCGATCATCGCCACGATCAGCAGGATAAACAGCCCGAATCCCGGCAATGGCGCCAGTCGCGGCAACAGCAGGGCGGTGACCAGTGCAATGAACAGCAGCGCGATCACCTCGATGGTGGCGGAGTCCTGTGGCTGGTAGGGGATCGTGCCATCCAGCATTCCGGAGACCAGGTTGGCATGGGCCTCGACGCCGATGTACTCCTTGGCCACCGGTGTGGCGCGCACGTCAAGCAGGCCGGGGGCGCTGGCGCCGATCAGGACGATGGCATCCTGCAGCGCTTCTGCCGGCGCGGTGCCCGCCAGCACGTCGGTCGCGGAAATGTAGCGAAAGCTGCCGAGCGGGCCGCGAAACGGAATCAGCACTGCGCCTTGGGTATCCAGGCGGATGCGGCTCTCGCCCAGCATCATGTAGGCGAGGCGGTCCTGGCGCTGCTCACCAAAGGCGAAGGTGATGGGCGGCGAGCCCAGCGCGCGGCGCGCCACGGCCAGGCTCAGTGACTCGTAAAGCACGCCACCATGCATCTGCAGCAACGCAATGCGCCGCACCACGCCATCGTCGTCGACCAGCGGCGTATCGAAGAATCCGGCCGCGGCGGCCGATTGCTGTAGCTGCGGCAGGTTGGCGGCGTAGCCGGCGGGGCGTAGCCAGCCGTGGGCAGCAACGCGCGGATCCTCGGCGAGGATCGGCGGTGGCAACAGGCCTACCTCGGCCTGCTCGTTGGCGCCGATGCGCTGCTTGAAGACAAAGCCCATGACGATGTCGCGTGCGATCAGCGACTCGCTGAAGATCCGGTCGTGCTGATACTTCGGCCGCAGCGCCTCAAGCTCGGCCACCAGGCCGGGGTCGCGTCCCGGCCCGCTGCCGAGGGCCTCAATCAACTCAAGCGCAGTGGATCGCTCGGGCTCGGCGAACAACACATCGAATCCGAGCGTGCGGATGCCGTAGTCATCAAACAGGCTGTCCATCAGCCGTGCCACCTTGTCGCGACCCCAGGGCCACTGGCCCTCGGCGGCGAGGCTGGCCTCGTCGATGTCGACGATGACCACGCGCGGATCGACGACGCGCGGCATCATCACCTCGACACGCACGTCGTAGAGGTAGTTCTCGATGCGCTGCACGAATTCAAGCGGCACGGCGCCCAGCGCGTGTAGCACGAACAGCAGAAGCGGCACGCCGCTCAGGGCGATGCGCGACAGGACCTGGCGGCCGGCGGTGATCACCTGGGGATCAGATCCATTTCAGCCGGCGGAACAGCCACAGTTGCAGCGCGGCGACCAGCAACAGCCCGAGGCCGACCGCGGCAAAGGCGTACTTCCACTCGGCACCGGGAATGCCGCCGACATTGATGCCGAGATAGCCGGTCAGCAAGCCGAGCGGCAGGAACACCGCGGCGACGATCGACAGCACATACATGTTGCGATTGAGCTGCTCGGACAGGCGGCTGGACAGTTCGTCCTGCGCGACCTGGGCGCGCTCCCGCGCTGCGTCGAGGTCTTCCACGTAGCGCAGGATGCGATCGGCAACCTCGCGCAGCAGGCGCAGGTCGGTGGGCGCGAGCCAGCCCAGTTGCAGCGCCTGCAGGCGCGCCATTGCCTCACGCTGCGGCGAAATGTAGCGACGCAAGCCAATGGCCGAGCGGCGCAGTTCGGCGATGGCGTAACGCACGCCTTCGCTCCTGCCCTCGATGATGGCCTCCTCAAGCGTGTCGACCTCTTCTTCCAGTTGGTCGATCACCGGCCCCATGCGCTCGACCAGGCCGTCGGCAATCTGGGCCACGAGGTCACCGCAGCTGCGTGGGCCAGTGCCCTTGTCGATCGCCTGGCGGATGGCGTCGATGGCCATGATGCGTCGTCGCCGCACGGTGATGATGCGCAGGCCATTGGCCCACAACACCAGGGCGACCATGTCCTCGGGGTCGGCCCCTGGATTCAGGTTGACCCCACGCAGGCTGACCAGCATTTCATCACCGGTCGAATCGCAACGTGGGCGCGATTCGTCTGACAGCAAGGCATCACACAGGATGTCATCGAGGCCTGATTCCCGCTCCAGCCACTCGCGCGCCCCGGGGGCATCGCGCTGCAGGTGAATCCACACGGGCGTCTCATGGCTGCCCTGCATCCGCCGCGCCTCGGACCAGTCCAGCGCCCGGCCGCCGCCCTGCCGGTCGAGGGCATAGGCGCAGATCAACGGTGTCGCAAGGTGCTCGATTGCCATCAATGATCGCCGGGACTAAGGTAAACGCGAGTTGCAACAATACCCCAATCAGGGAACGAACCCGATGCACACGATAATCCAAAGGGGACTGGCCTGGCTGCTGTTCGGACTGTTGATGCCGACGGCTGTGGCTGCTGAACAATGGACGGCCGACTTCTGGCAGGTGCCCTGGCAGAATACGCGGCCGCGCGACCCGGCCGTAGCGGCAGATGGTCGCGTCTGGTTCGTCGGCCAGACCGGTGACTACGTCGCCGTATTCGATCCGGCCTCGGCATCCTTCAAGCGTTTCGACCTGGAGAAGGGTGCGGGACCACATAACCTGATTGTCGGTGAGGACGGAATGATCTGGTACGCCGGCAACCAGGCGCAGCATATTGGCCGCATGGATCCGGCGACCGGGACCATCGAAAAGCTGATGACGCCGACCGCTGTACCCGATCCGCACACGCTGGTGGGCGATGGCCAGGGTCATATCTGGTTCACGGCGCAGCGTGCCAATCATGTGGGTCGGGTGACGCTGGCCAATCGCAAGGTCGAGACCTGGCCTGTGACCACGCCGCGCGCCTTGCCCTACGGAATCGTCGTGGACCGTCAGGGGCGTCCCTGGGCCAACCTGCTCGGCACGCACAAGTTGCTGACCATCGACCCAAAGACCCTGGCGCTGGAGGAAATCTTGCTGCCGCGCGAGTCTGCGCGCACCCGGCGCATTGAAGTCAGTGAAGACCAGGCCATCTGGTACGTGGACTACGCAGGGGGCTTCCTCGGTCGCATGGATCCCGGCACCCGCGAAGTACGGGAATGGCAGACGCCGTCCGGGGAAAAGTCGCGACCCTACGCCATGGCGCTGGATCATCGCGGCTGGCTATGGGTGGCGGAGTCCGGGCCGCAGCCCAACCGCATGGTGGCGTTTGATCCACAACGTGGCGAGTTTGTCGCCAATGTCGTGCTCAGCGAGGCAGGTGGTGCCGTGCGTCACATGGTCTTCGATGGGAAGACGAAGGCACTCTGGTTCGGCACCGACACCGGCTACATCGGCCGACTGATGGTGGATGCTGCCGCGCCTTAGGGGGTCTTGGCGTCCTCGGGCCTGACGTCGAGGCGCTCGACAGTCGGAATACAGTAAAGCTCCACCGCGCCGCTTCGGCCACGCAGCACCATCGGCGGCAAGGGCAGGATATCCGCGCGTTGGGTGCTCGGCAGCGCCTGGAATACGGCACGCGAAAACAGCGCTTCACCGGCCCGGGCACGCTGCACCAGTCGAGCAGCGACGTTCACCGTATCGCCAATCAGCGTGTAGCTGGCGCGCGGCCGCGCGCCCACATTGCCCGCCACGACCTCTCCGGCATTGATGCCGATGCCGAGGCCGGTCTCGATGCCCAGTTGCTCGTTCCAGCGCTTGGCCAGCCCCTCGAATTCCGCAATCATCTCGCGGGCTGCAGTGACGGCCTGGGTGCTGGCCTCGGCGATCGACTCCGGCAAGCCGAATCCCGCCATCAGGCCATCGCCGGCGATGTGGAACACCACGCCGCCATGGGCGGCAATGACCCGGGTGAGCATGGCGAAGTACTCATTGAGCAGCTTCACCACTTCGTCCGGGGCCAGGCGTTCTGCCACTGCGGTGAAGCCACGCATGTCGGCAAACAGCACGGTACCGGCGACGCGCGAGTAGTCCGACTTGTCGCCACTGACCGGGAAGGTGCACTCGCAGCCGCCGTGCTGGTGCAACTCGATCAGGTTGCCACAGGGGTCGCGCAGCAGCAGCATGGAGGCACCGCCAGGCATGGCGCGTACCTCATGGGAGATGCTACGGCGATCCAGCTCAGCGCGCGCCGCCGACAAGCTGTCGACGGCCAATGCCAGGGCCGCTTCGCCACCGCGGGCGGTACGATTCATGGGCGTACTCGCACCCGGGTCAATTTGCTTGACCGGGCAATCGGCGCCGAGGTTCAGCCCAAGCACATCGAGGTAGAAATTGCGTGCCACGGCGGCGGCACGAGGGTGTAGCGCAACAGTCGCGCTGTGCAGTTCAACAACCTTGATTGGCAAGCTCACGAGCTCCTGGTCAGGTCCGTCTGTGTCGAGGGTCGAAGGATACACTGCGAGTGCCGTAATACGTGCTGTTGTGCCCGGCGCGCGGCAACAGGCCACAGTGCGGTGTGCCACAATGATGCGTGATCACAAGCGGCCGGCGGGTCAGAGTTGCTTCTGGGCAGGGCCCTTCACCAGGCAATAACTGCTTGTTTATGCACTAATTTTCAGGAATCTCTCATGGTCCCATTTGCCATCGCGGGCGTGCAGATGCATGTACCTGCCTACCGCTCGAACCTGGATGCGGTGCTGCACCGGCTGGACATATTGATGAGCCGGTTTCCCTGGGTGGACATGGTGATGTTCAGTGAACTGGCGCTGTGCGGTCCGGTGCACAACGCGCCGGTCAGCCTGCCAGGTCCCGAGGAAGATCGCCTGCGCGAGGCCGCATCACGGCACGGGATCTGGTTGCTGCCCGGGTCCATTTTCGAGCGCATTGAATCCGGCGCCCTGTACAACACGGCGCCGGTGATTGCGCCCGACGGCACCGTGGTCACTCGGTACCGCAAGATGTTCCCGTTCCTGCCCTACGAGCAGGGCGTGACGGCGGGCGACCAGTTCTGCGTGTTCGACGTACCCAGTGTCGGTCGCTTCGGCCTGTCGATTTGCTATGACATCTGGCAGCCGGAAACCAGCCGCACCCTGACCGCCATGGGCGCGGAAGTACTGCTGCATCCGGTGCTAACCGGCACCATAGATCGTGATGTTGAACTGGCCATAGCGCGGGCGACCGCAGCGCAGTTCCAGTGCTATGTGTTCGACATCAACGGACTTGGCCCAGGGGGCTTCGGCCGCTCGGCCGTGATCGATCCGGCCGGCACCGTGATTTACCAGGCAGGCTCGTCGGATGAGACCATCCCGATCGAGATCGACCTGGAGGTCGTGCGCCGGCAGCGCACACGCGGGCTGCATGGACTGGGGCAGACCCTGAAGAGCTTCCGTGACCGTAGCTGCGAGCTAACGGTGTATGACCGCAGCCCGGGTTCAACGGCGTACCTGGATAGCCTGGGTCCGCTGGTAATGCCGGGGCGCATCAAGCGATAGAGAGTAGAGGACGACGTATGCAGGCAAAGCCGAAGAAGGCCCAGAATTCACTGACCGAATATTACAGCGCCTCACAATTGCGCCATGACCGCTGGACGGCGTTGAAGTCCAGCTGCGCCCGGCTGGCGGCAGTGCCTGCAGGAACAGCGGCAACGGCCGAGGTCGAGAAGGCACGCGAGCTGCTGGCTTCCCTGGAACTGATAGAACATTACTGGGCATTCCCCAGTTGCAAGGTGTGGCGCAGCTTGTCGGTACTGCTGGAACGTGGCCAGTACAACGAACTGGCCAGGCAAGTCGCCGCCATTGTCCGGGCGCTGGTATCAGGTTCATTCCGCCGCCGCCTGCCGCGTGAGGATGAAGAGACCGAAGATGACTTTCTGGACACGGCTGGGCTGGACGCAGTGCCGGATGATCGGGTCAAGGTCCCACCCTACTTCGAGGTACTCATCGTTGATGAGCTGACATCGGCCCAGGAAGAGGCACAGCGCCGCGCACTGCGCCGCGCCCGCCGACCCGACGATCGCTTCAGTTACGAGCCGGTATTCGTGCCGAGCTTTGAAGACGCACTGATCGCATCACTGTTCAACTTCAACATCCAGGCCGTGGTCCTGCGTCCGGGCATGCAGCTGAAGTCCGAGAACGAGATCCCGTTCCTGCAGCGCTACCTCAAGCGCCTGGGCGCCACCGATCCCGAGTCCATCGAGCCTGCCCACCGTGGCGCCGAACTTTGCCGGTTGATCAATGCGCTCCGGCCCGAGCTCGACATCTACCTGATCACCGATGAACCGGTCGAGTCGATCGCCGGGCTTGAGCTGACCGGTTGTCGCCGGGTGTTCTACAACCAGGACGATTTCCTCGAACTGCATGTCAATATCCTGCGTGGCGTGGATGCGCGCTACGAAACACCGTTCTTCAATGCCCTGAAGGAATACTCCCGCCGTCCCACCGGCGTGTTCCATGCCCTGCCCATCAGTCGCGGCAAGTCGATTACCCGCTCGCACTGGATCGGCGACATGCTGGAGTTCTACGGCATCAACATCTTCCTCGCGGAAACCTCGGCCACGTCCGGCGGGCTGGATTCCCTGCTGGCGCCAACCGGCTCACTGAAGCGGGCCCAGGAATACGCGGCGCGGGCCTATGGCGCGGACCGCACCTACTTTGCTACCAATGGCACCTCGACCTGCAACAAGATCGTGGTGCAGGCGATTGTGCGGCCGGGCGATATCGTGCTGGTGGATCGTGACTGCCACAAGTCACACCACTACGGCATGGTGCTCGGTGGCGCGCAGGTGGTCTACCTCGATAGCTACCCGCTCAACGAGTACTCGATGTATGGCGCGGTGCCACTGCGCGAGATCAAGCACCGGCTGCTGGAACTGAAAAAGGCCGGCAAGCTCGACCGTGTGCGCATGTTGCTGTTGACCAACTGCACCTTCGACGGCGTGGTCTACAACGTCGAGCGCGTCATGGAGGAATGCCTGGCGATCAAGCCGGACCTGGTGTTCCTGTGGGATGAGGCCTGGTTTGCCTTCGCGCGTTTCGGCCCGATCTACCGCCAGCGCACCGCCATGAGCTGCGCGCAGACCCTGCGCCGGCGCTACCAGACAGCGGACTACCGCCAAGCCTGGGAAGCACAGCAGAAAGCGCTGAAGGGTGCCAGCGATGCCAAGTTGATGGAGACCCAGCTGCTGCCCGATCCGGACCGGGTTCGCATCCGTGTCTACGCCACCCAGTCCACCCACAAGACGCTGACCGCGTTGCGCCAGGGCTCGATGATTCATGTGCGTGACCAGGACTTCAAGGGTGAGATTGCCCAGGCCTTCAATGAGGCCTACATGACCCATACCTCGACTTCGCCGAATTACCAGATCCTCGCATCGCTGGATATCGGGCGACGCCAGGTCGAGCTGGAAGGCCTCGAATTGATCCAGAAGCAGGTGGAGTCGGCGCTGGCCATACGCAAGGCCGTCAATACACACGCGTTGCTGAAGAAGTATTTTCGCGTGCTGTCAGTGGCTGACATGATTCCCGCGACTTACCGGGGCTCCGGCAGCGGTTCGTACATCGACCACGACGGCGCCTGGAGTGAATTCTGGGACGCCTGGTCAGGCGACGAGTTCACGCTGGATCCGTCACGGATCACGCTGGCCGTGGGCGGCACGGGTTATGACGGCGACACCTTCAAGACCAAGGTGTTGATGGACAAGCACGGCATCCAGGTCAACAAGACCTCGCGCAATACCGTGCTGCTGATAACCAACATCGGCACCACGCGTTCCTCGGTGGCTTACCTGATCGAGGTGCTGGTTCAGGTGGCCCGTGAACTGGATGGCCGCCTGGATGACGGCGGCGGCATGGAGCGCCGCGCGTTCGACAGCCGCGTCAAGTCGCTGATGGAAGACCCGCCACCGTTGCCGGACTTCAGTCGTTTCCATGACGTGTTTCGCACGCTGGATGGAACCGGCACGCCCGAGGGTGATATCCGCAGCGCTTTCTTCCTCGCCTATGAGGAATCCCGCTGCGAGTACTACCGGCTCAGCGGCGACGGCCTGGAGCGGGGGATCGACGCGGGACGCGAGTTTGTCTCGACCTCATTCGTGATTCCCTATCCGCCCGGCTTCCCGATCCTGGTGCCGGGGCAGGTCATCTCAAAGGAAATCCTGGCCTTCATGCGCGCACTGGACGTCAAGGAAATACATGGTTACCAGCCCGAACTGGGGCTGCGCGTGTTCAAGCAGGACACGCTGGAGGAGCTCGCGTCGCGAGCCGCAAAGACAGGAGGACAATAAGCATGGCTGCACGCAAGAAGCTCAGGAATATCTCGGAGATCCGCCGGTACTTCCACCGCAACGAGACGCCCATTTTTTTCATCAGCGCCACCAACTTCAACCTGCTGGGGCTGGACGAGTGGGTGCGCAACTTCAAGTACATCAACTACATTGATTGCTACGACGGCCGGCATCCCAATGTATACAGCCCGCCGGAAATGCCGCATGCGGAATTCCAGTCCATCGAGGACATCAACAACTACCTGCTGCAGCACAAGGGCGTGATTGACCGCGTCAACAAGAAAGGCGGCAAGCCCAAGTTCGTGTTTCTGATGTTTGACGAGAAGACCGAGAAGCTGGCGGAGGAACTTGGCGCCAAGGTCTGGTTTCCCAAGGCCAGGCTGCGCAATCGGGTCGACAACAAGATCGAGACCGTGCGCATTGGCAACAAGGCCGGGGTGCCGAGCGTGCCCAATGCCCTGTCAGAGATAAAGGACTACAAGCAGCTGCGCCAGGTTGCCGACAAGGCCGGCCTGGGCCGTGACCTGGTATTGCAGTCGGCCTTCGGTGACAGCGGCCATACCACCTTCTTCATCAAGTCCGAGGCAGATTTCCGCAGGCATGCGTCGGAGATCATCGGCCAGGGCGAGATCAAGGTGATGAAGCGCATCAAGTGCCGGGGCTCGGCCATTGAGGCCTGTACCACCAAGAATGGCACCATCGTCGGGCCGTTGATGACCGAGCTGGTCGGCTTCAAGGAGCTGACGCCATATCGCGGTGGCTGGTGCGGCAACGAGATTTTTCCGGACGCCTTCACCCAGAAGCTGCGCAACAAGGCCCGCGACTACACCTTCAAGTTTGGCGAGCAACTGCGCAAGGAGGGCTATCGCGGTTACTTCGAGCTCGACTTCCTGATCGACCTCAAGTCAAACGAGTTGTACCTGGGTGAGCTGAATCCGCGCATCACCGGCGCCAGTTCGATGACCAACCACGCGGCATTCGCCCATGCCGATGCGCCGCTGTTCCTGTTCCACTTGCTGGAATTCTCCAACGTGCCCTTCGACCTCGACATTGATGAGCTCAATGCGCGCTGGGCGGCGCGGGAGAACATTGATAACTGGTCGCAGATCGTGATCAAGCACACCGAGAACTCGGTGGACATCCTTGGCGAAGCGCCACAAACGGGTATCTACCGCATGACCAGCGACGGGCGAGTGGAGTTCAATCGCTTTGACTACCATCGCCGCGCGGTGGAGTCGGAGCGCGAGGCGTTTTTCCTGCGCATCCTCAAGCCAGGTGATTACCGCTATGAAGGCGCGGACCTGGGCATCCTGGTCACGCGGGGGCGCTCCATGACTCGCGGCTTCGACCTGACCCCGCGCGCACGCAAGTGGGTATCGTCGATTCGCGGCATGTTCAAGGGCCAGCCCGCGGCACCCGCCCCCGTCGTCGAGCGGCAGTTCAAGATCCTCTGACGTGCAGCTGGAGTTCGAGCACTGGAGCGAGGATTCGCCCGGCGCGCGCTGGCAGGCGCTCTTTGCGCGCCTGTGGCCGGCGCACAAGCAGTGGTACACCAGTGAATCGGTTCTCGACCGGCCGACCTACCTGCAATGTCGCCGGGCGCTCAAGTGCTACATGCCGGAAATGTTCCCGGCCTATGAATCCCTGTGCGAACTGGCGGGTGGTGGCGACCTGGAAGCGCGCTTCCTCAGCCTGTACAACCCGCCCGCTTACCTGACTGCCTGTTCGCAGGCGATCTGGCAGGGTGAGTCACCGGTGCTGGTGCGCAACTATGACTACAGCCCGCAGGCCTTTGATGCCCTGGTGCTGTCGACGCGCTGGCTGGGTCGGCGGGTGATGGGCATGAGTGACTGCCTGGCGGGACTGCTCGATGGCATCAATGACGCAGGACTGGCTGTGTCGCTGACCTTTGGTGGCCGGCGCGTCGTTGGCAATGGCTTCGGCGTACCCATCATCCTGCGCTACGTGCTGGAAACCTGCGACAACGTGCGTGAGGGCGTGGCGGCGCTGAAGCGCATTCCCTGCCACATGGCCTACAACGTAACCTTGCTGGACAAGTCGGGCGACTGGGCGACGGTGTACCTGGGGCCGGATCGCAAGGCCGATGTGACCAGGGCCGTAGTGGCCACCAACCACCAGGAGCGGGTTGAATGGGCGACCCATGCCGCGGCAACAGCCTCGGTGGAGCGTGAGCGCTTCCTGCTTAATGCGTTGGCCCGTGGCCGGCCTACCCGGGATGAATTTGTCGGTGCCTTCCTGCGACCGCCGGTCTACTCGCTGGCCTTCGATCGCGGCTTCGGCACGCTTTACACGGCGGTCTATGAACCCACTGCCTTGCGCCTGGACCTGCACTGGCCCGGTACGCACTGGCCCCTGCCGCTGGACGCGCCGCCAGGTGAGCGACTGAAGATCGGCTTTCCGTTAAGCGCCTGAGCGCGGCGTGACCTCAACGCGCAGCTCGACGCCGCGGCTTTCGCCAGGTCCGAGACCACCGACGCCAACCACCTTGCGGGAAATTTCCTGGCCCTGATCGTCGGTGATGGTAATCACCACGCTATATTCGCGCTGCCCCGCCGTGGGATCAATATTGAGCTTCCCGGCAATGTGCAATGCCAGCTCAGCGGGTGCTGCGTCGCTGGCGTCCTGTGCAGCACCGAAGCGCAGGTGATGCTTGCACGCCGGGCACACCGCCGCGCTTTCCAGGATGGTGGCGCGGCAGTGCGGACAGCTACGCGTCTGTCCCGCAGCCAGCTTCTGGTGCCTTGCGGCCATGGATCAGGGGCGAGTCTTGTTTCCGCCGCCGCTGCCGCCGTCGCCCCAGCCAAACTCGGCGCGACCGCGCATCTTCGCGCCGGCCGCAGCGGACAGGGAGCCCGCCGTGATGTCGCCGGTGACAACCGCGGTGGGTTGCAGCTCGACACGATCGGCGCCCTCAATGTTGCCGTCGAGCTCGCCGGAGATGATCACGGTGCCTGCACGGACGGAACCGGCCAGCGAGGCGCCGGCGTCGATGGTCAGCGTGCCGTTGACCTTGATGTCGCCGTGAAAGCGTCCCGAGATTCGCACATGTCCGGAGCCTTCGATCTTGCCCTCGAAGGTGAGTCCGGCGGCGAGTACAGATTCCTTGAGTTCGCGGCGCGGCGCGCTCGCATCTACCGCCTGCGGACGGATCGGCGACGGCGCGGGGCTGGCTGTAGCGGTGGCGGGCGTTGACTCAGTCTCGGAATCCCGATTTACGATGTCTTTCCACAAAGCCATGGCAGTTTCCTCCTGGGATCGAAGCCGCAGGGTAGCGCCAATTGCGGGTCGTAGGTTGGGATCTGGCGCACAGACCACCCGCGCAGGTGCCTAGCGAACTCCCGGCAGGTAGCCCTCGGCTGCAGAAATGGGTGGTGTCAGCGTCGGAGCAAGGCCGAATCCGGGCTTTTGTGCTCCCGGATCCGCCGCAGTCATGACCTGCCCGCAGGCTCCCGTGCCCAGCCAGCCCAGGGCTGCCGCCGTTGAAGCTTCCGCAGGGTCATTCATGGTCCGGGAAAGGTCGTCCGTAGCAGCGCAGGCGAAGTTCATGGTTGGTGCCAGGCCCGTGTAGTAATCGCCCTGGCCCTGGGCGTTGACTGAGCGAAAAGTAACCAGGCGCAGGCGGGTGTCGCAGCCCGGCAGGTCAAACGCCGACTGCCCCACCGGTTTGCCGTAGGTATTGGAGCCGACAATGGCGACTTCGGCCCAGGACTTCATGGAATTGGGCACCAACTCACTGGCGGAAGCGCTGCTCGATGTGGTGATGAATGCTATGCGCACCGGGCTGACCGACTGCGGTTGCGGGCCGAAGCGGCGCGTGCTGTTCTGCGAGGCCCTGCTGGCATTGAACTGCAGCTGCGAATAGACATCGCTGCTGCTGCGGGACCGACCGAACAGGTCGCCGATCAGCTCGGCGATACTGACCAGGCCACCACCGTTGTAGCGCACATCGAAGATGAAGTAGTTGATACCCAGCGCGCGGAACTGGGCAAAGGCATTGCGCAGCGGCGGGTCCGCGGTGGAAATGAAGGATCGCAGGTTGATGTAGCCGACCTGCACGCTGGAGTTGGCAGGCAGGGTCAGGATGGCCGTGCCACCTGCCAGCGGCAGCGGCGTGATGTTGACGATACGCTTGGTCATCCTGGCCTCGACCAGTCGCGCCGCCGGCTGTTGGCCGGAAGCGAATGCCGCGCTCCACGCCCTCGGTCGACGGGCCAAAGGCCTGTGACAGGTTGGGGTCTGATGCCAGTACGGTGGCCATGGGCACATAGCCGCCGCCAGAATCAATGTGGGTGATCTCGGCGCCGCGGACCAGGCCAGCATCCGAGGCCGGACTCGATTCGTAGACGTCCGGAACGAATAGCTGGTTGCCGGTGATGCGCGTACGAAAGCCAAAGCCGATGAACTGGCCTTCCTGCAGGAAGGAATTGTCAGCCTGCTGCGTCGTCAGGTAACTGAAGTAACGATCCCTGCTTTGCAATCGTGCAGTCGCGGTCAGGGCATCAAGCAAGTCCTGGGCAGTGGCGTAGCCGGCCAGGTTGACCGTGGCCGGCAGCAGTTCCGGGAACAAGTACCAGTCGCGGGCAACATCGAGCACGAATTGCTTCTGTGCCGTGGCCGAGCAGGCGCTGTTACCAGGAGGTGCACCACCGCCGCCGCTGCTACCGCCACCACAGGCAGCCACCAGTGCAGCAGCCAGGCCGACGAGCGAACGCTTGAAGACTTTCATGCTAACCCCGGTCCGTGAGGATGGCATCATCGCCTCGGCATGGGCAATCAGGCCAGCTGCGCGCCGAGCAGTTCGAGTCGCCGGTGCTGCATGCGCAGCCGATAGAGGATCTCGCGGGTCTCGGAGCGGAAGCTGGCTTCTTCCCAGCGCTGTACCAGCTGCTCGCGGGTGCGGGCATACCAGGCATCGGTCAGCTTCGACCATTCTGCCAGCGTGCCGGTGAAGATCTCGTACTCGTGCGCGACGCGGGCGCGCAGCTGCTCCAGGTCGACATGCGGCAGCTTGATGCGGCCCCGGTCCAGCGACTGCTCGACGCGACGGAACTGCATGGCGAGGCGCGCGCGCTGGATCACCACGTCGGGCGTCTTACGCAGCTTGAAAGTAACGCCGACGTAGGACAGCGACCAGATGATCCACTTGCTGGGATCCCACTGCCACCAGCGCACACCATTGCGGTAGTCGTGTGCGAACAGGTGGTGAAAGTTGTGGTAACCCTCGCCATAGGTCAGCACCGCCAGCCAGCCGTTGTCGCGTGCGCTGTTCTGGTCGGTATAGGGCTGGCGACCCCAGTAATGGGCCAGCGAGTTGATCAGGAAGGTGAAGTGATGGCTGACCACCAGGCGCAATACACCGGCCAGCAGGAACAGGCCCCACACATCACCATGCAGCCAGCCCAGCGCCAGCGGCACCAGGATGTTCAGGCCGATGGCCAGCACATAGTAGTAGCGGTGCTGGAAGGCGACGATCGGGTCCTTTTGCAGGTCGCGCACATTGCTGAAGTCGGGCGTACCGCTGGGATAGCGGCGCAGCATCCAGCCGATGTGCGAGAACCACAGGCCGCGGCCGGCCGAGTAGGGATCGCGATCGTTGTCATCCACGTACTGGTGATGGTCACGGTGGCCCGAGGACCAGACCAGGATGCTGTTCTGCAGCGCCATGCTGCCCAGCACCATATAGATGAGTCGCAACGACCAGTGGGCATCGTAGGTCTTGTGCGACCACAGCCGGTGGTATCCGCCGGTGATGGCCAGGCCGTTGCCATAGAGCAGCACCGCGAACCAGATCCAGCCCGCCATGCTGTAGCCATAGGTGAAGCCGTACCAGGGCACGACGATCAGTGCCGTCGCCCCGGTCAGGACGAACATCAGCACGTTGGTCCAGATCAGTGGCGGCCGCTCAGCGGCCGTAGGTGCATTCATGGGTTGTACGGCTCGAGGGGAAGAAGGAAGGGGCATTGTGGACGATCATGCTCCCCCAGGGAACCCTGATGCGCCAATCAGCTATTTGGGGCCACCAAACAGTGAATCAAGTGCCGCTTTCGCACGGCTGGCAGCCTCGTCGGGGGCCTGCCAGGCCCCGGGGCGGGCGCGGAAATAGCCACAGAAATTGGCCCGTGTCTTGTCGCTGACCTCATCAGCAATGGGCTCGCGGCAATGCTTGGCCTTGCTGCGGTCGTAGAACTCGCACAGGCGACAGACGTGCAGCTCCGCCCGGCAGGCCGGGCACTCATCCCGGCGACCGAAGGGTAGGGTCAGCGCTTCCAGTTCCGCGCCACACTTCCAGCAGGCGATGCCATGTTTCATGGGGCGGGTGCTGCGATGCGCCGGGCCTCGCTCAGCACAAAGGCGCGCACGCTCTCGATTTCCTCTGGATCCAGCCAGGGTGCAAAACCGATCATGCCCTGGGACTTGAGTGCGCCGTCGTGTACCACGGCCTGCCACGCCCTGGCATCGAGCAGCATCGGCGAGTAGCGCAGGTCTGGCGTAACGCCACCACCGATGGCGGCGATGCCATGACAGACACTGCAGTACTTCACGAACCTGGGGCTGCCGACGGCAGGATCAGCATTTGAGCTCACTCCCGCGAGTTGCGGCGCGGCGGGCATTGGCGGCGCTGTTGCTTGCGGCAGTGCTTGCTGACCGCCGAGCTTGAAGCTGAGCAAGCGACCGGGCTGGCGCCACATCCGCGGCGGCGTATCCAGACCCGCCATCAGTGGCGACACGCCACCGCGGCCGGCCAGCACCGCAATGTACTGCTCACCGTTGACCTCATAACTGATGGGCGCGGCGATGATGCTGTCGCCTGCATCCACTTGCCACAGTCGTTTTCCGCTGGCGGCTTCATAGGCGCTGAAGCGGCCCTGCATGTCGCCCTGGAAAACGAGCGTCCCAGCGGTCGCCAGTACGCCGCCATTGGCGATGTGCGGCTGCTCGACCTGCCAGGCTGCCTTCTGCGCAACGGGATCCCAGGCAATGAGTCGCCCGGCCAGCATGCCCTTGATGGCTTCGCGGGTTGCGGCGTCGGCCGGCAGGCCGAGGATCGCATTGGGATCCACGCCAGTGTTCCATACCTTTCCACGGGGTGGCGGCGTGGGCAGCTCGGCATACAGGGCGGGAACGTCCTGCGCCGGGATGTAAACCAGCCCGGTCTCCGGGCTATAGGCCATGGAGTGCCAGCTGTGCGCGCCGAAGCCCGAAGGCTGCACCAGGAAGGGCGCGCTTTCCCAGCGTGCTCCTTCCACCTCGACCGGTCGTCCGCTGTCCTGGTCGACATGTGTGGCCCAGGTAATCTGGACGAAATTCTTCGCCGACAGCAATTCTCCGGTGGCACGGTCGAGCACGTAGAAGAAGCCGTTCTTGGGTGCCTGCATCAGCACCGCACGATCCTGGTCCTTGATCCTGATGTCTGCGAGGATCATCTGCTGGGTTGCGGTGTAGTCCCAGGTCTCGCCGGGCGTGGTCTGGTAGTGCCAGACGTACTCGCCCGTGTCCGGTCGCAGTGCGACGATGGAAGCGAGGAACAGGTTGTCGCCCTGGCCAGCCGATCGAATCCTGTGGTTCCAGGGCGAGCCATTGCCGACACCGACATAGAGCAGGTCGAGTTCGGGGTCATAGGCCAGGGAATCCCAGACCGTTCCGCCACCACCATGCACCCACCACTCGCCAGCCCAGGTCTCAGCCGCCATCGCCATGGCCTCGGACTCAACGCCTTCCGCCGGATTGCCCGGAACGGTGTGGAAGCGCCAGATCATCTCGCCGTCGTCGGCGTTGTAGGCGCTGACGTAGCCGCGCACACCGTGATCCGCGCCGCCGTTGCCGATCAGCACCTTGCCCTTCACCACGCGGGGGGCGCCGGTGATGGTGTAGGGCTGGGCCGGGTCGGTGGTCACGACCGACCAGAGCTTGCGACCGGATTTCGCTTCCAGCGCAATCAGCCGCCCATCGAGCGTGCCGACAAAGATCTTGCCGCGCCAGGCCGCAACACCACGATTCACCACGTCGCAGCAGGCAATGAAGGCGGTTTCGGGTGGCACCTCGGGATCAAACTGCCAGAGCTTGCGGCCGGAGGCGGCATCCACCGCCACGACCTTGCTCCAGGCCGTGGAGAAATACATCACCCCGTCGATGACCAGCGGCGTGGCCTCCTGGCCGCGCCAGGTATCCAGGTCGAGGTGCCAGGCCAGGCCGAGTTCGTTGACCGTGACAGCGTCGATCTGATCAAGCGGTGAGAATCGCTGCTCTGAATATGTGCGGCCGTGACTGGGCCAGTTGCGGCCATTGTCCTCGGCGGCGGCCATGCTTCGTTCGTCCACCGCGGCGGGGCGGCAGGCGGCGGCCATCACTGCCAGGGCGGCGACGCTGAGCAGTCGGGAAAAATCCATATCCGTACCCCCAGGATGCAGGCCTACGGCCAAGGCGCCCGTCTACGGTATCATCGGCCCATGAACGCGCGCAGCCTGATCGTCATGTCACTGTTGATTCTATTGGCCATCTTTGCGGTCGCCAACTGGGCGGTCTTCATTGCGCCCACGCGCCTGGACCTGGTGTTCACCAGCGTGGAGGCGCCGCTGGGGCTCTTGATGCTGGGCTTCGTGGTAACGCTGACGCTGGTGTTCTCGGTCTACGTAATCTGGGTGCAGATGGCGGCACTACGAACAGGGCGCCAGCACGCCGAGGAAATCCGTCACCAGCGCGAACTGGCCGACCAGGCCGAAGCCTCGCGCTTCACCGAGCTCAAGCAGTTCATCGAGTCGGAACTGGCGGAGGTGCGCGGCGAGATCACCACCGCGACCAATACTTTGTCGGCCTACATCGGCGAGGTGGACGACAAGTTGACCCGGCGCCTGCCGGGGCTGCCGCCGGACCGGATGCCCTAGGCCTTCTCGATCCTGAGGGTGCCCGAGCGCACGTGCAGGTCGCGCTGCGGGAAGGGAATCTCGATCCCGCGCTTCTTCAATTCGGTCTCGATTTCCCACAGGTACTTCGCGTGGGTGCGTCCAGGCGACAGCAGTAAGTCGCGCGAGACCCAGGCGATCAACTCGAAATTCAGGCTGCTGTCGCCGAAGCCGACCAGCCACACCTCCGGCAGGCGGCCGTCGGTCTGGAACGTACCCTCGACCCTGGACGCTGCGGCGACGCCGGCTTCGCGCACCAGGTCCTTGTCGGTGCCATAGGCCACGCCAAAGGGCACGTGGATGCGCCGCACGTAATCGCCGTAACTCCAGTTGATGACGCGTCCGCCAGTCAACTCGGAATTGGGCACGAAGATGTCCATCGAGTCGTTGGTCGTGATGCGCGTGTAACGCATGCTGATCTCGCTGACTCGACCCATGACGCCGGACTGCAGGTCAACAAAGTCGCCGACCTTGACCGAGCGTTCGAACAGGATCACCACGCCCGAGAACAGGTTTCCGAACAGGCCCTGCAGGCCAATGCCGAGGCCGACGCCGATGGCGCCACCGAGAATGGCGAGGCTGGTGAGGTCGAAGCCGAGCTGGGTGAGGCCAACGATGGTGACGACGATCCACACGGCGTAACGCGCCACACGCCCAATCGCATAGGCGCCGGCGCCGCGGCCTTCCTCGTTGCCGAGGCTGTCGGCCAGCTTGTGCAGGGCGTGCTCGACCCACTTGGCGAATAGCCAGGCAAAGACGATGGTCAGGGCCACGGCCATGACCCGGGCCAAGCTGATGTTGGTCGCGCCGACCGTGAACCAGGAGTCGGTCATCCACTCGGGCAGGAAGGAAAAGGGCGAGCTCTGGATCTGTGCCATGCGGCCATTATGAAGCAGATGCCCGGCCTCGGGCACAATGGTGCTGTTGTTGCTGCCAGGAATTGCCATGGAATCCAGATTCATCCCCCTGCCGGGCTATCGGGAGTATCCGCCAGCTGAAATGCTGGCGCGAGCACGCGAGTTTTCCGAGGACATGCACCGGCGTCGTACCGTGCGGGACTTTTCCGCTCGCCCGGTGCCGCGGGAGCTGATCGAGAGCTGCCTGCTGGCCGCCACGTCGGCGCCCTCGGGGGCCAACCAGCAGCCCTGGCGATTCATCGCGGTGGCCGATCCCGGGGTCAAGGCGCGTATTCGCGCAGCGGCAGAGGCGGAAGAAAAGGAGTTCTACGAGCGCCGCGCGCCTGATGAATGGCTGGAGGCGCTGGCACCGCTGGGGACCGATGCCAGCAAGCCATTCCTCGAGACTGCGCCCTGGTTGATTGCCATCTTCATCCGCAGATTCGAGCGACTTGCCGACGGCAGCAAGGTCAAGCATTACTACACGGATGAATCGGTCGGCCTGGCCACCGGGCTGCTCATTGCGGCGCTGCAACGCGCAGGACTCGCCTCATTGACCCACACGCCAAGCCCGATGAAGTTCCTCAACGAAGTCCTTGGCCGCCCGCTGGACCTGGAGCGGCCATTCCTGTTGCTGGTCACCGGATACCCTGCGGTGGGCGCGCAGGTGCCAGACATCCAGCGCAAGCCGCTGGCGGAGACCTGCGTGTTCATGGACTAGTTGTCGGGAAAGCGCGTGGCCGTGCCGCCGATCGGGATCAGCATCTGGGTGTTGTCACCCTTGGGTAGCAGGCGAACTTCGCTGCGGCGGTAGTCGATCATCATCGCGTCCACTCGTCCGAGCACGTCCATGCCGACCACCAGGGCCGGTGCATCCATCAGGTCCCAGACCCGGAACACGTTGAAGTCGCCGAAGGTGACCAGCATCCGGTCGATGCGGACATCACCGAGGGACAAGGGTGGCGTGACCAGGAAGCTGCCGTCGGCCTGGTGGGAAGTTGCGCCCAGCACCTGGGTGTCGGTCTCGGGGTCTTCGGCGCGCCGCTCCATGCTCAGGGCTCTGAGCAGCGCCAGGTTACCCAGCGAGCGAGCCGCGCCAGTATCGATGATGGCCCGCACCTTGACGCTGCGAAATTTCGCGTTGACGCTGATCAGTCCGCCAATCTTTCGCGACACGGGAATCCGGTTCCAGCCTCGGGCCAGGCGCGGGCAGCGGTCCTCGGTAATCGAAATCCGGTCGTCGGCGAAATCGGCATGCAGGCACATGCGATCGAAGACCTCCATGCCCAGTATCCCGTCAGCGTTGGCGAAAACATGGGAGGTCACCACGGGCAGCGAGCGGTTCCTGACCACGATGGCCCCGGCCCGCAAGCTGTCGATCTGGATGGACGTCACATCCTCGGAGCCGGTGACGCCGTGCAAGGTCATGGTGGGCAGTGCGCTGGGTGAGAGGCCCAATGCGCTGACCACGCGGGGTGCAATGACCGAGTGGGTTGCGCCGGTGTCCACCAGGAAGGAAAACGGGCCCTGACCATTGATGTAGACCGGCGCCATGATCCGGCCGATGCGGTCCTCCAGGGTTGGCACGGCAAACAGTGGCTCGGCGGTGACATCGGGCCCGGCGTCTGCAGCAAGCAATGCCGTGCCCTCAGACAGCGCGGCTTGCTGCGTTGCCAGCAGCACCACGCCGATCCATGTTGAAACGAACCTGCCCATTACACGAGTGGACAGTAGCAGGAGGGTGTTGGTTCAGCTGCGCAGGAAGCGACGAGCCGGCCAACCACTGCGGCGATCAGGGTTTTTGCAGGTCCAGCCGCCAGCCGACCAGCTTGTCGCCATCGTGGTGCTGAGGCCTGGCGGCCGGGCCCGACAGTCCGGCGGCGAGGCCGCTGGCAAGAATCTGTTCCATTTCTTCTACCGTCTTGGCTGCGCCGACCAGGTCCTGCAGTCGATGGACGGCGTTGCGGATCTCGTTTTCGACCTGGTCAACACCGTGCTGGGTGGCGCCCAGGCCAATGCGCTGGCGGGCATCGACCAGCTTCTGCACGGCGTCCAGCGTGACGTTCAGTGTCAACGCAGATTGTGCCTGGGCTGCTGCCTGGCGCAATTGCCCCACTGCTGCGCCGAGATCCTGCCAGGCGCCACGTGCCGCATTCCTGGATCGCTGCTCGGACTCGAGGAATCGCCTGAGCTTGCGCATGATCTTGGTACCGTTGAGTACCAGTTCGGACTGCTGGAGTGATTCACGCCCGCGCTGGGCGATGATGGAGTCTGCATGGTGCACGATGAAGCAGGCGCGTCCGCCAGGCTTCAATACCCGTGCAATCTCGGCAAGCGCCTTGTCCATGTCGGTGTATTCAAGGGCGTACTGGCCGCTGACTGCCTCGAAGTGGCTGTCCGCAAACGGCAGCGACTCGGTGGCAACGCCGGGGTGAATCAGGATGCCGGCGAAGCGCCGTGTGCCATCGCGAACGTCGCGCTGCGGGTCAATCTGCGCCAGGTCAGTGCCGTGGATCTCCCACTTGCGGCCCACGCGGGCCGCGGTCTCGCTGGCGATCAGCGCAATGGCGCCATTGCCCGTGCCAATGTCGAGAATTCGTGCGCCATCGGCTAGCTCGGCAAAGAAGGCGGACCACAGGTCGTGCAGTTCCAGCGTATAGCTGGCGGTCTGGCCCATCGGGCAGCTGGCCACCGCGCCGGTACGGTAGTAGTTCTCCCAGTGCTTGAGGCTCAAGGTTGCTGTCGCACTAGCGTATCCGGTTCACGCGGGTGGAGCGCTTGGCGGGTCCCGACAGCAGGAAGGAGCCCAAGGAGGCAGGCTTGATCTTGACGGTGTCACCTAGCGCCAGTCGGAACATTGCATCGGGGTTGGTCTGTGCCCACACCTGCCCGTTGTCGAGGGTGATGACGTGCTCGCCGCGCGGGCGCATGGCGATGCCCGTGACTACGGCGACCAGTTCGTCGCTGCTACGGGACTTTTCCTTCATGCGATCGAGTTCATCCCGGGCCATCTCGCCCCGGTATCCAAACTGATCCTCGGCTGTGGTGGGTGCAGCGGTGCTGGCTGCGGCAGCGGCCGGCGCCTTGTCCCGCGCCATGCGATCCGCCTCGCGATCAAAGCAGGCCAGGCGCAGCGCGGCGTCGGCTTCTGCACGGCAGGCCTGGAGTGCTGCGGGCAACTCAGCAGCTGCCGGGGCAGGGACCGCTGCCAGCGACAGGACACCGGCCAGGACCATTGCGGCATTGCGTAGCAGGCTCATCGATTCACTCCCGGTTGCAGGTGGCGCAGGGCCATCAGATTTCCCATTCAGGCTTGGTCCCACTGTGTGCATCAATCGCCTCGAACAGCGAGACTACCAGTGATCGCTCTTCTTCGGTCAGTTCGGGGCGCCAGATGTCGAACAGCAATATGACCCGGGTCTGGTCACTGTTGTTCCAGGCCTCGTGCTCGATGGTGTCGTCGAAGGCCCAGGACTTTCCCTGCTGCCATTCGCGCTGTTCGTTGCCGACACGAAAACGGCACTTCCCCGGCACGATCAGTGGCAGGTGGCAGACCAGGCGGGTGTTGACCAGCCCGGTGTGCGGGGGGATGTGCGCGCCCGGCTTCAACAGGGAAAACAACACCGAGGGCGAACGGCCAGGCACCTTGGCCAGCGGTGCATTCCTGATGGCGTGCAGGGTGCGCGGACAGCGCGCGGCATTGTCCGGCACGACTTCGCCGTTCTTCCACAGGTAGAAGGCGCTCCAGGAAGGGTTGTTGAGCAGGCCCATCTGTTCCTTGCGCGGCCGGTTGGCATCGCCCTGCACATACGGGGCAAAGGCCTCCGGTTCCTTGAGCACCTCGAGGAGCTCTGCGCGAATCTCATCCGTGGCGGCCTCGACCTCATCCAGCCAGGGGAATTGCTCGCGCTGGTAGAACTGGATCTGCGGCAGCCCAGGAAAGTAGTAGTAGCGGGGCTGTTGGACAAAGATCTGTCGCTTGCCCAGCACGATGTCCAGTGACTCGGCAAAGCGCGGACTTGAGCGGTCGCGATCAAAACCCCGGTCAGCGAGGCCCTGCTCGAGATGATCCTTGTATTCCTGCGCATACTGCTGGCACATCTGTTGTGCGCGGCGCAATTCCGCCAGCAGGTCCGCGGCGAGCTTGGCCGGCGGTGGCGCAGCGCGTATGGCCATGAGGTAGAAGGATGCCGCCGAACGGGTGTCGCCCATGGCGGCAAAACAATCTGCGCGCAGCACCAGTGCGGCTACATTGCGCGGGTCAGCGGCGAGGATGCGTTCCAGTGCCACCACCCGACGTGGCAGGTCGGCCAGCGCGAGTTGCTCGCGCGCACGCCGGGTATCGCCCTTGCGCAGGGCCTCGACAGCGGCGTTGGCGTGTTCAGCTTCTTTGCTCATGGGCAGGGCCGGGATTATGCGGGCTAGCACAGCAGCGGGCAAAACCTTGCTCCGTGACTCTGCCTAGCCTTAGTCTAGCGACCGGCCCGCCAGACGGCGTATTCGGCCAGCCACCCATAGGTGCAGTCGTGTTCCTCAAGATCAAGAACCTGTTGAATGCTCAGGAAATCGCCCAGCTGGCTGCGTTGAGCCGCGAGCTGCAATTTGTCGATGGCCGGGCGACCAATCCTGCGAACACCAGCAAGAACAATCTTCAGGCCGATCAGGCTGGGCCGCGATTCAATGAATCAGTGCAGATCCTGGCCGGGGCCCTGGCGCGCTCCAGCGAGTTCATCGGCTTTGCCATGCCCAAGAATATTGCGCCGCCGTTGCTATGCCGTTACGAGCCGGGCATGAACTACGGGGCCCATGCCGATTCAGCGATCATTCCGCTGACCAAGACCCGGCTGCGCTCTGATGTGTCCTGCACCATCTTCATCAACGATCCAGCCAGCTATGAGGGTGGCGAGCTGGCGGTGGTGGTCGGCAACCAGACTATTTCCTTCAAGGGCGCGCCGGGGGAGGCCATCATCTATTCCTCGACCCAGCTGCATGAGGTGGTGCCGGTGCGGTCGGGCCAGCGCCTGGTGGCCATTACCTTCATCGAGAGCCTCATTGCCGACCAGCACCAGCGCATGCAGGTTTACGAGCTCAATGAGATCGCGGCGCTGGAGGGCAATACCATGAAGTGGGAAAACCGGGTGCGTCTGGACGTCGTGCGCCAGAACCTGATGCGGATGTGGTCAACGCCCTAGTGTCCGCCGGGGAGCGGTGTGAACTGCTGGCGTATGGACTCCAGGTGCGTGGCGTAATTTTTCCATCGACCGGATGACTTCTGGTGCACGGGCTGGCGCACCTGCCAGACGCTGGCCGTCCTGACGCGGCTGCTGACCGCTTGTGAATTCAGGCAGTCCTCGTGCCATTCCAGGTCGAGGAATTCCAGCAAGGCCCGGGTCACTGCCGGTGGGTCGGTGACGTAATCGTCGTAGCGGGCATCATGAATGCTCGCGCCAAACGCTTGTTTCCAGTGCTGCATCTGGCGCAGGTATTCCCGGTAGTAATGTGCCGTGTTCTCCAGGCTGTTGGCGTAACTCACCTGGTCGTCGAGTTGCTGGAAGAAGATCGACAGGCAGGTGTCGAGCGGATCACGCACGGTATTGATGAAGCGCGCGTTCGGGAACAGGCCCTTCAGCAGTCCCCAGTAGGCAAAGGCATCGGGATGCTTGTCGGTGACAAGCAGGCCTGCAGGAAAAGTCCGGTCCAGGAATTCGAGGTAGCCCTCGCCGAGTTTTCGCAGGCTTGCGGGATCGGCCCCGGCCAATGATTCGGGAAAGGCCGGCGTGGCGCGCGCCAGCCGCGAGTTGAAGTAGTCGATCTCGCCGCCTGCCACGATCTTCGGGTGCGCCGAGAGGACGCGCTCGAACAGGGTGGAGCCTGAACGAAACATCCCGGAGATGAATATCAGCGGCCGGTCCGAGACCGCCGGGACCTGCGCCAGCCGATCCGCCAGGCAAGACCCGATGATGCGGTCAGTGCGCTGGTGTTGATCGTCCTGGCGATAGGGTCGTAGGCGGGCGGCGCTGTGCAGGTTCCCCTGCTGGTACTGCGCGAAGGCCTCATCGAATTGCTGGCAGTCATCCAGCGCCTTGCCCAGCGCGAAATGCAGGCCCTCGCGCGCCAGCGCATCGAGCCTGGATCGTCTTAGCGCGCGCCTGAGCTTGCGCACTATCCCAGCGTCGGGATCGGTAATCTTCTGCACATGGACAGCGCGGACCAAGGCGTTGGTGTAGCCGGGGTCCTGCTCCAGGATCTGGTTGAACAGCGCCAGTGCGGCCGCCATGTCACCGAATTCCTCATGCCACAAGGCCAGGTTGTAGAGGGCGGGGATGTAGCCGGGCCGGAGGACCAGCGCACGCTGCAGCAAGTCACGCGCTTGCTCGTCCTGCCGCAGTTCGGTGTGGATCACCGCCATGTTCGATAACACTTCTTCGGGCTCGCTGATACCCAGGTCCACGGCTTGCTGGTGTTGCTGCAGGGCTTCTTCCAGGTGTCCCGTCCTCTTCAGGAAGCAGGCGAAATTGAATCGCGCGACCGCCAGCTTCGGCAGCTGGTTGATCAAGGCGCGATAGCAGTCCATGCACTCTTGTTGCTTGCCCAGTCGCTCCAGCAGCGCGCTGTGCTGCAGCCAGTAGTCGGGCTCGTCGGGAAAGCTGGCCACCAGTCGCGCGAGCATGTCACTGGCAAGCCCGGGCCTTGCGCCTTGCAGGTACAGGCCCGTCAGTCCTTCCATGGCTGCCCGGTCATTGCCGTAGCGGTCGAGCACCTGCAGCAACTGCGCTTCTGCCTCGGCGACCTGGCCACGTTGCAGCAGCGCATGAACCAGGGCCAGTTGCTGCTGGCGTTCCGGGGAATCTTCGGGAGTGGACACTGGGTGGCCAGCGACAGTCAGGCCACGGCGGCGAGGATCGCCGCGACCTGGGGTTCGGCCTTGGCCAGGCGATCCAGCCAGACGAGTCCCTTGCTGATCTCGTCGGCAAAATGGCCGCGCGCCTCGCGCAGCAACTGCCGGCGATCCTCTGCACTGAAGGCTTGCTCGGGGGCCTTGGAATACTGGTTCAGTACCGGGCTGGCAGCGACCCGTGCCAGGGTGCTGGGGTCGTGGGCCAATCCCAGGTGGCCGACGATACGCTCCATCTGGCCGCCGACATCGGCGAGGAAGGCATCAAAGTCGACGGCCAGGGTGCGCTCAGGGAATTGTTGCTGCAGGTCCCGCTGGGCTGCGGTTTCAGCTATCCAGGCCAACGCCGCCAACTCCCCCATCGAAAGCTGGTGCAGCGGCGCCAAGGGCTGCAAGCAGCGAGCCTGCAGGCGACGCATGCGCTCCGGTCCGTGCCCGCGCAAGTCGACCGCCGAGTTCGTGCCGGCCAGCAGGGTCACGAGGTAGGGCTCGGGTCGCAGGTTCAGGCATATGGCGCGCGAGGGCTCGCGTGCCGCCATCAGGGGGATGGCCATGCGCCCCGCAGTGCTGGTGGCCTTGATGACGGTGGCACGAGTGGAGCCATAAGCCCGACCCCACAGTTGCAGGCTCATTTCCAGGAGCGCGGTGAACTGCGTTTCGCCCAGCAGCGAGTCCACCTGGCCGAGCACATCCCAGGCCTCGGCGAGGGTCCTCAGTGGCAGCGGCTCGCGTAGGGAAAGCACGGCGCCAGTCTCGTCCAGCAGGCGACTCACCAGGGTCGAGCCAACATGTCCGGTATGAAAGATGTAGTGCAGGGGCTGGGCGTTGCTCACTTGCCGCGCCGCCGCTGTCACCCGACCGCCGGGAAGCCATGCCCCGCGGGTGCTGGGCCCGAGGATGCGATCGTCAAGGAAACTCGCTGCGCGGTAGGCCGCCGCATCCAGCTGAATCACCAGCACCAGGCCGCGGATCAGGTCGACCTTCTGCGGGTACAGGTCGGGCGAGGTGGGCAGGCGCGCCAGCCATTCCTCGACCACGGCATTTTGCGGTGCTTGCGCCATGTCGGGTCGTAGTCTACGCGGGCGACCAAAAAAAAGCGGCGGTCCCGAAGGACCGCCGCCAGTTCCTACCCGATCTTGAGGATCGAGATCAGAAGGTCATCGTCGCCCGTACGAAGACGTAACGACCCAGTGAGTCGTAGGTCTGCGGATAGGTGTTGCCGTTGCCGGTGGTACCGACGCTGGCGCTCAGGGCAGGATTGTCATCGAGGACATTGTTGATGCCGACGATGATCGAGGCCTTCTCGCTGACTGCCCAGTTGGCGGTCAGGTCGAAGTAGCTCTCTGCCGAGAAGCTACGATCCAGGCGGTTGGCAGGCATCGGCACGTTGGCCGCTGTCAAACCCTCCACTGAACCGTAGTAACGCCAGCCGAGGCCCAGGTCGACATTCCACGGGGTCTGCCAGTTGACTCGGGCCATGTGACGCCACTCAGGATTGGGCGTTCCGCAGACCGAGGCAAAGTAGCCCGTGCAGTCGTACTTGGCAATGCCCGGACCCGGCTCGGTGATCAGCTCATCGAGGTAGGTGCCGGTCAGGCTGAAGGCCAGGCTGCCGTAGTCGCCGATTGCGATGTCACGGTAGTTGAAATTGAAGTCAATACCGCTCGTCTCGAGTGAGCCGATGTTGATATTGGTATCAATCACGTTACCGGTGCCGATCCACAACTGGCCCAACGGGTTACGCAGAATGCGCGAGCAGGCGGCTGCATCGTCATTGTTGTAGCACGCATCCAGCGTGTTCTGCGCGCCGAAGGTCGACACAGTGTCGTCAATCGTGATGTTGAACCAGTCCACCGTCAGGCTCATGCCCGGGGCAAACGCCGGCTGCAGGATCACGCCGAATGATGTGGTCTCTGACTCTTCCGGCGACAGGTTGCGGTTGCCACCCTGCAGGAAGTTGTACTGGCCAGCGGGGCTGTCCAGCGAGCCTGAACCAAACTGCGCCAACGGCACGCCGGTGGCGACGCACTTGGCCTGGGTTGCATTCGGGTTCGGGTCGGCAGCACCGCAGGGATCGCCGTCCATGTCGAACAGGTTGAAGCCCTGCGCGGTGAACAGCTCTACGATGTTGGCGGCACGAACGGCACGCTGGAAGCTGGCGCGGAACTTGATGTCGTCAATCGGCGACCATTCCAGGCCCAGCTTGTAGGTGTCGGTCTGCGTACCAGAACCGTAGTCCGAGTAGCGGTAGGCGGTGTCGAAGGACAGGCTCTGGGCACCCGTCATGTCCTGCGCGATCGGCAAGCGACCCTCGAAGAACAGGTCGGTGACCTTGGTTGCGCCCGCGATGCCGATGGTCGCACCACCTGCACCGGAGAGCTGGTCAGCTTCCTGCAGCGCATCGACCTTGTTGTCCAGGGTATCGCGACGGTACTCAGCACCGAACACGACCTGGGCACCGTCAGAGGCCCACGGCATCTTGAAGCCATACTCGCCGAGGTCGCCGTCGACCACTGCTGCGAAGACTTCCTGGTCCAGCGTACCGACCTGGATGCCCTTGGCCTGCAGGTAAGCGCGCTGTGCCGCTGTCACGCCGTTCGGTACGAACGGGTTCCAGGGTACGCAGTTTGTATCCGAGCCGTCGATGACCGAGCGGCAAGTCGGGGTTCCAGCAACGTCGATGACGTCAAGTGCCTTCACCAGACGATCCTTGACGAAGTAGTTCAAGGTCACGGTGTTGCTACGGGTGGTGGCGTACTGGCCGCTCACGTCGTAGTTCCACGCGTCGTTGATGGCGCCACGGACGCCTACTACGCTACGGAACGACTGTCCCGTGAACGATTGCTGGCGACCGCCGCCTTCCACGTTGCGGCGACCGATGTACATCGGGATGGAATCGCCATTGGCGATGGCCGTGGCGTCGCAACCAATCGCAGCCAGTGAGCCCGACGGCAACAGCGGGTTATCGCAGTTGACCGAGTTGGTGTCGAAGAAGTTGCCGCCCGGCGCGATCTGCGCAATCGAACGGTAGTCCCCGAACATGATCTGGGCATACACGTCAGCGCGTTCGCTGAACTCGTAGTGGCCAAATGCACCCATGCCGTAGCGGCGCTCCGGACGCTGAAAGTGGTTCAGCGGGCCGTAGTTGTACTGGTCAGTGGCATTGCTGAAGGGACGGAAGTTGGTGGCCGTGTCGGATGTGAAGTTATACCCGGCACCTGCACCGAAATCCGTGAAGCGTCCGCCCGCTGCCGTGGACGAGCCACCGCAGGTGAACGAACCAACGGCCGAACCCAGTGCGCAAGCCGAGTAGTCACGGTCACGCTGCAGGATCGCATCGCTGTCGAACAGGTTGGCAAACGCTGTGATGTTGCCGCGGCCATCTTCGCTCGACACGCCCATCATGAAGGAGAAGGACTTGCCTTCGCCGTCGGTGACGGTGCTGCTGGGCAGCTGGAACTGGGCAGGGTTGGTGGCAGCACGGCCGGCGATCACGTCGCGCAGCTTGGTGGCACCCGGGCCCTTGTAGTCGTTCTCATGCCAGTAGAAGTTGTACTGACTCGAAACTTCGACGCCCTCGAAATCCTTCTTCATGATGAAGTTCACGACACCGGCGACGGCGTCTGAACCGTACACGGCGGAGGCGCCGCCGGTCAGGACTTCCACCCGCTCAATCATCTGGGTCGGGATCAGGTTGAGGTTGGCGGCGGAGTTGTTGGTGCTGCCATAAGGCATGCGCCGTCCGTCGATCAGCACCAGGGTGCGCGGCGAACCGAGGCCACGCAGGTTCATCGTCGCAGTGCCGTCAGAGCCGTTGGAAACGGTGACGTTCTGCGCGGCAAAGGCCTGCGGCAATTGGTTGACAAGGTCCTCGATACGGACAGTGCCTTGGGTCGCTACGTCCGCCGCGGTGACCTGGGTCACTGGCGTCGTGGCTTCGAGATTCGCGGCCTTGATGCGCGAACCGGTTACGACGATTTCAGTCAGCTGCTGCTGCGCTACGCTCGTCGCACCGTACAAACCGGCGCTTACAGCACCAGCAGTGACGAGTGCGAAACGAACTGCTCGCGCTACGTTGGAATTGGCCATTCAGTCCTCCTGCATGAGGTTGCGTTGTTGGTTTCTGCGGTGTCCTGACCAAAGGCCACCTCAGCTCACCCCTTTGGATCCGATCGCCTTGTTGCCAGCTCTAGCGCAGATACGCGAAAGCCAGCCCAAGGCTGGAGTGTGGCGGCCATGATAGGGGTAAGTTCTCGGAAAGCCAAGCAATGTGTCAATAAAACAACAACATTGCATATTTACGAATTATTATTCGCATCTCAGACAAATCTCCGGTTTTGCGTGTCTTCCGGTGCCTTCTGCGGGTACGCGGCCCCGGCTTCTGTTGCAAAGCCCCAACAGCAATTCGCGCTACTTGGCCAGATTGCCCTATTTCGGGCTTTCGGCAGCCTGCGTGATGCGATCGCCTGGGCGCAGGCCAATACGCGCTGCTGTTCCTGCCCGGACCTCCAATACGGTGGCAATCAGGCCATTCGATTCCACCGGTTCCAGGCTGAAGGGGCGGGTGGCGTAGGCGATGCTCTCCACCTCGCCGCTGACCCGGATAAAGATGATATCCAGCGACAAGGGGGTGTTCTTCATCCAGAACGAGCCAAGCTGGGGGCGATCAAACACGAACAGCATGCCGCGGTCGTCGGCGAGCGCCTCGACATGCATCAGCCCCTGCGATCGCAGGGCCGCAGTGTTGGCCACCCAGACACGGAATTGATGGTCGCCGCGGGTGGTCGTGACGGTCACGGTGGATTGCGGAAAATTTGCCAGTGCCTTTGGCGCGGATCCGCCCAGGCCTTGCACCGGGACAGACAGGCCGAGCCCAGCCGACAACAACAGGATTGGCAGGGCGCGCATCTAGTCCTGGTCCTTTTCCCGGGCGGTGGCGCCATCATCCTCGCGCCAGGTGACCCGGCCTGCGAAATCAAAACGCGTCAGCAATACCGCGCCGTCACCATCCAGTGCGCGTGCGGGCTCCACGCAAAAGCCACGACCCTCAACCCGGAAGCTGCGTGGCGGAATGTCGGTGCCTTCAATGGGGTGTTGCTCGACGCGATCCAGCGTGCAGCGCTGGCTGCCGCGCGTGCCATAGATGCGCTGGCCGGATTCATCCATCACGGTGACGTTGACCGGGACGGCACGCGCCGACAGGCCTTCGGTCAGGCCAGTGGCTGCCAGCACGATGGCCAGGCGACCTTCTGCTGTCAGTGGGCCAGAAAACCGCAGTCGAAGGCCCTGGCCATCTGGCCGTGACATGCCAGTGCATTCGAGTTCGGGCTGGCGCCAGTCGAGGTCGGCCTCGATGCTGCCCTGCAGCCGGAAGGCCAGGAAGCCATCACCCGCCGGCAGGCAGGTACGCGGAGGCTCCGCGGCCTCCGTTGCCACGGCAGTTGCTGTCGACAGGGCAAGCCAGAGTGCAGGCAGGATCATTCGCTGTCAGTGCGCGCAACCAGGAGGTGCTTGGCAAGATGGCCATGGGCCTTGCCAATACCGCGAACCATGTGCAGCACGGCAGTCAGTATCACCATGCCAAGCAGCAGGATGACCGGCGCCAGGGCCAGCGGCGGGCCGCTCACGAACTCATCATCCAGGTGGAAGCCCCCGTTGAACATGCCAACCTCCACCAGCACGCTGGCGATGGGCGCCAGGACCAGGGCTAGGCCGATGCTTACGCCGCTGATCGCGATGGTGAAATAGGCGATGCCCAGCGGCAGCATGATCAGGAAATAGAACATGGTGGTCCAGGTGCGGCGGTCCACCAGCATGTTCTTGATGCGCTCGAACAGGGGTTGCCCCTTGGTCGAATAGAGCGGGCGGCGCGGCATGCGTTGGCCCAGCAGGCCCTCGACCAGTCGCCCCTCGGCCAGCGCCAGCACGCGGGTGAAGCCGACAAACAGCAGGAAGAACGGGATGCCGATGATCAGCACCAGCAAGCCTGCCGACAACGACAGGCCGGTGACCGTGGCGGTGAAGTACACGATGCCCGTGACCAGCGATAGCAGCATGAAGAACAGCGCCGTCCAGGTACGTGAGTCGCCGTAGACGCCAAAGAAGCGGCCGATGGCACTCTTGTATTCCCTGCGCGGCGGCGGCGCGAGCGCGCTCTTCACCTGTTTTTCGGTGCTGCGATAGGCGGCGGCCACTTCATCCGGTGCGCCATAAGTGCTGGCAATCAGTTCGAGGATGTCGGCCTCGCTCTTGCCGGGCTGCGCTGCCACTTCCGCTCGCAGGTATTCCTCGGCGTCGTAAAGCGCATCCTGGATCAGCGCAGGATCCTCGCCGGCGAGCGCCGCGCGCATGGCGGACAGGTATTGCTCGATAGAGCGTGGGGCAGAGCGGTCGTTCATGGGCGGGCTCCCTGGATTATTCCGTGAATTCATTGACGAAATCACGGGTTGTGCGCCAGATGCCGCGCCACTCGGCGAGCAGCTGACGACCAGCAGCAGTGATTTGATAATAGCGGCGCGGCGGGCCTGAATACGATGGCACGATTCGACTCGCCAGCAGGCCATTGGCAGAGAGCTGGCGCAGCACGGGATAGAGGGCGCCCTGCTTTACCGGGGAACTGCCCTCGGCGATGTGTTGAAGTCGCTTGGCGATCTGGTAGCCATAGAGGTCTTCGCCGGCCTGGTCCAGGATGGAAAGCAGCACAAGCGAAACCAGGCCAGCATTGAGTTCCTTCTGGAACTTCAAGGTCAGCTTTTCCTGTTCCGGGCTTGGCGGGGTCTGGCTCATGGCGGTAACTTATGTCTACAGCAACAGTGTCAGATCAATAATGCAGGCGACTGAATAATACTGTGAAGTTAGTAATAGTCAACAGGGGAATGTAGTTGGGCGAACAAGGCGGGGGAAAACTGGCAGTGGTGCTGGGCTGGCATATGCACCAGCCGCAGTATCGTGACCAGATCACAGGCGAGCACCTGCGGCCCTGGGCCTACCTGCATGGCATCAAGGACTACGTGGATATGGCCGCGCACCTGGAGTCCGTGCCTGGCGCCTGTGCGGTGGTCAATTTTTCCCCGGTGCTGCTGGAACAACTCGATGACTACTGCAGCAACCTTGCAGCACACCTGCGTAGCGGCGCGGCGATCAACGACAGCCTGCTGGCCAGCCTGGCGCCGGCGGGATTACCCAAGTCGCCTGAGGGTCGCGTCAGCTTGATTCGGGCCTGTCTCAGGGCGCATCGCGACAACCAGATCAATCGACACGCGCCCTACCGGCGCCTGGTGGACGAACTCGAGCGCAGGCTCGCCGGCGATGCAGAGGCCGCAGTCACGACGAATGAACTGCAGGACCTGGTGGTCTGGTATCACCTGGCCTGGCTCGGCGAAACCGTGAAGCGGGTTGATCCGCGCGTGCAGTCATTGATGGAACAGGAATGTGACTTCGGCGCCGCTGACTGCAGGATGTTGCTTGAGGTCATTGCCGATGTCCTCGCCGGACTGGTGCCGAGGTTTCGCCGCCTGGCCATCAGCGGCCGCGTGGAGTTGTCAGTCTCGCCCTGGGGGCATCCGCTGTTGCCACTGATGCTCGACCTGGGCAGTGCGCGGGAGTCGGATCCGGGCCTGGCCCTGACCGGGGCGGAGAACTATCCAGGTGGTAGCGATCGCGCGCGCTGGCACATTGCCCGTGCAGTGCAGGTATTCAGCCGCTCCTTCGGCCTGCGGCCGCGTGGTTGCTGGCCGGCGGATGGTGCCATCAGCGAGGCCACGCTCACATTGCTTGAGGGCTTTGGTTTTGATTGGGTGGCCAGCTGCCAATCGGTGCTGAGGCGCAGCCTGCCCGTTGTGAACGACGGCCAGGACGGCCTGGTGGCCAGGCGCCACAGCGGCCAGCAACTGGCCTGCTTTTTTCGCGACGATGAATTGTCTGAGCAGCTGTGTCAGGTCGGCGGAAATCTCGATGGCGAGCAGATCGCCACAGAAGTAGTGGAGCGTCTTGCCAGCCTGGCCGCATCCCTGCCGCAGCGTACCGGCCATGTCCTGACGCTGATAATGGACGGGCAGAATGCCTGGGAGTATCACGCCGACAACGGGCACGCTTTCCTGCAGGTCCTGTACCGGCGCCTCGCCGCCCATCCGATGCTGCAGCTGACAACCTTCTCGCGCTGCCTGCAGCAGCAGGTTCAGATATTGCCCCTGCCCGCAGTGATGCCGGGCAGCTGGATAGGTGGTCATCTGTCCACCTGGGTCGGTGGCCGTGGGTCCAATGAGGCCTGGCAACAACTCTGTGCGGCCAAGCAACTGTTTGACCAGGTTGTAGTCGAAGGGGGGCTGGATGAGGTCCGGCAGGCGATGGCGGAAGAAGCGCTGGGTGTCTGCGAGGGTTCGGACTGGTTCTGGTGGATGGACGATGAACAACCTGCCGATTCTGCGCAGAGCTTTGACAGGCTGTTCCGGCGTCACTTGCGCAATCTTTATGGTTTGCTGGAGGAGCCGGTGCCTGCGATGCTGCAGGCCGAGGCCCCCCGAACGTGTCACTGAGCAGGAGCCCTGACGATGAGACAGTTCATGTTGCTGGTTGGGTCGCTGGCGCTCGCGGCCTGTGGTGGGCTGGCGTCGCTGGAGACCCCGCGGCTGTCGTTTGTCGGCATGAACGTCATCGAGGCTTCCCTGTTTGAGCAGCGCCTTGAAGTGCGACTGCGCGTGCAGAATCCCAATGATATTGAACTGCCGGTACGCGGCCTGGATATTGACGTGGAACTGGCCGGCGAACACTTCGCCCGGGGTGTCTCGGCGCGGGAGTTCACCGTGCCGGCGCGTGGAGAAGCGGAATTCGACATGGTGTTGACGGCCAATGCGGCAACCGCGCTGCTGAAGATCGCAACTGCGGATCGCAAGGCGCGCGAGGCCGTCGATTATCGAATCAGGGGCAAGCTCTCGACCAAGCTTGGCCTCCTGCGCAGCATCCCTTTTGATGAGCGCGGGAAGTTGCCGCTGTCTTCAAGCCGCGGCGAGCGCAAGCCCTGAGCGGCCAGGGTCGCCACAGCAGGAATCGGGTTGCTGGCGATGCCCGGCCACTGCAATCTCTCCCTACATGAACTCCTCCGTTGTCGAAGACACTGCCGCTTACGCCCGCATGGCGCGGGTGATCACCTGGCTGGAGCAGCATTACCTTAGTCGTCCTTCACTCGCTGATCTGGCGCGAGTTGCAGGTCTCAGCCCTTCACACTTTTCGCGTGAATTTCGTCGCTGGGCTGGCCTGTCGCCGACGCAGTACCTGCGCACCCTGAGCCTGGCTGCGGCCAAGCAGAAACTGGAGGGTCGCGGATCGGTGCTGACGGCAGCCTGGAGCGCTGGCCTGTCGGGTGGCGGCCGGCTGCATGACTTGTTCATCAGTTTCGAAGCGGTCACACCAGGTGAATACAAGGCCGCAGGCGCGGGGCTGGAATTGCGCCATGGATTTGCCGGCACGCCATTCGGGCTGGCACACCTGGCGATGAGCCGCCGTGGGCTCGCGCGCCTGATCTTTGTTGAAGATGGCAAAAGGCAGGCGGTTGCAGCCCTGCAAGCGCTGTGGCCCAAAGCCGTCCTGGTGCAGGATGATGCGGCGGCGGCAGCATTGGCCGATCGCATATTCGTGAAGCGCAAGGGACGCGTGGCGTTGCAGTTGCAGGGCACTAATTTCCAGGTGCAAGTGTGGAAGGCCTTGCTCAAGCTCGGCCAGCGCGGACCCACCAGTTACTCGGCGCTGGCCCAGGCCATTGGCCAGCCTGCCGCCAGTCGTGCGGTGGGTTCGGCGGTGGGTGCGAATCCGGTGGCGTGGTTGATTCCCTGCCACAGGGTCATCCGCAAGGATGGCGGACTCGGGGGATATCGCTGGGGACCGGATCGCAAGCGCGCGATGCTGGCCTGGGAGCAATCTCAGTCAGCCGCGATGGGCTAGCGCGCCTCGCGGCGAGGTGCCGCGGCATCGCCGTCAGCGTTGTCTTCAGGTTCGTCGTCGCCGGCAGCGCTGGCCTCGGTACGTGGCTTGCGCGTGGGCACCATCATGGCCAGCATCCCTTCCTGGACCCGGCTCCACATTTCCATGTTCTGTCGCGTCAGTTCCGCCATGGCATTCATCGGCGGCGGCGCCTTGCTGAGCATCTGCGAGACCTGCTGCTGCATGCCTTCCTGCTGGCGCATGAAGGCCGACACGCTCTGCTCCAGGTAGCTGGCCATGTAGTCCTGCATCGGCCCGCCGTAGTAGCGGATGATGGATTCGAGCAGCTGGGTGGTCAGGATTGGCTTGCCGAACTGCTCCTGCTCCGAGATGACCTGCAACAGGATCAGGCGGGTGATGTCATCGCCCGACTTGTCCTCGACCACCTTGATCTTTTCGCCGCGCACGATCAGGTCGCGGATGTCTTCCAGTGTCACGTGCTTGCTGATGGAAGCATCGTAGAGGCGCCGGTTGGCGTACTTCTTGATCAGGCGTTCTTTGCTCATGGGCCTGAGTTTACCGGATCATCCTGCACTGCGGTAATGGGGTGCCCGGGCGGCTGGATTTTGGGCAAAAAAATGGGACGGCGGCCCGTAGGCGCACCGTCCCGAGGGGGAGGGTCGCAGTTCGCTCAGGCGGCCTTTTTGGCCACGGCAGCGTAGTCAGCTGCAGTCTGGTCGAACCACTTGGTCATCTCGGCCTGCTGGTCAGCAGCCAGCTTGACCATGTCCTGTGAACGCTGGGTGGCCTTCTCGGAGAACTGGGTGGCCAGCTCAACCTGCTTGGAGGCCAGCTCGTTCAGGTCCTTGGCATTGCTCATCAGGTTCATCTGCTGGATGCTGAAGTCGAGCAGTTCACCGGCGAAAACGTAGTTCTGGCGGGCGACACGCTCGAAGTTCTGGGCAACCAGGCCGTTGAACTTGGCAGCAGGGGCAAACGCCTTCTTGCTGGCGTCGATGAAAGTGCTGAAATCAAAGGGGGTGTAGGTCATTTCGCGTATCCTTGAGCAGTCGCTCGTCTGGTGCAGAATGGCGCCATTCTAGGGTAGGTGCTGTTGCAGTGCAACATGAAATTCATGACGCGGTGTTTTTCATGGCAAAATTTATATTAATTACATAGTAATCAAGTAGTTAAAAGACTGATGTTGGTAATTTAAGGGAGCACAAGCAGGCCGTTGTTTGTGCGACGCAGTAGAGAATATGGCGATGGGGGAGTGATGACCGACAAGACCGATCCCGCGGAGTGGATGGCCGCCTGGTCCAAGGCCCAGCAGGAAACCTGGCGTCAATTCCTGGCTGGCAGCGGCACGCCACCGGCCATGGCAGCCGGGCTGGGCGCGCAGGCTTTTCCCGGGACCTCCACCGACTGGAGCCACCAGCTATTGAACTTCGGTGACCAATACCTGGGGATCAGCCGCGAATTCTGGAAACTTCTGGAGCCGGCCGGGCAGGCGGGAAGCGCCGGGCCGTCGGCGGCCGGGATGCAGCCGCAGCTCGCCGCGCTGCAGGAAAGTTTCACCGCCGGTCTCAAGCAACTCTATGGGCAGGCGATGCCCGGCGCTGATGCGCTGGCAAGCTGGCAGGGCATGGCGGCTCTGGGCCCCGGTCGCGAACGCATGGAGCAGCAGGCGCGCTTGCAGAATGCGGCGCTGCGCTTCCAGCAGGCCCTGCAGCGCCACGGCCAGTTGTTGTCGAAGGTGTCATCGGCGGCGGTGGCGCGCATGACCGAGCAACTCACCAAGCGCGAGGCGCCGGTTTCCAGCCTGCGTGCCGTACACAATCTCTGGGTGGAATGCGGTGAGCAGGCCTTTGCCGCTGCCGCGCACGGCGCGGAATTTGCCGCGGCGCAGGCCGAGCTCAATACGGCACTGGTCGAGTTACGTGCCGAGCAGCAAAAGCAGATTGAGGACTGGGCGCGGGCCTTCGACCTGCCGACGCGCTCCGAGGTCAACACCATCAATGAGCGATTGACCACCCTCAGGCAGCGCATGCGCGAGCTGGAGGAAGAGCTGGATCACCTGCGGGGTCGGGAGCCACGGTGAAGCCGATTGAACTGACACCCGAGCAGGCGCTCGCCGAGGTCAAGGAATTCAGCGAGCGCCTGGCCGAGAGTGCCCGGCAGATCTCCGAGTCAGGCGAGATTGGTGCCGGCTGTTCGGCGCGCAGCGTGTGCTACCGCGAAGACAAGCTGGTGCTGTATCGCTATGAGCCCATTGCCGAGAGCCGTGGCCTGCCACCGGTGTTGATTTGCTACGCGCTGGTCAACCGGCCCTACATGATGGACCTGCAGCCGGATCGCTCCCTGATCCGCTCGCTGCTATTGCGTGGGATCGATGTCTACCTCATTGACTGGGGCTATCCGGACGGTGGCGACCGTTTCCTTGGGCTGGATGATTACATCAACGGTTACCTGGACCGCTGCGTGGACCAGGTCCGCACCGATCACGGCATCGAATCGGTGAACCTGCTCGGGGTCTGCCAGGGCGGGACCATGTCGCTGTGCTACGCCGCCCTGCATCCCGACAAGGTGCGTAACCTCATCACCATGGTGACACCGGTCGATTTCCACACACCGGATAACCTGCTGTCGAAGTGGGCGCGCGAGCTGGACGTGGATCGCATGGTTGAGGTCTACGGCAACATCCCCGGCGAGTTGCTCAACACCACCTTCCTGTCGCTGATGCCGTTTCGGCTCAGCAGCCAGAAATATGCCGGGCTGGCGGACATCGCCGATGATCCCATTGCGCTGGCCAACTTCATGCGCATGGAGAAGTGGATCTTCGACAGCCCCGACCAGGCCGGTGCGGCATTTCGCGAGTTCATCCACCGCTTCTTCCAGGAAAACCGGCTGGTGCTGGGTGGTCTGGTGATCGGCGGTCGCAGCGTGGACCTGCGCCAGGTGCGTTGTCCGGTGTTCAATGTCTACGCCACGCAGGACCACCTGGTGCCGCCGGCGGCATCGCGGCCACTGGAAGGCCTCACCGGCACCACGGATTACTCGAGCCTGGCGTTTGAGGGCGGTCACATCGGCATCTATGTGAGCAGCAAGGCGCAGAAGTCCCTGCCAGACGCGTTGGTCAATTGGTTGGCTGCACGCTAGCCAGCAACACCGGCCACCACATCAGTTAGCATCGCGAATCTTTTTTCAGCCCCCCGGAGATGGCATGTCCAGAGAACAGGCGCTAGCCCAGCTGCAGCCCAAGGTTGGCCAGGAAATCCACCTCAGTGACTGGCTGGACATCAGCCAGCAGCGGGTCGATGAATTTGCCGCGGCGACTGGCGATCACCAGTGGATCCACACCGACCCGGTGCGGGCGGCGGCGGAATCCCCGTATGGTGGAACCATTGCCCACGGCTACCTTACCCTGGCCCTTTATCCGATATTGCGCGGGCTGGTCGAGGAAGGCAGGCCGCCGTTTCCCGGTGTGAAGAATGTCATCAACTATGGCATCAACAAGCTGCGCTTCCCCAGCGCCGTGCGCGTGGGCGCGAGAGTGCGTGCGCGGGTCACACTGGAATCGGTGGAGGAAGTCAGCGGCGGGCTGCAGATCACCGAGCAGTACGCGGTCGAGGTTGACGGTGGCAGCAAGCCTGCCTGTGTTGCCGAAGTGATCATGCGACTCTACTTCTAAGGTCCGGAAGGAACGATGCCGAAGCCGCTGCAGAGATTGGTCCTGATTGTTGTCCTGGTGCTGGTGGTACTGGCACTGCTCAACGTCTACGTCAGTCGCCGGCCGCAAACAAGCGGCGGTCCAGGCGGCATGGGTGCGGGTTCAGCACCGGTACCGGTGGTGACCCGGGCCGTGGAATCCCGCCCGCTGGCCGTCGAGGTCGAGGGTCTCGGTACGACCCGGGCCAATGAATCCATCGACGTTACCGCCAAGCTCACCAATACGGTGATGGCGGTGCGATTCACTGAGGGTGCCTGGGTCAATGCCGGCGCGGTGCTGGTGGAACTCGATGGTGCCCAGGCCCAGGCCGACCTGGCAGCAGCTGAAGCATCGCTGGCGGAAAGTCGCTCGGCCCATACGCGCAGCCGCGACCTGTTCGCCCAGAAGGCGCTTTCGCAGGCGCAGCTGGAGCAGATCGAGGCCACGCTGAAGGGCAACGAGGCGCGTGTATTGTCGGCCCAGGCGCGGGCTAACGACACGGTCATACGTGCGCCCTTCGCCGGCCGTGTGGGCCTGCGTCGGGTCAGTGTGGGCGCACTGGTCAGCGCGGGAGCGGTCATCACCACGCTCGATGACACGCGGACCATGAAGCTCGATTTCGAGGTTCCCGAAACTTTCATGACCGTACTCGTGCCTGGCCTGGCGATCTCGGCGACCAGCGTGGCCTATCCGGGCGAGGTCTTCAGGGGCGAGGTGCAATCGGTCGATTCGCGCGTTGACCCGGTCACGCGTTCGATCCGTGTTCGCGCCCGCCTGCCCAATGGCGACAACCGCCTGCGCCCTGGCATGTTCCTGACCGTGCTGGTGCAACGCGAACCTTCACCGGCGCTGGTCGTACCCGAGCAAGCGCTGGTGCCCGAGCGTGGACGCACCTATGTCTTCGTGCTGGCCGAGGGTAAGGTGTCGCGGCGCGAGGTCACCGTTGGCCGGCGCAGCCCCGGGCTGGCGGAATTGCTTTCAGGCGTCAGCGAAGGTGAGCGGGTGGTTGTCGAGGGTACGCAGAAGGTACGTGAAGGCGTGACCGCAGAAGAGGCCCCGGCGGCCAGTGCCGCTGGCTGATACGCGTCCATGAAGATCTCAGAGGTCTCGATTCACCGGCCGGTCTTTGCCACCGTCATCAGCCTGATGCTGGTGATCCTGGGATTGGTGTCGCTGACCCGCCTCGCGATACGCGAGTATCCGGACGTCGAACCGGTGGTGGTCTCGGTGTCCACCGGCTACCTTGGTGCGGGCGCGAATATCGTCGAGAGCAAGATTACCCAGGTCATCGAGGATCGCATCGCCGGTATCGAGGGCGTGGAGACGCTGCGTTCCAGTTCGCGCGACGAGCGCTCCAATATCTCGGTTGAATTCAGCACCGATCGTTCCGTCGATGCAGCGGCCAATGACATCCGCGATCGTGTTGGCCGGGTGGTGGACGAGCTGCCGGTGGAAGCCGAGGCGCCGGAGATCACCAAGGCTGGGGTGGGCGGCGAGGCGATCATGTACCTGAGCCTCACCAGCGACCGCCATTCGGCGCTTGAGCTCACCGACTATGCCGAGCGGGTGCTGGTGGACCAGCTCGCGGCCACGCCCGGCGTGGCGCGCGTGCAGATAGGCGGTGCTCGCCGCCAGGCTGTGCGCATCTGGATCGGCCGCCAGGCGCTGGCCGCGCGCGCGCTGACGGTCGCTGACATCGAGTCGGCGCTGCGCCGCGAGAACGTGGAGATCCCGGCGGGGCGCCTGGAGTCCACCGAACGCGAGTTTTCGCTGCGTACCGACACCGGCCTGCGCCAGATCGAGGACTTCCGTCGCCTCGCCATTGGCCGCAGCCCCGACGGTTATCTGGTGCGACTGGGTGACGTGGCGCAGGTCAACCTTGGCGCCGAGAACGAACGCAGCGTGTCGCGCACCGATGGCCTGAGCGGCATCAGCCTGGGCATCGAGCAATTGTCCAAGGCCAACACCCTGGAGGTGGCGAACAACGTTTACGCGACGATGGCGCGGATCACCTCTGACCTGCCGCAGGGCGTGGCGCTGACCATCAACGTCGATACCTCGATCTTCATCCGCGCCTCGCTGCGCGAGGTGGGCATCGCGCTTGCCATATCGCTGTCGTTGGTGCTGGTGGTGATCTACCTGTTCCTGGGTAACCTGCGCGCGACGCTCATTCCGGCAGTCACCATCCCGATCTCGATCATCGCCACCTTTGTGTTCATGGATGCGATGGGTTACTCCATCAACGTCCTGACCCTGCTGGGCCTGGTGCTGGCCATCGGCCTGGTGGTGGACGATGCCATCGTGGTGCTGGAGAACATCTACCGGCGCATCGAACGGGGCGAAGCGCCACTGGTGGCGGCGCTGGACGGCAGCCGGGAAATTGGCTTTGCGGTGATTGCGACCACGCTGGTGCTGGTCGCGGTGTTCGTGCCCATCTCCTTCCTGCCTGGGGCTATCGGCCGGCTGTTTCGCGAGTTCGGCTTCACGCTCGCCGCTGCAGTGCTCATCTCTTCGCTGGTGGCGCTGTCACTGACCCCGGCCATGTGTTCGCGCATGTTCACCGGTACCGAGCGTCGGGGGCGTGCCGCCCAGGCACTGGATGGTGCTTTCCATGCATTGGCATCCTGGTACGAACGACGCCTGACGAGCTTGATCCGCCGACCCTGGCTGATCGTTGGTAGCACCGCCGCGCTGGTGGCGCTGGCCGCCGCTGCGTTCACCACTTTGCCGCAGGAATTTGCCCCGGCCGAGGACCGCGGTGTGATGTTCATGGGCCTCGACGCCCCGGAAGGGGCGAGCCTGGACTACAGCGAGCGCCAGGTGCAGCAAGCCGAGAAGATCCTGTTCGACGAGATGGCGCGTCATGGCGACATCCGCCGCTTCGTGCTGCGCATCGGCAGCCAGGGCAACTTCGGTGGTGCCGATGTCAGCGCCATCCGCGGCTGGGTGATCCTCGAGCACTGGTCCGAGCGTGAGCGCAGCGCAGCCCAGGTGGCGCAGTCGCTGCGCCAGCAGCTAGGGGCCATTCCCGGCGTGCGCACCTTCATCTTTACGCCGCAGGGCTTGTCGTTTCGCGGCTTCGGCCAACCGCTGCAGGCGGTAATTGGCGGGCCGGATTACCAGACGCTGGCTGAGTGGAGCGACAAGGTGCTGGCGCGCGCTCGCGACAATCCAGGCCTGGTCAGCGTGGACAGCAACTATCTTGAGCGCAAGCCGCAGATCCGCGTGGCGGTGGATCGAGATCGTGCAGCGGAGCTTGGCGTGTCATTGCAGTCGGTCGGCCGCACGCTGGAGACCATGCTGGGCTCGCGCATCGTCACCACCTACGTCGATCGCGGGCGCGAGTATCGGGTGATCCTGCAGGGCGATGCCGAGGGTCGTGCCACGCCCTCCGACCTGGAAAATCTCCATGTGCGTTCGGATCGCAGCGGCGAGCTGGTGCCATTGTCCAATCTGGTGCAGCTGGAGGAATCCTCCGGCGCGGTGCAGCTGAACCGCCACGACCGCATGCGCTCAATCACCATCAGCGCCGGGCTGGTCGACGGCTATGCCATTGGCACGGCCATCGATTTCATGCAGCAGGTGATCGACGAGGAACTGCCGGCCAGTGCGCGCCTGTCCTGGGACGGCGAGGCACGCGAATACCTGCGTAGCCGCGGCCAGTTGTGGCAGACCTTTGCCTTCGCCATTGCCATCGTGTTCCTGGTGCTGGCCGCCCAGTTCGAGAGCTTCCGCCACCCGGCCATCATCATGACCACCGTGCCCCTGGCGGTCATTGGCGCCCTCGCGGGCCTGTGGCTGTTCAACATGTCACTCAACGTCTTCAGCCAGATCGCGCTGATCATGCTGATCGGCATCGCTGCCAAGAACGGCGTGCTGATCGTCGAGTTCGCAAACCAGCTGCGTGACCAGGGGCTGGAGCGTGTTGATGCCGTGGTGCGTGCTGCGGTGACCCGCCTGCGACCGGTGCTGATGACCAGCCTGTGCACGGCCTTTGGCTCGCTGCCTTTCCTGATGGCCACCGGCGCCGGCTTCGAGCAGCGCGAGCCGATTGGCGTCGTGGTGTTCTACGGCACCACGATCTCGGTGTTGCTGACGCTGTTCGTGGTGCCAGCGGTCTACTCGCTGATTGCGCGCGAGCACAGCTCACCGGCGCAGCTGGCGGGCATGATCGCGCGCCTGCGCGCGGGTGGGCCTGGCAGCGTGTCAAGCCACAAGTCCAGCAGCTAAGTTGTTGATTCCCAAAAAATAACAAGCTATCTCGACGGGCGGCAGGGGGTCCGGGCTGGTAGACTGCTGGCCGGTCCAATCCCGCCAGCGCAGCCCGTGCCCGTCCTTACCCCATACCAACAACTCGAACAGGAATTCCGCCGCCTGCACGCCTTTCGCGGTGCCTTGGCGGTGCTTCGCTGGGATGCTGCGGTCACCATGCCGCGTGGCAGCGCCGACGTGCGCAGCGACCAGCTGGCCGCGCTGGAGACCGAGTGCCACGCGTTGCTGGTGACGCCGCGTCTGGCGCGCCTGCTGGATCGCGCTGAAGCCAACAGCCGCAGCCTGATCGACTGGCAGCAGGCCAACCTGACGGAAATGCGCCGCCTGCGTGATCACGCCATCGCCACGCCACCGACACTGGTGGCGCGCATTGCGCGAGCCACGACCATGGCCGAGGCGCGCTGGCGCCAGGCGCGGGAGCAGAACGACTTCAAGATCCTGGCGCCGCAGCTGGAAGAGGTGGTCAAGCTGGTGCGCAGCAAGGCTGACCTGCTGGCACAGCGCTTCGGCATTGATCCCTACGATGCACTGGCCGACGCCTACACGCCGGGCATGCGTTCCAAGGACGTGGACGCCATCTTCACCACGCTGTCGCAGCGCCTGCCGACGCTGGTGTCGGAGGCCATCGAGTTGCAGGAAGCCGCGCCGGTGCTGCCGATCGGCGGGCGATTCTCTGCCAGCCGGCAGCGCGGGCTCTGCACCGACGTGATGAAGGCGCTGGGCTTTCCCTTCGAGCGCGGCCGCTTCGATGATTGCGATCACTCCCTGACCGAGGGCGTGCCCGGCGACATCCGCGTAACTTCGCGCTTCGACCAGCGCGATCCTTTCTCCGGCCTGCTCGGTGCGTTGCATGAGACGGGCCAGGCGCTGTATGGACTGGGCCTGCCGGTGGAGTGGATGGACCAGCCTGTCGGCCAGGTGCGCGGCATGGCGCTGGAGGAAAGCCAGTCGTTGCTGCTGGAAATGATCATCGGGCGCAGTCGTCCCTTCGTGCGCTTCCTGCTGCCGCTGCTGGAGAAGCACTACGGTGCCTCGGGCGCGGAGTGGAGCGAGGACAATGTCTACCGGCGGCTGAACCGCGTGTCGCGCGGCCCGATACGCGTCGAGGCCGACGAACTCACCTACCAGACGCATATCGTGATGCGCTACGAACTGGAGCGGCGCATGTTGTCCGGAGCACTGGCTGTTGCCGACCTGCCGGGGGCATGGAACGAGTTGTCGGAGATGCGCCTGGGGCTGACGCCCGCGTCCGACCTCGACGGCTGCCTGCAGGACGAACACTGGGCCATCGGTTACTTCGGCTACTTTCCCAGCTATGGCCTGGGCGCAGTCATCGCCGGCCAGCTGTGGGAATCGCTGCGCGAAGAGCAGGCCGGCATTGACGCCGAGATTGAGACGGGGGATTTCAGCAGCGTGCGCGACTGGTTGAAGGACAATATCTATGCGCTCGGCGCCAAGATGAGCGTGCCGGCGCTAGTGCAGCATGCCACCGGGCGACCGCTGTCCGCTGCGCCAAGCCTGCGTTACCTGGAGCGCAAGTACATCTCCGGCGGCGGGACACAGGCGTGAAGCCGGCGCTGGCCGCGACCTCGGCAAACTTCCGCAAGCTCGCCGCATCCCTGCGTGGCCAGGTCGGCAAGGCCATCGCCGACTTCAACATGATTGGCGAGGGCGACCGCGTCATGGTCTGCCTGTCCGGTGGCAAGGATTCCTACACCCTGCTGGACATGCTGCTGTCACTGCAGCGCTCCGCGCCAGTGCACTTTGAGCTGGCTGCCGTAAACCTCGACCAGAAGCAGCCGGGATTCCCGGCGCATGTGCTGCCTGACTACCTCGAATCGCTGGGCGTGCCCTGGCATGTGATCGAGCAGGACACTTACAGCGTCGTGCGTCGGGTGATTCCCGAGGGCAAGACCCAGTGCGGGCTGTGCAGCCGCCTGCGGCGCGGCGCACTGTATCGCTACGCGCGCGAGCACGGCTACACCCGCATCGCCCTGGGTCACCATCGTGACGACATCATCGAGACGCTGTTCCTGAACCTGTTTCACGGTGGGCGACTCAAGGCCATGCCGCCCAAGCTGCTGTCCCAGGACGGGGCCAACGTGGTGATCCGCCCGCTGTGCTACGTCAGCGAGCGCGAGATCGAGCGCTACGCGAGGGCGCGCGAATTTCCCATCATCCCTTGCCGGCTGTGCGGGTCGCAGCCCAACCTCCAGCGCGTGGCCATCGGGCGCATGCTGGCGGACTGGGAGCGCGAGCATCCGGGGCGTGTGGACTCGATCTTCACCGCCATCCGCAATGTCTGCCCCTCACACCTCGCCGACCCGGCGGCGTTTGACTTCAGCCAGCTGGAAAGACTGGGCAGCGAAGCAGATGAGTAGGGCCCAGGCGCCGCTCGACAACTGCTACTGGCTGGAGCCCGGGAAAATCCTGGCAGGGGAGTACCCGGGTGGCCGCGACGAGAAATCCACGGCGAAGCGCCTGCGGCGCTTGCTGGACGCAGGCGTCAGTTGTTTCCTCGACCTGACTGAACCCGACGAACGCGAGCCCTACGAGCTGGACCTGCCCGGGCCCTATGCCCCGGATGCGGTGCTGTACCTGCGAAAGCCCATTCCCGATCATGGCCTGCCCGCCGAGTCCTGGCAGATGACCGAGATCCTGGATGAACTTGACGCGGCCCTGGGCGAGGGACGCGTCGTCTACCTGCATTGCCGCGCCGGCATCGGTCGCACCAACCTGGTGGCCGGATGCTGGCTGACCCGCAGTGGCATGAGCGGCGAGGCGGCACTCGCGCGCCTCAATGAATTGTGGCCTGGCAGCGGTCGCTCACAGGACTGGCCGACCATTCCTGAGACCGCGGCCCAGGTGGAGTACGTCAGGCTGTGGCAAGAGGCACGCGCACCGCGGGTGAGTGCTGCAGATACTGCCGTCGCCAGCACGCTGCGCGATCGTTACCGCGGACTCATGCTGGGCCTCGCTGTCGGCGATGCGCTGGGACAGGCGGTGTGCCAGCGCAAGCCCGGCCAGTTCACGCCTGTCGGTGACCTGCTGGGCGGCGGGCCCTTCGACCTGCCGCGTGGCGCCTGGAGTGACGAGACTGCGATGGCGCTGTGCCTGGCCACCAGCCTGGTCGAATGTGTAGAAGCGAATGCCGAGGACCAGCTGGCGCGTTACCTGGCCTGGCAACGTGAGGGCGCCTGTTCCAGCACCGGGCAGTGCATTGGCATCAGTGCCGCCACGGCGAAGGCATTGGCCACAGCGCAGTGGTCTGGAAATCCGCTGGCGGGCTCACACGATCCTGCGCGTCCGGGCAAGGAACCGCTGGCGCGCATCGGCCCTGCAGTGGCCCACGCACTGGCAGATCCTGTCGCTGCCATCGAGTCTGCCGTTGCCGCAGCGCGTATCACCCACCAGGCGCCGCTGACCCTGGATGCGGTGCGTTACTTCGCCGGCTTGCTGGCCGGCGCCTTGCAGGGCGCCAGCAAGCAGCAGTTGCTGGCACCGATGTTCAGTCCCGTGACGGGACTATGGGAATCCCACGCGCTCAAGGCTGAAGTGGCCGCGGTGGCCGCCGGCAGCTGGGTCGCCAAGGCGCCGCCGCGAATCTTCGGTGGCGGCCAGGCCGTTGAGGCACTGGAAGCCACGCTGTGGGCATTCAACCAGGGCAAGAGCCTGAAGGAATGCCTGCTGCTCGCCGTCAACCTCGGTGGTGATGCAGACACCACGGCCGCGATGGTTGGCCAGCTGGCCGGCGCGCACTATGGCGCCGCCGCGATGCCCGCCCCCTGGCGCAACTCGATCGTGCAGGGCCGTGAAATCGAGGCAATGGCGGATCGCCTGCTGGAGGCGAGCCTGAGGAACATCACTGCCTGACCCGCCCCAGGCCGGGCCGCCAGTGTAAGCTGCGGGCGTCCTGTCCTCTTGAAGGAAGACCTGATGCCGGCACGCAAGCGTGCAGGTTCGCGTACCGCCTCGCGCCGACGCAACTGGTGGGCGCGGCTGCCGGACGAAGAACTGCTGGAGCTTCGCCTCTGCGACCTGGGCCTGCGCATTGCCGGTTCGCCGGTCGAGCGTCCGCTCGCCCGACTGAACCGCGAACTCGAAGCGCGTGGCGTGACTTTCAAGCCACATAGCTGGGTATCGCAGGAGTGGTTCTCGCCCGACGGCGTGCCGGGCATTGCGATTCCGTTCTACCTGCTGCATCCGCGGCTCAAGCGCCTCGAGCGCAAGATCATGGGCGAGGTGGAGGGTGGCAATATCGAGCAGTTGATGCGGATCCTGCGCCACGAGGCCGGCCACACCATTGATACGGCGTTTCGCCTGCGCCGCCGCAAGCGCTGGCGCGAGACTTTTGGCTACGCCTCGACGCCCTATCCCCGGCACTATCGGCCGCGTCCGGGCAGCAAGCGCTTCGTTCAGCACCTCGGCAGCTGGTACGCGCAAAGCCACCCGACCGAGGATTTCGCCGAGAGCTTTGCCGTGTGGCTGACGCCGCGATCGGCCTGGCGACAGCGCTACGCGGGATGGCCAGCGCTGAAGAAGCTGCAGTACGTCGATGAAGCCATGCGTGAATTGCAGGGCGAGCGGCCGGCAGTACGGGCACGCAACCATGTCGAGCCGCTGCACCTGGCGCGGCGCACGCTGCGCCAGCATTACGCGCACATGGTGGGGCACTACCGCACCGACGAGGGCGAGCGCATCGACAAGATCCTCAACCGCGCCTTCACGCTGAAGCGCAAGCGCAAGGGCCAGTTGCGGGCGGCGCGCATGCTGCGCGAGGAAATGCCCCGGCTCAAGCGCCGGGTGGCGCAACGGCTCGATGCCAGCGAATACCTGGTGCAGGAAATTGTCGAGCACCTGATCGACCGCTGTACGGCGCTGCGCCTGCTGGTGCGCGGTGACCGGCGCAAGTCCGAGCGGCGTTCCGAACGCCTGGTAGTCGCGCTGGTGACCAAGGCCATGCGAAACTCCGGTCCCTGGCTGGCACTATGAAAAAGCTTCGCATACTGGTGCTGGTGCACGAGACACTCGTGCCGCCCGAGACCCTGGACGATTACACCGACCAGGAAGCAGATGAATTCCGCACCGAGTTCGACGTGATCACCGCGCTGAAGGATGCCGGCCACGAGGTGCGGCCGCTGGGCATCGGCGACAGCCTGGGCGAACTGCGCATGACGGTGCGTGAGTGGCGACCCCATGTCACCTTCAACCTGCTGGAGGAATTCGGTGGCATCGTCACCTATGACCAGCACGTGGTGGCCTACCTTGAGCTGATGCGCCAGCATTACACTGGCTGCAACCCGCGCGGCATGATGCTGTCACGCGACAAGGTGCTGTCAAAGCAACTGCTGATGTATCACCGTATCCCGACGCCGAAGTTCGTGGTGTTCAAGCGCGGCCGGCGCATCCTGATTCCGCGCAGCCTGCGCTACCCCTTGTTCGTCAAGTCGGCGACTGAGGATGCCTCGCTGGGAATCTCGCAGGCCTCGGTGATCGACGATCCGGCGAAGCTGCGCGAGCGAATCGAGTTCATCCATGAGCACACAGCCTCCGACGCACTGGTCGAGGAGTTCATCAATGGCCGCGAGTTGTATGTCGGCGTGCTGGGCAATGAGCGACTGACCACACTGCCGGTCTGGGAGCTGTCATTCGGTGGCCTCAGCGACAGCGGCGCCGCCATCGCCACGCGCAAGGTGAAGTGGGACCGCGCCTACCAGGACCGCCACAAGATCACCACTGGCGCGGCCCGTGACCTGCCGGATGGGCTGCAGGAGAGGCTTGATCGCCTGGCCCGACGGGTCTATCGCTCGTTGTTCATGTCCGGCTATGCGCGCATGGACTTTCGCGTCGCGGCCGACGGCACACCCTTCGTGCTGGAAGCGAATGCCAACCCGAACCTGGAGGAGTGGGAGGATTTCGGCTGTGCCGCCGCCCACGCCGGCACGAAGTACATCCAGCTACTCGAGAAGATCATCTCGCTGGGGCGCTCCTACCGCGCCGACTGGCGCGAGCTCTAGCGGCCCCGGGTTGCGGCGCGATCAGCGCCGCAGGTGGTCATCCAGCCAGCGCCTCACTTCGGCATGCCACTGCATGCTGTTGGCCGGCTTGCTGATCCAGTGGTTCTCGTCCGGGAAGAACAACAGCCGGCTCTCGATGCCGCGACGCTGCAGCGCCGTGTAGGTGCCGAGTCCCTGCGCATAGGGCACGCGATAATCCAGCGCGCCATGGATCACCAGCATCGGCGTCTGCCAGTGATTCACGTGGTTGGCCGGGTTGGTCTGCTCATGCTGCTCGGGGTTTTCATGATAGGGACCACCGTGGTCCCATTCCGGGAACCACAGCTCCTCGGTGGAGTAGTACATCGAGCGGTGATCAAACAGGCCGGCGTGGTTGACCAGGCAGCGGAAGCGATCGCTCCAGTTGCCGGCAATCCAGTTGATCATGTAGCCGCCGTAGGAGGCGCCCAATGCGCAGGCGCGATCGCCATCCAGCCAGGAGTAACGGTCCAGTGCAGCAGCGAGGCCGAGCTTCAAGTCGGTCAGCGGCTTTCCGCCCCAGTCGCGGCTGATGGAATCAGTGAAAGCCTGCCCGTATCCGGTCGAGCCATGGAAGTCGATAAAGACCACGCCATAACCTGCGCCGGCATAGAACTGCGGGTTCCAGCGATAACTCCAGGTATTGGCATAGCTCGACTGCGGTCCGCCGTGGACGATGAAGGCCATGGGGTATGTCTCACCCTCCTTCCAGTTCCAGGGCTTGACCACATAGCCGTATACGGTCTCGCCGCCGGCGCCGGCAAAGCTGAACTGCTCAGGCTCGCCAAGGCGCACCTCGGCCAGGCGCTTGGCATTGACTGCCGGCAGGGCGCGTGGCGCAGCGCCGCGATCCACGACAAAAAGCTCCACCGGAGAAGTCAGGCTCTGCTGGCCATAGACGATGCGATTGCCCGCCAGGTCGAACTCGGTGACGTAACCAGCGCCACTGAGGTTGCGGCGGCTGCCGTCGCCAAGCGAGATCGACCACAAGGGATGCTGGCCGAGGTCATCTGCCAGCGCGAGCACGGACTTGCCATCGCTACTGAAACGGAAGCTGCCGATGGAGCGATCCCAGTCACTCGCTGGCGTGCGTCGCGTGCCACTGGCGATGTCCATAACCACCAGCTGGTAGCGGTCGGCCTCGAATCCGGGCCGTGCCATGGCCAGCCAGGCCAGTGACTTGCCATCCGGCGAGAACGCGGGCTGAGCGTCCCAGGCCAGGTTGTCGGCTGTGAGGTTGGTCGGCTCACCCGAGCCATCGGCGGCGACCGAGTAGATGTCGAAATTGGTCGAAGTGGCTTCCAGGGCGCCCTTGATGCGCGCAGCAAACACCACGCGTGAGCCATCCGGGCTGATGGCGTAGTCAGCGCGCCCACCGAAGGGCTTGGACGGAACATCGGCATCCAGGCTCGCGGTCAGGGCGATGGGCGCGGCGCTGGGCTGGCCCTGGGCATCGAGCGGCTGTGAGAACAGGCGCGACTGGCGGCCATCCTTCCACTTGTCCCAATGGCGCACGAAAACGCGGTCATAGACCAGGCCCTTTTTCTTGCCAGCCTTTTGTTCGTCGAGTCGCTGGCGCGTGCAGGCAAGGTCGGCGCAATCCGGGAACACGTCGATGCCCAGCACCAGGCGATCATCGCGCGACGACAATCGGAAGCTGCCGACATCCACCGCGTATCTGCGTTACTTGTCGGGCCTCGCCGCCAGACAGCGCCAGGTACCAGACCTGGCTGCTGCCACTGCGTGAGGACAGGAAATAAATCCCCTGGCCGTCTGCCGACCACTCGGCCGCCGTGTCGTTTTCCTCGCTGGTGGTCAGGCGTCGCGCCGCGGCATCGCCCTGCAGCGGCAGCAACCACAAGTCGCTACGCCCGCGATCAGCACCGAGGTCCGTTTCCCGCAGGCTGTAGACCAGCTGGCGCCCGTCGGGCGAGAGGCGCAGGTCGCTGATGCGATCCAGGGTGGCGAGGTCCTCGCCGGTCAGTCCGCGTGGTGCAGCACTGGCAGTCGTGCACAGGGCGGCGAGGGCTGCAAGCAGCAGGAACTGGCGCATGGTGAAAAGCCTCGGCATGGGAATCAGGTGGCCGATTCTAGCAAGCCTGCGCGGCGGGGCGTGTTACAGGCCGACTTCCTCGCGCACAATGACCTGTTCTTCCTGTAGTGCGGCCTGTATCCACTGCTGCAGGTGGGGATCCGCCAGCGCAGTTTCCTGGTATTCGCGTGCCAGCGGTTCCAGTGCCAGTTCATAACTCAAGCAGCGCAGGACCACTGGCGCAAACATGGCATCGGCCGCGCTGTAGCGCCCAAACAGCCAGGGCCCGGAACCCCCCGCGTCGCGCCTGCACTCGCTCCACAGCGCATTGATGCGCTTGAGGTCAGCTGCCAGTGCCGCGCTGCTCGGCACGCGGCGCTGGCGGGCGCGAATGTTCATTGGGCAGGCTGTGCGCAGGGCCGCAAAGCCACCATGCATTTCAGTGGCACAGGAACGCGCGCGTGCGCGGGTCCTGGGGTCTTCAGGCCAGCCGCGATGGCCGGCCAGTTCGGAAACGTATTCGCAGATGGCGAGCGATTCCCAAACCTGCAGCTCACCGTGCAGCAGCACCGGTACCCGGCAGGTCGGCGAAAGTTCAGGGATAGCGGCAGCGAATTCTGCGCTGTCGAGTGGCAGCAGTTTTTCGCGGAAGGGCAGGTCCAGGTGCTTCAGCAGCATCCAGGGTCGCAAGGACCAGGAACTGTAATTGCGCGTACCAATGACCAGGACAAGCTCGCTCATGCGGGCAGCGTGAACTGCAGCCGGGGGCGGGTCAAGAAAACGGCGGTGAGGTCAGTCCTCGGCTTTCTTCTTCGACTTGATCCACTCAGACAGGCGGCGCAGGTCCTTGCCCTTCTTCCACTGCTTCTTGACCAGCATGCCGCTGTCGTAAGGGTCGTAACCCTTCTTCAGTCCCTGCGGATTGGACTCGACACGCTTGGTGGTGCCGGAGGTGTAGTCGTTGGTGATTGCGAGGTTCGGGTCATGCAGGAGCTTCTGCATCACATCGGCACCAGCGGCGCCGGAATAGGGCACCCAGATGGCATTGCCGAGTTCATCGAACTCAATCTGGCCATGGCCGAGGCGTTGCTCCTCGGCATAGCGCGACATCTCGTTGACGTCGTCGGAGATCTTCTTGTGTTTTCCAGAATCAGACATGGACCATCCAGCCGCACTTGAGCGGGAATAACAGGCGGAAAAATACGAAATCCCGGATTCCCAGACTGAGACCGGGTTCACGGTTTGGAGATATGTCAACTGTGCCTAGCGATCATCCACGTCGTCGACATCGGCCTGACCCGAAATCCTGCGACGCCAGTGCGAGCCGCTGACACCCACGGCCAGCAGCACCGCGGCCATCAGCAGCAGGACCCAGCTGACTGCGCGGAAATTGCCGAGGTCAATCCAGCCCCAGGACGACAGTAGCCAGACCAGGGTCGCCAGCAGCGCGACACCAAAGACGATGCCAATTCGACCCAACGAGCGAAATGTCGAGCTGAGGAAGAACAACCAGCCCCCCAGCAGCAGCAGGCCGGCGACGGCCAGCGCAGGCGTCAGCTGCGGCAGGCTCTCAAATAGCCAGTGCCCATAGGACCAGCCGCTGGGGTTGTAGGTGGCGATCACCAGAAAGGTGCTGGCTGCCAGCCGCCCGCCAAAGCCTGTCAGGGTCAAACCGCGGTATTCCATCGGCATAGCCTAGCGACGGGCAGGAATCATGCGACTGGATGTATATACAGTATGGCGATAACATCCGGCCATGGCGACCCCGCAGCATCTGGCATCGCTCAATGCCGCCCAACGACAGGCCGCGGCCTTTGGTTGTGTCGGCGCCAGCGGCCAGTGGGAAGCGCCGCCGCTGCTGGTGATTGCCGGCGCTGGCACGGGCAAGACCAATACCCTGGCGCATCGCGTAGCCCACCTGGTGTTGGCCGGCGTCGATCCAGTGCGCATCCTGTTGCTGACCTTCACCCGCCGCGCAGCAAGCGAGATGACCCGCCGCGCCGAGCGCATCGTGGCGACTGCGCTGGCCGGGGGGCGCGGTCATGCGCAGTTGCCGGCCATTCGCCTGCCCTGGTCGGGGACCTTTCACTCCATCGCCAATCGCCTGTTGCGTGAGTACGCCTCGCGCCTGGGCCTCGATCCCTCCTTCAGCGTGCTGGATCGTGGCGACGCGGCTGACCTGATGGACCTGCTGCGTGACGAGTTGCGCCTGTCCGAACTGGGGCGGCGCTTCCCGCGCAAGGACACCTGCATCGCTATCTATTCGCGGCGCGTCAACAGCGGGCTGGCGCTCACGGAAGTCCTGGCGCGCGACTATCCCTGGTGCACGGAATGGGCCGAGCCGCTGACCAAGCTGTTTACCACCTATGTCGAGCGCAAGCTGTCACACAGCGCACTCGACTACGACGACCTGCTGCTGTACTGGCGGGAGTTGATGCGCGTGGGGTCCCTGGCCGAGGCCATCGGCTCGCGCTTCGACCAGGTGCTGGTGGATGAGTACCAGGACGTCAACACACTGCAGGCGGAAATTGTCCTGGCGCTGAAGCCCAGCGGTCGCGGCGTGACCGTGGTGGGTGATGATGCCCAGTCCATCTATTCTTTCCGCGCCGCCTCGGTGGACAACATCCTAGACTTTCCCTCGCGCTTCGATCCGCCAGCCACCCTGGTGACCCTGGAGCAGAACTACCGCTCGGTGCAGCCGGTACTCGACCTGGCCAATACGCTCATTGCCGGTGGCCATCGCGGCCATCGCAAGCAACTGCGCGCCGAGCGCGGCGGGGGTGCCCTGCCGCGCCTGGTCACGGTGCAGGACGAACAACAGCAGGCCGACTTTGTCGTGAGAGCGGTGCTGGATCAGCGTGAGGCCGGCGTGGCCCTGCGTCGGCAGGCCGTGCTGTTTCGCACCGGGCATCACAGCGACCTGCTGGAGGTCTGCCTGATGCGTGCCAACATTCCCTACGTGAAATATGGCGGCCTGCGCTTCCTGGAAGCGGCCCACGTCAAGGACCTGCTGGCCGTGCTGCGCTGGGCCGACAACCCGAAAAATGTCATTGCCGCATTTCGGGTGCTGCAGTTGTTGCCGGGCGTTGGACCCGCGCATGCGCGACGTTGCCTGGCCGGATTGCAGGCCGGTGGCTGGCAGTTTTCGCAGTTGTCGTCATTCGAGCCACCCGCAGCGGCGGCCGAGGGCTGGATAGCGCTCTACGAATTGCTGCGGCAGATTGCCGCGCCGACCAGTGCCTGGCCGGGTGAATTCACCCAGGTGCGTGCCTGGTACCAGCCGGTGCTGGAGCGCCTGTACGAGTCAGCCGACGTACGCGAGGCCGACCTGGAAATGCTGGAGCAGCTGTCCGGGCAATTCGTCTCGCGCGAGCGCTTCCTCACCGAGCTGGCGCTCGATCCACCCGCGGCCAGCGGTGACCTGGCCGGGCCACCGCTGCGTGATGAGGACTATCTGGTGTTGTCGACGGTGCATTCCGCCAAGGGCCAGGAATGGGACGCGGTTTACCTGTTGAATGTCGCCGACGGAAACTTCCCCAACGAATTCGCCACGGACAGCGAGGCCGGGCTTGATGAGGAACGCAGGCTGCTCTATGTGGCGATGACCCGCGCGCGCGACACGCTTGTGCTGCTGGAGCCGCAGCGCTACTACGTCACGCAGCAGTCACGGCGTGGCGACAAGCACGTCTATGGTGCACGCAGCCGCTTTCTTGATGCGGGCGTGCTGGCGCAACTTGAAGTGGGAACCTGGCAGCTGGCAGCGCCACCTGCTGAGCCGCCACCGCCGGGCGATGATGAGACCATCGACCTGGCGGCGCGGCTGCGCTCAATGTGGTGAGCTAATCAGGGCGTGGCGGGTTTCTCGAAGCGCAGCGTCATGCGATCACTCTCGCCGATGGCGGCATAGCGCTCACGGTCCTTGTCGCCCAGGCGAAAGCTGGGTGGCAGCGTCCACACGCCCTGGTCGTGGTCGCGGCCGTCCTTCGCGTTGGCATTGACTTCGCTCTTGCCGATGAGCTTGAAGCCAGCTGTCTCGGCCAGTGCAATGACGTGGTCCTCGCGCACATAGCCGGAACGGGCCTTGGGATCCTGGGGAACGTTGTCCAGCGCGCGGTGCTCGACCACGCCCAGCGTGCCACCGGGCTTCAGCGCAGCAAACATGGCGGCGAACATCGGTGCATCGGCATCGCGCGGCATCCAGTTGTGGATGTTGCGGAAAGTCAGCACCAGGTCCACTGAGCCGGCGGCCACTGGCGCCAGGGCCGTGGGGAACTGCAGCGCAGTCAGCGTGACATTCATGTAAAGGTCAGGCCGGGCATCGAGCTTGGCGCGGTAGGCCTTGAGGTTGTCCTGCACGTACTTGCTGTCAAAGTTCGGGTCCCAGCTGGCGGCAATGTAGCGGCCGCGATCACGCAGCACCGGGGCGAGGATCTCGGTGTACCAGCCGCTGCCGCCCGGCCAGATTTCCATGACCGTCATGTCCTGGCGCAGACCAAAGAAGGCCAGCGTTTCCTTCGGGTGACGGTACTGATCGCGATCGGCATGGCCGGCGGCGCGATGATCACCCGCCAGCGCCGCATCAATCAGCGCCAGGGTGGCGGCATCGCTTGTTGCAGGGCTCATGTCGATCGCCGCCGGGGCCGCAGGTGCCTCAGGCTGCGCGGCGCAGGCCACCAGCCAGGTTGAAGCTAGCAGGACCGAAAAGATACGCAGGGGGCCAAGGCTCATGCTGATTCTCCAGTGTGAGGCCGGATTCTAGCGCCGATGCGCTCAGCCCGCGCGATCGGGTTCGAGGTAGGTGTAGCCAGCCAGTTCGGATTCATAGAAGCGCTTCAGCGCCTGGCCCTCGGCCACCGACAGGCGGCCATCGCGCATGGCGCGCTCGCAATCGCGGGCAAAGCGCGGGTAGAGCTGGTCCGCGTCGTATTGCATGTAGCCCAGGACCTTGTCCGCGGTATCGCCCTTGACGATTTCCTCGATCCACCAGCCGTGTTCGTCATCCAGGCGGATATGCACCACATGGGTGTCGCCAAACAGGTTGTGCAAGTCGCCCAGGGTTTCCTGGTAGGCGCCCACGAGGAAGGCGGCGAGGAAATATTCCTCGCCGGGGCGCAGCTCGTGCAGTTCCAGCGAACGCTTGATGTCGCGGTCCGAGACGAAGCGATCGATCTTGCCGTCCGAGTCGCAGGTGATGTCGGCCAGCACCGCATCGCGGGTCGGTCGCTCATCGAGTCGGTGCAAGGGCATGATCGGGAACAACTGGTCAATCGCCCAGCTGTCGGGCAGCGACTGGAACACCGACATGTTGCAGAAGTAGGTGTCCGAGAGGATCGCTTCCAGCGCCTCCAGTTCCTCGGGTACGCGGTTGAGCTTGCGCGCCACGTCGCGGACCTTGGCGCAGGTGGCCCAGTACAGCCGTTCGGCGAGGCTGCGCATTTCCAGGCTCAGGTAGCCAATGCTGAACATTTGCAGGGCCTGCTCACGGGCCTGCTGGGCGTCATGCCAGCATTCGACCAGGCGCCGGTCGCTGATGGTGGCGTAGGCATCAAACAGGTCGGCAATCGGCTGCGGCAGGTTGCCGTCATCCGTGGTGGCGCGGTCGGGCACGGTGAAGCGGTCCAGGCGCGAGGCGCCCAACACGTTGAACAGGAGCAGCGAATGGTGGGCCGCTATTGCGCGACCCGGATTCACTGATGATCATCGGGTGTGGCAAGTCACGGGCATTGCACACGCTGGCGACACGATAGACCACGTCACTGGCGTATTCGCGCAGCGAGTAATTGGTTGACGACTCGAAGTTGGTGCGCGAGCCGTCGTAATCCACGCCCAGGCCGCCGCCGACGTCGATGTACTCAAGGCCGGCGCCGAGGCGCGCCAGTTCGGCGTAGACCTGGGCCAGCTCGTTGACTGCGTCCTTGACCCGGCGGATGTCGTGCAGCTGCGAGCCGGGGTGGCAGTGCACCAGCTTCAGGCAATCGAGCATGTCGCGCTCGCGCAGCACCTCGACCAGGTCGAGGATCTCGGTGGTGAACAGCCCGAACTTCGAGCGATCGCCGGCTGATTCACGCCAGCGGCCGGCGCCCTCGGCGGCGAGCTTCACGCGCACGCCAATCTTGGGGCGCACCTGGTACTTCTCGGCATGGCGCAGGATGTAGCCGAGCTCGGAGAAATTCTCGACCACCGGGATGATGGAGCGACCCAGCTTGGTCGCCAGGATCACGGCCTCGATATAACTGTCGTCCTTGAAGCCGTTGCAGATGATCAGCCGATCCGGTGCGTCCTCGGTCATCGCCATGACCGCGAGCAACTCGGGCTTGGAACCGCATTCCAGGCCAAAGCCCAGGTCGGCACTGCCGCGATAGACTTCCTCGACCACCAGGCGCTGCTGGTTGACCTTGATGGGAAACACCGCGGCGTAGCGGTTCTTGTAGTCGTTCTCGGCGATCGCCGTGGCGAAGGCATCGTGCAGCGAGCACAGGCGATCGCGCAGGATCCCAGAGAAGCGCAGCACCATCGGTGCCGTCAGGTCGCGCGCACCAAGTTGCTGGACCACCTCGAACAGGTCGATCTCGCGCTCAGGGTCCTTGCTCGGGCGCACCACCAGGTGGCCTGCGGCATTGATGCCAAAATAGCCTGCGCCCCAGTCCTTGACGTCGTAGAGCTCCTGCGAGTCCTCAACGCGCCAGCCCTTGCCGGGCACGCCATTGCGGGTTGGGTTGTCCAAGGTCAGCTCACCTGCGGCGGGTTAAGGGCGCGGACGATACCAGAAGGCCGGGCTAGATCGCGCGCTACCGGGCGGGCGGGGTCGCGAATCCACTCGCTCCAGGAGCCGGCGTAAAGCCTGGCGCCGGGCAGGCCTGCGTGTTGCATGGCCAGCAGGTCGTGGCAGGCAGTGACCCCGGAGCCGCACATGCAGGTCGCGCTGCCCGGATCCTGTCCGTCGAGCACCTCAAGCCAGCGGCGGCGCAATTCATCGGCGGGCAGGAAGCGGCCATCGGCAGCGAGATTTTGCTCAAACGGCACGTTGACCGCGCCCGGTACATGGCCGGCCACGGCGTCAATCGGTTCGGTGGCGCCGGCGAAGCGTGCGGGCCCGCGGGCATCCACCAGTAGCTGTCCTGCTGCCAGGGCGTGGCTGACCTGCAGGGCATCCACCTGCATATCGGGCCGCGGTCGCGCAATGAAGGACTGCGGCGGCGGGTTGACCGGCGTGGTTTCGACATCGGCGCCCTGTTCGCACCAGGCACGGTAGCCGCCATCGAGCACGGCCACCTGTGGGTGGCCAAGCCAGCGCAGCATCCACCACAGGCGCGCCGCATACATGCCGGGCCCGGCATCGTAGGCCACGACCTGCGTGTCGTTGCCAATACCGAGTCGGCCCAGCGTAGCGGCAAACTCATCGGCTGCCGGCAGCGGGTGACGTCCGCTGGTGGCAGTGACGTGACTGGAGAGATCACGTTCCAGGTCAGCAAAAACCGCACCGGGAATATGGCCCTGGCGCCAGGCGCGCTCGCCGGCCGAAACATCACTGAGCTCAAAACGGCAATCCACTACGCGCCAGTGCGGATCGCCAAGATGGCGGCGCAACTCGGCGGCCTGGATCAAGGTGTGAAATCCCATGTTCCTGCTCCCGCGGGCATCACCTGCAACCTTTCGGCTGCGGCCTGCATCTTACCTGCATGAGCGAAAGGGCAAGCCCGGGATCCGGCGCAAATACATCGCTGCGCCGGCCCAGCATCGGCAATGACTGGCCAAGTGTGACGCCCGCAGAGGCGGATTTCTGGCGCCACCAGGTGGCACAGGAGCGTCGGCGCATCGCGGGCAAGCGGGCCGCCACGGTGCCAGAGGACGCGCGTTTGCGGTAGATTAGGCCTCTTCAATCTCCGTAATCGATGGGATTTGTCCAGTCATGACAGCGCACAAGGTTCACACGCATTTTCCCGGCAGCCTGATTTTCATCGGCTTTGGCAGTATCGGCCAGGGTGTCCTGCCGCTGATCCTGCGCCATATCGGTGGCCTGACGCCGGATCGGATCACCATCATCACGGCCGATGATGCCGGCAAGGAAGAGGCGGCCGAATACGGCATCCGCTTCATCAAGCACCCGCTGACGCGAGAGAACTTCCGCGACACGCTCGACACCCTGGTCGGGCGCGGCGATTTCGTGCTGAACCTGTCGGTGGACGTATCGAGCCTGGCGTTGATCAAGCTGTGCCAGGAGAAGGGCGCGCTGTACCTCGACACCTGCCTGGAGCCCTGGCCCGGCGGCTACACCGACCCGAATATCCCCGCCAGCCGTCGCACCAACTACGCGCTGCGCGAAGAAGCACTGGAACTGAAGAAGCGCTTTCCCGGTGGCACCACCGCGGTGATCACGCACGGCGCCAACCCCGGCCTGGTCTCGCATTTCGTCAAGCAGGCGCTGGTGGATATCGCACGGGACACCGGCCATGAGGCCGACGAGCCGGCTGACCGATCAGAATGGGCGCAGCTGGCGATGGACCTCGGCATCAAGGTCATCCACATTGCCGAGCGCGATACACAGATTTCCAATAATCCCAAGCGGACCGGTGAGTTCGTCAATACCTGGTCGGTGGATGGCTTTGTCAGCGAGGGCAGCCAGCCGGCCGAACTGGGTTGGGGCACGCATGAGCGGCATTTTCCGCGCGATGGCAACAAGCATGATTTTGGTCGTCGCAGCGCCATCTTCCTGTCGCAGCCAGGCTGCGCCACGCGGGTGCGGACCTGGACGCCGAAGGCCGGCAATTTCCATGGCTGGCTGATCACCCACGGCGAGTCGATCTCGATTTCCGACTTCCTCACGGTGACCAAGACCGAGCGCTTGATGTATCGCCCGACGGTGCACTACGCCTATCATCCGGCCGACAATGCGGTGCTGTCGGTGCATGAATTCTGCGGCAGCAATTACCAGATGCAGCCGGCCAAGCGCATCATGATGGGCGACATCATCGAGGGCATTGACGAACTCGGCGTTTTGCTCGCCGGCCACAAGAAGAATGCCTACTGGTATGGCTCGCAGCTGTCCATCGACGAAGCGCGCAAGCTGGCACCGTTCAATAGCGCGACATCGTTGCAGGTTACCGTGGCGGCCCTGTCGGGAATGATCTGGGCGATCGAGAATCCGGCCATGGGCATCGTCGAGCCGGATGAGATCGACTACAAGCGCAACCTCGAGATCTGTATGCCCTATCTGGGGCCGGTGGTCGGCAAGTACAGTGAGTGGACGCCGTTGACCGGCCGCGGCAAGTTGTTTGCCGAGGACCTCGACGAAGCCGATCCCTGGCAGTTCAAGAACATCCGCGTCATCTAGCTTCGGTCCGCGTCAGTCCTTGGCGGCAGCTTCATAGTTGACGGCCGTGAGTTGCCAGCGGCGCAAGCCGGCGGGCAACTCGACCTCAATCTCGTCACCGGCGCGCTTGCCCATCAGGGCCCGCGCCAGTGGCGAATCCAGGCTGATGAATCCGGGCGCGCGATCAAATTCGTCGGGCCCGACAATGCGATGACGAAGCGCCGTACCGTCGGCTGCTGACAATTCCACCCAGGCACCGAAAAACACGCGTCCCGGGTCGGAGGGCGGCGTGCTGACCACCTTCATGCCGTCCAGCCGGCCGCGCAGGAAGCGCACGCGGCTGTCGATCTCGCGCAGGCGGCGCTTGCCATAGATGTAGTCGGCATTCTCTGAACGATCGCCCTGGGCAGCGGCCTCGGCGACGGCCTGGGTCACTGCCGGTCGTTCGAGCCGCCACAACTGGTCAAGCTCCGCGCGCAGCCGTTCCCAGCCTTCTGGCGTGATGAATTTTGATCCTGGGCGGGTCGCGGGGCGCCATCGACTCATGTTATGTCAAATAAAGTGACGCCCCGAAAGCATGGGGCAGGCTCAAGATTATGCGGCTTGGGTCGCTATCCGGCCCAGAGGGCTGGTGCCTTGGGGTCCCGCAAGGGGCCGATCCGCCGAACTGTGGTCCGGTTCACGGTGGGTTCAGCACCGATGCCGTAGTTTCGGGCCCGTACGTTGAGTTCTCCTGCTGTATCCCCTAGCGGACTTCCTTCCCTTCACCGTGAAGTCCGCTTTCGAGCCCCGGGCCACAAACCCGGGGCTTTTTTATGCCTGCCTGCCGCATTGTCTTGCCTAGACTGGGCACATGAACCGGGGATTCAGCGATCATTTCTCCAGCCAGGCCGCCGACTACGCGCGTTATCGGCCGACTTATCCGCCGGCCCTGATTGCTGCGCTGGCGCAGGCGGCGCCTGCGCGGGCACTGGCCATCGATGTCGGTGCAGGCAACGGCCAATGCGCGCTGGCGCTGGCCCGGCACTTCGAGCAAGTCATCGCCACCGAGCCCAGCGCGGCACAGCTGGCCAACGCCATCGCCCACCCCCGCGTCGAATATCGTTGCGAATCGGCTGAGAAAATTTCGCTGGCTGCCGGCAGCGCAGACCTGCTGACCGCGGCCCAGGCCGCCCACTGGTTCGACTGGCCGGTGTTTGTCGACGAAGCGCAGCGCGTCTTGCGCCCCGACGGCGTGCTGGCCATCTGGACCTATGGCGTGTTTGAGGTGTCGCCGCGTGTCGATGCGCTGGTGCAGGATTTCTATCGGGATGTCGTCGGGCCTTACTGGCCGCGTGAGCGCAGCCTGGTAGAAGAGGGTTACCGCTCACTGGCGTTTCCCTTCCAGCCGCTGGACCTGCCGGCACCGGTGCTCGAACTGCAGTGGAGCGCGGCCGATGGACTCGCCTACCTGTCGACCTGGTCCTCGGTGCAGCGCTACCGGGTGCGCAGGGGCCAGGACCCACTGGCTGCGCTGGCGCCCGTGTTGTCAGCGGTCTGGGGCGCCGGGCAGCGGTGTGTGCGCTGGCCGTTGTCGCTGCGGGCCGGTCGCAAGATCTGACGCGTGCACCGCTCGCTTCGTCGCGACGGGGAACGATGCCCCGCACAGTCGCTCTATACTGACCGACTCGTGCAAGCTCCGGAGTGAACGACATGATCCATTACATGGCCTTGGCAACCGCATTGGCTGTTGTCCTCGCAAGTCCGCTGGCCGAGGCCGCAGATGCCGCGCCATCGGCAGGCATCGAGCTGTCCGCCATGGATACCAAGGTTCGTCCGCAAGATGACCTGTTCCGTCATGTGAATGGCACTTGGCTTGAGACCACGCCGTTTCCCGCTGAGTATTCCAGTGCTGGCGTCAGCCTGATGCTGCACGAGGCCGCCCAGGAGAACGTGCATGCCATCCTGCTGGAAGCTGCCGGCAAGGGTGAGCAGGCCACAGCCACCGAGAAGAAGCTCGGCGATCTTTATGCCAGCTTCATGGATGAATCGACAATTGAATCGCTGGGTGCTGCACCGCTGGCGGCGATGTTCAAGGACATCGATGGCATTGCCGACAGCAATGGCCTGGTGGCCTTCTTCGGCCGCGCCCAGGGCCTGAGCATCGGCGTGCCTATCGGCATGTATGTATTCCCGGATGGGCGCCAGTCCACCCACAACATTGCCTATGTCAGCCAGTCGGGCCTGGGCCTGCCGAATCGTGACTACTACTTGCGTGATGAAGAGACTTACCAGAATTTTCGCAAGAAATACGTGGAGTACATGGCCAAGGTGATGGCCATGGCCGGAATGGACGGCACCGAGGAACGTGCCGGCAAGATCATGGCGCTGGAAACCGCGCTGGCGACGGCGCAATGGACGCCGGTGCAAAACCGCGACCCGATTGCCACCTACAACCGCCACGATCGCGATACGGCCGCCAGGTTGTCACCCCAGATCAGCTGGCCGGCGTACCTGTCGGCAGCAGGGCTCAGCGCCGGTGACTTCGTTGTGCGCCAGCCGAGCTACGTCACCGACCTCGGCAAGATCCTGGCGGAGACCGACCTGGCCGTGTGGAAGGACTACCTGAAGCTGCGCACCATCAATGCCTATGCCCGGCTGTTGCCGGCGGCATTCGTTGAGGCGCACTTTGACTTCAATTCGCGCACCCTGCGTGGCACCGAGGTGCTGCGTCCGCGCTGGAAGCGCGCGGTCAGCGAGATCAATGGCGCTATGGGCGAGGCGGTGGGCGAGGTCTATGTGGCGCGGCATTTCCCGCCACAGGCCAAGTCGCGCATGGATGAGCTGGTCAACAACCTGCTGGCGGCCTTTGACGAGGGCATCGACGGGCTCGAGTGGATGAGCGCGGCGACCAGGCAGGAGGCGCACGACAAGCTTTCCAAGATCGCCGTCAAGATTGGCTACCCGGACCGGTGGCGCAGCTACGGTGAGTTGAAGATCCAGCGCGACGACCTGTTGGGCAACGCCATGCGCGCCAACCAGTTTGAATGGGACTGGCAGGTGGCCCGCGCCGGCAAGCCCAAGGACCCGACCGAGTGGTTCATGACGCCACAGACGGTGAATGCCTATTACATGCCCACCAACAACGAGATCGTGTTCCCGGCAGCGATCCTGCAGGCGCCATTCTTCAACCTGGCCGCTGATGATGCCGCCAACTACGGCGCCATCGGTGCGGTCATCGGCCATGAAATCAGCCATGGCTTCGACGACAAGGGTCGCCAGTACGACGGTGACGGCAACCTGCGCGACTGGTGGACGGCCGGGGACAACGAGCGCTTCAAGCAGCGCGCCGATGGACTGATCAAGCAGTACGGCTCGTTCCAGGCCCTGCCGGGACTCAACGTCAATGGTGAGCTCACGCTGGGCGAGAACATTGGCGACCTCTCCGGCCTGGCGGTGGCCTACCAGGCCTATCGCAATTCACTGGGCGGTGCGGAGGCGCCGGTCATCAGTGGCTGGAGTGGCGAGCAGCGCTTCTTTCTCGGCTTTGGCCAGGCCTGGCGCGGCAAGAGGCGCGAGGCCTCGCTGCGTGAAGTGGTGCTGACCGATCCGCATTCGCCCAATGAGTTCCGCGCCAACGGCGTGGTTTCGAACATGGACGAGTTCTATGCAGCTTTCGGCGTCAAGGAGGGCGACAAGCTCTGGCGTCCGGCGGCCGAGCGGGTCAAGATCTGGTAATGGCGGCGGGCGCCGCCGCGCCCGCTAGTTCTTTTTCTTACCGCCCAGATTCGGCATCTCCTGCTTCTTGTAGCTGGCCGGAATATCGAATGCTGCGGCGGGGACGGATTCTTCCGTCCAGGACTTCAATACCTGCTCGGTGCCGGTCGGCTTGCCGTCCATGTATGTCCGTACGCGCACCGGATACCCCTTGATGGCGTTGCGCGCCTTGGCGCTGTCGGCGCCCGGCAGGCCAGCCGTGAAGCCCTCAAACGCCTCGGCGAGTCTCCTGAATGTGTCCTCCAGGTCCTCCTTGCCCGGCAGGGTTGACAAGGGCACTACGCACAGTTCTTCCGCCAGCTGGCCGTTCCTGAGCAGGTGCCAGGTGCGGCACTTGCGCCCATCGACGGTGGCGCCCTTGCCGGTGTCCTTCGAGGTCCAGACGTCGTTTTTCGGCGCCGCAGCGCCGGGCATCATCCCGCCCATCAACTTCTCAAACTGGGCGCGCTGCTCGGGCGTCATCTTCTTCATCCGCTCCTGCATTTGCTCCATCGCGGCATTGGTTTGCGATGAGTAGCCTTGCATCGTTGCCTTGTCCAGTTCGCGATAGGTCTTGCGCTGATCGTCAACGAAAAACACCTTGCCATCCCTGAGGATCATGCTGCCGGTCGCGTTGACGCCAAAGCGGGCCATTCCGCCCTGGATCAGGGCCGTTTGGCCGGGTCCCTGCGCCGCCTGCGTCTTGATATCGCGATTCACCGTCTCGAAGCGCACGCCGGCATGGGCGGCTGTGGCGATGAACAGGGTTGAACCGGTGAGGAGGCATTTCAGTACGTTGTTCATGCGTCGATTACCCGTGCGGGCCCTCAGTTGGTCTTGACGAGTTCGACGCGGCGATTCCTGGCGCGACCCGCGTCGGTGCTGTTGTCTGCAATGGGCTTGTCCGGTCCAAAGCCGTTGGAGCCGAGCCGTGCTGCATCGACACCCAGGCCAACGAGTGCCCCAAGCACCGCGCGTGCCCGGGCAGCTGCAAGTTCACGATTGCGCTCTGCGCTGCCGGTGCTGTCAGTGTGGCCTTCAATGGAGAGCCTGAGGCTGCGGTCGGCGGCGAGCAGCTTGTTGATTTCCTCGATGATGGGCTGCGCATCGGGGCGCAAGCTGGCCTTGTCGAGGTCGAAATTGATGTACAGCGCCACCCGGCCCTGTTCATCCAGCGCCTTCTTCATCGCTGCCGCGTCGAGGAACGCGAGCGAGGATTGCATGGCCTGCTTCTCGAGCACCGTGACGAATCCCATCAACGGGATCGTCCCGCCAGCGCTGACATGGATCCAGTACTCCTTGTCGGGCGAGCGAATGAGATAAGTGTTGTGCTCGGCGTCGGGAACCGGCGGCGCGCCGAACCAGGACCTCTCGACCTGCTCGCGTCCGCCCGCCGAAGTCACGACCTCCGGCGTAAACTGCGTCATGCTGATCTTGTGCCCGCCCAGCGAGGCAATGGCGTTCTCGTAATTGCGCTGGAACTCGATCAGCGAATACTGGCGCCCGGACGGTGGATACCCGAGGTTGTATTGCGCAAGCGCCATGCGGCCTTCCTGCGCCACCACCTGGGTGCCGGCGATAAAGTAGTGGCGATCGAAGGACCTCTCCGCATCCGGACCCTTGCGAGCATTCTCGAGACCTTCCGGATCCTTGAAGAACGGAAACGGCGGCAGCGTCGAGGCCGTGTACGGCACTGAGCCCACATCGAAGCCCGCTGCGGCCATCGGCAATGTGGCGCCTCCGGTGGGCAGGCTGGCGGACCCGATGGCGTCCGTTGCGTCCTGCATCGGCAAGGTCGCGGGTTCCGACGGGAGTTGTGCCCTCACGTTGGCTTCCGCGGCGCGGCGCGCCTCCGCGTCGTTGTCCCGCGAGCACGCGCCGACCAAACAGGCCAACAGTGCGATGGCGCCGAAAACGAGTGCGCGGTTTGACAGGCAGGTAAGCGTCCTGCAAAGAGCCTGGAGTCCAAAGGTCATGGGGTCCCTCCCTTGCAGCAAAACTAACAGAACCGCGCCAGCCACCACAACATGGGGGCGAACAGAGGCAATGAAGTCGTGCCGTGGCTATGAAACGTCCATGGTTAAGCGTAGAGTCGCGGCGATTACGGCGATGGGTAGGGAGACCCCTGTGACTCGTCCAAGCATCTATGTATGCCTCGCCGTTCTATCGGGCACGCTCATCGCGGCCTGCGGCAAGCCAGAGGACGGCAAAGACCCTGATCCGGGCGCTGCGCAACCGGCCGCGGACGACGCTCCGGCCGGCGAGCGGAAGAGCAAGCTCGACCTGTTTCTTGAGGAAAAGCAACGATCCGGTGGCGCCCGTGCGCTACCGCGTGATGCGCGTCAGGGTGTCGACCCGGCCCTGGCGTCAATCGAGAAGATGGCTGCGAAGGGCGACGAGAAGAGCGTGCGCATGGCCGAGGCGCTCCGTGCCCAGTACGAGTTGAGCCTTTTGAACCGCGACCCCAATGCCACGGAGGCCCAGAAAAAGGCGGCATCGGACAAGTTCATCCTGGCGTCCCAGGCCACCAGCCGGCGCGACATCAATGTAAAGCAACCCGTGCTCGACTTGCCGCCCGACTGGGCGGCGACGTACCGCGTCGAGAAGAACGCCAGGGAAGCGGAACTGGTGGTGCAGGTCGGCGATATCGACAACCTCGGCTTCGGCTGGCCGCCCGATTTTGATCCCTTCGCGGGCAAGCCGACGCCGGTGCATCGCTTTCCCTGGGCGCCGGAGGCGGACGACCCGCCGGGCACCGACCGCATCATGGTGAACAGCGGTGCAGAGTTGCTGGTGGCGCGCAAGGATGGTTACACGCGCGACACCTATCGTCCCGACAACCTGCCACAGCCCCTGACCCTCGAATTCGAACCGGCGGGATTGGAGATCAAGGCCGCCGTGCTGCAGTTGTTCGTCGATGACTTCCAGGCTCCGGCGATGAAGACGCGCTTCAGCGTGACGCTGGATGGACGGCCAGCGCCGGATATCGAAACCACGATCAACAAGCTCAACCAGACTGGGCCGATCGGCAAGCTGGTGACCATCAAGCTGCTGACCGAGTACCTGGGCCTGCTGGCCGACGGCAAGCTGGAGGTGCTGGTTGACGACAAGAGCACGAATGTCGGCGACGGTTTTGCCTTCGACTTCGCGCGCTTGCTGATCAATCCGAAGGGATTCACCTACTCGGGTGTCGTCCGCGGCATCGTCGTCGACATGGGTGACGATCGACCGCTGGGCGGCGCGCTGGCGTCGGCGGCCAATGTCCGGCAGGCGACCACCGGTGCCGACGGAAAGTTCGAGCTCAGGGACGTGCCGGCGGGGCTGGTGGTCGTGACGGGCAGCCACACAGACTATGTCACGGGCTCCGAGCAGAAGGACCTCGCTGCGGGAGAGGCAGTCGATGTCGTCATCCGCCTGGAACGGGCCAGGAACGAAACGCTGGCCGAACGCCTGGAAAACGACGGCAAGGTCGACCTGTACGGCATTTACTTCGACACCGACAAGGACGTGCTCAAGCCGGAGTCGGAAGCCGCGCTGCAGCAGGTGCTTGCCATGCTGCAATCCAGGCCGCTGTTGCGCATCATGATTGCCGGGCATACCGATTCGCAGGCAAGTGACGCGTACAACGCTGAATTGTCGAGGCGCCGCGCCCAGGCCGTGATGACCTGGCTGGTCAAAAAGGGCATCGATGCGCCGCGCCTGGCCGCGCAAGGCTTCGGCGAGTCGCAGCCGGTGGCCGACAATGGCAGCGATGCCGGTCGCGCACTGAATCGACGCGTAGAAATACGCGACCTTGCTCGCTAGAAGGGACTCGACGGGACTCGGTCCGGACCAGAGGATCTGCAATGCACGACATGAAGCGAATAATTACGGGACTGGCATGCGCGCTCGCCATCGTCGCCGCAGCGCATGCGCAGACGCCTGAGGAAAAGATCCCGGCCTACAAACTGGACTTGCGAACGGTGCCGGACATCCCAAGCGGCCAGGCGGCGCTCGTCACTGGTGAGGCCGGATCAATACCCGATCGGTTCTACCTTGAAAACCTGTACATGCTGAAACCGGTCGCAGTGACGGTGCGCGCGGTGAACCCGGGCGACAGCGTGAATGTCAGGCTCACCAAGTGGAAGTGGGATGACGCATTGCGCGAAGGCGCCGCGACTACGGATCGGCAGGTCGAGTTCAGGTTCCGCACACAGGGGGAGTTCCAGATTTCGGTGACGTCCAACAAGCCGAGGACTCCGTACAAGATGGTCGTGTGGGTCGGCCCTGACATCACGCCACAGTCCAAGCCGCTGTTCGTGCCGAGGTCCGAATTCCAGGACGCCGGCGCGGGGATCCCGGCCTGGATGCGGTGGGCTGGCGGCGCTGCGGTCATCTTTGCCGCACTTGCGTTTGTGGCCTTGAGAAGGAAGCAAGCATCATGAAACAAAATCATGCAATGGCGATGATGCTCGTGGCCGCGTGTCCGCTGCTCATGGCGCCCGCTGGCGTAGGTGGCTCGCTTGGCGGATTCAGCCAGGGCACTCCCGGTGGCCAGAGCGCAGCCTCCTGGGGGCTGCCACAAAGCAGTTCTGGCCAGACCTCCGGGCAGGGCCCAAGCCAGGGTGCGCCGAGTTCGTCGCAGAGCTCAGGGCAGAGCGCACCGAGTTCCGCGCAAGGCTCCACGGCGCAGAATCCCACCTCGCAGAACTCGACGCCAGACGCGACGTCCACCCCGTCCATCCATGACCGGGTGCAGGATCCCAAGGGCGAGCCCAACGAGTCGGACAATTCGACCCAGGACCCCAAAGGCGAGCCCAACGAGTCGGACCACTCGACCCAGGACCCCAAAGGCGAGCCCAACGAGTCGGACAACTCGACCCAGGACCCCAAGGGCGAGCCGAACGAGCCAGACAGCGATTATCCGCCACTCGATTCCAGCGATGGCCAGTACGATCCGGCCAACTCCGGTGATGACAACCAGATCCCGTCGGACTGCGCGGAAGCGGGCTCCGAGTGCGCGCAATGCGTGCGCGATGCCGAGGCCAATATCCAGTTCAATCGCCGTTACCTGCACACCGCGTGGGCAATATCGAATTCCACCATCGAGTACGCCAACAAGAAGATTGCCTTCGGCGACTCGGTGTCTGGCATTCACGGCGTAATGGCCCTGAGCTGGCAGCTGGCCGGCAAACCGCAAATCGAGGAAGCCCTGGCGGATCTGCGCAAGACCTACGGCAGGAAGTATCGCGACTACACGGGACACATCGAGCGTTCGCTGCAGAAGATGGCCAATTGCGAAGAGGAGAATTTCGCGACGCGCGATCTGTACCAGCGTTTTGGATTCCTCTACCTGGAATTCATACGCAGCCGGTACGAGAGCCCGGATTGATCGGGCGCTAGGGCAGGCGATAGATGAACCTGCAGGCGCCTGGCGAGAAATGTGAGCTTCCGTCGGCGGATGAAGTGCGTGTGCCACGCGCCTCATACATTGCGCTCTGGTCGTGCATCAAGGATTCGAGCGCGACAGCGCCGGACTTGTTCATGAACATCGATAGCAGCAGCGCGTGCTTGCTGCCGTCCGGCGTCTGCAGGACGATGCCGTCGCCTGCCGCAATGTCGTCGATGATCTTGCCCGGCGCCACCAGCAGTTCTGGCTTTCCTGGTGGCGGTGCGGCCACGGTGTCCTCCGCCGGCGGCAATACCCACATCAAGGCCTTCACCCTGGGAAGGTCAATGTGCCGCGCTGCCGGGATTCCCGGAGACAACGGGTCGAGCTCCGCAAGGCGCTCAAGGTAAACGCGGCCCAGGCACTCCGTGTCCTTGCACGGGTTCCGCCTTGCGGCGAGCCAGTCACGCTGATCTTTCCTGAGGCACGATCCCGCTGCCCCCAGTGCGGCGCGTGCTGCCCGGTAGTAACGCGCCAGGAGTTCGTCGTACTCCGACAGCGTTGCATTGGTGCAGATCGCCTGCTCAACCTGCGTGCGTGCCTGGTCGCAGGGAAACGACGCTGCGGTCGCCAGGTCGCAGGTCATCAGCGCTGCCGGCGCGAAGATCATGGTCAATGCGCGCATGTCCAAGCCTCCTGTTCGGGGCGCCTGATGATAGATGCATTGCCAAAGACGGGTCCAACGGCCCGGCCCGGCCCCGCGCCGCAGCCGGAGTCCGGGACGGCCAGGACCGCTGGCGCTTGAGATTGCGGCGACCAGCCGCATAATACGTGCCAGATCTCGCCAACAACCAGGAGAAGGGAAGATGCGCGGAATTGGTTTTACGCTGCTCGCCGTGGCGAGCCTGTCCCTCTCGGCCTGCGGCTACAATACCTTGCAGCTGCAGGATGAGCAGATCAAGTCCGGCTGGTCAGAGGTGCTAAACCAGTACCAGCGGCGTGCCGACCTGATCCCGAACCTGGTGGCGACGGTCAAAGGCTTTGCCGCCCAGGAACAGGAAGTCCTGATCGGCGTGACCGAGGCGCGCGCCAAGGTCGGCCAGGTCAACGTGAACCCGGGCGATGCCGCGGCGCTGGGCCAGTTCCAGGCCGCGCAGGGCGAGCTGTCCAGTGCGCTGTCGCGACTGATGGTCGTGGTCGAGCGTTATCCCGAGCTGAAGTCTGACCAGAACTTCCTCGACCTGCAGTCGCAGCTGGAAGGCACCGAGAACCGCATCACCGTGGCGCGCAATCGCTACATCCAGGCGGTGCAGGACTACAACGTGACGGTGCGCCAGTTCCCCAGCAACCTGACCGCCATGGTCTTCGGGCATGCGCTGAAGCCGAACTTCAGCGTCGAGAACGAGGCTGCCATCGCCAAGCCCCCAGAAGTTGATTTCAGCGCAGCCCCTGCAGGCTGAGTCCGCAGTGCGACCCTGGCGCTGGCTGGGCGGTAGCCTGCTGGCTACCTGGCTTGCCCTCCCGGCGCTGGCCGATGTCGCGGTGCCTGCACTTGAGCGTCGTGTCACCGACTTGAGCGCGACGCTGTCGAGTGCCCAGCGCGACGAGCTCGAGCAACAGCTGGCCACCTTCGAGCAGCAGAAGGGCAGCCAGATCGCACTGTTGATCCTGCCCACGACTGAACCCGAGACCATCGAGGCCTATGCGATCCGCGTGGCCGAGGCCTGGAAGCTGGGGCGCGCGGGCGTGGATGACGGCGTGCTGCTGCTGGTCGCGGTGGAAGACCGTACGCTTCGCATCGAGGTGGGCTACGGGCTGGAAGGGGTGGTGCCGGATGCCATTGCCCGGCGCATCATCAGTGAGGTCATCACCCCGCATTTTCGTAATGGCGATTATTTTGGCGGCCTGCGTGCCGGCATCGAGCGCCTGATCGGCGTGATCGAAGGCGAACCCCTGCCTGAGCCGGAACCGGACTGGCGCAATTCCAGGGACAGCGTTGAGGGCATCCTGCCCTTCCTGCTGATGATCGCCGTGCTGCTGGGCCGGGTGCTGAGGCGCGTGTTCGGTCGCCCCGGCAGCGCCGGAGTAGTGGGTGTCGTGGCGGGCGGAATTGTCTGGTTCGTCATTGGCCTGCTGTCCATCGCGGTCATTGCCGGCGTCATGGCCTTCGTACTGACGCTGGTAGGTAACGCACCCGGGCGTCGCTGGATCTCCGGGGGCCGCGGCGGTTCTGGCGGCATGGGTTCCTGGGGTGGCGGCGGCTCACGTGGTGGTGGCGGCTTCAGCGGTGGCGGCGGCGGATTTGGTGGCGGCGGCGCCTCGGGGAGATGGTGATGTCGATGGTTCGCTGGCTGCGTCACCTGTTTGCCGGTCGTAGCCTGGTGTTGCGCCATTTCCCGCTGCCACTGCTGCAGGACATCGAGCAGTCGGTTCATGCAGGCGAGCAGGGCCACAGCGGCGAACTCAGGGTCGCGCTGGAGGCCGGCCTGTCCTGGGGTGAGCTGCGTGCCGGGCGCACGGCGCGCGATCGCGCCATCGAGGTCTTCAGCCAGTTAAGGCTGTGGGATACCGAGCACAACAATGGCGTACTGATCTACGTGCTGCTGGCCGAGCATGACGTGGAGATCGTCGCCGATCGCGGCTTGAACGATCGTGTCAGCGCGGCCCAGTGGGAAGTGCTGTGTCTGGCGATGGAGCGGGACTTTCGTGCGGCGGACTTCCGTGGCGGCGTGCTGCAGGGCATTGCCGGCGTGCACCAGTTGCTCACCCAGCACTTTCCCGCCAGCGCCAACCGCTCAATGGCCGGGCTGCCAGATTCAGCGGTGGTCCTGTAGCGTGCCGGCGGCGATAATGCGCCGATGAACGAGAACCGCTGCCGTTTCCTGTGGCCGGTATTGGCACTTACGCTGGTGGGGCTGGCTGCCTGTGCGCCGTTTGAGTCGCTGCGCCGCAAGCCCAAGGGTGCGCCATCACCATCAACCTTGCCGGCGCCCAAGCCGGAATTGCCGCTGGCCCAGGCGGGTCACCGGTTCATTGTTGCCGATGGCGATGACGTTGTTGGCCAGGTCCAGGTCACCGTCGCCCGGCACGAGGACACGCTGCCCGACCTCGCCCGGCGCTTCAATATTGGTTACGAGGAAATTGTCCGCGCCAACCCAGGCGTGGACACCTGGCTGCCGAAGGAAGGCACGGAAATCGCCCTGCCCATGGCCTACGTATTGCCGGATGCGCCGCGCGAGGGCGTGGTCATCAATGTCGCGGCCATGCGCCTGTTCTACTACCCGAAGCGCGAGAAGGGAGCACCACTGGAGGTGATTACCCACCCGGTCGGCATCGGCAAGATGGGCTGGGCGACGCCTGAGGGTTCCACCAAGGTGGTGTCGCGGGTCAAGGATCCGGTGTGGACGCCGCCGGTCTCGGTGCGACGCGAACATGCCAAGGAAGGCGACATCCTGCCGGCGCGGGTGCCGGCGGGCCCGGACAATCCGCTGGGGCGGCACATGATGCGCCTGGGCTGGACCAGCTACCTGATTCACGGCACCAACAAGCCCTATGGCGTCGGCATGCGTGCCAGCCATGGTTGCGTGCGCTTATATCCCGAGGACATCTCCGGGCTGTTTGAGCAGATCCCGGTCGGCACCAAGGTCACCGTGGTCAACCAGCCAGTGCTGGTGGGCAGGCGTGGCAACGTCATCCTGGCGCAGACCTACCGGCCGCTGGAGGATGACGAGCGTGACTGGACTGACGTGGAAAAGACCTTTCGCAAGAAAATGGCGAAGCTCAAGTCCGCGCGCTGGAAACAGATCGAGACCGCCGGTGCCAAGCTCGACTGGCCATTGATCCAGAAGGCTGCCCAGCTACCGCGCGGCGTCGCGGTGGTGGCCCTGCAGGGCAGCGCGCAATCCCCTGAAGTGGTCGTTGCCGCTGCGCCGCGCGTGCGTAATGCCCTGCCGGCAGGCGCCACCTGGGACGGCAACGAGGACCAATACGCCGACAAGCCTGAGCACAGCACGCCACCCAAGGCGGCGACCCCGGTCGCGCGCGGCGGCTGACGCGGCAGGCTAAAGACCGGGCCCGACTGGCCGATCCTCCCGGGGAGGAGGCCTGCTGCCATGTCGACCAAGTACTACGCCAGTTTCCTGGTGACCCATTCCAACCAGCCGCTGCCGCGACAATATTGCGGCGTGGTGGACGTGCCCGGTGAACGCCATGACGGCCCAGCTGTTGAAGACCTCCGGCACTTGTTTGGCGAGGAGATGGCAGTAGCACCGCAGGGCATCCGCCTGCTGCACTGGTCCCGCCTGCACTGATCAGCCCGGGTCGGTCGACACCGGCAGCTGGCGCCGTCGCGCCGCCAGTGCACAGGTCATCGAGCCTGCCACCACGGCAAGTGCGCCCAGAACGCTCAGGGCATTGAGCCGCTCCGGCGGCAGCCAGCGTCCGTCGAACTGGTCCACGACCCACATCGCGCTGATGGTCACCAGTGGTGCCACCGAGAGCACAGCGCTGACCCGCGAAACTTCCCAGTGATGCAGCGCCTCGCCAAAAGCGCCATAGGCCAGCAGCGTGTTGGCGCAACAAAACGCCAGCATCCACAGCTGCAGTGAGTCGAGCCCGAACGTGGTCATGGGCGAGGCCATTGGCAGCAGGGCCAGTGTCGCACCCACGTACAGCAGCCACAGCACCTGCTGGCTGTTGAAGCGCGTCAGCAAGGCCTTCTGCGCCAGCGCATAGATCGCCCAGGTGATGGCCGCGCCGATCATCAGGAACACGCCGAGGCCCAGCCCCTCGCGCAGGGTCAGTAGCTCCGGCAGGCGGCGATTGAAGAACAACAGCAGGCCCAGGCCCAGCACCACGAAGCCGAGCCACTGGCGCGGGTCAAACTGTTCACGGAAAACGAACACGCCGCCCAGCAACAGCAGCAGTGGTGCGAGCTGGATGACGACCTGGGCAATGGAGGGCGTCGTCATGTCGAGCGCAACGAGGTAGAGGATGTAGTTGGCCAGCAGGCACAGCAAGGCCACGCCCAGCAGCAGCGCATGGCGACGTGGCAGCGCACGCAGCATCGGTAGCTGGCCGCGCTGTGCCAGGAAGGCGCCGAGCAACACAGCCGACGCGGCAAAGCGCCACCAGGTAATTGTCCAGGCGTCCATGCCCTCGAGGACGATCTTCAAGGCGATGGGCAGGACACCCCAGAGCAGGGCGGTGGTGAGGGCCAGTGTGAGGCCCAACTGCCAACGACCGCTGTGCTGATGCATGAGTTGTCGAACCGGGAGGAGAGGCCGCAGAGCATAAACGAGTGCGGGTCGCGTTGTGTTGCCTGTGATAATCTGCGCCAAACCCGGGGGAGCCCAACCGGTGGCAGAAAGACAATCCGGCATACAAGTCGACGAAGAAGCCGGTTTCGAACAGGCCATATCGCTGACGCCAGCCACCGCCACGGCCTTTGTGGGGCGGACGCTGCGTGGGCCGCTCAATCGTGCCGTGGCACTCGACAGCTTCGCGGAATTCAAGCGCATCTTCGGCGGCCTGTGGCAACCGAGCACCTTGTCCTACGCCATCGAGCAGTACTTCGAGAATGGTGGCCGCCACGTCATCGTAGTGCGCGTTGCCAATGATGCCCGGCCCTGCACGCTGACCCTGGCCGCCGGCACCGAAGCCCTGGTGCTGGAAGCGCTCGCCCCGGGCACGCGAGAGTTCCTGCGCGCTGCCGTGGACTACGACGGTATTGGCGACAACGACGAAGACAGCTTCAACCTGGTGCTGCAGCGCGTGCGCACGCCGGGTTCCGAACATATCGAGGAGCAGGAAATCTTCCGCCGCTTGTCGGTGCGCGAGGATTCCAGCCGCTATGTTGGCCAGGCGCTGGCGGACTCGCGCCTGGTCCGCATTCGCGGCGAGGTGCCGAACTGCCGCCTCGATCGCACGGTGCATCGCGATCCGCGCGGCCTGGCAGGCTACCTGCCGTCCAATTCAGATGGCCAGGACGGCGGTCCGATCACCGATTACGACATCATCGGCTCGGCGACCCAGGGCACGGGCTTGTTTGCCTTGTCGGCGGTTGAAAGCTTTGGCTTCCTGGTCATTCCGCCGCCCACACGCGACGTGGACCTCGGCCCAAGCGTGTTGCTGGTGGCCAATCATTACTGTCGCGAGCGTGGCGCGATGCTGGCGGTGGATCCACCGCTGGACTGGGACACGGCTGACAAGGCCATTGCCGGCATGGCGCAGTGGCCGCTGGCCAGCGACAGCGCCTTCATGTATTTCCCGCGCCTGATGGCCTACGACAAGCTGCGTGGCCGATTCGAGGCCTTTGCGCCCGCCGCCGCCGTGGCCGGCGCGCTGTCGCGTGCCACCGAGTCCTGGCCACTGAGCGCAGACGAGGTCGCCCTGCGTCCCGGGCTCAAGCCCATGTGTGCGGTGGATGATCGCCAGTCCGAACGCCTTGCGGCACTGGGGGTTAACGTCACCCAGACCGTGCGTCGTCCGGGTGCGCGGCAAGTAGCGGCCTGCACGCTGGCCAGCTCGGCCTCCGTGGCGACTGACTGGCGCGCGCTGGGCGCGCGGCGCCTGGCGCTGATGATCACCGGCAGCATTGAGCGCGGTACGCGCTGGATGCTGTTCGAGCCCAATGGCCCGGAAGTCTGGCAGCGTGCGGTCGGGCAGTTGCGTACCTTCTTTGTCGGCCTGGACGAGCGTGGTGCCTTTGGTAGTCGCGCCGCTGGCAGCGGCTGGTACGTGGTCTGTGATGAGCGCGTCAATCCTGCGAACGAACGCGAGCGCGGCATTGTCAGCCTGCTGTTTGGTATTGCTGCCGCCCGTCCGGGCGAGTTTCATTCTTTCCTGGTCAGCCACCGTGCCGGCGGCAGCCGCGTGCGTGTGGTCACGCTGAACCGCCTGCAGCCCACCGCCGATGGTGCGCTGGACCCGGAGTTGGAACTGGAACTGCCGCTGGCAGACGTGGGCTAGCGCGCCTTGCCGTAACCGCCGCCGCCGGGCGTCTCGATCATCAGGCTGTCGCCGGCGCGCACGGCGAGCTCGGCCGATCCTCCCAGCAGTTCTTCGCTGCCGTCGGCACGAAGCAGGCGGTTGCGTCCACGTGCACCGGCTTCGCCACCGGCCAGGCCAAACGGCGCGATACGCCGGCGCCCCGACAGGATGGCGGCGGTCATCGGTTCGAGGAACTCGATGTGGCGCAGCAGGCCATTGCCGCCGCGATACAGGCCGCGGCCACCCGATCCACGGCGGTAGCTGAATTCGCGCAACAGCACCGGGAAGCGTGATTCCAGTACTTCCGGGTCAGTCAGGCGCGAGTTGGTCATGTGCGTCTGCACGCCGGAAGCCCCGGGCCCGCCGGGTCCAGCGCCGGCACCACCGCCGATGGTCTCGTAGTACTGGTGGATGTCGTCGCCAAAGGTCAGGTTGTTCATCGTCCCCTGTGCTGCGGCCAGGGCGCCGAGCGCGCCGTAGAGTGCGTCGACGATGCACTGCGAGGTCTCGACATTGCCGGCGACCACCGCCGCAGGCGTATCGGGATTCAGCAATGAGCCCGGCGGGACAATGATTTGCAGCGGGCGCAGGCAGCCCTCGTTGAGCGGGATGTCGGCATCGACCAGCGTGCGGAACACGTAGAGCACGGCTGCCGTGGTAATCGCCAGCGGCGCATTGAAGTTACCCGCAGATTGGGCCGAGGTGCCGGTGAAGTCGATGCAGGCACCGCGCTCCTTGCGATCGATGACAATGGCCACCTCAATCGCTGTTCCGTCATCCAGTGGCAGGCGGAAGCAACCGTCCTGCAGGCGATCAATTGCATTCCTGACGCAGGCCTCGGCATTGTCCTGTACATGGCGCATATAGGCGCTCACCTCATGGGCGCCACAGGAACTGATCAGTCTCAGCAACTCGTCCTGGCCCCGGGCGTTGGCGGCAAGCTGCGCCTTGAGGTCGACGATGTTCTGGGCCGGGTTGCGCGCCGGCCAGCGACCCTGCGCCAGGCGCTTGCGCAGTTCCTCATCCTGCAACATGCCCTGGTCCAGCAACAGGAAGTTATCAAACAGGATGCCTTCCTCGGCGATGTCCTGGCTGCGCGGCGGCATCGAGCCAGGGGTCATGCCGCCGATGTCGGCATGGTGGGCGCGAGAGGCGAGGAAATAGGCAGGCGCGGTGGCCGCGCCGAGGAATACCGGGCTTACCACCGTGATGTCGGGCAGGTGCGTGCCGCCGGCATAGGGATCATTCAGCATCCAGGCATCGCCTGGACGCATGCGCTCGGCGTTGCGGCTCATGACCTGGCGCACGCTGGCGCCCATCGAGCCGAGGTGCACCGGCATGTGTGGTGCGTTGGCAATCAGCGCGCCTTGGCGCTATCGAACAAGGCACAGGAAAAATCCAGCCGCTCGCGGATATTGACCGAGGCTGCCGTCGCCTGCAGTACCGCGCCCATCTGCTCGGCCACCTGCATGAAGCGATGGTTGTAGATTTCCAGCCGCGCCGGATCCGGCGCGGCAGCCTCGACGGCGGCGGGCCGCGCCAGCGGTTGTTCGCGGGTCAGGCGCAAGCTGCCTTCGGCCAGTCGCCGGACCTGCCAGCCCGGCTCCAGCACCGTGGTGGCATTGGGCTCGACGATCAGCGCCGGCCCGTCGATGGCGATGTCCTGCGCCAGCGTTGCTCGATCAATCATTGCTACTTCACGCCAGTCGCCGAACCAGGCGTGACAGGTCAGGGCATTGCGGCCAGCGGGCGCCATGCTCGAGGCGGTGATATTGGCGGGCTCGCCAGCGGCGATAGCCTCGACGCACAGAGTGGCCACCATGAGGCCGTCGAGGTCAGCGTCAAAGCCAAAGCGTCGGCGAAATTCCCGGGCGAAATCCGCGCACATGGTCTCGATTGGGCCGCGCGCCACGGCCAGCGCAGTTTCCATGCCCGCGGCACGAATTTCGACGCTGTGGATGATGCGAATGTCGCACGCGGCGATGCCAAATCCCTCCATCGCATCGCGGGCCTCGCCACCAAGTGCATCCAGCTGCTGTGCCAGCACCGCCGCAGGCAGCGCCGCCAGCGGCTGCTCCAGGCTGGCGCGACGCTGCAGGCGGCGATCGGCCAGACCGATGCCCCAGGCCGACAACACGCTGGCGAGCGGGTGGATCATGACCTCGCGGATGCCGAGGGCATCGGCAACCCGGCAGGCGTGCTGGCCACCGGCACCGCCGTAGCAGAACAGGGCGAAGTCCGCCGGGTCATGGCCCTGGCGAATGCTGACATGACGAATGGCATGAGCGATGGACTCGATCGCTACTTCAAGGAATCCGCCTGCCAGTGCTTCGACTTCAATAGGCCGACCGGTACTGCGGCTGACCTCGGCAGCCAGCGCGGTGAAGCGCTGGCGCACAAGTTCGGCGTCGGGTGGCGCATCGCCGCCGGGACCGAAGATCGCGGGGAAGCTGTCTTGTTGCAATCGTCCCAGCACCAGGTTCAGGTCGGTCACCGTGAGCGGTCCCCCGGCGCCATAGCAGGCCGGCCCCGGGTTCGCGCCAGCGGATTGCGGACCCACCTGCAGCCGTCCATCTTCAAAGCGCAGGACTGAGCCGCCACCAGCGGCCACGGTGTGGATGTTGAGCATCGGCGTCTGCAGGCGCACACCGGCGACCGTGGTTTCATGGCGCTGCGAATGGCCGCCGTCATAAAGCGCCACGTCTGTTGAGGTGCCACCCATGTCAAAGGCGATGAGTTTGTGCCGATCAAGGCCGCCCGCCGCCCGCTCCAGCCCGATGAGTCCACCCGCCGGCCCTGAAAGAATCGCGTTGGCGGCACGCAGCCCCTCGGGGGCAATCAGGCCACCGTGGCTTTGCATGAATTCAATGCGGGTGTTGCGGTGGGTCTTTCCCAGCGCCTCGCGGAACTGGCGGACGTAGCGCGCCAGCAGGGGATTGAGGTAGGCATCCACCACCGTGGTGTCGCCGCGACTGACCAGCCGAATCAGGGGCGAGGAGGCGTGCGAGGTGACGACTTCATCAAACCCTGCGGCCCGGGCCAGGGCAGCCACCGCTGTTTCATGGGCTGGGTAGCGGTAGCCATGCATGAAGACAATGGCGATGCTGCTGATGCCCTCCGCGCGCAGGCGGGCAAGCTCGACAGAAACCTGCGCCTCGTCCAGCGGCGCGAGGACCTCGCCGCTGGCGCTGATGCGCTCCTTGACCTCGACCACTTGCTGGTAGATCGGTGTCGGCAACTCAATGGTCAGCGCGAACAACTGCGGCCGGTTCTGGTAGCCGATCTGCAGTGCGTCGCCAAAGCCCTGGGTGATCATCAGCGCTGTCGGCACGCCGCGACGCTGCAGCAGGGCATTGGTCGCCACAGTGGTGCCAATGCGGATGGAGGCGATCGGCGCATCCGGCTGGCCGTGATCCACCAGCAGCTGACGAATGCCGGTGACCCCGGCATCGCCTTCGCGGCGCGGATCCTCCGACAACAGCTTGGCCACGTGCAGGGTCCCGTCGGGGGCGCGCGCGACGATGTCGGTAAAGGTGCCGCCGCGATCGATCCAGAACTGCCAGGCGTTTTTCTGCTGCATGATCTCTTGGTGTTTTCGCCGCGCTCACGACAGGGCGGGCAATGCGGCAGTGTACAACCGCGCCTGCGGGCGTGAGACTCTGCCGATGGAATCACGCCACGCCATCCTGGCCGCTTTGTCGGTCTACGCCATCCTGATGCTGGTCATCGGGCTCATGGGCCTGCGTCGCAATCGCGACGGTGAGGATTTCTTCCTCGGCGGGCGCAAGCTGGGGCCGTGGCTCGCCGCCCTGTCGCAGGGCGCCACCCAATCCTCGGCCTGGACGCTGATTGGCGTCAGTGGTGCGGCCTATATGTGGGGCGGGCGGGCGGCGTGGATCTGGGTCTCCGTGGTTGCCGGCTACGTGGTCAACTGGTTCTGGGTCGCGCCACGCCTGCGTCGCCTGTCAGTTGAGACCGGGGCAGTCACATTGGTGCAGTTGGTCAACGCAGGTGCCGGTCGTGCCGGGCTGCGACGCGTGTCCTCGCTGATCATCCTGGTGTCATTCCTGTTCTATGTGGCCGCGCAATTCCAGGCGGCGGGGCAGGCCTTTGCCGTGGCACTGGACCTGCCGGTCGCGACCTGCATCCTGATCGGTGCGGTAATGATCGTGGGCTACACCCTGGCCGGCGGATTCTGGGCCGCGGCGGCGACCGACTTTGTGCAAGGCATCCTGATGCTGGCCGTTGCTGTCGTCCTGCCGGTGGCCGCGTGGCAGGCCGCAGGCGGAGTCGCCGGCCTGGCCGAAGCGCTGCAGGCTGGCGCCATGACTTCAATGCCCACCGGCCTGGCGGGCCTGGCCTTCGTGGCCGGGACCCTGGGCATCGGGCTGGCTGCACCCGGCCAGCCTCATGTCGTCAATCATTTCATGGCGGCGCGCGACGAAGCCGCGATCCGCCAGGGTGCATTTATTGCCGTGGCCTGGATTGCAGTGGTGCTGGGGGGGATGCTGGTGGTCGGCTGGAGCGCGCGTGCGCTGATTGCGCTGCCTGTGCATGCCGAGGGCGTGCTCTATGAAGTCGCGCAGCTGGCCTTGCCACCCTTGATGGCGGGCGTGGTCACGGTGGCGGTCATGTCGGCCATCATGTCGACGGTGGACAGCCAGCTGATCACTGCGACCTCGAGCCTGACCATCGATCGCGGCGATCAGCAAGGCGCGGGCAACGCGCCCGTTTCGCGCGCCCGCCTGGCACTGCTGGGTTTTTCCGCAGCGGCGGTCGCCCTGGCCATCTTTGCGCCGGAGTCTATTTACTCACGCGTGTTGTTTGCCTGGAATGCGCTGGGTGCAGCGTTCGGCCCGCTGGTGATACTGCTGATCCTGGGGCGCCAGCCGCCTCCGCGCGCTGCGTTGGCCGCCATGCTCACTGGTTTTGGCACGACGGTGCTGTTCTACCTGGCACCGGATGCGCCGGGCGACTGGCTGGAGCGGATCCTGCCGTTCTTCCTCGCGCTGGCAGTCTGCCTGGGCTGGCGCGGCACTTCACGCTAACGCTTGAGTTGATCCCGCAGATTCTTCAGCGCGCCGCCGGCCAGCAATTCGCAGGTGTGGCGATAGCCCAGTTCAATGGCGCGCGGCATCGCCTTCCAGTCCAGCAGGTCGATGGACTCCAGGGGTGGCGTGACCAGCAGGTCGGTCTGGCGGCGCTGTTCGACGGTGGTCATGGCACTGCCGACCATGCCCACGCGCCAGAGGATTTGCAGGATGTTGGGCCGCTTGGCCCGGCGCTTGCCCGACAGCAGGTTCCACAGGGTCGGCGCCTCGGTTGCCTCGAGGTCGGTGCCAAACGCCTTGTCGGTGCCGACGTCGACGCCGACCACTGGCCCGCGTCGGCGTGCGCGCATGATGTCTACCGGCAGGTTGTTCATGGAGCCGCCGTCAACAAACACTTCGCCGCCCAGGAACACCGGTGGCAGCACGCCGGGAATGGCCAGCGAGGCGCGCAGCCAGCGCCACAGTGGCCCGTGCTCATGCACGGCCAGCTGTCCGCTGGTCAGGTTGGCCGACACACAGAAGAAGGGCAGCGGCAGGTCCTCGATGTCCACCTCGCCGAACTCGCGGCGTAGCAGCCGGCCGACCTTGCGACCGGCCACCAGCGACACCAGCGGCAGCGTGAAGTCAGACAGCGGGTTGGTATCAACAAAGCTGCGGCGAAAGCGCTCGACCATCTCATCATCCGACCAGCCTGCGGCAACGCCGGCGCCGAGGATGCCGCCCATGCTGGTGCCGCCGACCAGGTCGATGGGCAGGTCGTGCTCGCGCAGTGCACGAATCACCCCGAGGTGAGCGAAGCCCCGTGCGCCGCCGCCCGACAGCACCAGGCCCAGCGCCCGGCCGGTCAATAGCCGGGCGACGCGCTCAACGTCGCTGGGACCCTTGACGTGATGACAGGTGACGCCGGGCAGGCGCGCATGCCAGCGCGATGCGGCACCGCGCATGAAGCCGGCGTCGTGCAGCAGCAGCAGTTCGGAGCGTTGCGCTGCACTGTCCTGGGCCTCGAGCGCAGCCCAGGGTCCGGGCTCAGATTCCGCCCGCGCCAGCAGCAACAAGGCATCGGCCTGGCGTACGCACAGCCGGGTCCAGGGCGAGTCACCCACTTCAGCGGCATAGACGACAAAGTCGTTGCGCGACTCGATCTCATGGAACCACTGGCTGGTATGGCTGCCGCCACGCACGCTCCACACCATCTCGACCCGACCGAGTTGCGACAGCGCCTCCACCAGTTCGGTGGCAACACCCGCGACATCCACGTCCATATTGAAGGGCACCAGCGTCAGGGTGCGTGGCAGGGCGTGGCCCTGGTCTTCGCTGCGGGCGTCATCGAGGCGCTCGACCGTCAGGCGCGCTAGCCGTAGTGCAGTTTCCGGGTGCTGCAACAGCACTTTCTGGAAGGCCTCGGCGGCGAGGCGGGCCAGGTCCGAGTCACGCAGGGCGCGCACGGTGGCAGTGCGCGGCCGTGCTGCAATGAGACCCATCTCGCCTACGCTCTCGCCGGCAGCGACGCGGCCAATCAGGCGGCCATCGGCGGCAAAGGCACCGAGGCAACCGCTGATGACGAAATAGACCGAGTCCGCCGGGCTGCCTGCGCTGAACAATTCAGTACCACCGGGCAGCGAAATCCACTCGAGTTCCGCCACGGCGGCATCCAGCACTTCGCGGCTCATGCCGGCGAACAGTGGCAGGTCCGCCAGCATGCCGCGCGGGTCCGCCTGCGGATGGAGGAGGGTTGGCTCGTCGAGCCCCTGATTCGGGTGGTCGGTGGACATCTCGGGATGCAATCCCCTTGCGGCCGGGGCGACGATATCACGGCCACGACTGCACCGGCGTGGCACGCGATAACATGCCGGCGTGAAGGATGATTCATCACAGGCGCTGGAACGCATCTGGCAGGTGGTGGCCTCGATACCACGTGGACAGGTGGAAACCTACGGCGGCGTTGCTGCCCGCGCCGGCTTGCCGCGGCGCGCACGCCTGGTCGGTCATGCGCTGCGCAAGGCCCCCCAGTCGCTGGGCTTGCCCTGGCACCGGGTGATCAATGCGCGCGGTGCGATCAGCCTGCCGCCGGGCTCACCTGCTTATGCGCTGCAGTGTCGGCGGCTGGCGGCGGAGGGTGTCGAGGTCGTCAACGGCGTGATCGACCTCACAAGATTCCGGCCAGCGGATGATCTTGATGCCCTGTTGTGGCGCCCACCCGGCTGACTGGAAAAGTACAGGCCTGATAACATCCGCGCCTCGACTTACCGGAGTAATGAATGCCCAGCCGTCACGTAGTGTTTTCTCACGGGCTCGAAAGCGGTCCCTGGGGCACAAAGATTTCGGCCATGGCCGAAGTGGCGAAGAGCGAGGGCTGGAAAGCCGACTCGGTGGACTACCGCGGCGTGAATGATCCGCGCGACCGGGTGACACGCCTGCTCAGCTTCTGCCGCGACATCCGTGGCGACCTGGTGCTGGTGGGATCCAGCGTCGGCGGCTGGGTGGCAACCTCGGCCTCGGCACTGCTGCATGCCAAGGGCTTGTTCCTGCTGGCGCCCGCGTTCTACATGCCGGGCATCGAGGAACTGACTGCCAAGCCCGCGCCCTGCCCGAAGACGCTGCTGCACGGCTGGCGTGACGATGTGGTGCCGGTGGACAACAGCATCCGCTTCGCGCGCGAGCACAACGCCGACCTGCACATCATCGACGCTGACCATCGCCTCAGCGACTCGCTGTCCATGGTGAGCTACCAGTTCGAGTATTTCCTGGTGTCGCTGGACCTGCCCAGCCGCCGGTAATGCCGCCGCCGGCTACTGGCGCGATGTAGCGTCCGTATCCAGTGGCGGAATGGCCTTGGCCGCAACGCTATCCACCAGGCCAGGTGCCAGCATGCGCAACACGCGCATCAGCCGCCCGCGCAGGGAGGTAAACACCAATCGTCGCCGCTTCGCCGAGGCCTCCAGGATGATGGCGGCGCAGGCATCGGCAGACATGATCTTGTGATCTGCCAGCGGATTGATGCCAAGCGGGCGGCCATCAGCACCGGCCGCACGACTATGGATTTCAGATCGCACAAAGTCCGGCGCCACCACGGTGACGCTGACACCGCTATCGCGCAACTCAACGCGCAGCGCATCAAAGAAGCCAATCATGGCGTGTTTGGAGGCGCAGTAGCCGGTGCGCGTGGGCAGGCCGGTGATGCCCGCGACGCTGGCCACGGCAACAATGCGGCCGCGGGCCTTCTTCAGTTCAGGCAACGCGTGCCAGGTAATCCACGCCGCACCCAGGTAGTTGGTGCGCACCAGTCGCTCAAGCAGGCCGAGGTCATGCAGCTTGTCGAAGGTGGTCCACATGGTGAACCCGGCGTTGTGCACCAGCACATCAATGGCACCGAACTTGTGCAGCGCGGCTTGTACCAGCGCTGCGCAGTCCGCCTCGAGCGAGATATCGCTGACGACCGCCAGGACCTCAGCGCCCAGGGCGCGGCACTCGCTGGCCACGGCCTCGATTCTTTCTGCATCACGCGCGGCTATTACCAGTCGCGCCTGGCTGGCCGCCAGTCGCAGTGCCAGGGCATGGCCGATGCCGGCAGAGGCTCCGGTCAGGATCACGACCTTGTTGTGGAATTCATTCATCCCGGCACCGTAAAACAGGGCCGGGCCGGCGTCCATGGGTTCGCGCTAAACTCCGCCTGCCTTTTGCGCAGGAGCAGGCAGTGCAACGAGTCCTGGAACCCGAGCTGATGGATGATGAAGTGCAGGCGCTGGCCTACGCCAGTGCCGATTTCAGCGAGCCCAATGCCGCATTCGTCGGGCACTTCCTTGCCGTCTTCACGGATTTTTCCGCCGGCCACATCGTGGACCTGGGTTGCGGACCTGGCGATATCGCCATCCGCCTGGCTCGAACCAATCCTGCGCTGCAGGTCACCGGTGTCGATGGCGCGGAGGCGATGCTGGCGCGCGCCGAGTCTGCCCGCCTGCAAGCTGATGATGTCAGCGCGCGTATCCACTTCGAGCTGGGCTGCCTGCCGGCGGCGCCACAGGCGAGTGGTTTCGATGCCGTGGTCAGCAACAGCTTGCTGCATCATCTGCCTGACCCGGCGGTGCTCTGGGAAACTGCAAAGCGCGCGGGCCAGCCTGGCGCGCCGCTGATGGTGATGGACCTGGTCAGGCCGGCCACGCCTGAGGCCGCCCAGGCCCTGGTAGATCACTACGCGGCGGATGCGCCCGAGGTGCTGCGCCTGGACTACTACAATTCCCTGCTGGCCGCATTCGAGGTGGGTGAGGTCAGGGAGCAGCTGGCGCAGGCGGGACTCCACGAGGTCGCCGTGCACATGACTTCAGATCGACACTGGCTGGCTTCCGGGCGCTTGCCCGCGTGAAGCGCTTTCTCGGCCTTGACCAGACGCTGTTCTGGGCGCTGCGTGGCCTGCTGCGGATCTTTGTCCGAGCGAAGGTGGTGCCGGAAGATGCGCTGCAGCGACTGCGTGGGCGCAATCGCCCAGTGCTGTATGTCTTCGAGGACAGCAGCCTTTCCGACCGGCTCGCCGTTGAGCAAGCCTGCCTGGATGCCGGCCTGCGCCGTCCGTTCAGGCGCCTGCTGTTGCCGGGCCTGAAGTTGAATCGTTCCTGCGTGGTGCTGCAGCGCAGTGCCGGCGGCCTGCGCCGCCGTGCCGACCGTCGCACGCCGGAGGGCCTGGCGCGTGCCGTGGCCTGGGCTGGCCAGGATCAGTCGGTGGACCTGGACGTGGTGCCGGTCACGGTCTACTGGGGCCGCGCGCCACAGCGCGAACGCAACTGGCTCGACATGGTGCTGTCGGAGAACTGGGCCCTGGTGGGTCCGTTCCGCCGCCTGGTGTCGATCGTCTTCAATGGGCGCAATACCCTGATCCGCTTTGGCGACGCGCGGTCAATTCGTGACTACGCCGTGGCTGGTGGCGAGGATCGCAAGGGCGCGCGGCGCCTGCTCAAGGACCTGCGCGCGGAATTTCGCCACTTGCGCGTGGATACGGTGGGCCCGGAGTTGTCGACGCGACGCGCCATCATTGCGCAGGTGCTGCGCACCCGGGCGGTGCGCCAGGCGGTACGCCAGGACGTGCGCGACGGCAAGATGACGCGCCGCAACGGGCTGCGCGCGGCGCGGCGTCATGCGCTGGAGATTGCCGCCAACTATTCCCACTCCTTCGTGCGCATTACCGAGAGCGTGCTGCACTGGCTGTGGACGCGGATCTATGGCGGCGTCGATGTGCGTAACGCCGAGTATCTCGACCGCCTGCCGCCGGGATGCGAGATCGTCTATGTGCCTTGCCACCGCAGCCACATGGATTACCTGCTGCTGTCGTACGTCATCTACCGTCGCGGTTACGCCGTGCCCTATGTGGCTGCAGGCATCAACCTGAACCTGCCGGTACTGGGGCGCCTGCTGCGCAAGGGCGGTGCGTTCTTCCTGCGTCGTAGCTTCCGCGGCGCCAGCCTCTACCCGATCGTCTTCATGAAGTATGTCGATGTGATGATGAACCGCGGCCACCCGCTGGAGTTCTTCATTGAAGGCGGGCGCAGCCGCACCGGGCGTCTGCTGAAGCCGCGCACTGGCCTCCTGGGCATGACCATGCGCAGCTTCATGCGCGACCCGCGCCGCCCCGTGGCCTATGTGCCGGTCTATTTTGGCTATGAGCGCGTCATGGAAGGACGCACCTATATCGGTGAGCTGTCAGGCAGTGCCAAGGAAGGTGAGTCGGTGCTGGGCCTGATGAAGGTGCTGCCCCAGCTGCGCCAGGAATTTGGCCACGTACACGTGAGCTTTGCTGAACCGCTGTTGCTGGACCAGGCACTCGACGGCCTGGCGCCCGGCTGGCGCGAGCAGGAACACAGCGATACGGCGCGTCCGCCCTGGTTTGGCCAGGCGGTCGATGGCGTGGCTGGCGAGATCATGCGCCGAATCAATGGTGCCGCTGCAGTGACGCCGATCAACCTGCTGGCGGTGGCACTGTTGTCAACGCCGCGTCAGGCCATGACCGAGGCTGACCTGCGCGCCCAGGTCGAGTTGCTGGTGGCCTTGCTGCAAACCTGCCCGTATTCACCCGACGTTGATGTGACCCCCTTCGATGGGGCGGCGATGATCGCCCACGGCGAACGCATGGGCATGCTGGAGCGGCGCCAGCACGCAGCGGGCGATGTACTGCGCATGGTCGAGGACAATGCCGTGCTGGCAACCTACTACCGCAACAATGTGCTGCACCTGTTCGCGTTGCCGTCGATGGTGGCCTGCGCCTTCCTCAATAATTCCTCGATGCGCGACGAAGACGTGCATCGACTGGTCTGGCGGGTCTATCCCTATATACGTGAGGAGTTGTACCTGCGCTGGCGCGAGGAGGAGATGCCCGGCGTGGTCAATGGCGTGCTGGCGGCCTTTGCCCGACTTGGACTACTGGAGCGTTCGGCGGACGGGCAGGGCTGGCGCCGGCCGCTGACGGGCAGCGCCGAGGCGGTGCGCCTCTCGCTGGTAGCCCAGGCCACGGTGCAAACCATTGAGCGCTACTACCTGGCCATCGCGCTGTTGCTGCGTGCCGGGCGATCGCAGCTGACGCCAGAAGCGCTGCAGCAGCGCTGCGTGACCATGGCGCAGCGCATGTCGATGCTCTATGGCCTGGCTTCGCCGGAATTTTTTGACAAGGCCATGTTCCGCGCTTTCATTGACCTGCTGCGTGAGCGCGAGGTCGTTCGCCTCGATGACGACGGATTGCTTGACTACGATGATGCGCTGCTGGCCGTTGCCGAGGATGCGCGGTTGGTATTGTCTGAGCAGATCCGCAACAGCATCCTGCAGGTGACGCATAGCTGAGGCCGTGTTTTGCAGTGCAAAGCCCGTGATTCGCGCTGGAGCGACTGCGCGGCTAGGCTTGGGCTGGCGGTGCTCGCTGATATACTGCCCGCGAGCCACCGAGGTCCTGCACTCCGGTGCAGGGGCAGGGTGGCGAGAAAACAAGTCCGGTCGGCAGCGCTTCTTGCGCCAGCGGGCCACGCATGGAAATGTCGAGTCCTTGCCCTGGGGAACATCATGATTACGAAGTCCACCAAGACCCTGCCCCGCGTAGTGCGTCATGCCGTGTCCGTTGCCCTGGCTAGTGCAGCCGTGGGTGCCGCTGGTACTGCACAGGCGGTCGAGTTCAACCTCGGCGAATGGCAGGGCAGCCTGAATACCACCCTGTCCTGGGGCCAGACCTACCGCATCGAGAATCGCGACACCCGACTGATTGGCACCGCCGATGGTGGCACCGGCCGGTCGCCCAATATTGATGACGGCAACATCAACTATGACAAGGGGCTGGTCTCCAACGCTGCAAAGGGCGTCATGGAGCTGGCGCTGAGCAAGGACGCCTACGGCTTGTTCGTGCGCGGCTCGGCGCTGTATGACTACGCGGTCGAGGAACGCTCAACAGAGCGCACGGCCATCACCGAGGCTGGCAAGGACCTTGCGGGCACCTATACGCGACTGCTGGATGCCTTTGTCTATGGTCGCTGGGATCTCAGTGGCCACGAACTGGAAGTGCGTGCCGGACGCCAGGTGGTGAACTGGGGCGAGAGCACCTTCATCCAGGGTGGCATCAATGGCGCAATCAATCCCTTCGACGTCTCGGCCATCCGCGTGCCCGGTGCCGAGTTGCGCGAGGCCTACCTGCCGCAGGAAATGCTGAAGGTGTCCTACGCAATCACCGAGAATGTCACTGCCGAGGCCATTGCATTGTTTCGCTGGGATCGCACCGAGCCTGAGCCGGTAGGTTCCTACTTTGCTTCCAATGATTTCGTGCCTGAGGGTGGCAACCGCGTATTCCTGGGCTTCGGCGCGTTCTCCGATCAGGGTGTGGACTTCCGGCCGCTGGGCGGCAGCCTGATTTCCGACTTCCAGGGGGTCAATCGCACGGCCACACGGCCGGCGGATGATTCCGGGCAGTACGGTATGGCACTGCGCTGGTATCTGCCGAACTTCAGCGATGGCACCGAGTTCGGTGTCTACTTCATGAACTATCACAGCAAGCTGCCGCTGATCAGCGGACGTACCGGCACCCAGGCCGGCATTGGCAATGCCATCGGCGCGCTGACGGCCACCATCGCTGCGGCGCAGGGCCTGGCCTCGGGCCTGCCGTTTGCCTCGGCCGTCGGTGTCGCAGCGGCGACCGCCGTTGGACGCGCGACCACGGCGGGCGGCAACATGAGCCTGGCCACCGCCACTGAATACGCCACCATCGCGGCCAATACGGCCCTGCGTGGCGGCAGCGTCAGCGGGCAGGCGAATAACCTGGCGACCCACGAGTATGCGAAGACGGCCAGTTACTTCACCGAGTACCCGGAAGACATCACGCTGTTCGGTCTGAGCTTCAATACCCAGCTCGGCATGACGGGCGTTGCGCTGCAGGGCGAGGTGTCCTACCGCCAGGATGTGCCGCTGCAATACGACGACGTCGAATTGCTGTTTGCGGCGCTGGGCCCGGTCGAGGGCGCGGCACTCGCTGCGCAGGGCATTCCGATGCCGGCGACCTGCACAGCGTCGCTGCCGACGGTGACTCGCTGCAACCAACTTGGCGTATTCGGGCTGAACCAGGAAATCCGCGGCTGGGGCGAGTTCGACGTGATCCAGGCGCAGATGACCGCGACCAAGGCACTGCCGCCAATGCTCGGCGCATCGCAGGTCGTGACCGTGCTCGAGGTTGGTGCAACCCATGTCGACAACATGCCTGACAGGCTGACCGGCGGCCCGACGGGACGTGGCCTGCGCTTCAATGGCCCGGGCACCTCGGTGTCGGGCAACGCCATCCTGGCGAGCCGCCACTTCAATGAAGTGGAGCCGCAAAATCGTTTCGCTGACGAAACATCCTGGGGCTACCGCGTGGCGGTACGCATGGACTACCTTGGACTGGTCGGGCCCTGGAATGTCAGTCCGCGCCTGGTGTGGTCGCATGACGTGAATGGCACTACACCCGGACCGGGTGGCAATTTCGTCGATGGCCGCTATGGTGCGACGGTGGGCTTCAATGCCAACTACCAGTCCAGCTGGGAAGTGGATGTGAGCTACACCCAGTTCGGCGGCGCCAGCCGCTACAACGAATTGACGGACCGCGACTTCATCGCCGCCACCGTCAAGTACTCGTTCTGATCACAGGCCGGAGGACACACGAATGATTTCCAGGAATTTGACCCGCCTCGGCCTGCTGGCAGCTTGCTGTGCCATCGGTGTTGCCACTGCAGCCGTGTCGCCACAGGAGGCTGCGCGTCTTGGTGCTGACCTGACACCCCTCGGCGCCGAGAAGGCCGGCAACGCTGCCGGCACCATCCCGGCCTGGAGTGGTGGCCTGACTTCGGCAGCGAAGGCCGGCGCACCAACGTTCAAGACCGGAGGCCACCACCCCGATCCCTATGCCTCTGACAAGCCGCTGTATCGCATCGACGCCGCCAGCGCCTCGAAGTACGCCGCACAACTGACCGTGGGCCATAAGGCCCTGCTGTCAGCCTACAAGGCTGGCTACTACCTGAATGTCTACCCATCGCAGCGCAGCGCCGCATTTCCCCAGCGCATCTATGACACCACCAAGGCCAATGCCACCAGCGCCAAGCTGAACGCGGGCGGTAACGGGGTATCCGGTGCGATTGGCGGCATTCCCTTCCCGATACCCAAGTCAGGCGTCGAGGTGATCTGGAACCACATCCTGCGTTTCCGTGCCGAAGTCGGCGAGCGCATCATCGGCCAGGCCGCGGTCACCCGTGCTGGCGACTACACGCTGGTGAAGTTCCACGACGAGACCCTGGTGAGCTACAGCTTGCCGGGCGCCACCGAGGAGGCGCTCGATAACGTCATCCTGTACTTCATCCAGGAGACCATTGCCCCGGCCCGCCTGGCCGGCGAAATCCTGCTGGTGCATGAGACCCTCGACCAGACCCGCGAGCATCGTCGTGCCTGGCTCTACAACCCCGGCCAACGCCGCGTTCGCCGCGCACCCAATGTCGCCTTCGACAACCCGGGTACCGGTTCCGACGGCCTGCGCACGGCCGACCAGTTCGATATCTATAACGGCAGCCCCGAGCGCTATGAATGGAAGCTGGTGGGCAAGCAGGAAATGGTCGTTCCCTACAACGCCTACAAGCTGCACAGCAACAAGCTGAAGAACGACGACATCATCAAGCCCCTGCACATCAACCAGGAGCATGCTCGCTATGAGCTGCACCGGGTGTGGGTGGTGGATGCGGTGCTGAAGCCAGGCCAGCGGCATATCTACAAGCGCCGTACCTTCTACATCGATGAAGATTCGTGGCAGATCCTGATGGTGGATTGCTACGATAACCGTGACCAGTTGTGGCGTGTCCAGGAAGCACATTCAATCAATTACTACGAAGTGCCGACATTCTGGAGCACGCTGGAAATGACCTACGACCTGCAGTCCGGCCGCTACCTGGCGCTGGGCCTCGATAATGAGGAGCCGCAGACCGTGGTGTTTACTTCCAAGCGCACGCAGGCAGATTTCATGCCTTCGGCGATAGCCCGCCGAGGCACACGCTGAGGCAGTCGTGCGTGACGACACCGGGGGCGGGAGTGGCATGCATGCTCCCGGCCCTCGGCGTTCAGAAAGGACTCTCGTGAGACGCTTGTCGCAATTGCTGGTACTGGTGTTTGCGGGTATCACGCTGGTGCCTGCACTGGCCGCCGACGACCCGGCAATCCGCCCGTCCATCATTGCGCCGCTGGCCAGCCAATCATTGCTGGTTGACCTGGCACGCGCCGGCAATCGCCTTTTCGCGGCCGGCGAACGCGGCCACGTGCTTTATTCCACTGATGACGGCAAGAGCTGGCAGCAAGTCCAGGTGCCGGGCAGCGCCAACCTGACGGCGATCTACTTTGCGGATGAGCGTCACGGCTGGGCGGTCGGTCATGCCGAGATGATCCTGCGCACCGAGGACGGTGGCGATCATTGGGAGCGCGTGCACTTTGCCCCGGAGAATCAGCAGCCGCTGCTCGACATCTGGTTTGCTGATGTCGAGCGGGGCATCGCCGTGGGCGCTTATGGCGCCTTCTATGCCTCCAGTGATGGCGGGCGGACCTGGACCGCGATGCCGTTCAAGCCCGAGGGAATGCCAGGCGCAGCGCCCGTCGAGCCCGGCGACGAGCACGATGAGGGCTTCGAGGCGGGTTACGACTTTCACCTGAATGCGATTGCCCAGGCTGCAGATGGTGGCTTGTACCTGGCGGCCGAGGCAGGGCGCTTGTTTCGCTCGGATGACGTCGGCCAGAGCTGGCAGGAACTGCCGTCTCCCTACGATGGCTCGTTCTATGGGGTGCTGCCGCTGGACGGCCCGGCGTTGCTGGCCTTCGGACTGCGCGGGCATCTCTACCGCTCGGAAGATCGCGGCCAGCATTGGACTCCGATTGACACCGGCACGGTGGCTTTGCTGAATTCGGCGGTTCGTGTTGATGCCAATACCGTGGTCATTGTCGGCATGGCCGGAACGGTGCTGGTCAGCAGGGACGGTGGATCGACCTTCAGCTTGACCCGCCTGGGTGATCGCAAGGCCATATCTGCGGTGCTGGCGAGGGCCGATGGCCAGCTGATCACGGCAGGTGAAGACGGCGTGCGCCGCCTGGCGGTGCCGCAGTGAAGGCCTCGGCAGATACCCGGATGGCCGAGTGGCTGGAGCCTTATGTATTCGGCTATCGCAAGCTGATCCTGGGCTTGTTCCTGGCGGTGACTGCCGTATTGGGCGCCATTGCCATCAACGGCTTGAAGCTGGACACCAACTTCAACAAGCAGTTGCCAGTCGATCACGAGTACATCCAGACCTACCTCGACCATAAGGCGGAGTTCGGCGGGGCCAATCGCCTGCTGATCGCCCTGGTCGCGCGCGACGGCAACATGTTCACGCCGCAGTTCTTCGAGGCACTGAAGATTGCCACCGATGAAGTGTTCTTCATCCCGGGCGTGGACCGCGCCCGCGTGCAGTCGCTGTGGACGCCTAACACCCGCTACACCGAGGTGGTGGAGGGTGGCATCGAGGCTGGCGACGTCATTCCCTCGGACTTTGCCCCGGACGAGGAGGGATTGGCGCGGGTCAAGGAGAACATCCTCAAGGCAGGCATTGTCGGGCGCCTGGTGGCGAACGACTTTTCCGGCGCCATGGTCAGTGCCCAGTTGCTGGATGCCGATCCGGAGACCGGCCAGCCGATTGACTACATCGAGATCTCGCGTGAACTGGAGCGCAAGGTTCGTGAGCGCATCGAGAACAGCGGCGTTGACGTGCTCGCCGAAGTGCCGGTTTCGGTGCACATGATCGGTTTTGCCAAGGTCGTGGGCGATGTTGCTGACGGTGCGATGTCGGTCATCACCTTCGCGATCGCCACCATCGTGCTGACCCTGTTGCTGGTCTGGGTCTACATCCAGTCCTTCCGCATAGCCCTGATGCCGGTGCTGGCTTCGCTCGTGGCCATGGTGTGGATGCTGGGCCTGCTGGTGGTGCTGGGCTACGGCGTCGATCCGCTGGGCATCCTCGTGCCCTTCATCATCTTCGCCATCGGTACCAGCCACGGCGTGCAGAAAATCAGTGCCGTCAGCGATGCGGCGATGTCGGGCGCCGACTGCGAAGAGGCAGCGCGACGTACCTTTCGCCTGTTGTTCCTGCCGGCAATCATTGCCTTGCTCGCCGACCTGGTGGGTTTTGTCACCATCCTGCTGATCCCGGTGCAGGTGATCCAGGAAATGGCCATCACCGCCAGCATTGGCATTGGCGTGGTGATCCTCACCGACCTGATTCTGCTGCCGATCCTGGTGTCCTACGTGCCGGTAAAGGACCGCTACCGCCAGCGCGTGGCGCGCCGCCAGCAGCAGCTGGAGTCCATTTGGCTCCGCCTTGGCGCCGTGGCGACCCGCGGCCCGGCAGTAGTGGTCATCGTCATTGCCCTGGTGCTGGGCGTACTGGGCGCGATCAAGGGCCGGGAAACACCGATCGGCGACACCCAGGCGGGCGTGCCGGAACTGCGCCCCGACTCACGCTACAACCTCGACAGTGACCTGATCAGCGACCGCTTCTCGATTGGCACCGACATCATCAACGTGATCGTCGAGACCAAGGCCGATGGCTGCATCGACTTCCAGATCATCGACGCCATCGACCGCTTCGCCTGGCATATGCAGAACGTCGAGGGCGTGCGCGATGTGATGAGCCTGGCCGGTGTTTCCAAGGTGGTCAGTGCCGGCTGGAGCGAGGGCAGCCTGAAGTGGCGCAACCTGCCGCGCGACGAGCGCCAGCTGGTGCAGGCGCAAAGTTATATCGAAACCAGCACCGGCCTGCTGAATGCTGATTGCAGCGTCATGCCGGTAATGCTGTTCCTGGCTGACCACCGCGCCGAGACCATTGAGCGGGTCATTGCAGAAGTTCGTCTCTACCGTGACCGGGAAATTTCCGAGAACGTCACTTTCCGCCTGGCCACCGGCAACGTCGGGGTCATGGCTGCCCAGAATGAGGAGGTCAAGGCCAAGGAATTCCAGATCCTGGGCTGGGTCTTTGCTGCGGTCACGCTGATGTGCCTGATCACGTTCCGCTCATTCATCGGCACCTTCATCGTGATCATGCCGCTGTTGCTGGTGTCCATCATGGTCTATGCGGTGATGGCCTTTGTCGGCATCGGCCTCAAGGTGAACACGCTGCCGATGGTGGCGCTGGGTGCGGGCATTGGCGTGGACTATGGCATCTACCTGTTCAGCCGCATGCAGGACTTCCTGCGTGCTGGTGCGACGGTGCACGAGGCCTACCTGGGGGCACTGCGCGTCACCGGCGCGGCGATCTTCTTTACCGGCATTACGCTGGCGGTGGGTGTTGCCACCTGGGCCTTTTCGCCGCTGCAGTTCCAGGCTGACGTCGGCATGATGCTGACCTTCATCTTCCTGGTGAACATGCTCGGCGCCATGCTGCTGCTGCCCGCCCTGGGGGTCTGGATGCTGAAGCCGGTCAAGGCGGGAACGCCCTGAGCCATGCGCGCTGCCCTGATATTCACCGCGACCGCCATCCTGCTGTACCTGCTCGCGGACCGGCTGCTGGAGCTGATCGAGCGGCGCGTCGGCCGGCGCCTCGAGCAGCGCAGTGTTTATTTTTTCGCTATCCTGCTGGGGCTGGCACTGCTGGTTTTCCCGCTGATGGAACGCTGGCTTTCGACATAGCGGTTTTCCCTGACCCCAGCTTGATCCATGTCAATGCCACAATGCCGCCTTAAATCCCAATCTGCGACCGATGCGCCTTGCTTCGTGCCGGGTGCCCGAGGGAGAACAAGATGACCAATCCATCCGATGACAAGCGGCCGGGCGAGGAGCGCATCCCAGCGATGCAGCGATTGCTCGACAACCCATTCCTGCTGTTATTCCTCGGCGTGGTCATTCCGACCGTGCTGTACATGATCTGGGGGATCATCGAGATCGTCCAGATTCCGATCGCCCCCTACTGAGGTCCCCGTCATGGCCATACATTCACCCGAGAACCGCATCTGGTGGAAGGAACCGATCCACGGCATCGAGCTGGCCTGGATTGTGATCGCCTTCGTCTGGGGCCTGTTCATGTTCTTCATGATGATCTGGTGGCACGGCGCCGGTCAGCAGAACGTGTCCAACGAGGCTTACCGGACCACGCCCGAGCGCTTTACTGCCCAGGCACAGTTGATGATTGACCAGTACACGGTGCGCGAGGTCGAGGGCCTGCCGGTGGTGGCGCCGCCCCCCGGCAGTGACGTGTTCCTGATCGCTCGTCTGTGGCAGTGGTATCCGCTGCTCGAGCTCAAGAAGAACGAGAGCTACCGCCTGCACATCGCCTCGGTGGATTGGCAGCATGGTTTTTCGCTGCAGCCGGTCAACATCAACCTGCAGATCCACCCCGGTTACGACATGGTTGTCACCGTGACACCGGATCGTTCAGGCGAGTACACGATTGTCTGCAACGAGTTCTGTGGCATCGGTCATCACATGATGACCGGCAAGATCTTCGTGGTGGATTGAGGAGCAAGACATGAATTTCCGTACCTGCCCCTCAACCGGGCTCAAGGTTCATGATCAGGCCGAAAAACTGATCAAGGCCAACGCCGTCGTGGCGGTGGTTTTCCTGGCCATCGGCGGCCTGTTTGGGCTGATGGTGGCCATGACCCGCTGGCCGGCAGTCCACCTGCTGCCAGCAGACTGGTTCTACCTGGCCCTGACCGCGCACGGCTTTGACGTGCTGTTGTGCTGGATCATCTTCTTCGAGATGGCCGTGTTGTACTTTGCCTCGGCCATATTGCTGAACTCGCGACTTGCGGCGCCACGCTGGGCCTGGGCCGGGTTCTTCCTGATGCTGGTCGGCGCACTGATGGTGAATTACATCGTGCTGCAGGGCGGCTCATCAGTGATGTTCACCTCCTATGTGCCCATGCGCGCAGACCCGATGTTCTACCTCGGGCTGATCATCTTTGCGGTGGGTGCGCTGATTGGCGTGTTCGTATTCTTTGGCACGCTGGTCATTGCCAAGGAAGAGCAGACCTACCAGGGCTCGGTGCCACTGGTAACCTTTGGTGCGATTACCGCAGCCATCATTGCCGTGTTCACCCTGGCCTCGGGCGCGATCATCCTGGTCCCGACCTGGCTGTGGTCACTCGGCTACATCTCGCACATCGATCCGCTCATGTACAAGACCGTGTGGTGGGCGATGGGCCACTCCTCGCAGCAGATCAACGTCGCAGCCCATGTGTCCATCTGGTACATGATCGCCGCGATGCTGCTGGGGGCGAAGCCGCTGTCCGAAAAGGTCAGCCGCACCGCGTTCCTGATGTACATCCTGTTCCTGCAGCTGGCCAGTGCCCACCACATGCTGGTGGAACCGGGCATCAGCAGCGAATGGAAGATCTTCAACACCAGCTATGCCATGTACCTCGCGGTGCTCGGTTCGATGGTGCACGGCCTGACGGTGCCGGGTGCGATCGAGGCGGCGCAGCGCCGCAATGGCTACACTCGCGGCTTCTTCGAGTGGCTGCGCAAGGCGCCGTGGGGCAACCCGGCGTTCGCCGGGATGTTCCTCTCGCTGGTGATGTTCGGTTTCATTGGCGGCATCTCCGGCGTGGTGCTGGGTACCGAGCAGATCAACATCATCATGCACAACACCCTGTACGTCCCGGGCCACTTCCATGGCACGGTCGTGGCGGGGACCACGCTGGCGTTCATGGCGGCCACCTACCTGGTGGTGCCATTGATCTTCCGGCGCGAGATCATGTTCATGCCGCTGGCCAAGATCCAGCCCTACCTGTTCGCCATCGGCGTCACCGGCATCTCGGTGTTCATGATGGGCGCGGGTACGCTGGGCGTGGCGCGACGGCACTGGGACATGACGTTCGCCGATTCTTTGCTTGGCTTCGAGTATCCGGCAACCGCCTTCCTGATGATGGGACTGAACGGCATCTTCGCCATCATCGCCTCGCTGGGCGGCGTCCTCTACATCGTGGTCACCGTGGCCTCGGTGTTCTTCGGCAAGAAGATCGGTGAGGGTGAGAAGCCCAAGAGCATCCAGGTGATGCACAACGGCGGCGCTGCGGTGTCGCAGTATGGCAGCGAGGCCACGCTGAAACTGCCCGGCACGATCGTGCTGGTCGGGTTATTCTTCGTGGCCTTCGTGCTTTACTATTTCGTGAACTGGAAGTACCTGTCGGAGATCTGGCCCCTTAGATGACGCTCCCGACCACAACATGCCGGGCCGGGTGGCCCGGGTTGGCCCCCGCCGCGCTAGTCGCGGCGGTGGTTTTTTGGGCGCCCGCAACTCCTGCTGCCGTGAGCGAAGCGGCCCACGACGGGCAGGTATCGATGGCCCATGAGATCGATGGCGGCCACGCGGACCACGGCCCGCCTGCGCCGGAATGGAGCGCGGATGAGGCGCTGGCCTACAGCCAGGCTGCGCGCGGACGCGTGCCTGACGATCACAGCTTGACGGATTCGACCGGCGCCACGTTTTCGCTGCACCAGCTGCGTGGCCAGCCACTGGTCGTCAGCCTGATCTACACCAGTTGCTATCACACCTGTCCGATCATCACCCAGACCCTGAAGCGGGCGGTGGCGATCGGCGATGATGCCTTTGGTCCCGGCCACTACCAGGTACTGACATTGGGCTTTGACAGCGCCAACGACAGCCCGGTGCGCATGAACTCGTTCATGAAGCAACATGGCGTCAGCCGGCCCGGCTGGCGGGCGGCCAGCGGCGAGGCCCAGGTGATCCAGGACCTGACTGCGGAGCTTGGCTTCATATTCTTTGCCAGCACCAAGGGTTTCGACCACCTGGCCCAGACCACGGTGCTGGACGCCGAGGGTCGTGTATATCGCCAGGTCTATGGCGAGGATTTCGAGCCACCCGCGCTGGTTGAGCCGCTCAAGGAGTTGATCTACGGCGTGCCGGCGCGTGAATCCAGCGTCAGCGGCTGGGTGGCGGGTATCAAGCTGTTCTGTACTGTGTACGACCCCAAGGCTGGCCGCTACCGCTTCGACATCACGCCGTTCATCAGCATCGGCTTTGCCACCACCATCTTGGTGGCCTTGCTGATCATAGGCTGGCGCAGTGTCAGGACCTGGCGTCGTGAGCGCGCCGCGCGCCCCGATAATCTCCGGGGCGGTGACTGATCGTGCTGCAGCGTCCCCTGCGTTTCCTGTTTGATCGTGCGGCTGCATTGGCTGGCCGCACGTTTGGGCCGCAGGACAACCCCTTCTTCAATCTGGGGTCACTGGGCTGGCTGTTCTTTTGGGTGGTGGGTGCCAGCGGCATCTATCTCTATATCTTCTTTGATACCGGCATCACCGCGGCCTACGAATCGGTCGAGTCCCTGACCCACCAGCAGTGGTTTGCCGGCGGTGTCATGCGCAGCCTGCATCGCTATGGCTCCGATGCGCTGGTCGTAGTGATGGTCCTGCACCTGTTGCGCGAGTACGCTTTCGACCGGCTGCGCGGGCCGCGCTTCTTCGCCTGGGTCAGCGGTGTGCCGCTGATCTGGCTGACCATCATCTGTGGTGTCAGCGGCTACTGGCTGGTCTGGGACCAGCTGGCGCAGTACATCGCCATCGGCACCAGCGAGTGGCTGGACGCCCTGCCCATCTTCGGCGAGTCGATAGCGCGCAATTTCCTCGACAGCGGGGCGCTGGCCGAGCGCTTCTTCACGCTGATGGTGTTTATCCACATCTTCCTGCCGCTGGCCATGCTCATCGCCATGTGGATCCATGTGCAGCGCCATGCCCAGCCCCGGCTGAACCCGCCACGCGGGCTGATGTACGGAACGCTGGCCATGCTGGTGGTGCTGTCGCTGCTGCGTCCGGCGGTGAGCCAGGCGCCGGCCGACCTGGATATCGTTACCGCACGCGTCGAACTGGACTGGTTTTACCTGGCCGGCTACCCCTTGCTGGATCGCCTGTCGGGCATGACCCTGTGGATCCTGGTGCTGGCGGCTACCGTCTTGCTGGGGCTGCTGCCCTGGCTGCCGCGAGGGACGAAACTCAAGCCCGCCGTGGTCAACCTCGACAACTGCAACGGCTGCGCACGCTGTGCCGAAGACTGCCCCTATGCGGCGATCTCGATGGTGGCGCGTACGGATGGCGCGGCCTATACGCAGGAGGCCAGCGTAGATCCAGACTTGTGCGTGAGCTGCGGCATCTGTGCCGGTTCCTGCCCGACCTCCACGCCCTATCGTCGTGCTTCCGACCTGGTACCAGGCATTGACCTGCCCGACGCACCGGTTGCCGGGCTGCGCGAGCAGGTCATCGCCAGCGCTGCGGGTCTGCAGGGCCAGGCGCGCCTGATGGTGTTTGGCTGCAGCGGTCCGGGCCGCGATCCGGGCCAGGCCCTGGCGGGGCCTGACACTGCAGTGATTGGCGTGCCCTGTGTCGGGGCATTGCCGCCGTCATTCATCGACTTCGTGCTGAGCAAGCGCTATGCCGATGGCGTGGTGCTGGCGGCCTGTCGCGATGGCGATTGTCACTTCAGCCTGGGTCAGCGCTGGACTGCCGAGCGCATCAGCGGAGCCCGCGACCCGCAGCTGCGCGCCCGTGTGCCGCGCGAGCGCGTGCTGCTGGAGGGCAGCGGCCTGGCAACGACATCGCGCCGGGCAAAGGTCGAACAATTCCGCGGCAAGCTGCCGAGGCGGTCTGATGACCAGCCCTAGTCGCATCCTGGGCCAGGCGCTGTTCTATGCGGCGTTCGCCGGACTGCTGGCGTCACTGGCCGATGGTCCCGCCTGGCAGCACCTGCCGCCGGGACAGGCCGAGATCAAGCTCAGCATGTCGGTGGTGGGTGATCGCATCCGGCCTTGCCGAAGATTCTCTCCCGAGGAGCTGGCGCAGCTGGCGCCGAACATGCGTCGTCCATCGGATTGCCCGCGTGAGAGGTTGCCGGTGGCCGTAGAGTTGCTGATCGACGGCGAGGTGCTTTACTCAGAGACCCATGCCGCAGCCGGCCTCTGGAAAGATGGTCCTTCGCGGATTTACCGTCGGTTTGCCGTTGCTTCCGGGTCGCATGTGGTGACCGTGCGCGTACGTACCAGCAACCGCGAGGTCGGACACGACCTTGAGCTGACGCGCGAGGTCAGCCTGGCGGAAGCCGAGAACCTGGTGGTAGATTTCCGTCAGCGCACCAGTGAGCTGACCATTGGTTGAGGGAGTGGGACGAATGGCGTTGATTGAATGGCGGCAGCAGTTCGAGCTTGGGCTACCCGGGGTAGACCACGAGCATCGCGAGTTGATTGCCATGATCAACGGCTTGCACCGGATGCTGCACGAAGAGAACGGCATGAGTGCCCTTGAGTTCCTCGGCGAGATCGACACGCGAATTTCCGCGCACTTCGCCCTGGAAGAGCTGGAGATGCGCGAGCACCGCTACGCTGGCTACGCGGCCCACAAGGCTGATCACGAGCGACTGCTTAACGAGATTGGCGACATGCTGGAGCGTGAATCTTCCGGAAAACGCTTCGACGAAGCTGAACTGTCGAAGTTGCTGGCAGAGTGGTTTGGCGAGCATTTCGCCACCCATGATGCGGCCCTGCACAAGGCGCTCAAGCACCACTGAGCCGCGGGACGAAGCACGAAGCCTGAATCGTAAGAACTCGCCCTGTTGGGGGATTTCCTTAATGGGCATTCCCTACATTGGATCAGGGTCTTGCCGGTGCAGCAGGCGGATGATGGTGCCCAATCCCAGGATGGGGCGCGAAAATGCCGTTAGTCGAATGGAATCCTGCCTACGAGATGGGCTACGAAGAGGCCGATCTCGAGCATCGCGAGTTGTTCGCGACAATCAATCGTAGCCATGCCTTGCTAACCGACCTTGGCGCGATCAGTCGCAAGCGAGTTCCTCACGGATCTCCGGTCCGGCTTGGCGACCCACTTCATCATGGAAGAGCGCGAGATGCGCCGGCAGGGCTACGCTGGTTATCGTGGCCACAAGGCCCACCACGATAGCCTGTTGCGTGAACTGGACGAGATGACCAGGCGCGGCACTTTTGGCAAGGCCGACAACAAGGTCTGGGACGGTTGATCATGGACTGGATGGACGAGCACATTCCGAAACACGAAGTGCCGTTTCACCAGGCTGTTAAGGGTCACTAGCGCCGGTCAGTCCTCGGGCCTGCCACGCAGGCGCTTGGTTTGCTGTCGATGCTTCTTGCCATCCAGGCGCCGCCGCTTGGAGGCCAGGGTCGGCCGTGTCGGCCGGCGCTTCTTCGGCACATGGCGTGCCTTCACGATCAATTCAGTCAGTCGCCCCAGTGCGTCGCGCCGATTTCCCTCCTGGCTGCGGTGACGATGGGCATCCAGCACTAGTTCATCGGCCAGGTTCAGTCGGCGACCGGCCAGCGCCCTGAGCCGGTCCTTGCCCGCGGCATCCAGCAACGATGTCGTGCCCACCTGGAAGCGCAACTCGCAGGCGGTCGCCACCTTGTTGACGTTCTGCCCGCCGGGTCCCGGCGCGCGCAGGAACTTCAGCTCGTATTCGCCCGCCGGGATCTCAAGTGGCTCGGGCGATTTCGACACGGCGTCAGTCCTGGCCGTCAGACGCTGGATCCACGCGGCGGCCCGGATGCGGCGACAGCAGGGAGGCCGAGACATCGCCCTGCAGGATTCGTACTTCGCGCTGCGCCGGCGGGATAGTCAGCCCGTGCTCGCGAAACAGCGCCCAGATGCGCCGGTTCACGTCGGAGCGCACGTTATTGACGCCCTCGGCGGGATCGCCGATCCAGAAACGCAGCTCGATCTCCATGCCGTAGTCGGCAAACTCCATCAAGCGCGACACCGCCGGGGGTTCGCGCAGGATGCGTGGGTGAACGGCCGCTTCAAGCAGCAGGGCCAATGCCAATTCCACGTTGTCCTGGTAGCCCAGGCGTAGAGGCAGGCGCAGGCGCACCTTGGGATGGCCGTAGCTCCAGTTGATCACCGAGTTGGTAATCAGGTTCTGGTTGGGCACCAGCGTAGCCACACCGTCACGGTCACGCACGACGACATAGCGTCCACGCAATTCTTCGACCCAGCCAAAGCCGGTGGTGCTGGTGCCGGTACTGCCGCTGAAGCTGATGACATCGCCGGGCTTGATGGACTTGTCCATCAGCAGCACGAAGCCGCTGACGAAGTTGGCGGCAATCGCCTGCAGGCCGAAGCCCAGGCCGAGGCCAATGGCGCCGGAGAAAACCGTCAGCGCGGTGAGGTCGACGCCGGAAAAGCGCAGGCCCAGCAATATGCCAAAGCCGATGAGGAAGGCGTGGGCGAACTTGCCAATGCCGATGCGCGTAGAGGGGGCGAGGGCCTGGATGGTGGCGATGCGCCGGTCGATCAGCCGCGCCAGCCAGACGCTGGCGATCACGAAGGTGGAGACCGTGACGATGGCCACCACCACGGTCCACAGCGTGAGGCGTGAATCTCCGGAGCTGAAGCCGATGGCATCGAGTGTGTTGACCACATAGTCGAGCCAGCCCAGCATCTCGGTGGCGACCGCGGCCCAGATGATGAAGGTGATGCGCAATTCCCAGCGCCGGATCTGCGGGCTGTGGCCCAGCGACAGGCGCAGTCCGAATACCAGCAGGCGGATCAGCATCAGCGCCACCAGCAGGCGGGCGCCGATGGACAGCCAGACCGTGCTGAGGTTTGAGGCGGCCACCGCGGCGCGCGCGATCACCACCAGCAGCCAGCCCACCAGGTAGGGCGAAACGACGACCAGGGCCTCGTACAGGGCGCCACGCAGGCCCATGCCAGCTTCGGAGCGCGGCAGGTACCAGCGCCGCACCAGGTGCACCCCGGCAAAGACCACGGCGGCGGCGGTGAGCAGCGCCAGCGACTGTGCAATGCCTGCCGGTGTCATCAGCTTGTCGAGCAGGGCGAGAAATTTGTTCATGTTGTATTGGCTGGCCGGGTCAGGCGTTGAGGTCCGGGATCAACTCGCTTTCGAGCTTGAGTATCTGGTCCTTCAGCAGCAGCTTGCGCTTCTTCAGGCGCCGCAGCTGCAATTCATCCACGTACAGGTCCATGGACAGCCGTCCAATGACGTCGTCGAGGTCGCGATGCTCGATGCGCAGTTCGCGCAGGCGCTGCACCTGCTCAAATAGCTTTGTGTTGACCTTGTCTTCGTCCGTCATGCCGCCTCAATGTCAGGCGAGGGTGGGGGAAACGGCGGGTCTGTCCACACCGGCCGGATTGATCCCGGCAGCTTAGCCAATCGGCCAGGGCGATTCCACGGTACCGCCGGGTCATGGAAATCTGAGCCGACGCTGCCCGCGAGGCCGCTACGCACGGCGAGCGAAATTGAACGCTCGCGATCGCCCGGGCCTTGCCCGCCGGTGATGACTTCAACCGCCTTGCCACCCTGCTGGCGAAACTCGCTGCACATCGTGCGCAACATGCCGGGGGAGAACTTGTAGCGCAGCGGATGGGCGATGGACGCCGCGCCGCCTGCTGCCACCACCCAGCCGGTGACCTGTTCAAGCGTGGGCCACTGGCTGGGAACGGCAGCCGGGCAGCCGCGGCCGAGCCAGCGCTTGAAGGCACCCTGGATATCGGGTGCTGCGCCGTGTTCGACCAGCGCGCGGGCGAAGTGGGTGCGGGTAGGTAAGGTGCTTTCCTGCTCGATGCTGGCAAGGATCTTTGCGCCGGGCAGGCCGGCAGCATCGAGGCGCTCGGCAATGCGCTCGGCACGGGCTCGGCGCAGGTCCTGTTGCTGACGCAGGCCTTCGCGCAGCAGGGATGCAGAGGGGTCGATGGCGAGACCGAGGACGTGAATGGTGCGGCCCTGCCAGTCACCGGACAGCTCGACGCCTGCTACGAAATGCATGCCGATCTTGCGGGCCGCAGCCTCTGCCGCGTCGATGCCATCCACCGTGTCGTGATCGGTCAGGGCCATCAGCTTCACGCCCTGGGCCGCGACATGGGCTACCAGCTCGGCCGGCGCCAGGCGGCCATCCGAGGCCGTCGAATGCATGTGCAGGTCGACCAGGGAGTGCGGGATCACACTGCCCTCGGACCGAGCCCAACACTCTCAACGCGCAGGCCAGCCACCACCACGAAACCGCGACGCCGGTTGAAGCCGTCCTCGGTGTATTCGAAGACATAGGTGCGTTGCAGCGCCAGGTTGCCGCCATCAGGACGCGACAGGCCCAGGCGATGGAACGACACCGTGCCATCCAGCATCTGCACTTCGGCGCGCTCGCAGGTTTCGAAGGCGACCCGGTTGGCCAGCTCGCGTGCCGCCAGGCTGGCGTGCCAGAAGCTGGCAACGGCCACCAGCAGCAGGGCGCCGAGCATCATTGACAAGGTCATGCGAGTAACCCGATCCAGTCGTGGCGATCGTCTGCGTAGGCGACGAAGTGGGGATTCAGCAGTTCCTCGCGCATGTTGTAAGCCAGTACCTCGCCGTCGAGTCGGGTGACATGCCCTCCGGCTTGTTCGAGCACACACTGGCCAGCGGCCGTGTCCCATTCAGAAGTCGGGCCCAGGCGCGGATAGACATCGGCCGAGCCCTCGGCCAGCAGGCAGAACTTCAGCGAACTGCCAACCGCAACCAATTCGTGCTCGCCAGCGCGTTCCAGGAAGGCATCGAGCGAACTGCCGCGATGCGAGCGACTGCCGACCACGCGCAGGGGCCGAGCTGCGGGCTGGGAGACGCGAATCGAGCGCCCGGTGGATTCAGCGTCGGAGCGGAAGGCGCCGATGCCCTCGCAGCCGTAGTAGTCACGTTCCAGCACTGGCGCGTGCACCACGCCGAGCACCGGGCGGTGGTTATGCACCAGGGCAATGTTTACGGTGAACTCGCCGTTGCGCTGGACAAATTCGCGGGTGCCGTCCAGCGGATCCACGACCCATAGCCAATCCCACTGCTTGCGCCGCTCCCAGGGCGCGGCTGCGGACTCCTCCGACAACACCGGGATATCGGGGGCGAGGCGCTTGAGGCCGGCCAGGATCACCCGTTCAGCGGCGAGGTCGGCCTCGGTCAGGGGCGAAGCATCGTCCTTCTCGCTGACCGAAAACGACGAGGCATAGACGCTCAGGATGGCGCGACCGGCCTCGCGGGCAAGCGCGGTGACTTCTGGCAGCAGGGAATGAAGCTTGACGACCATAGGCAGGTAATTCCGGGAAGTGGCGCGTTATATCATAGGCCCGTGACAAGCACTGACACCCCGCGACCTGACTGGTCCTGCATCGATACTGTCCTGCTCGACATGGACGGCACGCTGCTGGATCTTGGCTTCGACCTGCGCTTCTGGCGCGATACCGTGCCGCGGCGCTATGCGGCCTTGCGCTGCATTCCACGAGCCCAGGCGATTACCGAGCTGCGGCCGATGTTCGAGTCCATCCAGGGCACCCTGGACTGGTATTGCATCGATCACTGGAGCCGGCAACTGGGGCTCGACATCGCGCGCATGCACCGCGTTGCGCGCCATGAGGTGACCTGGCTGCCGCAGGCTCGCGAATTCGTCGCCCGCCTGCGCCGCCTGGGTCGGCGCGTGGTGCTGGTGACCAACTCGCATCCGGAGACGCTGGCGATCAAGGACTCCCACGTCCGTGTGTGCCGCGAGTTCGACGCCGTGTATTCCTCGCACCAGTTCAGGATGCCGAAGGAAAACGCTGATTTCTGGACGCAGCTGGCGCAACACGAACCCTACGACCCGGCGCGCACCCTGTTTGCCGACGACAGCCTGGCAGTGCTGCGCGCCGCGAAAGCCCACGGCATCGCCTGGGTATACGGGATCCGTCGCCCCGCGCCCTGTTCACCGCGCCGGGACTTCCCGGACATTCACGGCGTGGACGCGGTACACGAACTGGCGGATCAGCTGCCGGAAGGTGCCTGAGGCCCGCCCTCGGGGCGTGGGCCACGACGGCGCCGGCGCCGTCGCTTCTTGGCTGCCGGGGCAGCGTCTTCCGACGACGCAGCAGGTGCTGCAGCCGGAGCCGGCGCAACCGCCGGTCGTGCCGGGCCGCGATTGCGCGCCGGCGGCGGCCGCGGGCGACCCCGACCACTCCCACGCGGGCCTTCATTGGCACGGCGCTCGGCCGGTGAGGGACCATCGTCTTCGTGGTCGCCGTAGGAGCGCGGCGCGTAGTGCGCAGAGCGCAGCTGCGGCAATTCCAGCGGGTCAAAGCTGCCCACTGGAATCTTGTCGCCGATGAAGGCCTCGATTTCAGGCAGCGACACCACATAGGTCTCGCAACCAAAGCTCACGGCATCGCCAGCCGCCCCCGCGCGTGCGGTACGGCCGATGCGGTGCACGTAGTCCTCAGGGTCCTGCGGCAGGTCGTAGTTGAAGACGTGGCTGACATCCGGGATGTGCAGGCCGCGGGCGGCGACATCAGTGGCCACCATCACCGCCAGCTTGCCGTCATGGAATTCAGTGAGCATGCGCTGGCGCTTGCGCTGCGGCACGTCACCGGACATGGCTGCCGCCGAAATGCCGTTGGCCCGCAGCACGCGCTCGAGCCGCTCCGCCAGGCGCTTGGTATTGACGAACACCATGGTGCGGGTGGCTTCCTGGGTCTTGATCAGGTGCACCAGCAGGGGCGCCTTTTCTTCCATGGCCGGGTAGAAGATGACCTGGCGCACGCGATCGGCGGTGACCTGCTCCGGCTCGATGCGGATCAGCTCGGGCTCGTTCATGTGCTCGTAGGCCAATTCCAGCACGCGGTGCGAGAGGGTGGCCGAGAACAGCATGTTGAGCCGGGCTTGTGCATCCGGCAGGCGCCGCAGCAGGTAGCGGATGTCCTTGATGAAGCCCAGGTCGAACATGCGATCGGCTTCATCCAGCACCAGTACGTCGATGAAACGCAGGTCAAATACATGCTGCTTGAAGTAGTCGATGATGCGCCCCGGTGTGCCGATCAGGACATCAACCCCGGCCTGCAGGTGGCGGCGCTGCTTGTCGTAATCCACGCCACCGTAGGCCAGTCCCAGCGTCAGGCCGGTGTACTGGCCGAGGATCTCGGCATCCTTGTGGATCTGGATGGCCAGTTCGCGTGTCGGCGCCAGGATCAGGGCGCGCGGCGAGGAACTGGGCCGACTGGGGCTGGGCGCATGGCGCAACAGGGCGGCGAACAGGGCCAGCAGGAAGGCGGCGGTCTTGCCGGTCCCGGTCTGGGCCTGGCCGGCCACGTCGAGGCCTGAGAGCGCCTTGGGCAGGGTCTGGGCCTGGATGGGCGTACACCGCTCAAATCCGGCGTCAGCGACGCCTCGGGCCAGGGATTCAGGTAAATGGAGGCTGTTAAACGAGAGGTCTGAGAATTGTTTATCGGTCACATCTTTTCTTCTATACACATTACGGCTTGAAAAATGGCGCGCGACGGGTTAAAAAGTCGGGCAAGCACTGCGGTTCCCCGCAACCATCCGTGTCAACCGAACCCCCGGTAGAGTCCTGGTAAGGACCTCGGGCAGGTTCCAGACCCCCGACAGGCGGCCAGACTTAAAGCGCCAGAGCTCCATTGTGCCGTATCAGGCCTCGGTTCGTCACCGACGAACAAGGCTCATCCACCGAAAACCCCATGGCAAAGCCACTTCCCCAATTTTTTCAGCCCAGGAGAACCCCCGCGTGAGCGGTAATATTGTCCACACCTCTGATGCCACCTTCGAAGCCGACGTCATCAAGTCGGATATTCCGGTGCTACTCGATTTCTGGGCCGAATGGTGCGGCCCCTGCAAGGCCATCGCCCCGATCCTCGACGACCTCGCTCGTGAATACGAGGGACGCGTGCGCATTGCCAAGCTGAATATCGACAACAATCGCCAGACGCCCGTGAAGTACGGCGTACGCGGCATCCCGACCCTGATCCTGTTCAAGAACGGGGCGCCTGAGGCGCAGCAGGTTGGCCTGGTCGCGAAGTCCAAGATCGCGGCACTCCTGGATCAACACGTATGAGAGGCTATTTGGGCAATCAATCACGCGGCGGTGGACGCCAGAAAGGCGGCCAGCGCAATCGCGGTGGCGGTGGCGGTGGCCACCGACACAGCCAGGAAGGCCTGCCAGTAGATGATCACGTAGAAGGCGGTGCGGGCGACATCATTTCGCCGGAGGAACTGGCGGCATCGCGCAAGTCGATGAACCTCACCGAGCTGAAGACCAAGCATGTGCACGAACTGGTGCAGATGGCCGAGTCGATGGGTGTCGAGAACATGGCGCGCCAGCGCAAGCAGGACGTCATCTTCGAGATCCTCAAGGCGCATTCGCGCAGCGGCGAGGATATCTACGGCGACGGCGTGCTGGAGATCCTGCAGGACGGCTTCGGCTTCCTGCGCTCTGCCGACAGCTCCTACCTGGCCGGGCCGGATGATATTTACATCAGCCCGAACCAGATTCGTCGCTTCAGCCTGCGCACCGGCGACACCATTTCCGGCCTGATCCGCCCACCCAAGGATGGCGAGCGCTACTTTGCGCTGCTCAAGGTTGGCGAGATCAACTACGACTCGCCGGACAGCGCGCGTCACAAGATGCTGTTCGAGAACCTGACGCCGCTGCATCCGACCAAGCGGCTCAAGCTCGAGCGTGGCAATGGCTCGACCGAGGACCTGACGGCACGCGTCATCGACCTGATGTCGCCGCTGGGCAAGGGACAGCGTGGCCTGATCGTCTCGCCGCCCAAGGCCGGCAAGACCATGCTGCTGCAGAACATTGCCACTGCCATTACCGGTAATCACCCGGAAGTGCACTTGATCGTGCTGCTGATCGACGAGCGGCCCGAGGAAGTGACCGAGATGTCGCGCACCGTCAAGGGCGAGGTCGTGGCCTCGACGTTTGACGAGCCGGCCAGCCGCCACGTTCAGGTGGCCGAGATGGTGATCGAGAAGGCCAAGCGCCTGGTCGAGCACAAGCTCGACGTGGTGATCCTGCTCGATTCGATCACCCGTCTGGCACGCGCCTACAACACCGTGATCCCGAGCTCCGGCAAGGTGCTCACCGGCGGCGTGGACGCCAATGCCCTGCAGCGTCCCAAGCGCTTCTTCGGTGCGGCCCGCAACGTGGAGGAGGGTGGTTCACTGACCATCATCGCCACCGCGCTGATCGACACCGGCTCGCGCATGGACGACGTGATCTACGAGGAATTCAAGGGCACCGGCAACAGCGAAATCCACCTGGATCGCCGCATCGCCGAGAAGCGCGTATTCCCGGCGTTCAACATCAACCGCTCCGGCACGCGCCGCGAGGAGTTGATCACGGCGCAGGACGAGCTGGCCAAGATGTGGATCCTGCGCAAGCTGCTGCACCCGATGGATGAACTGGCCGCGGTCGAGTTCCTCATCGACAAGATGAAGGACACCAAGACCAACGTGGACTTCTTCGACTCGATGAAGCGGGGATGACGGACGCGCTGCGCCACTTGCGCCGGGGTGACCCGGTGATGGCGCAGCTGATCCGCCGCGCAGGACCCTGGCAACCGAAGCCCCTGCGCGGGCGCAGCGTTTACGAGGCGTTGCTCAGTTCCATTGCCCACCAGCAACTGACCGGCAACGCGGCCCAGACCATCCTGGGCCGCTTTCGCATGCTCTATGGCGGTGACGACTACCCGACACCTGCGCAGTTGCTGCAGACACCGGATGACTTCCTGCGCGGCGTGGGCTTCTCCCGCGCCAAGGTCGCCTCGCTGAAGGACATTGCCGCCAAGGTGGAAGACGGCAGCATCCCGCCTCGCAGGCAACTCTCGCGCATGCCCGATGATGAAGTCATCGCGCGCCTGGTCGAGGTGCGTGGCGTGGGCCGCTGGACCGTCGAGATGTTCCTGATGTTCACCCTGGGTCGGCCCGACGTGCTGCCGGTGGACGACTACGGCATCCAGAGTGGCTATCGCATTGCCTACGGCAAGCACGTGTTGCCCAAGCCCAGGCAGCTGGCGAGTTGGGGCGAGCGCTGGGCGCCGTATCGCACCACGGCGGCGTGGTACCTGTGGCGGGCGGTGGACCTGGAGCGCGAGGCGAAAAGCGCAAAGGGTTAGCGGTCCACCGGGCTCAGTACGCCGCGACCGCCGCGGTTCAGCACGTGCGTATAGATCATTGTCGTCTTGAGGTCGGCATGCCCGAGTAACTCCTGCACGGTGCGGATGTCGTAGCCGTCCTCGAGCAGGTGGGTGGCAAAGCAGTGACGCAAGGTATGGCAGCTGACGGGTGCGGCCAGACCCATCTGCTGCGCTGCCGCGCGGATTGCGCGCTGTACCGTCTGCGGGTAGAGATGGTGGCGCACGCGTTCGCGGGAGTAGGGATCCCGGCAGAAGTTCCGCGAGGGAAACACCCAGTACCAGCCCCAGGCCACGGCGGCCTGCGGGTACTTCCGTCGCAAGGCATCGGGCAGCGACACTCCGGGACGGCCAAGCCGCCGGTCATCGGCGTGCAGCAACCGGGCCTTGACCAGGTGGGCGCGTAACTCGGGTACCAGCGCCTGCGGAAGCATCGTCACGCGGTCCTTCTGGCCCTTGCCGGCGCAAATCACGATCTCATGTCGCTCGAAGCCAAGGTCCTTGATACGCAAGCCAAGGCATTCCGATACGCGTAGCCCGGCGCCGTACATCAGTGCCGCGACCAGGGCTTGGGTGCCGCGCATGCGTTGCAGCAGCGTACGCACCTCCTGCCGCGACAACACAACGGGCCGCCTTTGCGGTCGCTTGGCGCGCACCACGTCCTGCATCCAGGGCAGCGGCATGTCCAGCACGTCCCGGTACAGGAACAGCAATGCGGCCAGGGCCTGGTTCTGGGTAGAGGCGGACACCTTGGCCTCGACAGCGAGCGCGGTGAGGAAGCGCTCGACCTCGGGGCCACCCATCTCGCGCGGGTGCCTGCGGCCGTGGAAGCGCAGGTAGCGGCGAATCCAGTACAGGTAGGCCTTCTCGGTGCGCAGGCTGTAATGCCGTGCCCGGATGCGCTGACGGGTGACCTGCAGAAGGCCGGCCGGGCGAGGGGCTGATGGAGCCCCGTCGGGTGTAGAGGGTATAGTCGGCGGCATCGTGCTACACGGACTTTGGCATGCTACATGGACACGAACACCAGACTAATCCGGGACTTGCGCGCCCCCTCGTTGCTAAAGGGGCGGATTTGCAGCAATACTCCCGGCCACCTAATTAAGAGTTAGATCGCAGGCAAGAGATGTTTCGCGTTCACGGGCTGGTGGAACGTCGCAGGCAGGGATTGCCCACACTCAGCGTGGACTGCCGAAATGCGGGTGCGGCGGTCTCACCATTTTCAGCGGCGTTCGCCCAGTAACTGGTGGGGTCGCTGAGACTACTGACGGGCAATTCCAGATCTGATGGGTACCAGACGAAGCACAGATCCAGGTGGTCACGAAAGTGCTTCGTTGGGACGCACCTGCGGTCGAACTAGGCGATGCAGCGTTCGGCGCTTGTCGTCGGACCTGCGGGCATCGGTGTCGCCGCGCGCCGCCGCGATCGCGGACGTTAGAAGGCACTACGAATGCCGGCACCAAGCCGCGCGGCAATCATCAAACTCGGAGCACTATGTGGGCTCTTTGCGTTCTTCGTTGCCATTTTCATGATGATTCGCGGCCCACACTTGTCAGTGACCGCAGTGCTGCTGCTTGCACTGCTCCTGACTGGGCTCGTAGCCGCTGGTTTCTGGGTGCTTCTTAGGTTCGTCCGCCGCGAGCAGGTGGCCACGTCCGGGAGTGATCGTGGCGGAAAATAGGTGCCTTCTAACTATGCGTTGGAGCGGTCCGTGAAAGCTTGGCAGGGGCGCGCCGCGGGCGCGGGGAAGATTGTCGCGCCCGCGGCGCTTAGTTTGGGCCTCGCGCGGCCCGCTCAACGCGGACGTTAGGCCGCAGCTGGCGCAGGTGATCGCATGAACCCACGGGACAGCCTTCTTATCGCGCAACTGTCGCAGGCCACGATTAGCTTTCTAGGGCTTCTGAATCGGCTACGCCGCGAAGATCCCGCGGCAATGCAAGGAATCAACCGGCTTCTGAATGCGGCAAACTACAACCCTGTGAACTCGCTGGTGCATCAGGGCACGCTGATTGGGCATGCATACCTTACGATTGTCTGGCTTTGGGAAAAGCAAGCCGCGAACTTTGCACAGGCGATTCCAAACTTCGCCATTGCGAATCCAACGGCTCCGTGGCCGAATCTGGCTGATACGGTTCTTTTGTGGGAGAGTGGCAGCAATCGCGTGGCGCCCAGAGACCTACACAATTGGCTTCGGCACACTCGAAACGCTTTGGGCCACGGACGCGTGGCATTCGATGCTTCAGACGATGACGCGCTCGTGTTCTCGGATTCCCGACCCGATGCTGTCGAGCCGCACACCCGCATTCGCATCGAATCGCGGCGTCTGTTCCAAGTAGCAGATTGTGTTGTGCAAGCGTGCGAGCATGCTGCGGCCTAACAACTCGTTGGAGCGGACGCGTGAGGGATAAAGTGCCAAGCCCATACGTCGGCGTGCGCGCCGCTCAACTCAACCGTTAGATCGCAGGCAAGAGATGTTTCAGCAGTTCACGGGCTGGTGGAAACGTCGCAGGGGCAGAAGGATTGCCCACACCTCAGCGTGGCAAACTGCCGACAATGCGGGTGCGGACGGTCTCACCAATTTTCAGCGCCTAGCGTTACCCGCCCTAGAGGCCGTAACTGGGCCCTTAGTTTTGAGCCGTGCCGGAGCCAATGAGACCTATCTGACGGGCCCAATTCCAGATACTGACCTTGTCGTGTACCTCTACGCCGACGAAGCACAGGTCCATAGTGCAACTCGACGTTTCATTGCAGAGAAGTGGGACTACGATTCGCCGGAGGCACTCATTAATGGAATGGTCTCCTTCGTTCGCGCAAGCCTGCAATCTAACTAGGCGATGCAGCGTTCGGCGCTTGTCGTCACGCCGCTTGCAGGACCTGCAGGCGGCATCCACAGGTCTTGTTCGGCAAGCGGCGCGCCAACTGCGCGCCGCCGCTGATCGCGGACGTTAGGTGTCTTGTAACCCGTAACGTTATGGGTTACACTCCGCCCCGTGATCCGCTCGTTCCGTCACAAGGGCCTAGCGAAGTTCTTTGCGACCGGTTCCAAGGCTGGTATCCAAGCCGCTCAGGCTGAGCGTCTGGGATTGATTCTGGCGACCCTGAATGCGGCTACGGCCGCTAGCGACATGGGCCTTCCTGGCCTCAGGCTGCATCCATTGAAAGGTGGTCGGAGCGGTACTTGGTCGGTAAGCGTCAGTGGGAACTGGCGCATTACGTTCAGATTCGAAGGCAAGGACGCTGCGGACGTCGACTACGAGGATTATCACTGAGGTAGTTTATGAGGATGCACAACCCTCCCCACCCCGGCGAGATTATCCGCAAGCTCTGTCTCGAGCCGCTGGATCTCTCGGTCACGGACGCAGCTGCCGCTTTGGGTATCAGTCGCAAGACATTGTCGGCTCTGCTCAACGGCCGTGCCGGCATCAGCCCGGAGATGGCAGTGCGGCTATCGATCGCTTTCGGCACCAGTTCCGAGAGCTGGATGAACCAGCAGACGCAGTACGACCTGTGGCATGCGGAAAAGCGCCGCAAGGATCTGCGGGTCTCTCGCGTGGCTGCCTGATAAGACACCTAACTATGCGATGCAGCGGTCGGCACTTGTCGTCACGCCGCTTGCAGGAATTGTCGGAGCGGCGCAAATTGTTGGCAGGGCAAGCGGCGCGCCGACTGCGCGCCGCCGCTGATCGCGGACGTTATGCCGAACATGCTGGAAGACGCCCTGACATCACTCAAGGAGTGGCTCAATGTCTAACGTGACTCGTCGCGAGCTTCTGCAGGGCATTAGCCTTGGGGTCGGCGCAGCGGTGCTCGGTGCGCAGCCCGGACGGGGCCAAGCGCTCCAACGCCGCGCGGCCACCATCGCGGCCCGGCCACAGCCGATAGCGATTGATCCGACCACGACTGCCGCGATCGTTGTGGACATGCAGAACGACTTTGGCAGCAAGGGCGGCATGTTCGATCGGGCTGGTATCGACATCTCTGGCATTCAGCGTGCCGTCGGGCCGACCAAGCGGGCGCTCGACGCGGCGCGGCGAGCCGGTATTCACGTCGTCTACCTCAAGATGGCGTATCAACCAGATCTGTCAGATCTCGGTACAGCCAACTCGGTGAATCGGGTGCGACACTTGGGGCTTGGCGTCGGCCAAGTGGTCACGGCACCGGATGGCCGTCCGAGCCGCATTCTGGTCCGGGATACGTGGAACACGGATATCATCGACGATCTCAGGCCCCAAGCCGACGACTCGGTGGTCTACAAGACGCGGTTCAGCGGCTTCTATCGGACGGACCTCGACGCCCTGCTTCGGCAGCGTGGCATCACGCACCTCGTCGTCACCGGGTGCACCACGAGCATCTGCGTCGAGTCAACCGTCCGTGATGCGATGTTTCGAGACTACTCATGCGTGCTCCTCGCGGACTGCATGAGCGAACCAATCGGCGATCGACTGTCCCGCAGCAATCACGAGGCGTCGCTGCTTTCCACGGAAGTCCTCCTGGGATGGGTCTCCGACTCGGCCAGCTTCGAGCAGGCGGTGGCTACGTGATCCGGCCCGCCAGGCCTGAGAGCTATTCGGGGGTTTGGTGACGAATCCCTCTCCGGTCAGTGGAAAGGCTACCGCTCCTGCAGGCTGAGCTTGAAGTACCGGGTGATCTATCGCGTGGTGGCCTCGCAACTCCTGTTCCAGGTCGTAGAAATGACGCCACATGACTATCGGAGACGTTGATGAGTGAGTTTCGCCCCGCCAAACGCCGCGTGAAGGTTTCGGTTGCCGACTCGGTTCGCATCGTGCGCGAGCTGCAGGAGCTCAGCCAGAACCAGCTCGCCAAGCTTACTGGCATTCCTCAGACGACCATTTCGGCGATTGAGAACGGCCGGGTGCGCCTCGGTGTCGAAAGGGCCAAGGTTCTCGCCCGGGCGCTTAAGTGCCACCCTGCCGTGCTCGTGTTCCCCGGCTGGGAGTCTGAGGAACAATCAGCGGCCTAACTATGCGATGCAGCGGTCGTCGCGCGTCGTCACGCCGCTTGCAAGACTTGCAAGCGGCTCGCAAAGGTTTCAGTCAGCCAGCGGCGCGCCGACTGTGCGCCGCCGCTCAACGCGGACGTTAGATGGCAGATGAATAGGTCGCGAGTCGTTTTGGCGTTCTCACTAGCGCCCCTAGCTCCGGCGCTTGGAATTCCTATTTCGCTCCTCATGAGTCGCCTGGGTTGGTTAAATCGACCACGCATTGTGTTCGCGGCTGCATTGATAGGTGCGGTGCCTGTGGCCTCGTGGTTGACCTTCAGTGCAATTGAGGATTCCAGCAGCTCCTTCTCCTGGAATGGCACGGTGATGATCAACGAGGGTGTATTGACACTTGCAGGCTGGATGAACCGTATCCTCGATACGCTTCAGTTCGCAGCCTCCGGTGCGATCGCTGGCTTCGCATGGTGTTGGATTAGCGGTGAACCACATAGACTTCCGGTCAATGCTTCTGCCATCTAACTATGCGTTGGAGCGGTCCGTGAGAGGCTTGGCGGTGGGCGCCGCCGCTGATCGCGGACGTTAGCGGTCCGCGACAGACTCCGGATCCCGGCGTAAGATCTAGGCATTCATGAAGGAGACATAATGTGGCCTCTTCCCTGAAAGACCTGGAAAAAATGGTTCGCGCCCTTGCAGCGGAGGAACGGGCCAAACTGGCTGAATCGCTTCTCGCGTCGCTGCAGGTCCCGCCGCTGTCCGACATTGAGGCACTCTGGGATCGGGAGATTGAGGCGCGGGTGGCCGCCTACGATCGCGGTGAAACCCAGACTTACGCTGCTGAGGACGTATTTGCCGAAGCGCGGCACCTGTCGCGGTGAAATCAGCGCGGTTCGTACCGGCAGCGCGCCGTGAGTTCCTTGCCGAAATCGTCTACTACAATCAGGAGCAGGCTGGCCTTGGTGCTCGATTCACCGCCGCCGTCGAGGAGGCCGCAGCCCGCGCGCTGGCCTTCCCTCACGCCGGGTCGCCGGCTGCGGGGAATACTCGGCGGGTGTTACTCCAGGGCTTTCCCTGCTCCGTCGTCTATCGCGAAGTCGCCGCCGGCATCGTCATCTTCGCCGTGGCGCATCAGTCCCGGCGTCCCGACGACTGGACGTCACGGGTTCAGGACCGCTAACCAATCGCTCCACCGGTCGCCTGCCGCGTCTGTCACGCGGCTTGCAAGCGCAACCCGCGCGCCAGTCACTGGCGCCGGTGAGCTCAAGCGTTACTAGACTGCACGTGCCGCACCCACTGCCCCCATCAATTCCGCTTCAAGCCATCGGCCTCGTCGGCTGGCTGCTGGTGGCGTTTGCTGCGGCTGCTGTTGGCGGGTTCGCGTCAGCAAGTGCAGGTGAGTTCTATCGCGAACTTGTGCGTCCCTCTTGGGCGCCGCCGGGTTGGCTTTTCGGTCCCGTCTGGTCGCTGCTGTACTTACTCATGGGTGTCGCCGCATGGCTTGTTTGGCGCGCGCGCGGGTTTGCGGGTGCTCGAAGTGCGTTGCTCGTGTTTGTTGTTCAGTTGGCTGCCAATGCCCTTTGGACTTGGCTGTTCTTTGTCTGGCGCCAAGGTGGGCTGGCCTTCGCGGAGATTCTGCTTCTCTGGCTCCTGATCCTTGTCACTATTGGACTGTTCTGGCGGGTCAGCCGCGTCGCGGCGGCGTTGCTCTTGCCGTATCTTGCGTGGGTATCATTTGCGTCAGTGCTCACACTCGCAACCTGGCGCCTCAACTATGAGCTGTTGGGGTGAGGTCCGAACGTAGGTGGTCTTTCCACTCGGTGAAGCAGACGTCCTACAGCGTGCTTCGCACGCTTTCGGCCCCCGCTGACCTCAAACGCTGAGCGGCGTGTTGCGTGATGCGCAACATGCTACGCTCGGCGCGTGATCCAGTCGATTCGGTACAAGGGACTGCGCCGCTTCTATGAAGCCGGCAGTCTTGCGGGCATCCAGTCAAAGGCTCTGAACGAAGCCGCTGGTCGGTTTGGGCCAATGGCAATTGGCGGCTGACGATCGAGTTCAGAGGCGGACAGGCCTACTCGTTGGACTATGAGGATTATCACTGATGGCCATGCATAAGCCTCCTCACCCGGGCGAGTTCATTGCGGCGGTGTATCTCGAGCCGAATGGCATCAGCGGTCGCCAGCTCGCGGCCAAGCTCAGCGTGTCACCGTCCACTCTCAACCGCGTTCTGACTGGTACCAGCAGCGTTACTCCGGAGATGGCTCTGCGTCTGTCGAAGTGTCTTGGTCGCTCTGCTGAAAGCTGGCTCGCCATGCAGCACGGTTACGATCTGTGGCAGGCGAAGAGTAGCGTTGATCTCCGCGATGTCGAGACACTCAAAGTCGGCGCGGCCTGACTATGTGATGCAGTGTTCGGCACTTGTCGTCACGCCGCTGATCGCGGACGTTAGGTGCAATGGCATTTCGAGCAAGGAGATAGACCGTGACACTACTTATCGCAGGACTGCTGCTCTGGACCATAGTCCACTTCATACCTTCGATGGCCATAAGCCTGAAACATGCATTGGTTGGTGGTCTTGGAAAAAGAGGCTATACCATTTCATTCTCGGCACTGATTGTTGGGTCGTTGGTCCTTATTGTTCTTGGGTGGCGTAGCGCAACGCCGTCGCACCTTTATGCTCTGCCCGAAGTGGTCAGGCCAGTTTCAATATTGTTGATGGTCCTGGCTTTCCTGTTGTTTGGCGCGGCCAGGCGCCCTACAAGAATAAGGGGATTTGTTCGCCACCCCCAGCTATCAAGCATCATGGTCTGGTCAACTGCGCACCTGCTCTTGAATGGAGACTCCCGATCCGTGGTGCTCTTCGGCTGGCTTGGCATATGGGCAGTGGCGGAAATGTTCCTTATCAACAAGAGAGATGGCAATTGGGTTAAGGAAGCAGCGCCGAGTTGGGCACAGGAAGCCAAAGGGGTCGTTATCACTCTAGTTATTCTTGCTGTAGTGGCAGCGGCCCATCCGTATATTGCGGGAGTGCCGATAGGCGGCATGTGACTAGGCAATTGGGGAATGGCGCCAGGAGCGCACGGCGTCTCTCAAATGCAACATTAGCTTCGATCCGAGCGATTGCAACATGATCGACCATTCAACAAGACTTGCCGCCCCGGAAGACGCCGATGCTGTTGCAGCACTATTTGACGGCTATCGCCAGTTTTACGGGCAGGGCGCGGATCTGGAGTTGGCCAGGTCGTATATTCGCGAGCGACTGACGGGGCATCAGTCTTTCGTAATCGTTGCCGAGGATTCATCCGGGCAGTTGCTCGGGTTCTGCCAGATCTATCCAACCTTCTGCTCGGTTCTTGCCGCGCCAGTCTGCACGCTGTATGACTTGTTCGTTGTGCAAGCGGCCAGGCGATCCGGCGTTGGTGAGACCTTGCTACGTGCTGCTGAACGCTTGGCAAGACGGGAGGGTTTTGCACGCATGGATCTGGCAACGGCGAGAACGAATACTTCAGCTCAGTCGCTGTACGAGTCTCTTGGGTGGGATCGGGATGAGGCTTTCCTGACCTACAGCAAGAGGCCCGTGGGCTAGAGCGAGCAGGCGTCACAGGAGGAGCCAGTGCAGCGAGTACTCATCGATGTTCTTTCGAAAGCAGCAGCCCTTGCCGCAGTGTTGTTCGGCATCGTCACCATCATTGCCGGGATGCGCGTGTTGTTCGGTGCCGATCCCGGCTACGTCGTGTACTTCCCGCTCCTGTACTTCAATACCTTCATGGGCGCCGTGTATGTCCTGGTAGGTGCTGTCGCCTGGAAGGATCTGAAGGCGGGGGTCCAAGGTGCGGCAATTGTCTGCGCGCTTAATCTTGCTGTGCTTGGAGCGCTTCTCTACAGCTACGCGCCGAATGGCCACATCGCGCAAACAAGCCTGTACGCGATGACATTTCGAGCGGTGGTCTGGTTGGCGTTATTGCTGGTGTTCGCCACCGCCCATCGGCGTCGGAACATTCGCGATGCTGCCTGAGCAGGTGGCATTGATTTGCCAAGCAGTCGTCGTGCTGGTTTGCCTGGCGCCCTTGGTGTTTGCCTCGGCCTTGGAAGGCACTGACGCAGGCAGTATGGGAAATAGCTTGGGCCCGGCGGGGCCAGCCGAGTTGTCCTCCACATCGACCATTGCTCGTGCAATCGGACGTAATCTCGTTTATCCAGCGGGCCTGGGTGGGCAGTCCTGAACGGGGTCTTGACGCTGGGCCGGTCTGGGGAGGTTCTGAAGATGGCCACTGAAGCCTGCGCATACACCAGCCTGGCCCACCCGTAGCGAAGCCCACTAGTCGCTGCTAGAGTTCGCCAATGCCAGATACGCAATGGATTGCAGGAGGCACCGTGATGAGACTCCATCGCACAATACGCACGCTCGTAATTCTCTTCTCATGCCTGCCGATATCGCTTGCTGCCGCAGGCGAGGCTGATCGCGCACCGATCTTGCGCAACGAGAACGTCAAGGCAGCGGATTGCTATCCGGCTGGCAGCGCGATGTTCGACTACGAAGCCAACCTCACCATGGTCGTGATTGTTGCCGCCGACGGCACAGTGAAAGGCGTCGAGGTGCCCGCGGGTACGCCGGCCTGGCTGCAAGCCTCGGCAGCCTGTGTTGCCGGCAAGCTGCAGATCAGCCCGGCCATAAAGAATGGCGTCCCGGTGGAAGCACGCGCGACCCTGCCGATCAATTTCCTGATGCACAGCGAAAGTGGTGCGCCAGCGCCGGTGATGACCCCGCCCAGGCTGCGCTCAGACGAGGCGACAGTTGAGCAGGCTTATCGCGACTGCTACCCGGCTGGGCAAACCGCTGCGGCACAGCTTGAATACCGGATTACCGTCAGTGTGGATGGCAGCGTAAGCAGGGCGAAGGTGATCAGCGGCAGTGGCAACAAGGCGCTGGACCGGGCCGGCGCCTGCGTGTTGAAGAAGCTGAACTTCGTGCCGGGCCTGCGTGGCCGCCTGGCCGTGTTGACAACGACCAACTGGCCGCTGCAAGTGCGACCGCCAGCGAGCCCCTAGCCTTTCTTCTTCGCCGGAAATTCCTTGTCGAGGATGCGCACCAGCTCCTCGTCCACGCGATCGCGAAACATGGCCAACAGGAAGCCGAGCCGGGCCTCGACCACGACCTCGTCGTCCTCGATCTTGACCGTGCCGTTCACGTTGGGGTGCGCAATGCACAGCACCTCGCCCTGCCAGTCGCACTCGGCATCGAACTTCTTGCTCAGGGCGTCGGCCATCTTGCCAACGCGCTGGCGCGCGGCCTTGGGGCTCAGGTCGTGGCGGCGGCGCAGGGTGATCTTGCTCATGGGCGAAGTATAGCGGCGTGTCAGCGGCGCTTGAGCGCGCGCCAGCCAATGTCGCGGCGAAACTGGATGCCGGGCCAGCACAGGGTATCGACCAGGGCGTAGGCCTGAGCCTGTGCTGCGGCAATGTCATCGCCCAGCCCGACGGCGCATAGCACGCGCCCACCCGCGGTCACGACCTTGCCATCAACAAGGGCGGTGCCGGCATGGAAGACCTTGCCGGGCAGTCGTGCTGCATCGGCCAGTCCCAGGATCGCATCGCCCTTGTGCACGGCTTCAGGGTAGCCGGGGGCCGCCAGCACCACGCCCAGGGCCATGCGCGGGTCCCACTTGGCTTCGACCTTATCCAGCCGACCCGCCAGCGCCGCCTCGCACAGGTCGACCAGGTCGCTCTGCAGGCGCATCAGTAGGGGCTGGGTCTCGGGATCACCAAAGCGGCAATTGAATTCCAGCACGTTGGGCGTGCCATCAGCGGCGATCATCAGGCCGGCGTAAAGAAAGCCCGTATAGGGGGTGCCTTCGGCGGCCAGGCCCCTGAGTGTCGGCCAGATCACCTCGCGCATGATCCGCTCGTGCAGGGCAGGGGTAACCACGGGAGCAGGCGAGTAAGCGCCCATGCCGCCGGTGTTGAGGCCGGTATCGCCATCGCCCAGGCGCTTGTGGTCCTGCGAGGTGGCCAGTGCCAGCACATGCTCGCCGTCGGCCATGACGATGAAGCTGGCTTCCTCACCCAGCAGGAATTCCTCGATCACCACGGTCTGCCCGGCGCTGCCAAAGGCACCGGCAAACATCTCTTCGCAGGCCTGGATAGCTTCGTCCGCGCTTTCGGCAATCACCACGCCCTTGCCAGCCGCCAGGCCATCGGCCTTGACCACGATGGGTGTGGGTAGCGCGCGCACGGCCGCGGCATCAAAGGTCTCGCGCGTGTAGCTGGCATAGCCTGCGGTCGGGATGTTGTGCCGGGCCAGGAAGGCCTTGGTGTATTGCTTGCTGCCTTCGAGCTGTGCAGCAGCCTGGCGCGGACCAAAGCAGGCCAGCCCAGCATCGCTGAAGGCATCAACCACGCCTGCCACCAGCGGGCCCTCGGGGCCGACGATGGTCAGGCCAATTTTCTCTGACTGCGCAAGTGCGACAAGGCCGGGAATGACTTCTGCCGCAACGCTGACATTGCGACAGCGCGGCTCTGCAGCCGTGCCCGCGTTGCCCGGCGCCACCAGCACCTCGGTAACGCGCGGCGACTGCGCCAACTTCCAGGCCAAAGCGTGCTCGCGTCCGCCACCGCCGATGACCAGGACCTTCATCACCTCAGTGCCTGAAGTGGCGCATGCCGGTGAACACCATGGCGATGTCGCGTTCATCAGCCGCAGCGATGACTTCTGCATCGCGCATCGAGCCACCCGGCTGGATAACGGCGCGCACGCCGAGTTCTGCCGCGGCGTCGAGTCCATCGCGGAACGGAAAGAAGGCATCAGAAGCCATGACGCTGCCGGCCACCGTGAGCTTCTCCTCAGCAGCCTTCATGGCAGCAATCTTTGTCGAGATCACACGGCTCATCTGGCCGGCACCAATGCCCACCGTCATGTGCTCGCGTGCTAGCACAATAGCGTTTGATTTCACGTACTTGCACACCTGCCAGGCGAACAGCAGGTCGGCAAGCTCAGCATCCGTCGGCCCGCGCTTGGTCACGTGGCGCAGCTCGGAAGGCGCAACGATGCCGGTATCTGCATCCTGCAGCAGCAAGCCGCCGCGTATGGCACGCGGTTCGAGTGCTGCACTGTTGTTGGCAGTGACCGTGCCGCAATCAAGCAGTCGGATATTGGGCTTGGCAGCGAGCGCAGTGAGTGCCTCGTTAGTTGCACCGGGTGCAACGATGACCTCGACAAACTGGCGCGAGAGGATGGCCGCGACGGTCTCGCCATCGAGTGCGCGATTCAGGGCAATGATGCCGCCGAAGGCCGAGGTGGGATCGGTGCGATAAGCCTGCTCATAGGCGGCGAGTGCCGAGGCGCCGAGTGCAACACCACAAGGGTTGGCGTGCTTGACGATGACGCAGGCCGGCTCCGCAAACTGTTGCACACAGGCGAGCGCAGCATCGGCATCGGCGATGTTGTTGAAGGAGAGTTCCTTGCCCTGCACTTGTCGCGCACTGGCCAGCGTTCCCGCAACAGGTGATGGCTCGGCATAGAAGGCCGCACGCTGGTGCGGGTTCTCGCCGTAGCGCAGGTCGAATTTCTTGTGGAATTCCAGGCGCAGTGTTTGCGGAAAGGAGCCCTCATCCTGCAGGTAGGCGGCGACTTTGGCGTCATAGCCCGCTGTGTGCGAAAAAGCCTTTCCGGCCAGGCGCTTACGCGTCTCCAGGCAGGTGCCGCCCTGGCGGATTTCAGCCAGTACATCGGCGTAATCGGCAGGATCCACCAGCACGCTGACGCGCTCATGATTCTTGGCCGCTGCACGCAGCATGGCCGGACCGCCGACATCAATATTCTCGACTGCATCTTCGTAGCTGCAATCAGGGCGGGCGATGGTGGCAGCGAAGGGATAGAGGTTCACCACCAAAAGGTCGATGGCCTCGATGCCATGGGTCTGCATCACCGCATCATCGGTGCCGCGCCGGCCGAGCAAGGCGCCGTGCACGCGCGGGTGCAGCGTCTTCACGCGCCCATCCATGATCTCGGGGAAACCGGTGTAGTCGGAAACGTCAGTCACGGCGATGCCGGCATCACGCAACAGTCTGGCCGTGCCGCCGGTGGAAAGCAGGGCTACGCCGTGCGCAGCAAGCTCGCGCGCCAGGTCAACAATGCCGGTCTTTTCTGAAACGCTGAGCAGTGCCCGTCGGATGGCATGCATGGCGTCGTGATTCCGTAGCGGCGGCCTCAGGCCGACAAGCCGTACTCGCGCAATTTCTTGCGCAGCGTTCCGCGATTGATGCCCAGGATGTCAGCGGCACGGCTCTGGTTGCCGTCGGCGTAGTCCATCACGGTCTGGAACAGGGGTAATTCGACTTCGCGCATCACCAGGTCGTACAGGCGACCCGGGCGATGGCCGTTGAGGTTGTCGAAATAGCTGCTAAGCGCCTGTTCGGCGTGGTCGCGCAGCGGAATATTGCCGTTGTGGCCATTGCCACGGGAAGCGGATGCATGACGCACAGCCGGCGCCTTTCTCTTAGCAGTCATTTCCAGGACATCCCCGCCTGTCGCACAGTTTCTTATCCGTCAGGCTGCACGAGCCTCGCTGCCCATGAACCCGGCCAGGAACGCATCCGTCAGCGACAGTTGCTCAGCTGCGTTCTCAGTCCTCAGCAACTCGATCGGCGGTTGTCCAACGTGTGGATGACGCCTGCAATACCAACCGAGATGCTTGCGCGCCACACGGACTCCTGTGCCTTCTCCGTAGAACGAGTACAGGGCTGTGAGGTGCGCGCGCATGATAGCACGGACCTCCGCGAGGCAAGGAGCAGTGAAGGTGTTTCCGGACAGCGCTGCAACTATTTCGCGAAAAATCCATGGCTGACCCTGGGCGGCACGGCCAATCATCAAGCCGTCGGCACCGGTTTCTGTCAAAACTGCGCGCGCCTTGTCTGCGGAATCAATATCGCCGTTGGCGAACACCGGAATCCTGATCGCGGCCTTGACTTCGCGGATGGTCTGGTACTCGGCTTCGCCCTTGAAGAAATCTTCACGCGTGCGTCCGTGAATAGCGATGGCCACGACACCAAGATCCTCAGCACGTCGCGCCAGCGTGACGGCGTTGCGCGTGTCCACGCTCCAGCCGGTGCGCATCTTCACGGTAACCGGAACACCCGCTGCGCGAATTACCGCGGTGAGGATTTCCGTCACCAGCACTTCGTCACGCATCAGCGCAGAACCGGCCGCGCGATTGCAGACTTTCTTGGCCGGGCAGCCCAGGTTGATGTCGATCATCTGCGCGCCCAGATCGGCGTTCATCGCCGCAGCTTCGGCCATCATTGCCGGGTCGCCGCCGGCAATTTGCACCACCCGCGGCTCGGATTCACCGCGGTGATCCAGCCGGCGCCGCGACTTGTCGCTTTTCCACAGCCGTACATCGCTGGTGACCATCTCAGACGCGGTCAGGCCGGCGCCAAATTGCCGGCACAGCCGCCGGAAGGGCAGGTCGGTGACGCCGGCCATGGGGGCCAGCGCCAGCGGCGAGGATAATTCGTAGGGGCCGATCTTCATGGACCGCGATCGGGGTCACTGGCGCAGCGAATGACATCGCCGTCCGCCAGGCAGACATCAATCTCAAAGCCCACGGCCTCGGTGCCGGGGTCAACGATGCTGATCTCGGCATCAACGCGCTGGCCGGGCGCCAGCAATCGGGCGGCGCGCTCACCGGGCAGGTAATCCTCTGGGGATACTTCGCGGGCGCCGATGGTGGTACCAAAGCGATCCTGCAGCGCGACTCGCAGCAAGGGGAAGGGCTGGGCGAAGGCCGCACGGTTGACGATGCTGGCGCGCAGTCGCAGGCGACCGGCTTGTTCCGGCGCCGAGGAGGCGCCCCACTGGCGCAGTTCAAAGGCTGCCAGGTCAGTTGGCGCGGCCTGTTCCTGGCCCAACAGGCTGTAGGCCTGCGACAACCATGGGCCCACCACCGGGTCCTGCATCAGTGCCTCACGCTCACGGTGCACGATCTGGGCACCCAGGCCGAGCGCCAGGACCACCAGGGCCGCTATCCAGGGCCAACGGCGCGCGGCGGGCTTCGGCGGCGCTTCAGTGAATGCCTCGGCAGGCTCGGCCGCCGCCGTGGGGGCCTCGCCCAGTAAGCCCCTACGCATGTCTTCGGGAATCAGGATGCGCGGCTGGCTGAATGCGGCAATGGCGGAATCGTTGTCCTCTTCCTCCAGCGTGGCGCCCAGCATCTGCTCGTCCTGCTCATCCAGCACCAGGATCGGGAACTCGTCGGTGTTGTCGCCATCGTCGAGACTGCTGTCCTCAGCCAGGTCGTCACGATCACGGTCCCAGGCCAGGCGAATTTCCGGCTCTGCCGGGCTGGAAATCCTGCTGGAGGAGCGCAGCGCTGCCTCCAGGTCGAGGTATTCGTCGCTGACGGGCTCGAGGTCCAGGGCGTATTCGGCCTCCAGGCTTATTTCAGGCACGGACTGCTGAAATTCATCCTCATCCGGGCTGGGCAGGTCCATGGAGTCGAATTCGATGACATCTTCGTCTTCGACCTCGTCCGCGGTTTCCTCGGGCTCCGGCTCATCGTCGCCATCGCTCTCGTCCGGGAAATCACTCAGTGGTGGCAGGTCCGTCGAGGTCGAGAGTTCAATGGACTCCATTTCATCCAGTTCGACGACCTTGAATGCAGGTTCGGCAGCGGCGCCTTCGGCCTCGGCCTCGAAAGCCTGCTCGCTAAGGAAGTCGAGCGCATTGAAGCTCGCTGCACACACACCACAGCGCACGTCACCGGAGGCCGCGCGCAGTGACTCCACCGTGACTCGAAAAACCGTGTTGCAATTTGGGCACTGGGTGAACACTGCGTCACTCCGGCCTTTTTTGGCCGCTAAGGACAGTCCACCCGTCCCGGGTGGCTTCAGGGCCGATATGAAACCACGGAAGGTAGGCTGTTGCTACTGCATCGGCCTGTGTCGTCAGTAGTCCCGCCAGTGCAATGGATCCCCCGGCCCGGCACTGGGCCGCCAGCAATGGCGCCAGTTCGACCAAGGGACCGGCCAGAATGTTGGCCACCACCAGGTCGAAGCCGGCGGGCAGGGCGGTGTTGGTGGGCCGCAGGGTCAGTTGTGCCAGCAGGCGATTTCGCTCGGCGTTGTCTCGTGAGGCGATCAAGGCCTGCGGATCCAGGTCGACGCCCCAGGCCGAACTTGCCCCCAGACGCAGGGCAGCCAGCGCCAGGATGCCGGAGCCACAACCGTAGTCGAGCATGCGCAGGTCCTTGAGGTCCTGGCGTTCCAGCCACTCCAGGCACAGTGCGGTGGTCGGGTGGGTGCCGGTGCCGAAAGCCAGACCAGGATCCAGTTCCAGGATGACCTCCGCCGCTTCTGCCGGGCGCTGCCCGCCGGGGCAGACCCAAAGCCGGCGGCCAAAGCGCATGGGCTTGAAGTCCTTCAGCCACTCACGTTCCCAGGGGCGGTCTTCCAGCGTCTCAGCTGACAGGCGCCCCGGCTCCAGGCCGGTAACGGCAGACAAGGTCGCCAGCAGCATCGGCGCGTTGGCATCGGCCGGCCACAAGGCGCGTAGCCGCACCTCCGGCCACAGTGGCGTCTCGCCGGGCGCGGGTTCCAGGATGGGGTTGTCGCTGGCGTCGGTGAGCGTGACGGCCAGCGCACCGAGGGCGAAGCAGGCCTCTTCGGTCGCGGCAGGATCCACCGCGCCCGCCTCGATGGTTAGTTGCAGGAAGGGCATGGCCGTATCCCGGCCTCACTTGAGCCCGAGTCGCCTCTCGAGGTAGTGGATGTCGAGGCCGCCCTGGCGAAAGGCCGCGTGGCCAAAGATTTCCTGGTGCAGCGGCTTATTGGTCTTGATGCCCTCGATCACCATTTCCGAGAGCGCATTGCGCATGCGCACGATGGCGGTATCGCGGTTCTCGCCCCAGGTCAGTAGCTTGCCGATCAGCGAGTCATAGAACGGTGGCACCGAGTAGCCCGAGTAGAGGTGGCTGTCGACGCGCACGCCGGGCCCGCCCGGGCGGGTGCCACAGCTTGACCGGCCCGGGGGACGGCGCAAAGGTCTTGGGATCCTCGGCATTGATGCGGCATTCCATCGCATGCCCGCGCAGCACGATGTCCTCCTGCTTGAACGGCAGGGGCTCACCGGCAGCAATGCGCAGCTGCTGCTTGACGATGTCGATGCCAGTGACCATCTCGGTGACCGGGTGCTCGACCTGCACGCGCGTGTTCATCTCGATGAAGTAGAAGTTGCCGTCCTCGTAGAGGAACTCCAGCGTACCGGCATTGCGATAACCCACGGCCTTGCAGGCCGCCACCAGGGTCTCGCTCATGGCCTGACGCTGCTTGTCGGTAATACCCGGTGCCGGGGACTCCTCGATGATCTTCTGTCGGCGTCGCTGCATGGAGCAGTCGCGCTCGCCCAGCGAGACGACATTGCCGTAGTGATCGCCGAGGATCTGGAACTCGATGTGGCGCGGCTTTTCCAGGTACTTTTCCATGTACACCATGTCGTTGCCGAAGGCGGCCGCCGCCTCGGTCTTGGCCACGTTGATGGCATTGACCAGGGTGGCGTCGCTGTGCACCACGCGCATGCCGCGCCCGCCACCGCCACCGGAGGCCTTGATGATGACCGGGTAGCCAATGCTGTGGGCCATGCGGAAGCACTCGTCGTGGTCTTCCGGCAGCGGACCGTCGGAGCCCGGCACGCAAGGCACGCCGTGCTCCTTCATGACCTGATGGCCGAGACCTTGTCACCCATCAGGCGGATGGTCTCGCTCTTTGGGCCGATGAAGACGAAGCCGCTGTTCTCGACGCGCTCGGCAAAGTCGGCGTTCTCGGAGAGGAAGCCGTAACCGGGATGGATGGCCACGGCATCGGTCACCTCGGCCGCGCTGATCAGCGCCGGCATGTTGAGGTAGCTGTCCTTGGACTGCGGCGGGCCGATGCAGACGGTCTCATCTGCCAGCAGCACGTGCTTGAGGTTCTGGTCGGCGGTGGAGTGCACGGCCACGGTCTTGATGCCGAGCTCGCGGCAGGCCCGCAGGATGCGCAGCGCGATTTCGCCGCGGTTGGCTATGACGATCTTGTCCAGCATCAGCTCACTCGATCGCGAACAGGGGCTGGCCGAACTCGACCGGCTCGCCGTTCTTGGCGAGGATGGCAGTGACCCGGCCCGATCGTTCGCTCTCGATCTGGTTCATCATCTTCATCGCCTCGATGATGCACAGCACCTGGCCTTCTTTGATCTCCTGGCCGATCTCGATGAAGGGCTTGGCGCCGGGCGAGGGCGAACTGTAGTAGGTGCCCACCATCGGCGAGGTGATCAGGCTGTCGTCTTGCGCCGCACCGGTACGGCGCTGGCGACCGGAGCGGGTGCCGCCGGGCCGGCGCCGGCGCGTAGTGCATTTGCGGCATGGGCGCGGCCATGGCCATGCCGGGCGGGTGGCGCGAAATGCGTACCGATTCCTCGCCCTCCGAGATCTCCAGTTCCGACAGGCCGGATTCCTCCAGCAATTCGATCAGCTTCTTGATCTTGCGAATATCCATTCAGTCAGTCCCCTTGCGAAGGCACGGCCAGGCGATCCAGGACTGCCATGAGCGCTAGCTCGTAGCCCGGGGTGCCCAGCCCGACAATGCTGCCGGTGGCGATATCGGAAAAAAACGATTGCTGGCGGAATGATTCCCGCGCATGCACGTTGGAAATATGTACTTCGATGAAGGGCACGGCGACCGCCAGCAGGGCGTCGCGCAGTGCAATGCTCGAGTGGGTAAAGGCGCCTGGATTGATGATGATGAAATCAACCCGCTCAGTGGCCAGCGCCTGCACCCGGTCGACCAGCTCGTGCTCGGCGTTGCTCTGGAAGGAGAGCAGTTCGGCGCCCGCGTGGCTGGCCACCTTGCCCAGACGGGCCTCGACCTCGGCCAGGGTGACCGGTCCATAGATGCCGGGCTCCCTGCTGCCGAGCAGGTTGAGGTTTGGGCCGTTGATGAGCAAAATCCGGGGCATCGTTCTTCTGTCGCCACTCACGGGCGCTTCGGTCAGGGACGGTCATTCAACCCGACCGGTTTGAACTTTGTCCAGATTTCAGGGCGAACTGGCGGCAAACGTCGGCGATCTGCGCTCTAAACTGCTGATTTAGCTGCGATCGTGCTTCAGCCCGGGCATTTTCTGGCGAATTGCCTCTCGCGCCGCCTTCAGCGCCTGTTCGCCGCGGTCCACGGCCGCGACCTGACCCATGATCAGGTCGGCCTGGGGCCGGTGCAGCTCGCCCACGTGGATGGTGACGATGCGGCCCTGCTTGTCGGTGAACACGGTGAAGGGAAAACCCAGCGTCTCCACGCCAAAGCCGCGGGCGACATCCAGGCCTTCCTGCTCGCCGATCAGCACGGCGTAGTCTACCGGGGTCGCTTCGACGTAGCGCAGCACGTCTTCGCGGAAGTCCACGGCGATGCCGATGACGGCCCAGCCGGCGGGCTCACTGTCGCGGGCCAGCGTATTGAGCATCGGGATCTCACGCCGACAAGGTGCGCACCAGGTGGCCCAGAAATTCACCACCAGGGGGCGGCCATCCCATTCGCTGATGGCGCGTACTATGCCATGGCGATCCATCAGTTCAAAGTCAGGCCGGCGTTCGGGGACCACGATGGGCGTGGCCGCCGGCACCAGCACGGGAGCAGGTCGCAGGGTTTGGCTCAGGTAGTAACCCGCCACACCTGCAAGTGTTGCCAAGGCCAGCAGGCCGGCAATGACCTTCGGCTTCAGGCTCAGCACTCCTGGGCGAAGCGCGCCAGGTGCTGCCGGAAGTCGTCGGCAGACAACAAAGCCGACCAGGCGGAAATTGCGGCATTCGCGTCCGTGGCCACCAAAGAATGCGGTGGTCGGCGGGCCAAAGATGCCGAAGCGCTGCAACAGCGCCTGGTCCGCCGGGCCGTTGGCGGTGACGTCGGCCTTCAGCAGCACGAAGCCGGCGAGGGCCTGCTGCACCTGGGCATCGGTAAAGGTGTACTTCTCCATTTCCTTGCAGGACACGCACCAGTCCGCATAGAAGTCGAGCATGACCGGCTTGCCGGCAGCCTGGGCTGCGGCCAGTTCGCGATCAAGGTCCGCTTCGTTCGCCACCATGATGAAGGGCAGTTCGCGTGTCTTCGGCCTGCGAGAGTCGCGCCAGCGCAGAACAGCGCTTGACACCACGCAGCGGCTGCAGCGGGTCCTTGCCGCCGCTGGCAGCGCCAACCAGCATCACCACGCCGGCCACCATGGCAAACAAGCCAATGCCGCGGGCGAGGCGCGAGCCGCCACCGGGTGCGCGAGGCCGGCAGGCCGAAGCCACCAAAGTAATAACCGCCGACAAAGGTCAGCATGGCCCACAGCGCCAGGATCAGCTCACCCGGGCAGGATGCGCTCCAGCATCCACACCGAGACGCCGAGGAACATGACGCCAAACAGGCCTTGATGGTGTCCATCCACGGCCCGGCCTGGGCAGCAGGCGACCACCGGCGACGCCGACCAGGATCAGGGCGCGCCCATGCCCAGCGACATCGCGAAAAGCGCCATGGCGCCGCGCAGGATGTCACCCGACTGGCCGATGACGGCGAGTGCGGCAACCAGGGGTGGTGCCACGCAGGCGGTGACCACCAGGGCCGACAAGGCGCCAATGACGACGGTGCCGAAATAGCTGCCCTGCTTCTGTTCGCCCGACATCGCGTCAGGCGTGATCTCCAGCGCCGCCGGGATGCGCAGCTCGAACAGGCCGAACATCGCCAGTGCCAGCAGCGACAAACAACATGGCGAAGCCAATGATGATCCACGGTTGCTGGAAGAAGGTCTGCGCCTGCTGGCCCGCTGCGGCGAAGGCCGCACCGGCTATGGTGTAGGTCACCGCCATGCCCATCACGTAGGCGATGGACAGTCCCAATGCGCGTCGCGGCGTGGCATTGGGTCCCTGGCCGGCAATGATGCCGGAGAGGATCGGGAATCATCGGCAGCACGCAGGGCGTGAAGGCCAGCAGCAGTCCCAGGCCGAAGAAGCTGGCCATTACCCCAGCAGGTTGCCCTGAGTGATCAGGCTGGCCAGTCGATCCTGTTCCGCCACCGTGCCGCCGGAAGTGGCGGCAGACGCGGGCGGTGTACCCGGCGCGGCAGTGCGACCTGCAGGGTCTTGGTGGTCGGCGGGTAGCACAGGCCGGCATCGGCGCAGCCCTGGTAGGTCACTTTCAGCTCGAGGCTGTCGACTGCCGGCTTCGTGACCGAGGTGATGCCGCACGCAGCTCAAGGTAGTACACCTCGACGTCGCCGAAGAATTCGTCGGTCTTCTTCTTGCCGCGGGCATCTCGACCGCACCCAGGGTGAAGCCGGGCGTGTCCGTCGCCACTGCCACGCGATGGCGATAGAGGTAATAGCCCGCAGCCACCTGCCAGTCGAGCGCGATGCGATCGCTGCCGTCAGCATTGGCCGACAGCCTGAATGCCTCGTCGGGCGGCAGGAAATCATCCTGGCCGCCGCCGGGCCCAGCAGGCCCTGGGCAGGGCTGCCACGGGCAGGACAGCAGCGCGGCACAGCCAACCAGCGGGTCAGTCGTCTCATTCTGTCGAGTCCTCGGGCCCAGGCCCGCAATGAGGGTGCAGATCGCTCAGACGGGCGCCGAGGTTAGCGACTTAGCCTGAAATTGTCTTGGTAATGAATCCAGCTTCGTGAAATGCCTTGGCTTTCATGCGCTTAGCCCAAATGTCACTCGGCCAGGTTGCGCTAAGGACTTGAATTTCCAAGGATTGGCCCTATCATTGGCAGCCATCGGGGGAGAGTGCTAACAGTTAAGACTGGTGCCCCCCGGCTGATTCTTCAACCATTTGAATTCTTAAGGAGTGTGGACCCATGAAGATCCGTCCGCTTCATGACCGTGTAATCGTCAAGCGCGAAGATGAAGAGCGCAAGTCCCCAGGTGGCATCGTGATCCCGGATACCGCGGCTGAGAAGCCGATCCGCGGCAAGATCGTTGCCGTCGGCAAGGGCAAGATCCTGGAGAACGGGCAGGTGCGTCCGCTGGACCTCAAGGTCGGCGACAAGATCCTGTTCGGCAAGTACAGCGGCACCGAAGTGAAAGTTGATGGCGACGACCTTCTCGTAATGCGAGAGGAAGACGTCATGGCCGTCATCGAAAAGTAACCCGCCGCTTTGAAACCGTATTCTGGAGGAAATTAGACAATGGCTGCCAAGGAAGTCCGTTTTGGTGATGACGCGCGAAGCCGTATGGTGCGCGGCGTCAACCTGCTCGCAAACGCCGTCAAGGCGACGCTCGGCCCCAAGGGCCGCAATGCCGTGCTCGACAAGAGCTTCGGTGCCCCCACCGTCACCAAGGACGGTGTCTCTGTCGCCAAGGAAATCGAACTGAAGGACAAGTTCGAGAACATGGGCGCGCAGATGGTGAAGGAAGTTGCCTCGGCAACCTCCGATGAGGCCGGCGACGGCACCACCACTGCCACCGTTCTGGCCCAGGCGATCATCCGCGAAGGCATGAAGGCCGTGGCCTCGGGCATCAACCCGATGGACGTGAAGCGCGGCATCGACCTGGCCGTCACGGTCGCCGTCGAGGACCTGAAGAAGCTGTCCAAGCCCTGCAAGGACTCGAAGGCCATTGCCCAGGTCGGCACGATCTCGGCCAACAGCGACGAGAGCATCGGCAAGAAGATTGCTGACGCGATGGAAAAGGTTGGCAAGGAAGGCGTGATCACGGTTGAAGAGGGCTCGGGCCTGGACAACGAGCTGGAAGTCGTTGAAGGCATGCAGTTCGATCGCGGCTACCTGTCGCCGTACTTCATCAACAACGCGCAGAACCAGAACAGCGAGCTCGAGGCGCCGTACATCCTGCTGTACGACAAGAAGGTCTCGAACATCCGCGAGATGCTGCCGTTGCTCGAGAGCATTGCCAAGGCTGGCAAGCCGCTGTTGATCATCGCCGAGGACGTCGAGGGCGAGGCCCTGGCCACCCTGGTGGTGAACACCATCCGTGGCATCGTCAAGGTCTGTGCCGTCAAGGCGCCGGGCTTCGGCGATCGTCGCAAGGAAATGCTGAAGGACATCGCTGTCCTGACCGGCGGCACCGTGATTTCCGAGGAAGTGGGCCTGTCGCTGGAAAAGGCGACCCTCAACGACCTCGGCAAGGCCAAGAAGGTCGTGGTGGAGAAGGAAAACACCACGATCATCGACGGCGCCGGCAAGACCTCCGAGATCAAGGGCCGGGTCGAGCAGATCCGTCGCCAGATCGAGGAAGCGACTTCCGACTACGATCGCGAGAAGCTGCAGGAGCGCGTGGCCAAGCTGTCCGGCGGTGTCGCCGTGATCAAGGTTGGCGCCGCGACCGAGATCGAGATGAAGGAAAAGAAGGCCCGCCTCGAAGACGCGCTGCACGCCACCCGTGCTGCCGTGGAAGAGGGCGTGGTACCGGGCGGCGGTGTCGCGCTGGTGCGCGTGCAGAAGGCCCTCGACAAGCTGAAGGGCGCGAATGACGACCAGAACGTCGGCATCCGCATCCTCTACCGCGCCATCGAGGAGCCGCTGCGCCAGATCGTGCAGAACGCCGGCGAAGACGGCTCGGTCGTGCTGGCCAGGGTCCGTGAGGGCAAGGGTAGCTTCGGCTACAACGCTGCCACGGGCGAGTATGGCGACATGATCGACATGGGCATCCTGGACCCGACCAAGGTCACGCGCCTCGGCCTGCAGAACGCGGCTTCGGTCGCTGGCCTGCTGCTGACCACCGAAGTGATGGTGGCCGATGCGCCGAAGGAAGAGAACGACCATGGCCCGATGCCCGGTGGCGGCATGGGCGGCATGGGCGGCATGGACATGTAAGGCCGCCAGGCTTTACGGTTCGAACGCAAGGGCCCGGGAGGAAACTCCCGGGCCTTTTTGTTGTGGCGAGTCTGTGTGTCTGATCGAACCTTTGGGATCGGCCGGTCCCGTCGGGCGTCATTCGAGCGCAGTCGCCAACTGATCCGGCCAGGCTGCCGACCCCGCGGCATGTGGCCATGAGTTGGGCGCGCCGGCTGAAGCGGGTGTTCGGGATCGAGATCGACAACTGCGCGTCGCATCTTGAGCGCACGATGCCGAAGCAGTACGTGACCGAGCGGCCACTCGGGGCGCAGGCACCGCCGCTGCAGTCGAGCAGTCGAGCCTGATCTGAACTGGAAAACAGGGCGCTGGCCGCTGACGCGGCAGGCTGCGGGCGGTGTGTGCCTGGATTCAGGGCAGGGGCGGGGCAGAATCGGGGTGCGGGCCGGGGCATCTGCGGCCGGCGGACAATCGGCCTGGACAGGGGGTTTGAATTTCCTATCCGCAACGCGGCGCGAGGTGATCAAACTCATCCGCGAAGGCATCAGTTGCGCATCGCGGCCCTGCGTGAGGCGGGTAAGCCGATTCCGGCCGCTACGTCCAGAGGTGAAGTGGTGAAGATTCGCGCGGCCTGACGCGTCCACTACATCGAGCGCCAGCTCGAGGAGAGGTATGGCCAGTCGAGTGTCCAGGCGAGACCGCGTCGTCGCGACCTCGGGCAGCGTATTCGCGGACCTGGGTCTGGCCAATGGCCACGGCCTCAGCGTGCAGCACGCACGCCCGGTTTTCGCAGGACCACGACTCGGCCTATCTCCACTAGAACTATTTTTCTCGTGGCCTCGTACTTCATCCTGTACTACTCTCTGACTGCGGCCGATCGATAGCCACCGCGCAGGGAGTCCACGATGAAGCCGATCGCGCTGTCCCGCCGATGCCCTCTCGGCAACGTCATCCTGGGCACTTGCAGAAGCGCATTGACCATGGCGGTCACCGCGGCGCTTCTGCTGTTCGCTGCGCACCCGGTCTCGGCCAGCGAATGGACGGCCGAACCCTGCGACCCGGCCAATGCGAATTCCCAGGGCATCGGCTGCGACAAGGATCCCGACCTTGGCTGGATCAAGCGAGGCACGAAGCGCCAGGATTCAACGTCGACGCCCTCATCGGCACCCGGCCGGCCACTGTCCGCGGAGGAGCTCGCGGAGATGAGCCGACGCGCCAAGGAGCGCGATAAGGCAGTCGAGAAGTCGATGCATCGGGCAATTCTGGAGTCATTGCCGCGATACGGACGGTGTGACTGGATGGAAAAGAAGGAAAGGCAGTTCACGAAATGGAGCACCACGCCCGAAGCCGTGGCACTCGAAGCAGACACTTTGGCATCTGCCTGCCTGACGGGGCGGAGCGTGCTCTCTCCGGACGAGAAGTATGGACCGAACCTGAATACGTGCGCGACCGCAGGCCGGCTCTTCACTCTGCCCCCGGAATTCAACGCGGCTGCCGACCAGGCGATGGCATACGACATGTACTACATGGCCTGCACCTATAGCACCTATAGCTTCTATTGCGAGCAGGTCAAGAAATGCGCGACCTACACCCGTACCGAGGAGACTCGCGCTGCGATCGAGGAGAACAAGCGCAAGCGCGCACTCGATCCGCCAGCCATTCCCGGCCCCAAGCACTACAAGGCAGGCAAGTCACCGGAGAAGAACTACCAGGTGAACTGCCAGGAATGCCACGGCGCGGACGGCCAGGGCACGGCAAAAGGACTGAAGCTCGGCGTGAAGCCACTGAAGCCCTACGTGCGCGACCCGAATGTCCCCCCTCCGTGGGGTAACGCGGTGGTGACGCCCGAGGGTTTGTTTTGCGGCTCTTTTGGCTGGAACGTTGATCCAATTACCGGCAGGCGCGGTCATGGACTTCAGCAGAGTGGGGTGATGCGCCTCGGTGAGTGCATCGACCTTGCCAAGCACATTCTATATGGCGTGCTCGCGCGTCCGTAGAAATGGGGTAGAGCCCCTCAGGGAAAAATGAGCTGCGATCCGGGCGGCGTTCGATGCCGGTCACGCGGCCATCCACGCTGGCACCGTCGGCCGATGCCAATCTGCACTACATCATCGCCGACCTGGCGGCATGGGCGGCACGGACATGTAAGGCCGCCGGGCTTTTTCGTTGGGGGCTTGCGGGTCACCGCGTTTGCCGCGCAAGGTCGGTTGACACCAGGCTCGCGCTCACCATCGGGCGGTTACGCGAACACGGATCGGCCTGGACAGGGGGTTTGAATTTCCCCTCCACACCCACGAATATGAAGGTGCGCGTCCCTTTCGATTGATTTACCCGCGACCCGCCGTCTAATAGGAAATCGCTTCGGCGAGAGGGTACTATGCGCGCGATCCGTTTCTTCTTGTTTACCGTCCTGGGTGCCATCGCAACGGCCAGCGTAGGCGCGGTTTCGTCTTCCCCTCCAGCCGCGCCGACCTGGCCGTTGCTCCAGGAACTCCAGGGCAAGGTGGTCATGGTCGACTTCTGGGCCTCCTGGTGCGGGCCTTGCCTGCAGTCCTTCCCCTGGATGAACGGCCTGCACACGAAACACGCGGACGATGGCCTCGTCATCGTCGCCGTCAACGTCGACCAGGACCGCGCGCTCGCCGACAGCTTCCTGAAGAAAGTGCCCGCGCAGTTCCGCGTCGAGTACGACCAGGCGGGCAAGCTCGCCAGGTCCTTCGGCGTCGAAGCCATGCCCACCAGCTTCCTGATCGGCCGCAACGGCAAGATCCACGCCCGCCACGCCGGCTTTCGCGACAAACAGCGTGAGGGCCGGGAGCAGGAAATCGTGCAACTCCTGAAGGAGCCCGTTAAATGAGAAGACTCGCCCTGAAGCTCGCCATCCTCGCCGTGCTTGCTGCGGCCAACGCAGCCTGCACCACGGTCGAGCCCTGGCAGCGCGACCTGCACGCGCGCGACGACATGCAGCCGAACGCACGCGATGCCGCCCTCGACGACCACATCTACTTCAGCAAGGAAGCCTCGAGCGGCGGGCGCGGCTTTGCCGGCGGAGGCTGCGGATGCAACTGAAGAACACGATCGGCGGCTCGCTCGCGGCCGCAACCTGCGGCCTGCTCGGCGCGCTCCCTTCCGCTCCCGTCGCCGCGCAGGAAGCCAGTGACTGGGATATCGACAGCTCGGTGGTCTACTACGGCGAGGACAACGGCCGCGTCACCAGCTACACGCTCGACCTCGCGATCCGCCGGGCCCTCGACGAGGACCGTTCCTGGAGCGTCGACCTGACGGTCGACTCGCTGACTGGCGCGACGCCAAGCGGCGCCGTGCCCGCGAACAGCACCCAGACCTTCACCGGCGCCTCGGGCAGAGGTTCCTACACCGTGGCGGCGGGCGAAGTGCCGTTCGACCCGACCTTCCTCGACACACGCGTCGCGCTTTCCGCGAACTGGCAGCAGGCGCTCGGCACGGCCTCGCGCTGGAACATCGGCCTGTCCGCCTCCAACGAATTTGACTACTTGCACGTCGGCGCGAACACGCGCTTCGAGTACGATTTCAACCAGAAGAACACGACGGCCTTCGTCGGCCTGGCGTATGCGCAGGACGACATCAAGCCCGTCGGCGGCGCGCCGATCGGCTTGTCGCCCATGCGGGGCGAGCGTGAGCACGTTGGCGGCAACTTCCGGGGCGGGGGCGAGCAGTCAAAAGACGTCCTGGACGCCCTCGTCGGCGTCACGCAGATCCTCGGACGGCGCGACATCCTGGAACTCACGTACACGTACAGCCAGGCCGACGGCTACCTGACCGACCCGTACAAGATCCTGTCCGTCGTCGACCCGGTGACCGGCCAGCCCGTGCCCTCCCTGGACGGCGAGATCCCGTACCTCTATCTCTTCGAGCACCGCCCGGACAAGCGCACCAAGCAGGCCGGCTACGCGGAGTGGCGCCACGCCTTTGACCGCGACTCGCTCTCACTCAGCGCGCGCTTCATGACCGACGACTGGGGCATCGACTCGCAGACGGTGGAGGCGCGTTACCGCTGGAACATCAACGAGGACTCGTACCTCGAGCCGCAGCTTCGCTGGTACACGCAGACCGCGGCGGATTTCTACCAGACGGTGCTGTTCGATGGCGACGCGCTGCCCGACTACGCCTCGGCCGACACCCGGCTTGCGGACATGGACGCTTACACCGTCGGCGCCAAGTACGGACACCGCACGCCTAACGGCGAGTGGTCGGTGCGGCTTGGGTATTATCGGCAGGAGCCCGATCCGTCCCCCAACGCGCTGGTCGGGGACCTGGCCGGGTTCGAGCGGCTCAACCTGCCGATGTCGGCGGTGATCGTGCAATTTGGGTACCGATTCAAGTTTTAGCCTGGCCCGCGACGGCGCGCTCTACCGCGTCGCGTTCTCCTCGATGGGCAGCCCCTGCGAGCTGCTCATCGAGGGCGAGGACGAGTTGTTCGCGCGCCAGGTGGCGGCCCACGCGCTCCACGAGGCGCAGCGGATCGACCAGAAGTTCAGCCGTTACCGCGGCGACAGCGTCGTGCATGCGATCAACACGAGCGGCGGCCGGCCGCTGCACGTGGATGCCGAGACCATGCGGTTGCTCGAGTACGGCGCCGCGCTCTGGAAGATGAGCGACGGCCGCTTCGACGTCACCTCCGGCGCGCTGCGCTACGCGTGGAACTTCGACGAAGGGCCGGTGAACGCAGACCCGGCGCGGATTCCCGCGCTGATGCAACGGATTGGCTGGCAGCGCGTGACCTGGGAACCCCCGATGCTCACGCTGCCGGCCGGCATGGAGATCGACCTCGGCGGCATCGGCAAGGAGTATGCGGTCGACCTGGTCGCCGACTGGATCGCCGTGCGCAGCGACACGCCGGTGCTTGTGAACTTCGGTGGCGACCTGCGCTGCAGCGGGCGGCCGCCGCGGGCTGGCGCGTGGAAGGTCGGCATCGAGTCGCTCAACCAGGCGGGCGAGGCGGTGCGGCGGATCGAGCTGCAATCCGGCGCGCTCGCAACCAGTGGCGACGCGAAACGGCACATCGAGATCGGCGGCGTGCGCTATGGCCACATCTTCGATGCGCGTACCGGCTGGCCCACACGCGGAGCGCCGCGCTCGGTCACGGTCGCGGCCGAGACCTGCTCTCAGGCCGGCAGCTACTCCACGCTCGCGATGCTGCAGGGGGAGGGCGCCGAGGCCTTCCTCGCCGCCGAGGGCGTCCGCTACTGGTGCCTTCGCTAATAGGGGACGTTCCCCTTATTTGAGCGCCCGCGGAACTGCGTGACGAGATGCCGACCGTGCTGGCCTGCAGCGCCTTCGTGGCCGAAATTGATACGGGCCTCGAGCTTGGTGCGCTAATCGACGTTGCTGGGCGCCTCCTCGATGTCGATGCGCCCTTCGCTGCAGAAGTGCAGGAGCGCAATGTCGAAAATTCTGGATGCCACGCCCGGTGGAGGACAGCATCGCCTCCTTCACCGCGATCACGTCGCCCTGGGGCTTTACGGCTCGAACGCAAGGGCCCGGGAGGAAACTCCCGGGCCTTTTTCGTTCATGCCGTCGTGGAGAAACGCCATTGCCGTCGGGCGCCGAAATTTCGCGGTTCTTTCGGCGTTCTCTCGTGACTGCTGCGCCGCTGCAGATCAAGTTTGCCCGCAGAGCCGCCACAGGCAAGCGGCCTCATTCGTGACAAAGCAAAGGGGTACACAATCATGAATCCTGGCAAGACATGGCTGTCGCTTGCGGCGGCGCTGGCTCTCATTGTGGCTGCGCTGCCGGCCTTCGCCGACTCGGGCAGCAAGCCCATCAAGGTCGATGTGCTGGCCTCGGGCCTGGCCGGCTCGATCGGCGGGACCGTGGGGCCGGACGGGGCGCTGTACGTTCCCCAGGGAGCCCTCGGGAACGTGGTCCGGATTGATCCCGAGACCGGTCAGATGTCGACTTTCGCGCACGGGCTGCCCCCGTTCACGGTCGCGCTGCCCGTAGGCGGCCCCATGGACGTCACCTTCGCGGGCGGCACAGCCTACGTGCTGGTGACGCTTGTCGGCCCGGAAACCTTCGGGCCCTTTTCGACCGGCGAGAATGGCGTTTACCGGGTCAACGCGGATGGCTCGGCGACGCTTATTGCAGATCTTGGAGCCTTCTCCGCGGCGAACCCGCCTGTCGGCGACTTTGAGTGGTTTGCGCCGGGCGGCGTGCAATATGCGATCGAAGCGGTCAGCGACGGCCTGATCGTGACCGACGGGCACCACAACCGCCTGCTGCACGTAGGCTTCGATGGCGCGACCAGCGTGCTCAAGCAGTATGGCAACGTCGTTCCGGCCGGCCTCGACATCGATCGCGGCCGTGTCCTGCTCGCGTGGTCGGGCGCCATCACGGAAATCGGCGACAGCGGGCTGTATGAGGAGATCGGCGAAGTCGTTTCCCTGCGCCTCGATGATCCGGCGAACACCGGGACGGTCGCCGCCGGAATCAGCATGGCCGTGGACGTGCAGCGTGGACCGGGCCACTCGCTCTACGCCTTGTCGCAGGGGCAGTGGGATCCGACGCTGGGGCCGGAATTCGCCGGATTGCCCGCGATGGCCTTCACGGGCCAGCTGTTGAGGGTCAATGCGGACGGCAGCACGACTGTCATCGTCGACGGGCTGCTCCTGCCGACCTCGCTGCACTTCATCGGCAGCAAGGCCTACATCGTGACGCTGGCCGGGCAGGTCCTGCGGGTGCGCGGCGTCATGGGTGCCAAGCGGCCCTGAGCCAGCAGGTTGATCCGGGACAGGGGGTCCAGGGAAGGACCCTCGGCATGACTGCTCTACAGCAAGGGCCCGGGAGGAAACTCCCGGGCCTTTTTCTTGTGGCAACTCAGCTTTTCTGATCGAACCATTGGGATCGGCCGGTCCCGTCGGGCGTCATCGCCAGGATCCTCGCGCACCTTCAGGGCACCGTGCCGGAGCAATTTCCGCCGCCGCTGCCAGGCGGGGTTTCTTTTTGTGCAGGCGATGGGCAGGCTGCGGGTATGTCGAAGGCAGCACTCCCCCCAGCGATTCAGGACGAGATGCCGCGCGTGCTGGCTTGCAGCACCTTCATCGCCGAGTCGCTGGCGCGCGAGCCCGACTGGCTGGCCGCTGACGCGCCGGGCTGCAACGGATAGGTGCCCGAATTCAGGGCAGGGGCAGGGCGGATTGGCGGGCGCGGGCGGGAGATTGAGAGGGCCGTTGGCGGTGCGGTGGGCTCGCTTGGCCGCCGGGCCTACCGGGAATGGGCTGGAGACGGTAGGCTTCGGCTCACCAGCAAGCAGGTTACGCGAATCGCCAGTGCCTGGCAGGGTGGTTTGAAGTTCCGATCCGCCGGGCGCTTGATCCGGCATTCAGGCGAGGCCTACACTCGCGGGCCGGGTTCAAGCCGCCATCTGCCCCCGACTCGAAGGCAGCCCGGTCGCTCCTGCCTGGCGCACAGGAGATTCCATGCATCAGTGCGCCTCATCACCTCTTCCTGGAGTCCGCCTCAGACGGCCGTCTCGACGGTGGCCCTCAGCCCTGTTCGCGCTTGCCATCTTCGTCAGCGGCGGCGTAGACGCGCAGCAGGCCAGCTATGGCGATCCGAGCAGCCAGCGACAGAAGGATCAAGAAGATGCCGCCGCCCGCCGGCAGCAGGAAATTGAACGGGCGAACCGGGACGCTGCCCAGTGGCAGAGCCCGGCGCAGCCGCCCGAGTCACCACGGACTCCCGAGTCCAGGCAGGGGGCGACAGGCAACGGAGTTCCGTTTGCGCTTCCCCGTGGCATTCCGATCGACACACTGGCCCCCAAGTATCTGGCGGCACTCCAGTCCTCCACCAGTGATTGCGAACAGCTCTCGCGTCTTGCCAGAGATCCAAATTCTGAACTGGTGTCCTACTCCCAGCAGGAACGATCATGCCTGCAATCGTGCATGGATCTCGCAGGCGCGAGCTACGTGGCATGCGTGTTCTTTTCAAGATCGGAGTCAGAGCGCCTGGCTCTGGAGAGTAATGCGAGCGCCAGGCTACGGGCTGTGGAGCAGAGGCTGGCGGAAGGATCGGGTTGCGGCTGCCTTGCCGCCACTGACGCAGTACGCAAGCGCGTTGCGCCGATAGTTGAATTCATCCAACAGAATCGCTCGGCATTGCAGACGGCCGAAAGGGCAGCGGAGAAGGCGCGGCGCGACCGCCTTGCGCAGGAGCAGAAAGCTGCCGCCGAAGCCGAGGCATCGAACCAGCGACAGACGACGATCATGGAGGCGCAGGCTCGCGCTGCCCGCCTCCTGAATTCTGCGGATGACTGGCTGCCCCGGCACGGCGAAGAACGCCGGAGAGCTGCCGAGCAAAAAGCCAGGGACGCGCTTGCTCTTGTTCCCGGCGCGTCGGCGACACTGTTTGAGCTGGCTCGATTGACTTCGGATCCGGTTGAGAGATCTCGATTGCTTGAGAAGGTTGTGTCCAACCTGAGAGGCAGTATCTACGACTCGCCGCTACTCGCCCTGGCCTACAGAGGCCTGGGGAACCACTCAGAGGCGGCGAAGGTTGCAATGCAGGCACTCGCCGGTCCTCAGTTTCCCCGCATGCGGGTTGGATTGACGGCGCTGGCAAAGGAGCCAGAAATCATCCAGTCAGGTGGCATCGATGCGTTCACAAGGAGCGAGCGGCTGGTGCTGGCTGGCGAGCTGCGCAAGGTGGGTGCTCGTGGCCTCTTCGATGCCGAATACCTGACACTCAAGAAGATGGAAGCCGTGAAGCGTCTGGCCAGACTCCGTCCGCTCATGGTGAAAGCTGGCGCCAATGTGCCGGCGTCCGTCGCCGCCAGGGCGGGGACAGCAATGCCGTGCACGTCAGGAAGCGTCGTTGAATGTCATGACGCACTCCACAACGCTTATGAACTTTCCCGTCCCGATTCGGATGCGGCATTCTGGACTGTCACGAAGGGAGCCTGCATCGAAGGCTCGCTGACAGCGTGCTTCAACTTGTCACGCGGGTACCATCAGTTACCACCTTCCAAACCGGTATCAAACCTCCCGGAGGCCGTGGGGTATCTCGTGGATGCTTGCGAAAGAAGCGCGGCTGGGTGCGGACTTCTGGGCAGTTGGCTATACGATTTTGGCGAGACTTTCAAGAAGGTGCGCTTGAAAGACGGCACATTAATCACTGAATGGCGCGCCCGGGCATATCGGATTGCGTGCCAGATTCCTCAGGAAAACAACGATCTGCAGAGGCTGTGCGAACACGACGGTGTATTCCGTGACGAACGGTCCCCAGCGATCGCAGCGCAGGGATTCTGGCCACCTTGGTACAACGGTTATTCCTATTTCTAGGGGATTTTCTCAGCTGATGGGTGACTGCGCTGGCCGCTGACGCGCCGGGCTTGGGCCGGTGCATGCAGGCGTTCAGGTCAGGGGCGGGGCAGGGCGGATTGGCGGGCGCGGGCGGGAGATTCGCAGTGCAGTTGGCGGCGCGGTGGGCTCGCTTGGCCGCCGGGCCTACCGGGAATGGGCTGGAGACGGTAGGCTTCGGCTCACCAGCAAGCAGGTTACGCGAATCGCCAGTGCCTGGCAGGGTGGTTTGAAGTTCCTATTCGCTATTGAGTGCCATTTCAATAGGCTTCCCGTCTTGGACGGTGAACGTCACTATCACCCAAGCCGACTCTCGACCGCCACCGCAGCCCGCAAGCAAGTTGGAGGCAGTCGCCGTCGCTATCAGCGCAGCCCGGAACATCGCCGACACTCCCTGCGCAGGTCGCAGTCAGATTGCACTCGTCGCTGCGCGCCGCCGATTCTCGACACTTTGACCTTTCTACAACCCGCTGATACTTTTACGATTATGGGCGGGCAGGATACTCGAAAAGGCGAATCTACGCACTTGCGAGCAAGGCGGCCTTGAAGAGCTACCTCAAGCGGCGCTGAAGCGTAGCAATTAATCGCGGAAGCAACCCCCCGCTACCACTTTCAAGAACCCCGGCCCTGCGCCGGGGTTTCTGTTTCTGGCGCTACCGCCGTCACGGCAGATGTCCACCACCACTTCCAAGTCGCTGACGTTGCCCGTCAAAGCTGATTCAAGGGGACGAACCACTGCTCGGCTGCTACCGCGCAGCCTGCTCGATACGATCGACTTGCTGGGCTCGGGTCTCCAGGAAGCGCCCGAGCGCCAGCGGTGCGTCGCGACAGGCGCAGGTGCCCGTGGGGTCAAGGCGCACCGCGAAGGACTGGGCGATAGCTTGGCGCCAGAGGGCGGCCTTCTCAGCATCGGTCGGCGCACGGTCAGCGGCGCAGGCCAAGTTACCGACACGCAGGGCGCTGCTGCACTGCTGGTAGCAGGCATCGGTGTTGTCGACTGCCTCCAGGAGCTTGAGCGCCGCCCCTGCATCTAGGAAATGGCCCTCGACTTCGCTCGTGCAGGCCTGACCGGCCGAGGACGCTTTGGCAAAGGCGTTGCTCAGCGACGCGCCGGCCTGCCCGATCCAAACGGCGGTCGCCGCCGCGCCGGCCTTCTGGCCGGATCCGGAAGTACTCGACGGGGCGCTCGAATTGCCGGGGGCAGGCGATGGAGCGGCCTCGGGGCGTGGAGCGCTGTTGCGCTGGATCCAGCCATAGGTGGAGTCATAGTCGCAGTTGATCGTGTCGCGCATGTCCCTACAGCGCTCCTGCGCAAAGCCGTCGGTCGACAGCAGCACGGTCAGGCAGGCCAGGACAAACGGCAGATTGGTTCGGGTAGCCATGGCAACGACACTCCCTTCGGGCGCGGTCGACCGGGGTGCGACCACCGCGATCGTCTTCGGCTTTCCACGCGCTGAATCCGATTATCCGTGCCAGCGCCGCTGGCGTCCATGGCCGGGCGCCGGGAGACTCGGCGGCGTTAGGGAAACTCTGAAGAACTGGTCATGATGACGTGCACCGGCGGCGGCTTGGCGTGGAGATCGCGGAACGCACGAGTGTGCCGCGTCGATTCGAGGCTTTTCGCTTCAACTCCTGCCATTTCCCGATCGCCTCCGACACGTCTCCTACGTTCTGAGCAACAACTGCGCGCGTTGCGGTGGCCCGCTCAGGATCATCGCCAGCATCGAGGAGCCGGCCGTCATCGCCAGGATCCTCGCGCACCTTGAGCGCACGGCGCCGGAGCAGTACCCGACCGAGCTGCCACTCGGGGCGCGGGCGCCGCCGCTGCCGTCCAGTCTGCTTTGAACCCGCAGCTGATGGGTGACTGCGCTGGCCGCTGACGCGCCGGGCTTGGGCCGGTGCATGCAGGCGTTCAGGTCAGGGGCGGGGCAGGGCGGATTGGCGGGCGCGGGCGGGAGATTCGCAGTGCAGTTGGCGGCGCGGTGGGCTCGCTTGGCCGCCGGGCCTACCGGGAATGGGCTGGAGACGGTAGGCTTCGGCTCACCAGCAAGCAGGTTACGCGAATCGCCAGTGCCTGGCAGGGTGGTTTGAAGTTCCTATTCGCCATCTACAATTGTCCAGCATCCGCGCTCCACCGGCCCGGCATCAGCCGCAATGGTGGCCCCGCTCAAGCCGGAATGGGTGGCCTGCGTGGCCGGAACACGCAATACGGGGAACAGTGAGCTCTCCCGGAAATTCACAGCAGGTGTGCATGAACGTTCATTACGTCGGTCCCGCCACCTTGATGTTCTTCGTCTTCGCCGCCTGGTGCACCTGCGCGAGTGCCGGCCCGGCAGTGGCTGTGAAGGAATTCGCAGACCCGGATCCACAATCCGTGTACGGCAGGGGCCTGTCGGAACTGGTTGAAAACGACCTCGCCCAACTCGCCAATGACACACCTGCCTGGAAACCCTGCGAGATGGCGGTGGTTGAGTGGAGGCGGCGCGACGAGATTCTGAAGGAGCTTGAGTCACAGCAGTCGCCGCGGTTCGATCCGGCGACGCGGGCGAAGCCGGGCCAGCTCATCCAGCCCACGGTGTTCATCGAAGGTGCCGTCAGCAACACCGCGGGACAGGTCAGCTGGAACATCCAGGCCCGGGACGCTGCCACCGGGCGGGTGATCGGATCGGACTCGGGTTCGATTTCAGAAAATCACTTCTACGACGTGACAGAGGGGATCGCACAGCGCCTCGCCAGCATCCTGTGTGATCCACCGAAACCCAAGCGCCCCACACCGCCGCCCGAAGGCATCTTTGCAGGTGCGGTCAGCATCGACACCCAGGGTGAGAACCTGCATTTCAGCGGAGCGGGCCATATCGAACTCAAGGAGAGCCACCCGGGCAGCGGCAGCTACACAGCCACCCAAGGCGAACTCGAGGTCAGCTATACGATGGACGACTGCCCCAACTACCAGGGCCGTGTGCGATTGCACGGGGAGATGCAACTCGACGCGCCCGATGACGGGCAGCATATGCTCGTTCTGGTAGCGGACCCGTTCGAGCTGAGCTGCCGAGGCCTTAGCCTGCCCGTCGCCAGCGAAGGCATGATGCACATCTGCGAGGCCGGGAACGGGGGGGGCAAAGACACGCAGTTGCACGGCACCGTCCATTGCGGCGGTACGACGGTCAGCTGGCGATTTGATCGCCAGTAGGCCTCAGGGCGGCGGAATCGGTTCCGGAGGGACTCTGAACAGAACCGGAGTCGATGGGCGACTGGCTGGCCGCTGACGCGCCGGACTGCGGCGGATAGGTGCCCGAATTCAGGGCAGGGGCGGGGCAGGGCGGATTGGCGGGCGCGGGCGGGCGACAGTAGGCTTCGACTCACCAGTAAGCGGGTTACGCGAATCGCCAGTGCTTGGCAGGGTGGTTTGAAGTTCCTATTTGCAATGCGCGGGGAGTGGGGCTGAATCCGTAGTTGGAATGAGCCAGAAGCGCTAGACTCTGTAGCGACGCTCGTCGTGCATACCCGCGAGCCAGCTGGATTCAGTCCATTGCCGGGCGACCTGCAATGACCAGGTTCGAGACCCAGGAGGGATCGTTCATGCGTCGATACATCCGGTACATTGTCTTGATCGCCACAACCTGGCTCAGCCAGCCGGCCTGGTCAATCGACTGTTCCAGCCCGACCTTGAAAGCTGCCTCGGGCGTGATCGGCAACAGCCACCAGTACAAAGTCGCTGGCCAGTGCAAGCGAAGCTTTACGAAGACCGAATCCAGCGCGGGATCGTCCACCACCACCAACTACCTGGTGTCATTTACCGTCAACGGTGGCGCGAGCTGGGACAGGGTGAGCGGCAAAGCGGAAGAGAAGCTCGACTTCAGCGGCGGTAATAACGCCCAGGGCACCCGTTATGCCACGGCCAACTGTTCTCAGGATCCCTTCTTGATGAACCCGCCTGGCGGCGCTGCCAAGTGCGGGCCGGTCACCGTGCAGGTCAAGATGGGTGCGGGTGAAATCCACGAGGAGCTAACCTGGAAAGAGCTCTGGATGTCGAAGCGACTTTCCCTCGCAGAGGCGCAGGCGTTGTCCGCGCTCGGAGCTCCCAGCAAGCCGCCACCCCCGCCAAGCGCGGCAAAGCCCAAGACCCCACCGGTATTGAGCCGGTCCACGCCGGCGGCCGTTTCCGGCGAGGTGGCGGCCCAGGCATCGAGGGGTGGGCCGGTCGTCGCGAGTTCACCGCCGCAGGACGCGGCCGGTCGCGCGGCGGTGATCGAACAGATGCAGCGGGCGGCCCCGGGAACCAGTGGATCTGCAGCCGTACGCCGGGAAGGTCTGCAGCAGCGTTCCGGCAATGTGGTGGCGTCAGCCGTTCGTCCCACGCAGCTGGAGATCGAGGCCGAGGCCCTCGTGAGATCCGGCGCCATCCAGGTCGCTGGCGGCCAGGCCCGTGTGCAGCCCATGGCCGGTTTCGGCAGTGGCTGGAGCGGGGGTGAGCAATTGTTGTGGAGCGGTGGTGCAGTCGGCGCTGTTCTCGATCTCGTGATCGACGTGCCGGCAGCGTCCAAGTACGCGGTGGAAATCTACATGACCCGTGCACCCGATTACGGGAAGCTGCAGTTCGAAATAGGGCATCAGCCAAGCGACATGAGCTTCGACGGCATGGCACCAGAAGTGATGCAAAGCGGTCCGATCCAGCTCGGTACGTTTGCGCTCCAGGCGGGCAAGCAGCCGGTGAGCCTGATGATCACCGGCAAGTATGCGCAGTCGACCGGCTACTATGCTGGCATCGACAAGCTGCGGCTGTATCCGGCGGGACCGATCGACTGATCGTATCCCGCGACGCTTGGCGAAGAACCACGATGAGCCGGACCGGAACGTCTTTTGCGCTGATTCAAGGCCTGACCCACAGAATGTCCAACAACAGTACTGCCGTGTTGCAGTAGGGCCGGCCGGCTCGCGCCGGCGCTGCCGTCCAGGCTGCCGTGAACTTATAGGTGATGGGCGATTGCGCTGGCCGCTGACGCGGCAGGCTGCGGCCCACCCTGAAGCGGGTTACGCGAATCGCTCGTGCTTGGCAGGGTGGTTTGAAGTTCCTATCCGCGTGCGGCGCGCCAAGCTTGTGGGCGGCGCGACCTGGGCCAACGCTGCGGTGCCCAGGAGGGCCCGAGCACACGCCGCAATGATGTTCCCGGCCTGGCTCATTGTTCTTGTGACCCCGAGGCGACTGGCGGCCTAGGTGGAAGCCACTACAAAGCAGCGGAAACTCACCCGGATGGCCAGCGACTGGGGCGGGCCGGAGTGTCGAAATGTCTTACGCCCCGATAAGCATGGTGCCTTCAAGTTGTTGATTCATCTCGAGACGCATTGTTGGCATGTATTTTGCTTTAGAGCTTGGTCCCCTCTTGGAGCTCAACATGACCACCCGATCGAAATTCTCTGCTGCGATGCTCGCGGCGGCCCTGCTCTTCGCCCTGCCGGCCGCGGCGGGTCAAATCAACTACACCCTGGGGCTGAACAGCCTGCCATCGGCGCAAGAATCGGTGCAAGGGGTGCCAGATTGGACCCTTACCGGCTCGAATATCGGTGAGGGAGTCTTTTCCGCCACTGGTGGCACCCTGGCATGGAACACCATGCCGTATGACGTCAACGTCTCGGACCAAAACTTCAGCTACTACTGGAAAACCCCGGCTGCCGGGAGCTACGACGCATCGCCATGGACGCTGACCTGGGACGTCAAGGTAGCCCAGAGCGAGCCGACCACCCCCTCCTATTACTGGGCCGGCGCCTACACCTTCGTCGGGCTCGACGGCTACAACCTGGGCATCGGCCTCGGCACCAACAACATCTCGATCTTCAAGGACTACTACGCCTGGAGCTATTCCTACAATTTCGCCCTGCCATACGCGATCACGGACTGGGCCCGCATCCAGCTGGTCACGGATGCGAATCACAACTTCCAGATCTTCCTGGATGGCGTCTTGCTGAATCTCTCGCAAGCCACCCTCCTGGCGAGCCCGGCCGCCTACGCCGGACATAAGCACAACGGTGCGGTCTCCATTATTCCCACGTGGGACAACTTGCTCGGCGGAACAGGGCCAGGGCAATACAGCACGGGCAGCCTGTTTGCGATCGGCGACGCCAGCATTGGCAGCAACGCCGATACCGCCACCGGCTGCTGGTACCTGACCCAGGTCCCCGGGGCCAATGCCAGCACCGTGTGTGCTGACCGGTGGAGCAAGGGCACCAGCGTTCCCGAACCTGGCGCCCTGGCGCTCTTCGGGATCGGGCTCTTGGGCCTGGCGTTCACGCGTCGCCGCAAGTAAGCGGCCACAAGTAAGCAGCGACGAACATGAAGGTCACGCGCCTGGCACTGCAGAACGCAGCCTCGGTCGCTGGCCTGCTGCTGACCACCGAGGTGATGGTGGCCGATGCACCGAAGGAAGAGAACGACCATGGCCCGATGCCCGGTGGCGGCATGGGCGGCATGGGCGGGATGGACATGTAAGTCCGTCTGCTCCTTGCAGTCGACCCGAAACCCCGCCACGAGGCGGGGTTTCTTTTTGTGCGGCCGATGGGCAGGCTGCCGGTATGTCGAAGGCAGCCCTCCCCGCAGCGATTCAGGACGAGATGCCCCGGGTGCTGGCTTGCAGCACCTTCATCGCGGAATCCCTGGCGCGCGAGCCCGACTGGCTGGCTTCAGCGGCAGGCGAACTTCTGCGGGCCCGGGCACCGGGTGAAATCGAAGCGGCTGCCCTGCAGTTGGTCGAGGCCAATGCCGAAGAGGCGCAATTCATGGCAGAGCTGCGCCGGCTGCGCCGCCATGAACTGGTACGCATCGCCTGGCGCGACCTGAGCGGACGCGCAGCGCTTAAGGAAGTGCTGGCCGAGCTTTCCGCACTGGCCGATGGCTGCATCATTGCCGCCCATGATTTCGCCTGCGCCAGCCTGGCAAAGCGCTACGGCCAGCCGCGCTCACCCAGTGGTGAATTGCAGTCACTGATGGTGCTGGCCATGGGCAAGCTCGGCGGCGGCGAGCTCAATTTCTCCTCTGACGTGGACCTGGTGTTCCTGTTTCCGGAGGCCGGCGAGACTGACGGCGCACGCGCCATTTCCAATGACGAGTTCTTCACCCGCCTGGGTCAGTCCATCATCCGCATCCTCGATGCGCCGACGGCCGAGGGCATGGTGTTTCGCGTGGACATGCGCCTGCGCCCCTTCGGTGAGTCAGGCCCGCTGGCAGTGAGTGCCAGTGCTTTCGAGGACTACCTGCAAAAGCACGGCCGTGACTGGGAGCGCTATGCCTACGTCAAGGCGCGCCCGGTATGCGGGCGCCAGGATTACGACGCGCTGTTTGCCAATGTGATCCGCCCGTTCGTGTACCGGCGCTACCTGGATTACGGCGTGTTCGAGAGCCTGCGCAGCATGAAGCAGATGATTGCGCGCGAAGTCGAGCGACGCGAGCTGCAAAACGACATTAAGCTGGGCCCCGGCGGCATCCGCGAGATCGAGTTCATCGTGCAGTCACACCAGCTGACACGCGGCGGCGCCGATGGGCGCCTGCAATCCACCTCGCTGCTGGACACCTTGCCCAGCCTGGCGGGAGCGAAGCTGTTGCCAGAGGTTGTCGTGAAGGAGCTCGGCGCCTGCTACGAATTCCTGCGCCGTACCGAGAACCGGCTGCAGATGGTGGATGACGCCCAGACCCATGAATTGCCTGAGGACGCTGCGGGCCAGGCCCGCCTGGCGCTGTCCATGGGCTTTGCCGGCTGGGAGGAATTCGCTGCTCAGCTTTCGCAGGTGCGCGCCAGCGTCACCCGTCATTTCCACGAGGTGGTAGCCGGTCCGACAGGCGCGGCACAGAAACCGGCCAACGACCTTGCGCTGCTGTGGACCGAGAGCCCGACTGTGGAGTCACTCGCAGGCGAGGTGCAGGGCCTGGGTTTGCAGGAGGTCGAGGCGATTAGCGCGCTACTCATCGAGCTGCGCGCATCCAGTTACTTCAAGCGCCTGGATGACACCGGCCGGCGCCGCCTGGCGCAACTGATTCCACGGGCGCTGCAGTTGCTGGCGGCCCTGCCTGCCGAGCGTGCCAATGCCGCCACGCTGGGGCGCGTGCTCAGGATTTTCGAGGCCATCGGTGGTCGCACCGCCTACCTGGCCTTGCTCAACGAGAATCATGCGGCGCTCGATCGCCTGCTGCGCCTGTGCAGCCTGGGCGAGTACCTGCCGCGGCAGGTGGCCATGCATCCGGTGTTGCTGGATGAGTTGCTGGATTCACGCGTGTTCGAGTCGCTACCGGATCGCGAGCAGTTCGCCCGCGAGTTGCAGGCACGCACTACCCCGGCGCGCGGTGATGAAGAGCAACTGGTGGATGCCCTGCGCAAGTTTCGTCGTGCCGCCCTGTTCAGGGTGGCGACACTGGACCTCAGCGGCCAGCTGCCCTTGATGCAGGTCAGCGATCGCCTCACCGATGTAGCCGAGCTGATCGTGCAGGTGGCACTGGACCTGGCGCGCGAGCACCTGGCGCGCATCCATGGTGAACCACGCTGCGAGGACAACGGCCAGGCGCGTCCGGTGCAGGTCGCGGTAGTGGGCTACGGCAAGCTCGGCGGCATGGAACTGGGTTATGCCTCCGACCTTGACCTGGTGTTCCTGCACGACTCGCGCGGCAACGCGCAGCAGACTGCAGGACCCAAGGTCATCGACAACGCGCTGTACTTCGTGCGCCTGCTGCAGCGGCTGGTGCACCTGCTGACGGTCGCGACTGCGGCGGGTCGCCTGTATGAAGTGGACATGCGCCTGCGACCCGGCGGCAAGGGCGGCCTGGCCTTCACCGCCATCGATGCCTTCGATGACTACCAGCGCCAGGAAGCCTGGACCTGGGAACACCAGGCCCTGCTGCATTCGCGGGCCATTGCCGGCGATGCCAGCCTGTGCGCGGACTACGAAGCGCTGCGCCTGCGGCTGCTGTCGAGTGCGGTGCGCCGCGAGACACTGCGCGAGGATGTTGCTGCCATGCGCGAGCGCATGCGCACCGAGTTGGCGCGCTCCACCGCAGATCAGTTTGACCTCAAGCAGGATCGTGGCGGCATCGCCGACATCGAGTTCCTGGCCCAGTACTGGGTGCTGCAGTGGGGCGCGCAGTATCCGCCGCTGATGCATTTCGCCGACACCATTCGCCAGCTTGAATCGCTGGGCTCGGCCAACCTGGTGCCGCAGCAGTGGATCGATCTGCTGGTGGAGGCGTATCGGCGCTTTCGCCAGGCCACCCATCGCCTCGCGCTGGATGGGCAAGGCGCCGTAGTTGAAGCCAGCGCATTTGCCGGACTGCGCACACAGGTGGCCAGGCTGTGGGAAACAGTGATGGTCGCCGGGCAGGAGCCGCCGCCGCTATAATCGCCCGGTCGCCTCCAGGGGAAACCGCCGTGCCCAGCACCCAGTCCCGCCAACGTACTGCCATCGCGCCCAACGCTGAAAGCCGCTACCAGGTCAGCGCCAGCGACCTGCCCTTGTCCTGCCCGATGCCTTCCATGTCCTTGTGGAACAGCCATCCGCGGGTTTACCTGCCTATCGAGAAGACCGGCTGGGCCAAGTGCCCGTACTGCAGCGCCGAGTTCGTACTCGAACGCTGAACGCGGCCAGCAACTTGTTGAAGTCTGCGGACGGGGGGCTTGAGCGACTCGCCGTTTCCGGCGGCGCCTTGCTGTATGACCCGCGACGCGTCAGCCATCCCGGCCTGCAGGTCTTTGATCCTGACTACTGGCGCAGCCAGGGCACGGTCAGCGAGCTGGCAGGCGGGCGCGGCTCCATCGTCTTCATCACCGCGGGTGAGCGGCGCTGGGCGCTGCGGCGTTACCTGCGCGGCGGCCTGCCAGCAAAACTCTCACGCGAGCACTACCTGTACCTGGGCGAGGAACGCACGCGTTCCTTTGCGGAACTGCGCCTGCTCGCGGCACTGCAGGCACGAGGCCTGCCGGTACCCGCGCCGGTGGCGGCGGGCTACCAGCGTCGTGGATTGGCCTATGTGGCCTGGCTGCTGACCGAGCGCCTGCCGAGCATCGGCACGCTGACCGAACTGCTGCTGCAAGGCGCCATGAGCGATGCACAGTGGTCGGCCATCGGCCGCTGCCTGCGCCGCTTTCACGACGCCGGCGTACAGCATGCCGACCTCAATGCCAACAACATCCTGCTGGGCGCTGCAGGGGAAGTGTGGGTGCTGGATTTCGATCGCGGCCGCCAGCGCGAGGCTGGGCCCTGGTCGGCGCAGGTACTCAGGCGCCTGGCCCGCAGCCTGGCCAAGGTCAGTCGCGGAAGAGACACAGCGTGGCAGCAGGGCTTTGCCACGCTGCAGGCCGCACACGATGCAAAATCCTGATGCGCTTCATCTATAACACCTTGATTTACCTGGCTGCACCGATTGCCGTGCTGGTGCAGCTGTGGCGTGGCCTGCGCGATCCGAGCTATCGCGAGGGCTTTGCCCAGCGCTTTGGCCTGGGCCCGTCCTTGCCGCCGGGATCGATCTGGGTGCATGCCGTGTCGGTCGGTGAAGTACAGGCCTCCGAGCCGCTGGTGCGCGCGCTGCTGGCACGCCATCCTGGCCGGCGGCTGGTGCTGACCACGGTGACGCCCACCGGCGTGGCGCGGGCGCGGCAATTGTTTGGCGATGGCATCGACCTGCGCTACGTACCGATGGACCTGCCCGGTGCGGTGCGCCGCTTCTTCGACCGGGTGCAGCCGAGCATCGCGCTGATCCTGGAGACCGAGTTGTGGCCCAACCTGTTTGCCGAATGCGGGCGCCGCCACGTGCCGCTGGTGCTGGCCAGCGCGCGGATCTCGCCGCGCTCGGTGGGGCGTTACCGGCGCCTCGTGTCGCTGTTTCGCGAGGTGCTCTCGCACGGCATCGTCATTGCAGCGCAGAGCGAGGAAGACGCAGCACGCTTCCTCTCGATCGGCGCGGCGGCGGAGCGCACCCACGTCATCGGCAACATCAAGTTTGATTTCCAGCCGCCGGTGGATGTAGAGGAGCGTGGCGCCAGCTGGCGTGCAGCCAATGCCAGCGGCCGGCCAATCTGGGTGGCTGGCAGCACGCACGACGGCGAGGAAGTGCAGTTGCTGGAGGCGCACCGTCAGGTACTGGCGCGGCACCCCGATGCCCTGCTGATTCTGGTGCCGCGTCATCCCAATCGCTTCCAGGAAGTGCAGTCGCTGCTGGAGAAGAGTGGCGTCCGCTTCCAGCTGCGCTCCAGCGGCCAGCGAGTGCAGGCTGATACCAGCGTGCTGCTGGGCGACACCATGGGTGAGCTGATGGTGTTCTACGCCGCAGCGGATGTGGCCTTCGTGGCTGGCAGCCTGGTGCCCATCGGTGGGCACAACCTGCTGGAGCCTGCCTCCGTGGGCCGGCCGTTGCTGACCGGGCCTTACAACTTCAATAGCGAAGGCGTGATGCGACTGCTGGTGGAGGCTGGCGCCGCGCGCAAGGTGGCCAATGCGGCGGAGCTCGCAAGCTGCGTGCTGACCTGGCTCGATAATCCCGCTGCGGCCGCCGCCGTGGGCGGCACGGCGCGTGCCGTGCTCGATGCCAATCGCGGCGCGCTGGAGCGATTGTTACGCCTGATCGTGCCGCTGTTGCCTGACGTCACGCGCACGACGCCTTAGAATTGCCCCTTCACCGCCAAACCAGGATTGCCGAATTGAGCCAGAAACGCAGCAGGAAGTCGCCGAAGCCCGTGGCGCTGAGCCACCCGGTCCAGCCGGACGAACTGGCCGCGCTGGTTGAGCAGTTTGGCTCGCCGCTGTTGCTGGTTGATTGCGAAGTGATCCGCCAGCAGTACCGTGCCTTGCAGGACGCGCTGCCCGGCGTTGACCTGCACTACGCGCTGAAGCCACTGCCGGTCGCCGCAGTGGTGCGTGCGCTGGACGGCGAGGGCGCCTGGTTCGACCTGGCCACGGCGGGTGAGGTCGCGCTGGTGCGTGACCTGGGCATCGCGGCGGCGCGCTGCATCCACACCCATCCCATCAAGCGTGATGCCGACATCCGCGCAGCGCTCGACTACGGCGTGACGACATTCGTTGCCGACAACCGCGACGAGATCGACAAGTTCCTGCCCTACCGTGACAGGGTCGAGCTGCTGCTGCGTATTTCCTTCCGCAGCCCGCATGCCATCGTTGACCTGTCACGCAAGTTTGGCTGCGACCCTGATGCGGCGCTGGAGTTGGCTGCTCGTGCGCATGCGGCTGGCATTCGCGTGCGCGGCCTGTCGTTTCATGTGGGCTCGCAGTCGGGCAGCCCCGATGCCCATGTGCGTGCCATCAAGGCCTGCGCCCAACTGATAGAGAAGGCGGCAAAGCAGGGGCTGCCAGCCTTCGAGTTGCTGGATATCGGTGGCGGATTCCCCATCGACTACCTGCAGCCGGTGCCGGCGATTCGCCACTTCTGCCGTCCCATCGTCAAGGCTCTGGCCAAGCTGCCGCCGGGCCTGCGCCTGATTGCCGAGCCGGGGCGCTTTATCTCGGGCCCGGCGGGGCTGTGCCTCACCACCGTCATGGGCCGCGCCTTTCGCGATGGCCGCTGGTGGTATTACCTGGACGATGGCCTGTACGGCTCCTTCAGCGGGCAGCTCTTCGACCACGCACGCTATCCCATCGAGCCGCTGCTGCATCATCCGGGCCCGCGCCTGCCGAGCGTGCTGGCGGGACCGACCTGCGACAGCATTGACGTGGTGGCCGAGGATATCCTGCTGCCGGAGTTGCAGGCCGGTGATGTGCTGCTGGGTCGGCAGATGGGCGCCTACACCTGTGCCCATGCCACCGATTTCAACTTCTTCCCGCGCGCGCGCATTGTCGCGGTCAACGAGTTGCCGGCGACGTGAGCGGCCGTGCTACACGCCGCGCTTTCCTGCAGGGCTTGTCGCTGCTGTTGCCGGCCAGCCTGATGGCGAGGGCTGATGTCCCGGAGTTGGCCTGCCGCGATCTTGAGCTGATCCATACCCACACCGGCAAGCGCCTGTCGCGCTGCTTTGCCTGCGATGAGGGCTGGCAGGAGCCAGCCATCGCCGAGCTGGATGCGCTGCTTGCTGATCATCGCAGTGGTGAGCAGCACGCCATGGACAGGCGCCTGTACGAGCTGCTGCACGCGCTGGCGCTCGAGGCCGGCCTGCAGGCGCGTTATGAAGTGATCTCGGCGTACCGCTCGCCGGCCACCAATGCCATGCTCGCGGCGCAAGGCGCTGGCGTCTCGGCCAGCAGCCTGCACATGCTGGGACAGGCCATTGATGTGCGCCTGCAGGGCCTGCCGTCGGCACAGCTGTTCCAGCTGGCACTGGAAGCAGGCGTGGGCGGTGTGGGGTTCTATCGAAAGTCAGACTTCGTGCACCTTGATACCGGTCGCGTCAGGAGTTGGGAAGGATGAAAAGAATTTTCGTGGCGATGATGGTCGTAGTGTTGGCTGCGGCCTGCGGCCCACCGCAATCGGGCACGGCAACCGTCGCCGCCGATCGCGGCGCCAGGCTCTATGGCATGCACTGCCTGTCCTGCCACCAGCGCGATGGCCGTGGGCTGGGCGAGTTGCAGCCAGCGCTGGTAGGTTCGGCTGTGCTGTCGGGCGATACGGCAAGCCTGATCAGCTGGGTCGCCTTTGGCGATCGGCCAGCGGGGATGACGCCCAGGCGCTCGGTGGTGGTGATGCCGCAGTTCACCTGGCTCTCCGATGACGACCTGGCGGCACTGCTGAGCCATGCACGCAGCAATTTCGCCAACGGTGCCGCGCCGGTGAGTGCCACTGAAGTCGCACAAGTTCGCGCCGCGCGGTCGCGCTGATGCCGATCTGGGTGGATGCGGATGCCTGCCCCAAGTCGGTGAAGGACATCCTGTTCCGCGCCGCGGAGCGCACCGGCACCCAGCTGACGCTGGTGGCGAATCACGCCATGTCGATTCCCAAGCGCGCCAATGTGCGCCTGCTGCAGGTGCCTGGCGGCTTTGACGTGGCGGACAACGAGATCATGCAGCGTGTTGCACCCGGCGACCTGGTGATCACCGCAGACATTCCACTGGCAGATGAAGTGATTACGCGTGGCGCGGCTGCGCTCAACCCGCGTGGCGAACTCTATTCAGCGGATACGATTCGCGCGCTGCGCACCATGCGCGATTTCATGGACACCCTGCGCGCCAGCGGGGTGCAGACAGGCGGACCACCGGCGCTGGGGCCGGCAGATAGCAAGGCCTTCGCCAACCAGCTGGATCGCTGGCTGGCGAAGAACCCGGTACTCAGGCCCGACCCGACCTGACACCGCCGCCCTGACGGCGCGGCTTGACTGAAGACCAGCCACGACCCTCGCCCGGGTTGCGTTGCGCCGGCTTGCTGCCCGGACGCGACTTGGGCCTGGCCTGCTGTTGTCGGGGCTGCTGGCCCTGACCCTGGCCTTGTCCCTGACCCTGGCGATTGCCCTGAGCGGGGCGACCACCCTGTGCATGACGACCGCCCTGTGACGGACGACGATCCTGCGCGGGACGCTGGTCCTGCTGCTGGCTGCCATGCACCGGTGTCGGGATGGCAAATGCTGGCGTTTCCAGGAAAGGCACGTTGGCACGCATGGTGCGCTCGATGTCCTTCAGCAGGCCACCCTCGTCATGGGATACCAGTGACACGGCGCGACCGCTGGCGCCGGCGCGGGCCGTACGACCAATGCGATGCACGTAGTCTTCAGGGACATTGGGCAGTTCATAGTTGACGACCTGCGGCAGTTCCTTGATGTCGAGGCCGCGCGAGGCGACTTCGGTGGCGACCAGTGCAGTGATCTTGCCGGCCTTGAAGCTGGCCAGCGCCTTGACGCGCGCAGCCTGGCTCTTGTTGCCGTGGATGGCCGAGGACTTGATGCCTGCGCCTTCCAGCTGTTCCGACAGGCGATTGGCGCCGTGCTTGGTGCGGGTGAAAATCAGCACCTGGGTCCAGGGGCCTTCATCGGTGGCGCCGTTCTGGAACAGGTGCACCAGCAAGTGGCGCTTCTGCTCCTTGGCAACACGGAAGGCGACCTGCTGCACGCGCTCGACCGTGCTGTTCGGCGGCGTCACCTCGATCTGCGCCGGATCGCGCAGCAGCTTGCTGGCGAGATGGCGGATGTCGGGGGTGTAGGTAGCCGAGAACAACATGTTTTGGCGCTTGGCCGGCAGCATCTTGATGATGCGGCGGATATCGTTGATGAAGCCCATGTCGAGCATGCGATCCGCCTCGTCGAGGACGAAGTGCTGGATCGCCGACAGGTTGACGTAGCCACGCTCGGCCAGGTCGAGCAGGCGCCCCGGGGTGGCGACGAGGATGTCGCAGCCCTGGTGCATGCCATCGATCTGCGGCCGTTCGCTGACGCCGCCGAAGATGACGCGCGTGCGCAGGTTCTTGTAGGCGCCATAGCTCTTTGCGCTGTCAGCGACCTGCGAAGCCAGTTCGCGGGTCGGGGTCAGCACCAGCAGGCGCGGCAGGCGTGCATCGGGCTTGCCGAGCAGCTGCAACAGCGGCAGGACAAATCCTGCGGTCTTGCCAGTGCCTGTCTGGGCGCCGGCCAGCAGGTCACGACCGGCCAGAACCACAGGGATAGCCTGCTGCTGGATCGGCGTGGGAATTTCGTAGCCCTTGTCGGCCACGGCGCGCAAAAGCTCGGGCTCGAGCCCGAGATCGGAGAAAGTCATCTTGTAATCCTTAAATATAGGCTCGCCGCACGGGTATTCCCCATGGCGGTCAGTAGCGAGGGATTGCTGTTAATTTCGAGTGCGCCAGGATGGCGCCAGCTTCGAGCCAAAAGGGGGCGCTGACCGCGCGACCCTGATTTGATGCGGCGCATCATACACAGGCGCGGACGTAAATACAGGATTTTGTTGAGAAACCCGGAAACAGGCCTCGCTAGCGCCCTTCCGGGCCGCCTGAGACAATCCCGCCAGGCCCCGGGAGATGCCTGCATGACTGCCATCCATCGTCGCGTAGAGGCCCTGCGCGCCGGAACCGACCCCACCTTTATCACCCGCATGGAATCAGGCTGGGCGGTGATGGGCGACCCGCAGGTGCTGCCGGGCTACTGCCTGCTGCTGCCCGATCCGGTGGTGCCCACGCTCAATGCGCTGTCGACGGCTGAGCGCGCGCAGTTCCTCGCCGACATGGCGCAGCTGGGCGATGCCGTGCAGGCCGCCACCGGTGCGCTGCGCATCAACTACGCAATGCTGGGCAATCTTGAACCCGCATTGCACGCGCATGTGTTCCCACGCTATGCCGAGGAACCCGCGGCGCTGGCCACCGCACATCCCTGGGCCTACGACTGGAAGCAGGCGCCGGCCTTCGATCCCGAATTGCATGGTGACCTGCGCGCACGGATACACTCACGCCTATGAAGGAACTTGCCTGGACACTGTCATGGCCTGCACGCGTTTTTCGCGCGCAGTTCAGTCATCGCGCCTTCCTGCTGAAGCTGTTGCCGCAGCAATCCGTGGGGGCAGAGATCGGCGTGTTCGAAGGCAAGTTCACCGACCAGATATTGCGCATGGTCAAGCCGCGCGAGTTGCACCTCGTCGATCCCTGGAAGCACGAATCGGAAGAGGTCTACAAGACCGCCTGGTTTGGTGGCGCAGCCGGTGGGCAGGCCGGCATGGATGCACGCCTGGCGCGGGTACAGGCGCGATTTGCCCGCGGCATCGCCGCCGGGCGCCTGAAGATCCAGCGCGGTTATTCCGATGCAGTGATCGGCGGCTTTCCCGATGCCTACTTCGACTGGATCTACATCGACGGCAACCACCTGTATGAATTCGTGCAGAAGGACCTGGAACTGGCCTGGCGCAAGGTGCGCCCGGGCGGGGTCATCTGCGGGGATGACTATGGTGAGGGCGGTTGGTGGGAAGGTGGCGTCAAGCGCGCCGTCGACGAGTTCATCACAGCGAAAAATGCCACCGTGCTCGGCTTGAAGAACGGCCAGTTCGCCCTGCGCCGCTAGCGCAGATCGCGCCCACTCCATTCGTGACTGACATCGCCGGCCCCGGCAAGCGGGGGGAGAGGCGGGTGTTTTTCCGGATTTCTCTTGACGGAAAAAGCACCCCCTCTCCCCCCGATAGAGCCGGGGCCCGTAATCCGTTCGGGAAAGGGTTGCTGTGCGCGATCAGCGCCAGTGTTCGGCGACCCAGGCCGTTGGCAAGACGCGGCGGTACCATTTACCGCTCTTGCCGGTAATCGCCTCGGGCGGGTTTGGCCTGCCGTGGAAGGCGATGATGCGCGCGTCATGCGGAATACGCGGCGGCAGGAACCAGCCGGCGATGAGCCCGCGTACGCAATGGCGCTTGAAGCTGCGACACCAGGCCGCGGGCCAGTACTTCAGCTTGCCCTGGCGGGCCAGGTAGCCGGTGATGAACTCCTGCTCGTTGCGCACTTCGCGGCGCACCTTGGCGTGGTTGGCGGCGAAGTAGGCCAGCGCATCGGCATGGGCGCCGGCTTCGTAGCGATACACCGAGGTGTTGCCGGTCTCGTCGCGCTTGTCCCATTCCTTGATCACCAGGAACTCGCCCGGCTCGTCGAAGAAGCAATCAATGCTGTCGACGATCACCACGTCGAGGTCAATGGACAGCGTCGGGCCCTTGAGGTCGTAAAGCGGGTCGGCGAAGGACAACAGCTTCAGCCAGCCATGCTGGAAGGTCCAGGGCAGGCGCTGGTCGAAATCCGTCATGCCGATCATCGGCAGCGGACGCGCATCAATCTCCGGACGCAGGCCCGTGGTGTCATCCGTCAGGCAGACGAATCGGAACGGGCGACTCAGGTGCCGCTGCACCATCGAGTACAGGATGTTGGCGTATTCGGGGCCGTACTTCGTGCCCCACTTGGTGCAGATGATGTTGACCATGCCGCACATGATGCCAAAGTTGTAATCTGGCCGCCCGCAATGGCAGGAGTGAGCAGTGGCAGAGCTGGACCTGGCGGCCTGGGAAGGCCGGTTTGAGAAGTTCCTCGACGGGCAGGATGGCAGTGACCCGGGCCATGGCCTGGTCCATGTGCGCCGCGTAGTTGCGGCGGCACGGCAGCTTGCCACCATTGAGCGCGCCCGCCTGGAAGTGGTGCTGCCCGCCGCCTGGCTGCACGATTGCGTGCACGTAGCCAAGGATTCCCCCGACCGGCCGCGCGCCTCGCGACTGGCGGCGGACCATGCCGTGGCCTGGCTGAAGGCAGAGGGCTATCCGCTCGAGTGGCTGGATCAAATTCATCACGCCATCGCCGCGCACAGCTACAGCGCCGCCATTGCCACGGAGTCTATCGAGGCCCGGGTGGTGCAGGATGCGGATCGGCTCGATGCACTGGGCGCGATTGGCCTGGCGCGTTGCATCGCTGTGGGCACCTCCATGGGGCGGGCGATCTACCAGGCGGATGATCCGTTCTGCGAGCAGCGGCCACCCGATGACTCGGCGGCTTCGCTGGATCATCTCTATACCAAGCTGCTGCGCCTCGCCGGCACCATGCAAACCGCTGCGGGGCGTGCCGAGGCCGAACGCCGCACGGACTTCCTGCGGGCCTTCCTCGCGCAGTTGAAGAGCGAGATTGCGCCGACTGCCTGCCACATGAGCCTGCCGCGCCTCCTGTTTGTTTGCGTCGAGAATGCCAACCGCAGCCAGCTGGCCGCGGCTTTTGCGCGCCTGCATGGCGCGGGGCACATCGAGGCCATCAGCGCAGGCTCGCATCCGGCAGCCCGGGTCAATGCGCGCGCACGCGCCTTGCTCGGCCGGCGCGGAATTGCGGTGGATCAACTGAAGCCCAAGTCGCTCAGTGATGTTTCCGCGGGGCCGTACCGGGCGGTGATTACCATGGGCTGCGGCGATCGCTGCCCCTGGATCGAGGCAGAGATTCATGAGGATTGGGCATTGCCCGATCCGCGCGACCTGCCCGAGGTCGAGTACCATGCGGTGGCCAATGACATCGAGCAACGCGTCGTGGCATTGCTGCAGCGATTAAAGATAAGCGGAGTCGCGTGAACATGACAGCAGACGAGGCCCTGAAGCGGCTGGTTGAAGGTAACGCCCGGTTCGTGGCCAATGTGCGCAGTGCAGAGTCCACGATGAGCGCGGTGCGCCGCGCCGATCTTGCCGGTGCGCAAAAGCCCTTTGCCATCGTGCTCGGTTGCTCGGATTCGCGCGTGCCGGTGGAAATCGTCTTCGACCAGGGCCTCGGCGACCTGTTCGTGATCCGCGTGGCCGGCAATATCGTGGCGCCTTCGCTGGTGGGCAGCGTCGAGTTCGCTGCCGACCAGTTCGGCACGGCACTGGTAGTGGTGCTGGGGCATACCAACTGCGGGGCGATTGGCGCAACGCTGAATGAATTGCGCCAGCCCACCGAGAATCAGTCGCCTAACCTGCGCGCCATCGTGGATCGCATTCGCCCGGGCGTGGAAGGCCTGCTGGAAACCAGCCTGGCGCAGGATGAACAGCGCCTCACCGCTGCGGCAGTACGCAGTAACGTACGCGCCTCCGTCGGCCAGCTCATGCATGGCTCGGCAATCATCGAGAAGCTGGTGGACCGCGGCGAGCTCACCATCGTCGGCGCCGAGTATTGCCTGGAAAGCGGCGTGGTCGAGTTCCTCGACCGCAATTAGGGATTGATGGCGGCGCAGTAGCTGGGGGCATCTACATTGCCGCCGGTCAGCACGATGGCAGTGATGCAATCCCGGGCCTCGATCTTCCCCGACAGCAGGGCCGCCAGGCCCACGGCACCACCGGGCTCCACTACCAGTCGCAGGTAACGAAACGCCCAGGCCATGGCCCTGCGCACTTCATCGTCACTCACCACCAGGCCGCCGGCGAGCAGGCGTTGGTTGATGGCAAAGGTGAGCACGCCGGGCAGCGGCGAGAGCAGGGCATCGCAGATGGAATCGGCAGCGGCCCCATGGGTGACGCGCTTGCCGGCAGCCAATGAGCGGCGATGGTCGTCGTAGGCCTCAGGTTCCACGCAGTAGATGCGCGCCTCGGGCGCCAGCGCGTGAATGGCAAGTGCGGAGCCGGCAATAAGCCCGCCGCCGCTGCAACCGATCAACACCTGCTCGGGCACCTGGCCCAGTGCGGCGGCTTGCTGCATCAGCTCCAGGCCCACCGTGCCTTGCCCGGCGATGATGTGCGGGTCATCGAAGGAGGGCACCAGCACTGCGCCACGCTCGCTGGCGAGCGCCGTGGCAATGGCCTCGCGGCTCTGGCTGTGGCGGTCGTAGGTAATGACCTCGGCACCCAGGGCCCGGGTGTTGTCGAGCTTGGCGCGCGGCGCATCGGCGGGCATGACGATGCAGGCCGCAATGCCCAGGCGGCGCGCGGCCTCGGCCACGCCCTGTGCATGATTGCCCGAAGAAAATGCCACCACGCCGGCGGCACGCTGGTCGGCATCCAATTGCACCAGCCGGTTGTAGGCGCCGCGGATCTTGAACGAGCCGGTGCGCTGCAGTGATTCGACCTTGATCAGCACCCGGCCACCGAGTTCGTCATCCAGTGCCGTGCCGGATAACAGCGGTGTCTGGTGCGCAATGCCAGCGAGGCGGCCGGCGGCAGCCTCGACATCAGCGAAGGTGGGCAGCACGGAATTTTCCTGAGTCGACATGAGGTGTTCACCGGGCTGCAATAAGTGGCGAATGTCGGGTATGTTACGCGCTGGAACATCCTGGGGGCATCCATGGACTTGCTGCTGAGAAACATTTTCCTGCTGACCGGCGTGGTCATGATCCTGGCCTTCCTGGGCACCGGTCAGCTGATGGCGATGCACGATCCACCGGTGTCGACCCTGGAACTGGGTGATCGCATGATGTTTGTCTCGCGGCATATCTACATCCTGTTTTCCGGCCTGCTGTGCCTGGGCATGGGCGCCAACTTCCGCCTGCCAGTCGAGTCTGGCCGGCGATCCATGGCCATGATTGGCGCCCTGCTCCTGCCGACAAGCGCAGTGCTTTTGCTGCTGGCCTTCTTTGTAGAGCCGGGGCGGGGCCGGGCGGGTGGCCTGGTCAGTACCCTGGCGCTCTTTGCCGCCTTTGGTGGCGTGCTGCTGTATGCCATTGCCTGCGTGAGGAAAGACTCGACGAACTAGTTGTTCGTCCTTGCACAAGGGAGGGTCGCCTGATGGAAACCACTGCCCTGAAACCCTGGCCCGGCCACTGCGCCTGCGGCGCCGTGCAATACCTGGCCGGCGGTCCCAGCCTGTTCTGTGCGCATTGCCACTGTCGCTATTGCCGCAGTGCGCATGGTGCGGCGTTTGTCACCTGGGTTGGAATTTCGGACGAGCATTTCGGGATTAGCGCCGGTGCCGAGCAGCTGTGCTGGTACCAGTCCTCAGAGCAGAGCCGTCGCGGCTTCTGCGGCCACTGCGGCACGACGTTGTTCTTCGCCTCGACCCTGTGCCCTGGGGAAATGCACGTCACGCGCAGCTCATTGGTGGGCGAGATCGACCGCGAGCCGCAGTGCCATGTGTTTTACGAGCAGCACGTCGGCTGGGCGGGCAGCAGCGACGAACTGCCGCGCTACACCAGCGAACATGCGGGCCTGGCCAAGTACCGGGTTGTGCCGCCCTGAATCGGCCGATAATCCCCGGTGTGGCAACTAGGGCGAAGTAGTGAGCTGGAATGACAGCTCGACCTCCGGCGGTACGTTGCTCGGGTGGTCGAAACTTGTCGTGCCGGTTGCGGAAATCCAGTACTGGCCTGCAGGCAAGGTCTCATTGAGGCTCACTGGCACGCCAGCCTGGCATTCAATCGTCAAGCCGTCATTGGCCAGCCTTGCGCAGGCGACGTAGTCGGGAATGGTGCCAATCGGATAGTTGCGGGTCAGGCGGACGATGGCGCCACTCCTTGCGGCGCTGCCCGCGCGCAGGAACGAGGCCGAGAACGTCACGTTGGCATCCGCCGCAATCACAAGGCCGCCGAGATAAAACACGTCGGAATGGCTTTCACGATTGCCGGTACCAAAACAACTTAACGCTAAGCTGCTACCTTCCAGCAATGCCTTGGCCCGGGCCGATACTTGCAGCTGCAGCGAACTGAAGTCGTTGGGCCAATTGTCCAGAAAACTGAGGTCGTTAGTAGCGGTCTGCCTGCCACTCTCGAGCGAGCCGTCACCGCAGCTGCCATCCAGGAAAACCTCGGCGTGGCTGCTGCCCTGTACAAATCCGGCCCCGGAGCTTTGCGAAATGTCCCAGGTAATACCCGGGGGCAGGTCCAGCGGCGGGGAGGGGTCCATGCACTGGGAATCAAACTGATCGTTTAGACGCACCTGCAGGCCGTTGCCATCGGTCTCATTGGTTCGCGGCGTCAACAACATTCTGTGTTCCAGGTATCCGCCCGCTCCATGCGGACGGTATACCGTCCGCAAAACTTCACGCTCCGCCAGCTGCGGGCCACCCTGGGTCTGGTAGGCGCGCACGAAAAAGCGCACACAGCCGTAGCCCGGCGCATTGGTCACCGTCGTCGAGAAGAGGCCCAGCAAGTCGCTGGTCCCACTGGTGACACCGAGAATGCCGCTGTTGTTCATCACGGTGAGCTGAAGGAAATGATTGGGCAGGGTCTGGATTTGCACAGTGGCGGGAACGCCGGATTCCAGCAGCTGAGGCGTTACCGTGACCGACAGTTCGATCGGCACGAAGGCATTGGCGACCACGGTTTGCTGGTACAGCACTTCGCTGCTCTGGGCATCCCTGACGGTGACCACGATGCTGATCTGCGGGGACTCATCGGCCAGCATGGCCGTGGTCTCGAAAATTCCTGCGGCATCGGTAGTGCCACTGGCGTCCGCAACCGTTCCGCCAGTGGGGACCAGTTCGATCAGCAGGCCCTCCAGCGGATCGTCGTTGCCATCCAGTACTTGCACGGCTAACGGCACGTCGGTAAACGCCGCAATCGCAGCCGGAAATGTGATGGTGACGTTGATGTCGGCTGGTGTGCCGCACAGCCCCAGTTCACGATAGGGCGTCAACAAGGTGTTGCGCATCGACTCGTCGCCGTCGAACAGGGCCGAGTAGGCATAAAAGCACGCAATGTCGTAGTCGGTAAGTGCGGTTTCGTCGAAGCGCGTCGTCGCGCCTTCGATGTCAATTTCGACGCTACCTTCCAGCAGGCGATTGATGTTGAGGTCCAGGTGGTCGCGAGATTCGGCACCGGTCAGGCCATCGCCGTTCAGGTCCCAGGGACCGTAGTCGCGGACGCCCGCTCCCGTATCCAGTTGTTGCAGGATTTGCATCAGGTCGGTGTCATCGAAGTCACCATCGTGATCGCGATCCAGTAACTCGCCACGCATGCGCGCAGCGAAAAGGCTGCCGCTGGTAAGTGCGGCTTCCGAGTCCAGTGCCAGCACAGCGGCGTAGGCGTCGATCAGTGGCGAGGGTGTCGGGTGGGCAGAGCAAAGTTCGTGCTGGGTCACCGGAACCGGGCGTGCCGTGACCTGCAAAATGGTGATGATCTGTTGAGGGGTGAGGCTGGGGTCGATGGCGAGCAGGTACGCGGCTAGGCCGGCGACCTGCGGGGCGGCCATGGAGGTGCCGTTCTTGTAACCGACGGAAGTAGCCGCATCGGTGAATGAATAGACTTGTGATCCGACGCCAGCCAAATGGCCGCCATGGAACGAGATAGCGCTAAGGCAGGGATTGCCGAAGGGAACTGACGAGTCCAGAAAGACGTTTTCTATTGCCAGCGTATTATTCAACCTCGCAATTACTGCGCCATCGGAATCCAAAAGGTCCTGCCTGAGGGCGGCCGAGGATGCATACCAACCGTACTGAGCATCCTGGGCGTCCAGGGCGGGGGGTACAATGTTACCGGCAGCCGTCAGGTGCAATACGCGATTCTCGAGTCCCGCGGCGCGAACCTTGATCGCCCAGTCCGCTCCCCAATAGAGAACGGAGTCGAGTGCCACACAAGTCACCGACACCGTGCATTTGTAACCCAGGCTGGTGTTGATAACGACGGTTTCGACGGCGGCCAGCGAGGAGGCACGCTGAAGCAGGCGAATGTCGCTATCCAGCGGATCGCCGTCCTTCAGGTCAAGAACAGACAGTCTCACTGGCCTCGGCATCATGCCGGTAACACGGCCGCGCGGACTATCGCCACCACCGTAGCGTCCGCTGATGATGCCAGTGACGTGGTAGCCATGCTCGTCTGGGGTCGCAACGTCGGCAAAGTCGGCGGCCGCGTCCCCGATGTACTGGTAGGCCAGGTCCTCGTTTGGCGGGCCGTTGCCAAAAAGGTCCATGACCAGTACGGCTGGCGTGGATTCCGCCCTTGCCGCCAGGTTCCAGGCCGCAGGACCGCGCACACCGATGTGATGGCGAATGGCTATCAAGTAAGTCGGGATCTGGCGAAGCGGGATCGATGTTGACCGGTAACGCACTCGTCGCTGGCAATTCCGCGCGCCGTACGAACCAGACAAACACCTGGCCCTCGATCTGCGCGACGAGGGTGTCGAGTGCCGCGAGGCTGCCCAGGTCCGGAATACGGATGACGACATTGGGCACGCCGGCAAGAGAAGTTGTGACACGTGCGTCCAGTGTGGCGAGCAGATCGTTGACCTCGCCCAGTCGAGCGCTGTTGCGAAACGCGATCTCGATCTTGGTGCGAACAATCTCGACGCCATTGGCATCGGTGCTGACTTCGGCAGCGGTGTAGCGATCACCGACGTCTACGCTGCGTATGGCGTCCTTCAGCAGGGCATTGGCATCACCGGGTATCGCTGCAGGTGGCGGCGCGGGTGGCTGGCCACGGGTATCGACGGCAGTTCGGTGTTCGGCACGCAGGCGGCCAGTGCCAGCAGGAATACGACAACAGTGTTGCGGAGAAGGACTTCGTCGAGGTCTGATCCTCAAGGAGTTCCGCCAGTCCGGCGGCATCGAGTTCAGGACGCAGTCGCGCGAATGGCGGCTGGCGCTGAAGCAGGCGACTGGGGCGAACCCACCCAGCCCGATTTCACCGGAGGCCGGATCGAGCCAGTAGTGGCCCGGACCTGGCAGCGCCGGCCCAGTACCGTTCGAAAGCCGCGCGTTGGGGCGCGACTCAGTGGCTGATTATTGATGTAGACCTGGTGTGTCACGGCAGCTTGGCCCTGGCCTTCGCCCAGCGGGTTGCTGCGACTATGGGCAGGCCGGTCCTGAAGACACCATTGCCCCAGCCCGATGAATCCATAAGAATCCCCTGAACGAAGCCCTTCAGAAGAACTTCAGGCACCCAGATGACCCCGGACGAATCTTCCAAGTCATTGATGACTATCGGCGAATGGCGGGTCGACGCCCCTGGCGATCGCCTGTTGCGCGGCGAGGTGGAGCTCAAGCTCGAGCCGCGGTTGATGCGCTTGTTGCTGGCCCTGGCGTCCCAGCCCGGCCAGGTCCTGAGTGCCGAGCACCTGCTGGCGGAAGTCTGGCCTGACGTGGTGGTGACGCCGGATTCGGTTTACCAGGCGGTGGCGGGGCTCAGGAAGTCGCTGGGCGATGATTCGCTGCAGCCGAGCTACATCGTCACGGTGCCGCGCAAGGGCTATCGCCTGGTGGCCCCGGTGGGTTGCTGCCCGCGGGATGACGGCGCTGAAACCGCCATCGCGCCGGCGACTCCCAGCCGGATGCCGGCGTGGACGCTGGCAGCTGCAGGACTTGTGGCGCTGTTAATCGTGAGCGGTGCCTGGTGGCAGCAGTCACAGAAACCAGGCGTAGCGCCGCTCCCGCCGACTGTTGCGCGGATCCTGTGGGTGGATGACCAGCCCGCTAACAACGACAGCGAACGCAATGCCCTGCTGGCATTGGGTGTTGAGGTTGCCGTGGCGCGATCCACGGCCGACGCGCTGGCGGCACTGGCAGAGGCGCCGGTGCGCATGATTATTTCTGACATGCAACGGCCGCTGGATCCGGCGGCCGGGCATACCTTGCTGCAGGCACTGCGTGAGCAGGGCGATGCAACGCCGCTATTGATTTACGCAGGCCATTGCACCGATCCGCAGGTGGCCAATGCCCAGGCCCTGGGGGCCATCGACTGTGTATCGCGGGTCTCGGAGCTGATGTTCCGCGTACTGGGCGTGATCGAAGAGGGTGCCTAGCTCAGCTGGCGGATCTTGACTTCAAGCCCATCACCGGTCGCAGCCAGCCAATGCGCCTGGCGATTTCGTAACCCAGCACGCAACCCACCGCAGTCATCGCGATCAAGGCGCTGGCTTCTGCGGCCGCGCCCAGCTGCAGGGGCTTCAGGTACTGCGCGGCGAGGATGATCAAAGTCTGGTGCAGGATGTAGAAGGGAAAGATGGCAATACTCAGGTAGCGTCGCGCGGCGTTGTCGTGATTCAGCCAGCGCCGCCCGAAGCCGAGGATGGCCAAGGTAAATCCCCACTGGTCCAGTGCATAGATGCCGCGCTGCAGGTAGCGCAGCCAGTCGGGCGGCGGGTTGGCCTCGCTGTAGGAGCCAAAATACCAGGCGATGAATGCAAAGCTGGCCAGCGCCGCGGCGAGTGCCGGCCAGCGCCAGCGCTCGATCGCGGTCCACACCGGCGCGCTGCGCGCGAACAGGTAGCCAAAGAAGAAGAACACCAGGTATTGGGCGTGGTTGTACCAGTCATCCACCAGGGCATGGGTCTGGTCGAAGACGCCCACCAGCAAGAGGCGCGCCAGGGCCAGCACGGCCCAGGGCAGGAGCAATACGCCAATCGTTGCGAGTCGGGGTTCCAGCGCCTGCTGCCAGTGCGTGAGCCACAGCGGACGCCAGCGCAGGAAAGCCGCCAGCAACAGGGTGTAAACCCACAGGTAGGCCACAAACCACAGGTGATTCCAGGTCGGCAGGATCAGGCAATCATCGCCACGACAAAAACTCTGGTCGGCAGACAGGTAGCGCAGGTAGAAAGCCAGGTAGCCATCGGCGTAACCGGCCTTCTCCACCACCTCGAAGTAGGACTGTGGTGGCACGATGACCAGCATGCCGAACAACAGTGGCCACAACAGGCGGCTGCTGCGACTCGCAACCAGGCCCTGTTCGCGCGGGCGTTCCAGCATGAAGCGCGTGGCCGCGCCGGATACCAGGAACAACAGGCCCAGGCGCCAGGGATTGACCAGCGTCATCCACGATTCCAGGGATGTGATTTGGTGCGCGCTCTTCACGTGCCAGTCCCAGGACACGAAATACATGCCCACGTGATAGAGGATCAACAGCAGGAAGGCGCCGGTGCGCACCCAGTCCAGGTCGTAGCGACGCGTGCCGGGCGTGTGAACTTCGTTCATTGAATGTCATCTCGCAGCCGGCGTATCAGCTGCCGCAGGTCATTGATGGGCTCGGAGCATACCGGGCCCTGGCACAGGTAGGCGAGGGTCTCCTTGCCCGGGCGCTTGGAGGACAGCGCTTCGGGCAGATCCTGCGCATCGGCTGGTATGGCGAAGATCATGCGCCGCGGTGCGTAGAGCGGCGCGAGTGCTGCGGCCCAGGCGCGGGCCTCTTCTGACTTGCCGCGAATGATGACGATCTCGCCGGGCTGCAGCTGTTCATCGAGTGCATTGAGCATGGTGCTATGCGCCTGTGGCGCGCGCTGCATCGAGGCCCAGCCGCCTTGCAGGGTCTTCTCGCTGGCCTCGAGGTAGCGCGTCTCGCCGGTGAGCCAGCCCAGGCGCGCCAGCGCCAGTGCCGCAACGCCATTGCCCGAGGGCGTGGCCTCGTCGGCAAAACCCTTGGGTCGGCATAGCGGCGGGTCCAGCCCCTCGGCGGTGAACCAGAAGCCGCCGCGCTCAGCGTCGCTGAAGCGCGCGATCAATTCATCGGCCAGCGTGCAGGCAAACGCCAGGTCGCTGCTGCGCCAGCGCGCCTGCAGCAATTCCAGCAGGGCATCGAGCAGGAAGGCGTGGTCATCCAGGTAAGCAGGCAGGGGCGCAGCCTTGCCAGCCGGCGTGGCCAGCAGGCCTTCCTTGCCCAGGCAATGAGCGTGCAGGTAGTCCACGGCACGGGTGGCAGCCTTCTGCGTGCGCGGGTTCGTCCAGCAGGCGTGCGCTCATGGCCAGACCGCGGATCATCAGGCCATTCCAGGCGGTGAGGACCTTGTCGTCCAGGCCCGGACGCACGCGCTGTGCGCGATGGGTCAGCAGCTTCGCGCGCGCGCTGTCCAGGCGCGCGGCTGCCTCGGCCGGCGCAATGCCCAGCGTGTTGGCGATCTCGCCCAGGTCCACATAGCTGTGCAGGTGCCAGCGGCCCTCGAAGTTGGCATTGCGATCCAGGCCGAAGCGTGGCGAGAACACGGCGAATTCATCGGCGCTCAGCAGCGACGCCACCTCGTCAGGCTGCCACACATAGAACAGGCCCTCGTGGCCTTCTGAGTCTGCATCCAGCGCCGAATAGAAGCCACCCTCAGCTGATTGCATCTCGCGCATGGCCCAGCCCGCGGTTTCCATGGCGGCGCGCCGGTACAGGCCATCGCCAGTGGCAATGGCGGTTTGTGCTGCCAGCGCCAGCAGCGCGCCGTTGTCATAGAGCATTTTCTCGAAGTGCGGAATCATCCAGTACGGATCCACCGAGTAGCGGCAGAAGCCGCCGCCGAGCTGGTCGAACAAGCCGCCCTCGATCATGCGTTTCTGGGTCAGCGTGCTCATGTACAGCGCGCGCAGGTCGGGCTCGGGCGTCTGCGCCGTGGCCTGCCAGTCGCGCAGCAGTCGCTCCAGGCTGGCCGGGTGCGGAAACTTGGGCGCAGCACCAAAGCCGCCCCATTCGCCATCGAATGAAGCCTCGTGCTGCTGGCGCGCCTGCACCAATGGCGAGGCATCGAGTTTCGCGCCGGGGCTGCCGGCAGGCACCAGCTCATCAAACACCTCGCGCAGGGCCTTGTTGTGGCCGCGGATGGCTTCGCGCTGGCCGTGGAAATGCGCGGCCGCTTTCTCCAGCAAATCAACAAAGGCGGGCATGCCGTAGCGCGCCTCCTTGGGGAAATAAGTGCCGGCAAAGAAGGGCGTCAGGTCATCGGGGGACAGGAACACCGTCAGCGGCCAGCCGCCGCCGCGCTGGGTCAGCAGCTGGTGTGCCACCTGGTAGACCTTGTCCAGGTCCGGGCGCTCTTCGCGGTCGAGCTTGATGTTGACGAACAGGCGATTCATGACTTCCGCCGTCGCCGGATCCTCGAAGGACTCGTGCGCCATGACATGGCACCAGTGGCAGGCTGAATAGCCGATCGACAGCAAGATGGGCTTGTCAGCTGCGCGTGCGCTGGCCAGAACCGCTTCTTCCCAGGGTTGCCAGGCCACAGGATTGTCGGCGTGCTGGCGCAGGTAGGGGCTGGTGGCCTCGCCAAGTCTATTTTTCAGGGTAAGTGCCAGGCTGGTGGGCATGATGGCAGGCGTCGCGGTCGGTTAGAATTGCCGCACTATAGCCAATGACCCGCGATCGCTGCCGTGGCAGTTGGTCCGCCAGGAAGAAACCCGTGACCCAACGCCGCTCCCGTACCGGTGCTGAATTGCCCCCGGTGATACTCAAACCCCGTGAAGAACGCCGCTTGCTGGCCGGACACCTGTGGGTGTTCTCCAACGAGATCGACGTCAGCCAGAGCCCCCTGGGTGATTTCGAGCCGGGCCAGCATGTGCGGGTGATTTCCAGCCGCGAGCGCTTCCTGGGCTATGGCTACATCAACCCGAATACGCTGATCAGCGTGCGGCTGCTGTCGCGCAATGCTGCGCCGGGGCCGGACTTGCTGCGCCAGAGATTGAAAACAGCGCTGGCACTGCGCGAACGCCTGTACTCCGCGCCTTTTTACCGCCTGTGCTTTGGTGAGGCCGACCTGCTGCCGGGCCTGGTGGTTGATCGCTATGGCGACGTGCTGGTGGCGCAGCTCGCCACCGCCGGCATGGAGGCGCAGAAGGACGACATCCTGGAGGTGTTGAAGGACTTGCTCGCGCCCAAGGCCCTGTTGTGGAAGAACGATGCCTCGATGCGCACCCTGGAAGGCCTGCCCCTGGAAGTGGCGCCGGCTTTTGGTGAGGTGCCCGAGCTGATCGAGGTGCCCGAAGGTGGCGTGCGCTACCAGGTCTCGCTTGCCACCGGGCAGAAGACTGGCTGGTTCTACGACCAGACTGCCAATCGCGCGCGCGTGGCGCGTCTTTCCGCCAAGGCGCGCGTGCTGGATGTATTCAGCTACGCCGGCAGCTTTGGCTTGCAGGCGGCCAAAGCCGGTGCGGCCTCGGTGCTGTGCGTGGATTCCTCCGCCGCTGCGCTGGGGCAGGCCAAGGCCAGTGCCGAGGCCAGCGGTCTTGAGCTGGAGACGCAGAAGAGTGATGCCTTCGATGCAATGCAGGCGCTCGGCAGCGCGGGGCGGCGCTTCGACATCGTGGTCATCGACCCGCCGGCCTTCATCAAGAAGCGCAAGGATCATCCGCAGGGGCTGGCCGCTTATCGTCGCCTCAACCTGCTGGCGATGAAACTGGTGGAGTCTGGCGGACTGCTGATGTCCTGCTCCTGTTCCTGGCACCTGGGCGCGGAAGAATTGTCCGACGCCATCCAGCGCGCCGCGCGCCAATCCGGGCGCTTCGTGCAGATGATTGAGACTGGCGGCCAGTCACCCGATCATCCGGTGCATCCGGCCATTGCCGAGACGCGCTACCTGAAGGCCTTCCTGTGCCGGGTCACTGACGAGTAGGCGCGAGGGACTAGCCATGCTGACCTATCCCGAGATTGACCCGGTGGCCCTGCAGCTGGGCCCGCTCAAGATCCACTGGTACGGATTGATGTATGTGGTGGGCTTCATCGCTGGCTGGTGGCTGGCGCGACGCCGTGCTGCGGCGAGCTCGACCTGGAAGGCCGTGGATGTTGATGACCTGATTTTCTTCGCCGCCATTGGTGTCATTGCCGGCGGCCGCCTGGGCTGGATCCTGGTCTATGGCTTTGACAACCTCGTCGCTGACCCGCTGTCGATATTCCGCGTCTGGGAGGGCGGCATGTCATTCCATGGCGGACTGGTCGGGGTGATGCTGGCGCTCGCCTGGTTTGCCCACAGCCGCAAGCGACTCATTGCTGATGTGTTCGACTTCACCGTGCCGCTGCCGGCCATTGGCCTGGGCACCGGGCGAATTGGCAACTTCATCAATGGCGAGTTGTGGGGCAAGCCCACCGACGCGCCCTGGGGTTTTTTGGTCAATGGCGAGGGCCGCCACGCCTCGCAGCTGTATGAAGCTGTGCTGGAAGGCCTGGTGCTGTTCGCACTGATCTGGTGGTTCACCAGCAAGCCGCGCGCGCGGCTGGCACCTTCGGGCTTGTTCCTGGTGACCTATGGCCTGTTCCGTATCCTGATCGAATTCGTGCGCATACCCGATGCGCATATTGGTTATCTCGCCTTCGGCTGGCTGACCATGGGCCAGCTGCTGTCGCTGCCGATGATCATCGCCGGGCTGGCGATGCTGGCCTGGGCGCAGCGGCGCAACGAGCGTTCCGGCAACTGGGCCTGATATGCGTGCCTATCTTGACCTGATGCAGCGTATCCGCACGCAGGGCGTGCAAAAAGCAGACCGTACCGGCACCGGCACGCTGTCCTTGTTCGGCGAGCAATTGCGCTTTGACCTGCAGGCGGGATTTCCGCTGGTCACCACCAAGCGCGTGCACCTGAAGTCGGTGATCGTGGAACTGCTGTGGTTCCTGCGCGGCGAGACCAATGTCGCCTGGCTGAAGGAACACGGCGTCAGCATCTGGAACGAATGGGCCGATGAGCAGGGCGAGCTGGGCCCGGTGTATGGCCGCCAATGGCGCGCCTGGCCTGCGGCGGATGGCAGCACTATCGACCAGATTGCGCGGGTGGTAGAGCAGCTGAAATGCGATCCGGATTCGCGGCGCATCATTGTCAGTGCCTGGAACGTGGCGCAGCTGCCTGAGATGGCTCTGGCGCCCTGCCATGCCTTCTTCCAGTTCCACGTGGCCAGGGGCCGCCTGTCCTGCCAGTTGTACCAGCGCAGCGCTGATATCTTCCTCGGCGTGCCCTTCAACATCGCCTCCTACGCATTGCTCACCCACATGTTTGCCCAGCAGGCAGATCTCGAAGTCGGCGAGTTGGTGTGGGTGGGCGGTGATTGCCACCTGTACCTGAACCACCTTGAGCAGGCCGAGCTGCAGCTGTCGCGCGAGCCGCTGCCCTTGCCGCAACTGTCGCTACGGCGTCGCCCGGCCGACATGTTCAGCTACCAGATTGAAGACTTCGAGGTCACCGGCTACCAGCATCACCCTGCCATCCGCGCGCCGGTCGCGGTCTGAGGCGGGATTTTTCCTGATGGAGGACTTGAATTGAGTACTGCGAAGGGCGCGCTGCATGCCGACATGATCCGGGTTCGGCGCTCAAAGATTCATGGCAGCGGCGTGTTCGCCCTGCGCACCATCCGCAAGGGCACGCGCATCATCGAGTATGTCGGCGAGCGCATTTCGCACGAGGAGGCTGATCGTCGCTACGAGGACAAGCCCGTCGGCGATGCCCACACCTTCCTGTTCACGGTGGATGACAAGGTGGTGGTGGATGCCGGCGTAGGCGGCAGCGATGCACGCTACATCAACCATTCCTGTGACCCGAATTGCGAGACCGAGATTGTTGGCAGGCGCATCTTCGTCAGCGCGCTGCGCACCATTCCGGCCGGCGAGGAATTGCACTACGACTACATGATTGCCCGCGATGCGGACGACGCGCCCAACATCGACAGGATCTTTGCCTGCCACTGCAATACGCCGCAATGTCGCGGCACCATGCTGGTGGGCAAGCCGCCAGTGCGGCGCAGGAAGAAGTGAACGACGGCCGCACAGGGCAGTGCACGGCCATTGTTGCGGTGGCGAGCAATGGCGTGATTGGCCGCGATGGCGGCCTGCCGTGGCGGCTTCCAGCTGACCTGAAACACTTCAAGGCGCTGACCCTGGGCCATGGCCTGCTGATGGGGCGGCGCACCTGGGAGTCGATTGGCAGGCCCCTGCCCGGGCGGCGCAGTCTTGTGCTGACGCGAAGCGCGGGCTGGCAGGCCGAGGGTGCAGAGGCCGTGGCCTCCATGGATGAGGCCCGCGCGCTGCTGCCACAGAGCCAGACCCTCTTTATCATCGGCGGGGCCGAGGTTTACCAGGCCTGCTGGCCGCGAGTGGATCGCATTGAACTGACCGAGGTCCATGCCGAGGTGGAGGGCGATACCCGCCTGCAAGGGCTTGAGCGCAATGCCTGGCGCGAGGTGGCACGGGTGGATCACCCGGCGGATGGGCAACATGATCATGGCTACAGTTTTGTCACGCTGGTGCGGCAGTGAATTCGGGCCAGGCCACGGGAACCACCCAGCCATCAAGGCGGTCAGACTACCCATGACTCAGGATTCCCCAATTCGCCAGGGCTTATGGGCCTGCCTTGCGGCCATGATGATGCTGGCCTGGCCGGTTGACGCCCGTGCCGAAGTGCAGGAAGTAGCGGCGGCCTGGAAGCATCACGAATTTGATTTCCACTATATGGGCTTTACCACGCGTTACTCCTGCGAGGGCCTGCGCGACAAGGTCAGGCTGCTGCTGCGTTACTCGGGCGTGGTCAAGGGGGTCAAGGTGACCACCCGTGGCTGCGAGGTCGGGCATGGCTTCATTGCGACCTTCCCCCGCGTGCGGGTGATTTTCGAGGCGCCGGAAATCCCGGAAGCCGGCCAGCGTGTAGTCGGCGAGACGACGCTGGGCCGGTGGCGCAGCGTGAGCATTCGCCGGGGCCAGCCGCGCGGCCTGGAGGTGGGTGACTGCGAGCTGGTGGAACAGTTTCGTGATCGCCTGCTGCCGCTGCTGACCCACCGCAATGTCAACGATCGCACCAATTGCATACCGCACCAGTTGCTGGGCAGCGTGATAGACCTGAAATTCGACTTGTTGGTGGCGCTGCCGACGCCAGATGCACCGGCACAACTAAGGCGCTGAGATTTTCGCGGCCGGCGTTCCTGTGCTGGCCACCTGCAGTGGCAGTGCCTCGGCATCGAGGCGCACGGCCCACAGCGAGCCGCCCCACACATAACCCCCATCCAGTCCCAGCAGTCCCGGCTCCTGCAGCAGCCCCAGCGTGGACCAGTGACCGAACACAAGGCGATCACCGCGGCTTTGGCGCTGGGGATGCCGGAACCAGGGCAGGGCCCCGGCCGGCGCCGCAGACGGCGCGCCTTTTAGCTTCAACAGCAACCGACCCTGGTCATCGACATAGCGCATGCGCGTCAGCGCATTGATCACCAGTCGATGACGCGCCATGCCTTGCAGCTGGTCGTGCCAGAGATCAGGTTCATCCCCATACATGCCAGCGAGCAGTGCCTGCGGCTCACGACGTAGCTCCGCCTCGACTTCAGCAGCCAGCGCCAAAGCCTGGGCCACGCTCCATTGCGGCACCAGGCCGGCATGCACCAGGGTCCAGCCCAGGCCGACGTCGTGATGAATCAAGGGCCGCTGCGCCAGCCACTGCAGTAATTCATCGGCATCGCGGGCCTCTAGCACGGCGCGCAATCCCTGGTCATGCTTGCGCGGGCTATCCGCGGCCCACGCCAGGGCCAGCAGGTGCAGGTCGTGGTTACCGAGGACGACCGTGGCGCCTTCACCCAGGGCGCGCACTGTCCGCAGCACGCCCAGCGAATCTGGCCCGCGGGCGACCAGATCGCCGGTGAACCACAGGTGATCGGCGGCAGGATCGAAATTCAGCTTGTCGAGGAGGCACAGCAGGGCGTCATGGCATCCCTGCAAGTCGCCGATGGCGTAGACGGCCACGGGGCCTAGTGCAGGGTGCCGGGCATGGCCAGCGTGAAGGGCGGTATCGGCGCATCGAATTCCACGCCGTCGTCTGCCAGCATCTGGTAGCTGCCCTGCATGGCGCCGACCGGCGTTTCCAGCACGGCGCCGCTGGTGTAGCGAAACCCCTGGCCGGGTTGCAGGTGGGGCTGCTCGCCGACGACGCCCTCGCCGCGCACTTCCTGCACCTTGCCATTGGCATCGGTGATCAGCCAGTGGCGGGTGAGCAACTTGGCCGGCACCTCGCCACGGTTGCGAATGGTGATGGTGTAGGCAAACACAAAGCGGCTGCTGTCCGGATCGGACTGGTCATCCAGGTAGCGGGTATCGACCTCGACCGAAATGGCGTGTGACACGGGTGGCTCCTCAGCCCAGGCGCACGGCCAGCACGTCGCAGGAAGCGGCGTGCATCACGGTGTCTTCGGTCAGGTTGACCAGGATTGAGGGACCATGGCGCTCGTGGCTGCCAAGCACGATCAGGTCGCATTTTTGCTCAGCTGCCGCGCGCACGATCTCGGCCTTGATGTTGCCGGCGGCAACGCGCCGCGGTGCGGCCTCGATGCCGGCGCGCAGCGCCAGCTGCTCCAGGCGCTCCTTGGCACGCTGGACGAGCTCCTCCTCGATCTGCACGGCGGGCATCAGCGTCTCGCCCATGGGTTCAACAGGCACGTACTCGACAACGTGCAGCAAAGACAGGCGCGCACCGGTGGCTTCTGCCACCGCCTTGGCGCGGTTGGCGACCTGGATGCTGTCGTCGCTCAGGTCTACTGCCAGCAGGATGTTCTGGTAGGCCATGTTGGTTCCCTAGCTTTCGGACGGCGTCATTATAGTCGCCGCGGCTGGTGCCGGCGCATTGGCCAGCGCAGCAAACTCGGCAGGTGAGAGTGTCTCGGGGCGACGGGTCGGATCAATGCCCGCCACCTTGAAGGTATCGGCATCGGCCAGGGCGGCCAGGGAATTACGCAGGGTCTTGCGTCGCTGCGAGAAGGCAGCGGCGACCACCTGGCTGAAGCGCGCGGTGTCGGTGAGCGCCAGCCCGGCCGAGGTGTGCGGGCGCAGGCGCACGACGGCCGAGTCCACCGCAGGCGGCGGATTGAACGCGCCGCGGCCGACGTGAAACATGGACTCGACCTCGCAGGCTGCCGCGAGCATCACGGTCAGGCGGCCATAGATCTTGTTGCCGGGCTTCGCCGCCATGCGATCCACCACTTCCTTCTGCAGCATGAAGTGCATGTCGCTGATGGCGCCCTTGAACTGCAGCAGGTGGAACAGCAGGGGCGTGGAGATGTTGTAGGGCAGGTTGCCGCAGACCCGAAGCGGCGGGCCGTCGCCCTTCAGCGCGGCAAAGTCCACGGTCAGGACATCCTGGGAATGCACCACCAGTTCGCCCATTCCCAGGCAGCGCTGCTGCAGCTTCGGGATGACATCGCGGTCGATCTCGATCACTTCCAGCCGGGGCAGGCGTTGCAGCAGGGGCACGGTCAGTGCGCCCAGTCCCGGGCCAATTTCCACCAGCCGCTCATCAGCTTGCGGATTGATGGCCTCGACAATGCGGCGGATGACGCCCGGGTCGTGGAGGAAATGCTGGCCGAAGCGCTTGCGCGGCTGGATCATCCGTCCGCCAGCTGCTGGGCCAGCGCAATGGCCTCAAACAGGCTGCCGGGATCGGCGCGCCCCTGGCCTGCAATATCCAGCGCCGTGCCGTGATCCACCGAGGTGCGCGTCAGTGCCAAGCCCAGCGTGACATTCACGGCGCGGCCAAAGCCCGCGTACTTCAGTACCGGCAGCCCCTGGTCGTGATACATGGCAAGCACGCAATCGCACTGGGCCAGTGCCGCCGGGGTGAAGGCGGTATCCGCGGGCACTGGCCCGTGCACCTTCATGCCCGCGCTGACTGCGCGCGCGATGGCCGGCGCGATGATCGCGGCATCCTCGTGTCCCAGGTGTCCGCCTTCCCCGGCATGGGGATTGAGCCCGCACACTGCGATGCGCGGTTGGCTGATGCCCAGGCGCCCACGCAGGTCCCGATCCAGGATCGCCAGGATGTCGTCCAGCAACTGCGGGCTGAGCGAGCGGGGCACCTCAGAGAGCGGCACATGGGTGGTGGCGAGTGCAACACGCAGCGTCCCCGCCACCAGCAACATCAGCGCGCGTGCGTTGCCACAGCGCCGGGCCAGGTATTCGGTATGGCCGGTGAAGGCATGGCCGGCTTCGGCGATCACGGATTTCTGCAGCGGTGCCGTGACCATGGCGTCGAATGTTCCATCCAGGCACCCATCCACTGCGCAATCCAGCATGGCCAGCACGCTCGCGGCATTGGCCACATCAGGCCGGCCGGCCACGACAGCCTGGCGTAGCGGCACGGACAGCACCGGCATGCTGCCGGCGACGTGCGCGACCGCGGCTTGCCCAGGTTGCCAGGCAGTAATGGAAACGGAGATGCCCAGCGCCTGGGCCGTGGCCTGCAGCCACTGGGGATCGGCGACAAAGATCAGTTCAGAAGGCCAGTCGCGAAGCGCAGCACGCAGGCAGAGTTCTGGGCCAATACCGGCAGGCTCGCCGCTGGTGACAACCAGGCGAGGAACGCTCATGTCAGGGAGCCGCGCCGCGCTGCTGAATCAGGGATTGCGCAACTCGACGTAGGCCTCGTCGCGCATGCGCCGCAGCCACAATTCTGTTTCCTCATCGACCTTGCTCTCGCGCAGCGCTGAATACACACGCTGGCGGCGGACTTCGTCGCTCTGGTCGTGGGAGCGGCGACCCAGCATCTGCACGATGTGCCAACCGTACTGCGAGCGAAACGGCTGGCTGATTTCATCCTGCGCCAGGGTCGAGACGACTTCCTCGAATTCCGGCGCGAAAGTGCCAGGTCCGGCCCAGCCGAGGTCGCCACCGGCGCTGGCGGAGCCGGGATCTTCAGAGGTCACGCTGGCCAGGGCCTCGAAGTCCTCGCCGCCAAGGATGCGCTCACGCAGGGCCAGCAGGCGCTGGCGGGTGGTGGCGTCGTCCTGGATCTCGTTCGGTCGCAACAGGATGTGCCGCGCATGGAGCTGCTCGATCATCATGGCGCTGGGTGCACCGCGCGTCTCGTCAAGGCGGATGATGTGAAAGCCGGTAGGCGTGCGCACCGGGCGGGCGACCTGGCCGGCTTCCATCCCGACCACCAGGTTGGCGATGAACGCCGGCAGCTGCGTGCCCTTGCGCCAGCCTAGCTTGCCGCGCTCCAGCGCCGACTGGGCCTGGGAATAGGCCAGTGCCAGCTGGCCGAAGTCCGAACCGCCCTGGGCGAGGCGGTAGACTTCCTCGGCGCGGGCCTCGACCTGGGTCATCTGCTCGCCGCTGGCTGATTCCGGCAGGGCCAGCAGGATGTGGGAAACGTCGTACTCGGAATTGACGCCGGCTTGCTCGGAATCGCGCAGCAGGGCGGTTTCCAGCTCACGCGGTGAGACATAGATGCGCGTGAAGACATCGCGCTGGCGCAGCAGGGTCTGGGTGATCTCGCGGCGCATCTCGTCGCGATAGCTGGCGTAGTCCACGCCCTGCTCGGCGAGGATCATCGGCATCTGCTCAAACGCCACATTGTTGCGCTGGGCCACGTCGCGCAGCGCGTTATTGAGCATTTCATCCGACACCTTCACGCCCACACGGTCCGCGCGCTGAATCTGGATTTCCTGCAGGATCAGTCGCTCCAGCACTTGCTGGCGAATGGCGGCGGCGGGCGGCATCTGGCCGCCTTGCTCGCGTATGCGGCTGGTAATGACCTCCAGCTGGTCCTGCAACTGGCTTTCAAGCACCACGCCCTCGTTGACGATGGCAATAACGCGATCAAGCGCTATGCCGGTGCTGGACAGTTCGCGGGTCTGGGCGTGGGCGCTGGAAATCGCGGCGACGCCAAGGAGGGTCAGGGTCAATGCTCGGATCATGTGTGGTCCGCTCGGGGCTAGGCTACGGGGAATCGGGGGAGTATCCCCGAATGCCGCGTCGCAGGAAAGTGTCGTCGGTTCCGACAGATGAAAGGCCCTTGAGTTCCAGCGTCAGGGCCACGGAAGTGTCGTGCTCGCCGGTGCGATTGGAGATATAGCGCCGGCCGACCAGCCGCAGGCGCCAGCAGCAGCCGCCATATTCAAAGCCGGCGAAGCTGTCGATTGAGGTCTTGTCGCGCAGGGATTGAACCTGGCGCACGAAGATCTGCCAGCGCGGCGACAGCCGCCAGGCCGCCGAGGCGTCCCATTGCTCCAGGCGGCCCTCGCGGTAGCGATAACCGACGTTGACGACCGTATCGCGGCCCGGCCGGTACTGCAGGCCGGCCTGCCCCAGCACCGTATTCGAGGCGCTGGCATCCCACTCCAGACCCAGGTTTACGCTCCAGTTGGCGAAGGCGGTCAGGGAAATCTCGCCCACCAGGTTGGAGGCATTGCGGGTATCGGCGGGCTGGCCGGGCAGGGTGACGCGCGGCGGGTCGAAGTAGAAGCGCTGGCCCACGGTGGCCGAGAGGTACTGCCGCCCACTGTCGCGATCCAGCAGTCGCGAGGTCAGGCCTACGGCGAGCTCATTGGCATCGCCCAGGCGATCCGCGCCGAGGAAGCGATTGACGCGAAACAGCTGCACCAGGTTGAGGTCGGGCAGGCCGCCATCAAACACCGGCAGTGCTGACTGCTCGCGATAGGGAATATAGGAATACAGCACGCGCGGCTCCAGCGTCTGCAGCCACTGCTCACGCGAACCGGCATTACGCTCGAAGATCATGCCGCCATTGACGGCCAGCACCGGCGCGTTGCGCATGGGCGAGTCATCAACGCCCGGCGCCGTATCGGCCAGCTCCCAGGCGGTCATGCGCCAGGCAGCACTCGGTTCGAGGAACCAGCCGCGCCCGGCCAGCGGCCAGGACAGCCGCGGCGCAATGTCAAAGCGGCCGCCGGTCACGCCGGTATCACGGTCGAAATACACCAGCTCGCTGTTGAGCCCGAGGCGCAGGCCGCTGCCAGCCAGTGGCCAGTTGCCGTTCAGCGCCAGTTGCGGCAGTCGCGAATAGGGTCGATCAGTCGCGGCTACCGTCGGGTCGATGGTCTGGTAGTCCTGCAGTCGCCCATCCAGGCGCCAGCCCTCGCCCAGCCAGGCCAGGTGCAGGTAACGGTCGAGGAAAGTAACGCTGGTGCCATCGGGGCCGAGGCCGAAATCCTCGAAGTAGCGGGTATCGCTGGCCTGGGACAGGTCCAGCTGCAGGCGCAGCCGGTCGCTGAAGTGGGTCTGGTGCAGCAGGCGCGCCAGCCCACGATCGCGCCGGGCGAGGTCATCGTCGGGAATCAGGGAGCCCTGGAATCGGCCTTCGCTCTGGCTGCTGAGGTAGCGAAACTGCGCATCCAGGCCCGCACCGCGCCGGCTCAGCAGGCGTGGCGTCAGGGTCAGGTCGTATTGCGGCGCCAGGTTGAAGTAGTAGGGAATGCCCAGCTCAAAACCCGAACGATTGGAAGTGCCAATGGCGGGAAACAGGAAGCCTGACTTGCGCGCTTCTCCCACCGGGAAGGAAATCACCGGGGCGTAGAGGATCGGGATGCCCTTGAGCTCGACGCGGACATTGCGCCCGGTGCCCTGCTGGGACTTCTGGTCAATCTCGATGGAGCTGGCGCGCAGGAACCAGTCATCCTGGCCGGCGGGGCAGGCGGTATAGCTGACTTGCTTGAGTCGAATTTCGCCACTCGGGTCCAGCGCCAGCTCGTCGGCCGTGCCGCGCGCCGGCTGGGTGGGCAGCTCGAACTCGGTGCCGCGAAACACGCCGCCCGCGGTGTCGCTCCAGTTGCCGGAATCGCCCTTGATGCGCAATTGTGGATCGCTGTACTGGACCTCGCCCTTGACCGTAAAGGCGCGATCCTGTGCGCTGAATGTCGCTGATTGCGCAGTCAGTCGCGCATCGCCCTGGGTGACGGTGACGCCATCACGCAGTTCTGCATCGCCAGCGCGGCTGACCTCAGCACTGCCGCTGGTGATGTCAAACGGCAGGTTGCGGTTGTCGCTGCGAACCACCGGGGCAGCAGCAGCTACCGGCGCCGGGCATTCCTGTGCCCAGGCCGGACTGGCTATGGCTGCGACCAGGGCCGCTAGGAGATGGAAATTATGTGGCAGGCGCAATGGCGGGCAGGACCGTAAGGCGATTCAATGCGCCAGTCTATAATGCAGCCCCCCTGGACGTCCCGCCGAATGCGCCGCAAGACCCCACCTGACGAACGACTGAACCTGCTCTGTGCCTGGGCCGAAAAGGAGCTCGGACCGGGCAGCTATCGCTGGGCGCCGGCTTCGGAAGACGCCAGTTTCCGCCGCTATTTCCGCGTGCGCGGTGCTGGCGTCAGCCGCATCGGCATGGATGCGCCGCCAGAGCAGGAAGACCTGCGTCCCTACCTGCAGGTCCAGGCCGTCCTGGCAGGCAGCGGCGTGCACGTGCCCACCATCCTGGCGCGTGACCTGGCGCAGGGATTCCTGTTGCTGAGCGATCTGGGCGGCAGGCAGTACCTTGCGGCGCTGGAGCAGGACGCTGATCCGGATGGGCTGCTGTTTGATGCGATCACTGCGCTGGTGCGCCTGCAGGCGCGCGGCACGGCACAGGCGACGGCCTTGCCGGCCTACGATGCTGCGCTGCTGCAACGGGAGATGGCGCTGTTTCCCGAGTGGTTTCTCGGCCGGCACCTGGGGCTGACAGCGAATGCCAAGGAACGCGAGATGCTGACCGCGGTGTTTGACAAGCTGTGCAAGAACGCCGCTGCCCAGCCGCAGGTGCTGGTGCATCGTGACTATCACTCGCGCAACCTGATGGTTTGTCCCGGCGCCAATCCGGGCGTCCTCGACTTCCAGGACGCGGTGCGTGGACCCGTTACCTACGACCTGGTCTCGCTGCTGAAGGATTGCTACATCGTCTGGCCGCGCCGACGCCAGCTGGCCTGGCTCAGCCGCTATCGCAAGGAAGCCGCAGCGGCCGGCCTCAATGCCGGCCCGGATGAGCCGACCTTCGTGCAGTGGTACGACCTGATGGGCTTGCAGCGCCACCTCAAGGTACTCGGCATCTTCGCCCGCCTCTGGTATCGCGACGGCAAGGTGCGCTACCTCGCCGACCTGCCGCGCGTGCTCGACTATGTGCTGGAAGTAACCTCCGCGACGCCCGAGTTCGCCGATTTCGACCACTACCTGAGGAAGCAGGTGCAGCCGGCCTTTGTCCTGGCCCGGCAACGCATGCCGCAGGGCACATGAAGGCCATGATCCTTGCGGCGGGACGCGGCGAGCGCATGCGCCCGCTGACTGATCAGTGCCCCAAGCCACTGCTGAAGGTGGCTGGTCACGCCTTGATTGACTACCACCTGGCGGCGCTCGCTGTCGCGGGCGTGACTGAGGTCATCATCAACCTGTCCTGGCAGGGCGCGGCACTGCGAGAGGCACTGGGCGATGGATCACGCCTCGGGCTGCAGATCCGCTACAGCGATGAAGGGCCGGTGGCCCTGGAGACGGGAGGTGGCATCTTCAATGCGCTGCCGCTGCTGGGGGATGCGCCCTTCCTGCTGGTCAATGGTGATGTCTGGACCGACCTGCCGATGACTGCGCTGACCCTGCCGGATAATTCGCTGGCGCATCTGGTGTTGGTGCCAAACGCGCCCCACCATCCCGACGGTGACTTCGCCCTCGATGCCCAGGGACTGGTTTCCAGCCACGGTCCACGATTCACCTACTCCGGCATTTCGGTGCTGCATCCGGCGCTGTTTGAGGGTGCCCGTGCCGGCGGCTTTCCGCTGAAGCCCTGGCTGGACCGGGCACAGCAACAGGGTCAACTGAGCGGCGAGCTTTACCCAGGCGCCTGGCTGGATGTCGGCACGCCCGCACGTCTGGCACAACTGGAGCAGGCGCTGACCTCCGGGCGCTGGCGCCATCCGCTGCTGGCGGCGGCGGTCGGCTAAGATGCCGCCATGAGCGAGTTCAAGGGCATTCCTGTCACGGCAGGCCCGCTGCGCGCCAAGAGCGGGGACAAGTACCGTACCGAGCAGGGCTTCAACGCGATTCGCGATGGCATCAAGCGTTCGGCGGAAAGCGAGCCCGTGGTGGTGGGCAAGAAGCCGCGCTGGTTGCGTGCACCAATGCCTGCCGGCGTGCGCTTTGATGCGGTACGGCAGGTGGTGCGTGAGCATCGCCTCAGCACGGTCTGCGAGGAAGCCAAGTGCCCCAACATCGGCGAATGCTGGAATGCCGGCACCGCCACGCTGATGCTGATGGGCGCGGTGTGCACGCGTGCGTGTCGCTTCTGTGCCGTGGATACCGGCAATCCGCAGGGCTGGCTGGATGCGGATGAACCCGCCAACGCCGCACACACGGTCGCGCTGATGAAGCTCGGCTACGTGGTGCTGACCTCGGTAAATCGCGACGACCTGCCCGATGGCGGTGCCGCGCACTTCGCCGCCTGCGTACGCGCCATCAAGGCCGCGAACCCGAATACCGCCGTCGAGGCGCTGACGCCGGATTTCCAGGGCGTGCTGGCCGACGTGGAAACCGTGGTCGATTCCGGGCTTGAGGTCTTTGCGCAGAACGTCGAGACGGTGGAGCGCCTCACCCACCCGGTGCGTGATGCGCGCGCCGGCTATCGCCAGACGCTGGCGGTATTGGCCCATGCCAAGCGCTTCAAGCCCGCGGTGCTGACCAAGACCGGGCTGATGCTGGGCCTGGGCGAGACCGATGAAGAGTTGTTGCAGACCTTTGATGACCTGCGCGCCGTCGGCTGCGACCTGCTGACCCTGGGCCAGTACCTGCGACCGACTGCCAATCACCTGCCGGTGCTGCGTTACGTGACGCCGGAGGCCTTTGAGGAATTTCGCCAGGCTGCGCTGGCTCGCGGATTTCGCGAGTGCGTGGCCGGGCCGATGGTTCGCTCCAGCTATCGCGCCGAGCGTGCGCTGGATGGCGATAACTGTGGCTTGAACAGAGGATAGGACATGCACCCGTACCCCCATCGCTATACGGTCAATGTTGCGGCGGCGCCCGAGGGCGAAGTCAGCCTCAGCAGTGAGGGGCTCACCCCCCTGGCCTCGACGCCACCGCCGGAATTTGATGGTCCGCCGGGTTACTGGTCGCCGGAGACGCTGCTGACGGCCGCTGCCGCCGATTGCTTCGTGTTGAGCTTTCGCGCTGTCTCCCGCGCCAGCAAGTTTGAGTGGACCTCGATCTCCGCTACGGTCGAGGGCACGCTGGATCGTGTCGACGGCGTGACCCGTTTCGTGGCCATGCACACGAAGGCCAAGCTCTCGCTACCGGCCGGTGCCGATGCCGCGCGCGGCCAGGCCTTGCTGGAGAAGGCCGAGAAGATCTGCCTGATCTCCAATTCGCTGAATGCCGAGCGCCACCTTGAGGCCGAGGTCGTGGTCGGCTGATGGCCACGGGCGCCACAATGCGCCTGGCGCCCGCCCTGCAATTGCGCTGGCTTGGCCAGGTGGACTACGAATCCACCTGGCGCGCCATGCAGGCCTGGGTGGATGCTCACGCCGGGGACCGTGCTGATGAAATCTGGTTCCTCGAGCATCCTGCGGTGTTTACCCTGGGCATGAATTCAAGGCAGGAGCACCTGCTGGCGCCGGGCGATATTCCCGTGGTCGGCATCGATCGCGGCGGCCAGGTCACCTATCACGGTCCCGGCCAGCTGGTGGTGTACCCGCTGCTGGACCTGCGGCGACTCAAGATGGGCGTACGCGAGCTGGTGCAGGCACTGGAGCAGGCAGTCATTGATCTTGCCGCCGCCCACGGCATTGTCGCCGCTGGCCGACGCGACGCACCCGGCGTTTATGTCGAGGAGCAGAAACTTGCCAGCCTGGGCCTGCGCATCCGTCGCGGCTGCAGCTACCACGGGCTGGCGCTCAATGTGGACATGGACCTCGCGCCCTTTGGCCGCATCAATCCCTGCGGCATGGCTGGGCTGGAAATGACCCAGTTGTCGGCGCTGGGTGTTGCGGCTGATGTTTCAGGCGTGGCGCGCGAATTGGCGCCGCTGCTATGCCGGGCGCTGGGCCTGGCCGAGCCCAGTGGGTGGCAGGGCGCAGGTCCGCCGCCGGCTCACAGCGAAAACAGCACGACGCCGCTGTCGCTCATTTCCTGATAGATCTGCTCGAGCTGGCTGCGGCTCTGGGCCGTGAAGGTGTAGGTCAGGGCGACGAAGCGACCCTCGCGGCTGGCGCGTTCCTGCACTTGCGCGGGATCGAGCTGGCCGACGTGGCGCTCGACGATGGCCCGGGTCTGGCTGCGAAACTCCTCGTTGTCACGACCCATGACCTTGAGCGGGAATTCACAGGGAAATGCCAGCAGCGATTCCGCGTCGCTCACCGCGGCAGTTCCACCGAGAATTCCTGGCGGGTGTCGTTCATCCAGCGGTAGAGCGATGCAAACACTGGTCCCGGCCGGCCGTTGCCGACCGGCTTGGCGTCAAGCGTTGTCACCGGACGCACGCCGCCGCCTGACGAGGCGATGAGCACTTCATCGGCCTGGCGCAACTCGGCTTCACTGATGGGTCGGTGCTGGAAGGGAATGCCGGCACGCTCGGCCAGCTCGATGAGCACGGCGCGCGTGGTGCCCGGCAGGATGACCTTGGCCGGCGGCGGCGTGATCAATACGCCATCGCGGACGATATGCGCGCTGCTGGTGCTGGCCTCCATCAAGTAGCCCTCGCGCAGCAACAAGGCTTCGCGGGTATCAGCCCGCGCCGCTTCCCAGCGCGCCAGCACATTGCCCAGCAGCGAAATGGCCTTGATATCGCAGCGCTGCCAGCGCAGGTCCTGGGTGGTGATCGCCGCGACGCCCAGCGTGGGCATGGTTGCTGGCTGCGGTGACTCCGGCATGGCAAAGGCAAAAATGGTCGGCGGCGTGCCCGCAGTGGGCACGTGGTTGCGCTCGGCCTCGACCCCGCGGGTGACCTGCAGGTACAGGAACAGCTCCAGCTGGCCGGCGTCGTTGCCGTGCACCAGTGCGCCGCAAACGGCCAGCCAGGCGGCGCGATCGAGTGTCGGCGTCATGCCCAGCTCGCGCAGGCTGCGATCAAGACGGGCGATGTGCTGGTCAAAGCGATAGGCGCGCCCGGCATGCACCGGCATTGCCTCGTATACGCCATCACCAAACAGGAAGCCGCGATCCATGGGTGAAATGCGCGCTTCCGACAACGGCAGCAGGCGATCGTTGAGCCAGACCTTGGTTAGCGGCATGGTCAGGCAAACCAGCTGAGGATGGTGTCCCACAGGCGGCGGAAAAAGCCGCCCATCGGCGCATCGGCCAGCGGCTGCAGCGGGGCTTCTGCCACCACCTTGCCATCCAGCAACGCGCGCACGGTGCCGACGCGATCGGCCATGGTCAGGGGTGCGACCACCTTGGGGGCGAGTTCTATCTGGATCTCGATCTTGTCCAGGCTGCCGCGCGGTGCGGTGACATAGAGGTCATCGGCCAGGCCCACGGCGATGCGTCCGCCGGCGGCCTTGTAGACGCGCTGCTCGGCCAGCTCCAGTCCTGCACCACGCAGCTGGCGTGTCTCATAGAAGCTGAAGCCGTAGTTCAACAGCGTCAGGCTGGCTGCCTCGCGCTCGCGTGCGCTGTCGGTGCCCATCACCACGGCGACCAGCCGGGTGCCCTCGCGCTCGGCCGACGATACCAGGCAGTAGCCGGCGCTCTTCGTGTAGCCGGTCTTCATGCCATCGACGCTGGGATCACGCTCCAGCAGGCCGTTGCGGTTGCCCTGGGTGATGCCGTTCCAGGTGAAATTGCGCTGCGAGTACCAGCGATAGTAGTTCGGGAACTCGCTGATGATGGCGCGCGCCAGCCGCGACATGTCCGCCGCGGTGACTTGCTGGCTGGGCCTCGGCAGGCCGCTGGAATTGTCGAAATGCGAGCCGCTCATGCCCAGGCGGCTGGCGTACTGGTTCATCAGCGTGGCAAAGGTGGCCTCATTGCCGGCAATCGCCTCGGCCAGCGCAATGCTGGCGTCGTTGCCGCTCTGCACGATCATGCCCTGCAGCAAGACCTCGACCGGCACGCGCGAACCAATCTCCAGGTACGAGCGCGAGCCATCCGGATCCGTGTAGCGCGCAGCATGGCTGATGGAAACGGGCTGCTGCAGCGAGAGCCTGCCGTCCTGCAGTGCGTGGAAGGCGACATAGGCAGTCATCAGCTTGGTCAGGCTCGCCGGTTCCACCGACTGGTCAGCGGCGTGACTGGCCAGCGTCTGGCCACTGTGCTGGTCCACCAGGATCCAGGAGCGTGCCTGCAGCGTGGGCGGCGGCGGTATGGGTGCGGATGCGAGTGCCGTGGCACTGGCCAGCGCGAGCAGGGCGGTCAGGGCGATGGTTTTCAACAGGAACCTCATGGCGGTAGCTTGAGTTCAGGGTCTTGAAGGACAGTCGCGAATTCTACTGGCGTCGCCGTCCGGCTGCCGGCTCAGTCGCTGGACAGGCGCGGCTCAGGCACGCCCGCCCGGCGCAGGCGCTCCATCAGTGCATCAAATTCCGCCACCGTGGCCACCGGACCTGCACGCACACGAAGCACGCGACTGGCCATGACCTCGATGATCTCGACGCCGGCAATGCCGGCGCTGCGCAGGCTATCGGCCAGGCGCTGTGCATTGGCCGGGTCCTGGAAGGCGCCGGCCTGGGCGTAAAGCCGCTGCGGCCTGGCGACTACCACCGCGGCACTCGGCGTGGTGATGGCACGGACCTCCACCATCGCCGTGCCATCCCGGATCATGTCCAGGCGGGTGGCCGCGCTGCGCGACAGGTCAATGATGCGATCCTTGCGAAAAGGCCCGCGATCATTGACTCGCAGGACGATGCTGCGGCCATTTTGCAGGTTGGTCACCTGCACGTAGCAGGGCAGGGGCAAGGTCGGATGGGCGGCGGTCATCGCATCCATGTCGTAGGTTTCGCCGGAAGAGGTGCGCTTGCCGTGGAAGTCAGCGCCGTACCAGGAGGCCACGCCACGCTCGAGGTAGCCCTCGGCCGTGTCGCGCACGACGTAGCGGCGGCCCTCGACTTCGTAGAACGGCGGGTTGCCATAGCGCGAGCGCGGCTCATTGCGCGGGATGACCTCACCTGCGGTGGACTCCGGCGGTGGTGGCTTGCGCGGTTGCGGCGCACAGGCAGTGAGCAGCAGCACGCGCGAGCAGTGCTGTGGCCTGCAGGGCCCGGCGCATCATGGAACGGTTGCTGACGCGGCAGGGGGCAGGCGTGCAGCGATAGTCAGGCCGAGTTCATCCACGGCGAGTGCGTAGAGCACGCTGCGGTTGTAGCGGGTGATCACGCCGAAATTGTGGAAGCCCGCGCGCAGTTCCGGTCCGGCCGTGCCGGCCACGCCGATAAACAGTGCCGGCGCCTTGTCCTCCAGCGACGTCTCGAAGGACAGGCCGAGGTCGCGCAGGGCCTTGACCGTGCTGTTGGGCGCCAGGCTGCCGGCCACCAGCTCCCTGACCTCGGGAAACCACAGGTCTGCGGGCACGGATACGGGTTCGCCGCGGCGCCAGCCGTGACGGACAAGATAATTGGCCACGCTGGCCAGCACATCGGGCCAGCTGCCCCACAAGTCACGCCGGCCGTCGCCATCACCGTCGGCGGCGTAGGCGCGATAGCTCCGCGGCATGAACTGCGGCGCGCCCATGGCGCCGGCATAGGAGCCTTGCGCCTGGCCCACATCCACCTGCTCTTCTGCTGAGAGCAGCAGGAATTGTTCCAGTTCGGCGCGGAAGTAACTGCTGCGGGGCGGGTAATCGAAGGTCAGGGTGGACAGCGCGTCGACCACGCGGAACTTGCCGGTGATGCGCCCGAAGTAGGTCTCGACACCAATGATGGCGACGATGACATGGGCCGAGACGCCGGTGTCGGCCTCGATGGTGGCCAGGCTGTCGCGATGAGTGTTCCAGAATTCAACACCCGCAGCGATGCGTTGCTCGGTGAGGAAATGTTCGCGGTATTCGTGCCAGGGCTTGACCTTCTCTGCCGGCCGGGTCATCAGCTCGATGACGCGTGGCTGCAATTCAGCGGCGCCGAGCGCGGCGCGCAGCATCTTCTCGTCCATGCCGTGTTTGCGCTGCATCTCGCGCATGAAGGTGCGCACGTCATCGCGGGTGAGGTCGAGCGCCGTGGCGCTGGTGACAAGGCCTGCGGCCAGCAGGGCCGCAAGGAATAGTTGCGCGATCGGTGACTTCATGAACCCAACAGTTTGCGGCTCGAATAGAGCGACATCAGGATACCGAAGCCAGCCATCAGGGTCACCATTGACGTGCCGCCATAACTGACCAGTGGCAGCGGCACGCCGACCACGGGCAACAGCCCGGCGACCATGCCGGCGTTGACCACGACGTACACCGAGAAGGTCAGCGCGATGCTGCCGCCCAGCAGCCGGGCAAAGGCATCGCGACACTGCGAGGCCATCCACAGCGCGCGACCGATCAGCACCAGGTAGGCCAGCAACAGGGTCAGCACGCCCAGCAGGCCGAGTTCCTCGCCGACCACCGCAAAGATGAAGTCGGTGGAGCGTTCCGGCAGGAATTCCAGCTGCGCCTGGCTGCCGTTGGTCCAGCCCTTGCCGAAGACGCCGCCGGAGCCGATGGCAATCTGCGACTGGATGATGTGGTAACCCGCACCGAGGGCATCGCTCTGCGGATCCAGCAGCGTCATCACACGCCTACGCTGGTAGTCATGCATCAGCTGCCACACCAGCGGCACGGCCGCCGCCAGCAGCGCAGCACCGGCCAGCATGATGCGCACCGGCAGGCCGCCCAGCAGCAACACGAATATTCCGGCGGCAGACACCAGTAGTGCCGTGCCCAGGTCGGGCTGTTCCGCGATCAACAGCGCCGGCAACAGGATGATGCCCAGCGCGGCGGTGGTATGGCGCCAGGAGGGTGGCAGCGGGCGTTCGTGCAGGTACCAGGCGCACATCATCGGCACCGCGAGTTTCATCAGTTCGGAGGGCTGGAAACGCACGATGCCGAGGTCCAGCCAGCGCTGCGCGCCCTTGCCGACGTCGCCGACCAGGGCCACTGCCAGCAGCAACAGCATGCCGCCCACATAGCCCGCGGGTGCCAGCATCCGCAGGAAGTGATCGGGCACGCGCGCCAGCGCCAGCATGACGCCGATGGCGAGGCCGATGCGGATCAGCTGGTTGATGAACAGTGTTTCGTTGTCACCCGAGGCGCTGTAGAGGACAAACAGCCCAAAGGCGAGGACCGTGGCCAGGCAGGCCAGCAGCGTGCCATCGAGGTGCAGCGTCTTCAGCAGTCGTGCAGTTGCGGTGACCGTGCGGCGCGTGCGCGAGGTGCGGGTGAAATCCTCGTACATTATTTCTTGCCTTCGAGCAGGTAGGCATCAAACACGGCACGGGCAATCGGTGCCGCTACCGAGCCGCCGTGGCCGCCGTTCTCGACCAGCACGGCAATGGCCAGGCGCGGCTCATCGGCCGGTGCGAAGGCGACAAACAGCGCATGGTCGCGCAGCCGTTCGGCCACGGTCTTCTCGTTGTACTTCTCGGTCTGGCCGACGGAGAACACCTGTGCGGTGCCGGTCTTGCCGGCAATCGGGTACTTGGCGCCACGAACGGCGGCTTGTGCCGTGCCGCGTGGGCCGGTGGTCACCGCCACCATGGCATCGACGATGACCTCCCAGCGGGCGCGGTCGGCAAGCTCGACCTTGGGCAACGGCTTGGCGGCACGCGCCTGCAGTACGCCGCTGCCGGCATCACGTATCGAGGCGACCAGTCGCGGACGAAAATGCTGGCCGCGTGTGGCCAGAAGCGCCGTGGCATGGGCCAGTTGCAGCGGGGTCGCCGACCAGTAGCCCTGGCCGATGCCGACAATCACGGTCTCACCCGGGAACCACACCTGCTGCTCGCGGCGCTTGAATAGGCCCTTCTTCCACGCCGGCGACGGCATGATGCCGCTGCGCTCGCCGCTGATGTCGATGCCGGTGGGCACGCCAAAGCCCATCCTGGTCATAGTCTGGTGAATACGCTCGATGCCCATGGTCGCCGCCAGGCGGTAGAAATAGACATCGCAGGAGGTCATCACCGCCTCGCGCATGTCCACCCGTCCATGTCCTTCCTTGCGCCAGTCGCGATAACGGTGGCGCGACTTGGGCAGCATGAAATAGCCGGGACAGAAGATGTCATCGTCGGGCTCGACAGTGCCGGTTTCCAGGCCCGCCAGCGCCATCAGCGGCTTGATGGTCGAGCCCGGCGGATAAGTGCCGCGAATGGCGCGGTTGAACAGCGGCTGGTCTGGATCCTCGGTCAGCGTGAGGTAATCGCGCCGCGAGATGCCGCGGGCAAAGCTGTTCGGATCGAAGCTCGGCGTGCTGGCCAGCACCAGCACGTCGCCGCTCCAGGGATCAAGCGCTATGACGGCACCGCGGCGTTCACCCATGGCCTGCTCGGCGACGCGCTGCAACTCGATGTCCAGCGTCAGGTGCAGTTCATTGCCACTCAGGGGCTCACGCCGCCCCAGGTTCTGGCTGCTGCGATCAAGCGAGGTGACGCTTCGCCCCATGGCGTTGACCAGCATTTCGCGGTAGCCGCCATGGCCGACCAGGTCCTTCTCGTAGGAGCGTTCGATGCCGGTCTTGCCGATGACGCCGGTGCCAAAGTAACGCTCCTTGTCCACGCGTTCGAGGTCGTCCTCGCTGATGGTGCCAACATAGCCAATGGCATGGGCGCCGACCGGGCCAAAGGGATAGTGACGCGCCAGCCGGGTCTCCAGCGCGACCCCGGGTAACTCGTGGCGATGCACGGCATAACGGGCGATTTCAAGGTCGTCGAGTTGCAGGCGGATAGGCACGGCCTCGAAGGCGCGGCGCGATTGCAGCAGGCGGCGCACGCGCTCGAGGTCCTCAGCCTCCAGCAACTCGAATTCGACCAGCCTGGCCAGTGTGGCATCTAGGTCCACCACCTGTTCGCGGGTCAGCTCCAGCTGATAGGCGGGCGTGTTCTCGGCAATGACGCGTCCCTGGCGGTCGAAGATCACGCCGCGATCGGCCGGCATCGGCTCGATGCGTGCGCGGTTGCCCTGTGACAGCTCGGCGAAATGTTCGTGCTGCAGTACCTGCAGCCAGACCAGCCGACCCATCAGCACGGACATCACCAGCAGCAAGCCACCTGCCATGACCAGCGCGCGGATACGGAAGATGCGCTGCTCCAGCCAGTCATCCTTGATGCGGACCCGGCGCATACCTAGACCTCAGCGCCGCGCAACGACACGGTCCCAGGCGCGGACCACCAGTGGCCAGCAGGCCGCGCTGGTGATGACCGGCAGCCAGCGTACCCAGTCGGTCACTGCATGGCCGGAGACGCCGTCCACCCAGAACAGGATGAACTCGTTGAGCCACAGCAAGGCCAGCACCACGGCCGTTTGCTGGGCCATGGGGAAAGCCCGCACCTGCAGGCGCAGGCGCAGCGCCACATAGGCCACGATCACCAGTGCCAGCGCATGCTGGCCCAGCAGGATGCCGTGGAAGGTATCCAGCGCCAGGCCGGCGCAAAAGGCATGAAACAGGCCGGCAATCCGTGGCGACAACAGGCACAGCCACAGCACGGTCAGCACCACGAAGTCGGGTCGCAGTAACTCCAGCCAGCTCGGCAAGGGCAATACGGTGGCCACCAGCGCGACCAGCGTCATGGTGATGATTCTCCTCCAGCCCAGCGTGCGCACGCGTGCCATGGCTCAGTCCTCGTCCACGGTGGCCGCCGCAGCGGCTTCGGGCACGGGTTCGGCAACCGTTTGCTCGAACCACACCAGCAGCAGCTCGGGATCGCGATCAAGCCCGGCCAGGGGCTCGGCCTCGACTGTCAGCAGCGGTCGGCTGTTGTCGCGTTCAATGGTGGTGACGCGGGCCACGGGATAGCCGGGCGGGTAGACCCCGCCCAGTCCCGAGCTGACGATCATGTCGCCGGCCTCGATGTCGGTGTTCTTGTGCAGGTAGGGTAGCGACAGGCGCGCGGAACGACCGGTGCCATAGGCCACGGTGCGCGTGCCTGTGCGGTTGATCTGCACCGGGATGGCATGCTCGGGATCCGAGATCAGGATGATTTCTGCGGACACGGGTCCGGCGCGGCTGACCTGACCGAATACGCCATCACCGTCCAGCGCGGCCTGGCCGATGAACACGCCATCGCGCGAGCCCTTGTTGACCAGCACGCGCTGGCGATGCGGATCGAGGTCCACGCGCACAATCTCGGCGACCAGCGAGCGTTGCACGATGCGGGATGAAAGTTCGCTCGCCTTGCGCAAGCGGCGATTCTCCTGCTCCAGCGCGTCGAAGCGCATCTGGCGCAGGCGTAGCTGCAGGTTTTCCGAAGCCAGGCGCACGTTTTCAGCGTCGACCGTGCTGCGCGAGGCGACTGCTGCACGCGTGGCATCCCAGCCCTCGAGTGGCGCCTGCACGGCCCATTGCACGGGATAAGCGGCCGCTGAGAGCCAGTCGCGGATGACAGCAAGGTGATGTTGGTGATGATCAGCAACCATCAGGCCGATGGCTATGCCGACCAGCATCAGGAGGCGCAACCCGCGTGGCGGGCCGCCGAGCAGCAGGGGCCGCGCATCAGGCTCGTGGGTGGCCAACAGACGCTCCCGGGGGGAAACGGGCCAACTTTACACGACCCGCGTGCCAGCGAGTCGCTTAACCGAGACCGAACAGTCCCGGATGTTCGTCGGACAACTCGAGGATGCGACCGCCGCCACGGGCAACGCAGGTCAGCGGGTCCTCGGCGACGATGACCGGCAGGCCGGTTTCTTCCATCAGCAGCTTGTCGATGTCCTTGAGCAGGGCGCCACCACCGGTCAGCACGATGCCGCGGTCGGCAACGTCGGCACCGAGTTCGGGCGGGGTCTGCTCCAACGCCTTCTTTACCGCCTGGACGATGCCCTGCAGCGGTTCCTGCAGTGCCTCGAGGATCTCGTTGGAATTCAGCGTGAAGCTGCGCGGTACGCCCTCGGACAGGTTGCGACCCTTGACCGAGATTTCCCTGACCTGCTGGCCCGGGTAGGCCGAGCCGATCTCAAGCTTGATGCGCTCGGCCGTGGCCTCGCCGATCAGGATGCCGTAGTTGCGGCGCACGTAATTGGTGATGGCTTCGTCAAAGCGATCGCCGCCAATGCGCACCGACTCGGCATAGACGATGCCGTTGAGCGAGATCACCGCGACTTCCGAGGTGCCACCGCCAATGTCGAGCACCATGGAACCGCGCGCCTCGTTGACCGGCAGACCGGCACCGACAGCAGCAGCCATGGGCTCCGGGATGACATCGACGCGGCGTGCACCGGCGCCCTCGGCCGATTCCTGGATGGCACGGCGCTCGACCTGGGTCGAGCCAAACGGCACGCAGATCAAGACGCGCGGCGAGGGACGGAGCCAGCGGTCGCCATGCACCTTGCCAATGAAGTACTGCAGCATGCGTTCGGTGTAGGTGAAGTCGGCGATGACGCCGTCCTTCATCGGGCGCACGGCGGTGATGTGTCCCGGTGTGCGGCCAATCATGTTCTTGGCCTCGGCGCCCACGGCGACGATGGCCTTGCCGCCCCGGCCAGGCTCGTCCTGGATGGCCACGACGGACGGTTCGTTGAGCACGATCCCGCGTCCACGCACGTAGATCAGCGTGTTGGCGGTACCGAGGTCGATCGATACGTCGCTGGAGAAATATCCGCGGAGGCTCTTGAACATGTGGACTTCTATGCGGAAAAACGGGGGAAAAGACGGCCCGGCAGTGTATCTGCCGACGCGACTTTCCACAAGCAGACGTGTATCATTCGCGGCGGGTTTTCCCCCATTTCTGAGTCCCTGGAGCGATCGTGACGCTGAGTCGACGCGACGTAGAGAACATTGCGCACCTGGCCCGGTTGCGAGTCACCGAAGAGGAGCTGACGGCCCTGTCCGGCAGCCTGTCCTCCATCCTCGAGTTCGTCGAGCAGCTCTCAGCTGCCGCGACCGAGGGCGTCGAGCCCATGGCCCACCCGCTGGAGGGCCAGGTCCAGCGCCTGCGCGAGGACCGGGTTACCGAGACCGACCAGCGTGACCGCTTCCAGGGTAATGCCCAGGCGGTGGAAGCTGGCCTCTACCTGGTGCCCAAGGTGATCGAATGAGCCTGCAGCAGCTGACAGCTGCGGAACTCGGCCGGGCGATCAAGGCCGGTGAGTGTTCCAGCGTCGAGGCTACCGAATTGAGCCTCGCGCGCATCGCCCAGGCCAACCCGGCGCTGAATGCCTTCATCACCGTCACGGCCGAGCGGGCCCTGGCCGACGCGCGTCGTGCCGACCAGGCGGTAGCCGAGGGCAAAGCTGGCCCATTGACCGGCGTGCCGATGGCCCACAAGGACATCTTCTGCACCAACGGCATCCTCACCAGCTGCGGCTCGAAGATGCTGTCCAATTTCGTTGCGCCCTACGATGCCACGGTAGTGGAGCGCCTCGCGGCGGCCGGCACGGTGATGGTGGGCAAGACCAACATGGACGAGTTCGCCATGGGCTCGTCCAACGAGACCAGCTTCTACGGTGCGGTGCGCAATCCCTGGGATGGCAGCAAGGTGCCGGGTGGCTCGTCGGGCGGTTCGGCTGCAGCGGTGGCTGCGCGCCTGGTGCCGATCGCCACCGGTACCGACACCGGCGGCTCGATTCGCCAGCCCGCTGCCTTGACCGGGCTCACCGGGCTGAAGCCCACCTATGGGCGTGTTTCGCGCTACGGCATGATTGCCTTTGCCTCCAGCCTGGACCAGGGCGGCATGCTGTCGCACTCGGTGGAAGATGCTGCGCTGGTGCTCGCCGCCATGGCCGGCTACGACCCGCGTGACTCCACCAGCGTGGACACGCCGGTGCCGGACTATGCTGCCGGGCTGGAACAGTCCATGCGCGGCCTGCGCATCGGCATCATTCGCGAGTTCTTTGGTGAGGGCCTGGAAGAGAACACTGGGCGTTCCGTGCGCGCGGCGCTGGAGGCCTACCAGTCACTCGGCGCTGAGCTGGTGGATGTCAGCCTGCCGAGCCTGCCGCTGTCCGTGCCTACCTACTACGTGGTGGCGCCGGCGGAGTGCTCGTCCAACCTGTCGCGTTTTGATGGCGTGCGCTTTGGCCATCGCTGCGAGAATCCGCGCGACCTGATGGACCTCTACACGCGTTCGCGCGGCGAGGGCTTCGGCGCCGAGGTCAAGCGCCGCATCATGACCGGCACCTACGTGCTGTCGGCGGGTTACTACGACGCCTACTACCTCAAGGCACAGAAGGTGCGCAGCCTGATCAACGCCGACTTCAAGGCGGCCTTCGCCCAGGTCGACGTGCTGATGGGGCCGACCGCGCCGACACCGGCCTTCGACATTGGCGCCAAGGTGGACGACCCGATCACCATGTACCTGAACGACATCTACACCATTGGTGCCAACCTGGCCGGCCTGCCGGCGATCTCCATCCCCTGCGGACTGGTCGATGGCCTGCCGGTGGGCCTGCAGGTCATCGGCGGGCATTTCGCTGAGCAAAAGCTGCTGGCCGTGGCCCATGCCTACCAGCGCGAAACCGACTGGCACCGCAAGGCGCCGGCGATGTACGCGTGAGGAGCAGGTCATGAGCATTGAATGGGAAGTCGTCATCGGCCTGGAGATCCACGCCCAGCTGGCCACCCGCACCAAGATTTTTTCCGGCTCGGCCACGGCCTATGGCGCTGCACCCAATGTGCAGGCCGACCTGGTGGACCTGGGCTATCCGGGCGTGCTGCCGGTGCTCAATGGTGCTGCCGTGGGCATGGCCGTGCGCTTTGGCCTGGCCACCGGCGCGACGGTAGCGAAGCGCTCGGTGTTCGCGCGCAAGAATTACTTCTATCCCGACCTGCCCAAGGGCTACCAGATCAGCCAGTACGAGCTGCCGGTGGTCGAGGGCGGGGCGGTGGACATCGTGCTGGAGGATGGCAGCCGGAAGACCATCGGCATCACCCGCGCGCACCTGGAAGAGGACGCCGGCAAGTCCATGCACGAGGGCTTCGGTGCGGCCACGGGCATTGACCTCAATCGGGCCGGCACGCCACTGCTGGAGATCGTTTCCGAGCCCGACATGCGCTCGGCGCGCGAAGCCATCGCCTACATGAAGAAGATCCACACCCTGGTGCGCTACCTGGAGATCTGCGACGGCAACATGCAGGAAGGCTCGTTCCGCTGCGATGCCAACGTCTCGGTGCGCCACAAGGGCCGGCACGAATTCGGCACGCGTTGCGAGATCAAGAACCTCAACTCGTTCCGCTACATCGAGAAGGCCATCCATTTCGAGGTGGCCCGGCAGATTGAGCTGATCGAGGGCGGCGGCAGCGTGGTGCAGGAAACGCGCCTGTACGACCCGGATCGCGACGAGACCCGCTCGATGCGCTCCAAGGAAGAGGCCAACGACTACCGCTACTTCCCCGATCCCGACCTGCTGCCGCTGGTGATCGAGGAGTCCTTCATTGAGCGTGTACGCCAGGCCATGCCGGAACTGCCGGATGCCAAGGCGTCGCGCTTCATCGGCGACTACGGCCTGCCCGAATACGATGCCGGCGTGCTCACGGCCAGCCGCGAACTGGCCGCCTACTACGAGGACGTGGTCAAGGCGCTCGGCGGTGAGGCCAAGCTCGCTGCCAACTGGGTGATGGGCGAGTTGTCTGGCTACCTCAATCGCGACGGGCTGGAGATCGGTGAGGCCAGGGTCAGCGCGGCTGCGCTGGCTGGCCTGCTCAAGCGCATCGTCGACCAGACCATCTCCGGCAAGATCGCCAAGGAAGTGCTCGAGGCCATGTGGAGCACGGCAGCCGCTGCCGATGCGGTGATTGATGCCAGGGGCCTGCGCCAGATCACCGACTCGGCGGCCATCGAGAAGGTCATCGCCGAGGTCATGGCCGCCAATCCTGCGCAGCTGGCGGATTACCGCAGCGGCAAGGACAAGCTGTTTGGCTTCTTTGTCGGGCAGGTGATGAAGATGAGTGCCGGCAAGGCCAACCCGGCGCAGGTCAACGACTTGCTGAAGAAGCTGCTGGCCGGATCCTGATCCGTGTCTGACGCCGACCTGCTGCACCGGTTCCTGTTCGACCGGTATCCCATACGCGGCCATTTCGTGCGCCTGGAATCAAGCTGGCGTGCGGCCATCGAGCACCAGCATTACCCGACGATCTTGCGTGACACGCTGGGCGAGTCCATGGCGGCGGTGGCCCTGCTGGCCGGGTCAATGAAGGTGAAGGGCGAGTTGTCACTGCAGCTACAAGGCCCGGGACCGGTGCGGCTCTTGCTGGCGCAGGTCCAGGACCAGCAGGCCTTGCGCGGCGTGGCCCGCCACGAAGGGGATGTGCTGCCTGCGAGCGTGGCGCAGATGTTTGGCGGTGGGCAACTGGCGGTGACGCTGGATATCGAGGGGCGCGATGAGCGTCACCAGGGCCTGACGGCAATCGACCAACCGCGACTGGCCACTTGCCTCGAGGACTACTTCATCCGTTCAGAGCAGGTGCCAACCTGCCTGGTGCTGGCGGCCGATGGCGAACGCGCGGCGGGCCTCTTGCTGCAGCGCCTGGGCACCGGCAGCGCCGGCGCCGCCGGGGCGCAGCAGTCCGAGGAGGCTGAGGAAGCCTGGCAACGCATTAGCCTGATTGCACGCACGCTGAGCCCGCAAGAAATGCTCACGCTGCCGTTTCGCAGCGTGTTGCATCGGCTGTTCCATGAAGATGACCTGCGCGTCTTCGATCCTGAGCCAATGTTCTTTCGCTGCCGCTGCTCGCAGGACAGGGTGCAGAACATCCTGCGCTCACTCGGCGCGGCCGAGGCCCATGCGCTGCTGGAGGAGCAGGGCCAGGTGGAGATCTGCTGCGAGTTCTGCAATCGCCACTGGCAATTCGATGCCGTGGACGTCACCGCGATATTTGCCGGCGAGGCGGCACCCGCGGCGCCGCGCCGCCTGCACTAGGCCTGGGCCCTGCGCCGACTCAGTGCGCCCGGTGGCTGGCGAAGGACATCCGGTCCAGCACGCCCAGCAGCACGGCCGAGACCACGAAGGTCATGTGCAGGATCACGTACCAGAGGATCTTGTCGTTGGCGATCTGCTGCGCGTTCATGAACACCTGCAGCAGGTGGATCGAGGAGATCGCGACGATGGAGGCCGCCACCTTCAGCTTCAGCGTGCCGGCATCGAGCTTGCCGAGCCAGGCCGGCGCGTCGGCGCTGGTGTCAGCATCGATGCGCGAGACGAAGTTCTCGTAGCCGGAGAACATCACCATCACGATCAGGCCACCGACCAGCACCAGGTCGATCATGGCCAGCACCGTCAGCACCAGGTCGGCCTCGGCCAGCACCGCCACGGATGACAGCACATGCCAGGCTTCCTGGAAGAACTTGACGCCGAGTGCGATCAGCGCCAGCGACAGGCCCACGTAAAGCGGCGCCAGTAGCCAGCGGCAGGCAAACAAAAGGCGTTCAATGGCGCGTTCGATCATGGTGCAAGGTGTCCGGCGGTGAATTGAGCCGGCATTCTACCGGGTCTGGCGTTGCGTTTCTTTGCCCCGCGATGGGCGCCTTCGTATACTGCTGCCATGTCTACGGCGTCCCCTGCATCCGGCGAGCAAGGACGATCGGACGCCCAGACCCGGCGCCCGGTCCGGGTGTCGTTTGAGTTCTTCCCGCCCAACGACGAGAGCATGGAACAGACGCTGTGGGACTCGATCCAGCGCCTGGCACCATTGCAGCCGCGCTTTGTCTCAGTCACCTATGGTGCGGATGGCTCGACCCGCGAACGCACCCATCGCGTGGTCTCGCGCCTGGCCCAGGAAACCGGGCTCACCAGTGCGCCCCACCTGACCTGCGTCGGCGCCAGTCGCGGCGAGATCCTCGACATTGCGCGGCGCTACTGGGACGAGGGCATCCGCCACATCGTTGCCCTGCGCGGCGACCTGCCCACCGGCCAGGGCGCGTATGCGCCGCGCGCTGATGGTTTTGCCTACGCCGCCGACCTGGTCGCTGGCCTCAAGGGTATTGGTGACTTCGAGATTTCGGTGGCGGCCTACCCGGAGACCCATCCAGAGGCGCAGAGCGCGGAAGTCGACCTGGCTAACCTCAAGCGCAAGCTCGATGCCGGGGCGAGTCGCGCCATCACCCAGTTCTTCTTCGAGACCGACAGCTTCCTGCGCTTTCGCGATCGCTGTGCGGCAGCGGGCATCAGCACGCCGCTGGTGCCGGGGCTGCTGCCCATCACGCGCTTCCCACAGCTGCTGCGCTTTGCCAAGCGCTGTGGCGCCAGCGTGCCGGACTGGCTGGTCGAGCGCTTCGATGGGCTGGATGATGACGCTGATACACGCAAGATGATTGCCGCAGCAGTGGCCATCGAGCAGGCTGCACGCCTCAGGCGAGAGGGCGTGGATGAATTCCACTTCTATACCCTCAACCGTGCCGAGCTGACTTTTGCCATCTGCCACGCGCTGGGCGTACGCGCCCGATGAGCGCCACACGCGCCCAACGCATCGCAGCGTTTCATGCTGCGGCGCGCGAGCGGATCCTGGTGCTGGACGGCGCCATGGGCACCATGATCCAGCAGGCCCGCCCCAGCGAAGCGGATTTTCGTGGCCAGCGCTTTGCCGACTGGCCGCAGTCACTGAAGGGCGCCAATGACCTGCTGTCGCTGACCCGCCCGCAGCTCATTGCCGACGTGCACCGCCAGTACCTGATGGCCGGTGCCGACATCATCGAGACCAACACCTTCAATGCCAGCGCGCCATCGCTTGCCGACTATGGGCTGCAGGACCTGGTTGCTGAAATGAATCGCGCAGCAGCGCAATTGGCGCGTGCCGTGGCGGATGAGGTGAGCGCGGCTAGCGGGCGGATGTGCTGGGTGGCCGGGGCACTGGGGCCCACCAGTCGTACGGCGTCGCTGTCGCCGGATGTCAACGATCCGGGCTATCGCAATGTCACCTTTGATGAGTTGCGCACCACCTATGCCGAGGCGGCCTGCGCGCTGATTGAGGGCGGTGCCGACCTGCTGGTGGTCGAGACCATCTTCGACACGCTCAATGCCAAGGCCGCACTGGTGGCGATACGCGAGGCCTTTGACACTACCGGTGTCGAGTTGCCGGTCATCGTCTCCGGCACCATCACCGATGCCTCGGGACGCACGCTGTCGGGCCAGACCACTGAGGCCTTCTGGAATTCCGTGCGTCATGTGCGACCCGCGGCCATCGGGCTTAACTGCGCGCTGGGTGCGGAGCAGTTGAGGCCCTACGTCGACGAACTTTCACGCCTGGCCGATACGCTGGTCTGCGCCTATCCCAATGCCGGCCTGCCCAATGCCTTTGGCGAGTACGACGAAGAACCGCAGGAAACTGCGGCGATGCTGCGCGAGTGGGCCGAGAGCGGGCTGGTCAATATTGTTGGCGGCTGCTGTGGCACCACGCCCGAGCACACCCGGCGCATGGCCCAGGCCATGGCCGGCCTGCCACCGCGGCTGCCCGCCACACCGCTACCGCGTTGCCGCCTGTCGGGATTGGAGGCGCTCAACATTGGCCCGGAGACGCTGTTCGTCAACGTCGGCGAGCGCACCAACGTCACCGGCTCGGCCAAGTTCCGCAAGCTGATCGAGGCGGGCGACTACCCGGCCGCACTGGCGGTGGCGCGCGAGCAGGTGGAGAACGGCGCGCAGCTGATCGACATCAACATGGACGAGGGCATGCTGGATTCCGAGGCGGCGATGGTGCGCTTCCTCAACCTGATCGCGGCCGAGCCCGAGATCGCGCGCGTGCCGGTGATGATCGACTCCTCCAAGTGGACGGTGATCGAGGCCGGGCTCAAGTGCCTGCAGGGCAAGGGCGTGGTGAATTCCATCTCGCTCAAGGAGGGCGAGGCGCCGTTCCTCGAACAGGCGCACAAGGTGGCGCGCTACGGTGCCGCCGTGGTGGTCATGGCCTTCGACGAGCAGGGCCAGGCCGAGACGGTGGAGCGTCGCGTCGCCATCTGCGAGCGCGCTTATCGCCTGCTGACCACCGTGGTTGGTCTGGCGCCCGAAGACATCATCTTTGACGCCAATATCTTTGCCGTGGGCACCGGCATCGAGGAGCACGCCGGTTACGGCATCGCCTTCATCGAGGCGGTGCGCGAGATCAAGCGTCGCTGCCCGGGCGCACTGACCAGTGGCGGCCTCAGCAACGTGTCATTTGCCTTTCGTGGCAATGACGGCGTGCGCGAGGCCATGCATGCGGTGTTCCTCTATCACGCCATTGCCGCGGGCCTGGACATGGCCATCGTCAATCCGGGCCAGTTGGCGATCTACGAAGAGATTGATCCAGAGCTGCGCGAGCGCGTCGAGGACGTGGTGCTCAATCGCCGACCCGATGCCACCGAGCGCTTGCTTGAAGTGGCGGGCCAGGCGAAGAGCGAAGGCGGTCAGCGCAAGGTCGAGGACCTGGCCTGGCGTGAGTGGCCGGTGGAGAAGCGCCTGGCACATGCGCTGGTCAAGGGCATAGACCAATACATCATCGCCGACGTCGAGGAGGCGCGACTGGCCGCGGCGCGCCCGCTGGATGTCATCGAAGGGCCGCTGATGGATGGCATGAACGTGGTCGGCGACCTGTTCGGCGCCGGCAAGATGTTCCTGCCCCAGGTGGTCAAGTCAGCGCGGGTGATGAAGCGCGCGGTGGCCGAGCTGGTGCCCTACATCGAGCACAAGGACGGCGTGGCGCGCAGCAATGGCAAGGTGGTGATGGCGACGGTCAAGGGCGATGTGCATGACATCGGCAAGAACATCGTCGGCGTCGTGCTCCAGTGCAACAACTTCGAGGTGGTGGACCTCGGCGTGATGGTGCCGGCGGAAAAGATCCTGGAAACGGCGCGGCGCGAGAACGCCACCATGATTGGCCTGTCGGGGCTGATCACGCCGTCGCTGGATGAAATGGTGCACGTGGCGCACGAGATGAAGCGCCAGGGCTTCAGCCTGCCCTTGCTGATTGGTGGCGCCACCACTTCGCCGGCCCACACCTCGGTGAAGATCGAGCCCGAATATCCGCATGGCGTGGTCTACGTCAAGGATGCCTCGCGTGCGGTTGGCGTGTGCCAGGCACTGGCCACCGAGGGCGCCCGCGAGGCCTACCTGGCGCTGGCGCGTACCGAGCACGCGGCGCGGCGCGAGCAACACGCCCATCGCCGCCAGCGCGCCACCCTGCTGCCGCTGGCCGAGGCGCGTGCACGTGCCTTCAAGCCTGAGTGGTCCGCGTACACGCCACCGGTGCCGCGCTTTCTCGGCGTGCGCGCGCTGGAGGCGCTGCCGCTGCGTGAGCTCCTGCGCTACATCGACTGGATGCCGTTCTTCAACGCCTGGGAATTCAGCGGACGCTTTCCGCAGATCCTCGACGACCCGGAGCGGGGGGCAGCTGCGCGTGCGCTCTACGAGGACGCGAAACAGATGCTGGAGACGTTGGTGCGTGAGCGCTGGCTGACGGCACGCGCCGTACTGGGCTTCTTTCCGGCACGTGCGCAGGGCGATGACATCGAGGTGCTGGATGCGAGCGGCAGCGCGACTGTGGCGACGCTGCATCACTTGCGACAGCAGAAAGCCAAGCAGGGCCATCCGCAGGCCTGCCTGGCGGATTTTGTCGCGCCGGCCGATAGCGGACGGGCCGACTACGTGGGGGCATTCGCGGTCACTGCGGGCATTGGCATCGAGGCGCACGTTGCGCGCTTTGAGGAGGCGGGTGATGACTACTCCGCCATCCTGCTCAAGGCACTCGCCGATCGCCTGGCCGAGGCGGCAGCGGAGGCCCTGCATGAGCGGGTGCGCCGCGAGCACTGGGGTTATGCGCCGGCCGAGCGCCTCAGCATCGAGCAATTGAATGCCGAGGAATACCAGGGCGTACGCCCGGCGCCGGGCTATCCCGCCTGCCCGGACCACACCGAGAAGGCGACGCTGTGGCGCCTGCTCGAGGCCGAGAAGAACACCGGCATCAGCCTCACTGAGTCCTTTGCGATGTACCCGGCCGCCTCAGTCAGTGGCTGGTACCTGTCACACCCCGAAGCGCGCTACTTTGCCGTGGGCCCGATCGGTGACGACCAGCTCGGCGACTACGCGGCGCGCAAGGGCATCACCGTGGAAGTGGCGCGGCGCTGGCTGGCGCCGAACCTGCAGGCTGCGCTCTAGCCCTGCCGCGCCGCGGCGCCACGGCTGCGGCCAACGGCATCGTTCCATGCCGCCATGCGTGAACCGGCTTCGTCGCGGCTCATGGCGGGATCAAACTGCCGCTCTGCCTTCCAGATGTCCTGCAACTCCGTGAGCGAACCCCAGAAGCCGACCGCGAGCCCCGCGAGATAGGCAGCGCCCAGCGCCGTGGTCTCGCGTACCTGCGGCCTGATCACCGGCACGCCGAGGATGTCAGCCTGGAATTGCATCAGCAGGTTGTTGACTGTTGCACCGCCGTCGACGCGCAACTCCTGCAAGGGCGCGCCCGCATCGGCTTGCATGGCGGCGAGCAGCTCGGCGCTCTGGAAAGCGATGGACTCCAGTGCGGCGCGCGCAATATGGCCGCGGCCGGCGCCGCGGGTCAGGCCGGTGATGGTGCCGCGGGCGTGCGGATCCCAGTGCGGGCTGCCCAGGCCGGTGAAGGCGGGCACGACGTGGACGCCTGCGCTGTCCTCGACCGAGCGCGCCAGGGTCTCGACCTCGGCAGATTCACGGATGAACTGCAGTTCATCGCGCAGCCATTGCACGACGGCACCACCGACGAACACGCTGCCCTCGAGCGCATAGCTGCGCCCGCCCTGGTCCCAGGCCAGCGTGGATAACAGCCGGTGGTTCGATGCCTTGGCTTGCGTGCCGGTGTTCATCAGCATGAAGCAGCCGGTGCCATAGGTGTTCTTGGCCATGCCAGGGCGGAAGCAGCCCTGGCCAAACAGCGCCGCCTGCTGGTCGCCTGCGATACCCGCCAGGGGCACCTCATGGCCGAGGATGTTCGCGCTGAGCGGCTCTCCGCGCGACAAGCTGCCAGGTGCAATGGAGGACGTCACCAGGTCGGGCAGGCATTGCGGCGGAATGCGGAATAGCTCCAGCAGTGTGGTATCCCAGTCACCCCCGGCAAGGTCCATCAGCAGCGTGCGGCTGGCGTTGGTCCGGTCGCTGACATGCAGGCGGTGGCCCGAGAGCTTGTAGGCCAGCCAGCTGTCGACCGTGCCAAAGGCGAGCTCGCCGCGCTCGGCGCGGCGGCGCGCGCCGGGCACCTCGTCCAGCAGCCAGGCAAGCTTGGTTGCAGAAAAGTAGGGATCCAGCAGCAGGCCGGTGCGGCGCGTAATGCCGGGTTCGTGGCCCTCGCTGCGCAATTGCTCGCACACCGAAGCGGTGCGGCGATCCTGCCAGACGATGGCCGGAGCGACCGGCTTGCCGGTCGAGCGGTCCCACAGCACCGTGGTCTCGCGCTGGTTGGTGATGCCGACTGCGGCGATTTCGGCGGGCTCGGCATCGGCCAGCGCCAGTGCCTCGGCAATGGTCGCAGCCTGCGTGCCCCAGATCTCCTCGGCGTCGTGCTCCACCCAGCCCGGATGAGGATAGTGCTGCGCGAACTCGCGCTGTGCCTGCGCGATGATCCTGCCCTGCCGGTCAAACAGCAGGCTGCGCGAACTGGTCGTGCCCTGGTCCAGGGCGAGTACATATCGGCTCATTGGCGTCGCTCCCCAATCCAGGCATCCAGCCGGGCTTCGCTGCCGGCCGGCAACGCAAGCCCAAGCTTGCTGCGGCGCCACAGGATATCCACGCCGCTCTTCGCCCATTCCTTGTCGCAGAGATAACGCAGCTCCGCAGCGTACAGACCGGGCAGCACTTCCTCGCCCAGGTCCTCCAGCGAGGCCGCCGCAGCGATGATGCGCTCACAACGGCTGCCATAGGCGCGTGTCAGGCGCGCCAGCCACGCAACATCGGCCCAGGGATGGCGGCCCTGCAACTCCTGCTGGTAGCGAGAGAGGTTGCCGCCCGGCAGGTCGCCGCCCGGCAGCAGGGCATCGGCGGTCCAGCGCGCGGCCTTGTGGCCGAGCAGTGTGCAGATCTGGTCGACAACCTCCTCGGCGAGGAGTCGGTAGGTCGTGATCTTGCCGCCAACCACCGACAACAGCGGCGGCTCGCTGACGCCGCGGACAATTTCATAATCGCGGCTGATTCCGGCGGGGTCACTGGACTCGTCGCGCTGCAGCGGGCGCACACCAGCAAAGCTCCATACCACTTGCGCGGGCGAGATCGGCTGGCGGAAATAGCGGCTGGCCGAGTCGCACAGGTAGCTGATCTCTGCCGGCTCGCATTTCGCCGCCGCGGGATCTCCCGTGTACTCGATGTCAGTGGTCCCGATCAACGTGTAGCGTCCCTCATAGGGAATCGCAAAAACCACACGCCGGTCTGGCGTCTGGAACAGGTAGGCGTACTCATGGTCAAACAGCGCCGGCACGACAATGTGGCTGCCCTTGACCAGGCGCAGCTGGGCGCGCCCGCCCGTGCCAGTGGTGTCGGCAAGGAAGCTGCCAGCCCAGGGACCGGTGGCATTGACGACGGTGCGCGCCTGGACCTGTTCGACGCTGCCGTCTGCGCTGGCGAGTCGCGCGCTCCAGCCGCCCACGGCCGGCGCCAGCGCGTCGCAGCGCGTGCGGGTCAGCACCCGGGCACCCCGCTCCCGCGCGCCGATGGCATTCAGCACCACCAGCCGCGCGTCATCGACCCAGCCATCGGGATAGACGAAGCCCCGGGAAAAGCGCTGCTGCAGCGCGGCGCCGGACGGGTGACTGTCGAAACGGATCGGGCGTGCGGCCGGCAGGCGCTTGCGCGGCGCCAGGTTGTCGTACAGCAACAGGCCAAGGCGGATCAGCCATGCCGGGCGCAAGTGGGCGTCATGCGGCAGCACAAACTCGAGCGGGCGCATGATGTGCGGCGCGGAATCGAGCAGGGTTTCGCGCTCGCGCAGTGCCTTGCGCACCAGCCCGAACTCGTAGTGCTCGAGGTAGCGCAGGCCGCCGTGGATCAGCTTGGTGCTGGCGGAGGAGGTGTGCGAGGCGAGGTCGTGTTGCTCGCACAGCAACACGGAGAGGCCGCGGCCGGCTGCGTCGCGCGCGATGCCCGCGCCGTTGATGCCACCGCCGACGACCAGCAGGTCGTAGCGTGACGCCGTGCTCATGTGTCGAGCTGCCGCAGCACTGCGGCGCAGATTACCTCGCTGACGCGCAGGTTGGACTCGACCGTGACGCCGGCAATGTGCGGGGTCAGGATCAGCCGCGGCACGTCGCGGAATTTCGCGGCCGCTGCAGCGTCCAGGGGTTCCTCGGCGAAGACGTCCAGCGCCGCGCCGCCGAGCTGCCCCGCGCGCAGGGCCTGGGCCAGTGCCGTTTCGTCGACAATACCGCCACGCGCGGCATTGACCAGCACGGCGTCCTGCTTCATCAGCGCCAGCCGGCGCGCGTCCACCAGGCCGCGTGTTCCATCGGTCAGCGGCACGTGCAGGCTGAGGGCATCACTGCGGCGGAACAGTTCATCCAGTTCGAGTCGTTCAATGCCCTGCCAGGCAGGATCGTGCGCGGGCAGGAAGGGATCATGGGCAGCAATGCGCATGCCAAGCGCCCTGGCCCGGCTCGCCGTCTGGCGAGCGATTGCGCCCAGGCCAACCAGGCCGAGCGTGTGGCCAGCCACTTCGCGCCCGATCAGCGCCATGCGCGGCCAGGCACCGTCCAGCATCGAAGCCGTGGCATGCCAGGCGCCGCGCAGCAGCACCATCACCGCGGTGACCACGTACTCGGCAACGGCCGCGTCATTGGCACCCGTCGCCGGGCACACGGCGATACCGCGGGCGCGGCAGGCCTCGCTGTCGATGTTGTCCAGCCCGACGCCGAGGCGGCCGACCACCACAAGCCTCGGTGCCGCAGCCAGCAGCGCACCGCGCACCTGTGTGCGGTTGCGCACGATCAGCGCGCGCGCGCCGGCGAGCGCGGCCAGCAGTTCTGCCGGCCGGTCCACCAGCGCGGGGTCATAAAGGTAATCACGGCCAGCGAAGTCGCGCTGTAATACGGGCTCATCCATGAACTCGCTGATGACGATTTCGGGCATGGCGATACTCAGTGGGCTGTGGTGCGTGAAAGTGCAAGGATGCGCTGTAACAGCGCCTCCGGGACCTCGATGCCGTCCCGGGCTGCGGCCAGGCGTCGCGCGATGCGGCGCGAACCAGGCAGACGCAGCCCGGGCTCACTGGCATGGGCCTCAAGCAATGCGGCCACGCGTGCGGCGTAGGCGTTGCCTGACAGCGGGCCGGGATCAATGGCAATGAGCAGCTGGCCCATGTCGGGCGGGCCGCCCTGGTCGTCGAACATGGAACTGGCCTCCCAGCCCCAGGCACTGCCGCACAGCCCAGCCGCCAGCAATTCGACCATCAGTGCCAACGCAGCGCCCTTGGCGCCGCCAATGGGCAGCAGGCTGCCGTCCAGTGCTGCTGCCGGATCGGTGGTATCGCGCCCCTCTGCGTCCACGGCCCAGCCCGCAGGAATATCGCGGCCGGCCTCGCGTGCGGCGACGATCTTGCCGCGTGCCGCAACCGACAGCGCAAGGTCAATGACCAGCGGCGCCTGGCCAGCGGGTAGCGGTGCAGCAAAGGCGATGGGATTGGTGCCGGTGCGTGCCTCGCGCCCGCCCCAGAACGCCATCGCCCTGGGCGTGTTGCCGACCAGCAGGCCGATCAGCCCGCGTTCTGCCAGGCGTTCGACATGCGCACCAGCCTGGCCAAAATGGTGCGAGCGGTGAATCGCGGCGGCGGCAATGCCGGTCGCAGGCGCCAGCTTCAGCAGCTGGGTGATTGCGAGGTCGATGGCGGGATAGGCGAAGCCGAGGCCGGCGTCAATGCGCAGGGTTGAAGTGCCGGACTGGGTTGCGCGGGGCTCGGCCTGGCCGTCCACCTTGCCGGCACGCAGCTGCACGACGTAACTCGGCACGCGCGACAGGCCGTGGCCCGCCTGGCCATCCACCTCGGCCGCGACCAGGGCCGCGGCCGTGCGGGCTGCAGTCTCAGATCGTGTCCCGCTGGCTTCCAGGGCATCCGAGGCCAGCCTGGTGGCCGCTTCGAGCGCTAACGCCGTCACGCGCTGCGATAGAGCTTCGTCATCACGAACTCACGGTGGCCCAGGGCCTCCGCGGCTGTGTAGCGGCCATTGGCTGTGCGCACGATCAGTTCGATCAGGCGATCTCCGGCCTGGTCGATGGTCAATTCGCGCCGCACGACGCCGGAGACGTCGAGGTCGATGTGCTCGGCCATCACCCGGGCCGTACGCGGATTCCCGGTGACCTTGATCACCGGCATGATCGGGTTGCCGATCACGTTGCCCTGTCCGGTCGGGAAGATGTGCAGGGCATAGCCGGCAGCAGCCTGCAGCGTGTTGCACTCGGCGGCAGCCGATGAGGTGTCCATGAAGTACAGGCCAGGTCCGCGCGCCGGCGCTTCTGCCGGTTCCAGCGCGTCAATGAACGAGACCTTCTTGCCGATCTTCTCCAGGTTGCCCAGCGCCTTTTCCTCGATGGTGGTCAGGCCGCCGGCGATGTTGCCCTTGGTGGGCTGGCTGTCGGAGAGGTCCGAGGTCTTGTGCGCCTCGATCACGTCGTCCTGGTAGGCCTGCCAGATGCGCATGAACTTGTCGCGTATCTCGGGCGACACGGCGCGGGCGGCGGCCAGGTGCTCGGCGCCGGTCAGTTCGGAGGTCTCGCCAAAGCAACCATAGATGCCTTCGGGAATCAGCTTGTCGTACATGTTGCCGACGGTCGGGCAGGAGGCCAGTCCGGTGGTGGTGTCGGACTCGCCGCACTTGGCCGCGATCCACAACTCGGAGATGTCGCACTCGACCCGCAACTGCTCGGTGGCCCAATGCACGAATTCCTTGGCCTTGCGCGATGCCGCGGCAATGGTGGCGATGTCGCCATTGTTCTCGATCCAGAAGCCCGCCACCGGCTTGCCGGTCGCGGCGATGCCGTCGACGACCTTCTGGGTCCAGCCCGGCTCGATGCCGATGACTATACAGGCCGCTACGTTCGGGTTGGCGCCGGTGCCGATGATGGTGCGAAAGTGCAGGTCGAGGTCGGCGCCAAACTGCAGCCGACCGTAGGAGTGCGGCAAGGCAATCGTGCCCTGGATGTGCGCAGCAACGCCCTCGCAGGCGGCGTTGGAGATGTCGTCGACCGGCAGGATCGCGACGTGGTTACGGATGCCGACCCGGCCATTGGCGCGGCGGTAGGCCCAGATCTTCTGGTTCTTGCTCATCGTTACCGCCCCTTACCAGCGCTTGGTCTTGAGATTGTGGGTGTGGACCCGCTCGCCGCGGGCCACCGGCTCGACAATGCGGCCGATGTCCTGGCCGTACTTGATCACGGTGTCGCCCACGGCGAGGTCCTTGAGCGCAATCTTGTGGCCGATCGGCGCGGATTCCCGGCTGGTGAGCCTGAAGTCAGAGTTGTCGCTGGTGATCACGCACAGCATGTCGGTCTGGGCCTCGAGTCCCTCGACCACCACCACGCCGACGTTGTCGCCCTTTTCGTGGACCAGCAAATGCGGCACGCTCATGCATCCGTCTCCCATGGCGGCGGTGGCGCGGGCAACCGGCCCGGCCCTACCGTCCGCAAGTCTTATATAAGATACTATACAGCAGATGATTGAGGTGTCGGCAACCGGGAAATTGCCGACCTGACTCAATGGAGTGAACACCTGATGGAAGAATCGCCAAGTTACCGGCCGCTTTATCGCCAGGTTTCCGACTACCTGGTCAAGCAGATTGCCGAGGGTGGCTGGGCGCCCGGCGAGGCCCTGCCCAGCGAGCAGGCGCTGGCCGCCAAGCTTGGCGTCAGCCAGGGCACGGTGCGCAAGGCGCTGGATGCGCTGGCCATCGACAAGCTGATAGAGCGACGCCAGGGCAAGGGGACCTATGTTGCCGAGCAAACCCAGGAACGCTCGCTGTTTCGCTTCTTTCGACTGGCGGCCCCGGGCGGTGCGCGTGCCGTGCCCACCAGTGCATCCGAGACCATACGCAAGCGCAATGCCAACGCGGCAGACGCGCGGCACTTGCTGATCGACCGCGGCATGCCGGTGCTGGAGATCCGTCGCACCCGCCTGGTTGACGGGCTGGCCGTGGCCTGGGAGCGGATCGTCGTGCCGCAGGCGCTGTTCCCGGCGCTGGACAGCCACCAGCCGCTGCCCAATGCCTTGTACGTGATTTACCAGCGTGAGTACGGCATCAACGTGACCATCGCGGACGAGGAACTGAGCGCCGACCTTGCCCAGGGCGAGGACCTGCGGCGGATGAAGATGCAGGCCGGCACGCCGGTGCTGCAGATCAGCCGCGTCGCAGTGGCACTGGACGGGACCCGGGTTGAATGGCGCGTCAGTCGCTGCAATACGCGCAATCACGTCTATTCCGTGCAGCTGTCCTGAGACCCGCAGTGGCCAGCGTCCTCTGTGTCGGTCATGCGGTCCAGGACTTCATCTACCGTGTCGTTCAGTTGCCGACCCGTGCCGGCAAGCACCCGGCCCAGGGCCTGTCGATTGTGGGCGGTGGCCCGGCGGCGACCGCGGCGGTGGCGGTAGCACGCCTGGGCGGACATGCGCTGCTCGCCGCGCGCATCGGCGACGACCCGGTTGGCGAATTGATCACCGCCGAGCTCAGCGCCCATGGCGTGGACTGCAGCCACCTGCGTCGCTGCGCGGGCGCTGCATCTTCCTCGTCGGCGGTGATGGTCGACGCCGACGGCGAGCGCATGATCATCAATCACCTCGATCCGGCGCTGCCGGTGGATCCGGCCTGGCTGCCGGATCCGACGGCCCTCGGCGTCGATGCCGTGCTGGCCGACAGTCGCTGGCCGGAGGGCGCCGCCGCGGCAATGCGCGCAGCCCGTGCCGCGGGCCTGCCGGCCGTACTCGACGCCGACCGACCCATGGCGCCGGGCCATCCTGCGCTCGGTCTCGCTACGCATGTGGCCTTCTCGGCGGATGGCCTTGCTGATGTGAGCGGTCATCGTGACCCGGTGCGCGGGCTCGATGAGTTCGCGGCAAGGCACGGCGGCTGGTGCTGCGTCACGGTCGGTGCGCTCGGGACTTATGTGCACGAGGGTGTTGCAGTGCGCCTGCTGCCGGGGTTCGCCGTGCCGGTGGTTGACACGCTTGGCGCCGGTGACGTCTGGCACGGGGCGTTTGTGCTGGCGCTGGCCGAGGGGCTGGGCGAGGAACAGGCGGTACGTTTTGCCAATGCGGCCGCGGCGCTGAAGGTACAGACACACGGCGGGCGCAGCGGCGCTCCCCGGCGCAGTGAAGTCGAGCGCCTGCTGGCGCAGGGTATTGAAGGAGATCGTGGCCAATGAGCGTGAATGGGATGCAGCTGTCAGCGGGCAAATTCTGGGGCATGCGGCGGCTCGCCGATGCTGCCGGCCGCTTCAAGATGACCGCAGTGGACCAGCGTCCACCCATCGAGAACCCGATCCGCGCCAAGCGCGGCACGGCACAGGCGCCCTGGGAGGATGTCGCGGGCTTCAAGGAACTGTTGATCACCGAGTTGCAGGCGGAGTCATCGGCGCTGCTGCTGGACCCGCACTACGCCTACCCGCGCGGTGTCGCCCTGCTGGACCCGCGTCTCGGACTGATCCTGACACTGGAGGACTCGGCCTTCCGCGAGACGCCAGGCGGGCGCCTGTCGGCCGAGATCGACGACTGGTCGGTGGAGAAGATCAAGCGCGCGGGCGGCGATGCAGTGAAGGTGCTGGCCTGGTACCGGCCCGATGCCGATGCTTCAGTTTGCCGCGAGCAGCAGGACTTCGTGCGGCGCATCGGTGAGGCCTGCCGGCGCTACGACCTGCCCTATGTCTTCGAATTACTGGTCTACCCGCTGCCGGGTGACCGTGAGCAGACACGCGATTACGTCGAGATGAAGGGCAAGCATCCGCAGTTCGTGCTCGATAGCGTGCGTGCCTTCGCTGACCCGGCCTATGGCGTCGACCTGTTCAAGCTGGAAAGCCCGGTACCGGCGGCAGAACTGCCTGAACCCGGTGCGCCGGGCTCGGCCGAGGCGCAACGCTGGTTTGATGCCCTCGGCGAGGCGGCAGGCCGGCCCTGGGTCATGTTGTCAGCGGGCGCGGAGGCCGGGCAGTTCAAGCGGGTGTTGCAATATGCCTATCGCGCGGGCGCTTCAGGTTACCTGGCCGGCCGCGCCATCTGGCTTGAAGCCTTCGGCCAGTTTCCCGACTGGCAGGGCATGCGCAGCCAGCTCGCCGGTCCGGCGCGAGCCTACATGCGCGAGCTGAACCAGCTGACGGATGCCGAGGCGCAGCCCTGGCACAGTCACCCGGCTTACGGCGCCAAGGGCGCGGGCCTGGCACCTGCCGATGCAAGTTTTCGCCACGTCTATCCTGGATTCGGAGCCTGATCATGAGCCTGACCTATGGTGTGCTGCCGCTGGCGCGTCCAACTTTCGACGTACCCTTTGCCGAGGAGACGAAGGAGCGCGCCTTCGCCGCACTCGCCGCCGCCGGCATCAAGACGGTAGGTCCGCGCGAGCTGTTGTTCGACCGTGCATCTGCCGAGGCCGCCATCGCCGAGTTGAACAGCGGCCCACAGCCTGACCTGCTGCTGATCCTGCAGGTGACCTTCACCGACGCGACCATGACGGTGCAGATCGCGCGCGACGCGAAGACGCCGATCGCGCTGTGGGGCCTGCCGGAGCCGCGCATCGGCGGGCGGCTCAGGCTCAACGCTTACTGCGGCATCAACCTGGCGGCCCATGCGCTGGGCCGTGCCGGCGCCAGTCATGGCTGGCTCTACGCAGACCCGGGCGCCCCTGGCCTGGCTGACTCGCTGCGTGCGCTGGCGCAACCACCTGCAAGGACAGCGGCCCGCGCGCGGGCGGTGGTCGCAGCCGAGGATGCGGGCGCGGATCGTGCCCTGGCCGCGTTGTCGGGCAGCCGCATCACAGTCGTTGGCAAGCATCCTGACGGCTTCGACACCTGCGAATACGACGACGACTTCCTCGCCAGCCTGGCCGGCGTCAAGGTCGACACGGTGGGCCTGGACCAGCTGTTCAGCCGTGCGCGCGGCGCCGAGGCCTCGCGCGTCAAGGCGGTGCGGGACCAGGCCGGCGCTGCCGTTGCCGGGCTGGACGAGGTGGACGCAGAGCAGCTGGAGCGCTCGATGCGGGTGTTCTGCGCGCTGGAGGACCTGCAGCAGGAGGGCGGGGCGCGCGGCATGGCGGTGCGCTGCTGGCCGGAGATGTTCACTGAGTATGGCTGCGCTGCCTGCGGGCCCATGGCGATGATGAACGAGAAGATGGTGCCGACCGCCTGTGAGGCCGACGTCAATGGCTCCCTGACACAGCTGCTGCTGCAGGAACTGGCGGGCGAGCCCGCCTGGATGGCTGACCTGGTGGACATTGATTCCACCAGCGACACCGCGGTGCTGTGGCACTGCGGCCTGGCGCCGCTGTCCATGTGCGATCCCGAGGTGCAGGCCGAGGCGACCATCCATACCAACCGGCGCATGCCGCTGTTGCACCAGTTCACCATCAAGCCCGGCCGCATCACCCTGGCGCGGGTGTCACGTGCGAAGAACCAGGCCAAGCTGATGATCGCCGGCGCCGAGGTGATCCGCGCGCCCATGGCCTTCACCGGCTGCTCAGGCACGGTGCGCTTTGACAAGCCCGCCTCGGAAGTGGGCACCACGATCATGGAGGAGGGGCTGGAACACCACTTCGCGCTGGCCTACGGGGATCATCGCGCTGCACTGCGCGCCATCGCCGCGCGCTGGAAGCTGCCGGTGCTGGAGCTGGCATGAGCTCCGCCTTCGCGGTCGGCACGCCGCGCTGGAGCGAGTTGCCGGCCATTGCCGTGACCGGCGAGCCGCGACTGGAGGCTCAGGAGTTGCAGGTCCCGACCGGCGCCGGTGTGCTGCGGCTGACATTGCATCAGGACGGGATGCGCATTCGACTCGGTGCCGAAGTGCCCGACATCGGCATGCTTGCGACCCAGCCGCGGCCGCTGGCCGTGAAGCTTGAAGCCAGCGAGGGCGCAACCGTACTGCGCGCCGGCGAGCTTGAATTGCGGCTTGGGCACCAGCCGCTGTCATTCGAGTTGCTGCGCAAGGGGCGCCGCGTGCAGGGTTCGCCCAGCGACGGGCATTTCGTGCGCCGCTTCCGCCTGCCGCCGCTGGCGAAGCTGGGCGAGGGCTTCCTGCTGTGCCTGGAGCTTGGCCACGACACGCCGGTCTACGGCCTGGGCGAGAAATGGGGACGCCTCGACAAGCGCGGCCAGTTGCTGCGTTCCTGGAACTCGGATGCGCTCGGCGTCAACGCTGAGGTCAGCTACAAGAACACGCCCTTCGCCTGGAGTCCCGATGGCTGGAGCGTGTTTGCGCATACCGCATCGCCGGTGACCCATGCGGTTGGCCACGGTCCCTGGTCTCAGCGCGCCTATGGCCTGTGGGTGGAGCAGGGCGGGCTCGATGTGTTCATCACCGCCGGCGCAGATGGCGCTGCGCTGATCGCTACACATACCGAACTGACCGGACGCGCCGCACTGCCACCGTTGTGGAGCTTGGGCGTGATCCTGTCACGTGCCTATTACCGAACCGCCGATGAGATCCTGTCGGTGGCCCGCGAAGTGCGTGCGCGTGGCATGCCCTGTGACGTGATTACTTTCGATGGCCGCGCCTGGCAGGACACCCGCACGCGCTTTGCCTTCGAGTGGGATCCCGCTCGCTATCCGCAACCCGCCGCAGTGCTGGCGCAGCTACACGAGCTCGGCTTCAAGGTCTGTGTCTGGGAGTATCCGCTGGTCTCGGTGGAGAACCCCTTGTTTGCCGAAATGGCGGCGAAGGGCTGGCTGCTGAAGGACCGCGCCACTGGCGCAGCGGCCCGCTACCGCTGGGATCCTGAGCCGTTTGGCGCGGTGCTGACGCCGTTGCCGGAGTCCGGGCTGGTGGATTTCACCCATCCCGAGGCCTTTGCCTGGTGGCGCGACAGCCATCGCGCACTGTTCGAGGCCGGCGTGGACATGATCAAGGCTGATTTTGGCGAGCAGGTGGGTCCCGGCATGTACGCCAGCGACGGCAGCGAGGGCGATGCCCTGCACAATGCCTACGCATTGCTCTACAACCGCTGCGTCCATGAGGCCGCCGAGCGCTATTGTCCTTCGGGCGCCTTCCTGTTCAGCCGTGCGGCCTGGACCGGGCAGCAGCGCTACCCCTCGCAGTGGGGCGGCGATCCGCAGGCCGACTGGGGCGGGCTTGCTGCCAGCCTGCGCGGCGGCCTGTCCTGGGGCTTGAGCGGCGGGCCTTTCTACGCAACCGACGTCGGTGGCTTCTATGGCGATACGCGCGACCCGGTGCTGTATGCGCGCTGGGCCCAGGCCGCGGTGTTCTCCGCCCACATGCGCCTGCATGGTATCGGCGCCCGCGAGCCCTGGTCCTACAGTGCCGAGGCGGAGGCGTCAGCACAGGCTGCGCTCGACTTGCGCTATCGCCTGCTGCCGTACCTGTGGCAGGCGATGCAGGAGTCGGTTGCCACCGGCTTGCCCGTACAACGCGCGATGGCCCTGGCCTGTCCGGGTGAGCGCGCTGCCTGGGCCTTTGAGCAGCAGTTCTTCTTCGGGCGTGAGTTGCTGGTCGTGCCCTGCCTGTCAGCCACAGGCGAGGTCGAGTTCTGGCTGCCCGAGGGCGACTGGCACCGCTTCCCGGATGGCGTGGCTTTCGCAGGCGGGCGTGGCCACCGGCTGCAGCTGGCGCTGGATGAGACGGCAGTATTCGCCAGGCGTGGAGCGCAAATCCCGCTGGGGCCGGCGCTCAAGCACACCGGCGAACTGGGGCCGGTGCCGCCGGTCGAGTCGTGCTGGATCGCCGGGCAGAGTCGCACTATTTCTTAGGTCTTATATAAGGGTTGTAAGACACATAAACCTCATGCTAGTGTCCGACCGACCGGGGCCGCGGGCTGGCCTGCCCCCCGACCATACGAATGATCAGACGCCGCCCGAAGCGGCCCACTTTGGGGAGTCATCATGCAAGTTGCCAACCGTTCCGCATTTACCCGTACTCCGGTCATGCTGGCCGTGCTTGCCGCTTTGGCTGCCGCACCTGCCATTGCGCAGGAGCGCGCCACGCTCGGCGAGATTGTGGTCACCGCGCAGAAGCGCGAACAGCGCCTGCAGGACGTGCCGATCGCGGTGTCGGTCATCGATGGCGCGCTGGCCGAGTCGGTCGGCGGCTTCAACGTCGAGTCGCTCAAGCAACTGGTGCCTTCGCTCAACATCCGCAAGACCAATACCCAGCTGAACCAGGCGCTGTTCCTGCGCGGCGTGGGCACGATCAATTTTGCGATTGCGGCACAGCCGAGCGTGGCCTTCGTGCTGGACGGCGTCGTGCTGTCCTCGGCCGGCGAGGCCTTCGGTGACATGTACGACGTCGAGCGGGTCGAGGTGCTGCGCGGGCCGCAGGGCACGCTGTTTGGCAAGAATTCCTCGGCCGGTGTCGTCAATGTCGTGTCGAAGCAGCCGGGGTCCGAGTTCGGCGGCTATGTTGACCTGGCCTGGTACGACGGCAACGAGAAGCGGTTCAAGGCAGCGCTGGATGCACCCTTGTCCGATACGCTTCGTAGCCGCACCACGCTGACCTGGGGAGACTTTGACGGTTACATCGACAACGTCACCACCACCGCGGCTCGCGGCAAGCTCAATGGCCATGACCGCTGGGGCCTCCGCAGCATCTGGGTCGCCGATCCCAATGACGACCTCAAGCTGACCTTCATCGGCGACTACCGCAAGTCTGACGACAACTGCTGCGTCGAGGTCATCGGCTCGGCGCCGACTGGCCCGGCGGCCCTGAGCGGCGCGCAGGCTGCGGCCGTGGCGTTGTTGCTGGGTGGTACCGACTACCTGCGCGGCGACGAGAGCCGCCAGGTACGGCAGAACCTCGTGATGCGTTCCAAGGAAGAGGCCTGGGGCCTGTCGGCCCAGGCGGATTTTTCGCTGGGCAGCTTCCAGATGACCTCGATCACCGGCTACCGCACCTGGGACTCGGTCGAGATCCGCGAAGGCGACTGGCTCGATGCCGGTGCCGCCTACGTCGGTATCAACCAGCTGCATGACTTCGGCCCGCAGACCCAGGAGACCTTCTCGCAGGAGTTTCGCCTGGCCTCCCCGGGTGGCGAGACCGTAGACTACGTGGCCGGCATCTACTATGCGAAGACGGATGCCCAGCGTTACTTCCAGCGTGACACCGTGGTCTGCCGCTCGAGTACGCTGCCAGCTGATGCCACCGGGCTGCAGCCCTGCACGCCGACCGCCTCGGTGATCGAGTCGCCGAGCGCCAACGCGCCGTTCAGCGCCGAATTCGAGAACCTGGCACTGTTTGTCGACGGTACCTGGAATGTCAACGACCGCTTCCGTCTGATCGGCGGTGCACGCTGGACCAAGGATGACCTCAGCTTCGTGCACACCTACAACTTCTCCACGACCAGCGGCCCGGGCATCCGCAGCATCACCGACGGGGAGTGCACGGTCATGGGCGTGGTCTGCGCAGGCAACACCCGCACCATCAGCGGCAGCAATGATGCTGACGAGGTGTCGGGACGCGCTGGCATGCAGTTCGACTTCTCCGACAACTTCATGGGCTACACGACCTTCTCGCGCGGCTACAAGGGCCCGGCGTACAACGTGTTCTTCAACATGCGCACCAGCAACGCCGCAGTGATCGACGCCGAGACGGCTGACTCGATCGAGGTGGGCTTCAAGTCGACGCTGGCGGATGGCCGGGTGGTGTTGAACGCGGCTGCATTCTCGGCCAAGTATGACAATTTCCAGGCCAATAACTTCCTGTTCCTGAACGGCACCCTGATCACCACGCTGACCAACGCCGGTGAGGTCTCGACCGAGGGCTTCGAACTGGACTTCCTGGCGCGGCCGACTGATAACTTCTCGCTCAGCGGCGGCATTGCCTACGCCGATGCCAAGGTTGACAAGTTCTTCACGCCGCCGGGCTCGACGCCGACGGTGCGGGACAACACCAAGCTGCCGCTGGCGCCGGAGTGGAAGGCCTCGGTCGCAGCCGAGTACACCTTCTCCGCGGGATCGTTTGACGTGCGTCCTGGCCTGTTGTTCGTCTACACCGACGAACAATATGCGGACCTGAATGAGGTGCCGGTCACGTTAATTGACTCCTACTCGACCATCGACCTGACGGTGGCAATTTCCGACAAGGACGATCGCTACCGGCTGACGCTGGTGGGACGCAACGTCACCGACGAGAGCTTTGCAGCGCTGGTGACGCGCGGCGGACCTGCAGGCGCACCGCGCTTGCAGATTCCGCGTGACGCGGATCGCTACTTCGGCGCCCAGTTCCGGATGAAGTTTGGCGGACGCTGATCCTTGACGGCCGCACGCAGCAGGCAGACAGTCTGCGCGTGCGGCTGTTGAACCCCTTCCCATGATGCAACTGGGCCTGGCGCTGGTCCGGGGGCTGGCGGTGGTCAACGCCCCGCTGTCCCGGGCTGGACGCGACCTCGCCGCACTGCTGGTGGCGCTGATGGTGCTGCTGGCGGTAGCCCAGATCCTGTCACGCGGGCTCCTGTCCTACAGCCTCGACTGGGCCGAAGAATTCGCCCGCTTCGCACTGGTGTGGTCGGTGCTGGCCATTGCGCCCTTTGCGTACCGTCACGGTGGGCATATCGCCATCAGCGCATTTGCCGAGTCATTGCCGCAGCGCTTGCTGGCGCTGGTGAGCCTGCTCCTCAACCTGCTCGTGATGTGGGTCTGCTGGCGCTGCCTGCAGGAAGGCCTTGCATTCTGGCGGCGCGGACTCAGCCTGACCGCCACCACGGTGCAGATGCCGCTGGCCTGGGTCTACGTGATCGTGCCCGCGGCCTTCGCGCTGCTGCTGTCGGTGGCGATTGAGCTGGCGCTGCGCGTGCTGCTGTACCTTGCCAGCGGCGGCGCGGTCGGTGGCCTGGTGCTCAACGGCGCCGTGGCCTCCGTGGCGCGGGACTGATCGCGTGTCCACGGCATTCTTCTGGCTGTTCCTGATGCTGATGGCGCTGGGTATGCCGGTGGTGTTTGCATTGCTCGCCGGCCCGGGCCTCGGCCTGGTGATGGATGACCAGGGCCGCTTCTTCGCTGCCTTGCTCACCCGCCTGTACAACGGTATCGACAGTTTCCCGTTGCTGGCCGTGCCGTTCTTCATCCTGGCCGGCGAGATCATGAATGCCGGCGGCATCACCCGGCGTATCGTCAGCTTCAGCCAGTCGCTGGTAGGCCATGTGCGTGGAGGCCTGGTCCATGTCAACGTGCTGTCATCCATGCTGTTTGCGGGGATCTCGGGTTCGGCGGTTGCCGATGCCTCGGCCATCGGCAAGATGCTGGTCCCGGAGATGGCCAGGAACGGCTACAAGCCGAGCTTTGCCGCTGCCGTCACCGCGGCCGCAGCGGTCATCGGGCCGGTCATCCCGCCGTCCGGGATCATGGTCCTGTACGGCTTCGTGATGAACCTGTCGATCGGCGCGCTGTTTGCCGGCGGCATCATCCCGGGCCTGATGATGGGCGGCGGCCTGATGCTGGTGACGCACTTCCTGGCGCGTCGTTACGAGTTGCCGGTAGCCTCTGCGCGTTCCAGCTGGCGTGAGCGCGGACGCGCATTCAGGCACGCCTGGCTGGCGCTGCTGATGCCGGTCCTGCTGCTGGGCGGGATGCTGAGCGGCTGGTTCACCGCGACCGAGACGGCTGCGGTGGCCGTGGCCTACGCGCTGGTCGTCACCTTGTTCGTGCTCAAGAGCGTCACGCGCGCGTGCCTTGTGGCAGATCTTCATCGCCACGGCGCTGCAGTCGGGGACCATCCTGCTCCTGGTCGGTGCTGCCGTGACCTTCGGCTGGCTGGTGACGGTCTCGGGCATGGCCGAAAACATCGCGTCGGCGCTGACGTCGTTGTCCACCGACGCGCTGATGCTGCTGTTCCTGTTCAACGTGTTCCTGCTGTTCATCGGCATGTTCCTCGATGCCGGCCCGGCGATCCTGATCCTGGGGCCGGTGATGGCCCCGATCTTCACGGCGCTGGGCGTGGATCCCGTCCACTTCGCACTGATCATGTGCGTGAACCTGACAGTCGGGCTGATTACGCCGCCCATGGGCCTGGTCTTGTTCGTCAGCTCGGCCGTCTCGGGTGAGCGCGTCGAGGACATCATCAAGGCCATCCTGCCGTTCCTGGCGGTGGAGATCCTGGTGATCTTCCTGATCACCTACATCCCGGCACTGACCCTGGCGTTGCCGCGGGCGCTGGGACTGGCCTGAGGCGCCGATGGGCAACTCCCTGCTCATGCGCTGGTTGCTGCTGCTGATCCTTGCGGGCGGGACGCTGGGCCTGGTCAACTCCGCAGTGGAGCAGCCGGAGTTCATGCTGCGCGTTGCGTTCCTGGCCTCCCAGGATGACGAGGACTACGTGGGTGCCATGGCCTTCAAGACGCGGGTCGAGCAGGCGCTGCCCGGTCGCGTCGAGGTGCGTATCTACCCTTCGGGCCAGTACTGCGGCAACGAGCGTGAATGCATCGAGGGGATGCAGAGTGGCATCCTGGAATTGCACCAGACAACCATTGGCGGCCTGGCCAGCCTGTTTGGTCCGGCACAGGTCCTGGACCTGCCCTACGCCTTCTCCGGCGACGAAGTTGCCGAGTGCGTGATGGACAGTGGGCTCACCAAGATGATCGGCGATGCGATCCTTGAGCAGGGACTGGGGCTGCGGCTGATGGCCGCCGGCAATACCGGCGGCTGGCGCAGCCTGGGCACGACCTCTGCGCCCGTACGCGGTGTCGCCGACCTGAAGGGCCTGCGGATCCGCACCTTGCCCTCGGCGCTGGAACAGCAGATGGTCCGGGCCCTGGGGGGCAGCCCGATTGCCCTGCCCTGGTCAGAGGTGTACGCGGCGCTGAGCGCGGGCCTGCTCGATGGCATCAAGAACAGTGCCCAGGACATCGTCGGCATGAAGCTGCACGACCATGTGCGCTACCTGTTCGTGGACCGGCACGCCTACATGACCTCGTTGTGGTGGGTGTCGGAACCGGCCTGGCAGAAAATGCCGCCGGACCTGCGCGAGGCTGTCACCGCTGGTTTTGCCGACCTCGAGGCGGCCACGCGCCGTGCCGCGCGTGAGCGCGAGGCGCCGGCGCTGGAGGAGTTCCAGCGGCGCGGTGGAGAGATCACGATTGCCACGCCAGAACAGCGCAGGGAATTGCGCGAGGCAACCTCAGGACTGCGAGCCTGGTTCGCGGAGCGCTACGGTGAGTCGTGGCTGCAGGCCCTGGATACCGCCGTTGCAGGATGTGAGTCGTCGCCGGCCGCCGGCCAGCCAGAGACTGGAGGGAGTGGATGAAGATCATTTTTGTTGATGCAGGTAATTACTGTCGTTCGCCGGCCGCTGAGGCCATTGCCCGGGCGCTGGCAGCCAGGGCCGGTCGGGATGACCTGGTTTTCGGGTCGGCTGGCCTCAAGGACAAGCATGTCGGCGACACTGCCGATCCGCGCAGCATCGAGGCGTGTCGTGGCGCGGGCTACGAACTCGGTGACTTTCGTTGCCGCGAGATCGCGCCACGTGACTTTGCTGACGCCGACCTGATCCTGGCCATGGATCGTGAAAACCTCGCGGAGCTGCAGCGCCGCCAGCCCGCCGCCAGCCATGCGCGGCTGGCGTTGTTTCTCGGTGAGGCTGAAGTGCCCGATCCGTACTACGGCGAGGCCGACGGATTCGCTGCCATGATTGCGCTGATTGAGGACGGTGCGCGCAGCCTGCTGGCACAGGCCGGGCGCTGAAACTGCGCGACTAGCGCATCTGCTCGATGTAGCGCTCGCCGCCCAGCATGGCCATCTGCCGCAGGATCCACTGCTGGCGCTGCTGCACATAGGCCGAGGGCCGGTCGACGCGAAAGCGCTTGGGGCTGGGCAACACGGCGGCGAGCAGCGCCGCTTCATGGCGATTGAGCTTTGCCGCGGCCTTGCCGAAGTAGCGCTGGCTGGCCGCCTCGACGCCAAACACGCCGCGGCCAAATTCCGCGCTGTTGAGGTAGACCTCGAGGATGCGCTGCTTGGGCCACAGTGCCTCGATCCACAGCGTGAACCAGGCCTCCAGTCCCTTGCGCAGCCAGCTCTTGCCCGGCCACAGGAACAGGTTCTTGGCGACCTGCTGGCTGATGGTGCTGGCGCCGCGCGTGCGCCGGCCGCGCTGCTTGTCCTTCATCGCCTTGTCGATGGCCTCGAGGTCAAAGCCGATGTGCCGGGCGAACTTCTGGTCCTCGGCAGCGATGACGGCCAGCGCCGCGTGGCGCGAGATCTTTTCCCAGGCCACCCAGTCATGGGCAAAGCGATAGCGGGATTCGGGTTCGTTCCAGGCGGCGAGGCGATCCTGCAGCATGAATGCCGTAGTGGGCACCGGCAGCCAGCGAATGATCAGCACCAGCACGATGCTGCCGGCGACCAGGCCGCCAACGAGGGCGAGGGCGGCGCGCCACGCCCGCGATGCCAGCGACCGACGGCGCGCCATGGAGAATCCTCGCCCTAGTCCTGCTCCACCCGCTTGGCGGACTGGATGAGCACGGGCTCAAGCGGCACGTCGTCGTGGCCGCGCTTGTTGCCGGTCTTGACCTTGGCAATTGCATCGATCACGTCCATGCCATCGCTGACACGGCCAAACACGGCGTAGCCATAGCTGCCGGGCTTGTGATCAAGGAAGGCGTTATCCACCAGGTTGATGAAGAACTGCGAGGTGGCGCTGTGCAGGTCGTTGGTGCGCGCCATCGCCAGGCTGCCGCGGCGGTTCTTCAGGCCGTTGGCGGCCTCGTTCTTGATCGGCTTGCGCGTGGCCTTGGCGCTCAGGTCCTCGGTCATGCCGCCACCCTGGACCATGAAGCCGGGAATGACGCGATGAAACACCGTGCCATCGAAATGACCGGCATCCACATAGGCGAGGAAATTTTCGCAGGAAAGCGGCGCAGACTCGGCGTCGAGCTCGACGGTGAATGCACCATGGCTGGTTTCAAAACGGATCATCTGCGGCTCCTGGGCTCGGGGGGCGCTCATTGTAGCGCCACCACCGCGGCGCTTCAGCCCGGATGACGACCCGAGGTCATGCGATCCAGTCCCGCCAGGTCACGATGGGTGCTCACCTCGATGAATCCAGCCTGCTCCAGCAAGGCGCGCACCGCGCTGCCCTGGGTTGCACCGTGCTCCAGCATCACCCTGCCGGCGGGCTTGAGATGCGCCATCGCACCCTGGGCAATGATGGCCAGCGCTCGCAGGCCATCGGCACCTGAGGCCAATGCCTGGCGAGGTTCATGAAGAAGTCCGGGCCAGTGCGCATCATCCTCGGCGAGATAGGGCGGGTTCGAGGCCACCAGGTCAAAGCACAGTGCCGCCACTGGCTGGTACCAGTCGCCCTGGCGAAAGCTGACATTCGATAACTGGTGTCGTGCTGCGTTGTCGCGGGCCACCGCAAGTACCGCGGCACTTTGGTCGGTGGCCATCACCGTCGCGTCGGGTCGCTCGCTGGCGAGCGCCAGGGCGATGGCGCCGCTGCCAGTACCCAGATCCAGCACGGTGGGCTGGGCAATTCCTGCGAGATGGGCCAGCGCCTGTTCCACCAGCAGCTCGGTCTCGGGGCGCGGCACCAGGACATCCGGCGTGACGCGCAGCGTGAGCGACCAGAATTCCTTGCTGCCAATCAGGTAGGCCATGGGCTCGCCGTCGACTCTGCGCAGCACGAGTGCCGCCAGCGCCTGTTGCTCTGGGTCGTCGAGCAGCTGCTCCGAACGGGCAATGACGGCGCTGCGGCTGATGCCGCAGACCTTTGCGAGGAGCAACTCCGCATCCAGGCTGGCGCTGGTGGACCGGGTCGACAATAGTGCCGTCGCGTCCTTGATGGCCTCGGCGTAGCGCATGCTCACCGGCGAAAGCTCAACCCTGGTCCAGTTCGGCCAGTTGTTCGGCGCGCTGCTCGCGCTGCAGCGGGCCGACGACAACATCGAGCTCGCCGTTAACGATGTCCTCGAGCTGGTACAGGGTCAGCTCGATGCGGTGATCAGTCAGGCGGCCCTGCGGAAAATTGTAGGTGCGGATGCGCTCGGAACGATCACCGGTGCCCACTTGCAGGCGTCGCGTGCGGGCCTTCGCTGCGGCGGCCTTGTCGCGCTCGGCGGCGAGCAACCGTGCCCGCAGCAGGGCCAGTGCCCGCGCGCGGTTCTTGTGCTGCGATCGCTCGTCCTGGCACTCGACCACCACACCGGTGGGCAGGTGGGTGATGCGCACGGCGGAATCGGTCTTGTTGACGTGCTGGCCACCGGCGCCCGAGGCGCGGTAGGTGTCAACGCGCAGGTCGGCGGGATTGATCTCGATGCTGTCCACGGCCTCGGCTTCCGGCAGGATCGCCACCGTGCAGGTCGAAGTGTGGATGCGCCCCTGCGCCTCGGTGGCCGGCACGCGCTGCACCCGATGGGTGCCGGACTCGAACTTGAGTCGCGCATAGGCGCCACGCCCGACGATGCGGCTGATCACTTCGCGGTAGCCGCCATGTTCGCCGCGGCTCTCGGACAGCATTTCCACCGTCCAGCCCTGGGCATCGGCATAGCGTGAATACATGCGATACAGGTCGCCGGCAAAGATGGCCGCTTCGTCGCCACCGGCGGCGGCGCGGATTTCCAGGAAGACGTTGCTGCCGTCGAGCGGATCCTCGGGCAACAGCAACTCCAGTAATTGCTGTTCCTCTGTTGCCAGCGCCGTGGCCAGCCCGGCGGATTCCTCGGCCGCCATCTCGCGCAACTGTGGATCCGGGTCAGCGGCCATGGTGGCGGCGGCGACTTGCTGGCGCTCCAGTTCGCAGTAACGGTTGAAGTGCTGCACCACCGGTTCCAGACGGGCGAATTCCATCGACAGGTCGCGATAGCGATTGGCCTGGTCCATGACCCCGGGATCCGACAGCATGCGGCTGACTTCCTGGCTGCGCTCGGCAAGGCGTTCCAGGTTACGGCGTATCGATGGCCTCATGACTCGTCGTCATCCTGGCGCCCGACAGCATCACGCAGGGCGGTGGAGGGCGCATGCATCAGGCGCTGGGTCAGGGTGTTGGCCAGGTACTCCAGCGCTTCTTCGGGCGAACGACCGGCACCGAGCATGCGTGCGGCCTGTGCCAGGGTCTGCAGGCGAATAACCTCGGCGCGCTCGCGCAAGTCGCGGATCGCAGGCACGGCGGCCAGTGACTTCAGCGTGTCCTGGAAGCGGGTGACCTCGGCCTGGATCAGCAGTCGGGCCCGGTCTGCTTCCTGCTGGCGTGCCTTGAGGTTCTCGTCGACCACGCCGCGCAGGTCATCGATGGTGTAGAGGTAGACATCTTCGAGCTCGGCTACCCGCGGGTCAATGTCGCGCGGCACGGCGATATCCACCATGAACATGGGTTGGTGGCGGCGCGCGGCAATGGCCTGGCGTGTGTCCTCATAGCTGATGACGTGATGCGGACTGGCGGTCGAGCTGATGACGATATCCGCTTGTGCCAGGTGGCTGGGCAGCGTCTCCAGCGAAATCGCCGAGGCCTCAAACGTCTCGGCAATGCGCTGCGCGCGTTGCGGGCTGCGGTTGGCAATGATCATCCGGCCGATGCCCTGCGCGCGCAGGTGCCGCGCAGTGAGGTCGATCATCTCGCCGGCACCGACCAACAGCGCCGTGCGCTCGCCCAATCCGGAGAAGATTCGCCGCGCCAGCTTGACGGCGGCGGAGGCCACCGAGACGGCGCTGGCGCCGATCGCCGTTTCCGTGCGCACCCGCTTGGCGACGCTGAAGGTGGATTGGAACAGGCGATTGAGCAGTGGCCCCGAGGCGTTGCATTCCAGTGCCGCGCGGTAGGCATCCTTTAGCTGGCCGAGGATCTGCGGTTCACCCAGCACCAGGGAATCGAGCCCCACCGCCACGCCATAGAGGTGCTCGATCGCCACCGCGTCCTGCAAGGTGTAAAGACAATCTCCCAGTTCAGTCGCGCTGCCCTCGGCCTGCTCCAGCCAGGCGCGCGGGGCGGTGGCGCCTTCCTGCATCACGCAATAAAGCTCGGTGCGGTTACAGGTCGAGACGATCAGGGCTTCCATCACGCCGGGCTGGGCGCGGAGCTTCGCCAGTGCCGCCGGCAGGCCGGCAGCATCGAAGGCCACGCGCTCACGAATTTCGATGGGCGCGGTGCGGTGATTAAGTCCGAGAACGAGGAGAGGCATGTCCGGCCCGCAGGAGAATCCCGGCGGATTGTCGAGGAACGATCCCGACAGTACAAGCGCTGGGATATAGTGCCGCCATGCCCTTGATGCTTGCCCTGCTGATCCTCCTGGCCTCGGCGTGGACGCCTGCGGCTGAGGCTGCGGCCTCGCTGCGTTGTCCCGGCACAGACGCCAGCGTGCTTGAGCGCCGTGGTCGGGCGAGCCTGGTCCGCGGCGACTGGCTGGCAGCGACGCGGGCACTAGCCTGTGCCGCACGCCAGAGCGATGACCCCGAGCTGGCCGAGCGATCGACGCGCACCGCCTTTGACCATGGCCTGCATGATTGGGCACAGGCCGCGGCCGAGCGCTGGCTGGAACTGGATCCGTCCAGCGAGGTAGCCAGGCGCCACCTGGCGATTACCCTGCTCAGGCGCCATGACATCAGCGCAGCTGTGCGGCAGTTTGCCCTGCTGCTCGACAGCGCCTATGCCGATCGTGCCAGGGGCCACAGCGCCTTGCTGGCCATCCTGGCTGGCGAGAACAACGTGACCGGTGCCGCGCGCCTGCATGAGCAACTGGCGAGCAACGATGCCGGGCTGCCGGAAGCGCATTACGCGCAGAGCGTGTTGTGGCAGCGGGCAGACCACGGCAGCCGCGCATTGGCGGCAGCACGCCGGGCACTGGAATTGCGTCCGGGCTGGCGCCAGGCACAACTGGCGGAGGTTCGCGCGCTCACCACGCTGGGTCGCAAGGCCGAGGCGCTGGCGCAGATTGAGGCGCTGGCCGCGGACGATGATCCCTTCACGCGACTGACCCAGGCCTGGCTGATGAGCAGTGAGGGACAGGACGAGCAAGCCGCCGCCATCTTCGGTGGCCTGCGCCGCCAGGGCGTCGCGCTGACCGAGTCCCTCGAAGGCCTGGGCGCGTTGGCACTGGATCAGCATCGTTATGACGACGCCAATCGCCTGTTCACCGAGATGGCCCAGCATGCGCGCGGCTCGGATGGCGTCATGTGGTACCTGGGGCGCGTCGCCGAGGCACGCGACGAGACCGAGCTGGCTATTCGTTACCTGGAGCGGGTAACAACGGGTTCGCGCGCCGAGGCGGCCCAGCTACGTGCCTATCGCCTGGCCCGCGAAGCGGGCTTTACCGAGCGCGCCGAATTGCAGCTGGCGGAATTCGTCGCGGCCAATCCAATGTCAGCGCGGACCATCGTCACCGGACTGGCTTCGCAAATGGCCGGCAGCGGGGCGACCGGTGATGGCATTCGCCTGCTCAATGCTGCGCTGAAGCGCCACCCCGACGATGACCTGCGCCTGGCGCGGGGCTACCTGCTGGAGCGTGCTGACCGGGTCAGCGAGGCGCTGGTGGACATGCGCGCAGTGCTGGCCAACCGGCCTGGTGATCCGTCGGTGATGAACGCCCTGGGCTATACGCTGGTGGATCGCACCAGCGCGCGCACAGAGGGCTACGAGCTCATTGCCCGTGCCCTGGCCGACAAGCCGGACAACTACGCCATCATCGATTCCATGGGTTGGGCGCTGCTGCAACTGGGGCGACCGGCGGAGGGCCTCACTTACCTGGAAGATGCCTGGCAACGTTCGCGTGATCCCGAAGTGGCCGCCCACCTCGGTGAAGCGCTGTGGCAATTGGGACGGGCCGACGAGGGGCAGAAGCTGTGGCAGGAATCCCTGGCGGAATACCCGGACAGCGAACCGCTCAAGCGGGCGATCTCGCGGCGCGGCAGCTGAACTTGCGCCAGGTTGCTGTCCTGGCCCTGCTGTCCCTGGCTGGCTGCGCCACCGTTGAACCTCTTTTGCCGCCGACACTGACGCAGGATGAGCAGCGACAGCAGTTGCTGTCGCTGAGCGACTGGTCATTCAATGGGCGGGTCGCAGTGGCCAGCGGCGGTGAAGGGTTTTCTGCCGCGATGGACTGGCAACAGCAAGGTACGGCCGCGGTCATTGGCTTGCGCGGACCGCTGGGGAGTTCTGCGCTCAAGGTCATGATCACAGGCGAGACGCTGAGCCTGGACGATGGCCGTGGCGGGGTGCTGGAAGGCGAGGAGGCAGAGCAACTGCTGGTCTCGCGGCTGGGCACGGCCCTGCCGGTATCGCAGCTGCGCTTCTGGGTCCTGGGCCTGGCCGCCCCGGGCGAATTGGCGCAGCAGACCATCGCTGCCAATGGCCGCCTGACAACGCTGGAGCAGGATGGTTGGCAGATGCGTTATGACCTCTATCGCGCCAGCGGGCCGTTCGTCCTTCCGGCCCGCATGGAACTGGCTTCCGGCGATGTTCGCGTCCGCCTGGTGATCCGCGACTGGACGCTTCGACCATGAAGTCCCTGGGCTGGCCGGCGCCGGCAAAGCTGAATCTCTGCCTGCACATCCTCGGCCGGCGGGCCGACGGCTACCACGAGTTGCAGACTGTCTTCCAGCTGCTGGACTACTGCGACCAGATTGACTTCAGCCTGCGCCGCGATGGGCAGGTCTGCCGGGTGGCAGGGCCGGCGGCAGTGGCAGCGGAGGATGACCTGGTGGTGCGGGCAGCCAGGCGCCTGCAGCAGGCATCGGGCGTCCGGCTGGGCGTGGATATCAGCCTGGACAAGCGGATTCCGCTGCAGGCCGGCCTCGGCGGGGGCAGTTCAGACGCAGCCACGGTCCTGGTGGCGCTCAACCGGCTGTGGGACACCAGGCTGGACACCGACGACCTTGCCGCCCTGGCGCTGGAACTAGGCGCGGATGTCCCGGTTTTTGTCCGCGGTGAGAGCGCCTGGGCCGAGGGCGTGGGCGAGCGCCTGAGCCCGATTACCCTGCCTGAGCGCTACTTTTCGGTCATTACGCCGGCAGTGGCCGTGGCCACCGCGGAAGTATTCCAGGCACCTGAATTGACAAGGGATTCTCCCCCGACGACAATTCGCGGTTTCCTGCAGACGGGTGGCAGAAACGACTGTACCGGGGTGGTGCGCGAGCGCTACCCGGAGGTCGCGCAGGCGCTGGACTGGCTGGGCCAGCGCGGCGATGCCCGCCTGACCGGCACCGGCAGCAGCGTGTACGCTGGCTTCGCCGATGCGCCGTCGGCAGCGCAGGCCCTCGCAGGCCTGCCGTCGGGCTGGCGCGGATTTGTGGCGCGCGGTGTGGCGCGGTCGCCGCTGCAGGATCGCCTGGCAGCGGAGCAGAATTGGGGTGTCGCCAAGTGGTAAGGCAACGGGTTTTGATCCCGTCATACGAAGGTTCGAATCCTTCCACCCCAGCCAGTTGACCAGCGGTGCGCAAGCGCACCGAAAGTGAGGCTCAGGTGGATCAGTCCACGATGGCGGTGTTCAGTGGCAGTGCCAATCCGGTGCTGGCGCAGGAAATCGCCCGGCACCTGATGCAGCCGCTGGGTCGGGCCATCGTCGGGCGATTTGCCGATGGCGAGGTGCAGGTCGAGATCATGGAGAACGTCCGCGGCAAGGACGTCTACCTGGTGCAATCGACTTGCCCGCCGGCGAACGACCACTTGATGGAGTTGCTGGTGATGGCGGACGCCTGTCGGCGCGCCTCGGCCGGCCGGGTGACGGCGGTGATTCCCTATATGGGTTATTCCCGTCAGGATCGGCGGCCGCGCGCGACGCGGGTGCCGATCACGGCGAAGCTGGTGGCGGACATGATCGGCCGCGCGGGGGTCAACCGGGTGTTGACCGTGGACCTGCATGCCGACCAGATCCAGGGCTTCTTTGACGTGCCGGTGGACAATGTTTATGCCTCGCCGGTGCTGCTGGGCGATGCCTGGAAGCGCAAGTACCCGAACATGATCGTGGTATCGCCCGATGTGGGCGGTGTGGTGCGGGCCCGGGCGCTGGCGCGGCGGCTGGATGATGCCGAGCTGGCGATCATCGACAAGCGCCGCCCGCGGGCGAATGAGTCACAGGTGATGAACATCATCGGTGACGTGGAAGGCAAGTCCTGCGTGCTGGTGGACGACCTGGTCGACACCGCCGGCACCCTGTGCAAGGCGGCCGAGGCACTGAAGGAGCGTGGTGCGCTGCGCGTCGTGGCTTACATCACCCATCCGGTGCTGTCGAGCCCGGCGGTCGAGCGCATCAACGAGTCCGTGCTGGATGAGCTGGTGGTGACGGACACGATTCCGCTGCGGCCTGATGCCAGGGCCTGCGGCAGGATCCGCCAGCTGTCGGTCGCGGCGCTACTGGCCGAGACCATGCGCCGAATTCGCGACGAGGAGTCTGTCAGCTCCTTGTACGTGGACTGATTTTTTTCTGGAGGGGTCCGACCCCTCCAGGGGTAGCCACCGGAGGGTCCGGCGGCGCCTGCAACGGAGGGCTGTTCCTGGTCGCGGGATGGCCAGCCAAATTTTGGGAGTACATACGTCATGAAGATTTCGTTCGAACTCGCCGCCGAGTTCCGGGACGACCAGGGCAAGGGTGCGAGCCGCCGCCTGCGTCAAACCGGCAAGGTCCCGGCGATCCTCTACGGCGGTGGCCGCGAATCACGTTCGCTGTCACTCGACCATACCAAGCTGGCCAGGGTCATGGAGGACGAGCGCTTTTACTCGACCATCATCAGCCTGAAGGTTGGCAAGGACAGCCAGGCCGCGGTACTGAAGGACGTTCAGCGTCATCCGTACAAGCCCCTGGTCATGCACGCCGATTTCCAGCGCGTGCTGGAAGACCAGGCGATCCGCATGATCGTGCCGTTGCACTTCACCGGCGAATCCATCGCCCCGGGCGTGAAGTCATCGGGTGGTCAGGTGTCACACATCCGCAACGAGGTCGAGGTTGAGTGCTTGCCCAAGCACTTGCCCGAGTTCATCGGGGTGGACGTGTCAGCCATGGAGCTGAACCAGGTGCTGCACCTGTCCGAGCTCAAGCTGCCTGAGGGCGTGCAGATCGTCGAGCTGATCGCCGGTCGCGACCTGACCGTGGTGGCCATCCATGCGCCGCGTGTCGAGGAAGTCGAGACCCCGGTGGTGGCGGAAATTGCCGCCACGGCGGAAGGCGCAGCGCCGGCAGCGGGTGCTGCGGCAGCAGCGCCTGCGGCAGATGCCAAGGACGCCAAGAAGGGCGACGCGAAGAAGCCCGACGCGAAGAAGCCCGACGCCAAGAAGTAGGGCGTCGAACGCAGCAATACGGCGGGGCTACCCGTGGGTAGCCCCGCCGGTTTTTCGGCCGGTGCAAGGGCACCGTCGGGGTGAGGACCATGGCAGGACTGCCGCTTCGCGTGGTGGTAGGTCTCGGCAATCCGGGGCCGGAGCACGCACAGACTCGACACAATGCCGGGTTCTGGCTGGTTGACGCGCTGGCGTTGCGTCACGGCGGGCAATTCAAGCCGGAGCGCCGCTATCACGGTGAGGTGGCCCGCGTGCGTATTGGCGCGGCCGACCTGTGGCTGCTGAAGCCGATGAACTACATGAATCGCAGCGGGCTGTCGATACGCGCCCTGTGCGACTACCTGCAGGTGCCGGTCGAGGAAATCCTGGTCGTGCACGATGAACTCGACCTGCCACCGGGCATCCTGCGCCTCAAGCGCGGCGGTGGTGCCGGTGGCCACAATGGCCTCAAGGACAGTATCAGCCACCTGGGTGATGACTTCTGGCGCCTGCGCCTGGGCATCGGCCATCCCGGGCATCGCGACGAAGTCACAGACTACGTCCTGCAGCGTGCGCCGGCAGTCGAGGAGCGGCTGATCCTCGAAGCCGTGGAGCTGGCGGTGGCTGAATTCCCGCGGTTGCTGGCCGACGGCGCCGAGAAGACCATGAACCGGTTGCATGCGCGGCCGGTGAACGAACCAGAGGAGACTGGCGACTGAAACGGTCGCCGACGCACTACCGATGCCTATCAGATGTGGAATCGTCGGGCTGCCGAATGTCGGCAAGTCCACCCTGTTCAACGCGCTGACCCGCGCGCAGATTGCCGCGGAGAACTATCCGTTTTGCACCATTGATCCCAACATCGGCGTGGTGCCGGTGCCCGACCCGCGACTGAAGGCGCTGGCGGCCATTGCCAAGCCGGAGAAGATCCTGCCGACCACGGTGGAATTCGTCGACATCGCCGGCCTGGTCGCCGGCGCCTCGCAGGGCGAGGGCCTGGGCAATAAGTTCCTGGCGCACATCCGCGAAGTGGACGCCATTGCCCATGTGGTGCGCTGCTTTGACCACGACGACATCGTGCATGTCGCCGGCAAGGTGGACCCGCTGACGGACATCGCCATCATCAACACCGAGCTGGCGCTGGCGGACCTGGATACGGTGGAGCGCGCCATGGCGCGTGCTGACAAGGCGGCCCGGGCCCAGGACAAGGAAGCAGTGCGCTGGAGCGAGTCGCTGCAGAAGATCCGCGCGCACCTCGATGGCGGCGCGCCGGTCAGGGCCCTGGTGCTGGATGAGTTCGAGACGCCACGGGTGCAGGAATTACATCTGCTGACGGCCAAGCCGGTCATGTATGTCGCCAATGTCAGCGAGTCGGGCTTCCACGACAATCCGTATCTCGATGCGCTGACTGCACTGGCCGCCCGCGAGGGCTCGGAAGTGGTCGCCGCCTGCGCGGCGATCGAGTCAGAGATTGCGCAGCTGGACGAGGCCGATCGCACCGCATTCCTTGCCGACCTCGGCCTGGAAGAAGCGGGGCTTGATCGCATCATCCGCGCGGCGTATCGGTTGCTCGGGCTGCTGACTTATTTCACCGTCGGCCCCAAGGAAGTACGGGCCTGGACCGTGCACCGGGGTGCTACCGCGCCGCAGGCGGCGGGCGTCATCCACACCGACTTCGAGCGTGGCTTCATCCGCGCCGAGACCATTGGCTTTGATGACTACCTGGCCTGCAAGGGCGAGGCGGGCGCGCGCGATGCGGGCAAGCTGCGCCTCGAGGGCAAGGAGTACGTTGTCCGCGAGGGCGACGTGCTGCACTTTCGTTTCAACGTCTGAGACGGCAACATGAGTCCATGCGACTCACTCAAAGACTAGTTGTACTGCTGGCCTGCCTGTTGCCTGCCGTCATGGCAGGCGCTGGACCCTACGTCCCGCCGGCGGGTGATCACTGGCAGCGCCAAACCGCCGGGCAGGCGGGCTTCAACGCCACCCGGCTGCAGTCGGCAATAGATTTTGCTGTTACGAATGAGACGGATCGCCCGCGCGACCTGGCGCTGGCCATTGCCGAGGGCTTCGGCCGTGAGCCGATGAACGACATCATTGGCCCGACCCAGGTTCGCGGCGGGCCCAGCGGCGTCATCCTGCGCGGTGGCTACCTGGTGGCGCAGTGGGGTGAGCCCGATCGGGTGGACATGACCTTCAGTGTCACCAAGAGCCTGCTGTCGGCTGTGGTGGGCCTCGCCCATGAGCGTGGCCTGATCAAGGACCTCCATGCGCCGCTGCGCAATGCCCTGCCGGGGGGTTACTTTGCCTCCGACCACAACCGCGACATCAGCTGGGACCATCTGCTGCGCCAGACCAGCAACTGGCAGGGCAGCTTGTGGGACAAGGCGGATTGGGCGGATCGACCGGTGGGCGATGATCCGGCGGCATGGCCGACGGCCGTGCCACCGGCTCCCGGTACGGCGTGGAAGTACAACGATGTGCGGGTCAACCTGCTGGCGCTGGCCGCCTTGCATGTGTGGCGCGAGCCATTACCCGTGGTCGCTGCACGCGAAATCATGGGGCCCATCGGCGCCAGCGATAGCTGGCAATGGCATGGCTACAGCAATTCCTGGGTGACGCTTGATGGCAAGCAGGTGCAATCCGTCAGCGGTGGCGGGCACTGGGGCGGTGGCCTGTTCATCAATGCCTGGGACATGGCGCGATTTGGCCTGTTGTGCCAGCGCGGTGGCCGCTGGGGTGATCGACAGGTCTGGTCACCGGCATGGCAGGCCTATGCCAGCACGCCCACCGCACAGAATCCCGGTTACGGGGTGATGAACTGGTTCCTCAACCAGGACCAGCAGCTCCTGCCGGCGGCGCCGGCGAGTGCCGTGGTGCACCTGGGCAATGGCACCAACCTGGTTTATGTCGATGCCGAAAACGACCTGGTGGTGGTGGCGCGCTGGCTGGAACGCGAGCAAATGGCCGATTTCATCGCGCAAGTGCTCGCCGCGCTGGAGCCTGCACCAGTCCTTCCTTGACAGGGGGCACCCCCCTCCGGACAATCCCGCCTCCCCGGGGCACCTTCCCATCGCGTGGCTAGGTAGCTCAGTTGGTTAGAGCACGGGATTCATAACCCCGGGGTCGAGAGTTCGAGTCTCTCCCTAGCCACCATTTTTCCGTGTTGTGTCCAGCAGTCAGGCGCGCTTGCGCTCGCCTTTCTGCGCGCACAATTCACCCAGCGCCTTGTCGATGATGTCGAGACCCTCGTCCACCAGCGGCATCAGCCGCGGTGATCGGCACCAGGATGCGGATCACGTTGCCATAAGTGCCGCAGGACAACAGGATCAGGCCCAGTTCGGCTGCGCGCTGGGTAAGTTTTTTCGTCAGCTCGCTGGCCGGCTTGAGCGGATCACCACCCTCGCATAATTCAAAGGCGATCATTGCACCCAGGCCGCGCACTTCGGTGATCTCGGCATGGCGGCTGGCCATGCGCTTGAGTCTTTCGGTGAGGCGCACACCCAGCGTGTTGGCACGCTCCAGGATGTTCTCCGACTCGAAGACCTCCAGCACTGCAAGGGCCGCGGCGCAGGCCACCGGGTTTCCCGCGTAGGTGCCACCCAGTCCGCCCGGCCCACAGGCATCCATGATGTCGGCACGACCGACCACGGCCGACAGCGGCATGCCACCGGCGATGGACTTGGCCAGCGTCGTCAGGTCGCCAGCCACACCATAATGTTCCATTGCGAACATGCGCCCGGTACGTCCGGCGCCACTCTGGATCTCGTCGGCAATCAGCACGATGCCGTGCTTGTCGCACAGCTCGCGCAGGCGCAGCACGAATTCCTTCGGTGCCACGGTGAAGCCGCCTTCGCCCTGGATGGGCTCGAAGATGATCGCCGCGACACGTTCGGGCTCGACGTCATGCTTGAACAGCGCTTCCAGTGCGGCGAAGGAGTCGTCCACGGACACGCCATGCAGCGCGTAGGGAAACGGCGCGTGGAAGACTTCGGCGGGGAAGGGGCCGAAGCCCGCCTTGTAGGGCTGCACCTTGCCGGTCAGCGCCAGCGCCATGATGGTGCGGCCGTGAAAGCCACCCGAAAAGGAAATGACCGCCGAGCGACGGGTATGGGCGCGGGCGATCTTCACCGCGTTTTCCACCGCCTCTGCTCCCGTGCTCAGCAATAGCGACTTGTGCGGTCCCGGACCGGGCGCCAGCGCATTGAGCTTTTCGCAGAGCGCGACATAGGGCTCGTAACCCGTGACCTGGAAGCAGGTATGGGTGACGCGTTCCAGTTGCGCCTGGATCGCCTCCAGCACCCTGGGATGGCGATGACCAGTGTTCAATACGGCGATGCCGCCGGCAAAGTCGACGTAGCGCCGGCCCTCAACGTCCCAGAGTTCGGCATTTTCCGCGCGCTCGATATAGATCGGCTGCGCCATGGATACACCGCGCGCCACAGCGGCATTGCGCCTTGCGGCCAGGGATTCATTGCTCTTCACGTCAGCACCTCCTTGAACAGGCGCCATTTTAGCCCATACGTAGTGGCCACAAGCGGTCGCGGCAATCGTCAATCCCGCGGCTATGCTGGCAGGACTAGCCTGATGCGGTAACCTCTTGGGGTTGCCGCTCGAAACCCGCTGTAGGAGGAGGCTGGAATGGATACCAGGCACATATTGGTGGCGCTCGCCGATTGCGGCGTCAAGAACACGCCCGCCCTGACCAAGGCTGCGGCCATTGCCCGCAAGGCTGGCGCGTCAGTGACCCTGTTCCATAGCCTCTACAGCCCCTACCTGGCGGGTGAGCAGTTCTATGGCGTCGAGGCCATGGAAAAGGACATCGAGGATGCGGTCAATGCCCGCAAGCAGCTGCTGGAAAAACTGGCGGCACCCCTGCGCAAGTCCGGCCTGACGGTCCGAGTGCGGGTGCGCTGGGATTACCCGGTCCACGAAAGCATCGTGCGTGAAGTCATGCGTGAAAAGGCTGACCTGGTGGTCGCCGAGAGCCATCGCCATACCCGTGCCGCCAGGGTGGTCCTCAGCAACACCGACTGGCAGTTGATTCGCGTGTGTCCCTCGCCGGTCCTGTTCGTCAAGACCGCGCGTCCCTACCTACGGACCCGTATCCTCGCCGCGGTAGATCCGCTGCATGCGCATGCCAAGCCCGAAGCGCTGGATCGCAAGATCCTGGATGCAGCGCGCGACCTGTCGGTGACTTTCAATGGACGCCTGCACGCCGTCCACGCCTGCTTGCTGGCGACGCCCTTCACTGCGGGGGCGATGATGGAGCCGGTGCCACTGCCGGTGGACCTGATCGAGCAGCAGCGCAAGCGTATCCAGAAGGCCTTCGATGCGCTGCTCAAGCCCTATGACCTGGGGCCCAGGCGCCGCCACCTGCGCCCGGGCATTCCGGCCGATGAAATCGCCGACCTGGCCGAGTCACTCGACGCCGGCGTCGTGGTGATGGGGGCGGTGTCGCGCAGCACGCTGAAGCGCTTGTTCATTGGCAGCACGGCCGAGCGCTTGATCGACCACCTCAAGTGCGATGTTCTGGTACTGAAGCCCGACAGCTTCCGCAGCCCGGTGCCGCGCAAGCACAACTATCGCCCGGTGGTCATGCCGCCGATCTGACGGGGTAACCCGGAGGGCTCAATGATCGCGGCGATTCAGTCGCCGCAGGGTTGCGCGCTGCACCGGGAATTCGTCCAGGTCGTCGTCGGCAACGACATCACTCCAGGTCATCGCGGCCTCATCCAGCGGATCGGGCGTGGCGAGCTCATCAATATAGTCGGTGTAGCCGAGTTCATCGGCATCAATGTCGCCCATCGGGCCGCTCCAGTCCTCGGGAGGTGCGGCACGCTCAATGGACATGGCGCGCCACTCTTCGATGTCCACTTCATCGAGTCCACCGTCGAATTCCTGGAGTTCAACGGTGCCGGACGCTTCGTCGAGCGCCACGATGTGGAATAGCTCTCCCTTGTCCCGATGCGTGAACCAATGCCCCACGATCGGCGGGAGTCGATTGGCCATGGCCTCACTCCTCCTCGGGGTGCCGACCGCGCATGAATTGCAGCGGAAGGCGAAGCCATCCTACGCCCCGTCCGCCACCCTGCCAACCTTAAGGACGGTAACTTTGAATATCACCGGCCTCAAGCGGCAGAATGGCGACAACGCCATACAACAGGGAGCCGGACCCAGGGTCCGCGAACAACATGACGAAGACGTCGATCATCGATTTCAGGCACAGCATCAAGGCTGCGGAGTCTGCGCCCGCGAAGGAAGGCGTGGTCAGCGGAGAACCCCGTACCTGGGTGCGCAACCATTATTCGGATCCCAGCGAGCAATTCTTTGCCGGCACCTGGTCCAGCACAGTGGGAAAGTGGAGGGTGAATTACAGCGAGCACGAGTTCTGCCACCTGCTGGAAGGGCGCGTGGTGCTGACGGGTGATGATGGCCAGCGCTGGCAATTCGGCGCTGGCGATGCCTGGGTCATCCCTGCCGGATTTTCGGGATTCTGGGAAACCGTGGAGCCGGCGCGCAAGCGATACGCCATATTTGAAGCTGCCACCCCTGTGCCAGACAGCCAAACCTGATCTACACTCCGGCATCCTTGCCATGAATGGCGGGGACCACGAACAGGGAGAACAACATGAATCTATGGAAACAGGCGCTGGCGGCTTCCTTGTTGCTGGCTGCGGGTGCAGCGGCAGCAGGTGAAGTCACCTCGACCATCACGGCCACCTCGGATTACGATTTCCGTGGCGTGTCGCAAAGTGCCAAGGATCCTGCCTTGCAGGTCAGCGTCGACTACGCGCATGACAGCGGTTTCTACGCGGGTGCCTGGGCCAGCAACATCGATTTTGGCAGTGGCATTGATGGTGATGTTGAACTGGACCTGTATCTGGGCTGGGCGGGCGAAACCGCGGGCGGACTGGGTTGGGACGCGGGCTTCGTCTGGTACGGTTATCCGGGCAGTTCCAATTCGCTTTCTGCGTCCAAGATCCCGGACTACAACGAGATCTTTGTCGGCATCAGCCATGGCCCCTTTGAGCTGAAGCAGTGGTATTCGGACGACCTCTACGGTACTGGTGATTCCGGCCTTTATACCGAGGCGAATGCCAGTTTCGAGTTGCCGAATGGGTTTACGCTGAACCTGCACACGGGCTACAACTACGGTGACCTGTTTGACGGCTATGAGTATCTCGACTACTCAGTCGGCGTTGGCTACACGATGGGGAACTTCGACCTGGAACTGAAGTTCACCGGCACGGACCTGAGTGGGACAGACAAGATTACTGGTGACGTCTTCAATACCGAGGGACGGGTCCTGTTCACCATCAGCACGACGCTGCCCTGGGGCGGCGAATAAGCGCTGATCGAGACTTGATATTTGCCTGCCGGGCCACCTTCGGGTGGCCCGGTTTGTTTTTGGGCCCCGGCACTGTGCGATCATTGCACCCCGAATCAGCCCCAGATGGACAAGACCATGAGTCTGCCAACCACCCTCCAGGAATGGACCACGCGTGCGGCGGCGCTGAAGCCACGCACTGAGGCCTTCATTGACGGGCGATATCGCCCGGCCTTGTCCGGCGAGACCTTTGACAGCATCAACCCGGCCCAGGGACAACGCCTTGCGAGTATCGCGTCCTGCGACAAGGCGGACGTTGATGTCGCCGTTGCCAGCGCGCGGCGCGCATTTGAGGCAGGCCACTGGTCGCGCCTGGCCCCCGCGGCACGCAAGCGCGTCCTGCTGCGCTTCGCCGAGCTGATCCGCAAGCATGGCGAGGAACTGGCGCTGACCGAGACCCTGGACATGGGTAAGCCCATCGCTGACTCGATCGCCATCGACATTCCAGGCGCGGCCCGCTGCATCAGCTGGTACGGCGAAGCCATCGACAAGATCTACGATGAGGTGGCGCCGACCGGCTACGATTCGCTGGGCCTCATCACCCGTGAACCCATGGGCGTGGTCGCGGCCATCGTACCGTGGAATTTCCCGCTGCTGATGGCCAGCTGGAAGCTGGGCCCGGCGCTCGCGGCCGGTAATTCCGTGGTGCTGAAGCCCTCGGAGAAATCGCCGCTGACAGCGTTGCGCCTGGCTGAACTGGCCATGGAAGCGGGGTTGCCGGAAGGCGTGCTTAATGTGGTGCCGGGTTTCGGCCACACGGCGGGTGAGGCCCTGGCCCTGCACATGGACGTGGACTGCGTCGCCTTTACCGGCTCGACGCGGGTTGGCAAGAAGATGCTCGAATACTCGGGCCGCTCCAACATGAAGCGCGTCTGGCTCGAATGTGGTGGCAAGTCACCCAATATCATCATGGCCGATGTCGCGGACCTGGATCGTGCGGCCACTGCCGCCGCCTTCGGTATCTTCTTCAACCAGGGCGAGATGTGCTCGGCTGCCTCACGACTGGTCGTCCATGAATCCGTGCGCGAGGCGCTGCTGGAGAAGATCGTGGCCATCGGTCGCACACTGGCTCCGGGCGATCCGCTGGATCCGGCGACCCGACTCGGCGCCATTGTTGACCAGACCCAGATGGATAGCGTGCTGCGCTACATCGAGGCGGGCCGCAGTGGCGGGGCACGACTTTGTTCCGGCGGCCAGCGCACGCGACAAGACAGCGGTGGCTACTTCGTTGAGCCGACGGTGTTTGATGGCGTCACCATGGAGATGAAGATCGCACGTGAGGAGATCTTCGGGCCGGTGCTGTCGGCCATCAGCTTCCGTGATACCGAGCAGGCGGTGAAGATTGCCAATGACGTGGAATATGGCCTCGCAGCAGCAGTGTGGAGTCGCGACATCACCACGGCTCATCGCGTCGCGCGAGCCATTCGTGCGGGAACGGTGTTCATCAATTGCTATGACGCAGATGACATCACCGTGCCGTTCGGCGGCTTCAAGCAATCCGGCAATGGCCGCGACAAGTCACTGCATGCCATCGACAAGTACACTGAGCTCAAGACCACCTGGATCGACCTGTCGGTCTGAGCCGGTAAAGGACTGCACATGAAGGTGACCGTAGCTGCGACGCAGATGGCCTGTGGCGAGGACCGCGAGGCCAATATCGCCAGTGCCGAGCGCCTGGTGCGTGCGGCGGCCGCCAAGGGCGCCAATGTCATCCTGATCCAGGAGTTGTTCGAGTCACCGTACTTCTGCAAGGAGCACCAGGCCGCGCACTTTGGTCTGGCCCTGCCGATTGACGCAAACCCGGCGATCGAGCGACTGTCTGCGGTGGCCGCCGAACTGGGCGTGGTCCTGCCCTTGTCTGTATTCGAGCGGGCGCAGAATGCCTACTTCAATACGCTGGTGATGGTGGATGCCGATGGCAGCCAGCTGGGCATTTATCGCAAGTCGCACATCCCCGAGGGCCCGGGTTACCACGAGAAGTTCTACTTCTCCCCGGGCGACACCGGGTTTCGTGTCTGGCACACGCGCTTTGGCGCGATCGGCGTGGGCGTGTGCTGGGACCAGTGGTTTCCCGAGTGCGCCCGGGCCATGGCCTTGATGGGCGCTGATCTGTTGATGTATCCGACGGCCATTGGCTCCGAGCCGCATGACGCTACGCTGGATTCACGCTGGCACTGGCAGCGCACCATGCAGGGTCATGCGGCCGCCAATGTCATGCCGGTGATTGCCTCGAATCGCATTGGCACCGAGCGCGGACAATCGGTGGAGATGACCTTCTATGGCCACTCCTTCATCACCGACCACACCGGCGAGGTCGTTGCGCAGGCGAATGACCAGGACGAAACCATCCTGACGGCCACCTTTGACCTGGAGGCCAATCGCCGCTATCGCCACGCCTGGGGCGTGTTCCGCGATCGTCGCCCGGACCTGTATTCGCCGTTGCTGACGCTCGACGGCGGCTACGGTTAGCTTCTGGCCTGCGTACGCAGGCCAGGCACCGATCATGAAATCCAATCCCGTATTTGTCACCGCCGCACCCGGCACGCTCGACCTGCTGCTGGGCGAGTTGCAGGTGCTTGGCTTCAGCGAATTGCGTGAGGGGCCGGGCGGCGTCACTGGCCTCGCCACGGTCGAACAGGCGCAGGCCGCCTGCCTGTGGTCGCGCACTGGACTGCATGTCCTGTGGCAACTGGCGGTACTGGAAGTAGCGAGTGTCGATGCGCTGTACGCGGGGGTTCGCCAGCTGAACTGGAGCGAGCACCTGGGCACCGGCGATACCCTGGCGGTGGATTTCGCCGGTCGCCTGGAAGGAGTCACCCATCCGCATTTTGGTGCCCTGCGCGTCAAGGATGCGATCGTCGACCAGTTTCGCGAGGCGACTGGCGAACGACCATCGGTGGATCGCGATTCACCCGACCTGCGTGTCAATGTGTATGTGGCGCGCGGACGCGCGACCGTGGCCATCGATTTTTCCGGCGACAGTCTGCACCGGCGCGGTTATCGCGGCGGGCAGGGTGCGGCACCCTTGAAGGAAAACCTGGCGGCGGCCATCCTGATGCGCGCCGGCTGGCCGGCGCTCGCGGCGGAAGGTGGCGGCTTCGTTGACCCCATGTGCGGGTCCGGCACCTTGTGCATCGAGGCGGCGATGATTGCCGCTGACATGGCGCCGGGCATGCTGCGTGAGCGATTCGGATTTGAGGGCTGGCGTGGCCACGACCCGGTGGCCTGGCAAAGCACGCGTGAAGCAGCGCGGGCCCGCGCCAATGTTGCGGCCCTGGGCCGGCGCATTCGCGGTTACGACCACGACTCAACGGTATTGGCGAGCGCGGTCGAGAATGCTGCGCGGGCCGGTCTCGGTTCAGCGCTGGTGTTTGAGCGCATTGCACTTGAGCGCCTGCCCGATGCCGTGGGCGAGCATGGCCTGCTGGCGACCAACCCGCCCTATGGTGAGCGACTCGGCGAGGAAGAGGCGTTGGGCGCGCTATATGCCCTGCTCGGGGAGCGCCTGCGCCAGGGCTACACGGGCTGGCATGCCGCGGTGCTTTGCGCCAATCCGGCGCTGGGTCGCGAGCTGGGAATCCGCGCCTGGCGCACACATCGCCTGATGAACGGCACCATCGAATGCCGCTTGCTGCGCCTGCGAGTTGATCCCCAGGATTTCATCCACGAGCGCGAGCCCGGGCGACCGCCGGTGATCGATGCCGAGGCGGCGCGGGCGCGCCCCGGCGCCATCATGTTTGGCAATCGCCTGAAGAAGAACATGGCGCAGCTGGCCAAGTGGGCCAGGAAGTCGTCAGTGGCCTGCTATCGTCTTTACGACGCTGACATGCCGGAGTATGCGTTCGCCATCGACCTGTACCAGTCCTCTGCCCATGAGCCGCAGCAGCGCTGGTTGTACGTGCAGGAATACGCTGCGCCTGCCAGCGTTGACAAAACCGGTGCCCGCGCGCGTCGTGAGGAGGCGCTGTCGGTGCTGGGGGAAATCACCGGCTTGCCGGAGTCGGCCATTTACTGGCGCACGCGCAGGCCGCAGAAGGGCAGCGCGCAATACGAGGCGCTGGCTGATGAAGGTGAGCGCGTGGTGGTCGAGGAAGATGGCCTGAAGTTCCTGGTCAATTTCACTGACTACCTGGATATCGGCCTGTTCCTTGACCATCGCCTTACCCGTGCCCGAATCCGCGAGATGTCCCGGGGCAAGCGCTTCCTCAACCTGTTTTGCTACACCGCTGCGGCGACGGTGCACGCGGCTGCGGGCGGGGCACAAAGCACGGTGAGCGTGGACTTGTCGCGCACCTACCTGGACTGGGCGCGTCGCAACCTCGAGGTGAACGGTTTTCGCGGCGAGGCCCATCGCCTGGAGCGGGCCGATTGCCTGCAATGGCTGGCGGCAGATGCCGGAGAGGAATTTGACCTGATCTTCCTGGATCCGCCGACCTTCTCCAACTCCAAGCGCATGGAGCAGGAACTGGACATCCAGCGCGATCACGTCGAGCTGATCCACGGCGCCGCCCGGCGTCTGGCAGCCGGCGGCGTCTTGCTGTTTTCCACAAATTTCCGTCGCTTCCGCCTGGATAGCGACAGCCTGCAAGGGCTGGTGGTGAAGGACATCACGGCCTCGACCCTGTCGCATGATTTCGCGCGGAATCCGCGCATCCACAGTTGCTTCGAGATTCGCCAGGCCTGAGCCCAAGAGGCGCCTAAGGGCCGGGGTGCTTGCGTTGCCCCCCGGTCATTGGCCATGCTGGCCGCAAGGTGGCCGGCCTTCCCAACCGCGCGCGGGCTTATGACTGCTGTTACCCATGAGTAAATGCCAATGCTTTCAGCGATGCCTGCTGGGGCTGCTGCTGTGGCTCGCCAGCGGCATGGCCCTGGGCGAGACCGAGTTACACATTGGCATCTTCCAGAGTCCGCCGCTGGCCGAGATGTCCGCGGAAGGTGTGCCACGGGGCTTCTATGTTGAGTTAGCCGAGGCCGCTGCCAAGGAGAATGGCTGGCGTTTGCGCTGGAGTGTGTATCCGCGACTGGAATTGCTGGAGCGTATCCGCAAAGGCCAGGTGGACCTGGTGCTGGGGGCATCGCGCGGCGGAGTTGTCAGCCAATTTGCGAAAGAAGGCAAGGAGCCCCTGCTGGATTTCCGTTCAGTTGTTTATGCCTTGCCAGCCAGCAGGATCCTTGGATTTGACGACCTGCAAGGGCGCAGCATCGGAGTGATTCGCCACGATGTTTCGTCGCGCCAGTTTCTACAGGCTGCGGATGCGCTGGGGCGGTCAATCAACGTTCTGGAATATGCCGATGGGCAGCAATTGCTTCAGGCGGTACGCCAGGGCTTGCTGGACGGCGGCCTGGTCGGCGCACCTTTTGGCGAGCAGCTCGCGCATATCTACGGACTGGAGTCGACAGCTGTTCAGCTGCGATCTGAACCGAGGTTTGCGCACCTCATCAAGGGACGTTCCACGCATGTCCTTGCCGATTTCGATGCCACGCTGGCGCGCTGGAAACAGAGCGACAATTCACCCTATTGGAACGCCTACAGGCGCTGGATAGGTGATGGCGCGGGCATCGGGGGCTCCCCTATTCCCATGTCTGTGGCAGAGCGTGCCTGGCTGGCACAGCATCCGCTGGTGAGGGTTGCATTTGATTCCGAATTTCCGCCCTACAGCTTCAGGGATGGCAGCGGGCGGACCGTGGGCCTGGCCGTGGATACGCTGGAGGCGCTGGCCGGGATCCTGGGAATACGGCTTGAAGAGACCCTGAGCGCACCCTGGGCCGAGGTCTACCCCGCCGGGCGGGAACGTCGCATAGATGTCATCGCCACCTTGGTAAATCGTCCGGAGCGCGCCGATCGGTTCGTATTCACGGCTCCGTATATCCTCAAGTCCACGGTCGCCATCACGCGCGAGGACGACCCGCGAGTCTCCCAGCCCAGTGACCTGGCTGGGCTCAAGGTGGCGCTGGTGAAGGATTACCAGTACCCCGCAAGGTTGCTGGCGGACTATCCTTCGATCGAGCCGATATACGTGCCAACGATCCTGGACGCGCTCAATGCCGTGGCCACCGGACAGGCCGATGCGACTATTGGCCACTACGCTTCGGTGAATCACTACCGGGTCAATCAAGGCCTGACCAGCCTCCGGTTTGCGGCCATGCTGGATCGTGACAGCTCCGGCGAGAGTATCGGCGTGCGTGGCGATTGGCCGGAGCTGGCGTCGTTGCTGGACAAGGCCTTCGCTGTCATTCCCGCAGCGCAGATGCTATCCATTCGTCAGCGCTGGATGACGCCGGAAACCCTGGCCGCGGAAAGTGAACAGGTCGATCTCACCGATGAGGAGCGCGCCTGGATTCGCGTTCATCCCGTCATCCGCCTGGGTTTTGACCCGGATTTTCGCCCGTTCGAGTTCCAGGACGAAGACGGGCGAATGCAGGGAATCGCCGCAGACTACGTGAAGGTCCTGAACCGGCGTCTGGGCATCAACTTGCTGCCGGTGATCGGCCTCAAGTGGCCCGAAGTCGTCGAGCGCATGCGCAAGCGCGAAGTTGATGTCGTCTCGGCAGTAGTCGCCAACAATGATCGCCGGGCCTTCCTGGACTTTTCTGTGCCCTATGAAAAGCGCCGCCGGGCCATCGTCACACGCAGCAATTCGCCGCTGGTCGAGGGCATTGACGGGCTGGTGGGCTGGCGTGTCGGTGTGCTGGCCGGCAGTTCGCACGTGGCCTACCTGCGCGACCATACGCGCCTCGCCCCGATACTGTTTGACGACAATGCCAGCCAGTTTAAGGCCGTGGCTTCCGGGCAGGTGGATGCAGCTATTTCCACCATCGGTACGGCGGGCTACTGGATCAGCCACCTGCAACTCCCCAACCTGCGCATTGCGGCGCCGGTCAATGAGGACCCGCTACATTTCGGGATCCGCAGTGACTGGCCGATACTCACGCGCATCATCAACAAGGGTCTGGCCAGCGTCACCGCGGAGGAACGACGCGAGATCGCCCAACGCTGGATTGCAGTGGAGTACGAGCCGGATTTCACCCAGAACCCACTGTTTCGTAACCTGGTCATTGGCCTGTCGGTATTGCTGGTGCTGTTCGCCACGGTGGTGACCTGGACCACCTCCCTGCGCAACAGCGTACGCGCGCGCACCGCTGAGCTGCGTGGCCTGACCCGACGACTGTCGGAGGCGCAGGAATCCGAGCGTCGGCATATCGTGCGTGAGTTACACGACTCGGTCAGCCAGAACCTGACCGGGCTGGGCTACACGCTTCACGTGGCCAGCGACTACCTGGACGCGGGCAAGGCGGGGGATGCTGCGCAGTCGGTGGAAACAGCCGTGCGCCTGAACAACGAGACCATGGCGGAATTGCGGGCGCTGATGGCGGACCTGCGCCCGCCGGTGCTCGACCACCTGGGCTTGGCAGATGCGCTGCGCTGGTTTGCCGCCGAGTTTGAGCGCCGCTCTGGCCTGGAGGTGGTGGTCGAGACCGAGGTCGAGACACCGGCGCGGCTGGAACCGGCGGCCACTGACCTGTTTCGCATCGTGCAGGAAGCACTGTCCAATGCCGCCCGCCACGCCGGCGCCAAGAGCGCCTTTGTCACCCTTACCGAGGAACGCGGCAGGATACGGCTGGTCATCGAGGACGACGGTCGTGGTTTCGATACCGAGGTGGGTGGCAAGTCGAGCTACGGCTTGTTGAATATGCGCGAACGTGCCGTCGCGCATGGCGGCACGCTGACGCTTAAATCGGCCGACGGCGAGGGCACCCGTGTCGAGGTGCGGATCTAGCCCTCAGGGCAGCAGGTCGCGCAACCGGAACCACATCATGGCCAGCACCAGCGCCGGGCGGCGCAGGGCCATGCCGCCGGGAAAATCGTGGTGCCGCAGCCGCGCAAATACATCGAAGCGTTCGGCCTGGCCCGCCATGGCCTCGGCGAGGATCTTGCCGGCGATACCGGTCAGCACCATGCCGTGGCCGGAGAAGCCCTGCAGGAAATACAGCTTGGGCGACAGGCGGCCGAAGTGCGGCGCGCGGTTCATGGTGATATCCACGTAGCCACCCCAGGCGAAGTCGATGCCGACGTCCTGCAGTTGCGGGAATACCGCGAGCATGCGTGAACGTGTCGCCCGCGTCGTGCCCAGGGGATCAAGACCCGAGTAGCTGACCCGCCCGCCGAACAGCAGGCGATGGTCGGTAGAGCGACGGAAGTAATCCAGCACCCAGTTGATGTCGGTGACCGCGGCGTTATTGCGGATCAGGTCCTCGGCGCGTTCCCGGCCCAGCACCTCGGTGGCGACGATGTAGGTGGCCACGCCCATGATCTTCTGCGCGAGTGCCGGCACCAGCTTGCCGAGGTAGGCGTTGCCGCAAAGCGCAACTTGCGCGGCCCGCACCGAGCCTGTTGCCGTGCGCACGGTGATCTTCTGGCCTTGGTCGATGCCGACCACCTGGCTGCCCTCAAAGATGCGCACACCCGCGGCCTCGGCCGCGCGCGCCAGGCCCAGGACGTACTTGAGCGGATGGCAATGGCCACCGTTGGCATCGAACATGGCGGCGCGATAGCGCTTGGTCGCCAGCGTGGATTCGACTTCGCCGCGATCCATCCAGCGCAGATGCGGGTAGTCAAAGTCACGTTCGGCCTCAGCCTGCCAGGCTCGCAGCTCCTGCTCCTGCCGGGGCTTGATGGCGCAGTGCATCTGTCCCCAGCGCAGCTCGCAGTCGATGGCGTGTCGTGCCACGCGTTCGCGCATCAGCTCCAGGCCCTCCAGGGTGAAGTCCCACAGTCGGCGCGCGTCGCCGGCGCCGAGCTGCGCCTGCAGCCGATCTTGCCCGCAGGCGTAGCCGGCAATGAGTTGCGCCCCTGAGCGCCCCGAGGCGCCCCAGCCGACGCGCTCAGCTTCCAGCAAGACAACGCGGTATCCGCGCTCGGCGAGATGCAGCGCGGTCGAGCAGCCAGCGATACCTGCTCCGACGACACAGACATCGGCCTCGATATCACCCGCCAGCGGCGCAGCAGGCGCTGCGCGCAGCACGGAGGACTCATACCAGCTTGGCGGCAGGGGCCGTGGGCTGCTCACACCGGTTCCAGGTACCAGGCGAAATCAAGCGCTGACAGGTGCGAGGCAAAGTTTTCCATCTCGCCGCGCCGGGTCGTCGCATACAGGTCGACGAAGCGGTCGCCGAAAGCAGTACGGGCGAATTGGCTCTGCTCGAAGCGGGTCAGGGCCGTAGGCCAGTCGGTGGGCAAGGCAGGCGTGCCGGGACGCTGCGCATAGGCATTGCCGCACAGCGCCGGCGGCGGGGAAATTTCCTGCTCAATGCCATGCAGGGCGCCGGCCAGCATCCACGCCATCACCAGGTAGGGATTGGCATCCGCACCGGCAACGCGGTGTTCCAGGCGGCGGTCGGCGGCGCCGGATACCGGTACGCGTACGGCGACGCCGCGATTGTTGTAGCCCCAGGTGGCGTGGGTGGGTACGTAGGCCTCCGGGCGCAGGCGGCGATAGGAATTGGCATTGGGGGCAAAGAAGGCCATGCCCTCGGCCATGGTCACCAGCATGCCGGCCGCCGCGTGGCCAAGCCGTGCATTGGTCAGTGGTTCTTCGCTGGCGAAGACGTTGTCGCCCTGGCGGTCAACGACGCTGGCATGGATGTGCAGGCCACTGCCGGCCATGTCGGCGTAGGGCTTGGCCATGAACGTGGCCTCGAGCCCATGACGCAGGGCCACGCCCTTGACGATGCGCTTGAAGCGGATGGCGTGGTCACAGGCGCGCAGCGCGTCATCCTGGTGCTTCAGGTTGACTTCCCACTGGCCGGGGCCGTATTCGGCGAGCGCCGTGCCCGTGGGCACGTCCTGGGCAGCGCAGGTCGCGGCGATTTCCTCGAGGATTTCCGACACGGCATCGAGGTCGGCCATGGAGTTGATCTGGGTGCGGTGCTCGCGCCGCCCCGTCAATTGTGAAGGCGCTGCCTGCGCATGGCCCTCGGCCGTGCGCTTGGGATCCACAAAATAGAATTCCAGTTCAACGGCAACCACGGGTGTCCAGCCGCGCGCGCTGTAACGATCAAGCACGGCCGCGAGGACATGACGCGGGTCGCCGAAAAAAGGTTGTCCATCGTGCTCCAGCATCTGCACTTGCAGCTGGGCCACGCCCGGGCCCAGCCAGGGGCAGGGTTGCAGGGAGCCCGGAACCGGCAGGCAGGGACGATCGGCATCGCCGTCATCGAAGCCCAGGCCAGTGGCCTGGATGGTCCCGCCCAGCACGTCCAGGGCGAACATCGACCCGGGCAGGAACAGCCCGCGCTGGTAGATCGCGGCGAGTTCATCCACCGTCACCCGCTTGCCGCGCAGGATGCCGCAAAGATCGGGCAACAGCAGGTCTACTGCGCGCAGCTCGGGATGAGCGGCGATGAAAGCGCTGGCATTCGAGAATCTATCCGGCACGAATGCCATAAGGGGGTCCTGGCGGAAGGGTCGCGGTGGGGCAGGATACTGACCCGGGCCCGGCGCCGGCAAGGCATAGATTAGCTAAGTTACCGGAATTACTGGATTTTTCGACTGCTTTTTGGTCACTTTTAGCGCTTCCAGTGAGGCGGCTGGGTCCCTGGGTATGCCACAATGGCCGCGGTCAAAAAGGCCGCCGGAACGGCGGCTGACCAGAATAACGACGCATGTCCAAGCGCAAGCCTGTCATTGGGATCCCGGCTGATCGCCGGTTGATCGAGCCCCACTGGTTTCACGGGGTGGGGGAGAAGTACGTCCTGGCGGTGGCCGAGGCGGCTGATGCCGTGCCCGTGCTGATCCCGGCGCTGGGCGAGCAGCACCTCTCGGACTGGCTGGAGGCCTTTGACGGCATCCTGTTTACCGGCAGCCCGTCCAACGTCGAGCCCCACCACTACCGGGGGCCGGCGGCGACGGAGGGCACCTGGCATGACCCGGCCCGCGATGCGACGACGCTGCCGATGATTCCCCGCGCCATCGCTGCCGGCCTGCCGGTGTTTGGGGTTTGCCGCGGCTTCCAGGAGATGAATGTCGCCTTTGGTGGATCGTTGTGGCCGCGGCTGCATGAGCGCCCCGGGCTGATGGACCACCGTGAGGACAAGACCCAGCCGCTGGAGGTGCAGTACGCCCCGGCGCATGACATCACGCTGGCCGAAGGAGGCTTGCTGCAACGACTGGCAGGCAGCACACGCATCAAGGTCAACTCGGTGCACTCCCAGGGCGTGGCGCGCCTTGCTGAGGGCCTGGCGGTGGAAGCAACAGCCGACGATGGCGTCATCGAGGCCTTCACGGTGGCCGCTGCGCCGGAATTTGCCCTCGCCGTGCAATGGCACCCCGAGTGGCAGGTCATGAAGAATGAATTTTCACGTGCACTGTTTGCCGAATTTGGCAACGCGGCGCGCGAGCGATCCACAAGGCGAAGAGCATGAGCCAGATAAAACAATTCCTGCGGGACCATTCCATCTCGGAAGTCGAGGCGATCATCCCCGACATGGCCGGCGTCGCGCGCGGCAAGATCATGCCTGCGGAAAAGTATGCCGAGGACGAGGGCATGCGCCTGCCCGAATCCATCTTCCTGCAGACCGTGACTGGCGAGTACCCGGACGACGAGAGTTCCGTGGATCCGTCCGAGATCGACATCGACCTGGTCGGCGATCCCAACACCATCCGCGTCGTGCCCTGGGCGGCCGAGCCTACCGCGCAGGTCATCCACGATTGTTTCTACGACAATGGCCAACCGGTGCCGATGTCGCCGCGCTATGTGCTGCGCCGCGTGCTGGAGCTCTACGCTGCGCAGGGCTGGCAGCCGGTGGTGGCGCCCGAACTCGAGTTCTTCCTGGTCGAACCAAACATTGACCCGGACTATCCGCTGAAGCCCCCGGTCGGCCGCTCCGGTCGCCCGGAAGTCGGCCGGCAGGCCTACAGCATTGCTGCGGTCAATGAGTTCGATCCGCTGTTTGACGACATCTACGCCTTCTGCGAGGCGCAGAACATCGACATTGACACGCTGATCCACGAGGCCGGCGCAGCGCAGATGGAGATCAACCTGATTCATGGTGACGCCCTGGACCTGGCCGACCAGGCCTTCCTGTTCAAGCGCACGGCGCGCGAAGCCGCGTTGCGCCACAAGATGTATGCGACCTTCATGGCCAAGCCACTGGCCTCAGAGCCCGGCAGTGCCATGCACCTGCACCAGAGCGTGGTGGACAGCAAGACCGGCCTCAATGTGTTCAGTGCCGAGGACGGCAAGCACACGGCGCTGTTTGAAGCCCACATCGCCGGCCTGCAGAAATACCTGCCGTCGGCGATGTCGTTGTTTGCGCCCAACGTCAACAGCTACCGGCGCATCACCCGCTACAACTCGGCACCCATCAACGTGCAATGGGGCTTTGACAATCGCACCGCCGGCTTGCGCGTGCCGATGTCGGAGCCGCAGGCGCGCCGCGTCGAGAATCGGCTCGGCGGGGCCGATGCCAACTCCTACCTGGCGATCGCGGCATCGCTGGCCTGTGGCTACCTCGGCATGGTCGAGGGGCTCAAGCCCACCGAGCCGGTTGTCGGTTCCGCCTACGAGTTGCCGTTTGCGCTGCCACTGACGCTGGCCGATTCGCTGGCCATGCTGCGCGGCTGCAAGCCGCTGGTGGATGTGTTCGGCGAGCGCTTCATTGCCGCCTATGGCGCGGTCAAGGAAAACGAGCACGAGACTTTCCTGCGGGTGATCAGCTCCTGGGAGCGGGAACACTTGCTGCTTAACGTGTAACCAGGATGAGTGCCCGAATGAAAGCCAGCACCGGCAAGAGTCAACGCGATACGCGGCAATGGCAGGCGCTGGATGCGCGGCACTACCTGCATCCCTTCACTGACTTCAAGGCCCTCGCCGCCGAGGGCAGCCGGGTCATCACCCGCGCCGAGGGGGTCTACCTCTACGACTCGGAGGGTGAACGCATCCTCGATGGCATGTCGGGCCTGTGGTGCGTTGCCATTGGCTACGGTCGGCAGGAGCTGGCCGAGGCCGGCTACAAGCAATTGCAGGAACTGCCTTACTACAACAGCTTCTTCAAGAGCGCCCACCCGCCGGCCATTGAGCTGGCCAGTCGCCTGGCAGAACTGACGCCGCCGCAGTTCAGTCGCGCGTTCTTCACCGGCTCAGGCTCAGAGGGCAACGACACGGTGCTGAGGATGATCCGCCGCTACTGGCAGCTGCGCGGCGAGCCTGAGCGCAAGGTGATCATCAGCCGGGTGAATGCCTATCATGGCAGCACCGTTGCTGGCGCGAGCCTCGGCGGCATGTCGGCCATGCATGAGCAGGGTGGGTCGGGGATACCTGACATCGTGCATATCGAGCAGCCCTATTGGTACGAGAACGGCACTGACCTGAGCCCGGCCGAGTACGGCAGGCGCGCCGCGCGTCGCCTGGCCGAGAAGATCGAGGCCATCGGGCCGGAGCGGGTGGCGGCCTTCATCGGCGAGCCGATCCAGGGCGCGGGCGGCGTCATCATTCCGCCAGAGACCTACTGGCCCGAGATCCAGGAGATCTGCCGGGACTACGGCATCCTGCTGGCGGCCGACGAGGTGGTGTGCGGCTTTGGCCGTACCGGGCGCTGGTTCGGTTGCGAGCATTTCGGCTTCGAGCCCGACTTCATGACCCTGGCCAAGGCCCTGACCTCCGGCTACCAGCCGCTGGGTGCGGTGATGGTGGCCGATCGTGTCGCTGACCTGCTGATCGAGGAGGGCGGCGAGTTCTTCCACGGCTATACCTTCTCGGGTCATCCGGTGGCCTGTGCGGTGGCCATTGCCAACCTCAAGATCCTGCAGGAGGAAGGCATTGTCGATCGCGTCCGCACCGACATTGGCCCCTACCTGCAGAAGCGCTGGGGCGAGCTGGCCGACCATCCGCTGGTGGGCGAGGTGCGCTCGGTTGGGCTGATTGGTGCGCTGGAACTGGTGGCGCACAAGGCGACCCGCACCTTCTTTCGCAACCGCGGTGAGGTCGGCCTGATGTGCCGTGACCATTGCTTCAATAACGGGCTGGTGATGCGTGCCACCCGCGACACCATGATCATTGCGCCGCCCTTGGTCATTTCCCACGAGCAGGTAGACGAGCTCATCGACAAGGCGCGTCGCTGCCTGGACCTGACGGCTCACGACCTGGGAATATTGGGCGCGGGCTGAGGCGCCGCGCTATATTTGGGACGCCCCTGCGCCTGGCGCAGGGGCGAGAACGACAACAAGGACCGGGCTGCCCCGGGGGAGTGGAGAACATCATGAATGCAAGCTATCGAAATGGACTGCTGCTGGCAGCCCTGGCCGGACTGTTGACCGCCTGCGGCGGCAAGTCTGCGGGTGATGGCGAGAATGCTGTCGCGGCACCGGAAGACAAGGTGCTGTTCGTCTACAACTGGTCGGATTACATCGCCGAGGAAACCATCCCGGACTACCAGGCCAGGACGGGAATCCAGGTCACCTACGACATGTTTGATTCCAACGAGGTGCTGGAGACCAAGTTGCTGGCCGGCCGCACCGGCTACGACGTGGTGGTGCCCTCAGCCTCCTTCATGGAGCGCCAGATCAAGGCCGGCGTATTCATGAAGCTCGACAAGTCAAAGCTGCCGAACTGGGCCAACCTGGATCCGGAAGTGATGGAACGCGTTGGCCTGCATGATCCCGGCAACGAGCACGCCGTGCCCTATCTGTGGGGAACCACCGGTATTGGCTACAACCCTGACATGGTGAAGAAGGCGCTCGGTACCGACACCATTTCGAGTTGGTCGGCGATCTTCGATCCGGCGAACGCCAAGAAGCTGGCGAGCTGCGGCATTGCCCTGCTGGATGCGCCGGGCGAGGTAATCGATTCTGCCTTGATCTATATGGGTCGTAATCCCAACAGTGAAGCGCCCGAGGACCTGGCGGCAGCGGAGGAGATGTTGATGGCGATCCGCCCGCATATCCGTTATCTGCATTCCTCGCAGTACATCAACGACCTGGCCAACGGCGAGATCTGCGTCGCCCTGGGCTGGAGCGGTGACGTGCTGCAGGCGCGCGATCGCGGTGCCGAAGCCACGACTCCGGTGAATGTGGCCTACGCCATTCCCTCGGAGGGCGCGATCATGTGGTTTGACATGCTGGCGATCCCGGCCGATGCACCACACCCGAACAATGCGCATGACTTCATCAATCACCTGATGGATGGTGCGGTCATTGCCCAGGTCAGCAACTACGTGGCCTATGCCAACGGCAACCAGGCTTCGTTTGAGCTGGTGGACGAGGAAGTGCGCAGCGACACGTCGGTGTACCCGACGGCCGAGGTGAAGAAGAAGCTGCACCCGCATCTGGCGGAATCACAGGAATACAGCCGCAATGCCAACCGCGCCTGGACGCGGTTCCGTACGGGCCAATAACAATCGTCCCAACCGGGACCCGGTAGCACAGCCTGCTGCCGGGTCCTGGACTTAGCGGAGGCGTCCATGTCAAACGGCAGGCCAGACCATCGCCTGGAACCCTGGAAGGACCCCAAGGCCGAGCCCTATGTGCGGCTGGACAAGGTCACCAAGAAATTTGGCGACTTCGTTGCGGTGGACGATGTCTCGCTGAAGATCTATCGCGGCGAGATTTTCTGCCTGCTGGGCGGTTCCGGCTGCGGCAAGACCACCTTGCTGAGGATGCTGGCCGGCTTCGAGGAACCCACGGCGGGTTCCATCTGGATTGACGGCGTGGACGTGACCGCGCAGCCGCCCTATGAGCGGCCGGTCAACATGATGTTCCAGTCCTACGCCCTGTTCCCGCACATGAGCGTGCAGCAGAACGTGGCCTTTGGCCTGCAGCAGGACAAGCTGCCGCGCGCCGAGATCAAGGACCGCGTGGCCGAGATCCTTGAACTGGTGAAGATGTCGGGCTTTCGTGAGCGCAAGCCGCACCAGCTTTCGGGCGGGCAGCGCCAGCGCGTGGCCCTGGCACGCTCACTGGTCAAGCGACCCAAGCTCCTGCTGCTGGACGAGCCGCTGGCGGCGCTGGACAAGAAGCTGCGCCAGCACACGCAATTTGAGCTGATCAACATCCAGGAGACGCTCGGCGTCACCTTTGTCGTGGTCACCCATGACCAGGAAGAGGCCATGACCCTGGCCTCGCGCATCGGCGTGATGAACCACGGTGAGATCGTACAGATCGGCACGCCCTCGGAGGTCTACGAGTACCCGGGCTCCCGCTTCGTTGCGGATTTCATCGGCTCGGTGAACCTGTTTGAGGGCCGCCTGATCGAGGACGAGCCCGACTATGTGCGCGTTGCCTCCGATGAGTTGGGCGCGACACTGCATGTCGGGCACGGTGTCAGTGCCGCCCCGGATGCGACCGTGTGGGTGGCGATAAGACCGGAAAAAATGCAGATCACGCGCGAAGCGCCTGCCGGTGGCCCGGATAACCGCGTGCAGGGCGTGGTGCGCGAGATCGCCTACCTGGGAGATCAGTCGGTCTACCTGGTGCAACTGCCCAGCGGCAGGCAGGTACGGGTGACGCGCCCCAACACCGTGCGCCAGGCCGCGGTGCGTATTTCCTGGGATGACACGGTCTGGTTGTCCTGGGATTCGCTGAGCCCGGTGGTGGTGACGCAGTGAACGCCAAGGCGCGCTCACGGCGTAGCGGTCCGGTCTTCCTGGCAGAACTGCTGTCGTGGATCCAGGCGCTGGGCGGCTGGCGCTGGGCGAGCCGGCGCATGCACGACTGGGGCGTGACGGGCCGGAGCATGGTGGTGGGCTCACCCTACCTGTGGCTGTTGCTGTTCTTTGCCGTGCCCTTCCTGATTGTCTTCAAGATTTCACTATCCGACATGCGTTTGGGCATGCCGCCCTACGAGCCGCTGGTCACCTGGGTCGCCGACCAGGCCGTGATCCTGCAGGTCAACTTCGCCAACTACGCGTTCCTGTGGGAGGACGCGCTGTATCGCAATGCCTACCTGAACTCGATCTGGGTGGCCGGCGTTTCCACCCTGCTATGCCTGCTGATCGGCTATCCCATGGCCTATGGCATCGCGCGCAGCGATCCGTCCTGGCGCAACCTGCTGCTGTTGCTGGTCATGCTGCCGTTCTGGACCTCCTTCCTGCTCAGGGTCTATGCCTGGATCGGCATCCTCAAGAACAACGGCCTGATCAACAACATACTGATGTCGCTGGGCGTGATCGACGAGCCCATCCAGATGCTGCAAACGGACTTCGCCGTATACATCGGCATTGTCTATTCCTACCTGCCGTTCATGGTGCTGCCGCTGTACACCTCGATCGAGAAGCTTGATCCAGCCATGCTCGAGGCTGCGGCCGACCTCGGTTGCCGGCCGATGCGCGCCTTCTTCAGCATCACCGTGCCGCTGACCCTGGGCGGCATCATTGCCGGCAGCCTGCTGGTGTTCATTCCGGCGGTGGGAGAGTTCGTCATCCCGGCGCTCCTGGGTGGACCGGACTCGCTGATGATCGGCCGGGTGCTGTGGGAGGAGTTCTTCAATAATCGTGACTGGCCGGTGGCCAGTGCGGTGGCCATTGCCATGCTGTTGTTGCTGGTGATTCCGATCATGGTGTTCCAGCACGTGCAGGCCAGGCAGGCGACGCGCACATGAACGGGCGTCGATCATTCTGGGTGTTGACGGCAATGGCCTTTGGCTTCGCCTTCCTTTACATCCCGATCCTGTCGATGATCGTCTACTCGTTCAACGAGTCGCGCCTGGTCACGGTGTGGGCAGGCTTTTCCACCAAGTGGTATGTCGAGCTGTTCCAGAACCAGCAGGTGCTGGATGCCGCGGCGCTGTCTTTCAAGATCGCTGCGGTCAATGCCACGGGTGCCACCATCCTCGGCACGCTGGCGGGGCTGGCGCTGGCGCGCTTCGGGCGTTTTCGCGGACGGGCCCTGCTCACCGGCATGGCCACGGCACCGCTGGTGATGCCCGAGGTGATCACCGGCCTGTCGCTGCTGTTGCTGTTCGTGGCCATGGAGCAAGCCTTTGGCTGGCCGGCGGGGCGCGGCATCACCACCATCACCATTGCGCACATCACTTTCTCGATGGCCTACGTCACGGTGGTGATCCAGTCGCGACTGGCGACACTGGATGAATCGCTGGAGGAGGCGGCCATGGACCTGGGTGCACGTCCGGCCAAGGTCTTCTTCCTGATCACGCTGCCCATCGTGCTGCCGGCGGTGCTGGCGGGATGGCTCCTGGCCTTCACGCTGTCCTGGGATGACCTGGTGATCTCCAGCTTTGTCTCGGGGCCGGGCTCCAGTACCTTGCCGATCCTGATCTTCTCCAAGGTGCGCCTGGGCGTGAGTCCGGACATCAACGCGCTGGCCACCATCCTGGTGCTGATCGTGGCCAGCGGCATTGTCACGGCGGGCCTGTACATGCAGCGCCAGGAGCGCAGGCGGGCAGCGGACGCGCAGCGCGCCTATGCCGAGAACGCGGAGTCGGGCGGGCATTGAGGCAGCCGGCATTCAAGCTGCCGGATATCGGCACCACCATCTTCACTACCATGTCGCGCCTGGCGGCCCAGCACGGCGCCATCAATCTCGGCCAGGGCTTTCCGGATTTCGATCCTCCGCCCGAGTTGCTGGATCACGTGGCGCGGCACCTGCACCAGGGGCACAACCAGTACGCGCCCATGACGGGTGTCGAGGCACTGCGCCAGCAGATCGCGCGGCGCCTGCAGCAGCGATTCGGCGTCAGCGTAGATGCCGACAGCGAAGTGACCATCACCTCTGGCGGCACCGAGGCCATCTTCTGCGCCATCCAGGCCGTGGTACATGCTGGCGACGAAGTAGTCCTGCTGGATCCGGCTTTTGACTGTTATGCACCGGCCATCGAGCTGGCCGGCGGGCGGGCCATCCGCCTGCCGCTGCTGCTGCCCGGATTCAGCATCGATTTTTCGCGCCTGGCCCAGGCCCTGTCGCCGCGCACCCGCCTGGTCATTGTCAATTCACCGCACAATCCCAGCGGCGCGCTGGTCAGTGCATCTGACTGGGACACGCTGGCCGACGTGCTGGCGGGTAGCGACACCTTGCTGCTGTCCGATGAGGTTTACGAGCACCTGGTCTTTGACGGTGCGCGTCACGCCAGTGCATTGGCACAGGCGCAATTGCGCGAGCGTTGCTTCGCCGTCTTTTCCTTCGGCAAGCTGTTCAACGCCACCGGCTGGAAGGTCGGCTACTCTGTCGCGCCTCCGCTGATGAGTGAGGCCCTGCGCCGCGTGCACCAGTACGTGACTTTTGCGGTGTCCACGCCGGTGCAGCATGGGCTGGCGGATTTCCTCACCGAACAGCCGGACTTCGGTGACAGCTCCAGGGACTTTTATCAGGCTCGCCGCGACCGACTTGTCGCACTGCTGGCTGACTCGCCTTGGCAATTGGTGCCTGCTGCAGGCACCTATTTCCAGTTGGCGGACTATTCGGCGCTGTCGGATGACGGAGACGTGATTTTCTGTCGCCAATTGGTCGAGCAGGCCGGTGTCGCCGCCATTCCGCTGTCGCCGTTCTGCGCGCAGCCCTTCGCGGGGAAGTTGCTGCGCTTCTGCTTCGCCAAGCAGGACGCCACGCTGCAGGAAGCAGCGATCAGGCTGCAGGCCTGGCGCAGTGGGAAGCGAATCAGTCGCGCATGATGGGCAGGACAGTGGATTCCTTGATTACCGTGACGGCGATGGAGGAATTGACCGATTGCACATTGGGGATCTTCGACAGGTGATCGAGGAAGAAGGCCTCGTATTCCTTCATGTCGCGGGTGACGATGCGCAGGCAGAAGTCCCATTCACCGGTCAGCGTATAGCAGTCCAGGACTTCCGGACGATCGCGGATCGCGAGTTCAAATTGCGCAATGGCATCGCGGCCCTGGGTGGACAGGCGCACTTGCACGAACACCACGATGTCGAGGCCGAGCTTGGTGCGATCGAGCAGGGCAACACGTTTCTGGATGACGCCGGTTTTTTCCAGCTGCTGAATGCGCCGCCAGCAGGTGGTTGTCGACAATCCCAGCTTGCTGGCCACTTCGGCGGCAGACAATGAGCAATCGTGCTGCAGGATGTCCAGGATGCTGCGATCTATGCGATCGGCTTCATAATGCAATTTCTTGTTCATAAAATGGGAGCTTCACGAACGGATATTCCACATTTGTGCATAACAGCATGAGAAATTCAACGACAACCGGGGGGCGGGCGTACGATTACGCCCCAAGCGCTTGATCGGTAAGCTTAAAGGCGAGTCCCCATGAGACCTTCGCGATTACACCTGCCACGCCCGCATTCCCGGCCCGGTGAGAGACCGGACTTCAGTTATGTCGAGCTTTCGCCAGCCGGTGCGGTGGCGCGACCGGAAGTGTCGGCCCGGGCCCGTGACATTTCCTCGCTGGCCCACGACCTGGTTCGCGTGCTCGATGATGATCATCAGGCTGTCGGTCCCTGGAATCCGGGGCTGGCACCGGCTGAGCTGCTCGAAGGCCTGAAGCACATGATGCAGACGCGCGTCTTCGACGACCGCATGCAGCGTGTGCAACGTTCGGGAAAGATTTCCTTCTATATGCGCTCGCTGGGCGAGGAGGCCATCGCGGTGGCCCAGGCCATGGCCCTGCGCCCGGGCGACATGTTGTTCCCGTCCTATCGCCAGCAGGGGCTTTACATCGTGCGCGGTCGGCCGCTGGTGGATTTGATGTGCCAGTTGCTGTCCAACACCCGGGACATGTGCAAGGGACGCCAGTTGCCGGTGATGTACCACTGGCGCGATGGCAATATCTTTTCCATCTCCGGAAACCTGGCGACGCAGTTTCCGCAGGCCGTGGGCTGGGCCATGGCTGCTGCCATCAAGTCCGAGGACCATGTGGCAGCCAGCTGGATCGGCGAGGGCTCGAGCGCCGAGGCCGACTTCCACCACGCCATGCTGTTCGCCGCCGTCTACCAGGCGCCGGTCATCCTCAACGTGGTCAATAACCAGTGGGCCATCTCCACCTTCCAGGGCTATGCCGGCGGCGAGCAGCGCTCGTTTGCGGCCCGCGGCCCGGGCTATGGCATTGCCGGCCTGCGCGTGGATGGCAATGATTTCCTCGCGGTTCATGCCGCAACCCGCTGGGCGGCGGATCGCGCACGCCAGGGTTATGGGCCGACGCTGATCGAGCACGTGACCTACCGCGCTGCCGCGCATTCCACCAGCGACGATCCGGCTCGCTACCGGCCCAAGGATGATGCCGAGCGCTGGCCGCTGGGCGATCCGGTCGAGCGCCTGAAGAACCACCTGATCAAGCTCGGCCACTGGAGCGAGGCGCAGCATGAGGCGCTGGCCAAGGAGCTCGAGCAGCACGTCGTGCTGTCGTGGAAGGAAGCGGTCAGCCACGGCACGCTGACCGACCCGCCGAGGCTGGATGCCCACCTGATGTTCGAGGACGTGTTCCGGGACATGACGCCCAACCTGGCACGGCAGGAAGCCGAGTTGCGCAATGAGCGCGAGCGGAGCTGAGCCATGCCACAGATGAACATGATCCAGGCACTGAACTCCGCCATGAACGTCATGATGGAGCGCGACCCGTCTGTCGTGGTCCTCGGCGAGGATGTCGGCTACTTTGGCGGCGTATTCCGCGTCACTGACGGCCTGCAGAAGAAATACGGTGAGCATCGAGTGCTCGATACGCCCATCGCCGAGGGCGGCATCGTTGCCGCGGCCATCGGCATGAGCGTCAATGGCCTGCGCCCGGTGGCGGAAATCCAGTTCGCCGACTATATCTATCCAGCCTACGACCAGATCGTCAGTGAGCTGGCGCGGCTGCGTTATCGCAGTGCCGGCGAGTTCTTTGCACCGGTCACCATTCGTACGCCCAGCGGTGGTGGTATCCGCGGCGGGCAGACCCATTCGCAGAGTCCGGAGGCGCTGTTTGCCCATGTCGCTGGCTTGAAGGTGGTGATGCCATCCAATCCCTACGACGCCAAGGGCCTGTTGATCGCGGCCATCGAAGATGACGACCCGGTGATCTTCTTCGAGCCCAAGCGTATCTATAACGGTCCCTTCGATGGCGACCCGCACAAGCCGGCCGTGCCCTGGAGCAGCCATGCCAAGGGTGAGGTGCCGGAGGGGTACTACCGCGTGCCGATAGGCGAGGCTGCCATCGTGCGCGAGGGCAGCGCGCTGACGGTAGTGAGCTACGGCACCATGGTGCATGTCTGCGAGGCTGCGGCGCAGTCACTGGGCATTGATGCCGAAATCATCGACTTGCGTAGCATCGTGCCGCTGGACACCGAGACCCTGCTGGCCTCGGTCAGGAAAACCGGGCGCTGCCTGATTGCCCATGAGGCGACACGCTTTGGTGGCTTTGGCGGCGAATTGTCGGCCACCATCCAGGAGAACTGCTTCTGGCAGCTGGAGGCGCCGATAGTGCGGGTCGCGGGCTGGGATACGCCGTATCCCCACGCCTTCGAGTGGGAGTACTTTCCCGGGAAGAATCGCGTGGCACAGGCAATGCGTGCCGTGATGGAGGGTGCATGAGCCGCTACATCTTCAAGATGCCGGACCTGGGTGAAGGTACGGTCGAGGCCGAGATCGTCGAGTGGAAGATCAAGGTCGGCGAAGTCATCGCTGAGGACCAGGTCATGGCGGAGATCATGACCGACAAGGCCGCAGTCGAGGTGCCCGCACCAGTGTCCGGCACGGTGGTGTCACTCACCGGCCAGCCAGGCGACATGATTGCCGTGGGTGCCGCGCTGGTGGTCATCGAGACCTCCGCTGATGTCGCCGTGTCTGCGCCGGCAACCACTGTGCCGGTGACAGCCGCAGCGGCCACCGCTCCTGCAGCAGTCGCTGCCGCAAAGCCCGCGCCTACCGCCGTCGTCGCGCAAGGCCGGGTGATGGCCTCGCCGGCAACGCGTCGGCGCGCACGCGAAGCGGGTATTGACCTGTCGGCGGTCCCCGGCAGTGGACCGGGTGGACGCATCGTTGCCGCGGACCTTTCGGCTGCGCTGGACACCGGCGCTGCCGCACGCTCGACCCCGTCAGCGGTGGCGCGCCAGTCCAGGAGCGGCACCGAGGAGATCAAGGTCATTGGGTTGAGGCGTGTCATTGCCCAGCGCATGAGCGAGGCCAAGCGCAACATCCCGCATTTCGCCTATGTCGAGGAAGTCGACATCACCGAACTTGAGGCCCTGCGCCAGCACCTCAACGCACGCGCGCCCAAGGGCGCGGCGAGCCTGACCCTGCTGCCCTTCGTGGGCCTGGCGCTGACCCGCGTGCTGGAGCAGTTTCCGCAGTGCAATGCGCTGCATGACGAGGCCCGTGGCGTTATCGTGCGCCACCACGCCGTGCACCTGGGTATCGCCACTCAGACGCCGGACGGACTCAAGGTGCCGGTGGTACGCAATGCCGAGGGCCGCGGCTTGTCGGAGCTGTCGGAGGAGATCCGTCGCATGGCCGAGGCGGCGCGCAGCAACAAGGCGCGCAAGGAAGACCTGTCTGGGTCGACCATCACCCTGACCAGCCTGGGCAAGCTCGGCGGCATCGTCTCGACGCCAGTGATCAATGCGCCAGAAGTGGCAATCATTGGTATCAACAAGGCGGTGGAACGGCCGGTGGTCCACGGCGGCGTGATCGCGGTGCGGCGCATGATGAACATCTCCTCCTCGTTTGATCACCGCTTTGTCGATGGCTTTGATGCCGCTTCCATGATCCAGGCGCTGAAGGATTGCCTGGAACACCCCGCCACAATTTTCCTGCAGGACTGAAACACCATGAACGCACCCGCCGCCAAGATCGAATCAGTTACGCGTCCGGCCTTTGGCACGGTGCTCGCCAGCATGATGTCGATGGCCCACTACAAGGACGGCCGCTGGTCGGGCGAGGAATTGAGCCCGGTCGTGCCGCTGCAGATCAGCCCGGCGGCACATGTGCTGCACTACGCCAGCACCTGCTTCGAGGGTTTCAAGGCCTATCGCTGGGCCGATGGCAGCATCAACGTATTCCGCCTGGATCGCCACATTGAGCGACTGCGCCAAAGCGCACGCTCACTGGCCATGCCCGAGCCGGAGGCGGCCCAACTCAGTCGCATGATCCTGGCGCTGATTGACAAGGTGCGCGACGAGGTGCCCGAGGCGCCGGGCGCGCTGTACCTGCGGCCCATGCTGCTGGGGACCACGCCGAATATCGGCGCGGCCACCACGCCGCCTGCCGAAGCCATGTTGCTGGTGCTGGCCAGCCCCGTATGGGATTACTTCTCCAAGGGCATGAAACCGCTGCGCATCTATGTTGAGGAAAAGGCCACGCGCTGTGCCTCGCAGCTGGGCCAGGTGAAGACCGGGGGCAACTATGCTGCCGCCATGGGTCCGACGCTGGCCGCGCGTCGCCAGTACCAGGCCGACCAGGTGTTGTTTTGCCCCGGTGGTGAAGTGCAGGAAACCGGCGCCGCCAATTTCCTGCTGATCCGTGACGGCAAGATCCTGACCCGCAGCCTGGACTCGACCTTCCTGCATGGCATTACCCGCGATTCCCTGCTCAGCATCGCCCCCAGCCTGGGCTACGCCGTGGAAGAGCGCATCTTCACCGTGGCGGAAATGCTTGAATGGGTGAAGACCGGCGAGGCTGCGCTGTCAGGTACCGCCGCGGTCCTGGCCGGGGTCGGCACGCTGCTCCACGACGGGAACGAGTACGCCGTGGGCAATGGCGACATTGGCCCCAATACGCGCAAGCTGCGCGCCGCCTTGGTGGCGATGCAGAATGGCGAAGCGCCGGCGCCAAAGGGCTGGCTGACCAGAGTCTAGGCGGGGCCCGGCCCCGACGGAGGCCGCGTGAAGGATCGTACCCGGGTCAATCATCCACCTGTAGTCCAGGTGCCGGCCGATAACCGGCCATTGGTGGCACCGGTCTACCAGTCGGTCAAGTTTGCCTTCGAGACTGTCGAGGAGACGCTGCGGCATTTCCGTGGCCAGCGGGGTGGCTTCTACTACCAGCGCTTTTCCAACCCGACCAACCGCCAGCTGGAGCGCCTGCTGGCCGAGCTGCAGGGCCGCGACGATTGCGTGGTGGTCGGCTCAGGCCTTGCTGCCGTGGCCGTCAGCCTGCTGGGCTTGCTCAAGTCCGGCGATCATGTGCTGTGCTTTGCCGAGGGTTATAACCCCAGCCGCGAGATGATCCAGGGATTGCTGGCACGCTACGGCGTGACCCACTCCTTGCTGTCCATCGAGGACGACGCGGGCATCGAGCGCGAACTGAAGGCGCGACCCACGCGCCTGTTGTGGTTCGAGAGCCCGACCAATCCGGTGACGCGCATTGCCGACATCGCCCGCATTACCCGCGCCGCCCATGCGGCGGGTGCACTGACACTGATGGATAACACCCTGGCCGGCTTCCATAACCACGGCCAGTACGCCGTGGATGTCTTCGTGCACAGCCTGACCAAGTACGCGAGTGGTCATGGCGATGTCATGGGGGGTGCGATCATTGCGCGCGAGGAAATCATCAAGACGCTACGCGCCGAGGCTGCGCTGCTGGGGCCGACACTTGATCCGCATGCGGCCTCGCTGATCCTGCGGGGCATGCGCACCTACTACCTGCGCTACGATGCCCAGGCCAGCAGCGCCCTGCAGATTGCGCGTTGGCTGGAGGGTCAGTCGGGCGTGGCGCGCGTTCACTATCCTGGACTGGCCAACCATCCGCGCCACGCGCTGGCGCGCGAGCAGATGCATGACTTCGGCAGCATTGTCAGCCTCGACCTGCACGAGGGTGCCGAAGGCGCCAGGCGCTTTGCCGAGGCGCTGGAGTTCTTCGCCATCGCCAGCAGCCTGGGATCGGTGGAATCACTGGTGGTGCCATCACAGATCCTGCAGCCGCGTGGCCTGCCGCCGGCGCTGGCCGCAACTTGCGGCATCGTGCCCGGCACGGTGCGCCTGTCCATCGGTATCGAAGATCCGTCTGACTTGATGCAGGACCTGGAGGCCGGACTGGCCCGCGCCGCGGAGTCCTGAATCAGGCGCTGCTGGCAACCCGCACGCGGTGCGGGTGATAGGGCAGCACTTCCACTACGTCGCCCTGGCGGTGCCGGGCCTGCAGCCCGCGCCACCACTGGGCCTGCAGCAATTCCTGGTGGTGGTGCAGGAAGATCGCCTGCAGGCGCTCCTCAAAGCCGAGGAAGCGCAGGAAAGTCTCCGGGAAGACATCATTGTCGGCGACGTAGAACCAGCTCTCGGCACGCATCTCGTCCTCATCACTTTGCGCTGCAGGCAAGTCGCGAAAGCGGCAGTCGGTCACCCGGCAAAGTTCATCGTAGTCATAGAAAATCACCCGCGCGTGGCGGGTAACGCCGAAGTTCTTCAGCAACAGGTCGCCGGCGAAGATGTTGGTATAGGCCAGGTCGCGGATCGCCTGACCGTAGTCGATGACCGCCAGTTCGGCTTCGGCGGGCGAGGCGCTGCGCAGGTACAGGTTCAGCGGCATCAGCCGCCGCTCGATGTAGACATGGGCGACGTTGACGTTGTCTCCGTCCACCTTGACGCTCGCCGCACACTCACCGGTGAGCTCGGCCAGCATGTCGCCATCGAAGCGCGAGCGTGGCAGGCGCACGCGCTTGAATTCCTGCGCATCGACCAGTCGCCCGGCACGATCATGCTTGAACACCAGGTCGTACTTCTCGATGACCTCCTCGCGGCGAATGTTCTTGACCGCCGGAAAGTGGTCACGGATGACCTTGAACACGACATCGCCGGCGGTCAGCGTAAAGCAGGCCATGACCAAGCCACGCTCGCCGGGCGCGCGCACGAAGGCATCATCCGTGGTGGCAAGGTGGCGGAAGATCTCGCGGTAGCGCTCGGTCTTGCCCTGCTTGGCCCGGCCCAGCACGGTGAACAGCTCGGACACCGGCTTGCCGGGCAGGATGGCCTTGAGGAACAACACGGCCTCGCCGACACGCTCCAGGTCGACGTGGAAGTAGGAGCGGGTGAAGCTGAACAGGATCGAGACATCGCTCTCGCGCAGCATCACCGCATCCACCAGCACGCCCTGGCTTGAATTGCGCAAGGCAATGGCCAGCGGCAGGGTCCAGCCCTCACCGTAGATGCGCCCGACGATATAGGCGCGGGTCATCTGGTAGAACACGGTGCGGATGACCTCGACCTTGAGGCCCGGCCGACGCTCGTCAATTTGCTGCAGGTGCAGCTTCACGTCCAGGGCGACATGACGCACGCTGCCTTCGAAGTCGCGCCAGGGCGTGCGGAAGCGAAAATCCGTCAGCAGCTGCTCGAACAGCAGTTCCAACGAGCCGCGGTTCTCGTAGCTGTGGGTTTCCACGTGCGAGGTGATGCCGCGCAAGGGGTCGACGTCGAGCGCGAAGTACTCGATGTCGGCATCGACGCCCTCGGTGCCGAACAGTCGACGGGTGATGGAACTGAAGAAGGTCTTGTGGAATTCGGCATCGGGCAGGGAGCCGATCTGCCCGCTGTAGGCCGCCTTGATGCCTCCCCACAGCGACGTGTCCAGCGCCCGGTCACCCAGGTCCCGGCGCAGGTCGGCGGCGGTGGCGTCCACCAGGCGCGAATACAGGTCCAGGCGGCCGACGACGTCGGCCTGGATGCCGCGCCAGTCACGATTCTCGAAGCGCTCCGGTGCACGACGGGTGATGTCGCGGAATTCAGCGTTGTAACGGGCAAAGGCGCCGACGATGAGTGACGCGCACTGTTGCTGCGTCACTGCATCGTCGGTGGCCGGGGGCAGCAGGCTCAATGCCGGTGCCGCATCAGCCCATGTTGCGGATCAGCGCGTCGCCGAACTCGCTGCACTTGATCTCGGTCGCACCATCCATCAGGCGGGCAAAATCGTAGGTCACGGTCTTGTCACCGATGGACTTGTCCATGGCCTTGATGACCAGGTCAGCCGCCTCGGTCCAGCCCAGGTAGCGCAGCATCATCTCGCCGGAGAGCACGACTGAGCTCGGATTGACCTTGTCGAGGTTGGCGTACTTGGGGGCCGTGCCATGGGTGGCCTCGAACACGGCATGCCCGGTCAGGTAGTTGACGTTGCCACCGGGGGCGATGCCGATGCCGCCCACTTGCGCGGCCAGCGCGTCCGACAGGTAGTCGCCATTGAGGTTCATGGTGGCAATGACGTCGAATTCCTCAGGCCGGGTCAGGATTTGCTGCAGCGTGATGTCGGCAATCGCGTCCTTGATCAGCACACGGCCGGCGGCCAGCGCAGCTTTCTGCTCCGCATTGGCGGCGGCATCGCCCTTCTCGGCGCGGGTGCGCTCCCACTGGTCCCAGGTGTAGGTCTGCCCGGCGAATTCCCTTTCAGCCAGCGCGTAGCCCCAGTTACGGAAGGCACCTTCCGTGAATTTCATGATGTTGCCCTTGTGGACAATCGTCAGGCTCTTGCGCTTGTTGGTGATCGCATACTCGATCGCTGCACGGGCCAGGCGCTCGGTGCCCTCGCGTGAAATCGGCTTGAGGCCGATGCCTGAAGACTCCGGGAAGCGGATCTTGCCGAACTGCTTGGGGAAGTTTTCCTTGAACAGCTTCAGGAACTTGTCGTTGTCGGCGGAGCCGGCCTCGAACTCGATGCCGGCGTAGATGTCCTCCGTGTTCTCACGGAAGATCACCATGTCCACCTTCTCCGGCGCACGCACTGGCGAGGGTACGCCGACGAACCAGCGCACCGGGCGCAGGCACACATACAGGTCCAGCATCTGGCGCAACGCCACATTGAGCGAGCGGATACCGCCGCCGATGGGCGTGGTCAGTGGGCCCTTGATGGAGACCAGGTACTCACGGCAGGCCGCGACGGTCTCGTCGGGCAGCCAGGTGTTCATCAGCTTGTTGGCCTTCTCGCCGGCATAGACCTCCATCCAGGAGATCTTGCGCTTGCCGCCATAGGCCTTCTCGACCGCCGCATCGAGTACGCGCACGCTGGCGCGCCAGATGTCGGGGCCGGTGCCATCACCCTCGATGAACGGGATGATGGGATGGTCGGGTACGGTCAACTTGCCGTTCTTGATGCTGATTTTCTCGCCGCTAGCGGGCGGCGTGATCTTCACGGAACTCATGTTATTTATCGCTCCTCCAAGGGGTGCCGAGATGCTAGCACAGGGCTCCGCCCAGGCCCCCAAGTCCGTGACCGGCATGGCATTTCGGTTTTCCGTTGTTTGACTGGGATAGCGCTGGCGGCGTAGTGTCGCCGGGTTATTGGAGGGTCCTGGGTCAGTGCAGCAAGTGTCCACTAGGCAAGCTCGTCAGTCAGGTCGGTCGCGGTTCGTCGCCGCGGTCCTGGCACTGGCATGGCTGGGCGTAGCCGCGGCACCCTGTCACGCGTTTGCGATCTCGGCTGATCAGCAGCCCGCGGTTCCCGCACATCAGGGTCATGGTCATGACGCGGGCCACGGCGACCATGCGACCGACATGCCCGGTTGTGGGCACTGTCCGGAGTCTTCCGGCAATGCCGTCGGCGATTGCGCCAATGTTGCCCTGAGCGATTGCCAGTCCCCGGCTGCCTTGTACAAGCGCGATCCTGCGCCGGACAGCCCGGTACTGATGGTGCTTTCGGTCAAGCCTGTACTTGCGCCTGTCCGCGCCGAAGGCCCACTGCGCCGAAGTTCGCGCGCGGCACCCGCCAGCCCAGTCTCACTGCAACAGCGTTACTGCACTTTCCTGAAATAGCCTTTCCTGTCTGGTTCGACCGTTCTTCGGCGTTCCTCAGGAGTAGGCATGTTGCGTTCATTCGACCCCAGGGCAGGTCTGATTGCCCTGATCTTCAATCTCATCGCGCTGGCCGCCAGCGCGGATCCCCTCACGCTGGCTGAAGCCCAGGCGATCGCGCTGGCGCGCGATTCCGGGCGCCTATCCCTGACTTCCGAGGCCAGCGCCATGCGCGAGCTTGCGGTGGCTGCAGCGCAGCTACCCGATCCCGAGGCGCGCATCGGTGCCGTCAACGTGCCGCTGGACCCGCTGGCACTGGATCGCGAAGACATGACCATGATCGAGTTTGGCCTGCACCAGAGGCTGCCGCGCAGTCGCAGCCGCAGCCTGGAACGCGAGCGCATGGAACATCACGCGCTGGGCCTGGACGCCGAGACTGCAGAGCGTGCGCGCAGTGTTGATCTGGCGGTGGCGCGAAGCTGGCGCGAACTCGACTTCATTGAAGAGAGCCTGGCGATCCTCGAGCAGGAGCGGCAGTGGGCAGGACTGCAGGTGGCAGGCCAGGGCGCCAGCTATGCCTCTGGCGAGGGCAGCCAGGCCGCGTTACTGGAAGCGCGGGTGCTGGTGCTGGAAATAGATGAGCAGCAATTGGCGCTGCAGGCGCGTCGGCAGGCAGGGATCGCTGAACTCAGGCGCTGGCTGGGCGATGAGGCGAGCAGGCTACGCCTGGCCGAGCCCGCGGCGGATCGCGCCATGCCGCTTGCAGGAGAACTGGAGTCGCGCCTGGCACGCCATCCCTGGTTGCTGAATCGGCAGCACCAGACCGGCTCAGCAGAAATCGAGATTGCACTGACCCGTCAGCGCTACAAGCCAAGCTTCGGTGTTGACCTCGCCTATGGCCTGCGCCAGGGCGCGGCCATGGGAGGCGGCAGCCGGCCCGACCTGTTCAGCGCCATGCTGACATTCGATGTGCCGCTGTTCACCCGCGATCGCCAGGACCGTGAATTGGCTGCCGCGCGCTCGCGTACCCGCAGCGCCGAGTCACGGCATGAAGACTTCGCCCGTGAATTGTTGGCGAGGCTGCATACGACAATCGCAGAGGCCACCCGGCTCGGCGCGACGCTCAGCCTGTACCAGGATGAGCTCTCGCCGCTGGCGGAGGCGGCTGTTGCCGCCGAGATGGCTGGCTATCGCACTGGCGAGGGTTCGCTGGCGACCGTGGCAGAAGCGCAACGCAAGCGCCTTGAAGTTCGCCAGAAGACCGCGCGCCTGCGCGCCGACCTCGGCCTGGCCCAGGCTGAACTGCAATACCTCACCGGAGTAGCGCCATGAACTCGCTCAAGCAAGTCATTCCTGTTGTCCTCGGCGCAAGCCTGCTCATGGCCTGTGCGCCGGATCAGGCACCTGACACGGCAGCCTCGGCTGGCCACCGTCATCACGCCGCAGAGACACCGAAGGCTGCCGAGCGCAAGGTGCTGTTCTATCGCCATCCCATGCGACCGGAAATTACTGCCCGTACGCCGCAGCGGGATGAGATGGGCATGGACTACATCCCGGTGTACGAAAGTGCAACGATTGGCGGCGAAGTCAGTCTTTCGCCGCAGATGGTCAATAACCTTGGCGTACGCATTGCACCAGTGACTCATGGCGCCGCGGGCGGCACTGTCGAGACCGTAGGCGTCACGGCCTGGGATGAGCGCAGGCGCGTGGAAGTGCGCGTGCGTGCCGAGGGCTATGTCGAGCGCCTCGCGGTGCGCGCCATGGGCGAGCAGGTCAGGCGCGGCCAGATGCTGTTCTCGGTGTACTCGCCGAAGCTGGCCGCGGCACAGCGGGAATTGCAGGTCGCACGCTCCACCGGTGACGCTGAATTGATTGCGGCCTCGGAGGCGCGGCTTCGTGCGCTGGGGATCGAGCCGGGCGCGGCACCGACCGAGCGAGTTAACTACACGGCGCCGTCGGATGGCGTGGTCATGGAGCTGGGCCTGCGCGAGGGCGGCCTCGCCGTGCCTGGCATGAGTGCGATGACCCTGACCTCCACCGATGTCCTGTGGGTTATTGCCGAAATTCCTGAGGTGCAGTCTGCGGGCATCGCTGCCGGTGCGGCGGCGACGGTGAAATTCCCTGCGCTGCCTGGCCGCCAGTTCGAGGCCACGGTGCTGGAACTGTTGCCGGAGCTCAACGCCACGACCCGTACCTTGCAAGCGCGCCTGCAGATGAAAAATCCGCGTGGCCAGCTGGCCGCCGGCATGGTGGCCCAGGTGGCATTGCAGGGCGAGACTGAGGGCCACGCGCTCATGATTCCCACCGAGGCGCTGATCCGCAGTGGCCAGGGCGAGCGCGTGATCATTGCCCTGGGTAAGGGTCGTTTCGTGGCGCGCGAAGTCCTTGCCGGGCGCGAGAGCGGGGCGCGCATCGAGGTCCTGCAGGGGCTCGATGGCAGCGAGAGCGTCGTGGTTTCGGGCCAGTTCATGATTGACTCCGAGTCGCAGCTGCGCTCCAGCCTCGCCCGCTATGAGGGAGAGGGGTCATGATCGAGTCGCTGATCCGCGCCTCCCTCGCCAATCGCGTGCTGGTGCTGCTGCTGGCAGGCATGCTCACGGTCGCCGGCTTCTGGGCACTGGCGCGCACGCCGGTGGATGCCATCCCGGACTTGTCAGACGTGCAGGTGATTGTGCGCACGCCCTTCCCGGGACAATCACCGCGCATCGTTGAGGACCAGGTCACCTATCCCCTGACCACGGCGCTGTTGTCAGTGCCCGGTGCCACCACCGTGCGTGGCTATTCCTTCTTCGGCGATTCATTCGTCTATGTGCTGTTCGAGGACGGCACCGACCTGTACTGGGCGCGTTCGCGGGTGCTGGAGTACCTGTCGCAGGTCGGTCCGCGCCTGCCGGCGAGTGCCCGCCCGGCACTGGGACCGGATGCTACGGGAGTGGGCTGGATCTACCAGTACGCCCTGGTGGACCGTGGCGGCACCCTGGACCTGTCGCAGCTGCGTAGCCTGCAGGACTGGTTCCTGAAGCCGGAGTTGCAGGCACTGCATGGCGTGGCCGAGGTCGCCAGCGTCGGCGGCATGGTGCGCCAGTACCAGGTGGTGGCCGATCCCATTCGCCTGCGAGGCTTCGGCCTGCAGCTTGCTGACCTGCGCCAGGCCATCGAGCGTGGCAACCAGGAAGCTGGCGGTGCGGTCGTTGAAATGGCCGAGGCCGAATACATGGTCCGGGCCTCGGGCTACATCACCAGTATTGATGACCTCAAGGCCATACCGCTGCGCTCCAGCAACACCGTGCCGGTGACACTGGGACAGGTGGCAGACGTGCGCCTGGGGCCGGAGATGCGTCGTGGCATCGCTGAACTGGACGGCGAGGGTGAAGTGGCTGGCGGCATCATCGTCATGCGCAGCGGCGAGAATGCGCGACAGACCATTGCGCGGGTGCGCACCCGCCTGGACGAATTACGCAGCAGCCTGCCGGTGGGTGTCGAGATCGTCGAGACCTATGATCGTTCCTCGCTGATCCAGCGCGCGGTGGACAACCTGCGCCAGAAACTGACCGAGGAACTGATTGTCGTCGTGCTGGTTTGCGCCGTATTCCTGTTCCACTTCCGCTCCAGCCTGGTGATCCTGGTGTCACTGCCACTGGGCGTGCTGGCCTCGTTCATCGTGATGCACCTGCAGGGCATCAATGCCAACCTCATGTCGTTGGGTGGAATTGCCATCGCCATCGGTGCCATGGTCGATGCCAGCATCGTGATGATCGAGAACGTGCACCGAAAACTTGAGGGTGCGCCGGGCGAGGCGGCGCGGCCCGCGCTGGTGGCGCAGGCCTGCGCCGAAGTCGGGCCGGCGCTGTTCTTCTCATTGATGATCGTGGCGCTGTCCTTCCTGCCGGTATTCGCGCTGGGCGCGCAGGAAGGGCGCCTGTTTGCCCCGCTGGCCTTCACCAAGACCTACGCCATGATCGCGGCGGCGGTGCTGTCGGTCACCCTGGTGCCGGTGCTGATCCTGTGGTGGGTCAAGGGCGATATCCGCCCTGAATCAGCCAATCCGGTCAATCGTGCGGCGATGGCCGCGTACCGGCCGTTGCTGATGCTGGCGCTGTCACGCCCCAAGTGGGTTCTCGGTACGGCGGCCGTGCTGGTCGCGCTCACGGCAGTGCCGGCCTCGCGACTGGGCACGGAATTCATGCCCGAATTGTTTGAGGGCGACCTGATGTACATGCCGACCACGCTGCCGGGCATCTCGGTGGATGCAGCGCGTGCCTTGCTGCAGCAAAGCGACCGGTTGATTCGCAGCGTGCCGGAAGTGGAGCGCGTTCTTGGCAAGGCCGGACGCGCGGAAACCGCCACCGACCCGGCACCGCTGGAGATGTTCGAGACCACCATCCGCCTCAAGCCGCGCGAGCAGTGGCGTGACGGCATGACGCCGGAAAAGCTGCGCGCCGAACTGGACGCGGCCGTGCAAATCCCGGGCCTGGCCAATAGCTGGGTTCCGCCGATCAAGACCCGCATCGACATGCTGGCGACCGGCATCAAGACGCCTGTCGGCATCAAGATCACCGGGCCGGACCTGCTGGTGCTGGAAAAGATCGGCGGCGAACTGGAGCAGGCGTTGCAGGGCATGGCCGGCACGACTTCAGTGTTTGCCGAGCGCGCTTCCGGCGGGCGCTACCTGGACATTGATGTGCGCCGCAGCGATGCCGCGCGATATGGCATGAACATTGCCGATGTCCATGAGGCCATCAGCTATGCGGTCGGTGGCATGAATGTGGCTTACACCGTCGAAGGGCTGGAGCGCTACCCGGTGAACCTGCGCTATGCGCAGGATTGGCGCAATTCACCCGAGCGTCTGCGGACCTTGCCGTTGCTGGCGGCCAATGGCGCGCAACTGACTCTGGGCGACGTGGCGGAGGTTCGGGTCGTGGATGGCCCGGCCATGATCAGGAGCGAAAATGCGCGCCCGGCGGCCTGGGTTTTCGTGGATATCCGCGACCGTGACCTGGGTTCATTCGTCAATGAAGCGCGCCAGGCGGTCGAGGGTCAGGTGACGCTGCCGGCGGGCTACAGTCTGCAGTGGTCAGGCCAGTATGAGTATTGGCAGCGAGCGCTGGAACGCCTGCGGGTGATCGTGCCGGTGACACTCGCCATCATCGTCTTGCTTCTTTACCTGAACTTCCGCCGCTTCGATGATGTTGCGCTGATCCTCGGCAGCCTGCCTTTCGCACTGGTGGGCGGTGTGTGGCTCATATACCTGCTGGGCTACAACCTGAGCATCGCGGCGATCGTCGGCTTTATCGCGCTCGCTGGGGTCGCCGCCGAGACTGGCGTGGTCATGTTGCTGTATCTCAACCAGGCCTGGCAGCGTCGCATCGAGGAGGCTCGCCAGTCGCAGCGTGCGCTGGTCGAAGCTGACATCCAGGACAGCATTGTCGAGGGCGCCCTGCTCAGGCTGCGCCCCAAGCTGATGACAGTGATCACCATCATGCTGGGCCTGATGCCCATCATGTGGGGCGACGGTGCGGGTTCAGAGGTGATGCGCCCGATCGCCGCGCCGATGATCGGTGGCATGGTCAGCGCAACCTTGCTGACGCTGGTGGTGATCCCGGCGGCCGTGCTCCTGTGGCGACGCCGGCAATGGCTGCCAAGCCAGACGGACGCGACGCCGGTATCATCTGTTGCTGGAGGATCCGATGGCACAGACCCGTAAGCGCACGCCGGCCCAGGAAGGCTTCTGGATGCCCGGGGAATTCGAGCCCCATGCCGGCACCTGGATGCTGTGGCCGGAGCGCACGGATAACTGGCGCCTGGGCGCCAAGCCCGCGCAGCAGGCTTTCACCGCGGTGGCTGCGGCCATCGCCCTGGCCGAGCCCGTCACGGTCGGCGTCTCGTCGCGGCAATTCGACAACGCCCGTGCCCAGCTGCCCGAACGTGTTCGGGTGGTGGAAGTCTCCAGCAATGACGCCTGGATGCGCGACGTCGGCCCGACGGGCGTGGTCGACAAGCGTGGTCGCGTGCGCGGCGTTGATTGGCAGTTCAATGCCTGGGGTGGCCTCAATGGCGGCCTGTATTTCCCCTGGGACCTGGACGAACAGGTCGCCGCCAAGGTGCTGGAGGTCGAGCGACTCGATCGCTACTGCGCGCCTTTCGTGCTGGAAGGCGGCGCCATCCACGTTGACGGCAAGGGCACGCTGATCACCACCGAGGAATGCCTGCTGAACCCCAACCGCAACCCGGGCATGCAGCGCGCCGACATCGAGGCCGGCCTGCAGCGCTACCTGGGCATCGAGCAGGTGATCTGGCTGGGTCGCGGCATGGTCAACGACGAGACCGATGGTCACGTGGACAACCTGTGCTGCTTCGTCAAGCCGGGCGAAGTCGCGCTGGCCTGGTGTGAGGACAGTTCCGATCCGCAGCACGAGGTATCACGCGAGGCATACGATCGCCTGAAGAGTGCCCGTGATGCGCGCGGCAAGGCGCTCAAGGTGCACAAGATTCCGCAACCGCCGCCCTTGTTGCTGAGTGCCGTTGAAGCCGCGGGTATCGATGCGGTACCTGGCACCCGCCCACGCAACGCCGGCGACCGCTTGGCAGCCTCCTACGTTAATTTCTACATTGCCAACCGGCATGTGGTGATGCCGCTGTTGCATGCGTCGACGGATCGGCGGGCGCGGACCGCGATTGCGCGGGCATTGCCCGGGCGCAAGGTCATTGGTGTGCCGGCGCGGGAGATCCTGCTGGGCGGCGGCAACATCCACTGCATCACGCAGCAGCTTCCGAAGCCGCGGCGCACTACGCGCTGATCAGGTCCTAGCGCCTGGCCAGCAGGAACACGCCGGCCACCACCAGTACGGCGCCGGCAATGCGCCAGGCATCGACCGGGCGCTCGGGGAAACTCAGCACACCGTAGTGATCGATCGCCATGGCCGCGATCATCTGGCCGGCCACCAGCAGGCCGAGGAAGGCCGCGCCGCCGATCATCGGACCGAGGATGGTCGAGCTGGCGACAAAGGCCGCACCAAGGAAGCCACCGCACCAGGCCCACCATGGCGCTGAGCCCGCCTGCGCCAGCATCGGCATGGTTCCGCGGCCCATCAACAGCAGGACCGTGAGCAGAGCGACCGTGCCGACCGCAAAATTGATCAGCGATGCGCCCATGGCTGAACCCACATGATGGCGCAGCGTCGAATTCAGGCCAATCTGTACGGCCAGGGAGGCGCCGACCAGGGCGGTCAGCAGCATCGCAGTCAGGTGCATGGCGTCAGTCCTGTGGGTCGGTGTGCCGGGATTGTAGCCGCTGCCAGGCGACCTCGACGAAGAAGGCGCGCGGCCGGCCGGGAAAATAGCGGAAGCTGCCAAAGGCAAAGTCAGCGCGGTCAGCGTAGGCGCGATCCAGCAGGTTGGTGATGCGCGCCGACAGCGTCCATGCGGGGGAAGCCTTCAGCTGCCAGCGCAGGTTCAATAGATCGTGGCCGGGGTAGCGTGCGCTGCCGCTGGCATTGGCGGAGTAACTGCCCACGTGGACCCACTCCAGTTCGGCGACGGATGCCCCAGTCTGGTGACGCAACCAGGCGCGGTGCAACTGCCGTGGCGCGGTGTCCATGTCACGGCCGCTGACGATCACTTCTCCCTGTTCAACGCTGGCGCTGAAGTCGTACTGGTGGCGCGCAACCGTGCCCGCCGCGGCCAGGCGCCAGCTGGGCGCCAAGCGCCAGTCCACGCTGTACTCCAGCCCGCGATGACGACTGCGGCCACCATCAATATTGAAACCCGCGGCGTCACGCAGGACCAGGTCGCGCTTTTCCATGGTGTAGGCGGCAAGATCAGCCGCCAGCACCTCAGAGCGCCAGCGCCAGCCGAGTTCCACGGCGTCGGCCTGCTCACCATCAAGGTCAGCAATGACCTGCTGGCGCTGCAGGCGGTAAAGCTCGGTCGCCTCTGGCGCACGAAAGCCCCGCGACACCGACAGGTAGGCAGCGCTTCTCGGGCCCGGCTGCCACCGCAGCGCGACACGCGGCGCCAGCTCGGTGTAGCGATCGCTGCGATCCGCCGGCCGTGAATACAGGCAGCCGCCCGGACAGGGCAGGCCAAGGTCGCTGGTGTTGCCATCAATCATCTGGTTGTCATAGTCGTAGCGCAGGGTCTCGATGCGTGCGCCCAATTCCAGTTCAACAGCCGCGCCCAGCGGCTGGCGCCACTCGCCGTAGGCGGCGAGTAACTGTGAGTCCACTGCGTAGTCGTAGTGACGCCCGGCGGGACGGATGGCATTGGCGGCGGCCGAGCCACCCGTGGTCGGGCCAAACTGCTGCTGCAGTAATTTGCTGCTGGCGACTTCGGCATCGAGGCCCCACTGCCAGCGCGCAGCGGAATCTGTCTCGCCATGCCAGCCCAGGTATACGGCGGCACTGTCCTGGCCGTTGTCCTCGGTGGGCTGGCCCAGCAGGAAGTGCTGCAGGAAATCCATGCGCGAGTGGCGCAGGACGGCGCGCAGGTCGAAGCCGCGCGCGATGTCGCCGCGGGCGAGATGACCGGAAAGTCGCAGGCTGCTGGCATCGCGATAGGCCTCGGGATTCTCATTGCTGCGTGCCAGCACAGGGTCGCGGTAGGCGTTGAGGCCGCGGATGAAGCCGGCCGTGTCCTGTGACAAGCGGCTCGCGGCCAGTCGCAGCTTGAGTTGGTAGTCTCCCAGCGGTCGCTGCCAGGCTGCGCTCAGCTTCTGCTCGGAGAAACCGGAGTCATCGCGCCAGCCGCCATCCTCGGTGGCGTGCAGCGCAATGGCGTGGTCGGGACCGCCGGTGGCCAGGCGCAGGCGCAGGTAGTCGTCACTGCCGATCTCGGCGGCGGCGGACAGCGCTGCGAGCTCACCCGGTCCCGGCGGGATGATATTGATGATGCCGTGTACGGCACTGGAGCCGAACCAGGCACTGCCGGGGCCGCGCAGCACTTCCATCGCCGCGGCTTGCTCGAAGTTGATCTCGAATAGCTGGTTGACGTTGCAGCTGCCGACCGGGCGCAGGGGGATGCCGTCCTCCAGCACCAGTACGCTGCCGCAAGCGCCGGCGCCGGTGAGGACGGGCGAGCGCAGGGCGATGAGTGATTCCTGTCCGCTGCCGCGCTGGAGCATGGCGCCCGCCGTGCGATTGAGCAGTTCTTCGGAATGAGTGGCACCGATCATGGCCAGGTCATTGGTGGTCATGCGGTTGACACTGCCGGCGTAATCCAGCGTCGGCAGGGGTCGGCGCGAGGCGGTTACCGTGATTTCGTCCAGACCGGCCGCCGAGGCTGCGGTGGCGAGGACCAGCAGCGCGCCCACGCCAGCAACGGCAAAGTGTCGCGATAATTTACAGTTGACCCGAGAAAAGTGGGGTCTAGTCCGTCTGGTTTTTGTTAATATCATTATAATCAAGGAGTTACAGAATATGGCATGAGCCATGCATTATCTTGTGTGAATCCCGCCTGTGGCGGGCAGTTTGCCAATAAAGCCAGGATGGCAAGGGCACCAGGATTTATGTACATGAACATTCGAAACACCATATCTGCACTGGCCGGGGCTCTGCTACTGGCGAGCGCACTGCCGGCACAGTCACTGGAACTGGGCATTGGCGACGTGGTCACCGTAGGTGATCGCAGCGGCGGCGCCTTTGGACCGTCGCCCATTCCGGCCGATCCCAATGGCCTGTTTCGCTCGGTCACCTTTTCGCTGGACGGCGCCGCAGGGCGTAGCTTCAGCGCCGGCCTGTTCGTGCTGGATTTCGCCCACGGCGCTGGCGCGACGGTCGAAGACGAGTGGCAGCAGTTCCTCAGCTTCTGCCTGCAGCCCAACGTCTACCTGACGCCGTTCTCGAACCCCTACACCGCGATGTCGGTGGGCGGCGCCGGTTACCCGGCAGCGCAGGTTGCTGAGTTGTGGGGCCGCTATCGCAGCCTGGTGGTCAACGACACCACTGCGGCCGCCTTCCAGGTGGCGCTGTGGGAAATTGCCTACGGTGCGAGCGACCTCAATCTTGCGACGGGCGCCTTCCGCCTGACCAGCACGGGCAGCGTGTTTGACCTGGCCCAGGGCTGGCTCAGGACGCTCGACGGTCAGGGCCCGATGGCCAACGACCTGCTGGTGCTGGTGAACAACCCGAACCTGGCAGATCGCCAGGACCTGTTGACCACCCGCAGCGTGCCGGAGCCGACGACGCTGGCCCTGCTGGGTCTCGGCCTGATGGGCATCGGCCTGAGTCGCCGCCGCCGCAAGGCCTGATCCTGCAAGCTTGATCATCCAGGCCCCGGCAGTTTCTGCCGGGGCCTTTTTGTTGCCCGCGTCTTGCGCGCGCGCCTGCGCCGAGGTGCCCGCAGGCGCGTGATAACATCGCCGCGATCCAGCCAGGGCCCTCATGTATCGCATCACTACATTGCTGCTTTCCCTGTTGCTGGCGCCCGTGGCCCTGGCCAGTGTCCCCGCGGCCGATGCCGCGGCGAAGCCGCGGGTTGGCCTGGTGTTGTCTGGCGGCGGTTCCCGCGGACTGGCCCACGTCGGCGTGTTGAAGGCGCTGGAGGAACTGAAGATCCCGGTTTCGGCCATCGCTGGCACCAGCATGGGTGCGGTCGTGGGCGGGCTCTATGCCGGCGGCATGACTGCAGCCGAAGTCGAGCAACTGGTGTTGTCGCTTGACTGGATCGAGGCCATGGAGGATCGGCCGCCGCGCAGCGACCTGAACTTTCGCCGCAAGCAGGATGATCGCGAATTCCTGGTGCGCCTGCCGCTGGGCTTGCAGGGCGGCAAGTTCCGCCTGCCGCGTGGACTGGTGCAAGGGCAGAAGCTGACCCAGGTCCTGCGTCGCGAGACCATACCCGTGGCCAGCATCGGCAACTTCGATGAGTTGCCCACCCCATTTCGTGCAGTGGCGACCGATCTTGAGACGGGTGAACGGCTGGTGCTGGGGAGCGGCGACCTGACCGAGGCCGTGCGCGCCAGCATGTCGGCGCCGTTGGTGTTTGCGCCGGCAGAGATTGGCGATCGACTGCTGGTGGATGGCGGCCTGGTCGAGAACCTGCCCGTGGACGTGGCCAAGGCCATGGGCGTGGACATCGTCATTGCCGTGGACGTGGGCTTCCAGCCGGTGGGGCGCAAGGAACTCAACTCTGCGCTGGCCGTGTCCAACCAGATGATCACCATCATGATGGTGCGCGAAACCAAGCGGCAGCGTGCCTTGCTGACCGGCGATGACGTACTGATCGAGCCGGCGCTTGGCAGCATGTCCTCGGTGGACTTCCGCGCTACGCGCAAGACCGTGGCACTGGGCTACGAGGCCACGCTGGCCGCGGCAGGGAGACTGGGCGCACTCGGGCTCGACGCCATCGGCTGGCAGGAACACCTGGCCACGCGCGCGCGACGCGAGAACCCACTGCCGCAGCTTGAATTCATCCGCGTAGATGCCCGCTCCAGGCGTTACGCCGAACGCATCCAGGCCGAGTTGTCACCGGCCATCGGCGCGACCCTGGATCCGAAGGCACTGGAGAGCGGCTTGTCGCGGCTGTATGGCGACGACATCTTCGAGTCGCTGGACTACAAGCTGGTTCGCGAGGATGGCCGCAATGGCATTGAGGTCGCAGCGCGGCGCAAGAGCTGGGGTCCCAACTACATCCGCTTCGGGCTGGAATTGCAGGATGACTTTGAGGGCTCCAATAGCTTCAACGCCGGGGTGCGCGCCCTGGTCACCGAGGTCAATCCCTATGGCGCCGAGTGGCAACTGGACCTGAGCATCGGTGAGAGTCCGCGTTTTTTCACCGAGTTCTACCAGCCGCTGGGCTACGGTTCCCGCTGGTTCATTGCCCCGAGCATCCTGATAGAGCGGCGCAACTTCGACCTGATTTCTGACGAAACTCGCCTGGCCTCGTATCGCGTGCGCAATGCGGAGCTGGGGCTGGACCTGGGCCGTGAGTTTGGCAGCTGGGGCGAGTTGCGCACCGGCTTGATGCGTGGCAGCGGCCGCCAGTTGCTGCGAATTGGCAACCCTGCTGATCCACAGTTGCCACCGGCCAGGGAATTTGAGCGCGGCGAGGTCTTTTCCCGTTTCAGCCTGGACCGGCTGGACAACGTGTATTTCCCGCGTGAAGGCCAGCTGTTTACCCTGCAGTGGCGCGGCGCACGCGAGTCACTCGGGGCGGACGCTGATGCGGATCGGGTCACTGCTGACCTGCAGCTGGCGCATTCGATGGGACGCAGCAGCTACCTGCTGTGGTTGAGCGGCGGCAGCATTGTCTCCGGCCCCCAAGATGTCGTGCAGGACTTCTACTCGCTGGGCGGCTTGTTCAACCTGTCCGGCTTGCCGCCGGATGCCCTCAGCGGGCCACACTATGGCATGGCGCGCGCCATCTACTACCGCCGTCTCGGCAGCGGCGGCGAGGGTTTCTTCAACGTCGCGACCTACGCCGGCGTGTCTTTCGAGTTGGGCAATGTTTGGAGCCGGCGCGGCGACATCAGTGCGGGTACGGCGCGCAGGAATGGCTCAGCCTTTATTGCCTTTGACTCGCCGCTGGGCCCGGTCTACCTGGCCGCTGGCTACGACGAGCAGGGCGGCAACAGTTTCTACCTGCTGCTGGGTCGGGTGCGCTGACGCCAGCTTTTCAGCGTGGGCGAGCGCCCGCCAGCTTCTCGGTGCGGGCAAAGCGCAGCGCCGGGGCATCGCCCTCGCGCGAGTAAGCGTGGCGGCTGGCCATGTCGGCCATCACCCGGTCGCGCTCATTCTCGTTGGCAAACCAATGGAGTTTTTCCCAGTCCGCACCGACCAGGCGCGCGAAGGGATCGCCCGGTGCGAGGCTGACGCGAATACCAAAGGGGCGGCTGCTGGCCGTGGCGCTGCGGGCGTTGTGTTCATGGCAAATAGTCATGGGGCTGTGATTCTAGCGCAGCTGGCGATTGCAAGCGCTGTGCTCATTGCAGCGTAAACAAGGTTGGCCAGGTTCCCAGCTGGCGCAGGTTGCCAGTGACCATGATCAGCAGCCACAGTCCAAGGAAAGCGGCGGCATCGAAGTAGGCTTTACGATAGATGCCCGGATGCAGCAACACCGTGTTGGGGTGGTTCAGCAGCGAAGCCCGCGGCAGGAACGCTGGCACCGCCGCCGCATAGTCGAGCCAACGCTGGCCATAGCGCTGGGCAAGATCGCGGTCCTCCTGTCGCGCAGTCCAGACCAGGATCACGGCCATGATCAGGGGCAATCCCAGCGCCAGGCCCAGTCGTGCAGTCGCCAGGCCGATGCCCAGGGCGCCGATCATGGAAAACAGGTAAAGCGGATGACGGCAGGCGGCGAATGGCCCGACCTGCACCAGCTTCTCGTCCTTGTGGCCAGCGATGAAGGCCGAAACCCACAGGCGGCCGAGTACCGCCAGAATGACCAGCGTGAAGGCGATCGCCTGTAGCAGCACCAGTACCGGGCCTGGCAGGGCGCGGCCCTCGCTGCCGGCCACCAGCAATACGATGGTCAGGTAGATCAGCTGGATCAGGCGCAGGCGCAAGAGGCTGCGTGTAGTCGGCATGGCGGCATTCTAGTGCCAATACACGGCTACAATGTCGCGCCATGAACTTCGCCGCCGATTTTCTCAGCTATGTAGGCCTGACAGTAATGACGCTGTTGCCGATCATCAATCCGGTGGCGGCGGCCGTATTGTTGCTGGGTATTGGCGCCCACCTTTCGGCGGACGAACGCGAGCGCCAGGTGCGCAAGGCCTGCTGGTACACCCTGGGCATCCTCGTGGCATTCCTGCTGCTCGGTACGCTGATCATGCAGATCTTCGGCATCTCGATCCCGGGGCTGCGCATTTCCGGCGGCCTGGTCATTGCCTTCCTCGGCTTTCGCATGCTGTTCCCCGATCCGGCGCCTGCCCTGCCGGTGCAGGCGCTGGAGGAACTGCAGGGCAAGGCAGACATTTCTTTTTCTCCCCTGGCCATGCCAGGCTTGAGCGGACCGGGCTCAATTGCCACCGTCATTTCCATGTCCTCGACCATTCGCGTCGAGGAGCAAGGCCTGCGCATGGTGGTCGAGCATGTTGGCGTGGTGATTGGCATCGCCATCGTGGCGCTGGTGTGCTTCTTTGTGCTGAGCGCCGCCGAGCCGCTCAGCCGCAAGCTCGGTGCCGCCGGCATCGGTGCGGTGTCGCGCATCATGGGTTTCCTGATGATTTGCATCGGTGTCCAGTTCGTGATCAACGGCGTCAGCGAGCTGGTGGGTCTGTAACCGGAGGAACACGGATGTCCCCAAAGAATCGCATGACAACCCTGCCCGCGGCAGGGCAGCTACTACCGGGCCGGAGCCAGGCGCTGGACGTGCCGGAATTGCACTTTGTGTTGGGCACACCGCTCAAGCCGCCGTTTCCACCGGCCCTGCAGCTGGCGTTCTTTGGCATGGGCTGCTTCTGGGGAGCCGAACGGCTGTTCTGGCAATTGCCCGGGGTGCACGTCACCGCCGCGGGCTATGCCGGCGGCGGTACGCCCAATCCCAGTTATGAGGAAGTCTGCAGCGGACTGACCGGGCACACGGAAGTGGTGCAGGTGGTATTCGATCCGGCGCGTATTTCCTACGAGCAGTTGCTCAAGGCTTTCTGGGAATCGCATGACCCGACTCAGGGCATGCGCCAGGGTGGCGATATCGGCACGCAGTACCGTTCGGCCATCTATGCCACGGATGAAGATCAGTACCGCCTGGCCAGGCAGTCCCGCAATGGCTACGACGAGGCCTTGTCAGCGAGTGGGCACACCACGGCAATCTCGACCGAGATCCTGCGTGCACCGGAGTTCTACTATGCCGAGGACTACCACCAGCAGTACCTGGCCAAGAACCCGGAGCGCTACTGCGGGCTGGACGGCACCGGCGTCAGCTGTCCGGTGGGCACGGGATTGCCTGCGGCCTGAGCGGCAAGTGCCGCATCCCTCTCCACCAGCAGCTTGAGCTTGCCGAGTCCCTGGTCGTACTCGGCGCCGATGGGCCCGTCCATCATCAGCCCGAACCAGCGATAGAGCAGGTTGTAGCCAAAATCCATGTCAAAGGCCCAGGTGACCTGCAGTCCATCACTGCGGTCGGCATACAGGATCGAAGTGCGCGCGCCGCTGTCACCCTGATCATCAAAACTCAGGCGCGCACTGACGCGACCGGGGGCCAGCTCGATGATTTCCTGTGCGCCACTGCCGATGTCCGGCTTGTCGCTGTGCCACGCCAGCCTGGCGCCGACGCCGTGCTCGGGGCCGCTGAATTCGTAGCGCGTATCCGGGTCCAGTTCGTGCCAGGGCGACCATTCGTTGAAGCGACGAAAGCCATCAATGTAGGGTATTAATTCCTGCGAAGAACCCTGCATGATCACGCTGCGCTCGACATGCCGGCTGGCGGGCAGGAACAAGCCGATGACGAGTAGCAGGCCGATGAGTGCGACCGCGCCTGCCAGGATGTACCTGAGGGCCTTCATGCCTTGCCCAGGTAGTCTGCCAGCGGCGTTTCGGCCGCGAGCCGCTCAGAGGTGGCAGCGCAGTGCGCGGCCCCCCTCAGGAAGGGGTTGGGCACACGATCGCCGCCTTGCAACTCGCGCGCAGCCAGGCGACTGCCCAGCACCTGGTAGACCGGCGTGGGAAAAAGCGTCTGGGTGACGATGCCGGCAAATTCACGCGGATCGACACCGGCCTGGTGGACGACGGCCATGGAGTCACGCAGGCTCTCGACCACGGTGGCCATCAGGAAGTGACTCGCGGACTTCACCACGTTGGCGGCGGCAGCTGACTCACCGAGGAAGTGCACGCGACCCAGCACATCCAGCACCGGGCGCAAGCGCTCGCAGGTACTGCGGGGCCCGCCGACGACCAGCAGCACCCGGCCCGAAGCAGCTGTATCTGCCGTGCCGAATACGGGTGCCGATAGATAGGCCTGGCCCAGGGCCTCGTGCGCAGAAGCCAGACGGGTTGCCAGTTGGTCACTGATGGTGCTGAGGCAGATGTGTACCAGGCCGGGCATGCCGGTGCTGATGAGGCGGCCCTTGGGCATCAGCACCGATTCAACGGCATCGTCATCGCTCAGCAGGGTCAGCAGTAACTCGGATTGGCAGGCCTCGCCAGGACTCGCGACCGTGACGACGCCCTGTGCCGCGAGGTCTTCAGTGCGCCCCGGTGTGCGATTCCAGGCGAGGATCTCGTGCCCGGCGTTTGCCAGGCGTCGGGCCATGGGTCGACCGAGTGTTCCCAGTCCAATGATGCCGATCTTCATCGCCACCTCCCTGGTGGAATATCAGCGCGGTTCGTTGCCGGGCTCGGGGTCTGCCATCGGGAAAGTACGCGACTCCATCGGGGTGGCTTGTCCTGTCGCCGGGGCATCCTGGGTTGCGGGTGCTGCCGCGGCGGGCTCCTGGTGACGCTCGGCTGCGCTCGAAGTCAGGCGCCTGATTTCGTCCATCAATTCGCCCGCTGGTGCAGGCGGCGCATCCTGGCTGGCGAGGATGTCGGAGACCATGGCGCGCGGCTGGTCGTAGAAGCGCCGGTTCGAGCGATGGCTGATGAAGATGCCGCTGCCCTCGAGCGAAACACCGGCAAACATGCCCTTGGTGCGCGAATAGGCATAGATCTCTGAATCCAGCCGCAGGCTGGTGGAGGCCATTGCGGTGCGGCCCACGGGACCAGCGGCGACGGAAGCATCGGCACCCAGGGTCAGCTTGCCGTCGCTGATGCCCTCGATGCTCTGGCGTGTGGTGAATACCAGCACGACATCGGCGGCCTGGCCGCCCCACTGCGCGCCAAAGCTGCCACTGCCGATGTTGACGAATACGGGGTTGCTCCAGCCGCCCTGGCGATTGCGCACCAGCATCACGCCATTGCCGAACCGACCGCCGACGAACGCCGCAAACTTGATGACCTCAGGCAGGATCACGAGGCCCTCGGCGCGGGCCAGCAAGGCATCGGGGATCTGCAAATCAGGCATGTTCTGCACTTCTCGCAGCACCACGGTGGCTTTCTGCAGGGTGATTTCTTCGCGCGTGGCCGCAGTCGCCGGTGGCGCAAGCAATGCGACAGCCATCAATGCAAGCAAGGCGTAGTGGGGGGACTTCATGTCATTGGTTTCCTGTGGCAAGGCTCGCGCTTTCAGACCGCGCGTGCACTGGCGGGTTCCCTGACGGGCGGGTTGACGGCGGACATTCTACCCTAGCCCGACATCGGGTTTGCGCGCGCTTGCCGGTGGCGAAGTATCATCGGCGCCATGAGCAGAAGCGGATTCGTGACGATACTTGCGGTGCTTGCGCTGATGCAGCCCGCGCCCGTGCAGGCTGACTGGGCGAGGAGCGAGCAGGCCATCATGGGCACGCGCATTGCGGTCGAGGCCTGGCATCCCGACACGGCAGTGGCCGAAGTGCTGGTCGGGCAGGTGATGGACGAAATGCGCCGCATCGATGCGCTGATGTCGCATTACCGGCCGGAGAGCCAGTTATCGGCGATCAATCGTGATGCCGCCCGCCAGGCCGTGGTGGCCGATGCCGAGCTGGTGGGGCTGATCAGCCAGGCGCTGGCGTTTTCACACGAGACCGGCGGTGCTTTCGACATCACCTATGCCAGTGTCGGCTACCTCTACGACTACCGGGCCCACCAGCGACCCCAAGCTGGCGAGATTGCCGCAGCACTGCCGGCGATCAGCTGGCGCCATGTGCAATTGGATCTTGCCGCCTCAACCGTGCGATTCCTGAAGGACGGTGTGCGCATTGACCTTGGCGGCATTGCCAAGGGCTATGCCGTGGACCAGGGAATAGCCATCCTGCAGGCCGGCGGCGTCCGGCATGCGGCAGTGACTGCCGGGGGTGATACACGCATCCTCGGTGACCGGCTCGGGCGGCCCTGGATGGTCGGTATTCGCCACCCCGATGATCGCGACAAGGTGATTGCACGCATCCCGCTGGAGGATGCCGCGCTATCCACCTCCGGCGACTACGAGCGCTACTTCGACGAAGGTGGCATTCGCTACCATCACATCCTCGACCCGAAGACCGGGCGCAGTGCCGGTGAATTGCGCAGCGTGACCGTCATCGGCGCCAACGCGCTGCTGACAGATGCGCTGTCGACGGCATTGTTCGTGCTGGGGCCCGAGCAGGGCATGGTGCTGGTCAGGCAGCGCGGCGACGTCGATGCCGTGCTGGTGCAGAAGGATGGACGGGTGCTTTATTCCGACGGCCTGGTGCCGCCGGCCGCGATGTCAGAACCAGCCCGAAAAGAATAGCTGGAAGACGTTGGCGTCGAACTGGTAGAGCGGTTCGGTGCCGGGCGCGAGCCCGGTTACGCGCAGGTCGCGGAAGTCCTGGTAGTCAAAGCGCATGCGGTCAATACGGAAGTTGACCGAAGCCTTGTCCAGGAACTTCAGCTGCGGGACGGTGAAGGCGTAGCTGATGCCGATGCCCGCACCCAGGCTGGTCAGCGTGGCCAGCTCCTTGTCGCGGGCGAGGAAGTTCTGGAAGTTCCGCCGCGGGAACAGGTCGGCATAGAAATCAGCAGCATTCTGGTCGTGATGGCGCAGGCGCAGGTCGAAGGTCCAGCGCGGGCCAAACGGATGCGTGTAGGACAGCTCGGCGGTGTCGCCGCGGATGCCCCAGGTATCGGTGTAGAAGCGGTAGTTGAACTGCAGGCCGGCGCGCCAGGGCAGGAAATAGCGCGCCCTGACCGACACGGCATTGCCGGTTCGGGTGCGCGGATAGCGCTCTGACTCGTACAGGTAGCCGGCTCCCGCCGTCGGCTCGACGTAGCGCACCTGGCGATAGGGGTTGTTGAGGTAGCCTTCCTCCGCCACGGTTTCCCAGGACAGGCCCAGTACCAGCTTCGAGGTGGCAATCTGCGTGACATCGACGCCGTAGGTGCGCCGATCCAGCTTGTCGGCGAACAGCGCATCACCGCGTCGGGTGACCTTGTCCCAGCCACGGCCGAATGACAGCGTCACTGTGGTCAGGTCGCCGAACATGTCCTGGCTGATGGACGCTGTCGCTGTATCGGCGACGTAGTCGTTCTCGGTGCTGTTGCTGTAGGCCAGGGCATAGGTGATCTTGCCGCGCAGGTATTCCGCACCCAGGCCGTACTGCGTGCGTTCCTCGGTGTAGGGACTGGCGGTGGTGATGACGTCGATGGACGCGCTGGAGACCATGTCCACGTAGTAGCTGGCGCTGACGGCATATTGCTCGGCGAACTTCTTGCGCACCAGCAGCGAGGGGCCGTCGATCTCGACGCCACCGCCATCATAGAGGTGATACATCACGTCGGCGCGGTCTTCCGGCAGTACGCCGGCCATGGACGGGCTCGCCGCCAGCACTGCGGCCAGCAGCAACCCGCTGTGGTGCAGCCTCAGTTGCATCCGCATCCGCCACCCACGGTTCCCATGGCACCGCGCGCGCCCTCGCGCGCTTCATAGACGTGACGCATGTAACTGGAGGACACTGGGTCGCGATCCCAGGCCATGACCGGATCGGCGAGGTGCTCGCGCTCGTAGGGCTTCACCCAGGGCTCGATGCGGGAGCAGCCGGAAACGGTGAGGGCAATCAGTGCCAGTGCAACGAGGCGGCGCAACATCAGCTGCGCTCCCGCAACATGGCGCGGATCTGGTCGACGTACTTGACCTCATCGCCCGGCTTGTAGGCCCGATGCAGCCAGCGCACGCGGCCCTGACGATCGACCAGCAGCGTGGTCGGCATGGCGGTGACGCCATACAGGCCGCTGACGGTGTTTTCCCTGTCGAACAGGATCGGGAACTCCACCGGCGTCGTCGACAGGAAGCGCTCGGCATCGCGAATATCGCTCTCGACATTCACTCCCAGCATCGTGAAGCCCATGGGCTTGTACTTGCGGTGCAGGTCGTCGAGGATCGGAAATTCCTGGCGGCAAGGGCCGCACCAGCTGGCCCAGAAGTTGATCATCACCACCTGGCCACGCAGCTGTTCGAGCGCAATCGTGCCCCCGCTGCGACTTGGCAGCGAAAAGGCGGGCGCAGCAACTGCAGCGCCATCGGCAGCCAGTGCCGGCCAGGCCAGGCCCATGAGCCCGATAGCCAGGGTGGCGGCGACACGTGATACCAGTCCTCGGGAATTCATCAGTCGTTTCCTCAGAAGAAGGCAGTGATGGACAGGGTGGCTTCCAGGTTGTGCGAGGTCTTGTTGGTTCCCACCACGTCAATCTCGAAGACATGGTCACGCACGTCAATATGGGCCGCCAGCCAGTCCTTGATCAGCACCCGGGCCCCGGCGCCAATGGTGACCGTAAAGCGGTCACCGCCGGCAAACTGGGTGCCGCCTGCGCCGGCGGTCAGGTATACCGCGCTGTTGAGCGCCCGTCGGCCACCGACGAATACCTCGCCGGGCAGTACATTCCAGCCGAATCCGAGGCTGTAGTACGTGACCTTCCTCTCACTGTCGGACAGCAACAGGGCAGATCCGGACAAGCGCTCGTAGCTCGACAGGCCCGCGTCACTGCGCGCCACGATGCCCTCGGCAAAGAAATCCTCGTTGATGTGGTAGGCGAAGCGTGCGCCGGTGACGATGTTGACCTCAAAGTCCTCGACGGACAGCGAGCCGACATAGAGTCCAGCCTCCCAGTTCTCGGAGTCGATGCGCGCCTGGCGGATCTTGCGCCGCTCCACCTGCGGTTCAATGACCACGGCAGGCTCGGCCTCGGCGATGACGGGTTCTTCCGCGGGCGGTGCGTTGCGACCAAAGAAGGTCGAGCAGCCCGACAAGGTGGCTATGGCCACTAGAAGAAGAAGGCGAATCCGATTTTCCATTCGTTGGCTTCCTCGTTTTCGTCGCGATCAGTAAACACGACGTGCTTCTTGTACTCGCCGCGGATGATGAAGCGGCGGGCCAGGTAGACGCGTACTCCGCCACCGACTGTTGCCAGCTGGTCGGTACGGTCAGGCGCCTGCACCAGGGTGGCCTTGGGTTCGATCTTGATGACACCGGTGGCCAGGGTCACGAAAGGCTGGATGCGCCAGTCGGGCCGGAAAAAATGTGTCAGGCCCAGCGAGGCCACCAGGCCGTCGGAAAAAGTGCCCAGCACCTGCATCGCAGTGATTTCCGCTGACAGGTGCGCGTTCAGCGCGTAGGCGCCGTAGACCGTCATTGAGTTGGCGCCACCGAAATCCCCGGCGAGCACGCCAATTTCGCGGCGATGCGCGCCGAAGTCCTCACGCGAAGGGTCATCCAGCTGCAGGCGGGCGCCGGCCGGGATCAGGGTCTCGGCCATCTGGTCGCGGTGCACCCAGCCCTCGCGGCCGTCGGCATCGCGGATGCGGAACCAGTCAGTGCGGCGGCGCAGCACCTTGACCTGTTCGCCGCGCGGGACCACGTGATTGATGGGGTAGCCGCGCCCGGGACCGGTGCGCAGCTCCAAATAGGGGTCGGCGACCAGGACATCAATGCCCTCGGCCTGCGCAGGCAGGGCCACCCCAGCCAGCAGCAGCAGGCAGCAGGCGATCAGCGACCTCATGGCTCAGTTCACCGGTGCCATGAACGGGTCGTTGTAGTACTGCCCACCGATGTCGAGCCACTCTGAAATCAAGCGCAACTCCGCAGTATTGAGGAACCCGGCGTGGCTGCCGCCTGCATCAAACCGGCTGAAGAAGCGGTTGGAGGCACGCGCACCTGCGCCAGTCATCGACGGTGCCACCGGCACCGGCACCAGGGTTGGCAAACCGGTCACCGGATCGATCGGTCCGGGCACCAGGATGTCCTGCAGCGCGCCCATGTTAACTTCCTGCGCGTTGTCGGTGAACAAAAGCTCGCGATAGGACACGAAATGGTCGGCCTGCTCCGGTGATGGTATGCCGGACAGGTCGAGTTGGCTCGCTGGGACCCGCACCACGCCCGCGCCGTCAGCGGGGCTGTGGCAGGCCAGGCAAGTGCGGTCTTCCAGCACCGTCACGCCATCAACGTCCAGGATAATGCGCGGCAAGGACCACAGCGGCTGCAGGTGGTTCGGGTAATGAATAGTGCTGCGGCACTGGCCTTCCCAGCGCGTCTGGCAGGCGCCGCTGGTGGGCGCCAGGGTCAGCAGGTTCGAATAGCGGTAGCTGAAGGGTGCATCCGCTGCCCGGCCGGCCGCCACGGGATCAGTCCAGGGATCGTCGAAGACCACATCCACTGAAGGCCGCTGGGCCGCGCAGTCGGTCTGGCAGCTGATGCGTGCGCGGGTCTCGGCCATTGACTCGCCGAGGTCGGCAGACAAGGCGGCCTGGGTGGCCGGGAAGGGCGCACTCATGGTGGGCGCACCGGGATTGACGCTGGCAAACAAGGCGCTGCGACCATGCGAGCGGCGCGGGACGCCCGCCGGTTGCTGGGCCGCAGGCACATGGCAGCCGTCGCAATGCAGCACTTCGCCGGCGCGGACCTGCATCCAGTTCAAGTGACGCGGCGTGCGGCGTCGGCCATTCTCGTCGAGTACGCCGAGTGCAAAGGCGATGCCTGCGGGTACCTTCACCTGCACCGAACCATCCGGTTCGATCGGCGCATAACCTATGATTTCGCGCATGCCGAGACCGCCGGCAACACCAAAGGCACTGTTGCGGAAGTCACGCACTTCATCGTCGGGCAGGCTGACGGCCTTCTCGATGCGCAGGAAGCGGGCCGGGCGCTGGGCGGCGGTGGCCACGCGCGGATCGCGCAGCGCCACGATGCCGCCGGGTGCCGAGTCCACGCCGTCGAGGTCATAGACACTGCGGATATTGATGATGCCGACGTTTTCCAGCGCCAGGATCGGGTCGTAGTCCAGGCCAGGCACGGCATCCAGCACCACTGGCGGGGCCGGCGTACGCGGCGCCATGGCGACGACATCATCAAAGCGCAGGCCCTCCACCGGGCTCAGCATCGGGCGCTGCGTGCCATCGTTGGGGTCGTAGATCCACACGCCATACAAGGGTGGTGCGGCAACGGCGGCCGGATTGGCCAGTCGTGTGGGCGTGCAGGCGACAATGACATTGAGTTCGAGCAGGCGGCACTGGCTCCAGCTCACCATCAGGCGATTGGTGCCATCCCACAGCGGGAACACCGAGCTGTAGCGACCGCCGGGTGAAACGCCCGGTTCGGTGCGCACATCATTAATGGTCATGCGCAGCTGCGCCGGACCGCTCATGCCGGCACTGGCCAGCACCGGCTGGCTGATCTCGACATAGGTGGCGGCATCGACCCGCAAAGGATCGCCGCCTTCGTCGGTTCCCATGAACGGGCGCGCCAGCACAATCACCCGGCCATCAGGCTGGACGCGCGGCGACATGAACTGGATGGCCGTGGGCCCACTGCCGGTGGCATGACTGTTGGCGCCGTAGAGCAGCTCAAGCCCGCCGCCATCCGGTCGCACCGTATAGAGATGTATCGAGCTACCGCTGGCGTTCTCCCAGCGACTGAAGACGATGCGACCATCATTGAGGACTGCGGGTTCAAGGTCATGACTCTGGTTGAAGGTGATCTGGCGAATCGCCGTGCCGGTGGCCGCCATCACATGCAATACGAAGCCATGCTCGTTGCGGTCTTCATCCAGTGCCGCGAACTGTGGCTTGCCTTCGTCAATCAAGACGGCCTTGGACTGGCGTTGGCGGGTGGACGAAAACACGATGCGTCCGTCAGGCAGGTAGGCCGGGTCAATGTCATGACCCTCCTCGGCAACCAGGTCCGAGCTGATGACCCGGCGCAAGGTATCGGTGGTGCGGTCGTATTCCCAGATATTCCAGGTGGGCTGTTCGCTTTCCATCGCGCCCACGATCAGCGGCGGGCGCATGGCGAAGACCAGCTTGGTGCCATCCATCGATACATCGACGTCGCGCACATCCCACAGGCCGCCGGTGATGGTCGCCGTTATGTTGCGTTCCAGCGCCTGCGGTGATGCGCGATCGCGCAACCATAAATCTGCGCCGGCCTGGAATGTCCGTTGCTCACGCAGGTCTTCGGTGCCGATGGGCAGCGCGCGTTTGACATAGGCGATCGGGAAATCAAGCACCACTGGATCTGGCGTCTGGCCACTGCCGATGCCGATACCGCTGTCCGTGCTGGTTGAACAGCCGGCCACGACAAGTGTCATGGCAATCCACCAGGAATGTTTCGTGACAGGCATCTCAGTCCTTAAGTTGCTGCGTTGGATTCCCGCGACTGACGCGACAGAGTCTACACCCGCGATTCGAGCAGGATTGCTACGGTCGTCGCAACAACGCGACGGTCGAATCTGCGGAGGCGGCAAGTTCATGGCTAGATTCCTTTCCAACAGGATCGTGGAGAAGTGGATCACGTATATGCAGCAAGAAGCAAAAGCCAGGACATCTATCGTGAAGCACATCACCCTCGTGCTTTGTGCCGGCCTTCTGATGGCGGGAACCGCCAGTGCAGGCCCGCGCGAACAGGCCAAGCGCATGCATGATCGTCTGGCCGGCGTACCGCCGACTGACGCCGTGCTCAACGCCATGGAAGCCGATATCGCTGCCGGCCGTACGCAGGACGCTGCCTTGCGCGCCATGGATAGCCCGGCCTTCTACGCCGTCACCATCAAGAACCTGGTGACGCCGTGGACCAACCGCGACCAAACCGTGTTCGCACCGATGAATGACTACACCGCCACCGTGATCGGCATGGTGCGCGACGATATCCCCTTCAACGAATTGCTGTCGGCCGACATCCTCTACGTTGGCGCGGGCGGCCTCGGCCTGCCGGCCGTGTCGGCCGCGAACAACAACCACTTTGAGCAACTGGAGACCAGTGGCGCGGACTTGCGCACCGGGCTCTTGCGCACCACGCAGTCGGCTGCCTATGGGCTGGACCCGACCGCGACCGCGGGCGTGATGACCACGCGCGCTGCAGCGCAGTCGTTTTTCATTGCCGGCACCAACCGGGCGATGTTTCGTTTCACCCTGATGAACCACCTGTGCACGGACCTCGAGCCTGTGCTGGACACCTCGCGGGCACCCGACCGCATTCGCCAGGACGTCAGCCGCAGCCCGGGTGGCGATGCGCGACTGTTCCTGAATGGTTGCGTGGGCTGCCACACCGGCATGGACCCGATGGCGCAGGCCTTCGCCTACTACAACTTTGACGAAACGCAGGGACGCCTGGTGTATACGCCCGGCGCCGTGCAGGCCAAGTACGGCATCAATGCCGACACCTTCCGGCCCGGCTACATCACGCCGGATGACCGCTGGGACAACTATTGGCGTGGTGGCCAGAACTCGCTGATGGGCTGGGATCCGGGCCGCTCGGGCTCGGGCGCCGGCGCCAAGACCATGGGCGAGGAACTGGCCAACAGCGATGCCTTTGCTTCTTGCCAGGTGCAGAAGGTGTTTACCGCCGTTTGCCTGCGCTCCCCCGTGGACAGCGCGGACCATGCGGAAGTCGCCTCGATGACCAGTCGTTTTCGCAGCAGTGGCTACCGGATGAAGCAAGCCTTCGCCGATGCCGCGACCTATTGCATGGGGAACTGAGGCAAGCATGAACAAGTGCAATACCCATTCGCTCCCCGTGCTCACCCGGCTGTGGCCGGCCCTGCTGGCGCTCACGCTGGCCGCCTGCGGTGGCGGCGCCGGGACCGTGCAGAACCCGGTTGTCACCGTGCCGCCGCCGGCGAGCTACCAGGGACCGCCGCCGGCCAGCCAGGACGTGCAATCGTTCAAGCTCAACGTCTGGGACAACCTGCAGTCGGGCAACCGCTGCGGCCAGTGCCACGGCGCAGGTGGCCAGTCGCCGTCGTTCGTGCGTAACGACGACATCAACATGGCCTACCAGGCGGCCAATCCGGTCGTCGACCTGTCCAATCCTTCCGCATCGCGCATGGTTACCAAGGTAGGCGGCGGCCACAACTGCTGGCTGGCCACGGCCTCGGCCTGCGCCGACCAGATGACGGTGTGGATCCGCAATTGGGCGGGCGCAATCCAGGGAGGCTCAGGCGGCGGCGTACAGCTGCAGCCGCCACCGTTGCGTGATGTCGGTACCAGCAAGTCCTTCCCGGCCAGCTCGGCGGCCTTCGCCTCGACGGTCTATCCGCTGCTGACGCAGTACTGCGCACGCTGCCATTCATCCTCTGCAGCGACACCGCAGTCGCCATTCTTTGCCGAGGCCGACATTGACGCAGCCTATGCGGCGGTCCGTGCCAGGATCAATCTCGACACGCCGGCCGATTCACGGCTGGTCGTGCGCCTGCGTGAGGAATTCCACAACTGCTGGAGCGATTGCACGCAGAACGCAGCGACCATGCTGACGGCCGTGACCAACTTCGCCAACCAGGTGCCGATCACCCAGGTCGACCCGCAGCTGGTGGTGTCCAAGGCGCTGACCTTGTATGACGGTACGGTGGCCAGCGGTGGTAATCGCTACGACGGCGCCGTGGTCGCACTCTATGAATTCAAGACCGGCACGGGCACGGTCGCCTACGACACCAGCGGTGTCGAACCCGCGGCCAACCTCGGCTTCACCGGGGACGTCACCTGGGTCGGTGGCTGGGGCATCCAGTTGCGTGGCGGCAAGGCCCAGGCCACGACCTCGTCCAGCCGCAAGGTCCACGACCTGGTCCGCGCTACCGGTGAGTACACGGTGGAAGCCTGGGTCGCGCCGGCTAATGTGGTGCAGGAGAATGCTTTCATCATTGGCTACTCCGGCGGCACGACCGCGCGCAACTTCACCCTCGGCCAGACCATGTACAGCTACGATGCCTTCAATCGCAGCACCACGACGGGTGCCAATGGCACGCCGGCACTGTCAACTCCGGCTGCGGCCGAGGTGTTGCAGGCAACGTTGCAGCACGTCATCGTCACCTACAGCCCGATCAACGGCAGGCGCATCTACGTCAACGGCGTGCTGGCTTCACAGCCTGACCCGGTGGCGGCGGGCAGCCTGACCGACTGGAACGACACCTTCGCGCTGGTCATCGGCAATGAGGTCTCCAGTGACCGACCGTGGCAGGGCGTGGTGCGCATGGCGGCGATCCACAACCGTGCGTTCACGCCGGCGCAGATCCAGCAGAACTTCGATGCTGGCGTTGGCGAGCGCTTCTACCTGCTGTTCAGCGTCGCGCACCTGATCAACGTTCCGCAGAGCTACCTGATGTTCGAGGCCAGCCAGTTCGACAGCTATTCCTACCTGTTCGACAAGCCCTCGTTCATCAACCTTGACCCGGCCGTGGTCCCGGATGGCGTCCGCGTGCGCGGTGTGCGCCTGGGCGTGAACGGCGCCGAGGTCCGGGTCGGCCAGGCCTACATTCCGCTGAACCAGTCGGTCAGTGCCGGTGGATACGACCCGAGTACGGGCTATCCGCTGGGCACCGTCGGCACCGTGATTGCGCTCGACAAGGGTCCGGCCACTGACGAGTTCTTCCTGACCTTCGACGAGATCGGTCCGCAGAGCTTCTCGCGCACCGAGCCCGCACCCACGCCGTTGCCGACGCCGCCGGATGGCTCGCCGGTTTCCGAGCTGGGCCTGAGGAATTTTGAGGAGATTTCCGCGTCAATGTCGGTGATGACCGGGATACCGACCACCAACGCCGCAGTGGTCGACACCTACACGCGGGTACGCGAGCAGTTGCCGACGGTGGAGAACATCGAGGCGTTCCTGTCCTCGCACCAGGTGGGCGTAGCCCAGATGGCCATCGAGTACTGCAACGCGCTGGTGGATGATGTCGGCCGCCGTGCGACATTCTTCCCGGGCCTCAACTTCACGGCACCGGCAGCCCAGGCCTTCGATACGCCTGCCGAACGTGCCCTGCTGACGCAGCCCTTGTTCGTGCGCGCGCTGGGCACCAACCTGGCGACCCAGCCTTCGCAGGCCGAGATGTCCGCCGAAGTGGACGCACTGGTCGGGCGCCTGACTGCCTGCGGCGCAGGCTGCGCGGCAGATCGCACGCAAACCATCGTCAAGGCCGCTTGCTCTGCCGTGATCGGCAGCGCCAGCACCTTGCTGCAATAAGGGACGAGTGACCATGAGAAGGAAGAAAGTGCGCGGCCCCTTGCATCCGGATGCACCGCTGTACCAGCCGGATCATCCGCGACCGGTCACGCGTCGCCAGTTCATTTCGCAGGGCTTCATCAGTGGTGCAGCCACCATTGCGGCGCCGTCCCTGTTCGGCCTGTTTGCCAATCCGCGCGCTGCCGAGGCGGCCTTGTCCTCGGACCTCGAGGCGCTGAAGCAAAGTTGCGGCATTGCCGTGCAGGGAGCGGGACGCATCCCGTTTATCTGTATTGACCTGGCCGGTGGCGCCAGCATGGCGGGTTCCAACGTTCTGACCGGCGGTCGCGCTGGGCAACTCGACTTCCTGTCGGCCGCAGGCTATGGCCGACTGGGACTGCCGGGCGACATGGTTCCCAACGCACCGAACCCGGGCAGCCCGACCAATAATTTTGTCGACCAGCGCCTGGGGCTGGCGTTTCATTCCGACAGCGCGATCCTGCGCGGCGTCACTGAGCGGCTGAATCCGCTTACGGCGGCGTCGATCAATGGCGCGGTGATCCCGGCGCGTTCGGAGAATGACACCAGCAACAACCCGCACAATCCGATGTACGCCATTCATCGTGCGGGTGCCGATGGCGAGTTGTTGACCCTGGTGGGCTCGCGCAGCTCGGATTCCGGCGGCAACTCCATGGCGCCGACGGCGATGATCGATCCTTCCGTGCGGCCGACCAAGATCGACCGCACCAGTGACGTGACCGGCCTGGTGGATACCGGCAAGCTGGTCGGCCTGCTGGCGCAGGACGATGCCGTGCGGGTCATGGAATCGATCCAGCGCCTGTCGGATCGCAAGCTGGCGCGGGTTAACACCGGAATCACGCGCGACGCCGTGATCAAGGACCTGGTGCGCTGTAACTATGTCAAGGCGGCCGACCTGACTGACCGTTATGGTGACCCGTCGGCGCTCAATCCGGAGCTGGATGCGGACATCGTCGGACCGGGCGGCATCTTCAGCCGCGCAGAATTCGATGCGGATGCAGAATTCCGCAAGACCGCTGCGGTGATGAAGCTGGTGGTCAACGGCTTTGCTGGTGCCGGCACCATCACCATGGGCGGCTATGACTATCATGGCCAGGGCCGCGCCACGGGCGAGTTGCGTGACCTGCGCGCTGGGCGCTGCATTGGCGCCTGCCTCGAATACGCGGCACGCCGAGGCGTACCGCTGATGCTGTATGTATTCAGCGATGGATCCTTGTCCGCGGCAGGGCAGGTGGATAACACGCCGGATGGACGCGGCAAGTTCATGTGGACCAGTGACAACCAGCAGACCGCTGCGTCGTACTTCCTGGTCTATGACCCGCGGGGCAGCAGGCCGGCGCTGTTCACCGGCGATGGACGCGCGCCCGAGCTGCATCAGCAGCTGGGCTGGTTCCGTCCGGACGGTTCGGTGGAGACCAGTTCGACACCGGCGGCCAATAACGTGAACCTGCTGGTCGAGACCGTGGTGCTGAACTACCTCGCGCTGCATGGCGAGCACGGCCGTTTCGAGACGCTGTTCCCGGGCCATGGCCTGGGCAATGTCGCGCTCCGTGACAGCCTCGTTGCTTTCAACCCGATAGTCAGCGGCACAATCTAATGACCGGTCGGTCGCAGGCCCCCGCTGTGGCGGCCGGTGTTTCGCGCCAACGCGAAGCACGTTATGTTAACGGGCGCGGTAACATGGGCGGTGGACGAGTGTCAGTGGCGACAGCCATTAATAGTGTGAGGTCAGGCACCCGGGCAGCGAAAGCCGGCTGGCGAGCGGCTTTTTGCCTCGTCGTCGGCTTGTGGGCGGCCGTGCCTGCCCAGGCCCGGGACGGGATCGCCGTGGGCCGCCAGGCACCGGACTTCGCCCTGGCGTCCCTGGCGCATGGCAACCAGCGACTGTCGGCCCATCGCGGTGAAGTGGTGGCCGTGCTGTTCTGGGCCAGCTGGTGTGGTGATTGCCGGGGCGAACTTGAACGCTGGGAGCGCCTGCATCGTGCGCACGCGAGTGCCGGGCTGGTGGTGCTGGGTGTCAACGTCGAGGGTTCCACGGTCGCCGCGCAGCCGCTGGCCGAGGCCACGGCGATCAGCTTCCCGACACTGCTCGACACTGGCCAGCAGGTCAGTCGCCGCTACAAGCCTGATGCGCTGCCGATGATCGTGCTGGTGGATCGCAGCGGCACGGTGCGCGCACTGTCCGGCGCGCTGCGCGGCCAAGACGAAGAACGCCTCGACGCGAGGCTCCTTGAAATGCTCGATGAGTGATTGCGGAACTGCAACCATGAAAAAACAACTTTTTGCATTGATCCTGCTGGTGACCGCGGCGGCGATAGCCGGCGCACAGGAAGCCACACCGACGCCGGCCGATTCCGAGCGGGCGGCGCTGGATGGCCAGATCCAGGAACTACGCAGCCAGGTTGTGGACCTTAACCGCGACCTGTTCATGCTGGAGGAAGACCTGCTGTTTCCTGCCAGTACCCAGGTGGCGCTGTTCGTCTCCATGGATATCGGCACCTTCTTCGAGCTGGATTCGGTGCAGATCCGCGTCGACGACAAGGAAGTGGCCAACTATCTCTATACGGCACGCGAGCTCGAAGCGCTGGTGCGCGGCGGCGTGCACCGTATCTGGCTCGGCAACCTCAAATCAGGCGAGCATGAAGTTGTCGCCTATTTCACCGGGCGCGGGCCGCATAGCCGCGACTACAAGCGCGGCGCGACGCTGGAACTGGTCAAGGGCGTCGGTCCCAAGTACGTCGAACTGAGGATCAGCGACCGCCAGCGCAAGCTGCAGCCCGAGTTCGTGATTCGCGAGTGGGAGTAGGGGCTTGATCCTGCGTCGCCTGCGGCTGCTTCCCTGGCTGCTGCTGCTGGCCTGCACCAGCGCTGCGGCTGCGGATTCAGCCGTGGCCACCGTGAATGGGCTGAGCCCGGTCAAGGTGCGCGACCTGCACTACGGCGACGTGCTGTTCTACTTCTACCAGGAAGATTATTTCAATGCGCTGATCCGCCACGATGCCTACCGTGGCCAGGGCAGGATCGGCGAGCATGCCCGCGACGCGGAATTGCTGCGGGGCGGAATCTTCCTCTCGCTCGGCCAGCATCGCGAGGCGCGCGAGATCTTCGAGCGCCTGCTCAATGACGCCTCGACCACGCCGCAAGTCCGTGGCCAGGCCTGGTTCTATCTGGGCAAGCTGCAATATGACGTCGGTCGCTTCGACCAGTCCGAGCATGCGCTGAGGCAGGCGGCACCGGCCTTGCCGGCGCGACTGGATGCGGAGCGGCGCATGTTGCTGGCGCAGGGCCTGATGTTTCGCGGCGAGTACGATGCCGCCATCGCCGAGTTGCAGGGTTGGCAGGGACCGGAAGACTGGCTGGCCTATGCCCGCTACAACCTGGGCGTAGCCCTGGTACGCGCCGGTCGCGTGGCGCAGGGACTGGAACAGCTATCTGCAGTCGGCCAGATGCCGGCGACCCGCGCTGAACTCATTGCGCTGCGTGATCGCGCCAACCTGGCGCTGGGCTACGCGCGCCTGCAGGCCGACCAGCAGGCGGCTGCGGCAGAGGCGCTGGGCCAGGTGCGTCTCGAAGGGCCCCATTCCAGCAAGGCCTTGCTGGGCGCAGGGTGGGCCAGCGCGGCTTCGGGCGATTACCACGCCGCACTGGTGCCCTGGATCGAGCTGCAGCGACGCGGCCTGCAGGACGCGGCGGTGCAGGAGTCCTACCTGGCCGTACCGTATGCCTACGCCGAGCTGGGTGCCTTTGCCCAGGCTGCGGAGCATTACGAGCGTGCCATCGCGGCCTATGAGGGCGAACGTGCGCGGCTGGCGGATTCGATCATTGCGATCCGTTCCGGCCAGCTGCTGGAGCGGATACTGGCGACAGACAAGACGCAGAGTGTTGGCTGGTTCTGGCAGATGTCATCGCTGCCTGACACTGCCGAGGCGGCCTACCTGTATCCATTGCTGGCCAGCCTCAACTTCCAGGCCGGCGTGAAGAATTACCGCGCGCTGCAGCAGATGGCCACCAATCTCAACCATTGGCACGACAGCCTCGATGCCTTTGCAGAAATGGTTGACGTGCGCGGCCGTGCCTTTGACCAGCGCGTACCGGTCGCCGACCAGCAGCTGGATGCGATGAATGCCCAGGCGTTGGTCCAGCGCCATGCCGAGCTGCGCGATCGCTTCCAGGCCGCCGTCCGTAACCATGACATGACCGCCCTGGCGACAACGCGCGAGCGTGAATGGCTGGAGCAGGTGGCCGGCGTTGAACAGGCGCTGGCGGACCAGGCCAGCAACCCGGATCTGGAAGAAGCGCGGGCCAAGGCCCGCCTGGCCCGCGGTGTGCTGTTGTGGCGCCTGCAGGAAAACTGGAAGTCCCGCGTCTGGCAGACCGATCGGCAGTTGCGCGAACTCGATCAGGTCATGTCGCAGGTCGAGCCGCGCATGCAGGCCGCACGCGTGGCGCGCCAAGGCGCACCCACTCGGCAGGCCTCGCTGGCAGCGCGCGTATCACAGGTCCAGCCGCGCGTAGACGAACTGGCGGGACGCGTCGAAATCGCACGCAAGTCGGCGAGTGATTACCTGGCCAATATGGCGGTCGAGGCGCTGGAAGCCCAGCGGCTACGCCTGGATGACTATGCGGTGCAGGCTCACTACGCGCTGGCGACGATTTACGACCGCGCCGCCATTGCGAGCTCGCCATGAATGGCAAGCCCGCAGCACTCCTGTTTCTGGTGGCCTCGATGGCCTTGGCGGCGAATACTGCGCCGCCACGCAGCATCGGCAGCCTGCAGGGCAAGCCGGTGGTGGATACGACCCGTCCGGTGCAGGTGGCGCCGGAGCGCGTACGCGAAGCCTATCGGCGTTTCCTGGCCCAGTCCGGCGGCGATCCGAAGATGCGCGCAGAGGCCCTGCGCCGGCTCGCAGACCTGGAGCTTGAGGCAGCAGATTCACAGCGCGCCGACGGCGCCACTGCGGATGCCGGCTCGGTCGAGACCCGTGCCGCAATACAACTGTATGAAGAACTGCGCCAGCTCGAGCCGGATCATCCGCGCATGGATTCCGTGCTTTACCAGCTGGGACGTAGCTACGAGGCCGAGGCAAATGTCGAGCTGGCGCTGCAACGCCTGGATTCGCTCGTCGCCCGGTTCCCCGCCAGCCGTCACATAGACGAGGCACAGTTTCGTCGTGGCGAGATCCTGTTCAGTGCGCAACGCTGGCCCAAGGCGGAGGAGGCCTACGCGGCGGTGATCGGCTTCGGCGACAAGACGCCTTTCTACGAGCAGGCGCTGTACAAGCATGGCTGGGCCTTGTTCAAGCAGTCGCGTACCGAGGACAGTGCCGTTTCCCTGTTCAAGCTGCTGGACCGCAAGCTGCTCGACAAGAGCGGCCGTGAGATCCGCGATGAAACGGCGCTGCCGCGTGCCGATCGCGAGCTGGTGCTGGACGCCGAGCGGGCACTGGGTATCCAGTTTTCCGCGGAAGGTCCCGCCGAATCGCTCAATGCTGCAGTGGATCGCCATGCCCGCCCGCAATGGCGCTGGCGCCTTTACACTTCGCTTGGCGACCTGCTGATCGAGAAGGAACGCTACACCGACGCTGCCGACGTATTCCGCGCTTATGCCGCGACCGCCAGCGACGACCTGCGCGCCCCGGTGCTGCAGACGCGCGCCATCGAGGCCTACCTGAAGGGAGGATTCGCCGAGCTGGCGCTGGCGGGCAAGCGCGAATTTGTCGAGCGCTACGGGCTGCGATCCAGCTTCTGGAGCATCCATGTCCCGGCTACGCAGCCGGAGATCGTCGGCCAGGTGAAGTCCCACCTGCTGGATCTGGCGCGCAATTCGCACGCACTGGCACAGGCCAACAAGCGACCGACGGATTATGGCGACGCTGCACGCTGGTATCGCGAGTACCTGGAGTCGTTCCCCAACGAGTCAGACGCGCGTGAAACGCGCAACCTGCTGGCCGATGTCTTGTTCGAGAGCGGCGCGTTTGCCGATGCCGCCATCGAATACCAGCGTACCGCCTATGACTACCCGGCCAGCGAGGACAGCGCCAAGGCAGGCTATGCCTCGCTGGTTTCGCGTGAACGCCATGAGCAGCAATTGCAGGGCGCAGCGCGCGAGGACTGGCGCCGTGAGGGCATCGACCACAACCTGCAATTCATCAACACTTTTGCCGAGCATCCGGAGAGCGGACGCATCGCCTTGCGCACTGCGCGCCAGCAAATCGAATTGCAGCGCCACGCCGAAGCCGTGGCCAGCGCCGAGCGCGCCGTCAGTCATCGCCCGGAGCTCAGCGCCGACGAACTACGCGCGGCCTACAGCATGATTGCCGACGCCAGCTTCGAGCTCGGCGACCATCTCAAGGCGGAGGCGGCCTATCGCCAGACCTTGGCGCGCATGGCTGGCAACGCTGCGGATCGTGCTGCGGTCAGCGAGCGCCTGGCCGCATCGATTTACCGCCAGGGCGAGGCCAGCCAGCAGCAGGGCGACCTGGATGCCGCGGTGGAGAATTTCCTGCGCATCGCCCGCGAAGTGCCAGGTGCTGAAGTAGCCGTGCCGGCGCAGCATGACGCTGCCAACCTGCTACTGCAGGCGAAGCAGTGGACACGGGCCATCCCGATCCTGGTGGCACTGCGCCGCGACCATGCCAGCCATCCATTGTCGGCGGGCATCACCCGCAACCTGGCGGTGGCCTTCCTCGAGTCTGGCGATATGCAGTCCGCAGCCATTGAGTTTTCACGGGTAGCCGAAGATGCCGCAGAGCCCGCGGCCGTGCGCCGTGCTGCGCTGCTGCAGGCCGCCGAGCTGCAGGAGCGTGGCGGCGACAGCGCTGCCGCCATTGCCAGCTGGACACGCTTTGTCGAGCGCTATCCCACGCCATTTGATGAGGTGATGGCGGCACGCCAGAAGATTGCCGACCTGGCCGGCGCGCGTGGTGATGCCGGGCTGCGTAGCCGCTGGCTGGTGGCCATCGTTGCCGCTGACAAGGGCGCGGGTACGGATCGCAACCTGCAGAGCCGTACCCTGGCAGCGCGCGCCTCGCTGGAACTGGCCGCACCCCTGCGCACCGCCTTCGAGATCCTGCCGCTGAAGAACCCGTTGCAGAAGTCGCTCAAGGCCAAGCGCGACGCCATGGAAGCTGCGCTCAAGGCCTACCGTGAGGCGGCTGACTACGGCATCGGCGGGGTGACCAGCTCCGCAACCCATGCGACGGCGGACATGTATCGTCGCCTGGCAGCGGACCTGATGGCTTCCGAGCGACCGCGCAACCTGAAGGGCGAGGAACTCGAACAGTACGCGCTGTTGCTGGAAGAACAGGCCTATCCATTTGAAGAGCGTGCCATCGAGCTGCATGAGGCCAATGTGGCGCGCGTGGCGAGTGGCACCTACGATGAGGGCGTGCGCAACAGTTTCAGTGCGCTGGCCGAGTTGAAGCCGGCGCGCTACCGCAAGTCCGAGCGACTGCCGGGCCTGGGTCTTGACCCGACGCTGGACGCGGCCCTGGGTTTGCTGGCGCAGGGCGAGTGGACAGGTGTCGAGACGGCACTTTCCGCGCTGGCGCCCAGTGCCGCGCGCAGTACGATTCTGGGCGTGGCGCGACGCCAGTCCGGGCGCTTTGCCGAAGCCGAGCAGGCCTATCGCGAGGCGGCCAGCCTGAATGAGTTTGATCCGACGCCCTCACTCAACCTCGGCGTGTTGTTCGATGTCTACCTGAACCAGCCGGACGCGGCCCTGGCCGAGTTCGAGCGTGCGCAGTCACTGATGCCCGGAGCCGATGCGGAGCTCGCCAACTGGCTGACCGAAGTCAGGCGGCGTGCCACGCCCGCACCGGTGGCGGCTCCGCCGCCTGAAGTGGTCGAGGAAGCCGTGCCCACGACAGTGGAGGAAGCCCCATGAAGGTCACGATTGCATTATTGGCGCTGTTACTGGCCCTGCCGCTGGCCCGGGCCCAGGAGCCACCGGCGAAGCAGGCAGAGGCGCCGCGTACACGCGAGTTCAAGACCGTGGATCGAATTGACCTGGAGTCCACGGCCATTACCGGCAACCGTGAGCTGCCCAAGGTCATGTTTGTCGTACCGTGGAAGAAGGCAGAGGCGGGCGATCGCACGGGCAAGCCCCTGAGATCGCTGCTGGATGAGGTGCTGGAGCCCGTCGATCGTGACGTGTTCCGGCGGGAAACAGGTTTTTATCAGGCGCTGGCGGCGCCAGACGCTCAGGCCGAGAACTCGGTCACGCCGCCGCCGGCGCAACCCTAGCAACTTATTCGGGCCGGGAGGCGGCAGGAGTCACCCCTATGGAAATGTTCACAACTATCACCCGCTTCTTTCAGGAAGGCGGCCCATTCATGTATCCGATCGCACTGGTTGCGGCGCTAGGCGCAGCAGTGGCGATCGAGCGCTATATGCACTTGACCCGCACTGAGCGGGCCAATCGCAGGGTCTGGGCCGAGGTGGCCCCGTTCCTGGGACAGGGTGACTATCGGCGCGCGCTTGCGGCGACCACCGATTCGGGATCGGCCATTGGCCAGATCCTGAGTTATGGGCTGGCGCGGGTGCAGGCCTCGCGGCGACGCGATGACGTCGAGAAGGCGATGGAAGAAAGCCTGATGGAAGTGGTGCCGGGCCTGGAGCGCCGGACCCACTACCTGTCGAGCTTTGCCAATATCGCCACGCTGCTGGGGCTGCTCGGCACCATCATCGGACTGATCCAGGCCTTCCAGGCCGTCTCCAACGCCAATCCGGCGGACAAGGCGGACCTGCTGTCGGCGTCGATCTCGGTGGCGATGAACACCACGGCCTTCGGCCTGATGGTGGCCATCCCGTTGCTCTTGACCCACTCGGTCATCCAGTCCAAGACCACGCAGATTGTCGACAGCCTGGAAATGGCCTCGGTCAAGTTCCTCAACACTGTGGTTGAGCGCCGGCCGGAGCCTGCGTGAGCCTGACGACCCGCGCAGCACGGCGACATCGCCGCCGCGAGGCGGGCGACTTGCCGATCACGGCCTTCATGAACCTGATGGTCGTGCTGGTGCCGTTCTTGCTGATCACGGCGGTGTTCTCGCGCCTGACGATCCTGGAACTCAACCTGCCGAGTTCCACCCAGTCCCTGCCTGAAGATGACAAGCAGGTCATCAACCTCGAGATCCATGTGCGCGACGGGCGCATCGAGGTAGCGGATCGTGGCAGCGGCCTGTTGCGGGCCTTCCCGGATGTAGAGGGCGCCCGCGACCTGACTGCGCTTGCCAGCTATCTGGGCGATGAGATCAAGCCACGCTTTCCGGATCTTGAGGCGGTGACGCTGCTGATGGAGCCGGATATTCCCTACGACACGCTGATCCAGATCATGGATGCGGTGCGTGTGAGGACAGTGGATGTTGAGGGCCGCCCGGCCCGCCAGGAAATGTTCCCGGAAATCTCCATTGGCGACGCGCCGGAACTGGAGCCGCGGCCATGAGTCACTCGGCACGCGCCAAGCGCATGGCCCGGCACCATGAACGGGCCGGGCGTCCCGCGAGCCTGAACCTGGTCTCGCTGATGGATATCTTCACCATCCTGGTGTTCTTCCTGCTGGTCAATTCAGCGGAAGTGCAGACCCTGGAACCGCCGAAGATGATCAAGCTGCCGGAGTCGATCGCCGAGGACAAGCCCAAGGAAACGGTCATCGTGATGGTCACGCCCGACAGCATCCTGGTGCAGGGCAAGGCGGTGGTCTCGGTTGCCGACGTTGACGCGGCCGAGGGCAACATCATTGTGCCGCTGCGCGATGCACTCTCGGCACAGGACGACCGGCGACTGGTACAGGCTGCGGCCACCGATGCCAGCGCGCGCGAGATCACCATCCTGGGTGACCAATCCGTGCCCTACCGCGTGCTCAAGAAGGTAATGGCGACTTGCACCGATTCGGATTACGGCAAGCTGTCGCTGGCCGTGGTGCAGAAGCCCGAAGCCATGAATGGAGCGGGGGCATGACTGCGGCAGTTGCCATGCACTATCGGCAGTTCGACCTGCCCTGGTCCATCCCCTTTGACGAGGAGCGCCGCTTCCGCAAGCTGTGGACCGGCGCGCTGGGCGGCACCCTGCTGCTGTCCCTCCTGTTCAGCTGGTTGCCGATGCCTGACCGTTCCCTGGATGTGCCGCCCCCGGTGCCGCCACGCTTTGCCAAGCTAGTGCTGGAGCGTGCCATTCCGCCGCCGCCACCTCCGCCCGTGAAGGTGGAGGCAGAGCCGGTGCGGCCCGATACGCCGGTACGGCCGACACCCAAGCCGGAACTGGATCGAACCCAGGCGGCCAGACGCAAGGCCGCCAAGGCCGGTCTGCTGCCCTTGATGGACCAGCTTGCTGACCTGCGACAGGAATTCGAAGTGCGCAAGGAAGACCTGGCGCCGCTGGCCAGCGCGCCGGGGGAGACCAACGACACGCCGCGTGCCGAGCGGGCGCTCATTACTGCCAGGACCGGCACGATTTCCGGTGGTGTCAATACTGCGGGTGTCAGCCGCGGCTTTGGCGCAGGTGCCGGCACGCTGGGTGGCCACGGGACGACGCGTATGCAAGTGCCGCTGGGCGGTTCCGGCAGCGGCAAGGCGCTGACCGGTGGCGTATCCGATGGCGTATCGCGCAGCGGCAGCGGCAAGAAGCCCTCGCGCAGCCAGGAAGAGATCGAGCTGGTATTCGACCGCAACAAGGCGGCGATCTACGCGCTATACAATCGCGCCCTGCGTGACAATCCCGCATTGCTGGGCAAGGTTGTGTTCCAGCTGACCATCGCTCCCTGGGGCGAGGTAACGGAATGCAAGATTATTTCCTCCGAGCTCAACGATGCCGAGCTGGAGCGCAAGTTGGTGGCCCGAATCCGCATGTTCCGTTTCGAGGACAAGGAGGTTGAGGCCGTGACCACCACCAAGCCCATTGAGTTCTTCCCCGCCTAGGTAATTTCCACGGCGTAGGGGCGGCGTCCGGCCGATATGCTCGCCCGCATGCTTATGCGCACCGACACTCGCGAAGTGCTTCGAGCAAACGCGCTGTTTGCCGCGTTTGATGAGCCGCAGTTTGCGCGTATTGCCGACGGTGCCCAGCTGATTCACCTGACTGCCGGTCGCCTGCTGTTTCAGCGAGGCGAGCCCGCGCGTTCCTTCTTCGTGGTGCTCGAGGGGCAGGTCAAATTGTTCCTGCAGTCCCGTGCCGGCGAGGAAAAGATCCTTGAACTCATGGGGCCCGGCCAGAGTTTCGCCGAGGCGGTGATGTTCATGGAAGGCCATGAGTACCCTGTCAGCGCCCTGGCGGTCGAGGCGACCACCCTGTTGGTGGTGCCCAGCCGCGATTACCTGGCGGCGCTGAAGGACAATCCGGCCACCTGCCTGCGCCTGCTGGCGAAGCTCAGCCAGCGCATGCATGGCCAGGTGCGGGAGATCGAGGAACTCACCCTTGAGACCGCGGGCAATCGCCTGATTCGCCACCTGCTGAGGCGGGCCACCGCGGCGCCCCAGGGCGGCAGTCACGTCCAGCTCGACGAGACCCGGCAGATGCTGGCATCGCGCCTGGCGATCAAGCCAGAAACGCTTTCGCGCTTGCTGCGCGTACTGACTGACGCTGGGTTGATAGACTCTAGTGGCCGCGACATCCAGATCCCCGATGTCGAGCGGCTGCGCAGCTACGAAATGTAGTGAGGACACTGTCATGAACCCGGAACAGCCAACCGTCAAAGGCGGATTCATCAAGCGATGTTGGCATCGCTTGCGCCGGCCCAGCGTCAAGTACTCCGTCCTGTCACTGCTGACGCTTGGGTTCGTCGGCGGCATCGTATTCTGGGGCGGCTTTAACACTGCGCTTGATGTTTCCAATACCGAGGCGTTCTGTATTTCCTGCCACGAGATGCGCGACAACGTGTACCAGGAATACACCAGCACCATTCACTTTTCCAACCGTACTGGCGTACGGGCGATCTGCTCGGACTGTCACGTGCCGCGTGCGTGGCACCAGAAGATGGCCCGCAAGATCCAGGCCAGTCGTGAGCTGTGGGGCAAGTTTACTGGCGTCATTGATACACCTGAGAAATTCGAGGCCCACCGGCTGATGCTGGCGCGGCGTGAGTGGAGCCGGCTGAAGGAAAATGGCTCGCTGGAATGCCGCAATTGCCACGCCTTTCAGAGCATGGACCACGAGGCCCAGGGCAAGAAAGCCGGGCGAATGCATGTGCGGGCGGTGGCGGAGGGCAAGACCTGCATCGACTGCCACAAAGGCATCGCCCATACCTTGCCGGAGGGCATGACCGGCGCCGACGATTCCTAGGCCAGGAACGCACGCGGCTACGGTAAACCCGCATTGATTGGCATGGGTGAGTTTGGCCGAATGCGCGGGCGCAATTCGTATCTTGGGCCGGGCGCCTGCCGGCGAAGTGATTTTTCCATTACTGAGGGCTTTTCCCGATGAAACTGACAATGACCGCGGTTGGCATCCGCCTAGTGGCTGGCATCAGCGCCAGCTTGCTGGCGACTGCCGTGATGGCGCAGACCCCACCCGCTGCAGACCCCCTGAAGGTCCACAAGGCAGAAGTGGCTGCCGCTGCTGCGGCGACGGTGTCCAAGGCCCAGATTCAGGCCGGCGAGAAGGTCTATCAGTCTGCCTGCCTGGCCTGCCACCAGGCCAACGGACAGGGCCTTCCTGGCGCGTTTCCGCCGCTGGCGGGCTCCGATTACCTCAAGGCCAACACCAAGCGCGCAATCGACAACGTGCTCAATGGCCTGCAGGGCAAGATCACGGTCAATGGCAAGGAGTTCAATTCGGTGATGCCGCCGATGAAGCAGCTATCCGATATGGAGGTCTCTGACGCACTGACCTATGCCATGAACAGCTGGGGCAATGCCTTCGGCAGCGTTAGCGCCTCGGACGTGGCTGCGGTGCGCGCCGGGCCCAAGCCCAAGCAGACGGCAGCCTCGGCAACAGAGCATCCCGGCGCGACGGTTGCTGAACTCAAGTACCAGGGCGCGGCTTCGCCGATCGGTGCGGCGGTGGCCCAGATCGAGATGGTGAAGTCCGAGGGTGCGCCGGACATGACCCGGCCGGAATTTGACAAGGCCAAGAAGATCTACTTCGAGCGCTGTGCCGGCTGCCATGGCGTATTGCGCAAGGGCGCAACCGGCAAACCCCTGACCACGGACATCACCCAGGCCAAGGGCACGGATTACCTCAAGGTGTTCATCAAGTACGGCTCGCCGGCCGGCATGCCGAACTGGGGCACCTCGGGTGAGCTGACCGACGCGGAAGTGGACATCATGGCGCGCTACGTGCAGCACGTGCCGCCGACCCCGCCGGAGTGGGGCCTGGCCGAGATGAAGAATACCTGGAAGGTATTCGTACCCGCTGCCGAGCGGCCGACCCGCAAGATGAACGACATCAATATCGAGAACCTGTTTGCGGTGACGCTGCGTGATTCCGGCGAGGTGGCGCTGATTGACGGCGACAGCAAGAACATCGTCAGCATCCTCAAGACCGGCTACGCCGTGCACATCTCGCGGCTGTCGCATTCAGGCCGCTACGTGTACACAGTGGGGCGTGACGCCAAGCTCGACCTGATCGACCTGTGGATGGAACAGCCGACCATCGTTGCCGAGATCAAGATGGGACTCGAGGCGCGCTCGGTCGAGACCTCCAAGTACAAGGGCTTCGAGGACAAGCTGGCCATCGGCGGCACCTACTGGCCGCCGCAGTACGTGATCATGGATGGCGAGTCGCTTGAGCCCAGGAAGATCATGTCCACCCGCGGCATGACCGTGGACACGCAGGAATACCATCCGGAACCGCGTGTTGCTGCCATCGTGGCCTCGCATGAACACCCCGAATGGATCGTCAACGTCAAGGAGACGGGCCAGGTCCTGCTGGTGAACTACAGCGACGTCGAGAACATCAAGGTCACGCAGATTGGCGCTGCGCGCTTCCTGCATGACGGCGGCTGGGACTCGACCAAGCGCTATTTCCTGACCGCTGCCAACCAGTCGGACAAGATCGCGGTGATCGATTCACGTGACCAGAAGCTGGCGGCATTGATTGACGTGGACAAGATCCCGCATCCGGGTCGTGGCGCCAATATCATGGACCCGAAGTTCGGGCCGGTGTGGGTGACCAGCGCGCTGGGCAACGAAAAGGTGACCTTCATCGGCACCGATCCCGAAGGTCATGCCGAGCATGCCTGGAAGGTGGTGCGGGTACTGCCGGGTCTGGGGGGTGGATCATTGTTCGTAAAGACCCATCCGACCTCGAGCAACCTGTGGGTGGATACGCCGCTGAACCCGGACGAGAAGATCAGCCAGAGCATCGCGGTGTTCGACGTCAACAACCTGGAGGCGGGCTACCAGGTGCTGCCAATCGCCGAATGGGCCGACCTGGGCGAGGGCCCGAAGCGGGTAGTGCAGCCTGAGTACAACAAGGCTGGCGACGAAGTCTGGTTCTCGGTCTGGAACGGCAAGGAACAGAAGTCGGCGATCGTGGTCGTGGATGACCGCACGCGCAAGCTCAAGGCCGTCATCAGGGATCCAAAGCTGATTACGCCGACCGGCAAGTTCAACGTCTACAACACCACGCACGACGTCTACTAGGCGGCAGGCTGGCATAGTCCACTAGGCGCCGGGCCCTGCCCGGCGCCTTTTTATTGGGGTACCATGCGCGCCTTTACCGCACAGGCGACGATCATGAAAATTGCCCAGGACACCGCAGTTTCCATCCACTACACGCTGCGCGATGCCGATGGCGCGACACTCGATGCCTCAGGCAGCACCGGCCCGCTGGCCTACCTGCACGGTCACGGCAATATCATCCCGGGGCTGGAGTCCGCACTCGAGGGCAAGGTGGTCGGTGACAAGTTCACGGTGAACGTGGCGCCCGAGCAAGGCTATGGCGTGCGTGACGAGCGCCTGGTGCAAATGGTGCCGCGCACGCGTTTCGGCGATTCCGCAGAGCTGGTGGCCGGCATGCAGTTCCAGGCCCAGAGCCCGCAGGGGCCGCGACTGGTGACCGTCACCCGCGTCGAGAAGGACCTGGTGACGGTGGATTCCAACCATCCGCTGGCGGGAAAGACCCTGACCTTCGAGGTCGACGTGGCTGAAGTGCGCAAGGCCACGCGCGTAGAGCTCGAGCATGGCCACGTCCACGGCCCCGGTGGCCATCACCACTGAGCGTCGTTGCTGGAAAGTGATTGCCGCTCAGAAGTTGGCGGTGATTGACACCGTGACGTTGCGCCCGGGCTGCTGGTAGAGCTCCAGCAAGGGATCTGTCGGTGCCCGGCCCCGCACATCCGCCCACTCGTAGTAATGCTTGTCGGTCAGGTTGAACAGGCCGGCATTGATGCGCAGTCGCGGCGTCAGCTGCAGGCCGGTGGTGAGGTCGAGCGTGGCGAAACCGCCGGGCTCGAACAGCGCCGTGCGGCTCTGGTCAACGCGCTTCACGCCCTGGACGGCGGTGAGGCTGAGGGTTGTGCTCCAGCGCTCGCTCGGGGCCTCGTACTGCAGGCCCAGTACGCCACGCAGGGGATCAATGGAATTGATCGGTAGATTGCGCCCGGTATCCTTGCCGCGAGCATAGGCAGCCGACAATCGCGCGGTGAATCCCGCAAGCGCAGGTGCCCACTCGCCTATCCGCGCCGCCACGGCCAGTTCTGCGCCGTAGATCTCGGCGCGCCCGATGTTCAGCGACTGGAAGGTGATCCGCCCTGAGGCGGGATCGAGACCGAGGTTGACCCTGGATTCGATGAAGTCGCGATAGCGGCTGAGATAGGCGCTGACGCTGCCCTGGAGCGCGCGGCCGGAAAGCCTGAGGCCCAACTCCACGCTATCACTGCGTTCTGGCCGGAGGTCAGGATTGGGAATGGCGCGGGTATTGAACAGCGGCAGGTCCAGGCCGATGTTGACGTCCTCGAAGGGCTGCGAGCGGAAGCCATGAGCGTATTGCAGGTACAGGGACGACCATTCATTCAGGCGATAGGCCAGCGCCAGTTTTGGCGAGAATGACACTTCATCCACGGATACCGGCGTCTGGGTCGGGTTGTCAGCCGCATACATGGCATCCACCTCGGGCTTGAGTTGGTACCAGTCCAGTCGCAACGCGGGGATGACAGACCAGCGTCCATCGCCAGGGCGCCATTCGTCCTGCAGGTACAGGCCCACGTCCGTCACTTCCGAGATCGGGAAGTCGCGCACCGGCATGACCTCGCCGAGTACGACGTTGGTCACTGCGCCGGTCAGCAGGTTGGTCTGCAGGCCCTCGCGCCGCTCGCGGATGCGTGAGCGGCCAAATTCAGTACCGGCCACCAGTTGGTGTGGGCCCGCGGCATGATCCAGCAGTCGCGACAAGGTCAACTCGCCGCCAAAAGCCTGTTCGCTGTAATAGAAATCCCGCGCCAGGATCTGCGGCGGATTGCGCGCGCCCGCTGCTCGCCGCTCCTCATCGGTCAACTGGACGACATCGGACTCAAGCCAGTACAGCCGCCATTCCGCGTGATCAAAGGGGCCGACGCCCTGCAGGCGCTGGTCGAGCACGATGCGCCGGTTTTCGCTCAGGTCCTGGCCCTGCAGGAAGAGGGTATTGGCAAAACGGCTGCCGGGCGTGGTGACCAACTCCAGTGAATCCACATCGGTGAGCGAGCGCTGGCGTTCCCAGCCCAGCGTCAGGCGCAGGGGCTGGCCGAAGCCGTGATAAACAAAGCGTGCCAGCGCTGCATCCGAGTCGTAGTCGCGCGGGTTGGCGTCTGTCGTGCGGTAGGCATTCTGCAATTCACTGCCTTCGCGACGCGAGTAGGCCAGCAGGGCATCAAACTCGCCGGCACGGATTGCACTGCTCAGGCCGGCGAAGGCCGAGTGGTCGTCGCTCGAATAGCCGCTGCGAGCGCGGAAGGCGCTTGCCTCATCGCCACTTAACAGGTCGGCCGGGTCAACCGTAGTCGTGGCAATCACCCCGGCGATGGCGTCACTCCCATACAGTGCGGAGGCGGGACCCTTGAGTACCTCGATGCGCTTGACCAGTTCCAGGTCGGAAAACTGGCGGCCGGCGTCGGAAAAACTGCCTACGGAAAATGTGCTCGCGGTAGGCACGCCATCAGTTTCCATCAGCACGCGATTACCGGTCAGGCCGCGTACCGTGACCGTGCCAAAGCCAAAACGATTCGGGTCACGTCGCACCGACATGCCGGGCTCAAAACGGAAGGCGTCGCGCACATCCAGCGCCAGGCTGGATTCAAGTTGGTCGGCGGTGATCACCGAGGCGGAGGCTGGGGCCTGCGACAGGGGCTGCGCCACCTTGCCGACGACGGTAATCATCTCGAGTTCTGGCAGTGTGTTGGCCGCTGCACTCGCCGGGGTGAGGGCGCCAAGCACGGCGGCCTGGACTGCCGTACACAGCAGGCGCGGACGGATCGGAAACATGGATAAAGGCCCCTCGAATGGACATTCAATACAGCGCCACAGGGTAGCCGTCGACGGAGTCAGATTCACCAGCAATCGGTAGGCACTTTCCGAGAGGCGGGTCGGGCCCAAGCAGGCCGGCTTTGCTAAACTGCTGCCCCGTGCCTGCCCGGCCAAGGGCCCATTCCCAGTGACACAACGCCAAAACCTGCATTTTCCGCCCAAAGAGGCTGCCCTGCGCGACGACGTCCACGCGCTGGGCTCGCTGGTGGGCGACGTCCTGAAGGACCAGGGCGGCGCTGAACTCTACGACCCGGTCGAGGGCGATCGGCTGGCGGCGATACGTTGGCGCGAGGGTGAACCTGAGGGTGCCATTGAACTGGTGGTGCGCACCTCCGACCGGCCCGCCGGCCAGGCCCGCGACCTGATCCGCGCCTTTACCACCTGGTTTGAGGTGGTCAACCTGGCTGAGCGCGTGCATCGCGTGCGCCGGCGTCGCGAATACCTGCTCACCCGCGACAAGCCCCAGCCTGGCGGCATTGGCGACTGCATGTATCGCCTGAAGGCTGCAGGGCTCAGCGGCGAACAGGTGCTCGGATTGCTGGCAAGCATCACCATCCAGCCAGTCTTCATCGCCCATCCCACCGAGTCCACGCGACGCACCGTCCTGCGCAAGCAGCAGCAGCTTGCCGACCTGATGAACGAGCGTCTGGATCCGATGCTGCCGCCGGCGGAGCGGCGCGCGATCTGGGAGCGCATCCGTGCCGAGGTCACCTCCGGCTGGCAGACCGAAGACCATCCGCGCGAGCGGCTGACCGTCGCTGATGAGCGCGAGCATGTGCTGTTCTACCTGGCCGAGGTGTTGTACCGGGTTGCGCCCTCACTGCACGAGGAGATCGCCATCTGGCTGGAGACAGTGTTTGACATGCCGCGCGAGTCGCAGCAGATCCCGGCCCTGCTCAAGCTCGGCACCTGGGTCGGTGGCGACATGGACGGCAATCCGGACGTCCATGCCAAGACCATCCGCGAGAGCCTGCAACGCCAGCACCAGCGCATCATTTCCAACTACTATGACGAGTGCCGCGGGCTGTCTGACAAGCTGACGCAGAGTGCCAGCCGTGTCGGCATCAGCCGCGAACTGAGCCAGCGCATTGCCGAGTACGACATCCTCATGCCCCAGGTGCGTCACGCCACGCCCACACGTCATGACGAGATGCCCTATCGGTTGTTCCTGGCGCAGGTGGCTGCGCGGCTTCGCATCACCTACGACGGCCTGCCCAACCACTACGAGTCCGCAGATCATTTCACTCGCGACATCGAAATCGTGGCCGCCAGCCTGCGCGAGAACCATGGCCAGCACGCCGGCCTGTTTCCGGTGGAACGCCTGCTGTGCCGCGCGCGGATCTTTGGCTTTCACCTGGCCACGCTGGACGTACGCCAGCATGCCGCGGTCCATCATGACGTGGTGGCCGAGGGCCTGGGCGATGGGGAATGGCTGAAGCGCACGGCCGAGGAGCGCATGGTCATCCTGCGTGAGACGCTTGAGCGCGACCGCGGTCCTTCGGCGCCGCTGGGCGCCGTGGGTCGACGGACGCTCGCGGTGTTCGAGGCTATGGCCCAGGGTCGCAGCCGTTATGGTGATGCCGCCGTGGGCGACTACATCATCGGCGCCACGGAAGCGCCCGAGGATGTGCTGGCAGTGATGTTGCTGGCGCGCTGGTCCGACATCACCGATCGACAGAGCAACGAAGTCCCGCTGGACCTGGTGCCACTGGTGGAATCGGCCGATGCGCTGGCGCGTGCCGGCGAGATTCTTTCCGGCCTGCTGGCCGAGGAAACCTACCAGCAACACCTGGCGGCGCGTGGACGGCATCAAGTCATTTTGGTGGGCTATTCGGACAGCAACAAGGAGCTGGGCATCGTCGCCTCGCGCCTGGCGGTGCATCGTGCGCAGTCGATGCTGATGCTGGCTGCGGCCCAGGCCTCGGTCTCGCTGACGCTGTTTCATGGGCGCGGCGGCACTGCGATCCGCGGTGGCGGTCCGATTGACCAGCTCATCGAGAGTGCGCCAGCCGGTTCAGTGCATGGCAAGCTTCGTGTCACCGAGCAGGGTGAGGTCATAGCCAACAGCTACGGCCTGCAGCGCATAGCACTGAGGACCCTGGAACAGGCGGTGTTCTCCACCATGCAGGATCGCGTGCACGCCAAGGCGGGTGCCGCGGTTGATCGCCGCCATCTCGAGCTCACCTCGCGGGTGGCTGAAGCCTCGGCTGCGCATTACCAGGCGCTGGTGAAGGGGCGCGAGGGCTTTGAGCGGTACTTCCGCGAGGTCACGCCAATCGACGTGATCGAGCGCATGCAGATTGGCAATCGGCCGGCATCGCGCGCGGGCCAGGGCATTGATGCGCTGCGCACCATCCCCTGGGTGTTTGCCTGGACCCAGAGCCGCCACACGCTGCCGGGCTGGTATGGCGTGGGCACCGGGCTTGACGCGGCTGCCGCCGAGTTCGGCCCGACCCACCTGGCCAAGGCCTGGGCCGAGTGGCCATTCTTCCGTAACCTGATTGACGACATCGAGATGCAGCTGGTGCGCGCCGACCTGGAGATTGCCTCGCACTATGACGACCTGGCCGAGGGCTCCGTCGAACGCATCATTGATGACATTCGGACCGAGCATGCGCGCAGCTGCCGCTGGGTCACCTGGATCAAGGGCGAAGTGGACCTGCTCGACAGCCATCCGCGCATGCAGCGCTCGGTCATGTTGCGCGCGCCCTATCTGGACCCCATACACCTGATGCAGGTGGACCTGCTCAAGCGCTGGCGTGAGGGCAAGCGCGAGGATCGCGAGTTGTTCCGCGCACTGGTGGCCAGTGTCACTGGCATTGCCCAGGGCTTGCAGGCGACCGGCTGATGGGCACTGGCACTACATTGCCATCCGTGCCGGACATCACCGGCTACCGAAAGTACTGGGCGCATCGCTTTGGCACTGCGCCATTCCTGCCGATGTCGGTCGAGGAGATGGCGGCACTGGGTTGGGACAGCTGCGACATCATCCTGGTGACCGGCGATGCCTACGTGGATCACCCGAGTTTCGGCATGGCCATCATCGGCCGTGTGCTGGAGGCGCAGGGCTTCCGCGTCGGCATCATTGCCCAGCCCGACTGGAACGATGTCGATTCCTTCCGTGCGCTGGGCCGGCCCAACCTGTTCTTTGGCATCACCGCCGGCAACATGGATTCGCTGGTCAATCGCTACACCTCGGATCGCAAGGTGCGCAGCGATGATGCCTACACGCCGGGCGCGCAGGGCGGGCGACGCCCGGATCGCTCAGTCATTGTCTATGCGCAACGTGCGCGCGAGGCCTTTGGCGACGTGCCAGTGGTGGTGGGCGGCATCGAGGCCTCACTGCGGCGCATCGCGCATTTTGATTACTGGACCGAGCGCGTGCGCCGCTCGGTGCTGGTGGATTCCGGCGGCGACCTGCTGGTCTACGGCAATGCCGAGCGCCAGGTCTGTGAAATTGCCCATCGCCTGGCGGCAGGCGAGACCATTGATCAACTGACCGACATCCGTGGCACGGCGTTCCTGCGTGATGCCACGCCAGCCGGCTGGATCGAGATTGATTCCACCGACATTGATTCGCCGGGACGACTGAATCCGGCGGCGGATCCCTATGCCTCGGAGGCCGAGCGGCTGGCAGTGAACCGCAAGGTGGCCGGTGCCGACCCGCAGGTCCAGGTGGTGCGATTCGTGCGCCAGGTCAAGAGTGCCGACCGGGCGCGCAGTGTCATCCGCTTGCCCGATTTCGAGAAGCTGCGCGATGACCCGGTGCTGTATGCGCATGCCTCACGGGTACTGCATACCGAGGCGAACCCGGGCAATGCGCGCGCATTGACCCAGCGCCATGGTCGCCAGGATGTATGGCTCAACCCGCCGCCTATCCCCTTGACCACGCGCGAGATGGACTGGATCTACGAGCGCCCGTTCCAGCGCGTACCGCACCCGGCGCATGGCGACGGCGAGATTCCCGCCTACAAGATGATCCGTTACTCGGTGGCGATACAGCGCGGCTGCTTTGGCGGCTGCACTTTCTGCTCGATCACCGAGCACGAGGGACGCATCATCCAGAGTCGCTCGGAGGACTCGGTGATCCGCGAGATCGAGGACATCCGCGACCGTGTGCCGGGATTCACTGGGGTCATTTCCGACCTCGGCGGGCCGACGGCCAACATGTACCGGCTGCACTGCAAGGACCCGAAGATCGAGGCGTCTTGTCGCTTGCCCTCCTGCGTCTATCCGGGCATCTGCCCTAACCTGAATACCAACCATGCGCCATTGATCTCGCTGTATCGCCGCGCCCGCAGCCTGCCGGGCGTGAAGAAGGTGCTGATCGCTTCTGGCGTGCGCTATGACCTGGCGGTGGAATCGCCGGAATACGTGCGCGAGCTGACCCAGCATCATGTGGGCGGCTACCTGAAAATCGCGCCTGAGGCCATCAACGAGGGCCCGCTGTCGAAGATGATGAAGCCCGGCATCGGCAGCTATGACCGCTTCAAGGAACTGTTCGAGCGCTATTCGAAGGAGGCGGGCAAGGAGCAGTACCTGATCCCGTACTTCATTGCCGCCCATCCCGGCACCACTGACCAGGACATGCTCGAGCTGGCGATCTGGCTCAAGGCCAATGGCTTCCGTGCCGACCAGGTGCAGGCCTTCCTGCCCTCACCGATGGCCACGGCAACCGCAATGTGGCATTCGGGCAAGAATCCGCTGCACAAGGTCACCCGCGACAGCGAGCAGGTCTACGTACCCAAGTCGCCAGCGCAGCGGCGACTGCACAAGGCACTGTTGCGCTGGCACGATGCCAACAACTGGCCGCTGATCCGCGAAGCCCTGCGACGCATGGGTCGGGCAGATCTGATCGGCAGCGGCAAGCGCCACCTGGTGCCGGCCTGGCAGCCCAAGGGCACGGGCCTCGCCGGTGAAGGGCAGCGCCAGCCCGGCAAGCGCATGCTCACCCAGCACACCGGGTTGCCGCCGCGCGATGATGGCAGCCGCGCGCCACGTCGCAAGACGCCTGGCAAATCAAAGACACGAGGCAAGACATGAATGACCTGGTCAGCCGCACACGCATCGAACGCAGTGTTTGCGTTTACTGCGCTTCCAGCCAGGCCTGCGCGCCAAGCTATCACCAGGTAGCACAGCGTCTTGGTGGACTACTGGCCGAGGCCGGCTGCAGCGTGGTCTATGGCGGTGGCCGTTCGGGTTCCATGGGAGCGCTGGCCGAGGGCGCACTCGCGGCAGGCGGGCGCGTGGTCGGCGTGATCCCGCGCTTCATGCAGGAGCTGGAGTGGAGCCACGATGGCCTGAGCGAATTGCATGTGGTCGAGGACATGCGTACCCGCAAGCACCAGATGCTGACGCGGGCCGATGCCGTGGTGGCGCTGGCGGGCGGTTGCGGCACGCTGGAGGAGCTGCTCGAGGCCATGACCCTCAAGCGCCTGGGCCTGTTCCTGGGCCCGATCATCCTGGTCAATACCGGTGGGTACTATGACCCGTTGCTGCAGCAGCTCAATGCGGCCGTGGATGGCCACTTCATGAATGACGAGCATCGCGACATGTGGCAGGCGGTGGATCACCCCGAAGACGTGCTGCCGGCCATTGACAAGGCGACGGCATGGACTGCGGGCCATCGAGATCGTGCCGTTGCCCGCTAGTCGCGTCGTGTAAAATCAGCCCACAATTTTCAGCGAGTGAGAATCATGGCAGGCGAAGACAACCGACCCAATGAGCCGCGCATGGACGTGGATGCGCTTTATCGCGAAGAGTCCTTCACCGACCAGCGCGTTGGCACGATCCGGCGCATGACGCCTGTGAAGCCTGACGGTGAGCAGGACATGGGTCGACCGGTGCTCTTCATCGGCCAGGCCACGGTGATGACGCCGATGGGATCGTTGCCACTGTCCTTTGAGCTTGAGGCCGGGACCCTGGCCGAGGCCGTGGCCATGTTCGGCGCCGCGGCACAGTCGGCCATCGAGGACACTGCGCGCGAGTTGCAGGAAATGCGTCGCCAGCAGGCCTCATCCATCGTCATCCCTGACGCCGGTGCGGCGGCCATGAAGGGCTTTGGCGGCAAGGGCGGCATCCAGCTGCCCTGAGCCCGCGCTATTTTCCCCGGCTGGCGCTTGCCTTTGTACTGGCAGGCCGGCGGCTGCGCCGCTTGGGTGTGCTGGCACGGGCCATGTCACCCAACAGTGCCAGTGCCGTGACCCTCCTGGGAGCATCGAGCTTCTGCCACAGGCGCAGTACCTTCTGCGTATCGGCATCAAATCCGGTGATGGGCTGCAGCGCATCGTCGGTGAAGCCGCGCAGTGACTCGTAGTCAACCCCCAGCTTGCGTGCCAGTCGCCTGAGGTCAGCCGTACTGGTGGGTACCGAGGCCATCAACTGGCGCAAGGCGGCGGGTGTTGTGCCCAGCTGGCTGGCCATCTGCGCCGTGGAATAACCCGCAGCCAGCGCTCGTCCCAGCCACAGTTCGGCAAATCCCGGCTCCTCATTTCGCGGCATGGTTGCTCCCGGCCGGCGCAAGGTAGCGGGCCACCCAGCCGTGGACCTCCTGGTAGAAGTAGCGGCTGTTCTCGCCCTTGAGGATCCAGTGGTTCTCGTCTGGGAATATCACCAGGCGACTGGGAACCTGCTGGCGCTTCAGCAGCGTCCAGAATTCCAGCCCGTTGTTCACCGGCACGCGGAAGTCCTTCTCGCCAAAGGTGACCAGGATCGGGGTCTTCAGTCGCGTGGTGTAGGTGAAGGGACTCTGGTCGCGCCACACCGGCAAGTTTTTCCATGGCGGTCCGCCGAGGTTCTGCTCGCGCGAAAAAGCGACGTCGCTGGTGGTCCACTGGGTCTTCAGGTCAAAAAGACCCGCATGGCTGACCAGCGCCTTGTATCGATCGGTGGTGACGGCCAGCCAGTTGGCCAGGTGGCCGCCATAGCTGGCGCCGCCGGCCACCTGGCGCTCGGCATCAATGAAGGCATAACGACGCAGGGCCTCGTCAGCCGCCTGGTTGATCTCATTGGCCGGGCCGCGCAGCGGATCGCCCTGGATGCCCTGGGCGAAGGCCTCGCCAAAACCGGTGGAGCCGCTGTAGTTGGTCATCAACATCACATAGCCCGGGCTCGCCAGTAAGTGGTAGTTCCAGCGCAGTACGAACTGGTCCTTCCATACGCCGTGCGGGCCGCCGTGGATCAGCACGAACAGCGGGTACTTCTTCGCAGGATCGAAGCCCGGTGGCAGCACCAGGAGGTTGTGGATCTTGCGACCACGCTTGGAGGTGAACCAGAATTCCTGCACCGGCGGCAAGTCAATGCCCGCTATGGCCGCGGCATTGAATGCCGTCAAGGCCTGATGGTCACCGCTGGCGGCATCGACGCGGACGATTTCGGCGGGCTGCGTCGCACTTTCCCAGGTGGTCACCAAAACAGGCGCGCTGCCGCCTGCAACTTCGATGCTGCCGTAGCTGCCTGAAGTCAGTGTGCCGACTTGGCGGACCTCACCGCCATTGGCAGCCACGGTGTAGATCTTGTCACTGCCGGCATCTTCCGCCACCAGGAAGACCTGCTGGCCGTCCGGGGACAGGGCAAAGCTGTCCACCGAGCGCTTGAAGCCGTCGGTGATGCTGCGTGATGTGTGATTGCCCCAGTCAAAGCGCACCAGGCGCGTGTCGTTGTAGACGAACTTCGTGTTGGGGGTCGCGCGCGCAAACAACGCCGAGCCATCGGCCGCGAACGCGGGACTGGCGTAGTTGGCTTCCGGCCCGGTCAGCTGATGCGGCTCGCCACCAGCCGCGGGCATCGAGTACAGCGACATCACTACGTCGGCATGGGCCGATTGGTGGCGATTGCCGGTGGCCACAAAGACGATGGTGCTGCCATCGGGTGACCAGGCGGCGGGCAGGGATTCACCCTCATTGCCCAGGCTGCCGCCAAAGCCGGGCAGCCGCACCAGTGCAGTGCCGGCCAGCAGGTCGCGCGCTGCGCCGCCAGCTTCCAGGTCCTGCAGCATCAGCGTGGGCTGGCGATCATCCAGCCAGCGATCCCAGTGCCGGATCGGGAAGCTTTCATAGGCGCGCGCGTTGTACTTGCGTGCCTTGCGCTCCGCCACAGCCAGTTCGTTGCTGGCTTCATCAGCAGCGCCGGGAAAGATGCGCGAGGAGAACAGGATGGCCTTGCCATCCGGTCGCCAGCGCGGTGTCGCGGCACCGGTGGGTGAACGGGTGACGCGCTGTGCCTCGCCGCCGTCCCGGACATCCAGCACATAAACCTGCGCTTCCAGATCGCCTTCGCGCTTGGCGGAGAAGGCGATGCGACCGCCGTCCGGGCTCCAGGCCACGCCCGATTCCCCAGCCTTGCTGGCGGTGAGGCGCCGCGCAGGCGCGCTGCCGTCCACGGCGACCAGCCAAAGGTCGCTGGCCTTGTCATCTTCTGAGTAGGCCGGCTCTGCCAGGGTAAATACCGCGAGGCGCCCATCGGGACTCAGGACGGGTGCGCTGATGCGCTTCATCAGCCACAGATCTTCATGGGTGATGGGGCGCAGGCTGGTGTCGGCGGCAGCGAAGGCTGGCGTTGCTGCGCCGATGGCCAGCAGGGCTAACAAGGTGGCGAACAGTGGCATGGCAGGTCCTTGTGTAGTCAGGAAAACCCCTAATCAGTCCTGCGGACCAGGCCGGGGTATGGCATCAGGGAATCAAGTAACATCAACATCCGCCGATGACAGGACCGAGGTCCTGCCCTGGGAGGGGCGAATGCGGATTCTCCAGCCTGACACGCTTGGGTTCAACCTCAAGGTTGCAGTCGCCGTCGCAGTGACCATTGCGGCGTTCATTGCTGCATCCGGCTGGATCGAGTACGAGTCCAGCCGCGAGTCCCAGGCCCGGCAGAGTGATTCCCACGCCGCAGCGCTAAGCGCTGGCGTCACCACGGCCAGTATGTTGGCCTGCCAGCATGCCAGTGCCTTGCGCCTGAGATCCGTCGCGGCCGAGCCTTGCATGTCTGCCGGGGCCCTGGATCAGCACCTGACCGACTACCTGAGTTTCGTTCCGTCGGGCCTGACGCGCCAGCTGGTACCGCGCCTGCTGGCCTCGGCCCGCCAGCTGGAGGAACTGGCGAATCGTCGCTCACAGCAGGTGGAACGACTGCGCTCTGCCGGTACACCGGAAATGCTGCTGACCCAGCAGGAAGGATTGATCGCCAGCGAGGCCACGACAATCTACCTGGCTGCCATGCGCCGCCTGGCCGTCGACTGGCGCCACGCCGCCATTACCGATGCCGCGGCTGCAGCGGCGCAACGTAGCGAGGAAACGCTCTCGGCGCTGAAGAACTCGCTGTGGACTTCCCTGGGCATCCTGCTGCTGACCGCCTTGATGGCCTGGCTGCTGCATCGCTCCATGCTCAAGCCCTTCCGTATGTTGCGCGCGCAGCTGGCTGAAGACGCTGGCATCGTCGCTAACTTCAGGGGTGACCGGCTTAAGGATATTGAGCAGCTGCGTGAGCAGCTGCGCGAGGAACAGGCAGGTCGGGTCAAGGCCCAGAACCGCATTGCGCTGCTGGGTCGCGCGGTGGAGGTGGCGGCCACCGGCGTGGTGATGACCGATGCCCTGCAACCAGATCATCCCATCGTCTACGTGAACCGCCGCTTCACCGAGATCACGGGCTATAGCGCCGAGGACGCCATCGGCCAGAATCCGCGCTTCCTGCAGGGCGAGGATCGCGACCAACCCGAGTTGCAGGCGATCAGGTCGGTCATCGCCAATGGCAGCTGGACCGAGCAGATGTTGAGGAATTACCGTAAGGACGGCAGCCCATTCGTCAACATGCTGCGCCTGTCGGCAGTGCGGGATGCTGAAGGCCAGGTAACGCACTTCGTCGGCCTGCAGGCCGATGTCACCGAGTGGGTGGAATCGCGCGCCCGCCATGAGCGCCTGCAAGCCGAATTGGTCGCGGCGGCCAGGCGCGTGGGCATGGGGGAGGTGGCGGCTGGCGTGCTGCACAATGTCGGCAATTCCATGAATAGCCTCGGCGTCTCGGTGCAGACCCTGCGGACCCAGCTCAGGGCATCGCGCCTGCCCGGCCTGGCGCGGGCCTGCGACCTGCTGGACGAGCACCGCAAGGCCTTGCCCCACTTCCTGACCGAAGATCTCCGGGGCCAACAGTTGCCGGGTTACCTGCGGGAGCTTTGCATTCAGCTGGAACGCGAACAGCTTGATGCGCTGCGCGAACTCGAATCAGTGCGCACCAATCTTGAGCATGTCGAGCGCACCATCACACTGCACCAGTCGGTGGCCAGTTCCACCGGGCTGGCGGAATCCCTGGACCTGGCCGAACTGCTGGAGGTTGCCCTGGGCATGAGCTTCCAGAGCCTGCCCGGCATCGAGATAGAGCGCGAATTCCAGGCCCTGGCACCGCAGCTGATTGACCGCCACCGCCTGATGCAGGTGTTACTCAATGTCCTGCAAAACGCCCGCGAGGCGGTGCTGGCGCCGGGCTTGCCTGAGCGCCGGATCCGGATTTCGCTGCGCGGCGACGATGAGGTCGATGGCATCGAGATCGAGGTGACTGACTACCGGCATCGGCATTCCGGCAGACAACCTGCAGAAGATCTTTGGCTTTGGCTTTACCACTCGCCTTGATGGCAATGGCTATGGCCTGCATTCCAGCGCCAACCTGATGACGGAAATGGGCGGACGCATCTCGGTATTCCAGTGCCGGAGTCGGGCAGGGTGCGAGCTTCGTTATCTGGATGCCTGTATCGACAGACGCACGTCCAGGGCGCGGTTTGCAGCCGAAAAGACTGCAAAAGTGCAAACGGCCTAGGGATTTCCCCTAGCCCCTGCTCAGCAGGAGCATGAAACATAAGGCGGGGTGCTTCAGGTGAGCCTGTGGCGGGCGATAGGAGTAACGGTAAACCCGGTCTTGCCGGGTCGGGATTTTTCTGGTACTGCAGGGTGATGAGGTAGTGCATGACGCCTTCCGCAATAAATAGAACAGCGTCGCTGCGCCTGTCGCTGACCGACAAGATCCGCTTGATCGCGACCCTGCCTGCGATCATCGCCTTGTTGTTGCTGGCGGTATCGCTGCTGGAATTCCAGCTCTCCGGCGAGACCCTTGACCATACCGCCAAGGTGCGTACTGCCCAGCTCAAGGCCAACCTGTTGCAGATGCGCGCGCGCGCCTGCTACCTGAGCGAGGCCCTGTTCGTCGCTGATGCGGGATTGCGCTGTCCAACCCTGGACGAAGTGCGCGCTGACATGAAGGCCTATTTCGCCACCGACGACGGCATCATCGGCGTCGAGCTGGCCCCGGAGCTACTGGCCAATATCGAGGCGATGGCCTCGCTGTCTGCCCATCGCAGCGAACTGGAAATGCAGCGTCTGGGCGTATCCGAGCGCCTGTATGAGTCCAGTGAAAAGGCGCGCAGTGCATTGAAGTCCCGCGGCACCTTGAGCGAAGACCTGGAGGTGCTGCTCGCTGAACTCGAGCAGGCCGGCATGACCGGCGGCGAGCACGTGCCCAGTTCGCTGGTAGTCACTGCCGTAGGTCGTTTCGCGCGCGCCGAGGAGCGACGCGGCAACACGGAGCTGGGCAAGGCGCATGGCGCGCTGCTGGAGTTGCGCAGCCTCGCCGCAGCCGTGGGTGGCATCGAGACCGAGGGTGCCGTGCTCTATGCTCGTGCGTCGACAATGATTTCCGAGAAGTGGAATCCGGCGCTGTTTGCCAACCTGGAGCAGATCCAGGCGCGGGCCCAGGCGGACAGGCTCAAGAATCTGTACAACCTGCTGGGCGTTGCCCTGCTGGCTTCGCTGCTGGCCGTGGGCCTGGGCATTTACCTGTCGAAGACGCTGGCGCGGCCATTTGAGCGCCTGCGCGCGGCGCTGCGCAACGACAATGCCAGCGATGAGGAAATGGCGGATGACCTGCAGGGCCTGGCCGATGCCCATGAGCGCCTGTCCGAGGCCAGGAGCCGGCAGAAACAGCTGGATGAGCGCCTGGTGCTGCTGGGCCGGGCACTGGACGAGGCGCCCAGCGGCGTCATCATTACTCACAGTGACCCGATGCGCGCGGCCATCTATGCCAATCGTCGCTTCCGCGAGATCACCGGCTGGAGCGCTGACGACCTGAAGAAGCTGCCGGCGCTGAAGCTGTTCAATGACAACAATGAGCAGCTCGATGACCTGCGCCAGGTGGCTGTCTCCGGCGGCACGGCAACGGTGACCCATGAGGACGCGCGCAAGGATGGCAAGTCCTTCCAGCACCGCCAGAGTGTCTCGGCGATGTATGACGCCGAGGGCAAGATCAGCCACTTCATCGGCATTCATGATGATGTCAGCAGCGAGATCGAGGAGGCCCGTCGCCTCGAGGAAGCGCTGCAACGCTCGCAGCTGTATGCGCAGGCGCTCGACTCGGCCGCCAGCGGCGTGGTGATCACCGACCCACGCCTGCCGGACAACCCGATCATCTATGTCAATCGTCGTTTCACCGAGATGACCGGCTACAGCCGCGAGGAAGCCGTTGGGCAGAATTGCCGCTTCCTCAATGCGCGCGAACGCAACCAGCCGGAATTGAAGAAGCTTCGCGACGCGCTGGCCAGCACTGTCGAGGTTGACGTGCAGCTGCGCAATTTCCGCAAGGACGGCAGCCTGTTCCACAACCGGTTGCGTATCTCCGAGCTGCATGACGCCGCAGGCGCGGTCACTCACTTCATCGGCGTGCAGAACGACGTCACCGAGATGGTCGCGGCGCAGGAGCGCCAGGAGCGCATGCAGGCCGAACTGGTCACGGCCTCGCGCCTGGCCGGCATGGGCGAGGTGGCTGCGGGTGTGTTGCACAATGTCGGCAACGTGCTCAACAGCCTGGGCGTCTCGGCCGAGACCCTGCAGGCGAAGTTGCGCGGCTCGCGGGTGGGCAGCCTGGCCAAGGCCGTGGCTCTGATGAATGAGCACCGCGAGCGCATCGGCGAGTTCATGTCCGAGGATCCGCGTGGCCGCAAGCTGCCGGACTACTTCCGCGACCTGGCCGTGCAGATGGAGAAGGAAAACGCAGATTCCCGCGCCGAGGTGGACTCCATACGCCAGAACCTGGACCACGTGGCCCGGACCATTGCCTCGCAGCAGTCGCATGCCAAGCAAGGCGGCATCCAGGACGAAAACAGCCTGGCCGACGTACTCGACGTGGCTGCTTCACTCACCTTCATGGACCCGCATGCGGCCATCGAGGTGGACAAGCAGTATGAAGACATGCGGCCGTTCCTCATCGACCGCCACCGCCTGATGCAGGTGCTGATCAACCTGATGCGCAACGCCCGCCACGCCGTACTGGCACCCGAGGCACTGGGCGATCGCAGGGTCATCATCCGGCTGTGGACCGAGCAGCATGCCGAGGGCCCGCGCGCGATGATGTCGGTGAAGGATTCCGGAGTCGGAATTTCGGAAGAAGGCCTGAAGAAGATCTTCAGCTTTGGCTTTACTACCAAGAAGACCGGCAACGGCTATGGCCTGCACTCCAGCGCCAACCTGATGGCGGAGATGGGTGGCGGCATCAATGTTTCCAGCGAGGGCCTCGGCCGCGGAGCCTGCTTCACGCTGTGGCTGCCCTTGCCGGCGGCTGACGGTAGCTTGCAGGGGGTTGCATGAGTGCATCGGACAAGGTTCGCGTTCTGGTGGTGGACGACAACCGTGCCATCCACCAGGATTTTGCCAAGATCCTCAAGCCAGTCGTGGAGGATTCGGCAGGCCTGGATGCCATGGAGCAGGAATTGTTCGGCGAATCGTCAATTATTGGTGATTCTTCCTCGGCAGCCATCATGAATATCGAGCTGGCAGATGCCTTCCAGGGCCAGGAGGCGCTGGCCATGGTCGAGACTGCTTTGCAGGAGGGCCGACCCTACGCGCTGGCCTTCGTCGACATGCGCATGCCGCCGGGCTGGGATGGCCTGGAGACCATCAAGCGCATGTGGAAGGCAGATTCACGGCTGCAAATCGTAATCTGTTCCGCCTACTCCGACCACGACTGGTCGGACATGATCAAGGAACTCGGCACCACCGATCGACTGCTGATCCTCAAGAAGCCGTTCGAGAGCGTCGAGGTGCTGCAATGCGCCACGGCGATGACCGAGAAGTGGAAGACCGAGAGGGTGGCCGAGCGCCACCTGCAGGACCTGGAAGCGCGCGTCGAGGAGCGTACCCGGCACTTGGTCGAGGCGCGTTCGGCACTGGAATCGGAGATGCAGCGGCGCGAGCAGGCTGAGGTGGAGCTGCGCCTGGCGCAGAAGCTTGAGGCCGTGGGTCGACTGGCCTCCGGCATTGCCCACGAGATCAACACGCCAATCCAGTACATCGGTGACAGCGTGCATTTCCTCAAGGACGCCTTTGGCGAATTGTCGGTCACCCTGCGCGCCCAGCGCGACGCCATGACTGACAAGAATGCTGTGGCCGACCTTGATTTCCTTGAGGCCGAGGTGCCCAAGGCCATTGACCGCACGCTGGACGGCGTGGAGCGGGTGGCCGGGATCGTGCGCGCCATGAAGGAATTTGCCCACAGTGACGGCGGTGAGCAGGCTGCCGCGGACATCAACCGGGCGATCGAGAGCACGCTGATGGTGGCGAACAACGAATACAAGTATGTGGCGACCGTGACCACGGCCCTGGGCGACATTCCTTTCGTGGTGTGCTTTGCCAGCGAGTTGAAGCAAGTCCTGCTCAATATGGTGGTCAATGCTGCACACGCGCTGTCCGATGCCGGCCGCGATGCCTCCAGTGGCGCGATCCGCCTGGCGACCAGCCAGGCCGGCGACTTCGTCGAGATTGCGATCGAGGACAACGGCTGTGGCATCCCGCAGGAGAACCTCGACAAGATCTTCGATCCCTTCTTTACCACCAAGGAAGTCGGCCGCGGCAGCGGCCAGGGCCTGGCACTGGCCCGCTCCGTGATTGATCGTCATGCGGGCACGATCAAGGTCAGCAGCGAGCCGGGCAAGGGCACCAAGTTCGTACTGCGCCTGCCGATTGCCGGCAAGGAAGGGCATGACCAGAAAACTGCTGTTCGCTGACAACGACGAGGCCCTGCTCGCAGGCGTTCGCCAGTCGTTGTGGCGGCACCGGCGTGAGTGGCAGATTGATACCGTGACCACCCGCGCTGAGGCGCTCGAGCGCCTGGCTACCGGTGAATACGATCTGTTATGCGCAGACTTGCAGCTAGGCGGCAAGGAGGGTCTGGAGTTGCTGGTGCAGGCGCAGCAGCAATTCCCCGGGGTTTCCCGCGTGGTGTTGAGTGCCGCGGCGGACGAGGCGAGATCGCTCGAGGCGGTGCGCCTGGCACACCAGTTTCTCAGCAAGCCCTGCGAGCCGGAACGCCTGGAACGCACGCTGATTCGTTGCCTGGGAGCGCGAGACCTGGTGCAGAGTCCGGCATTGCGCGTAGCACTGGGGGATGTCTCCAGCCTGCCTGCGGTGCCGCGTATCTATGCACGCCTGACGGCAGGCCATTCGCTAGGAAGATGCCGGCGTGCGCGAAGTCGCGGCCATCGTGCAGGAAGATCCTTCGGTCGCGGCGCGTGTGGTGCAGGTGGCTAATTCAGCGTTCTTTCGCTTGCCGCGAGCCGCTTCCTCGGTCGAGGCCGCCATCAATCACCTGGGCTTCATTACCGTCAGGTCGCTGGTGCTGTCGGTCGAAATCTTCCGGCCGCTCAAATGGCCGACCGGCCTGCCGTTCAATCATGAACAGATCGCCAGCCATTCGCTCAAGGTGGCAGGTGTCGCGCGTGCACTGGCGGCTGACAACGGCCGCGGCGATGAGGGGTTTCTCGCTGGTCTGGTCCATGACATTGGCTACCTGGTACTGGCCGAACGCGTGCCTGACTTGTTGCAGAAGGCGGCGACCGCGGCGAAATCGGCCGGCGTGCCCTTGTGGCAGCGTGAACATGAGGTCGTGGGTGCCGGCCATGCCGAGGTGGGCGCCTACCTGCTGGGCATCTGGGGACTTCCGGATTCTGTGGTCGAGGCCACGGCCCTGCACCATGCCGAAGGCGTAGAATTCGAGCCGGGCAGCGTGGCCGCCGCAGTGCGCGCAGCGGAGCAGTTGGTGGACAATGGAACTTGTGTCTGGAATGGTGACGAGGCGGCACTGAAGCGCGCCCGCGAAGCGGCCGGACTGACGGCGGAAGAATCCAGTGGGGCGAACGGGTCGCCATCAGGGGTAGTGATATGAGCGATGTTGAAGAGTCAAAGCCAGTCGTGGTCTGCGTGGACGACGATGTACGGCTGCTGGAAGGCCTGGCGCTGAACTTGCGTCGTCGCTTCGAAGTGCGTACCGCCAATGGTCCTGAGGCGGGCCTTGAGTTGCTGGCCTCATTGCCCAACGTCTCCGTGGTCATTTCCGACATGCGCATGCCCGGTATGGATGGCGCAACGATGCTGTCCCTCATCCGCCAGCGCTGGCCGGAAATCACCCGCATCCTGCTGACCGGCGAGCCCGGGCGCGATGTTGCCACCTCCGCGGTCAACAAGGGCGAGGTGTTCCGCTTCCTGATGAAGCCCTGCTCACCGCCGGACCTGATCGCCTCGGTGGAAGCTGCGGTCAAGTTCCACCAGACCGTTGTCGGCGAAAAGGCGGTGCTGCAGGAGACCGTGCTGGGCGCCATACGCGCCATGGTCGACGTCCTGGCCCTGAGCAACCCGTCTGCCTTTGGCCGCACCGGGCGCGTGGTCAATCGCATGCAGGAAATCAGCGAGCGACTGGGCCAGAGCCTGCCCTGGCAGCATGAGGCGGCGGCGATGCTGTCGCAAATCGGCTATGTATCCCTGCCGAGCGAGCTGGTGGACAAGATCTACTACGGCGAAACGCTCGACGGTGGTGAACAGGCGATGGCTTCCGGCGCGCGCTCGATTTCGCGCCAGCTGGTCGGGCGCATCCCGCGCCTGGAACAGGTGGCAGCCATCATTGCCGGTGCCGAGGACCGCAAGGCTGCGCCCAGTGAAGACCCGCTGGTGCTCGATGGCGTGATCAAGATGCGCATCATCCTTGATTTCGACCTGCTGGTGACCCGGGGCGAGTCACCCGCGGTCGCAGTGGCGACCTTGAAGAGTCGTTACGGTGCCGGTGCCGCCGGGATTCTGGATGCGCTGGGCGCACAGATGGGTAGCGTCGGTTCCGTGGTTGACGTGGTGGAGATTCGACTGCGTGACATCCAGCCCGGCATGACCTTGCTGGATGACGTGCGCACCGATGGCGGAACCCTGCTGGTGCCGCGTGGCTACGAGGCCACCGAGGGCTTCCTCAGCAAGATGCGTAATTTCGGCGAGGGCATCCTGGCCGAGAAGATCCGTGTTCGCGTGCCCAAGTCCGCCGCAGGCTAAAGGGCGCCTTTTTCCTGATTATGTAACAGCAACGGGCCCTGTCTGGGCCGTACCCCTGTACGCCTCTAAGGACTACGCCCAAGCCCGCCCTGCAGGAAAGCGGAATCCACCAGCAAGCTATTGCCGACCCCTGCTGCAAAAAATATAAGAAGACTGCCGGTAGTGTCTGCCGGCGTCGCGCGCAGGATGGATAAATCAGCCAATGGACCCGGTACCAGACAATGGTGGCGATCGGCCCATGGAACTTGCCCGCACGCTCATCGGGCAGAGTGCAGCGATGCGCCGCGTGCGCGAGTTGCTGGAAAAAGCTGCTGCCACGGACGTGACCATCCTGCTGACCGGACCCACCGGAAGCGGCAAGGAAGTTGCCGCGCGCATGGTTCGCTACCTGTCGCGTCGTCGCAAGGGTCCCTTCGTGCCGGTGAACTGCGGGGCACTGCCGCCTGAATTACTGGAAAGCGAACTATTCGGTCATGAGAAAGGCGCATTCACGGGTGCGTTGACCCGCCGCGCGGGACGATTCGAGCTGGCCCACCAGGGCACGCTGTTTCTGGATGAGGTCGGCGACATGCCGGCGGCCATGCAAGTGCGCATGCTGCGCGTTCTGCAAGAGCGTGTCGTGGACCGCGTGGGTGGCTGCGAGCCAGTGCGCGTGGATGTGCGCCTGGTGGCTGCGGCCCAGCATGACCTTGCAGCCTTGTGCGAGCAGGGACGCTTCCGCCCGGACCTCTACTATCGACTCAACCTGTTTCCCATCGCGATGCCGGCACTGGCCGAGCGCCGTGAGGACATACCGCTGTTGGTGGCCGAGCTTGAGCGGCGTGCGCGCGCCACCTTCGGCTTCGGCATCGGCCTGACTGCAGGCGCAATAGACTTGCTGTGTGAAAATGACTGGCCGGGTAACGTGCGTGAGCTCGCCAATGTCATCGAGCGCCTGGCCGTGCTGTTTCCGGATGAAGTGGCCGATGCCGACAAGGTGCAGGCCTGCCTGGGACGGCGCAGTCGCAGTGATGCCAATGAGCGTGCGCCCCGGGTAAACCTGAAAGACGAGGTCGCCCAGCTTGAGGCCCGCCTGATTCGTGGCGCCCTGGCCGCCTGTGACGGTGTGGTCGAGTTGGCAGCGCAGCGTCTGGGACTGCGGCGTACGACGCTGGTCGAAAAGATCAAGCGGCTGCGCGACGCCGGGCTGTTGCCCGCAGGTGGTCACCATGTGGCTGACGACGACGATGCCGGGCTAGCAGTAGGGGTGGCCTCATGATTGCACCCGCGCGCCTGCTGGTGGTGGATGACAACCCGTCCATCCATGAAGACTTCGCCAAGGTGCTGCGGCCGCGTCCGCTGGCCAACACGCGCCTGGATGAGATGGAAAGCGAGTTGTTCGGCAACGTTGGCATTCGCGTGCACCACGAGTTGCCCTTCGACCTGGATACCGCCTCGCAGGGTGAGGAGGCGCTGGCGCGTGTGTGTGCCGCGCTGGTCGAGGGTCGCCCCTATGCGCTGGCCTTCGTCGACATGCGCATGCCGCCAGGCTGGGACGGGCTGGAAACCATCCGGCGCCTGTGGCGTGCGGATCGGCGCCTGGGTATCGTGATCTGCTCGGCCTATTCCGACCATGACTGGTCGGCGCTGGCACGTGAGTTCGGCAGCAACAATCGCCTGCTGGTGATGAAGAAGCCAGCAGCCTCGGAGGAGATCCTGCAGTGCGCCACGGCAATGGTGGCCAAGTGGCAGGCGGAAAGGGCGGTCGAGCGGCAGCTGGCCGACCTCGAATCGCAGGTGGTCGAACGCACCAGCAGCCTGCGTGAGGCGCTGTCCTCCTGTGAGGACGAGGCCACGCGCCGCGTGCAGGCCTATGACACCCGGCGTGCCGCCTGGACCCAGGAATGCCAGGGCCTGGCGGCCACCACGGTTGCTGACAGCATGGCGCCGCCCATCGACGAGGTGGTAGGTGACCTGCAAGGCCTGAATGAAAATTTCCGCCAACTGTGCAGCACCGTGCGGTCGCTTCGCGGCAGCGGCACGGCCCCCGCCCAAGGCGAGCGCGCCGACGTCGACTTCCTGTTGTCGGAAGTGCCGCGGGTGATGGCGCGCACGCTCGATGGCGTTGAACATGTGGCGGGACTGCTGCGCGCCATGCGCCGCTACCGGGTGCAGGGTGCAGCGGAAAAAACCGCCGACATCAATGCCCTGGTGGAAGGTGCACTGGCCGTCACCCAGGCGGAGTCGCGTAGCGTGGCCGGCGTTGCCTTACGCCTGGAGCGCCTGCCGCCGGTACGTTGCGATGCGGGCGAGACGCAGCATGCCGTGATTGAGATGCTCTCTGTTGCGATCCTGGCCTCCACGGTGCTGTCGGCGCCTGGCCACATCATCGTCAGCACCTCGGACTATGGTGGCCTGGTCGAGATCAGCGTGGATTGCGACAGTGAACATCTTGGCGAGCCGGGCCTCTGCGCCCTGGCCCGTGGGCGCAGCCTGGCCGGGCGTCAGGGCGGGCGTCTTGACCTCAGCATGGAAACCGAGGGCATGAGGCTCTCGCTGTGGTTGCCGGTCGATGGTGTGGATATTGCGGGAGTGCCCAGTGCCCAGCACTGAAGGCCGCGTCCCGCGTCCGCTGCGCGTGCTGATTGTTGATGATCACCGCGACATCTTTCGCGATGCCAGCCGCATATTCGAGTCGCCCTCACCGGTGGGTTGCGAGGCTTCCTTCGCGCAGAATGGCGAGGAGGCGCTCGATGCCTGCCGCAATGCACTGGGCAGCGCCATGCCCTTCTCGATGGTGCTGGTCGACTGGCACCTGCCGGGCCGCTGGGATGGCCTGGAGACCATCCGCCAGCTACGTAAGCTGCAGCCCGCACTGTGGGTGGTGCTGACCACTGGCGCCCACACTGGTGGCTGGCCCGATCCGCAGGATGTGGGTCTGGGGCGGCAACGTTGGCTGTACCTGCGCAAGCCCTTCGTGCCGCAGGAGTTGCGCCAGATCATTCACGTGGCGCAGGAGACATTGGCGCGGCCCTCGGCACAGCCGGCGCAGTCGGTCTCGCTGTCCAATGAGCCGATCACCAATCGCTGGTCGCTGGAACGCGCGCTGATGCCGATTCTGGATGCTGCACGCTCGCGCGGCGTGGGTGCGCTGATGCACGTCGACGTGGATTACTTCCATGCCCATGCCGGGCGCCATGGCGCCGGCGGTGCCCATGCCCTGGTACAGCATGTAGGTGAGCTGATCCGCGCGCGCGTGGGGCCGGCCTGTCGCATCCTGCAGGTGGGCGTGGATGAATTCGCCGTGGTGCTGGGCGACTACGACCGCTCGCAGGCGACAGCACTGGCGGAGGAAATCCGTGACCTGGCGGCGACGCGTCCCTTCACCTGGCGCGGCGAGGAAGCCAATGTGGTGTTGAGCCTGGGCATTGCACCTTTTGCTACTTCGCCGGGCCAGGCCCGCGAAGTGATCAATGCTGCGGAAATTGCCTGTGCTGCGGCGCGGGAACATGGTGGTGACCGGGTCTGTGAATACTCCAGCGACGACCCGGCGATGCTGCGCTTGAAGCAAGCCTCGGAGGCACGCCCCGACGTGGAGCGTGCCATCACCAAGGGTGAATTTGAGCTCTACGCCCAGCCCATCCTGCCGCGCGCGGGATCGGTCGCCCTGCCTGGCGCCGAAGTGCTGCTGCGCTGGCGCCAGGGCAACGGCCTGCAGGCACCGGGAGCCTTTCTGCCGACGATCGAGCGCTTTGGGCTCGCCTCGCGGCTTGATCGCTGGGTGGTGGGCGCGGTGCTGAGGTGGCTGTCGGAGCACCTGCACCAGATCGACCACCTGGGTTTCATCTCGGTCAACCTGAGCGGGCAGACGCTGAGTCATCCACCCACCATGCAGTGGATCGAGCGCCACCTGGCCGAGGCCAGGATTCCACTCAACAAATTGCATTTCGAGGTTACCGAGACAGCCGTGGTACGTAACCTGGGGCCAGCTTCGGAATTCATGCATCGGCTGAAGGAAATGGGCGTGGGCTTTGCCCTGGATGATTTCGGCGCCGGATTCTCCTCGTTCATCTACCTGCACGAGCTGCCGGTCAGCATGCTGAAGATTGACGGTGCCTTCGCCCGCGACTGCGCCAGGGACCCGCGCAAGCTGGAAATGATCCGCGCCATGAGCGAGATCGGCCAGCGCCTGGGCAAGACCAGCCTGGCGGAATTCATCGAGGATGCCAGGACGCGGGACATGGTGGAGTCCGTCGGCATTGATTTCATGCAGGGCTATTTCTTTGGCAAGCCCGCGCCTATTGCCCGCCTGCTGCCCGGCGAGCCGGCAACGACTCGTGCGCCGGTCCTGGAGTTTTCGCGCGCCTAGGGCGGCAGGGGTTCAGGCGGCGCTGGCGAACTGCGAAGTACACGGCGAGGGGCAAAGTGGTAGCAGCGCCTGCTCAATGGCGAGGAATTGCGCCACCATTTCGCCACAAGCCAGCATCGCCGTGGTGACCAGTGGGTGACCGGGCAGGTCGTTGTCGAGGCGACACACCAGCCGGCCCAGCGGCTCCAGGTCATCGCGCAGCCAGTTCACCACGCGCGCTGCAGCCGCCGGTGAGCGAGGACCCAGGCGCTGCAGGTCAAAGGCCAGGTCCCAGCACAGGCTCGATTCCAGCGAGTCGAGTTGCTCGCACAGTTCGCGCATACGGGCATGGCCGTGGCCGGCTTGTTCCAGCGCGCACAGCTCGCGCTGGATGCGCGCGACCTCCTGGCGCATTTCCTCGACCAGCCCGGCGACCTGGGTGGCAATGGCAGATTTCATGGTGTTGCTCCTGCGACCTCTATGGCGGGCACAGGATGCAGGCGGTGGTAGCTCAGGGAATGAGCTACCCGGCAGACCGTTGCTGGCGCGAGGCGGCGGTCTGGCCGAACAGGATCTTGCGCGCGGCCTCGGTGTCGAGCTTGCCCTTGTAGGCCTCGGCCAGTGCATAGGCGCGCTGGGTGGCTGGCCGGGCGCGGATGCCATCGAACCAGCGGCGGATCTGTGCAAAGTCATCAAGCTGTTGTTGCTGGCGCTTCCACGGCACGATCCACGGATAGCAGGCCATGTCGGCGATGCTGTAGTCATCACCGGCGATGTACTGGCGTCCCTGCAGCCGCTCGTTTAGCACGCCATACAGGCGGTTGGTCTCGTCGATGAAGCGCGCCATGGCGTAGGGAATCTTTTCCTCAGCGTAGTTGACGAAGTGGTGATTCTGCCCAGCCATGGGGCCGAGGTTGGCCATCTGCCAGAACAGCCACTCCGTCACCACGACGCGATCGCGCGGGTCACGGCCGGCAAACTGCGCGGACTTGTCGGCCAGGTATTGCAGGATGGCACCGGACTCGAACACGGAAATCGGCGCGCCGCCATCGGTTGGCGCGTGATCGATGATCGCTGGCATGCGGTTGTTCGGGCTGATCGCGAGGAATGCCGGTTCGAACTGCTCGCCAGTGGCGATGTTCAGTGGCGTGATGCGATAGGCCAGGCCCGTCTCCTCCAGGAACATGGTGATCTTGTGGGCGTTCGGCGTGGGCCAGTAGAAAACCTCGATCACTGCGTCGCCTCTTGCACCGCTGTCATCAAGTCATCGGCGGAGATCCTCACCTTGTAGTCCGGGTTGGCATGGCTGAAGCGGATGATGCCCGTGCGATCCACCAGGAAGACTGCTGGCACCGGCAGTGACAGGTGGGTCTCGCCGGAGGCTGCAACCAGGTCGATGTTGTATTCCTTGTAGCGGGTCACCGTGGCGTCATCGACGCGAAAGGCAATGCCGAAGGCGCGCGCTGCACCCAGGCGGCTGTCCGACAACAGGGTGTAGCCGATGTCCGGCTCCTCGAGGCTGGCGTAGAGCAATTCCGGGCGATCAGCCGAGAGAAAGTACACCTCGACGCCTGCTGCCCTCAATTGCTCCTCGGTCTGGCGCAGCGAGGCGAGGTGGGTATTGCAGTAGGGGCACCAGCCACCGCGGAAGAAGATCAGGAGCGCCGGCTGGGTGCGCTCACCGGCAGCGAAGTTCCAGGGATTGCCACTGGCATCACGCACGCTGAAGGCGGGTGCCGCCGTGCCTGCCTGCAGCGGCTGGGTTTGCTCGGCACTGGCGGCGATGCCCGCCATGTGGTCCGCGACAGTGACCGCTGCCGGTGGCGTCTTGCTGCAGGCGCTAGCCAGGAACAGGGCGGCGAGAATGGTCAGTGTTGCGCGCATTAGGCCCAACGGAATTCCGCAGTGAAGTGGCGCAGGAACTTGCTCTGCCTGGCAATGCGCACGCCACGCACCGAGTCGGCCTTCGCCTTCAGTTCACAGATGATCTCTGCCGCGTAATCAAAGTGGCTTTGCGTGTAGACGCGGCGCGGGAAGGCCAGGCGTACCAGTTCCATGTTGTGGTAGGTCTCGGTGCCATCGTCACGGCGCTTGCCGAACATCACCGAGCCAATCTCCACGCCGCGGATGCCGCCTTCCAGGTACAGCGCGTTGCACAGGCTCCAGGCCGGGTAATCCTCGGGCTTGAGCTGCGGCAGGATGTTGCGCGCATCCAGGTACACGGCATGCCCACCGGTGGGTTCGACAATGCTGACGCCGCCGGCCTTGAGGCGCTCGCCCATGTATTCGGCGGTGCGCAGGCGGTAGCGCAGGTAGTCCTCCTGCATCACTTCCTCGAGCCCGACCGCCAGTGCTTCCAGGTCACGGCCGGCCAGCCCGCCATAGGTGGGGAAGCCCTCGGTCAGGATCAGCAGGTTGCGCGCAGCTTCCACCCAGCGCTCGTCCTTCAGCGCAATGAAGCCGCCGATGTTGACCATGCCGTCCTTCTTGGCGCTCATCAGGCAGCCGTCGGCATAGGAGAACATCTCGTGGACGATGCTCTCGATGCTGGTGTTCTCGTAGCCCGCCTCGCGCAGCTTGATGAACATCGCGTTCTCGGCGAAGCGGCACACATCCAGGATCAGCGGCTTGCCATGGCGCTTGAGCAGGGCGCTGTACTCGCGCAGGTTGGCCATGCTCACCGGCTGGCCGCCGCCGCTGTTGTTGGTCAGCGTCAGCATGCCAAAGGGAATGCGCGCGGATTCCTTCTGCAGCAGTTCCTCGACGCGCTCCAGGTCGATGTTGCCCTTGAAGGGATGAATGGTGTGCGGCTGGGTGCCCTCGGGGATCACCAGGTCCACCGCCTCGACGCCCTCGTACTCGAGGTTGGCGCGGGTGGTGTCGAAGTGCGTGTTGTTCGGAACCAGCTCGCCCTTGCTGGCGGCGATGGCGAAGAAGATGCGCTCGGCGGCGCGACCCTGGTGGGTGGGGATCAGGAATGGGTAGCCGGTGATCTTCTGGATCACCGCCTCGATGCGAAAGAAGCTGCGCGCACCGGCGTAGCTCTCATCGCCTTCCATCATCGCTGCCCACTGCCGCGCGCTCATGGCGCCGGTGCCGCTGTCGGTGAGGAAGTCGATCAGCACGTCCTGGGCGCGCAGCTTGAAGACATTGAGCTTTGCCGCTTCGAGGAAGCCCACGCGCTCCTCGCGGGTGGTCATGCAAATCGGCTCGACGCTCTTGATGCGAAACGGCTCAATGATCGAATTCGTCACGGAAAGCTCCTGCTGGGGCCAAGGCGATGGGCGGGCAGGAGTATAGGGCGTCTGGGCGCCCACGGGTCCAAGTGCTTGTTCTTATTGGTCGGGGTGACAGGATTTGAACCTGCGACTTCTACGTCCCGAACGTAGCGCTCTACCAGTCTGAGCTACACCCCGAATTGGCCGGACCGTGGAAATCAGGCGCTGCGCAGGACCGCAAACCGGGCCAGTGCTGCCAGCGCATCCTTGAATGCCGAGCCAGGAACGTCGGCCAGGGCCGCCAGGGCCCGATCCACCTCGCCCTCAGCGAGGCGCGCAGTGTAATCAAGCCCCCCCGTGCTTTCAACGACGGCGCGCACTTCTGCCAGTTGCTGGCGGCCGCCGCCGGCGATGGCTCCCCGCAGCAGGTCGGTGGCGGCGGCATCTCCGTGGCGCATGGCGTGGATCAGGGGCAGGGTGGGCTTGCCCTCGGCCAGGTCATCGCCGGTGTTCTTGCCCAGGTCGGCCGGGTCGCCGCTGTAGTCCAGCGCATCGTCGATCAGCTGGAAGGCGATGCCCAGGTGCTTGCCGTACAGGGTCAGGGCCTGCTCGACCCTGGGCGGTGCCTGGGCCACCAGGGCAGCGACCTGGGCGCCGGCTTCGAACAGGCGGGCGGTCTTGCGGTAGATCACTTCCAGGTAGCGGATCTCGGTGGTATCCGGGTCGCCGGAGTTCATCAGCTGCAGGACTTCGCCAGCGGCAATGGTGTTGGTGGCGTCGGCCATGACCCGGATCACGGCCGGGGAATTCAATGCCGCCATCATCTGGAAGGCGCGCGAATAGAGGAAATCACCGACCAGCACGCTGGCGGGGTTGCCAAAGGCGGCATTGGCCGTGCTGCGCCCGCGGCGCTGGGAAGAATCGTCCACCACGTCGTCGTGCAGCAGGGTGGCGGTATGGATGAACTCGATGATGGCGGCAGCCGGGATGTGCTCGCGGCCCTGCATGCCGGCGGCCCGGGCCGCCAGCACCACCAGGAGCGGTCGCAGCCTTTTTCCGCCGGCGCCGATGATGTATTGCCCGACCTGGTTCACCAGCGCGACGTCGCTGGCCAGCTGGCGGCGGATCTCGCCATCCACTGCCGCGAGGTCGTCGACGACCGGGGCGCGTATGTCATTGAGTTGCATGGACAACCGGTCGTTTGCTGGGGCTGGGGCATCCTACCGGCAAACGGGCCGGGGCGAAATGCGTCAGGGCCCTATTTAGGTTTGACCCCGGGGGTTCACCTCACTACAATTGCGGGCTCTTTTGAGGCGGCCCGCTCTGTCCGTGGCCCACGTGGAGTTCAATTAAGTCATGTACGCCGTAATTGCTACCGGTGGCAAACAGTACCGGGTCAGCGAAGGCACTGTTGTGCGGATCGAGAAACTCGATGCCGACGCGGGCGCCACTGTCCAGTTCGACCAGGTCATGCTGGTGGGCGAGGGGGCCGATGTTGCCGTGGGCGCGCCCTACGTGGCAGGTGCCAAGGTCACTGCAACCGTGCAGTCACATGGCAAGAGCGACAAGGTCAGCGTCGTCAAGTTTCGCCGCCGCAAGCACTACCTGCGCCAGGGCAACCATCGCCAGCACTACACGCAGATCGTGGTGACCGGTATTTCCGGCGCCTGAGGAGACACAGCAATGGCACACAAAAAAGCCGGCGGCAGTACCAAGAACGGCCGCGATTCACAGTCCAAGCGCCTCGGCGTGAAGAAGTTTGGCGGACAGCAGGTGCTGGCCGGCAACATCCTCGTGCGCCAGCGTGGCACCCTGTACAAGCCCGGCACCAATGTCGGCGTGGGCACCGACCACACCCTGTTCGCTAAGGTGACAGGCAAGGTCCAGTTCAACAAGAAGGGCGCTGAACAGCGCACCTTCGTCAGCGTCCTGCCGGAGTAAACTCTCCTGCGGCCGCAGTAAGAGACCCCGGCCCGCGCCGGGGTTTTTTGTTGGTGGCCAGGAAAACCTGCCATGAAATTCGTAGACGAAGCCATCGTCAAGGTTGTCGCCGGTCACGGTGGCCCCGGTGCCATCAGCTTCCGCCGTGAGAAGTTCATTCCCTTTGGCGGACCCAACGGAGGCGATGGGGGCCTGGGCGGATCGGTGTACCTGCAGGCCCAGGAAGGCATCAACACGCTGGCCGACTTTCGCATTGCCCGCACCTTCCGTGCGAAGAATGGCGATGCGGGTGGTGCCCAGGAATGCACTGGCCGCGGTGGCGAGGACCTCACCATCCTGATGCCGGTCGGCACCGTGGTGGTGGACCAGGACACCGGCGAGACCCTGGGCGACCTGTCGGTGGCCGGCCAGACCTTGCTGGTGGCCAAGGGCGGCAAGGGTGGCTGGGGCAACCAGCGCTTCAAGAGCTCGGTCAATCGCACCCCGCGCAAGAACACCCCGGGCCTTCCCGGCGAGGCACGCACGCTGCAGGTCGAATTGCGCCTACTGGCCGATGTGGGCCTGCTGGGGCTGCCCAATGCCGGCAAGTCGACCCTGATTCGCGCCGTCTCGGCGGCCCGGCCCAAGGTGGCCGATTACCCGTTTACCACCCTGCACCCGCAGCTCGGCGTGGTGTCAGTCGGTCCGCTCAAGAGCTTCGTGATGGCCGACATCCCGGGCCTGATCGAGGGTGCGGCCGATGGTGCGGGGCTGGGTATTCGCTTCCTCAAGCACCTGCAGCGCACCCGTATCCTGCTGCACCTCATCGACATCCTGCCGCCCGATCCGGACGCTGATCCGGTGGAAGATGCGCGGGCGATTGCCAAGGAACTGAAGAAGTTCAGCGCTGACCTTGCCCGCAAGGATCGCTGGCTGGTGCTGAACAAGACGGACCTGCTGCCCGAGGATGAGCTCGACAAGCACTGCAAGGACATCGTGCGACGGCTGCGCTTCAAGGGCCCGGTATTTCGCATCTCCGGCGTCACCGGGCAGGGCACGACCGCCTTATGTCAGGCGATCATGCGTTACCTCGATGAGCATCCGGGGGCGCCCCGGCTGCCGGTTGACGACGAGGCCTGAACAGCAGGCAATAAAAAAGCCGGTCATTGACCGGCTTTTTCTTTGCCAGGCTCGAAACCCCTTACTTGGCGGCCAGGGCCTTGGCGCGCTTGGCCAGACGGCTCTTGTGCCGTGCGGCCTTGTTCGGGTGAATGATGCCCTTGCGAGCCATCGAGTCGATGATCGGGGTTGCGGCCTTCAGGGCGGCATTGGCCTGGGCCTGATCGCCTGCGCTCACGGCGGTGACGACCTTCTTGATGGCGCTGCGCACTTCCGAGCGCTGGGCGACATTGCGTGCACGGCGCTGGTCGGTCTGGCGGGCACGCTTTTCGGCTGACTTGGTATTGGCCACACTGGGCTCCGGCTGGTCTTCGAGAGCCGCGCATTCTGCTGATCCGGCGCGCTAAAGTCAACGCCGGGAACCGGCCCGCGCCCGTGCCGGCCAAGGCCTCGCGTATAGTGCGCGGCCCATGGGCCGCAGTTTCCTGAAGAGCACCACCGTTGTCAGCGCGATGACCCTGATCTCCCGGGTCAGCGGCCTGGTGCGCGACATGGTCTTTTCGCGGATCTTTGGCGCCGGGACCCTGATGGACGCCTTCCTGGTGGCCTTCAAGATCCCCAATTTCCTGCGCCGCCTGACCGCCGAGGGGGCCTTTTCCCAGGCCTTCGTCCCGGTCATTTCCGAATATCGGGTGCGTCGCCAGCATGCCGAGGTGCGCGAGCTGCTGGATGGCGTGGCGGGCACCTTCGGCCTGGTGCTGATCATCATCACGGCCATCGGCGTGATTGCCGCCCCGGTACTGGTCTACCTGTTCGCGCCGGGATTTCACCAGCACAACGGCCGCTTCGACCTCACGGTCGAAATGCTGCGCTTCACCTTCCCCTACCTGCTGTTTATCTCGCTGGTGGCGCTCGGCAGCGGCGTGCTCAATAGCTACGGACGCTTTGCCATGCCGGCATTCGTCTCCACGCTGCTGAACGTAGTGATGATCATCTTTGCTGCCTTCATCGCGCCCTATTCCGACCGCCCGGGGCTGGTGCTGGCCATGGGCGTCTTCGTTGCCGGCATCGTCCAGGTGCTGATGCTGCTGTGGCCACTGGCCAGGCTGGGTTTACTGCCGCGGCCACGCCTGAACTTTGCCCACGAGGGTGTGCGGCGCATTGGCCGGTTGATGCTGCCCGGGATATTTGGCTCCTCGGTGGCGCAGGTGTCCTTGCTGCTCGATACCATCATTGCCTCGTTCCTGATGACAGGCAGCATCGCCTGGATGTACTACGCCGATCGCCTGATGGAGTTCCCGCTGGGCATCTTCTCGGTGGCCCTGGCGACAGTCATCCTGCCGGGGCTGTCCTCGCACCATGCCGAGCAGTCGCCGGAGAAGTTCTCCGCGACGCTTGATTGGGCGCTCAGGCTCACGGTGCTGATTGTGCTGCCGGCGGCTGTTGGTCTGCTGCTGCTGGCGGGGCCATTGACCGCGACTGTTTTCGGCTACGGTGAATTCGGCGCCCACGATGTCAGCATGGCGGCCTATGCGCTGATGTCCTATTCCTTCGGGCTGCTGGGCTTCTCGCTGGTGAAGGTGCTGGCGCCGGGCTATTTCGCCCGCCAGGACACGCGCACGCCGGTGCGCATCGGCATCCTGGCGCTCTCCACCAATATGGGCATCAACCTGCTGGTGGTCGTGCCGGCCACCCTGGCCGGTTTTCCCTGGCCGCACGCGCTGCTGGCGCTGTCCACCAGCTTGTCGGCCATGCTCAATGCAAGCCTGCTCTATCGCGGACTGCGCAAGGCCGGCGTCTACCAGCCCGGCAGCCAGTGGCGGCGGCTATGGCCGCAAGTGCTGATGGCCTGTGCCGCCATGGCCGCTTACCTGTGGTGGGCGGCGGGTGACTGGCAGGCCTGGGCGCTGCTCGGCGGTGCCGACAAGGCCCTGCGAGCGCTTTACTGCGTGGGCGGCGGTGCCCTGGTGTATTTCGCCGTGCTGTTCCTGGCCGGCGCCCGCTATCGCGAGTTGCGCGCCCATCCCTGAGGATCCCGGCTGAAACCCGTATAATCCCGCGCTTTGCTGCGAGCGAAGACGCCCGCCCATGCGACTCATCCGTGGACTTGCCAATGCCCGGCCTGCCGACCGGGGTGTCGTAATTGCGATCGGCAATTTCGACGGCCTGCACCTGGGGCACCAGGCCATCCTGGCGCGGGTGGTGCAACACAGTGCAGACCTTGGCGTTGTGCCCGCGCTGCTGACCTTTGAGCCGCATCCACGCGAATTCTTTTCACCGCAGCAGGCGCCGGCACGGCTGATGCGCTTGCGTGACAAGCTTGAACGCCTGGCCGCGTGCGGCATTGAGCGGGTGATGGTGCTGCGTTTTTGCGCGGCACTGGCCGCCTGGCCGGCCCGACGCTTTGTTGAAGAGGCACTGGTGGCGGCGCTGGGCGCGCGCCAGGTGGTGGTCGGCGAGGGCTTTCGCTTTGGCCGTGGTCGCGAGGGCGACATCGGGATGCTGCGGGCGCTGGGCCTGGAACATGGCTTCGGCGTTGATACGGTGGCGGCGCTTGAAGTGGCTGGCGAGCGGGTGAGCTCGACACGCATTCGCGCTGCGCTTTCGCGGGGTCGAATGTCGGAGGCCGCGACCCTGCTGGGCCGCGACTATCGCATCTCGGGTCGCGTGGTTGCCGGCAACAAGTTGGGACGGCAACTGGGGTTTGCCACGGCCAATCTCCGCCTGCAGCGTCGCGTGGTGCCGATGTCGGGGATATTTGCGGCCCGCGTCATTGGCGCGACAGACAAGCCCTGGCCGGCAGTGGCCTCACTGGGTACGCGTCCGACCGTGGGCGGCGGCGAGATACTGCTGGAGGCGCACTTGTTTGATTTTGAGGGCGACCTGTATGGCCGCCGCATCGCCGTAGAATTCGTCGAGCGACTGCGTGATGAGCAGCATTTTCCCGGACTCGATGCCATGGTCCGGCAGATGCACCAAGATGCGCGTGCGGCACGCGCCATACTAGGGGCCTGAGCCCGCGGAGACCTTGCACCCTTGGACTACAAGAACACGCTGAACTTACCCAACACGGCCTTCCCGATGAAGGCTGACCTCGCGCGTCGCGAACTGGTGCAGGTCCAGGCCTGGAACGAGGGTGACACCTACAACAAGTTGCGCCGTCACGCCGCCGGTCGCCCGGGTTTCGTGTTGGTCGACGGACCGCCCTATGCCAACGGCGCGATTCATATCGGCCATGCGGTCAACAAGATCCTCAAGGACATCATCGTCAAGTCGCGTGGGCTCGACGGCTTTGACGCGCCCTATGTGCCGGGCTGGGACTGCCACGGCCTGCCCATCGAGCAGATGGTCGAGAAGAAGCACGGTCGCGTCGGCAATAAGCTCGATGCCGAGGCTTTTCGCCGTGCCTGCCGCGAATACGCGGCCAGCCAGGTGGAGGGACAGCGCGAGGACTTCCGCCGTCTTGGCGTGCTGGGTGACTGGGAAAATCCCTACCTCACCATGGCGCCGCGCTACGAAGCAGAACAGCTGCGTGCCTTCGCCGGCATCATCCGCAACGGTCACCTGTTGCGCGGCTTCAAGCCCGTGCACTGGTGCCTGGATTGTCGCTCCTCACTGGCTGAAGCCGAGGTGGAATACGAGGAACGCACTTCGCCTGCGGTGGACGTGCGTTTTGCCGTGACCGATCCGCTGGACGCCGGCCGCCGATTTGACCTGGCCGCCAGCGAGATGGAAAAGGCTTCTGTGGCGATCTGGACCACCACACCGTGGACCCTGCCGGCCAACCAGGCCGTGTGCCTGCACCCCGCGCTGGACTATGTGCTCGCCGTAATCGACAGCCCGTCCGGCAGCGATCGCCTGATCGTCGCCGAGGGTTTGTTGCCGGCGCTGGCCGCGCGCGTCGGCGCGACGGCCACCCGGGTGCTGGCCAAGCTGGAAGGCCGCGCGCTCGAGGGCCTGCGCCTGGAGCATCCGTTCTACGAGCGTGAAGTGCCAGTAGTGCTTGGCGATCACGTGACGCTGGATTCAGGCACTGGTGCGGTGCATACGGCGCCGGGCCATGGCACCGAGGACTACCAGGTCGGTCGCCAGTACGGCCTGCCGGTGGACAACCCGGTGGGTCCCGATGGCCGATTTGTTGCCGGCACGCCCATGGTCGAGGGGCTCGGCGTGTTTGATGCCAATGCACGCATCGTCGAGATCCTCGGCGAGGCGGGGCGCCTGGTACACCACGAGAGCTATCGCCACAGTTATCCGCATTGCTGGCGCCACAAGACGCCGGTGATCTTCCGTGCCACGCCGCAATGGTTCATCAGCATGCAGCAGGCGGGCTTGCGTGACGCGGCCCTGGCCGAGATTGCCAAGGTGGGCTGGGTGCCGGGCTGGGGCGAGCAGCGCATCGCCGGCATGGTGGAAACGCGGCCGGACTGGTGCATTTCCCGGCAGCGCGCCTGGGGCGTGCCGCTGGCGCTGTTCGTGCACAAGCACACAGGCGAGCCGCACCCGGACACGGTCGAGTTGCTGGAGCAGGTGGCCCTGCGGGTCGAACAAGAGGGCATCGAAGCCTGGTTCAAGCTCAATGCGCGCGAGATCCTCGGTGACGATGCCGCGCTGTACGAGAAATCCAACGACGTGATGGACGTCTGGCTGGATTCCGGTGTGGTGCACCACTGCCTGCCAGCATTGCGCCCTGACCTCATACCCTTCCCGGCGGATGTCTATCTTGAGGGTTCCGACCAGCATCGCGGCTGGTTCCAGAGCTCGCTGCTCGCCGCAGTCGCCGGCAAGGGTAGTGCGCCCTATCGCGAAGTCGTGACCCACGGCTTCACGGTGGACGAGAAGGGCCGCAAGATGTCCAAGTCGCTGGGCAATGTCATCGCGCCGCAGAAAGTGATGAGCACGCTCGGTGCCGATGTGCTGCGGCTGTGGGTGGCCTCCACCGACTACTCCGCGGAGATTAGCGTCTCTGACGAGATCCTCACGCGCATGGCCGACAGCTACCGGCGCATGCGCAACACCGTGCGCTTCCTGCTCGGCAACCTGTCCGGCTTCGATCCGGCACTGCACGCCGTGGCACCCGAGGACATGGTGGCGCTGGATCGCTGGGCGCTGGCGCGCGCGCAGCAACTGCAGGACGAGGTCACTGCGGCGTATCGCAGCTATGACTTCCACCTGATCTACCAGAAGGTCCACAATTTCTGCGTCATTGACCTCGGCGGCTTCTGGCTGGATGTCCTCAAGGATCGGCTATACACCACGCCGGCACAAAGCCAGGCCCGGCGTTCGGCACAGACGGCGATGTACCACGTGGCCGAGGCCATGGTGCGCTGGCTGGCGCCGATCCTGTCATTCACGGCCGAGGAAATCTGGCGCGAGCTGCCGGGTAAGCGCGAGGAGTCGGTGCTGTTTTCCACCTGGTGGGACTTGCCGAAGGTAACGTCGGCATCAGGGCCGGACTGGGATGCGGTTATTGCGCTCAAGTCGGATGTGTCACGCGAGCTGGAGCGCCTGCGCGCCGATGGCGAGCTGGGCGCGCCGCTGGAAGCCGGCGTGGATGTCTTCCTCGATGCCAGCCAGCACAAGCGCTTCGCTGCGTTGGGTGACGAGCTGCGCTTCGTGCTGATCACGTCCGCGGCGCAGCTGCGGCCGGAAGCCGAGCGTCCGGAGGATGCCGTGGCCGCAACCAGTGTCGCCAAGTCCGGCGCGTGGATTGCCATCCGCGTGCTGGATGCAGTGAAGTGTGCGCGCTGCTGGCATCGACGCGAGGACATCGGCAGCGATGCCCGTCATCCGCTGCTGTGCACGCGTTGTGCAGGCAATGTCGAAGGTCAAGGCGAAACGAGGCAACAGGCATGAATGCTCCGACTCCTGCGGCTCCGACCGCGCTTTCCTGGCTGTGGTTGTCGTTGCTGGTCTTTGTCGGCGACCAGGTCAGCAAGTGGCTGGTCATTGGCCGCTTCGAGTTGTACGAGGTGATGCCGGTGTGGCCAGTATTGGAACTGACACGCCTGCACAACACCGGCGCAGCCTTCAGCCTGTTGGCCCAGGCGGGCGGCTGGCAGCGTTGGTTCTTCGTTGGCATCGCGCTGGTGGTGAGCATCGGCATCGTGTGGTGGCTGCGCACGCTGCCCAAGCGGGGTTACCCGTGGCTGGCCATCGGGTTGGTGCTGATCCTCGGCGGGGCGCTTGGCAACGTGACGGATCGCCTTATGCATGGCTACGTGGTGGACTTCCTGCATTTCCACTGGCAGCAGTGGTATTACCCGGCATTCAACGTTGCCGACATCGCCATCTCCATTGGCGCCATCATGCTGGTGATTGATGCAGTGCTGCATGCGCGCCGCACCAAAGCGAAAGACGCGTGAAGATCCTGCTGGCCAACCCGCGCGGCTTCTGTGCCGGCGTTGACCGGGCCATTGATATTGTCGAGCGGGCGCTGGCGCTGTTTGGTGCGCCGGTCTATGTGCGCCATGAAGTGGTGCACAACCGCGTTGTGGTGGAGCGCCTGCGCGGGCTGGGTGCGATGTTTGTCGAGGAGCTTGATGCCGTGCCCGATGGCGCCACGGTGATCTTCAGCGCCCACGGCGTATCGAATGCAGTCGAGCAGGAGGCGAGGAGGCGCGGCCTTGCAGTCTTTGATGCGACTTGCCCGCTGGTCACCAAGGTACACATGGAAGTGTCGCGCTATGCGCGTGATGGCCGCGACGTGATCCTGGTAGGACACCTGGGCCATCCGGAAGTCGAGGGCACCATGGGCCGCTTCGATCCCAGTCACGGCGGGCGCATCCAGTTGGTGGAAACTGTCGAGGATGCTGCGGCGCTGGAGGTGAGCGATCCCTCGCGGCTGGCGCTGGTGACGCAGACCACACTGTCGGTGGACGACACGGCGCGGATATTCGCGGCGCTGCGCCAGCGATTCCCCACCATGGTGACACCACGCAAGGAAGACATCTGCTACGCCACGCAGAATCGCCAGGATGCGGTCAAGCAGCTGGTCGAACAGTGCGATGTGGTCATCGTGGTTGGCTCGCAAAGCAGTTCCAATTCCAACCGCCTGCGCGAGATTGCCACCACCCGCGGCTTGCCCGGTTACCTGGTGGATGGCCCGGATGACCTTCAGCGCGAGTGGTTCAGCGGCAAGCAGTCGGTCGGTGTTACTGCCGGGGCCTCGGCGCCGGAGGGCGTGGTGCAGCAGATCGTGGCGCGGCTGTGTGAGTGGGGTGGCGAGACGGCCGTCGAGGTCGTCGGGCGTGAGGAACACGTGGTCTTTGGCCTGCCGCTGGCGCTGCGCAACACTCCGAGCACCACCGCGCCCTGATCTACAAGACCTAGGGCCAGCAGCGCGTCGAAGTGTCGTTGCCGCGGGCGCTGACTGCGCCCCGCTGGCCATTGGCCGCAATCCAGTAACGTTCGCAGTAATGGTCAGTGTCCTGGCCCGCCCCAGCGATGGCACTGGCATGCAGGACGTAAGAGCTTGCGCTGACATCCGCCAGCGACAGGCGGTAGCGCTGGCCGGAAGATCGTTCAGGCACCGGCAGACCCAGGTTGCTGTCCGGGTGGAAGCCAGACGCGTAGCGTCCGTGAGCCAGATGGAACTTTTCCTGCGCCGTGGCCGCCATCAGCAGGGCATCCACGGCTTCCATTCGGTGCGCGCGCACCAGCATTGCGCGATAGCCTGGTAAGGCCATGCCGGTGACGATGGCGCCAATGGCCAGTGCCACCAGCAGCTCTGTCAGGGTGAAACCGGCAACTGCTCGAGCGGTCGCCACGAGGTCCTCCAGGGTCCACCAGTAAGGCCCAGATCGAGCGATTCCCCCGCGCGCAGGATGTAGGGCGAGGTGTTGCAGCCGGCACAACTGGCCGGGCCGGGAAAGACAATACGCAAAGCAGCGGGCCAGCCCGTGGCAGGCAGCGGTTCGTCCTCATCGGCAGGCCAGCGCACAGCTGTGGCAGGCAGGCCAGTGCGCAGGTCGAGCGCGTAGTGGCGATGGCGCGCTAGCGGCGGACCGCAGGGCATCGAAGCTGCGCCAGGCAATGGGCGGTAGGTCTGGAAGTGCAGCACGTGTGAGTAGCTGACGGAACTGCTGGTGACCTTTTCGCCGGGACCGTGGGTGCTGAGCCGCAGACGCCAGCCTCGGGTTCCTGTGGGCAGGACAGTCTCTGGATCGCCAACCATGAACAGGTCGCTGTCAGTCAGTGGCGCCGTGGCGGGCATCTGGCTTGTATCTCGCAGCGAGTAGAACTGGTCGACGATGGATTCATCGCGCGGACGCGCCAGCCACCCTGAGCCCAGCGATAGTGCCAGCGTGCCGCCTTGATCCGCGGAGAGCATTGCAACATCCGGCGTTGACATGAAACGCTGCTGGCCATCGCCCAGCACGGCAAGACGCCGCGCCTCCGCCAACTGCTCCAGAGGCCGGCCGCTCTGGAATTCAAAGCGCCAGAGCTGGCCTGCAACATCCACCAGGTAACTGCGATCCATCCAGCCATCGCCGTCCAGGTCCAGGGCGCGTGGCGCGCTGGCCAGGCTGTGGGTCATCTCGCCCAAGCCGAGATTGATGCCAGCGCCCGGGCGACCTGCGCGCCACAACAGGTTTCCGTGCAGGGCGTCAAGCAGGCGCAGGGAGTTGCCGCCACTCTGGTCGGGGAGGCCCGGCGCATCCAGTCTGCGGTCGTAACCGCCGGGCAGCATGACCACCCAGCCGCCGGCGTTCTGTGCCACCCCTGCTATGCGCAGGCGCGTGACAATGGGTTCACCCCAACTCTCCAATTCGGCGCCGGCGTCGCTGGTATCGAATTGCCAAAGCAATTGCGGCGACTGGGGATCGGCGAGGTCGAGCGCGTAGTAAGCAGCGCCACCCCGGCCCAGTCCAAAGAACAGCCACAGGTGCTCACCGGCTGCACGGTTGATGTGGCCGTCGGCGATGGTTTCATGGCGATGCAGGACCAGCCTGCCATCGAGGCCATGGCCGCGAACCGTGGTCTGGCGATTCTCGGTGAGCACGGCGAGGCGCGGCAGCAGTTGGCGCGGCAGGAAGGCCCAGCGTTCGATGCCCGTCTCGGCATCGAAGGCCTGGAGCAGTCCGTCGTGGCTGGCAACCAGGACCAGGCCCGGACGATCGGCACCGTAACTCACGGATAGCGGCGCCTGCAGACCGGGGTCGCCCTGGCTGTGTAGGGCTTGCAGCGCGAGCTGCGCGGCCGCGAATTCGCTGGCACTGAGGTTGCCAAACAGTTGCCGCGCCGTGGTCACCGGCAAGTCCAGGCTGGTGATCGCTTGTGAGTCGTGGCGCTTGACGGCGCCGAGCCAGCGTTCGCTGGCTTGCGCCTGCACATAGCCGTGATAGCGAATGGCTGCGTGATAGCCATAATCCTGCACCAGCAAGCCTGCGGCGGAGATCTGCTCGCCCGCAGGCACGGCGGCATCGTGCTGCAGTGCTGCGGTGACAAGCGTAGCCGCTGCGACGGCTGCGCTGACTTCTGTGGATGCGAGCCGATGCAATCGCAGCTGCTGTGCTCCCGGCAGGTCGGCACGCGAATCTGCAGGCGCAAGCAGGGCATCCAGTTCCTCAGGCGTGGAGGCTGCACTGATCAGTGCCAGCGTTACCGGGCGGCAGGGCGTGCTGAAAATCGCGTCATCAGTTGCTGCCTGCTGGAATACCGCTTCAAGTTCGGCCCTGCCGGCAGCGTTCGCCACCCCACGCCAGGGCAGCGTCACGACTTCCAGTTGATGGTCCTGCGGGAGCAGGGCGCTGAAGCGCGCGCTGAGGCTGGCGATGGGTTCATGCGCGAGCAATGGTTGGGCGCGAAGGTAGTTGAGGTAATTCCCCGCAAGGAACATGTACGCGTCACTGTGTGGAGACGCGTTCCAGGCGATTTCTGCGGCGCGTACCGGGCTCGCGCCCGGTAGCGCCAGGTCTGCCGGGCATTCAACCTCGCCGTCATCACCATCGCGCAATGCTGCCCAGTAGCCCGATGCATTTCCGCGCCACTGGGTAGCTCGGGCGGCAATGTAATAGCCCAACGTATCCAGCGTCGCCTGGGCACTCTGGCACTGGAAGCCACGCGATGCGGCGTCAGTTTGCAGCCCGGACTGCGACAGGCAGTCCGGTTCTGCGCCGGGTCCACGCCGCCAGTAGATGCGTGTGCTGTCGCAGCGCCGGCCGGCCGGCAGTCGCGAACCGTAGTCCTCTGCAGGATCGTAGGCAGCAGCGGCTTGCGGCGAGCCAGTCGTTGGCGTGCTCTCATCAATGAGCAGGATCAGCAGTGGCCGCGTGCCCGTGGGCAATGCGGCACGTTGTATCCAGGCCTCATCCGGGTCGGCCAGGGCCAGGGTCGCCAGCATGGCAATGGCGGTAGAGAGCCAGCGGATTCTCATGGCGCTGGCCCGATGACGCGGTAGCCCTGCTCCAGGATGACCTGGGTGCCGCGTTCTGCACGGCCCTCCGCCACGATGCGGAAATGCCTGGCGACAAAGCTGTTTTCACCCGCGCCGAGGCTGTAGCCCGGTGGCGGTGGGCTGCTGCCAATGGCGCGGGTTGTTGCCGACGCGGCTTCGCCGAGGTAGTTAGCAGGCATTTCTGAGCGCAGCACGCTGGCGATGGCGGCCTCTGCGGCGACAAACGCCCGCGCCTGAGACTGCTGGTAGCCCGCAACCGCCAGTGCCGTCATGGCCGCGGCTGCAGCAGCCAGCGCCAGGCTGGCCAGACCAGCAAGCAGCATCAGGGCAGCGACCAGCGCCATGCCACGTTGAGCTGGCGCCATCACGGTTCAATTCCGTTACGCAGCTGCACCACCAGGCTGGTCAGTTGGCGGCGATAGCGGCTCTGGGTTGCCGGCCAATGACGGTTGGCATAGTCGAGTTGTGGCAAGTCTATGGGTGTTCCCTCGGACTGCTCGGCTTGCACCAGTACCCACAGTCGCAGGGCACGAATAGCGCCGCCGCCGGTATCGGCGCCTGCAGGCAGCCAGCGCTCGATGGCCTGGTCGGCATCGCCGGCATCATCCACGCCCAGTTCGACCTGAAGGTCGGTCACACCCGTCACCAGCTCTTCATCCTGGAAGAGTGGATTGACCCCGCCTACCAGGCGCTTTCGTCGCAGCGAGGGCTGGCCCGTTGCGGCAGTGGAGTCGGCGCTGACGTAGTAGATGCCTGCCTCAAGGTCATGCCAGCGGGCGTCTGCACCGAGCAGTGCCTGGCCATCTGCAACCAGGCGCGCCGATTGCAGCGTGGTTTCCAGCTGCAAGCGGCCACGCTGTGCGAACCCCGCCCGCGCATTGGCGTGGCGGATCGTCAAGGTGTCTGAACCTGCAACGCTGCGACCCTGCGGCGAGGCACGACACGACAGGGGCTGCGACGCATTGAGGCGATAACCGGCATCAGCGCTGTCGATGGCGGATGCCAGATCGTGAGCCAGTGATGCCCCGCAGCCGCCGGCGACTTGCAGGGCTGCGGGTTCTGCCGTGCCTGCAGCGGCAGCGCCGATAACCGCGGTATCAGTCGCGGCGCTGCCGAGGTAGCCGGCCAGGCGCAGCTCGCCTGCCAGCAGTTCCAATGCGGCATCGGCGGATTCCTGTAGTTGTATCAGCGACTCACTGCCACGATGACTGAGGCGACCCTGAGCCAGCCAGGTCAGCGCTGCTGTCATGACCAGGAGCACCAGCACCATGGCGACCATCAGCTCGACCAGCGACAGGCCACGGCAGCGCCTCATGTCGAAACTCGCCAATGCAGGCTGCGCGCTGGCGAACCTGGCCAGCTGAGGTGCAGGTGATAGTCGCTGACGGTGCTGTCCGGGAGCTCAAGTTGCAGGCTGGATCCCAGCGGCAGCTGTGTGCTCACCCTGGCCTGCCAGCGCGCTAGCGCCTGTGCCGCCTGTTGCTCGACAGCGCAGCTGGCGGGCGCGGCGCTGCAGGCCAGCACGGGATCGGTACCGGTGGCGGCGCCCAGCGGCAGGCCATCCGGGCGGCGCAGCGTGCGCAGTTCCTCGGCCACGGTCTGGGCAAGACGCAAGGCCTCGTACTCGATGCCGGCCTCGCGCGAGCGCTGATGGGCCTGCATCAGCACCAGCGCTGAGCCGCAGATGCCGGCAGTGGCAATTGCCATCGTCACCAGCGCGTCGATCATGGCAAAGCCATTGCCGTGGAGGCGCCTCAGCACGACAGGGCCCGACCGCTGGCATCGCGCGAGGAAACCCGCGGCCGTCCGCTGCGACTGACAATGACAGCCCGTGCCGCCGCCGATCCGCGGCGGTCGCAGACGACGATGGTGGCGGTGGTCGCGTAGCGTGCTGCCGGCTGGAATTCCAGGCTGGTGCGATTGGAGCGCACTTGCGTTGTGCCTGCACCGATGGCACCGGCAATGCTGCGTAGCGCCTCGCCATCGGCCGCAGCCAGCAAGATGCCAGCGCTCCAGTCGCGCTCACCCGAACAATGCAGGCCATCGTTGCTACCGCACAGCGACAAGCTGATGCCGCGGGCTGCGGCGAGCTGGCGCGCAGAATGTGCAGCATGGCTAATGGCGCTGACCCGGGCGTCGCGCCGGGCATCGAGCCAGAAGGTGGTGAAGGCCGGCGCTGCGGCCCCGGCGAGTACTGCCAGCACGGCCAGTGCAATGAGGATCTCGATCAGCGTGTGTCCGCGTGACATGGGCACACGCTAACGCTGGGACCAGGCGAACATCAGACGCGTTTTTGCCGCATTTTTGACATTTCACAGCGAGCTGCGTTGGCGATGGTGGTGATGGCGGCGTATATTGCGCCGATGGATGACTTGACCAGATCGCCGCCAGCTACCGCACGAAATGCCATCAGCGCCAGGCTGGAATCCCATGGCATTCAGGCCACCGCACAGCGGGTGCGCGTCGCCCAGTTGTTGCTTGCCCGGGACCAGCATGTCACCGCCGAGCAGGTGATGAAGACACTGCGTGCCGAGGGTGTGCGCATTTCCAAGGCGACCGTCTACAACACCCTGAACCTGTTCGCCGAAAAGGGCCTGCTGCGGGTGCTGTCGCTGGATTCCGACCGCGGCTGTTTTGACAGCAATACCTCGCCGCACCACCACATCCTGGTGGAAGACACCGGCGAGTTGATCGACCTGCCCGAGGACTCGGTGGCGTTTTCACGCCTGCCGGCGATCCCGCCGGGCACCGAAGCCCTGGGGGTCGAGGTGGTATTGAGGGTCCGCACCCGGAAATAGGCCCAGGTGATTGCCGGCTGGGTAGCCCTTGCCTATACTGCGCGCCCCTTGCCGGTGTAGCTCAGCTGGTAGAGCAGTCGCTTCGTAAGCGAAAGGTCGGGGGTTCGATTCCCTCCACCGGCACCATTGTTCTCTTGCGTCTAAGCCCAGGGGTAGGCGGCTTCAGTCGGCGGCGCAAGCAGAACTGCGCAACACACCCACCTGATGACATAGAGACCCCGCTTCGGCGGGGTTTCCTTTGTTGCCACAAGGCTGACAAATTTCCTGATTCAGGGCTTCGACTGAAGCGCCGGAAGTCGTCCATAGTAGATCCCAATGCAGATGGCGACCGGCCATGTCACCCACGGCATGAGTAAATCCCGCCAGTGAAAGTCATTGTTAGAGCCTGAAAATATATTGAAGGTAAGTGTCTCAAACCACCACCACCAAAGGGAGCCGGCAGCAAGACCCGCCAAACCTGTGTAAGTCCAGTAGCGTGGGGAAACGCGTAGTGGTGCGATCCAGGCGGTCGCAGCGGCCAGCGACCAAGTTCCCACGATCACAATCGGCACGGCATTGACGAAATCGAGATGTTCGCTGTCAATCCAAGCATCCAGCGAATATGACGTCATGCCAATCGTCATGCCTACAGCCAAATGTATGGCGTACGCAATAGCCACAAGCGTGAGGGTACGGAGCGCACGCATTCGGCTAGCCACAATAAATGGTGCCAGCACCGACAGACCAAAAAGCATGCCCCACGCATGAAGATGCAAGTCCGACAGGACCCCTAATGACTCGGGCATGTACATCCAAAGGATGCCTGACAGTGATGCCAGGAACAGACGTGGAGCAAGCTTGAGTTCGAAGAAGTTCACGCGTCCGCCTTGACTAGCCATTCACCCAGACTGCCGCAGATCCTACACCTAGGCTTCAGCGCCAGGCCGGGTCAGGGGGTGAGCCCGTGAACCGGCTCCAGTTCTGTCGCAGTTTCTTACATTCCGGCAAATCGCCCGGGAATTCACCCCTTACACCTGATCGCAAGCGGTTGAAAGAATTGGCCTGGCTGAAACGTAGCATAGGGAATGCTTCAATCAGGTGCAGGCCGATAGAGCCCGGAACAAGGCGGTTTTTAGGGTGAACAACAAACTTCTGACGATGGTGGCTATAGGGGCCTTTAGGTCTCAATAGTGCGGGAACTTTCACCGTGACCTTCGGGACCCCGGTCGAGAACCTGTTCAAGGCGCTGCTGAGTATTGGGCGGACAAACGTCACGGTGACCTACGACTTTGATCAGTCGTTTACTGTGGACTGCAACGGGGTCGGTTTCTGGTCCAGTGGGATTCCGGGCACCTATTCACTTGGTGCCGGCGACTCGATTGGCATGAATGAATTCCACACTGTGTTGTTGTTCAACGGCCCGATCACCTCGTTGACCTATTGCAACTTCGCCGGCCGAGTACTGGCATGGCTTTACGTTTGGTATTGACCCGGTGCCGGGACGCTCGGTGCCAGAACCTGGTGCACTTGCGTTGCTTGGTCTCGGTTTGGCCGGACTAGGCTTCAGCAAGCGCAAGAAGCTCAACTGAGCAACTCGCTCAACCGACGATAAGGAAACCCCGCTTCGGCGAGGTTTTCTATGGTGCGCGGGGAAATCCCCTGTTGATTCGACGCCAATCGTCGGTAAGATCGCCGAATCCGCCAAATTTGGCGGGTTGGATCAAGGCGGCGGTCTCATGAGTGGACGTGGTACAGCTCTGTGGCGGGCCCTGTTGCCAGTATTGCTGCTGGCACCGTTACTGTACTGGGGCGGCGGTCTGGCGTCTGCCGAGTTGGCACGCCTGGAACGCGAACGCGCCGAACAGTCGTTGGTGCGGATTGCCGACACACTGCAGGGCAGGTTCGAGGATATCCGCGCGCGGCTGGATGAACTCGCTGGCCATGTCGAGCAGCAGACATTGGAGGGCGACGACATCGACGTCGCAAAGTTTGACGAATTCGCCGCCGGCCTGCATACCGGCAGGCCGTGGATCCGCACCTTCCAGGTGGTCTCTAACGGCATCATCATCCACACCTACCCAATTACGGGTAACGAAAAAGTACTGGGCTACAATTTGCTGAAAGACCCGCGGGCGGTGATCGGCGGCGACCTCATCCAGGCCAAACGCACCGGCCGCGCCATGATCACCGGACCGATCGAGCTGGTGCAGGGCGGCATGGGCCTCATCATCCGGCTGCCCATTGAGCAGGACAACAGGGCCGTATTTCACTGGGTCGCCATTATCGTGGATCTGGGCCCGCTGCTCGCAAGCGCCGACATCATCGAGGACAGCGTCACGGACCTGCAGCTGGCGCTGCGTCGCGATTCGGGCGAAGTGTTCTTCGGTCAACCAGAAGTGTTTGCGCAGCAGCCGGTGGCGCGGCAAATCACGGCGATCGCGGGTGAGTGGGAAATTGCCGGCTACCCCGTCTTGGGATGGCAGGCGGCCAATAGCCCCTGGCTGCGGTGGCTGTATGCTGGCGGCGCGATACTGATCCTGTTGCTGTCCATGCTGTTCTACTGGCGGGCCCGACGCGCAGCGGGCTGAATCCGCTGGATGTCTTGACCTTTCCCAGGACTAGCCGGGATGCCCGGACGCTGACTGGCGTGAGATCGGTAGTCGCCCGGCGGCAGCAATCGCGACCAGCATGAGGGTGGTGCCGGCGATGGCCAGTGCCATGTCCTTGTGGCCGTCCCAGATGTCGCCCTGCGTTCCGAGATAGGCCTGGCCCAGGTCACCACCGAACACAATCGCCGCGGCCCACTCGATCAGTTCATAGATAGCCGAGTGCGCGGCCATAAATAGCCACGGAAACAGGAAGGCCCAGCTGCGTGGATAGCGCCCGTAGTGCGCGAAGATTTCAACAGCTGCAGGGGCCACCAGCAAGCCGTAAAGGAAGTGCACCAGTCGATCGTAGTGATTGCGGCCTTCGAGGGTGATGCCGGTCAGCATCCGATACCACTCGTCATAGGGCACCAGCGCGTAGGTGTAGTGCGAGCCGATGGCGTGGAACAGGAAGAACACGAACAGGCAGCCGTAGGCAAAGTTGCTGAAGCGAAGCCTGCGTGCGGTGAACACCAGCAGGGGCACTGCAATGAAAACCAGCAGGTTCTCCAGCAGCCAGTCGTCGCGGAACACCGGCTTGAAGGCCAGGGCCAGCCAGGCCACGCCATAGATGGCGAGCAGGGTCAGCGGGTAGCGGTAGCTGCTTCCGGGTTCTTGTTGCATGCAGTGCACTCCTTGTGCTGCGGGCGGAAGCGCACGGCCAGGCCACCGCCCGGGGCCAGCCGCAGTGTCCAGGTCTCGCCGTGCGCTGCGGGACGCAACTCGATCACGATGTCATGTTGCTTGTCGCGGTAGTCAGCCTGGTCGCCGTCGCGGTAGATCTCGGCAACGTAGTTGCGGTCGGGCGCGAGGAAGTCGAGTTTCACCTGCAGTGAACGGGCGTTCTCGTCGCCGACCGCACCCAGGTACCAGTCATCGCTGTTGCGATCCTGGCGTGCCATGGTCACGTAGTCGCCCACCTCGCCATTGAGCACGCGGGTGTCCTGCCAGTCAGCGGGTACGTCCTTGATGAACTGGAAGGCCTGGGGGAACTTCGCGTAGTTCTCTGGCAGGTCGGCCGCCATCTGGATCGGACTGTAGATCACCACATAAAGCGCCAGTTGCTTGGCGATGGTGGACTCAATGCGCCGGCCGTCGCGCCCGATCAGGCTCAGCACGCCCGGGGTGAAGTCCATCGGCCCGGACAGCATGCGGGTGAACACCAGGTTGGCCTCATGTTCAGGTGGATTCACCGGATCTCCCCAGGCGTTGTACTCCATGCCGCGCGCACCCTCGCGCGAGACCCAGTTGGGATAGGTGCGACGCAGGCCCGTATCCTTGATGGGTTCGTGCGGATTCACGGCGATGCGCCGCTTCGCCGCCTCGGCCACTACCTTGAGGTGGTGGCGCGACATGACCTGACCATCATGCCACTCGAAGCGAACGAGGCCATCCGGGCCGCGCGCCTTGATGCCGCCGGCATCGGCGACGTAGCCGGTCTTCACGCCGTCAATGCCCAGGCGGGCGTACAGGTCGAGACCGTCGGCAAGCTGGGACTCGTAGTTGATGATGTTGCCGGAAGTTTCGTGGTGGCCGATCAGGCGCACGCCGCGCTCGCCGGCGTAGGCCGCCAGTGCCTCCAGGTCGAAGTCCGGATACGGCTGGGTGAAGCTGAAGTCCTCGCCGTTGGCGAACCAGTCGCCATCCCAGCCGAGGTTCCAGCCCTCAACCAACACGCCGCGAAAGCCGTTGGCGGCGGCGAAGTCGATGTAGCGGCGCGCGTTGGCAGTGTTGGCGCCATGCTTCTCTCCCGAGGCCCAGGATTCCAAGTCCAGGTGCATGCCCCACCAGATGCCGACGTACTTGAAGGGACGAAACCAGGAGACGTCACCCAGCGCATTGGGCTCGTTGAGATTCAGGATCAGGTCTGACATGTAAAGGCCAGGCGCGTCGTCAGCGACCTGCAGCGTGCGCCAGGGCGTGACAAAGGGCGCTGTGCGGCTGACACGGGCGGCGGATGAAGACGGCGACAGCGTGGCCTTGAGGCGGCGGCCCTCGACACGGCGCAACCACATGCCGGAGTAATCCACCAGGGCTGCTTCATGGATCGCAACATGCGTGCCGCTGGCAAGGCGAAAGGTGGCCGGCGTATGGGCCTGGCTTATTTCCTCGACCGGGGTGCGCTGGTAGAGGTACTCGTAGCGGTTCCACTCACCACCGGGGATCCACCACGCGGTGGCAGGTTCTGCCAGTGCAAATTCGGTCAGCTCATCAGCAATGTTCACTTGCTTGAGCTGGGGCTGGTCGGGAAACTCGTAACGAAAGCCCAGGCCGTCGTCCTGGACGCGAAATACCACGTGGAGCCGCCGCGTCCGTGGCGCGCGTTCCTGCAGGCGGACGACCAGTTCGTTGAAATGGCTACGCACGAATCGCCGCTCACCCCAGGGCTGTTGCCAGGTTTCATCCACGCTACGGGTTGCGGTGGATTCCAGCTGGAAGTTGCGTTCCAGCTTGGGCGCGTCTGTCAGCAGGAAACCGAGGCGTGATTCTTCAATCACCGGCTTGCCTCGCAGGGTCACGGCATAGGCCGCGCGGCCTTCGCCATTGAGCGAAATCGTGACCTCCAGCCGCCCATCGGGAGAAGCGACTCTCGCAACGATGTCGGCGGACGCCGCCAGGGTGAGCGAAGGTGCCAGCAAGACAACACCCGCCAGGAACCACAGTCTCATGGTGACGCTCCGGCGCAGATGACAAAGCCCAGCGGGGGCAAGGAGACACGCAAGCTGCCGGCCGCGGTGGGCGTGGCGGCGCATTCGCCCTGCAGCGCGCTGAACGCCGTGCTGGTGGCCTCGACCGTGACCTGGGCGGCCAATGGCTGGGTCGAGGTGTTAAAGGCAATGAGGTATTCGCGATTGTCGACCGGGTCGAAGCGCGAGACCGCAAAGATACCCGGCGAGCGCTGGAAGGCGCGCACTCGCTGCTGCCCGTGACGCAGCGCGCTGTGCTCGCCGCGCAGCGCGGACAGCCGGGCAATCAGCTGGAACAGGGGATGATGGGTATCGAAATTGGCATCAGCGCTGGTGGCGTCGGTGCCAAGCACGATGTCCTGGTTGTATTCAGCGACCTGGCTGGGAAATAAAGTCTGCCGGGCGGACTGGTCGCCACCGCGGCCGACAAAGCCCTGCTCATCGCCGGCGTAGATCACCGGCACGCCGCGCAGCGTCAGCAGCATCGCGTGCGCCAGCGCCGTGCGCTGCAGCAATTCATCCTCGCTGGCTGTCGGCTGGAGCTTGCGGACGAAATGGGCAAAGCGCCCCATGTCATGGTTGCTGATGAAGGTCGGCAGGCCTGAGCGTCGCCTCGCCGGCCACCTTCATACAGCGCGTCGCCATCGAACAGCCGGGCCAGCACCGCGGTGCCCGCCGAGCCCGCCACGGTTTCGCGCAGCGCCGCTGCAAAGGCAAAGTCCAGCACCGTGGGCATGCCACCTTCGCGGGTGTGGCGGGCCAGCGTGGCGACATCCGGCGATTCGACGAAGACCTCACCGAAGACATAGAAATTGTCGATGCCCCGAGCCTTCGCCCGTGCCTGCATCGCCGGCACAAAGGCGTGCCAGAAACCGTCGTCCACGTGCTTGGCCGTGTCGATGCGAAAGCCATCGAGGTCGTAACGCTCGATCCAGTCGCCGAAGATGTCGATGAAGCCCTGGATGACGCGCGGGTCCTCGGTCTTCAGGTCATCCAGGCCGGCAAAATCGCCAAGCACGGCGCTTTCGCCCCACCACTCGCTGTTGCCGCGGTTGTTGTAATAAACCGGGTCATTGAGCCAGGCCGGCACCTTGACCTGCTCCTCGCCGGGCGGCACGAATGGCGTGTAGGCCTGTCCAGGATAGTCGGCGCGTGAGCGATAGGCGCAGCCCGTGGTCGGACACTCGCGATAGCTGATGACGTCGGCCGTATGGTTGGTAATGATGTCGAGGTAGATTTTCATGCCGCGGCCATGCACCGCATCGACCAGTGCGCGCATGTCGGTATCGCTGCCAAAGTGTGGGTCGACGGCAGTGAAGTCCGTGATCCAGTAGCCGTGATAACCAGCCGAGACGCCACTGACTGAGTCGGCGGTGGGCAGGGCATTGGGGTCGAGGCCCTGTACCGGCTTGTTCTTGTAAATCGGGCCCAGCCAGATAGCGGTGGCGCCCAGGGCCTGCAGGTAGTCCAGGCGCTGCATCAGGCCCTTGAGGTCACCGCCGTTATAGAAGCCCTTGGCGGTCGGGTCGAAACCGGTCACCAGGCGATCGCCCACACGCCCGCCGTGATCGTTGGCCGGGTCGCCGTTCTCGAAGCGATCCGGTAGCAGGAAGTAGATGACCTCCGCTTCTGGCGGGCGCAGGCGGTAGTGGGTGGCGCCATCGTCCTGCGCCGGCGAAGGCGCCCTTGCGCATCCGAGCATCAGGGTGGAGCAGAGCAGGAGCAGGGGTATCTGGCGCATGGTCGTGGAGAGTGGCGGCAAACCCCGAGCGCGAGGAAATGAATACGATTGCATGGAGTGCAATCGTATACATGCATTGCGCGGTTTCAAGGTGCTGACTACGATCCCGTGACTGGCCCTATACCTATACCTATTTTCTCTGGGGGATTTCATGAGCCGCCATCTGGACAGTGCCCAACTTCGCCGCAAGGCCGTTGCCATAGCCGTTGCCGCAGCCCTCGCTGCACCCGCCGTCACCTGGGCGCAAAGCGCCACCGAGTTGAAGGAGATAACGGTCACCGGCATTCGCGCCGGCATTGAGGATGCGATCGAGGCCAAGCGCCTGTCCGGCAGCATTGTTGAGGTGGTTTCTTCTGAAGACATTGGCAAGTTGCCTGACACCAGCATCGCCGAGTCCATTTCCCGCCTGCCTGGCCTGACTTCCCAGCGCGCCGAAGGTCGCGCCTCGGCCATCAGCCTGCGTGGTACCGACCCGGGCTTCACCACCGCGCTGCTGAATGGCCGTGAACAGGTCAGCACCGGCGACAATCGCAGCGTCGAATTCGACCAGTACCCCTCGGAGCTGTTGAGCTCGGTGCTGGTTTACAAGACACCAGATTCACAGGTTGTCGGCCAGGGCCTGGCCGGCACCATCGACCTGCGCACTGTGCGTCCGCTGGACTACGGCCGCCAGGCCATGGCGCTCAACGTCCGCGGCGAGATGAATTCCAACGACAACCTCGGCGCCGATTCGGACGACCAGGGCAGCCGGATCAGCTTCTCCTATGTAGACCAGTTCGCCGACGGCAAGGTTGGCTTCGCCTTTGGCTATGCCCGCCTGGACTCGCCGCTGGCCACCCGCGGCTTCGGCACCTACGAGCCCTGGGAAGACGTCGCAAACAACCAGTGGGCTGCTGGGCTCAACGCCGGTATCCCGGCAGGCACCCGCATTACCAAGGGCATGAAGGTTCGCGCCGACATGGGCGACACGGTCCGTGACGGCTTCATGGCCGCGCTGCAGTTCGAGCCCAGCGACAGCTACAGCGGCATCATCGACGTTTACTACTCGACCATGGACCAGACCAACAACGCGCGCAGTCTGGAGGTCAACCTCGGTGGCTATCCGGCGCCGTGCTGCGATGGCACTTTCCCGCCCGGTTCGCTGTTCGGCTTCTCCAACGTCACCATCGAAAACAACACGGTGGTCGCTGGCACGCTGAACAACGTAGTGCCGCTCGCGCGCAATTTCCTGTTCCTGACCAAGGACGAAATCATCGCCGGTGGCTGGCTCAACGAGTTCCGCATGGGTGGCGACTGGACAATCAAGGCCGACCTCAGCTATTCGAAGGCGACGCGTGAGCAGGACCAGTTCGAGATCAATTCACAGTACCTGCCCACGGGCGGTTCTCCTGGCAACGTCTACGACACCGGTACCTTCGAGCTGCGTGGCAATCGTGGCATGCCGTCGCTGAGCTTCCTGCGTAACTACGCCGATCCGGCCAACATCCGCGTGGGTCCGACCATCTACGGCGCCGGCTACACCAAGGCTCCGGAGGTGGAGGACGAACTGACCGCCTTCCGCATCGACGCGATCCGCGATGTTGAGATGTGGAAATTCAGCAGCACGTCGTTTGGCCTGAACTACAGCGAGCGCACCAAGGACAAGATCTCGCCGGAGTCGGGCCTGGGCACCATCGGCGGCGGTTACCGCCAGGTGAGCAGCACCAACCTGCTGCGGCCGATGAACCTGGGCTACGCAGACGCCGGCCAGGCCCTGGCCTGGAACGTGCGCGGCGTGCTGAGCGACGACTACAACCCGATCACTTATGGCGACCCGACCACGCTGCCGTACCTGGCCGGCAAGTACTGGGATGTCGAGGAGGAGGTCTTCACCGGTTATGTACGCGGCGATCTCGACCACGAGATCTCTGACACGGTGACCCTGCGCGGCAATATCGGTGTGCAGGTGATCCAGACCGACCAGTCATCTTCGTCGTTCCTGGTTGCCTATCCCTGGGGTCCCAACCAGGTCGTGACGCGAGTCGGCGACGGCAAGGACTACACGGATTTCCTGCCGCAGGTGAACCTGGCTTTCCTGTTGCCGGATTCACAGGCGATCCGCATCGGCATCGCCAAGGAAATGGCGCGTCCGCGCATGGATGAGCTGAAGGCGACCGAGGAGAGCGGCTACGACTTCATCACCGGTATCCCGGGTGGCAGCGGTGGCAATGCGAAGCTCGATCCGTGGCGTGCCTGGGCGCTTGACGTCTCCTATGAGCGTTACTTCTCCAACAACAAGGGCTATGTGTCGGCAGCGGGCTTCTACAAGGACCTGCGTACCTATATCTACAACCAGACCATCAGCGGTTACGATTTCAGCGAGCTGCTGGCGGCAACGCCACTGGTGCTGTTCGCTCCCGGCATCGTGCCCCAGGCAACCGGCAACTTCTCGGCGCCGGCCAATGGCAAGGGTGGAACACTGTGGGGCCTGGAACTGGCGGCTTCGCTGCCGGGTGAAATGCTCTCGGAGGCACTGGATGGCTTTGGCGCCATCGTCAGCTACTCCTTTACTGACAGCAATATCACGATTCCGGGCTCGGTCAGCTCGGTGGCGAACAGCAACATCCCGCTGCCTGGCCTTTCCGAGCACGTTTGGAATGCGACGCTGTACTACGATAAGCATGGCTTCGGCGCCCGCATCGCCACCCGCTATCGTTCGGAGTACATCGGTGAGGTGACCAACTTCGCCAACGAGCGTGGCCTGCGCTACGTTGACGACGACATGATCACGGACCTGCAGGTCAGCTACCTGTTCGACGCCGGTCCGATGGAGGGCATGCAGCTGCTGTTCCAGATCAACAACGTGACCAACGAGCCGTACATCGCGTACTCGCAGAACAAGTCGCGCTTGCTGGACTATCAGGAGTACGGCACGCAGTACTTGCTCGGCGTCAACTACAAGTTCTGAGCCGCCACGCGGCGGGCACTTCCCGGCCCCCTGCCAGCGATGCTGGCAGGGGGCTTTTTGTTAAGGGGTTGAGCCGAAGAATGCGCTGCAGGCTGGCAGGGTGATACTGCCGCCCTTGAGATCGCAGGGCGCGAAGCCATGGCCTGCAAGGGCTTCGACCGCCAGGCCACCCAGCGGGATCGTGCAAGGCACCGTGTCGAAGTTGAAGCAGGCGAGCAGGCGCTGGTCTTCATGCTCGCGCAGGAAGCACAGCGTCTCGGCCGGCGTATCGAGAAAGCGGATTCTGCCGAGGCGCAGCGCAGGCTGCTCGCGGCGCCAGCGCAGGAAGCTGCGGTAGGACTCCAGTACGGACCCGGGCGCCGATTGCTGGCGCTCGACCGCCTGAGCGCGGTGCTCGTCCGGTACCGGCAGCCAGGGCCGGCCGTGGCTGAAGCCGGCGCTGTGTTCCTGGTCAGACCAGGGCATCGGCGTGCGGCAGCCATCGCGGCCCTTGAAGGTTGGCCAAAAGGCGATGCCGTAGGGATCCTGCAGGGCCTCGCGCGGCAAGTCGACCTGCGTCAGGCCGAGTTCCTCGCCCTGGTAGCTGCAGACGCTGCCGGGCAGCGAGAACAGCAGGGCATTCAATAGTCGGGCCCGCGAGGCGTGGGGATTGCCATTGGCCCAGCGCGACGCCACTCGCGCGACGTCGTGATTGCCGATGGCCCAGCACGGCAGCGCCTCCGGGTCGGCGGCTATCGCGGCTTCGACCACCTGCCTCACCTGTCGGGTCGAGAAAGTCTCGGTCAGCAGCTCAAAGCTATAGGCCATGTGCAGGCGCTGGCCCGCGGTGTATTCGGCCACAGTTGCCAGCGAATCCTCCGAGGAGATCTCCCCCAGCGTGACAGTGCCGGGGTAGCGGTCCATCAGCGCGCGCACTGACTCGAGGAAGGCCAGGTTCTCGGGGCGCGTGTTGTCGTAGATGTGGCGCTGCGCAGCGTAGGGATTATCAATGGCAAAGCCGCGTCCGACGCGTTGCTCCGGAGGCTTGGGCGGGTTGTCGCGCAGGGCGGCATCGTGGAAGCAGAAATTGATGGCGTCGAGGCGGAAACCATCCACGCCTCGCTTCAGCCAAAACTCCATTTCCTCCAGCATGCGGGCGCGTACCTGCGGTTGGTGGAAATTCAAATCAGGCTGGCTGACCAGGAAATTGTGCAGGTAGTACTGGCAGCGCCGTGGCTCCCACTGCCAGGCCGAGCCACCGAAGATCGACAACCAGTTGTTGGGTGGCGTGCCATCGGCCCGGGGGTCGGCCCAGACATACCAGTCGGCCTTGTCGTTACTGCGATCACTGCGGCTTTCCTGGAACCAGGGATGCTCGTCAGAATTGTGGCTCAGCACCTGGTCGATGAGCACGCGCAGGCCACGCGCATGGGCTTCGCGCACCAGCCGGTCGAAATCCTCGAGGTTGCCGAACATCGGGTCGACCTGGCGGTAGTCGCTGATGTCATAGCCGAAGTCGCGCATGGGCGAACGAAAGAACGGCGAGATCCAGATGGCATCGACGCCGAGTCCGGCGACGTAATCGAGCTTGCTGCAGATGCCGCGCAGGTCGCCGATGCCGTCACCGTTGCTGTCGGCAAAGCTGCGCGGATAGATCTGGTAAATGACAGCGCCGCGCCACCAGTGTGGTGCGCGTGCCAGATCTGCGGCGGAAGCCGTCTTGCCTGCCATGGCAGAGATCATCGGTTCGCTGGCCCTTGAACTCACGGCCCCCAATTGTGTGGGTTTGGCCGCAGCGGCAGTGCTGAATACGATTGCACGCCACCGGTCACGCCGGGTTCAGGCGGGCTTGAGCCTGCAGCCACAGGACTCGCGGACAATGAGGGTTGGCAGGAGGGGCAGGGTCTCGACCGGGACATCTTCAATCAGCTGGATCAGGTTTTCCACCAGCAGCTCACCTGCGATGCGGGTGTCCTGGCGAATGGTCGTCAGCCTGGGGTTGCTGTAGGAGGCGGCCAGCAGGTCATCAAAGCCGACCACGGCGACGTCGCCCGGCACCGACAGGCCACGATCCTGCAGCGCGCGAATCAGTCCCAGCGCGATCAGGTCGCTGGCAGCGAACACGGCGTCGAACCTGGCCTTGCGCGCCAGCAACTCGAGCCCGGCCTGGTAGCCATCGGCTTCCTCGCTCAGCGCGTCTACGCACAGGCGTTGGTCAACCTTGCGTCGGTTAGCACGCAAGGCTTGCACGTAACCGGCATGACGATCGCGAAATTCAGGGTAGTGCTCCGAGGCGACGCCGGCAAAGGCGATGCGTGAACGCCCCAGCGAAAGCAAGTGCTCGGTCGCCAGGCGGCCGCCGTGGGCATTGTCCGTCGTCACGCAATGCCCGGGCTGGCCTTCCACCACGGGACCCCAGATGACGAAGTGCGCGCCGGACTCGGCCAGGCGCTGCAGGCCGCCGGCATAGTTCACGTAGTCACCATAGCCCAGCAGGATCAGCCCATCGGCGCGATTGCTGACCTCGTAATCGCCATGCCAGTCGTCGCTGGATTGCTGGAAGGACACCAGCAGGTCGAACTTGCGCCGAGCCGCCGTCTGCGCGATGTGCCCGAGCATGGACAGGAAGAAGGGATTGATGCGCGCTTCGCCGGCGGATTCCTCGAACAACAATAGTGCCAGCGTGTGGCTGCGTCGTGTGCGCAGTCCCGCGGCGTTGTGGTCGATGTGGTAACCGATCTCGCGGGCAATTTCCTTGATCAGCGCGCGGGTTTCGGGGCGCACCAGCGGGCTGTCGCGCAGCGCGCGCGAGACGGTCGCCTGCGAGACCTTGGCGCGCTGGGCAATGTCCAGGGAGGTGGGCTTGGCAGTACGGTTGGGCACGCCGGCATCCTAGCGTGGCAGGTGGGCGAAAGCACCTGAACTGGCCGGGTCGCTGCCATAATGTCCGCCATGTCCATCCTGGTTCAGTTGCACGACATTGTGGGTTCCGCCGGCCTGCTGCAAGGCGCCGCCGTTCGTGAGCGCAGCAACGGCTGGGCCGATTCATCACCCTGCCAGGCGATGGCCATCGTGCGCCCGGCCAGCACGGCCGAGGTATCCGCTGTGCTGGCCGCTTGCCATGCTGCCAGCCAGCCTGTCGTGCCTATGGGCGGGCTTACCGGCCTGGTACAGGGCTGCGTTGCCGGTCCACGGGAAATCGGCCTGTCGCTGGAACGCATGAACCACGTGCTGTCGGTGGACACCCTGGGTCGGACATTGCAGGTCGAGGCCGGCGCCACGCTGCAAGCTGTGCATAACGCCGCCGAGACCCACGGCCTGCAGTTTCCGCTCGACCTGGGCGCGCGCGGCTCGGCCACCATCGGCGGCAATGCTGCGACCAACGCCGGCGGCAATCGCGTGATCCGCTACGGCATGATGCGCGACATGGTGCTGGGCCTGGAAGCGGTGCTGGCCGATGGCACGGTGATCCCGGCGCTGAACCGCATGATCAAGAACAACGCCGGCTACGACCTCAAGCAATTGTTCCTGGGCACCGAAGGCACCCTGGGCGTCATCACCCAACTGGTGCTGCGCTTGCGGCCGCAACCGGCGAGCCAGCAGACAGCGCTGCTCGCCTGTGCTGAATTCTCCCAGGTCACTGCTCTGCTAGGTCGGCTGGATGCAACGCTTGCGGCTGGCCTCTCCTCCTTCGAGGTGATGTGGCGCGATTACTTTCAGCTGGTCACCACGCCGCCTGCGCGTGGCAAGAGTCCATTGGCGGGTGACTATCCCTTCTACGTCATTGCCGAGTCGCAGGGCGCTGATGAAGTCTCTGACCAGGCGCAGTTTGAGTCCGCGCTGGGGGCGGTCGGCGAGTCCGGGCTGTACGAGGATGCGGTGATCGCCAGCTCGCAGGCCCAGCGCGATTCGATCTGGGACTTGCGCGATGATGTGAGCCAGGCGCTGGGGCAGGCGCACCCGTTCATCTTTGATGTCAGCCTGCCGGTGGCCGAGATGGAGGGCTATGTGCAGGAGGTGCACAGTCGTCTGGCACGCGAGATGCCCGAACAACGTTGCTATACCTTTGGCCACCTGGGCGATGGCAACCTGCACTTCGCCGTGGTTGGCGGCGGCAGCGAGTCGGCCCGTCACCAGGTCGAGGAAATCATCTATTCACCCCTGGCAGCAAGGCAGGGTTCGATCTCGGCAGAGCATGGCATCGGCCGGGAGAGACTCGAGTGGCTATCGTTGTCACGCTCGCCCAGCGAGATCGCCCTGATGAAGCAACTGAAGCAGGCGCTGGATCCCCGGGGCATCCTCAATCCAGGACGGGTGTTCCAGGGCTAAAATTTGACTTTTCCATGTTTCGGGCGCAAAAAGCCCATTGGGCGGTATCAGGGTGGTTGGCTACCAGGCGTGGCCAGCCGAATTTCTTAAGGCAAGGGAACAATGCAAATGAAGAGACACTTCAACAAGAACCTAAAACTTCGTGCCCTGACCGGCGCGTTGATTGGCGCGGGGCTCATGGCGGCTCCGGCTTATTCCGACATTGTGGTCGGCGCTACTATTGGCCAGAGCGACATCGGAGCCTACGAGTTTGGCACCGACACTGTCGTCAGGAATGACGATACTGATACAGCTTTCCATGTTTTTGCCGCTTGGCAACCCATCGAGCACCTGGCGGTAGCATTGGGCTTTGCTGATCTCGGAGCGCTAAGCGTTGCCGGTAGCTACGATGGTGGCGAGGGTGGAACGATAGGGTATACGGACGAGATTGAGGCCACGGCGATCGACGTGTCGCTGGTCGGCTTCCTGCCCCTGGGCGATTCTGGCTTCTCGGCGTTCGCGCAATTGGGCGTAGCCCAGGTGGACCAGGACATCACCTACCGTGAACCTGGGGTCGTGTTCAACGGCAAGGACGACAGCACCAACCTGGTGTTTGGTGCAGGCTTGAATTACAACATCTCCGACAGTTTTGGCGTCCACGTCCGTTACGTGGATTACGGAACCATTGGCAACCGCAATTCAGCTCGCAGCGGTCACGAGCAGGACTGGGCAGCCTGGGGTGCAGGCTTTACCTGGAAGATCGGAATGAACTGAAGTCCGGGTTTCAATGACGGACAAGGCCGGTGCCGCAAGGTGCCGGCCTTTTTATTTGTACGCCGGCTAAAGCTCGGAGATGAAGTCCTCGAACTTGAGGTTGGCGCTGCGCTTGATCTCCGGCATCCGCAGCCAGGCAAACTCGAATGCGTAACCCAGTTTCCCGGCCAGGGCGGCGGCCAGAGCGACCTGCTCGGCCGTGCTGAGGTCGCGTTTCATCACGTAGCGCACTTCGATGCTTGATGGCGTTTTCTGCACCAGCTGGAATTGCTCAATGGCTGCAACGTCCTGCCACAGCTGGGCGGGAAAGCTGGGCCAGTGCTGGCTGCCATCGGGAAGCTGCAGCATGTTGCGCTGCCGGCCATGGATCTGGGTCAGCACCGGCAGGCCGCGCCCGCATTCACAGGCCGCGCCCACCTCGGCGTAGTCACCCAGGACGTAGCGGATCAGCGGGTAGGCGAAATTGTGCAGGGTGGTCAGCACCACGCGACCGGTCTCGCCGGGAGCGCAGGGACGGCCCGCATCATCAAGCACCTCGACCAGCAGGCTTTCGGCCATGACGTGGTAGTGCTCATGCTTCGGGCACTGCAGGGCGATGTAGCCGGCCTCCTCACAGGTGTAGGTATCACTGACATCCACGCCCCAGGCGGCCCGCACGGTGGCACGCGTATCGGGTCTCAGCGCCTCGCCAAAGCTGCGTGCCTGGCGCAACTTCGTGAGTGGCGTGCCACGTTGCAGGCTGGCGCGTGCCAGTGCCGCCAGGTTGCTGGCATGGGTGATCAGGTAATCGGGATCTTCCTGCAGCAGCCAATCCAGCTGGCGTTCGAGCGGATGCTTGGCGTTCAAGGTGGCGGCAGGCCCGCTCTCGAATACGGCCGAGACCGGTGAGCCCCAGTCGGGCCAATGCTTGTCCTCAGCGTTAGCGCGAATCGCAGCGAGCTTGGCCGAGAAATCGCGTTCATGCCAAAGGTGGTCGCGCAAGGCCATGGCATTCCACAGCAGTTGCGTGAGTCCGGTGCGCAGGAAGCGGATCGGCTGGCCGGTGGAGCCCGAGGTCTGCCAGGGCATGGGCTTACCATGACCGGCCGGCAGGGCTGAACTCTTCAGTGCCTCAAAGTCGGACTGCATTTCCTTGCGCGTCAGTAGCGGCAGTTGCTCCAAGCCCGCACGATCAAGCCTGGCAAGGTCCAGGCCCTTCAAGCTGCGCGCATAGTGCGGCACCGTGCGCCTCGCGTGCTCCAGTAACAGGCCAAGCTGTTGCAGTTGCAGCGCCTGGAGTTGTGGCGGTGCCAGCCATTGCGAACGATCGAGCTGGAACAACAGTGCCTGCAGGTGGGTGCCGGTGTCGTTGCCGACGGCCGGCCAGGCATTGCCGGGAAGCGCGCTGCGAAAACGCATCTCGTGGGTCACGGCAGCGAGTAGTCTGCGAATTGCTTGCGCAATTCCAGCTTGGAAATCTTGCCGGTGGCCGTCAGTGGAATCTGCTCGACGAAGGCCACGTCATCCGGGATCCACCACTTGGCGATACGGCCCTCGAGCCAGCCCAGCAGTTCCTCGCGCGTGGGATCGGTGCCCGCTCGCGGCACGATGACCAACAGCGGTCGCTCATCCCACTTCGGGTGCTTGATGCCAATGACTGCCGCCTGCAGCACCTTGGGGTGACCCGCCGCGACATTCTCCAGGTCGATGGAGCTGATCCACTCGCCACCAGACTTGATGACGTCCTTGGCGCGATCGGTGATCTGCATGGTGCCATCGGCACTGATGTTGGCCACATCCCCGGTGGCAAACCAGCCGGATTCGCTGTGCGCTGTGCTGGCTTCGCCCAGTTCGTAATAGTCGGAACAGACCCAGGGGCCGCGCACCTTGAGGATGCCGGCGCTCTTGCCGTCCCAGGGCATTTCCTTCCCAACATCGTCGACGATCTTCATCTCGACGCCGAAGGTGGGTCGACCCTGCTTGGCACGATGCGCATCCTGTTCGGCCTGGCTCAGCTGCTCGAATCCCAGGGGCTCGGTGTTGGCCGTGCCCAGCGGGCTCATCTCGGTCATGCCCCAGGCGTGGACGGTGCCCACACCATGACGCTCGCGGAATTCATCCATGATGGACAAGGGACAGGCGGAGCCACCGACCAGCACGCGCTTGAGCGGTTCCAGCACGATGTTCGCCTCACGAGTGTGGTTGAGCAGCTGCTGCCAGACCGTGGGCACGCCGGCAGCGAGTGTCACGCCTTCCTCGAGGATCATTGCGGCGAGCGTAGGTCCATCGCCCATCTTGGGACCCGGGAACACCAGCTTGGCGCCGATCATGGGTGCGCTATAGGGCAGGCCCCAGGCATTGGCGTGGAACATCGGCACGACGGCAAGGATCGCATCGCGTCGGCCGAGGGCCATAGTGTCCACCAGCGCCGAGCCGTAGCTGTGCAGGACGGTGGAGCGATGATTGAACAGCACGCCCTTGGGATTGCCCGTAGTGCCCGAGGTGTAGCACAAGGCACTCGCGGTACGCTCGTCCAGCTCTGGCCAGTCGAACTCATCGCTGTGTCCGTCGATGAAGGACTCATAGGATTCCAGTCCCTTGACCGGCAACTCGGCATCGCTGCACAACACCACCACACGCTCCAGCTGGGGTAGGGCGGGGCGCAGTTTCTCTACCAGTGGCAGCAGGGTGACATCCGCAAACAACCGGCGGTTGCCGGCGTGATTGAAGATCCAGGCCAGCTGCTCGGGGAACAGCCGTGGATTCAGCGTGTGCAATACCGCGCCCATGCAGGACACGGCGTAGTACAGCTCCAGGTGGCGATAATCATTCCAGGCCAGCGTGGCGACACGGTCACCGGGACGAACACCGGCACTGGCCAGGGCGTTGGCCAGCTTGCGCGCGCGGCGGAAGACATCGGTGAGCGTGCAACGATGGCGCGGATTGCCGGCAGTAAAGGACACGACTTCGGTCGCGCCATTCACCCGCTCGGCATGGCGCATGATGCTGGTGATCGTCAGCGGTGAGTCCATCATCAGTCCGTTCATGCTTCCCCCTGATGCTGCGGCAGCGATTGTTCTTGTCTAGCGCTGGCGGTCGTCGAGTCCCAGCGAGCGGCCGATAATTTCCTTCATGATCTCCGAGGTACCGGCATAGATGCGCGAGATGCGCGCATCGGTGAACATGCGACTGATGCGGTACTCGTCCATGTAACCGGCACCGCCGTGCAATTGCACGCATTCATCCATCACCCGGTTTTCCAGCTCGCTGGACAGCAGCTTGGCCTCGGCAGCCACCACGGGAGTCAGGCGCCCGGCATTGTGCTCCATCACGCAATGGTCGACAAAAATCTGGATGGCATCGAGCTGCGCACGCATTTCAGCCATCTTGAAGCGCGAATTCTGGAAGGTGCCGATCGGGCGACCGAAGGCATGGCGCTCCTTGATGAACTCCAGGGTGATGTCGAAGGCGGTCTGGGCGTGGGCAATGTTCCAGCAGGCATTGATCAGCCGTTCCTCGGCGAGGAAGGTGGTCATGTACTTGAAGCCCTGGCTGGGGTCGCCCAGCACATGGCTCTTCGGGATCTTCACGTTATCGAAGAACAACTCCGAGGTGTCCTGCGCCTTGAGGCCCATCTTCTTCAGGTTGCGGCCGCGGCGGAAGCCCTCCATGCCTTCCTCGACCAGGAACAGGCCCAGCCCGTAGCGCTCATCCGGCACGCTGCGCGCGGCCACCACGAACAGGTTGCCGATCTGGCCATTGGAGATGTAGGTCTTGGAGCCACTCAGCAGGTAGTGATCGCCCTTGTCCTCGGCACGCGAGCGCATGCCGGCCAGGTCGCTGCCAGCGCCGGGCTCGGTCAGCGCCACGCCCAGGATGCGCTCGCCACTGATGCAGCCCGGCAGGAAGCGTTGCTTCTGCTCTTCGGTGCCGAGGTGGCCGATGTAGGGGCCGACCAGGCGCGAATGCAGTGACAGGAAGAAGCCGATGTCGCCGTGGCGGGTGTCTTCCTCGATCAGGATCTGCTCGTAGCGGAAGTCGCTGATGCCCAGGCCACCGTATTTCTCGTCGGCCCACATCAGCAAGTAGCCCTGATCGCCGGCCTTGCGGAACCACTCTGGCTCGACGAAATTCTGCTCGCGCCAGCGCTCCACCTGCGGGGCTACCTCTTGCTGGAACCAGCGCCGCGCAGAGTCGCGGAACATCTCGTGCTCGTCGGTGAAGATCGTGCGCTTCATGGGCTGTCCCTTCAGGCCGCGCCGCGTTTGGCATCAGCAGCCGGGTGAAACAAGGTGCCGGCATCGGCACGCTTCTTCAGCCAGCGCGAGGGCTTGAAGCGCGCGCCATGGCGTTTGGCCAGGCGCGTGCAGCTGGCAACAAACTCGGCCGTACCCATGGTGTCGATGAAGCTCAGTGCGCCGCCGGTCCACGGCGGGAAGCCAATACCGAGAATCGAGCCAAGATCCCCTTCGGCCGCATCCGTCAGTACGCCTTCCTCGAAGCAGCGCGCCGTCTCCAGCGCCTGGATGGTGAGCAGGCGCTCCTGCACTTCCTCCAGGCTCGGCTGCTTTTCAGCGACCGGCCAATGTTGTGCGAGTCCCGGCCACAGGCGCTTGGGGCCGTCGGCCGGGTAGTCGTAAAAACCCGCGCCCTGGCGTCGTCCGAGGCGCTGCAGGTCAATCACCATCTTGCGGCCCACGTCATGGCTGACCGGGCGCTTGTAGCGCAGGCCCAGGTCCTGCTCGGTCTGCTGCGCAATCTTCCATTGCAGTTCCAGCGTGACCTCGTCAGAGACCGCCAGCGGTCCGACCGGCATGCCGGCCATCTTCGCCGCATTCTCGATCAGTGCAGGCGCGACACCTTCGGCCAGCATGGCCTGGCCTTCGTTGACGAAGGTGCTGAACACGCGACTGGTAAAGAAGCCACGGCTGTCGTTGACCAGGATCGGTGTCTTCCTCAACTGGCCGATGTAGTCCATGGCCTGGGCAATGGCAGCATCACCGGTTTTCTTGCCGACGATGATCTCGACGAGCGGCATCTTGTCCACCGGCGAGAAGAAGTGCACGCCGATGAAGCTGGCCGGGCGCTTGGAGGCCTTGGCCAGGCCGGTGATCGGCAGTGTCGAGGTATTGCTGGCAAAAATGGCGTCCTTGCCCAGCACCGCCTCGGCCTTGGCGGTAACGTCGGCCTTGATCTCGCGATTCTCGAATACCGCCTCGATCACCATCTGGCAACCGGCGAGCTGCGCATAGTCCGTGGCTGTGGTGATACGCGCCAATATGGCCTCGGCTGCACCGCCATCGAGCTTGCCGCGCTCGACATCCTTGGTGAGGAGCTTGCGTGAATAGTCCTTGCCCTTTTCAGCCTGCGCGGAGCTTGAGTCGATCAGCACGATATCCATGCCGGCGCGCGCCGAGACATAGGCAATGCCGGCACCCATCATGCCGGCGCCGAGGATGCCGAGCTTTTGCACGCGGCGGGTCTCGATGCCTTGCGGGCGGCGGGCCAGGCCATCGGCCTTGCCCTTGTTCACGAACATGGTGCGCATCAGGTTGCGAGCCACCGGTCCGGCCAGCAGCGTGGCGAAGTACTTCGCCTCGATGGCGAGGCCAGCATCCATGGGCAACTGCGTGCCTTCATAGACGCAGGACAGGATCGCCACCGGAGCGGGGTAGTTCCTCATGGTGGTCCTGGCGACCAGGGCATTGCCGGCCATGAAGGTCTGCGCCACTGCGGGATTTTGCATGCCGGTGCCACCGGGCACCTTGAAACCCTTGCGATCCCAGGGCTGTATTCCCTCGGGCTTTCCTGCCAGCCACTGGCGCGCCCGTGCAACAACTTGATCGCGTGGGGCCAGCTCGTTGACCAGGCCAAGCTTCAGTGCCTGCGCGGGCTTCAGGTGTGTTCCCTCGGCGATCAGCGGCAGGGCGTTGGCGATGCCGATCATGCGCGGCAGTCGTTGTGTGCCACCGGCGCCCGGCAGCAAGCCCACCTTGACCTCGGGCAGGCCGACCACAACCTTGGCCTCGTCAGCCAGCACGCGGTAATGGCAGGCGAGTGTGAGCTCAAAGCCACCGCCGAGGGCCAGGCCATTAATCGCGGCGGCCACCGGCTTGCCACAGGTCTCAAGGCGGCGAAACAGCTTGCTGAATTCACCTACGGTGCGTGCTGCATCGCGCGGCGTCACACCGCGATCAAAGGCGGTGGCGAATTCCTTGAGGTCGGCACCCGCCATGAAGTCCTTCTTGCCCGAGGTGATGATCGCACCGCTGATGGCGGCATCGCTGGCAATGCGCTCTACCGCAGCGGCAAGTTCCGCCGTGAGTTCTGGCGTGATGACATTCATCGGCTTGCCGGGGCAGTTGATGGTCAGGGTCGCAATGCCATCGGCGACCTCGATGTTGATTGTCTTGTCCATCACAGCCTCTCGATAATGGTTGCAGTGCCCATGCCGGCACCAATGCACAGTGTCACCAGCGCGGTGGACAGGTTGCGACGCTCCAGTTCGTCCAGCACCGTTCCCAGCACGATGGCACCGGTGGCGCCAAGCGGATGGCCCATGGCGATGGCGCCCCCGGCCACGTTGGTACGGGCGGGATCGAGTTCCATGTCGCGCATGTAACGCAGCACCACGGCGGCAAAGGCCTCGTTGATTTCCCACAGGTCGATGTCGGCGGGCTTCATGCGCGCGCGCTTGAGTGCCTTGCGACTCGCCGCCGCAGGGCCGGTGAGCATGATGGTGGGCTCACTGCCGATGGAGGCGAAGGCCCGGATCTGTGCGCGCGGCTTGAGGCCGAGCTTGCGCGCCATGCCCTTGCTGCCGACCAGAACGGCGGCCGCGCCATCAACAATGCCGCTGGAATTGCCTGCCGTGTGTACATGGCGAATGGCCTCGACCTGCGGGTAACGCTGCAAGGCCACCGCATCGAAGCCGGCCTGCTCGCCGGGTATGGCAAAAGCTGCCTTCAAGCCGGCGAGATCGGCGGCGGTAGTATCCGGGCGCATGTACTCGTCGCGCTCGAGCAAGGTCTCGCCGAGGAGGTCCTTGATCGGCGTCACCGAACGGCTGAACCAGCCCTGGCGCCAGGCCTCGGCGGCGCGGCGCTGGCTTTCCAGCGCGTAGGCATCCAGTTGTTCACGGCTGTAGCCATCGAGCGTGGCAATCAGGTCGGCGCTGATGCCCTGGGGCACGAAGTACAGTGGGTAGGCAACCGCCGGATCGATGGGCCAGGCGCCGCCATCCGAGCCCATCGGGATGCGCGACATGGACTCCACGCCGCCGCCCACCACCAGGTCGGACTGGCCGGACATCACCTGTGCCGCGGCAGTGTTGACGGCCTCCAGGCCCGAGGCGCAGAAGCGATTGATCTGCTTGCCCGGCACGGTCTCGGCGTAACCCGCATGCAGTGCGGCGACGCGGGCGATGTCCGCGCCCTGTTCACCCACGGGAGTGACGCAGCCCAGCACCACGTCATCCAGCAGGCCGGTGTCCAGGTCACTGCGATCACGCAGCGCGCCAAGGACCTGTGCCGCGAGATTGATCGGCGTCACGCTGTGCAGCGCGCCATCTGGCCGGCCGCGACCGCGTGGGCTGCGAACGTGGTCATAGATGAATGCCTGGGCCATATTTGTGTCCTCCGGAATCCGGCACCTGGGCGCCGCGGGTCATGAATCGTGTCATTCTAGCGGCTGCGGTGGGCCCGCAGTAACTGTTGCTGGCTCCTTCGGGAACACCACGTATGCGTCCGTCGTTGGGCGCCGCTAGGATCTGGCGAATGTTGACCGTGTGGCTGCAGTTCCTGTTCTGTACGGTGCTGATCGGCATTGCCGGATTTCAGCTGTCACGCTATGGCGACGTCATTGCCGAGCGCACCGGGCTGGGCCGCACCCTGATTGGCGTGATCATGGTGGCCACGGTGACCTCGCTGCCGGAACTGGTCACCGGCATTTCCGCAGTGGCCGTGGCCAAGCTGCCCAACATTGCGGTGGGCGATGTGCTGGGCAGTTGTGTGTTCAACCTGCTGTTGCTGCTGTTCCTCGAAGCCGGCTACCCGCGGGCCTCGATCTACACGCTGGCGGCACAGAGTCATATCCTCTCCGCCGGCTTCGGCATCATCCTGCTGGGCGTCATTTCGCTGTCGATGCTGGCAGGCCCACAGATGCCGGCCATCGGCCATGTCGGCATATACACACCCGTCATCCTGATTGGCTACCTGATGGCGATGCGCATCGTTGTGCAATATGAGATTCGCGAGGCGCGCCAGCGGCCGGAGCCGGAGACGCTGCGTTACCCCGGCATCTCCCTGCGCCAGGCCGTGACCGGTTACCTGATAGCCGCTGCCGTGGTGGTGGCGGCGGGTTCATGGCTGCCGTTCATCGGTGCTGATATCGGGCGCCTGATGGGCTGGAACAACAGCTTCGTCGGCACCTTGTTCATAGCCTTCTCGACCTCGCTGCCTGAATTTGCCGTAGTGGTTTCGGCGATCCGGATTGGCGCGCTGGACCTGGCCATTGGCAACCTGCTGGGCAGCAATCTGTTCGACGCGGCCATCCTGGCAGTAGATGACCTGGCCTATACCGACGGCCCCTTGCTGTCTGCCATTTCGGTCGCGCATGTCGGCACGTCGCTGAGTGCCATCGTCATGACCGGCGCAGTGATCGTGGCCCTGTTCTACCGGCCGGAGGGGCGCATCCTGCGCTTCGTCGGCTGGACCGGCCTGTTCCTGCTGGTGACTTACTCGATCAACACCTACGTCCTTTTCCTGTACGGACATTGACCATGGCGAGGATCAGGGCGACACAAGCCTGGCACGCGATGGATTGTGGCGAAGCGCTGCATCAGTTGCAGGGCGATAGCGCGACCGGCCTTGCCGCAGACGAAGTCACGGCCAGGCAAGGGCAGTACGGCGCCAATGCCATCCAGGAGGCGAAGCGCCGGCACTGGTCGCGCATGCTGCTGGACCAGTTCCGCGACTTCATGATCCTGGTGTTGCTGGCGGCTGCGGTGCTGGCCGGGCTTACCGGCGAGATTGAGGACGTGATTGTCATTGTGGCGATTGTTGCCCTCAACGCCGTCATCGGCTTCGTGCAGGAATATCGCGCCGAGGCAGCAGTCGAGGCACTGCGCAGCATGGCGGCACCCAATGCCACGGTGCGTCGCGCAGGCGGCGTGCAGGTCATCGCTGCGACCGAGCTGGTGCCTGGCGATATCGTCCTGCTGGAAGCGGGACGAACCGTGCCCGCGGACCTGCGCTTGATTGAACTTGCTGACCTCACGGTGCAGGAAGCGGCGCTGACGGGTGAGTCGCATCCGGTGGTGAAGTCGGTTGAGGCCATCCCCGATCCGGAGCTGCCGGTGGCGGATCGCGTGAACATGGCATTCAAGGGCACGACTGTCGCCACGGGCCGGGCCACCGGGCTGGTGATAGGCACCGGCATGGACACGGAACTTGGCCGCATCGCGACTCTGCTCGGCACGGCGGAAGCGGGCAAGACGCCCTTGCAGCTGAGGCTGGCGGCCTTTGGCCGGCGCCTGTCAATCATCGTCATTGCGATTTGTGCGCTGCTGTTCGGCGCTGGATTGCTGCGTGGCGAAGAAGTGATGCTGATGCTGCTCACTTCCGTCAGCCTGGCGGTGGCCGCGATTCCGGAGGCCCTGCCTGCGGTGGTGACCATCGCCCTGGCGCTGGGCGCCAGGCGCATGGTGCGTCGCCAGGCGCTGGTGCGCCGCCTGCCCGCAGTCGAAACGCTGGGTTCGGTAACGACCATCTGTTCAGACAAGACCGGCACGCTGACGCAGAACCGCATGCAGGTGCGGGCCTGGTATGTCGATGGGAAATGGCATGAGGCACCGCCAGATCAGCTGACGGGCCACTGGCAGCGGTTTGCCCAGGCGCTTGCGGTGTCCAATGATGTGGAGGAGGGCAACGGTGCTGGGGTCGGCGATCCCACCGAGCTGGCGCTGGTGGAGGCCGGTGGGCAGGCGGGCATGCGCAAGGCAGAGTTAGTCGGGCAGTTTCCCAGGATTGCTGAACTACCCTTCGATTCCACGCGCCAGCGCATGGCAACGCTGCACCGCGAGCCGTCCGGCGTGCATATCATCTTCGTCAAGGGATCACCGGAGGCCGTACTCGGTCTCTGTCGCCAGGATCCGGCAGCCAATGCCGCGGCGCTTGAGGCCGCGGCTGGCCTGGCCGCCGAGGGCAGGCGGGTCATTGCCTTTGCCCTGCGTGAGCAGGCTGCCGCGGATAGCCGTGGCGAGGCCCTGGAGCAGGACCTCACTTTCCTTGGCCTGGTTGGGCTGGAGGACCCGCCGCGTCCCGAGGCCAAGGTGGCGGTCGCCACCTGCCAGGCCGCCGGTATCCGCGCCATCATGATCACCGGCGATCATCCGGCAACGGCTCGCTCAATTGCCGCCGAACTTGGCCTGCTGCCGAAGGATGGCCGGGTCGTCACCGGGCGCGAACTCGAGGATATGGAGGCTCCTGAGCTGGCACAGGTCCTCGAAGGTCCCGTGGCTTTCGCGCGCGTCTCGCCGGAACACAAGATCCGCATCATTGATGCGCTGCGCCAGGGTGGCGAGTTCGTGGCCATGACCGGTGACGGCGTCAACGATGCGCCGGCACTCAAGCTTGCCGACATCGGTGTGGCCATGGGTAAGTCGGGCACCGACGTCGCGCGCGAGGCCGCCGACATGGTGCTGCTGGATGACAACTTCGCCACCATCGTCAAGGCGGTGGCCGAGGGCCGGCGCATGTACGACAACGTGCGCAAGTTCGTGCGGTTTGCCATGACTTGCAACCTGGCGGAGATACTCACCATCCTGCTGGCGCCATTTCTTGGCATGCCACTGCCCTTGCTGCCCATCCACATCCTGTGGATCAACCTGGTCACTGATGGCTTGCCGGGACTGGCCCTTTCGGCCGAGCCTGCCGACCGCGGCGTCATGCAGCGCCCGCCGCGGCGCCCGGGCGAGAGCCTGTTTTCTGGTGGCGTCTGGCAGCACATGGCTTGGGTCGGCAGCCTGATGGCGGGCCTGGCACTGCTGTCGCAGGCCTGGAGCCTGGGCGGAGGTTCCGGTGGCTGGCAGACGCTGGTGTTCACTTCGCTGGTGCTGGCGCAGCTGGCCCATGTGCTGGCCATCCGTTCGGAACGCGAGTCGCTGCTGACACAGGGCCTCGGCAGCAACCGGCCGCTGGCGTGGGTAGTGCTGGGGTCCGTGTTTCTGCAGCTGGCGATTGTGTACACGCCCTTCGGTCATCGCTGGTTCAACACCGTCGCCCTTTCAGCGACCGAGCTTGCCGCAGCGTTTGGAGTTGCCGCGCTGGTGTTCCTTGCGGTGGAGTCGGAAAAGGCACTGACGCGGCGCGGCTGGCTATACCGATCCCGAGGGTGAGCCGAGTCAAAGTCGATCAGGTAAGCTGGCGCGCGCATGCCAAAGCAGAAGAAACATCGCTCCCGACCTGAAGGCCTGGAAGATCGCAAGGCCTTTGATCGCTTCCCTTTCTGGCTGCGGGCGATTTCCTCGCTGCCGCTGCCAGTCTGGTACGCCTTCGCTGATTTTCTGTATTTCCTCGCCGAGTACATCATTCGCTATCGGCGCAAGGTGGTGGATGAGCAGCTCAAGCTTTGCTTCCCGCAACTGTCAGCTACGGAACTTCAACAGCTGAGGCGCGACTTCTACCGCGGCTTCTCCGACGTTACGGTAGAGATACTCAAGTCGGTGACCATCAGCGAAGCGGAAGTTCGCAAGCGCGTGGTGTTGCAGGGCGTCGAGCCGATGCGGCGCGAGCTGGAGGGCGGTCATTCGGTGATCATCGTGACCTCGCATGTTGGCAACTGGGAATGGACCTTGCTGGGCCTGTCAGTCGGCATGGGCCTGCCCATGGATGCGGCCTACAAGCCACTGCACATGCTGTGGGGTGATCGCCTGTTCCTCACCATTCGCTCACGGTTTGGCGCGCGCATGATTCCGGCCAAGCGCCTGCTCATGCGTGTGCTGCGCCAGCGCAAGCAGCCCCGCGTGGTGGCCATGGTGGCCGACCAGGATCCAGTGTCGGCGACGACACGTCACTTCACCGACTTCCTCGGCGTCGACACGGCCTTCTACATGGGCCCCGAGGCCATCGCCCGGGTCGGCAATATGTCGGTGTATTACGTGGCGGTGCGCCGCGTGGCGCGTGGCTATTACACCGTGACGCTGGAACCGCTGGTGGCACGTGGCGAGGAGTTGCCCGAGGGCGGCATCATTGACCGATATGCCCAGCGCGTCGAGGCCATGATCCGCGAACGACCGGCGGACTGGCTGTGGAGTTATCGTCGCTGGAAGGTGCGGCGGCCGTTGCCGCAGGCCATTGCCGCGAGTAGCGAGGACAACTCGGCCTAGGCCCAGGTGGCGGCTTTCTTTTCCAGATATCCCGCCAGCTGGCGCACGGTCGGATAGTCAAACAGTTCGGCGAGTTCTACCTGCCCGGGAAATTCCTGGTCAATCTGTTCATGGATCTGGATCAGTGCCAGCGAGTTGGCGCCGACGTCGAACAGGTTGTCCTCGGCGTCCACGCGCTTGCCGGGCATGGCCTCGCGCACGATATCGAGTAGCTGGCGCTCAATACTCGCCACGGGAACAGCGACCACTTCGCCGCTGGCCTGCTGCAGTTCCGCTATTGCAGCCAGTTCGGCATCGAACTCACCCGCCATCAGGCTGGCTGCCAGCGCGGTGCGCTGGACCTTGCCGCTGGTGGTCTTGGGAATGCGCTTCACGGGCACCACGCGGGTGACTTCCAGGCCCGAGTGTTCATTGACCCTTCGTGCCACATCGCGCGCCAGTGGCAGGAAATCCTCGATTGATCCGCGGTGCAAGACGAAGATCGTGAGCTGGTCGGTTTCGGCACCCTCGGGCCGGCAGCCGGTGGCAACCACCTTGCCCAGTTCCAGCCCATCGACACTCTCGGCGATCGACTCGATGTCATGGGGGTAGTAGTTCTGCCCGTTGATGATGATCAGTTCCTTGGCCCGACCGGTGATGACCAGTTGAGCCTCGTGCATCAGCCCCAGGTCGCCGGTGCGCAGCCAGCCGCCTGCGGTGAAGCTGGTGGCGTTGATTTCCGGCAGCTTGAAGTAGCCGCAGGTGACGTTGTCGCCGCGAATCTGCACGTGGCCGACCACGTCTGCGGCGACGGGCCTGTCGTCATCGTCAACAATGCGCAGCTCGGCGTGGGGGATGACGCGACCCAGCAGCGCCAGCTCCAGCGCATCGGCCGTGCCCGCTGCGACAGCCTGGGTCGCCGTGCCCACCGTCAGGGCGTGACGATCCAGGTGAATTGATCTGTAGGGTGCGCCGGGTGCGGGAATGGTCATCGCCAGCGAGGCCTCAGCCAGGCCGTAGACCGTGAACATGGAATTGCGCGCAAGGCCTGCCGGGGCCAGGCGGTCCATGAATTCGTCGCACAACGAGATGCTGATCGGCTCGGCGCCGTTGTAGATGACGCGCACCGCGGACAGGTCCATCGCCTCCAGTGGCCGCTCGCCCAGCACCTTGAGGTAATGGCGGTAGCCAAAATTCGGCGAGGCGGTGATGGTGACCTTCTTGCGCGAGAGAAAGCTGGTCCACAAGAGCGGCCGGCGCACGAACAGTTCTGTCGGCATCAGGTTCACCTGCATCTGGCTGGCAAACATGAAGATGAACATGCCGATCAGGCCCATGTCGTGGGTCAGCGGCATCCACGACAGCGAGACATCGCCAGGGCGGTAGCCGGTGGCAACGGTGGCGCCATGGGTGTTGGCCAGGATATTGGCGTGACTCAGCACCACGCCCTTGGGTGCGCTGGTGGAGCCCGAGGAATACTGGATGAACGCGGTATCGTCCGGTCGCGCATCGACGGGGTCAGCACGGCGGCTGATTTCCGTCAGCTCGTCGATGACAAAGGCGCGCTCGGCCAATTGCCGCCCAAGCTCGGCGGCTCCTGATTCGCTGGCAAAGGCCAGCAGCCGGTCCAGGCTCTTGCGATCGGTATAGAGGTAGGGCTGGCCGAGCTGGCGGGCCACACGCAGCAGCTTCAGGCGATGCTCGTCACTGATGCCCACCGCCAGCGGTACGGGGATGATGCCGCCCGCCAGCGCGCCCCAGAAGCCGTCAATGAAGGCTTCGTTGTTGTTGAGGAAAATGATCAAGTGGTCGCCGCGGCGGGCGCCAAGTTGCTGCAGGTGCCAGAGGATGCCCAGCGCGCGCTGCTCCAGCTCGGCATAGCTGACGCGGCGTTCGACCTGGTCCGCCTCAAGGTAACCTATGTACTGGTCCACCCGGGCGTTGGTCGCAAGCAGGCTGACCAGTGTCTTGGCGGGAGTCATTGCGGCATCAGGACCCTGGGGAAGGAATGGATTCGACCGGCAAAATTCTACTACATCATGTGCGCCTGCCCAGCGCGCTTGATGCCGCAGTGGAAGCGCGCTGGATGAGCCGCCTCGCCGACGTGGAGTCGAACAGGCTCGCGCGCCTGGGTCGTGAGCAGCGACTGGAATCGCTGGCGGCGCGGGCATTGCTGTCACACGCAGCACAGGCTTGTGGCCTCAAGCTGCCATTGTCGGCAATTGCGCACACAGCGGGCGCCAGGCCTTACTGGCCGGGTGGCCCTGATTTCAGCATTGCCCATGCGGCGGGCTGGGCGGCCTGTGCGCTGGCGCCAGCGGGAATCGCGGTGGGGCTGGACCTGGAGGCCAGTGGGTCCGTGGGCGCAGAGTCCCTGCGCCTGGTCACCAGTGCAAACGAGCGTGCGGCGCTGGCGCAGGGGTCAATCAATGCCACCTGGCTCTGGGTCTGCAAGGAAGCCGTGCTCAAGGCCGCGGGCCTTGGGGTCGTAGCGGCAGCGCAGGTGGTGATCGTTGGTGACGTCGGGCATCATGCGGGCCGCTCATATGCCTTGCGGCGCGTTGCCCTGGGCGATGCCGTGGTGGCAGCGCTGGCAGTGGATCCAGGGGCCGGCGAGCTTGAAGTGATCGAGTGCCCGCCCGAGGTACTGTTCGGCACCGGAGTATGAACGCTGACTAGCCAACCCCAGAACACGCTGTACGAGAAGCGCACACGGGCCAAGCGCAAGCTGACCCGTACGCGTCATTTCTTCAATGTGCTGGCCGCGCCGGTGGCGGGCGCCATCGTGCGCCTGACCTGGTCGCTGATGCGCGTCGTCAAGGTGCTCGGCGAGGAGCACCTGGGCTCGGCCCTTCAGCAGCACGGCCAGTGCATTCCGGTCTACTGGCACCAGCATCAAATGTTGCCGATACCTTACTTGCTGGGCTGGCGCGATCGCGGGCTGAAGCTTGGCTTCCTGGTGACACCCTCGGTGGATGGCGAGATTCCCGCGCGCCTGGCGCGCCGCGCCGGCGGATATGTCATCCGCGGCTCATCCAGCGCCACCGGTGCGCAGGCACTGCGCGACTATTTCGAGGCCATGCGCAAGGAAGGCGTGTCGCCGGCCATCACCCCGGATGGTCCCCACGGGCCGCGGCGCGAATTCAAGCCCGGCCCGATACTGATGTCGCAGCTTTCCGGCAAGCCGATGCTGCCCATGGCCTTCGCCACGCGACGCGCCTTCCTGTTTCCGACCTGGGATCGCTTCGTGCTGCCCTGGCCTTTCTCGCCCAGCGTGCTGGTCATTGGTGAACCGCAGCTGGCACCACGGCGCCTGGATGCCGAAGGCCTGGCACAGTGGCAGCAGCAGATGAAGGCCTGTCTTGATGCGCTGTACCAGCAAGCGAGCGCGGCCTTGGCAGAGCGCTAGCGCGACCTATGCCGGATCCCGGCAGGGGCCATGCTCCAACTGGATGGTCGAGTGATGGATGTTGTAGCGCTGTTGCAGTTCGCGCTTGAGATCTGCCAGCACCCGGTCGCCGTCGGCACCGTCCTGCAGCCGCGCATGAAAGGTAACGATCGGCTCTTCGCTGCCCACCGACCAGGCGTGGACATGGTGGATGTTGCTGATCCCGGAAACGGCGGCGCTTAGTTCCACTGCCATCGCCACGGGGTCGAATCCCTCCGGCACACCCTCCAGCAGGATATGCACGGCGCGGCTCAGCATGCGCCAGGCCACGCGTGCCACCAGCGCGGCAATCAGCAGCGCAAGCAGTGGATCCACCGCCAGCCATCCGGTGGTCAGGATCACGATCGCGGCCACCATTGCGGCCAGTGATCCGGCGAGGTCACTCAACACATGCAGGTAGGCGACGCTGACATTCAGGTCGCTGTCTCGTCCGCGCCTGAGGATCAGCGCGGCAGCGATATTGACCAGGCCACCCAGCACGGCCACCACCAGCATGATCCCGGCATCGACCGGCCTTGGCGTGGAAAGGCGTGAAATGGCCTCAATCGCCAGCCAGCCCACCAGCACGATCAGCGCCAGTGCGTTGATCAGTGCGGCAATCACCTGGATGCGACGGTGACCATAGGAATGCCCGGCATCAGCAGGACGCTGGGCAAAGCGCCAGGCTGCCAGCGCCATGCCCAGTGCTGCAGTGTCGGTGAACATGTGGGCGGCATCAGCGAGCAGGGCGACCGAGCCTGAAATCAGCCCGCCGATGATTTCGGCCACCATGAAGCAGGCGGTCAGGGCAAAGGCCCAACCCAGGCGATGGCCGTTGGCAGGTGACTCGCTGTTCACGGGGCACATCCTCGCACCCGCCAGCGGTTCCGCGCCACGCTTGTCTTTACGGTAGTCATGGAACCCTCGAATTCGCTTCATGCAGGAAATACATAAGCTTAGGTTGCATTCCTAGAATTTTCTGACAAAATGCGCTGCAACTGTACACAGGGCCTGAACAGTAGAAGCGTTAACTGGTTCCTGTGGACTAGTCATAACAGCCTGAGAGACTGGACGGCGTCAGGGGGGTCATATCCGGGTGCCAACGGTGCAAAGCGAAGAGCTGCCGGAATTCACAGCCTCGGACATCCTGTCACCCAAGCTGTGGCAGCCGCGGGCGGATCGCCCGCCGCTGGGAATCGACATTACCTGTACCAAGGTCGCGGTCGATTTCCAGAACCTTTCTGCTACCACTGCCGATGCGGTCATTCGCCAGAACCTCGACATCCTGCGCGAGGCCACCCGTACCGATGTCGTTTTCCTGGCGCTGCTCGACGGTCGCGGCGAGCGCATAGATTCCATGGCCCTGTCCAAGGGCATGTTTGCCGCCTGCCGGCCAGAAGTGCTGCGTGGCGAGTCGCTGGATTCGCTGCCCTGGATACGTTCACGGCTGGAGCATATCCGGCTGATCGAATTCCGCGACACCGCTGCGGTACGCCTTGAGCAGGCCAGCGATGCTGCGCGACTGGCTGGCCTTGATATCCGCTCGCTGCTGCTGATCGCCTTTGCCGTGCAAGGGACCATTCGCGGTTTCCTGGCGTTTGCCTCAGCCTCGCCGCGCGATACCTGGGACGTTAACCTGCACCTGCTGTTGAAGCTGGTCGGCACCAGCCTGGCCACGGGCCTGGAAAAAATCGCACTGGCCGATCGCCTGGCCAACATCGAGGAACGCCAGGCGCTGGTCTTGCCCTGTTCCAATGACGGCCTCTGGGACTATGACGGCATCACCAACCACACCTGGTTCTCGCCGCGCTGGAAGGCCATGCTTGGCTTTGCCGAGGACGACATCATCAATTCGCCGGACTGGCACAAGATGGTGCACCCGGATGACGTGGCCCGGGTCACCTCGGCCATGCGTGCGCATATTGCCGGCAAGACGCCGATGTTCGAGAGCGTGCACCGCATGCGCCATACCAGCGGCGAATGGCGCTGGGTGGTGGGCCGGGCACGCGCCCGCGTCGACGGCGAGGGCCGGCTGCAGCGCCTGATTGGCGTCGAACTCGACGTCACCGAGCGCAAGCTGTACGAGGAAGCGCTGTTCCGCGAGAAGGAAAGCGCGCAGATCACCCTGCAATCAATCGGTGATGGCGTCATCACCTGCGATGCCCATGGCCGTGTCGAGTACCTCAACCCGGTGGCGGAGGAACTGACCGGCTGGCGCCTGGAGGATGGCCTTGGCCGCAGCATCGACGAGATCTTCCGCTCCTTCCACGAGGAGACCTGCGAGCCGCTGGAAAACCCGCTGTCGGTGTCGGTACGCCGCATCCGTTCGGTGAAGTCGGTACGACCCATGCTGCTGATCCGCCGCGATGGCAACGAGTTGTACGTGGAGAGCACGGCCTCGCCGATCCGCGATGGCACCGGCAAGGTCACCGGCGGCGTGCTCGTATTCCATGACGTCTCCGAATCACGCGAGTTGAACCGCCGCCTGACCTACCACGCCAGCCATGACGTGCTGACCGGCCTGGTCAACCGGCGCGAATTCGAGACCCGGCTGGAGCGAGCGCTCAAGAGCGCCAAGGCCGGCGAGACTTCCTACGCGCTGTGCTACATCGATCTCGACCAGTTCAAGATCGTCAACGATACCTGCGGCCATGCCGCCGGCGATGCCTTGCTGGGCCAGGTCGGCGCACTGCTCAAGACCAAGGTGCGCTGGCGCGACACGCTGGCCCGCCTGGGTGGCGACGAATTCGGCGTGCTGCTGGAGAGTTGCTCGCTGGAGGAGGCGCTGCGCACGGCAGAGAACCTGCGTGAGTCCATCCGTAACTATCGTTACACCTTTGAGGACCGCACCTTCCGCCTCGGCGCCTCGGTCGGCGTGGTACCGATCACCGCAGAAAACGACGATATCGCCACCATCCTCTCGGCGGCGGACTCGGCCTGCGGCGCGGCCAAGGAGTCGGGCCGCAACCGCGTGCATTGCTTCGAGGAAAACGACCTCGACCTGATGCGGCGCCGGCGCGAGATGCAATGGGCCGCGCGCATCAACAATGCGCTGGAGGAGTCACGCTTCGAGCTGTTCCGCATGACCATCCTGCCGCTGCAGGAAGAAGAGACCGGCGACCATTTCGAGTTGCTGCTGCGCATGCGCGACGAGACCGGGAAGATCGTGGCGCCGGACCAGTTCATTGCTGCGGCCGAGCGCTATGGCATCACGCCGAGCATCGATCGCTGGGTGATTGATTCAGCCTTTCGCTGGCTGGTCTCGCAGGCTGATGAGCGCGAGCGCCTGGCCATGTGTTCGATCAACCTGTCGGGGCAGAGCCTTGGCGACGACAAGTTCCTGCCCTTTGTCATCGACCAGTTCCACCGCAGTGGCATTGACGGCAAGAAGATCTGCTTCGAGATCACCGAGACGGCGGCCATTGCGAATTTCTCGCAGGCCAGCCGCTTCATCCAGGCGCTCAAGGAACTGGGCTGCCGCTTCGCGCTGGATGACTTCGGCACCGGCCTGTCGTCATTCGGCTACCTGAAGCACTTCCCGGTGGACTACCTGAAGATCGACGGCAGCTTCGTCCGTGGCCTGTTACACGACCCGATTGACCGCGAGATGGTGCGTTCGATCAACGAGATCGGCCACCTTACCGGCAAGAAGACCATTGCCGAGTTCGCCGAGAATGCCGAGATCGTCGAGGTACTGCGCGGGCTGGGCGTCGACTACGCCCAGGGCTACGGCATCAGCCAGCCGCAGAAGGTCTCCCGCGCTTCCATCGCCTGATCGTTGGCTGGCCCTAAAAGGGTAGACCGTGTGAGGCGCCGCCCATGCACATCAGCATGGGGATGGATAAGACGAAGTTGGTGCGTGAAGCCATGCCGGCAATCTTGCGGGCGCTGGCCTTCTGCTCGTCGCTGGCCGGTACCATGCCGAGGATCTTCTTCTGGTTCGGCCAGATCAGCACCCAGACGTTGAACAGCATGATGGTGCCCAGCCAGGCGCCGATGCCGATGACGAAGGCGCTTTCGTCCAGCGTGAAGGCGTTCATGAAGTTATGTGAGCGCCCCAGATACCAGGCACCGGTCAGCCAGGTGGCGAGCGCCGACCAGCGAAACCACAACAGCGCCGGCGGGGCGATGTACTTGCTGATGGCCGCGCCACCGGGACCGCCCTTGTCGGCCGCGGCAACCGCCATGGCGGGGGTCTGGATCGCATTGAAGTAGTAGAGGATGCCGATCCAGGTAATGCCGGAGAGGATATGGAACCAGCGCGCAAGTCCCAGTTCGTTCCAGGCACCGTCCACGACGTAAATGGCGAACAGGATGGCAATAACGAAACCGGTGATGACCGATCCCTTGACGCTATTGAGCGGATTCATGGGGCCCCCCTTGATAGTTGTTCCACACCCGGTGTCGCCGGATTGGTCGTTCGGTTTGAAGAATACGAGGCTGGACCCCATAATTCAACGACTTGGCGATCCAAGACCCATGAATCCGCTACCCCCGAATTCACCCTGCATCAATATCTGCTCGCTGGACGAACGCGGTTGGTGCCGGGGGTGCTACCGGACCCTGGACGAAATCGCTGGCTGGGCCACGATGGCGGCGGGGCAGAAACACGAGGTGCTGCGTGCAACAAATACGCGGCGCCAATCAGACAGCAAGACTGGAGAGCAAGCATGAGTAATACGGACACTGTCACCGCACGAATTGAGGGCCTGCTGGCATCCTCACCCGTGCTGTTGTTCATGAAGGGATCGCCGGACTTTCCGCAGTGCGGGTTCTCGGCCCAGGCGGTTGCCGCGCTGCGCGCCTGCAATTCGCCATTTGGCCACGTCAACATCTTCGAGGACCCGGAACTGCGCGAGGCGCTGAAGGCCTACTCGAACTGGCCGACCTACCCGCAGCTCTACATCAAGGGCGAGCTGATTGGCGGCTGTGACATCCTGATGGAGATGTACCAGTCAGGCGAGCTGCAGACCCTGCTGGGCGAAGCGGGCAGTCCGGCGTCAGCCTAGGTCCGGATCCTCGGCTATGCCGGGCAGTCGCTCGAGTCCCTGCTCATAAATCGGGCGGAACTGGTTGCAGATGGCGCAGAACAGGTCGGCGGTGCGCTCGGCATCGTAGGCGGCGGAATGCGCCTCGGCTGAATTCCAGGGGAACCCTGCCACTTGCACCGCGCGTGACAGCACGGTTTGTCCATAGGCCACGCCGGCCAGCGTGGCCGTGTCAAAGCAGGAGAACGGGTGAAACGGGTTGCGCTTGATGCCGGCGCGCCCGACTGCGGCATTGAGGAATCCCAGGTCAAATGAGGCGTTGTGCCCGACCAGCACGGCACGCGTGCAGTCCTGCTCACGCACCTCGCGGCGCACTTCGCGGAAGATCGCGCCCAGCGCGTCGCTTTCGTTCAGCGCAATGCGTAGCGGGTGCCAGGGATCAATGCCATTGACGGCCAGCGAGGCCTCATCGAGGCGTGCGCCCTTGAAGGGCTGCACGTGCTCGCGAAAGGTGGCGGCGCGCACCACATTGCCGTCCGCATCCATCTTCAGGGTCACTGCGGCAATTTCCAGCAGCGCATCCGTCGCGCAGTGAAAGCCGCCGGTCTCGACGTCGATAACTACCGGCAGGAAGCCGCGGAAGCGAGCGCGCATCGGCGAGGGCTGCTCTTCGCTCATGCCCCGCCGCCGAATGACTTGAGCGACCAGGCGACTTGCCCGCCGGCGCGAAACGGAATGACCTTGCCCGGCCCAAATGTGTATGACGAGGGAACCACCCAGGGCTCGCGCTGCAGGGTGATGCTGTCCTCATGGGGCGCATAGCCGTAGAACGCCGCACCGTGGCGACTGGCAAAGCCCTCGAGTCGATCGAGCGCATTCGCTTCGTCAAAGGCCTCGGCGTAAAGCTCGATGCCGGCATGGGCTGAATAGACGCCGGCGCAGCCGCAGGCCGATTCCTTCGCACCCTGTTCATGCGGGGCGCTGTCGGTGCCCAGGAAGAACTTCGGATTACCGCTGGTGGCTGCAGCGAGCAGGGACTCGCGATCGCGCTCGCGCTTGAGCACCGGCAGGCAATACAGGTGCACGCGCAGGCCACCCTCGAACATGGCGCCACGGTTCAGCAGCAAATGCTGCGGCGTTAGCGTGGCGGTAACGTTGTCGCCGGCGGCAGCGACAAACTCGACGCCATGTCGCGTCGTCACATGCTCGAGCACGATCTTGAGCCGGGGAAAGCGCTTGACGATGACGCTGAGCTCGCGATCAATGAAGACCGCTTCACGATCGAAGGGATCAATATCGCCGCCCGTGGCCTCGCCATGCAGTTGCAGCACGACGCCCAGGGCCTCCATGCGTTCCAGTACCGGCCAGGTATGCTTCAGGTCGGTGACGCCAGCATCGGAGTGGGTGGTGGCGCCGGCAGGGTAGTACTTGAAGCCACAGACAAAGCCGGCCTCGGCCGCGCGCTCCACTTCGACAGGGTCGGTGCGATCGGTCAGGTAAAGGCTCATCAGCGGCTCGAACTGCCGTCCCGGCGACAGGGCCGCCAGGATGCGTTCGCGATAGGCTGCCGCCATCGCCACCGTGGTCACGGGCGGGCGCAGGTTCGGCATCACCACGGCGCGGGCAAAGCGTTGTGCAGTGTGGTCAAGCACATCGCGCATCGCCTCGCCATCGCGCAGGTGCAGGTGCCAGTCATCGGGACGCTTCAGGGTGAGTGTATTCATGGTGATTTGGCTGACGGGCAGCAACCTTGACCCATGGGCGCTGCAACGAGGATCATAATGGACCGGTTGAGCAGGCTGGAAATTGACATGGTGCCCCGATGTGGGCCCGCATCCTAGCACTGCTTCGGGCCGGAAGTTCCTGGTCGACGCACCGTTGATCCCGCATTGCTTCAGGAGTAGAGCCGATGGCTGACGGCCAGAAGAACGACGACCTTGACCCACAGGAGACCCAGGAGTGGCTGGAGTCCATTGACTCGGTCCTCAAGGTCCACGGTCCGGTGCGTGCGCATTTCCTGCTGGAGCGCCTGATCGACCATACTCGCCGCTCCGGGGCCTACCTGCCGTTCAAGCCCAATACCGCCTACCTGAACACGATTTCCCCGGCCCGGGAGAAGCCGTATCCGGGTGATCGCACGCTGGAGCGGCGCATCGAGGCCTTCATCCGCTGGAATGCCATGGCCATGGTGGTGAACGCCAACCGGGTCAGCTCCGAGTACGGTGGTCACATCGCCACTTACGCGTCCTCAGCAACGCTATACGAAGTCGGCCTGAATCACTTCTGGCGCGCGCCCAGCGAGGAACATCGCGGCGACATGATCTTTGTGCAGGGCCACTCCAGCCCGGGCATTTACGGACGGGCTTACCTCGAGGGTCGCCTCAGCGAGGAGCAGCTGCGCCGCTTCCGCCAGGAAGTGGCTGGCGGTGGCCTGTCGTCCTATCCGCATCCCTGGCTGATGCCGGAGTTCTGGCAGTTCCCCACGGTGTCGATGGGCCTGGGGCCGCTGCAGGCGATCATGCAGGCGCGCTTCATCCGCTACCTGGAGAACCGCGGCCTGGTGGAGCCCTCGGACCAGAAGGTCTGGTGCTTCCTCGGCGACGGCGAGATGGACGAGCCGGAGTCAATGGGCGCGCTGACCATGCCGGTGCGCGAGAAGCTCGACAACCTGGTGTTCGTCATCAACTGCAACCTGCAGCGCCTCGACGGGCCAGTGCGCGGCAATGGCAAGGTGATCCAGGAATTCGAGTCTGCCTTCCTCGGTGCGGGCTGGAACGTCATCAAGGTCATCTGGGGCTATCGCTGGGATCCGCTGCTGGCGCGAGACACCAGCGGCATGTTGCGCCAACGCATGGAAGAGTGCGTCGACGGCGAATACCAGAACTTCAAGGCCAAGGGCGGCGCGTATACCCGCGAGCACTTTTTCGGCAAGTACCCGGAGTCGGCCGAGCTGGTCGCCAACATGTCCGATGACGAAGTCTACCTGCTCAACCGCGGTGGCCATGACTCGCGCAAGGTGTGGAATGCCTACGCTGCAGCTGTGGCCCACAAGGACCGCCCGACGGTGATCCTGGCCAAGACCGTCAAGGGCTATGGCATGGGCAAGGCGGGTGAAGCGCTGAATGTCACCCACCAGCAGAAGAAGCTCGACACCGAGGCGCTCAAGGCCTTCCGCGATCGCTTCAACATCCCGGTCACCGACCAGGACATCGACGAGTTGCCGTTCTGCAAGCTCGAGACCGGCAGTGCCGAGCATGACTACCTGATGCAGCGCCGTCGCAGCCTGGGTGGCTCGTTGCCGGTGCGCAAGACGGATGCGCCGCCGCTGGTGATCCCGCCGCTGGAAGCCTTCCAGTCACTGCTGGATGGCACCGAGGGGCGCGAGATCTCCACCACCATGGCTTTCGTGCGCATCCTCACGCAGCTGCTGAAGGACAAGAACGTGGGCCGCCATGTGGTGCCCATCGTGCCGGACGAGGCGCGCACCTTCGGCATGGAAGGACTGTTCCGCCAGGTCGGCATCTATTCTTCCAAGGGCCAGCTGTATACGCCGCAGGACGCCGACCAGCTGATGTACTACCGCGAGGACAAGAAGGGCCAGATCCTCGAGGAAGGCATCAACGAGGCAGGTGCCTTCTGTTCGTGGATGGCGGCCGGTACGGCCTACGCCAACCACGGGGTCAACATGATCCCGATGTACATTTATTACTCGATGTTTGGCTTCCAGCGCATTGGCGACTTTGCCTGGGCGGCAGGCGACATGCAGGCGCGTGGCTTCCTGATGGGCGCGACCGCCGGGCGCACCACGCTCGCCGGCGAGGGCCTGCAGCACCAGGACGGCCACAGCCACCTGCTGGCCTCCACCATCCCCAATTGCGTGGCCTACGATCCCTGCTATGCCTACGAGCTGGCCGTGATCATGCAGGACGGCTTGCGCCGCATGTATGCCGAGCAGGAAAGCGTCTTCTACTACATCACCTGCATGAACGAGAACTACGCCCACCCGGCCATGCCGAAGGGCGTGGAGCAGGGCATCCTCAAGGGCATGTACCTGCTGCACATCGGTGGTCGTGGCAAGGTACGCGCGACCTTGATGGGCTCTGGCACCATCCTGCGCGAGGTGATGGCGGCAGCCGAATTGCTGGAGTCAGAGTTTGGCATTCCAGCGGACGTCTTCAGCGTCACCAGCTACACCGAATTACGCCGTGAAGCGCTGGCCAAGGATCGCGTGTCGCGCCTGCGTCCCGAAGAGAAGCTGGCCCAGCCCTGGGTGCAGGAGTGCCTGGGCGACCGCGAGGGGCCTTTCATCGCCGCCACGGATTACATGAAGATCGTTGCCGACCAGGTGCGCGAATGGGTGCCGGGGCGCTACGTGGCGCTGGGCACGGACGGCTACGGTCGCAGTGATTCGCGTGCTGCATTGCGCGGCTTCTTCGAGGTCGATCGCCACTGGATCACGGTGGCGGCGCTGCGCGCACTGGCCGATGACGGCAAGGTCGACCTGGCGACCGTCGCTGTTGCGATCAAGAAGTTCGGGCTGGATCCTGCCAAGCCTGACCCTGTGACTTGCTGACCGAGGTGTCCGTGGCCCAACGCATTACAGTCCAGGTTCCTGATCTCGGCGACTTCAGCGATGTCGAGGTCATCGACGTGCTGGTCAAGCCTGGCGATGCCGTTGAAGTGGAGCAGGCGCTGGTCTCGCTGGAAACCGACAAGGCCACCATGGACGTGCCGACCACGGTGGCCGGCCGCGTGGTCGAGGTGCTTGTCGCCAAGGGTGCACGGGTATCCAAGGGCCATGCGATTGTGGTGCTGGAGACCGCTGCGGACGAGGCGCCTGCTGCTGAGGCCGCGGCCGCGCCGGTCAAGGCAGCGGTTGCGCCCGCCAGCGCTGCGCCCGCAGCGGCTGTCGCTGCTCCGGCCGAGATCGAGCATGAGGTGCGGGTGCCGGAACTCGGCGACTTCAAGGACGTGGAGATCATCGAATTGCAGGTCGCCGTTGGCGACAGCGTGGCCGTGGAGGGCGCGCTGCTGACGCTGGAGACCGAGAAGGCCACCATGGACGTGCCGTCGCCGGTGGCCGGCACGGTAAGCCAGCTGCATGTCGCCAAGGGCGATCGCGTCAATCCAGGCGACCGAGTGGCGACGATTCGCGGCACGGCTGCGCCAGCTGCTGTAGCCGCAGCTACGCCGGCCGCAGCCCCGGCCGAACGTGCCAGCGCGCCTGCGCCGCAGCGGGCCGCGGCAGCGCCGCCTGCGGCTGCCACGCCCGTCGCCGTGCCTGAGGGCGCCCCACGCGCCCATGCCGGACCGTCCGTGCGGCGCCTGGCGCGCGAGCTGGGCGTCGACCTGGCGCGCGTCAGCGGCAGCGGCATCAAGGGCCGGGTCACGCACGATGATGTCAAGGCCTGGGTCAAGCGCACGCTGACGCAGGGTACGACTGGTGCCGCGGCGCTGCCGCGAGTGCCCGAAGTGGACTTTGCCTCTTTCGGTCCGGTCGAGGTCAAGCCGCTGGGGCGCATCCAGAAAATCTCCGGGGCTCGCCTGCAGGCGAGCTGGGTCAACCTGCCGCATGTCACCCAGCACGAGGAAGCCGACATCACCGAGCTCGAGGCGCTGCGTGCCGGGCTCAAGGACAAGGCCTCGGAGCTGGGCATCAAGCTCACCCCGCTGGCCTTCATTGCGCGTGCCTGCCTCAAGGTGCTCTCGCGCATGCCGCAGTTCAACAGCTCGCTGGATGCCAGCGGCCAGAACCTGGTGTTCAAGCAGTACCTGCACCTGGGTTTCGCCGCTGACACACCCGGCGGCCTGGTGGTGCCAGTGATCCGAGATGCGAATCGCAAGGATGTCTATGAGCTGGCGCGCGAACTGGCGCGCCTCGCCGGCAAGGCGCGCGATGGCAAGCTCAGTGGTGCCGAGATGCAGGGTGGCTGCTTCACCATCTCCAGCCTCGGTGGCATTGGTGGCACTTCGTTCACGCCCATCATCAATGCCCCGGAGGTTGCCATCCTCGGCGTCTCCAAGGCGCGTATGCAGCCGGTGTGGCAGGACGGTGCGTTCGTGCCACGGCTGATGCTGCCCTTGTCACTGTCCTATGACCACCGCGTGATCGACGGCGCCGAGGCCGTGCGCTTTACCGTGGCCGTGGCTGAGGAACTGGCCGCACCGCAGGGCCTGGTCGAGGCCGTGCCATGAGCATTGAGGAAGCCAAGGCCGACCTGAATACCCAGGTGCTGGTGATCGGCGCCGGGCCTGGCGGTTACACCGCGGCCTTCCGTGCGGCGGACCTGGGCCTCAAGGTCATGCTGGTTGATCGCTGGCCGCAGCTGGGTGGCGTCTGCCTCAACGTCGGCTGCATCCCCTCCAAGGCCCTGCTGCATGCGGCCAGGGTGATCGAGGAAGCAGAGTCGATGGCCGAGCACGGCATCTTGTTCAACAAGCCCAAGATCGACCTCAGCAAGCTCAGGCAGTGGAAGAATCGCATCGTCGGCAAGCTGACAGCGGGGCTCACCATCCTCGCCAAGCAGCGCAAGGTCGAAGTGCATCGCGGCTACGCGCGCTTCCTCTCGCCGCATCGCGTCGAACTGCGCGGCCCCGAAGGCCAGTCGCAGGTCATCGGTTTCGAGTCCTGCATCATTGCTGCGGGCTCCGAGCCGGTGCGCCTGCCGGGCCTGCCGGATGATCCGCGCATCATTGACTCGACCGGTGCGCTGGACCTCAAGGACATCCCAAAGCGGTTGCTGGTCATTGGTGGCGGCATCATCGGCCTGGAAATGGCCTGCGTCTTCGACGCGCTGGGTTCGCGCGTCAGCGTGGTTGAGTTGACGCCGGGATTGATGCCGGGCTGCGACCGCGACCTGGTGCGGCCCTTCGAAAAACGCGTGACGGCGCGCTACGAGGCCATCCTGACCGGCACGCGCGTGACCGGTGTGAAAGCCCGGACCGAGGGCCTGCAGGTCAGTTTCGAGGGACCCGGGGCGCCGAAGCCGCAGGTCTATGACCGTGTGCTCTCGGCGGTGGGCCGTGCACCCAATGGCCGCCTGCTCAATGCCGAGGCTGCGGGGCTCACGGTGGATGAACGTGGTTTCATCACGGTGGATCGGCAGATGCGCAGCAATGTCGCGCACATCTATGCGATCGGCGACATCGTTGGCCAGCCGATGCTGGCACACAAGGCCACGCACGAGGGCAAGGTCGCTGCCGAGGTCATCGCCGGCATGAAGACGCAGTTCGATGCGCGAGTGATTCCCTCGGTGGCCTACACCGATCCCGAGATTGCCTGGGTGGGCGTCACCGAGACCGAGGCCAAGGCCGAGGGCCGCAAGCTGGGCAAGGGCCTGTTCCCGTGGATGGCCAGCGGCCGCGCGCTGGCGCTCAACCGGGATGAGGGCTTTACCAAGCTGCTGTTTGACCCCGAGTCGCACCGCGTGATCGGTGGCGGCATCGTAGGCAGCAATGCTGGCGACCTGATTTCTGAAATCGCCCTGGCCATCGAGATGGGCGCGGATGCGGCCGATATCGGCCTGACGATACATCCGCACCCGACCTTGTCAGAGACGGTGGCCTTCGCCGCCGAGGCCTTCGAAGGAACGCTGACCGACCTCTACATGCCGAAGAAGTCCTAGGGCATTCCCAATCGGCTCGAAGAACGCCCCGTCCGGATGCGTGATGCGGGTGCGATTGCCGCGCGCGTCGTAAGTCGCATTGATCGCGGCCGTGGCGCTGACGGCCGGGCTTGGAGCGAAATCACCGGGGAACATGCGCGAAACCCGCAGCAAACGCCAGCCTTAATGTCCTATCAGCCGGAATGGCATGCAATCCGAATCGTTCACAGCGTTGGCGACCAAGCGGTCAACCTCTTCTTGAGTTACTCCTGTACGTAACGATTCGTCGCTCACATCGAGGATGAAAAGCCCATCTCTCTGCTGGTGCTCCATGTCCTCTGGAACAACGGGGTACTCTGACCGCATTCTTTTTCCCACCACGAACTCACCAATGATTCGGCAGCTTTGGACGTCCGGTAAGACCACAATCTCACCGCTGCCATTAACTATGGCGCGATTCGCAGAATCGATGCGATTCAGCGTGTAGCCGCCCGGTAGTTCGGTCTCGACTGAACAGCCGAGAAGTAATACTGTGAAAGCGAGATTGAGCATGCCGCGTTTCATGGCGCATCCACCCGTCGCGACCAGTCAAAATTGATGCGGTATGGCGCGCCTCCAGGCAACTCCACACCGATATCTAGCGGGTCTCTAAACCAATCACGCAACGAGTATTCGATGCTGCAACCACCTCCGCCACAGTTGCCAGTGGCAATAATGCCGCTCCGCCCAATAGAGTAAAGTGCCGACGACTCATTTGTTACATCGGTGGCAAATATCCGTCGAAAGTCGTCGGGTGGCCTGCCGAGTATTCGATAGTAGTCCCGGGTAGCCGCATCCATGTGGGCCATAAGCGCTTTTACTGATTTAGAGTCTAGGAAGTCCTCGGCAAGGCCGATGTTGACCAGATTTACGGGCTCTTCATTTCCTCTGAAGTAATGCCTTACGAAATCTGTCCTATCCCACTTGGATTGCGACCCTCGCGACTTATCTCCCGCAGGCGCTCGCCGTTGGTCAGCAGCACGTGCCATCCCCTCGGCCGCCCCTTGAATTCCAGTCGAAAATCCCCCTGTGCTCTTGCACGTGCCATCATCATTCGTGATTCTGGAGCCAGTGCACGACGTCCCAGTTGGATCAATGTTATTCAGCGGGTCGTTTCGTACGTATGCGTACAGGTTGACGTCATCCTCATACCCGATCGGGTCGGTCTGCATGAACCGCCCCAGCGCCGGATTGTAGAACCTGGCCTTGTAGTACAGCAGGCCCAGCTCGGGGATCGCCGCCTGGCCCGTGTACTGAAACCGCCCGGTATTGCTGGCCGGGGTGACGCCGTAGGGGTCGTAGGTGTGGATCGCGAGCTTGGCCCCGGCGGCATTGCTGGTGGCCACGATAGAGCCCTGATGATCGGCATGCAGGTGGCGGCGGGTGGCAGAGGAGACTGAGGAGCCTTCGTACCAGATGAGCGGCTCGTCCACCCCCGGGCCGTGTACGTAGCGGCGCAGCAGCGTCCCAGAGCCCGAGTACTCGGCGATCAGGCGATCCCCGTCGTAGACGAACCGGGTGGTGTTGGTGCCGCTCGTCACCTGGTAGAGCCGCCCGAGCGGGTCGTAGGCGAGGCTGGCGTTCTTGGCGCCGCTGGCGCTGGTGAGGCGGTTCTCGGTGTCGTAGCCGAAGGTCGTCGCCCCATCCGAGGTCAGGTTGCCATTGGCGTCCCAGGCATGGGCCGTACCCCCGACCTGGGTGTACTGGTTGCGGCCGTTGACCGCGTAGGTGCGGGTCGAGCTGGTAAGCGGGTGCTCGTAGGCGTTGTTGCTGAGGGTCCTGGTGGTGACCTGGGAGGCCGGGTTGTACGCAAACCCAAACGTCGCATCGTTGGCAGCCCCAGCGCCGTCCAGGTCGTGGCTCAGGGAAGAGAGCCGGGAGATCGGGTCGTAGCCATAGCCTGTCATGGCCCCCAAGGCATCGCGGGCCAGCTGATCGCGCCGACCCTCGCCGTCGTAGAAGATCGAGGCGAGCGTGATCGAGGGCCCGTTCTCGGACAGGTGCATGAGCCGGTCGCGGCCGTCCCAGGCGTAGTCGAAGTAGGCGCCGTCCGGGTGGGTGATGCGCGTGCGGTTGCTGCGGGCGTCGTAGGCCGAAGTCACCGTGCGCGCGGTGCCGCCCATGTTGCTGCTGGAAGTCAGCAGCCGCCCGAAGCCGTCGTAGCTGTTGGTGACGCCCCGCGCCGCTGTCCGAGGCAAAGCGCGCATGGGTCAGGAGACCCCGCAGCTCATAGCCGTGATACACGCTGTAGCCGGCCGCGCCGCTGGCCGAGGTCGGCACGGTCTTGATCCGCAGGCGGTTGAGGGCATCGTAGCTGTAGCTGATGGTGCGCCCGTCGCGCTTCCTGAGTGAAGTCCGGTTGCCGACCGCATCGTAGCCGTACTGCTCGTAATCGGTGGTGCTCGACTGGCCGGCGCCGGTGGTGGCCACCGGGAAGCGCAGCTTGAACAGACGATCGAAGCCGTCGTACTCGAAGCTGCTCAGGTTGTTGTTGGCGTCCTTCACCGTCTGGCGCTGGCCGTTCAAACGCATATCTCGTGGCGAGCACAGCATTCACAGGATTTGCAAAAGGCGCGGCCTGTTCTTGGATTTGCCTGACTTGATGACCGCACGCCTTCCAACTTCGTACAAGTCATAATCGAAAAAGTTGCCGTCGTTGTCGGGGTTGTCAAAGCCATACGACAACAACAGCAGGTCCCCATGTTTTCTGAACCGGTACTCCGAATAGATTTTGGCTCCCAGCGGTGTCGGCACTTGATAAATCAGTTGTTTCCCGCGAGTACTCACGATAATGGTTTTTATGGCCCCGCCAGACGGCATGTAGTTGCAGTATCGAATCGTGAGTTCTGACGGAGATACGTTGTCATCTGCAGACACAATTAGCTCGGGGTTCGTGATGCAGAAATCCAAGTCAGTTTCGAGGACTCCCGACGCGGGAAAACTTTCATTCAGACTGCACCCGGCAAGCAATACGAACCCGAACAAGGAAGTCCTACGAATAACGCACTTCACTCTTTCTGTGGTCCTCATCGATCGTACCGATCCTGTTCCCGGAGAGCATCATTCGGGTTGATTCGTTTACCGTCTACCACAACTTCGAAGTGCAAATGTGCGTCTGCATTCTCCGGAACATTGCCGGACCTACCAATCCCACCGATCGGATCGCCAGCCTGGACTCGGTCTCCATTGCTAACGACTCTCTCTTCCAAATGGTGGTAGCGAGTTACAGAACCATCGGGGTGATAAACTTCTGCTCCAGTGCCGTATCCATCGGGGTCATCTACAGTAACGACGCGCCCCTGCCCAGCGGCAACTACCTTTGATCCTTCATCTGCTTCGATATCCATTCCGTTGTGAGACCGGCCACCAGATCTAGCAGCGCCGAACTCACCGCCGCCTTGGCCGCGACTAGTATCGCGCTGGGTCAGGCCTTTTCCATCGGGAACGGGATTCTGACAGCTGCCACCCGTCGTTTTTCCAGCTTCCGGTGTCGCACCGCACTTCCCCGTCGGATCAGTCTTGTTCGCCGGATCATTGCCCACATAGGCATACAGGTTCAGGTCATCCTCATACCCGATCGGGTCGGTCTGCATGAACCGCCCGAGCCCGGGATTATAGAACCTGGCCTTGTAGTACAGCAGGCTCAGTTCCAGGATCGCCGTCTGGCCGGTGTACTGGAACCGCCCGGTGTTGGTGGGGGCGGTGACGCCATAGGGGTCGTAGGCGTGGATCGTGAGGCTGGCGCCTGAGGCATTGCTGGTGGCCACGATCGAGCCCTGATGATTGGCATGCAGGTGGCGCCGGCTGGCGGCTGATACCGCCGCCCCCTCGTACCAGATGAGCGGCTCATCGACCCCGGCGCCATGCACGTAGCGGCGGAGCACAGTGCCTGCGCCTGAATACTCGGCGATCAGCCGGTCCCCGTCGTAGACGAACCGGGTGGTATTGGCGCCGCTTATCACCTGGTAGAGCCGCCCGAGCGGGTCGTAGAGCAGGTAATCCAATCATTTGAGATGAAGGCGGCGAGATGCGTGAATCCGGACGTAAGTCAGGTCAGGGAAAAATCGCGAGCAATTATTTGGATCGAATCACCGCTCTGCATGACTATCTCCATGCGCTGACCGTCCGCGTGCGGTTCAGGGCCGGTGCTGTTCAATATGCTCTCACTTGGGCCCCATTCTTGGCGCCGCGGTATAACCAACATCACCACGTCGCGCGCCGTCAGCCAATTAATCGCATCAGGGCCGGATACAAGGTGTAAACGGACATCACCGCTCTTCCAGGAGACTTCGATGGACCTCAATGTCCAGTCATGCATCTGATTTCCATCCATATCTGATTCCGTCCATCCTCGGAAGGGTGGTTCAAGTGTTGCTAAACACGGGCCCCGTTGCAAATAGGCCTCTCGACCCGACTAGCACTGTGGTATCCGCGATCCGATCCTTGGTTCGCAAATGGTCCGCTTGACTGGCTCAATTGACGAATTGGGCGTTGCAATTGGCAGGTGTGCCTTCTTGGACTCTGACGGAACGACATTGCCGCTGATGTCCTGGCGCTCGCCGGCGGGATTGTTTACATGCGCGTGTGACTTTGAAGGGTTCTTTGAGTTTGGATGAACCAGAACTCGCTGTTTCCCAGTAACGGGGTCTATGTAGCTGCCCTTACCCTGCTGCGGGTCAGGGCCTTTGGGGACGAGACCTTTTTCCTTGGCTATGGAATCAATTTCACCAGGGGTTTTCCCAGCGACGTCGGCAGGGTTGATATCAGGGGAGTTCGAAGAGTTTGCATCTTGCTGATTGGTAACAATCGTTTCTGCGACGGCACCAATGCCGAGAATGGCCCCGGCCGCGACAATTGCCTTTTCTAGTGTCGTAAGCCCCACCCAGGCACATGGGACGCACCACTTGCCCGTCGGATCCGTCTTGTTCAGCGGATCATTGCCGACATAGGCATAGAGGTTGACGTCATCCTCATACCCGATCGGGTCGGTCTGCATGAACCGCCCCAGCCCCGGGTTGTAGAACCTGGCCTTGTAGTACAGGAGCCCGAGCTCGGGGATGGCCGCCTGGCCGGTGTACTGGAACCGCCAGGTGTTGCTGGCGGCGGTGACGCCATAGGGGTCGTAGGCGTGGATCGCGAGCTTGGCCCCGGCGGCATTGCTGGTGGCCACGATCGAGCCCTGGTGGTCGGCATGCAGGTAGCGCCGGCTGGCGGAGGACACCGACGCGCCCTCGTACCAGATGAGCGGCTCATCGACTCCCGCGCCGTGCACATAGCGGCGCTGCAGGGTGCCGCTGCCGTTGTATTCGGCGATCAGGCGGTCGCCGTCGTAGGCGAACCGGGTGGTATTGGCGCCGCTTATCACCTGGTAGAGCCGCCCGAGCGGGTCGTAGGCGAGGCTGGCGGTCTTGGCGCCGCTCGCGCTCACGAGGCGGTTCTCGGTGTCGTAGCCGAAGGTCGTCGCCCCATCTGAGGTCAGGTTGCCATTGGCGTCCCAGTGTGGGTGGCGCCGCCGACCTGGGTGTACTGGTTGCGGCCGTTGACCGCATAGCTCTTGGTCGAACTGGTGACCGGGTACTCGTAGGCGTTGTTGGTGAGGGCTCCGGGTGGTGACCTGGGAGGCTGGGTT